>NZ_JBDGKS010000001.1:0-2973827 GCF_057656255.1 Luteimonas sp. Soil_N_1
AAGCGAGCCGCACATATTACCGCGACCCTCGAGTCTGTCAACACCGCGTGAAGCCGCGTTTCCTTCCTCTTCCCCGCTTGGCCCGCCGCCCCGAAGAGCAGCCCGTCAAGCGGGGGGCGAATTATGCATAGACGAAACCGGTTTGGGAACCCTTCGTGCAAGATTTTTTTCTTGACGCTTGAAGAGCGCATGACGAAGGTGGATGCAGTCCATCCCTCCGGTGCTTCCATGCGCGCTCTACGCCTTCTTCTGCTCTCCCTGCTCGCGTCCTGCCTGCTGCCTGCATGTGCAAGCGGTGGCGACTGGGTCGAACTTGCGGGCAACCGCTACACGGTCGAGATCGCCGCGACCGACGAGGCGCGCGCGCGCGGACTGATGTTCCGCGACACCATGGCAGCAGATCACGGGATGCTCTTCATCCATGAAAGCGAGGCGCCGCAGGCCTACTGGATGAAGAACACCCGCATCGCGCTCGACATCCTTTACTTCGACGATGCACGCAGGCTGGTGTCGCAGCAGCGCGACGTACCGCCGTGCTCGGCCGGCAACCGGTGTCCGCCTTATCCGAGCACAGGTCCTGCGCGCTATGTGCTGGAACTCAATGCAGGCGAGGCGGCACGGATCGGTCTGAAGGACGGCGAGACGCTGATGCTGTCGCCATCGATCCCGGCGCCCTGATCCGCTTGTCTACTGTGGTCAGGATCACCATGCAGGCTTCGACACCATGAGTAATGCATTGGATCTGCCCGACTGGACATCGCTGCCAGGCACCGCGGATGCCGCGGTCCCGTTGTTCGCCTGCACGCTGCTGATCGCGCGCGACGAGTACCCCGCACTGGATGTTGCAGATTGCGATGCGGCGCTGGCGTCGCATGTCCGGCACCTGCAGATCGAGGTCGACACGATCGTGCAGCCGCCACTGAAGATGCAGGCGATCAACCGGCATCTGTTCGAGGAGGTCGGCTACGCCGGCAACCACGACAGCTATTACGACCCGCGCAACAGCTATCTCAATGAAGTGATCGCACGGCGGCTCGGCAACCCGATCGCCCTGGCTGTGATCCAGATGGAGGTGGCGCGGCGCCTCGGCGTGCCGCTGGACGGGATCTCGTTCCCCGGGCACTTCCTGGTCCGGCTGCCGGTCGGTGACAGCATGCTGGTGATGGATCCGTTCAACGGCGGTCGCCCGCTGGATCTGGAGGAGCTGCGGGACCGCGCCTCGCCGCATCTCGATGGCGGGCCGCCCGACGACGACACGCTGGCGGGGCTGCTGCGTCCGGCGACGCCCCGGACAATGCTGGCCCGCATGCTGCGCAACCTGCATGGCACTTATGCCGAAGCGGAAGACTGGGTCCGGGCGGTACGGTGCGCCGATCGACTGCTGGCGCTGGCACCCGGTGCGCCGGATGCGTTGCGTGACCGCGGACTGGGCTATCTGGCGCTGGGCCATGTGTCCGGCGCGCGGGAGGATCTCGGCCAGTACGTGCAGCGTCATCCGGATGCGGCCGATGTGGATTCGGTCCGCGAACAGCTGGTGCGGATCGGTCTGACACGCGATCGCGCGCACTGATTGCCGGCACTGGGCGCCGGCCTCGCATCTCAGAGCGTCATCATCTCGAAGTCGTCCTTGGTGACGCCGCAATCGGGACAGGTCCAGGTATCAGGCACATCCTCCCAGCGCGTGCCCGGGGCGATGCCCTCGTCCGGAATGCCGACGGCCTCGTCGTAGATGAAACCGCAGACCACGCACATCCATGTCTGGTAGGCGCCCTGCGTCGTCGGATCGTTCATCGGATAATGACCACATGCGGCATTGGAAACGGAGCCGCATTGTCCCATCGCGCTCCCCCCACCGGAACCCACGTCGATGAACGCCTCCCCGTCCGCGCCACGCGGCCTGTACCTGCTCACGCCCGATGAGCCCGAGACCGCGCAGCTGCTGGCCCAGGTCGCGGCCGTGCTGCCGCACGCCACGTGGCTGCAGTACCGGAACAAACGCGCCGATGCCGCGTTGCGCCGGGCGCAGGTGCAGGCCCTGCTGCCGCTGTGCCGCGCGACCGGTGTGCCGTTGATCGTCAACGACGACTGGCGGCTCGCGGCCGATCTCGGCGCGGACGGCGCGCATCTGGGTGAGGACGACGGCGCGTTGATCGATGCGCGTGCGGCCCTGGGTGCCGACGCGATCCTCGGCGCCTCCTGCTACGACGACATCACCTTGGCGCAGCGCGCGGTCGAGGCCGGCGCCAGCTACGTCGCCTTCGGCGCGTTTTTCCCGTCACCGACCAAGCCCGACGCCCGCGTCGCGCGCAAATCCCTGCTGCGCGATGCGGAGGTGCTCGGCGTGCCGCGGGTGGCGATCGGCGGCATCACGCCGGAGAATGCGCGCCAGCTTGCAGCCGCCGGCGCCGATCTCGTCGCTGTCATCAGCGGCGTCTTCGCCGCTCGCCATCCGGCCGCCGCCGCGCACGCCTACCGCGCCGCATTCGGCCTTTGAACCTTTTTCTTTCTGGAGTCTCCATGGATACGTCCCGCTCGCATGCCCTGTTCGAACGCGCCCGCACCCTGCTTCCGGGCGGCGTCAATTCGCCGGTACGCGCGTTCAAGTCGGTCGGCGGCGAGCCCTTCTTCGTGCAGCGCGCGGACGGCCCGTATCTGTTCGACGTCGACGGCAACCGCTACATCGATTACGTGGGCTCATGGGGGCCGATGATCGTCGGCCACAACCACGCGAACGTGCGCCAGGCGGTCAAGCGCTCGATCGGTGACGGTCTCTCGTTCGGTGCCCCGACTGAAGCGGAGATCACGATGGCCGAGCGCCTGACCGCGCTGGTGCCATCGATGGAAATGGTGCGCATGGTGAACTCCGGCACCGAAGCCACGCTGTCGGCGATCCGACTCGCGCGTGGCGCGACGGGCCGCACCTGCATCGTCAAGTTCGAGGGCTGCTACCACGGCCACGGCGACTCGTTCCTGGTCAAGGCCGGCAGCGGCGCGCTGACCCTCGGCGTGCCGACTTCGCCGGGCGTGCCGAAGGCGCTGGCCGATTTGACGCTGACCCTGCCCTACAACGATTTCGACGCGGCCACCGCGCTGTTCGACGAAGTCGGCGCAGACATCGCCGGCCTGATCATCGAGCCGGTGGTCGGCAACGCCAACTGCCTGCCGCCGCGTGATGGCTATCTGCAGCACCTGCGCGAGCTGTGCACGCAGCACGGCGCGCTGCTGATCTTCGACGAGGTGATGACCGGCTTCCGCGTCGCGCTCGGCGGCGCGCAGGAGCGTTACGGCGTGACGCCGGATCTCAGCACCTTCGGCAAGATCATCGGCGGCGGCATGCCGGTCGGTGCTTACGGCGGACGCCGCGAACTGATGGAGCAGATCGCGCCGGCCGGGCCGATTTACCAGGCCGGTACGCTGAGCGGCAATCCGGTCGCGATGGCCGCTGGCCTGGCGATGCTGGATCTGGTGTCGGAGCCCGGCTTCCACGACGCGCTCGAAGCCAGTTCGAACCTGCTGTGCGACGGACTTGAAGCCGCGGCGCGCGATGCAGGCGTGCCGTTCACCACCACGCGCGTCGGCGGCATGTTCGGCCTGTTCTTCACCGATGCGGCCTACGTCGACACCTACTCGCAGGCCGTCGCCTGCGACACCGCCGCGTTCAACCGCTTCTTCCACGCGATGCTGGCGCGCGGCGTGTTCCTGGCGCCATCGGCGTTCGAAGCCGGCTTCATGTCGTCGGCGCACGATGCCTCGGTGATCGAGGCGACCATCGCTGCCGCACGCGAGGCGTTCGCCGAACTCGCCGCATGACCCCACCGCCGCTGCGGCTGGTGCTGTTCGACTTCGATGGCGTGCTGGCGCGCTATTCGCACGCCGCGCGCCTCGCGCATCTGGCGCGCGTTGCCGGCTGCACGCCGGCGCGCGCGTCGGAGGTGTTGCTCGACTCGGGACTGGAGCGCGCCTACGACAGCGGTGCGCTCGATACGGCGGCCTATCTGCAGCAGCTGGGTGCGGATCTTGGTTGCACCATCGATGCGAACATCTGGATCAGTGCGCGCATCGCCGGGACACAGGCGGACCTGATCGCACTGGAACTCGTCGCGTCTGTCGCCTCCCGCACGCAGGTCGGCGTGCTGACCAACAACGGCGCGTTGATGCTGGATGCGATCCCCCGCATCGCCGCGCCGCTGTTCCCGATGCTCGAAGGCCGCGTGCTGTGCAGCGGCGTCCTAGGCGTGCGCAAACCGGACCGCGCGATCTTCGACCACGCGCTCGCGCAGTTCGACGTGCGCGCGCAGGACACGCTGTTCGTCGACGACCTGTTCGTCAACGTGCAGGGCGCACGCGCGGCGGGACTGCACGCCGACACGGTGGTCGACGCGCGGTCGATGCGGACGGTATTGCGGCGTTACGGGCTGGTCTGATCGGCCAGATGGTCGACGATCGCCGCACGCAACCGCGCAAGGCCGTCGGCGATGTCGGCATCGGTGATGTTCAACGCCGGCACGAACCGCAGCACGTCGGGACCGGCCTGCAGCACCAGCAGGCCGTGGCGCGCGGCGTGGTCGAGGATCGTCGCAGCCTTGCCGGCATGCTCGGGACTCAGCACGGCGCCGAGCATCAGACCGCGACCACGGACTTCCGAGAACAGGCCGAACTCGGCATCGAGTGCGGCGAGGCCGTCGCGCAGCGCACGTGACTGGCGTTCCACGTTGGCGGCGATTTCCGGCGAGGCCAGCTTGCGCAACGCAACGCGCGCGACGGCGGCGGCAAGCGGGTTACCGCCGAAGGTGGTGCCGTGATCGCCGAACTGCATGGCCTCGGCGACCTTCGGACCGGCCAGCAGGGCGCCGATCGGGAAGCCGCCGCCGAGCGCCTTGGCCAGCGTGACGATGTCGGGCACGACGCCATCCTGGGGATGCGCGAACAGCGTGCCGGTGCGGCCCATGCCGCACTGGATTTCGTCGAGCACCAGCAGCGCATCAAAGCGATCGCACAGCGCGCGCACTGCGGCCAGATAGCCGTCGGCGGCGGGCATGACGCCGCCTTCGCCCTGTACGGGTTCGAGCATCACCGCGGCGACGTCGCCATCGGCCATCGCGGCTTCGAGCTGGGCGATGTCGTTGAAGTCGACATAGCGGAAGCCGCCGGGCAGCGGCTCGTAGCCGGCCTGGTACTTGGGCTGCGCGGTCGCGGTGACTGCGGCCAGCGTGCGGCCGTGGAAGCTGCCACGTGCGGTCACGATGACGCGGCGATCGGGGCTGCGGCCCTGCGCGGTGGCCCACTTGCGCACGAGCTTGATCGCAGCCTCGTTGGCTTCGGCGCCCGAGTTGCACAGGAAGGTGCGCGTGGCGAAGCCGCTGGCCTCGACCAGTTCGGCGGCCAGCCGCAGCGGCGGTTCGCTGAAGAACACGTTGCTGGTGTGCCACAGCTTGCCGGCCTGTTCGACCAGTGCGGCAACGAGATCAGGATCGTTGTGGCCGAGGCCGCAAACCGCGATGCCGGCCGACAGATCGACGTACTCGCGGCCTTCGCTGTCCCAGACGCGCGCGCCGTCGCCACGCTCGAGCACGAGCTCGCGTGGCCGGTAGACGGGCAGCACGTGGCGCTGGGCGAGGGCGATGAGATCGGCGGCGTCCGACGACGGCGTGGAGGCATTCATGGCGTGGGCGTTTCCATCTTGGGGGATCGGCGGCCGCCGCATCCGTCCGCGGCAGTGCGGGACAGGTGCAGGCAGGTGCCAACCGGCCGGACATTATCGGACCGGCGGTGCGGCACCGCCATCGGCGATCGCACACCGGCCGCGGTCCGGCGCCGCATGCAGCCTAGAATCCCGGACTCCCCCGTTCCGGAGCGCCGCATGTCCCGCATCGAGACCCTCGCCGCCCGTGCAGGCAGCCAACCCGATCCCGCCAGCGGTGCACTGGCCGTCCCGTTGCAGCTGGCGACCACGTTCGCCCACACGCCGGACGGACAGCTGCCGCAGGGTTTTCTCTACCAGCGCTACGACAACCCCACGCAGAGCGAGACCGAGCGCGTGCTGGCCGCGCTGGACGGTGCAGCGCGCGCGCTGCTGTTTCCGACCGGGATGGCCGCCGGCGCCACTGCACTGCAGACACTGCCGGCGGGCAGCCATGTGCTGCTGTGCGACGACAGCTATTTCTCGTTCCGCGCGCTGGCGTCCCAGCAGTTTCCGCGCTGGGGCCTGACCTGCACGCTGGTCGACTTCACCGATCTGGACGCGGTGCGCGCCGCCCTGCGTCCGGAGACCAGCCTGCTGTGGGCCGAGACCCCCTCCAATCCGCTGATGAAGGTGTGCGACATCGCCGCGCTGGCCGGCATCGCCCACGAGGTGGGTGCCCGGCTGCTGGTCGACGGCACGTTCGCCTCGCCCGTGCTGCAGCAGCCACTGGCGCTGGGAGCCGACATCGTCCTGCACTCGGCGACCAAGTACCTGGGCGGACACGGTGACGTGATGGGCGGCGTCCTGGCGTTCCGGGAGGACGACGACCAGGCCGCGGCCTGCCACGGACTGCGCCTGCTGGCCGGCGCCACCGCGTCGCCGTTCGCCGCCTGGATGATCCTGCGCGGCGTCCGGACGCTGCCGGCGCGGATGCATTGGCATTGCCGCAGTGCGATGGAGATCGCCGCGGTTCTCGACGCGCATCCGCAGGTGTCGGCCGTGCATTACCCCGGCCTGCCGGGCCACCCGCAGCACGCCATCGCCGCCGCGCAGATGCGCGACTTCGGCGGCATGCTGTCGTTCGAGGTCGAGGGTGGCGAGGCGGCGGCACTGGCCGTCGCCGGACGCCTGCGTCTGTTTACCAATGCGACCTCGCTGGGCTCGACCGAATCGCTGATCGAACACCGCGCTTCGATCGAAGGGCCGACCTCGTCCACGCCGCGCGGCCTGCTGCGCGTGTCGGTCGGCCTGGAGCACGTGCAGGATCTGGTCGACGACCTGCTGCAGGCCCTCGAGCGCTGACCGCCGGCGCGTGCGGGATCGGCGCACTGCCACCGGCCGCTCGCCAGTGGGCGGATGAACCGGTCTGCAGGCCCGGCTATAGTCGCGTCGGTCGTCACCGGACGACGCCGGACACAAGGATCCGCATGGACACGCTCCCGATTTCCGCTGCAGTGCGCCGGGCCGCACGCATCGCCGCCCTCGCCCTCACGCTGGTGGCCCTGAGCGGCTGTGCCTCGTTCTTCGGCGGGCCGTCGCATCGCGCCGGCGTGTCCAGCAGCGTGGTCGACTATCTGTATCCGCCCGGCGACCGGTTCGAACCCGCGCAGGAAGGCGTGCCCGAGGTCCGGCTGCCGGCCCGCGTCGGCCTGATGTTCGTGCCCTCGTCGCGTGAGCCGGCCGGCCTGACCGCGGCCGATCGCCAGCAGCTGCTGGAGAAGGTGCGTGCCACCTTCCAGGCCCAGCCCTTCATCGATCGCATCGAAGTCATTCCCGACAGTTACCTGCGCCCGCGTGGCGGCTTCGACAACCTCGAGCAGATCGCCCGCCTGCAGGGCCTGGATATCGTCGCCCTGGTGTCCTACGACCAGGTCGCCGACACCGGCGATACCGCGGCCTCGTTCCTGTACTGGACCATCATCGGCGCGTACACGGTGCCGGCGACGCGCAACCAGGTCAGCACCTTCGTCGAGACGACGGTGTTCGATGTCGCATCGCGCACGCTGCTGCTGCGCGCACCCGGACAGGACCAGCGCAGTGCCGGTTCCACCGCGATCCGGACCGGCGACACGCGGGACCGTCTGGGCCGCGAAGGCTTCCAGGCGGCGATGGACGACATGAGCCGCAATCTCGACGGCGCTATCGACGGCTTCAGCCAGCGCGTCCGCGACGAGGGCCAGGTGAAGCTGGTCGACAGGCGTTCGGGCGGAAGCTGGCGGGGTCGCGGTGGCGGCGGCAGCCTGGACCTGTGGGAACTGGGCGCATTGCTGGGTGTCCTCGCGCTGGCGCTGTCGGCCCGGCGCCGGACCTGATTCCGCGGAACGCCCCCGATGCCGCTGCCCGCTCCGCACGCAGCGCCCCTGTTCGACGCACTGGTGCTGGACATCGACGCTGTGCTCGGCGGCCAGCTGTGGCGCCTGTGGAGCGGCCACTGGGTCCACCTCGACGCGCACCACGCCACGATCAATCTCGTCGCACTGGTGCTGCTGGCGGTGATCGCGGCCCGCATGCGGCAGCTCCGGCCGCTGCTGTGGACATCGCTGTTGATGATGCCGCTGATCGGCATCGGCCTGCTGGGTTTCGTGCCGACGCTGCAGTGGTATGCCGGCCTGTCGGGCCTGCTGCACGGCTGGGCAGCCTGGCTGCTGATGCGCCACGGTGGGCGGCTGGCGGTGGTCGGGGCCGCGGTGCTGGTGGTCAAACTCGTCTGGGAACAGTCAGGCGCCGTGGGCGGCGACCCGATGTTCCCGGTGATCCATGAGGCGCACCTGATCGGCGCTGTCGTCGGCTTCGCGCTGGCGCTGCCCGGCTACCAGCGCCAACGCCGGCGCGGCATGCGCGTCCGCTGACCGGCAGGCCGGGCGCCCGGTCAGTCGAGGAACAGGTCGGGCAGCAGCGGCTGGTCCGGATCGATCGCGTAGCCGGACAGGTCGTCGATGCCGGCCTCGGCCAGTACTTCGTCGTCGATCAGGAAGCGGCCGTGGAAGCCGGCCGCCTCACGCACGAGGACCGCGTGCGCGGCGTCGCCCATGATCGCCGGGCTGCGGCCATTGCCGCGCTCGACGCCCGGAATCATGTTCAGCGCGTCAGTGCCGATCAGCGTGCGCGGCCACAGTGCATTGACCGCGACGCCCTGCGGGCCGAACTCGGCCGCCAGCCCCAGCGTGACGAAGCTCATGCCCATCTTGGCCAGCGTGTAGCCGGTGTGCGGCGCCCACCACTTCGGGTCCAGCGACGGCGGCGGGCACAGCGTCAGGATGTGCGGATTGGCACTGCGCAGCAGATGCGGCAGGCAGGCCTGGGCGCACAGGAAACTGCCGCGTGCGTTGACCTCCTGCATCAGGTCGAACCGCTTCATCGGCGTGTCGAGGGTGCCGCGCAGCCAGATCGCGCTGGCGTTGTTGACCAGGATGTCGATGCCGCCGAACGCGTCGACGGTGGCGGCGACGGCCGCGCGGACCTGGTCTTCCTCGCGGATGTCGCAGCGGAGCGCCAGCGCGCGGCCGCCGGCGGCCTCCACGGCACGCGCGGCGCTGTGGATGGTGCCGGGCAGCTTCGGATTCGCCACTTCGGACTTGGCCGCGATCGCGACGTTGGCGCCATCGCGGGCGGCACGCTCGGCGATCGCCAGGCCGATGCCACGCGAGGCACCGGTGACGAACAGGGTCTTGCCGGCCAGTGTCGACATGCGCACTCCGTTGGATGGATTCGTCCGCATTATGCGGGCTGCGTCCGCAGCGCCGTGGCGCGATACTGGTGCCCCGCCCCCTGCAGGACACGTCGATGCGCTCCGCTTCCGCCCTCGCGCTGTTGCTCGCCACCACCCTGGTCGCCTGTCAGGACGCGTCGCCGCCCGCTCCCGCCGCGCTGGCGGCCACGCCCGCGCCCGCACCGGCACATCGCGACGCACCCTCGCCTGCGGCCGCACCCGACGACATGGCTGCGGCGGCCGACGGCGACCTCGTCGTGACGGCCGACGCGGTGTGGCAGGGCGACGTGTCCGCCTGCCGCAGCGGCACCGACGCCGTCGACGCCTGCCTGCTGGAGACGATGCGGGCGGACGGGGCCTCGGCGCAGGCGCTGGCGGCCACCACCCGTCTGATCGCGCTCGACAATCCGGGTCACGTCAGTGGCTGGCGTGAGGTCGCAGGCGTCGGTCTGGCCGAGATCACCTACCCGTTCCGCGCCAACACCAACCAGGGCCTGTGGCTCGTCGATTCGGAAGGCCGCGCGGTGGATGTGGACGAGGACGTCCTGCCGGCCGGCGCGGTGCGGCTGCGCGACGGGCTGCGCCCGTTCCTCGATGCGCACCCCGACGCGCTGCCCTTCGCACCGGCGCAGGCGATGGGGGACGTGCCGCTTCCGGAAGACGGCATCCGCCTGCGCTTCGACGTGCCGATGCGGACCTGCCACGCCTGCGAAGACGTCGGCACGCTGGAACTGGGTTACGACTTCGATCGCGAGCGGCGGTACGAAGGTCGCAGCGTCATCGCCCTGCGTAACGCAGACTGAAGCTCAGGGCTTCGGCCCCTGGCCCTCGTTGTCTTCCCACTTGAGGATCCTGCGCGTGACCACGCGGTAGACCGGCTTGCCGGTGCGGAACCACAGGTCGCGCAGCCACGAGGTGCGCTTGAGCACGCGCTTCTCGACGGGCGTCAACGACGCGCGGCAGTACATGCGCTTGTGCTTGAGCAGATGGCGCAGGTCCTCTCGCGCCAGCAGGCGCATCCAGCGTGAGCGCGGCGCGCCGCGGACCGCCAGCTGGAAATCGATGATCGCCGGCCGGCCATCGTCGAGGACCAGCCAGTTGGCCTCCTTGGCGAGATCGTTGTGGGCCAGGCCGCGCCGGTGCAGGCCCTGCAGCAGGCGCCGCGCGCGCCGGAAGTAGACGAGGTCGCCATGCGGCGGACGCTGGTACATCGCCGCGCCTGACATGTAGCTGCGATCGAGCCTGCGCCCGTCCCAGGCCAGCAGTTGCGGCACGTCGGCCATGCCGGCGACCGCGTCCAGTCCGCGCGCCTCGCGCCGTGCCAGCCACCAGGCGGGCAGACGCAGCCACAGCGGCACATGGCGCAGGTCACGGCGCACGAACAGGCCACCGCGGGCGTCGCGCATCAGCGAGATGCGGCCGAAGCTGTCGGATTTCAGCGCCTGCTGTTCGGTGGCCGTGCCGGGATCGTGGGTTCGGGTCATCGGTGCATTGTACGAAGGCCGACCTTGCGCAGCCGTTCCTGAGCGCCCGCCTGCCGCGGTTACATGCCGCAACAATCGCGCCGGAATGCCACTGCCATAATGGCCGGATGCTCACTGACTTCTTCAACAGCCTGGTGACGTGGGTGGGCAACCACCCGGTCGCGGCCGGCTTCGTGATCTTCCTCATCGCGTTCTGCGATTCGGTGATCATCCTCGGCGCGATCGTCCCGGCCCTGCCGATCCTGTTCGCGATCGGTGTGCTGATCGGTCTGGGCGAAATCTCCGGCCCCTACGCGGTGGCCTGCGCCGCGCTCGGCGCGATGGCCGGCGACGGCGTGAGCTACTGGGTCGGCCGTCGCTGGGGCCATGGCCTGCGCACGGTGTGGCCCTTCAGCAAGTATCCGCAGCTGCTCGACCGCAGCGAACTCGTGTTCCGGCGCAATGCGATCAAGAGCATCCTGGTCGCGCGCTACGTCGGGCCGATCCGCCCGTTCGTGCCGGCCATCGCCGGTATCGCGCACATGCCGATGCGCCAGTACCTGCCGATCAGCTTCGCGGCCTGTCTGTCCTGGGGCGCGCTGTTCCTCGCGCCGGGCTGGCTGTTCGGTGCGTCCTACGACGCGGTGGCCGCGGTCGCCGACCGTCTGGCGCTGGTGCTCGGTGCGCTGCTGGTGGTGCTGGCGCTGGCCTGGGCGATCGTCATCTACAGCTACCGCTGGTTCGATGCGCACGCCAATTCGCTGCTGGCGCGTCTGCTGGCGTGGTCGCGCGCGCATCCCTGGCTCGGTCGCTACGCGATCGCACTGGTCGATCCCAAACGCCCCGAATCGGCATCGCTGGCCATCCTCGCGGTCTGCCTGCTGGCGATCGGCTGGGCCTGCTTCGCCCTGCTGGCGACGGTGATCATGCGCGGCGAGCCGCTGCTGATCGACCAGACCGTGTTCCAGTTCATGTACGAGCTGCGCAACCCGCTGGCCGACCGCCTGATGGCGGGGCTCGCGTCGATCGGCGACGTGCACGTGCTCGGTCCCGCGGTCGCGTTGACGCTGGCGTGGCTGATCTGGCGCCGCCGCTGGCTGGGCGCGGCGCACTGGCTGGCCGCCCTGGCATTCGGCATGGCGTTGACGGCGTTGCTGGGCGCGGTGATCGACATGCCCAAGCCACCCACCGTGCATGGCGGCTTCGGTTTCCCCGCGGTCGAGATCACGATGTGCACGATCGTGTTCGGCTTCTTCGCCGTGCTGATCGCACGTGAGCTGCCCGGGCGCACGCGTGTGTGGCCGTATCTGGTCTCGGGCGTGGTCGTGGCGGTGCTCGGCTTCGCGCGGCTGTATCTCGGCGCGCACTGGCTCAGCGACATCGTCGGCGGCATGCTGCTCGGCGTCGTCTGGCTGCTGGTGCTGGGCATCGCCTACCGGCGCCACGTCGAACGTTCGTTCTGGATGCGGCCGGTCGCGCTGATCTTCTACATCACCTTCGCCGTGGCCGCGCTGTGGCACGCGCCGCGCGCGGTGGACCCGCTGCTCGCCAAGTTCGCACCCAGACCGGCGGTGGCCACGCTGTCGGCGCAGGACTGGTGGGCAACGGAGTGGGTGCAGCTGCCGGGCCAGTTGCGCGAGCGCGACCCGGCCCATCGCTGGCCGCTGGACCTGCAGATCGCCGGCCCGCTGGCACCGCTGCAGACCCAGCTCGAAGCCAAGGGCTGGCGGGTGCAGCCGCAGGCCGACTGGATGCGCGTGATCAACCTGCTCGACGACAGCGTGCCGCAGGCCGAGCAGCCGGTGCTGCCGGCGACGCTGGACACATTGGCGGAGACGCTGCTGATGCGCCGCGACAGCGATGCGGACCGGGTCGAAGTGCTGCGCCTGTGGCGCGCACCGGCGATGCTCGACGATGGCACCGAGCTGTGGATCGGCACCAGCCAGTCGATGCTCTATACCCGTCCCTTCAGTGCCTTCGGCCTGTGGCAGCCGCAGCCCGACGCGCACGGCGTACACCGCGGTCTGCGCGAGGTGCTCGGCGCGTTCCCGTCTCGCGAGGACGTGCATCCGCAGTCCGGCGTGCCGACGCTGCGCGTGCGTACCGCGGACGACTCAGTCTTCGTCGTCGACGACGTCGACCAGCCGTAACAGGGTTTCCAGCCGCTCGTCGGGATCGTCGAGCTGCAGCAGCTGCTGTCGGTGCGGCTGTTCGAGCGGCAGCAGTTCGGCGAGTCGCCAGCCCACCCACGCCGCGTCATCGAAGTGCGGCTCAGGGAACGCCTGGTCCGCGCCGTCGATGTGTTCGAGGATCTTGCGCAGCACCACGCCGAGCAGCGCGTGTTCGGGCTGCAGATCGATCGAGGGATCGGCTGCGCACCAGTCGACATCGGCGATGATCAGGCCGCTGTCGCGCACACGCGTGCGCGCCACATGGAAGCGGCGCGCCCCGCGCACGCGCAGGGTGAGCAGGCCGTCTGCGCCGGTATCGAAATCTTCGATCAGCGCTTCGGTACCGATGCCGGCCGGCGTCGCGGGCTGACCGGTCTCCTCGCCGTCGAGGATCAGACAGATGCCGAATCCGGTGCCGCGGCGGCCGCACTCGCGGACGAGATCGAGGTAGCGCGGTTCGAACACGCGCAGCCCCAGGGCAGCGCCGGGCACCAGCACGGTGCGCAGCGGGAACAGCGGCAGGGAGGCGTCGTCTGGCATGCGCCCAGTGTACGCAGGCGGCCGCGAAACCTCAGTCGCGCAGGCGCTGCGCGAAGCGACGCGGCGCGCCGTCGAAGCCGCCGTTGGACATGAAAACTACATGATCGCCAGGCCGCACGCGTGTCGCGAGATCGGCCAGTAGCGCATCGACATCGGCCACGGCACGCGCGTCGCCGCGCACGGCGGACACGACCGCGCCGGCATCCCATGCCAGCTCCGGGCGATGCAGGAACACCACTAAATCGGCGAGATCGAGTGACGGCGCCAGCGCATCGGCATGCGCACCGAGTCGCATCGAATTGCTGCGCGGCTCCATCGCCACGACGATGCGTGCATCGCCGACCTTCGCCCGCAGACCGGCGAGCGTCGTCGCGATGGCGGTCGGGTGATGGGCGAAGTCGTCGTAGACGGTGATGTCGCCCGCGGTGCCCAGCACTTCCATCCGCCGCTTGACGCTGCGGAACGCCGCGAGCGCCGGCAACAGTGCCGCGATGTCGACGCCGACCGCCGCGCAGGCCGCGAGCGCGGCCAGTGCGTTGAGCACGTTGTGGTCGCCGAGCAGCGGCCACTCGACCGTGCCGATCGACACGCCACCGCGCAGGACTTCGAACACGCTGCCATCGTCGCTGCGCTTCACCGCGCACCACTCGAACGCGGCGTCGAAACCGAAGCGTTCGACCGGCGTCCAGCAGCCCATCGCCAGCACTTCGCTCAAGCGCGCGTCGTGGCCGTTGACGATCAAGCGTCCGCGCGCCGGCACCGTGCGCACCAGATGGTGAAACTGGCGCTGGATCGCGGCGACATCGGGAAAGATGTCGGCGTGGTCGAACTCGAGGTTGTTGAGGATCGCCACCGTCGGGCGGTAGTGGACGAACTTGCTGCGCTTGTCGAAGAACGCGGTGTCGTATTCGTCCGCCTCGACGACGAAGTCGCGCCCGCTGCCGATACGCGCCGACACGCCGAAGTCTTCGGCGACGCCACCGATCAGGAAACCCGGCGCGCGGCCGGCGGCTTCGAGCAGATACGAGAGGATCGTCGTCGTCGTGGTCTTGCCGTGCGTGCCGGCAACGGCGAGCACTTCGCGACCGGGCAGCACGTTGTCGCGCAGCCACTCGGCGCCCGAGGTGTACGCACGTCCCGCATCGAGCACCGCTTCCACCGCGGGATTGCCGCGCGAGAGCGCGTTGCCGACCACGACCTGGTCGACATCGTCGCCGATGTGCGCGGGGTTGTAGCCCTGGTGCAGGGTGATGCCCAGCGTTTCGAGCTGGGTCGACATCGGCGGGTACACCGCCTGGTCGCTGCCTTCCACCGCATGGCCGAGTTCGCGCGCGAGCGCGGCGACGCCACCCATGAACGTGCCGGCGATGCCCAAGATATGAAGTTTCACGAAGCCGGGTCCTGGACGATCAGAAGACGTGCGACGAAGCCATGTTTGCCTGACACCTTTACCCCTCTCCCTCGGGGAGAGGGGACGGGGTGAGGGATGCGGTCGATCCGTTCGCGGCCGGATCCGGAATCGTGCAGCTGCAACGGCGGATCAGGCCGCCGCCTGCTCCCGACCGATCGCCTTGACGATGCGGTCGAACACTTCATCGAGCGAACCGACGCCGTCGACGACCGTCAGCTGCTCGTGCTCGCGATAGAACGCGATCACCGGCGCGGTCTGCTGGTCGTAGACGTTGAGGCGGTGACGCACGGATTCGGGGCTGTCGTCGGCGCGGCCTTCGGCCTGCGCGCGGCCTGCGAGACGCGCGATGATCTGCTCGTTGTCCACTTCCAGCTGCACGGCGGCATCGAACGGCGTGCCCAGCTTCACCAGCAGCGCATCGAGTGCGGCCGCCTGGGCGAGGTTGCGCGGGTAGCCGTCGAGGATGAAACCGGCTTGCGTGTCTTCGCGGGAAAACCGGTCTTCCAGCATGCCCAGCAGGATTTCGTCGGAGACCAGATCGCCACGCGCCATGATCGCCTTGGCTTCGAGGCCGAGCGGCGTGCCGGCGGCCACTTCGGCGCGCAGCAGATCACCGGTGGAGATGTGTGGCACCTGCAGATGGTCCTTCAACCGCGCCGCCTGCGTGCCCTTGCCCGAACCGGGCGCACCGAGAAGAACCAAACGCATCGAACGCTCCTGCAACTGTGGGGGACCGCGCCACCGCTCCGACGTACACTCGAACGACACGGCGGCGGACGGCCGCGCCAGCTTACCGTATCCCGCCACGGCCCATCGAAAGGACACGTGCAATGACGTCCGGAACCCTGCTCTATGCCCAGTCCGGCGGTGTCACCGCCGTCATCAATGCCACCGCGTCGGCGGTGCTGCAGGAGGCGCGCAGCCAGCGGGTCAAGGTGCTCGCGGCGCGCAACGGCATCCTCGGCGCGCTGCGCGAGGATCTGGTCGATGCGTCGAAAATTCCGCTGGCCACGGTGCGTGCGCTCGCGCACACGCCCGGCGGCGCATTCGGCTCGTGCCGCTACAAGCTCAAGTCGATCGAGGCCGACCGCGCGAAGTACGAACGCCTGATCGAGGTGCTGCGCGCGCACGACGTGCGCTGGTTCCTCTACAACGGCGGCAACGATTCGGCCGACACCGCGCTCAAGGTCTCGCAGCTCGCCGCGCAGTTCGACTACCCGCTGACCTGCATCGGCGTGCCGAAGACGATCGACAACGATCTCGCCGTCACCGACTGCTGTCCGGGCTTCGGCTCGGCGGCGAAATACACCGCGGTCTCGGTCCGCGAAGCCGCGCTCGACGTCGCCGCGATGGCCGATACCTCGACCAAGGTGTTCGTCTACGAGGCCATGGGCCGGCACGCCGGATGGCTGGCTGCGGCCGCGGGCCTCGCCGGGCAGGGTCCCGACGACGCGCCGCAGATCATCCTGTTCCCGGAGCGCGACTACGACGAGGCCGCCTTCCTCGCCCAGGTGCAGCGCGTCGTCGAGCGCGTGGGCTGGTGCGTGGTCGTCGCCAGCGAAGGCATCCGCGACAAGGACGGGCGCTTCGTCGCCGATGCCGGCGGTGGGCAGGACGCATTCGGCCACACCCAGCTCGGCGGCGTGGCCTCGCATCTCGCCGGCCGGGTCAAGGACACGCTGGGCTACAAGGTGCACTGGACGCTGCCCGACTACCTGCAGCGCTCGGCGCGGCACGTCGCGTCGAAGACCGATGTCGACCAGGCGATGGCGGTCGGGCGTGCGGCGGTGCAGTTCGCCCTGGCCGGCCGCAACGCGACGATGCCGTCGATCAAACGCACGTCCGATGCGCCCTACCGCTGGACGATCGAGGCCGCGCCACTCGAGAAGGTGGCCAACCACGAGAAGATCATGCCGGCCGGCTTCATCCGCCGCGATGGCTTCGGCATCACCGCGGCCGCACGGCGCTATCTCGAGCCGCTGATCCGCGGCGAAGCGCCGCCGCCGTATGGCCGCGACGGGCTGCCGAAGTACGCGACGGTCGATGCGCCTGCAGTTGCGAAGCGCCTGCCCGGCTGGACGGGCTGATCGATCCGTCTCGCGTTCAGCCGCGTGGATTGAATCCGCGCGGCAACGCCCGATCTAGAACGCATGCCTGAACTGCCCGAAGTCGAAACCACCCGCGCCGGCCTGGCGCCGCATGTGCTCGGCCGCACCATCCACAGCGTCGTGCTGCGGCGGCCGGATCTGCGCTGGCCGATCGCCGGTGAAGTCTCGACGGTGCTGCCCGGCCAGCGCGTCGAAGCGATCCGGCGCCGCGCGAAATATCTGCTGCTCGATACCGGTGCCGGCAGCGCGCTGCTGCATCTGGGCATGTCGGGCAGTCTGCGCGTGCTCGATCCGGATGTGCCGGTGCGCACGCACGACCACGTCGACATGACGCTCGATTCCGGACAGGTGCTGCGCTTCAACGATCCGCGCCGGTTCGGCTGCCTGTTGTGGCAGCCTCCCGGCGAAACGCACGATCTTCTGCGCGACCTCGGACCGGAACCGCTCGATGATGTGTTCGACGGCGACCATCTGTTCTTCGCCAGCCGCGGCCGCCGCGCGCCGGTGAAGACCTTCCTGATGGACCAGCGCATCGTGGTCGGCGTGGGCAACATCTACGCAGCCGAGGCGCTGTTCGCCGCCGGTATCTCGCCGCTGCGCGACGCGGGGCGCATCTCGCGCGAACGCTACGCGCGGCTGGCCGCCGAAGTGAAGCGGATCCTGGCGTACGCGATCAACCGCGGCGGCACCACGCTGCGCGACTTCATCAGTCCCGACGGCGCACCCGGCTACTTCGAGCAGGAACTCTCCGCCTACGGGCGCGGCGGCCTGCCGTGTCCAGCCTGCGGCACGCCGCTCCGGCAGGCGCTGGTGGGCCAGCGCGCGACCGTCTGGTGCCCGCGCTGCCAGCGCTGAAAGCCCGCCGCGCCGCGGCTGGATAAGCGCTATAGTCGCGGCGCGGAACGAGGGCTGGGCATGAGCGAAGGTCAGGTTGCCGAGATCACCCAGTGGCTGGACGCCGCGCGCGGCGGAGATCGCGACGCGCTCGATCGCGTGCTCGCCACGCTCTACCAGGAACTGCACCAGATGGCCCGGCGCCAGCTCGCCGGCCAGCACGGGCACACGCTCGATGCGACCGCGCTGGTGCACGAGGCCTACCTCAAACTGATCGGCCGCCACGAGGCGCGTTTCGACGACCGTGCGCATTTCTTCGCCTATGCCGCGTCGGCGATGCGCAGCGTCGTCGTCGACTACGCGCGGCAGCGGCTGGCACAGAAGCGCGGTGGCGATCTGCATCGCGTCACCGAGCTGCCCGAGAACATCGAAAGCGGCCTACGCCTCGATGAAGACACACTGGCGCTGGACATCGCACTGACCCGTCTGGCTGCGGTCGACAAGCGCCTCGCCCAGGTGGTGGAGCTGCGTTATTTCGCAGGGCTGTCGGAACTGGAAATCGCCGCGTTGCTGGAACGGTCCGAACGCAGCATCCGCCGCGACTGGCAGAAGGCGCGGATGTATCTGCTGGCGTCGTTGCGGGAAGACTGAGCCCCGCGCATGGACAGCGCGCGCTGGAAGCGGCTGTCCCCGGCCCTCGATGCGTTGCTCGAACTCGATAACGATGCGCGGGCTGCAGCATTGGCCACGTTCCGCGCGGACGATCCCGACTTCGCCGCCGAGCTCGAAGCGCTGCTCACACTGGACGCCGAACGCGAAGATTTCCTCGCCGAACCGATCGTCGCCGCGCTGTCGGGCATGCTCCCCGGCCGACACATCGGCCCCTACGAACTCGAACGTCTGCTCGGCGAAGGCGGCATGGGCCAGGTGTGGCTCGCACGTCGCGCGGACGGTCTGTACGAACGTCGCGTCGCGCTGAAGCTGCTGCGACCGGGACTGGCCGATCCCGACCTGCGCCTGCGCTTCACCCGTGAGCGGCAGATCCTCGCGCGGCTGGAACATCCGCATATCGCGCGCCTGCTCGATGCCGGCATCAGCACCGACCAGCAGCCGTATCTCGCGCTGGACTACATCGACGGCGAGCCGGTCACCGACTGGTGCAAGCGGCACCAGCCGAGCGTCGCGGACCGCATCCGCCTGTTCCTGCAGGTCTGCGACGCCGTCAGCCACGCGCACACGAACCTGATCGTGCACCGCGACCTCAAGCCCTCGAACATCCTCGTCACCGCGCTCGACGATGTGCGGCTGCTGGATTTCGGCATCGCCAAACTGCTCGACACGTCCGGTCAGGCGCCGGAACACACGCGCACCGGCATGCGCGCTTTCACGCTGCACTACGCCGCGCCCGAACAGATCCGTGGCGAGCCGGTCACGACGATGACCGATGTGTATTCGCTGGGCGTCGTCCTCTACGAACTGCTCTCGGGGCGCAAACCCTATCAACCCGTGCGCACCAGCGATGCGCAGTGGGAACAGGCGATTCTCGATGCCGATCCGCCCCGACCATCGCAGACGCTGCTGCGCGGCATCGACGATGGCGTGGAGCCGACGCAGCGCAGGCGCATGGCCCGCACGATCGCTGGCGACCTCGACACCATCGTGCTGCGCGCGCTCGAGAAAGAACCTGCCGATCGTTACGCGTCGGTCGAGGCCTTCGCGCTCGACCTGCGGCGCTGGAGCGACGGCAAGCCGATCCTCGCGCGCCCGCAACGGCTGTCGTATCGCGTGGGTAAATACCTGCGGCGGCATCGCTGGGCGGTGTCGAGCGCGGCGCTGGTGGCGCTCACGCTCGTTGCGTCGATGGTCGCGGTGACCTGGCAGGCCAACCAGGCGATCGAGGAATCGGCGCGCGCGCAGGCGATGCAGGATTTCGTCGTCGGCCTGTTCGAACAGGCGGGCGCTGCGACCGGCGGCGCGCCACTCGACATCCGCCAGCTGCTCGAAGCCGGTGTGCAACGCGGCGATGCGGAACTTGCGCACCAGCCGGTGGCACGCGCCGAACTCTACGGCGTGATCGCACGCTTGCGGCTGGGGCTCGGCGATTACGACCAGGCGTTGGCGCTGCTGGAACGCCAGTCGGCAGTGGTCGGCGGCATGGCCGATGCGCCGCCGAGCCTGCGTCTGCAATCGGCCAGCGACCATGGGCGCACGCTGCGGCTGCTCGGCCGGCCACGCGACGCGATCGCATCGATGCAGCCGCTGCAGGCACTGGCCCTGCAGCGCGAACAGCTGCTGCCGCGGCAGGCCGCCGAGCTGTACACGCAGCTGGGCCGCGGCCGGCGCGACATAGGCGAGCCCGACAGTGCGCGTCTGCTGTTCCGACGCGCGCTGGCATTGCGTCGCGACAGCGCGGTGCCGGATGAAGCCGGCACGATCGAAAGCCTTGCCGATCTCGCCTCGCTGCACAGCGCCGCCGGCGAGATCGCCGAGGCACTGGCCGACACCGATGTTGCCCTCACGCGCTTGCGCCAGCGTCTCGATCCACGACATCCGCTCGCGGTGGAGCTGCTGCGCACGCGATGTGCATTGCTGCGCGCGGATGGCCGCACGCGGCCGGCCGAAGAGAGCTGCCGCGAGGCGCTGTCGCTCGCGCTCGATCTGCATGGCGCGCGCCATCCGTCCACACTCGACGCGCGCCGGCAACTGGCCGCCCTGCATGTCGATCAGGGCCGCTTCGCCGAAGCCGAGGCGGAGTTCCGCGATGCGCTGGTCTGGACCGTCGCACGGCTCGGCGCCCGCCATGCCGATGTCGCCCGCATCCACAACAGTCTCGGCATCGTGGCCTGGGAGCGCGGCGACGACGACGCGGCGCTGGAATCGCTGGCGCGCACCGTCGACATCTGGCGCCAGACCAGCCCCAACGCGATGCTCGCCGACGGCCTGTTCAACCACGCGATGGTGCTGCACGCCGTCGGCCGGGATGCCGAAGCGCAACCGTTGCTGCTCGAATCCCTCGCGCTGCGCCAAGCGCGTTTCGGCGCGCGGCACGGGCTGGTCGGCGACACGTTGCGGATGCTCGGCGAGGTGGAAGCGGCGCTCGAACCGGGCGCCGGCACCCGCCATCTCGAAGACGCTGCCACCGTCACCGCCGAAGCCTATGGTGCGCAACATCCCAACGCATTGCGCGCGGCGCTGTCGCGCGATCGCATAGCGGCCGACGCCGGCAACATCGACGCGCTCGCTGGACTGGACCGCCTCGCACGCACGCCGCCCGACGACAGCGAACTGCGCAAGATCGCCTGGGTCGCGCGTGCCCATGCCGCCGCCCTGCGCTGCGCGGCGCCGGGCGCCACGCGTGCCCGCAACGACCTCGCGGTGCTCGCCACCCAGGTCCGCGCCGCGCAGCCGGAAGGCGGCGCGATCAGCCGCGACATCGAGGCTGCCCGCAAACGCTGCGGCGCGTTGCTCGCGCGTCGTTGACGTGCGCCCGGATCAGACCAGCGGCAGCGGTGGCTGCACCGGCTCGATCCGCCCCTCGCCGCGCACGATCCGCTTGAACTCCGCGCGGCTCACCGACACGTAACGCTCGTTGCCGCCGATTTCGACCTGCGGGCCGTCCTGCACGGCGTAGCCCTGCTCGTCGACGCGCACGGTCATCGTCGCCTTCTTGCCGGTGTGGCAGATCGTCTTGATCTCGGTCAGCTCGTCGGCCCACGCCAGCAGATGCTGGCTGCCTTCGAACAATTCGCCGCGGAAGTCGGTGCGCAGGCCATAGCACAGCACCGGAATCCGCAGCGCGTCGACGACTTCCGACAGCTGCCAAACCTGTGCCTGCGACAGGAACTGGGCCTCGTCGATCAGCACGCAATGCAGGCTGCCGTCGCCGTCGATCAGCGCGCGGATGCGTTCGAGCAGATCATCGTTGCGATCGAACGCGATCGCATCGGCCGACAGCCCGATCCGCGACGCCACCCGCCCGACGCCTGCGCGGTGGTCGAGCCGCGGCGTCAACAACGCGACCCGCATGCCGCGCTCGCGATAGTTGTGCGCGCTCTGCAGCAGCGTGGTGGTCTTTCCGGCGTTCATCGCCGAGTAGTAGAAGTACAGCTTGGCCATGCCGCGATTGTAGTGCGCCGCCGGGTTCGGCAGGCCTTTCGGAAAATTCTCATAGCCGCGTCTACGACCGCATGGTTGCATGCCTCGAAGGGGCAAATTCCAGCCAGACAACGCTTCAGAGCGGCGGAGATTCGCGAACCGAGCTGCACGCGATGCCCAAGGTGAACTCCATCCAGCACGAGAGGGCGAGTCGCATGAAGAAAGTTATTGCAGTCGCATTGCTTACCGCAGCCTCCACTTCGCTGTTCGCCGCAGGCACGCCGCGGGATGCCAACAAGCGGAATGTCGTCGAGCAGGCGCAGTACGCGGCCCAGATCTCCAACAAGTGGAGCAGTGACATCCAAGCCAGGTACGGCATCTCGTCCGCCGAATGGCTCGACCACATGATGGGCACCTTCAGTGCCGCCGATCTGGGCAACCTGCGCCGCGCCGCACAGGCCACGAGCTTCGACGGCATGACCGGCGCGCTGTTCGGCGGCAGCTCCGCGGCCAACCGCACCGACAACCGTCCTCTGCAGATCGGATCGACCGAGAACGATCTGGTGTTCACGCCGCTGCCCCCCTGCCGCATCGTGGATACGCGGGCCAATGGCGGTGCGCTGACCGCGGGTAGCACACGCAGCTTCGTCGGCTGGACCGCGACCGACTTCCTGACCCAGGGCGGCACCTCCAACAACTGCGGCATTCCGGAGAACGCGTCGGCCATCGTCGCCAATGTCGTAGCGGTGGATACCGTGGACCGCGTGGGCTATCTCACCGCGTTCCCTTCTGGAGAGGCGCGGCCCAATGCCGCCACCATCAACTTCGTCGGCTCCGACCTGGGTAACCAATCGGTCCTCAAGCTGTGCCGCCCGGGTTGTCCGACCCAGTTCTCGGTCTTCTCGACATCGGCGACGCATGTCGTAGTCGATGTTTCCGGTTACTACATGGAGCCGGTCGCGACCGCACTCGACTGCCTGGTGCAGCGCCAGACAGGCACCCTGCTCAATCTCAACATCAACAACGTCAGCGCCAATTGTCCGGCTGGCTACGCCGCTACCGGTGGTGCCTGCTCCACGCTCCTCGGGTTGACCGTGTCCGGCTCGGGCGCTGTCCTCGACGGCAACAGGCCGGTCGGCTGGAACTGCCGATTCGCAGGGTCGCTGCTTGGCGGAGTGCTTGGTTACACCGTGGATGCCAACTGCTGCCGGATTCCTGGCCGCTGACCCCACTGCTTCAACGTTCTCCCGAAGAGGCCGCGCACGCGCGGCCTCTTCGCTTTACGGCACAGCGCCGCCTACGTTCATCCTCAAAGGGCCGACATGCACGACAGCTCCATGCGCCACGCCGCCGACGTGGTGGCCCGCTATCTCGACCGGGCCCGGACGTTGAGCGTTGTCGACATCGGGAGCTATGACATCAATGGCAGCTACCGGCAGGTGCTCGACGCACCAGGCTGGGCCTACGTGGGTGTCGATCTCGAGGCAGGTCCGAACGTGGATGTCGTGCTGGACTCTCCATATCGCCTGCCGTTCTCCACCGGACAATTCGATGTACTGATTTCCGGACAGGCCATCGAACACATGGATTTCTTCTGGATCAGTTGGCTTGAGATGATCCGGGTGGTCAAGCCCGGTGGACTGATTTTTCTCATGGCGCCTTCGCGGGGCCCGGAACACCGCTATCCCGTCGACTGCTGGCGGTTCTATCCGGACGGCTTCGACGCACTGGCCCGCTGGGGTGGCGTCGAAAGCCTGGAAATCACCACCGACTGGACGCCGGATGCGGATCCTGACAGCGCCGCCTGGGGGGATACCGTCGGCGTGTTCCGAGTGGCCGCAGCCGGGTGGCGCCACCGGCTGGCACGGAGCCTGATCCTGCGACTGTCCAGACGCATGCTGCGCAGCCGCCTCGGCAACACCCGGCCGACCCACGCCGGGCAGGATCTCAACCAGCGCAGTTGACTGCGTCACCGATAGCGAGACGGTCGCCGCACAGGGCGCGCTCGCTACACTATGCGCCGCTGTCAGAACTCGTTTCGGATGCACGGTCTCAACCCCCAACAAGCTGCGGCCCTCGGCCACATCGAAGGTCCGTTGCTGGTGCTCGCCGGCGCGGGCAGCGGCAAGACGCGTGTGATCGTCGAGAAGATCGCGCACCTGATCCAGTCGGGCCGCTACCCGGCCAAGCGGATCGCGGCGATCACGTTCACCAACAAGTCGGCCAAGGAGATGCGCGAGCGTATCGCCAAGCGCATCCGCGGCGATGCGGCGGACGGGCTGACGATCTGCACCTTCCATGCGCTCGGCCTGAAGATGCTGCAGATCGACCACGCCAAGCTCGGGCTGCGACGCGGGTTCTCGATCTTCGACGCCGACGACAGCGCCTCGCAGATCAAGGATCTGCTGCCGGGCGTCAAGCCGGACATGATCCAGTTGCTGCAGAGCCTGGTGTCGAAGGCGAAGAATGCCGGCCTGTCGCCGGAGCAGGCGCACGCGGTGGCGATCAGCGCGCGCGAGTTCGAGGCGGCCGCGCTGTATGCGCGCTACCAGGAACGCCTGACCGCTTTCAACGCGGTGGACTTCGACGATCTGATCCGCCTACCGGTGCAGTTGCTCGAATCCGACGACGATGCGCGCGATGCGTGGCGCGAGCGGATCGGCTATCTGCTGGTCGACGAGTGCCAGGACACCAACGACGCGCAATACCGCCTGCTCAAGGCGATCGCCGGGCCGAAGGGCAACTTCACCTGCGTGGGCGACGACGACCAGAGCATCTACGCATGGCGCGGCGCGAATCCGGAGAACCTGACGGCGCTGGGCGAGGACTATCCGGACTTGCGCATCGTCAAGCTCGAACAGAACTATCGGTGCAGCAATCGCGTGTTGCGCGCTGCGAACGCGCTCATCGCCAACAATCCGCACGAGCATCCCAAGACGTTGTGGAGCGCGCAGGCCGACGGCGAACGCATACGCATCTGGGAGTGCCGCGACAGCGCGCACGAGGCCGAGAAGGTGGCCGGCGAGATCCAGTTCCTGCAGTCCTCGCGCCAGGTGGAATGGAGCGAGTTCTGCATCCTGTTCCGCAGCAACCATCTCTCGCGTCCGCTGGAAAAAGCGCTGCAGCTGCTGCGCGTGCCGTATCACCTGAGCGGCGGCACGGCGTTCCTCGATCGCGGCGAGGTCAAGGACGCGATGTCCTGGCTGCGCATGCTGGCCAATCCCGACGACGATTCCGCGTTCCTGCGCGCAGTGCAGTCGCCGGCGCGCGGCGTCGGCCAGACCTCGCTGGCGCGATTGTCGGAACTGGCGCGCGCAGCCGACATGCCGATGTCGCGTGCAATCGAATCGATGGGCCTGCTCAAGCAGTTGCCGCCGCGCGCGGCGAATGCGCTCAGCGAGTTCGGCGACGTGTTACGCGGGCTGCGCGAAGACGCGCGCCGGTTGCCGGCCGGCGAGCTGGTGCGCGAACTCAACGAGCGCTCCGGGTTGATCGCGATGCTCAAGGCCCAGTGCAAGAGCGACGAGCTGTTCCGCATCCGCTCGGGCAACCTCAACGAGCTGGCCGACTGGTTCGAAGGCGCGCGTGGCGCCGGGCCCGGTGAACTGGCCTCGCAGCTCGCGCTGCTGAGCCACGCCGACAAGGGCGACCCCGGCAACCAGGTGCGGCTGATGAGCATGCACGCGGCCAAGGGGCTGGAGTTCCGCTACGTCTTCATCATCGGCATGGACGACAACACCCTGCCGCACGAATCGAGCATCGACGAGGGCCGCATCGACGAAGAGCGACGCCTGCTCTACGTGGGTATCACCCGCGCGAAAGAGCAGCTATGGCTGAGCCACCCGCGCGAGACCCAGCGCTGGGGCCAGAAGCTGCGGCTCACGCCGAGCCGGTTCTTCGAGGAGCTGCCCGCCGCCGAAGTCCAGCGTGACGGCGCCGATCCGGGCGCCGACGCCGCCCGCAAGCGCGAACGCGCCGACCACGGGTTCGCCGCGATCCGCGCGCTGCTCGACAGCTGATTCCGCTCAGCCGGGCAGACGCGCCGTCAGGGTGTCGAGCGCCTCGCGCAACGCGGCGACTTCGGCCTCGAGCGCGTCGACGCGCGCCGCCAGACCCGCATCGCCCGCGGATTCGCGCGCAGGAGCCGCCGCGGCGATGGCGGCCACATCGACCGGCCCGCTCAGCAGATGGGCATAGCGATCCTCGCGGCGCCCGGCCGACGGCGGAATGCGCACGGCCAGACCCTTGCCGGCCAGACGTTCGAGATGATGGCGCGCATCGTCGGCATCGGCGAAGGCATGCATGCGCTCGCTGCGCGTCACCAGTTCGGCGAGGGTCTGCGCGCCGCGCAACATCAACAGCGCGAGCAACACGACCTGCGGCTGCGGGACATCCAGCGCCGTACCCAGTACGTGCTCGTGCCGCTCGGCGCGCGAGGAGAACGACTGCCGCGCGAACCGGTGGCCTTCCAGTTGCCGAAGCGCGTGCTGCACGTCGCCGAACGAGGCCGACATCACCGGATCACGCGCGGTCTTCTGGTTCGCCGCCGATTGCGCGGCGTTGACGGTCAGCGGATAGACATCGGGCGTGGTTGCCTGCTTCTCCACCAGGCAGCCGAGCACGCGCGCCTCGATCAGGGTGAGTCGGGGCCAGCGGGCCTGCTCGTCCATGGGATTTCCAGCCTCGAAGGGGGCGACAGGATGCGCCCCGCATGCCGGCCTGTCATGTTCGCAGCGAGCACGGCCGTTAAACTCGCGTGTTCACACGATGACGACGGACCCGCCCATGCGCCTGACCGCACCCGCCCTCACCCTTCTCGCCAGCGCGCTGCTGCTGGCCGCCTGCAAGCCGACGACGCCTGCGACCGCACCTGCCGACGACGCTGCAGAAGCGGCGCCGACCACCTCGGCCACCCAGGCGCCGGCCGCCACCGATCCCAGCGACAACCTCAACGCGGTGCTGTGGATCCAGCGCTCGGAGGAGTACCGCGCCAACAGCCTGTCGATCTTCCGCGCCGCCGCCGATCATCTCGACGATGCGCTGGCCGAGAAGAACTGGGATGCGCTGGTGCCCGAAGAGCGTGAGCTGATCGGCGACGCCACGGCGCTGCCGCCGGCGGTGATCATGGACATCGACGAGACCGTGCTCGACAACTCCCCCTACCAGGCGCGCCTGATCCAGAACGGCCTGGAGTACGACGAAGTCACTTGGGCGCAGTGGGTCGCCGAAAAGAAAGCCAAGCCGGTGCCGGGCGTGCTTGAGTTCGCCAAGGCGGCCGAGGCCAAGGGCGTGACCATCCTGTATCTGTCCAACCGGGCCCAGCATCTGCAGGAGGCGACGCTCGCAAACCTGCGCGCTGAAGGCCTGCCGGTGAAGGACGACAGCGTGTTCCTCGGGCTGGGCACGTTCGTGGAGAACTGCGAGCAGAACGGTACCGAGAAGACCTGCCGCCGCCGCCTGGCCGGCCGCGACTACCGCGTGTTGATGCAGTTCGGCGACCAGTTGGGCGACTTCGTCGACATCCTCGCCAATACGCCCGAGGCCCGCGGCGAGCTGCTCGACACCTACGGCGACTGGTTCGGCGAGCGCTGGTGGATGCTGGCCAATCCGAGCTACGGCGGCTGGGAGCCGGCCCAGTTCAACAACGCCTGGGACCAGCCCGCGGGCGCCCGTCGCGAGTCGAAGCGCAACGCGCTGGAACTGGCGAACTAATCGAATCAATCACTTGAAATGCATCATTTCAAGTATTGCATCAGGTTTTCGGACGCGGTAGCCTGCGTCCGCCACAACACAGTCCTCCGGCATTGCCGGCTTGAAGGGAGACGAAAGTCTCCCTTTTTTTATGCTGGGACCCAGGTCGCAGAACGGCGCAATCCAGGGTCGACCCTAGGGTGTGCACCGCGCTGCAGGCGCCTACCCTCAAGGTCACCTCATAGAGGTGGACGGTCCTGTCCTGTCGTCGTTCCCGCCTGCCATCCCCCGAGGCAACGGTGTCCTTCCTTCTCGACAAACTCGGCTTGCCTTCGCCGGCCCAGGTGCTCAGCCAGCTGGGCGGCGGTGTCGGCGGGCTCCGTCAGGCATTGACGTCGACCTACAGCGATCTCATGACGGGCATGCCGACCAGCATGGCCCGCAGCATCATGGGAACGGGCACTGGTCCCGGTGCAGCCCCCGGGCCTTCGACGCCGGTCCAGAGCGGCCACTACGGGCAAACGCCGGCATCGTCCAACGGCATCGCCAATGGCAATGGCATCAGCCTTTCCGGTCCAGCGGGCAACGTGTCCATCCCGACGCCATCGCTGCCCCCGGCGCCTTTCACGGGCGCAGGCCCCCAGGCGTCAGCGCCCCTGTCCAACAGCGGGCTGCTGGGCAACCTCGGCAATGTGCTCGGCTCCGTGACGACCGGCCTGCGCAACCTGCTGGGCGGCGGCCCTGCCCAGGGGCCGCCCGGCCTCGCACCCGGCCAGGCCAGCGGCTCGAATGTCCCGTCCGCACCGGGCGTCACACCGGGCCCGGGCACGCTGCCGGGCAATGTCGTCAGCAGCGCCGCCAACGTCGGGCAGGCCGTGACGCAGGCGTTGTCCGGGGGCGTCTCGCCGGCGCCGCAGACCGGATCTGTCCTGATTGCGGCCCAGACCGCTTCGGCGCAGCTGCCGACCGGTCCGATGCAGACCCCACAGGCGTCACTGCAGGCGTCGACCCTGCCTCAGCCAGCATCGCTTCCGACGCAGACGACGACCGCCCAGGGATCACAGCCTCCGGCGACGCAGGCCCAGCCGCAGACAGCGGCCCTGACACCGCAGCAACTCCCGGCGCCACCTCTGCAGCAGGCGCAGCCTTCGCGTGCGGATGCCGCATTCGCCCCGCCTGGCACCACGGCCTCCGATCGCGCCGCCGTGCCCCAGCAGGCACTGCCCCCTACGCAGCCCAGTGTTCCCAGTGCACCGCAGGGTGCCGCACTGCTTGCGGCCGTGCCGCTGGCGACGACTGCCGCACAGGCGCCGGTGGCGCAGCAGCTTGCGGGCAATCCGCAGGCGACCGGCAACCCGCTTGCGGGCAATGCCGCGCTCGACGCCGGAAGTCCCGCCCGGGCCGAACTCACCGGCACAGGGGTCTATACCGCCGAGGGACCTGGACTGCGCCGACGCGAACGCATGCGGGTGGGCGCGCAACAGATGGGGCAGTGGATGCTCGCCATGGCGCAGGGGCGCACGCACCTGGTGCGACCGCATGACGACGACACCCCACGCGAAGTGGCGCGCGCGTTCCAGTGGCTGTACTGGATCCTGGCGATCGTGGCCTACGGCTGTCTGGGGCTGGTGCTGGTCAGCTACCTGCTGAGCGTCAGCGAGTTGCCTGCAGCGCCTGCGCTGCGTCGCTGGACGGGTGGATTCACATTCTCGGGTTTGCTGGCAGCGGCCGGCGCATGGTGGCTGGGCCGGAAGCTCATGCGCGCCGCACGCCCACCTGCCGATCCGATACGACGCTGATCCCCGCAGGTGTCGAGCCGGGCGCTCGGCCCGGCTCGATGTCATGTCAGCGCGCGACGAGCCCGCCATCGCCGAGGGTGATGCGCTGCAGATCCACACCATTGCCCTGCAACCCCTGCCGCACCCCGGCGGCCAGCGCGGTCAGCCCCTGACGATTGCCCTCGCGCTTCATCGTCTGGTACGTCAGCGCCGAGACCATCGTCAGGTACGCGGTCCGCTCCGCCTGCGCCTGCTTGGCCGCATCGCTCATCGCCGCGATCTCGGGGACCGCCGCGAGGGGCCCGATCAGTTGCCGCCGCACGGCACGTTGCCCGGCTGGCGACTGGCGGGAATCCCGATCGTTGACGACTTCCCACGAGATCAGCAGATGTGCAGCGAGGACATCGCCCAGGTTCGAGGGGTCGTACCCGTAGCGGCGCAGGATGGTGTCGAACTCGCGCAGCATGTCGCCGGACCCGATGACCTTTTCGAGGTCTGCAATCTGCTGGGAATTGCGCCCGAACGCGCGGATCGTTTCCTGCTGGACGCGGGCGCTCACCGCCGGATCCCGAGCAAATGCGAGTGTCTCGACGGCGGCGTCAGACACACTGGCGGGCGCCGGACGCGAGGTCGCCTGCTGCAAGGCGCGATTCACCGCGGCGTCGCCATCCGCAGCGACCGCCTGCCCGGCGATCAGCACGGCGGCGACCACCGCACCGATCCACCAGCGGACGCGCCAGGTGCGTCGTGTCCTGACGCCCGGATCGTTGTTTGCATGCATCGTGATGGTCTTCATGGATTCGATCTTCCGGATGAGGATGGGGTTCAACGTGCATCGGGTTGCATCAGACAACGCGCGCCTCGCGGGGATCACTCGAAGCCCGCACGCCCGACATCGATGGCGGCCAGATCCATGCCGGTCTGGCGCTTGAAGTCCGCAAGCACGATGTCCCGCAACTGCGTCATCTCCCGCGCGTCGCCCTCGCGCTGCGCACGCGCATCGAAGAGCACCGCTGCGAGCAGCGAATAGGAACGCGCCAGCCGCCACTCCTGCGCATTGCTCATGTAGGCCGCAGGCGGATTGCGGCGCAGGCTGTCCTGCACCTGCACATGGATCGCGGCCGCCTCGTCGGCAGGAATGTCACGGTCGTGGACCGCTTCCCACCCGGCAATCATCAGCAGCGCGTTGGAGGCGGGCAGCGTCGACGGCGTCAGGCCGAGTCGATCTGCGGTCCGCGTCAGCGTCCGGTCCGCGCTGCCCTCGACGAAGCCTGCAAGATCCGGCACGTCGAGTGCACTGAGCGACGAAAAACCACTGACGAACGCACGATCGAATGCCGCGCGCTCTGCCGCCTCGTCCTCGACCGCGGATGCATCGTCCGGGGTATCACGCGAACTGGCGAAGCCTGCGTCATACGCTTTCTGGAAGGCGGCATCCTGCGTGTCGTCCGTATCCACCACGCTGGCGGATCCGGACGGCACGCGCTCCGATGAGCATGCGGCCGGCATCACGAGCAACATCGCGATGCACACCCGCGGCACCCAGTCCGGCACGCGTCCGTGCAACGCGCCCGGCCTCCACTCAGTCCGCGACGGCAATCTTGCGCGCATCACGACGTCCCATTTCGAAAGCCCATGCGTCCGCACTGTCCTGACCATCAGTCTCGACGCGCCTGCGGTACTCCGCCTGCAAGGACGACAAACGGGCGTCACGCGTCATACCGCTGCCCGCGTAATCACCGGGATCGGCCTCCGCCTCCGCATCGTCTTTCTGGGCATTCATGGCGTTGCGCATCGTCGACTGCGACAGCGCGGTAAACCCGTGTCCCATGCCAAGCTGCTGCGACGCGGCACCATCCCATTGCGCAACTGCGAGAGTGGGTATCAGCAGGCCCAGCGCGGCACATGCCACACGCAGGCGACGGCATATCTGGTCGTCTGGATCAGTCCACATGACACACTCCTGGATAGTGCGAACACGAGCCGATGGTAGTGCGGTGCGTGCCGCCAAGGATTATGGATGGGTGAAAACCGGGGCCGGAATTTCGTGTGCAACGGCCGGTCCATCGCGCAACGGAAAACGGCCCCGAAGGGCCGTTTCCTTTCTCCGCTTCGCGGATCGATCAGGTCTTGCGGGCGTTGGCCGTCAGACCTTCACCGATGGACTTGATCGCGGTCGCCACGGTGTTCGAGAGCATGCTGAACATCTGCGACTGCGCCTGGAACTCGGTCTGCGCTTCCATGAAGGCCTTCGATTCCTTCTCGGCGCCTTCCATCTTCTTGACGGCTGCCTGCATCTTCTCGGCAACGTCGCCCAGCATGGCGCCCATGCCCTTGGCCAACGCCACCAGCCAGCTCTCGCCACCTTCGCTCGAGCTTTCACCCAGCCCGCGGATGCCGGACTGCGCAATGCTGGCGGAGAAATTGAAGTTGATATCGCTCATCGTGGTTCTCCTCAGTGTCTAACGTGGATTTCGGATCTGGTGGCCGTTCGCGCATGCATCGCGGGTTCCGGCTTCATGGGTCCATCGTGTGCCGAGCTGCCGAGGTCAACAACTAGGGCGTACCCTAAGTCGACGTATTCAGCGCCGCAGAGGCGTGACGCCGATCGCAGCTGCGACGTGGGCCGGCACCGCATCCGGTCCACCGCTTTCCACTTTGGCATCGGCCCGGGTCTGACTGGCGAGCCACTCGCGCGCCTGCGCTTCACCGCGCTCGCGGGAAATGCGTGCGAACTCCATGGCCTTGCGTACCGAGTCGTTCTGCAGAACGGCAAATGTGCGTTCGAACGCCTGGTTCGCATTCTGGCTGCCCGCCTGATCCATCAGCCCATGCTGCTGCAGAAGTCCGATCGTTTCGGAAACGCTGGCCTGGATGCGCGACGGGTCGAGCGGCGCATTCAACGTGTCGGGATTGTCGAGCGCTTCGTGCAGGCGGGCCATCATGCTGTCGCGGTCACCCGCGTCCAGCCCGCGTTGCTCACTGAGGATCGCTTCGAAACGCTGCAGAAGCGCTGCGCGCATTTCATAGGGCGTGGACGGAGACGGGTCGGCGGACATGGATCACTCCTGCGGTTGAAGACGGTACGTGACCGTACCGCGATGGGAACTGGCACCATCTTCGATGGCGGGATGTTCGGACAGCGTGCAGTCGCCGCGTCGGCAAGCCGCGCCGACATCAAAAACCCGCAGGCATCGAAGACACCTGCGGGCCCGGATACGACAGTCGGAACGGATGTCAGGCCGCCGGCGCGTTCTGCACGGACGCCAACGACTCCACGATACGACGGGCATCGGCGCCTTCGCGCTCCCCCATCTCACGCGCACACGCACCCAGCCAGGCATCGGCGGCATCCCTGCCGTCTGCTTCGGCGCGGCGCTCGTACTCGGGCACCAGCGCCTTGAGCTCCTGCTGCACCAGTTCGAGACGCTCGTCCATGTGCCGGATGAGCGTGTTCTCCTCGTCCGCGTCGATCGCGCCCTGTTCGCGGAGCTGCGCGAGCCCCTCGATCCAGGCCTGACGCTGTGCCTGCTGGTCGTGCTGCATCGCTTACTTGCCGCCGAGATTGAAGTTGAAGTTGAAGCCACCCTTGAAGCCTTCGCTCACCGCATCCTGTGCGGACTGCGGCAGGCCGAGCGACGAGAACAGACCGTCGATCGCCGAGTTGAACAACTGGCCGACAAGGTCGCCAAGGAAGTTGCCGACCAGGCTGCCGAGCGGGCCGCCAAGTGCGGTGCCGATCAGGGAGCCGATGCTGGAGAAGATATCGCTGGACATGTGATGCTCCTGTTTCTCAGAGGTTGAAATGGAAGATGGAACCTGTTGAATCGATGCGCGTCCGATGGGTCCTGATTCCAACCACGCCGGCGCGACTGCAGGCGTAGTCTCCGCCGGACACGCAGACCGGACAGCTAGGTCGTACCCCATCCTAGGGTCGGCCCTAGATCACACCCCGTACGTGATGGCACGCGCGTCCCGACAGCGCGCTATAAATGCGGGATGGCCAAGACCGAGAGCGCCGGTACACCGCATGCCTTCCCTGGGTTGAGTCCGTTTTCCACGGCCGATCTACCGGCGGGCCGCGACTATCCGGGCGACGAGTACTTGCGCACGCGACGCATGCGCCTGCACGGATTCGCGTTCCGGCACACGCTGGACCTGTTGCGACTCGGCCGCGAAGAACGCGTCACCCGCATGCTGCTCGACGACCCGATCCAAACGCTCGAGGACGCCATGGGACTGGTGGTCTGGGCCAACAAGCTCTACCGGGAGCGACCCGGATCCGGGCTCTGGCATACCTGCGACCGGGCAGGCCGATTCATCGGCCTGTTCTCGCTGACGCCGAGCGGGACGGCGGACGACATCGCGATCGGCGTGCGTCTGTTGCCGTCGGCGTGGGGGCGCGGCTATGCGATCGAGGGAGGCGCCGCATTGTGCGATCACGCGTTCGGAACGCTGGGCCTGCCGGCGCTGATCGCGCAGTGCGCGCCGGACAACCGATCGGTGCCTCCGCTGTTGCTGCGCCTCGGATTTACGGCGCAGGCAACAGGCAGCCAGTTCGGTCATCCCGCGCTGCGGTTCCGTCTGGCACGCGAGGACTGGCAGGGCCTGCGCCCGCGGCGAGCGGGCGGAGGCGAGGCGAGCGGATGATCGCGCACCGATGGTCGCAGGACGCATCGGCGCGCACGTCAGCCGTGGTAGTGCGGCTCGATCGTCAGCGTGCCGAGATTCTGCTCGGCGAAACGTTTGGCCAACTGCGGACCCGCCTCGCGGATCGCATCAAAACTCTCGCGCGAACGACTGTCGGCGCGCAGCACCCAGCCATCCGCACTCTTGCGCAACATCAGATCGGTGCCGGGCAGCGTGGCATCCGCCATGCGCAGCAGCACCTGGCCATCGCCGCCGGGGTCGCGGGCGTCGTGCACGGCCATCTGCCGCACATGCTTCTGCATCATGTCGAACAGCTGGCCCGCGTTGGAGGCCGCAGCTGCCGGTGCCGCTGCGGGCGCGCCGTCACGCAGCGCCATCTGTGCCTGCAGCATCGCCGCAGATTCCATGCCCTGCGGCTGCTGCATGCCCGAACCGCTATCGTGCTGCTGGCGGAACGTGCGGGCATCCACGACATCCGAGAGTGACTGGCGCGCCTTGAAGGCTTCCTGGTGGCTGGCCATGTCCGCCATCTCGCCCTCCTGCAGTTCGCCTTCGCCCTGCAGAGGTCCCTCTAGACCCGACTCGCCCTGCAGACCCGTCAGGTCACCACGCGCCTGCTGCAGCATCGAGCGGAACTGGTCGACACGCTCGCGCGGCGGCGCTTCCTTGGTGTCCGCCTTCGCCTCGCGGTCCACCTGCCGGTTGCGGGCGGCCTGATCCGGTGGCCGGGATGCGGAATCGTTGCGCTGTACGCTCATCGTGGTCTCCTCGTCTCCGACCTTACTTCCGGGCCATGTAGCGGGCCTGCATCAGGTCTTCGTTGATCGCTTCTTCCTGTCGTTCGAACAGCCCGCGCTGCTCGCGCTTCCACATGTCGCGCCGCTTCTCCAGCGCGTCCTGCCGGCCCTTGGCGCGGAAGAACGCATCGCGCGCGTCCTGCACCGCCGCTTCCGCCTGACGTACGGCCTCCTGCGCCTTCGACAACCGCTGGTTCGCCCCGACGATCTGCTCGCCGAGCAGGTCGATGTGCGCTTCGCGCTGTGTCAGTGCGGCCGGCCACGGCACGCCGGACGGCGGGGGATCGAGCAGGCGGGCGCGATGTCCGTGGCGGTCGCGCTCCAGGCCGGTCAGTTCGTCCTGCACCCGGGCACAGGCTTCGATGCAGTGCTGCAGCGCGCGCTGCTTCTCGAGAACCGCCAGACGCGCGGTCTCGGTGCGGTGCTCGCGCAACTGCAGCAGCGTCTGGAGCGGATACCGTTTCATCCGAACAGCTTCCGCAGCGCGCTGGACGATGTGTCGAACGGCACGAGCTCGTGTTCGGATTGCTGCAGCAATGCCCGGATCGGGCCGATCTTCTCGATCGCGATGTCGGCATCGGGATCCGTGCCGCGCTTGTACTCGCCGAGCTGCAGCAGCAGTTCGATGTCCTGGTGCTTCGCCAGATACTTGCGCAGCTGGCCTGCCGCACGCAGGTGGGTCTTGTCGACCACGCGCGGCATCGTGCGACTGAGGCTGGTGAGCACGTCGATCGCCGGATAGTGATACGCGGCGGCGAGCTTGCGCGACAGCACGATGTGGCCGTCGAGGATCGAGCGCACTTCCTCGACGATCGGGTCGCCACCATCCTCGTCTTCGGCGAGCACGGTGTAGAAGGCCGTGATCGACCCCTTGTCGTTGTTGCCGGCGCGTTCGAACAGCTTGGGCATCTCACTGAACACCGAAGGCGGAAAGCCACGGCGGGCGGGCGGCTCGCCGATCGCGAGACCGACATCGCGCAGCGCGCGCGCGAAGCGCGTGACCGAATCGACCAGCAACAGCACGCGCTTGCCCTGGTCGCGGAAATGTTCGGCGATCGCGGTGCCGACCCAGGCCGCGCGGCTGCGCTCGAGTGCCGGCCGGTCGGATGTCGCCACCACCACGACCGACTTCGCGAGACCTGCGGCGCCGAGATTGTCGCGGATGAATTCGTTGACCTCGCGGCCGCGTTCGCCGACCAGCACGATCACGTTGACGTCGGCGTCGCCACCGCGCGCCAGCATGCCCAGCAGCGTGCTCTTGCCGCCACCGGCGACTGCGAAGATGCCGATGCGCTGGCCTTCGCCCGCAGTCATGACCGCGTCGATCGCGCGTACGCCAGTGGTGAATGGACGTTCGATCAATGTGCGGGACAGCGGATTCGGGGACGGCGCATAGATGGGGCCATCCGTCGTGGCGCCGAGTGCGCCCTTGCCGTCGATCGGTGCGCCGTGTGCGTCGAGCACGCGTCCGAGCAGACCATCGCCGACCGGCACCGACGCCTGCTTGCCGGTCGCATAGACCTCAGTGGTCGAGGCGATGCCGTCCAGTGGACCGAGCGGTGTCAGCAGGGTGTGCTGGCGCGACACCCCGACCACCTCGGCGGCGAGTTCGAAATCCGGATCGCCCGGATTCCGCAGATAGCAGAGCTCGCCGATCGCGGCCCGCAGGCCGGTGGCCTTGATCAACGTGCCGTAGGCCTCGCTGACGCGGCCGACACGCTCGATGGTCTGGACGTTGCCGAGTGCGTGCAGCAGCGGATCACTCGCGACCGCACTGGCGCCGAGACCGTCGAGCAGCTGCAGGGCGGAATCGGGGCTCATGGGGACGCCGCCGCGCTCGCCTGCGCCAGAGCGGCGCGGATCGCTTCGATCTGCTGGCTCACGCCGGCCCGCACTTCGCCGGCTTCCGACACCACGATGCAGCTCAGGGGCTCCAGGCTCTCGTCGTCGACCAGCTCGATCACACCGACGCCCGGATGCGCCTGGCGAACGGCACCCAGGCCCTGCGCAACACTTTCGCGTGCATCGGGATGCACACGAATCATCAGGAACTGTTCGGCCTGCGCCGACTCCACCGCACGCATCACCAGCGAGGGCACCACCTGCGATGCATCGAAACCGGGCGCGATCTTCGTGACGATGGCACAGGCGAGATCACCGATCCTGCCCGCGGCATCGCCCAGCACCCGGGCACGCCGTTCGTTGAGTGAAGCGAGCTGTTCGGTCATCTGCTGCTTCACGCGTTCCAGGCCTTCGGCGAAGCCCTCCGCGTAACCCTGCTCGCGTGCCTTCTGCACTTCATCCTGCGCCTGGGCGTGCAGCGCGTTGACCTGCGCCAGCAACGTGTCGAGTTCGGCTAGCGACTGCCATTCGCTGGCCCGCACGATCGGAGATGCAACGCCCCGGTGAAACTGGCGCTGCTCGTACACCGCGGCCGCGCGGGCGGGCGTTCGGGGCACGGGCGAAGAGATGGTCTGGGACATGTGGACTCCGGTGCGCAAGGCTCAGGCGGCGACGGCGCGGTTCTGATGATGCGTGAGCACGACGAGGACCGGTTTTTCGGGGAGATGGGCGTTGGGCAGTGTCCCGGGCGCGTGCATCAGCCGGGCCCACTCGGCCAGCGCGGGTTCGCGCTGCAGCGCCCAGGCCTGGAGTTCCGCACGCCCCTGAAGTTCGAGGGCCGCGAACAGTGCGATCCGTGACGCCTCGTCCCCGGCCAGCAGCGGCGCCAGCGTGAGGCCCAGCGCGCTCTGGAGTGCGGGATCGACCCGCGCGTCCCAAACCGTGCGGTCCAGCGCCAGCAGATACGCGTTGGCAAGCAGATGCTTGAGATGCTTGACCGTCGCCCGGTTCACTTCGGCGCGGATCGCCGGCGCATAGGCGAGCACCCCGAGGTCCCGATGCAGGGCGTCGATGCGCGGACGGCTCCAGCGCGACAGGAGGGTGGCCGCGCCAGCACCGGGCGACGGCGCGAGCAGGGTCTTGGCCGGACCCTCCGCCAACCCGCCAGCCAGCAGACGCCTGCCCAATTGGCTCCCGCACGCCTGCTGCAGCAGCGCTGCATCCATGGCATCCCCGTCGGCGTCGTGCCAGCGGGGATGCACGTCTGCAAGCAGGGCCTGCAGGGACATGGGACTCAGCCCTGCCAGAGCTTGGGCGCGGGCTTCTCGGCAGCAGCCGGACGACGCCGCAGGCGACTGCCGAACGCGAGCGCGATGCCCACCAGCATCACCACCAGTGCGGCGATGCCGATTGCGACCGGGCTCATGGCCGACAGGGCGACCGTGGCCGCACCACCCTGCGCCACTTCCGGCGGCGCGGGCATCGTGACGAACTTCACCGAGACCTGGTTGATGTCGGTCAGACCCTCGACGCCATCCTTGACCACGATCTTGATGTCGGCCTCGCGGTCGCGCACGTTGCCGCCGGGCTGCTCGAAGATCCACACCGCCGCCGACGTCTTGCCGGTCGACCCGCCGAGTGGATCCCGCTCGGGCAGCGCCAGATGCACGCGCGCCTGGGCCACGCCGGGCAGCATGGACAGCGTCTGGCTGATCTCCTGCTGCAGCGCATGCAGATAACGTCCGCGTTCGTCGGTGGACGACGACGCGAAGCCTTCCTTCTTGAAGATGTCGCCCAGGTTCTGGAAGTTCTGCCGCGGCAGTCCCCGTGCACCGAGGACGGCCATGGCCTGGGGGATGTCGCTTTCCGATACCACGACATCCCAGCCCACCTTGCTGGCCGACGGCTTCTTCTGCGCCTGGATGCCCGAGCCGATAAGCGCGCCCATCATCTCGTTGGCCTGACGCTCGTCGACGGCGCTGTAGAGCGCCGTGCCACCGCAGCCTGCCAGCAACAGGCAGGCGAGCAGCACGCCCAGCCAGGCGGACCATCGAGTGGATGCGGATCCGTTCGAAACGGGCATGCCGGTCACCTCGCGATCAGGACTGCTGGCGGAACAGTTGCTGGATGCCATCGGACGTGCGGTTGGCGACGTTCGAAGTCATCTCGCACTGGAACATGAAGTGGTGCGACTTCATGGTCATCTCGATGACCTGGCCCGGCGTGAGCTCGCCGGTGTTCTGGGTCATCGTCTTGGCAAGATCCTGGATGCTGGCTGCGCCACCGTTGAGATTGTCGATGGCCGACATCAGCATGCGCACGCCTCCGGAAGGCTCGGATGCACCGACACCGGCCACGTCCTGGCTCGCATTGGCGCTTGCGGACGCACTGCCCGCGCGGTCCATTGCCTGTGCGAACTGCCCGACTTCGTAGGCTGCGGCGACCGGCTGGTTCGCGCCGGATCCCGATGCCCCCTGTGCCGCGGCTTCGAGCCCCGCGGCCTGAATCGCGTCGACCATGATGTTCTCCTTCCTCGTGCTGTGCGGATGGCTCGCTTACTGCTTGCGACCCAGGGTTTCGAGGGCCTGGCCCACGCTGTTCTGCGAGGTGGAGGCGTTGTTGGACAGGAACTGCATGCGCAGGCTCTCGGCGGTCAGTGCAACGACATTGGAGGGCTGGTCGCCACCCTGGCCGATGATGTCGGACAGGTTGGTGATGCGGGTGGCCTGCTGATCGAGCGTCTGGCCCCACGCGCGCGACATCGCTTCGTACCAGCTCGACGAGCTGGAACCACCGGCGCCTGCCTTGCGGGTGCCGTTGTCGTTGTGCATCGCGGCCTTGCCGACGAAATCGCCAATCGCGTCATTTGAAATGGTGGTCATGCGGTGTACTCCTTTCGACTGCTCTGGACAGATGGAATGTTGCGGATTGAAGGGCGTCGCACGCGACGCCGAAGGTTCATTGCTGGGTCGCCGGGCGCGCCGGCGCATCGCCATCGGGTCCCGCGACAGGCCGCGCGGCGCGACCGTCCGCACGGACGCTGGCGACGACACCGCTGAAGCGCGGATCAGCCGATGCGTCGGACGACTGGGCCACGTCATCCGAGCCGGTTTCGGGCACGGGACCGGGGATGACCTTGGTCAGCTCGCCGTTAGCGTTCAACACATGGGCGAACTCGCCGATCGAGATCAGCTCACCCTTGCCGGGAATGGTTTCGCCAGGCACGAACCGGCGTCCGTCGGATGCGAGCAGGTGCGGATTCTCGCCACGCACGATCGACACGATGTGTGCCTGCGGTGGCGCCTGGGGCTCTTCGACACCGCCCGGCGGCACTGCGCCGGCCGGCGTGCGCGGGAGGATGCGCTGGACGCCCGGGATGTCGGCGATCGCACGCGAACGGGCCAGACGCTCGATCTCCGCACCGTCCTGGAATTCGCCGGTCACTTCGACGTCGCCGTTGCCCACGTAACGGGCCTGCACCGGGATCGACTGGCCGCGGAACATCTCCGCCACGTCACTGGCGATGTGTTCGCCGGTGCGGATCTGCAGCGTTGCGTCGATGCCTTCGGCGCGCAACTGGTTGCGCAGCTGTTCGAGCGATGCCGAATCGTCCACCGCGCCGGTGACGGTGGGACGACCATCGGCACCATCGCGGATCTGGATGTCGGCGACGCGATGATCGTCGAGTAGCGCTGTCAGACGCTCGCGGGCATCGGGTCCACGATCGGTGGCGGGCAGCACGGCGGCGAAGATCGCAAGCGAAGCAAGCGACAGCGCGGCCACGCCTGCGATCCAGGGCAGCTTGCGCACGAAGCCTGAGCGCGGTGCCTGCGCTTCATCGTTCGGTGCGAACACCGTGACGAATTCGTCCCATGCGGGATCGTTCTCGCGACCAAAGGCGATCACGGCTTCGCCGATGCGCACCTGCTGCACCACGGTCAGCTCGACCGGGTCGCCCGGATGGATGTCCTGGGCGCCCACTTTCACGGGGGCGTCCAGTGCACGCACCAGGAAGCGGCCACCCACGAGACTGATCAGCGCGTGGTGGGCCGCAACGGCGTCGTCGGCAAGCACGATGTCGCAGTCCTCGCCGCTGCCGACCAGGATCATCTCCTCGTCGGCGAGCACGCGGCTCGCGCCGGCGTGGAGGCCGTCGACGATGCGCAGCACGTTGTGGGCCTGGGTTTCGTTCTGGTCTGTCATGGTGTCAGTCCTCTCATCGCCTGCGCCGCGCGCGTCGCAGCATGTGCAACGACCACGGGACGCACGCCCCGGAATGAAGCGACTACGTCATGCATTGATCTGTCCCGCCTGCATGATGCGCAGGTCCGGCGCCAGTTCCTGGTACGACAGCACCGGCAGGTCGAAGAAGTCGACCTCCATCAGCTTGCGCAGATGCCGGCGCACGTCCAGCGAACACAGCAGCACCGGCCTGGTGCCCGGCGCCTGACGGCCCAGGTGCGCACGCACCTCGTTGCCCAGACGTCCGGCCAGTTCGGGGGAGATCGCAAGCTGGCTGGCACCGCCCGCTACACGGACCGATTGCCGCAGCTTGTCCTCGAGTTCTGGATGGATCAACAGTACATGCAGCGTCCGCTCATCGTCTGAATAGCGATCGGCGATCTCACGCTTGAGCGCAACGCGCACATATTCGGTCAACAGCACCACGTCCTTTTCGCGACCGCCGACATCGGTGATCGCTTCGAACGCGTCGCGCAGGTTGCGCACCGGCACGCCTTCTTCCGACAGGCGACGCAGCACATCGGCCACGCGCTGGGGCGCGACGACGCGCAGCATCTCCTTCACCAGATCCGGATAGTCGCGCTGCATCTTCGCGAACAGGTTCGAGGTCTCCTGGATACCGAGGAAGCCCCCCATGCGCCGGCGGATCGCCGCGGTCATGTGGGCACCGAGTACTTCGAGCGGTGGCTGCGTGCCTTCGCCGCTCTGCACCCATTCGCCTGCGACCACGGCGGGATAGAAGCCGGGCAGCTTGTTCGCATTTGCCGCGGTGGCAAGCTGCGGCTGCAGCACCGCGTCGCTGCGCAGACGACCGGTTGCGATGCGCGCGCCGAACGCGGTCAGACGGTATTCGTCCTCGCCGAACGTCGACACTATGCGCAGCGACGGCACCGGCACCGGCACGCCGTACTCCTCGCGCAGGCGCTGGGCGATATCCACCGCGCGCGCTTCAAGATTGTGTGCACCCATCGACTGCGCCAGCAGCGGCGAGACCTGCAGCTGCAGCGGCGCGGGCGGCGCCAGATCGTCGTGTTCGACGGAGGCGTGCACGTCGGCAAGCACTTCCTCACCGGTCACGCGGAACAGGCGACGCAGCAATTCGAACTGATAGCGGTAGTGGTAGGCGCTGAAGGTCAGCAGACCCACGCCCAGGAACAGGAACACCGGCCACGGGAAGCCCGGCACCAGGGTCATCAGCAGGGCGAGGATGCCGGTGATCAGCACCACGCGCGGCTGGTTCGACACCTGCCGGGTGATCGCATCGCCCAGATGGCGGTCGTCGATCTCGCCGGTGGTGCGCGTGACCACGAGACCGGCCGCGATCGTCGCCAGGATCGCCGGGATCTGCGAGACCAGACCGTCGCCGATCGTCAGGATGCTGTAGACGTGCGTCGCTTCGGCCAGCGGCATGCCGCGCTGGAGCACGCCGATCGCAAGACCACCCAGCAGGTTGATCAGGATGATGACGATGCCGGCAATGGCGTCGCCCTTGACGAACTTCATCGCACCGTCGAGCGAGCCGTGCAGCTGGCTTTCGGTCTCCAGCAGACGGCGCTTGCGGCGTGCCTCGTCCTTGTCGATCAGGCCGGCGCGCAGGTCGGAGTCGATCGACAGCTGCTTGCCGGGCATGGCATCCAGGGTGAACCGGGCAGCGACTTCGGCCACGCGCTCCGCGCCCTTGGCGATGACGATGAACTGGACGACGGTGATGATCAGGAACACCACCATGCCGACGACCAGATTGCCGCCAGCCACCAGCGTGCCGAAGGTCTCGACGATGTGGCCGCCTTCGGCGTGCAGCAGGATCGAGCGGGTGATCGCGATCGAGATCGCCAGCCGGAACAGCGTGGTCAGCAGCAGCACGCTGGGGAAGCTGGAGAAGGCGACGGGCGTCGGGATATAGATGCCCAGCAGCAGCAGGCCGAAGCCGATCGAGATGTTCACCGCCACCAGGGTGTCGATGATCACCAGCGGCAGCGGCAGGATCATCACGCAGATGATCGTGACGGCGGCAAACGCCAGGATGATGTCGCTGTAGCCGAACTTGGCCCGCGGCGCGGCGCCGGCCGGCGCTCCGGTCAACTGGGCCAGCAGCGCCTTCACGGGGTCACCACCGCAACCGCACAGAACGCCAGGTCGCTCGCGTCCGCACACGTGCAGAGGCGCGTGCAGGCGAAAGCCGCCACGACGTTTCCACACTTCCGGGTGTCCATTCGCCGCATCTTGCCCCTGACCTCGTGCGTCACATTGTGCCCCTGTACGATAGTCGAGCTATGTTATGAACAGGTCAAACGGATGTTGCAAGTGGCTGCATCCAGTAAGGCACGATCCGTGTGAAGAGGCCTCCATTTCGAGCGGCGCCAGAAAAACTTCAAGCGTCACAAGGAGTTAACGACTTTCGTCGATATTGACCAGTGAATGCGCCGTGGACACGGATGCGGCGGGGGCTGGGCTCTCCAGATCTTCATCATCGATATCTGTGATGAAGGTCACGGAATGATTTCCGACCCCGATTGCGAAAACCCGTCCTCCGCGTGATTTCACCAGGACCAGCCGCTCACGGGGACCGACCGGCAGGATCTGGAGCACCGACAGCGGTGCGTCTCCACTCGACAATCCGTACTTCCGCCGTACCAGACGCAGCAGGAACAGCAGGGCGCCGATGATCAGGACCAGTGGAATCACGATGGCGAACATCTCGCCCACGAAGGACCCGCTCGGGGTGGTGCCGCCTGGCGTGGCCGCGTTCGCGGACGCGAGCCCCGCACCGGACAGCAAGGCATGCGGAATGCCGGTGCGCAGCAGCGCGCGGACGTGGCGGGACGAGGACGCGCGGATCATGGATTGCCTTGGCATGGACACCCCAGCGGTGCCCCGCCACCGTATCAGTCAAACCCCACCGTCCATCGCATGACCCCGACGACTGGATCCCGCCGCCGGGACGGCGCGGGCCCGCCCGGGCCCGATGACGAAACCGCCACGCGTGCACTGGACGAGGTCCTGGAGGCCGTGCCGTTCGCGTGCGCGGCCTTCGTCCGCGAGACCGGCGTCCGGGTGGCCGCCAACAGCCGCTTCGCTGCCGATCTGGGCACCCTGCCCGGGCATGCGCAACGCGATGCGTTGCTGGCGACGCTGTATGGCGACGCCACGGGCGACGCGCGCGGCGAGGAAGTCCGCGCGCCCGGCAGCGGCCGCTGGTATGCGCTGCACTGGCGCGACCTCGACTGCGGTCCGCGCGCGCTGTCGCTGCTAACTGCGGTCGACATCAGCGAACGCATCGAGACGCTGGACTCGCACAAATCGCAGCAGGAAAAACTGCTGTTCACCTCGCGGATGATGTCGGTCGGCGAGATGGCGGCGACGCTTGCACACGAGCTCAACCAGCCGCTGGCGGCGATCGTGAACTATCTCAACGGCAGCCTGCGCCTGGTGGGCCAAGCGGGTGGCCCGGTGCAGGTCGAACGCGCCCTGCAGGCGGCACGCACGCAGGCCGAGCACGCCAGCGCGGTGATTGCCCGGGTCCGCGAATTCGTACGCGCCCGTGAGCCGCGCCGCGACGCCCAGGACCTCGCGCTGATCGTCGACACCGTGCTCGAACTGCTGCGGCTGGAGGCGGAACGCCAGCAGCTGCGCATCGAACTGGCGCTCGCTCCCGGGCTGCCGCCCGTCTACGCCGACCGCGTGATGGTGGAGCAGGTGCTGCTCAACCTCGTCAAGAATGCGATCGAGGCGATGCGCGAAGTCCCCGCCGCGCAACGCGGCCTGCGCATCGAGGCGCGGGTCAACCTCGACGGCGAGGTGGAGGTGCGGGTCTGCGATCGCGGCCCCGGCCTGAGCCGCGCCGAGAGCGAGCAGCTGTTCTCGCCGTTCTACACCACCAAATCGGACGGGTTGGGCATCGGTCTGGCGATCTGCCGTTCGATCATCGAATACCACGAAGGCCGACTGTTCTTCGAGGCCAGGGATGGCGGCGGCAGCGTGTTCGGATTCACGCTGCCCACGCCGGACAGGAGGATCTGAAAGACATGACCGTCACCTGTGTCTACCTCGTCGACGACAACGATGGATTCCGCGACTCCACTGCCTGGCTGCTGGAGACGGCAGGGTTCGAGGTGCGCGCGTTCGCGTCCGGCGCCGCATTCCTGACCGTGTTCGACAGCACCCGCCACGGCGACGGCGAATGCCTGGTGTCCGACATCCGCATGCCGGAGATGAGCGGCCTGCAGCTCCAGGACGAACTGCTGCGGCGCGGCTCGACGCTGCCGCTGCTATTCGTCACCGCGCACGGCGACGTGCCGCTGGCGGTGGAGGCGATGCGCAAGGGCGCTTCGAATTTCCTGGAAAAGCCTTTCAGCGACGATGCCCTCATCGACGCGATTCGCAATGCACTCAGCCGCGAACGCGCGCAATCGGGCTCGCCCCAGGGGGCGGCGCTGGCGAAACTGAGTCCACGCGAACGCCAGGTGCTCGACCTGGTCGTGGCCAGCAAGCCCAACAAGATCATTGCCGACATCCTCGGCATCAGCATCAAGACCGTCGAACTGCATCGGGCCAACATGATGAGCAAACTCGGAGTACGTTCCCTCCCTGAACTGATGAAGGTGGCACTGGGCCATGGCTGATGCCGATGTGACGATCCCGCGTCCCCGGGTGTCTACCCTGCTTGACCGCCTGCCCCGGCTTTCGGCCACGCAGGCCGATGTGATGCGCAGCCTGCACGCCCGGCCGCGGCGCTGGGTCACGCCCGAAGGCACGCTGCAGCTGCGGGGCCTACGCAGGGCGCCCGCCGAAGGCGTGTTCGAGGTCGAGGCCGACGGCACGCGGTTGGGCCTCGTGCTGGCTGGCCCCCCTGCCGACGCCGACGCGGAAGACACCCTGCGCTGGCAGGACCACCGCGGGCGCGCCCGCGTGCTTGCATGGAGCCTCGCCCACGAAACCACCCTGGTGCGGATCAGCGAAGCACTCGGCATCTCGCTGCTGCCCCTGCTCGATCCACCGGTGGAGGCGCCGGCCATGGATGCGGTCTGGCTGGAGCTCGACTTCGCGCCGGATTCCGGCGTGCACGCCCGGGGCGCGCTGCGTGCCCCTGCCACCTGGATACAGACCCTGCTCGCGCATGCCGATGCACAGCCGACCCCGCCCACCGACCCGGGCCACTGGCGACAGTTGCCGGCGCTGGTGACGATCGCACTTCCGGCGCCGCCGCTGACGATGGCCGACCTCCGCGGCCTGCGCCCGGGCGATGTGTTCGTGGTGGGCGCGCTGCGCCTGCCGCCGCTGCATGCCACTGCCGTCGGCCTGCGCTGGCCCATCCGTTCCGGTCCGGACGGGTGGCGCATCGACGGCCCGCCCACCCCACGCCCCCGACACCAGGAGAGACCCCGCATGAGCGAGACCGACACCACGACCGAAGCCCCCCGGACCGAAGACGCGCCGCCGGCCGAGGATCCAGCCGGTCGCCTGCCGGTGGAGATCGAGTTCGAACTGGCGAAGGTGGAGTTGCGGCTGTCGGACATCGCCGGCCTGCAGCCGGGCTATGTGTTCGCGCTGCCGGCCCACCTCGAGGGCGCCAACGTCACCGTGCGCGCCAATGGCCGCGTTGCAGGCCAGGGCGAACTGGTCGCGGTCGGCGATACGCTGGGCGTCCGCCTGTTGTCCTGGAGCTGACACATGGATTTCAGCACGTTCTCGCCCGCGCTCGTCCTGGTGACGGTGGTCAGCCTTGCGCTGGCGCCGTTCGTGGCTGTGATGGTCACCTCCTTCACCAAGATCGTGGTGGTGCTCAGCCTGTTGCGCAACGCGCTCGGCCTGCAGCAGGTGCCGCCGAACGTGGTCATCAACGGTCTGGCGATCGTGCTGTCCATCTATGTGATGTATCCGGTGATCCTGGACGTCAACGACGCCGTCCAGGCCCGGCTGGAAGGCCGCCCACCACCGGCCGCGGTGCAACGCCAGATCGAAGTGCGTGCGCAGCAGCAGGCCGTCCGCGAAGGGCGTCCGATCGACGTGCGTCCGGCGCCTGCCGGCGCAGCGGCCGATGCGGACGCCGACTCGCCCGCGCCCACCAGCCCGGCTGCAGCCGACGCGCTGGCCGCAGAAGCCGAGGCCCAGGCGGCGTCGACCGAAGCGCCCGATCCGCTGTTCGCCTCTGTCCAGGGGGGCTCGAGCAACGACCCGCCCCGCGAGTCGGCCGACACGACCCCGCTCGGACTGGCGGAGGAGGTCACGCGCGCTGCCACGCCCGCGGCGGCACCGGCCAGCGGCGCGTTCGATGCCAACCGCATGCTGTTGATGATCGATGCCGGCAAGGAACCGCTGCGGACGTTCCTGATCAAGCATTCGAGCGATACCGAACGCGCGTTCTTCCTGCGCAGCGTGCAGCGCATGCTGCCGCCCGAGCGGCGTGGTGGCATGACGCCCGATGACTTCATCGTCATCGTGCCGGCCTTCACCGTCAGCGAGCTCACCGCCGCCTTCCAGATCGGCTTCCTGATCTTCCTGCCGTTCCTGATCATCGATCTGGTGGTGGCCAACATCCTGCTGGCGCTGGGCATGATGATGCTCTCGCCGACGACGGTGTCGCTGCCCTTCAAGCTGTTGCTGTTCGTGCTGATCGACGGCTGGGCCAAGCTCGTGCATGGCCTGGTGCTGACCTACGGAGCGGCGTAATGAGCGACGTGCTGGAGTTCACCAAGGAAGCGCTGTGGCTGGTGCTGCTGCTGTCGGGCCCGCCGGTCGCGGCGGCGGCGGTCGTCGGTCTGGTGATCGCCTTCCTGCAGGCCGCCACGCAGTTGCAGGAGCAGACGTTCCCCTACGCGCTGAAGTTCCTGACGATCGTCATCACCCTGTTCATCACCGGCTCGCTGATCGGCGGAACGCTCTACGTGTTCGCCGACCGCATCTTCCTCGACTTCCCGGGCCTCGTCGGACGGTGATGTACGACTTCGCCGCCAACCCGCTGCTCGCGCTGGCCCTCACCCTGCCGCGCGTCGCGGGCGCCTTCCTGATGCTGCCGCTGCTGACCACCGAAACGGTGCCGGCGATGGTGCGCAACAGCTTCATGGTCAGCCTGGCGATCGTGGCGATTCCGATCGCGCTCGCCGGCGCGCCGCCGATCGAAGCGGCCGGCACCGCGCACTGGTCGGCGATCGTGCTCAAGGAAACTTTCATCGGCATCTCGATCGGGTTCTGCTATGGCATCGTGTTCTGGGCGATCAGCTCGGCCGGCGTGATCATCGACACCCAGGTCGGCATGTCGATGGCGCAGATCTTCGATCCGATCCAGGGCCACCAGACCTCGCTGCACGGCGAGTTCCTGTCGCAGTTCGCCACGTGGCTGTTCATGGCCAGTGGTGCGTTTCTCGTCTTCCTCGATCTGCTGATGACGAGTTACACGGTCTGGCCGGTGATGAGTTTCTTCCCGGATCTACGGGCCAGCGGGATGGCCCTGTTCGTGGGCCAGTTCGGCTATCTGATGACCGCGATGCTGATGATCGCCGCGCCCGCGATGGTGATCCTACTGGTCATCGACCTGTCGTTCGGCCTGGTCAACCGGTACGCACCGCAGCTCAACGTGTTCGCGCTGACGATGCCGATCAAGGCCTGGCTGGCGACGGCGATCATCCTGTTGATGATCGGCGTGTTCGTGGAGATCGTGATGACACGGCTGGTCCACAACAACGGATTGATCGAGGCGCTCAAGCACGCGTTCAACGCGACGTAGGCAGCGGATCGGCGGGCTGCCCGGATCCGGCGGGACGGCCTGCCGGTCTTCGACAAGGCGCAGGTACGCCGTGCACTCCGAGACGGCTGGAAGGCCATGCGCGTGCAGCCGGCAATTCCCGCGTGCACAGGCAGATGCGCCGCAGCGCGCGCTGCACGGAGTGCATGCACCCGCCCCGCGCGAAGTCTTCGACAGACGCGACACGCGACACGCGGCGCAGCACCGCGTGGATAACGAGCGGCAGCGCGCCCGGCGCCGCCCGTGTCAGCGCATGGGATCCCGTGGATCCTCGAACCGCTCCACCACGGACGGATCATCCGCCAGCGGCGGCGGCAATGCCTCGGGATCGGCCAGCCCGATCTCCTCGCGCATGTCCGGTGGCGGATTGAATTCCGGCGGCTCGGGGCGATGTTCGCCCAGGCGCACGCCTTCGGCCCAGTACAGCACCTGCGCGACGGCTTCGAAGAAATCGTCGCTGATGTAGTCGTCGATCTCGACGCGTGCATTGAGGCCGCGTGCCAGCGGCACGTTCTCCAGGATCGGTACGCCCGCCTCTTCGGCGACGCGCTTTATCTCTTCGGCAACGTGGCCTTCGCCCTTGGCGACGACCAGCGGCAGATCGTCACCCTGTTCGTACTGCAGCGCGACTGCGATGTGCGTGGGATTGGTCACGATGACATTCGATCCTCGGACGGCATTGAGCATGTTCTGTTGCGACCATTCCTGGTGCAACTGCTTGCGACGCTGCTTCACGTACGGGTCGCCTTCGTTTTCCTTGACCTCCTGCTTGATGTCGCGGCGGCTCATGCGCAGCTTCTTCATGTAGGAGTACTTCTGGTACGAGGCATCGACCGCGGACACGAAGAAGAAGACGAAGATCGTCCAGATGCCGATCCACTTGAGCGCGTGCCAGATGGCGCTGCCCATCGCGGCGGGCTGCGCGAACGGCAGCTGCAACAGGTTCGGCAACATGCCCCACAGCACGAAGCCGCCGATGGTCAGCAACGCCGCGCTTTTCAGGACGCTCTTGATGAGCTCGACGAGGTTGTCCATCGAGAACATCTTCTTGATGCCGCTGACCGGATTCATCTTGGACAGGTCGGGTGTGACCTTCTTCATCGACAGGACCGGACCGACCTGCAGGAACTCGACGATCAACGCCAGCAGCACCGCCAGCAGCAGCAGCGGCAGCGTGACCGCCACCAGGGTCTGCGCCGCCAGCGGGCCGATCGTCCGCAGCGCGATGTCGAACGGCTGGTTCATGACGTTCAGACTCTGATCGAACAGCCCGCTGATCCGTCGGAACATGTAGCCCATCAGCATCCAGCCGCCGGCCAGCCAGCCCATGATGAGCACGGTGCTGGTCAGCTCCCGGCTCTTGGCGACGTTGGCGTCCTTGCGCGCGTCTTTGAGCTTCTTGCTGGTCGGTTTTTCGGTTTTGTCGGCGCCCTCGTTCTCTTCGGCCATCCGCGTTCCGATACGTCGCACCGCGCGCGTTCGCGCATCGGATCGGAGGCTAGCATGCGTGGGTGACGCATCCGTTCGGCCCACTGCCCAGGATGCCGCGACCGTGCCGGCGAGGCTCTGTCCAACCGGCGTTCAGCCGCAACGGCCCGTCCGCGCGGCACAGGCGCCTACCTAGGGACAGCCCGAGATAGCCGTTCCATTTCACCGGCGTTACAGTCCCGCCATCGCCGCAGAAGCGGTCCGTCCACCCCCTATGGTTTCCAGGCAGTTCCCGTCCCGATGAGCAGCATCCCCTCCGACGCCAGCTTCAGTGCCGCCAGCCTCGACCGGCTGGGTGGCCATGTCGCGCTCGACGACCTGCAGCCCCAGGGGCCCGGGCTCGCACCGGCGGACGGCGGCTATGCGGATACTGCGACGGCGCGGGGTCCGCTGGCCGATCCCGGCGAAGACATCCTCAATGTCGCGGCATGGGATGGCGTGCCTGCGGGCAATCGCCAGCTCCCCGGTGACCTTGCCTTCGAGGCCCGTCTGTCGGCGATCGACCTGTCGCAGGCCGCTGACCAGGGTACGGATGCGGTGCTCGACGCACTGAACTGAGGCCGGAACCTCCGCCTGTTCGGTTACAGTCCGCCGGCCTTCCCGTTGCATCTCCGGATTGCCGTGCCTGCATGAATGCCGTTCCTTCCGCGCAGTCGTTGCGCGACGCCGCCGACCGCCTCGTGTCCACACTCGCGGCGCATGCAGATCCGGAATATCGCCTGACGGTCCTCAAACGACTGGTGCGCCGGCTGGGCGAAGACCGCTACCCGGTCTTCCTGCGCCTGCTGGGCGTGGTGGCGGAGAGCGACGACACGCGTGCGCAGCGGCTGGTGGCCGATACGATCGGCACGGCCCTGCGCCGCATGGACCTGCCCGGCGGCGCGCTGAGTTCCTGGGGCGCGACGCGGCTTCCCGACAGCACCATGCCCATGTCGGCCAGCACCCTGTCGGGACAGTTCTTCGGCGGCACGCCGCACCGCATGCTCGGGCCGGTGGAATACCTCACGGTCTGGCACCTGCAGCGAACCCAGCGCACGGCCCTGTCGGCCGAGACCTTCCGCACCAGCCTGTCGCGGATGATCGCGCTGCTGAACCAGTCCGAGGATGCGCGCACCCTGTACCCGCAGAAACTGGCGGTTGATGCGCAGAATGAACTGGAGGGCGCCTACACCCGCGCCACCCGCGAACGCCTGGCCGCCATCGCCGCTGCATGGAAGGCGGGCCGCAGTCCGGACGAGATCGCCCAGGCGGCGCTCGATGCCAGTGCCGCCGACACCCCGCACGGCTGGGTGTTGCGCGACCTGTGAGCGCGGCAGCCACGTCATGCCTGCTGGCGATCCGGATGGACAGTCCGACCGATGCGTGCTGATTCCGCGCACCTAGCTGACGACTACCGCTGCCAGCGCAGACGCGCCAGCGTGCGGCTGTTATGCGTTGCAGCCTGCGCGGTCCTGCTGGCAATCCTTTGCCCACCGGTCCACGCCCTCGATTCGAGAACCGGCATCGGCCCGTTCCACCACACCGCCTGGACCGTCCAGGACGGCGCGCCCGGCTACATCACCGCGCTTGCGCAGACCACGGATGGCTTCCTGTGGATCGGCACCGAGGTCGGTTTGTTCCGATTCGACGGCCTCCAGTTCGAGCACTACGAGCCGCCCGCCGATATGCCTTTCCCCGCCACCAGCGTGTCCACGCTTTACGCCACGCCGGATGGCGCCCTGTGGATCGGCTTCCGCTATGGAGGCGTCAGCGTGCTCGACCGCGGGCGGTTGACCCACTACGGCGAAACCGAAGGACTCAGGCTGAGCACCGTTTACCGGTTGCAGCAGGATCACGACGGCACGCTGTGGGCGGCCACCTTCCGTGGGCTGTCGTTCCTGAAGAACGGCCACTGGGCGCGCGTCGGCTCCGAGGCCGGCCTCCCGGGCGAGCAAGCGCACACTGTGTTTGTCGATACCGACGGCACGCTCTGGGTCGCGACCGAGGCCGGCATTGCCACGAAGCGGCGCGGTGCCCCGGGGTTCCAGCGGATGGCGACCGAAACAGGACGGGTGGGCGGGATCGGACAGGCACCGAACGGCAGCATCTGGCTGTCGAGAACGGATGGCAGCAGCGTGCTGCGTGTCTCCCCGTCGACCGGTACGACACAGCCGTTGCCCGCACTCGTGGACCTGCCGGCGTCTGACCTGCTGTTCGATCGCAGCGGTGCGTTGTGGGCGACCACGCTGGGTGAAGGCGTGTTCCGCAGGGAGTTTCGGGCCGACGCATCTGCACCTGCCGGGCGCTTCGCGCGTCAGGACGGTTTGAGTTCGGACTATCTGCGTCCGATCATCGAAGACATCGAGGGCAACATCTGGGTTGGCAGCAGCCGGGGTCTGGACCGATTCCGGCGCACGAATCTGACGCAGGTGCGCCTGCCGGACGAAACCCACGACTTTGCAATTGCCAGTGCTGGTGGAGACGCATTGTTGATCGGCACCCGCAACCTGCCTCCCATGCGCACGGATGGCACGCACACCACGCTGCTGCCGATCGATGCGCCGATCACCGCAGTGACCCACGATGCGGACGGGGCAGCGTGGCTGGCCGGCCCTGCCGGGATCTGGAAAGTCGACAGCGGCGCAGTCGAAAAAGTCGCTGCACTACCGGTCGGCAACCACTCCGGAGTGCAGGCGATCGCGGTGACCGGCGACGGTGCGCTGTGGCTGTCGCTGAACTCGCCTGGCCTGTACCGCTACGGCGATGGCGCTTGGCAGCATCTGTCGCGCGACGGTGGCATGCCCGGCGGCGCATCCCCCCTTACCCTGCTGGCCGCGCGCGACGGATCACTCTGGATGGGGTTCGCGCATGGCATCGTGGGTCGCGCCGAGCGCATGCGCGTCCGGACGTTCGCGCTCGATGACGCCGGGTTCGATTTCGACATCGGCAACGTCACGTCCTTTTTCGAGGGCGCCAACGGTGTGTGGATCGGTGGCGAACGCGGGCTGCTGCGCTTCGTCGAGGGACGGTTCGAGCGCGGGCCGGTGCAGGGCGCCGCAATACGCGGCATTTCCGGGATCATCGAAGACGCCAGCGGTGGCTTGTGGCTCAACGCCGCCACGGGCGTCGTGCACGTACCTGTCGGCACGCGGGAGACGGTTGCACGCGCGGCGACACCTCGGTCGATGCCATCCCCCTCGAAGGCAGGAACGTACGAGCTCTACGATGCCCTCGACGGATTACCCGGGACGCCCGCGCAGTTCCGCCCGATTCCGACCGCTGCGCTTGGCGACGACGGCCGGATGTGGTTCGCGACGACCGCCGGTGTCGTGTCGATCAACCCGTCCACCCGGCAACGCAATCCGATCGCTCCGCCCGTGTCGATCCGCAGCCTCGTGGTCGATGGTGTGAACCGGTCGCTGGACGGCACCGCGCTTCGGCTGCCCGCAGCCACCAGCAACCTGCAGATCGAATACACGGCGTTGAGCCTGTCGATGCCCGAGCGCACCCGTTTCCGCTACCTGCTGGAGGGGTTCGACACGGGCTGGCAGGACGCAGGCAACCGGCGGATCGCCTTCTACACCGATCCCGGACCCGGCACCTACACGTTCCGCGTCATCGCCGCCAACGCTGACGGGGTGTGGAATGAAGTCGGCGACGCGATCGGTTTCAGTATCGCGCCACGCTATTACCAGACCGTCTGGTTCCGCGTGCTCTGCGCGCTTATCGTCGCGTTGACCCTGTGGATGTTGTACCTGCTCCGGATGCGGCACTTCGACGCACAGATCCGCATGCGCCTGGGTGAGCGCCATGCAGAACGCGACCGTATCGCGCGCGAACTGCACGACACGCTGCTCCAAGGCGTGCAGGGCCTGATCCTGAGGCTGCATGTCGCGACGAGACGCCTGCACGCCGACCATGTCGCGCGCAGCGAATTGGAAACCGCGATGGCGCTTGCGGAGAACACCATGGCCGAAGGACGCGACCGGGTCCGCGGCTTGCGGAGCGACATCTCCCATACCAGCGACTTGGGCAGCGCATTGCTGCAGGTAGGCGCAGAGACCTCCGGACAGCCCTTGCCGGAGCTGCGCCTTAGGACGCACGGCACGCAGCGACCATTGAAGCCGGACGCTGCCGAAGAGGCCTACATGGTCGGACGCGAAGCCCTTCGCAACGCTTTCAGGCACGCAGAGGCACGTGCCGTCGGGATCGACCTGGCGTATCAGGCGGACGAACTCCGGATCACGATCTCCGATGACGGCATCGGGTTGCCCGAGAATGCGCCGCGTCCCGGTCACTGGGGCATTGAAGGCATGAAGGAGCGCGCGGGACGGATCGGTGCCGCATTCCACATCGCCCGGGATGGCGACACTGGCACCCGCGTCACGCTGGTCATCCCTGCGCGCACCGCCTACAGCGAATCCGAGCAGCCATACTGGTGGCACAGGCTGACTCGAAGGCTGCGGCCCTGAGCCAGGCACGACGGTATCGATTCCAACCTCCGGAACCTGCGACATGACCCAGACCGAACGTCCCATTCGCGTGCTCGTCGTCGACGACCATGCGTTGCTGCGTGGCGGACTGCAGGCGTTGCTTGCCGACGAGGCTGACATGCAGATGATCGGGGAGGCCTCGGACGGCGAAGAAGGCGTGACTCTTTACCGGGAGCTGCAGCCCGATGTGGTGCTGATGGACCTGCAGATGCCGAGCATGGACGGCGTTGAAGCAACGCAGCGCATCCGCCAGTCCGATCCGGACGCACGCATCATCGTGCTGACGACCTACAGTGGCGATGTCCGGGCGCTGCGTGCGCTGCAGGCGGGCGCGGCCGCCTATCTTCTGAAGGACACGCTGCGCCACGACATGGTGCGGACGCTGCGCGATGTGTTCAGTGGCAAACGCCACCAGATGGCAGCGCCATTGGCCGAGAGCATCGTGGCGCATGTCACAGACGAACATCTGACGCAGCGCGAAATCGAAGTCCTCACGCATGTCGCCGCCGGACATGCCAACAAGTCCATCGCCGATCTCATGGGCATCTCCGACCAGACGGTGAAGGGCCACATGAAGAGCATCTTCGAGAAGCTCAAGACACGTGACCGGACACACGCGGTGACCGTCGCCCTGCGTCGCGGCATCATTTCACTGGAGCCCTGACCCCCCATCCGGGGTGTCTCCCGTGACCCGGATTGGGCTTGGCCGCATGCCATGCGGCACTCAGCATCGTGATGCAAGAGCGCGCGACGGAATCCTGCGCCTCGTCACCATGTCAGTGAGCACGAGCCCATGGCCCTTCAACACGCATCGTTCGAGCGGACCTCAGCGCTACCACCGGCCCCAAGGGAATTCGGCATCACAACCGATGACCTCGCGCGTATTGCGGGTGTTTCTCGAAAGACGATCTACCGTGTCCTCAACGATTCTCAATCGGTCAGACCGTCCACGCGCAGCAGGGTCGACCGGCTGATCAAGACACTCGGTTATTCGCCCGACCCGATGGCACGCGGGCTGGCGTCACAGCGATCGTCGCTGGTCGGCATCCTGCTGGACGCAAGCACGGCACATGTCACCCTGGCACTCGAGGAAGGTGCGATCGGCCATCTGCGTTCGCGGGGCCTGGAACTCGTCGCGCACCCGTTCGATCCGCGCGAGCCCGACTACATCGAGCAGGTGACCGCGTTCGTCGCGCGTCAGAAGATCCGGGGATTGATCCTGCCACCGATCGCATCGGAAGACACCGCGTTGCTGGCGACGCTCGAGCGGATCTCATGTCGGCACGCGCGTATTGCCGTGACTGCGGATGACGGTATCGGCGTCGGCTCGACCGTGCAGACGCAGGATCGACGGGGCGGTGCCGCAGCTGCCCGTTTTCTCTTCGCACACGGTCATCGCGACATCGGCGTCATTACCGGTCCGATGCATTCGGCATCGGCCCGCGAGCGCACGAGTGGGTTTCTCGAGGTGTACCGCCTGCGGCGCCACGATGTACGCCCCGATCGCATCATCGAAGGCGACAGCAGTTTCGAGTCCGGCCTGCGTTCTACTCTGCGCCTGCTCGACTCGGCGGGTGGTATGCCGACTGCATTGTTCTGCCAGAACGACGAGATGGCAGCGGGGGCATATGCGGCCGCGTCGCAGGTTGGGATCCGGATTCCCCAGCAGCTGTCGATCATCGGTTACGACGATGCGCCCCTGGCCGGGCATCTGCATCCGGAACTGACGTCGGTCCGTTGGGATCCCCGCGAGATGGGTCGACTGGCGGCCGCCATGCTGACCGGCACACCGTCCACCGGCGGCATCGAAGTCAGTCTGATCCCATCCGTCGTAGTCCGGGAATCCTGCGCGTCTTACGCAGCCTGAGCACGTCCATGCGCACCTGGCGGAACACACGTCGAGCCGGTCAAGACGCGCTGCATCCCATAGCCGGTCCGCCCAGCAGTCGATTGCATGCAGCAGCTACGCGCTGGACAGCATCCAGGTGTCGTCAGACACGACACCGTGCGGCCGAGCTCCGCTCTGGTCGGTGATATCGCGCGCAGCGTCCGCCCTCCAGGCGTCAGTGCACGTGCCCTCGCACAGATTGGAGCATCGACGACGATCGCCTGATGGGCGACCGTCGGTGCGCGTGCTGCATCCTTCTTCAATCCCGGGCGCGGATCGCGCGATGCATTGCACCGGCTAACTGGCTGAGACGAACGGGTCGTCTTCCGGAGCGATCTCCGCTCAGCGCTGACGACGCGCCAGCTGCCATTCGTAGAGCGACGGGGCGGCGTGGACCGTCTCGTTGAGCATCTCCACGTAAGGTACGGGCCGGTAATCGATGTTGAAGTGGCGATTGCCCGACACGCCGACCACGCGCGCGTCCGGTCCTTCCTCAAGACCCTGCAGCAGCACCGGTTCGTCCACCGATGCACCCGACTCGACTACGACGCGCAGGTTCCAGTGCGTGTTGAAACGACCATGCCCCGGCTGCCAGTACGAAGCGCCGCTGCCATCCCAAAGCGGGTAGAACGCCACACCATCCTTGCGCCTGGCGTGGACATGGAACGTGATGTCGTCGAACAGATTCTGGTGATTGGCGCCGGCGTGCTGATCGATCACCGGATCTTTCCAGACAGTGGCGCGGTGGAATACGGCCCGCGTCGCGCGGGTGTTCACACTCAGGGCGTGACGCACCGAGTTGTGTACCTGCAGCCCGGAGACAAGTGCGTTGTGCACGCTTCCCAGATGCACCGAGTAATGCGCCTTGCGGGCACCGTCTGTCACCACGTCGCGGATCGTCAGGTTGCCGCTGTTGTAGGTCAGCACCCCGCTGTCGGCGTTGGAGATGCGTACCGCACTGATCCAGCCGTCGAACACGTCGGTCATGTAGACACCATTCCAGCCTTCTTCGAGGTGGTGACCGAACTCGTGTCCTTCCGGAAAGGCGATTGCCAGATCGCGGATCCCGACCTCGGTCAGACCGCGCCACGGGACGATGTCGGCCGGGACCCGGCTGTCGATGGAATGCAGCAGCGGATCCGCGATTCCGAGGCGCGAACCGTCTACGGATACGATCCGCGTCGTCTGCACCACGATTGCCCGCTCAGGGCTCTCCCACATGCGCGAACCGGCCTCATGGGCGTGGTCGCCGAACAGAGACGTCAGCAGGCCACTGTCGCGCCCCTGCCCCGATGCCCAGCGGATGCTGACCACGTCGCCGACTTCGAAGTTGCCGGCCGATTGCATCGCAAGCTCCATTTCTCCGCGGATGCCTGCCGCCACGGCGGCACCATCGGTCCGGGTCGCTTTCGTCGCGTATTCCTCGCCGGCATCGATTGCCGGAGACTTGATCCAGATGAAGCCGCCGCTCCAGCTGTAATCGGAGAACGGCGCGTCGATGTTGGCGCGACGTTCCACCTGCCGCTTGTCGTTGTCCACCAGGTAGCGTCGCAGCACGTCGAGCCGGTCCGACCTGTCCACCATGCGCAAGGGACGCGGGAAGTACAGCTCGGTACCGCCCTCCCCCTTGCCGGCGCCCTCGATCACGATGTCGCTGCGACTGATCGGCAGCACCTCGCTGAGCACGAATCGCCCTGCCGGAAACCTCACCCGCACCGGGCCGCGAACCTTGTGCGCCGCATCCAGTGCAGCGAGTACCGCCAGGCTGTCATCGATTCCGTCGTCGGGGACGGCGCCGTGCGCGGTCACATCGATCACCTGCCCGACCGGTGCAGGCAGCGGCCGTATGCCGAATCCGTAGCCTGCGTAGGAGAAGTCGGGGAGATAGGGCGTCTCGTCTCCCTGCGCAGGCGACAGGATTCCGGGCAACTCCCGTGCGCCTGCAGCGAAGGAGAGCAGGAGCAGCGGTGTGACGAAACAAGCGTTCTTCAGACTGGGCATAAGTGTCAGCGTTCGTTGGCGGCGGGCGGATCGGCTGGTGCATCACCCACAGGCAGAGGCGGCAGCACGAAGTTCAGCCGACGTGCCGCGTACCGTGGTGCATAGCCGGCGGCCATGGCCGAGTAGTCGGACGACGCCCACGCGTCACCAGCGCGCGCGAACAGTGCGTATAGGCCGATGGCTTCGCTCCTGTTGAGTTCCGGCCATGGCCAGGTCTGCTCACGGCCGGCGTACGGGGCGACGAAATCCACCGCGGCGCGAAGCCGGCTCCGTTCTGCGGACGGGTGGTTCCAGAGGTCTACGTCCACGCATCGCGCCAGATCCGCCAGGTCCATCGCGGCAGTGATGGTCCAGCTCGTGTAGTGCATCGACCGGGTCCGGGCCAGTTCTTCAGGCAGGGCGCCCTTGCGGTTGATCTGCGCATCCAGGCGCTTGCGCCGTGCCGATTCGACGACGTCGCGGGTCGTTTCCGCATCACCTGCAAACAAGGAGAACTGGCTCAGCAGCACGTCGTAGTAGATGCCGTGGTTGTTGTTCTTCGCACGTTCCTGTCGACCGATCGTGCTGGTCTGCATCCAGTGCGCAAGTTCGCCGAACCACGCTTTCAGCGCGGTGGTTTCGTCCACTGAAAGCGCACCGCTCGGCGCCATGAGGCCGACCGATTCGACCACGCGGACCAGGCGGTGCACATCGATGACGCCTTCGGCACGGCCGGACACGCGCCCTGGAATCGACTGGGCATGGTTGAGATTCGGATTCATGCGCGTCCCGGGGTCGAGGAACCAGACCCGGATCAGCGCGGCGGACTTCTCCGCGTAACGGTTGTCGTCCGTCAGGAAGTACGCGAGCGACAGCGCTTCGACATCCTGGCTCATCGCTTCAAGGTCGGTGAGGTCGAACCGGTCGCCGTCGCGCTCGGGATTGAACTCGCCGTCGCGGCGTTTGTAAGGACGCCCGTCGCTGCGATCGGGATCGGGCCACCAGTACGGTGCCAGGCTGGTGTAGTCGTGCGCGTCTCCGCTTGCCGGCAGCCGGGTCTTGTCGACGACGGTGTAAGGCCCCGACTGGAGTGCACGCTCCGCGTCACGCAGGAGCGCGTCACGCGCAACGGATTCCCCTGCCAGAAGTGCGCTGCGCGCGGCGATCAGATGCTGCGGCTTCCAGAGGTAGGTGGCGCGACCTTCAAAGGCGCTGGCGAAACCGTCGGAGCCATGGCAGACCGGGGCATCCCCGTCTGCGGCGTGAACCGAGAAGGCGGTGGCCAGCAACAACAGGCCAAGCATGTTGGGCATCGAGGTCCTCACCGGAACCGCACCCGCACGCCGAGCAGGTAGCTGGTGCCGAAGTAGCTGGACTCGGCGATGCTGCCATCGACGGGGCGCCACATCCGCTGATGCTCGTTGTTGAGGTTCAGCGCCTGCAGTCGCAGCTGGACATGCTTGTTGACGTTGTAGGACGCCGACATGTCCAGGTAACCGGACGCGTCCACGATACGGTTCGAGCTCAAGCCGCTGGGTTTGAAGTAGCCGGATCTGTACTTGTAGACGAAGCGCAGGGCGAAACCTCCGCGCTCGTAGTAGGCGGTCGCGGAGCCGGTGTGTTTCGACAGGCCGGGAATGCCGGCCGGTGGCACGAAGCCTGCAAGCGGGTTGGCTGGATCCACGGCCGACGGATCGTTGTATTCGAAATCGGTATCGGCGTAGCTGTAGTTCAACTGCAGGCCGAGCCCGTCGAATGGCGCAGGCAACCAGCTGAACGCCATGTTCGTTGAGAGCTCGAAACCGCGCACGTAATTGCTCGACCCGCTGTTGACCTGCTGCGCGACCGGCACCGTGTAGCTGATGCCGTCGATGACATACGTCTCCAGCAATGCACCCGGCTGGGCCGGTACGGCCGCGCCCTTCAATGACTTGTAGAACAGCGCCAGCGCGTAGCTGGTGTCCGCATTGGGGTAGTACTCGAACGACAGGTCGCCGTTCCATGCCTCGAGGGGTTCCAGGCGCGGATTGCCACCCGAAGCACCACTCAGCGCTTCTTCCGGCGTCGACGCCTCGCCATCACTGATCAGCACCCGGCCCGAGCCGAGGTCCTCGATGTTGGAGCGCGCGATGGCCTTGTACACCGCACCACGGACCAGCAGGTTCTCCCTGACCTCGGCGGTCACGTTGAAGCTGGGAAGCACACTCTGGTAGTCATGCTTGGACACGATCGGCTCGAACGACCCGGCGACCGGGTCCAGTCGGTACGACGGCAGGCCGGAGACCGGATCGGTACTGGTGACCAGCGTGAAGCCGCCGCGGTATCCCATCGAACGCACGCGTGTATCGACCAGACGGACGCCCGCGTTGCCCGACAACGGGATGTTGCCCCAGTCGGTACTGAAGGTACCCATCACGTAACCGGAATGCGTGCGCTCGGTGATGTCGAGATCGCTGATGCTGCGGCTGTCGGCCAGCGAACCCATGTCGTCCACGCCGGTGAACGCGCGATACAGGCACCGCGTGTCGAACTGCGCCCAGCTGCCGATGTTGGTCCCACTGTCCTTGCCCCAGTTCGAAACCGCGTTGTCGACGCGGCAGGCTTCGTTGCCCGCCAGCGTGTTCGCAGTGGGGATCGACTCCAGATTGTTGTCGTTGTCGAGGTCGGTGATCCGATCGTGACCGGACAGCCGGACTCCGGCCTTGAACTGGCTCCAGACACCGTAACGGTCATATGTCAGGTCGATCTTCGCCGCGTGGATCTCGTCCTCACGATCTTCTTCACCGCGACGTGCGAACGCGTTGCCGGTGTATGCACTGTGGTCGTCGAGATCGATCGGGTTGAGAAAGTCAATGATCGGGATATCGCTGCTGGCCTGGTCGGCGGTGTACGCAACGCGCCCGCCCGGCCCGAAGCGGGTATTGCTGCGCAGACGCGTGGAGAATTCCACCTGGTTGCGATGCGTCCGCGAGTAGGACAGATCGCCGGACAGGGTGACGGCCTCGGTCGCCTTGAAGGAACCCGACAGGCCTCCACCCATGTACGACTCGTCGCGCTGACGTTCGGCGGAGTGGCTCTGGAGGTAGCTGTTGCCGGCCCAGCGCAGCAGCGCGCCCTCGTCGGTGAGCTCGGTCGGGGCAATGCCGCGTCGCCCTTCGGCGAGTACCAGGTCGCGGCGATCTTCGAACGAACGTCGTTTGGACAGTTGCAGGTCCATGCCCAGATCCAGGCGATCGTTGGGTTGCCATTGCACGCCACCCACTACGCCGCGACGGGTGTCCTCGGTGCGCAGCTGGCGGAAGTTGATCTGGTTGGGCACCAGGTAGGTCGGGTTCGTGGATGTCGGCAAGAAGCTGCAGTTGCCGGCGGTGACTGCCGCCGGGTTCGGATTGATCGAGTTGCACGGTCGAAAGCTGGAGGACGCGGTATAGAAGTCCTCCGGCGCGGATGAATCCGTCGTCGCCGCACCCAGCATCACGCCGACACGTCCCATGCGGGTCTCGAACTGGTCGAGATACGAGGCGGAAAAGCGACTGCCGAGCCCGTCGTCCGCACGATCGGCATACGGCAGGTAGTTGGCCCGCCCTTCGACCTGCATGCGCCGGCCTTTGACGTCCAAGGGCCGCGCGGTGCGCAGGTCGATCACGCCGGAGATTCCGCCTTCCACCAGATCGGCCTGCTGGGACTTGTAGACCACGACGCCGTTGGTCAGCTCGGACGGAAACTGCTGGAACGACACGGCGCGGTCGCCGCCGCCACTCGAAACCTCGCGTCCGTTCATTGTCGAGAAGCCGAGGTAGGGCCCCATGCCGCGCACGGAGATCTCCGATGCGGACCCCTTGAAACGGTCCGCGGTAACGCCCGGAATACGTTCGAGGGTCTCGGCGACCGAGTTGTCCGGCAGCGCGCCGATTTCCTCGTTGACGATCGCATCGACGATCGCGGCCGAGTCGCGCTTGAGTGAAATCGAATTGCGCTGTGTCTGGCGCATTCCGGAAACGACGACTGCATCGAGCGTCTGCGCATCGCTGGTGCTCGCGACCCCGTCCTGAGCAGGCGGTGTCGCATCCGTGGACTGGGCCGACACGCCGGGCGCGTAGATCGCGACTGCCAATGCCAGTGCGAGCGTGGAAACCGGTGTCATCTTTCTATCGATCAGCAGCTTCATTTCCCCTCCCAGAGAACATGAAAACAGGTCACCCCGGCCACAACGCACTGCGTCGAAATGGCTCGTGCTTCCGGACCGGGCATCGCATGACTTCAAGGATCCCGCCTGCGCGGTTCGAAGGTCTACCCGAATGGATTCAGCTCGTGACCGCTCTTCGAGCAGCGGCTCAAACTGTCGTGGGGGACCGTAGCAATGCGTCTTCGTGTCACTCATCTTGCAATGCAGCACCCGCGTGTTTAGCCGACCACAAGCCGTTGAATCAATTGAATAATTTGAATGACACCGCGAGTCAACGCGCGCTGGCACAGGGTTGGACTGGAGCAGCACCCTGCCTTCGCATAGCGAAAATTGCGCTCGGCGAGCGCACGGTGCCATTCGATGGAGCGTCTCCGTTATCAGCCTGGCTGCCTGGAACATCATGATGACGGTGATGCAACCACCCGTCGGACGCCGAATCCGAACGCCTGTCCTCGTTGTTCGTCGATGCGCGGAACCGATGGGTGTCACCTGCACCTGTGCCATCAAGCAGACACGCCGGCGCGATCGCTGCGACATGGGTGCAGGTCGCAGCCTCCGATGCCGGTGCCGGTGCCGTCGACACTCCGCACGACTGGGTGTTGCGCGACCTGTGAGCGCGGCGCTTGTCCGGTCATCGACCGGCTTGCAAGATGGGGTGTCCGCTTGCCGAAGTCTCCCCATGCCCAGCCCTGTCCGCGCGCCCGGTCACATCCGCCTGCGACGCCGCGCCCGCGCCGCGGCCCTGCTGCTTCCGCTGGCGATGTGGATGTCCGGCTGCCAGCGTGAAACGGCGGCGCAGGAGACCGAGGCCCTGCGGGGCGGTGCGACGCCTGTCGAAGCCGTCACCGGGCTCACCGCGCACCTGCGCAGCGGTGACCTGGCCGCCTTCGCGCACGATGCGGTGACACCGGATCTGGCGCCGGCCCTCGACGAGGCCTGGCGTCAGGGCCGCACCCGATGGCCCCTCGACGAGCTGCCGTTGTCCGCGCAGTTGCCTGCCGTGCTGACGGCGCTGGGCGCGCCACAGGCCGAACGGATCCTGCTGCAGACCTTCAACCGCCAGTTCGCCGGTGCCGAGCGGGAACTGCGCTCGGCGGCCGTCGCGCTGGGCGCCTTCGCGATCCAGTACCTGGAACAGGGCGGCGACTTCAGCGACGACGAACGCGCGCATTACACCCAGCTGGTCGCCGCCGCGAGCGCCTGGGCGGAGACGGCGCCGCTGGCGGATCGCGATCGCGCACGCGGCACGATCACCGCACTGGTGGCGGCGGCCCGCGAAGGCGGGATCGACAGCGATGCCACGCTCGGGGCCGCCGGCATGCAGGATGGTCTGACCCGGCTTTCGCCACTGTTCAACGCAGGCAAGCGGCAGCTCGCAACCGCCTATGGACTGGACCTGGACCGGGCCTTCGACAGCGTCGAGGTGGTGCTCGATACCCAGACCGGCGACACGGCACGGGTGCGGATGCGCTACGTGCTTGCCGACCGGGCGGTGGATGCGGTGATCGCCGTCGCGCGACATGACGGCCGCTGGTATGTCAGCGATTTCCTGCGCCACGCCCGGGACGCGGCGGCGCCGGCATCGCCTCAAGCGCCTCCGGCGCCGGCCGCAGTCAACTGATCGGCCCGCACATGCAGTCCGCCGGGGCTGCTTGGGCATAATGCCGTCGATGCCTGACCAACCGCCCCTCCAGTTCCCCAACGCCGACGACGCGCGCGACCCTGCCGCGCGCCCGCAGGCCGTTCCGGCGGATTCGACCGATCCCGTGGAAGACGGCCTGACCGGCGCCGCGGACGCACCGACCGGTTCGCCCACCCCGGCCATGCCCGCCGCATTGCCCGTGCCGATGGCGCACGTGCGCCGCCCCGTCCGCCGTCCGTGGTGGATGGGCCTGCTCGGGCGCGTGATGCAGCCCTGGATCGGGCTGAAGGTCGAGCCGCAGGCGCCCGAGGCGCTCGTCGACGGGCGCCCGGTCTGCTACGTGCTCGAGGACTACGGTCTGTCGAACGCGCTGATCCTAGAACGTGCCTGTCGTGAAGCGGGCCTGCCCTCGCCGCTGCAGCCGTTGCCGGGCGATCCGCTGGGACGCAAGCGCGCCTATGTGGCGCTGTCGCGTCGCAATGCCGGCGGTGCGCTGGCCATGGCCACCGGCCAGCCACAGTCCAAGAGCACCCATTCCGAATCGCTGGCACGTCTGCTCGAAGCGCATCGCCGCGATCCCGCGCTCGACGTGCAGGTGATGCCGGTCTCGATCTTCGTCGGCCGCTCGCCCGACAAGAATAATGGCTGGTTCGCGGTGCTGTTCTCCGAGAACTGGACCATCGTGGGCCGCTTCCGCCGGTTGCTGGCGATCCTGCTCAACGGCCGTGACACGCTGGTGCGGTTCGCCGAGCCGGTCGACGTGCGGCCGCTGCTGGCCGAGGATCTCGGTGCCGAACGCACGGTGCGCAAGCTCTCGCGCGTGCTGCGCATCCATTTCAACCGCGTCCGCGAAGCGATCATCGGCCCCGACCTGTCGACCCGCCGCCTGCTCGTCGACAAGGTCCTGTCCTCGCCTGCGGTCAAGGACGCGATCGCCGACCAGGCGCGACGCGACAACAGCAAGCCCGAGGATGCGTGGAAGAAGGCGCATGCCTACGCGTACGAGATCGCCGCCGACTATTCGCATCCGCTGGTGCGCTCAGCGAGCTATCTGCTGACGACGGTCTGGAACCGCATCTTCCGCGGCGTGCTGGTCCATCACCTCGACCGCTTCAAGGAAGCCGCGCCGGGGCACGAGATCATCTACACGCCCAGCCACCGCAGCCACATGGACTACCTGCTGCTCTCGTACCTGCTGTACGGGCGCGGCATCGTGCCGCCGCACATCTTCGCCGGCGTCAACCTCAACCTGCCGGTCATCGGCACGCTGCTGCGCAAGGGCGGCGCGTTCTTCGCGCGTCGCAGCTTCCGGGGCAATGCGCTGTATTCGGCGGTGTTCTCCGAGTACATGGCGCAGCTGGTGGGTGGCGGCTACTCGATGGAGTACTTCATCGAAGGCGGACGTTCGCGCACCGGACGGCTGTTGCCGCCCAAGGGCGGCGCACTGGCGATGACGCTGCGCGCCTATCTGCGCGAGCCGCGCAAGCCGGTGCTGTTCCAGCCGGTGTACATCGGCTACGAAAAGCTGATGGAGGGCAGCAGCTATCTGGACGAGCTGTCCGGCAAGCAGAAGAAGAAGGAATCGATCTGGCAGCTGCTGTGGGGCATCCCGAAGGTGCTGCGCAGCAACTACGGCCAGGTGGTGGTGAACTTCGGCGAGCCGATCCGTCTGAGCGAGGTCCTCTCCGAACTCGCGCCCGACTGGGACGGACGCCCCGTGCCCGAGGACGAGAAGCCGGCCTGGTTCGCGCAGACGGTCGAAGTGCTCGCGCAGCGCATCCACGTGAACATCAACCGCGCTGCGGACGTCAATCCGATCAATCTGCTGGCGCTGGCGCTGCTGTCCACGCCCAAGCACGCGATGGGCGAGACCGACCTGCTCGCGCAGATCGCCCTGTCCAAGCAGCTGCTGGTGGATGTGCCCTATTCCGACCGCGTGACCGTGACGCCGCATGCCCCCGGTGAGATCGTCGCCCACGGCGAAGAGATCGGCGTGCTCGAACGTGTCGCCCATCCGCTCGGCGACGTGCTGCGCGTGGACGACGAGCAGGCGGTGCTGCTGACCTACTACCGCAACAACGTGCTGCACCTCTACACCGCCTCGGCGTGGATCGCGTGCTGCTTCCTGCACAACCGCCGCATGAGCCGGCACACGCTGCTGCGGCTGGGCCGCACGATGTATCCGTTCCTGCAGGCCGAGCTGTTCCTGCCGTGGGACGAGGACACGTTCGCCGAGCGGATCGCAATGACGCTCGGCACGTTCGAACGCGAAGCGCTGCTGGAACGTGTCAGCGACGAAGACGATGGCATCTACGCCCGCAACGCCGGCCAGACCGACGAGGTGTTCCGTCTGCGCGCGCTGAGCCACCCCTTGCAGCAGGCATTCGAGCGCTATTACATCGCGATCTCTGTGCTGGCCAAGAACGGCCCGGGCACGCTCGGTGCGGGCGAACTCGAAAGCCTGTGCCAGCTGGCCGCGCAGCGCCTGTCGCTGCTGTACGCCCCGGCGGCGCCCGAGTTCTTCGACAAATCGCTGTTCCGCGGCTTCATCCAGAAGCTGCGCGAGCTGGGCCTGGTCAAGCTGGACGGCAACAGCAAGCTGGTCTTCGACGACCGTCTGGCGAATCTCGCCAAGGACGCAAAGGTGATCCTGGGTCGCGAGCTGCGGCACTCGATCGAGAAGGTCAGTCCCGAGGCCGCAAAGCCGGCCGCGCCGCCGCCTGTCGACGGCTGAGCCACACCGGCGAAGACGCCGGAGGGGCGGCCCGACGGGAGCGCCGGGCTGCCGGAACAGCTCGACTGGAAATGCCCAAAAAAAACGCGGGCCGAAGCCCGCGTCAGGAAAGCCTGTGCCCGGCCGCGTGGCCGGCGCGGCTCAGTCCTGGGTATCACCGCCGTTGCGCGTGGTGCGGCGCGCCGGACGCTTGCGGGCCGGGGCACGCGTGGGTTCGATGCGACGCGAGCTGCCTTCGACCGCGCCACTCTCCTGGCGCTTCCGGTACTGGCGCGCGGCGACCCAGACCAGGCCCGCACCGATGACGGAGGCGGCCACGATGGCGGGATTGCGACGCAGGAAGCTGCCGGCCAGCTTGGTGCCGGTACGGGCAGCGCCGAGGGCGACGCCGGTCTGCAGCCACTTCTCGGCAGAATCGGGAATTGCATGACGCAGGCTGTCGCCTGCCTGGCCGACCAGCGACAGTGCCTTGTCGGACAACGCTTCGAACTTGCTCATGGAATGACCTCGGATGTCCGATGTGGGATGGACGAGTCTTCGTTACCGGCTGTCGATCTGGCGTGAGCGCTGTGCGTCGCGGCTGCAGCCGTTGTGCTGACGTTCGGCAAACGGGCCGGCGCTTCTCAGGTACCGCGCGGCGTTGCGCGATGCGTCGCAGGTGCGTTCCACGGATCCTCTGGCCCCGCCACGCAGCACCCACTTCTGCGGTGATGTCGCACTGTCGCCAAGGGTCCGGATCGACGGGACTCAGGTGCCACGCGGTTTCGCGCGATGTGTTGCGGGCGCATTCCACGGATCCTCCGGCCACGGATGCTTCGGATACCGCCCCTTCATTTCCTTGCGCACTTCCGGATACGTCCGCTCCCAGAAGCCGGCGAGATCGCGCGTGACCTGCAGCGGGCGGCCGGCGGGCGACAGCAGATGGATCGTCAGTGGCACGCGGCCGTCGGCGACGGTCGGCGTCTTCGCCAGACCGAACAGTTCCTGCAGCTTGACCGCGAGTACTGGTGGCGCAGGCGTGCCGTCGGCCTCGATCGCGTAGTCGATCGCGCGCGCCATGCCGGACGGCACGGTGATCCGCACCGGCGCCATGCGATCGAGCTGCTGGCGCAGTGACCAGTCCAGTTGGTGCTGCAGCGCATCGGCCAGCGCGTCCGCGCCGAGCGCATCGAGCCGGGTGATGCCGGCGAACGCAGGCCGCAGCCACGCGTCGCGCGTCGACAGCAGGGCCGTGTCCGAGAGATCCGGCAATGCGAGTTCGGGCATCCACGCGCGCACTGCCTGCACACGCGCCTGCCACTGCCGCAGACCATCGCGCCACGGCAGCACATCGAGACCGAGCGCACCGACCGCATCGCTCAGCGCTTGTGCGGCTTGCGCCGGATCCACACGGCCATTGGCCCGTGCGTCGAGCACGATGCCGTCGAAGCGGCGTACGCGCTCGCCGACCAGCGCGCGACGCTCGGTATCCCAGCGCGTCTCGTCGGCATCGGTGAAGCGCTCGGGCCACTGTCGGCGCAGCCGCGCCTCATCGACCGGCGCGCCGCGCAGCAATAGCGCGTCCTTGGTCTCGTGGCGCAATTCGCTGGCGACGATCCACTGTTCGCCGCGCAGCGTGCTGTCGTCGAACAGGCGCGCCATGCGGCCGTTGCTGAGCGTGTAGCGCACATCGTCGCGTGCGTGGCGATAGCCGATGCGATCGGGAAACGCGTGGCCGAGCAGATCGCCGAGCACGTGTGCCGGTGCGGACGACGGCGGCGCGGCGTCGAGTTTCAGGCGGCGGCGCCATTGCTTGGCGGCCGCATCGATCGCGGCGAGCGCGCCGCGTTGCGCATCGGCGGGCGTGCGTCCGCTGCGGAACGCCGCAAGCGCCTGCCAGCGCGCAGCCACGCCATCCGAACGTGGTGCGCCCGGCAAGGGCCGCAGCGGATCACGCGCTTCCAGCAATGTGCACAGGTCACACGCGAGTGCGCGTTCGCCGGCATCCGCGCCAGCCAGCAGCATCGCCGCGAGACGTGGATGCGTGCCGAGCGCGAGCATGCGCCGCCCGGTCTGCGTGATCGCACCGCGCGTATCCAGCGCATCGAGGCGTTGCAGCAGATCGTGTGCGGCGCCCATCGCGCCGGCGGGCGGCGGATCCGGAAACGCCAGCAAGGGATCGCCCCACGCGGCGAGTTCGAGCACAAGTGCGGCGAGATCGACATGCGCGATTTCCGGTCGCCGCTGCGGTTCCAGTCGCTGCGATTCCGGCCACAGACGCATCGCCACACCCGACGCGACGCGCCCCGCGCGGCCGGCACGCTGGTCGGCCGACGCCTGCGAGATGGACACGATCTCCAGCCGCGAGAACCCGCTGTTGGGATCGAAACGCGGCTCGCGCGCCTGGCCGCTGTCGACGACGATGCGCACGCCCGGCAGGGTCACGCTGCTCTCGGCGACGTTGGTCGCCAGCACCACGCGACGACGGCCATCGGTCGACGGCTGCAGCACATGCGTCTGCGCGTCTACCGGCAATTCGCCATGCAGCACCAGCAGTTCGACATCGCCGGGCAACGCGGCTTCGAGCTGGGCGCGACAGCGTGCGATTTCGCGCTGGCCGGGCAGGAACACCAGCGCGTCACCGGGCTGCGTCGCCAGTGCATCGACGAGCACCCGGCGCACCTGGTGTTCGAGCGCCTCGTCGCGCTTCGGCGGCGCATGCGACACGTCGACCGGAAAGCTGCGGCCCGCGCTCGACAGCCGCGGCGCGTCGAGCCACTGCGCGATGCGCGCGCCATCGAGCGTCGCCGACATCACCACCAGGCGCAGGTCGTCGCGCAAGCCGGTCTGCACGTCACGCGCGAGTGCGAGGCCGAGATCGCCGGCGAGATGGCGCTCGTGGAATTCGTCGAACAGCAGCGCGCCGACGTCGCCGAGTTCCGGATCGTCCTGCAGCATCCGCGTCAGGATGCCTTCGGTGACGACCTCGATCCGCGTGCGCGCGCTGATGCGCTGCTCGAAGCGGATGCGATAGCCGACGAGACCGCCGACGTCTTCGCCGAGCTGGCGCGCCATGAACGTGGCCGCCGAGCGCGCGGCGACGCGTCGCGGTTCCAGCATCACGATCTTCCGGTCACCCAGCCACGCCGCATCGCGCAGCGCCAGCGGCACCTGCGTGGTCTTGCCCGCCCCCGGCGGCGCTTCAAGCACCAGGCGCGGATGCGCGGCGAGACTGGAGACGATCTCCGGCAACAGCGGCGAGATGGGAAATGCGCGGGCGGTGTCGGTCGTCACGGCGCACAGGCTAACCACGTCCTGTGGTGACGTCGACGCAGATGCGCAATGCGTGCGTCACGTCTCTCCCTCGTCTGCGGCCCGGCCGGCGGTCTCGATGCGCCGCTTACAATGCGTGGTTCCCCATCGTGTGCGGCCTCCCATGCAGTTGATCGACATCGGCGCGAACCTCACCCACGACAGCTTCGACCACGACCGCGAGGCGGTATTGCAGCGCGCGCGGGAGGCGGGGGTGACGCGCTTGGTGATCACCGGCGCCAGCCGCGAGCACTCGCCCAAGGCGCTCGAGCTCGCGCAGGCGTATCCCGATTTCCTGTACGCGACCGCGGGCGTGCATCCGCATCACGCGGTCGAATACACCGCCGAATGCGATGCGGAAATGCGCGCGTTGCTGGCGCATCCGGAGGTCGTCGCGGTCGGCGAGTGCGGGCTGGATTACTTCCGCGATTTCTCGCCGCGCCCCGCCCAGCGTAAGGCGTTCGAGCGGCAGCTGCAGATCGCCGTGGACACCGGCAAGCCGCTGTTCCTGCACCAGCGCGATGCGCACGACGACTTCGTCGCGATCATGCGCGAGTTCGAAGGCCAGATCGGCCCGGCGGTCGTGCACTGCTTCACCGCCGGCAAGCGCGAGCTGTTCGAGTGCCTCGACCGCGACTGGCACATCGGCATCACCGGCTGGCTGTGCGACGAACGCCGCGGGCAGCATCTGCGCGAACTGGTGCCCAACATCCCGGCCAACCGGCTGATGATCGAGACCGATGCGCCGTATCTGCTGCCGCGCACGCTCAAGCCGCTGCCGAAGGACCGCCGCAACGAGCCGGCGTTCCTGCCGCACATCGTCGAGGAACTCGCGCGCGATCGCGGCGAGGATGTCGTGGTCACTGCAGACGCGACGACCGCAACGGCGGCGGCGTTCTTCCGGCTGCCGTAAGGCTCAGAAGCCGGACGGCATCAACAGCAGCAGACCCGCGCCCAGCGCGATGCGATAGATCGCAAAGCCGGTGAAGCGGTGGCGCTTGATGTAGCCGAGCAGCCACTTCACGACGATGAAACCGGTGACCATCGCCGCGACGAACGCGATCGCGACATCGCCCCACGCCTCTTCGCCCAGGCCCTGGTCCAACCACAGTTCCAGGAACGCGTAGGCGCTGGCGGCGAACATCGTCGGAATGCCGACGAGGAACGCGAATTCGGCCGCGGCCGAGCGCCGGCTCAGGCCGAGCAGCATCGCGAGGAAGATCGTCGTCGCCGAACGGGAGGTGCCGGGAAACACGCCGGCCACGACCTGCGCCAGACCGACCGCGACGGCCACCGTCCACGTCACATGCGTGTTGTCCCCGCGCTTCTCGGCGAAGTACTCGGCCACCAGCATCCAGATGCCGCCGATGATCAGCGCCCAGGCGACCGGCGTGACGGTCTCCGGCAGTTCCCAGCCGGCCATGCGCACCGGCAGGCCGACCAGCGCGGTGACCGCGAAGGCGACGAACAGCTTCGCCGAATAGTCGCGGTGCTCGCGCTCGCGCAGGCCCGTCGTCAGCTGCCAGATGCGCTGGCGGAACACCAGCAGCGTCGCGAGGATCGCGCCGGCCTGGATCACGATGTTGAAGAAGTCCGAGCGCGCGCCCAGCCAGTGCTGGGCGATCAGCAGATGGCCGGTGCTGGAGACGGGCAGGAATTCGGTGAGCCCCTCGATGATGCCGAGGAGGAGTGCGGAAATCGGATCGGACACGGCGGCTACGCGAAGCGGGGGCAAGCGGTCGAGGATACCGGCCGTCGGCCGTTCGAAACAGCCGACTGCGTATCAGTCGCGCGGATCGCCCGGCGTCTGCTTGAGTTCGCGGTAGCGCGTCAGCGCCGCCTGCAGGTCCCCATCGAGCGCCGCATGTTCGCCCCGCTGCTGCTGCTGGATCGCCAGCTGCCGCTGCAGGTCCGCCCGCTGGCTGTGGATAGTCCCGACCAGCGGCGCAGGTACCGGCTGTCCCGCCAGTTCGCGCTCACCCGCCTGCCGCAACAGCGACAGCAGGCTGGCGCGCAGGTTGTCGACGCCCATGCTCGAGGTCTTGAGCGCTTCGTCGATCAGCACGATGCGCTCCCCGTAGGCCCGCCGCAGGTCGTCTTCGGTGGCGTAGGACTCCACCATCGCCAGCTCCTTGCGGTGCCTGGCGGCCAGCGCTTCCGCATCGAGCCGTGCCTGGTGCGCCGCTGCGTCGACCGCGCCGCGCTCTTCCTGGGTCAACGCACGGCTGATGTGCGCGGTGGTCATGCCGCTGCGCGCGCTGATCTCGGTGCGCTCGGCATCCACCGCCGAGGCCGGCAGCGCGTCGCCGCAGACGCGACGCCCACCCTCGTTCCAGCAGTAGACCTTGCGGTCGCTGGCGACCGGCTTCTGCGCGAGTGCGCTGCCGGCGATGCAGGCCAGCAACAGGCCCGCGGCGAATCGGATCGTAGATTTCATGTCGTCCGTCCCCCTGAACGGCCGATAGGCGCTGTCAGCTTGCAGGTCCGCTGCCATGTCGTGCCCGGTAGGCGAGCAGGCGGTCGCGTTCTGCAGCAAGTGTCGCGCTCTGGCCGACAAATGCAAGCAGGTCGGACAGCCCGGCGATGGCCACGACCGGCACGTCCTGCTCACGCGCGACACGCTGCGCGGCGGATTCCTGGCTGTCCTCGGCCACCCGCTCCTGGCGGTCGAGCGCGATGACGATGCCGGCCACGGTGCCGCCGCCGTCGGCGATCTGGCCCAGCGCCTCGCGGATCGCGGTGCCGGCGGTGATCACGTCGTCGACGATCAGCACCCGACGCCCGGCCAGCGGTGCACCGATGAGCAGGCCGCCTTCGCCATGCGCCTTGGCTTCCTTGCGATTGAACGCGACCGGCAGGTCGCGGCCGCGGCGCGCGTACTCGCAGGCCAGCGCGGTCGCCAGCGGAATGCCTTTGTAGGCCGGGCCGAACAGCAGGTCGAACTCGACCCCGGCCGCGTCCAGCGCATCGGCGTAGCAGCTGGCCAGCGTGGCAATGGCGACACCGGAATCGAAACGACCGGCGTTGAAGAAATACGGACTGACGCGGCCGGACTTCAGCGTGAACTCGCCGAAGCGCAGCGCGTCGGCCTCGAGGGCGAGCTGCAGGAAACGGGTGCGATGGTCGGTCATGGCGCCCATTGTCCCACGCCGAGTGCGCGCAGCATCAGGTGTTGCGGCCCGCCGCGGCCGCCGCGCACGATCTGACCGCTGTCGACGAAGCCGGCGCGCTTGTACAGGTGCACGGCGATGACGTTGGCCGCATGCACGTTCAACGCCAGCGTCACCCGTTCGGGATGCCGAAGCGCCAGATCCGCGCAGCACGCGGCGAGCACCGGCAGCCCGAAGCCGCGCCCTTGCCAGGCTGCGCCGAGCGCGAACGCGCGCAGCGTGACCAGACGCCGGTCGACGGCCTGCTTCGCAAAGGCCGCAGTCGGGTAGTCGAGGCGATAGAAACCGATGACGACATTACCCAGCAGCACCGCCATCGCGTCGCTGTCCGTCGCAGCCATGGCGTTGTCGACATTGAAGGCGATGTCGCCCGCGTAAACGGTCTGCGTCGCGCTGAGCAGGAGGCATCGCGCGGCCTCGGCCTGTGCGGTCGAGGCGATGACGACATACGGCAGCGGGCCCGACGACATCGGCGGAGGATACGCGTCGCGGAAGCCGGCCGGTCAGCACGAATCCGTTAGGCTTGGCGCCGGTACACGTGGATCCGGTCTGCATGAAAATCGTCAGCTTCAACGCCAATGGCGTGCGCTCCGCCGCGAAAAAGGGCTTCTTCGACTGGTTCGTCGCCCAGGACGCCGACGTGCTGTGCATGCAGGAAACCAAGGCGCAGGAACACCAGCTGGCCGGCGAGTCCGGCCTGCATGCGGACTTCCTGCCCGAGGGCTACAAGGCCTGGTTCCGCGACGCGTCGACCAAGAAGGGCTACAGCGGCGTGGCGATCTACGCGCGGCGCGAACCCGACGAGATCCGCACCTCGCTCGGCTGGGCACCTTTCGACGAGGAAGGCCGCTACATCGAAGCGCGCTTCGGCAACCTGAGTGTCGTGTCGTTCTACATTCCGTCCGGTTCGTCGGGCGATCTGCGCCAGGGCTTCAAGTTCGAAGTCATGGACTGGCTGAAACCCATCCTCGACGAATGGCTGGCCAGCGGCCGCGACTACGTGCTGTGCGGCGACTGGAACATCGTGCGCGCGCGTCACGACATCAAGAACTGGACCAGCAACCAGAAGAATTCCGGCTGCACGCCGCCCGAGCGCGCGTGGCTCAACGCGATGATCGGCGACACCAGCGGCGATGGTCTTGTCGAACCGCCCGCGACCGGCTGGCTCGATGCGCTGCGCGTGCTGCGCCCCGATGCGCCCGAGTACACCTGGTGGAGCAACCGCGGCGCGGCGCGCGCCAACAATGTGGGGTGGCGGATCGACTACCAGTTCATCACCCCGTCGCTGCGTGACCGCGTGCGCTCGGTCGCCGTGCATCCCGAGCCGCGCTTCTCCGATCACGCCCCGCTGGTCGTGGACTACCGCGCGTGAGCACCGCTGCTCCGGCAACGCCCGCCGGCAAGCCATCGATCTGGCGCGCCTTCACCCAGCCCGCGGCGTGGACGATGTTCTTCTTCGGCTTCGCGTCGGGCCTGCCGTTCCTGCTGGTCGCCGGCACGCTGGCCTACTGGCTGCGCGAGGGCGGGCTGGAGCTGCGCGACATCACGATGATCGCCAGCGCCGGCATGGCGTATTCGTTCAAGTTCCTGTGGGCGCCGCTGGTCGACCGCTGGCGGCTGCCGCTGCTCGGGCGCCTGGGCCAGCGTCGTGGCTGGCTGCTGCTGGCGATGGCCGCGGTGATGGTCGGCCTGCTGGCGATGGCGAGCATCGGCACCGGCCCGCTGCCGCTGTTCGTCGCGATCACGCTGCTGGTCGCCTTCGCCGGCGCCACGCTCGACATCGCGGTGGATGCCTATCGCGTCGAGATCGCACCGAAGAACGCGCAGGGCGCGCTGGTCGCGACGTATTCGCTGGGTTACCGGATCGCATTGATCGTCACCGGCGCGCTGGCGCTGGTGCTGGCCGACCACGTCGCCTGGCCGGCGGTCTACCGGGTCATGGCCGCGTGCATGCTGGTGCCGATCATCACCATCTTCTTCGCCGCCGAGCCCGACATCGTGCGCGTGCGCGCGCAGAACTTCGCCCAGGGTCTGCGCGAGGGCGTGGTCGAACCGTTCGCCGACTTCTTCCGCCGCTTCGGCGGCAAGGTCGCGATCGGCATCCTGCTCTTCATCCTCGCGATGAAGATCTCCGACCAGGCGCTGATCGGCGGGATCATCGGCCCGTTCTATCTGGATCAGGGTTTCACCAAGACCGAAATCGCCGCGGTGACCAAGGTCTACGGCATCTGGATCGGCATCGCTGGCGCGTTCCTGGGCGGCATCGCGGTCGCGCGCTGGGGCATCCAGTGGCCGCTGTTCGTGGCGATCGTGATGGGCGCCTGCAGCAACCTGCTGTATCTGGCGCTGATCGGCGCCGACGGCGATGTGACCCGCCTGACCATCGTGATCTCCGGCGAAAACCTCGCGCAGGGGTTCCTCGGCACCGTGGCCGTGGCGTACATGTCGGCGCTGGTCAACCAGCGCTATACCGCGACCCAGTACGCCCTGTTCTCGTCCTTGATCATGCTGCCGGGCAAGGTGCTCGGGTTCTTCTCGGGCCGGATCGTCGAAGCCACCGAAGGCTATGCGACCTACTTCATCATCACGGCAGTGGTCGCGGTGCCGGCGCTTGTGCTCTTCTTCTGGCTCAAGCCCCGGGTGCGCCTGGGTGAGGATGCGGCACCGGCTACGGGAGATGTTCCGGAATGACCGAAATCGTATTGCGGGATCTCGACCCCGCGTTGCTCGAGCGGATCGCCGACTACGCGCAGACGCAGGGCTGGGGCCAGGCACGCACCCTGCGCTTCCTGATCGAACAGGGGCTGCGTAGCAGCGTCGGCGACGAGCGCTCGACGTTCGATGCGGCGGAGACCGGTGTGCTGGAAGCCGCGATCGATGCGCTCGAGCAGGTGCCCGACGACACGTTCGCGCTGATCGGACGCGAGACCGCGCAGGCCGCCGCGGCCAGCTGAGGCGCCGCCCCGCCGGCGCATGCCGGACACACCACCTCGCCAGGCCGCGTTGCGATACACGGCATCGCCGCCAGACGCGGTCGCCCGCTAGACCGGGTGCACCACGCCGAGCACGCGCGGACCCATCGCGCCGGTGACCGACGGCAGGTTGCCCGGCCGGCCGAGCAGGGTCTGCCGCGCCAGCCACGCGAAGCCCATCGCCTCGACCTGATCGGGATCGAGCCCGTGGACGGCGCTCGACTCCACGGTCGTGCCCGGCAGGGCATCGGCCAGCGCGCGCATCAGTGCGTCGTTGTGCACGCCGCCGCCGCAGCCGATGACGCGGACGGTGGCCGGCTGGGTCGCGCGCAGGGCATCTGCAATCGTCGTCGCACTCAGGGCGAGCAGCGTCGCCTGCACGTCGGCGACCGGTTCGCCGCCCTGCAGGGCCGCATCGACCCAGTCGAGATGGAACTGGTCGCGCCCGGTGGATTTCGGTGGCGGCTGCGCGAACCACGCCTCGCCGCGCAGGCGCTGCAGCAGGCGCGCATCGACCCTGCCCGACCGCGCCAGCGCGCCGTCACGATCGAAGGCCTCGCCGGTATGGCGCAGGCACCACGCATCCATCAGTCCGTTGGCCGGGCCGGTGTCGAAGCCGCGCACCGGGCCGCCATCGCCGGGCAGCAGCGTGAGGTTGGCGATGCCGCCAAGGTTGAGCACCGCACGGTCTTCGCCGGGGCGCGACAGCAGCGCCGCATGCAACGCAGGCAGCAACGGTGCGCCATGTCCGCCGGCGGCGACATCGCGCCGGCGGAAGTCGGCGACCGTCGCCACGCCGGTGCGTTCGGCGATGCGCGCGCCGTCGCCGAGCTGCAGGGTGAACGGCGCACGGCCGTCGCCGTCGCGTCCATAGGGACGATGGCGGAGCGTCTGGCCATGCGAACCGAGCGCGGCGATGTCGGCGGCACTGAGTCCGGCATCGGCGATCGCGGCCAGCGCGGCATCGGCGAAGGCATCGGCGATCAATACGTCGAGTTCGCCGACATCGTCGAGCGTCAGCGACGCGGCCTGCTGACCGAGCGCGACCAGACGTGCGCGCAGCGCGCCGTCCCAGGGATAGGTCGCGCCGAAGCGCAGCTCGGCGTGCAGCGTGCCGTCGGCGCGGTCGTCGAAGCGGACGATCGCCGCGTCGATGCCGTCGGCACTGGTGCCCGAAATCAGGCCGAGGAACAGATCGGACATGGCGTCAGCGCCGGAGATGAGGAGGGTGCAAACGAAACGCCCGGCGCAGAGCCGGGCGTTCGAGGCGGATCAGCCGCGGCCGTTGCCGGGCCGGGCGGCGTTCGCGACCTGCCGGTCCGGATCCGGCGTGGCCGGCACCTGCGCGTAGATCACGTTCTCGACTTCGCGGATGCGGGCGAGCGCAGGGCCGGTCTGCTGGCGGAACTTCGCCAGCGCGGCGCCGCTCAGCGGATCGGGCTCGGGCATCGTGTGCTGCAGCGGATTGCGGTGCGCACCGTTGACGCGGAATTCGTAATGCAGATGCGGACCGGTCGACAGACCGGTGGTGCCGACGTAACCGATCACCGTGCCCTGCGCGACGCGCTGGCCCTGGCGGATGTTGCCGAAGCGCGACATGTGCGCGTACAGCGTGGTGTGGCCGCGACCGTGGTCGAGCACCACGGTGTTGCCGTAGCCGCCCTGCACACCGCGGAACTGCACGCGTGCATCGCCGGCGGCCATGATCGGCGTGCCGGTCGGCGCGGCGTAGTCGACGCCCTTGTGCATGCGCATCGTGCCCAGCACCGGATGGCGGCGGCTGCCGAAACGCGAGCTCAGGCGCGCGTACTGGATCGGCATGCGGATGAAGCTCTTCTTCAGCGGGCGGCCTTCGGCGTTGTAGTACTCGGCCTTGCCGTCCTGCTCGTAACGGAACGCGCTGAAGGGCTTGCCCTTCGCCGTGAACACCGCCGCCTGCACCGGGCCGCTGCGGATCAGTTCGCCTTCGCGCCAGACCTGCTCGACGACGACGCTGAAGCGGTCGGTCTGGGTGACGTCGGTGTTGAAGTCGATGTCGTACTTGAAGACTTCGTCGGTCAGCGTGTTGATGTTCGCGCCCGACAGGCCCAGCTTGCGCGCCGAGTGGAACAGCGAGCGGCCGACTTCACCGCTGATGACGACGTTGCGGATCTCGACCGGGCGCTCGATGACCTGCTCGGCGACCGCTTCGCCGGTCACAGTGAGCTCGACGCGCTCGGTGTCGCTGCGGTCGTAGCGCAGCTTGTTGAGCGTGCCGTCCATCGCCAGATCGAAACCAAGCTCGGTGCCCGGACGCATGCGCGTCAACTTCGCTTTCGCATCCGGCAGCTCGAGGATGCGGTGCATCGTGGACGCGGGCAGATCGAGGTCGGAGAAGATCGAACCGAGGGTCTGACCGCGCTCGACGGTCACCAGCTGCCAGTTGTCGTGAGCCTGCTGCGCGGTGCGCTGGGCGGCGCTCAGCGGCGGCAGCGCCAGCGACATCGTGACCAGATCATGCTGCGGCCCGGCGTCGCCGCGCATCGCCTGCGAGACACCCGGTACCAGCGCGACGACCAGCACACCGAGCGTGGCGAACAGGCTTGCGTGGGCCCAGTCGCGGCGGGTCCAGCGACCGGGGTACAGACGCGAACGGGACGCCTGCTCCTGCGCCTTGTTCCGGGCCGCGGCCTGCAGGTTGTCGTGGAGCACCTGCTGGTGGTGCGCGTCGGCCTGGGGCGGCGGGACGGAAGTCGTCATCGTAGGCGGGTCCGGATGGCGTGAACGGCGTGTCAGCGGGGTAACATAGAGACGTGAGGAGCATGCGTCAAATGCCTGACCGGGCTCGAATTTTTGCCCCGTTCACCGGATAACGAAGCCTTAACCTGGCGTGCCCGCATTCACTTTCCACCCTTCCACGAGATTCCCGCACCGATGTCCCTGCAGCCCGCCACCGCCCCCCTCGATCTGATCGCCCGCGGCACGGACGAGATCCTCAAGCGTGACGATCTCGAAGCGCGCCTGAAGCTCGGCCGCCCGCTGCGGATCAAGGCCGGTTTCGACCCGACGGCGCCGGACCTGCATCTGGGTCACACGGTGCTGCTCAACAAGCTGCGCCAGTTCCAGGACCTCGGCCACCAGGTGATCTTCCTGATCGGCGACTTCACCGGGATGATCGGCGACCCGTCCGGCAAGAGCACGACCCGCAAGTCGCTGTCGCGCGAGGACGTGCTGGCCAACGCCGAGACCTACAAGGCGCAGGTGTTCAAGGTGCTGGACGAGGCGAAGACCGAAGTCCGCTTCAATTCCGAGTGGTTCGGCACGATGGGCGCCGCGGACATGATCCGCCTCGCGTCCTCGCACACCGTGGCGCGGATGCTCGAGCGCGACGATTTCGCCAAGCGCTACGCCGGCCAGCAGCCGATCGCGATCCACGAATTCCTCTACCCTCTGGTGCAGGGCTACGACTCCGTTGCGCTGCAGGCCGACGTCGAATGCGGCGGCACCGACCAGAAGTTCAACCTGCTGATGGGCCGCGGCCTGCAGGAGAGCCACGGCCAGGCGCCGCAGATCGTGCTGACGATGCCGCTGCTGGTCGGGCTCGATGGCGTCAACAAGATGGGCAAGTCGCTCGGCAACTACATCGGTGTGACCGAACCGGCGATCGACATGGTCAACAAGACCATGAAGATCGGCGACGCGCTGATGTGGGACTGGATCGAGCTGCTGAGCTTCGAGATCGGCATCAACGAGGCCAAGGCGCTGAAGGCCGAGGTCGAGGCCGGCACGCTGAACCCGCGCGACGTGAAGCTGCGCCTGGCGCGCGAACTCGCCACGCGCTTCCACGACGCCGAGGCGGCCGAGCTTGCCGTCCGCGGCTGGCAGGTCGCGATCTCCGGCGAAGGCGATGTCTCGCTGCTGCCGCTGCAGGACGTGGTGATTCCCGCCGACGGCATCCGGATTGCGGCGCTGCTGACCGCAGCCGGCATCACTCCGAGCAATTCGGAAGCCAACCGCAAGCTCAAGGAGCGTGCGGTCAAGGTCGACGGCGCGGTCGTGGATGATGCCGGCACCGAGTTCAAGCCCGGTTTCGAAGGCGTGCTGCAGGTCGGCAAGCGCAACTTCGCCCGGCTGAGGCTGGTCGCGGCCTGACTCCGAAGCGCTCCGCACTGCGGGGTCCACTGGCGTGCTCGTGACATGTGTCGCTTCCGCGGCTGCCGCGCGGGCAGGCATGCGCATCGCAGTGACTGCGCGCGCATCTCGATCGCACGCGACCTGAACGCTGCGGAAAAGTTCCTGTACTTCGCGGTTCAATATTCAGCGCGGGTTGCCGGCGCGGGTCGAGAATCACTGCACCGGCCCGGATGACTGTGCGCTCCCCTCCCCTCGACGCGCATCCCCTCCCCGTCATCCGGGCCGGCATTTTCGACAGCCCATAAGAGCCGGACTCCACGTAGAGCCTGGCCGGAGAGAGACCCCCGATGAAGCGCATTCTTCCGATCGCAGCCCTTGCCGCTGCGCTCCCCTTCGCCGCGAACGCCGCCGAAGGCCTGTCCTACAACTATGTCGAAGGCGGCTACTCGGCCAGCAAGTCCGACATCGCCCCGGTCAACCGTGACGTCGACTCCGACGGCTGGTCGATCCGCGGCTCTGCCGCGTTCCATCCGAATTTCCACGCTTTCGGCGATTACACCCGCGAGAGCGTCGACAACAGCCCGCTCGACCGTGACCAGTGGCGCCTGGGCGTCGGCTACAACCACGAAGTGTCGCCGCGCACCGATCTGCTGACCCGGGTGGCCTACCAGAAGGTCGACTTCGGCCGCGGCATCAATGCCGATGGCTATTCGGTCGAGGTCGGCGCGCGCACCGCGCTGCTGCCGGCGCTGGAAGGCTACGCACTGGCCGGCTACGAGGATCTCGACAGCGGCTTCGACAGCGACTTCTACGGTCGCCTCGGCGCGCAGTGGAAGTTCAATCCGAACTTCGGCATTGCCGGCGACATCAAGCTGATCAAGGGTGGCGACACCCAGTGGTTCGTGGGTCCGCGTCTGACCTGGTAAGCACCACACCGCTCCCCCGCGGTTTCCGGTCCCCAGCGCTTCCCCGGCGCCTCTCTCTCCCGGAAACCGTCAGAACCCGGCCAGCAATGGCCGGGTTCTTTTTTTGTGCGGTGCCAGGACAGCCGGCGGGTGCGTATGCGCAGCGCGCGCCTGCAGGACACAGGCCGTGGCGATGCGGCGTGCGTGCAGTGATTGATACGTCCAGTCGTGCGCGGACGGCCGCATGCGGCACGTCACAGGCATCGGGGTGCAGCGATGGGACCCGCGCTGCAGCCCCTTACTCGAACTCGGGCTTCTGCTCGCGCGCCATCAACCGGGCCAGACCTTCGGCCGGTGTCATTTCGCCATGCAGCACGGCGCGGACGTTGCTGGAGATCGGCAGTTCGATGCCGTGACGCTCGGCCAGACGCATGACTTCGTCGGCGGTCTGCACCGATTCGACCACCTGGCCGATCGCGCGGACCGCGTCTTCGAGCTTCTCGCCACGCCCGAGCGCCAGGCCCAGCCGGCGGTTGCGCGACAGGTCGCCGGAACAGGTCAGCACCAGATCGCCGAGACCGGCGAGGCCCATCAGGGTTTCCGCGCGGCCACCGATCGCCTGGTTGAGGCGCAGCATTTCGTTGAGACCACGGGTGATCAGGCCGGTGCGGGCGTTGAGGCCCAGCTCCATGCCGTCGGCCGCGCCGGTGGCCACGGCCAGCACGTTCTTCATCGCGCCGCCGAGTTCGGCGCCGCGCATGTCGGTGCCGGTGTAGGCCCGGAACGTCGGGCCATGCAGCACGTCGGCGACGGTCTGCGCGAAACCGGCATCGTCGGACTGCACGGTGATCGCGGTCGGCAGGCCGGACGCGACTTCCTTGGCGAACGAAGGGCCGGTGACGACGGCCAGCGGCACGTCCTCGCCGACCAGGGCGCCCGCGACTTCATGCAGGAACCGGCCCGAGCCGGGCTCGAAGCCCTTGGTCGCCCACGACACACCAACGCCGGCCGGACGCAGCGGCGCCAGCAGTTCCAGGGTTTCGGCGAAGGCGTGCGACGGCACGACGACCAGGATCAGGCCGACGCCATCGAGGGCATGGGCCAGATCGGTGGTCGCGCGCAGGTTCTGCGGCAACGGGATGCCCGGCAGGTAGCGCGGGTTCTCGTGGCGCTGGTCGATCGCCTCGATCTGCGCCGCGTTACGGCCCCACAGCGTGGTGGGGTGTCCGTTGCGAGCGATCAGCGAGGCGAGCGCGGTCCCCCAGGAGCCCGCGCCCAGTACCGCGACCGCGGTCTTGCGGTCGGTCACGCTCAGGCGTTGCCGATCTGATCGGTGGTCGGCTGCTCGTTGCCCTGTTCGCTGCGCTGACGCAGGCCTTCGGCATAGAGCGCGTCGAAGTTGATCGGCTGCAGCAGGAACGGCGGGAAGCCACCGGCCTGGATCAGGTCGCCGATGAGCTGGCGGGCATACGGGTACAGCACGTTCGGGCACTGGGTGCCGAGCAGCGCGTCGAGCGTGTTGCCGTCGAAACCGGACAGACCGAACACGCCCGCCTGCTTCACTTCGGCCACGTACACCGTGTTGGCGTTGTCCTCACCCGTGGTGCAGGTCAGCGTGATCGCCAGCACGACTTCGAACGCGTTGTCGCCGACGCGCTGGACGCTCTGGTTGAGATTCATGTTGAGCTGCGGCTGGGCCTGCTCGTTGAAGATCGCCGGCGACTTGGGCGACTCGAACGAGACGTCCTTGACGTAGATCTTCTCGACGCTGAACTGCGCGCCCGCCGGCTGTGCCGGGGCTGCGCCGTTGGCGCCGTTGGTGTTGGCCTGTTCTTCGGACATGTAAATCGACTCCGGCAAAAATGTTGGGTGAGACGGATTGCCGATTATGGCATCCCGTCAAGACGGTACCGCTGCGCTCAGCCGCGGCCCTTGGCCAGCGGCAGGTCGGCCTGCAGCCAGCCGCCGATGCCGCCGTCGAGCACGTAGACGTTGGTGAAGCCGGCCTTCTTCAGGCGCTTGGCGGCATCGCTTGCGGTGCTGCCGGTCTTGCAGACCAGCACCACGGGCAGGGCCTTGGCCGGGGCGAGCTGCTTGCTCTCCGGATCGAACTGGCTCATCTGCACGTTCTTCGAGCCCGGGATATGGCCCTTGCCGAAGTCGGCGGCGGGGCGCAGGTCGACGACCAGCGCGTTGTCGCGGTTGACCAGCACGGTCAACTCGGCCGGTCGCAGGACCTTGAAGCCGCGGAACAGCCGCGAGATCTCGTTGTAGATGATCGCCACCGTCAAGGCGGCGAGGATCAGCGACAACATCTGGTTTCGGCCCAGGAAGGCCAGCAGTTCTTCGAAATTCACGGATGGATCGCGGTGCGTCGGCGGGCGGCGATTGTCGCACAACGCCATGACCGCACGGCGGCGGCCCCCGGGGACGCCGCCGCGGTGCTCATTCGCCCGCCCACAGGTCCGGCAGGCCGTCGGTGATCCACCAGGTGCCGGCCGCCGCGTCCCAGCGCCAGTGCTCGGTGTAACGGACGGTGCGCTCGGCCATGGTGTGGCGGTTGACCACGCCGATCTCGATGTCGCGCAGGGTCACGTCCGGCCCGGCCTGCCGACCGGTCTCCCGGTAGCTGGTGACCTGCACCTGTTCGTAGCGGGCGAAGTCGAGGTCGCTGGCCGGGTGCGCGTCGCGGTACGCGGGCTCGACCAGCTGCCAGGCTGACCTGAAGTCGTTCCAGCGCACGGCCCCCGACCAGGCGTACTGCACGGCATCGAGCGTGGTCTGCTGCTTGCCGGTGCTGGCGCAACCCGGCAGCAGGACGGCGAGCGCGAGCAGCAGCATGGCGAACAGCCTGCGGAACGGAAGCGGCGTGTGCATGGGGCCAGACCCGGAACAGGAAGCCGCCATCGTAGCCGCCGCAGCCGGTGCGTGTGCGGCTGCCGGTATCCTCTGGGCGATGGATGTCCACACCTCTTCCGGTGCCGCGCCGGTCAACATCGCCGCCGCACTGCCGCGGCTGGCACAGGCCGCGCCCACGCGCATCGCGATGCGCTGCCCCGGCCCCGATGGCCGCTACGCCGACGCGCATGCGTTGACCTACGGCGCGCTCGATACACGCAGCGATGCGATCGCCGCCGGACTCGCCGCGCGCGGCATCGTCCGTGGTACGCGCACGGTGCTGATGGTGCGGCCGACGCCCGAGTTCTTCCTGCTGATGTTCGCCCTGTTCAAAGCCGGCGCGGTGCCGGTGCTGGTCGATCCGGGCATCGACAAGCGCGCGCTGAAACAGTGCCTGGACGAAGCCGGCGCCGACGCCTTCATCGGCATTCCGCTGGCGCAGTTCGCACGGGTGCTACTGGGCTGGGCGAAATCGGCGCGCGTGCGCATCACCACCGGGCGCTGGGCGGTGCTCAGCGATGCGACGCTGGCCGACGTCGAGCGCGCAGGCGCCGGCGCAGGCCCGCAACTCGCTGCGACGGCCGGCGACGATGTCGCGGCGATCCTCTTCACCAGCGGCTCGACGGGCGTGCCCAAAGGCGTGGTCTATCGGCATCGTCATTTCGCCGCGCAGATCGACATGCTGCGCGACGCGTTCGGCATTGGCGCCGGTGGCATCGACCTGCCGACATTCCCGCCGTTCGCGCTGTTCGATCCGGCGCTCGGGCTGACCTCGATCATCCCGGACATGGATCCCACCCGGCCGGCCAAGGCCGATCCGCGCAAGCTGCATGCGGCGATAACACGCTTCGGCGTCGACCAGCTGTTCGGATCTCCCGCATTGATGGGTGTGCTCGCGAAGCACGGCAAACCGCTGCCGACATTGCGCCGCGTGACCTCGGCCGGCGCGCCGGTGCCGCCGGACACGGTCGCAAAGATCCTCGAACTGCTGCCGGACGACGCGCGCTTCTGGACACCTTACGGCGCAACCGAATGCCTGCCCGTCGCCGTCGTCGAAGGCCGCGAACTGCTGGCACTGCGTACGCGCACCGAACAAGGCGCCGGCACCTGTGTGGGCCGCCCAGTGCCGCCGAACGAGGTGCGCATCATCCGTGTCGATGACGACGCGATTCCCACGTGGTCCGACGCGCTGTGCGTGCCCGGCGCCCAGGTCGGCGAGATCACCGTCGCCGGACCGAGTGCCACCGACACCTATTTCAACCGCGACGCGCAGACGCGCCTGGCGAAGATCACCGAGACATTGCCTGACGGCAGCACGCGCATCGTCCATCGCATGGGCGACCTCGGTTATTTCGATGCCGAGGGCCGGCTGTGGTTCTGCGGCCGCAAGGGCCACCGCGTGGTCACTGCCATCGGCACGCTGTGCACCGAACAGGTCGAACCGGTGTTCAACGTGCACGCGGAGGTGAAGCGGACGGCGCTGGTCGGTGTCGGCCCGAAGGGCGCGCAGACGCCGGTGCTGTGCGTGGAGCTGGAAGCCGGTGTCGCCAAGACGGAACAGGCGCGCATCGTCGACGAACTGCGTCACATCGGCGAAGGCTTCGTCCACACCGGGCGCATCGAGCGCGTGCTGTTCCATCCCGGCTTCCCGGTCGACATCCGCCACAACGCCAAGATCGGCCGCGAGACGCTGGCCGTGTGGGCCGCCAGGCACGCACAGGACCTCGCATGAAACTTCTCGTCACCGGTGGCGGCGGCTTCCTCGGTCAGGCCCTGTGCCGCGGCCTCGTCGAACGCGGCCACGATGTCACCAGCTTCAATCGCGGCCATTACCCCGAGCTCGATGCGATCGGCGTGCGCCAGGTCCGCGGCGATCTGGCTGATGCCGACGCGGTACGCGCCGCCGCGCAGGGCATGGACGCGATCTTCCACAACGCGGCCAAGGCCGGCGCCTGGGGCAGCTACGAGAGTTATCACCAGGCCAACGTCGTCGGCACGCAGAACGTGCTCGATGCCTGCCGCGCTCACGGCATCGGCCGGTTGGTCTACACGTCGACGCCGAGCGTGACCCATCGAGCGACGCATCCGGTCGAAGGCGGCACAGCAGAGACCGTGCCCTATGGCGAAGACTTCAAGGCACCGTACGCGACGACCAAGAAGATTGCCGAGCAGGCCGTGCTCGCGGCGAACGGACCGGACCTCGCGACCGTCGCGCTCCGGCCGCGGCTGATCTGGGGGCCGGGCGACCAGCAGTTGCTGCCGCGACTGGTCGAACGTGCGCGGGCAGGCCGGCTTCGTTTCGTCGGCGACGGCGGGAACCGGATCGACACCACATATATCGACAACGCGGCGCAAGCGCATTTCGATGCATTCGACCATCTGGCGCCGGGTGCGGCCTGCGCGGGTCGCGCGTACTTCATCAGCAATGGTGAGCCGACGACGGTGCGCGAGATCGTCAATGCGCTGTTGGCTGCAGCCGGTGCGCCGCAGGTCGAGCGGACGATCCCCTTCGGCGTGGCCTATGCCGCGGGTGCCGTGTGCGAAGCACTGTGGCCGGTGCTGCGCCTGACCGGCGAGCCGCCGATGACCCGTTTTCTCGCCGAGCAGCTCAGTACCACCCACTGGTACGACATGACGCCGGCGACACGCGATTTCGGCTACGTCCCGCGGGTTCCGCTTCACGAAGGACTCACCCTGCTGAAAGATTCGTGGACAGGTACCTGACCGTCACCTGATCGCGACTCAGCCGGGCATAGGGTGGCCCCGAACCGCTCACGGGAATCAGGAGACCACCCATGCTTCGTTACGCAATCATCTTTCTTGTCGTCGCCATCATTGCCGGTGTTCTCGGCTTCAGTGGCGTCGCCGGCACTGCCACCAACATTGCCTGGATCCTCTTCGTGGTGTTCCTGATCCTGGCAGTGATCTCGATGCTGCGCGGTCGCGGACCGTAACGACACTTCGCTGCATGCGATGCGAAACGCCCGCCTTTCGGCGGGCGTTTTCGTGTCTATGCTCGCGTCATCTTCAAGGACATGGGAAGCTTGGACGCGCCCGCCGTCAGACAAGGAGTCACGCATGCGCACCACCATCATTCTCTTGCTCGTCGCCGGCATCGTCTGTGTTCCGTTGGCGCTCTTCATGGGCGTGATCGGTTTCAGCGGTGTTGCCGGCGCGGCAACGAACATCGCCTGGATTCTGTTCGTCGTACTGCTGCTTGGCGGCGGGGGGCTGATGCTGCTCGCGCTGGTTCTGCATCTGTTGTCCCTGCGACAGCGAACCGCGTCCTCCTGATCTGACGGCGTGGTTCTTCGAGCGCCTACAATGCGGCCATGGCCGGATTTCTTCCTTCCCCTTTCGCGGCGCTCAAGCCGATCGCCGGACGCGCGCTGGAAACCGCGCTCAACCAGGCGCTTGCGCTGGATGCCGACACGCGCGCTGCGCTCGCTGGACTCGACGGGCAGCGCATCACGCTGACCCTGGCATCACCGCCGCTGGCACTGGAGCTGCGGGTCGATGGTGAGCGGCTGCGGGTCGGCCCTGTCGACGAAGCTGTCGAGCCCGACCTCGCGGTGCGCACCACGCTGGCCGGCATGCTGTCGCAGTTGCCGTTCCTGCGCCGGGACGACGCGCCGCCGATCGGCAAGGTGCGTGTCTCGGGCGACGCGGAACTCGCGCGCCGCCTGCAGAAACTCGCCGGTCATTTCGACCCGGATTGGCAGAAGCCCTTCGTCGCGGTATTCGGCGATGTCATCGGCGTGCAGGTCGCCAAAGCGTTCGCGTCCGCCCTGCACCAGGCGCAGGACCTCGGCCGCACCCTCACCGAAAGCGCCGTCGAGTACGTGACCGAGGAGTCGCGCGACGTGGTCGGCCGCGACGAGCTGGATGCCTTCAACGACGATGTCGACGGGCTGCGCGACGATGTCGATCGGCTCACGGCACGCGTCTCGCGTCTGCAACGCCGGCCGGTCGCATGAGGGGCGTGTTGCGTGCCTCGCGCATCGGCCGCGTGCTGCTGCGCTATCGCCTCGACGACCTGTTCGACGGCACCCCGGCCGAGCGCTGGCTCAAGCTCGCACGCCCGTTCGTGCCGCGCGCCTCGGCCGACATCGCCGCGCAGTCACGCGGCGCGCGGTTGCGGCTGGCGCTTCAGGAACTCGGGCCGATCTTCGTCAAGTTCGGGCAGATCCTGTCGACCCGCCGCGATCTGGTACCGCCGGACATCGTCGACGATCTCGCCCTGCTGCAGGACCGCGTGCTGCCCTTCGACGGCGCGCAGGCGCAGGCGATCATCGAGCGCGAACTCGGCATGCCGATCGCGCAGGCCTACGAGGCCTTCGACACCGTGCCGCTGGCATCGGCGTCGATCGCCCAGGTGCACGCGGCGACGCTGCCCGCCGATGACCGCAACCCGCGTCGCGAGGTCGTGGTCAAGGTGCTGCGGCCGACGATCGAAAAGCAGATTGCCGCCGATATCGCGCTGCTGAAGAACCTCGCCGCGCTGGTCGACCGCACGCATCCCAATGCCGACAAGATCCGCCCGCGCGAAGTCGTGGCCGAGATCGAGAACACGCTGGCCGCCGAGCTCGACCTGCAGCGCGAAGGCGCGAACGCGTCGGTGCTGCGCCGGTTCTGGGCAGACTCGCCCGATCTGTATGTGCCGGCGCCGGTGTGGGAGCGCACGACGCAGCGTGTGCTCACCCTCGAACGCGTCTACGGCATACCCAGCGACGACATCGCCGCGTTGGATGCCGCCGGCATCGACCGCAAGGCGCTGGCGGCCAAAGGCGTGCGCGTGTTCTACACGCAGGTGTTCCGCGACAACTTCTTCCACGCCGACGCGCACGCCGGCAACATCTGGGTCGATCCGGACCGCAAGACCAATCCGCGTTTCATCGCGCTGGATTTTGGGATCATGGGGCAGCTGTCGCGCGAGGATCAGTACTACCTCGCCGAGAATTTCATGGCGATCTTCCGCCAGGATTACCGGCGCATCGCCGAGCTGCACATCCAGGCCGGCTGGATGCCGGGACACATCCGCATCGACGAACTCGAAGCCGCGGTGCGCTCCGTCTGCGAGCCGTATTTCACCCGGCCGCTGTCGGAAATCTCGCTCGGCGAAGTGCTCGGAAAACTGTTCCGCACCGCGCAGCGTTACCAGCTCACCCTGCAGCCGCAATTGATCCTGCTGCAGAAGACGCTGCTGAGCATCGAAGGCATCGGTCGTCTGCTCGACCCGAAGCTCGACATCTGGGCGGTCGCGCGCCCGGTGCTCGAACGCATCCTCGTCGAGCGCTACAGCCCGCAGCGTCTGGGCCGCGAATTCCGCGACCGCCTGCCGGAACTGATCACCCAGGCACCCGACATGCCGCGCCTGCTGCATGGCTGGCTCAAGCAGCAGGTCGAAGGCCGCCACGAGCTGCGCATGCGTTCCGACGATCTCGCGGCGTTGACCCAGACGATGCAGGGCATGCAGAAACGCATGGTCGCCGCGATCCTCGGCGTCGGTCTGCTGATCGTCGCCGCGGTGCTGTACGCGCTGGAAGCGGGCGGCCCGAGTTTCGTGGGCCTGCCGGTCGCGACCTGGGTCGCCGGTGTGGGCGGACTGTGGGCACTGCTGGCCGCATGGCCGCGGCGGTCACCGGCGTATCTGCGGGATCGCGAGCACTGAAGTTTTCCCCCGGCCTACGGGGAGGGCTCAAACCACGCGTTGCGCCCGACACGTTTCCGCACGCCCACGCAACCAGTCCCGCTCCCGGGGGTTGCGTGCCAGCGAGGCCGCACGTTCGAACGCGTCGGCTGCATCCGCATGCCGCCCGAGCTTCGCCAGCAGATCGCCACGAACACCCTGGACCAGGTGATAACCGGCCAGCGCGTCGTCGTCGGCGAGACCATCGACCAGTGGCAAGGCAACGGCAGGTCCCGCGGCCATGCCGATCGCCACCGCACGATTGAGCGCGACCACCGGTGACCCGGTCAACGCGAGCAGTTGACCGTACAGCGCGGCGATGCGCGCCCAGTCGGTGTCCTCCGCGGCGGGCGCGAGCGCGTGACAGGCGGCAATCGCGGCCTGCAGTTCGTAGCCGCCGGGCAACGCGTCGCCGCGCGCGGCCTGCGTCTGCGCCAACGATGCGAGGCCCGCATCGATCAACCTGCGATCCCAACGCGTGCGGTCCTGGTCGGGCAACAGCACCGGATGTCCGTCGGCATCGGTGCGCGCATCGAGCCGCGAGGCCTGCAGCGCCATCAGTGCGACGAGTGCATGCACCTCGGCCTCGCGCGGCATCAGCGCCGCCAGCACGCGTGCCAGCCGCAGCGCCTCGGCGCACAGGTCGGGGCGTGCCCAGTCGTCGCCGCTGCTGGCGGCGTGGCCCTCGTTGAACACCAGATACAGCACGTGCAGCACCGCCGACAGTCGCGGCGGCAGGTCCGCGCGCTGCGGCAGTTCGAACGGCGTGCCGGCGTTCGCGATGGTTTTCTTGGCACGCACGATGCGCTGGGCGATCGTCGCTTCGGGCACCAGAAACGCGCGCGCGATCTCGTCGGTGGTCAGGCCGCCGATCAGGCGCAGCGTCAGCGCGACCTGCGATTCGACGGTCAGCGCCGGATGGCAGGCGACGAACATCAGTCGCAGCACGTCGTCACCGATCACGTCGTCGAGCGCGTCCTGCGCGCGCGCATCGGACTCTCGCTGCGCTTGCTCGATCTCGCGCGCGAGTTCGGCGTGGTGCGCGTCGAGGCGCTGGCCGCGACGCAGGCGGTCGATGCCGCGGTTACGCGCGGTGGTCATCAGCCACGCGCCCGGATTGTCGGGCAGGCCATCCTGCGGCCAGCGTTCGAGCGCGGCGACCAGCGCGTCCTGCGCCAGTTCCTCGGCGAGATCGAGATCGCGCACCACGCGCATCAGGCCACCGATGATCTTCGGCACCTCCTCGCGCCAGAGGGTTTCGATCGTGCGGTGCAGGGTGGCCGTGTCCATGGGCGGCGATGACATCACCCCGCGCGCGGCCGGGCAAGCCGCACTGCGGCGCATGGTACGCCGGGCGTGGAGGACGGTCGGCTGCGGCGCGCACGTCAGCGTGCTCATTCCGTCGGGAACGCGGCCATGTCCATGTGCATCACCTCCCACAGATGGCCATCGGGATCGGCGAAGCCGTGCTGGTACATGAAGCCGTAATCGACCGGTTCGGCCGTCACCGTGCCGCCTGCGGCGAGCGCCTTGGCGACGATCGCGTCGACCGCGGCGCGGTCGGGCTGCGACAGCGCGATGATCGCGCCGACGTGGCCCGGCGGTGGCAGCGGCAACTTGGTGAAGCTCTGGAAGAACGGCTTGACCAGCAGCATGACGAAACTGTCGTCGCCGATGATCATCGCGGTCGCGTTCTCGTCGGTGAACTGCGGATTGAAGCGGAAGCCGAGCGCGGTGAAGAAGCGCACGCTGCGATCGAGGTCTTCGACCGGGAGATTCACGTAGATCTGGGGACGGGTCATGGCGGTGTTCCTGTGATGTGGACGAGGTGGAGATTCAGCAGCCCTGTTTGGAGCGCATCACCATCCAGCCGGTGCCGAACCGGTCGACGACCATGCCGAAGCGGTGTGCGAAGAAAGTCTCGGCCATCGGCGCACGGACCTCGCCGCCGTCCGACAGCGCCGCGAAGATGCGCTCGGCATCGGCGTCGCTGTCCACGCCCAGATTGACGAACGTGTGCGGCGCGGCCGGCAGTGGCGTGCCCGGCGGCACGTCGGAGGCCATCAGGAACTGGTCGCCGATCGCGAGGCCTGCGTGCATGATCCGCTCGGGCGCGGTGGCGTCGCTGTCGGGACAGGGCGGAGCATCGCCATAGGGCATCAGCGTCGCCTCGCCGCCGAGCAGTGCGGCATAGGCCTTGAAGGCTTCGGCGCAGGTGCCGTCGAAATACAGATAGGGATCGATACGCATCGGGGTGTCCTCGAGAGGCCGCCGGCTGGCGGTGTCGTTGGAACGACGCACCGGCGTACCGGAAATCGACATCGCTGCACGCGCGCGACGCACGCCGCGCACACGGGGCGTTGCGGACCCGCCCGTTAAGCTGCCCGACCCGTTCCGCACCGAGGAGACGCCGATGCGCCGCCCCCTGATGTTGTTGTTGCCGCTCGCCCTGGCCGCCTGTGGCGGGTCCGCACCGCCGGAAGGCGCCGCCACGGCGCCCACCCAGGCCGCCGCCGACGCGATTCCCGATGCCGCGCCCGCTGATCACGCGAAGACGCTGGAGGCCTATCACTGGCGGTTGATCGACGCGACCAGCAGCGGCGGCGCACGCATCGACGCCCTGCTCGATGGCGGCGGCGAATCCCTGCAGCTGGATTTCGTCGACAGTGGTCTGAGCGTGTCGAACGCCTGCAACCGCATGGGCGCGAACGTCGCGCTCGACGACGACCGCCTGACGGTAGACCAGGTGATCTCCACGATGATGGCCTGCGCCGATGCGCACCTGACCGCGCGCGAGCGCGAGATCGGTCAGCGCCTGCCCGGCACGCATCGCATCGCGCTGTCCGGCGGCGAGCCGCCGCGGCTCACGCTGCAGCTCGAGAATGGCGACGTGCTCGCGTTCGAGGGCGTGCCCACGCCGGCCACCCGCTACGGCGGCGAAGGCGAGACGGTGTTCCTGGAGATCGCGCCCGAGCGCATCGCTTGCAGCCACCCGCTGATTCCCGAACAGCGCTGCCTGCAGACGCGCGAAGTGCAGTACGACGACGAGGGCTTGCGCTCGCCCGGCGATGCCGAGTGGGCGCCGCTGTATCAGGACATCGAAGGGTTCACGTTCGAGGACGGCGTGCGCAACGTCGTGCGCGTGCAGCGCTTCGACGTGGCCGATCCGCCGGCCGATGCGCCGTCGCAGGCGTACGTGCTGGACATGGTGGTGGAGTCGGAGAGCGTGGGTCGCTGAGTCCGTCTGGACGCCTGCCGGTGCTGCGGACCGGCAGGCGCACCGCGGAGCCGCGTCCGCGCGGTCAGTACCTGCCGGACATTCCGGCGACCGTCATCTCCGCCTGCGCGGAGATGACGACTTCAAGCGGCATTGCCGTCGCTGAAACGCATGCAGCGCGCGTTTGCGATCAGACCGCCGCAGCCTTCGGATGCAGCGCATAGCTGCCCCAGGTCGTCGTTTCGGCCAGCACATGGCCCTGCACCGCGCGCAGCACATCGTTGGCGGTGAAGCGCTCGGGCACGTCGAGGGTGGCGACGTCGAGTGCGAACAGGCGGAAGAAATACCGGTGCGTGCGCAGGTCGTTCGGTGGCGGATACGGGCCGTCGTAGCCGAACCAGTCACCCGCCAGATCCGGATCGCCGGCGAACCAGCCGGTGTAGTCGTTGAGGCCCTGACGCGCGCCGTCGGGACCCGGCGGATTGCGCTTGCCGCCCTTGGTCACGCCGTCGCTGGCGCTGCCCTCGGCGATCGTGCGCAGATCGGCCGGCAGATCGACGACTGCCCAGTGCACGAAGCTGCCGCGCGGGTGCTCGACCGGAATCTCGACGCCCTCTTTGCCGGCCAGTGACGGATCGGTCGGCGCGTCTGGATCGAGGCACAGCAGCGCGAACGAACGCGTGCCCGCGGGCACGTCGTCCCAGGCGAGATGCGGGTTGCGGTTGGCGCCGAAGCCGTCGGGCGCGCCGACGGCGAACGTCGCCGCGATCGGCTGGCCGGGCTCGAAACTGTCGCTGTTGAGTCGCATGGTGTCTCCGCTTGGAAAGGATCAGTCCTGACGGTAGCCCAGGCGCACTGCAACCGGCGTCAGGATGGCGAACGGTCCGGCCAGCACCTCCCGGTAGGCCAGCCAGCGGCCTGCCGGTGTCCGGTCGATGCCGAGCAGTTCGCGCGGCGGCGTGGGGAAGTCCGGCACGCCGAGTGCCTCGGCAAAACGCGCCGCCAGACGCTCGGGATCTTCACCCGGCGCGTCGGTGCGCACGATGGTGTGCGGGAACAGATCCTGCTCGACGATGTCGGCGATGTGCGAAAGATGACTGGCCAGCCAGGTTGCGGCGCTGTCGGCATCCGTGATGCGCATCGCCATGGGCAGATCGAACGCAAGCCAGTCGAGCAACATGTCGCGGGGGTCGCGCACGGTGAGCAGCAGGCGCGCGTGCGGCAGTTGCGGGCGCAGTGCCAGCAACCAGGCGTTGTCCCAGAACGGCAACCAGTCGACGATGGCACGCTGGTCGGCCTTGCGGGCAGACAACTGGGCTGCCCAGCTCCCGGTGATCTGCTCGGCAGTGAACGCGCCATCCGCCAATCGTGCCGGGACGGTGCTGTCCTGGAACGCGTCCTGGACAGGGCCGACGAACCGGTCGCCGCGGAATTCCGGCAGCGCGCGCTGCAGCAACTCGGCGATCCGGTCGACCTGGGACCCGGGCGGACCGTAGAGGAACACCACAGGCGCCCGGGCACCTTCCGTCTCGCCCATCGGCGGCCACTGCGAAGGTGCGGAGGTCGGCGTCGGCGGCAAGCCGGCCTCGGCGGTGAGTTCGACGTTCAATGCGAGCCACGTCGCCAGTGCGTCAGCCTGCCGACCGGCCGCGTCCTGGGCCATGCCGAGCCAGCGGCGGAGCAGCGGCTGCGCCTGTGGGCTGGCGGGCGGCATCAGGCCTTCGACGAAGGTCACGGCCTGCGCGGGATCGCGCGCCAGCAGTTGCTTGAACAGCAGATCGTTGGCAGCGCCGTGACCCGGCTGCAGGCGGGTGATCGCCCGCGCAGTGGTCTCGGCGGCATCCAGTGCACCGGTGCCCGCTTCCAGCGACAGCTGTGCCTGCAGGGCCGGCAGATGGTCGGGGCGTGTCGCAACCCAGCGCTCGACGATTGCACGTGCGGCCGCGTCGCCGAAAGGCTCGAGCGCCAGACGCGCCAGCCACAGGTGATCGTGGTCGGCATGGGTCTGGAGCGCGGCATCGAGCGTGTCGCGGCCTTCGTCGACCGCCTGGGTCGCTTCCCAGAGCTGCAGCAGCGCATTGGTGGCGCGGCGCGAATCGGGATGCGCCTCGAACGCAGCCAGCAGCTGCGGGCGGGCGCGCTCGGGGCGACCGGCCTGCAGTTCCAGCTCACCGGCCAGCACCCGGAGACCGGGCGTGACCTGGGCCGGGTCGGCCAGCAGGGTGGCCATCTCGTCGGCGGCATCGCCGGGCCGGCCTTGCTGCAGCACGATCCGCGCGAGCAACCCGCGCAGGGCTGCCTGACCGGTGTGCTCGATCACACGGCGGAAGGTCTGCTCGGCGAACGCAAGATGGTCGGCGGCCAGATAGGCAAACGCGAGCGCATTGAGGACCTGCAGATCCTCGGGCGCCTGCTTCGAGGCGGCAGACAGCAGACCCAGCGCGCGCTGGTGATCGCCGCGGCGCGACGCTACCGAGCCTTCGAGCATCGTCGTCCACGGATGATCGTCGGACACGCGTGCGGCCAGCCGGGTCAGACGTTCGGCTTCGTCGAGATCGTTGCGGCCGATCGCCAGCTGCGCCTGCATCACGTAGGCCCCGTACTGGTTGGGATCGAGCGCGAGACTCTGCGACAGCGCCGACTGCGCGGCGTCCACGTCGCGCGTGTCGAGCAGCATGCCGGCCCGCAGGAAATGCAGGTCGGCTTCGTCAGGCGCCTGCGCGATGGCCGCGTCGATCGCCGACAGCGCGGCATCTCGGTCGCCATGGGCACGCAGGGCAAGCGCGGCGGCGCGCTGTACCGCGATGTCGCCCGGTGCATCGGCCAGCGCCTTGCGCGCAAGGGTGGCGGCTTCTTCGTTCGCGCCACGGCGCAGGGCATCGAGGATCTGTTGCGACATCAGGACATTCCCGGCGCGGGGCCGATCACAGGCAAGGCCGGCCATTGTAGCGGCGGCGCCAGGGCGTACCCGGCGCGCCGCTCAGGCGTCAGGCGTGTGCGTGTCGACGTGGATCGCGGCGGCCAAGCGTGTGCGTTCGAACGTGGCGCGCGCCGTGTCGGCATGGTCGGCCAGACGTGCGGCCACCCAGCGCTCGGCGAAGCTGTCGAGCTGGCGGTCGAGCAGGAACCCGCAATGCCCGCCCCAGCGGCTGATCTCCAGCCGCGCGTGTGGCGGCAGCGCCAGCGCGTGGAAAGCGTCGAGCGGAATCACCGGATCGTCCGCCGACATCAGGATGTCGACCGGCACCTGCAACGACGAGAGCCGGTCGCCGGCAACCGAATAGCCGTCGAAGTAGTCATCGATCGTGCCGAACTCGGTGTGCGTGCGCACCAGCCAGTCGGTCAGCTCCCGCATGCCCAGCTGCAGCGTGGCGTCGTCGAAGCCGTGGTGATCGGGAAACAGGTCGCGCTTGCGGCGCAGCGACGCGCGCCAGTTGCGCTCGAAATGGCGCAGGTACAAGCGGTGACCGCGCTCCATCTGCAGCATCGTGCGCGCCGGGTCGATGACCGGACACACCGCTGCCACGCCTGCCAGCTGCAGGCCGGCGGCGGGTGCGCGCAACGCCAGGCGCAACGCGAAATTGCCGCCCAGCGAATAGCCGGCCGCAATCATCGGGCTGGGCGTGAAACGCGCGGCGATGTCGACTGCGGCATGCACCACTTCATCGATGCGGTTGGAATGGAAGATCGCTTCGTTGAGGTGATGACTGTCGCCGTGGTCGCGGAAGTTCAGCCGGAATACCTCGTAGCCGCGCTCCAGCATCTGCGCCGCCGTCTGGCGCATGTAGCTCGATTCGGTGCTGCCCTCCCAGCCATGCAGCAACAGGGCGAGTCCACGGGATTGCGTACCCGGCACCGCACTGTGCAGGCCGTGCAGGCGGACGCCGTCCCCGCCGTCGACGAGATGCTCGGTGGTGACCGCACCGGTGGCGGCCAGCGCCCGCGCGCCGCGCAGACGCCGCCAGGGGCTGCTGGCCAGGACGGTCTGCACGTGCGGACTGCGCAGCCACAGAGGCGGCGTGTAGTCGCTGCCGCGCACGCGGATGCTGGCGGGAACGGGGGCGGCCGTATCCATCGATGACGGACGCCCGACGATCACGCGCGTGCGTCCAGCGCGGCGACGATGCGCTCGCGCGACACCTCGGCCAGGCGCCGGCGCCCGTCGGCATTGCCGGGCAGGATCGGCTCGAGAAACACCACCTCCGCCTCGCCCCCTGCCTCGCCCAGCAGGCGCAGGAAGTTGGCGAAGAAGGATTCGCGCTCGCGAAACGCGACGATCGTCTGCGCCGAACCGTTGTGGCCGTAACGCAGGGCGACCGGTTGCACGGCGACATTGGCCTCCACCGCGGCCAGGAAGATCCGCGCATGGAACGGGCCGACGTGGTCGCCACTGCGGGTGCGGCCTTCGGGGAACACCGCCACCGGGCGGTCGTCGCGCAGGCGCGCGAGCATTTCCTCCAGCACGCCGCCCAGCGACTCGGTGCTGCCGCGCTGGTGGAAGATGGTCTCGCCGCGTGCGGCCAACCAGCCGACCACCGGCCAGCCGGCGATCTCGCGCTTGGCGACGAAACCGACCATGCGCTGGCTGTGCAGGGCGACGATGTCCACCCAGCTCACGTGGTTGGCGACGAACAGCACCGCGCCCGGCAAGGGCGTGCCGCGGCGGTGCATGCGATAGCCGAACACGCGCATCAGGCCGCCCTGCCACCAGCGGATCATCCGGTGATCGACGCGCTCACCGCTGTCCAGGCGACGGCGGCCGATCGGCGGCAACATCGTGAACAGCAGGACCGGCAGGTGGACGAAGAGGTGCCACAGCAGCACGGGCACGCGCACGCAGTAACGCAGCACGCGCGCCGGCGTACCGCCGGCGTCGGCGCGAACGGTAGAAGAACTCATCGGTGCACGATACCCAAACACGGCACGACGCGCTGCGGAAGCAGGGTCACGGTTTCGGCACGACCGCGAGCGTCAGCCGCGAGATGCAGACCAGTTTTCCTGCCGCGTCTTCGATGCGGATTTCCCAGACCTGGGTACTGCGACCGACGTGCAGCGGACGTGCGGTGCCGGTCACGAGGCCGGCGCGCACCCCGCGCAGATGATTGGCGTTGATCTCGATGCCGACGACGCCATGGCCATCGGGTGCGGACAGGCCGCCGGCGCTGCTGCCGAGCGTTTCGGCCAGCAGTGCGGACGCGCCGCCGTGCAGCAGACCGAACGGCTGATGGGTGCGGCCGTCGACGGGCATCGTCGCGCGCAGGAAGTCGGGACCGATTTCGGTGAAGACGATGCCCAGCGTGGCGATCGCCGTGTTGGCGGACATCGCGTTGAGCTGGTCGAGCGAAGTGTCGCTTCGGAACATGCGCGGAAGGCTCCGGGGGAAACCCGGCAGCTTAGGCCGTTGTGCGCCGCGGCGCAGCGCGACCGGCGGAATGGCGCGTCACGATGGCGCGCGTACCGGTCGCGGATGTCGGCTCGTGCCGGGCAACGCGGCTCAGGCGACGTGGAAGCGCGTCGGCATGGCGCTGTCGCGGACTTCGAATCGGAACGGGCTCTCGGCGTGGCTGCGCGCGGCGCGGGCCTGTGCATGGAAGCGTGCAGGCTGGGCGATGCAGGCCGGGACCGGGACGGGCGGGGCGGTGGCGCGGATGGCGGGGATGCGGAACATGGCGGAACTCCTGAGGATCGGGGGAACGCTTCAGGCGCCGGAGCGGATCGGATCGGAAGATCGATGGATCAGGCGATGCGGAAGCGCGCGGGACTGGCGTGGGTGACGTAACTGCGCGGGGCGCCGTAGCTGCTGCTGGCGCCGTAACCGGTGCCGGTCTGACGGGCGGGGCGTGCAGCGACGGACGGCGCGAGATGGGAGGCGGCATTGACGATGGCGTGCATGCGGGACATGGCGGAGCTCCTGGACAAAGTCGGGTGGGTTCAGGCGACGCGGAAACGGGCGGGAATCGACGCGGCGGCGTAGCTGCGGGGGCTGCCGTAGCCGCTGCTGCGGCCGTAACCGAGGCCGAAGAGACGGGCCTGACGGATGGCGACGGGCGGGGCGAGGTGTGCGGCGGCGTGGACGATGGCGTGCATGCGGGACATGGCGGAATTCCTGGGCAGGGTCGGGTGGGTTCAGGCGACGCGGAAGCGGGCGGGCGTCGTGGCGGTGCTGTAGCTGCGCGGGGCGCCGTAGCTGCTGCTGCGGCCGTAGCCGAGACCGAACGGACGGACGAGGGCGGCGTTGGCGGTGCGGGCGGCGGGCGTGGTCTGGGTCTGCATGGCGGGGTCCTTGGGGTCGTTGTGCTTCGGTGTGTTGGTAGACTACAACACCACTGTTCGATAACACCACATGCCAAAGGTCATGCAGGCCCGATTCGCTGATAATGTTCAGCGAATGTTCATTTAGTGAATGATCGAGACATCGCGCGATGGGTTTCGCGTGTCGGACGTCCAACAGGACCGGTGTGCAGCGACGGTGCGAGCACGACCGCGGCCGGGGGACGGTGCGGAGCGGTCCAGAGCCACCGGCCGGGCGGCGGACGGCTTCAGAGAATGGGGACGAGTCCCGCGCCGAATGCGGTGAAGATCCGCGTCAGCAGGCTGCGCCAGCCGAGGCTGACCTCGGGGAAATCACCGACCGGGACATAGCAGTCGCGGAATCCCGGGGCATCGGGCGCCAGCGGCGCCGGGCAGTCCGGGCCGGGCTGGAACTCGAAGCTGGTGGCGTAACGCGTCGGCCACAGGTCGAACACCGGCAACCGCTCGGACACCTTGGCCATCGTGTAGTCCACCCCGGAGAACACCGGCGGTGGGTCACGACGGGCGATCGTCCACGAGTTCTCGGGGGCCATGTCGCGGCGGATGCTCGCCGCGAGGCGCTGGGCGAAGCGGGTGTCATTGATGACCACCGCGCTTTCGGTATTGAGGTTGTCGCCGCGCGGGTCGAAGTTGTGCGTACCCACCACGCCGATCTGACCATCGACGACCAGCGACTTGGCATGCAACCCCATGCGCAGCCCGGTCCGCTCCAGCGGGACGCGCCGGTTCACGCCGATGCCGGCATAGCGCAGCGCCGAATACTCGCGCGTCAGCGGGGGCGCGCTGGCCGGACGGCTCGCGATCACCGCTTCGCGCGTGGTCGCCACGCCTTCGGTACCACTTTCGTCGATGTTGACGCTGCCGTCCGCGTTCCACGAGATGCCCACCGCGCCGGTGACCTCCAGGTCGATGGGCGCATCGCCCGGGAACGGCTTGTACTCGTAGATCTGGAAGCCGAAGTCGCGCAGGTGCCGGCGCTTGTACTTGTAGGACAGGGCGTAGGTGATGAACGAGTCCGTCGCCGCCAGACTGTTGGTCGACACCACGACCTGCGGCGCATCGGGCTGCGCATGCAGGTCGGCGAACATCTGCTCCGCCGGCTTCGACAGCACCAGGTACGGCGTCTGCAGCAGCACCTCGTCCTGTGCCGATTCGATCAGCTCGCGCAGGCGCGGCGTCGCGGCGATGGCCGCCTGGGCCGCCTCGCGGTCCCGCCGGTGCTTGGCCGGGAGATCGCCGATGAACTCGATCGGCCCCACGGCCAGGGCCAGATCGGCCAGACGCTGGCGCACCAGGGTCGTGTCCTCGGCGTCGGCGGACATCGCGGCCACGCGTTCGGGCCGCTGGTAGTCCTGGAACGACACCTCGGGCACCCCCGCGCGCAGCAGGTGACGACCGACATCGGCGAGCTGTTCGACCGGCGTGCTCAGCGGGGCGTGCCAGAACGCGACGAAGTTCGCGTCCATGGCTTCGACCACCGGGCCGGCGATCAGCACGTCACGGTCGCGGAAATTGAAGGTGTCGCTCCAGTCGAAATAGTCGTCCTGGTAGTTCCGGCCGCCGGTGATACCGACCACGCCATCGATCAGCAGCGCCTTGCTGTGCATCCGCTGGTTGAGCCGTCGCCAGCAGCAGGCCGCGGCCAGCGCGTACTGCGGGTAGCTGATGCGCGCACGCCCGAGGACCGGGTTGTAGATGCGCATCTCGAAGTTGGTGTGCGCGCCGGCAAGCGCGGCCAGCGTTTCCACCGTGCGCAGCGCCGAGAGCTGGTCGACCAGCAGGCGGACCTGGACGCCCCGGCGTGAAGCCGCCAGCAGTTCCTCGAGCACGAGGTGCCCGGCGTCGTCCTCGTCGAAGATGTAGGTCTGCAGATCGATCGTGCGCTGCGCGCCACGGATCAGGTCCAGCCGCGCCAGCAAGGCGTCCTGGCCGTACTCGAGCAGCAGCGCGTAGTGCTGGGGCCGGTCGGGCGTGCTGCGGCCGGCCGCGCGCTCGGCCAGATCGAGCAGCGGCGAGGGCGTCGCACAGGCATCGGGACGGTCGCAGACCACTTCGACCGATCGCGCCGCGACGGCGATATGCGCGGCAGCGTCACGCCTGGCCGGCGACAGCGACGTGCAGGCGGTCGTCGCCAGCACCGCGGCCAGCAGCAGCAGACGCGTCCATGTCCGCATCAGCGTGGTTCCAGTGTGCGGATCCGCATCGTGAAGCGGACCTGGTCGGCCAGCGCGTAGCCCCAGCGGTCCATCGCGTAGGCGCTGCGGCGCACGTCGCCCCGGCCGATCACCTCGCAATCGAGTCCGGGGCGCGCGCAGGCCGCCGGCTCGATGCGGAACGTCTCGCGTCGCTGTACGCCCCGCATGCTGAGCACGCCGGTCATCTCGCCGCCATCGCGAGCCAGCGTCTCGGGGAACGGGTCGGACACGAAACGCACTTCGGGATAGCGCTCGACATCGAACACGCCCGGGCCCCGGGTGATGCGGGTATAGGCACGGCTGCCGACGATTTCGACAGCCTCGGCGTCAAGCACCAGCCGGACCTGGTGACGGCCGTCGGGCAGCACCGCGATGTCGCCCTGCCAGGTGTCGAAACGCCCCTCAAGCTGCTGGCCCCACCGGGTCTTGAGATGGAAGCCGATCTCGGAGCGCTTCAGGTCGATCGCGATGGCCGCCGTGGACCCGGATGCCGACGCGGCGACGGGCCCTGCGACCAGCGCCCATGCCGCCAGCCCCGAAGCCGCCAGGGTGCGCAACAGGAGGCCCGAAGACCGGGACACAGGCGTGATGCTCGGAGCGTGCGGCGCGCTTGCCGCTACGGCCACCAGAACGCCGACAGCTCGGCGCTGGCCGGTTCGACCGCCGCGCCGTCGGGCAGTGCGAGCACCGCGATGCCGCCCGGCGGCATGCCACGGTACTCGCCGGTCTGGCCGCTGTGCAGCAGGGCCGCCACGCGCTCCAGACCCGGGTTGTGGCCCACCAGCAGCAGGCGACCGGTCTCGCGGTGTTCGTCGAGCAGGCTCGCCAGGGTGCCGGGCGTGGCCTCGTAGACAGACGGCTCCAGCCGCTGGTCGACGTAGCCGATCACGCCCAGGACCGCCTCGAGCGTTTCGCGGGTGCGACGCGCAGGCGAGCACAGCACGCAGTCGGGGACCAGGTGCTGGTCGCGCAGCCAGCGTCCGGCTGCCTCCGCTTCGGCCAGACCCTCGGCCGAAAGCGGCCGGTCGATATCGGCCTGGCCCGGGAGAGCAGGATCGGCGTGGGCGTGGCGGAGCAGGATCAGTTCGCGCATGTGCGGTCGGCGGCCTCGTGTGGGGACATCAGAACGGGCGGAGCGTGGAGATGCGGTGCACGCTACTTGCGCAACCACTTCAGCAGGGACGTCCAATCGTCCTGATGGTCGCGCACCTGCGCCGAATGGTAGTCGAACAGGCTCTTGCCCAGCCCGACCAGCATCACGTAGGCCTGGCTGTCGCGCAGCTGCGCGACCACCGGATAGGGCCACTGCGCCAGCAGGGCGAGTGCCTGCTGAGATGCGTTGGTGTGCGGACGCAGCCGGTTGGCGACCAGTCCCACCCGGGTCTGGCCGCGGCGGATGCGCGGATGCCTGGCCAGGGTGTTGAGGAAGCCGACGGTCGCATCGATGTCGAGCGCCGACGGCAGCACCGGCACCACGATGGCATCGGCAGTCTCCAGATACGCGTCGAGATCATCGGCCATCGCGCCCGCGGGCGCGTCGACCACCAGCCGGGTCGCCCCGTCGGGAATCGAGGCCAGCACCTTCTTGTGGCGCGCACTGCCGTCGACCGGCAGCACCGCGGCTTCGAGTCCGGCGCGGCGCTCCGCCCAGCGCGTGGACGACTGCTGCGGATCGGCATCGACCAGCACCGTCGAGTCGCCAGCCAGCGCGGCATGCGCGGCAAGATGGGTGGCGATCGTGGTCTTGCCCACGCCACCCTTGGAGCTGGCCACCAGTACCGTCTTCATCGAAGTCTCCGGATCGGTTCGCGCATCGAGCGTACACCGCCCGTGGGACGCCTGCGACCGTCTGATCACCGGACGCCCGCGATCGGCGCATGCGCAGTCGGCGTGCTGTGCGTCGTGCGCGCTGTCGGCCATGATGCGCGGGCAGGTCGGCTCGCGCCTGCACGTCGGCGGATCGAATCGCCGCTGGCACACATGGATCCGGTCCATCGACAGGAGGTCGAATGAAAACCCGCTGCATCTACACACGGTCCGGCGTCGCAGCATTGCTTGCTCTGCTGCTCTGCGCCTGCAGCCACCGCACCGCCCGGGTCGAGCGCGCCCTGGTCATGCCGCCGACGGCACAGGTGCACACGATCCAGTCCCACCAGCGCTTCCTGATGGCGAGCCCGATCCATGATCCGGATCCGTAGTTCCCGATGGACGCGCGCCTCGAAGGCGAGCTGCGCCTGTGCGTGACGTTCGTGGTGGACGTCGAGGGCAGTGTCCAGCAGGTCATCGCCGATCGTGAGGACGCCGGCTGTGCGGATCCCGTTGACAGCGCGGTGATCCCGTTTGTCGAGGCCGTGACCGGCACGCTGTCCACATGGCGCTACTTCGGCGCCGCGGTCTGCACGTTTCCCGCCGACGTCGATCCGGATGCGGACCCTCGCTGCACGCGTGGGGGCGTGGTGGTCGACGCGGTCCCGATCCGCCTGCGCTACGTGTTCACGTTCTCGTCGGCGCGCGGCGGCCGCGTGATCCGCAACCGGAGTGCGGTGGACGGATGATCTGCGTCACGGACAAGTGCCGAGCCGGGTTGGCCGGTCGCTGACGCGCCGGCCCCCGCGCAGACGGAGGCGCGTCAGCCGGGGGGCGTCCATCCCGGAGGCGGCTGCGCCGCGATTCCCGCTTCCGCCAGCGCACGCGCGACCAGATCGGCCTCGGACCGGATGGACGGATCGGCAAGAAAGCGGACGAACTGCGAAGCGCCGTCGCGCGGCAGATCAGCGGTTGCGCGGCCCCACTCGAGCATCTGCCAGTCCAGGTGCCGCCGGCGTTGCTGCGCGTCAGCACGCTCTGCAGGCGTGGACGCCAGCCGGTCCAGAAGAACGAGTCCGAGCATGCTGCCGAGCTGGGTGTCGGAACGGTTCGCCATGAGATCGGCCACGTGGCGACAGTCGCGCGCCCGCGCAGCATCGGTGCGCAGCGCGGGCGCGGCGCATCCCTGCATCAACGGCGCGAACTCCGGCATGGCGATCGCCGACCAAAGAGCCATGGCCGTGATTGCCGCGTGCTCGGCGGGTACGAACTCACCGGCGTCCGCCAGTGCGTTGCGTTCCTGCGCCGTCGGTGGCGTGCGCAGCAGGGCGGCCTGCATCCAGCGCACCTGGTCGAGCATGCGCAGGTCGAGATGCGTGGCGCCGCGTGCATCGGAGAGCAGGCTGCCGACATCACCACCGCGCGCCAGCAGCGGCGCGAGATTCTGCGGGTCCTCGCCGAGCCAGCGCTGTGCCGCGCGGCGCCGTGTGACGTCATCCGCTCCGTGGGCGATCAGCACATGGGTCAGGACATCGGTGCCCGCGCGGGCGGCCGCGTCACGACGCCATGCATCGGCCTGGTGATCGACGGCGGACGCTTGAAGCGGGGCTTCGGCATCGAGCCGATCCGGATCCGTATCGGCGACACCCCGCAGCACGGCTGCGAACGCCAGATCGCGTGGCTGCCCGGTCGCCGCAAGTGCGGCGGCACTCCGTTGTGACCAGCTCCGCCAAGCGGCCTGCGAGGCATCGTCGGGAGCCGTCGCGACAGGCACATCGTCGAAACGCGCGTACGGTGCCTGCGCATTCGCGACAGGCACGACGGTGCAGGCGCACGCGGCGGCGAGCAGGAATCGGATCATGCGGAAGTCCGTGTGGAGTGCGGATCCAGCATAGCGGCGTGCAGACGCGGTCGCGCCCAACGGCTCCGGATCAGCGGTTCGGCAACACCGGTGCCGTGGCGTCCGCATCCGGCATTCCCGCCACATCGCCACCCGCCGTGATGTCCGGCCGGGACGCGACCGCGCTGACGCCTGCCTGCGCGTCACGTGCGCGGGCCTGCGTCGCGCGCGACAACGCATCCGGCGCCGGAAGCGCGTCCTCGTCGACCAGCCCGTTGGACTGCAGCCCAGCGCCTGCGGAGATCGCCAGTACGACCAGTCCCGCCACGATCCATCCCCGCATGCCCGCTGTCCCCTGATGTGTGCGGCGGCGAGGATAGCCGGGCGCGCAGGTTCCGTCAGTAGCCGGCGGCCTGTCCGTCCTTGCGCGACTCGCTGGCGCCGGTCCAGCCGCCGTAGGGGTTCTTCATGATCGCCTGGTAGCCGCCGTAGGGGCCGTGCGAGAACCGCACCGAATGGCCCTTCTGCATCAGCGCGCGCACGGTCTCGTACGGGAAGCCGGTTTCCAGATCCACTTCGCCGCCGTCGGTCATCGCGGTGTTCTGGCCGGTGGGTTCGGTCGAACCGTCGTGCTGGATGCGCGGCGCGTCGCCGGCTTCCTGCAGGTTCATGCCGAAGTCGAGCATGTTGATCAGGATCTGCACGTGGCCCTGCGGCTGCATCGCGCCGCCCATCACGCCGAAGCTCAGCCACGGCTCACCGTCCTTCGTCGCGAACGCGGGAATGATGGTGTGGAACGGGCGCTTGCCCGGCGCGTAGCCGTTGGGATGGTCCTCGCGCAGCACGAACTGCTCGCCGCGATCCTGCAGGATGAAACCCAGCCCCGGCGGTGCCATGCCGCTGCCCATGCCGCGATAGTTGGACTGGATCAGCGACACCATCATGCCGTCGGCATCCGCGGTGGTGAGGTAGATCGTGTCGCCCTCGTCGAGCTGCTTCGGCGTGCCCGGCTGCACCTCGCGCAGAGCGGTGTCCATCGAGATCAGCGCGCCGCGCTCACGCGCGTAATCCTTGGAGATCAGTCGCTCGACCGGTGCCGGATGGAAGGCCGGATCGGCATACCAGCGTGCGCGATCTGCGAACGCGAGCTTCTTCGCCTCGACAAACAGATGCACGTGCTCGGGGCTGCCGAAGCCATAGGACTTGAGGTCGTAAGGCTCCAGCAGGTTGAGGATCTGCAGCGCAGCGATGCCCTGTCCGCTCGGCGGCAGTTCCCACAGTTCGACGCCGCGGTAGCTCGTCGACACCGGCTCCACCCAGTTGCCGGTGTGCGCGGCCAGATCCTCGTAGGCGAGGAAGCCGTCGTTGGCTGCGAAGTAATCACCGATCGTGCGCGCGATGTCGCCCTTGTAGAACGCATCGCGGCCGCCGTCGGCGATCGCCTGCAGCGTGTTCGCCAGATTCGGATTGCGCCAGGTCTCGCCATTGCGCGGCGCGCGGCCGTCTATCGTGAACTGCTCGGTGAAGCCCGGCCACTTGCCCAGACGCGGCACGGAGCGGTCCCAGTAGTAGGCGATGATCTCGTGCACCGGATGGCCGTCGCGCGCGTAGCGGATCGTCGGCGCGAGATTCTCGGCCATCGCACGCTTGCCGAAGCGGCCGTGCAGCGCGAACCAGCCGTCGACCGCGCCGGGTACGGTGACCGGCAACGGGCCGTGCGACGGAATGTCGGTGAGGCCGCGGCGCTGGAACTCGGCGAGCGTCAATGACTGCGGCGAACGGCCCGACCCGTCGTAGCCGTACAGGCGCTTCGTCTTCGGGTCCCAGACGATCGCGAACAGATCACCGCCGATGCCGTTGCCGGTCGGCTCCATCAATCCGAGCGCCGCGTTGGCGGCAATCGCCGCATCGACCGCACTGCCGCCGGCCTTCATCGTGTCGAGCGCGATCTGCGTCGCCAGCGGATGCGAGGTCGCGGCCATCGCGTGCGGCGCATGCACCTCGCTGCGGGTCGCGAACGGATGGCCGGTGATGCGGTCGGCGGCGGTCGCGGACGGCGGCAGCGACAGGCCGAGCAGCGCGACGGCGATCAGGGACGGAAGCAGACGGGGCATGGCGGCATATCCAGACTTGCGGGGCGCACACAGTAGCGCGGCGCCGGATGCCGGGTCATGCGCGACCCGGTTCCACGCGCGTGCGTGGTCTCGGGTCGCCGCTGCACCCGCGACTGTGCTGCGGCCGGGCTGCCGCCGGGGATTGTCGGACATGGCCGCGCGGCGATCGCCGACATGCGGCGGCGCCGGACTGCGGCGACATGCACTCGTCATGCCGGCGGGAATGGCCGATGCTTTCCATCGCCGAACACGTTCCTGGATCTCGCGATTGCAGGAGCGCCACAGGAGCACAGGGATGGATGACGCAACTCCGAGGCACGGACCGCCCGCATCAGCGACACGCGCGTGGGCCTGGCGCATGGCAGCGTCGGGTCGCGCCAGCGCGAGATCGATCTGTGGACCTCAGGGCGCGACACGAGTGGTCGGCGTCCGTCCACATCCCCTAAGCAGCATGGGCGTGCTCTACGGCCCCGCACACCTGCGTCCCGTTGTCTCCTTTGGTCTTGCGCTCGCACTCGCGGCCTGCTCGCCCACGCCGCCCCCTGCGGTCTCCGCGGCCGTTTCCCCGGCCGCACAGCCGGTTGCGGATCCGGCGTCGGCCTGTCCGGTCGATACCTTTGAAGCTTTCATCGAACGCTTCGGCCGCGAAGTCGCGTTCCAGGAACTGACAACCGCCGATCCACTGACCGTCGAGCATTACGACACTGCAGCCGAGCCCGAACCCCGACGCGTCGTGGAGAAAGTGACCCTTGCGGATGTCGTCTGGCCGGTGATGCCGCGTCTGGACCACATCGGCGGCAGCGGTCGCACTTACGACATCGCCCCGATTACCGACAGCCGTATGGAAGTGCAGGTCCGCACACCGGACACCAGCGACCAGCAGCGCTACGTCTTCGGGAAGTCGCCGTGCTGGCAACTGCAACGGGTGGTCGACGAATCGATCTGACATCCGCGCTGCAATCCAAAGCGTGCAAGCCCGCTCAAGGAGTCGTTGATGCATACGCTGTGGATGTCCGCGCTGCTCTCCTCTGCTCTTCTTGTCGGATGCGGCGCCCAGGAGCGCGCAGTCGCCACACAGGTCGCCGAAGAGAACGCAGCACACGCATCGCCGACACCCGCAGCCTCGGCCTCGGCCGCGTATGAACCGGCCGCCTTCGTGCCCGAAGGCGCGACCCTGGTCGATACCGTACGGGGTGATCTGACAGGGCGTGGGACCTCCGACGCGTTGATCGTGTTTTCGCCAGCCACGACTGAAGCGCAATCCCTCGGCGAGGGTCAGGCGCGCACAGTCGCGCTGCTGACCCGCGATGCAGCGGGTCGTCTCCGGCACGCGGCCGGGAACGCACGCCTCATTCCGTGCGAACGCTGTGGCGGCATCGCTGGCGATCCCTACGCCTATGCCCGGATCGAAGCAGGCACCGTGATGCTGGCGGTGGCGGGGGGATCGCGCGAACGCTGGTTCCACGACTACATCTTCCGTTATGCGCCCGGGCGCGCGACCTGGCAGCTCGCGCAGGTGATCCGCGGTGTGACAGACACGCAGACGGGACGACAGAAACAGGCTGCACTGACAGCTGCGGATTTCGGTGACATCGGATTCGCGGACTTCGATCCCGCAGCTCTGCCCCCGGCGCCAGTACTGGATTGACGCGTTGGGACAACTTCGACCAGTCAGAAAGGGACCTGCATGAAAACAGCACAACGACTGATCGCGGCCGTACTTCTGCCAATGGCGCTCGCGTGTTCGAAGCAAAGTCCCGTCGGCGAGCACCCGGCAGTGGCAACGCCTTCGACGGACGAAACGCCAGCGCGGCTGGCGGACCAACCTCCGCCGCGTCTCGAGTTGCAGTGCGAGGGCCGTCAGTTCTCCATTGTGGGAGATGGCGGTGCGGCAGCCATCGAACGCGATCTCGGAGCCCGGTCACAGACGCTGCCCAAACCGGATGGCATGGCTGATTACGTCCCCGTCGGGATGGGCTGTGCCCGGTCATCCAGCGGCGAGGAGTACCTGGTCGTCGAGTATGGCGAGCCCCTGATCGGTTGCAGCATCTGCGAATGGTTCTTCGTCTACGACGGCGATGGCCAGCTGCTGAATCAGAGCACGCCGGCGATGCTTGGCCAGACGGGATCTCTGTATCCCAACAATCAAGGCTACACAGAGGTCACGAAAAGACTCGGTCTGCAGCGACACGAGATCCAGTACGCCTCCCGTCCAAAGCCTTTGGATGTCGAGGACTGAAACGCTCAGAGGCCAGTGGAACGCGGGTGCTGCAGAACCGTAACGGTTGAGGAATTCCAGACTGCACAAAGGAGTGGCACGGATGCCGAACGTCTATCACGACATGATCCAACCCAGGGGCGCCGCCTACAGGGCTTCGCAACTCCATTCCAGGAGTCATTACCTGGAGCCCATCGATGACGCGGAAGGGCGCCTGGCCGGTCACTCCAGGATCTGGGGGGACGCCGATCCGGAGGTCCAATCGCAGGTCATCGACATCCTGGTCACGGCGTCGAAAGACGCTGGGCTCAGCGCGCGGGAGACCGCACATGTGCTGGCCATCGCGCGTGTGGAATCGGGCTTCAATCCCGATGCTGCAGCCGGCACGACATCGGCCTCCGGCGTTGGCCAGTTCATAGACAGCACCGGCAGGGCGTATGGCCTCGGGAGCACGAACCGCTTCGACGCAGATGCGCAGGCGCGTGCGCTCGTCTCCCACTTCATCGACAACCGTGAACTCGCAGCGCGGCGTGGGCAGGACGAGGTCTACATCTACAAGTATCACCACGATGGTCCGAGCCGGGACTACGGAGGTCTCGGTCTGTCGTCAGACAAGGTGATGCCGTTGCTCGACCGGTACACCCGGTTCGTCGAGGCGGAGTTCGGATTCGAGCGCACTGGCACAACACCGGCTGCGGAGACGCAGTTCGAACTCTTGCGTGCAGGTCAACAGGGTCAGGCGGTCCATGCGCTGCAAGCCGGCTTGACCGCCCTTGGATTCGGTGACGCACGTGGAACGCCGCTGGAAGCCGACGGCATGTTCGGACCTCGCACCGCGGAAGCGGTGCGTGCGTTTCAATCGGCACACGCGTTACCGGTCGATGGAATCGTCGGGCCCGTAACGCGTGACGCACTCGATCGCGCGGTGCAGCAGGCGTCTGCACGACCAACGTTCGAGAATGTGCAGCCCGCTGCAACGCCTCTCGACGCGCTGCTGGCGGTCGCGCGTCGGGACGATCCGGAAGCGCTTCAGGCAGCGTTGGAGGCATTCTCCCGAACGTCGGTCGGCAGGGACTTTCAGGCGGTGAGCGCACCAGCTGCGCAGACCACCTCCGGACAACCCGCTGTCGAGATTTCGACGCAGGACGCTTGCGGACCCGAGCGATGACCGCTCCGTTCGGGGGCGGCATCCGCAGGGATGCATTCGACTGCACCGCCCGGGGAGCGAATCAGGATGTATCGGCCGGCTCCGGGACAGCAACGCAGCCGGGTCTGAATGAATGCGCGGATGCGCCGAACTCGGGTCCACCCCAGCTGTCGGCGCGTGCCACGTGTGCCTAGGGTCGAGGTATCGGTCCTGTGGAGATGGTCATGAGCGTCAGCGTCCAGTCGTCGAGCGTCACGCCTTCGAGCCTGCAGGCATTTCCGCCGCCGGACGCGTTGCGTGCGCAGTCGCAGGGCGCGCCGCCGCTGCCGACCGGCCACTACCAGCTCGAGCCCGGCTATCACCCGCAGCTGGGTGCGCTGTTCGCGGCAGGTGGCAATGCTGCGAATGCGGCGTCGTTCGATACCCAGGTCCGGGGCCAGGACGCCAAGGCGATCGACATGGACCTGATGCAGATCTCGGCTGCGGTCTACGACCCGGCCGTGCAGCAGGTCGGCGACTGGAACCGTGTCAGCGATGCCGACCTGATGGCGGCCGGTATCGATCCTTCGCTGCTGGAGAATCCGCAGAGCGGGTTCCGCGCCGGCATCTACACCGACGGTGATGGCAACCATGTGCTGGCGTTCGCAGGCTCCAACGAACTGAAGGACTGGACGGGCGCGAACTTCCGTCAGGGCCTGGGCTGGGATTCGGAGCAGTACGACGAAGCCGTACAGCTCGCGCAGCTGGCCTCCGCCGCCTACGGCGACGACCTGGCGATCACCGGACATTCGTTGGGAGGTGGTCTCGCCGCGACCGCAGCCATGGCCGTCGACGGCGCTGCAGTGACGTTCAATGCGTCGGGTGTCCACGACCGCACGATCGAAAGTCTGGGCCTCGATCCCGCAACCGCCAGGGCCGATGCCGGCGACGGTCAGATCCGCCGCTACAACGTCGATGGCGAAGCATTGACCAAAGCCCAGCAGGACATCTGGCTGGTCAACAACCTTCCCGATGCGCCCGGCCACGAGATCGTGCTGGATGATCCCGCACCGCTGACCGGCTTCGACCGGTTCAACCCGATCGCCATCGTGTCCCACAGCATCGCCAAGCACATGCAGGACGCGGTGCTCGAGGCACTGGGCCAGCAGCAGCCCTGGGCGCGGTGACGGCTGATGCCGGTCGACGGGACGCCCGCGACCGCTGTGTGAGAATGCCGGCATGCGCGTCGCAGTCCTGAGCCTGTTGCTGATGCTGTCCGGCGCCGCCTGCAGTGGAGACGCGATGGACGCTCGAGCCGCTTTCCCCGATGCCAGCGCAGGTGCGCTGGCCGATGCCGTGGCGGCCGACGATGCCGCCGCAGTCCGCGCGCAGGTGCAGGCGGGCGCAGATCCCAACGCCCGCGGCGACCAGGGGGTGAACCTGCTGCAGATCGCCATGCTGTCGCAATCGAAAGATGCGCTGAAGACCCTGCTCGATGTCGGTGCCGATCCCAACGCGCCCGGCCTGGGCGGTGCGACAGCCGTGCATGGAGCCGCGATTGCCGACGATCCGGACTATCTGCGGATCGTGCTGGACCGGCGCGGCGATCCCGATGCACGCCATGGCGAGACCCGCGCGACGCCGCTGGCAGGCGCCACGGGTCCGCGTACCGACGCGCAGTTCCGCATGCTGCTCGAGGCGGGTGCCGACCCCGGCGCCGCCGACCGTACCGGCAATACGCCGTTGCACAAGGCGGCGATGATCAATGCCGGCGCGCACGTGCTGGCCCTGCTCGAAGCCGGCGCCGATCCCCAGGCGAAGAACGCCCAGCACGCCACGTTCCAGCGCTATTTCTTCAAGACACCCGAGGCGCGGCTCAACGAGGCGGCTCGGGCCGCGCGCCAGGTCGTGGTCGCGTGGCTGCAGGCGCACCAGATTCCTCTCGAGGCAGGCGCCGACTGAGCGCCCCGACACTGGCGGCCGCGCTGCCGTGTGTCCGGGATTCCATGCGCTGACCGGTGCAGCGTCGGCGCGTGGTGTGCCCGGCTGACGCCACGGGCACGCGCTGACCGGCGCTACATCTCTGCATCACCCCTGGGAGCCGCCCTAGATGGCAACGCAGGGCGACCCGGCTAGCGTGGACGTCCGATAGAAGCATTCTGCGGAGCACGGCCATGTCCCTGACCATCGGCGACGGCACTGGACGCATCGAGTCACCGGTCCGTCCAGCGCAGGACGATCCTGCCCTGTGCGTCGCGCCGCCGCCGTTGCTGCCGGGCGGCGCCTACCGTCCGGAGACGGGTTTTCATCCACAGATCCACGCGGCAGCCCAGGCGCCGTCGCAGGGCGCGGGTGGCACCAGCCCGTATGCGATACCCGAAGGCAGCACCCTCGACGAGGTCGCCAGCGGCACGCAGGCGCAGCCGTTCGATGTGACGCTTTCGCAGCTCGCGACCGCCGTCTACGAAACCCGCGGCGCACCGCCCCCGGGTTGGGACGCAGTCAGCGACCAGCAGTTGATGGACCAGGGTGTGGCCGATCCACAGGCCTGGCGCCTGCAGTACCTCGGCGCCAATGACGCGGTACCGACCAACGCCCAGGAGTTCCGCGCCGAGGTCTACACCGACGGTGCCGGCAACTATGTGCTGTCCTATCGCGGCACCGCCGAGGGCGGTCCGGACTGGGAGAACAATTTCCGCCAGGGTCTCGGCTACGAGACCAATGACGGCGACAAGTTCAGCGTCACCGCGGTGAACACCGCGCGCGAGTTCGCGAACGTGTTCGGCGACAACGGTGCCAATTCTTCGAATCTCGCGATCACCGGGCATTCGCAGGGCGGCGGTCTCGCCAGCGTCGGCGCACTGGCCAGCGGCATCCCGGCGGTCACGTTCGACGCATCGGGTCTCCACCCCAACACGCTCGACCGCATGGGCATCGATCCGCAGGCCGCGCGCGACAGCGCCGAGGGTGGGCAGATCCGGGCCTATTCGCTGTCCAGCGATGCGCTGACAAATCTGCAGGACAGCTGGGTCACCGGCATCGTCGCGCCCGATGCGCTGGGCACGCAGATCGTCGTCGATCCGGCAGCGGCCGACGCGGACAGCATGTTCTCCAATTACGGGCCCATCGAAGGCTTCTCGCAGTCGCAGAGCGATGCCATCAACACCGGCGTGGAGATCGCACGGCATCCGCTGACCGGCGCGGTCCTGCCGCTGGCGGGTCTGATCGGTGATATCGCCTACGCCGGCATCAGCCACAGCCCCAACGCGTTGACCGCCGGCATGATCGAGGCGCAGCCGTGGCAGGCGGGCTACGAGAATCCGTCCTCGCCCGGACGCGATCTGCAGAACCTGCTGCCCGACGCGACCAAGGACGATTACGCGCGCAACGTGCACGACTTCGCCACCGACATCGACACCGTGGTGGCCAACGAATTCGCCAACGGCCAGTACCTGCAGGGTGGCCTCAGCCTGGCCGGCGACTTCGCCGAAGGCGCGTTCAACTCGGTCGGCGACACCGTCGACGGCTATGCCGACCAGTTGGCCGGGGCGGTCGATCGTCACATCGGTGGCTGGGGCGGGAGCGCCCTGTCGAGCGCGATCGACGGCGCGGGCGACGTCTTCGAGGTCGCCACCGACGTGGCCGGCCAGGTGACCGAGACCTTGGCCGACGGCGTGGGCTGGGTGGCGCAGGGCGCAACCAGCTTCGTCGGTGGCCTGTTCGGCCGCTGAGGTGCCTGGGCGGCACATGTGCCGTGCGTATGATCGGATGCTGACATGACCGGTTTCCGCGCCCTGTCGTCGATCGTCCTTCTCCTCTGCGCCGCAGGGTGTGCACAACCGTCCATGAGCAACGACGCATTCAACACGCCGGCAACGGCGCAGCTGGCCGATGCCGTGCGTCGTGGCGACGCCGACGAGATCCGCCGCCAGCTGGCGCATGTCGCAGCCGATACACCGGGCAGCGACGGCGACACCCTGCTGATGGAGGCGATCCGGCAGCGCCGGGCGACGAGCGTCGATGCACTGCTCGAAGGCGGCGCGGATCCCGACCGGGTCAACGCACGGGGCGACACGCCGGTGCATGCGGCTGCGTTCTCCGGTGATCCGGCCATCCTGCGCGCGGTGATCGCCAGGGGCGGCGATGTCGACGTGGCCAATCCGCATACCGGCGCGACGCCGCTTGTGCAGGCGCTGCTGTCACCGACCGCGGGTCAGGCCGAGGTGCTGCTCGATGCCGGCGCCGATCCCGATCTCGCGGACCGCAATGGCGACACGCCGCTGCACGTCGCCGGCCGCACCAATGGTGGCGCGGCGATCCTCGCGCTGCTGCGCAAGGGCGCGCGGCCGCAGGCGGAGAACTCGCGCGGCGTGACGTTCCAGCACGAATACTTCGGCTTTCCCGAACATCTGCTCAACGACCGCGCACGTGGCGAACGACGCGAAATCATCGCGTGGCTCAAGCAGCATGGCGTACCGCTGGAAGCCAATGTGCAGGCGACCGACTGAGCGTCCTGAGGCTGCGCTCTCCGACTTGAGACGTGGACCGCTGCCCGCTCAGGGCCACGCGGGCGGCGCCGCCTGCCAGGCAGTGAAGACCTCCGCCAACGTCGCGCGCTCGGCTGCGGTCCAGCCGGTCAGCAGCGAGGGATAACGGGCAGGGTCGTCCCACAGCGTCGGCTCGGTCCGCACCGCGGCGGCGTACCACCGCAGCGCTTCGTCACGACGCCCGGCCGACCACAACCCGAGCGCCAGCGTCGGCGGTGCCCACGACGGTTTCAGCAGACGTCCATCCAGAGCAAGCCGCCACTGTTCGAGGGCTTCCTCATGCCGGCCCAGCCGGTACAGATCCCAGGCGAAATTCCAGTGCACGGCACTGCGCAACGGCGCGCGCGGCGCCAGCGACGCGAGCGTCTGCGCATACATCGTGCGGCCGGCGTCTTCTCGGCCGCTGCGCATCAGCGCATGCGCAAGCTGCGCGCGGGCCTGGTCGGCATTGCGGGCCTTGCGCTCGATCAGCTGGACCAGCCGACCATGGGTCTGGTCATCGTCTCCGACGATCGCGACGACCGGCGCGGCGGTGCGTGGGTCGTCATCGAAATAGAACTCTGCCGGCGCCGGCAGCGTCTGCGCGCCCGCGGTCGACGCGAGCAGCAGCGCCAGTGCGCACAGGCCGGAACGGAGGTATCCCATGCCATGTTCCCCTTGTCTGTCTTCGATACGTCGTCGTCATGACCACGTAACCGCGCCATTGTAGCCAGCGCATGGCGGCCGCTGCCGCGGCCGCACCACGGATGCCGCGACCGCGCGGTCGGCAATCAATGCAGCACCCGGAGTGCGCGCGCTGCACCGCGCCGTCTCAGCGCCGCTGCCAGACGACCGAGAGGTTGTGGGCGGGCATCTCGATCATCGCGGCCCGCTCCAGTCCGATCGCGCGCGCGAGCGCGTCCACCGCGTCGAGATCCCGGACGCCGGCGCGCGGATCACGTGCCTTGAGCCAGCCGTCGAATTCGCGGTTGCTGTCGCTCGTAGGGACGCCGTCGATATTGAACGGGCCATAGACCACCAGGGTCGCATCCTCCGCAAGCGCGCCATCGAGTCCAGCGAACAGGGCCTCGACTTCGGACCAGCCCATGATGTGCAGGGTGTTCGCGGTGAATGCGGCATCGAAGCGCGTGCGCGGCCACGGTCCCGCGGCGACGTCGAGTTCGATTGGCGAAGGCGTGTTGGGTAAACCGGCGGCATCGAGCCACTGCGCGATGCCTGGAAGATGCTGCGCGCGCTCCGAACACTGCCAGCGCAGCCACGGCATGGCCGCAGCGAAGTGCACCGCGTGCTGACCGGTGCCGCTGCCGATCTCCAGCACCTGGCGCCGGTCCTCGAACCACGTGCGCAGGACGTCGAGAATCGGTGCACGGTTGCGCTCGCAGGAGGGTGCGAACGGCTTTTCGCTGGCGTTTTGCGGCAGGGTCATGCACGACACGATACGGCACGCCATTGCACCGGCCCGTCAGTCCTCCGCCACATCGTTGCACCAGCGCGGGCCGCGCCGGAGCCGGATCGGGCCCTGCATCGGCGCATGGGGGTCGAGCACGACGTCCGACCTGGTGATCACGATCACCCCGTCAGCCGCAAGCGCGCATGCGACGCGGCGCACATCGGGCATCGCATCGCGCCAGACGTCGGCTGGATACAACCGGCGCGCGACCTCGGACGGGCAGATCGACGCCACGACGGACCGCGCGGTCAGCAGCGCACGGATCTCCGCTGCGATGCGCGCATCGTCCAGCGCCATCGTTCAGACCGGCTGCAGAAGCCGCAGACCGAAGCGGTCGCTGTCGTCGTTCCAGCCGTGGGTGACACGCAGACCGGCCTGCGCGGCCAGGGCCGAGAACGATGCGTCCGTGTATTTGCGGCTGATCTCCACCTGCATCGCTTCGCCCTGCGCGAAGTCGAACCGGTGATCGCCGATGTGGACGGTCTGAACGCGCTCGCTGACGAGCGCCGTTTCGATCCGCATGCGCTCACGCGCGTAGACCGCACGGTGACGGAAACCGTCGGACGCGAAATCGCTGCCGATCTCGCGATTGAGCCGGGCCAGCAGGTTGAGCGTGAACGCAGCAGTGACGCCGGCCTGATCGTTGTAGGCCGCTTCGATGATCGCGGGGTCCTTGTCCAGATCGATCCCGATCAGCGCGCAACCGCCGTCCCCCATCGTGCCGCGCATCGAGGTGAGCAGACGCACGGCCTCGCCGTCGTCGAAATTGCCGAGGGTCGAGCCGGGGAAGAACACCAGCGTGCGGCGGACACGGCGCGCCGCGTGCGGCAACGGGACCGGACGGGTGAAGTCCGCGCACACCGGCAGCATCTGCACATCGGGAAACTGCTGGCCGAGGCGGGTCACGCTGTCCATCAGCGCGGTCCGCGAAATCTCTATCGGGGTATAGGCGACAGGCGCGTCGAGGCCTTCGAGCAACAGTTCGGTCTTGCGGCCGCTGCCGCTGCCGAACTCGACCACGTGCACGCCATCGCCGATCGCCTGCGCGATCGACGGTATCCGCGCTTCCATCAAGGCCAGTTCGACGCGGGTGAGGTAGTACTCGGGCTGACGCGTGATGGCCTCGAACAGGCGCGAGCCTTCGGCGTCGTAGAAGTATTTGGACGGCAACCGCTTCGGCGTGCGCGACAGGCCGGCGATCGCATCTGCGGCGATGTCGTCGGGCTGCGGATGCAGATCGGTCAGTGCGGCCTGCGCACGTGCGCGGGCGGTCGCGGCATTCATGCGGAATCCTTGGCCAGACGCAGACCGGCGAACTGCCATCTCGCGTCCGAGGGAAAGAAGTTGCGGTAGCTGGCGCGCATGTGGTCGCCCGATGTCGCGCAACTTCCGCCGCGGAGCACCCACTGCGCATCCATGAACTTGCCGTTGTACTCACCCAACGTGCCGGGCAACGGCCGGTAGCCGGGATAGGCGGTATAGGCGCTGGAGGTCCACTCCCAGACATCGCCGAACATCTGCTGCAGGCCGGCCGAGGCAGTCGCCGCTGCACCGGGATGCAGGCACCCGCTGTCGACGAAGTTGCCGTCCACCGGCAGCGCGGCTGCCGCCTGCTCCCACTCGAATTCGGTGGGCAGGCGAGCACCCGCCCAGCGCGCGAACGCGTCGGCTTCGTAGTAGCTCAGATGGCACACGGGCGCGCCGGATTCGAGCGCGCGCCAGCCTCCCAGCGTGAACTCGGCGTCGCAGGTCTCATTCCAGTACAGCGGCCGCTTCCAGCCCCGCGCGCGGATCGCATCCCATCCGGCGCTGAGCCACAGGCCCGCCGTGCGGTAACCACCGTCTTCGACGAAGGCGAAGAATTCGGCGTTGCTGACGGGCCGACTCGCCAGCGCGTGCGCAGGCACGAGCACGCGATGACGCGGCGACTCGTTGTCGTAGGCGAAACCGGACGCCCCGGGCCACACGGCATGCCCGGCTTCGAAGATCGCTTCCTGGCGCGGGATCCAGTGCAGCGCGCCGCCGCTGCCGCCTGTCCGGGGCAGATCCTCGCGATAGCAGGGATGGAGCGGATTGCTGAAGAACGCGTGCTTGATGTCGGTCAGCAGCAGTTCCTGGTGCTGCTGCTCGTGCTGCAGGCCGAGTTCCACGATGTCGAGCAGCCGCGCATCCAGATCGCCGCGACGCAGCCGCTCGCGCATGCGCGTTTCGATCGCTTCGCGATAGGCGGACACCTGGGCAAGCGTGGGCCGCGACAGCACACCACGCATGGGTCGTGCGTGCATCGGGCCTACGCTCTGGTAGTAGCTGTTGAACAGGTAGTCCCACGCAGAATCGAACGACGTGTAACGGCCACCGTCCGCGAGCACGAAGCGCTCGAAGAACCAGGTCGTATGGGCCAGGTGCCATTTCGTCGGACTGGCATCGTCCATGCTCTGCACCATCGCGTCCTCGGCGCCGATGGGTGCGGCAAGCACGGCACTGCGACTGCGAACGGCGTCGAACCGCTGCGCAAGCAGACGGCATCGCGCGTCGACGTCGCCAACTGCGGAAGGGCGTGTTTCCGGGGCATGCAGCGACATCCGCGAATTTTTATGGGCCTCGCGTGATGGCGCCGTCGTCGCAGTCCGCCACCTGGACTTCGGATTCACGCGCGCGCCACGTCCTTGAACGACAGCAGTGTCGACTTCGCAGATAACGGAAATTCCACGCTTTGAACGACATCAGGCATACACCGGCGGGCCGACACTGCGACTCAACATTCACCCGAGGAGTTATCCGATGCGACGTATTGCGCTTCCGCTGGCGGCCGCGATGGCTTTCGCGTTCACCGCCTGCAGCAACGATCCGCCGCCGACGGACATTCCGCCGACGGATCCGGCACCGATGAACGACCCCGCGACGCCGCCGGTCGACCCGTCGACGGATCCGATGAATCCGCCGCCGACCGATCCGGCCTCGCCGACCCCGACGGACCCGACCATGCCGCCGCCCACGGATCCGATGACGCAGCCGCCGACCGATCCGACCACCACACCGCCGGCAACGCCGCCGGTCGAAGGTGATGGCACCACACGCGGTACCTGATCGATACGAATCACGCTGTGCCCGTGTGACCGGTTCGACGTCGATGACGTCGACGCCTCGCGCACTCTCTCTCCAGAGCCGGTCCCAGTTGCCGTCCGCCCCTCTCCAGGGCGGGCGGCTTTTCTTTGTCCGTCGCCAGCAAGGTGACTCGATTCGCTACCCGGGCACCGGCCATGCCGTGCCGCGGTAGGTCGCCACCTGCGCGAGCGCGAGCAGGGCATGGTCTTCGTGCGTATCGCCGTGTGCATGCACTTCGCGATAGGCCGCCAGGTCGTAGCGTTCGCGCACGCGCCTGACTTTCTCGTCCGCCACGCATTGCGGGCCGGCGTAACGACCGGTCAGGTGTCCGGCGCGTGTCTCCAGCTGCGAGCACAGCAGGTCGACACCCTGCGCTTCGCACCAGGGCGCGAGATATACGTCGAAACCACCCGAGACGACCACGACCGTATCCCCGTGCGCGCGATGGGCGTCGATCCTCGCCTGCATGTCAGGCCGCACCAGCGCCGGCAGGACCGTGGCGGCAAAGCGTCGGCCCGCCTCTTCCACGGCCGCACGCGGCAGGCCACCGAAGGCGAAGCGGACGAGCAGCCTGCGCAGGACATGCACCGGCAGCAGCTTCAGCCTGTAGGCCAGCACCGGCAGCGCGAACAGCGGCGTGCCCAGGCGCAGCCGTTGCGGCGGCGTCGCGAACCGGAGGAAATCGGGCAGCGTCTCGCGCGTGGTGAGGGTGCCGTCGAAGTCGAACAGCGCCAGCACCGGACGCGTCTGTGCCGGCGCGGCCGCGCTCATGCGACCGACATCGCGGCCTGTGCCAGCAACGCGACGACGCAGCCGATCGCGCCGAACCACGCCGCGCTGCGCAACCACGCGAGGTCGGCGACATAGGCGACGCCGTGCAGCAGGCGCAGTCCGACGAAGGCGATCGCCAGTGCCGCGATGCGTGCGTGCGCGACGTCTGCCAACTGGGCCAGCACGACGCCGGCCGCAAACGGTGCGAACGCCTCCAGCGCATTGAGATGGGCGTTGTAGGCACGCTTGAGACGCGGACGGTCCTGTCGCGCGACCCAGCCGCGCGGATCCCGGTTGTCGTACCGCGGCGCGGATGCCTTGGCGACGGCCACCCACAGGTAGGGCAGGAGCGCGACGATGAGGACACACCAGTAGGCGGTGGACAGCGACATGCAGGCAGCTCCGGTTTCCGGTCCATCGGATGGCTGCGCATCGTAGCCGAGCCCGCCGTTTCCGTGCGCCGACGGCACGCTGGCGCCGGCGTCGATCCAGCCGCCGTGTTCCAACAAAAAGGCGGCGGTCCGAAGACCGCCGCCCCTGCATCACGCGTGCAGCATGACCGCCTTACGGCGCGCCGCCCGCCTCGCTGCGCATGTCGTCACGCGCGGCCTTGAACGGATTGCCCTCGTACCAGTTCGGCCACTGGTCGCCATCGGCGAGCGTGCGGCCAACGCCGTACAGCGCCTCGAGATCCTGCACGACGCCTTCGAGGTTCCAGTCCGGGTTGTACTCGTCGCTGGGCTGGTGATAGCGCGTCGCGTAGTCGTCGGTCGCAGCCTTGCCCGCCGCAGTGCCGCCGTCGACGAGATCGTTGCCGCCCTTCGCATACAGCGCCGGCACGCCGGCCTTGGCGAAGTTGAAGTGATCGGAGCGGAAGTAGAAACCGCCGGCCGTGTTGCCTTCTTCCACCAGCGTGCGGTTCTGCTGGTCGGCATGGGTCTTGAGGATGTCCTCGAGTTCCGAGTTGCCCTTGCCGGTGACGACGAAGTCACGCGAGGGACCGGCGACGCTCATCGCGTCGAGGTTGATCACGCCCACCGTCTGCGCCAGACCGATACTCGGCTGCGCCACGTAGTACTTGCTGCCCAGCAGGCCCGATTCCTCGAGCGTGACCGCCAGGAACACCAGCGAACGCTTCGGCTTGGGTTCGGTGGTGGCGAACTTCTCGGCGATCTCGATGATGCCGGCCACGCCGGTCGCGTTGTCGATCGCACCGTTGTAGATCGTGTCGCCCTCACCCTCGTGCTTGCCCAGGTGATCCCAGTGCGCGAGATAGAGGATCGCCTCTTCCGGCGTCCCGGTGCCGGGCAGGATGCCGATCACGTTGCGCGAGCTCTTCTCTTCGATCGTGCTCTTGAGATCGAAGCCGATCGTCGCGTCGAGCGGTACCGGCTTGAAGCCGCGCACGTTGGCGGCCTGGATCTGCTCGTCGAGATCGAGGCCGGCTTCGGCGAACAGCTGCTTGGCCACTTCGCCGGAGATCCAGCCCTGTGCCGGCAGGCGCGGTTCGGGATCGTCCTCGGTACGCAGATCGAACTGCGCACCCGACCAGGAATTCTTGACCACATCCCAGCCGTACGAGGCACCGGGTGTGTCGTGGATGATCAGCGCGGCCACCGCACCCTTGCGCGCGGCTTCTTCGAACTTGTACGTCCAGCGACCGTAGTAGGTCATCTTTTCGCCGTCGAACAGCGTCGCATCGTTGGCGTGGAAGCCCGGGTCGTTGACCAGCATCACGACGGTCTTGCCCTTGAGGTCGAGGCCGGCGTAATCGTTCCAGTTCTGCTCCGGCGCATCGACGCCGTAACCGACGAACACCAGTTCGCTGTCGGCGACATTGATCTCGGTCTGGCCGGTACGCGTACCGATCACCATCTCGTCGCCGAACTTCAGCTCACGCTCGCCGGCACTGTTGCGCAGGCGCAGCACGGTCGACGGATCGGCGGTGGTCTCGACCATCGGCACCGTCTGGTACCAGTCGTTGTTGTCGCCGCCCGGCTGCAGGCCGATGCGCTCGAACTGGGCCTTGATGTACTCGACCGTCCTGTCTTCGCCGGCGGTACCGGGCGCACGTCCTTCGAACTCGTCGGACGCCAGCACGCGCACCATTTCGCCGAAATCGCCGGCGGTGATGTCGGGCGAGAACGTGTGTGCAGCCTGGGCGTCGGGCGTTGCCGCATCCGGCGCGGCGGTCTTGTCGCCGCACGCGGCGAGCACCAGCGCAGCCGGCAGCGCCAGCAGCAGAAGGGGTTTGCGCATCCTGGAATCTCCGGAAAATCGTGGAGGCCGCACTATACGTGCGTTCAGCCAGAGGCGCCCGGCACCCTCGGGTGCGCCCCAGCTTGGCTGCGGTGCGGATCGGGCGCAGCGTCCGGATACACACACGCATCTACGCGATCGAGGCCTGCCATGCTGGACGCCATCTCATCCCGCACCCCGGAACTGCACGCCTGGTCGGCAGCGTCGCTGTCGCAGACCGGACCATCCCCGGCGCTGCCTTCCGCCAGTGACCGGACATCGGTGTCGGAAGGCGTCGGCCGCATGCTCGGCGCGATTGCGGGCGCCGCAGCGACCGCCTCCGGCGAACGCGAACTGGTGGCCTCGGAAGACAGTGTCACCGCCGGCGGCGTGCGCGATGCTTACGACGTGCAGCTGTACCGCGAGCCGGACGGCAGCTTCACCCTCGAACTCGACATGAAGATCGAATTCGACTTCACCGAAGGCCCGGACGGGCAGCAATGGACCGCGGCGGAGAAGCAGCAGTTCATCGACGACTACACGGCGGCGGTCGAGGCCGCCTGGGACGGCCATACGTTCACCGACGACAACGGCGAGCAGATCACACTGGACATCAACCTCGACGTGGTCGAACGCCCGGGGGGCTTCTTCGGCGGCGTACGCGACGTGCTCGACACCAGCGAGAACTGGAGCATCGAGGTCGTCAGAATCGACGCAGGCGGCTTCAACCAGAGTTACGTCGTGCCCGGCCAGAACACCGGGCGCTTCGACAGCGAGGACGTCAATCCGGTGAACAAGGGCGCCAGCGATCCGCAGGTCGGTGCGGCCCACGAGTTCGGCCACATGATCGGCCTGCCCGACGAATACAATGGCAACGGTGGTCCCGAGGCGCAGAACGACACCGACAGCATCATGCACACCGGCATGGACGTGCGTGACCGGCACATGGATCTCGTGGAAGCGTGGGTCAACCGGAACAACTGATCATGCCGGCCGATCTCCAGCGCAGCACCATCCGGATCGCACTCGCGGGGTGCCTGCTGACGGCCGGCCTGCTGTCGAGCGCCTGTGGCAGCGGACGTAGCGGAGACGAGATGAAGCACGATGCAGCAGCCGACACCGCATGGACCCGGGTCACCGCGGCGACCTCGGCTGCGGAACAGCGACAGCAGATCGACGCGTTCCTCGCCAGTCAGCAGCAGGGCGGAGCGCCCCCGCTGATGGTCAATGTGGCGAAACGGGACGGGGGTGCACCCGCCCCGATCGACGATGCCCTGTGGCAGAACCCGCAGGACTACGAGGTCACCCTGCGGTACGGCGAACGGCGGTACCGGTTCGTGCCGCTGTCGCGCTCCAGTCTGGAGCCGCTGTTCCGCGAGTAGCGGTCCGCGTGCGGCGACCGGCGCACGCACCGGTTGCGGAGAGGGCTTCCGCCTGTCCGGTCATCCGCCGACGTGTCCTACTCCTGCGGCGCCCGCGCGCTGTCGTAGGGCACTGCGGTCGCACCGGTGATCGTGCCGGTCCGCGCGCTGGTGTGGACGTACAGGGTGACTTCGCGCTTGAACTCCAGCGCACCGTCGACGACCGCATCCGGCCCGATGATCACGCGCGGGTTGCGGCGGCTGATCGTCACCGGGAACCAGTTCGACGAGGGCTTGTCGATCACCAGCCTGCCGCGCACGTGCGAGCCGGTGCCGATGGTGACGTCGCCATTGACCGTTTTCACGTCGCCGGTGATTTCGGTGCCGACCAGGCCGATCGCGCCATTGACTGTCGAGACGTTGCCGTCGATGCGGCCACCGCGGTCGATGAAGAGACCGCCACTGACGCTCTCGACGTTGCCGCCGATCTTCGCCTCGGTGCCGACGCGGATGCCGCCGTTGACGGTGGTCAGCGACTTGGCCTGTGCCCGCGTGCCGAGGGTGATGCCGCCATTGACGGTTTCCACGTCCTCCAGCGAGACGCCGTCACCACCGCGGATACCGCCGTTCACGGTTTCCACGTCGCGTGCCGTGGCGCCATCGCCGATGCGGATGCCGCCATTGACCGTGCTCAGGTCGCGGTAGGTCTGGCCGGCCTCGGCCTGGACACCGCCGTTGACCTTGGAGATGTCCTCCTGCGCGAATGCACCACCGGTCGCCAGCGCGAGTGAGACTGCAAGCAGCAGGGGAGCGGAAGCGAAGCGCGCGTGGGCGGTGGACATGGCCGTGACCTCTTGATGGGGATGGGCGGCCCGGAGGCCGTCGACGGGAAGCTTGCCTCCGCTTCGCTACAATCGCATCTGTCTTTGGTCACTGGGTCGATCGTCGTGCCGCACGCCGCCAGCTCTCCCCGTCCGCGCCCCGTCGTCCTGCTGATCCTCGATGGCTGGGGGCACCGCGACGATCCGCGCGACAACGCGCTGGCACTCGCCGACATCCCCAACTGGCGCCGCCTGCTGGCCGAGCACCCGTCCACACTGATTCATACCGAGGGCCGCCACGTCGGCCTGCCGGACGGACAGATGGGCAATTCCGAAGTCGGCCACATGAACATCGGTGCCGGCCGCATCGTCTACCAGGACCTGACCCGCATCGACGCGGCGATCGAGGACGGCAGCTTCTTCGACAACGCCGAGCTGCTGGCCGCCTGCGATGCGGTGCGCGGCAACGGCGGCACGCTGCACGTCATGGGCCTGCTGTCGCCCGGCGGCGTGCACAGCCACGAAGCGCATCTGGCGGCGATGCTCGACCTCGCCGCCAAGCGCGGCGTCGCCCGCGTCGCCGTGCATGCCTTCACCGATGGCCGCGACATGCCGCCGCGTTCGGCCGGACCCAGCCTGCGCGCGCTGCAGGATCACTGCGCCGCCCTCGGCAATGCGCACGTCGCCAGCGTGTCCGGCCGTTACTACGCGATGGACCGCGACAATCGCTGGGAGCGTGTGCGCCTGGCCTGGGATGCGATCGTCGATGCGACATCGCCGCACCACGCGCCCGATGCGGTTGCCGCACTGCAGGCCGCCTATGCGCGCGACGAGAACGACGAGTTCGTGCTGCCGACCGTGATCGACGGCGCCGCGCCGATGGCCGATGGCGACGCGGTCGTCTTCATGAATTTCCGCGCCGACCGCGCACGCCAGCTGACGGCCGCGTTCGTCGATCCCGCATTCGCCGGATTCGAGGCGCGTCGTCCGCAGCTCGCGCGTTTCGTCTGCCTGACCGAATACGACGCGCGTCTGCCGGCGCCGCTCGCATTCGCGCCCGACAACCTGCCGAACACGCTGGGCGAAGTGCTCGGCGCGAACGGTCTGACCCAGCTGCGCATCGCTGAGACCGAGAAGTACGCGCACGTGACGTTCTTCATGAGCGGCGGCCGCGAGGATCCTTATCCGGGCGAAGACCGCATCCTGGTGCCGAGCCCCAAGGTCGCGACCTACGACCTGCAGCCGGAAATGAGCGCGCCCGAAGTCTGCGACAAGCTCGTGCAGGCCGTGCGCGACCAGCGCTTCGATGTGGTGATCTGCAACTTCGCCAATCCGGACATGGTCGGCCACACCGGCGTGCTGGCCGCGGCGATCAAGGCCGTGGAAACGGTCGACAGGGCAGTCGGCGAGATCGTCGCGGCCGTGCGCGAGCAGGGCGGCGAACTGCTGGTGACCGCCGACCACGGCAACGTCGAAATGATGCGCGACCCGGAAACCGGCGAGCCGCACACCTCGCACACCGTCGGCCCGGTGGATCTGATCTACGTCGGCAGTCGCGATGTGCCGTTGCGGAGCGGCGGTGCACTGCGCGATCTCGCGCCGACGATCCTCGATCTGATCGGCGTCGAACAGCCGGCCGAGATGACCGGCCGCAGCCTGCTGCAGGCCGCCGGCTGAACATGTCCCGCGGCCGCGCGCTGCTGCTGGTCGCGCTGCTCGTCGCGGCGCTGCCCGTGCTCGACGCCGCGGCGCAGAACAGCCGCGAGACCGAGCGCCGCCTCGAGCGCGTGCGCAAGGAACTGCGCGATGTCGCCAGCGAGCGCCGTCGACTCGAAGGCCAGCGCGGCGCTGCTGCACGCGATCTGCGCACGGCCGACGAGCAGGTCGCAGCGTCGACGCGCGCGCTGCGCGAAACCCGGGTCAAGCTGGCCGAGGAACAGATCGCGCTCGAACGGCTGCAGGCGCGCCGGGTCGAACTGGAGTCGACCGTCGAGACACGCCGCCAGGAGCTGGCTGCCCTGGTGCGCGCCGCCTACACGGTCGGCGACGAAGCGGCGCTCAAGCTGATGCTCGCGCAGGACCGGGTCGCCGATGCCGGGCGTCTGCTGACCTACCACCGGTACCTGCAGGACCAGCGCAGCACCCGCATCGCCGAACTGCGTGCGGAGGTGCAGGAACTGGACGGCATCGAAGCCGCCATCCAGGACCGCCGTGCCGCGCTGGAGGCCACGCAGGTCGAACAGCGCACACAGCTGGCGAAGGTCGAAACCGATCGCGGCCAGCGTGCCGAGGCGGTCAAGGGCATCGAATCCCGCTTCAACGACCGCAGCGCGCGCGAGCAGGCTCTGGGGCGTGACGCGCGGTCCCTGGAACGTGTGCTCACCCAGCTCCGCGAAGCGGCACGTCGCGCCGAGGCCGAACGTCGTGCAGCGGCGGCTGCAGCCCGCGAACGCGAGGCGCGGGAAGCACGCGAGGCCACGGCCGCGGGGCGCCCGCGTCCACCGCCGCGTCCACCCACCCAGGTCGCGCGCAATGCCGCCCCGCAGGTCGGTGGCCTTGGCTGGCCGGTCAGCGGCAGCCTGCTGACCGCCTACGGCGGCAAGCTGCCCGACGGGCGCAGCAGTACCGGCATCCTGATCGGCGCGCCCGCCGGGACGCCGGTGAAGGCCGTGGCCGACGGCACCGTGGTGTTCGCCGAGTGGATGACCGGCTACGGCATGCTGCTCATCGTCGATCACGGCAACGGCTACATGAGCCTGTATGCGCACAACGACGGCCTGCTCAAGAGCGTCGGCAACAGCGTGCGCCGCGGCGATACCGTCTCCAGTGTCGGCAGCTCCGGCGGCCAGGGCCGCAGCGGCCTGTATTTCGAACTGCGCCAGAACGGCACGCCGGTCAATCCCAGCACCTGGCTGCAGCGACGCTGAGACCGGGCGCGAGGCCTGCGTCACCGGCTTACGGCGGCGGCATGTCGTCGCGGACACGCAGGAAACGGGCGAAACGCGGCAGCCCGGTCGATGTCAGTCCGTTGTGGCGATAGGTGACCCAGCTGCCCGGCGCAGGCGGGTCCGCGCGCTGCGCATCGCTGAAGCCCGTGCCGATGCGGAAGCGGCGACCGTCGTGGTGCTCGACCACCAGTGCGCCCAGCATGCCGGCGTACTTGCCCTGTCCCGGCGCATGCGCGACGACGCGGGCCTCGGCGTCGTCATGCGGTTTGAGCTTGAGCAGCGCGCTGCTGCGGCCGCCGGTATAGCGGGCCTGCGCGTGGTGCAGCATCAGGCCTTCGCCGCCGTCGGCCACCACCTGCGCCAGCCGGGCATCGAGCGCGGCGCGTGACGCGAGCCGTGTCTGTTCGACCATCCGCAATTGCGGATGCGCCGCGGCGGCGACCATGGCGCGCATCGCGTCGACACGCTCGGAGAACGTGCCCGGGTGCGCCGGCAGGTCGAACAGCATGAAGCGCATGCGCGCCCACGCCGCCGGGTCGGCGCCGTGACTGCGGACGATGCCGCTGGCGATGTCGAACTGTTCGCGCGCGATCCACAGCTCGCCATCCATCGGCGTGTCCGGCCAGCCTGCGACGAACCCGGACGGCACGGCGATGCGGTGGCCGCCGCGGGTCCACAGCGCGCGGCCGTCCCAGCGGGCGCGGACGCCGTCGAGTTTTTCGCTGACGTAGTACGCCGGCACGTCGATCTGCGATGCGCCCAGGTCGCGTGCCAGCATCAGTGCAGGCGGCGCTGGCGTCGAGGCCGGGAGCGGAACCGCGACGAAGCACAGCAGCAGGATCAGCAGTGCAGCGATCGGATGGCAGAGGGGACGATGGACCCGCATCGGCGGACTCCGGCGCGGAGAGATGGCCAGAGTGCGGTGCGCACGCGCGCAGCTCGATCGCCGGACGGCACGATGCATCGTCGGCAGGGCGCCTGCTGCGCTGTCGGAAGGCCGGCTGCGATCACGTCCGCGGGACTGCTGCCGAGTGCCTCCGGTCACGTTGGAAGGCGCCGGCAGCGGACGTCGACCGGATCACCGCGGGACCCGGCCGACGTCTGTCGATGGTGATCCCGCCCACTGGAAAGGGCGGGACCACGCTGTCTTCGACTGATCGTCGAAGACAGCGCCTAGAACGGCAGCGCCAGGCCCGGATCGATCGCCAGCAGCTGTTCGCGGAAGGTCTGCTGGATGCGCACCAGTGCATCGCGACTGTCGGCATCGAAGCGCAGCACGAGCACCGGCGTGGTGTTCGATGCGCGGACCAGACCCCAGCCGTCCGGCCAGTCGGCACGCACGCCGTCGATGGTCGACAGGCGCGCGCCGTCGAACGCGGACTCGGCCTGCACGCGGGCGACGAACGCGTGCGGGTCGCCGTTCGGTGCCGGCACCTTGATCTCGGGCGTCGACACGCCGTTGGGCAGCGCCTTGAGCACCGCCGAGGGATCGTCGTCCAGCGCCAGGATCTCGAGCAGGCGGGCAGCGGCATAGATGCCGTCATCGAAGCCGTACCAGCGCTCGGCGAAGAAGAAATGGCCACTCATCTCGCCGGCCAGTTCCGCACCGGTCTCGCGCATCTTGGCCTTGATCAGCGAATGCCCGGTCTTCCACATCAGCGGGCTGCCGCCGTGGCGCAGCACGTGGCCCGGCAGGCGGCCGGTGCACTTCACGTCGAACACGATCATCGCGCCCGGGTTGCGCTCCAGCACGTCGGCCGCGAACAGCATCAGCAGGCGGTCGGCGTAGATGTTCTCGCCGTCCCGCGTGACCACGCCGAGACGGTCGCCATCGCCATCGAAGGCAATGCCCAGGTCCGCATCGAAGCGCTGCACGGTGCTGATGAGGTCTTCGAGGTTCTGCGGCTCGCTCGGGTCGGGATGGTGATTGGGGAACGCACCATCGATGTCGCAGTACAGCGGCACCACTTCGGCGCCGATGGCCTCGAGCACGCGCGGACCGAGTTCACCGGCAACGCCGTTGCCGGCATCGACGACGACCTTCAGCGGCCGGGCGATCTGGATGTCCTCGGCGATGCGGCGGACGTAGTCCTCGCCGATGTCGCGTTCGGACACGCTACCCGGCTGGGCGGCCTGGTGCAGGCGGTCATCGGCGATACGCGCGTGCAGGTCGGTGATCGCATCGCCCGACAGCGTCTCGCCACCGACCACGATCTTGAACCCGTTGTAATCGGCCGGGTTGTGGCTGCCGGTCACCGAGATGCAGCAGCCGGTGCGCAGGTGATAGGCGCCGAAGTACACCACCGGCGTCGGCGCCATGCCGATGTCGATGACGTTGCGGCCGGTCTTGCGCAGGCCGGCCACGAGGCCGGCGACCAGATCCGGGCCCGACAGGCGACCGTCACGGCCGACGACGATGTCGGCCAGGTCCTGCTCCTGCATCAGCGAACCGACGGCCTGGCCGATCAGTTCGGCCACGCCGGTGTCGAGCGTCTGCCCGACCACGCCGCGGATGTCGTAGGCACGGAAGATCGACGGGTCGAGCACCACCGAGGCAGGGGCCGCTTTCTTCTTCGGCGTGTCGGTGCGCACCGGCACGGGCGGCGCGTCGGCGACGGCGCCCTCGGGTGTCGCGCTGCGCAGCGAATCGGCGAACGTCGGCGTGGTGTCTTCCGCCGCGGTGGCGCGGCCCGGACCGCGCGGCAGGCGCCAGGCCAGCACCGCGAGCAGCAGGAACAGGCCGGCACCGGCCAGCAGCGGAATCGCACCCAGGCCCATCGGCGCATCACCGACCCGTGGGACGGCCGCCGCCACGCGGAGCGGCGTCCCGGGCACGGGCTTGCCCATGCGCTCGGCCACCTTCTCCAGACCCGTGTCGCCGCGCGCGACCAGGGTGTGGCCGCCCTGGCGCAGGGCGAGATACACGGCGCCATCCACGGCGGCCGCGTCGATGCCTGCGGTTGCATGCGAGACCGGCAACTGGGCGAGGGCGATGCCGACCAGGCGGTCGTCCACGCGCGCTGGCGCCGCCACCAGCAAGCGGGGCGCCGCCTCCACCTGGGCGACGGTCAGCACCGCGCTGTCCTTGATGTAGGCATCCTCGAGCGCGCCGACGCGGCCGAAGCCGCGGCTCTCGAGCGCGGCATAGGCCTGCTGCAGGTCCGGCGCATAGATGTCCACGCGTTCGACCTGTGGCCAGTCGGCCGCCAGCGCAGTGCCGGCCGCCGCCAGATCATCCGCCGCCAGCGCGCTCTGGACCGCCGGGTCCGCCAGTCGCGTCTCCATGCGGACGAGTTCGGCCTGCAGCGCACGCTGCGTCGCCGCGACCGCGGTATCGCGTTCGCGTTCGGTGGCACCGGTGCGGCGTTCGCCGTGGAACTGCTGCCAGCCGCTCCAGGCGAACCAGACCGCCAGCAGCGCCAGCATGAGCGCCAGCAATGGTGCCGCCCGCTGCAGCTGCGCCCACAACGCCGTCTGTCGCGATTCCTTGTCGCTCATCTGCAACTCCCCCTCAACGCACCCCCGAGTGACCGAACCCCCCGGCCCCGCGTGCGGTTTCGACGAAAGTATCCACCACATTCAGCGTCGCCCGCACGACCGGCAGCAGGACAAGCTGCGCGATCCGGTCGCCGGGCTCGATGGTGAAGGCGTCCTTGCCACGATGCCAGACGCTGATCATCAGCGGCCCCTGGTAATCGGCATCGATCAGACCCGTGCCATTGCCGAGCACGATGCCGTGCTTGTGACCCAGGCCCGAGCGCGGCAGCACCATGGCGCACAGGCCCGGATCGCCGATGTGGATCGCCAGGCCCGACGGCACCAGCGACACGTCGCCGGGCAGCAGGGTCAGCGGTTCGTCCAGCGCGGCGCGCAGGTCGAGACCGGCGCTGCCCGCGGTGGCATAGGCCGGCAGCGGCCACTGCTGGCCGAAGCGTGCGTCGAGCACGCGGATATCGAGAATGTGCGACATCAGGGGTCCTGTCGGAGGCGGGCCGCGACCAGCGCGACCAGGCGGTCCGCGATCTCGGCCTTGGAGGCGGGCCCGAGCTGTACCTGGCCCGCGGCGTCGTGCACCAGCAGCGTGTTGTCGTCGCCTTCGAAGCCGCTGCCGGCGATGCCGACACGGTTGGCGGCGATCAGGTCGACGCGCTTGGCGACGAGCTTGCCGCGCGCGTTGGCATCGACGTCGTCGGTCTCGGCGGCGAAGCCGACGACGAGCTGCGGACGCGGATCCGCACTGGCGACGTCGGCGAGGATGTCGCGGGTGCGCACCAGGTGCAGATCCAGACCGTCTTCGCCCGGCCGCTTCTTGATCTTCGACGGGGCGACCTGCGCCGGGGTGAAGTCCGCGACCGCGGCGGCGCCGATGTAGAGGTCGGCCGGCAGCGCGTCGAACACGGCGGCATGCATCTGCGCGGCCGAGCGCACATCGATGCGATGCACGCCGTCGGGCGTCGGCAGATGCACCGGCCCGGCGACCAGCACCACGTCGGCGCCTGCGCGCTGCGCGGCCGCGGCGATCGCGAAGCCCATCTTGCCGCTGCTGCGGTTGCCGAGGAACCGGACCGGATCGAGATCCTCGTAGGTCGGACCGGCGGTGACCAGCACGCGGCGTCCGGTGAGGGCGGTGCTCATACGGGCAACGCGGCCACGATCGCCTGCGGCTCGGCGAGGCGGCCGGGGCCGGATTCGCCTTCCGCGAGCGGACCGTCCTCGGGGCCGATCACCTGCGCACCGCGCTCGCGCAACAGCGCGATGTTCGCCTGCGTTGCAGGGTGCAGCCACATGCGGTGGTTCATCGCCGGGCACACGGTCAGCGGCGCCGTTGTCGCCAGGCACAGGGTGGTCACGAGGTTGTCGGCGAAGCCATTCGCGAGCTTGGCGAGCGTGTTCGCCGTCGCCGGCGCCACGACCACTCGGGTCGCCCAGCGCGCGAGCTCGATGTGGCCCATCGCGGCTTCCGCACCCGGGTCCCACAACGTCGTGCGCACGGCGTTGTGCGAGACGGCCTGGAAGGTCGTCGCGGACACGAAGTGCTGCGCACTCTCGGTCATCGCCACGCGGACTTCGGCGCCGGCATCGCGCAGACGGCGGACGAGGTCCGCAGCCTTGTAGGCGGCGATGCCACCGCATACGCACAGCAGGATGCGCTGCCCGTGCAGCGGGGTCGATACGGCGCCCATCGTCGGCGGAGTCCTACCGGAAAACCGGCCGACAGCTTACCCGAAGCGATGCCGGTGACCGGCTGCCCGACCGGGCCTGCCCGGGTTGGAATGCAGGTCTCGCCGGTGCGGGCGACGGCGCAGTCCTTCCCCTGGGACGTGCGCCCGCACCGGCGTCCTTCCGGGACATCCCATGCACATCCGCGAATGGCCGGCCGGCGAACGCCCCCGCGAAAAACTGCTGGGTCAGGGCGCGGGTGCGCTGTCGGATGCCGAACTGCTGGCGATCTTTCTCGGCTCGGGCCTGCGCGGACAGGACGCGGTGACGACCGCACGCCAGCTGCTCGCGGCACACGGCCCCCTGCGCACGCTGATCGAACGCGGCGCCGCCGGGCTCGCCGCGCTGCCGGGCCTCGGCCCCGCGCGGGCCTGCGCGCTGACGGCGGCGCTGGAACTCGGCAACCGCGTGCTCGCCGCCGACCTCGCACGCGGCGAGGCGATGACCGACCCCTCCGCCGCAGGCCGGTACTTCTCGCAGCGCCTGCGTGGCTTCGCGCACGAGGTGTTCGCGGTGCTGTTCCTCGACAGCAGGCACCGCGCGCTGGCGTTCGAGGAACTGTTCCGCGGCACGATCGACGGCGCCGAGGTCCATCCGCGCGAAGTGGTGCGTCGCGCGCTGGCGCACAACGCGGCGGCGGTGATCGTCGGTCACAACCATCCCAGCGGCAGCCGTGAGCCGAGTGCCGCCGATCGCGCGGTCACCGCGCAGCTCAAGCAGGCACTGTCACTGGTCGACGTACGGCTGCTCGACCATTTCGTCGTCGGCGACGGCGCGGCGGTATCGCTGGCGGCACGCGGCTGGGTCTGAGGCGACAGCGCGCGCATCGAGGGCGCCGCCGGATCGAAATGCGGATCGCACCGCGCGGATGTTCAAAGCACGCGGCGATTGGCGACTCGCGTGCGCAACCGCACACTGGCGCGATGCCGACAACCTCCATCGATCCCGCTGCACCGTGTCCCTGCGGCCGTGCACGCCCTTATGCCGACTGCTGCGAACCGCTGCATGACGGCGCCGCCGCGCCGGATGCCGAAGCACTGATGCGTTCGCGCTACGTCGCCTACGTGCAGCGCGACGCGGACTATCTGCGCGCGAGCTGGCACGCCTCGACGCGTCCGGACGATCTCGGCTTCGAGGCTCCGCAACCGGCCTGGCTGGGTCTGGAGGTCAAGGCGCACGACATCCTCGATGCCGACCACGCCGAAGTCGCCTTTGTCGCCAAGTACCGCATCGGCGGCGGCAGTGTGGTGCGTATGCGCGAGCGCAGCCGCTTCGTGCGCGAGGACGGGCGCTGGTTCTACGTGGATGGCGACATCGGCTGAGCGCACGGTGAAACCGGCGCCGGCGCAGGGATGCGCCGGCCACGCCGGCTCGTGCACAGTGGTCGCCTCGCTCGCGCAGGCTGTCCGCATGTCCCGTTTCCCGACGCATCGTCTCTCCAATCCCGCACGCCTCTCGCTGTCCGGCCTGCTGCTGTGCGCAGGCGGCGCCGCCGCGCAGGTGCCCGCGACGCCGGCGCCCGCCGCGGCCCCGACCCATGACGCCGCCGCGTTCGCGCGCTGCATCACCGGTATGCGCGGCGATGCAGCCAAGGCCGGCATTCCGCAGGCGGCGTTCGACCAGCTCGCCGACGTGACACCGGACATGACGGTGCTGCCGCTGCTCGATTCGCAGCCCGAATTCACCACGCCGCTGTGGGATTACCTCGCCGGTCTCGTCGATGACGAACGCGTGGCCGATGGACGCGCGCGTCTGGTCGAGCATCGCGCGCTGCTCGATCGCGTGGCCGCGCAGTACGGCGTCGACGCCGAAACCGTGGTCGCGATCTGGGGCGTGGAGAGCGACTACGGCCGCATCTCCGGCAAGCGGCCGCTGCGTGTGTCGCTGGCGACGCTGGCCTGCAACGGCCGCCGCCAGCCGTTCTTCCGCAGCGAGTTCGTTGCCCTGCTCAAGCTGATGCACGACGGCGATCTGCAGAACCGCGACACCACCGGCTCCTGGGCCGGCGCGTTCGGGCATACCCAGTTCATGCCGAGCACCTACGCGCGCATCGCGGTCGACTTCGACGGCGACGGCCGCCGTGATCTGGTCGACAGCATTCCGGACGCGCTGGCGTCGACCGCGAACTACCTCAAGCGTTCGCGTGCCGGGTGGAAGACGGGGCAGCCCTGGGGCTACGAGATCAAGCTGCCGGCCGGTTTCGACACCGCGCAGGCCGGCCGCACCAGCCGCCGGACCGTAGCCGACTGGACCGCACGCGGCATCACCCGCGTCGACGGCGGTGCGTTGCCGGCCGGCAATACACAGGCCGCCATCCTCGTGCCGACCGGCGCCCGAGGCCCCGCCTTCATCGTTTTCAGCAACTACGACGCGATTTTCTCCTACAACGCGGCGGAGAGTTATGCGCTGGCGATCGCCACGCTGGCCGACCGCCTGCGCGGTGGCAGCGGCCTGCAGACGCCGTGGCCGACCGACGACCCGGGCCTGTCGCGCGCGCAGCGCCGCGAACTGCAGACCCTGCTGCTCGCACGTGGGCACGCGATCGGCGAGGTCGACGGCATGATAGGCACCGCGAGCCGGCGGGCGATCCAGGCCGAACAGCAACGGATCGGCCTGAAGCCGGACGATGGTCGTGCAGGCGTCCGCATCCTGGACGCCCTGAAAGCCGGTCGCTGAGCCACCGCCGGCGCGCGCCCGCTGCTGCGTTTTCCGTTAGCGGCCCCGCAGCGGCGTCTCCGGCACGCACAGGAACCGCAGCGCATCAGGATGCCCGGCAGCGCCGGCACGCCGGTGAGGCCGCGCCTCGGGACCGTATCCACCAGACAACGGTGACGCCGCGCACGTTTCCGGCCGACCTCGGGTCTGCACCAGCTGGTGCCGCGCCGGCAGCGCGTCCAGGGTCAGCGCAGGATCCTCTCCCTGGAGCAGCCCATGAGCAATGGAAGCGACGGCGCAGGCGGCGTCGGCGGTGGTGGCAACAACGGCGCATCGGATGCCGCCTCGTCGGCCAGCGACGCCCTCGGCGCGGCCAGCGATGCACTGGGCAGCGCGGTGGATGCGGCGGTGGACACGCTCGGCGCGGCGATCAGCAATGCACTGGGCACCGCGACCGATGCACTCGGACTCGACAACGCACTCGAGGGCCTCGCCAATGCGCTGGGCATCGATGCCAGGGACCTGCAGGGCATCGTGGGCGCCGCTGTCGTCGGCATGCTCACCGGCGGCCTGCCGGGCGCGGTGATGGGGGTGGTCAACGGTCTCGTCGGGGGCAGCCTGGGCGAAGCCGCCCGCGGCGCGGTAGCCGACAACCTGCCCGCGGCGATGCAGCCGCTGGCGAACATCGCGATCGACCAGCTGACCGGGCGCATCCCGGGTGCCAACGTGTCGGTGCAGGAGGCGCTGTCCGGACTGGCCAGCGGTGCGCTGACCAATGGCCGGACCCCGGACATCGGTGACATCGGTGCGATCGCACGGTCGCTGAGCGACGTGCAGGCGGCCGCGCGCGGCGTGATGGACGGCGTTACCCGCGGCGACTTCGCCAGCGCGGCCCAGGCGGCGACCGCCATCGACGGTGCACTGGGCGGCCAGCTCGGCCAGGCCCGCGACGTCGCCAGCGGCATCGCGGGCACGCTGTCCAGCGGGCAGGGTGCCTATGCCGGCGGCGGCCACGGCCGGTTCGGCGACGCCGTCGAACAGCTCGCGGTCGACGTCACCCGGCTGGTCGCCAGCCGCCGCTGAGGCGCGTTTGCGACGCCTGGCGTGATCTGCGATCGTCGGATTTCCATCGCAACGGAGACGACGCATGCGCATTCCGGTCATCGCCGGCGCGGCCCTGCTGCTCGCGGGCTGCGGTTCCTACGAATATCGCGACAACCACGCCGCGGTCGACGCCAACCCGCTGTGCATGAGTCGACCCAGTCAGCCGGGCGAGCCGGTGTCGCGCGATTGCGAGCGCGATGCCAGCGGCCGTTGGAGCAGCCACCAGGACGGCCAGCCGGTCGACTTCAAGCGCACGCGCGACGATCGCTGATCGACGGCCTGGGCGCCCGTGGCCCGCAACGCAGAACGCCCGGCACAATGCCGGGCGTTCTGGTGTCTGCAGCTGACGGACCGGATCAGCCGCAGCGGAAGCCGGTGATCTTGCCGCTCTCGTCGAGATCGATGTTCAGGCGGTCAGGCCGGAAATCCATCGTCGCCATGTCGGTGGGACCCAGCGCGCGATGCGCCTGGGCACCCGCGTCCTGCGCCGCCTTGGCGTAGACGGTTTCGCTGCCCTGGGTGCCGATCAGGCCCTGCACCGCCTCGGTGTCGCAAGGCGTCGCGCCCGGCTCGCCGGCCGGTGCGGCGGCTTCGGGTACGTTCTCGCCGATCTCCGCCCGGGCGGTCTCGGTTTCGATGGCGGAGCCGGCACCGGTGTCGGCATCGGCCGGCGTCGCTGCAGGCTGTTCTTCCTCGAAACCTTCTTCGGGCGCAGGCGAGCAGGCCGACAGGGCCAGCAGGGGAACGAGGGCGGCTGCCAGCAGACACGGCGGCGCAACGCGGAAACGACGGGACATCGAGTGCTCCTGGATGGGGGAACCGGCCGTCACTGTAGCCAATCGACGGGGGCTGCGACCACTTGCGGCATCATGGTCCGCCCATTGCCGGACCCGCCGATGCGCCGATCGTCCCGACTGTCCGCCCTGTCCTGCACGCTGCTGCTTGCGGCCTGCCAGCTGTCGACGCCGGCCGCGCCCGAGGCCAGCGGCGCGCCCGCCGCAGCCACGACGGCACCGGAGATTCCCGGCGGTGGCATCCGGTCCGACAACCTCGCCCGGCATCTGTCGGTGCTGGCGTCCGATCAATTCGAAGGCCGTGCGCCGACCACCGAAGGCGAGCGCCTGACGGCCGATTACATCAGCACGCAGTTCGCGGAAGCAGGCCTCGAACCCGGCGGCGACGCGGGCGGCTGGACCCAGGCGGTCACGCTGGAACGCAGCGTCATCGACGGTCCGGTGACGGCGCAGCTGCACGTCGGCGGCGCCACGCGCGCGCTGGCCAATGGCGACGACATCGCGGTCGAAACCCTGCGTCCGGGCACGGGCGTCGATCTGTCGGCCACGCCGCTGGTATTCGCCGGCTATGGCATCACCGCGCCGGAACTCGACTGGGACGATTACGCCGGGCTCGATGTCGCCGGCAAGGTCGTCGTCGTGCTGATCAACGATCCGGATTTCGAGGCCGCCGAGCCCGGCCGCTTCGGTGGTCGCGCGCTGACCTGGTACGGCCGCTGGACCTACAAGTACGAAGAGGCCGCGAAGCGCGGCGCAGCCGGCGTGCTGATCGTGCACGAGACCGAGCCGGCCTCGTATCCGTGGGCGACGGTGCGCAACGGCCGCGCCGGCCCGCAGTACGACATCGTTCGCGCCGACGCGGAATCCCATCACCTGCCGATGCGCGGCTGGATCCAGCGCGGCGTGGCCGAGCAGCTGTTCGCCGACGCCGGGCTCGACTTCGATGCCGAGAAGCGTCGCGCGCAGCAGCACGGCTTCCAGGGCGGCGCGCTGGGCGATGCCACGCTCGATCTCGCATTCGCGGTCAAGCGCGACCGCGTGATCAGCCACAACGTCGTCGGCGTGCTGCCGGGCGCGTCGCGTCCCGACGAGACGGTGATCCTGTCCGGTCACTGGGACAGCTTCGGCGTGGGCGAACCCGACGACAGCGGCGACGCCATCATCAACGGCGCGGTCGACAACGCCACCGCGATCGCCTCGATGATCGAACTCGCCCGCGTCTTCGCCGCCGGCCCGCGTCCGGCGCGCACGCTGCAGTTCATCGCGCTGACGGCAGAAGAGAACGGCCTGCTCGGCGCGACCTACTACGCGGCCAATCCGTTGCGTCCGCTGGAGACCACGGCGGCGGTGCTCAACATGGAAATGTGGAGCCCGGACGGGGAGACGCACGACATCTCGTCCTGGGGCAAGGGCCGCGTGTCGCTGGAACGCGATCTCGCAACGGCGGCCGCGGTCGATGGCCGCGGCTGGTCACCGGATCCGAACCTCGAAGCCGGCCTGTTCTACCGCGCCGACCATTTCGCGTTCGCGCAGGCCGGGGTGCCGGCGATCACGATCGGCCCCGGCATGGACCAGCTCGACGGCGGCGTCGAAGGCGGCAAGGCCGCGCGCGCCGATTATTTCGCCCACCGCTACCACCAGCCCGGGGATGCATTCGACGACAGCTGGGACATGGCCGGCCCGACCGCCGACACCCGCACCGTCTACCGCCTTGCCGACGCCCTCGCCAACGGCGACGGCTGGCCGGCGTGGGATGCGGACAGCGAGTTCAATGCGCGGCGGGTGGCGAGCGATGCGGCGCGGGTGACACCCGCACGCTGAGCCGCATGCCGGACGGCGTCAGGCCGGCGGTCCCGGAGACAGGTCCGCCGCACCCGCGAACGCGTGCTGCCGCCACGCTTCGAAGACCACCACCGCGACCGCGTTCGACAGGTTGAGGCTGCGGTTGCCGGGCCGCATCGGCAGACGCAGGCGCTGGCCGTCTGGTACGCGGGCGAGGACCTCGTCCGGCAGGCCGCGGGTCTCGCTGCCGAACAGGAAGGCATCGCCCGGCGCGAACACAGGCGCATCGAAGCGGACGCTGTTGCGCGTGCTCAATGCGAACAGGCGCGCCGGCTGGATCGCCGCGAGTGCGGCATCGAGATCGTCATGGACCTGCAGCGTCGCGTACTCGTGGTAGTCGAGGCCGGCGCGGCGCAGGTTGCGGTCGTCGAGGTCGAAACCCAGCGGCCGCACCAGATGCAGCCGCGCGCCGGTGTTGGCGCACAGGCGGATCACGTTGCCGGTGTTGGGCGGAATCTCGGGCGTGTGCAGGATGACGTCGAACATGGGCCGGACCGGGCTGCGGGCCGGCCATTGTCGGTCACCAGGGCAGCGTCGCGCCGGTCCAGTCGAGGAAGCGGCCACTGTCGTCCGGCCCGAGACCGTCGATGACCTTGCGCAGGCCGGCGACCGAATCCCCGGGCACTTCGCTGGCCTGGGCGCCGCCCATGTCGGTCTGCACCCAGCCCGGATGCAGGGCGACGACGACGATGCCGCGCTCGCGCAGCGCATGCGCCAGCTGCACGGTCGCCATGTTCTGTGCGGCCTTGCTGATCGCGTAGCTCGGCGTGCCGAAGCGCCCGGTGTTGGCGATCGACCCGAGTTGCGAGGACAGGTTGGCGACACGCGCGCCGTCGACGAGCAGCGGCGCCAGCGTCTGGGTCAGCAACAGCGGGCCGGTAACGTTGGTGCGCAGGCTGTCGTCGAGCGTGTCGGCGCTCAGCGTGCCGAAGCGCTCGCCGCTGTGCAGCACGCCCGCGTTGTTGATCAGCACCGCGATGCGCGCATCGTCACCGGCGGCCAGCGGCCACTCCCGGACCAGCTCGTCGCGCGAGCGGGCGTCGCCGACATCGAGCGGCAGCACCTTCAGGTGGCCGGGGTGCTCGGCAGCGAGATTGTTGAGTGCGGTCGCCTTGCCGGGCTGGCGGCAGGTCGCCACCACCCGGGCGCCGTCGGCCAGCAGCTGACGGACGAATTCGAGGCCGAGGCCGCGGTTGGCACCGGTCACCAGGGTCCAGTCGGTCATCAGGGGTCTCCTCGAAGGCGGGCCGTCGAATCTAGCGCCCACGCCGTGACGGGTCCGGAGACCATGACCTGCGGCCCGTGCGGCGCGCCCGCGGGGCTGGCTACGATGGCGGTCTTCTTTTCCGTCCAGACCCTCGAAGGATCCACATGTCCGCAGGTCACGTCCGTTCCGCTTCCTCCGCGCGCCGCCCGCGCGCGGCCCTGCTTGCGCTGGCCACCGGCCTCGCCCTGTCCGGCATCGCTGCAGCCCCGATGGCACTGGCCGCACCGCCGGCGCAGGCCGCCGGCGTCGACATTCCGTACGAGACCTTCACCCTGCCCAACGGCCTGCGCGTGGTGGTGCATACCGACCGCAAGGCGCCGATCGTCGCGGTCAACATCTGGTACCACGTGGGCAGCAAGGACGAACCCGCCGGCCGCAGCGGCTTCGCGCACCTGTTCGAGCATCTGATGTTCCAGGCCAGCGAGAACCACGACGGCGAGTTCTTCGACCCCTTCAAGCAGGTTGGCGTGACCGACCAGAACGGCACCACCAATACCGACCGCACGAACTACTTCCAGAACGTGCCGACCACCGCGCTCGACATGGCGCTGTGGATGGAATCCGACCGCATGGGCCATCTGCTTGGCGCGGTCGACCAGGCGGCGCTCGACGAGCAGCGCGGCGTGGTGCAGAACGAGAAGCGCCAGGGCGAGAACCAGCCCTACGGCCAGGTCTGGGACAAGCTGACCCGCGCGCTGTACCCGAAGGGCCACCCGTACCACCACGGCGTCATCGGCTCGATGAACGACCTCAACGCGGCCGCGCTCGACGACGTCAAGCAGTGGTTCCGCACCTGGTACGGCCCGAACAACGCGGTGCTGGTGCTGGCCGGCGACATCGACGTGGCCACCGCGCGGGCCAAGGTCGCGCAGTACTTCGGCGACATTCCGGCCGGCCCGACGATGGCGCAGCCCGCCGTCGACGTGGCCAAGCGCAGCGCCGACACCCGCGAGACGATGGAAGACCAGGTGCCGCAGGTGCGCATCTACCGCGCGTGGAATGTGGCCGAACTGGGCACCACCGAGATCGACCATCTGCAGGTGCTCGGCAGCGTGCTCGGCGGCGCCAAGGCCTCGCGTCTCGACCGCCGCCTGCTGCACGACGACCGCCTGGTCGACAACATCAGCGCCGGCGCCTACGGCTCGCAGCTGGGTTCGAATTTCGTCGTGATGGCGACCGTGAAGCAGGGTGTGGATCCGGCGACCGTCGAAGCGGCGATCGATGAGGAACTCGAGCGCCTGATCACCGAAGGCCCGAGCGCCGAGGAACTCGAGCGCGCCAAGACCTCGTTCCGGGCCGGCTTCGTACGCGGCATCGAGCGCATCGGCGGCTTCGGCGGCAAGGCCGACGCACTGGCCGAATGCACCGTCTACGAAGGCGATCCGGGCTGCTTCCGCGACTCGCTGGCGAACGTCGCCGCGACCACCGCCGAGGACGTCAAGGCGGCCGGCGCGAAGTGGCTCGATGTCGGCAGCCACACCATCACCGTCGTGCCGGGCGCACGCACGCCGCTGGTCGAGGAGCCCGCGGTCACGCCGGCACCGTTCACCCCGCCCGCGCCGGATGCCAGGTACACGACCACGCACAGCACCGTCGACCGCAGCACCGGCGTGCCGAAGACCGCGTCGTTCCCGGAACTCAAGTTCCCGGCGCAGGAGCGCGCGACGCTGTCCAACGGCACGCAGGTGATCCTCGCGCGCCGTCCGGAGATTCCGGTCGTGCAGCTGAGCTACGAGTTCAAGGGCGGCTACACCGCCGATCTGGGCCGCACGCCGGGCACCGCGAGCTTCACGATGAACGTGCTCGACGAAGGCGCCGGCGGTCTGGGCGCGCTCGACTTCGCCGACCGCGTCGAAGCGCTGGGCGCGAGCCTCGGCGCGGGCGCGTCGCTCGACGGCAGCAACGCCTACGTCTCGGCGCTGAAGGAAAACCTCGATCCGTCGCTGGCGCTGTTCGCCGACATGCTGCGTCGCCCGAACTTCGACCAGAAGGAAATCGACCGCATCAAGGCGACGTGGATCGCCGGCATCGCGCAGGAGAAGGCGCGCCCGTCGAGCGTGGCGATGCGCGTGCTGCCGCCGCTGGTCTACGGTGCCGGTCATCCGTACGCGATTCCGTTTACCGGCAGCGGCACCGAGGACGCGATCGCCAAGCTCACGCGCGACGAGCTGGTCGCGTTCCACCGCGACTGGGTGCGTCCGGAAGGCGCGACGCTGATCGTCGTCGGCGACACCACGCTGGACGAGATCGTGCCGATGCTGGAAACGCATTTCGGCGACTGGCGTGGCACCGGCGCGGCGCCGGCGGCCATCGAAGTGGCCGAGGTCGCACGTCCGACCGCCCCGCGCGTGTTCCTGATCGACCAGCCCGGCGCGGTGCAGGCGAACATCTTCGCCGCGCAGGTGATCCCGCCGACCAACGATGCGTCGTCGACCCGTTTCGACATGGCCAACACCGTGATCGGCGGCGATTTCACCGCGCGTCTGAACATGAACCTGCGCGAGGACAAGCACTGGTCCTACGGCGCGCGCAGCTCGGCCAGCGGCACGCTGGGCCAGCGCCCGTGGATGGCGTCGGCGCCGGTGCAGATCGACAAGACTGCAGAGGCCATGGCCGAGATCCAGCGTGAGCTGACCGACTTCGCCGATGGCGACCGGCCGGCGACCGCCGCCGAACTCGCCCGCGCCCAGGCGATCCAGACCCTGAGCCTGCCCGGTGCCTACGAGACCGCGTGGTCGGTGATGTCGACGATCGGCGGCAACGTGCGCTTCGGCCGTCCGGACGACTACATGTTCCAGCGCAAGGCCGAGATCGAATCGATGACGGTGGCCGATCTGGGCGGCGTGGCGACGACGATCGATCCCAAGGCGCTTACGTGGATCGTCGTCGGCGATCTCAAGCAGATCGAGGCGCCGATCCGCGCGCTCGAGCTGGGCGAGGTGCAGGTGCTCGATGCGGACGGCCAGCCGGTCGCACGCTGACACCTGTCCAATGTCCTGCTGCGCTTGCCGGCTGGTGCGCGCAGCAGACTTGAACGGGTTCCAGGGGCGGTGATCGCCCGCTCAGCCGATGCCCGCCACAATGGCGGGCATCGCTTCTTACACCCAATCCCGGAGCATTCCGAATGCGCAAGTCCCTGGCTGTGATGCTGCTGTCCCTGTCCGCCGTCGGCTGCACCTGGGTGCACATGGCACCGGGCGCGAGCGCGGTGCGCGTGACGAGTGCGGCGCCTGCCGATTGCCAGAAACGCGGCGAGGTCGAAGTCTCCGTCAAGCACAGCATCGCGTTCGTCGAACGCAACCAGCTGCGCGTGCGCGAGGAACTCGAAACCCTCGCGCGCAACGAGGCCCCCGGCCTCAACGCCGACACGATCAGCCCGCTCGGCGAGCCGGCCGGCGGCAGCCAGCGTTTCGGCGCCTGGCAGTGCGGACGCTGACCGCGCACGTCGCGATCGATTGAGTCCTGATCTGGAAGCGCGCGCAGGCGCGCTTTCTGCATTGCGCCAGCAGGCCCGCTGATCCACTAGCATCGACCGGTCACCCGTCGAGGATCCGCCGATGCATCGTCTCGCCACCGCGCTGCTCTGCGCCTGCGCCGCTCTGCCCGTCCTGTCGCATGCGCAGGAGTCGCAACGTCCCGAAGTCGCCAGCGCCGCGACCGCGCTGCAGGCCAAACTCGTCGACTGGCGTCGCGACATCCACCAGCATCCCGAACTCGGCAACCGCGAGACGCGTACCGCGGCCAAGGTCGCCGAGCATCTGCGCAGCCTCGGCCTCGAACCGAAGACCGGCATCGCGCATACCGGCGTGACCGCCGTGCTCAAGGGCGGCCGCCCCGGCCCGAGGATCGCACTGCGCGCCGACATGGACGCGTTGCCGGTCACCGAACAGACCGGCCTTCCTTTCACGTCCACCGCGACCACCACCTACCGCGGCGAACCCACCGGCGTCATGCACGCCTGCGGCCACGATGCGCACGTCGCGATCCTGATGGGCGTGGCCGAAGCCCTGGTCGGCATGCGCGAGCAGCTGGCCGGCGAGGTGCTGTTCGTGTTCCAGCCCGCCGAGGAAGGCCCGCCCGATGATGAGGACGGCGGCGCGTCGATGATGCTGGCCGAAGGGATCTTCCGCGACTTCAAGCCCGACGCGATCTTCGGCCTGCATGTGTTCTCGACGCTGCAGGCCGGCCAGCTCGGCGTGCGCGGCGGCCCGCTGATGGCCGCGTCGGACCGTTTCAACCTCAAGGTCATCGGCCGGCAGACGCACGGCTCGCGACCTTGGGGCGGTGTCGACCCGATCGTCGCCGCGGCCGACCTGATCGGCACCGCGCAGACCATCGTGAGCCGCCGCACCAACATCTCCACGTTGCCTGCGGTCGTGAGCTTCGGCGCGATCAAGGGCGGCATCCGCTACAACATCATTCCCGATCATGTCGAGCTGGTCGGCACGATCCGCACCTTCGACGAAGCCGTGCGCAGCGACATCTTCGCCGACCTCAAGAACGTCGCCGAACACGTCGCCGCCGCGCATGGCGCCACCGTCGAGGCGCACGTGCCCGACTCCACCGGCAACCCCGTCACCGTCAACGACCCTGCCCTGACCACGCGCCTGCTGCCGAGCCTGCAGGCCGTTGCCGGCGCGGAAAACGTCGTCGAAACCCCGCTCAACATGGGCGCCGAGGATTTCGCGTACTACGCCAAGGAGGTCCCGGCGATGTTCTTCTTCGTTGGCGCGACGGCGGCAGGCAAGGACCCGGCCACTGCGCCGAGCAACCATTCGCCGCAGTTCGACCTCGACGAGTCCGCGCTGGATCTGGGACTGCGGGCGATGCTGCAGGTGAGCCTGGACTATCTGGATGCGGGCGAGGGTTGAGGGCCGCGTGCACAGCGCTGCAGGACCTTTCGCCCCCGGCATGTGCCGGGGCGGCGAACAGAAGCAGGGCACTGACGGGCTGACAGGCTGACTGCGACCCGCACGGCGCAGCACGTCCGCCGACGCCCGTCGCTCCCCCGGCGCTAAAATTCCCCCATGTCCCCCCGAACCCCCATCGCGGCCGCGCCGCCCATTCCGCTCGGCCGCGAGGTCGCCTATCCGCGTCATTACGATCCGGGTCTGCTGTTCCCGATCGCGCGCACGCTCGGGCGTGCGGAGATCGGCATCGGTGCGGCGCTGCCCTTCATCGGTCACGACCGCTGGCATGCCTACGAGCTGAGCTGGCTGGATACGCGCGGCAAGCCGGTCGTGGCGACGGCAACGATCACCGTGCCGGGCGGTTCGCCGCATCTGGTCGAGTCCAAATCGCTGAAGCTCTACCTCAACTCGCTCAACCACACGCGCTTCGACGGGGCCGATGCTGTCCGCACGCGTGTCATCGAGGACCTGTCGCGGTCCGCCGGTGCGCGGGTCGATGTCGTGTTCGGGCTGCCTGCGATGGCCGACGACGCGCACGACGGCACGTCGATCGACAGCCTCGACGTCGAGATCGGGAGTTACGGCCCGCCCGATGCTTCGCTGCTCGCGTCCGATGCCGGCGAGATCGTCGAGGAACGTCTGACCTCGGCGCTGCTGAAGTCGAACTGCCCGGTCACCGGTCAGCCCGACTGGGCCAGCCTGCACATCGCCTATCGCGGGCCGCGCATCGATCGCGCGGCGCTGCTGCGGTATCTGGTGTCGTTCCGCGACCATGCCGAGTTCCACGAGCAGTGCGTCGAACGCGTGTTCGTCGATCTGCTGGCGCGTTGCCGGCCGGAGACGCTGTCGGTCGAAGCGCGTTACACGCGCCGCGGCGGGCTGGACATCAATCCGTGGCGCGCGACGCCCGGCCATGCGGTCCCGGACCGCCTGCGCGACCCGCGACAGTGAGCCGGGACGCGTCCCGCGCGATGGATTCTTAACGCGGGGCGTGGGAGCCTGCGCCGTCGCATTCCCCCGGCCGAGGTGTGGTCATGTCGTCCTCCCGCGTACCCGATGCGCACCCGATGCGCACCTATGTCGTGCGCAAGGGCGACTCGCTGTCCGGGATCGCCGAAGCCCAGCTCGGCGCCCAGGATCGCTGGCGCGAGCTGTTCGACGCCAACCGTGACGTGCTCGACGACCCCGACTGCCTCCATGCCGGCCAGGTGCTGCAGCTGCCTGCCGCGTGACCGATTCCCGACTCCAGGAGTTTCCATGACCCGACCCGTCGTCCTGACCCTGGCCGCCGCACTTGGCGGCGTGCTGCTGCTCGCAGGCTGCAACCGTGACGCCCCCACCACGCCACCGCCGCCGGCACCGGTCGCGCCCGAGCCGCCCCCCGCACCCGAGCCACCCGCGCCTGCCACGGTGACGAGCGTCGAGCTCGGCAATGCCGTCGACGACCAGAACCGTGTCGCGACCCCGGCATCGGAGTTCGCGCCTGCCGACATCATCTATGCGTCGGTCGGCACCGACGGCGAAAGCGCTGCGAAGCTCGGCGCGCGCTGGAGCTTCGGCGAAGGGCAACTGGTCAACAGCAGCGAAGCCGACGTCGTCGCCGGTCCGCAGGTCATCGCCTTCGACATCCGCAACCCGGGTGGCTGGCCGGCCGGGACCTACAGGCTCGAGATCTCGCTCGACGGCACCACGGTGGAGACGCGCGAGTTCTCGGTGAAGTAAGTCGCAGCGCGCGTCACCGTTTCGATCACCAAACGCGGCTTCGGCCGCGTTTTTTCGTACTGCGCAGTCGCGCGCACCATGCTGTCCCGTATGTCTCCACGCAGGCACGCGCCTTCCGCGACCTGCGCAAACGCGCGACAATCGAGGGGCTGTGTCGTCCGCACGCACCGGCCCTCGCCGGCTGATCCGCGGACGCGCCGGTACGCGCGGCCACTGGATGCCGCAACGCGCGCCGGCCACGCATTTCCCCCCGCTTCCAGACGAGACACGCCCGCATGTCCGATACGCCGAAGATCCTCTACACGCTCACCGACGAAGCCCCGTACCTGGCGACGCAGTCGCTGCTGCCGATCGTCGAGGCATTCACCAAACCGGCGGGCATCGCGGTCGAAACGCGCGACATCTCGCTGGCCGGCCGCATCCTGGCCCAGTTCCCGGACGTACTGACCGACGCGCAGCAGATCGGCGACCACCTCGCCGAACTTGGCCAGCTGGCGACCACGCCCGAAGCCAACATCATCAAGCTGCCGAACATCAGTGCCTCGGTGCCGCAGCTGAAAGCTGCGATCAAGGAGCTGCAGGGCCAGGGCTTCGCGCTGCCGGATTACCCGGACGTGCCGAAGACCGACGCGGAGACCGACATCAAGGCGCGCTTCGACCGCACCAAGGGCAGCGCGGTGAACCCGGTATTGCGCGAAGGCAACTCGGACCGCCGCGCACCGAAGTCGGTGAAGGCGTTCGCGCGCAAGCATCCGCATCGCATGGGCAAGTGGTCGGGCGATTCGAAGTCGCACGTCGCGCACATGGAAGACGGTGATTTCTACGGCAGCGAACGTTCGGCGACGCTTGAAACGGCCGGCGCGCTGAAGATCGAACTCGTCGGCAGCGACGGCGCGACGACCGTGCTCAAGGACGCGGTGAAGGTGCAGGCCGGCGAGATCGTCGATGCCGCGGTGATGTCGCGCAAGGCGCTGTCGAGCTTCATCGAAGCGCAGATCGAAGACGCGAAGGCGCAGGGCGTGCTGTTCTCGCTGCACCTCAAGGCGACGATGATGAAGGTCTCCGACCCGATCATGTTCGGCATCGTCGTGCAGGCGTTCTACCGTGACGTGCTGACGAAGTACGCCGACGCGCTGGCGCAGGTCGGCTTCGATGCCAACAACGGCATCGGCGATCTGTACGCGCGCATCCAGACCCTCCCGCAGGACCAGCAGGACGCGATCCGCGCCGACATCGACGCGCTCTACGCCACGCGCCCGAAGCTTGCGATGGTCAATTCCGACAAGGGCATCACCAACCTGCACGTGCCGAGCGACGTCATCGTCGACGCTTCGATGCCGGCGATGATCCGCGACTCGGGCGGCATGTGGAACGCCGACGGCAAGCTGCAGGACGCCAAGGCCGTGATCCCGGACCGCTGCTACGCCGACGTGTTCCAGGCGGTCATCGACGACTGCAAGACCCACGGCGCACTCGATCCGACGACGATGGGCTCGGTGCCCAACGTCGGCCTGATGGCGCAGAAGGCCGAGGAATACGGCAGCCACGACAAGACCTTCCAGATCCCCGGCGACGGCACCGTGCGCGTCACCGACGGCGACGGCAATGTGGTGTTCGAGCAGGCGGTCAAGAGCGGCGACATCTGGCGCATGTGCCAGACCAAGGACGCCCCGATCCAGGACTGGGTGAAGCTCGCCGTGAACCGCGCGCGCCTGTCCGAGACGCCGGCCGTGTTCTGGCTCGACAAGAGCCGCGCGCACGACGCGCAGGTGATCGCCAAGGTCGAGACCTACCTCAAGGATCACGACACCGCCGGTCTCGACCTGCGCGTGCTGCCGCCGGTCGAAGCGACGACGTTCTCGCTCGAGCGCATCCGCAAGGGCGAAGACACGATCTCGGTCACCGGCAACGTGCTGCGCGACTACCTGACCGATCTGTTCCCGATCATGGAGCTGGGCACCAGCGCCAAGATGCTGTCGATCGTGCCGCTGATGGCCGGTGGCGGCCTGTTCGAAACCGGCGCAGGCGGCTCGGCGCCGAAGCATGTGCAGCAGTTCGTTGAAGAGAACTACCTGCGCTGGGATTCGCTGGGCGAGTTCCTTGCGCTGGCCGCATCGCTCGAACATCTCGGCAACGCCTACGACAACCCGAAGGCCAAGGTGCTGGCCGCCGCGCTCGACGTCGCCAACGGCCGCATCCTCGACGAGAACCGCTCGCCGGCGCGCAAGGTCGGCGAACTCGACAACCGCGGCAGCCACTTCTACCTCGCCCAGTACTGGGCGCAGGCCTTGGCCGACCAGATCGACGACGCCGACCTGAAGGCGACGTTCGCACCGGTGGCGAAGGCCCTGACGGACGGCGAGTCGGCGATCCTGTCCGAACTCAATGGCGCGCAAGGCAAGCCGGTGGAGATCGGTGGTTACTACCATCCGGATCTGGCAAAGGTGATCGAGGCGATGCGCCCGAGCGCCACGCTCAATGCGGCGATCGATTCGCTCAAGCAGTAAGCGTTCGCTTCAACGTGTGATCGACAGGCCCGCTTCGGCGGGCCTGTCGGGTTGTGGGTTTCGCGTTGCCGTTGCCGTTGCCGCGAGTTTCCCCCTGACGGCTCTAAGAGCCCGCTTACCCGGAGGGCGCCGCCCATGGATGGGCGGCGTTTTCCGACCGAGGCAGGATGCCGAGTCGGAAAATCCCTGTGCACTCCAAGTCGCTGGCTTCGGACGTGTCGGGGAGACGTTTTTCTTTGGTTCTGTTTCTTTTGGCGTCTACCAAAAGAAATGAACTCGGCCGCGTCAGCGGACGAAAGCATTTGATCTTCCTGCGGTGCACGCGAAAGTGCAGTGCTTTCGCTCGCCTGTCGGCGAGCGACTCACTTTTCTTTGCTGGCCCAAAGAAAAGTAAGCAAAAGAAAGGGCCTCCCCGACGGAGCACATCCGGCGCGTCATTCGTTCCGGGATTTTTCGACTCGCCATCCATGGCTCGGTCGAAAAACGCCGCACATCCCTGTGCGGCGCCCTACGGGTCTGCAATCACGTGTGCGGCGTTGAGACTCGGCAGGAGCGGAGCAACTGCACTGCACTGCACTGCACTGCAAAGCTACGGCTGCGCGGCTGGATTCGCCGGAATCGTCCACCCCTGCACCAGCGCATAGAGGATCCGCTGATCCTCCACATCCAGCGCCCCCTCCGCCAACCCCCGGAACCGCAAGCGGAACGCCCGCGACGTCGCATCGAGGTCATCAACCGGATACCCCACGACCCGCAAGGCCTGCACCACATCGAAGCCCGGCGGCGCAGGCGGCGTGCCATCGCGCGGCCATAGGCCGTAGCCGTGCTGCGCCAGACGCTTCCACGGGAAATGCACGCCGGGGTCGACCTTGCGGCCGGGCGCGAGGTCCGAGTGGCCGATGAAGTTTTCCGCCGGAATACGCCAGCGCGTCTTCAGATCGCCCAGCAACACCAGCAGGCTCTCGACCAGCGGCTCGGTGAACGGCACGCGGCCGTTGTTGTCGAGTTCGATGCCGATCGAGGCGGAGTTCACATCCGACACCGCGCCCCAGCTGCCGGCCCCGGCATGCCACGCGCGGTCGAGATCGGACACGAGTTGGTAGCGCTCGCCATCCTGGCCGATCAGGTAATGCGAACTCACGCGACCGCCGCTGTTGGCGGTGCGCAGCGTGTCGAGACTGCGCTGCACCGAGTCCTGCTCGGTGTAGTGCAGCACAACCAGCACCGGTCGACGCGCATCGTGGTTGGTCGACGGCACCCAGGTGGCGAGCGGATTGCGGGGCGCGTTGTGGGCGCAGGCGGAGAGCAGCAGGGCGACGAGCGCGGCAAGCAGAATTTTCGACATGGCCGCATTGCACCGTGCCACGCCGGGCAACGCAACCCGCACGCACAGAAAAAGCGGGCGCCGGCCTTCCCCGCCGTCGCCCGCTGGCCCCGCTTGCTTTGCCGGCGTCCGCGCGGCTGCGCGGACGCCAAGTGTCGCTTACTTCTCGTAGGCCGATTCGCCGTGCGAGACGATGTCCAGACCTTCGCGCTCTTCGTCTTCGGTCACGCGCAGACCGACGACGAGCTTGACGATCAGCATCACCACCGCGGTGACCACGGCGCACCACAGCACGGTGAACGCGACGCTGATGAACTGCACCCAGACCTGCGCGCCGATCGCGAGATCGACTTCGGTGCCGCCCAGCGACTGCGCGCTGAAGACGCCGGTCAGCAGGGCGCCGACGATGCCGCCGATGCCGTGTACGCCGAACACGTCGAGGCTGTCGTCGGCGCGCAGCAAGCGCTTGAGACCGGTGACGCCCCACACGCACAGCGCGCCTGCCGCCAGACCGATCACCAAGGCGCCCATCGGCCCCACGGTGCCCGCGGCCGGGGTGATGCCGACCAGACCCGCGATCGCACCCGAAGCCGCGCCGAGCGCCGACGGACGGCCCTTGGTGAAGGCTTCGACGATGCTCCACGCCACCACACCGGCCGAGGTGGCGACCATGGTGTTGAGCATGGCCAGCGACGCGCTGGCATCGGCGGCGAGCGCCGAGCCCGCGTTGAAGCCGAACCAGCCCACCCACAGCAGCGATGCACCGATGAAGGTGAAGGGCACGCTGTGCGGCTTGATCGCTTCCTTGCCGTAACCCAGACGCTTGCCGAGGAAGTACGCGCCCACCAGACCGGCGACACCGGCATTGATGTGCACCACCGTGCCGCCCGCGAAATCGATCACGCCCTTGTGCGCGAGGAAGCCCGCTTCACCGCTCCACACCATGTGCACCATCGGCAGGTAGGCGAACGTCACCCACAGGATGGAGAACAGCAGCACCGCCGAGAACTTGATGCGCTCGGCGAAGGAACCGACGACCAGCGCCGTGGTGATGCCGGCAAACGTCGACTGGAACACGATGAACAGGAATTCCGGCAGACCGCCTGCATCCGTCTCGGCGGTGATGCCGCGCAGGAATGCTTTTTCGGTGAACGAACCGAAGAACGCGTTGCCTTCGGTGAACGCCGCGCTGTAGCCGTAGGCCACCCACATGATGATCACCACCGAGAACACCACCAGCACCTGCATGATCACCGACAGCACGTTCTTCGAACGCACCATGCCGCCGTAGAACAGCGCCAGGCCCGGCACCACCATCAGCAGCACCAGCAGCGTGGAGGTGAGCATCCACGCCACGTTGCCGCTGTCGAACGTCACGGCTTCAGCCGTTTCCACCACCGCCACGGCGGTCTCGGCCGCCGGCAGGTCCTGCGCGAATGCGCTGCCTGCCACACCGAACAGCGCGCACGCACACAACAGCATCAGGCACAGCGCCTGCATCCGGGTCTTCCACCCGCGGGACTCGATCTTTTTCATGTCAGACATCTCCGTGGGGTCAGAGCGCGTCGGCGCCGATTTCGCCGGTGCGGATACGCAGGGCCTGTTCCAGGGCGAGGACGAACACCTTGCCGTCGCCGACCTTGCCGGTGCCCGCCGCCTTGGTGATCGCCTCGATCGCCGCCTCGAACACGTCGTCGCTGACCGCGCATTCGATCTTCAGCTTGGGCAGGAAATCGACGACGTACTCGGCGCCGCGATAGAGCTCGGTATGGCCCTTCTGTCGGCCGAAGCCCTTGACCTCGGTGACGGTCAGGCCGGTGACACCGGCTTCGCCGAGTGCCTCGCGGACCTCGTCGAGCTTGAACGGGCGGATGATCGCGATGATCAGTTTCATGTGGCTCTCCAGATGCGCGCGCGCCGCGTCAGAACGACTTGGTGACGGCGAGGGTGATGGTGTCGTCGGGACCGATCAGGTCGTTGTCGTTGAAGTTCAGTGCGATGTCGAAGCCGTTGTCGAACGACTTGCCCACACCCGCCGACCAGAACGCGTACGTCGCAGTGCCCGCGCTGCCGGCGACCCACTGCTTGCCCACGGCGCCGTTGAGCGTCCAGCTGGGGGCGAACTCCCAGCCGACGGCGACGTCGAGATTGCTGCTGCCGTCGGAGTCGGGAATGCCGAACAGATCGGTGACGGCGTACGAGTACTTGGCGCTGAGAATGTTCCAGCTCACACCGGCGTAGAGCTCGGTGGTGTCGGCCTTGTTGAAGCCGGCGGGATAGCTGCCCGGATACCAGTAGTGCACGGCGCCGACGTCGTAGCCGAAGCCGCTGTCGCCGAAATCGCCGCGGAAGCCGACATAGCCGTCGAGCTCGAGCTGGCTGGAGACGTCGGGATCGGAATCGGACAGCCAGCTGATGCTGCTGCCCCAGGTACCGACGTAGAAACCGCTTTCGTGCGCCCATTCGACACCGCCCTGCAGGGCAGGTTTTTCGTCGGTCTGGGTGACGCCGCGGAACAGGTAATCGCTGGTCAGCGTGATCGAGCCGGAGACTTCCGCGTGCGCGGCACCGGCGGACAGCAGACCTGCGCACAGCAGTGTGGCGAGTGCGTTCTTGCGTGACGACATGACAGGCTCCTCAAATGAATGGAAAGCCCTCCCCGGTCAGTGCGTACTGCGTCTGTTGTTGTTCTTTTCGCAGGCGGAACGTTCGACGTCGGCGCCCCCTGGCTGCCGTCGCCACGACCGACGCTCTATGGCGTCTGTGCGGCCGCTGTCCAATCCATCGGTTGAATCCCGGACTCCGTGCGCCTGTCGGCGGTGCCGCCCACCGTGGGGGAGGGAGGCGCCGCCGTCGGGCGGTGAAACGCAACGGGGCCGGCCAGTGGCCGACCCCGTGGAAGTGCGTCAGATCGCGTAGTACATCTGGTATTCGAGCGGGTGCGTCGCGCCGCGGAACGCGGTGACTTCCTTCATCTTCAGCGCGATGTACGCATCGATGAAGTCGTCGGAGAACACACCACCGGCCTTGAGGAAGTCGCGGTCCTTGTCGAGCGCGTCGAGTGCCTGGTCCAGCGAGTGGCACACGGTCGGGAAGTTCTTCTCTTCCTCGGGCGGCAGGTCGTAGAGATCCTTGTCGCTCGGGCCGCCCGGGTCGATCTGGTTCTTGATGCCGTCCAGACCCGCCATCATCAGCGCGGCGAAGGTCAGGTAGCCGGACTGCATCGGATCGGGGAAGCGCATTTCGATACGGCGCGCCTTCGGGTTGGCGACGTACGGAATGCGGCACGAGGCCGAGCGGTTCGACGCCGAGTAGGCCAGCATCACCGGCGCTTCGAAGCCCGGCACCAGACGCTTGTAGGAGTTGGTCGACGCATTCGAGAACGCGTTGATCGCACGGGCGTGCTTGAAGATGCCGCCGATGTACCACAGCGCGGTCTGGCTCAGACCGCCGTAGCCGTCACCGGTGAACAGGTTGGTGCCGCCCTTGGCGAGGCTCTGGTGCACGTGCATGCCGCTGCCGTTGTCGCCGACGATCGGCTTGGGCATGAAGGTCGCGGTCTTGCCGTTGCGGAAGGCGACGTTCTTGACGATGTACTTCATCGTCTGCAGTTCGTCGGCCTTGGCGACCAGCGAGTTGAAGCGCGTGCCGATCTCGCACTGGCCTGCGTTCGCGACTTCGTGGTGGTGCACTTCGACTTCGATGCCGACCTGTTCCAGCGTCTTGCACATCTCGGCGCGGATGTCGTGCAGCGAGTCGAGCGGGGCCACCGGGAAGTAGCCGCCCTTGATACCGGGACGGTAGCCGCTGTTGCCGCCTTCGTATTCCTTGGCCGAGTTCCAGTGCGCTTCTTCCGATTCGATGTGGAAGAAGGTGTGGCCCATCTCGTTCGAATAACGCACCGAATCGAAGATGAAGAACTCGGGCTCGGGGCCGAAGAACGCCTGGTCGGCGATGCCGCTGGACTTCAGGAACGCCTCGGCCTGCTTGGCGATGCCGCGCGGGTCGCGCTCATACGACTGCATCGTGGTCGGGTCGAGGATGTCGCAGGTCAGCACCAGCGTCGGATCGGCGGTGAAGGGATCGACGAACGCGGTGGACGCGTCGGGCAGCAGCACCATGTCGGAATTCTGGATGCCCTTCCAGCCGCTGATCGACGAGCCGTCGAACATCTTGCCGTCCTCGAACAGGCCGGGTTCGATGATCGACTTCGGGAACGTGACGTGATGCTGCACGCCGCGCATATCGGTGAACCGCAGATCGATGAACTCGATCTTGTGGTCCTTGATCAGCTTTTCGAGATTTTCGGTGGACATCGGAACGACCGCCTTGCGTGTTGATTGTGTCCTGGATAACGCAATGGCCGTGCCAACTCCTCAGGCTCAATCGAATCAATCATTTACACATTCCGCACTGCCCGGCGGAACCAATTCACCTACGTGATTGGTGCGTTATCCCTACAGATGCACCTTGTTGGTGCGTCAACTCGGCAGCGGCAGGCCGCGGTCGGCCTTGACGGTGCGCAGTACGAAGCTCGAGTTCACGTCGTCGACCGCGGGCTGGTTGAGCAGGCGGTCGAGCAGGAAGCGCGAGAAGTGTTCGAGGTCGCGCACGACGACCTGCAGCAGGTAATCCATGTCGCCGGTCAGCGCGTGGCAGGCCACCACTTCTTCCCAGCCGTTGACCAGCGCGGCAAAGCCGGCGACCGCGGCGCTGTCGTGGTGCTTGAGCTGCACGCGCACGAACGCCTGCAGGCCGAGGCCCAGGCGCTCGGCGCTGACGTCGGCGCGATAGCCGGCGATCACCCCGTCACGTTCCAGCCGCTGCACCCGCCGCAGGCAGGCCGAGGGCGACAGATGGATGCGTTCGGCAAGGTCGGCATTGGTCAGGCGACCGTTGCGCTGCAACTCGGCCAGCAGCAGCAGGTCGGTGCGATCGAGATCGGCGGCAGCCATGATCATTGTCCTGAATTGCGTATCGACGCAGGATTATTGCGCGTATGCGGCGTGGACGCGCAATGACGCAAGCCTGTTGCGGCGAAACGGCGCTATCGTCGTGGATCTGATGAATTCCACCGGAGTCGCCATGTCCGCCCAGCCGTCGAACGCCCCGCGCCGCGTCGAGAACCTGCACACCGACAAGGGCAAGGTGCCGGTCTATGCCACCGGCATCGTCGAGCAGCCGTGGGACACCTACAGCGCCGACGACCACGCGACCTGGGCCACGCTCTATGCCCGCCAGCGCGAACTGCTGGTCGGCCGCGCCTGCGACGAATTCCTGCAGGCGCAGGACGCGATGGGCATGACGCCAGACGCGATTCCGAAATTCACCGAGCTCAATGCGGTGCTGGAAGCCGCGACCGGCTGGACGCTGCTCGGCGTCGAAGGCCTGCTGCCGGAACTCGATTTCTTCGACCACCTCGCCAATCGTCGTTTCCCGGTGACGTGGTGGATCCGTCGCCCGGACCAGATCGACTACATCGAGGAACCCGACCTCTTCCACGATCTGTTCGGCCACGTGCCGCTGCTGATGAATCCGGTGTTCGCCGATTACATGGAGGCTTACGGCAAGGGCGGCGTCAAAGCGCATGGCATTGGCCCGGACGCGCTGCAGAACCTGACGCGGCTGTACTGGTACACGGTCGAGTTCGGCCTGATCCAGCAGGCCGATGGCCTGCGCATCTTCGGCGCCGGCATCGTGTCGTCGAAGGGCGAATCGATCTACTCGCTGGAGTCCGACGCGCCCAACCGCATCGGCTTCGACCTCGAACGCATCATGCGCACGCGCTACCGCATCGACACCTACCAGAAGACCTATTTCGTCATCGACAGCTTCGAACAGCTGATGGACGCGACCGGCCCGGACTTCACTCCGATCTATGCGCGCCTGGCGCAGCAGGACACGGTAGGCGCAGGCACGGTGCGCGACGAGGATCGCGTGTTCCATCGCGGCACGGGCGAGGGATGGACGGCGGGTGGCGATGTCTGAAGGTGCGGGTCGGCGTTCGCGCTGACCCGTTTCCTTGCGTCGCGTGGCGTGCGCACGCGACGCCGACTCCTCACCGGTTCCACGTCCACTGCGCGCCGAACATCAGCCCACGTCCCGGGCCCGGCTCGTAGAACCGGCCATTGCCCTCGTTGACGATCACCGAGCCGATGTAGGCCTGATCGAGCACGTTGTCGATGCGCACGAAGGTCCGCAACTCGCCGGCATCGAAACGCCAGCGGCGTGCGCCTTCCAAGTGCACGAGGGCGTAGCCGGCCGCGCGCCCGGTCGCGAGATCGTCGACGACGACATCACCCACGCCGACACCTTCGATCGCCGCACTCCACGGCCCGCCGGTCCAGTCGAGACGTGCGAACAGCTGCCGCGCCGGCACACCCGGAATGCGCGCGCCTGCGGCGACCGGTGTTGACGGCACGGTGCAGCCGGCCCCGGTGCAGACAAGGTAATCGTCGCGGAAGGTCGCATCGAGCCAGGTCGCCGCCACGCTCAGATCGAGCGATTCGCCCAGCGGCTGGCGCAGCGACAGCTCCGCGCCCTGGCGACGTGCGCGGCCGATGTTCTGGAAGCTGCTGCGGCCGCCGACATTGCGCGCGACCGCAAGCTCGTCGTCGGTCTCGGCGCGGAACAGCGCCGCGTTGAGCGTGGTGCCCGACCGCGCGCGCCACTTGGTGCCCAGCTCGAGGTTGTCGCTGATCGCCGGCGCCAGATCGAACGCGAAGCCCGCGCCGCCGTCGGCGCGGTAGCCGAGTTCGTTGAAGGTAGGCGTCTCGAAGCCACGACCGGCCGACAGGTACACGCGCAGGTCGTCATGCGGCGCGAACGTGATGCCGGCGACCGGCGAGGTCTGACGGAACGCGACGCGGCCGCTGTCGTCGGGATTGGTCGCGGTGATGTAGGCATCGCGCGAGGTGAACTCGACTTCGCTGTGGCGCACGCCGGCCAGCAGCGACCAGCGCGGTGCGAAGGCCCAGTAGGCCTGCGCGAACTGGTCGCGGTTCTCGACGGTATTGCGCTCGTCGCGGCGCAGCCGGCCGCGTACGCCGAGCGTGTCGCCAACGAAGTTCTCGAAACCCTGCCGGTCCTGCCGCTGGCGATCGGCATTCGCACCCACGGTGAGTTCCAGCGGACGTCCGGCGAGTGCGCCTTCCCAACTCCAGCGCAGATCGAGCCCGCCATAGCGGTTGTCGAGATCGATGACGCCGCCCGAGTTCAGCGGATTGGCCTGCGCCGCGGCCGGAATCGGCAGGTACTGCACCACGGCGCGTTCGCCGCCGTAGGCCATCGCGCGCAGCGTCTGCGCGTCGCCGATGCCGTGTTCGTACACCGCGCCGGCCTGGGTCTGGCGCACGGTCTTGCGCGTGTCGAACTGGTTCGCGACCGCGGCGACCTGGCGGGGGTTTTCGCGCACCTGCGCCGCGGTCAGGCCGAGCGGATCCTGCGCGTCGATGTCGACATGGTTGACGACGAGATCGAGCCGGCGCCGGTCGCCGAAATCGAAGCGCAGCTTGGCGTTCGCCGAATCGCGGCTCGCGGCGCTGTGATCGCGCCAGCCGTCGGTATCGAACCGCGACAGCGCGAAGTTGTAGCCGACCGCATCGGTACCGCCGCGCAGCTGCGTCGACAGGCTCGTCGTGTTGTCGCGCCCCTGGCTGGCCTTGAAGCGCCAGGGATCGCCGGACTGTCCATCGCCGCTCCACAGCTGCACGACGCCGCCGGAAGAATTGCCGTACAGCGCCGAGAACGGGCCGCGCATGATTTCGATGCGGTCGCCGCCGACGAGGCTGAAATGCGACAGCTGGCCCTGGCCGTCGGGCATCGACGCCGGAATGCCGTCGGCGAACAGGCGCACACCGCGCACGCCGAACGTGGAACGCGCGCCGAAGCCGCGGATCGACAGCTGCGTGTCCTGCGCGTGGTTCTGCCGATCGCGCGCGAGCAGGCCCGGGACGCCCGACAGCGGTTCGGAGGCGACGGTGCCGGCGCGGTTGCTGTGCGCATCGTCGAGGCGGATCGCATCGACGGAGGCCGGCGTATCGAAATCGCTGACGCCGCGCAGGCGCGTCGCATCGACGCGCACGCGTTCGAGCGTGGTGGGGGCATCGTCCGTCGCCTGCGCCTGCGCGAAGCCGGGCGAAAGCACGATCAGCGACAGCGCGGACGCGAGCACGGTGGGGGCCGCGCGCATCAACCGAACACCAGCTTGCCGCGCATCACGTTCCAGTGGCCGGGGAACGAGCAGAAGAAGGTGTAGTCGCCGCCGCGCGTGAGGCCCGCGGTCGGGAAGGTGATCGTGGTCGTCTCGCCGCCGCCGATGACTTTGGTGTGCGCGATTACGCGCTTGTCGCCGGGCGGGAGATAGCTGTGCGCGAGGCTGCCGCGGCCACCGGCGATCGCGACCGGGCGGTAATCGGCAGTGCGGGTCAGCACCCAGTTGTGGCCCATTGCCGCGGCCATCTGGCGGCCGGTGTGGCGCAGGGTGAGGCGCACCTGCGTGCAGTCGGCGGCGACACGCAGCTCGCTTCTGTCGAAACGCATCGCATCACTGCTGCCGATCGTCAGGTCGCAGGTCCGCGCAAGTGCGCCTGTGGCGGGAATCAAGAGCAGCAGCGCGAGCGCGCCGCGCAAAGCGCGGTTCGACATGACATCTCCGGGGAAAAAACGGGTCTGCGATGCGACGCATCGCGTTGCGCATTGTCGCAAAGGCAGGCGTGAACGGCCCGGGACGGAATGTCGCAGTGCATGCGCGCGGCGTCGACCTGATGTCATGCACCTGCGAGCCGCAGCGCGTGCAGGCGCGTCAGATCACCTGCAACGTGATCGCCTTCAGCACCGCACGCGTGCGGTCGCGGGTGCCGAGCTTTTCGAGGATCGCCGACACGTAGTTCTTCACCGTGCCTTCGGCGAGGAACAGGCTGCGCGCGATCTCCTTGTTGGAGTAGCCGCCTGCGAGCAGTCGCAGGATCGCGACCTCGCGCTCGGTGAAGGTCTCGCGCGGGGCGTTGTCGTCGTGGAAGCGGTAACGCGCGCGGACCGGTTCAGTGCTGACCGGTTGCAGCAGGGTTTCGCCCGCCGCCACGCGCGCGATCGCGTCGCGCAGATCTTCGGGCGCCGCGTCCTTGAGCAGGAAGCCCTGCGCGCCGGCATCTGTGGCGCGCAGCAGCAGGTCGCTGTCGTCGAAGGTGGTCAGCAGCAGCACCGGTGTCGTGTCGCCACGGGCGCGCAGCGCGGTCAGGGCTTCGATGCCGTCTAGGCCGGGCATGCGGATGTCGCTGAGAATCACGTCGACCGGATGCGATGCGAGCTGCTCGAGCAGCGTCGTGCCCGAGTCGGCCTCGAACACGATCACGATGCCGTGGCGTTCGAGCAGCGCGCGCAGGCCGGCGCGGACCAGCGCCTGATCGTCTGCGAGCGCCGCGCGCACCGGCGTCGCGCTCATGCCGGCAGCTCCGCATCGATGCGCATCGCGCCACTCGGATTGCGCGCAAGACGCACGCGGCCCTGCAATGCGGCGAGGCGTTCGCGCATGCCGGCAATGCCATTGCCTTCGCGCCAGCCGTCGTGCATGCGACCGTCGTCTTCGATGGTCACGTGCAACAGCGCGCCCTCACGATGCAGGGCCACATCAAGCGTGTCCGCATCGGCGTGTTTCGCGGCATTGGTCAACGCTTCCTGCACCAGCCGCAACACGGCTTCGGCGATCGCGGGATCGGACACGCGCACATCGTCGGCGATGCTGAGCCGCAATCGAGGGCGCGGCAACGGCGCGGCGAGTGCACGCAAAGCCGTTGCCAGATCAAGACCGCCGCTGTCGCGCAGCGCCTGCACCACGTTGCGGATGTCGCCGAGCAGTTCGCCCGACAGCTGTTCGGCGATGCGCAGTTGCGGGTTGTCGGCGAACGCCGGTTCGTCGGCCAGCGCGCGCAGGTTGAGGCGCATCGCGGTGAGCTTGTGGCCGGCGACATCGTGCAGTTCGCGCGCGACGCGCAGGCGTTCCGCGTCGCGTGCGCTGTCGGCGAGCAGCGCGCGCGTGGCCAGCAGATCGGCGTTGACGCGCGAGAGTGCATCGCGTGCCCGCTCCGCACTGCGGGCGTAGTGCATGCACAGCGCCGCGAACACCTGGAAGCTGGCGAAGATCACCACCGACAACAGCGGCGCGCCGAAACCGCCGATGTACTTGAGGATCAGGTAGTAGACGATGTCGGCCGCGAGCGCCGCGAGGATCGCCACGCGCGGCGACCAGTCGGAGAACGCGACCGCGATCCAGATCACCAGCAGCACCGGCGCGGTGCCGGGCCTGGGATCGAGCGCGATCAGCAGCAGCGCGATCACCGGCAGCGTTGCGATCACCACATGCTCGATGCGCCGCAGCCGCGGCGGCCACAGCGACAGCGACAGGAAGCCCACCGCGAACAGACCGAGCAGCAGCCACGCCGTCGCCTGTCGCGCGGGATCGTAGTAACGCAGCGAGAACGCGACCGCGCCGAGCGTCAGCAACGCGGCAAGATTGAGCGGCTCGAACAGGCGGCGGGTCGTGTGCATGGCGCCATGCTGCAAGCCGTTGCCGGTGGCGGCAATGGGCGCGCTGCAGAAAGTGACTTCCGGCACTGCGGATCGATGACCACCGGCAGCTGGCAGCGCCCGGCCGCGCGCCGAGACTGAGGCCACGCCCACCGAGGACATCGTCATGCGCCGCATTCCCGCTTCCTTCGCCGCCCCCTTCGCTGTGCTCGCCGTTGCGGCCGCACTCGCCGCGCCGGTGCAGGCGGCCGATCTCGACGTGGCCATCCGCGAGGCACGCAGCCAAGGCGGACAGTTCCAGGTCGCGCTGGTCGATGCTGCGGGCTATGCCGGCAGTGCCGCACCGATCGCCGCGCGTCTGCTGGCACCGGCGGGCGACGTCACCCACGTGCGCTTCGACGGCGTGCCGGCCGGCCGCTACGCGCTGATGGTGATCCACGACGAGAACGGCAACGGCACGCTCGACACCAACCTGGTCGGCATGCCGGTCGAGGGCTACGGCTTCAGCAACAACCCGCGGGTGATGCGCAAGCCGACGTTCGATGAAGCGGCATTCGATGTCAGCGCCGATGCGCTGGCGCTCGACATCGCGATCCGTTGATCCGCGTTCGCCACCGGAGACCGTGATGGACCGTCGCCGCTTCCTGCGCACCCTGTTGTCGGGCGCCACCGTCGCCGCGCTCGGCCCCGCGCTGCTGCACGGTGCCGATGCGCTGGCCGGCGACCCCGCGGAGTTCTCCGCCGGTCTCGCCGATCGTCCGTATCTCGCCGGCTGGCGTCAGGTGTCGGCCGGCGCCTTCGGCCCGACCACGGTGCAACTCGAAGGCCGTCTGCCCGCCGACTTCGCCGGCACGCTGTACCGCAACGGGCCGGCCTGGTTCGAGCGCGACGGCTTCCGCTACGAACACTGGTTCGACGGGGACGGCATGGTCCACGGCTGGCGCTTCGGCGACGGCGCGGTCACCCATCGCGGGCGCATGGTGCAGACGCCGAAGTTCCAGCGCGAACAACGCGCCGGTCGCTTCAACACGATGGCCGCCGGCACCACGGTTCCCGGACAGGTCGCAATCCGCAACAACGACGATGCGAACACCGCCAACACATCGGTGGTGACGATCGGCGGGCGCCTGTTCGCGATGAGCGAGGCCGGTTCGGCGTTCGAACTCGAGCCCGATGCGCTCGACACGATCGGCCCGGTGATCTGGCGCCCGGACCTGCAGGCGCTGCCGTTCTCCGCGCATCCGCTGCGCGATCGCGACGGCAGCTGGTGGAACTTCGGCGCGCTGTCGATGCTGGGCGGCAGCGGCCTGCTGCTGTGGCACATCGGCGCGGATGCGAGCTTGATCGGCGCACACGTGCTGGAGATGGACGCGCCCGGTTACCTGCACGCCTTCGTGCAGACCGACCGGCATCTGGTGTTCCTGTTGATGCCCTACGACTTCACGCCGTCCGGTTCGTTCTTCGAGAGCATGCGGTTCGCGCCGCAGCGCGCGTGCACCGTGCTGGTGGTCGACAAGGCCGCGCCGGATCGCGTCGCGCGCCGCTTCGAGGTCGACTTCGCGATGGCCTATCACTTCGGCGATGCGTTCGAGCGCGGCGGCGAGATCGTCGTGCGCACGGTCCACCATCGCGACGTCGAACACGCGCGCTCGCCGCATCGCGCGGCGATGTCCGGTCACGACGGCCCCGCCCCCGCGGCGCAGCTGGCCGAGCTGCGGCTCGACATGCACAGCGGCCGCGCACGCTGGGATCTGCTCGGCGTCACCGGCATCGAGTTCCCGCTGTTCGACGCGCGCACGCCAGGCGATCGCAGCGCGCGCCTGTACATGCCGACAACGGAAGGCGAAACAGGCGCGCCGTACTTCAACGCGGTGCAGATGCTCGACCCGGCCAGCGGTCGACGCGACGTGCATCGCTATGGCCGCGACGTCCTCGCCGAGGAACACGTGTTCGTCCCGCGCCCCGGCAGCACGCGCCCGGATGAGGGCTGGCTGGTCGGCACCGTGCTCGATCCCACCCGCAACCGCAGCGGCATCTCGGTGCTGGATGCGCAGCACATCGCCAACGGTCCGCTCGCGACAGCGTGGCTGCCTTATGCGTTTCCGCTGGGTTTCCATGGCCATTTCGCGCAGGCGGCGTCATGAGTCACGCGCGCATCTGGCGCGTCGCCGCGCTGCTGGCCGCACTGGCGCTGTGCCTGTGGATCGGATGGCACGACGTCGACCTGCGGGTGCCGCGGGAGGTGGTGCAGGCGGAGATCCGGCTGACGATCCGTCGCACGCTGCAGGTCGGGCTGCAGTGGGTGGCCCCGGCCGTGCTGCTGGCGCTGCTGATGCGCGAGATCCGGCATCGGCCCACGCAGGGTCGCCGCTGATGCAGGTCGGCGTGTCGCGAAGACCGGCATCGCCGGACTGGGCCGCTGCGCCGACGCTGATCGCCGCCGTGCTGCTGGCGACCGCGGTGTCGGCGCCGTTCCGGATGGGCTGGATCGATCCGGCACCCGGCCTGGTACTGGCCGGGGTTCCGGTACTGCGTGCATTGCTGGAAGGCCTCGGCCCGCTGCTGATGGCACTGCTGCTGGCCTGGCGCGATCCCCGGGCACGCAGGCCGATGTCGCTTGCCGGGCGGCGTCCCTGGCAGGCGCTCGGGATGGCGGCGGTGGTGCCGTCCGCGTTCGCCATCGCCGGCGCCTTCAACGGCCAGGCGGCAGTGGCCGCCCTTGTCGGTGCGACGACGCTGGTCTACTGCCTGATGGAGGAGTCGGCCTGGCGCGGCGTCCTGTTCAACCGGCTGGCGGGCTGGCGGTCGACGCCACGCGCGCTCGCCATCGGCGCTGGCTGGTACCTCTGGCACCTGTCGTTCCTGGCGCCCGACACCACCTGGACGCGCGAACTCGCCGTGCTGGGTGCGCTGCTCGGCGGCAGTCTGCTGCTGGACCGTCTGGCCGGGCGCACCGGCGCGGTGATGACCGTCGCCTGCGCCCATCTGCTGGTCAACGTGCTGGCGTTCAACACGCTGGCCGCGATCCTGTCACCCGGTCAGCGGCTGGGCGTCGCGCTGCTGTGCGTCGTGGCGTGGGGGTGGCTGTTGCGCCGGCGGACTCGACCGGCTGCCGCCTGATCCGATCACGGCCCTGCAGACCCCGGCGCCTGACATGACGGCACGCCGTAACGCGTGCCGGTCCACACCTCAGTCTGCGACCGGGCGCCGGAACGTGCGGGGCCGGGACGGATGCCTGGCCGGGACTTCCTGCAGCCCCGCCGACTGCAGCCACCGCACCACCATCGCCGGCAGGGCCGGCAACTCGGCAGACATCGACGCGGGCACGCGCGCCACGCCGGCGAGCAGACTCACCGCCTCGACGTCCGCTGCCGCCAGTTCGAGTCGCGCATGGTCGGATGTGGTCTGCCAGCGCAGCAGCGTGAGCGTCTGCAGATCGACTGCTAGGGGCGGGTGGCCCTGCCGCGTCAGCGCCAGTCGGGTGGCCTCGATGCGCAGGTCGAACGTGGCGGTACGGCGCCGCAGCAGCGCCTTGAGCGCCAGGTAGCCCGGCAGGCCGATGCCGAGTGCGAACGCGAAGATCGCGCCGTAGGCACCGATGCGCAGCACCACGTCGTAGAAGACGATCATGCCGATCGCCGCGAGCGCGCCGGCCACCAGCGTCACCGCAACGATCAGGGCGGTGAGCGAGCGCATCCGCAATGGAACCGCCGCGAAGCGCAGCCGCCAGGCCTTGCCGTCACGCGTCCAGTCCACCCGTCTCTTCTGCGCTGCGCGTGTCCTGGCGTCGCGATCGAAACGCGAGGACACACGCCCGAACAGCCCCATCCAGATCCAGCCGATCATCGGCCCGGCACCGAGCTGGAACCAGAGCACCAGCCGCTGCCACGACCCGGGCAGGGCGCGGGTGGACGGCAGATGTCCGGTGATCGCGGCCCACAGCAGCACGGCACCGGCGAGCGCGCCTGCCACGTGCACCACCACGCCCAGCCACGGCGGCGACATCCGCAGGGTGGCCATCACGAAGGACGTCCCGCACAGCACGCCGGCGACCAGCGCGAGCAGGAACGGCATGAACTCCATGCCGGCACGTCCGGTGACGACGGTGATGCCTGCACAGACGGCTGCCCAGAAGAGCGGCGACCAGCGCGCCCGCCGCCACAGGGCTGCCGTCACGTCACCGGTCATCGCGACACCCTGCGCCACGCGCCGGGTGTCGCGACACCGTCACCCGGACAACCGGAGGTCCGTCCGGGCATCCGGTCGGGTCAGCGCGAGACCGTCGCGACCGCCTGGACCACGTAGTCGAGCGTCTTCAGGCTCAGCGCGGCCACGCAGATGCGGCCGGTGCCGACGGCGTAGATGCCGAACTCGTCGCGCAGGCGATCGACCTGCGGCCGGCTCAGACCCGAGTACGAGAACATGCCGGCCTGGTCAGCGATGAAGGCGAACTCCGGCGCACCGGCATCGGCCAGCTTCTGCACCAGGCCCGCGCGCAGGGCGTGGATGCGCTCGCGCATCTGGCCCAGCTCGGCTTCCCAGCGCGCGCGCAGCTCGATGCTGCCCAGTACACCGGCGACGAGCGCGGCGCCATGGTTCGACGGGCTGGAGTAGTTCGCACGGACGATGCGCTTGATCTGCGACTGCACCGCGCGGCTCTGCTCGGCGGTGGCCGAGACCACGGTCAGGGCGCCGACGCGCTCGCCGTAGAGCGAGAACGACTTGGAGTACGAGCTGGCGACGACGAATTCGGCGATGTCCGATTCGGCCAGCAGGCGCACCGCCGTCGCGTCGGCATCGATACCGCGGTCGAAGCCCTGGTACGCCATGTCGATGAAGGGGAACAGGTTGCGCTCGCCCAGCACCTCGATGACCTGGCGCCACTGCGCTTCGGTGAGATCGGCGCCGGTGGGGTTGTGGCAGCACGCGTGCAGCAGCACGACGGTGCCGGCCTCGAGCGCGCGCAGGTCGGCGAGCATGCCGTCGAAGTCGACGCCGTGCGTGGTCGCATCGAAGTACGTGTAGTCGACGACCTTGAAGCCGACGTTGCCGAACACGGCGCGATGGTTTTCCCAGCTCGGGTTGCTGATCGCGATGGTCGCGTGCGGCAGCAGCAGCTTCAGCAGGTCGGCGCCGGTGCGCAGCGCACCGCTGCCACCGATGGTCTGGGTGGTCGCCACGCGGCCTGCGGCCAGCAGCGGCGCATCCGTGCCGAACATCAGCTCGCGCGTGGCGCGGGTGTAGTCGGGCATGCCGTCGATCGGCAGGTAACCGCGCGGCTTGGCCTCGGCCGCCAGACGCTGCTCGACTTCGCGCACGGCGTCGAGCACGGGAATGCGTCCGGCCTCGTCGTAGTAGATGCCCACGCCGAGGTTGACCTTGGTGGTGCGCGGATCGGCGTTGTAGGCCTCGGACAGACCGAGGATGGGATCACCGGGGACGAGTTCGACGTTCGCGAAAAAGGAGGACACGGGAGACTGCCTTGCACGACGGAGGGAGGGCGCCGGTCGCGCGCTCGGGCACAACCAAACCCCTCAAGAATACCGGGCACGGCAGGCAGGTGCGACGTGGCGGCTGGGACAGCCATGGCCTTTGGCGCGACAATGTGGTCCACCACGACGCCACGGACCGCCGCCCATGCCCAGTATTTCCCTGACCCGCCACCTGATCGAGGAACAGCGGCTGGGCCACGTGACCCCCGACCTGCGGCTGTTGCTGGAGGTGGTCGCGCGCGCCTGCAAGCGGATCTCGGTCGCGGTCGGCAAGGGCGCACTGGGCGATGTGCTGGGCGAGGCCGCAGCCGCCGGTGGCGGCGACAGCATCAACGTGCAGGGCGAGGCGCAGAAGAAGCTCGACGTGATCAGCAACGAGATCCTGCTCGAGGCCAACGCTTGGGGCGGCCATCTGGCGGCGTGCGCGTCCGAGGAAATGGAGCACTCGCAGCAGATCCCCGACGCTTTCCCGCGCGGCAACTATTTGTTGGTGTTCGATCCCCTCGACGGCAGCTCCAACATCGACATCAACGCCAGCGTCGGCACGATCTTCTCGGTGCTGCGTTGCCCCGAAGGCGTCAGCGCTGCCGAAGATCACGATTTCCTCCAGGCTGGCAGCACCCAGGTCGCCGCCGGCTACTGCCTCTACGGGCCCAGTACGATGCTGGTGCTGACGATCGGCCACGGCACGCACGCGTTCACGCTGGACCGCGAGCAGGGCTCGTTCGTACTGACGCAGGCGGGCATCCGCATTCCGGAACAGACCCGCGAGTTCGCGATCAACATGTCCAACCAGCGTCACTGGGAGGCGCCGACGCAGGCCTACGTGAATGACCTGCTGGCCGGCCAGGACGGCCCGCGCGGGAAGGACTTCAACATGCGCTGGGTCGCGGCGATGGTCGGCGACGTGCATCGCATCCTGACCCGTGGCGGCATCTTCATCTATCCCTGGGACCGCAAGGACCCGTCCAAGCCCGGCAAGCTGCGGCTGATGTACGAAGCGAACCCGATGGCGATGCTGGTCGAGCAGGCCGGCGGCGCGGCGACCACGGGCCGCGAGCGCATCCTCGACGTCGCCCCGACGTCGCTGCACCAGCGCGTGCCGGTGTTCCTGGGCTCGAAGGACGAGGTGGAGACCGCGACGCGCTACCACCTGCAGCACGACACCACCGCTGCATGAGCACACCCGCCGATTTCATCGAGGTCACGCCCGGTGCGCTGTCCGCCGACGCCTGCGCGGCGATCGTCGCGCGGCTGCGCGCCAGCCAGGACCTGCGTGCCGGCGAAATCGGCGGGGGCGTCTATCCCGAACTCAAGCGCAGCCGCGACCTGTCGATCAGCGAACGCCCCGACTGGGCCGACGTGGTGCAACAGCTCAACGTCGCGGTCTACGCCGGCCTGATGGCCTACCTGCGCAAATACCCGCAGACCCTGATCGCCCCGCTGATGCTGCAGCAACCCGGCAACGACGGCGCGCTGCGCCGCCTCGAAGCCGACGACTTCCCGACGATGGACGACCAGCGCCTCGGCGGTCTGCTGCAGACCTGCCTGCGCCCTGGCACGATCAACCTGCAGTGGTACGCGGCCGGCGAGGGTGGTTACCCGTACTGGCATTGCGAGCTGTACCCGCGCGACGCCAGCGGCGAAACCCTGCACCGGCATCTGCTGTGGACGATCTACCTCAACGACGGCTTCGACGCCGGCGAAACCGAATTCCTGTTCCAGCAGCGCAAGATCGCCCCGCGCACCGGCGATCTGCTGATCGCGCCGACGGCGTTCACTCACACCCATCGCGGCAACAAGCCGCAGAACGGGGACAAGTGCATCGCGACGAGCTGGATCCTGTTCCAGCGCGCGGAGGCGTTGTACGGGGGCAGCTGAGGCGCTCCTGCGCCTGGTCTTCAGGCGTGTGCCGCGGTGTGTGTCTACCGGCGAACACAGCGCACCTCTTCCACTGAGCGAGAGCCTGCACCGGATCTGATTCCGGGTCGATGCGTGCGTCGCACGGATCCTGGCCCGAGCACCTCTCCCTCCGGGCGAACTCGATTCGCGCAGCGCATCGGGTGAGGGTTGCTGTTGCTCGGCTTCGGCTCTGCTTTTGCTCCTGCTTTTTCTTTCCCGCTCTTGATCTGAAATCGAGCCGTAAAGCGAGCCGAGCACCGGAGCCTGGCGTGGCCGAAGAGCAGCCCATGTCTGAGCGAAGCGAGTTTGGGCTGCGTGCCGCGTCAGGCGAGGAGCACAGGGCACCGATGCGGCTTCATCGCATCGGCTCGCGTCCGGCGAAGGGACCTTTTGGTTCCTTTTGGGTCCATCCAAAAGGGACTCGCACGCGCAGCGGGCGAAAGCCGTGCACTTGCTCGTGCTTTTTTGCTTGTCGCTTCGGCATGAGAGAAACGAATCAACGTCAAAAGCCAAGATCAAGACAGGGCTTCCGCGCTGTCGCGCGGCTTACTTTTGTCTTGGCAAAAGTAAGCACGACAGTGCGACTGCACTGGCGAACGGCGAAGCCGGCCCGAAGGGCGAGCGCCGAAGGCGTGAGTCAAACCGTCTTCGCCGGACGCGATCCGCCGCGATACAGCCGCGGCAGTCCCCTGCGCTTCTCGGTCGACGGGGCACGCAGCCCAAACTCGCTGCGCTCAGACATGGGCTGCTCTTCGACCCCGTCGCCCTGCGATGCTCGGCTCGCTTTACGGCTCGATTGAAGTCGAAAGCCAAAGCAAAGCTGGAGCAAACGCCGAAGCAAAAACCAAGGCGAAAGCGAAGACTGATGCCGAGTTCTTCTCTACGTGCATGCCGAAGGCAACACGCGGAGCAGGTACCACGCGCTAGACACTCACCTCAGATGAGGCCGACCGCCTCAACGGTCGAAACCCAGAGCCCCAATCACCCCCGCGGGTGATTCAACACCAACCAGTACAGCCCGATCTGCTTCACCACCTCGACGAACTTCTTGAAGTCCACCGGCTTGCGGATATAGCTGTTGACGCCCAGCGCGTAGCTGGCTTCGACGTCGAAGGGCTCGGTGCTCGTGGTCAGCACCACGACCGGCAGACCGCGGGTCGCGGGGTTCGCACGCAGGGCCTGCAACACTTCGCGGCCGTCGATCTTGGGCAGGTTGAGGTCGAGCAGCACGATCGACGGCAGGTCCGCCGGATCGCGATGCGCGTACTTGTCCTGCGCAAACAGATAGTCGAGCGCTTCGGCGCCGTCGCCGACCACGACCAGCTGGCTGTCGATGGCGGCTTCGGCGAAGGCGATGCGGGTCAGCTCGGCGTCGTCCGGGTTGTCCTCGATCAGCAGGATCGTATGGTCGCTCATGGCGCGGCTGCGTCCTCGTCCGGCACCGCCGGCAGTTCGATGAAGAAGGTGGTGCCGGCGTCCGGTTCCGATTCCACGCGGATGTGTCCGCCCTGCGCTCGCGCCAGTTGCTGGGCGATGGCCAGGCCGAGGCCATGGCCGGCCCCGTCGTCAGCGCTGTGCAGGCGCCTGAATGGCACGAACAGTCGTTCAGCATAGCGCATGTCGAAACCGCGGCCGCGGTCGCGCAGACGCAGTGCCAGACGGTCGCCGACGCGTTCGCCATCGAGTTCGATCCGCACCGTGTCGCGATGCGCGGAGAACTTCCAGGCGTTGTGCAGCAGCTTGCCGAGCATCTGCTTGAGCGCGTGCTCGTCGCCCCATGCCCAGAGGTCCGGCGCGATGTGGATCTCGGTGGAGCGACCCGGTTCGGCGTCGCCCAGTTCGGCGCAGATCCAGTCGCCGAGCAGGCTGATGTCGACCGGCGCCGACGGGCGCGGCGCACGCGATGCACGCATGGTCTCGAGCAGGGCATCGATCAGGCCGCCGGCGTGGCCGGAGGCGTCCTGGATACGCTGCAGATGGTCGCGCGCGGTCTGCGGATCGGCGGTGAGATCCTGGGCGAGCAGGCGGCGGGCGAACTGCTCGATCGCGCGCACCGGTGCGCGCAGCTCATGCGAGATGCCGAAGGCCAGGGTTTCCTGCTGGGCTTCGAGGATCTTCAGCGCGGTGTCGTCGTGGAGCTGCAGCAGGGCGGTGCCATCGGCCAGCGGCCGCAGCGTCAACCGCAGATGCCGGCCGGCCGCATCGTCAGGCACCGCGACATCGCGCAGGGTGTCATCGGCGTCGGGCAGCCGGGCCAGTGCGGCATCGATCCGCGACGCAAGCGCCGGGAGGCGCTCGCGATGGCTGGCCTGGCCGACCAGAGCGGCCGGGGATACGGCCCACAACGCGGCAAGTGCCGGATTCGCACGCAGCCAGCTGCCGTCCGCTGCAAGCACGGCAACGCCGTCGGGCAGCTGGTCGATCAGGTCCACGGAGGCGCCGGCTTCGGCGGGATTCCGCAGGGATGCGGCATCGGACATTGCGACGGACGTCTGGAAGGGACCGCGCAGTGTAGGAGACGCCCGCGTCGACGCGGGGTGCAGGCAGGGTGAATGCGTCGTTAGAACAGTTCGCCCTGGGGCGTCACGCGGCGCAGCGGCACGAACCGATCGGTCCGCAACGGCGGCAGGCGCGCGAACCCGAGCGCGCGACGGGCCCGGGCGAAGCGCGCGGCGATCAGGTCGGCGAACGGACCCTGCCCACGCATGCGGTGGCCGAAGGTGCTGTCGTAGTCGCGGCCGCCGTGCAGTTGCTGCAACAGGCTCATGACGTGCGCGGCGCGCTCGGGATAGTGCAGCAGCAGCCATTCCCGCCAGACCGCCTTGAGTTCGTTCGGCAACCGCAGCAACACGTAACCGGCGCTGCCGGCACCGGCCTCGCGCGCGGCGGCCAGGATCGCTTCCAGATCGTGGTCGGTGATCGCAGGCACCACCGGCGCCACGATCACGCCGACCGGCACGCCGGCATCCGCCAGGGTGCGCATCGCCCGCAGGCGCGCGTGCGGCGCGGCGGCGCGCGGCTCCATGCGGGCCGAGAGCCGGTTGTCGAGCGAGGTCACCGAAAAGTACACCGTGACCAGACCGTCGGCCGCCATCGGCGCCAGCAGGTCGAGGTCGCGGACCACGTTGGCGCTCTTGGTGACGATGCTGAAGGGGTGCCGGGCTTCGGCCATGACCTCGATCAGCGACCGGGTCAGCCCGTAGCGGCGTTCGATCGGCTGGTAGCCGTCGGTATTGATGCCCAGCGCGATCGGCGAACAGACATAACCGGGGCGGGCGAACTCGGCGCGCAGGCGCTCGGCGGCGTTGGTCTTGGCGAACAGCCGGGTCTCGAAGTCCAGCCCGGGCGACAGGTCCAGATAGGCGTGCGAGGGGCGGGCGAAGCAGTAGACGCAGCCGTGCTCGCAGCCGCGATACGGGTTCACCGATTGCGAGAAGCTGATGTCGGGCGAGGTGTTGCGGCTGACGATGCTGCGCGCGCGCTCTTCGGTGACCACGGTGGCGGGTGAGATCGCATCGTCCTGCAGCATCTGCAGCGCGTCCCAGCCATCGTCCTCGGCCACCGCGGCCCGCTTCTCGAAACGTCCCGGGACCCAGGACGCACTGCCGCGTCCCTTGAGGGCAACCGGAGCGGGCGGCGGTGCACGGGACGTCATCCGGACAGTGTCGGGCCTGCCGGTCTCAGCCCCTGCGACCCGGCCAGATGTGAATGCGCCTGCGATCCCTGTCCGGCCGCAGACGCTCCCGGCGTTGGTCGGACTGACACTCGGGGCATCGAATGGAGAGGGGGCATGTCTGACAGCTTCGCGCCGGCGTGGGCCGGTCCGTCCGCACGCCGGCACGAGGCCGCGCTGTGGGCACGATGACGGCGTCGCGCGTACAGCGCTGCGCGGTCTGGTTCGGCACACCGGGCGTGCGCGACGAAGCCGTATTCGCGGCCAGCGGCTGGCACCTGCGCGTCGCCTGTCCGGAAGCCAGCGTCCAGGTGGGCATGCGGGGTGGCGATCTGGTGATCGCGGTCGTCGACCTGCGTGGCGCCGATGCCGTGCGTCTGGCCGCGTTCGAACGCATTCTGGCCGAGCACGCCGACCTGCCCAGTCTGGCGCTGGTCGACGACACGGTCGATGCGGGCGATGCCGCCAGCCAGCGCGTGCTGGCGCGCTGCGGCGGACGCCTGCCGCAACCGCTCGACCCGCAACGCCTCGACGCCGCGCTCGCCACCCTGCTGACCAGTCCGCGGCGCGACATCGCCAGCGTTGGCGGCGAGAGCGCGGTGATGCTCGGCGTGCGCGCCCTGCTGCACCGCTATGCCGACGTCGAACTGCCGGTGCTGATCACCGGCGAATCCGGCACCGGCAAGGAACTGGCGGCGCATGCGCTGCACGATCTGTCCGGCCGTCGCACGCGTCCGTTCGTGGCGATGAACTGCGGCGCGATCTCGCCGACGCTGGTGCAGTCGGAACTGTTCGGCCACGAACGCGGCGCGTTCACCGGCGCGGCGACGCGGCGGATGGGCCTGTTCGAATCGGCCGATGGCGGCACCGTGTTTCTCGACGAGATCGGCGATCTGCCGCTCGATGCGCAGACCAACCTGCTGCGGGTGCTGCAGGAGGGCACGATCGAACGCGTCGGCAGCAATCACGCCATTCGCGTCGACGTGCGCGTGCTCGCCGCAACCCATGTGGATCTCGAGGCGGCGATCGCCGCGGGCCGGTTCCGTCAGGATCTGTACTACCGCCTCGATGTGCTGCGACTCCAGCTGCCGCCGCTGCGTGCGCGCGGCGCCGATGTCGAACTGCTCGCGCGCCAGTTCCTGGATGAGTTCCGCGCGGGTCATGCGGTGCAGGCGCGCGGCTTCAGCGCGGCCGCGCGGCAATGCCTGCGCCAGCATGCGTGGCCGGGCAACGTGCGCGAACTGCTCAACCGTGTGCGTCGCGCCGCAGTGGTCGCTGAGCACGCGCTGATCGAACCGGCGGACCTGCAGCTCGGTGCGAATGCACAGGTGGTCGCGCTCGATCATCATCGCGACCGCACCGAGCACGACGCCCTGGTCGACGCCCTGCGTGCGACCGGCTGCAACGTCAGCGCCAGCGCGCGCCGACTCAGTGTGTCGCGGGTGACGATCTATCGGCTGTGCCGCAAGCACGGCGTGTCGCTCGAAGCGCTCCGCTGAGACACCGCGCCCGGCGCTGCGTTTCGAGCGGCCGCACGCTGGACCGGACGCATCGACGCCGGTCATCCGCAGACAGTGGCGCGCACCCACCTCGATCGCATCGCCGGCATCGCCACATCCAGGCGAAGACCTGGCGGGCGCCGCACCGGGTGACGCGATGTCGACCCGGTCCGGACAGCCCGCCGCGCACCACTACAGCGAGTAGGGCACCTTCACCGTCAGGTTGAAGTCCGGTGCATCCGGCGTCAGGCCGATGCCGAGCACGCCGACGAAGGTCGCGTTCGGCGTCATCGCGTGGGTCACGCCGAGGCTCATCGTCGCGGCGTTCGCATCGCTGCCGATCAGCTTCATCCAGTCGGCGCCTTCGTAGCGCGTGCGTGCACGGGCGTTGAGGCGGTCGCTGAAGGAGATGCTCAGGCTGGTGCGTTCGTTGAAGGCGAACGCGACACCGGCACCGAAGTAGTAGGCATCGCCGAGCCGCACGCGGCCGGGGTTGGTCGTCTCCGGATTGTTGTCCAGATCGCTGAAGTCACGGGCGAACGAGCGCACGTAGCCGATGTTGCCGAACAGGATCGCGGGGTCGGTGGTCTTGACCGCCGACAGGCCTACGGTCGCCTGCCACAGTCCGTTGCCGGTCGGCTGTTCCTCGGGCACCGCGAAGCGGATGAAGTTGTCTGCATCGCGCTCGAGTACGCGCCACGGAATGCCGTAGGGCTCGCGGCCGGTCGGCGCGGTGACGCCGACATTGAGCACGGTCTCCGGCCAGGGCCCGCGTTCGCCGAACAGTTTCCAGTTCGCACTCGCGTTGATGTCGCCCAGGCCGGTGCCGTCGGTTTCCTCCTGCGCGATCGCCGCGGCCGCGCCGCCGGCGCCACCCTTCTGGTAGACGGTCTTGCGTGCGATGTAGGGCACGTCGAGATTCAGACTCAGGCGTGAGCTGACGCCCCAGCGCGCGGCGAAGTTGTAGTTCACCGTGTCGGACTCGACGTTCTCGACCGCGATGTTGCCCAGGAAGATCGCATCCAGTGCGAGGAATCCGTTGAGCGTGACCTGCTTGCGGTCATAGCGGTTGTAGCTGATGCCGTTCTCCAGCGTGAGCCGGCGGTTGAACAGCGCGGTGCTCTGCTGTTTGACGTCGGCAACGCTGCGCGAGTCGGTGTCCTGGGCGCGCTGCGCGTCCTCGGCGGTGCTCGCATAGCCTTCGTCGCCGCGCGACACCGGCGCAGCGGCTGCACTGGCCGGCAACGGCGGCGGACGGGACGACTGCGTCGGCGACACCGGTGCAGGTGCGCCCGGCTGCGCGGCCATCTGCGGTGCGTCGCGCGGCGCGAGGGCCGGTGCCACGCCGGTGACACGCGCCTGCAGCGCCTGGATCTGCATGTCGAGTTCGCGCAGCCGGCGCACTTCCTGCGCGTAGTCCTGCTTGAGCGACTGCAGCTCCTGCAGCAGCTGCTGCATGCGCGCGCGGTCCTCGGCGGTGATCTGCCCGGCATCCTGCGCCATGCCGATGGCCGGATACAGCAGTGCGAGTCCCAGCGCGATGGCCAATGGCCGTCGCGCGCGTGTCGGTGTCGATTTCAAGGTGCCCCTCCCGCATCGACGCGTGTATGTGCCTGTCTCAGATGCCGCCGGCGCGTGTCATGCCGATGGCCTGGATCAGGTTCTGGTGGATGGTCTGGCTGGACGGCACCGACTGGCGCACGAGCTCGAGTTGCAGCTGGTTGCCGACCGCCTGGCCGTTGCCGGCGAGCTGGATGCTCTGCCCGATCGAACGTGCGTCGATCCATTGCTCGGCCGCGCCCTGACCGGCGACCTGCAGCAGGATCCGCGCACCGCCGTCCTCGAGCGACGCCCGTGCATGCGCGCCGTGGAGGGTCATGTCGGCAACCGTCGTGCCGCTGGTCGCATCCGCGACGGGAACGTCGCCTTCGCGGACCTGCAGCGACATGCCGTTGCGCGCGATGTTGCCGTCACCGGCGACCTGCACGCTCTGCACCAGCCCGCCGACGTTGGCGAGGCCGGATGCGTCCACGTCGCCGGTGCCGGCCGCCGCGGCCAATGCCGGCGTCTGCTCGGTGATGGTGACGCTGGGCTGGAAGCTGACCTCCGGCTTCGCGCCGCGCAGGTCGAAGCCCAGCTTCACCGCGCCCTGGACAGACTGGCCGGCGCTGGTGACCCAGTTCGACACCATGGTCACGCCGAACCAGGCGATGCGGTTGTCGCCGACGATGTAGCGGCCGCGCATCGCGCCCAGTTCGCTGTCGGGAATCTCGCGCAGGCCACTGGCGTGCGTCGATGTCGTGTCGTCGCTGGACCACGCCGGCGCGACGCTCGCGCCCAGGGCGATGGCCACCAGCCATGTCGTGTAATTGCGCATCTCATGTCTCCTGTCAGAACAGGTCCGCGTGGCTGAAGCCGAAATCCAGCAGCTCGGCATCGGTCACCGGTCCCTGACGCGCGAACAACCGCTTCGCGCTCGGGCGCTCGACCGGCTGCAGTAGCGCGGTCGAACGGTCGAAGTCACTGCCTATGACGATAAAAATGGCCCGCGACGGCCACGACTCGAGAAACTCCGCCATCGGCACGCTGCGGTTGCCCAGGATCGGGTCGGCGACTTCCGCGTAATCGCCACTGACCTGCTTGAGCACGACGAAGTGGCGGAAGCCGCGCACGTCCATCAGCACCAGGCCCGGCACACGCAATGCGCGCAGGCGGTCCTCCTCGATGCGGTACCCGCGGCCGCGCATGCCCAGCGACTCCACGTAGCGCTTGATGTCCAGCAGCGAGAAGCCGCGTGACTGCACGACCTCCGGATCGGCCAGGCCCATCATTCCTTCGATGACGGTCGCCTCGTCGACATCGAGCCGGTAGGCGAACTTGAGCACCGTCGCCAGTGCGGCCGCGCCGCAGCTGTAATCGGTGTGCTGGCGCACGATGTTGCGGTAGCGCGCCTCGCGCATGCTTTCCACGTTGACCGGCATCACCGCACCATTGGGCAGGATGCCGTGGAACGCCACGTCCGCCGCCCGGACGGGACTGGCCAGCGCGAGCAAGACCACTGCGATGCCGGAAAGACTGCGGATCATTGCGTTCGACTCCTGATGCGCGTTGCGCGCATCGCGTGTCTTCCATTGCCGGACCTGACACCAGCCTCCGGCAATGGAAGCCACGACCTTCGGAAGGAAGGCCCCGCGCCACGGGGCATGTGGCGCGGGGCTTCCGGGAGAAGTCCGGCCTGGGGGCAGACCGGACGTCACACCTGGTGGGCGCTTACTCGCCGCCACCACCGCCCGGAGGCGGGGCCGCTGCGCCCGGCTGCGCGACCGCCATCGACAGGCTGTTGGCCTGCAGATTGCCGGTACCCGCCGCCACGTTCACACCGATGTTGCCCGAGGCCGCGCTGAAGGCGCTGCCCGACAGGCTGGCATCGTTGGTTGCCGCAACCGCGACCCAGCGGGTCGTGCTGACTTCGCCGCTGAGGGCCGCTTCCAGCTCCATGTAGCCCAGCTCGATGAAGGCCAGTTCGCCCGACTCGGAACCCTCATAGGAGCCTTCCGAATCGGTATCGAACGCCAGCCCGCCGATGCCATCGCGGTACGGGTTGTCGACCGCACCCTGGCTGTCGATGTCGTAGTCCGCATGGCCGATAACCGGGCCGTTCGGATGGTTCTCGCCCTGCCACATGTCGGCGTAGAAGTTCGACTGCTGGTACGCGTTGCCACGCGACTCGGTGGTGCCGCTGGTGCTGCCCTCGTAGCCGCCGTAACCGATCGCGATCGAGCTGCCGCCGAGCGTGCCGCTCAACGTCATTTCGGTGGTATCGGTGAACGACTCGTAGCTGCCGGCGTTCGAGGTCAGGTTGCCCGAGGACACCTGGTTGGAGCTGACGGTGGCCTGCGCATAGGCGGCGGTGGCGACCGAAGCGGCCATCGCGTTCTTCTGCGCATTGTTGTTGCCCGACGCGACGTTGACGCCGATGTTGCCGGTCGCCGCCGAGAACGCGTTGCCACCGATGCCCGCAGCGTTGGTCACGCCCTCGTTCATCGTCACGTTGCCGCTGCCCATCTGGTGCACGAACACTTCGGCGTCGGCGAGACCGAACGCGAAGCCTGCATCAGCGGCCGACAGTGCCGCAGCGTTGTCCTGCACGTTATTGTCGCCCGCGGCGACGTTGAACAGCAGGTTGCCCGAGGCTTCGGAGCCCACGTCATCGGCGATGCTGGCGGTGTTCTCGAGCACTTCGTTGATGCCGAGGTTGCCGCTGACCGACTGGCGGTTGTCGATGACCGCGATCGCGGCCGAGTCCAGATCGATGGCACCGGTGATCGTCGGGTCGCCGGTGAAGGCGATGTCCGAGCTCAGCGACAGGTCCTTCTCGAGGTTCACCGCCACGCCGTGTTCGTTGCGCTCGCGACGGATGTCGGAGTTCACGTTCTCGGTGCGGTCGATGTTCTCGTACACCTGGTTGGTGCGGATGCGATGGGCCTCGTCGAGGCTCTGGTCGACCTGCTGGTTGACCTCGCGGTTGAACGCATCGGTGACGCTGATGTCGTAGGACTCGGTCAGGCTCTGGTCGACCGACTGGTTCACGTCGATGTTGTAGTTCTCATCGATCGTCTGGGTCCAGTCCTGGGTCTGGTTGACCGTGGTGTTGACCTCGGTATTGGTGTTGGTGATGTTGGTTTCGTAGTTGCGGGTGTCGTCGACGTTGGTCTCGTAGTTGCGCACGTCGTCGACGGTGATGTCGTGGTCGATGACGGTCCAGTCGTAGTAGGTCTGCGCCTGGGCTGTGCCGACACCGGCTGCGCTGACGGCAATCGCCAGCAGGGTGGTCTTGATGGTTTTCATGTCTGCGTTCTCTCTCTCGTCTGCTCTCGTGGAGTTCCCGTTGAAGTGCCCGGTCACGGCCCCGCCTGGATCGACATCGCCAGCGTGTTGCCGGTGTCGTTCCCGGATCCCGCGACCTGGTTGAGCTGCAACACACCTTCGAAGCCCTGCAGCGCAGTGGACTCGACGGACGCCACGCGACGATTCGATGTCGCGCCCCCGTTGTCGAAACCGTGCTGTTGCCCCGCCGACGCGAGTGCCGCCGACAACGTGCTGTCGTCGTCGGTCTCGCGTATGCCCTGTTGCGCCAGTGCGAGCGACACCGCGTTGAACGACGCGTTGCCGGCCCCACTGGCCTGGTTGATCGATGCGATGCCGGACGCGCCCGCGAGCGCGTTGCCGGCGATGACGGCCGTCGCCGTGTCGGGTGCCGTGGCGAAGTCGCGGCTGCGCGCCTGACGCGCGTCGACACTGGCGATCGCACGCGTGCCGACCGCGATCGCGCGGAGGTTCGCCTGCTGGTTGAGATCACCGGCTGCCAGGTTGATCGCGATGGCGCCGGAGGCGCCGACGAATGCGTTGCCGTCCACGCGCGACTGCGTGAGGTAGCCCAGCATCGCGGGATAGTCGTCGGCGGCGAGCACCGGTGCTGCGGCCAGTACGCCGGACACGATGCAGAGAGCGGTGCGGATCACGGGCCACCTCCGTTGGCCGGCTGGGCGAACGGCATCTGCGACAGCGCGCCGGTGATGTGGCCGCCGATGCCGCGCGTGGCGTTGCCGACCGCGCCGAGGGGGCCGCCGGTCGCGGCGCCCAGCGTGCCGACGCCCTGCAGGCCACTGGCGTCGCGTGCATTGGTGCCGCCGCCGAGTGTGCCGGCCAGCACCTGGACCACCGGCGCGGCGATGCCGCCGTTGCCACGCATGGCGCCCTGCACCTGGTGACCGGTATCGAGCGCAAGGAAGTCGGCGTCGCTCAGTTCGCCGCCGGGCAGCGAGGGCATCAGCTGCCGGTTCGGGGTCGGGTCGACGATGAGGCCGATGCCCGGCGGTGCCTGGCGCACTGCGTGGCGGGCACTGACATCCCGCAGCAAGACCATCTCGCCTGGCGTCGCGTGCACACCGGCGCGTGCACCGGCCGCGTGCGCGGCGCCGGTGGCCAGGGCGAGGCACGGCAGCGCCAGGATCAGGATCAGGCCCGTCTGGATGGGATGGCGCATCGTCGGCTCCCCGCTGTTTCAGTGCGGGAAACAACGCAGACCGCGTGCCAACTCTTTTTTCTCTTCCGGATCAATCGCTTACGGAATCCGGAACACAATCGGGCAGGCGCGGTCGTCACCACCTGTTACAGGCGGATCGCGCGACACGGGCCTCGAAGCGCGCCGCGGCGCGGTTGTTGAGGTGTCACACAAATGCGACACCCGGCTGTCACAGGTCACAGTGCATCGGTCATGCGCGTTTTTCCGCAGTGCGCCGCTACCCTGTGCGCGGCGCGATCGGCGCCGTCGTCGAGTCGCCCATGTCCGGATCCCTGCAGCGCACCTGGGACGCGTTCGCGACCATGCCGCATCTCGTGCTGCTGCTGACCGTGGGCTGGGCGCTGTATCTCGTGGTGCTGGGTGTCTGGATCGTGCTGCAGAAACGCGAGCCGGTGGCCACGCTGAGCTGGTTGCTCGGCCTGGCGTTGCTGCCCTATCTGGGGTTCCTCGTCTATCACGTGTTCGGGCCGCAGAAGATCCATCGCAACCGGCTGCGCCGCAGCCACAGCCGCGCCTCGATCCGCAGCGCGGAGATCGAAGGCGAGCAGGGCGAGGCGGCCGAGCTGGTGCGCCTGGGGCAGGCGACGACCGGCCTGCCGGCGACATCGTCGGCGCAGGTCGATCTGCTGGTCGATGGCGCCGCGAAGTACACCGCGCTGCTCGCCGACATCGCACGCGCAGAACACCACATCCACCTCGAGTACTACATCTACGAACCCGACATCACCGGCGCCGCACTGCGCGATGCGCTGGTCGAGCGCGCACGTGCAGGCGTCCGCGTGCGCCTGTTGCTCGACTTCGTGGGTTCGAAGGCCTCGCGCAGGTTCTTTGCCTCGCTGGTCGAAGCCGGCGGGGAACTGGCGTGGTTCCATCCGATGCGCTTCGGCCGTATCTGGCGCCGGCCTTGGACCAATCTGCGGACACATCGCAAGATCGTCGTGATCGACGGGCGCATCGGTTACACCGGCGGCATGAACATCACCGACGAGCAGGACGAACGCCTGCGCGCGGATGCCTACCGTGACCTGCACATGCGCCTGGTCGGCAAGTCGGTCCGTGTCCTGCAGCTGGTGTTCGCCGAGGACTGGGCCTACGCGACCGGGCGTCGCGATTTCCTCGCCGAGGTCGAGCGGCAGACGCCACCGGCGGACGCCGGGCCGATCCGCACCCAGGTGCTGACCTCGGGACCGGATTCCAACTGGGAAGCGATCCATCGTGCGCATGTCGGGGCGATCCACGCCGCCAGACACCGGGTGTGGATGACGACGCCGTACTTCGTGCCCGGCGAGGCGGCGATGATGGCGCTGACCTCGGCCGCGCTCGCGGGTCTCGATGTGCGATTGCTGGTGCCGCGCACCAGCGACTCAAAACTGGTGACGCTCGCGGCACGCTCGTATTTCGGCCAGTTGCTGGTCGCGGGGGTGAAGATCTACGAATACCGCTCGCGGCTGCTGCACAGCAAGACCCTGCTGGTGGACGACCACCTGGCGCTGATCGGCAGCGCCAACTTCGACCACCGCAGTTTCCGGCTCAATTTCGAGGTGTCGGTGCTGTTCGACGATCTGTCCATTGCGGGCGCGCTTGCCCAGCAGATCGAGCGCGAGTTCGCACATGCACCCCGGGTGCAGCGCGGCCGTCATCGCCCACTGCTGACCGCACGCCTGCCCGAAGCACTGGCGCGTCTTTGCTCGCCGTTGTTGTAGGCAGCCCGTCGATTGAACCAGCCTGATGGCGGATTCCGGTCGAGGGCAGGCCGTGTCGCTGTCGTTCTGATCGCTTCTGCATTCGACCGCTCCGTACCGGCAGCGTGCGGATCCCGTCGTCGTCTGGTTTAGACTGCCGCAACGTCAGGCGGAGACCGCGCATGCCCTGGTTGTTCCTGCTGTTCTCACTGGGCGCGCTCGCAGTCGCGTTCACCACCACATCCATCCCACTCGCTGCGATCGCGCTGCTGTTCTCGCTGGTGTGCGTGGTGATCGGCGTGATGGGGCTGCTCGCCCAACGCCTCGGCAACCAGAGCCGCAGCGAAGCGATGATGGTCGATCCGATGGAACTGCGACGCCTGCGCGAGCAGGCCGACGCCCGGCGCGCGGCAGCGGCGGACGATGCCGCGCGATCGCCGCCGGCTGGCCCGTGACCCGACTCAGCGTCAACGTCAACAAGATCGCGGTGCTGCGCAATTCGCGCGGCGGCCGCGAGCCCGACGTGGTGCGCGCGGCAGTGACCTGTCTCGATGCCGGGGCGCACGGCATCACCGTGCACCCGCGGCCCGATGCACGGCATATCCGGCCCGACGACGTCCATGCACTCGCGCATCTGAGCACCACGCGCGGCGTCGAGTTCAACATCGAAGGCAACCCCTTTGCGCCGCCGCGCGAAGGTTATCCGGGGCTCCTGGCCCTGTGCGAGCAGACGCGTCCCGCACAGGTGACCCTGGTGCCTGACGGCGATACCCAGCTGACCTCCGACCACGGCTTCGATTTCGCCCGTGACCGCGATGCACTGGTGCCGCTGGTCGCGCAGTTCCGTGCGCTCGGCTGCCGGGTCAGCCTGTTCGCCGATGCAGGTGCGGATATCGAAGCGGCGCGCGCGAGTGGCGCCGACCGCATCGAACTCTATACGGGCCCGTGGGCGGAAGGCTTCGAAGCGGGCACGCCGGACATCGTCCTGCCGGCATTCGTGTCGACAGCACGCGAGGCCCGCGCTGCCGGCCTTGGCGTCAACGCAGGCCATGATCTCAGCCAGTCCAACCTCGGCGCATTCCTGGCCGCGCTCGGGGGTATCGACGAGGTGTCGATCGGCCACGCGTTGATCGGCGAGTCGCTGTACGACGGCCTGGAAACGACCGTGCGCCGGTATCTGGCGATTCTCGACGCCGCGCCTGCCGCCTGAGCGACAGGGCGGCCCCTCAACGGGCCCATTCCGCCATTCCGGATCGCTCATGACGCCGACATGTGCTGTCGTCGTCGATCGCGACGGTTGCCTGCGACTCCCCCTGACGCCGGACAAAAAAACGCCGCCCGAAGGCGGCGTTCAATCATTGCTTGAACACCGGAACGTGCTGCAGGCCCGTCCCGGCGTGTGCGTCGTCCTTACTGCCGGACGAAGCCGATCTTCTGCATGTTCGCGTTCTTCGCCTCGGCCAGCACCTTCGCGAGAATGCCGTACTCGGCATCAGCATTGGTGTCGATTTCGAGCGTCGGCTGATTGGTCGGGTCGCGCTGGACTTCCGACTCCATCATGTTCCGAAGCGCTGAAACCGGCGTCGGGCTGTCGTTCCAGAAAACCTGGCCGGAACCGTCGATCCGCAGCCTGATCGGCTCCGGCGGTTCCACCGGATTCTCCGGCGGCGTCGTTGAACGCTGCGGCAGATCGATGTCGATTGGATAGGAGGCCTTCGGCGCCGTCACCATGAAGATGATCAGCAGCACCAACATCACGTCGCAGAGCGGAATGATGTTGATGTCGGCCATCGGGCCTTCGCCACCGGATGAAAATGCCATACGTGTTGCTCCGGTTTACCTGTTTTCGATCGTCGCGATGAAGCCGACCTTACGCATGCCCTGGGCCTGTGCAGTGTTGACCACGTCGTTGATCGTCCGGTACTTCGTCGTCTGGTCGCCACGGATGTTGACCGGCGGCTGCGGCGTCTTCTGCGCTTCCACCGAGAAGGCGCTTTCCAGCAACTGGAGCGTGACCGGCTCGTCGTTGAGGAAGATGTCGCCGTTCTCGGTCACCGCCACGGTCAGTGGCGGTGGACCGGGCACGGTTTCGGGACGCTCATCGAGGTCGGCTTCCGGCAACTCGACCTGCACCTTGTGGGCCATGAGGGGCGCTGTGACCATGAAGATGATCAGCAGCACCAGCATGACGTCGACAAGCGGGACGATGTTGATCGTGGCGTTGACCTTGTCGTTGCCACCACCTGAGCTGAAAGCCATATCTGAACTCCGTTGTCGCTACTGACGTGCGTGCTTCTTAGACCTTGGCCGGAGCCGGCGTTTCGCCGACGCGCGAACCGGTGGCGAAGAAGTCGTGCAGGTCGTGCGCGAAGGTGTCGAGCTTGTTGTTCGTACCGCGGTTCAGGCGGACGAAGAAGTTGTAGCCCAGCACCGCCGGAATCGCGACGCCCAGACCGATCGCGGTCATGATCAGCGCCTCGCCGACCGGACCCGCCACCGCGCCGATGTCGGCCTGGCCGCTGGCGCCGATACGGATCAGGGCGCGATAGATGCCCCACACGGTACCGAGCAGACCCACGAACGGTGCGGTCGCGCCGACGGTCGCGAGGACGGTCAGACCGTCTTCAAGCTTCAGCGATTCGCGGGTCACGGCCTGACGCAGGGCGCGATCGACGAATTCCGAACGGTTCAGCGACTCGACCAGACGCGAACCTTCGTGGCGCTGGTGATGCGCGGCGGCCTGCGCGGCGTCGAGGGCGACCTTCGAGAAGGGCTCGCTCTTGGGCTGCTCTTCCATGAAACGGATGGCGTCCTGCGCGTTGTGGGTTTCCCAGAACGTGTTGATGACGCGATCGGTGCTGCCCTTCAGGCGTGCTGCCTTGATGGCATTGAAGATGATCCAGAAGATGGACATCGCGGACATGACGATCAGGACGATGAGCACGGTCCAGTTGACCGCATCCATGTGCTCGATCATGTCGGCGAAGCCCATCGACTCCAGACCGGCAGCGTTGGACACAGCGGCGTTGGTGGTTTCCTGCAGCATGACGCTTACCTTCCAGATGTAGTGGTTTGAAGAGTGGAACGTTGACGCGTAAATGTCGACGCCCCTTGGGACGTCGATGTATCAGTGTGCCGTGACGCGATCAGCCGAGGTTGAAGTCGACCGGGACGCGGACGCGGCCGGCGGCCGGCTGGCCGTTCGACATGGCCGGAGCGAACGACCACTTGCGTGCGGCTTCGATCGCAGCGCGATCGAGGTCACGGTTGCGGCTGGACTTCTCGACCGACACGTTGGTGACGTTGCCGTTGGCATCCACGTCGATGACCAGGATCACCGTGCCTTCGATCTGCGCGCGGGCAGCGGCAGGCGGGTAGCGCGGCGGATTCATGTTCTTCGACGAGATGTCGACGCTGGCGCCGATGTCAGGCGACGGTGCGGGCGGCGACGGCGGTGCCGGCGGCGGCGCAGGCGTATCCATCGGCGACGGATCGTCGAACACGACCGGCGGGGATTCCGGCGGCGGCGGAACCGGCGTCGGACGCGGCGGGGTCAGTTCCTTGATCGGTGTCGGCTTCGGCGGCTCCGGCGGCGGCGGGGGCGGCGGGGGCGGCGGCGGCGGCGGTTCGATGATCACCACACGCGTGGCCGCTTCTTCCTGCGCTGCGGCGTTCGGCGGATTGACGGGCGCCAGCAGCAACATGATCGCGGCGGCATGGAACGCGACCACCATCGTGAAGCCGGCGATGCGTGCCCAGTTCAGGCCCTCGTCTTCGTCGTTCCTGTCGGTCGTGGTCGAGCGTTGCGTCATGCGAAGAACTCTGGTCGGGCCAAGGGAATGTCCCCCGGTGGAAAAGTTGATCTGCCGCCCTTCCGGGCGGCAGGAACCCTAAAGCTTATACCAATCGGTATCGCGTGCACCATCCATGATTCACGCAACTTTTTCTTAACGTCCCGAGAGAATCCGCTCCGCATCGGCGTTGGATTTCAGACCCTTTGCGATGGCCTGACGTGCGGCTTCCTTCGCTTCGTCGGCACGACCTTCCTGGTGCAGCACACGCGCCAGGTTGAGGTACGTGTCGCCGTTCTCTGCCAGCGGTGCAGCCTTGCGCCATGCAGCAATCGCAGGCTCGATCTGGTCACTGAAATAGTTTGCCTGACCGAGCGCCACCATCGTGCGGTAGTCCTCGCTCAGCACACCCTTCTGCAGCCCTTCGTTGATCACTGCGATCGCCTCGCGCTCCTTGTTCTCGCTGTTGAGATACAACGCGTAGAGATTGCGGTACTCGCTCTCTTCGGTGAGCTGGCCAGACGCGCGCAGGCGTTCGAACACTTCGATTGCCTTGTCGTTCTGGTCGGTCTGCAGATACGACACGGCAAGGTTGACCTGCGAGCGCTTGTCGTCCGGTGTCGCCTGGGCGACCTGCTCGGCCAGACGGGTAGCCTCGGCGGTGTCGCCGGATTCCGCATACGACGCCATCAGGATCTGGGTCCACTGCGGGTCGACCTCGACGCCGGCATCGATCACCGGCTTGAGCGTCGCGATGGCTTCCGGGAAGCGCTCCAGGCGATACAGGATGTTGCCCTTGAGCGCCTGGTCCTTGGGGTCGACCGAGCCCGACTCGGTGAGGTAGCGGTCGAGTGACGCGAGCGCCTGGTCGTACTGGTCGTCCTGCGCCTGCAGCTGCGCGATGATCAGCATCGCCTGGAAATGGTTGTTGTTGTCCAGCCCGCCGCTCGCGATGGCCTGCTCGAGGTAGGTGATCGCACGGGCATTGTCTTCGTTGAGCAGCAGCTGCCCGGCGAGCAGCGCCGCCATCGATTTGTCGTAGGCGTTGGCCCGCTCGTTGGCGAGGATCTCGTCGGCCAGGGGCAAGCCCTTGGCATCGTCCTGTTCGTTGTAGGCCTTCGACAGATTGTTGAGCTGGTTCACCAGACGCTGGCTGGCCGCCACGCCCGGCTCTTGGCGGCTGCTGTTGGGATACAGCGCCTCGGCCTGCTGTGAAGACTGGCGCGAGCTGCGGCGCTCACTGCGCTCGGCGCTGCGCGAGGAGCGATCGGCACGGCTGCTGCTGCGTTCGCTGCGTTCAGCACCAGCTTCATCCTGGGCGGACACCACGGTCGGCGCCGCAAGCATGAGCAGGGCGGTGGTCAGGGCGGCGGCAAGCGCCTGCTGGGGCATGCGGGACTTCGACATCGTTCACCTCGATTGGTGGAGGGCCCGCCATGCACGGCGGACCGGAGTCTGGATGCGGCGATTATCGCCGGTTGGATGCAGCCAAGGGGCCGGGGGAGGCAGCCGTCCGTCAACCGCAGCGGGGGCGTTTGCCCGCCGCCTGCGCCTGCTCGTACGTGGGCACAAGGCTGGCCGCACGGGTCTGCAGCTCGGCGATGCGGTTCTCGGGGTTGGGATGCGTCGACAGCCACTGCGGCGGACGGTTGCCGCCGCTGGCCGCGATCATGTTCTGCCACAACCCCACGGCCGCGCGCGGATCGAAACCGGCCTTGGCCATCAGGTCCTGACCGACAACGTCGGCCTCGGTCTCCTGTGTGCGCGTACCGGGCAGCAGGAACGTCGTCTGCAGCGCTGCGCCGCCCAGCTGGTTCGCGGACTGCTGCGCGCCTTCGCCGTAACGCGAGCCCAGCAGTGCGCCGGCAACGCCGAGTGCGCCCTGCGCGCCCATCTGGCGGGTGATGCGCTCGTCGTGGTGGTTCGCGTAGACGTGGCCGATCTCGTGGGCGATCACCGCCGCCAGCTGATCCTGGTTCCTGGCGACGCTCAGGATGCCGGTGTGGACGCCGACCTTGCCGCCGGGGAGGGCGAAGGCGTTCGGATTGTCATCGACGAAGACCACCGACTCCCAGTTGAGCCGCTGCCAGTCCGCCGGCAGCTCGCGCACGATGTCGGTGACGATGCAGCGCACGTAGGCCTGCTGTTTCGCGTCGGGCGAGGCACGCATTTCGGACTTGGTCTGGGCGAATGCCTGCTCGCCCATCTGGTTGAGCTGGGCGGGCGTGACCGCGCCGACGTACTGGGTACGACCCGTCGGGGACGTGGTGGTTGCACAGCCAGCGAGCAGTGCAGCGGCAGCGAGTGCCGCGATAGGCGTCTTCATGGACGGGACCTCCCCTGTTCAAGAACAGTCGTTGTAGTGCGGCGCGGATTAACGCACCGTCAACCGCCGCCTCCATACGGAGGCGCACGGTTTTGCGGAAGTCGTCGACTCAGATGTCGAGATTGGCGACCTTCAGCGCATTGTCGTCGATGAATGCGCGGCGCGGCTCGACAACGTCGCCCATCAGCGTGCTGAAGATCTCGTCGGCCGCAACGGCGTCTTCGATCCGCACCTGCAGCAGACGGCGCGTGTCCGGGTTCACCGTGGTGTCCCAGAGCTGTTCGGGGTTCATTTCACCCAGGCCCTTGAAGCGCTGGATCTGGCGACCCCGCTTGGCCTCGTCGAGCAGCCATGCCTGCGCATCGGCGAATGACTTCACCGGCTGCGCGCGGTTGCCGCGCGTGATCTGCGCGCCTTCGCGGACCAGACCGGACAACTGGCGCGCGGCCTCGCCGACCGTGCGCAGTTCACCGGTTTCCAATGCCGCCAGCGGCACCAGCTGGGTGATGTCGACGCCCATGTGCTGACGGTCGATCGTCAGGACCGCGCCGCGGGCCTCGGTGGCCGGCTGGATGCCGAAACGATAGCGCGGACGGCCCAGGCCCTTCTGGTTGAGGCGGGATTCGAGCGCCTGCAACGCTGTGGCGATCGCGGCCTCGTCGCCGGTGATCGGCGCCGCATCGAGCAGCATCTCGATCACCGCCGGGTCGTAGCGATGCGCATTGCGGGCGATGGTCTCCCTCGCGGCCGCGAACGCGAGCAGCAGACGCTCCAGCGCCACGCCCTCGATTGGTGGCTCGCCTGCCGCCGGAATCAACGAGGCGCCCTCGACGGCGTTGCCGGCCAGGTAGGCATCGAGTGCCGCGTCGTCCTTGATATAGAGCTCGTTCTTGCCCTGCTTGATCTTGTACAGCGGGGGCAGGCCGATGTAGACGTGGCCGCGCTCGATCAGTTCAGGCATCTGCCGGTAGAAGAACGTCAGCAGCAGCGTGCGGATGTGCGAGCCGTCCACGTCGGCGTCGGTCATGATGATGATGCGGTGGTAGCGCAGCTTGTCCGGGTTGTACTCGTCCTTGCCGATACCCGTGCCGAGCGCGGTGATCAGCGTGCCGACCTCCGCACTGGCGAGCATGCGGTCGAAGCGCGCGCGCTCGACGTTGAGGATCTTGCCTCGAAGGGGAAGCACCGCCTGGTTCTTGCGGTTGCGGCCCTGCTTGGCCGAACCGCCTGCCGAGTCACCCTCGACGATGAAGAGTTCGGACAGCGCAGGGTCCTTCTCCTGGCAGTCGGCCAGCTTGCCCGGCAGGCCGGCAATGTCGAGTGCACCCTTGCGGCGCGTCAGGTCGCGCGCCTTGCGCGCAGCCTCGCGGGCACGGGCGGCGTCGACGATCTTGCCGGCGATGATGCGGGCTTCGTTCGGGTTTTCCTGCAGGAATTCCTCGAGCCGCGCACCGAACGCGTTCTCGACGGCCGGACGCACCTCGGAGCTGACCAGCTTTTCCTTGGTCTGCGACGAGAAGCTGGGGTCGGGCACCTTGACCGACAGCACCGCGATCATGCCTTCGCGCATGTCGTCGCCGGTCAGGCTGATCTTGGCCTGCTTGGCGATGCCGTTCTGCTCGATGTAGTTGCTCAGGCCGCGCGTCAGCGCGCCACGGAAGCCGGCGAGGTGGGTACCACCGTCCTTCTGCGGAATGTTGTTGGTGAAGCAGTACATCGTCTCCTGGTAGGAGTCGGTCCACTGCAGCGCAACCTCCACGGTGATGCCGTTGTGCTCGCCCGACACCGAGATCACGTTGGGGTGCAGCGGCGTCTTGAGCTGCGCGAGATGCTCCACGAAGCTGCTGATGCCGCCTTCGTAGTGGAAATCGTCGCGACGGCCGTCGCCGCGCTCGTCGACCAGTACGATCTTGACGCCGGAGTTGAGGAAGGACAGCTCGCGCAGGCGGCGCGCCAGGATGTCGTAATGGAACTCGACATTGCCGTGGAAGGCCTTCACCGAGGGCCAGAACCGCAGCGTGGTGCCGCGGCGGGTGGTCGCTTCAACCTCGCCGAGGGGGCTGGTCGCCGCGCCGTCGCTGTAGGTCTGACGGTAGTGGGCACCGCCCTGGAAGATATCCAGCACCAGCTTTTCCGACAGGGCATTGACCACACTGACGCCGACGCCGTGCAGACCGCCGGAGACCTTGTAGCTGTTGTCGTCGAACTTGCCGCCAGCGTGCAGCACGGTCATGACCACTTCCGCAGCAGTCACCTCGCGATCGAGCTTCGCGCTCATCTGCGCGTGCTTGCCCACCGGGATACCGCGGCCGTTGTCGGACACCGCGACCGAGCCGTCGGCGTGGATGGTCACCGCCACGTGGTCCGCGTGGCCTGCAAGGGCCTCGTCGATGGAGTTGTCGACCACCTCGAAGACCATGTGATGCAGGCCGGTGCCATCATGCACATCGCCGATGTACATGCCCGGACGCTTGCGGACAGCCTCCAGGCCCTCCAGCGCGGTGATGCTGTCGGCGTTGTAGGTGCTGTTGGCCGGCGCGGGGGTGGAGCCGGTCTGGTTTTCGTCGCTCATTCGGTACCGTCATCTGCAGCCCTCAGCGCTGGGCCGGCAAGGCCTGCCGGGCGCTGGAACGGGCGTTAAGGTATTGACGGATCATAGCATCCGGCGGCCCCCGGCCCCGGACCGCAGGGCGGTCGTGTTCCACGTGGAACATCATCCACACACGCCTGGTGCGGGCCAGGAATGTTCCACGAGGAACACAGGGCGGACCGGACTGCGCCCGTCGCCGCTGGACGGTCGCTCAGACCAGCGGTACGACCACGCCATGTTCCACGTGGAACGTCGTCGCGTCCGCCAGCACGTCCTCCGGCCAGTGTTCAGGGCGCTCGGTGCCGGTGATCAGGGTTTGTGCTCCGGCCGCCTGGAGGTAGGCCAGTACCTGACGCTGATGGTGCCTGTCGAGCTCCGACGCCAGATCATCGAGGGCAATGACCGGCCAACGGCCTTCGAACCGGTCGGCGCAGTCCCGCGCCTGCGCCAGCAGGCAGCACAATGCGGACTGCTTGGCCTGGCCACGCGACAACAGCGACTGCTCCGGCCGGTCATCGAACCGGATCCGCCAGTCCGCACGATGCGGACCCACGCTGGTATGCCCCGCAGCACGATCCCGATCCCGCGCCACGACCAGGGCATCCGCCAGCGAAAGCTCCTGGCGGCGCCATCCCGGCATGAAGACAAGCTCCGGCGCGCCCAGCGCAGGTGCAACCTGGTGCGCGACTGCCTGCACCGCAACCTGGAGCCGGCGCAGATAGGCTTCGCGCCGCGTATCGAGCGGCTGGGCCGCGTCGGCCAACTCGTGATCCCAGGCATCGAGCTGGGATCCGCCGGCGCCGGACTTCAGCAGAGCATTGCGCTGACGCAGCGCCCGCGCATAGCGACGCCATTGCTGCAAGAAGTCCTGTTCCACGTGGAACAGTCCCCAATCGAGGAACCGGCGGCGTACTTCGCTGCTGCCGGAGATCAGGGCATGGCTGCCGGGCTCGAAGGTCACGACCATCAGCGCCGCGCACAGATCGCCAAGCTGGGCGACGTCATCGCCATCCAGGCGCCCGGTCCAGTCCTGACCCGTGTGCCGCAGTCCCGCGCGCCGGAGGTGATCCGGCTGCGCCGGGTCCTCGCGCCACTCGGCGTACAGCTCGATCGCCTCGCAACCGCGCTGGACCAGCCCATCGCGGACCCGCCCACGGAAGCTGCGTCCGTAGGCCATCAGGTGCAGCCCTTCGAGCACGCTGGTCTTGCCGGCGCCGTTGTCGCCCAGCAGCAGATTCAAGCCGGGTCCGGGCCGCAGCGAGGTCGGCTGCAGATTGCGCACGTGGTGGAGGTCGAAGCGGGTGATCTGCACGGAAGTCCTGGAGTGGCTTTCTCGACGCCTGCCGCCGCAGGCGCAGTCGTCGGGCCGGAACGGAAGACGCCCGGCAAGCCGGGCGTCGTGTTCCACGTGAAACATGTGTGGGCGACGGGCGCCCACAGTTTACCGATGGCGTCAGAGACGCAGCGGCATCACCACGTGACGGCTGCGCTCGTCGGTCGCCTCGCGCACCAGCGCGGACGAGTTCGCATCGCGCAGCTTCAGGATCACCTGTTCGCCGCGCAATGCGGTCAGCGCGTCCAGCAGGTAGTTCACGTTGAAGCCCACGGCCAGGTCGTCGACCTTGGTGTCGGCTTCGACTTCCTCGTGCGCTTCTTCCTGCTCGGGGTTGTGCGCGTTGATGCGCACCGTGCCCGGCGAGACTTCCAGCCGCACGCCGCGGTACTTCTCGTTCGACAGGATCGCCACGCGCTGCAGCGCGGCGCGCAGCAGTTCGCGGTCGATCGTGACTTCGCGGTCGGCGCCGATCGGAATCACGGCCTCGTAATCCGGGAAGCGGCCGTCGATCAGCTTGCTGGTGAAAGTCACATCGTCGCGCTTGACCCGCAGGTGGTTGCGGCCGAGTTCCAGCTCCAGTGTCTTGTCGCCGCCTTCGAGCAGACGCTGCAGTTCGGTCACACCCTTGCGCGGCAGGATGATCTGGCGCTTGGTCTGGACCGCCGTCTCCAACGTCGTTTCGCACAGTGCGAGGCGGTGTCCATCGGTGGCCACGCAGCGCAGACGGGTATCGCCGAGATCGAAGAGGAGGCCGTTGAGGTAGTAACGGACGTCCTGCTGCGCCATTGCGAAGGCGGTGCGCTCGATGAGCTCCTTGAGCGCAGCTTCCGGGACCGCGATGCGGTCGGTCGCTTCGACTTCGTCCACGGACGGGAAATCGCCCGCAGGCAGGCTGGCCAGCGTGAAGCGGCTGCGACCGGCCTGCACGGTGATCTTTTCGCCGGCCTGCGAGATCACGACCTTGCTGCCGTCAGGCAGTGCACGAACGATGTCGAACAGCTTGCGCGCCGGAATCGTGGTCTCGCCGTCCTGGGCATCGTCGACCGCACGGCGCGACACCATCTCGACTTCGAGGTCGGTACCGGTCAACGACAGCTGGCCGTCCTGGACTTGGACCAGCAGGTTGGCCAGCACGGGCAGGGTCTGGCGGCGCTCGACGACGTTGACGACCTGGGCCAGCGGCTTGAGCAGTGTTTCGCGTTGGAGACTGAAACGCATGTCGGTGTTATCCCCTTGTCCCGTGCTTTTATAAAAAGGATATAAATCTAAAAATGGTGGTGCTGGGTGAGGCCGAAATCGGTTGGTATCTACTGCAAACCACTGAATCGATTACGTTTTTCGGACCTCCAAACCCGGTGGACAGTACGGTGTGGAGTGGTGGATCAAGCTGTGGACAACTTTCGACCCCTCAAGTTGTCCACAGGCTCTCCACCTCCGGTCCCCGTGTTGTGCAGGGCCCGGCAATGCACAGCTTACTCGCTGAGTTTACGGATCAGCTTGTCCCAATCCTCGCGCAGTTTGCCGTCGCTTTCGATCAGCGTGCGGATCTGGCGACAGGCGTGCAGCACGGTGGTGTGGTCACGGCCCGCAAACGCCTCACCGATCTCCGGCAGGCTGTGCTCGGTCAGCTCCTTGGACAACGCCATCGCCACCTGACGCGGACGCGCCAGTGAGCGCGTACGGCGCTTGGAGAGCAGGTCCTTGATCTGCAGCCCGTAGTAGTCGGCCACGACCTTCTGGATGTTGGACATGCTGATCGCCTGCTGCTGGGCGCGCAGCAGGTCGCGCAGCGTCTCCTGGGCGAACTCGACGGTGATCGGACGGCCCATGAAGTTGGCGCGCGCGGCGAGCGTATTGAGTGCGCCTTCGAGGTCGCGCACGTTCGAGTGCATCTTCTTGGCCAGCAGGAACGCCACGTCGTCAGGCACCTGCGTGCCGCGTTCGGCGGCCTTGGCCAGCACGATGGCGGCGCGGGTCTCGAAATCGGGCGGATCGATCGCCACCGACAGGCCCCAGGCCAGGCGCGACTTCAGCCGCGGCTCCAGACCCTCCACCTCACGCGGATAGCGGTCGCAGGTCATGATGATCTGCTGCTTGCTGTCGAACAGCGTATTGAAGGTGTGGAAGAACTCTTCCTGGGTGCGGTCCTTGCCGGCGAAGAACTGGATGTCGTCGATCAGCAGCGCGTCGATCTGGCGGAACTGGCGCTTGAACTGGTCCGAGGTCTTTTCCTGGATCGAGCGGAAGAAGGCGCTGTAGAACTCTTCCGAACGCAGATACAGCACACGCGCACGCGGATTGGCCTGGCGCATCGCATTGCCGGCGGCGAACATCAGATGGGTCTTGCCCAGTCCGGTGCCGCCGTACAGCAGCAGCGGATTGTGGGCGCGGTCGCCCGGCTTCAGTGCGGCCTGCCAGGCAGCCGCGCGGCCCATCTGGTTGCTGCGACCCTCGACGAAGTTGTCGAAGGTGTAGTGGCTGTCCATGTTGCCGGCGAAGGCTTCGATCGGTGCGGCGGGCAGCACGCGCCCATCGCCGCCCAAAGGGCCGGGTGCGACGGGCGGCGCCGCCGCGCGCGGCATCGAGCCGACCTGCAGGCTCACATCCTCGATACCGGCGAAGTGTTCCAGCAGTTCGCGGATCCGCGGCATGTAACGGGCCTGCACCTCGTCGCGGACGAAGGCGTTGGGCGCGTAGAGCACGGTCGAGCGGTCGTCGGCGTGGGCCTGCAGCGGCTTGAGCCAGGTGTGGACATCCTCGGCCGGAAACTCGGCTTCGAGGCGTTGAAGGCAGCGGGGCCAGGCATCCATCATGCGGCGGAATTCGACAAAGCGGGCGCCGCCACGCAGGTGCGCGGCAAGGTCGCCGGGGAAGGGCACGCAGACTATCATGTCGCCACCCGCGGCCCGGCCCTGCGCGGCCTGTGCTGACGCGTCTACACGCCGGCTTGACCGACCCCGCACCAGGCCGCTAGAATTTCCGGTTCTATTCGTCACGTTGCCCGAAGGGCTCGACCATGGCTACCAAGCGCACCTATCAGCCCAGCAACCTCAAGCGCAAGCGCGACCACGGTTTCCGTGCCCGCATGGCGACGGCCGACGGCCGCAAGATCCTCGCGCGTCGCCGCGCGAAGGGCCGCAAGGTCCTCTCGGCCTGAAGCCCTCCGGGTCGGTGAGTCGCGTCTCCGCACTCCCGACCCGTTCTGCAGCGCAGCTTCCATGACCGCCGGTGTCCGCTATCCGCGGCACGTGCGTGTGCGCGCGCGTGCGGATTTCGATCGAATCTTCGCCAGTGCGACGCGGACCGCGTCGCCGATGCTGGCCGTGCACCTGTTGTCCGAAGAAGGCCCGGCGCGTCTGGGCCTGGCGGTGTCGCGCAAGGTCGACAAGCGCGCTGTCGGTCGCAACCGGATCAAACGCGTATTGCGCGATGCCTTCCGCCTGCTGCAGCCGCAGCTCAAGTCCGGCAGCTACGTCGTCGTGGCCCGTCCGGCCGCGGCGCAGGCCGACAACGAAGTGCTGCGCGCTGCCTTCCTCAATGTGCTGAAGCGTGCCCGCGCGTTGCCGCCGTCATCTGCGGCCGGCACAATGCCCGCCTCCCCGATTCCATCCACGCCGGTGTCTTCCGGCGCATGAGCCTGCCTGCCTGATGAACCAGATCCGTACTTTCCTTGTCCTCGCCTGGCTGATGGTGGCCGTGTTGTTGTGGATGGAGTGGGGCAAGGAGAAGACCGCAGCGGCGCAGCCGCAGACGAGCACCGCCCAGGCGGCGCCGTCGGCGACCGTCCCCAGCGCCGATGCAGGCAGCGCCGCAGTGCCGGCCGCGCCCACCGATGCAGCGCCCGTGCCATCCGCGCCGGGTGCCACGCCGGTCGCCAGCAGCGCTGCGGCCACGCAGCGCCAGGTGGTCGTGCAGACCGACGTCCTGCGTCTGGTGCTCGATGGCGGCAACGTGGTCCAGGCCGATCTGCTCGCCTATCCGCAGACCCGTGAAGAGGGCGCGCCGCCGGTGCGCATGTTCGACACCGATCCGCTGCATTACTACGCGGCGCAGACCGGCTGGGTGAGCAACAGCAACGCCGCGCCCAGCCACGAAGGCCAGTTCGTGCCCGAGGGCAGCGCCACTGCGGCGACGCTCGCCGATGGCGAGAACAGCGTCATCGTGCCGTTCGTGTGGACCGGCGCCGACGGCGTGACGATCCGCCGCAGCTTCGTGCTGACGCGTGGCGACTACGCGGTCGAAGTCCGCGACGAGATCGTCAATACCGGCACGGCTGCGTGGCAGGGCTTCCCGTACCGCCAGCTGATCCGCACCGCCCCGGCGGTCAAGCGCGGCATGACCAATCCCGAGTCCTACAGCCTGACCGGTGCGACCTGGTTCGGCAGCGACATCGGCTACAGCCGTCGCCAGCTCGGTGACTTCGAGAGCGATGGCCCGCTCAACGCGAAGGACAGCAACATCTGGATCGCGATGGTCCAGCACCACTTCTTCAGTGCGTGGATCCCGCGTCCGGACGATGCCGGCACGATCTCGATGCAGGTCGACCGCAGCACGGGCGCGCCGCGTTACCTGATCCGCGAGTTCGGCGCGCCGATCGCGGTGCAGGCCGGTCAGCAGGCGTCGACCACCGCGCGCCTGTGGGTCGGTCCCAAGCAGGTCGATCTTATCCAGGCGCAGGGCGTGCGCGGTCTCGACCGCGTCGTCGACTACAGCCGCTTCTCGATCTTCGCAATGCTCGGCGAAGGCCTGTTCTGGGTGCTGGCCAAGCTGCACGGCCTGATCGGCAACTGGGGCTGGTCGATCATCGGCCTGGTGCTGCTGGTGAAGCTGGCGCTGTATCCGCTGTCGGTCGCCCAGTACAAGTCGATGGCGAAGATGCGCAAGTTCCAGCCGCGCATCGCCCAGCTCAAGGAGCGCTACGGCGACGACAAGCAGAAGTTCCAGCAGGCGATGATGGAGCTCTACAAGAAAGAGAAGATCAACCCGATCGGCGGCTGTCTGCCGGTGCTGCTGCAGATGCCGGTGTTCTTCGCGCTGTACTGGGTGCTGCTCGAGTCGGTGGAACTGCGCCACACGCCGTGGATGCTGTGGATCCAGGATCTGACCGCGCGCGATCCGTACTTCATCCTGCCGGTGCTCAACATCGCGATCATGTGGGCGACGCAGAAGCTCACGCCGATGGTCGGCATGGATCCGATGCAGGCGAAGATCATGCAGTTCATGCCGCTGGTGTTCGGCGCGATCATGATCTTCTTCCCGTCCGGTCTGGTGCTGTACTGGGTCACCAACGGCGGCCTCGGCCTGCTGCAGCAGTGGTGGATGATCCGCCGCTACAGCGATGCGCCGGCGGCCCCGGCGAAGGCCTGATCGCCGCAGTGCGATGATGTCCACGAGCCCGCCGCATGGCGGGCTCGTGCGTTCGGGAGCCACGACATGACTCAGTCCAGCGAGACCATCGCCGCGATCGCCACAGCGCCAGGCGCCGGGGGCGTCGGCATCGTGCGCCTGTCGGGCCCGGCATCGCTGCAGATCGCCCGCACTCTGTGCGCGCGCCGGTCATTGGCGGCGCGTCATGCGCACTACGTGCGCTTCTTCGACACCGACGGGTCCGTGCTCGATGACGGCCTCGCACTCGCGTTCCCGGCCCCGGCCAGCTACACCGGCGAGGATGTCGTCGAACTGCAGGCGCACGGCAGTCCGGTCGTGCTGCAGCAGGTGCTCGCGCGGTGTCGCGTGCTCGGCGCACGGCTCGCACGGCCTGGCGAGTTCAGCGAACGCGCTTTCCTCAACGGCCGGCTCGATCTGGCCCAGGCCGAGGCGGTCGCGGACCTGATTGCCGCCGGTGACGCACGCGCCGCGCGCGCGGCACGCCGCGCACTCGATGGCGTGTTCTCCGATCGGTGCGACGCACTGGCCGCCGAGCTGCTGCATCTGCGCGTCTATGTCGAAGCGATGATCGACTTCTCCGACGAGCCGATCGACACCCTCGGCGGCGACGAGGTCGCGCGCCGCATCGATGCGCTTGCCGCGTCGCTGTCGCAACTGCTGGCGGAGGCCGAACAGGGCCGCCGCCTGCGCGACGGCCTGCACGCGGTGATCGTCGGTCCGCCGAATGCGGGCAAGAGCTCGCTGCTCAATGCGCTGGCCGGTGTGGACCGCGCGATCGTCACCGACATCGCCGGCACCACGCGCGACCTGCTGCACGAAACGCTGCGCATCGGCGGCGTCGAACTGACCCTGGTCGACACTGCCGGCCTGCGCAGCGAAGGCGACGCGATCGAACGCGAAGGCATGCGCCGCGCACGTGCCGAACTGCAGCGCGCCGATCTCGCGCTGGTCGTGCTCGATGCGCGTGATCCCCTCGCCGGCTGGGCATCGGTGGACGCGGCGGTTGCCGATGTCGCCGATCGCATCGTGGTGCACAACAAGTCGGACCTGCTCGCCGTGGACGCCCCGGATGCGCACGACGCGTTGCATGTGTCCGCACGCACGGGCGCCGGCCTCGACGGATTGCGCGATGCGCTGCAGGCGCGTCTCGGCGGCGACACGTCGACCGGCGAAGGCGCGTTCACTGCACGCCAGCGGCATGTCGATGCGCTGCGTGAGGCGGCCCACGCCGTCGACGATGCACGCAGCACGCTGGCCGCGCAGCATCTGGAACTCGCGGCCGAGTCGCTGCGCGTCGCGCACGATGCAGTCGGCGCGATCACCGGGGCGATCCTCCCCGACGATCTGCTCGGACACATCTTCTCGAGTTTCTGCATCGGCAAGTGATTCGACTGGCAGCATTGCCAACAGCGGTCATCAGCTGCGATCCTGCGCCGAACACACGTGATCGCGTCGACACACGTTGGCAGAGGTGGATGCGCGAGCATTGACAAATCGCGCCCGCTGACGCGTTCTACGCACTCTGCGGACGTGCATCACTTGGGGAAAGATGATGGTCTCGAAGATTCTGGCGCCGGGTCGTGCCTCGCCGGCCCGACTGGCGGCTGCGCTCGGACTGGCCTGTGTACTGGTGGCCTGTGGCCGCGGTGACGACGCAGCACCGGCCGCCGACAGCCCGGCTGCCGCAGTGAGCGGACAGGCAAGCGAACTGGCCGCTGCACGGCAGCAGGCGGCGGACAATGCGATCGCCGGCCTGTCAGCCGACGAGTTGCGCGCCGCGGCCTCGACCGCCTACCAGGAGAGCCGTCTCTACGCGCCTGCGGGTGAGAACGCGATGGAGTACTACCTCGCCTTGCGCGAAAAGCAGGCCGGGGACGCCGCCGCATCCAGTGCGCTGATCGACCTGCTGCCGATGAGCGTCATCGCCACCGAGCAGAGCCGCGACCGGGGCGATTACGCCGAAGCGCAGCGCCTGCTCGGTCTGATCGAACGCGCCGACAGCGCACACCCGGCACTCGAGCGACTGCGCACCAGCATCGCCGCTGCCGAAGCGCAGGCCAGTGCGAGGGCCGAACAGCAGAAGCTGACCGCCGAACAGGAAACGCTGCGCGCCCAGCAGGTCGAACGCGAACGCGCCCAGCAGCAACAGCAGCAACAGACCGCGGCGGCGCAGCAGCTTGCCCAGCAGCAGACCGCGGCCGAGCAGGCATCGCGTGAGGCCGCAGAGCAGGAGACCGCGCGGCAGACCGCAGCCCGCGAAGAAGCCGCGCGGCAACAGGCCGCGCAGCAGGCGCCGGCGCCGACACCCGCACCGCCACCTGCGGCAGCCCCCCCCGCTGCGACGGCTGCACAGCTGCGGCCGTTGAGCACGCCCGCGCCACGCTATCCCGCCGATGCATTGCGTGCAGGCACCAGTGGCGAAGTCATGGTGGAGTTCACCGTGGGCGTGGACGGTGCGGTGACCAACGCGCGCGTCGTGCGTGCAGATCCGCCACGCACGTTCGACCGTGAGGCCCTGGCAGCGGTCCGCCGCTGGCGGTTCGAGCCCGTGCCTGCTCCGGTCACGACGCGGCGGACGATCGGGTTCGCACCCTCGGCGAACTGATCCGGGTCTCCGCTTCTGCTGCGCCGGTGGATGCAGGTCGTGCCGGTGTCCACAGCAGGCCTGCAAGCGTGTGCCGGTGTCCACGGCCGACAGAAAAAAGCCCGGCATCTGCCGGGCTTTGTCTGGTGCGGTAGTCGGATGTCAGCTCGACACCGCCAGCTTCTCCTGCCCGTATCGCCACACTGCGAGCAACCACAGTGCCGCAGCCAACGCCAGGTTCGTGCCGAGATACATCCCCCAGACTTCCGCCGGAATCGCCTCGGCGCGGATGATCTTCAGCAGCAGCTGGTTCTGGGCCAGGAACGGCACCACGAACTGCCACAGCTCGGTCTTGATCGGGTTGACCATCAGCACGATGCTTGGAACCATCGGCAGCAGCATCAGCCAGACGACGTGGCTCTGGGCTTCCTTCATGCTCTTGGCGGTCGCGGCCAGCAGGGTCAGCAGCGAGGTGCCGACGAACAGCATCGGCAGCAGCACCAGCAGCATCTTGCTGATTGCGGTGAAGCTCACATCGAGCATGCGCGCCGAACCGCCCCCCATCTGTGCGCTGACCTTGAAGGCCAGTAGTGTCAGCAGCAGCGAGCCCATGCCGATGACGCAGGCGGCGGCGATCTTGCCGCTGACGATCGCGCCCCGCGACGCCGGCGTTGCCAGCAACGGTTCGAGCGACTGGCGTTCGCGCTCACCGGCCGTGGCGTCGAGAATCAGGTACGAGCCGCCGATGAAGCTCGACAGGATCAGCAGATACGGCAACAGCACGGACAGCAGGATGCCGCGCTTCGCCTCTTCGGTCGCCACGTCGCGCGAGCCCACGCCCAGCGGCGCGATCACCGACGGCGAAACGCCTCGCGCAAGCAGACGCAGCGACGCGACCTCCATCGAGTACCCCTCCAGCGCCGCCTCCACGCGTTTGACCGGGATCTCGGAACTGCGTCGCGTGCTGTCGCGCATCACTTCGATCGCAGCAGGCCGACCGGCGGTCCAGGCCTCGGTGAAGTCCGGATCGATCACCAGCGCCACGTCGACATCCTGGGCCGTGATGGCACCGATCAGATCATCCGGCGGCGCTACGGCGTGGATGCCACGGGCTGCCAGATAGGTCACCAGCTGTGGCACGCGTTCGGCCCCGACGACCGGTACATCGAGTTGCTTGTCGAGCTCGGTCTTCAACCGCTGCTCGGCGAGAAAATTCATGCCGAGCATCAACAGCGGCGCCATCAGTGGGCTGAGCAGCAGTGCCATGAACAGCGTGCGCCGGTCGCGCACGATGTCGAGCAACTCCTTGCGTGCCACGCACCACATCCATCTCATGTTCGACGTCATGCCTGCAGACCCTCTTCCGAACCGATCGCACTGACGAACGCATCCTCCAGATTCGGTTTTCCGAAACGTTCGCGCAGCTCGTCGGCGGTCCCGTCGGCGACGACGCGCCCCTTGGCGATGATGACGATGCGGTCACACAGTGCGGCCACCTCCTGCATGATGTGGCTGGAGAAGATCACGCAGCGGCCGTCATCGCGCAGCTTGAACAGGAAGTCGCGCATCGCGCGCGTCGTCATGACATCCAGGCCGTTCGTCGGCTCGTCGAGGATCACGTTGCGTGGGTCATGCACCAGCGCGCGGGCAATCGCGGTCTTCGTGCGCTGGCCCTGGCTGAAGCCCTCGGTCTGCCGGTCGAGGATCTCGTCCATGTCGAGTTGTTCGCTGAGCACACGTGTGCGTGCGTCGATCTCGGCTTTCGACAGACCGTGCAGCTCACCGAAGTAGCGGATGTTCTCGCGTGCGGTGAGGCGCTTGTAGACGCCGCGGGCATCGGGCAGGACGCCGAGCACGCGTCGCACCGCAGCCGGGTCCTGGGCTGCATCGATGTTGTCGACCAGTACACGGCCGCTGTCGGGTTTCATCAGCGTGTAGAGCATGCGCAGGGTCGTCGTCTTGCCGGCGCCGTTGGGACCGAGCAGACCGGTGATGCGGCCGTCCTCGGCAGTGAAATCGACGCCATCGACAGCCTGGACCGTGCCGGTCTTCGTCTTGAACGCCTTGTGCAGTTGCTGGGCCGTGATCATCGGCGAAGCTCCGGAGAAAGAAGGAAGGTCGGCAGGCGCGATGCGGTCACGGCGACCACCCGTTGAAGCCGATGAACGGCGGTACCGGGCGCATCGTGTCCAGACAGGTGGCATCGAGCGCCGCTGCGTCAGTGGACTCGACGAACTGCGCGAGCAGTTTGGGCATGCAGCCGAGCGCAAACGTGCCGTGGCCCTGTCCCATCAGCACGAGGTGGCGTCCATTGGGCAGTCCGGCGAGGACGCGCTCGGCGTAGGCGGGCGGCGTGACCGGATCGAGCTCACCGGACAGCAGCAGTGCAGGCACGTCGGACTGCAGCGCGGCGGTATGGTTGGCGGGCGGTGTGCCCGTCGGCCAGGTACGGCAGGCGCCGAAGAACATGCGCGCCACTTCAGGGCCGAGAATCGTATCGGTGACACCAGCCCCTTCGCGATAGCGGCCTGCATCTTCGGCGCAGATCACCGACCACTGCATGCCGCGCGTCATCTGATCGCCGACATTGCTGTGGATCAGCTGCGATAACGACATCAGCGGGCCGTAACGGCCCTGCGACGCCTCGTCGAGCATCAGCGGCAGCAGCGACGCGGTCTGTGGCGCATAGGAAAACAGGAACGCCAGGCCGGTCACCGTGTCCGGTGTCACCGTGCCGTCGCGCTGTTCGCCCGTCATCGAATCGCGGTACAGGACGGGCGCCGGCGACGCCTCCAGTGTCGAAAGCACACCCCGCAGTTGCGCCTGCAGATCGTCCGGGAAGCGTGCCCGGCACGCGTCATCGGCCATGCACTGCTTCGATTGCAGCGCAAGCGCGTCCTCGAACGTGTCCGCAAATTCACCGCCAACGACCAGGTCGTTCGGCGCCACGCCGTCGAGCACGATGCTGCGCGTGTGCTGCGGATACGCCATCGCGTACTGCTGGGCGACGCGGGTGCCGTAGGAACCGCCGATCAGGTTCACCTGCTCCGCCCCCAGCGCGGCGCGCACGCTGTCGAGGTCGCGGATCGCATTGGCCGTGGTGTAGAAGCGTGGATCGGCCCGGTCCTCCAGTCCAGCGAGGCATCGTCCGACGTAGGCATCGAAGTCCGCGTCGGTGGGAATGGTCAGGGCGTCGAGTTCCAGTGCTGCGCCGTTGGCGTCCACGCAGTCGAGCGGATTGGAGCTGCCCGTCCCGCGCTGGTCGATCAGCACGATGTCGCGCTGGCGACGCACTTCACGCAGGCCGCTGTTGATCTGAGCCGCCAGTTCGGTGGCCGCCTGGCCGGGTCCACCGGCTAGAAAGAACACTGGATCGTCGGTGCCGCCGTCGTTCGCATCTGCCGGCAGCCACGCGATGTTGAGAGCGATCTTCCGGTCTCCGGGCGCGTCGGGGTTCTCCGGCACCTCGAACGTCGCGCACTGCGCCTCGACGCGCGTGGCGGCATTTCCACCGTCCAGCGTGCAGCCGTGGAATGCGATCTGACCGAACATGCGTGCCGGCTGCGCGCCGTCGCCTCCAGCAGGCGCGGGTGGTGCACCGCTGCAGCCGGCGAGTACGGCGCCTGCAGACAGTGCCAGCAGGGAAAGCCTCATTGCTCTCATGGAACGTCCTCGAACAGGAAAATGGATTCGATGGGCTCGGCGAACTCGCGTGCGATCCGGAACGCCAGCGGCAGGCTGGGGTCGTACTTGCCGGTTTCGATCGCGTTGATCGTCTGTCTCGATACATCCAGACGTTCGCCGAGCTGTGCTTGTGACCAGCCGCAGGCCTCGCGCAGTTCGCGCACCCGGCTCTTCATCCGCGCGCGCTCACCGGTAACGCCGCGCGATGATGGACTTGACGATGCCGTAGGTGCCGCACAGCAGCGGAAACACCCACAGCATCGCCGCGCTCGCGGGCACGTCGATGACACGCGCCGCCTGCAGGAACCCGGCGGTCATGTACGCGAACGCGACCAGCGCGGCGGCGATGCAGACCGCTTCGAACTCGATGCGCTGCTGCAGCTCGTCGACGCCGCGGACGAAATGGACCATCGCCCGCAGCACCAGTGCGATCGGCGCGACCGGCATCAGCGCGATCAGCGCGCGCAGCACCGGCGCCTCCACGTTGCGCAGCAGCAACAAGGAGACGAACAGCAGCACGGTGTACGCGCCCATGCCGATGAGGACATCGCGGGTGTAGCGACGCTGCAGCGCCGCCGGCGCGCCATCGCAGGCCGTCGCGCGCCGGGACAGCGACACCACGCCGATGCCTACCGCCGACAGCAGAATCAGGACGCTGGTCCATTCCGGCGCCGTCGGCACCAGCAGCCGCAAGGCGACCGCGGCGGCGAGCAGCATCAAGGCGACGGCGCGAAGCGGAAAACGGGCGGACGAAGCGTCCATGGCGGGGGTGTGTCAAGTTGGCTTGACACGGAGCATGCGCGGCGCTGATTCCGGTGTCAAGCGTGCTTGACAGTCTCTTGCGATGCCCCGGGCGTGATCGCGTGCATGGTGTCCATGTGGGACGCGCCGAGTTCCGCCAGCCGCTCGTCGAACACCGTGCGGCTCGCCGCATCGGGAATCCGCTCCGACAGTGCACGTGCCTGCTCCAGATGCATGCGGACCGCGGCGGCGTCGCCATCCAGCCGCGCGATTTCCGCATCCAGCCATGCGCGGTACGGCGACAGATCCATCAGGCCGCCTTCGCAATGTGCGCGCCAGGCCGCGACCAGTGCCCGGTCGCCGACCAGCAGCGCCGCATGGCTGGCGAGCATCACCGCGATCGAAGGCCGGAATGCGGCGGGCGCTTTCGCGAATGCGCTCGCGAGTGCTTCGGCCTGGGGGCGTGCGGCCCCGCCATCGCGGCGATCAACCGCATGCGACAGCCGCAGCATGCGCGCGCTTTGCTGCAGGCCGCTGCTGGCGATGCCGGCGTCGACGGTCGGGATCGAGGCCGGCGGCCAGTCACGCGGTCGCACATTGGCCAGGCTCAGCGCCATCAGCTGGTTGATCTGCAACTGCAGCGCGGCATCCGGTGTGCGGCGGGCGAGATCGAGCAGGCCGCGACCATCGGAGCGCCAGCCGTCCATGTGCATCGGCAGCAGATTGCCCAGGCCCAGGACGGCGGCCGCGAGCGCGATACCCAGCGCTGCGCCCGCGAGCCATGGCGTCATCGGCAGCCACAGCACCAGCGCGATGCACAGCGCAGCCGTCAGCAGATTCGCCAGCGGTCCGCCCAGCAGGAACACCGTCTGGTCGAGGCGCGACAGGCCGCGTTCGCCGCGGGGCAGCAACGCCGCGAAGCCACCGATGCCGCGCACACCGCCGCCGTACCGCCAACGCCAGCGGTCGTTGCTGCCACGCTCCATCCGGAGCGGTCCGACACCGAACGCGATCGCCTGCATGCCGCGCGACACACCCGCGAGCGCATGCCCGGCTTCGTGCAACACGATGTGCGGCCACAGCGACAGAAAGAAGCCGGCCAGCAGCGCGAGTCCGGTGCCAGGCGGCAGCGCCTCCAGCGCCGGCAGGCCGAGCTTCGCGAGACCCACGCCGACCAGGCCGCCGGCGAAGAAGATCACCAGCAGCGGCAACGCGCGGCGCCACAGGGGGCGTTTCGCCGGCGCTTCGGGGGCGGGCGGCATCAGGGGCGCGAACGGGGAATGCGAAGTCATGGCGCTGTCGGGCGTCGTCATCCGCGGCAGATCACTTGCTGCTGACGTACTTCTCGCGACGGATCAGCGGCACCGGCAGGCCGAAGCCCTTGAGCGCCTCGAACGTCGCGTCGACCATGTTCGGATTGCCGCACAGATAGGCGATGTCGCCTTCGCCCGGCGCGAACTCCTCGAGGAACTGCTGCACGTAGCCGTGGCGCACGTCGGCATGCGGTGCGTTCGGCAGTTCGCGCGAGAAGCACGGCACGAAGCGGAAGTTCGGGTGGGTGTCGGCGAACGCGCGGAAGTCGTCGCCGTAGAGCAGTTCGGCCGGCGTGCGCGCGCCCATCAGCAGCACCACCTCGACGCCACGCTCGGCGATCGCCTTCTCCAGCAGCGGCAGCATCGCGCGGTACGGCGTGACGCCGGTGCCCGTGCCGACCAGCAGATAGCGGCGGTTGGTGTCCTGCGGCATCAGGCAGAAGCGCCCGAACGGGCCGCTGGCCTGCACCGTGCTGCCCAGATCCATGCCTTCGAACAGCGCCGTCGCCGCGCCACCCGGCACGTAGCTCACGGCGACTTCGATCGCCTCGCCCGGCCCGATCGCATGGTCGTGGATCGTCGCCAGCGAATACGAGCGTTTGGTCGCGGTGCCGTCGGCGTACTCGAAATGGATCTGGATGAACTGCCCGGGGATGAAGTCCAGCGGCTGGCCGTCGTCGCGGACGAAGGACAGGTGGGCGACGGTCGGCGCGACCATGCGCCGCGAAACGAGCTTGATGGGGAATTGCGTGATAGCCACTGGAATCCGGTGCTGACCAGCTTGGGGCGCCGGTTCGTGAACTGCGGCAGACACGGTCTGCCAGCGGCTGGACATAATACGACAACCCGTTTGACGGCCGACGCAACATCGTGTTCCGGGACATCACCCGGCAGGCTGTCGATGGCGGAATGGAATCCAACAGGGAGGTGACACATGCCAAGCGCTTTTTCGCGCGCCACCATCCGATCGGCGTGGCCGGTCGTCTGCGTCATGGCGCTGACAGGCTGTCAGCAGCAGGAAAGCACCGCGGCGGCGGCGACCGCCATGTCCGACGTCGGGGCCGCCACGCAGACGGACATGCCGGCGATCTACGTCGATTCGGATGTCGAGTATCTGATCTTCGATCGCAACACCATGCGGGAAAGCTATCTGGAGAATCTGGACGTCTGCCAGCAGGCCGGGCTACCGCTCGACGCGCTGTCCGACGATGAAGTCGCGCGCCTCGGCAAGGCGCGTCTGCAGCGGTGGTTCCTGGGCGACACCTTCGCTTTCCGCTGGGAGAAATGGAACTTCGGTTCAGCCAGCGGAACCCAGGACGGATTGTGCCGCTTCGTGTTCGCAACAGAAGGCAGCCACCAGTTCTTTGCCCCCGGCCGCCATGCCGCCGTGGATCTGTCGAACGGCGAGCATTTTTCGCAGCCGCCGCGACACGCGGGATTCCACGCGCGCGCGGCGCTTTCGGCAGCGGAGGTCGCAGGCACTGTGACCGCGACGGAAACCGAAGTCTTCGGACAGCCCTGCCGGCAGGCGACCGCGGGATCCGTCGAGGGATGCGCGTGGTCGGGCGGCGGCCAATGGGGATTCAATGCGCGCGTGCCCAGCCTGCAGCCGAGCAACGTCGCGCACATGAGCAATACGATCGTCCTGTCGCAGACGCCTGTGCAGGGCCATGGCATGCGGGTCACCACGCGGTCGTTCGAGATCGGCGCGGACTTCGATGCTGCCCGCATGCAGCCCGCGGGTGCCCGGGATGGGGCGAATGACGCTGCGCCCTGACGCTTCGCCCATGCAGCAGGCGCGCTGGCCCGCATGCCGCCCGAGGGCGACGGTGGGCCTTTCGATCGCGACATGCCTGGTGGCCCTGTGTCTGGCTGCCTGCGCGCCGTCGGCGCGCAACGCGCACGCACCCGCTCAAGGTGCGCAGGTGTCCGACACCACCTGCGCGGACGCGGCGAAAACCGGATCCGGCACGTTGGCCGTGCTCGCCTACGAGGGTCTGGTCGTCTTCCGGCAGCTTCCGCAGGCAGCGCCCGGCGAGGTGGCTCCGATCGAGCTGGTGCGCTATCGCGACGGCGCCGGATGCCAGCCGGAGCCGGTCGACCGCTACGGCCAGGACGGCGGTCCACCACACCTGGAGGCGGCCTTCATACACGCCGTGCAGGGCGTGCCGAACCTGTTCGTGATCGTGTCGTGGCCCATCTGGCACGCAGGTGAGGGCATCCGCGGCACCCGCTACGATGTGTACGCGTACCGGAGCGAACGCGACACGCTGGTGTTGAACGAGATCGTCACGCGCAACCAGGCGCTGTATGGCGGCATCGTCGGCACGGTGAACGATGCGCCGTCGACATTCGAGGGCACCACCCGCGACGGCGTCGTGGCTATGCTCCACCGGCTGGGCCTCGACTGAGGCCCGACCAACCGCAGCGACACCTGCACGGCGCCACGCATGCAACGCGCCGTTGCGGCCGGGCCCGTCGGGGCGTCCCTATACTACGGACCCCCGCCGCGCCATCCGCGGCACGAGCGATGGACATGTCCCCGATTCCCCAGGCCGACGCGGCCCTTTCGGTGCGCGATCTGCGCAAGACCTATGACGGCGGTGTCGAGGCGCTCAAGGGCATCTCGCTCGACGTCGCGCCCGGCGATTTCTTCGCCCTGCTCGGCCCCAATGGCGCGGGCAAGTCCACGCTGATCGGCATCATCTCCTCGCTGGTCAACAAGACCTCGGGCGACGTGCGCCTGTTCGGCACCGATCTGCACACCCACCGCGATGCGGCGATGCGCCTGATCGGCCTGGTGCCGCAGGAACTGAACTTCAACTTCTTCGAAAAGCCCTTCGACATCCTCGTCAACTACGCGGGCTTCTACGGCATTCCGCGCGCCGAGGCGATGGTGCGCGCCGAAGAGGAACTCAAGCGCGCGCAGCTGTGGGACAAGGCGACGACGATGTCGCGCACGCTGTCGGGCGGCATGAAGCGTCGACTGATGATCGCCCGCGCGATGATGACGCGCCCGCGGCTGCTGATCCTCGACGAGCCCACCGCCGGCGTCGACATCGAGATCCGCCGCGGCATGTGGCAGACGCTCAAGGAGATCAACGCCGCCGGCACGACGATCATCCTGACCACGCATTACCTCGAAGAAGCCGAGAGCCTGTGCCGGAATCTGGCGATCATCGATCGCGGCATCATCGTCGAGCAGGGTCCGATGCGCGTGCTGCTGTCCAAGCTGGACGTCGAGGGTTTCATCTTCGACATCGATGGCACGCTGCCCGCCACGCTGCCGCCGATCGAAGGCACCACCCTGGTCGCGACCGATGACCACACGCTGGATCTCGACATGCCGCGCGCGATGGATCTCAACCGCGTGTTCGCCACGCTCGACAGCGCCGGCATCCGCGTGCGCTCGATGCGCACCAAGTCCAACCGGCTCGAAGAACTGTTCGTGCGCATGACCGGCCCCAATGCCGCCTCGCAGCAGGAGAAGACGGCATGAGCAAGTCCACCGACGTCGCCGCCATCGAAGGCACGGCGCAGCGCCACTGGGTCGCGCTGTACACGATCGCGCGGCGCGAGATCGTCCGCATCCTGCGCATCTGGGGCCAGACCCTCGTGCCGCCCGCGATCACGATGACGCTGTACTTCCTGATCTTCGGTGGCCTGATCGGCGCGCGCGTCGGCGAGATGGACGGCATCCGCTACATGGATTTCATCGTGCCGGGCCTGGTGATGATGAGCGTGATCCAGAACAGCTACGGCAACATCTCGTCGAGTTTCTTCGGCGCGAAGTTCGGCCGCCACGTCGAGGAACTGCTGGTCAGCCCGATGCCGAGTTGGGTGATCCTGGGCGGTTACGTGATCGGCGCGGTGACGCGCGGTCTCGCGGTCGGCGTCATCGTGCTGTGCATCGCGATGCTGTTCACCACGGTGCGCATTCCGCACCCGCTGGTGACCTTCGCCACCGTGCTGCTGGGCGCGACGATCTTCGCGCTGGCAGGCTTCGTCAACGCGGTCTACGCGAAGAAGTTCGACGACGTCGCCATCGTGCCGATCTTCATCCTGACCCCGCTGACGTATCTGGGCGGCGTGTTCTATTCGGTCTCGCTGCTGCCCGGTTGGGCCGAAACCGCGACGCATGCCAACCCGATCTTCTACATGGTCAACGCGTTCCGCTACGGCCTGCTCGGCGTCAGCGACGTGTCGCTGGGCGTGTCGTTCGCGCTGATGATCGGCTTCGTCATCGCACTCGGCGCGCTGGCGCTGTGGCTGCTCAAGCGCGGCATCGGTCTGCGCAGCTGAGGCAGGTCGATGCCGGCAGTGCTCCGATTGACTTTCGTTCGAGCGGCCAACACGATCGGAGGTTATCCAATAGGGATATCGGGGAGAGACACATGCGTGCACAGGGATACTGGGGCTGGTCCGCGTTCAAGGTCGTCGTGATCACTGCGGGGCTGACTGCCTGCGCGACGCCGGTGCCGCAGATCGACCGCGGCCGTATCAGCTTCAGCGATGCCGTCCTGGCAACGGCGGTCGTGCAGCCCTTCCATGGGGGCGATGTGAGCGGAGTGCTCGCCGTCGAGCCGTTGGGGAACGGCGTACGCATCACCGGCACGGTGGCGGGGTTGCCGCGTGCTGGCGAGTTCGGTTTCCACATCAAGGAGACCGGCGACTGTGCGACGCCCGAAGCGTCAGGCGCCATCTTCAACCCGCACCGCACGCGCCATGGCCGTCCATCGGGCGGTGAGCACATGCTCGGCGATCTTGCCAACATCGATGCGTCGCATACCGGTGTCGTCACGCTCAATCTGCAGGTGCCGGGCGTCACCCTGGGCGGCGGTGCACCCAACGATATCGCCGGACGCAGTCTGGTGATACACGAGGCCGCCGACGATCACCAGTCGCAGCCCGAGGGCAATACCGGCCGGCGTATCGCCTGCGCCGTGATCCGGGTGACCGAGCCTGCTCCCAAGGCCTGACGTCCGGTTGTTTCGCCTTCTCAGGTAGCCAGTCGCGTCTGCAGACGCGAGATGATCGCTGCGCATGCGCTGACCACGTCGCCGTCCCGTTGACCGAGCCGGCGGATGTCAGCGCGCGCGCGCTGCGTGCGTGCCTCCAAGATGGCATCGAAGCGCGAGACGTCCAGCCCACGTGCGGCCAGCGCGTTTCGCTCCGCGTCGATACGGCGGCGGTACGCCACGATCGTAGCATCGGTCGCCTTGCAGCCGATGACGTAGCCGAGGTTGGTACCGGCCAGTTCCGCCCAGCGCTCGACAGGATCACTGGCGTCCGTCGACATCCACAGAGCCTCGTCAGCAGGTCCTTGGGCGTCCGGCACGAAGGGCGTGCCAGCGTCGTGGTGGCGCGCCGGCGTGGCTGCGGGTACGACTGTGCTATCTGGCGTCGCTGGTACGGCAACCCGGGCGGCCACAGTATCGTGTCGCGTCGGCGGAGCCGGACTGTCATCCGTGCAGGCGGCGAGCATCCAGGCGCACGTGGTCACGGCGATAGCGATGCTGACGCGATTCATTGCGCACTCCAGCGCCCACCCAGGCCTGCGCAGCTCTGGCGTGCCTGCGCGAGTTCCGCTACCGGTTGGGTATATCCGGACAGGGTCAGCCCAGAGCGTTCCAGTCCCTGACATTCGAATTGCGCTCCGGACGGGCACGCGCTCTGCAGCGTCATGCGCGTATGCGTGACCGTGATGTCGCCACCCTGCCGCGACATCACGATGTGGCGTGTCGCGATGCGTCCGCAGGCAGTCGATAGTGCGGTGGCGTCGGTCGACGCCGTGCGCGCGAGACAGATGCGGTGGTCACGCAGCCCACTGTCGGTCTGGAGCGACATCTCGATCAGGCACGCGCGGGTGTCGCCGGTCTGCACGACTTCGATGCCCCGCGCGGCGTCGAGCAGCATGGTCTGCAGGTCTTCCTCGGCCGGTTCGTCGACGCCGGGCGTCATGTCCAGCGGGTCCGGAACGCAGCCGGTGATGAGCAGGCACGCTGCAAGAGTGGCGGGAATCCCGGTCCGCGCCTTCAGCCCCATGACCACTACAGCGAAACCAGCTCCACCCGACGGTTCGCCGCCCTGCCATCCTCGCTGGTGTTGTCGGCGACGGGCCGGTCGGCGCCGTAACCGGCTGCCTCCAACCGCCCAGCATCGATGCCACGCGCGATCACCAGATCGACCACCGCTTGCGCGCGTGCGCGCGCAAGTTCACGGTTGCGCTCCGGCGCACCCGTACTGTCGGTATGCCCCTCGATCGCCAGCCGGAGCGCATCGTCGGCCTCCAGCAGAGACGCGATCTCTTCCACCTGCGGCATCGATTCCTCAAGCACCACCGCTTGGTCGCTGGCGAAATTGACCTGCAGGGCGATCCGGCCGTGCTCACCCAGCGCCTGCTGGATTTCGCTGCTGGGCAGCAGAGCCGCCGTAGCCTCGAAGGCCTCGGTTTCGCCGATGATCCAGCCGCCGCCCTTGTCGCCGTTGCTGCATTGCTGGATCCAGATCGCGCGATCGGATCGACGGATAACGTAAATGTGCACCGGCTCGAACGGAAAGCAGGTTCCGTACCGGTAGAGCGACGGACGGGACGACATGCCTTCCCTGATCTGGTCACTTACCTCAGATGGAATCTCTCCGCTGAACACCCGGACACCCCCCGCCTGTTCGACGATCGCCGCGATGTTGCGCTCCACCTGAAGCGGCGAATAGGCCCCTCCGTCGGACGCGATCGGCGCGATATGGAACTTGCCCTCGACCCAGTGGATCCCATCGCCTGTCCAGAATCCGACCCGATCGAACGGATTAACCCGGGTGAAGGACGGGGAACTGCTGTAGCCGGCGGGCAGCTGGATATAGGGGAAGTCGCCTAGCGTGACGGTCGACACCGGAATGCGATCGATCGAGAAGCCGGTATCCGGCGTTGGCGCCGGTCCATCCGCCGTGACCTCCGAGTCAGGCGTGGCGGAAGACGCTGCGGGAAGCGCTGCTTCCGCCGCCGCCGGCTCCGCCGGTGACGGCTCCTGTTTGCCGCAGGCCGCAACCATCAGCAGTGAAATGGCCAGCGAGCAGACCCTCAAGCGCCGCAGCATGATCGGTGCGGCGCAGTACGTATTCTGTACGCGCATCATCAGCGTCCGGTCTCGATGCGAAGCCGCAGCAAGCCACAATTCTGCTCGAAGCCCGGTGTCCGTCGCTGCTCGTCTGCCCGACGCCGGGCCGCCGGCAGGTGATTGCGGACGTCCGCTTCGCTCACCGCGCCGCTCCGCCTGGATGCGGCGGCAAGCCTGTCCAGCTCGGGAGCGGTCAGGCCGCAGGTTTCACCGAGTGCCTGCATGTTGGCAGCGATGATGGCGGCGTCGTCCTGCGAGACCGGCGCTGCCGATGCGCGCTGTTGCGCGCTCCACTCTTCGGGCGATGGACGGCGGTCTGCGCCGGCAGCGGATTGCGCCGCAGCAGTACTTGGCGTGGCGACAAACAGCAGTGCCGCGACGAGCGGCAACAGACATGCACGTTGCATTGAATCTCCCTGTCGAGTTGGGGCCGACGCCCGGAACGGCGCGGAAGGCTTGACATCCATGGACGGAAAAAATTATGGGGAATCCGCGCTCATCTCGCAATCACATGTCCCGATTCACACGAAAGTGACGCACAGCGTCATCAATTTTGTGATCAACATCACGTTTAAATCATATTTTTCTTTAAATGCACATCAGAGATCAGGAGTGTGTGCTAGCGTTTTCTGACGCTCAGATGAACCATGCGGACGATATGGTCATGCTGTTGGATCGAATCGTTCTGTTGTCGTCTGATGACGGCCTCTTTTTTCGTACTTACAGGGAACAGTAGATGCACATCCAACAAACCAATCGTCAGCCCCGTCGCTTCGGCCGCCGTCAGGCGGGTCAGGGCATGACTGAATACATCATCATCGTCGCGCTGATCGCCATCGCTGCCATTACGGTCGTGAGCTTCTTCGGCAGCACCGTGCGGAACCAGGTGTCGGGTATGGCCAGCGAGCTTTCGGGTACGAAAGCGACCGAGTCCATCAAGGGTGCGCAGGATGCGGCCAAGGCAGCCAGGACGGATGCGTCCGCCAAGGAGAAGATCAACATGGGCGAGTACGACAACACCGTCAGCGGCGGCGGCAACTGATCGCGACGCCCTGCCGGCGTCATGCCGGCAGGGCAAGCGGATGCGTCAGGTCGGAGACCAAACAGATGAATCGCATGAAGCGCATTGCCCAGGGTCATGGTCAGCGGGGTCAGGGCATGACCGAGTACATCATCATCGTCGCGTTGATCGCGATTGCGTCCATCACGGTGTTCAGCTTCTTCGGAAGCACGGTCCGCAACCAGACCGCCGGTATGGCGAGCGAGTTGTCGGGCACGAAAGCAACCGAGTCGATTCAGAACGCCAAAGATGCAGGTAAGGAAGCGCGTGTCGACGCGATGTACGAGAAGAACATGCAGTCCTACAACAATTCCGTCAGTGACGACTGACGGCATCTTCTGATACGGCGATCCGCGAGAACGCCGTCCGACGACTTTGTGTGATGTCAGGGAACGACACATGTCCAGCCTTCCCGCGCTTCTGAGTATCCGGTCTCCGCACGGTCGGCGCCGTGGCGTGGCAGGTCAGGCGCTGGTGCTATTCCTGGTGCTGGTGGGCGTGCTGTGTCTGGGATTGATGCTGTTGTTCGACTCGGGCCAGGCCGTCAGCAAGAAGGTCCGATTGGTCAATACCGCCGATGCGGCCGCCTATAGTGTCGCGGTCCAGCAGGCGAAGATGCTGAATTTCGCGGCGTACATGAACCGCGCGCGCATCGCCAACGAAGTCGCGATCGCGCAGTTCGTCAGCATGTGGTCGTGGCTCAACATGATTCACACCCATACGCTGTCGCTCATCCGGACGATGCAGGCGATTCAGGTCGCGCTTGCCGCCACGGTCATCGGTGCGACTTTGATACCCATCGTCAAGGGCGTCGAGACCGGGCTGAAGATCGCGGAAAAAGCGGTGGCAGTCGCCCGTACCGTCGCGCATCCCGCGCTTGGCCCGGTGGTGGGCATCCTCAGCCGCCTCAACCAGGCCTATGCAGGCGCGGCGCGATTTGCAGTGGGCGTCGGCGCGACCGCCGAGGGCCTGCAGGTGGCGCGTCGGGTGGTGGAGAAGAACGACCCCAACGCGTCGATTCCCGTCGAGGGACTGGCGCTGCTCGGTCGCCATCTGGCGTCGGCAAGCAGTCTGGCCAACGGCGGTCTGCTGGAGTCCTACGACCCGGACGGCGTGCAGCAACGGGATCGGGACGGTATGAACCGCTTCCGCAATGTGGTCATGGGCTCGCGGGACAAGTTCAGCGCCGACCGCGGCGACAATGGCGGCATCCCGCAGGTGCTCGAGGCGGGAAGCTGGGGCGGCACCGATCTGGTGGACTACAAGCGCTGGGCCGGTATGGATATCGTGCAGATCCAGGTCGGGCCGGTGGAAGCGTTGAGTGGCCCAGCCGGCTGGGGTGGCGCTCAGGCCATCGAGCGCGCGACGGGTTCGCTGCCGTCCTTCAACCCTCCCATCCGCAGCGGTCCCAACAACAGCGAAGGCTGGGTTTCCCATCCGCACGACAACGCGCATTACGAGCCGTACGGCGGAGCGAGCGGGAATGCCGCGCAAATGGCCAACACCTACCCCTCCGTCAACGGACCCACGCTGATCACGGCGGGTGCGAGTTCGTCGCCGCGGCAACGCCGGGATGCCTATTTCAGTGGCTACACCGGGCTGCATGCGTATCACGATGTCCGCGACGATCGTGCGCGGACGCCTGAGGGGGCGGATGCGGGGCCCAGATTCACGGTCTATGTCGTGAGCGCCGCCGAGCATGCACGCACCAGCGAGCATATCGACGGCATCGGCGCTCCCGTCGGAGGCGCGCTGGAATTGCAGGGCCAGACCCCCCGCGGCGGCACCACGGCCATCGCGACCGGGCAGACCTATTTCAATCGCCCGCCGCGTCTGGAGATGTTCACCCGCCGCGTACCGCGCGAGTGGAACGAGGCGCCCAAGACGGACACACAACTGGAAGCGGGTAGCCTCTTCAGTCCGTTCTGGCAGGCTCGCTTGGTCGAAACGCCCGCCATCGATTACGCGGTGGCCGGCGTTGGCGGCATCATGGGGGGGGGCATGCGTTGACGGGCCGGGGACTGCCAACGGCGATGGGCATTGCGGTGATGGTGGTCGCACTGCCTGCCTGCGCGCCGTCCAGCGGGCCGGGCGGCGATGGTGATGCCGATGGCGCGACGTCTGCCGGCTCGGTCTATGCCGACCTTGAGGTGGAGTATCTCGCCGCCGGTCAACGCCTGTACCGGAGTCTCTATGACGAGGTCGGCGCGGCGTGCCGCGAACTGGGCATGGGCACGCAGCTGCCCGATGACTATGTCGAAAAACTCGGGACGTCGCGGCTGCAGGTCTGGTCGGGCGTTGACCGGGTCGCGGTGCGCAATGAGGTCTACACCTATACCTCCGGCACCGTCGAAGACGCGCGCCATTGCAACTTCGAACCGGCGACCCTGGGACTGCACGTCTACATGGACAGCGACGAGACGGTGAGCGTCGACCTCGCGACCGGCATCGAAAGCAGAGCGGCAGCGCGGCCCGAGTACGAGTGGAAGCGCGAGAGCGTCGCTGCTCTGGACGAAGCGGATGCGCCCGCGCAGACAAAGACCATCGCGGGTGTCCCGTGTCGCGAGTATGACGATCTTCCAGGCAGCGGTGCGACGTACTGCATCTGGTCGGCTGGCGCCGCGTACGGGTTCGATACGCGCGGCAGGGGCGTAGGCAATGCGCAGGGTGGTGAGGCCTACATGCTCACCGGTCTGGTCGTGGACCAGACGCCCAGCAGCGAAGGCAACGGACAACGCGTCAGATTGAAGGCGCTGGTGCTCGACGACGATGCCCCGTTCGTGCAGATGCGACCGCATCCGCCGACGAGCGGTCGCAATGCGGAACGCGCGCCGAGCGCGGGAGCAGCCCGATGATACGCACCTCCTTCAAGGCGCGCCCGCGGCAGTCGGGGCAGGCGCTGACCGAGACGGCGATTCTCGCTGTGGTGCTGGTGCCGCTGTTTCTGCTGATTCCGACCCTCGCCAAATTTATCCACGTCAAGCAGACGACACAGCAGGCGGCACGCAGCGCCGCCTGGGAAGCGACGGTGACGCGCGACTACGCACTGGAAGCGAACCTCACGCCTGGCAGCCAGCGTGATCGCGTGATCGACTGGCATTTCAACCAGGCCGACGCGCGGATACTCACGGCGCCGACAGCGAGCGATGCGCGACTAGGCAATCCCCTGTTGAACAGTTTCACCGATGTGCCCCTAATCGAGCGGCAGGACATCCAGCTGGATGCGTACACCCGCGAAGCGCCGCCTGGCCTGCTGATGGGGATCGCGGAGCGCATCCCCGATGTGATCGCGAGCAGGCTGTTTCCCAGTAGCGACGACCTCGTCACCGCTGCAGTCAACGTTTCTGTGCGCGATCTGCGGCACGCCGATGGCAGCGCCATCGATTACCTCCCTGAACTGTCGGGTCTGAACCTGCGGTTCTCCAGCGAACACACGCTGCTTGCTGATGCGTGGAATGCGCGCGGAAGTGGAGTGCGGGGTGGCACCGACCAGGACATCGCGCATGCTCGGAGCACCTATCAGCGTGTGAATCCGCTGACGGCAGGTGCCTATACCGGCGCACTCGATAACGCGATCGCCGCCGTGCGACCGCTCGGGTTCATTCCGATCCTGGGCGCGCCTGCCGACCTGAAATTCGACATGCTCGAGGACACGCTGGACATCGTGCCCCAGTCGAAGCTGGAGCCGTATGCGCCGGCACCGTGATGGCCGCGCGCCGGTGTGCCTGGTGCCGGCGCTGCTGCTGGCGTGCGCGCCTGCGTACGCCTGGCCGGAAGTGCCGCTGCCCGAAGACAGCCAGGGCGAGCTGGTCAGTCGGCACATGAGTCACAACGGCATTGAAATGCGCGCAAGCCGTTTCACCACGATGCAGGACCTGGATGCGGTCAAGAGGTTCTACCGGGGAACGTGGGGAGAGCAACTCGTTGAGAACGCGCTCGATGGCAAGACCGTCATCGGGCGCGCGGAGGACAGCTATTTCGTCACGGTGGAACTCGACGACCGCCGTGGCCTGGTCGAAGGCACGATCGGGATCATGAAACTCGAACCCGAAAGCGGTCGCGAGCGGACCGACGCGCCGGGCGCGGGTTTCGACACGCCAGTCAATACCGACGTGCTCAACGACATCCGCTACTTCGATGTACCGGGACAAGCGCGCACGCTGGGCATGGAAAACGGGCTTTCACCGTACGTAAACCGCCAGTTCTACGTCCATCGCCTGCGCATGCGGGGCTGGTCGCTGTCCGGCGTCGACAGCTGCAGTGCGCATGCCACGTCATGCTTCGCGCGCTTCGAGAAGGCAAATGGGGACCGCATCACGATGGCCATGACGCGCGGCGGCAACGCGAAGACGCAGATCGTGGTGAACATCGAATGAGGCGTCTCGGGGATGCGGATGGCCCGGGGTGCGGGCGTCGCCAGAGGGGCAGCGCGGCGATCGAGTATCTGCTGGTCACGTCGCTGGTCGTCATCGTGATCATCGCCGAGCCGAATGTCGTCGTCGAAATGATGGACGCGATCAAACAGGCGTATCGGGCGTTTACTTTCGCATTGGGTCTGACCTACCCGACACCCTTGTAGGTCCACCGAACGTAGGCCGGCGCGCTCCATGGGGATGGCGTGCCGGCATTGTCTTGATGAAAGGGGAGTTCATTCGTGGCGTTCAAGAAAGTAAACCGCAACGTGCTGTTGCTGATCGGGGCCGTGGTACTCGGTCTTCTGGCTGCGTTGATGAGTGTGAGTTACGTCCAGAAGCGTGCGGAGGAAGCGCGACTTGCCGCGACGCCCGACGCGATGCCGCAGACGGAAGTCGTCGTGCCACGTCGCGACATCCGACCCGGCGAAGTGGTCGGCGCCCAGGACATGGTGTCCCGCCCGGTGCCGGTCGACTTCGTACCTGGGGATGCGCTGGTGCCCGGAAGTCACGAGGCGTTCGTGGGCTGGGTGGCGCGCAGCGAGATCAAGCGGGGGACGCCGATCAGCGCGGGCCTGCTGATCGCGCCGCAGTCGCAGTTTTCGCGGATCGTGGCACCGGGCCGGGTGGCGTACACCTTCTCGGTCAACGAGAACAATTCGATCTCGGGAATGGTGGTCCCGGGTGATCGGATCGACATTCTGATGACATACGAAAACAAACAGGAAGGCAGCGGGCTGCGCAGCGTCGCCGAGGCGACCGGCCCCCGCGTGGTGCCGCTGCTGGAAAACATCCTGGTGTTGGCCACCGGCGAGCAGGCGGTCGAACTAGCGGGCGACGATCGCCCCGGATTTTCCAGCGTCACTCTCGAACTCGATCCCAGGCAGGCAGAACAGCTCACCATCGCGCAGCGCACCGGTGACATGCGGGTCGTGCTGCGCAATCTCGAGGACCGCACGCCGTTCGGACTCTCAGGCTTGACCGAGCGCGGTCTGCTTTCTGAGTTCGAGCAGTTCGGCAGCACGTCGGACAACGTCGAGTACATCATCGGTGGTGGCAACTAATGAGCAACGCAACGACACGTTTCGGCTTCGCCCGCGTCCTCCCGTTCTTCCTCGCGGCGTTGATGACCACCCTGGCACCCACCGGTCTCGCATTCGCGCAGCACGCGTCGATTCCCGCGAAGATCCAGATGTACGGTGGCCAGGTACAGGTCTTCCGCTCCGATAAACCGCTCGCGCGCGTCGCCGTCGGCAACGGTGCGCTGATCGAGGTCACCACCATCGAGCGCAGGCAGGTGGTGATGATCGCCGGCGCGACGTCGGGCATGACCACGATGCATCTGTGGTACGAGGACGGCAGCCAGCGCACCATCGATGTCATCGTCGCCGGCACATACCGCCCGGACACCGCGGATGCGATCCGCGAGATGCTCGGCACCGATGCCAAGGTCCGGGTCAACGAGGTCGGCGGCAACGTCGTGCTGACCGGTGAGCTCAGCGCGCTCGAGGCCGAGCGCATCAACGTCATCAAGCAGGTCTATCCGAACCTCGTCGATCTCACCAGCGCCGACCCTGTCGATATGAAACCCATGGTGCTGATGGACGTGCGCATCATGGAGTTCAACAAGAACGCGCTGCGTGACCTCGGCGTCCGCTGGGACGCGGTGATCGCCGGTCCGTCGGGTGGCTATGTCAAGGACATCGCCACCAATCCGTTCTTCCGCGTCCTGCCCGAAGGCAGTCCCTTTGCGGGCGTCGATCTGCCGGCGCGCGTCAATCCGGCGGCCGGCTACTTCGGCATCGCCACCAGCATCACCTCGCAGATCGACATTCTGGCGACTTCGGGCCAAGCCTGGGAGCTCGCGGCGCCCCAGCTGAGTGCACGAAGTGGCGGAACCGCGAATTTCCTGGTCGGCGGTCGCCTCCCCATCCCGATCTCCAGCGGCTTCGGCCAGACGACGATCCAGTTCGAGGAATACGGCATCCAGCTCGAGATCACGCCCCTGGTCAACGAGAACAACCAGGTGATGGCCAACATCCGGACCGAGGTCAGCAAGATCGATCCGACGGTGACGGTGCAGGGCGTGCCGGGTTTTCTCACGCGCGAAACCGAAACCGAGATCAACGTGCAGGCCGGCGACACCATCGTAATCTCCGGGCTCGTGGACATCACCGGTTCCAAGGCGTTGCAGGGCATACCCGGGCTGAGCAAGCTGCCGCTGCTGGGGCGCCTGTTCCGCTCCGACCAGTTCCGTGCCGGGCGCACGGACCTGGTGGTGTTCGTCACGCCGCGTGTAGTGACCGCCGGCTCGCCGGCGAACCTCGAGAACATCGAGCGCAGTGACCGGATGCTGCGCGACTTCCGCAACGGCGTCGGTACCGACATTTTCGACTGACCATGTTCAGCGTCTTCATCGAAACCGGTCGCGGCGAACCGCGACGCGTGCAGTGCCTCAACAATGCGTGCGGCATCGGACGTGCGGAGAACAACCTCGTCGTGCTCCAGGGCTGGAGCATCGCGGGCAACCACGCCATGATCCACCGCCGCGACGACGGCATCTGGCTGGAGCCGCTGGGCGGCCGCGCCCCGATCCGCGTCGGCGGCAAGGCGATCAAATCGCTGAGCGGACCGATCGCCAGAACCGATGTGGTCGAGATCGGCGACTACCGGCTGAAGATCGTGTCCGAGGCGACGTCCGCCGCGCCGCAAGATGTGAAGGTGGCACCGCCGGTTGAAGCCGCGCCGTCGCCCCGGCCGCACACCGCACCGTCGCAAGAAGCGTCGTTGCAGTCGGCCCCGGTGCTGGACACCGCAGATGTCGCTGCCGACGAGTCCGCAGCCGAAATGGGGCAGTGGCGCGAGCGCATCCATGGTGCGCTGGTCAAACTGATGGACCTGCGGCGCGTCGATATCCACAAGCTCAGCGATGCCGAACTGCGGGCTCGCACGTCTGAGTTGATCAATGACGTGCTCGAGCGCGAGCAGCGCGATCTTCCGCGCCATATCGACCGCGGGGAGCTCGCCAAGCAAGTGCTGGACGAAGCGATCGGGCTAGGGCCGCTCGAGCGGCTCATCGAGGATGATTCGGTGACCGAGATCATGGTCAACGCGGCTGACCAGATCTTCATCGAGCGGGCGGGCCGCATCGAGAAGTCGAGGGTGACCTTCACCAACGACCGCGCCGTGCTGTCAGCGATCGAACGCATCGTCGCGCCGATTGGACGGCGTATCGATGAAAGCTCGCCTATGGTGGACGCGCGTCTCAAAGACGGCTCGCGCGTCAACGCCGTGATCCCGCCGGTGGCGCTGCGCGGGCCGAGCATCAGCATCCGCAAGTTCGCCAAACGCAAGCTGGTGGGCGAAGACCTCATCAACTACGGGTCGCTCGACCCACGCATGCTGGCGTTTCTTGAAACCGCGGTCCGCGAAAAGAAGAATATCGTGGTATCGGGCGGTACGGGTTCGGGCAAGACGACACTGCTCAACATCCTGTCGAACTTCATCCCCGACAACGAGCGCATCGTCACGATCGAGGATGCGGCGGAGCTGCGTCTGGTGCAGCCGAATCTGGTCGCACTCGAAGCGCGGCCGGCGAACCTCGAAGGAAAAGGCCTGATCTCCATCCGTGATCTGGTCAAGAACGCGCTGCGTATGCGACCCGACCGGGTCGTAGTCGGCGAGTGTCGCGGCGGCGAGGCACTGGACATGCTGCAGGCCATGAACACCGGCCACGATGGGTCGTTGACAACAGCACACGCCAACTCGCCGCGTGATGCCGTGTCGCGCATCGAGGTCATGGTGTTGATGGCCGGCATGGACTTCCCTATGGTCGTGGTGCGCGAGCAGATCGCATCGGCCGTGGATCTGTTCGTTCACCAGCGCCGCTTCCCCTGCGGCAGCCGGAAAGTCAGTCACATCACCGAGGTCACCGGGGTGGAGAGCGGCGTGATCCAGCTGCAGGACATCTTCACCTTCCGCGCTACGACGTACTCGGGTGCAGATGGCAAGGTCGAAGGCCGCTTTTCCCCGACCGGCGCCATCCCCGAGTTCATGGAGGAGCTCGCCAATCGCGGTGTGTCGATCGACCTGTCGATCTTCAGAAAACCGGAGGAAGTGTTCTGACATGAACGAAATATGGTTGATCGCGGCGGCTGCCGCCGGTGCGATGGTGATGGCGGGCGTCTACGCCGTGTCGGCGGGAAGCGCCTTCATGGTCAAGTACCGCGAAAGCTTCATGGAGCAGGCGCGTGTAAACCTTTCCGACATGTTTCTCTTCGTCGACCCGACCAAGCTGTTCGCCACGAACATGCTGCTGCTGGTGGTATTGCCGCTGCTGACCTGGATCGTCACGCGCAGCCTGCTGGTAACTGTGGTGGTCGGCGTTTTCGCGGCGGTGCTGCCGCGGAAGCTGTACGTCTGGATGCGACAGCGCCGGATCAACAAGATCCAGGAGCAGTTGCCGGACACGCTGATGATGCTGTCGGGAAGCATGAAGGCGGGCCTGGCGTTCACGCCGGCATTGGAAAGCGTGGTGCGCGATGGCTATCCACCGCTCGCGCAGGAGCTCGCGCTGGTGTTACGCGAACAACACTTGGGTGTGCGGCAGGAAGATGCACTGGAGCATCTCGGCCAGCGCGTTCCGATCCTCGACATGCAGCTGTTCGTTTCGGCGGTGTCGATCTCGCGGGAGGTCGGCGGCAATCTCGCCGAAAGCCTGCGGACCCTGGCCGATACACTGCGCCGGCGTCTGATCATGGAAGGCAAGGTCAAGGCGCTGACGGCCCAGGGCAAGTTGCAGGGCATCGTCATGGCGATGCTGCCCGTGGGATTGGTGGCGTATCTGAGCTGGATGTATCCCGAGACCATGGCCCCGATGTTCAACACCTGGATCGGCTATGCGGTCATCGCCGTCTGCGTGCTGCTGGAGTACGTCGGCTACAAACTCTGCGTCAAGATCATGACCATCGACATATGATGTATCTCATTCTCTTCATCGCCATCACCGGTGCGTTCGTGATGGCCGCGGTGTCCATCCACGGCATGCTCAACGCAGTGCCGGTCGAAGAGCGCGACTACCAGGATCCCCTCCCCATGGGATTGCGGATCCTCTGGCCGCTGGTGCAGATGGCTACACATGTCGTCGGCCCACGCCTGCGCTCAGACGACCTCGAGAAGTCGCATCGCGCGTTGCAGTCCGCGGGACAGGATTACCTGATCTCTCCCGAGGAACTGGCCGGTCTGCGGGTTGTCGCGTCCGGCGCGGTGGCCGCCACGCTGGTGGTGTTCTGTCTGTTGCTCGTCGGCGCCCGGTTCGGCCCGCTTCTGTTGGCGGTGCTGCTCGGACTTCTGCTCGGATGGCTGTATCCGTCGCTGTGGCTGGGCGAGCGGCGCAAGACGCGGCATCGCCGGATCATCAAGGATCTGCCGGTGTATCTGGATTTCATCACGATGTCGGTCGAGGCGGGCCTGAACATCACCGGGGCGATCGAGCAGGCGGTGCTGAAAGGCCCGTCCGGTCCGCTGTCGCAGGAGTTCTCACGCATGCTGCGCGATCTGCGTGCGGGCCTGCCGCGCGCCGAGTCACTCAAGCGGATGGCCGACCGGATGGACAGCCCGCAGATATCGAGCTTCACCAGCGCGTTGATCCAGGCCGACCGCGTGGGTGCAAGCCTGAGTGAGACCTTGCGCGCGCAATCGAGCCAGCGCCGCGAGGAGCGCTTCCTGCGTGCAGAGAAACTCGCTCTCGAAGCGCCGGTGAAGATGATGGCACCGCTGGTGTTCTGTTTCTTCCCGCTGATCTTTCTCGTGCTGGGGTACTTCATCTATCTCAAGCTCGTCGAAGACGGGATGGTGGGCACGATATGAGGCGGGGTGCGGTCTATCGGGACGCGGAACGCCTGATCCCACGGGTCTGGCGTGCCGAGCGCTGGTGGCAGCGGCTGCGTGGGCTTCTGTGCCGGCCGCCGCTGGCTGCCGATGCGAGCGAGGCAATGCTGATCGTGCCCTGCGGCAGCGTGCACACCGTCGGCATGCGCTATCCGCTGGACATCGTGTTCTTGGATCGCGCGGGCACCGTTGTGGGCTGCCGTGAGGGGGTGTCGCCGTGGCGCGGGCATGTCGCGCGTGGCGCGCACCAGACGCTGGAACTGGCCGCCGGCGGTGTGGCCCGTCTGGCGATCGCACCGGACGACCGTCTCGTCTGGCGCGACGATCTGCCGGTGGACGCATGATGAACCCAGTGCTGCGGGTGCTCGCGGTTGGCATCGCGCTGTGTGGCGCGTCGTGCGCCAGCACGCAGGAGCCGGCACGTCCCGCGCTGCAGGGGCCCGCCTTGGCCGAGGCGCTGCGCGCTGCAGATGCCGCATACGCCGATGGACGCGCCGCCGATGCCGTGCGTTCGTACGAGGACGTGGTACGGGGGATTCCGGACAATGCCGAAATCTGGCTCAAGCTCGGCAACGCCTACACGCGTGCGGAGCGGCCTGCGGAAGCGGCGCGCGCCTATGAGCAGTCGGTCGCGCGTGAGCCGGCAAACGCGAACGCCTGGTACAACCTGGGCGTCGTGCGTACGCGTCAGGCGCAGGACGCCTATGCGCGCGGTGCGGCGCGTGCGCCGGCGGAACTGCCGGTGGGTATCGAAAGCCGTCGCATGTGGCGCGCGCTCGACGATGCGCTCCGACCGAAGGCATGGACCCGACCGATGGAGGACGCCGAATGATGGACGCACACCGTGCCCGGCAACGCGGGCAGTCGCTTCCCGAATTTCTCATCGTGATCCCGTTGTTTCTGTTCCTGCTGCTGCTGCTGTTCCAGCTGGTGCTGATCTACCGGGCCAAGACGGTGCTCGACTATGCCGCCTTGGAGGCTGCCCGTCGGGGTGCGGTCAGCCAGGTCGACATGAACGAGATGCTCAATGGTCTGGCGTACGGGCTCGCGCCGCTGTACGCGACCGATGCCGGCGCCACCGACGTGCTCCTGACGTACGGCAAAGCCCGGGCAGATCTCATCCTCAACGCGAACATCGAAGTGATCAGCCCGACGCGCGCGGCCTGGGACGGGTTCAACGAGCCCCAGTACAACGGGCGCCGCGCGCTGCCCAACGACAACCTTTCCTATCGCACGCGCGACGACAGGGGCACCGGCACCAATGTGCAGGACGCCAACATATTGAAAATCAAGGTGGACTACGACTTTCCGCTGATCGTTCCGTTTGTCGATCTCGTCCTGCGCGGTGACTCTCGCTACGTGCGCTCCGAAGGCTGGTTCGACGATGCGAACGTCGACATGAAGAATCCGCTGCTGGGCGCCGGGCGCCACTACCGCATTCCGCTGCAGTCGCACGCGGTCGTGCGGTTGCACAGCCCGGTCTATGACCGCGATCGTCTGGCGACGTCGAGTGGACCCTGAGCACCACTCGGCGCGAGGTCGGCGCCGTTGCCCTGCGGCACGTCTGCCTGGCTGCATCGCCATGGCCATCGCCATGGCGGCGACCGCCGCCGCCGCGCCGCGCGAGGCCGACCCGCCGCCGCAATTCACCTTGCAGTCACTGGTGACTGGAATCGATCCGGGCACCGGTCGCGAGGGCGTGACCTACGCGATCACCGCGCACGTGGGCGACCAGCGGGTCCGCTTCGATCTTCCCCGGCCGGACGGCAGCGAGGTCAGGTTGCTGGTCGATCGCGACACCGGGGAAGGCTGGGCCTTCGACGCCACCGAGCGCACCGGGTTGCCGGTCAAGGTGGAAGCGGTGCAGCAGCTGGTGGTCGACCCCGCATCCCCATGCGCGCGGATGCGCGTCGTCTGTCATCGCGCGCCGCGCAAGGCGATCGCCGGTGTCGAAGCAGAAGGCTGGCGCTTCGCCGGCGCCAGTCATCGCGGTCCCGGTGGCAGCCACGCAGGCGTCATGTGGATCGACCCGGCCACCGGCATCGTGCTCGGATACGAAGCCCGGACGCGCAGTCGCTCGGAACGTCGCATGCGTTCGATGTCGGTGCAGGTCGATCCGGTTGCCGAAGATCTCCTGCAACCACCGGCTGCGCTGCGTTCGCGCTGAATCTTCGACCCGACATTCCCACGTATTCTCCGAAGGACCCGTTCCAATGCTGCAACCGGACCATCTCGTCGCGTCACTGCTGTTGAGCCTCTCGCTGGTGCTGGCCGGATGCGCAGCGCAGACCGACAAGGCCCCCGTCGACGCGCTGTCTGAGGCGGCGTCCGCCGAGCCGGACGCCGCCGGCGCACCCGAAGTCGCACCTCGAGCGGACGCCGACGCCGAACGCCAGACGCAGACCGGCTTCGACACATCGCAGTATCCCGTGTCGACGGTCAGTCTCGGTGCGTTTCCGTATATCGCGCTGCCCGACGGCTACCGCTTCGCGCAGGAGAGTGATGTCGAACTCGACCTTGCGCCGATGTGGGTCGGCGACCGCTTCGAATGGATCGAAGGACGCGTCTACCAGTCGGCCATCTTCAACGACGTGGGGCACGTCTATTCGTCGCGGGAGATCGGCACCTACATGCGCAATGCGCTCGAACGCGTCGGGGCGGTTCCGATCGCCGAGGTTGACAGCATTCCTGTGCATGAAGCCACCCAGCATGGACTCACCGACGCGCTACGTACCAAGTACCGGACAGGCCTGGGCCACTTCTATGCCGCACCGTCGTCGACATGGCTGATCCGCCGCGCCGGCGGCAACGTCTGGGTGTTCCTGAGTACCAGCGAACGATCGGCGCACTGGATCGTCGTGCACTCGGCCGATTACGACCCCACCATCCGGCTGTTGTCCGGCGTGGAGCTGCAGCGGCTGATCGAGGCCGACGGCAAGGCGATCATCCATATCAACTTTGCCAGTGGCGACGCAGCGATCGACGCAGCCTCGATGCCGCAGATCGAACAGGTCGCGCTGCTGCTGCGCAGGGCCTCGCGCCTGCGCCTGTCGATCGAGGGACACACGGACGACGTCGGTTCGGCTGAACGCAACCAGGCTTTGTCAATCGCGCGGGCTGACGCCGTCCGCGACGCCTTGCATGCACATGCGATCGACGCCGCGCGTCTAGAGACCGTCGGCCACGGCGCCACGCAGCCGGTCACCGACAACGACGACGCAACCGCACGGGCACGCAACCGCCGCGTCGAACTGGTCCGGCGCTGAAACCCGCGATCAGGGGGCGATGGAAGGTGCGGTAGAGCGCCGGGCGATAACCTGCCCGGGCCGCAGCAGATCGCAGATGCGGTGCGCCAGAGAAGCGCATCTGCACGCGATGACCGCGCGTCGAACGATTCACGCGCGGTGTCGAGGCTGCCGCTGCGCCGCGTTGACGCACGGCGCGTCTTCGTCTGCATACCCGGATATGCGTCCGGCACCCGGTGCTGGACAGGCAGGGTCAACCAGACATCGTGCGACAGACCGGCTGGCCCGAGCGTGCCCACGCTAGCAGGAAGCGGAATACCGGCACGTGCTCTCCATCCTCCAGATGGGCCTGCCACCGCGCATGGAGGGTGATGGCTTCTTCGGGTTGCTGGGTGCCCAGCGCGCCGAGCATCGCGATCATCAACATGTGCTCGTGCAGTGCCGGTGCGAGACGCGCGTCCTCGAGTGCGAGCACCGCCGATGCAGTTGCCAACATGTCGCTCGGATCGCGCGCCGCCGCCGCACCGTAGGCGCGGAGGACCGCACGTGCGACCGGGTCGGCGGCCGCATCGTCGGGCAGCCATGTGGGCGTTTGCCACACGGTCTGGAGATCGCTCGGAGGCAGGTGGCTGATCGTCGTCGCGGCCAGCGCGGCCAGCGCCGAGGACCAGGCAGCCAACGCTTGCGGGTCCCGGGCGAGATCGGCAGAGCTGCTTCGCAGTAGACGCGCCTGCGCGGCAACGCCGGCAAACTGCCGATGTACTGGGCCCAGCGGGACTGTCGGGTCGAAACTCGCGACCGCACCGAGTGCGATGTGTCGCGCGCGACTGAACGGGCTCGCCTCCGCCAGCGGCAAAGCGGCGTCACGGCCCGGAGGCAGTCTGCAGTCCAGCACGTCCAGCACTGGCATTCCGTTCATCACCAGCTGCTGCAGCAGGTCCGAGCGCTGTTGCATGAAGCGGGTCTTGGGCGCCTGCAGCGACACGGTCGGGTAATAGTCGGAATGCGGCTTCGCGCCCTGCATCGCGACGAACGCGCGCAGCATACGCTCCGACCCGATGCGCCGCAGCTGCATCTGCCCGGGCGTATCCACGCCCACGCGCTGCAGCTCGGCCATCAGATCGTCGCTTGCGCCTGCCACGGAGCCCGGATTCCGGCGGCTGTCGTGATGTCGTGCAATGACGACGAGATCCGCTGCGTTGGTGAGATAGATATCCGCGTACGGGAATTCTTCGAGCAGGGCCGACAGCATCGTCGCGATCAGCGCATCGTTGATCTCGTACGTGTGCAGCCATTGCACCAGAATGCCGTCGTCCTCCAGATGGCGCGACAGGAAGGCGTAGAACTCCCGGGTGAACAGGCTGGCAACTCCACTGACCCACGGGTTGGAAGGCTCGGACACGATCACGTCGTAGCGCCGCGCGCCGGTGGAGAAGAACGTACGTGCATCGTCGATGTGCACGATCGAACGCGGATCGTCGTAAGCACGTGCCACTGAAGCGCCGTAGAGCCGCGCGCCTTCGACCATGGCCGCTTCGATCTCGATCGTGTCGACCACCCGCGGCACGCTGCTGCCGAGCAACGTGTGTGTGGTCATGCCGGAACCCCAGCCGATCACCGCGACACGGTCTGGTGCCGGGTGCAGTGCAAGCGGCAGACTTCCGAGCATCGCCATCGTGACTTCGTCGGATGTCGGCGTCGACTCGAACGGTCTGATGGCCGCATCGGGTTTGCCGTTGGTGGAGATGGACCTTCCGAGTCCGAGCTCGAACACTGCGATCGTCGCGGTCTTGCCATCCTTGAGGTAATGGATTCGCGTGTTGGGATACTCGGCCACGCCGGTCCGGAATACGCCAGCGATCTGTTGTTGCGGATTGGGCCGGCCCAGCATCAGGCTGATCATCAGCGCCAGTCCCAGGGATGCGATCACCAGCACAGTACGGCGCCCCGGGCGGCGCAGCCGCTCACCGGCGAAGCGGAGCAGGTAGACGCCGACGAGGCCATCGAGAAGTGCGCCCAGCGTGATCGCCAGCCACAGGCCCATCAGGGGCACCAGCACGTGCAGCATCACCGCCACACCGGCGATAGCGCCCAGCGTGTTGGCCGCATAGACGCGGCCGATCGCGCGCTCCCCCGCACCGGCCCGCAGCAACGCCACCGTGAACAGGGGCAGGGTCATGCCAGCCAGGAAAGCGGCCGGGAACATCACCAGCAGGGAGATCGCAGCGGTCGCTAGTTCGTACAGCGTGTAGCCGTTCTCGTCGCGCGAGAGTGCCGACATGATCCAGCTCACCCAATGGAAACTCTGGGAGAACACCGGTATCGACAACAGGGCGGCGACCGCCATCCAGATCTGCACGTAGCCGACGTAGCGCACCGGTGCGATGATCGACGCGGCCCGCGAGCGCACCCACAGCCCACCGAACGCGAGGCCCAGGATGAAGGCAGCGAGCATCAGTTCGAAACTGTGGATCGTCGTGCCGAATGCCTGGTTGAGCAGGCGCACCCAGCCGATTTCGTAGATGAAAGACGCCGCGCCCGAGATCGCCGTCGACCACACCAGCACGCGGCCGAGGTGGCCGATATCGGTCGCACGCGACCCGTGATCCGCCGCCGGCATTTCCGGCAACGGCGCGTGCTTGCGCTCGTCGAGCATCCGCGAGAGCAACCACGCACCGACGGCTACGAGAATGTTGACGACACCCGCCGCCGCCACCGTGCCCGGAAGGCCGAGCGCCGGCAACAACAGGAATGTCGCCAGCAATGCGCCGACGGCCGCGCCCAGACTGTTGGTGAAATACAGACCGCCCAGCACCTGGCCTTGCTGGTCGGGAAGCGCGCGGATCAGTCCGGCGCTCATCAGCGGAAACGTCGCACCGAGCAGAATACTCTGAGGCGCGATCAGCAAGGCCGCGCTCAACCACTGGTAGCCATGTGCGAGCGGCACACTCGACAGCATCGGCAGCACGACGGTCTGCGATGTATCCGCGTACGCGACGAACAACGGATGGAACGCGATACCCAGTACACCGATCACGAGTTCGATGACCGCGTAGCCGAGAATCAGGCGCTTCCATCGATGGCTGTACTGACTGGCCAGCCAAGCGCCGACCGCCATGCCGCCCATGAAAATCGCTAGGACAAGGGTCTGCGCATAGGCGGCATGACCAAGTGTGAGCCCCAGGTACTGGGTCCATACCGACTGGTAGATCAGACCGGCGAAGCCGGACAGGACAAACAGCAGCAGCAACATCGGCGCGACGCGGAAAGCCTTCATCGAATCTCCTGAAATTCGCCTTTCCTGTTGACCGGTCGAGCGGAAGCAGCGCTCCACTCGACGGCGGCATTGCGGCAGGTCCTGCCTGTAAATCCGGTGTGCACAGCGGCCCGCTACGCAGATGCCCGAGCCGATTACGACGCGGCAACCCGGCTTCGATGGCATTCAAAAACCCCCTGCCCAATCTACACCACCCATCGCGACGGATGACATCGGAGCGACGATGTGCCGGACGGTGTCGAAGACGAGGCCCTGCATCGAGTTGCAGCACCGCATACCGGCAATGCGGCACAGCTGCACATCATAAAATGTACACAGACACACGCGCCCGCATCTGACGCATCCTGCCGTCGGAATGGCCGCTTTGCGCCGCAAGGAAGACCGGACGAAGCGCGGAGACAGCACGGGGGGTTCTGCATCAGCACGTGCGGCACGCGGCGCCCGCGAAGCTGTCACATACAGAAGAACTGGCGATGCTGCGTTGACACAGCCGCAGTTGGGAGAATTTGGTGCAGCCGCCGCTCAAGCGGCGCGTCCAACCACGCGCTGCAGATATACGGACTTGCTACTGTATCCCTTCAATCGAATGGGAAGGGTATGGAGTGCCGGAATCTCATCATGTGCTGGGAGCGTGCATCGCACTCGTGCTGGCGGGCTGCGCAGGTTCCTCCGATGCGCCGGCGTCGAGCGCGTCGACGCCTGGACCCGTCGAGCAGGGGTCTCCAGGTCTGGATGCACGTGCGGATGAATTCCGTACTGACGTGGCGACGCATGTGGACGCGCCTGCCGCGTCGTCATCTGCGCCGGACATCGACAACCTGCCGCTCTCAACCCAGCCGCTGGGCGCGTTTCCGTTCTTTACAATTCCGGATGGTTACCGGGCATCGCCGACCGCCGAGCAGACGCTCGAGTTCGCAGACGCCGTGTTCTGGAACGGGCACGACCTGACGTATGTCGAGGGTCGTCTGTATGCGGCCGGTATCCGCCTGGCGCGAGCTTCGGACGGCCAGAAGGAATTTTCCGATCTCGAAGTCGTGCGCAACCTGCAGCACGTAGTCACCGCAGCCGGTGGCGTGGAAATCGCATCGGGCGAAACACCGCGCAACATCCGCAATTCGTTTCTCGCCGTCATGCGCCAGTACCCGGGCGAATCCAGGTGTTACCCGCATTCGCCGCAGCAGGTTTTCGTGTTGCGCCGTGACGACGGTAATGTCTGGGTGCGCACGTGCCGTGGTGGTACGCATGCCGGCCTTGTCGTCGTGCAGGCGCAGGCCTTGCAGGTGACCTCGACACTGCTGCCCGCCAACGTGCTGGAGCAGGTATTGGCCGATACGGGCCGTGTCGCGCTGCAGGTGCATTTCGCGACAGGCCGCGCCGAAATCCTGCCTGATTCGCAGCCGCAGGTCGCGCAGGTCGTCGAACTGCTGCAGGCCGACGAGACGTTGCGGCTGTCCATCGAAGGGCACACCGACAACACCGGCGATGCCGCGCGCAATCGCACGCTGTCGCAGGCACGCGCTGCGGCGGTGGTCGCCGCGCTCACCGATTCGGGGATCGTGGGAGACCGGCTGGCATCCACCGGTCATGGCGACACGCAGCCCGTCGCCGATAACAGGACCGACGCGGGACGCGCGCAGAACCGTCGTGTGGAACTCGTCCGACGCGATTGACCGGCGGGCAGGCAGACCGCGCGGATGCGGATGGCGGGTCATCCGCGAACGGCCGTCGTGGCTGTGACTATCGAGCTGATGGCGACCCTCGAGCCGGCCGGCGTATCCTGCGACGGCCGGCTCCGGTCTGCATGGCCGGTGAGGCCGGTGCCGGGGAGCGACATACAGCTGCACCTGACGCGCGTGGCGATCGCTACGCACATCAGACAGGCAACGTCATAACGCGTGCTGTCGTCAGCCGCGGCTGCCCTTCATGAAACGCATGAGTTCGCAGCTCTCCTGGTAGGCCGCGCTGTTCTCGCGTTGCTGCGCCTGTTGTGCCTGACGCAGCCGCGGCATATGGGCCTCGACGCGCGCTTCGAAACCGGCGCTCTGCTGGGCCGCATTCTCCTGTGATTTCATCTGGCGCATTTCCGCATCGGTGAATCCGCAGGTTTCCGCCATCGCACGACCGGCGGCCACGCCTTCGGCAGCGATGTCTTCCGGCGTGGACGCGGCTGCAGCCTGTTGCGCCTGTTCGCTCCACTCGGCGGGGGATCGCGTCTCGCCCTCGTTCGCTGCAGGCGCTGTAGGCGACTCCGTGGCGGTGTCGTTGGCGTCCGGGTCCGGACCCCCGCACGCAGACAATGCCAGTGTCATGGTGCCGATCAGCAGAAACGAGAGACGGTGGGCGGCGTGGGCCATGGCAGATCCTTTCAGTGGCGGGTTCGAATACGCAGGATATACAGGCTGTTCGCAGCCCGCACGGCGGCAGCGTGCTTCGCGCTGCATCCGCATCTGCGCATGACGCCTTGCCGCGCGCCGGCTACCATCACGGCATGCGTATTCTCGTTCTCGGCGCCGGCGGGACCGGCGGCTACTTCGGCGGCCGCCTTGCGCAGGCCGGTGTCGACGTCACGTTTCTCGTGCGGCCCGCGCGCGCGGCGCAGCTCGAACGCGACGGGCTGCGCATCCGCAGCGACCTCGGCGACGCGCAGTTCCCGGTCGCGCACGTCACCGCCGATGCGCTGCCGGCACTCGCCAGTGCGCAGCCCTTCGATCTGGTCCTGCTGAGCTGCAAGGCCTACGACCTCGACAGTTCGATCGATGCGATCGCACCGGCCGTCGGTGCGCACACCGCGGTGCTGCCGATCCTCAACGGCCTGCTGCACTACACCGCGCTCGATGCGCGCTTCGGTGCCGGGCGAGTGCTGGGCGGGCTGTGTTTCATCAGCGCGATGAAGGGCGAGGATGGCGAAGTCGTGCATCTGCCGTCGCCACCGTCCATGACATTCGGTGAGCGTGACGCCGCCCACAACGGCAGCGCGCGCACCCGTGCGCTGGAGACCGTGTGTGCAGGCGCCGCCGGTTTCGACGCGGTGCGCAGCGACACGTTCATGCAGGCCGCCTGGAACAAGTTCACGTTCCTCGCCGCGCTTGCCGCCGCGACCTGCCTGATGCGGGCCAGCATCGGCCGCATCGTCGACACCGACGGCGGCGCGGATTTCCTGTCCGCACTGCACGACGAATGCCTCGCCGTGGCCGCAGCCGACGGCCATGCGATTCCCGAGGCGGCGGCGCAGCATGCGCGCGGCATGCTGACCAAGGCGGGTTCCCCGGTGACCGCCTCGATGCTGCGCGATCTCGAAGCCGGCCAGGATGTCGAAGCGGCGCAGATCGTCGGCGACCTCCGCGCACGCGCGCATGCGGGCGGCCGCGCGGTGCCGCATCTCGATGCCGCCTGGGTGCATCTGCAGGCCTACCGGTCACGGCGCGACACACCGCTGACGCCCTGAGCGCCGTCAGCGTGATCGCGGATGCTTCGCACGGGGTCTGCTAGGTTCGCGGTCCCCCCTCGAAGGAGATGTCCCGCATGGCGCTTTCCAGCCGACGTTTCGCCTGTCTGCCTGTCGCCGTTGCGCTGCTGGGCCTCGCCGCCTGTGGCGGAGCCCCACAACCTGCGCCCGCCGCGGCCGACACTGCGCCTGCCGAGACGCAGGCCATCGAGGATACGCAGACGCAGCCATCCGAAGCCGCGCAGGCGCAGATCGAATCGGGTGCCGCACCGGTCGAGACACCGCTGACCGGCGATGCCGCCAGCCAGATGCTGAGCCAGATGGCCGGTATCGCGGGCGCGATGCATGCAGCTGCGAAGCTTTGCGATCCCAGCGTGTCCGACGCGCAGCTCGGCCAGGCGCGGGACCAGCTGCGCCAGGAGTTCAGCCGGATGGGCGGCGACGTCGACACCTTCGACAGCGAGTTCGGCTCCGCACACACGGCCACCAGCACGCAGTTCAACCAGGCCACGCCGGCGCAGCAGACCCAGATGTGTGCCGAACTCGAGGCGATGGCCGGACAGGCCCCGCCACCGCCGCCCGCCACGAACTGATTTCGCGTGTCGCCAGTCCGGGCGGGGTCACGTCCGGACTGGCGGGTCATGCAAGACGGCAACGCGCGCCGTCTACTCCGCTGCGTTCCTGAAATCCCCACCCACGAACACCGACAGGGCGTCCGGACGGATGTGCCGCGCCATCGCCGCACGGATCATGTCCGGTGTCAGCGCACGCAGGGTGTCCTCGAACGCGGCCGAGTACGCCATGTCGCGGCCGGTGTAGAGATTGCTGTCGAGCATGCCGACGAGTTCGGGATCGTTGGCGCGTGACGTGCGACGCGCACGCAGCATGCCGTCCATCGCATCGTCGAGCTCGGCCCGGGTGATGCCCTCGTCCAGCATGCGCTGCAGTTCCTCGCGCACCGCGGTCTCCACCTGCACCATGTTCTCCGGCGCGGCGATCGCATGGACGCCGAAGCTCCCCACCTCGTCGAACACGCTGGCCGAGAAACTCGACCCCACGCCGTAGCTCAGACCCTCGCGCTGGCGGATGCGGTCGCCCAGCCGCGACTTCATGCCGCTGCCGCCGAGGATGTAGTTGCCGACCAGCAGGGCGGCGTAGTCGGGATTGTCCTGATTGATCCGCAGCGCCTGCCGCGCCAGCAGCGTGGCGTTGGCCTTGTCGGGCGTCTCCAAGCGTGCATGTGCGGCATCGCGCGCGACATACGGCACCTCGATGCGTGCGAACGGGGTCGGCAGGCGCCAGTCGCCGAACAGCGTGTCGAGCTGCGTGCGGACGGCGTGGGCATCGACGTCGCCGACGACCGCGATGGTCGTGCCCGGGCCCATGCCGTAGAAATCGCGATGGAAGGCGCGCAGCCGCTCGGGCGTCATGCCTTCCACCTGCGCGAGCCGCTCTTCGAAGCTGCTCGCGTAGTAGGGATGACCTTCGGGGAACGCGTTGAAATGCCGCGCCATGGCCTCGTTCGCGACCGCACCGGGTTCGCTCATGCTGCTGCGGATGCCGGTCAGCTGCTGGCTGCGCAACTGCGCGAACTCGCCGTCGTCGAAAGCCGGACGGCGCAGCACATCCGCCACCAGCTCGAGCAGCGCGTCGACGTTGTGCCGGTCGGTGGTGGCCGCCACGGTCACGGTAGTGGCGCTGCCGCCGACGCTCAGCGTGGAGCGCAGGGCGGTCAGGCGCTGTGCGAGCGCCGCACGATCGAGGTCGCCGGTTCCGCGCATCAGCATCGTCGCGGTCGACTGTCCGGCGGTCGCGCGATCCTGCAGCCGTTGCGCATCGCCCAGGCGCAGGGTCATGCGCACCTGCACCGAACCGCCACGCGTGGATTTCCCCAGCACGGCCAGCTGCGCGCCGTTCGAGAGCGTCGACAGCGCCGTGCGCGCGTCGATGTTCGCGTACGACGGATCGAAGGCTTCACCGGCGTCGAGTGCGGGGCGCCCGACGAAGCCCTCGAGTGCCGTCGCGGCGTCGGGTGCTTCGGGGACCGTCACGCGCTCGACCGCCTCCGTCGGCAGGAAGTGCCCGGTCGTGCGGTTGTCGCGACGCAGGTACGCACGCGCCACACGGTTCACGTCATCGGCAGTGACAGCGGCGATGCGTTCGCGCGCGAGCAGCAGCAGGCGCCAGTCGCCCTGCGAAATCGCTTCCGACAGCGCCACACCGATGGCGTTCGGGTCGCGCATCGCACGTTCGAACGCAGCCAGAGAGCGTTGCTTGGCCTCGTCCACCTCGGCGTCGGTGAATGGTGTCGCCGTCGCCTCTTCCACCAGTGCCAGCAGGTCGGTCTGCAACGTGTCGACATCGCTGCCGTCCGGCACTTCGGCGGCGAAGGTCAGATAGCCCGGCTCGTCCATCGACAGCACCGACGCGGACGCGAAGGTCGCGCGGCCCGGCTCGACCAGCCTGCGGTGCAGGCGGCCGCTCGGCGTGTTGCCCAAGACCTGCGCCATCACCCCGACCGCCGCGCTGTCGGGATGTCGCGCCGCCGGCACGTGGTAGCCGGCGACGATGTAGGGCGTGCGACCGACGCGGCGCACCACGACATGGCGTTCGCCGTCCTGCGGCGGTTCGCGGGTGTAGGTGACCGGCAGCGCGCGCGCGGGACGCGGCAGCGCACCGAAACTCGCGGACACCGCCGCCAGCGCCTGCGCCGGATCGAAATCGCCGGCGATCACCAGCACCGCGTTGTCGGGCTGGTACCAGGTGCGATAGAACGCCTGCAGCCGTTCGATCGGCACGTTCTCCACATCGCTGCGCGCGCCGATCGTCGTGTTGCCGTAGTTGTGCCACTGGTAGGCCGCGCCGGTAACGCGCTGCACCAGCACGCGCAGCGGACTGTTCTCGCCGGACTCCATCTCGTTGCGCACCACGGTCATCTCGCTGTCGAGATCCTCGCGCGCGATGCGCGAGTTGACCATGCGGTCGGCTTCCATGCGCAGCACCCAGTCCAGGGTGTCGGCATCGGTGGAGAAACTGGCGAAATAGTTGGTGCGGTCGAGCCACGTGGTGCCGTTGAAGCGCACGCCGCGGCGGCGCATCTCGCCGGGAATATCGGCGTGTGTCGGCGTGCCCTTGAACACCAGGTGTTCGAGCAGATGCGCCATGCCGGTTTCGCCGTATCCCTCGTGACGCGAGCCCACGCGATAGGTCACGTTGACCGTGGTCACCGGCTTGCTGCTGTCGGGAAACAGCACCAGCGCCAGACCGTTGTCGAAGCGGTACTCGGCGATGCCCTCGGCCTCGTGCACCGGCGCATCGAGCTGCGGCGGCGCGGCCCACAGCGGCAGTGCAGTGCCCAGCAACAGCACCACGACACAGGCATGTAGACGACGCTGCATGCAGATCCCCCGTTCGCGAAGACGATCGACGAAAATAACAGATCAGTTGCGGCCGCCCGGCTGCGCCAGGCAGTGGATCGAAGATGATCGAGGTGCGCTACGCGGACGACCGGCTGGCCGTCGTCAACAAGCCGGCGGGCCTGATGGTCCACGACAGCGCACTGGCGCGCGACGAACACGACTTCCTCGCCGACCGTCTGCGCGAGCAGTTCGGCCGTCCGTTGTTCCTGATCCATCGCCTCGATCGCGCCACCAGCGGCGGCCTGCTCGTCGCCTTCGATCGCGACACCGCATCGGCCCTCGGCACGCAGTGGATGGCGCGCAGCGTCGACAAGCACTACCTCGCGATCTGCCGCGGCTGGCCCGATGACATCGTGGTCGACCATCCGCTCGACGGCGGTCCCGGCAAGCCGGTGAAGAAACCCGCGGTCACGCGATTCACGCGCCTGGCGACGACCGAACTCGCACTGCCCTCATCGGGCTTTCCGACCTCGCGCTATGCAGTGCTCCGCGCCGAGCCGATGACCGGTCGCTTCCGCCAGATCCGCCGGCATCTCAAGCATCTGTCGCATCACCTGATCGGCGACACCAGCCACGGCGATGGCCGCCACAACCGCAATTTCCGCATGCTCGGCATCCACCGCATGCTGCTGCACGCCGAGCGCGTGGCCTTCGATCATCCGCAGACGGGCGAACGCCTCGTGGTCGAGACGCCGCCCGGCGACGAATTCGCCAAGGCGCTGCTGCTGTTCCCGGGCACCGCGACAGCCTGAGCGCCGCAGCGCCTGCAGGTCGGTGTCAGCCGCAGGCGCGCGCTCCTGGCGACGCCAGGTCCGTCGAGACGCCGGAACGCGTGTGCGAATCCGGTTCAGAAAAAGGCGTGAGTCCCGTCACGGAAACCTCATCGCCCGGACTCAAGAATCGCCGCCCCATCACTGAGCACCACCCTCATGACCCTTGTCGCAACCGCCGAACAGTACGACGCCCGCCGCGCGTCCTGGGGCAGCATCATCGGGGGCGTCGTCACCGTGCTCGCCGTGTCGATCCTCCTGTCGTTGCTCACCACCGCCCTCGGTTTCGGCGTCGCAGATCCGATGTCGTCCGATCCGCTCGATGGCGTCGGCGCGGCCTTCGGCATCGGCTCGGCCGTCACCCTGCTGCTTGCGCTGGCCGCCGGTGGTTTCGTGGCGGGCCGTCTGGCCGGTCGCAGCGGCATGGCCCACGGTTTCCTGGTGTGGGCGACCTCGCTGATCTTCGCGGCCGTGCTCGCCAGCATGGCCATCGGCGGCACCGCGCGTCTGGCCGGCAGTGCCATCGGCGGCGTGTTCTCGGCCGCCGGCAGCGTGGCCTCTGCCGCGGGTTCGGCAGCGGGCGGCGCGGCCAGTGGGCTGGGCAGCGTGGCGGAGCGCATCGGCCAGGAGCTCGAGATCGACACCGAACTCGATGGCGAGCGCATCGAGCAGAACGTCGCCGACGTGCTGCGCGACACCGGCGCCGAATCGCTGCAGCCCGAGTTCCTGCGTTCGCAGCTCGAAGGCGCGCGCGATGACGCCGGCCGTGCGGTCCGCCGTCTGGCCAGCAACCCGAACGAGTTCTCCGCGATCACCGACGAACTGACCGCTGCCCTGCGCAAGCGCGTCGATGCCGTGGGTCAGGACGTCGACCGCGACGCCGTCGTCAACGCGCTGGTCGAGAACACCGACATGACCCGTGCCGAGGCCGAGACCGAAGCCGACCGTCTGATCGCCCGTTTCGAAGAAGCGCGCCGTACCGCCAACGAGCGTCTGGCCGCGCTGGAGACCCGCGTCGAGGAAGCCCGTCAGCAGATGACCGAGTTCGAGGCCCAGGCCCGCGAGCAGGCCGACAAGGCCACCGATGCGATCGCCCGTTCGGCCCTGTGGGCATTCTTCGCCCTGCTGTTGGGTGCCGCCGCCAGCGCCGGTGCCGGCCTGCTGGGCAGCCGCACCCGCGTGCGTGACGAGACCGTCGTGCACACGCGTGCCACCCCGCCGCGCGTCTGATCCACCCGCGTCGCCACTGGCGACGCACCCGTGAGCCCGTCGGCCCCATCGTTCGCGGTGGGGCCGACGCATGTCCGCGGTCTACAATCGCCGCCGATGTCCACGCCGCCCGCCATTCCCGAAGACGAACTCGTCGAGCGTTTCGTGCGTGCGAGCGGCCCTGGTGGCCAGAACGTCAACAAGGTCTCGACCGCGGTCGAGCTGCGCTTCGACATCGCCGGCTCGCCCTCGTTGCCCGAACACGTCCGCACGCGGCTGCTGGCGCGACGCGACCGGCGGATCACCGAGGCCGGCGTGCTGGTCATCAACGCGCAACGCTTCCGCACCCAGGATCGCAACCGCGAGGACGCGCGCGAGCGTCTGGCGGCCTTCGTCGCCTTCGGTTACGAGGTGCCCAAGGCGCGCGTGGCGACCAGGCCCACGCGCGGATCGAAGGAACGACGGCTCGGCGCGAAACGCGAACGCAGTACCATCAAGCGCGGTCGCGCCACGCGCGACTGGGATTGACCCGCCACAGTTGGCCCGGCGCCGAGGACGCATGAGTACTTCGAAATATCCGTTCCTGATTCCCGTTCCACCACGCGCGCCGCGTGTCCCGCCCAGCCGCCTCGCGCGCTGGATCGGGCGCAGCATCCTGCGTGTCGGTGGCTGGCGCATCATCGGCGAATTGCCCGATGTCTCGCGCCTGGTGCTGATCGGCGCGCCGCACTCGTCCAACTGGGACGGCATCTGGGGCTTTGCCGCCAAGGCGGCGCTGGGGCTCGACATCCGCGTGCTCGGCAAGGATTCGCTGTTCCGCATCCCGGTGCTCGGCTGGGCGCTGCGCGGGCTCGGCGTGATTCCCGTCGACCGCAGCCGCGCCTCGCGCGTGATCGAGCAGGCCGCCGCCGCGATCCACGGCAAGGAGGCCTTCTGGTACGGCCTCGCGCCGGAAGGCACGCGCAAGCGCGTCGAGCGCTGGAAGACCGGTTTCTGGAAGATCGCCAAGGCCGCCAACGTGCCGATCCAGACGATGTACTTCCATTACCCCGACAAGGTCATCGGCTTCGGTCCGATGATCCAGCCCAGTGACGATCCCGACGCCGACATGGCGATGATCCGCAACTGGTACGCGCCCTTCATGGGTAAGAACCGCGGCACCGTCTGATCGATCACCGGCACAGGGATTGCGCCACATGAAACATCGAATGCTGCTGATCGGCGGCGTTGCTGTCCTGCTGGCGGGCGGCGTCGGCTATCTGGCCGGTCGCGGCGGGCCGTCGACGTTGGATCAGGCACCCGGCGACCTGTCCCGATCTGCGGACGACGCCAGGGTCGCATCGCCAGCGCGCGCAGCCCGCGATGCAGCGCGCACCCACGTGGTCGACAACACCGCACCGCTGCCGGACATCGACACGCCGCTGGCCCAGATCCACGACACGCTGGTGCGTCGCGCCGCTGCAGGTGAAGCGCGCGCCGCCTGCCGACTGGCAGCGGAGCACGAGCGATGCGAGATGAGCCGCTCGAACGTGCGCGCACTTGTCGTACAGCTCGACCAGTACGAGGCCTGGGTCGCCAACAACGCCGCCCGCCTGCCGGAAGATCGCCGCAAGAGCGTGGCCGAACGGCGTGAGCAGCTTGATCGCGAGCGCGCTGCGCAGCAGGACATCGTGACGCAGTGCGATGCGGCCACGCCGCTGTCGCCCGAGGCCCGTGCACGCTACTGGCGCCAGGCCGCGCTGGCCGGCCATGTGCCGTCCATGCGCCATTACGCGATCGGCAACGGCTTCCGTTGGCAGGACCTGATGGACGCCGTGCCCGCCCTGCAGATCTATCGCCGCGAAGCCGAGAGCATCGCCCGCCGCGCGGCCATGCACGGCGACGCGGCCAGCATGTATGCACTGGCGATGGCGTACGCCGATCTCGACGGTGGAAGGTGGCGCCCGTTCCTCGCACAGACGATCACGCCCGATCTCGCCGAGGCGCTGGCCTGGTTCACCGCCCTGTCGCGGCACCCTGCCATCACCGCGTTGCCCGATCGCCACCCGACCGCAACGAACGTGGCGCGACAGCTCGCCACGCTGCAGGCCGCGGCGACGCCGTCGGAGACCGCGCGGGCAGCCCGCCTGAGCGCAGCGATCTCGATACCGGCCGCGCAGGACGCGCCGATGGTGTCGATCCGTCCGGATGGCGGTATCCACGACATCGGCCGCGAAGCCTGCGACGAGACCGGTTTCGTTGATTCCGCATCCTCCCGCACCAAAAGCTGAACCGGCCAACCAACGGCACATACCGAACGTCCTGCGACAGGCGCACGCTGCGCGGCTGGCGGGCCGCGCCCAGTGCGGCCGACGCCATCCCTGCGTTGTCTTTCCGGAGTTCCCTCCTATGTTGCGTACGTTGCTCCTGTCTTCCGCGATCGCGCTGGCCTTGTCCGCCTGCGGCGACCGCACCCCTGCCGAGCCCACGATGCCTGCCACCGATACCGCCGCCACCGCCGCGCCCACCGAGAACGCCCTGTTCACCGCCAGCGCGCTGCCGTTCCAGGCCCCGCCCTTCGACAAGCTGAAAGACGCCGACTACCAGCCGGCCATCGAAGAAGGCATGAAGCAGCATCTGGCGGAGATCCGCACGATCGCCGACAACCCCGAAGCGCCCACTTTCGAGAACACCATCGAAGCCATGGAGCGCAGCGGCGAACTGCTGACCCGTTCGGCCAACGTCTTCTTCATGCTCACCGGCGCGAACACCAACGAGACCCTGCAGGCCGCCGAGGAAGCGCTGGCGCCCAAGCTCGCCGAACACAGCGACGCCATCCATCTCGACCCGGCGCTGTTCGCGCGCGTCAAGACCATCTACGACCAGCGCGACACGCTCGGCCTCACCCCTGAGCAGAAGACCGTCGTCGAACACACCCACGACGGCTTCGTCCGCGCCGGCGCCCTGCTCAACGATGCCGACAAGGCCGAGCTGCGCAAGCTCAACGCCGAGTCGTCCACGCTGTCCACCGCGTTCGGCAACAAGCTGCTGGCCGCGAGCAATGCCGGCGGCGTGTTCGTCACCGACGTCGCCGAACTCGACGGCCTCGACGAAGGCGCGATCGCCGCCGCCGCCGATGCCGCCAAGGCCGCCGGCCAGGACGGCCAGTGGCTGCTCACGCTGCAGAACACCACGCAGCAACCGGTACTCGCCTCGCTGAAGAACCGCGCCCTGCGCGAACGCGTGCTCGCCGCATCCACCGGCCGCGCCGAGAAGGGCGACGCCAACGACACCCGCGCCACCATCCAGCGCCTCGCCGAACTGCGCGCGCGCCAGGCGCAGCTGCTCGGCTTCCCGAACTACGCCGCCTACAGCATCGCCGACCAGATGGCGAAGACGCCGGAAGCCGCGATGAAGCTGCTCACCGACACCGTGCCCGCCGCCACCGCGCGCGCGCGCGCCGAGCTCGCCAAGATCCAGGGCGTGGTCGATGCACAGAACGGCGGCTTCACCGCCGGCGCCGCCGACTGGGACTTCTACGCCGAGCAGGTCCGCAAGGCCGAGTTCGATCTCGACGAATCGCAGATCAAGCCCTACTTCGAGCTCGACCGCGTGCTCAACGACGGCGTGTTCTTCGCCGCCAACCAGCTCTACGGCATCACCGCCAAGGAGCGGAAGGACATTCCCGTCTACCACCCCGACGTGCGCGTGTTCGACATCTTCGACGCCGACGGCAAGCAGCTCGCCCTGTTCTATCTCGATCCCTTCAAGCGCGACAGCAAGCAGGGCGGCGCTTGGATGGGCAACTTCGTCGAGCAGAACGGCCTGACCGGCACCATTCCCGTCGTCTACAACGTCGAGAACTTCACCAAGCCCGCCGCCGGCCAGCCCGCGCTGCTGAGCTTCGATGACGTGACTACCCTGTTCCACGAGTTCGGCCACGCCCTGCACGGCTTCTTCTCCAACACCAAGTACCCGTCTGTCGCCGGCACCAACACCCCGCGCGACTTCGTCGAGTTCCCCTCGCAGTTCAACGAACACTGGGCACTCGACCCCAAGGTCTTCGCCAACTACGCCAAGCACTACCAGACCGGCGAAGCCATGCCGCAGGAACTGGTCGACAAGATCGTCACCGCGCGCACCTTCAACCAGGGCTACGCCACCACCGAGTACCTCTCGGCCGCCCTGCTCGATCTCGCCTGGCATACGCTGCCCGCCGGCGAAGCCAAGCAGGACGTCGATGCCTTCGAGACGCAGGCACTGACGAAGTACAAGGTCGACCTCGCCGCCGTGCCCCCGCGCTACCGCACGAGTTACTTCAGTCACATCTGGGGCGGTGGTTACGCGGCCGGTTACTACGCCTACTTCGGCGCCGAAGTCCTCGACCACGACGCCTTCCAGTGGTTCCGCGAGAACGGCGGCCTGACCCGCGAGAACGGCCAGATCTTCCGCGACAAGATTCTGTCGATCGGCCACTCGCAGGATCTCGCCGTGGCGTATCGCGAGTTCCGCGGAAAGGAGCCGAGCGTGGAGCCGCTGCTGGAGCATCGTGGGTTGAAGTGAAACGCGATGCGTGCCTGCGTGGACTGAGTTGAAGCATCCAGAAAGGCGGCCCCGGGGCCGCCTTTCTCCTGTGCGCGTAAATCGATCTCTGCGTTATGCGGCGAAAACGCTTGATAATGCGCTGGATAGCGGGATGCCGCATAACGCGGCATTCGCTTTCGTAGGGCGACAGGCAGGAACGGCGCAAGCGACCGATCCTGTATGAAATTTTGCTGCGTGGCAGGAGACACGCCGACGCGCCATACTCGGGTGCAACACCCAGCATCCGGGGTTGAGCACTAATTAGGCGGCAGGGGTGAGCAACATGGCACGTCGAGCTTTGCTGATAAGCGGATCAGTCCTGTGTGGGCTCTGCGCTCTCTACTGCTTTCTGTGGATCTTCTCCGCCGCAAGTTTGGCTTCTGGCTTTTGTAGCAATGGCTTCTCGCTGTTCGCAGAGCACTTGCGCTGCCGTCAAGTCCACTTTGCAATGATTCTCACGGTCTTTTTCTTGTTGCTTTGTGTGTTTCTCGGCTGGTGGGCGGCGCGTGTAGGTCATCGGCCAGCCGCCTAACAATCCATTCAAGCCGAACCCGCTTCGCGGGTCGGCTCAATTCAGGCGTTAGGCCGCTATGCCAAGTGAAAGGTTGACCCGCATCCTGAAAGCCAAGAGTCCCTTCTCGCCTGATCGGATTGCGGCCATGACCGAGACGGAAGGCTGGGACTGGGTCTATGCGAACGCCGCTCCGCGTAAAGACAAGCTAATGCAGGTCTGCTTCACAGGGTTCTCGGCCTCCGAGAAGGCAGAGCTGATAGGCATGGCGCAGGAGCACATGCTTGCCGTAGCAACATCAGTGACAAAAGATCTCGCGTTTCTTTGCACGGGAGAGGCCGCCGGGCCTACAAAGCTTACAAAAGCAACGGCACAGGGGGTTAGGCTGCTTACCAGAGCCCAGTTCGAGAATCTTCTCGCAACAGGCGAGGTATCGGCCTAACAATTCATTCAAGCCGACGCCGCTTCGCGGCGCGGCTTTATTCAGGCGTTAGGCATTAGGGAACATCTATGCGCTTTCGAATGGTTATCTCCGTACTGCTTCTTGTGTTGTTCGTCAGCTCAGCGCAGGCAGACGTTTTCACCCCCTCGCATTCCTGCTCCAAGCCCTCTAAGCCTTACCAATTCGACTCGGATTGGGAGGTAAGACAGTTCCAAGACGACGTTGAGGACTACAAGCGGTGCATTAATGACTTTGTCGAGGAGCAAGAAGATGCAGTACGCAAGCACCAAGAGGCTTTGCGAGAAGCGATTGACGAGTGGAACAATTTTGTCAACTACGAGCTTAGATGAGCTGATGACTAATAATTCATTCAAGCCGATGCCCCGCCGCGACGCGGCTTAATTCCGGTGTTAGACCTCACGAAACCATGACGCCGCTCATATTCCAAGCAATGGCTGCCGTACTGCTGTTCCTCTTCGCAAATTGGATTGGGAAGAACTCCCTCCATCTCGGCTATGTTGAGCTTTCATTCAACCAGCCATTCAATGATTCGCCCGCGTTCAATCTCACCTATCGCGTTTTTGCGCCTGTTGCATACATCACGATTCTGGCCGCGCTCTTCTACTGGATTGGTCAAGACAAACTCGCGACTGACATCTACAGAGTCGTGGTCTTCTACTTTTTCTTCCGCTTCATCTTCAACGTTGCGACGGATCGCCTTCTAATTGTTAGCCACCTGCAATTCTTCTTCATCGCCGCGCTGTCAATCACGTGCTCCATAGCCGCTTACGACCTAGTAATTTCCAAAAGAGAATTCTTCTTCCCATCATCCAACGAACTCGGAAGCGCTCTTTGGCTTGGCGTTATTGCTTTCCTCTATCAAACCTTGAACAGCATCTCGACAGACGACTCTGCTCAGAATAAGCGCGTTAAACGTTATGTCCTTCAACAGTACAAGAAACTCAAACACCGTCATTGGCGCGCGGTCGACGAATTCGCCGGTGACTTAGACAAGGATCTAATATATTCAGTAATGATCTTTGAATCACTAAACAGGCCTCGACTGTATGCGCCTCTTGAGCTCGCAAAGGTTCGGCTTTTTGGCAAAGCAACCCTTGGACCGATGCAAGTTACGACCCAGCGACCTATCAATGACGCGGAATCAATTCAAAAAGGAATTGAGATCCTGAAGAAAAGCTATGAGATAAACTCCAGCGACCCCGAGAGCAGTCGCGAGAGCCTTCTTAGCAATGTACTTTATGACTACAACGGTTCGCCGTCGTACGCTTGGGAAGTGTTGAAAATACTGGATCTCATACAGGATAAGGGTGAGGTCTAACGATTCGTTCAACCCGCGACCGCTTCGCGGCCCCAACGAAAACGGGGTTAGGTTCACTTAAATTCTATGAAAGCGTTGCGCTGCTTAGATTGCGAAGGGATTAGCGCTACGTCACGCCCAAGGGTCCCATGAGAACAAGCGCCCTACATCGATGTTTTGCGGTGCTGGCCGCGGTGACTGTGGCAGGTGCAATTGCGTTCCTCGTCCCCTACATCGCGGGCGCATCGACGTTCGAAGGGAGCGCCGGGTACCTGTCGGCACTGCTCTTTCTGCCGGCCCTGGTGGTGGTTGCGCTTGCGATGCGGGCCTGGGGCAAGCGACTTGTCCCGAACACGTCGGCCTATCGCGCAACCCGGATCGCTTACGGTCTGCTGTCGATTCCGGCCGTCTTCGTCATTGGCACACTGTTGTTCTGACGCAGCCACCAGTCACAGGGTGAGAGTCACTTTTCCCAGCGCAGTTCATTCGGCCCGGTGTGGCGTCGACGCGTTGCGCCAATTCGTTGCCGGAATCCAGATCGATGCCCTGGTTGCCCATGTACCTCACAGAATCCGACGCCGCGCTGGTCATCGGCATGCTGTCGGAAGATTCCGAGATCGCCTGTCTCACAGCCGATGGCCCGGGTCGATGGCGTGCAGTCGAGGCGATCAGGTCCGACGCGACCGGCCGCATCGGTCTCTGGCATGTGCCCAGTGGTGCGTTACCGCTGCTGCCCGCCGTACATGGAGAGCTGATCGGACTGGTGCAGGACCCCTGGCGCGGGTGGACGGAAGCGAGAGCGGGGGCCGATCCCGGCACGCCGTACTTCGGTGCAGGGCATCCCGGCGTCATCTGGCTGAATCTTCACACCGGAGGACTGGATGCGGGCAGTTGCTGTGGACTGTCTTCATTCGAGTGGATCGGCAACACGTACCATGCGATCGGCAATCCGGCGGCCCCGGTCACGGAGAAATGGTGGAAATCATTACGCCGACGTGTCGCGAGGCTGGGTCGCAAGGTTCCAAGGCAGCGACTTTGTGGTCCATTGCCGCCCGAAGTGTTCGCGTTTCCAGGTGCCTATGCGCTGCTCGCTGCAGGGCGGGCGGCCGACACTAATCGTTTGATTTCTGTTCCGGGACCGCCCTGACCGGAGCCAGGAGCCCAACGCCATGGCATACGACATCCACATCACCCGACGCCGGTATTGGGCCGACGACGCGGGCCCCGACATCGCGCGATCCGAATGGTCGAGCCGCGTGGAATCAGACGCCGATCTGATCCCCGACCCGGACAACGGCGATGACGACTTCCTGTTCGTCGGTAATCCCGATAGGCCCTGGCCGTTGTTCTGGGACAGGGGCGAAGTCCGCATTCCATCCCCCGACGACGCGATGCTGGAGAAGGCGATCTCGATTGCATCCGCGCTGGGCGCGCGTGTACTGGGTGACGACGATGAACACTACCTTGGCTCAGGTCTGGCGCCTGTGCCCGCCGAGTAGTTGCCTGCCGTGCGTTCTGAAGGCGTCAGGGTGCCAGGCTCCGCCGGCTCTGCTTCACTCTGCTGTAGATTCATTTCGCGCAGGCACGACTGTATCCAGGGAGTAAACGATGCGAAGGATTCGCCCGGCGATTGTTCTGTTTCTGAGCGGTGCGGGCGTCGCGTTGTCGGCCGTACTCGTGCTGTACCCGCTTGCGGCGGACGCTTGGATGGAACGGCAGAAACGCCTCGCGCAGGACCGTGACATTGCCGCGGCCTCCGACTCCGAGCAAAGGGAAATTGTGAGAGCGCTGCTGGTCGACGAGAGAAACAGACCACCGCTGTGCGATCCCGATGGACGATGCCCGGAAGAGCCGATCTACTTCGATCGCAGCTCGGCAACGTTGTTCTCCTGGTCCGATGTCGATGTCGACGGGCGCAAGTATGAGTATCGCCACCTGCGCAACGGATCGGATCCGTTCGACCGAGGGGACCACTCGTTGCCGCTCGCGCTGATGCAACGCCTCGATGAACTGTCACAGATCCGGTTCGAGATGGCCGATCCTGGTGTGGCCGGTATCGGTTACGTCAGGGACTCGAACACGTTCGACGAGATCGGCAGCGAAACGAACTGCACACTGCAAAGAACGCCTCGGCTTATCAGGGTCAGTCGGGCGGCAGTGCATCAGTCGAATGACTCGGCGCTGATTCTCATCCAGCGAATCTACTGTGACGGGTCCGGGTCGCCTCGTGAGGCGCGCCTCAAGCGTGACGGTACGGGCTGGCACGTCGAAAGGTCCTGGTAGTGGGAACACTGGCTACCGAACAACGTCGACCGGGCAACGGCGGCAATCTCACGTGGTTCTTGCGTGGAACGGCATTCAGGCGATCAACGAGAATATCGGTGCCGCGGTCACCTGACGGGTGCACCAGAGCCTCTTCGGACAGTGCGGTCGATACTCGATCCAATGTGCAGAAAAAAGCAGTCATCAAGAGTGGAAAAGGAGTGTCACGTGACATCAACGAAGTACGCAGCATCACTCGCCATCGTGGCATTGCTAGCCGCATGTGCGCCGCCGGCGCAGGGGCCTGACCAGACGTCGACATCGCCGACTGCATCAAGCGAGCGCGCCCCGGCTGCGTTGGCAGAGATTTCCGAGGAGCGCGCGTTCACGTTGCTCACGGCTGCACTGAAGGCGCAGCAGGTCGATCTCGAATGTCTAAGCTTCATGACGGAAACGGATCTGCCTGCGGGCGCGAAAGCCGCTTCGTGGAAAATGAGTGCGCGCGAAAGCCACAACGAAGCTTGCGGCGGCGCCCCGGAGACGTCGCCCATGGCTAACTCGTATGAAGTGAGATCCAATGGGGAGGTTCTGGTCTATGACTTCTCCAATGGCGAGTACGTCGAAATCTGATCCGCGGCATGAGCGGCCGGCAGCGACTGAAAAAAGATTGACGTTGTCAGAGACAGTTTTGTTACGCATGCTCGCCGGCTGAGCCTGCCGACCGTGATCTGATTCGTTTCTCACAGGCTTGAAAAATTCGCGGCCGCATCTGGCGACTCATTCAAGCCGACGCCGCGTATTGGCGCGGCTTGATTCCCAAGTCAGGACCCGTCATGCGCATCGAATGCACCCGTCACGTTGATGCGAGCGAGCCGGACGCTGATGGCTTCTATGACTACCACTACGAGTACGACATCTACCGCTTCTCGGATGGCGCCGCCTGCTTTGTTGCACCGAGCTACACGGACACGTCGGATGAGGCTCACTTCTTAGGGGTCGAGGTGGATGGAGATTCCAGACGCCTGACAGACGCCGATCTCGCTGACCCGCTGTTCGACGCGGCTCGGTCTCATCTCCTCGGCGCCGGCAAGGTGCATCTCAACTGGCTCAGTGGTCGAGGAAACGGCTATGAGCCGATACCCTTGGACCCGCTGTCCAAGGGCTGACCATGTGTTCCAGGCGAGCGCAGCGAGAAGGACATTCCTGCGGCGAACCCCGATCGCGTTGCATTGGCGCAGTGCGCGTTGCGCGTGTTATGGCAGCGCAGTACGGTCCACTTTCGCTTTGCGAATCGGCTTGATACCAACGCTTGGCCGCACTGGAGGTTTCGATGGAACCGATGGACTGGCTGCTTCTGCTGCCGCTCGCAATATTTTCGGTCATCAACGTGTTCGCAACGATTGCGGTTGTTCGCGTACCGGGCGTATCCAGAGCCCACCGGGCGTTCCAACTTGCATTCATCTGGCTTGTCCCGATTCTCGGATCAGTGGTCTGCCTGTCATCGATCTCTCATAGAACGCTTGGCTTCTCCACAGCGGTATCGTCAGACGCGAGTGCATCGGTCGGTCACAATGGCGCAAGCTGCGGGAGCGGTGGCGTCAGTTGCGGTGATAGTGGTGGAAGCGACGGCGGCGCAAGCGGTTGCTAGGTGGCTGCCCGGCCAGACAGGTACGGGTTCACTTGACCTCATGAGGACGGAAGCAATGAAGCGATCGGGATCTGCAGTGGGTGTTGCCTTGTTCCTGGCGTCGATGGGAGTTGTCGCATCGGAAGATGTTCCAACGAGATGGTCGCCGCTGGAGAGTTCGATGGAGGCGTTGCTCAACGAGGGTTGGCGCATCACGTCGAGCGGTATCGTGCGTGCCAACTATCAGTCGGACAGCCGGAACCGATTCACTTTCACGCTCGAGAAGTCGTCGAAGTTCGTGATCTGCATCTTGGATGACCCGGCCCCGAACGATGCCGTGTCGGCATGCAGGGCACTCAACTGATTGCATGGAGCAGCACCGGGCTTACCTGGTTTCGTCGGACTTTGCCGGAGTTCCGAGGCGGCCTGCCCAGGAAGCTCTGAGCGTTTCTTTCAACGCCCGGCAGCCGGCATGACCGCGCTGCCGCTTCTCTGAAACAGGCCTGTCCGTTCGCGGGGCAGTCCGCCGTCCGGGCCGGATGACTGCGTGAGGTCGATGCCGCGTCACGGCTTGCCTCGACTCGGCCCTTGGACTGCACCAGGCCTGCATCACGTCTGCCTGCGAATGCAGAAGACGCATTCGCTTAGACTTCCGGCACTGAAGCGAATGGTCCGGACACCTTGAGAATCACGCCCACACCGATCACGGCTGCGCTTGCAGGCATCGTCGCAGGCACCGCGATGTCGGTCTTCTGGTTGCGACTGGCGGACGACACCATGCTGATGGTCGTCGCCTTCCTGCTGGCCGTTGCCCTGCCGGCACATGCGTTCGTCGTGGGCTTCGGGCCGAATCAGGCGGTGGGTCGAGGCGCTGTCGACAAGGCCTTCCTCACGCGTGGCGTGGTCTGGCTGCTCTCGGCTGCCCTTGCGATCGGGGTGACGCAGGCGCTCCGGTAACGGGCTCGGGTTTGCTGTGCGGGTTCGTCGCTGATTCACGACGCCGGCGCATCGGGGTTGGAGACGCCGAGCAACACCTCAAAGAACTTGTCGCACTCGGACTCGGGTGTGGATCTCTTACGCCGCAATTGCATTGGGCTCGCAACGCCGAGCCCAATCAACAGCCGCTTTTCCGCCACAATGCAGGTCCGCTCCGGGCAGGCTTAGAGTGTGACGAGAACACTGAAATGGCTGTGCCTTGCACTGCTCACTGCGGCGACCGTGGCATGTCCGCTGGCCACAGCGCAGGCGCCCATAGCGTTTACGCCTAGCACTGGATTCGCGGGTGAGAGCACAGGCCGCGGCAAACTGAAATTCGTCTTTCGTAAACCGCGCGCGTTTCACGTCATCAGTCACGGCATCGAACAGGGCGATGGGACGTTCCGTCTGGATCAGACCATCACCTTCGCCGGCGAGCCGCCGCAGTCGCGCTTCTGGGTCATGACACGCACCGCGGCGCATCGCTACGCGGCAACGCTCAGCGACGCTGCAGGGCCAGTCGAGGCGACGGTCTCGGGGCCGCGCCTGTCGCTGCGCTATCGGGTCAAGGGCCCGGTGTTCATGCATCAGGAACTGGTGCTGTCAGCGGACGGGCGCACTATCGACAACGTGGGCGTGGTCAGACTGCTCGGCATTCCGATCGGCCGTCTCCAAGAGACGATTACGCGCAAGGTGCCCGCGTCCGCTTCTGACGACCCGGTTGATCCGGGCCGGTAACGGCTTCAGTCGCTGCACCGTTTGCGTCATTGCACACTCGCCGCTTCCCTGACATTTCCAGGCGACCGCCATGCCCCGTTTCGTCGTTCTGCTCCGTGGCGTCAATGTCGGCAAGGGCAACCGCGTGCCGATGGCGGCGTTCAAGCAACTGCTCGAATCCCTGGGCTGCACGCAGGCGCGGACGTTGCTCAACAGCGGTAATGCGGTGGTCACCGCGCCGGTGCGCTCGACGTCGAAGTTCGCGCAGACCATCGCCGACGCGTTGTCCGCGCAGCTGGGTGTGTCGACGCCGGTCATCGTCAAGTCGGCAGCGGAGTTGGACCGCATCGCCAGCGAGAGCCCGATGGCGCCAGCCGAGTCAGAGCATTCGCGGTGTCTGGTGATCTTCGCGCAGGCACCGGGCGCGCTGCGGATGCTGGCCGATCTGCAGCCGCTGGCGGTGTTGCCGGAGCGGCTGGTCGTGACCGGCGACGCCGGCTATCTGGAATGTCCGGCCGGGTTGCTGGAGAGCAAGGTCGCGCCTGCGTTGTTGGGCAAGGCAGGTCGTGCACTGACGACCCGCAACTGGGCGACGGTGCTCAAACTGCGTGCGTTGCTCGATGCAGTGTGATGCAGCTTGGGTGACTGCGGGGCGCGAGTGAACGCTCGAGCATGCGGTGCGCCTCAAAGATGATTGAGGATCATGTTGCCCGTCAAGAACGCGAGGAAGCTGACGGTGACGTACGACATCACGAACGAGAGCACCCAGTCCTGACGCAGCTGCAGACGCAGCGCTTCGGTCGCAGGCAGTGCGCGTGACTGCATGCGCTTGCGATCGATCTCCAGCAGCGGCATCGCGATCCCGAGTCCGATCGCCATCGGTGCGTACACCACCACCAGCGTGGCGAGGCTGGAGAACGAACTGCGCCCGAAGCTGAAACGGGCGAGGAAGGCGTTCAACGCTTCCTGATGCCCGAAGGGTGCGTATGCGGCGAGCAGCGATGCCATTGCGAGTGCGTAGAGCGCAACGTAAAGCGCGATCTGCAAGCGCGTCTTGCGGACCCGCGGCACCGGCGGGCTGGGCGCGACGCCCATGACCGGTATGTGGTCGCCGACCTGCAGCTCGCCGGACGCCAGCTTGCGACTGATGGCCCAGTAATGCCGGTACACAGCACGATGCACGATCGGCAGCCCGACGACGCTCAGCAGCCCGGTCAGCATCGTGTTGAGGATGGCCTCGGCCGACAGCGTCGCTGTGGTGTAGACATTGATCGCGTACACAAGAACGATCCACACGAGCAGCAACACGAAGATCAGGCCCATGCAGAGTGCGTAGATGCCGAGCAGACGGGTGAGCTTCATGGACGTCACGCGGCGCCGGGACCGAAGCTGCGGGCGTGTATCGGCATCGGACATCAGTCGATTGCGAACCGCACCGGCACCCGTACCACGGCGATACCCGCGGGCCTGGACGCGCCGTCACGATTGAACCGCCACTTGCGCGCGGCCTCGGTGGCGGACTGGTCGAAGGCCGCCTGTCCGCTGCTCGTCTGCACGAGCGTGGCCGCAGCGGCGCCGTTGCCGTCCACCAGGATGCTCAGGATGACGCGGCCCTCGACGCCGGCGTGGGACATCACCGGTGGGTAGCGTGGGGGATTGTTCCGGCGGGAGACTTCGTCGATCGACACTGCCGACGTGTCGCGATCGCGTGCGCCAGGTCCATCGCAGACGGCATCGGGCCTGGCCGAGATCAGCAGCGTGAATCCGTAGGACGTCGCGCCCCGGGTGCTGGTCTGCTGGATCTCCCCGGGCGTCGCGGTCGCGCTGCAGTGCGAGGTCGCCACCACCACCAGCGCCCGTTGCTGCATGGCCGCGATGTCCTGCGTGGGGGCGCTGCCGACCGCGCGACAGCCCTTGCTGTCCTGCTTCAGTGTGAGCGCGTGCATGCGGACATCGGTGAGTGACGCCGTGGACGGCAGCACGCGGCATCCGTCACGTTCGATCACGGGAACGGGCTGCGAGGCACAGCCCACAAGCCACAGCAACGCGAAGCAAGCCCCCAGTCGACGCATCGCGAGTTCCTCCAGCTGATCGCCCGATGTGGGCTGCCGAAGCGTAACCGTCCCGCGGGCGGATGGGATGGCGCAACGGTGCCAACCGGCAACTTGCACCGTCGGCGTTCCTCACGCGCCAGCGTGCTGGCTGACCGTTCGCAGCGAACCCTCGCGATGGGGCGTTGGCGGCACGGAGGCCGCAGGCCGGGACGTCGCTCTCCACCTGCGCATCGTGTCAGGGCCACATCAGACGCTCGCGGGCCGTGCGGCGTCGGTACGCGGTGTCTGGCGCACAATGCACGCCTCTGAATCGATCTGGATGTGTGATGGAACTCGAAGCGCTTCTCATCGCGGCCCTGCGCGAAGCCGGCTACGGCCCGGACGCCATCGGCTCGGCGATGCCGCGGATCATCCGCATCATGCAGGCGGAGGACGTGCGCATCGAAATGGGCCGCAGCCTGTCGCGCAAGGAGCGCGAGTACGTGCGTCTGCAGCTCGAGCTGGGTCTCAACGTGTCGGAAGTCGTGGCGGGTCTGAAGAAGTGACCAGCGTTCCTGCGGAAGGGCAGCCTGCACTGCAGACGATGATCGGCACCTGTCATTGCAGGGCAGTCGAGTTCGAGATCGATCTGATCGACGGCTTCGAGAACATCCGCCGCTGCAACTGCTCCATCTGCAGCCGCAAGGGCGCGGTGATGGCCGGTGTGACGCTCGACCGCCTGCGCGTGACCCGTGGCGCCGATGTGCTCAGCCTGTACCAGTGGAACACCAGGCTTGCGAAGCACTGGTTCTGCAGCGTCTGCGGCATCTACACGCACCACCAGCGCCGCAGCGCGCCGAACGAGTACGGCTTCAATCTGGCGTGCATCGAGGGAGTCGACATGACCGCCATTGGCGAGATCGGGCGCAGCAATGGCGCCGCGCAGTCCGTCGTGGTGGACGGCGGGATCCCGCAGAACCCACCGCGCTGACCGCAGTCCGCGACCGCGGGAGGGCAGGTCCGATCCGCCGGTCCGACCGCCTGCTAGCATCGCCCCGCCGTCGCCATTCCGGTGACGCAGCACGCAAGGGGATTGCAATGCGCAATTGGGGAATCGGCGCCGGACTGGCGCTGGCGATGGCAGCGTCGGGGATGGTCGCAGCCAACGACGGTCAGACGCGGGAAGTGCAGTCGCAGGACGGCACGTTCACTGGCGAAATCGTCGGCACGGCGCCCGAGGGCAGCAAGTTCGCGGCGCTGGAAATCGGCATGAGCATGCAGGACGTACAGGAGCTGATGGACCGCGCGCCCGACCGCTTCCATACCTACGAATCGGGCAAGCGCTGGATTCCGTTCTACTTCGGCAACGACGCCACGCGCCTGCAGGCGCTGTTCCGCGAAGAAGGCTGTCTGATCTTCACCGGCGGCAACGTCTGGGGCGGTGGTGGCAGTGAACTGATCCAGATCGAGATCGATCCGACCGGCGCCTGCTACCAGCCCTGACGGCTCACGCCGACGCTGCCCCGGTCGCGTCGGCGTCTCCCGGGCGTCTTCACCACTGCCAGTGCAGCCGCGTCGTACGCTCCGCGCGTCGAGCCACGAGCCGCGTCCATGTCGCAGGAAACCGCACCCCGCCGCCGCACCGGTGCCTATGTCGCGATCGCGGCAATCGTCGCTGCCGTAGGCGGTGCCTTCGCCTGGACCGCCGGCTGGCTGACGCCGGACCGGCTCACCGCCACGCGCATGACCGATGCCATCGAGGCGACGTCGACGACGCCGTATCCCGGCTTCCGTCGTGCGCATGCAAAGGGCGTCTGCGTCGTCGGCCATTTCGATGGCAACCCGGACGGCGCGGCACTCAGCCGGGCCAGCGTGTTTTCCCGGACCGGTACGCCGGTGCTCGGCCGGATGTCGATCGGCGGCGGTTCGCCCTACGGTCTCGATGCACAGGCACGCGTGCGCAGCATGGCGCTGGTGCTGAAGGGTGCCGACGGCAGCGAGTGGCGCATGGCGATGAACAGCTTTCCGTTCTTCGGCGCAGCGTCGATCGAGACCTTTGCGGAACAGACGCGCGCGTCGGCGCCGGATCCGGCGACCGGCAAGCCCGATCCCGAACGCATGGCCGCCTTCGCCGCGCAGCATCCCGAAGCGCAGCGCTTCGCCGCGTGGGCGAAGTCCGCGCCGTGGTCCGACAGCTTCGCCAACACGCAGTACAACGGCATCCACGCCTACCGCTTCACCGGCGAGGGCGGTGAGCGCCTGGTGCGCTGGTCGATGCGTCCGCAGGCGGCGTTCGTCGATATGACCGCGGCGCAGCGCGAGGCGGCGGAAGGCAATTATCTGCAGGAAGAACTGCGTGAGCGGCTCGCGAATGGGCCGCTCCGCTGGGACATGGTCGCGACACTTGCTGCCGATGGCGACGACGCCAGCGATCCGAGCACGCCATGGCCCGAGGATCGCGAACAGGTCGTCGTCGGCACCGTCGTGCTGACCGACGCGCAGGACCAGGCGACCGGTGCGTGCCGCGATCTGAACTTCGATCCAACCATCATCCCGACCGGCGTCGCGCTGTCGGACGATCCGATCCTCGCCGCACGCGCGGCCGTGTACGCGCAGTCCTTCGATCGTCGCGAGCGCGAGGTCGCACGCGGCGCCGATGTCGATGGCACACCACCGCCGGAGGCCGCCCGATGAGCGCCCCGACCGATCGCCACGACGCATTCGCCCGCGTGCTGCACTGGAGCATGGCGGTATTGATTTTGGCGATGCTGTTCGTCGGCGTGGCCATGGTGTCGTCGATGACGCTGCGCCCCTCGCTGCTCATGCTGCACCGGCCGATCGGCATCGCGCTGCTGGTGCTGGTGATCGTGCGCATGATCCATCGGCTGCGGCGTCGCACACCCGAGTTGCCGCGTGACCTGCCGCGCTGGCAACGCGCTGCTGCGCACGCGTCGCATGTCGCGCTGTACGCGCTGATGTTCGCGATGCCGCTGATCGGCTGGGCGATGGTGTCGTCAGCCGGCAATCCGGTCGTGGTGTGGGGTGATCTGCATCTGCCTGCGATCGCGCCGCACGATCCCGCTCTCTACAGCGTGTTGCGCGCCGCGCATACGTGGCTGGCGCGTGCGTTGCTCGCGGTGATCCTGCTGCATCTCGCCGCCGCGCTGTATCACGCGTGGGTGCGTCGCGATGGTGTCTACCGCACGATGGCGCCGGTGCCGCTGGGTCCGCGTCCGCACGACGATCGTGTTGCCACGCGCACGGAGATCGACGCGCCTTGAGCCACCTGCGACACCCGCTTCGCTAGGCTGGCTTCCTTCGACAGGAGTCCAGCCATGGCGAAGACCGCCCGTCCCCGACACAGCACGCCGGCCGACACCTCGGTCGCGGTCGATGCCTTCATGGCAACGCTCGACCACCCGCACGCCGACGCCGTGCAACGCCTGCGCGCGCTGGTGCTCGGCGTTCATCCGACGATCGCCGAGGGTGTGAAGTGGAACGCGCCGAGCTGGCGCACGACCGAGTACTTCGCGACGACACATCTGCGTGCGAAAACCGGCATCGGTCTGGTCCTGCACAGGGGGGCGAACGCCCGCACGCTGCCTGGTGGCGGACTCGCGATCGAGGATCCCGACGGTCTGCTGCGCTGGCCATCGCCCGACCGCGCACTGCTGACGTTCGCCGGTCACGCGGATGTCGAAGCGCGCGCCGATGCGGTGCAGAGCCTGCTGCGGCAGTGGATTGCGCACGTCTGATGCCTGCAGTGCGATCGCACAGATGCGGACGCCCCGACATGTGGGGCGTCCGGTCATGCAGCCTGCAGCGTTCTCAGTTGAACTTGAACTTCGCGCCCACCGTGAAGTAGCGGCCGATCGCACCGCTGAAATCCATCGGGTTGTAGTTGATCGCGCCATAGGTCAGCGGATCGAGCGGCGCGATGCGGTCGGTCACGTTGTTGACCGAGCCGAACACTTCCCACGACTCGGTCGGCATCCAGCGCGCCGACAGATCGACCGTGTAGAACGAGGCCAGCTTGCAGCCGCGGGGTGCGTCGTCTCCGTTGGCAAATCCGTTGGCGCAGTCGTCGCCCTCCTCGGCGATGTTGAGGATGCTGTCGCGCCAGTTGACGACGCTGCTGATCGAGAAAGCATCCATCTCCCAGGTCGCGCCGAAGTTCGCCTTGTTCTTGGGTGTGCCGATGCAGTTGGTCACATCGCAGTTGCCGTGGGTGCCAGCGAACTCGTGAAGCGTGCCGTCGACGTCTTCGCGCTCGAACGAACTGATGTGGGTGAGCTGCAGGTCCAGCCGCAGGTTGCCCGCACCCAGATCGAACCGCTGCTCCATGTCGACGTCGAAGCCTTCGACGGTGGTCGACGACGCGTTCTCGTAGCCCACCAGCACCGCGAGGATCGAGCCGCTGCCGGGCGTGCCGGGAATCTCGTTGGTGCCGCGCACGACGTTGTCGCCGCCCGCTGCGATCGCCGCATCGGCGCTGCCACCGAAGATCTCGTCGGTACGCTTGATGCGGAACGCATCCACCGCGAGCGAGCCGCCGGTCCACGGCGACAGCACGATGCCGAGCGTGGTGCTCTTCGACTCCTCGGGGCTCAGATCCGGATTGGGCGAGGTGATCAGCGCGATCGGGCCGGCGTCGCAGTCCTGCGGTTCGTTGCCCGGTGCGGCGCAGCGCACGGGATCGACCGCAGTGCTGAAGGCCGCCAGGCCACCGGTGCCGGACTCGGCCGGGTTCGGTGCGCGGAAGCCCTCGGCGTAGGTGCCGCGGAGTGCGATCCAGTCGGTCGGCGACCATTTCACGCCGACCTTGGGCGTCGTCGAGGTATCGCCGCCGTCGTACTTGTCGACGCGCAGCGCGCCGGTCAGCTCGAGGCTCTCGAGCACCGGCGCCTGCAGTTCGACGTACGCGCTGGCGACCTTCTCCACACCGCCGTAGGCCGAATAGCCCAGGCCGATGATGTCGCCCTGGTCGGTGAAGGTCTGCGGCGTGAGCAGCACCGACTGGCGGCGGTATTCCGCGCCGACGGCGAGGCCGAGTGCACCGCCGGCCAGATCCATCAACGGACGCGTCGCCTTGGCATCGAAGACATCCAGCCGCGTGCGGCCGCTCGCGGTGATGCGCGGCGAGATGTAGTCGTACAGCGCCTGCGAGTTCTGGCCGCCGTTGTCGCCGATGCGCCAGTAGCCGACCGGGCTGTTGGGATCCTCCAGCGCAGTCTTGACGTGGCTGTACTGCAGGAAGCCGGTGCGCTCGTTGGTCAAGTCGGTGCCCGAGTGCAGATAGCCGACGTCGTAATCCCAGGCGCCGAACGACCCCTTGAAGCCGAACAGCAGGCGCACGAAACGGCTGTCGTTGTAGGTCACGCGCGGGCCGACGTCGAACGCGGTGTAGCGCAGGCGGTTCGCGGTGCCGGGATACGGATTGTCGGGATGGCCGGGGCCGAGCACGGTCGCGCCCGGACCCGGATCGCTGGCATTGACCGGTCCGCCGGGGAAGCCCCATGCACCGGACACGCCCGAGGGTGTGTTCTGGAAGATCGTCTTCTTGTTGGCGCCGCTGAGTTCCATGTACAGCTCGCCGGTGTCGCCGACGGCGAATGCGGCGCGCGAGAAGAAGTTCACGTACTCCTCTTCGGGCGACAGGTCGCGGAACTGCGCGACATCCCACAGGCAGCCGCCCGCCGGATCCTGCGGGGTCACGTCCGAGAGGCCCGCGCAGCCGGGCAGCGATTCGAACCGGCCGGTGATGGGGTTCTGTACCGCGCCGCTCGGGCCGCCGCCCGCGCCGGTGCCGCCACCGGTGATGCGGCCCGGCAGGTTGGTGCCGATGGCATAGCCGTAGGGCCGCAGGTCACCGGTGCCGATCCACTTGCGATCACGCCGGTCGCGCACGCGGATCGCATCGGTCTTGGCCGCCTCGATGCTGAAGAACGCGTTGTAGCCGTCCTCGCTCATGCTGCCGGTACCGGCGGTCAGCGAGGCCTTGGGCTGGTCACCGCCGCCGTCGCCCGACCAGCCGTAGGACACGGTGGCGATGGCGCCTTCGAAATCGTTGCGCAGGATCACATTGACGACGCCGGCGATCGCGTCGGAGCCGTAGATCGACGAGGCGCCGTCCTTGAGCACCTCGATCCGCGCGACGGCATCGAGCGGAATCGTGCTGAGGTCGGTGAACACCTTCTGCCCGTCATCGGCGAGTCCGAACGGCGCCATGCGCCGCCCGTTGAGCAGCACCAGCGTGGAGCCGGCCCCGAGCCCGCGCAGCGAGATCGCCGAACCGCCGCCGGCAAAGCCGTTGCCGAAACTCTTGGGTACCGACCCGGCGCCGTCGACCGACAGGCTCTGGAGATATTCGCCAACCGTGGTCTTGCCGGTCCGGTCGATCTGTTCGCGGGAAATCACCTGCACCGGCGAAGCGGTTTCGGTATCGGTACGGGGAATGTTGGAACCGGTGACCGTGATGCGGTCGAGATTCGTGGGCGTTTCGTTGGCGCTCTGCGCATTGGCCACCACCGGCAGGGCGAGGGCCCACAGGGCGGCGGGAAGGGCAAGGCTGAGCCGGGTACGACGTACCCGGAAACGACTGGAAATCGCATTCATCTGGACATCCTCGAACGTGGTTTTGCGTGGATGAGAAGTGCTGGATCGATCCACGTCCGATGTCGAGCGATTCGGCGCCAGTTAATATTTGGTTAACGTCTGGGCCGTGTGACGAAATGCTATTAAGCGGATTTACCTGCCTGAATATTCAACGGATATTTAGCGGATCGGCCTATTCATAATGTCGGAAGAGATTATTTGCGTATTCACGCTGCGCAGGCGCACAGGTTTCAGCGGGTCTGGTCCTCCCCTGCAAACCCGCAGGGCCAACAAGGCGACGCGCCTGGATGGGTTGTCTGTTGTCAGAAGGGTTCGACGCGCCGATTCCCGTGACAGTCGGGGGTGATGTCGGTCGGAGCGCGTCTTGACCGTATCCGCCGATCTGGCGCCCAGCCACAGCGTCCATCGACGCCCGGCCCCGGCGCGGGCCATCCGGAGCGCCTTGATTCCCCGTCATCCAGACCAATATCGAGCGCTCGCACCACATCCACACGGACGCCGCACGCAATGACCGCAACCGCCGAAACCCGCAAGTTCGAAGCTGAAGTCGCCCAGGTCCTGCACCTGGTCACGCACTCGCTGTACTCGCACAAGGAGATTTTCCTGCGCGAGCTGATCTCCAACGCCTCGGATGCCTGCGACAAGCTGCGCTTCGAATCGATCGCCAATCCGGACCTTCTGGCGGGCGACGGCGAGCTGCACATCGATGTCAGCTGGGACAAGGCGGCGCGCACGGTGACGATCCGTGACACCGGCATCGGCATGAACCGCGACGACGTGGTCGCCAACATCGGCACCATCGCCAGCTCCGGCACGCGCCGCTTCCTCGAAGCGATGAGCGGTGAGCAGAAGGCCGATGCACGCCTGATCGGCCAGTTCGGTGTCGGTTTCTACTCGGCCTTCGTAGTCGCCGATCGCGTGACCGTGCTGACCCGCCACGCGGGTGCAGCGCCCGAGGCCGGTGTGAAGTGGGAAAGCGACGGCCGCGGCGAGTACTCGCTCGAAGACGTCACCCTGCCCGAGCGCGGCACCACCGTCGTACTGCATCTCAAGGCCGACGAGGACGAGTTCCTCGACGGCTGGAAGCTGCGCTCGCTGGTGCAGAAGTATTCCGACCACGTCGCGTTCCCGATCCGCATGCCCAAGGACGCGCCGTCGCCGGCCGAGGGTGAGGACGAAAAGAAGGCCGACGCCGCGCCCGAGTGGGAAACCGCCAACGACGCATCCGCGCTGTGGACCCGGCCGAAGTCCGAGATCACCGACGCGGAATACCAGGGCTTTTACAAGGCGCTCGGCCACGACTTCAACGACGCGGCCGCATGGACCCACAACCGCGTCGAAGGCAGCCAGAGCTTCACCACGCTGCTGTATCTACCGTCGCAGCCGCCGTTCGATCTGATGATGGGCGGGCGCGACGAGCGCAAGGGTTTGAAGCTCTACATCAAGCGCGTGTTCGTCATGGACGCCGCCGAAGAACTGCTGCCGAACTATCTGCGCTTCGTGCGCGGCGTCGTCGATGCCGACGATCTGCCGCTCAATGTCAGCCGCGAACTGCTGCAGCACAACCGCCAGCTCGACCGCATCAAGGGCGCGTGCGTGAAGCGCGTGCTCGATCTGATCGAGAAGCTCGCGCGCGACGAGCCCGAAAAGTTCACCGCGTTCTACAAGGCCTTCGGCAACACGCTGAAAGAAGGCATCGTCGAAGACGCGGGCAACCGCGAGCGCATCGCCAAGCTGCTGCGCTTCGCGTCGACGAAGGGCGAGGGCGCATCGCAGACCGTGTCGCTCGACGACTACGTCGGCCGCATGCCGGTCGGCCAGGACACCATCTGGTACATCACCGCCGATGGCCACAAGGCCGCCTCCGGCAGCCCGCAGCTCGAAGCCTTCCGCGCGAAGGACATCGAAGTGCTGCTGATGTTCGACCGCATCGACGAATGGATGCTCGGCAGCCTGCACGAGTACGCCGGCAAGTCGATGAAGAACGTCGCCAAGGGTGAACTGCCGCTCGACGAGGCCGACAAGGCGAAGCAGGCCGAAGCCGCGACGGCCGCCGCACCGCTGGTCGAACGCATCAAGGGCCTGCTCGGCGACCGCGTCGGCGACGTGCGCGTGTCCGCGCGTCTGACCGATTCGCCGTCCTGCCTCGCACTCGCCGACTACGAAATGGCCCCGCACCTCGCCCGTCTGCTGCGCGAAGCCGGCCAGGACGTGCCCGAGAGCAAGCCCACGCTCGAGATCAACCCGCAGCACGCGTTGCTGCAGCGGATCGAAAGCGAAGCGGATGATGCGAAGGCGACGGATCTTTCGACGCTGTTGCTGGAGCAGGCCGAGATTGCCGCCGGCGCACCGCTGCCGGATCCGGCGGCCTTCGTGCAGCGGATGAACCGGGTGCTGCTGGGCGGCTGATCGCCGGTGATCCGATGCGCCCATTCCCTGGAGCGGAGCGGGCGCATCCTCCAGATGGATCCGATGCACGTGAGACGGCCGGACGCACCTATCCTGTCGTCCTGGTGAAACAGGACACGCGCGCATGGCGGCAACGGACATCCGCTGGGGCATGATCGGCGTCGGCTCGGTCGCCGAGCACAAGAGTGGCCCGGCCTTCGCGCGGGCGCACGGCGGCACGCTTGCGGGTGTGGCATCGCGCCGTGCGCACGCAGCGCACGCCTACGCCGAGCGGCATGGCGTGCCGCGGGTGTTCCCCGATGCGACGGCACTGATCGAGTCTCCGGACATCGATGCGGTCTACATCGCCACGCCGCCCGCTTCGCACGTCGCGCTGGCGCTCAGCGTGGCGCGCATGGGAAAGCCCTGTTGCGTCGAAAAACCGATGAGCGTTCGTCACGCGGACGCGCTGCTTATGCAGGCTGCGTTCGTCGAGGCGGATCAACCGCTCTTCGTTGCGTATTACCGCCGCACGCTGCCCCGGTTCGAGCAGGTGGACCAGTGGATCTGCAATGGCGCGATCGGTGAGATCGAGTCCGTCGCGTGGCAGCTGCATCGCACGCCGTCGCCGGCGCGGACTGCTGATGTCTGGCGTCTCGATCCGCTGCAGGCCCCAGGCGGCCTGTTCGAGGATCTGGCCTGCCATGGCCTCGATCTGTTCGACATGCTGCTCGGCCCGATCACGTGCATCGATCGGGCGACGTTGACCGCGTCCAACGGTCGCGTTCCTGACCACGTCGCAGCGACGTGGTGGCATGACGAACGCATCGTGGGAGAGGGCGACTGGAACTTCGCGGCCGCCGAGCGACTCGACCGGGTCACGATCACCGGCACCAGGGGCGGAATCCGGTTCTCGATGTTCGATGACGCACCGCTCGTGCTGTCAGGCAGCGCGGTCGAAGAATGCCGCGTCGTCGAACATCCGGTGCCGATCCAGCTGCATCACGTGCAGGCGATGAACCGGCACCTGCGCGGCGGCGCGCCACACCCATCGACGGTCGACTCCGCGATCCGCACAGCCTGGGTCACCGAGCAGATCCTGCGAGGTCCAGGTACCGGGACCGTCGGCTTCGCATTCGCCGACGGCCCCTGACGCCGCACGCGGCGGCTTCAGCGCATCCCCGCCGTCTCACGTGCCGGCAAAGTCTGCGGCCAGCCGCCTGCAAGTGCGCGATACAGCGCGACCGCATCAGTGGCCGTGCGTGTACGTCCGGAGGCGAACGCGTCCTCGGCCTGCAGCTGGGTGCGTTCGGCGTCGAGGACTTCCAGCAGGCTGGTGCCGCCGGCGTCGAAGCGCAGGCGCGCGAGCTGCGCGGCGCGGGCGCTGTCGCGGGCGGCGCGTTCGAGTTCGACGTCGGCGTCGTGGGCGCGGTCGAAGCGCACCAGCGCATTGCCGGTGTCTTCGAGCGCGCGCAGCACGGTCTGCTGGTAGCGCGCGAGTTCCAGCGAGGCGTCGGCGTCGGCCGCGGCGATGCGTGCACGCACGCGGCCGATGTCGAGGAACGACCAGTCGATGCCCAGCGCGATCAGTCGCGTTTCGCTGCTGCGGCCGAACAGCGCGTCGATGTCGCCGGCCTGGCTGCCGATCAGGCCGCCCAGCGTGAGCCGCGGGAACAGATCCGCCGTCGCGACGCCGACGCGCGCAGTCGCCGAGTGCAGGCGATGTTCGGCGGCGGAGACGTCGGGACGCAGACGCAGCACGTCGGCCGGCGTGCCGGGATCGATCGCGCGCGGCACCGCGGGCAATGCACGTGCGACGGACAGCTGCGCGCGCAATGCATCGGGCGTACGCCCGGTCAGCACGGCGATGCGGTGGGTGGCGACGGCGATCTCGGCTTCCAGCATCGGGATGCGTGCCGCCGTCGACGCGGCCTGCGCCGAGGCGCGCGCACTGTCGAAGTCGCTGTCCTGTCCGGCGTTGCGACGCGCGTCGACCAGCGCCAGCGTGTGCTGCTGGTTGCCGGCGTTCTCGGTCGCCACGCGCAGGCGTTCCTGCAGGCCGCGCAGATCGAGATAGGCGGTCGCCACTTCACCGACGATCGCGACCTGCAGCGCGCGCAGATCGTCCGCGCTCGCCGCGACATCGGCGCGTCCGGCCTCGACGCTGCGACGCACGCGGCCGAACAGGTCGAGTTCCCAGCTGGCGCCGATGCCGATGTCGAAGCTGTCGGTGTCGCGTGCATCGCGCGGCACACCGGGCGCCTGGTCGGCACTCGCGCGATTGCTGCTCGCGGTGCCGCTGGCGTCGATCGTCGGCAACTGGTCGAAGCGTGTGCCGCGCAGCAACGCGTTCGCGCGGTCGTAGCGGGCGAGTGCGATGCGCAGGTCGTGGTTCGCCACCAGCGTGTCGTCGACCAGCGCGTTCAACTGCGGATCGCCGAACGCCTGCCAGAACGCGGTGTCGACCACGGCCGGGGCAGCGGTCGCGGGGATCGCGGTTGCCGCAGTCGCATCCGGTCCGGCCGTGCCTTCGAAGCTCTGCGGCACGGCCATCGACGGCCGCACGTGTTCGGGGCCGACGGCGCAGGCGGCGAGCAACGCCGCCGCCAGCACCGTGATCAGGGGACGTATCACCACGGCAGCACCTCGTCGAGATGGAAGTAGCCGCCGGTCGGGCCGGCATCGTCGATCAGTGCCAGGCGCACGCTGGTGCGCGCGCCATCGGCGACTTCGAGTTCGCCGTTCTGTTCGTCGCCGGCCTTGTTCATGTCGGTGCGCACGTAGCCCGGATGGATCGTGTTGACCTTGATGCCGGCGTCCTTGAGCACGTGCGCCAGATGCACGGTCCACGCGTTCACTGCGCTCTTGGACACGTTGTAGGCCGGCACGCCCTTGAAGGCGTAGATGAAGGACGCCGGATTCTGGTGCTCGCTGATCGAACCGAGCAGGCTGGACACGTTGACGATGCGGCCGGCCTTTGACTTGTGCAGCAGCGGCAGCAGCGCCTGGGTGGTGGCGATCAGGCCGAACACGTTGGTCTCGAACGTCGTGCGCCAGGTGTCGATCGACTGACCGGCGGCGCCGAGCTGCGGATCGTCGGCGATGATGCCGGCGTTGTTGACCAGGATGTCGAGCCGGCCGTGACGGTCTTCGATGGTCTTCGCCGCTGCGGCGATGCTGGCGGCATCGGTGACGTCGAGCGCGATGGCCTCGACCGGCAGGCCGTCGGCCTGCAGCTTCAATGCAGCTTCGACGGCCTTGTCGCGGTTGCGACCGGCCAGCAGCGTGTGCACGCCGGCTTCGGCCAGCTGACGCACGGTTTCCAGACCGATGCCGCGGGTGGCGCCGGTGACGAGAGCGATGCGGGACGAGGTGTTCATGGGTGGCTCCTGATGTGGGGATCCGGGATGCGGCCGCGCGCATCGGCGCGGCCTGGATCGAAGAAGGGGATGTGGGCGACGTGGCTCATGCGTGCGTGCTGCTGACGGGTGCGTCGTGCGCCACCGGCTTGTGCGACACCACCGGCGTGTTCGCGAGCTTGCGCAGCGCGACGTAGAACACCGGCGTCAGGAACAGGCCGAACAGGGTCACGCCCAGCATGCCGGCGAACACGGTGACGCCGGTGATCGAGCGGACTTCCGCACCTGCGCCGGTCGACAGCACCAGCGGCACGGTGCCGGCGATGAAGGCGACCGAGGTCATGACGATCGGGCGCAGACGCAGGCGGCTGGCTTCCAGCGCGGACTCGACGATGCCCTTGCCCTGCATTTCCAGTTCGCGGGCGAACTCGACGATCAGGATCGCGTTCTTGCACGCCAGGCCCATCAGCACGACCAGTCCCACCTGCACGAACACGTTGTTGTCGCCGCCGGCGAGCCACACGCCGAACAACGCGGACAGCAGCGTCATCGGCACGATCAGGATCACCGCCAGCGGCAGCGACCAGCTCTCGTACAGCGCCGCGAGCACGAGGAACGCCAGCAGCACCGCGAGCGGGAACACCACCATCGCCGCACCGCTCTGGTTCGACTGCTGATAGCTCAGGTCGCTCCAGCCGATGCCCATGCCGGCCGGCAGCACCTGTCCGGCGAGTTCGGTTACCTTGGCCATGGCCTCGCCCGACGACAGCACGCGCGGGTCGGCATCGCCCAGCAGGTCGGCGGCGGGATAGCCGTTGAAACGGATCACCGGGTCCGGGCCGTAGGTCTGGCGCACGTTGACCATCGAACCCACCGGCACCATCTCGCCCGCCGCGTTGCGCGTGCGCAGGTTGGCGATGTCGGTCACCTCGTCGCGGAACTGGCCGTCGGCCTGGGCGATGACCTGCCAGGTGCGGCCGAACATGTTGAAGTCGTTGACGTAGGACGACCCCAGATACGTCTGCAGCGTGTCGAACAGTTCGGTCAACGGCACGCCCTGCGCCTTCGCCTTGACGCGATCCACGTCCGCGTCGAGCTGTGGCACGTTGGCCTGGTAGCTGCTGATCGGATAACCGAGGCCCGGCGTCTGCATCGCCGCGCCCTGGAACGCCTGCACGGCGGCCTGCAGTTCGCCGTAGCCCAGACGCGTGCGGTCCTGGACGAACAGCGACCAGCCCGAACCGTTGCCCAAACCCTGGATCGGCGGCGGCATGAAGGCGAAGGTGAAACCTTCCTGGATCGTCGAGAACTTCTGGTTGAGCTCGGCGGTGATCTCTTCGGCGGTGCGCGAGCGCTCGCTGAAGGGATCGAGGGTGAAGAAGATCACGCCGTTGTTGGGCGTGTTGGTGAACTGCAGCGGGTTGAGGCCGGGGAACGCGATCTCGCTGGCGACGCCGTCCACTTCATTGGCCAGCGCGGCCATCTTCTTGAGGACAACATCGGTGCGCTCGATCGACGCGCCCTCCGGCATCTTCACGCCGGCGATCACATACAGCTTGTCCTGCACCGGAATGAAGCCGGCCGGCACCACCTTGAACATCAGGCCCGCACCGAGCAGCAGCACCGCGTACACCAGGAACACCGCACCGCGACGGCCCAGCGACCGCGACACCGCGCCTTCGTAGCGCTCCGAGCTGCGGTTGAAGAAACGGTTGAACGGACGGAACAGCCAGCCGAACAGGCGATCGATGATGCGCGTCAGGCGATCCTTCGGCGCGCCGTGCGGCTGCAGCAGCTTGGCCGCGAGCGCCGGCGACAGGGTCAGCGAGTTGATCGCCGAGATCACCGTCGAGATCGCGATGGTCACCGCGAACTGCTTGTAGAACTGGCCGGTCACACCGGTCAGGAACGCCATCGGCACGAACACCGCGCAGAGCACCAGCGCGATCGCGATGATCGGGCCGGAGACTTCCCGCATCGCCAGATGCGCGGCCTCCAATGGCGTGGCGCCGAGTTCGATGTGTCGCTCGACGTTCTCCACCACCACGATCGCGTCGTCGACCACGATGCCGATCGCCAGCACCAGCCCGAACAGGGTCAGCGTGTTGATCGAATAGCCGAGCAGGTACAGCACCGCGAACGTGCCGACGATCGACACCGGCACCGCCAGCAGGGGAATGATCGACGCGCGCCAGGTCTGCAGGAACAGGATCACCACCAGCACCACCAGCAGCGTCGCTTCGATCAGCGTGACCACGACCGACTTGATCGAATCGCGCACGAAGATCGTGGTGTCGTAGATCGACTGGATCTCGACGCCCGGCGGCAGCGAAGGCCGCAACTGCTCCATGGTCGCGACCACGCCGTCGCGGATGTCGAGCGCGTTCGCACCCGGCGCCTGGAAGACGCCGATCGCGGCCGCGTTCTTGCCGTCGAGACGCGCGCGCAGCGTGTAGTCGCCTGCGGCGAGTTCGATGCGGGCCACATCGGCCAGACGCACCAGCTCACCGTCGGCGCCGGACTTCAGCACGATGTCGCCGAACTCCTCGACGGTTTCCAGACGGCCCTTGGCATTGATCGGCAGCAGGAAATCGCTGCCGTTGGGCATGGGTTCGGCGCCGAGCTGGCCGGCCGAGACCTGCACGTTCTGCTCGCGCACCGCGCGCACCACGTCGCTGGCGGTCATGCCGCGCGCGGCGATCTTGTCGGGATCCAGCCACAGGCGCATCGCGTAGTCGCCGCCGCCGAACACCTGCGCATCGCCGACGCCGGAGATCTTCGCGATCTCGTCCTTGACGTGCAGGCGCATGTAGTTGCGCAGGTACAGCGAGTCGTAGCGGCCGTCGCTCGACGTCAGATGCACCACCATCAGGAATACCGGCGACTGCTTCTGCGTGGTCACGCCCTGCCGGCGCACGTCCTCCGGCAGTCGCGCGAGCGCCTGGGCCACGCGGTTCTGCACGCGCACCGCGGCCTCGTCGGCATCGGTGCCGGGCTTGAAGGTCGCGGTGAGCTGCAGCACGCCGTCGGAGCCGGCGACGGACTTGATGTACATCATGTCCTCGACGCCGTTGATGGCCTCCTCGAGCGGCGTCGCCACGGTTTCGGCGATCACCTTCGGATTGGCACCGGGGTACACGGTGCGCACGACCACCGACGGCGGCACGACCTCCGGGTATTCGCCGATCGGGAGCAGCGGGATGGCGATCAGGCCACCGGCGAAGATCAGGATCGAGAGCACCGCGGCGAAGATCGGCCGGTCGATGAAGAAGCGGGAGAAGTCCACGGGGAAATCCTTGTGGGCGGCGCGGAGGCCGCAGAGAAAAGAACGCGGGAACGGCAAGCCCTTCTCCCTCCGGGACTGCGTGCCCTTGGGTTAGAAGGTGCCCCGGAGGGGCGGATGAGGGCGGGGTCTCAACGGGTGACGCCTCGCCCTCACCCGACGCGCTGCGCGCGTCGACCTCTCCCGGAGGGAGAGGTGCGGGTCAAGCGCGCGTCAGCGCTTCGCGACGGCCTCGATCGGCGCACCGCCACGCATCGCGACCGCCTTCGGCGCGACCGGCATGCCCGGCATGAAGACCTTCTGCACGCCGTTGACGATCACGCGGTCGCCGGCGGCGAGGCCGGATTCGACGACACGCAGGCCTTCGACGATGCGGCCCGGCACGATGTCGCGGCGCTGCGCGGTGTTGTCCTCGCCGACGACGTAGACGAACTTGCGGTCCTGGTCGGTGATCACGGCCTTGTCGTCGATCAGGATCGCCGGGCGTGCGGCCGCGCCTTCCAGCTGCACGCGGGCGAACAGGCCCGGGGTGAAGCGACGGTCCGGATTCGGCAGCACGGCGCGGGCGCGCACGGTGCCCGTCGTGGGATCGATCTGGTTGTCGAGGAAGTCGACGGTGCCGGCGTGCGGATAACCGGCTTCGTCGGCCAGACCCACGCGCACCGCGTTGTCTGCATTGGTGCGCGTCCCGGCACGCGACATCGCCTGGTGGCGCAGGTAAGTGCGCTCGTCGGTCTCGAAGTAGACGTGCACCGGATCCTGCGAGACCACGGTGGTCAGCATCGACGCATCGGCCTGGGCGAGATTGCCGGTGGTCAGCATCGCGCGTCCGGCGCGGCCGGCGACCGGCGCGCGCACTTCGGTGAACGCCAGATCCAGTCGCGCGGTTTCGACCGCCGCCTGCGCGCCGCGCACCGCGGCTTCGGCTTCGGCGCGACCGGCGCTGCGGGCTTCGAAATCGTCGCGCGAGATCGCGCTGGCATCGATCAGCTGCTGCGCACGGGTGTGACGCGTGGTCGCCAGCTGCGCATCGGCGCGGGCGCGGGCGAGTTCGGCTTCCGCGCGCTGCAGCGCGGCGCGATACGGACGCGGGTCGATGACGAACAGCAGGTCGCCCTGCTTCACTTCATCGCCTTCGGCGTAGGCCACGCGCTGCACGTACCCGCTCACGCGCGGGCGCAGCTCGACGCTTTCGATCGCGGCGATGCGGCCGGTGGCGTCGTTCCAGTCCTGCACCTGTTCCGACAGCACGGCGGCGACGCCGACATCCGGCGGTGGCGGCTGGTTCTGTTCCTGGGCCTGGGTGTCGCAACCGGCGACGACGAGTGCAACGGCCACGGCGAGACCGGTCGCAGTGAGTGCGCGCCACGCGCGCGGGCTGATGTGGGAGCGGATCATGAGCGTGATTCCTGGGGGGAGGCGGCAGTGGCGAGGCGACGCAGCAAGGCGCTGGCATCGGTCTGGTGGGAATGGGTGGGTGCGCAGGGGCCGACGTCGAGGTCGTCGGACAGGCCGGGCGGGCGCACGGCCGCGCCGATCGGGAAGCGCACGAGGGCGACGTCGGCATTCGCGGCGCCATCGACCAGACGCAACGCGTGGTCGGCGATCGCGTCGACATCCGGCCACTGCGCGCGCGCATGCGCGGCGTTGGCATCGCAGCGCACCGGCGAATCGACGGCGAGCATCTGCACGCGCACCGGCAGCGTGCGGGCTTCCTCGTGCAGCACCCGCGCCAGCATCCGCAGCGCGGACGCGCCGATCGAGTGATGGCCGTAGCCGGACCACGGATGGTCCGCGCCGGGACCGCCGACCAGCACATAGCCGGCGCGCGGCTGCGTGGCGAGCAGCGGCAGCAGATGCCGCGCGATCGACAGGTGCGGCAGCAGATCCTCGTCGAGGCGACGACGCAGGAAGTCCGCGGGCGCATCGAGCACACGCTGGCTGCCGGCCGCGCCACGGATCGCCGCGATCACCGCACCCGGCGCCGGGCCGGGCAGTGCCCGCAGGCGCGTGGCGAGATCAGCCGCGTCACCGTCGCTGCGGATATCCGCGAACAGCGTGGTCAGCCCGGCACCGTGTTTGGCCTGCAGCTGGTCCAGCGCTTCAGCGTCATTGGCGACCGCGATCGTGCGGCGCCCGGCGGCCAAGGCCTGCGCAACCACGCGCGTTCCGACCATCCCGGTGGCGCCGACAATCACCAGCGGCGCCCTGATTGTCCCTTTCATGGGATTTTGTCTCCCGAAAACCGGTCTTCGATCGATGCCGGGGCACTGCGGCGGCGGGCATTGCCGGGCAGCCAGGACCACAGCCAGCCCCAGCCGGCATAGCCGGCCTGGAGCCGCTTGGGGGTGGCGATCCGGGCGCTAGACGATTGATTCGGCGGGATTTCCATGCGCAGCCCACGGCGACGCGCGGGGGCGGTCGCGGGGCGTGGCGCAGGGGGCGCGGCGGGACGGGGGGCGGACATGGGCGGCGTCGACTCGGGGGATGCCGCAGATCATCCGCCTCGAAAGGGGACTTGATTAGTCCCTATTCGAGGGAATAATTATCCCCGTCACGGTCCAATCCTCCGCGCACCGTGCGCGCGCCCGTTCCAGGAGTTCCACATGGCACACGATCTCAACGAGACCCTGATCTTCGTCAAGGTGGTCGAGCAGGGCAGCTTCATCGCTGCCGCCAATGCGCTCGGCCTGCCCAAGACCACGGTCAGCCGCAAGGTGCAGGAACTCGAACAGCGACTCGGCGCGCGCCTGCTCAACCGCACCACGCGCCGGCTCGGCCTCACCGAAGCCGGCAGCATCTATCACGAGCATTGCCAGCGCATCGCACGCGGACTCGAAGATGCCGAGAGCGCGGTCGCGCAGTTGCAGTCCGGTCCGCGCGGCTGGCTGCGTTTCACCGTGCCGTACTCGATCGGCATCACCTGGATCGCGCCGCTGCTCGGTGACTTCCAGGCGCAGTACCCCGAGATCCAGCTCGACATGCACATGGGCAACGAGAAGCTGGACCTGATCGCAGGCGAAGCCGACCTCGCCCTGCGCATCGGCACGCTGCCCGATTCCAACCTCGTCGCGCGCAAGCTCGGCAGCCTGCGCACGCAGGTCTTCGCCAGCCAGTCCTACATCGAACAGCACGGCGAACCGCTGCACCCCGACGACCTGCAGCACCACCGCACGCTGGTGATGCGCAAGAGCCACAACGCGAACAACCGCTTCATCTGGTCGCTCACCGACGGCCGCGCGTTGCGCGACTTCCCGGTCAATCCGCAGCTCGTCGCCAACGATCCCGCCGCGCTCAACTGGGCGTTGATCAAGGGCGAAGGCCTGATGCTCACCGGCGACGTGATGGCCAAGGCCTTCGTCGAAGCCGGCATGGCGCAACGCGTGCTCGCCGGCTGGACCGGCCCGGAAGTCGACTTCAACGCCGTCTTCCCCGGCGGCCGCCTCGTCTCGCCGAAGGTGCGCGCGTTCGTCGATTTCCTGATCGAACGTCTGAACTTCGACGCCGACCACATGCAGACGCTCTGCCAGGTGCAGCAGCAGGCACTGGAAGCGAAGGCGGCGGGCAAGGTGGCGCTGGCGCAGCTGGAGAAGGCGACGCGGCGCGCGGTGGTGCCGGTGTTGGATGTCGAGGAAGAGGTGGCGCAGGTGGTGGGCTGATCGTCTGATCCGTGCCGAAGGCACCGGTCTGCGTCACGGGCGCTGGTATCTGCGGTTCGCCTTGCGCGTCGATCCTGGCAAGGTCGTGGCATGCGTGTGCGGACCCGTCGGGCGCCGCCTACCGGGTGGGCGGATGCAAGCGCAATGACGATGTCGGGACATGGAAAGACCGATGGCAAGCGTCAGCCGTGATCACGACCGGATCTCTGCAACGGCGCATGACCTGTTGAGCGGGCGCGCAGTCAGCGCGCGACCAACCACGCCCGCATCAGGTCCGTGGTGTCATCGGCCCGCTCGAGCGGCGGCAGATGTCCACACACCGCCAGTCGATGCAATGTCGACCCTGTGATGCCCGCATGCATGGCCTCCGCCTCGACCGGCGGCGTCAGTCGATCGTCCGTACCCACGACGATCAGCGTCGGCACCTCGATACGCGCGAGCAGCGATGCCGAATCCGGGCGGCCGAGAATCGCCGCCTGCTGCCTCAGATAGCCGTCGGCGCCGACTTCGCGCGCCATCGACTGCACGATCTCGCCGATCGGCCCGTCGATGTGCGATGGATGCACCAGGCTCGGCAACAGCTGGCGGGTCACGCCGACGAAGCGGCCGCGGCCGATCGCGTCGATGCCGCGGCGACGCTGGGCGGCGCGCTCCGGTGAGTCGGGACGCGCGCTGGTCGCGATCAACGCCAGACGCGTGACGCGTTCCGGCGCGCGGCGCAGGATCTCGAAGGCGACGTAGCCACCCATCGACAGCGCGGCAAGGGCGAATTGCGGTGGCGCACCGGCGAGTGCGCGCTCGGCCATCGCGCCGATGCTGTCGTCCCGGGTGAGATCGGCGACGTGCGACTCGGCGACATCGCCGAGTGCGTCGATCTGCGCCTGCCACAACCGCGCCGTGCACAGCAGGCCGGGCAGCAACAGCAACGGCGTGCGCACGCTCACGTCCGGACCGGAGGGTGTCAGGGCTTCGCCAGCGTGAACTGGACGGCCGTGCCCGCTTCGGAACTCGGCGCGATCCAGACATCGAACACCCCAGGCTCGGCGGCGAACGCACCGCTGCGCGTGGTGAAGGCGAGCTGGTCGCGATGCAGGGTGAACGACACCGTGGTGTGCTCGCCCGGCGCGAGTGCGACCTTGCGGAAATCCTTGAGCTCTCGGATCGGCCGCACGCGGCTGGCGACGCGGTCGTGGATGTAGAGCTGCACGACTTCCTCGCCGAAGCGGCTGCCGTCGTTGCGCAGCGTCACCGACACGGTCAGCGTGCCGTCCCAGTCCAGCGTGTCGGCCGACGCGCTGTCGGATGAGAGCTGGACATCACCGTAGACGAAACGCGTGTACGACAGGCCGTGGCCGAACGGATACAGCGCGCTGTGCGGCACCTCGCGCCAGCGGCTCTTGAACTCCGACATCGTCGGCAGTTCCGGGCGGCCGGTGCGCTGGCGGTTGTAGTACAGCGGCTGCTGGCCCGAGTCACGCGGGAAGCTCACCGGCAGGCGCGCGGACGGGTTGTAGTCGCCGAACAGCACCTGCGCGACGGCAGGGCCGGTCGCGGTGCCGAGGAACCAGGTCGCGAGGATCGCCTGCGCATCGTGCACCGCGCCGTGCAGCGCGAGCGCGCGGCCATGACGCAGCAGTACGACGACCGGGGTGCCGGTGGCGGCGACGGCCTCGGCCAGCGCCTGCTGCGCGGGCGGCACGACGATCTGGGTGCGCGACTGCGCTTCGCCACTGAAGCCCTGCGGTTCGCCGATCGCGAGCAGCACGACATCGGCCCTGCGTGCGGCCTCGACCGCGGCCTCGATCCCGCCGTCGATCGCGTCTTCCATGCCGCTGCCGTCGACGACATCGAGCGCGTCGCCGTCCTCGAGCGCGGCGCGCAGGCCGTCTTCGAGATTGACGTACAGGCGCTTGTCGCCGAACAGGGTCCAGCAGCCTTCGATGTTGTCGCGATCGCGCGCGAACGGACCGATCAGCGCGAGCTTCTGTCCGGACTTGCGCAGCGGCAGCAGGTCGTCGTCGTTCTTGAGCAGCACGATCGAACGGCGCGCTGCGTCGAGCGCGAGGTCGCCGTGCAGCGCGTCCGGATCGAGGGCGGCTTCGACCTTGGGATCGAGCGAACGGTAGGGATTGTCGAACAGGCCGATCGCCTGCTTGACCGCGAACACGCGGCGCACGCCCTGGTCGATCACGTCCATCGGCACCTCGCCGCTGGCGACGAGGTCGGGCAGATGCGCTGCGTACAGGCCGCTCTGCATGCTCATGTCGACGCCGGCGGTGAAGGAGAGTTTCGTCGCCTCGCGATCGTCGCTGGCGAAGCCGTGCGCGACGAGTTCGAAGTCGGCGGTGTAGTCGGACACCACGAAGCCCTTGAAGCCCCATTCGCCGCGCAGCAGATCGGTCAGCAGGCCGTCGTGCGCCGAAGCCGGTACCCCGTTGATGTCGTTGAAGGCGCTCATCACCGTCAGCGCGCCGGCATCCAGCGCGGCCTTGAACGGCGGCAGGTGCACGTCGCGCAACGTGCCTTCGGAAATCTCGACGCTGTTGTAGTCCAGGCCGCCCATGACCGCGCCGTAGCCGACGAAGTGCTTGGGCGTGGCCAGCATCGAATCGTGTGCGGTCAGGTCACTGCCCTGGAAGCCGCGCACGCGCGCTGCCGAGAACGCATTGCCGAGCACCACGTCTTCGCCTGCGGCTTCGGCCACGCGGCCCCAGCGCTGGTCGCGGGCGATGTCGAGCGTCGGGGCGAACGTCCAGTGCAGGCCCGACGCCGTCGCCTCGATCGCCGCGGCGCGCGCGGTGCGCTCCGCAAGTCCGGGTTCGAAGCTCGCGGCTTCGCCCAGCGGGATCGGAAACACGGTGCGCATGCCGTGGATCACGTCGGCGCCCATCAGCAGCGGGATGCCGAGCCGGCTCTCCTCGACCGCGATGCGCTGCGACTCGCGGCCCTGCACCGCGCCGACGCCGTTGAACACTGCGCCCACGCGGCCGGCGCGGATCTGCTCGCGCAGCTCGCCGGCGTTCAACTCGTTCATTTCGGGATTCACATCGGCCGCGAACGGCCGCAGCATGTCGGCGAAAATGCCGAGCTGGCCGATCTTCTCCTCGAGGGTCATCCGTGCGAGCAGCGCTTCGAGCCGGTCATCCAGGCGCATCAATCGATCCCGTGTAAACGATTACAGCCGGCGATTATAGGACGCACGCCGGGAGGCGGGTCCAGTATCTCCGCCCGCGACGTGCAGGGGACGGGGAAACCGTCTCAGCCGAGGTCGTCCACGGTCGGTGCCGGCGGAGGCCGGCGCGCGGGAATGAAAGGCGACACCGGATCGCTGGCCGGAAACGTTTCGTCCAGCGCCTCGTCCTGATTGTCGTCGGTGTGCCGACGCGCGGCGTCGGTGTCGGGGTCGACCGGTGGTGCGGGATCTGTCGGGTGCATGGCTACACCGTGGACCTGCGGGCAGCGTCCGCGTGTGAATCCGGCCGCCCTGCGTTTGACACGCGTTGCACGGCGCCGGTGCAAGCCTCCGGCATTCATGCCGCCGGCCGCCCCGCGCCGTCGCATCGGAGATCGTCCATGGCACGTCCCATCTGGTCCGGCTCACTGTCCTTCGGCCTGCTCAATATTCCGGTCTCGCTGATGTCGGGCGAACGCCGGACCGATCTCAGCTTCCGCATGCTCGACTCGCGCGACAAGAAGCCGATCCGCTTCGAGCGCGTCAATGCCGACACCGGTGAGGAAGTGCCGTGGAAGGACATCGTCAAGGCCTTCGAATACGACAAGGGCAGCTACGTCGTCATCGAGAAAGAGGACATCGCCTCCGCCGCGCCCGAGTCGCATGAATCGGTCGACGTGGAGGCCTTCATCGACGCGGGCAGCATCGGCACACGCTTCTTCGAAAAGCCCTACATCCTCGTGCCCGGCAAGAAGGCCGAGAAAGGCTATGTGCTGCTGCGCGAAACGCTGAAGAAGACCGGCAAGATCGGCATCGCCCGTGTCGTGATCCGCACCCGCGAGTACCTGTGCGCGGTAATGCCGGAGGACGACGCGCTGGTGCTGATGCTGCTGCGCTATCCGCAGGAACTCGTGGACCCCGGCGACTACAAGCTGCCCACCGGCAGCACGTCGAGCTACCGCATCGCCGACAAGGAAGTGCAGATGGCGAAGCAGCTGATCGATTCGATGTCGGCGCAGTGGGCGCCGGACGAATACCACGACGAGTTCCGCGAGCGCCTGTCGGACATCATCAAGAAGCGCATCAAGGCCAAGGGTGTGAAGACCAGGGTCGTCGACGCCCCGGCCCATCACGAGGACGCCGCGACCAATGTCGTCGACTTCGTCGCGCTTCTGCAGAAGAGCCTCAAGGACAACAAGCGCACGCCAGCCGGAAGCACCGACAAGGTGCCGGTGAAGAAGTCCACGACGAAGAAGGCCGCGAAGAAGACCACGAAGAAGGCCGCCAAGACGCCCGTGACCAAGGCAGCGAAGAAGACCACGCGCAAGGCGTCCTGAGATGTCGCTGACCGAGTACCGGCGCAAGCGGAAGTTCGACGCGACCCGCGAACCGGAACCCGGCAAACCCGCGCCACGCGGACGCCGCGCGATCTTCGTCGTGCAGCTGCACCACGCCAGCCGTCGCCATTACGACTTCCGCCTGCAGGTTGGCGATGCGCTCAAGAGCTGGGCGGTGCCGAAGGGGCCGAGCTACGACCCGGACGTGAAGCGCATGGCGGTCGAGGTCGAGGACCATCCCCTGGATTACGCCGGATTCGAAGGCGAGATCCCGAAGGGCCAGTACGGCGGCGGCCACGTCGCGCAGTTCGATACCGGTGTCTGGGCCGCCGATGGCGATGCCGAAGCCGGGCTGGCCAAAGGCCATCTGCGCTTCGAACTGTTCGGTCGCAAGCTCAAGGGCCGCTGGCATCTGGTGCGCTCCGGCAAGCCCGCAAAGCAGCCGCAGTGGCTGCTGTTCAAGGACCGCGACGACTACGCCGGCACGCTGGAAGCCGATGACCTGCTCGCGGACGTGTCTGCGCCGCCGGCCGAGGATGCGAAACGCGCCGGCACCGGCGAGGCGCGCAAGCGCAAGCAAACCGAGGTCGAGGTGCCGACGCAGCGCGCCCACGACTGGGCCGCCGAGGCGCGCAAGTTGCCCGGCGCGCAGCGCGGGCCGGCACCGACCGGCGCGTTCGAAACGCAGCTTGCGAAACTCGGTGATGCCGCGCCCGCTGGCGATACCTGGCTGCACGAACTCAAATGGGACGGCTACCGGCTGCTGGCCACCGTCGCGCGCGGCCAGGTGCAGCTGTGGTCGCGCAATGCGCTGGAATGGACCGGCAAGGTGCCGGAGATCACCGAGGCGGTGTCGCGACTCGGGCTGAAATCGGCGGCGCTCGATGGCGAACTCATTGCAGGCCGCGGCAGCCGCGAGGATTTCAATCTGCTGCAGGGCACGCTGTCGGGCGAGCGCCAGGGCGCGCTGGCGCTGGTGCTGTTCGACCTGCTGCATGTGGATGGCGTCGACATCAGCGCAGCCCCGCTGCTCGAACGCAAGGCGCTGCTGCAGCGCATTCTCGGCGACGCGCCGCCCGCGCATCTGGCCTTCAGCACGCACATCGAAGGCAACGCCGACACCGCGATCGAACTGGCGTCGGAATCCGGCTTCGAAGGCATCATTTCCAAGCGCAGCGATCGCGGCTATCGGCCCGGACGCGGCGACGACTGGCGCAAGACCAAGGAGCTGGCCAGCAACGAGTACGCGGTGGTCGGCTACACCCCGCCCAAGGGCAGTCGCAGCGGCTTCGGCGCGCTGCTGCTCGCGCGGCCCGATGCCGGGCACGGCTGGCGTTATGCCGGACGCGTGGGGTCGGGCTTCAGCGACGCACTGCTCGACGAACTCACCCCGCGCATCGGCCGCGCCGGCCGCAGCGAACCCAGCGTGTACGTGCCACCGAACGACACCGATCTGCGCGCGGCGAAGTGGTTCGCGCCGCGTTTCGTCGTCGAGGTGTTCTCGCGCGGTACCGGCGGCCATGGTCTGCTGCGCCAGCCGTCACTGAAGGCGGTGCGGCCCGACAAGTCGGTAGATGACCTGCACGACAGCGATCGCGATGGAGCGAACGACATGGCCAAGCGAAGCGAACGCTCGGCGAGCGCCGCAGCGCCGGCGAAGCAAAAGACTGCCAAGCGGGCCACAAAGGCCGTTTCGAAGGCCGCTGCAAAGGCGCCTGCAAAGAAGCGTACGAAGCGCGATACCGACAGCGAACGCGTACCACCGACCCTGTCGAGTCCGGACAAGGTCCTGTTTCCCGGCGACGCCCTGACCAAGCGCGATGTCGCCGACTACTACGCCGCGGCGATGCCATGGCTGCTGCCCGAGATCGCCGGGCGTCCGCTGTCGGTGATCCGCTGCCCCGGTGGTATCGACGGTCCCTGCTTCTTCCAGAAGCACCACACCGCCGGCATGACCCTGGTCGAGACGGTGCGGCTCAAGGATGAAGCAGGCGCCAGCGACTATCTGGTCGCCAACGACGCCGCCGCGGTCATGGAACTGGTGCAGTTCAACGCGCTGGAATTCCATCCCTGGGGCGCGCATGCCGATGCGCCGGACACTGCCGACCGGATCGTGTTCGACCTCGATCCGGGCGACGGCGTCAGCTGGGCCGAGATCGTCGCCGCTGCGCGCCAGGTACGCGGGCTGCTGCTGCAGCTCAAGCTCGAATCCTTCGTCCGCACCACCGGCGGCAAGGGCCTGCACGTGGTGGTGCCGCTGGATCCAGGCAGCGACTGGGATGTGGTCAAGCCGTTCGCACATGCATTCGCGCAGGGTATGACCGAACTCGACCCGCTCAAGTACGTGGCGACCGCGACCAAGAAATTCCGCAAGCAGAAGATCTTCGTCGACTACCTGCGCAATGGCCGCGGTGCGACGGCCGTCGCGTCGTTCTCGCTGCGCGCACGCGCGGGCGCACCGGTGTCGATGCCGTTGCGCTGGGAGGATCTGGGCAAGCTCAAATCCGGCGACGCCTGGACGCTGCGCAACGCACCGGCCCGGCTCAAGCGGCTCAAGGCGCATCCCTGGGGCGACTTCATGGCGCTGCGGCAGTCGCTCGACGGCATCGTCGACTGAGGCGCACAGGCGGTCCGGTAGCATGCGGCGCGTCCGTGACCCATCGCACGCCGACCGACCTCCATGAGCATTCCGCACGATCCCTACACGCCGCCGGCGACCGAAGTCCGCGACACGCCGTCCGAAGCGATGCGCGACGCGCCGTTTTACGTGGTCTCGCCGACGAAGTTCGTCGTGCTGTACGTCGCGACGCTCGGCCTCTACCAGCTGTTCTGGTTCTGGATGCACTGGTCACGCTGGCGCGTGGGCCGCAACGAGACGATCTGGCCGGTGCCGCGCGCGCTGTTCGGCCTGTTCTATGCCCACGCACTGGCGCGCCGCATCGACCGCACGCTGGTGGAACGCGGCATCGTGCGGCGCTGGTGGCCGATGGCGCTGGCCACCGTATTCGTCGTCATGGAAGTGCTCAACTACGGCAGCGCGATCGCGTGGCCGTGGCTGGTGTTCCGCGTGTCGAACGCGTGGCTGTGGCTCGAGTGGCTCGGCGTGATCGTGATTCCGCTCAACTGCTTGTGCCTGTTGCGCATCCAGCTCGCAGCGAATGCAGCCTGCGGCGATCCGGATGCGCGCAGCAACCGCCGCTTCACCATCTACAACGTCGCATGGATCATGGTCGGCATCGGCGCGACCGCGTGGACGGTCTACGACGGCCTGCGCACCGGCACGCTCTGATCCATCCAGTGGCACGCGGCATGCGCACGCGTTCGACCACATCCGGCGCGCTCTGCATCGCCAGGCCTTCGGCGCGGCCAGCGCTGCAGAACTCCGGTGTTGATCGATCTCGCGTGTTGATCGCCTGCGATGCGGTGATCGGACACTGCCGCTAGACTTGCAGCAACTACGGACGCTTCATTGCCATGCACGGAACGCCAGGCGCTTCAATCATCAACCCATGCGTATGTGACGCGTCCGATCGGCTCGGTGCCGGGTTCGCGGCTGCGGATCCCTTTCCGCATCTGGTTATCGACGATTTCCTCGCGCCCGGCTTCGCGGAGCGCCTGCTCGCAGAGTTTCCGGCGTTCGAGCAGGGCAACTTCGTCGGCGACGATGGACAGCCCGGTGGCAAGTCCACGTCCGACAAAGTGCGTCAGTTGGGGCCGGCCTTCCGCGAGCTGGACGATGCCATCCAGAGCCCGGAATTCCTGCGGACGCTGTCGCGTCTGACCGGCATCGACGGGCTGATCTACGACCCCTGGTATCTGGGCGGCGGGACGCACGAGAACCGCAGCGGCATGAGTCTGGACCCGCATGTGGATTTCAACTTCCATCCCAGCGAACGCTGGCACCGGCGGTTGAATCTGATCGTGTACCTCAATCCGGAATGGGAGCCGCAGTGGGGCGGGTGTTTCGAGCTGTTCCGCGATCCGCATGCGTCACCGCAACCGGACGTCACCATCCCGCCCGCTTTCAACCGCTGCGCCCTCTTTGAGACCTCCGAACGCTCGTGGCACGGCTTCGACATGATCCAGCTGCCGCCCGAGCGCGCGGGTCTCACCCGCCGCTCGATCGCGCTCTACTTCTATACGAAGGACCGGCCGGCTGAAGAGATCGCCGAGCGCCACACGACCTATTACGTCAACCGCCAGCTGCCCGAGCGCTTCGCCGAAGGCAGGGTGCTCGATCCTGGAGACGTCGCGGAAGTGCAGGGTCTTCTTGCACAGCGGGATGCGCATATCCGGATGCTGTACGCGGAGAACACCGCGCTCCGGAAAGCCCAGGACACCGGGTTCGGCGGTCAGCTGCTCTATCTGGCCAAGCGCGCCTACGTCCGCTTCCGCCGCTGATCGATACGAAGCCGACGCTGTGGTGTGCCCGGTCGGGCGACCCGAGTCGCGGCGCGATCCGCCCTGTCGACAGGCAGACCGCGTCTAACGGCGCGCAGCCAATCGCAAGCCGCGCGGCGTGAGCACGCGTTCGGCGATCTCGAACACGCCCTGCACCGCCAGCGCGAGCAGCGCCGCCGGCACGGCGCCTTCGAGGATCAGGCCGATGTCGTCGAGGCGGATGCCGGTCAGGATCGGCTGGCCGTAACCGCCGGCACCGATCAGTGCGCCGAGCGTTGCTGTGCCGACGTTGATCACCGCCGCGGTCTTGATGCCGGCGAGGATCGTGCGCAAGGCCAGCGGCAGCTCTACGCGCCATAAACGCGTGCCGGCCGGCAGCCCGATCGCCGCGGCGGTCTCGCGCAACTCGAGCGGAATGCCGGTCAGTCCCGCATGCGTGTTGCGCACGATCGGCAGCAGGCTGTAGAGGAACAGCGCGGCGATCGCAGGACCGGCGCCGATGCCGAACAGCGGAATCATGAAGACGAACACCGCCAGCGACGGCAGCGTCTGCAGCACACCGGTCAGCGCGAGCACGGCCTGTCCGAGGCGCGGCCGACGGGCAGCGAGAATGCCCAGCGGCAATGCGACCAGCAGCGCGGCGCCGAGCGAGATGCCGACCAGCGCGAGGTGTTCGCGCGTGCGCTGCCAGATGCGTGCGACGCGTTCGTCGCTGTCGGGCGCTTCCAGTCCCAGCCAGTCGGCCGCGACGGCGGATTCCGCTTCGCGGTCGAGCTTCACGCGTGCGTTGAGCCGCTGCATCGTCGCCGCATCGATGCGCCCCTCCAGCCCGTGCAGCGCATCGCGCAACGCCGGCGCGCGCTGCGCCAGATCGCTGCGGTAGAGATAGACCGCCGCATAGGACGGGAAGTACTGGCGATCGTCGCGCAGCACGACGAGGTCGTGATACGGAATCTCGGCATCGGTGCGATAAAGATCGGTCGCGTCGATCGCACCGTTGGCGAGTGCGCGATACGCCAGGTCGTGATCGAGACCATCGGGCGACTGCGGCAGCGCATACGCGTCGCGCAGACCGGGCCAGCCGTCGGCGCGCGACATGAACTCGTTGCTCAGGCCGAGCCGCAGCGTGGGATGCGCGCGCAGGTCCGACAGCGTGCGGATGCCGAGTCCGGCCGCGTGCGCACGCCGCATGCCCAGCGCGTAGCTGTTGTCGAAGCCGAGCGGTGCGGTCATCGCCAGGCCTTCGCGCGCGAGCGCCGCCTGCATTGCCGCGACATCGGCACCCGGCATCTGCAGCAGCTCATCGGCCAGCGTGCCGGTGTACTCGGCGTAGGCGTCGATGCTGCCGTCCTGCAACGCGCGCCACAGGATGCGGGTGCCGCCGAGCTGGCGCTGGTGGCGCACGTCGGCGCCGGCGTCGCGACCCGCCTGGGTCGCGATCTCGCCGAGCAGTACCCCTTCGGTGAAGTTCTTCGAGCCGACGACGACCGGCGCGGCGAACACACCGCCGCACACGAACATCAGCAACGCCGCGACGGCGTACCGCACGCCCGGCCTCACGCGGCATCCTCGACGCTGCGCTGCGCGGTCATGAAGGCGCGCACGAACGGTTCGGCCGGCGCCTCGAGCAGGGTCCGCGGCACGCCCTGCTGGACGATGCGTCCGTCGCGCAGCAGCACGATGGTGTCGGCGAACCACGCGGCCTCGGCGACGTCGTGGGTCACCAGCACCACGGTCTTGCCGAGGCGTTCGAACAGCGCACGCATCTCGGCCTGCAGGTCGAAGCGGACGATGGGATCGAGTGCGCCCAGCGGCTCGTCGAGCAGCAGTACGTCGGGATCGAGCATCAATGCACGGATCAGGCCCACGCGCTGGCGCTGACCGCCCGACAGTTCCGCCGGATAGCGTCGCAAGGCATCGTCCGGCAGACGGCACAGGGCGGCGAGTTCGCTCGCACGCGCGGTGATGCGTGACGACGACCAGCCCAGCGTGCGCGGCAGCAGACCGACGTTGCCGATCGCATCGAGGTGCGGAAACAGCCCGCCTTCCTGGATCACGTAGCCGATGCGTCGCCGGTGCGCGAGCAGCGCGTCGCGACGCAGCGCGACGCCCTCGAACCGGACCTCGCCGGCATCCGGCCATTCGAGGCCGATCAGCAACCGCAGCAGCGTCGACTTGCCGGCCCCGCTCGGGCCGATCAGCGCCGTCGTTTCGCCCGGCGCAATACGCAGATCGATACCGTCGAGACCGACGGTCGCGCCGAAGCGGCGATACACCTGGTGGAGTTCGAACATGCGGCGACAGTAGCGCAGCGGATGTCGACGGCATCGCGCCGCGGACTGCGTGCTACCGTCGCCCTCCCGCACCGGAGCCGCCCATGTCCCGTCCCCTCCTGACCGTCGCGTGCGCGTTGTTGCTGGTCGCCTGCGGAGGGCGTGACGAGGACGCGGCGCTGCAGGCGCAGACCGCGCCGGGCGCGCCGATGCCGCCTGCGGCCGAGGTCGCCAACGACACGCCGGCCGGGCAGCGGATCGAGGCCGACGTACGCGTGCTGGCGGACGATGCGATGGCTGGACGCGAGACCGGCACCCCCGGATTCGACAGCGCCGCCGAATATGCCGCGCGTCGCTTCGCCGAGGCCGGTCTGCAGCCGGCCGGGGACGACGGCAGCTGGTTCCAGCGCGTGCCGCTGGTGCGCGCGGTTGCGGACCCGGCCGCAGCGACGCTGTCGGTCTCGCGCAACGGCCGCACGATCGCGTTGCGGCCCGGCGACCAGTTCCTGCCGATGCCGGATTTCAACGCCACGCAGGGCGAGGTCACCGCGCCGGCGGTGTTCGTCGGCCAGGCGATCCACGCGCCCGAGCTCGGCCACGACGACTTCACCGGTGTCGAGCTGCAGGGCCGCATTGCGATCGTGTTCGGCGGCGCGCCGCGTGGGTTCGAGCCGAATCCGCAGGCCCACTACGCCAGCCTGCGTACGAAGATCGAGGCCGTGGTCGCACGCGGCGCGGTCGGGCTGGTGCTGGTCAACACGGTCGACGACGAGGCGGGCATGCCGTGGACGCGCAGCGTCGCGCAGGCCGGCCGGCCGGCGATGCGTCTGCGCGCTGGCGACGACCGCCCGATCGATGCGCCGGCGCAGCTGCGTGCAAGCGTGCGCGTGGCCGCGTCCGCGGCCGACCTCGTATTCGCCGATGGCCCACGCACGGCCGCACAGCTGTTCGACGCCGCGCGCGCCGGCACGCTCGAACCCTTCGCACTGCCGGGCACCCTGACGCTGCACACGCGTACCCGCATCGACACGCTCGAGTCGCGCAACGTGCTCGGCGTGCTGCCGGGCCGCGATGCCGCGCGCGCCGGCGAGTCGATCGTGCACACCGCGCACCTCGACCACATCGGCACCGGCGCGGCGGTCGACGGCGACGCGATCTACAACGGCGCGCTCGACAACGCGCTGGGCGTCGCCATCCTGATCGAAGCGGCGCGCACGCTGGCAGAAGGCGACACCGCGCCTGCGCGCGGCACGCTGTTCGCCGCGCTGACCGCCGAGGAGCAGGGCCTGCTCGGTGCCGAATGGCTGGCGCGGCATCCGCCGACCGCAGCCGGCAGCCTCGTCGCCAACCTCAACATCGACATGCCGATCCTGACCGCGCCCACGCGCGACATCGTCGCGATCGGCAGCGAGCACTCCACGCTGTCGGCCGCGGTCACGCAGGCGGCGTCCGAAGTCGGTGTCGACGTCTCGCCGGATCCGTTCCCCGAAGAAGTCGCGTTCGTCCGCAGCGACCAGTACGCCTTCGTGCGTGCCGGCATTCCCGCGCTGTATCTCGATGCCGGCGTTGCGCCCGCCAACGACAACCAGGATCCGAAAGTCGCGGCCACATGGTTCCTGCGCAACTGCTACCACCAGCCCTGTGACCAGGTGGATCTGCCGATCCAGTACGGCGACGCCGCGCGGATGGCGCAGGTCGTCGTCGCACTGACGCGTATCGTCGGCGACGCGGATGCACCGCCGCGCTGGAACGACGGCGACTTCTTCGGCACGCGTTTCGGCGCTTCTGCCACACGCTGAGCCGGCACCACGCGCTGGGGTGACCCGCCGACCGACCACGGCTGACGCACGCCCAGCGCGCGTGACGCTTCAGCCGCCGACAGGCGAGGCGCAGGTATCCTCGGCGCCAATCCAGAAACCGGCGTCCGTCGCATGCGTCTTCGCACCCCGTTCCGCCATGCGCGTATCGCGCTGCTCGTCGCCGGCCTGTGCGTGCTTGCCGCCTGCGGTCGTGACGACGTGCGTCCGACGCCGCCGGTCGCCGTGCAGCCGACCACACCCGCACCTGTGGCGCCGCGTCCGCAGCCGGCGCGCATCGGCCTGGCGCTCGGTGGCGGCGCGGCGAAGGGTTTCGCGCACATCGGCGTGATCAAGATGCTGGAGGCCAACGGCATCAAGGCCGATGTCGTCGCCGGCACCAGTGCCGGCAGCGTGGTCGGCGCGCTGTACGCCAGCGGCATGGATCCGTTCCAGATGCAGGAACGCGCGGTCGCGCTCGACGAGTCGAGCATCCGCGATGTGCGCCTGTTCTCCGGTGGCCTGGTGCAGGGCGTCGCGTTGCAGAACTACGTCAACCAGCAGGTGGAGAACCGCACCCTCGACCGCATGCGCATTCCGTTCGCCGCCGTCGCGACGCGCCTGGAAACCGGCGACCGCATCGTGTTCGTGCGCGGCAATACCGGCCAGGCGGTGCGCGCATCGAGCAGCGTGCCCGGCGTGTTCGAGCCGGTGAAGATCGGCGACCGGCATTACGTCGATGGCGGCGTCGTGAGTCCGGTGCCGGTGGATGCGGCCAAGCAGCTCGGCGCCGATCTCGTGATCGCGGTCGACATCTCCAGCCGGGCCAGCGGTGTGATGCCCGGCAGCATGCTCGGCATCGTCAACCAGTCGATCGCGATCATGGGCCAGAACCTCGGCCGCCAGGAGCTGGCGCGTGCCGACGTGGTGATCCGGCCGCAGGTCAACGACATCGGCCCGGCGAGTTTCGAACAGCGCAATGCAGCGATCCTGCAGGGCGAGCGTGCGGCGCTGGCGGCGATGCCGCAGATCCGCGCGAAGATCGCCGAGGTCGAACGCGCCCGCGCCGCTGCGCGCACGCCGGCCAGGCCGGTGGAACCCGAACCCGTCGACATCGATTGCGGCGACAGCTGGGTGCGTCGACTCAACCCGTTCGCGAAAGAACGCGCCTGCTGATCAGCGCCACGCGTGCTCGCAGCGTCGATTGCATTGCGCATCGCTCACGCATGCGCATGAATGCGTCACCGCACGCATTGCATTCACCGTAAGCGCACACCGCCGGCCGTCACACTGTGCACGGCACGGAAAACCCGCCGCCCGCCGGCGACGCCTCGCACCACCGGAAACACCGCCACGCGTTGCGCGTGGTGACGCGTCCATCGTTCCGTGCCGATCCGCCATCGGCCACGCACATGCGTTGTCGCCATCCATCGACTCGGTGCGGCCCGGCCGCATCCCTGCGAGGACAGACTCCATGCATCCAAACTCTCTCGCCCGGCAACTCGAAATGAGCCTGGGCACCTACCTGCCATCCGTACTCGGCGCAGTCCTCGTGCTGATCGTCGGTCTGATCGTCGCGCTGTTCGTGCGTGGCCTGATCCGCAGTGGTCTGGGCCGCATGCGCGTCAACGAGCGCGTCAACAGCCAGACCGCCTCGCAGCTCGACATCGTCAAGGTCGCGGCGTCGATCGGCTTCTGGTTCATCATCATCGTGACGCTGATCGGTGTCTTCAGCGTGCTGCGGTTCGATGGACTGTACGGACCGTTCTCCGCGCTGGTGACCGAGGTGATGCTGTATCTGCCGCGGATCATCCTGGCCGGTGCACTGGCGCTGGTGGCATGGGTGCTGGCGACGGTGCTGCGCGCGGGCATCAACCGCGTGATGGCGTCCGGACGCTGGGACGAGAAGCTGTCCGAATCCGCAGGCGTGAAGCCGATCTCGGCCGTGCTGGGTGACGTCGTCTACTGGCTGGTGCTGCTGCTGTTCCTGCCGGCGATCGTCGGTGCGCTGCGCATCGAAGGCCTGATGGATCCGCTGACCGGCATGACCGCACAGGTCACGATGATGCTGCCCAACATCTTCGCCGCCGTCGTCATCGGCCTGGTCGGCTGGCTGGTCGCCAAGGTGCTGCGTGGCCTGGTGACGAACCTGCTGGCCGCCTCGGGCGTCGACCGCTTCAGCAACCGCGAGCACCTCACCGAAGGCGTGAAGCTGTCGCAGCTCGGCGGCACGCTCGCCTTCATCCTGGTCATCGTGCCGACGCTGATCGCCGCGCTCGACGCACTGGCGATCCGCGCGATCTCGGATCCGGCGAGCGACATGCTCGGCCTGTTCCTGACCGCCGTGCCCAACATCCTCGCCGCAGCGTTGATCCTGATCGTGGCCTGGTATCTCGGCCGCTTCGTGTCCGGCCTGCTGACTCGCCTGCTGGAGAACCTGGGCTTCGATGGCCTGCCGGCGCGTCTGGGCCTGGGGCATCTGTTCACCGCTGCGCCCGTCACGCCCACGACGCCGGCACCGGTGGACGTGGCGCTGGAAACGGCCGATCCGGTCGCTGCCGCTGGCACGCCGGAACCGGGCCTGCCGATCGGCACCACGCATGCACCGCCGATCGATGCCGTCCCGCGCAATGGCCTCTCGGCCTTCGTCGGCCGCGTCGCCCTGTTCTTCATCATGCTGTTCGCCACCGTTGAAGCAGCGCATCGTCTGGGTTTCACCGGCGTGCGTGATCTGCTGGCGACCTTCATCGCATTCGGCGGCGACATCCTGCTGGGCGCGGTGATCCTGGTCGTCGGCTACTGGCTGGCCGATCTGGCGGCGCGCGCGATCCAGCGTGCGAATCCCGATCGCAGCGTCGGTCTGTCGCGCATCGCGCGGGTCGCCATTCTCGGCCTGGTGATCGCGATGGGTCTGCGTGCGATGGGCATCGCCGACGACATCGTCAATCTGGCCTTCGGTCTGGTGCTGGGTGCGGTCGCCGTCGCGACGGCCCTGGCGTTCGGCCTCGGCGGCCGCGAGGCTGCCGGTCGCGTTGCCGACCGCTGGGCAAAGGGCTACCTCGAGCGTCGCCGCGACGACGACGTGCCGCCACGCTGATCGCAAAGGCGTCAGGACACACGGTCCGCCCGGCAGGGCGGGCCGTGTGGCCATGAGGCGCCGCAACGGAATACGGGGAATGGAACTGAATATCCCCGCGCATCCTTAACGCATTCATGCAGCGCCCCCGCATAATCCTGCGACGCGCATGTCCGCGCGTCGTCCGCCCTGGAGTTGTCGCATGCGCGTGAGTTCATTGACGCTGGCCCTGTCGTTGCTGGTGTCGCCCGTGGTATTCGCGCAGGCTCCGCCGGTCGACGACGCACCCGTCCAGGACGCCCCGGTCGACGCAGCGCCGGTCGATGAAGCGCCCGCCGAGGCGGTGCCCGCGACACCCGCCGACGAAGCGGATGCCGCGATGGCAGCCGTGGACGATCCCGGCGCCGGCGAACAAGCCGCCAGTCGCGTGCCGCTGCAGGAAATCCGTCGCTACGTCGGCGTGTTCAATGCCGTGCGCCAGGCCTACGTCGAGCCAGTCGAGGACCGCAAGCTGATGTCCTCGGCCATCCGCGGCCTGCTGCTCGATCTCGATCCGCACAGCGTCTACATGGAAAAGGAAGCCGCAGAGGCCTTCGACGAGGGCACCGAGGGCGCCTACGACGGCATCGGCGTCGAGGTCATGTATCTGCCCGATGGCAGCCTGCGCGTCATCGCGCCCATCGACGGTACGCCGGCCGCGAAGGCGGGCATCCGCGCCGGTGACGTGATCATCAGCGTCGACGGCCGCTCGTTGACCCCCAGCGACCATGAAGGCGCAGGCCCGCTGCGGGGCGCACCCGGGACGTCGGTCATGGTGGGCGTCCTGCGCGACGGTGAGACCGCGCCGCTCGACATCCGCGTCGACCGCGAGACCATCCGCGTGGTCAGCGTCCGTGGCCGCATTCTCGAGCCGGGCTATGGCTACATCCGCCTGAGCCAGTTCCAGGTGGAAACCGCGGCGGACTTCGCCCGCACCCTGGGCGAACTCAAGCAGCAGTCCGGCGGCACCTTGCGCGGCCTCGTGCTCGATCTGCGCAGCAATCCCGGCGGCCTGCTGACCGGCGCGGTGCAGATCGCCGACGACCTGCTCGACAGCGGCAAGATCGTCAGCACACGCGGCCGCATTCCGATCAGCGACGCCGAGTTCAGCGCCACGCCGGGCGATCTGCTCGACGGCGCCCCGATCGTGGTGCTGGTGGACGTGGGCTCGGCCAGTGCGTCCGAGGTGCTGGCCGGTGCATTGCGCGACAACAACCGTGCCCGCGTCGTCGGCAGCCGCACTTTCGGCAAGGGCTCGGTGCAGACCGTGCTGCCGCTCGACAATGGCGACTCGGTCAAGCTGACCACCGCGCGTTACTACACGCCCAGTGGCCGTTCGATCCAGGCCCGCGGTATCGACCCCGACACCACGCTGCGCCCCGAAGGCGCCGATGCGGCCGATCCGAACGCCCCGCGTGCTGCCAGTGCGTACACCGAAGCCAATCTGCCCGGACACCTGCAGGGCGATGAGGAAGACGGCGCCACCGGTGGCGAAGCGCTGCCCGGCGATGCACCGATCAACGCCGCGCTGGCCGAGCTGAAGAAGCCGTGGGTGCCTACCGCACAGGTACACGCTGAAGACACGCCGCCCGCGACCGCACCGGCAGCGCCACCGGCGGCTGCCCCCGCCACGGAACCGGCGCCTGTCGACGCACCTGCGGATGCCCCGACGTCGCCGGATGCGGACACGCCGTCGGAATCGCCGGAAACCACCCCTTCCGACGTGCCGGCGACGCCCACGCCCTGAGCCGGCAACCTCGTATGCCGCGTGCCCGGTCGACACGGACGGGCATGCAGGCACACGGGCCGACCGGGCGCGGCCTGCGTGGCATCTAGCCCCGCGTGACCACCCACCAGCCAAGCGCTGCCAGCAGTACGCCCAGCAGCACACTGGCGACGACATACACCGCCGCCATCGCCACGTCGCCGCGCCGGAGCAGCGCCAGCGTCTCCAGGCCGAACGCCGAGAATGTGGTGAACCCGCCCATCACGCCGACGATCAGCATCGTCCGCACATCCGGCGTGAACCAGCCATGCCGCGCGATCCCGCCAGCCAGCAGGCCCGCCACCAGGCAACCCAGAAGATTCACCGCGAACGTGCCGACCGGAAACCGCGGCGGACCACCCGCGCTTGCGCCTGCGAACTGCAGCATCCAGACGGACACCTGGTACCGGCAGACCGAGCCGAATGCACCGCCCAGTGCGATGAGTGCGAGCCGGTTCAACGCACGTGCCCCGGCAAGCGCATGAGCGCCGTCACGCCAGGAGGGGGGCACGTCAGAGTCATCGGGAATACCTGCGCCATCATGTCCCCGGATGCGGCAAATCACCGCACGGACCATCGCAGAATTGGTGCGCCTGGAGGGATTCGAACCCCCGACCAATGGCTTCGGAAGCCACTACTCTATCCGGCTGAGCTACAGGCGCGTCGTCCACGCCATGCCGCAAGAACGGGCAGGGCGGTCGCGCATTGTAGCGAAACCGCGTACCGGCAGACAGCCTCCACGTCTCCGTCCGAGCATCGTCTACCGGATCGGCAGCACGTTGCGGAATCCATCGCGCCTCCGTCGAACCCGCACACCACCCGATCCAACGTTTCGAGCCCTCTCCACACGTGAACTGGTCCCGCCTCACCCTGCTTGGCGACGCCGCCCTGGTGCTGCCGCTGCTCGCCGCGGCCATCGCCGGACTCGCGACCCAGGGACCGGCGCAACGCCGCGCCGCGCTCCAGTGGGCGCTGCTCATCGTCGTCAGCCTGCTGCTCGTCGCCGCCAGCAAGATCGCCTTCTACGGCTGGGGCACCGGCATCCGTCGCTGGAACCTCACGTGCTTCAGTGGCCACACCGTGACCGCGTGGCTCGCCTGGCCGGCCATGCTGATGCTGTTGGCACCGGTGCGGATGCGCGCGCTGCGCATGACCTTGCTCGCCACCGGAATCGTCGTCGCCATGCTGGTGGGCTGGTCCCGCGTCCCGATCGGCGCGCACCCCGTCAGCGAAGTCATCGCCGGCACCGTGCTGGGTGGAACCGCGGCGTGTTGGAGCGTACGCGCGCTCTGGCAACAAGCGCTCGATACGCGCGCGATCGCCTTGTCGCTCGCACTGCTGCTCGCTTTGGGCTTTCTCGCACAAGTCGGCCTGGAGCACCCGCATGCGGAGCGCTGGTTCCAGAAGATTGGCACTTCACTTTCTGGCGCCGATCGCCCCGTCAATCGCACGCGATGGCACAGGCAGCTTCGAGACACGACGGTAAAAGTTGTCACTCCCGGCCGCGCTAGCGCTCAGAACTTCGGATCGCAGTGCCAACGCCATGCGGTCTCGATGATTTCGGGCAATGAGGTGTAACGCGGTGTCCAGCCGAGCTCCCGACGCGCCAGATCGCTGGCTGCGACCAGCACTGCCGGATCGCCCGCACGACGTGGGGCTAGATCCCAGGGCACGCTGCGCCCGCCCACCGCCTCGGCAGCAGCAATCACCTCGCGTACCGAGAATCCTTGTCCGTTACCCAGGTTGAATGCGTGCGCGCCCGGACGCGTGTCCATGTAAGCCAACGCCTGCCAATGGGCCTGCGCCAGATCGTCGACGTGGATGTAATCGCGCACACAGGTACCGTCAGGCGTCGGCCAATCGTCACCGAACACCTTGAGCCGGTCGCCTCTCCCTAAGGCAGCGCGCAGCACATTCGGGATCAGATGCGTCTCGGGCGTATGCGCCTCACCGATGTCCCCATCCGCGCTCGCACCAGCAGCATTGAAATAACGCAGGCAGACCGAGCGCAGCCCGTAAGCTGTGGCCGCGTCGGCCAATACCCGCTCCACCATCAGCTTGCTGGCGCCATAGGGATTGATCGGCGCCTTGGGATGCAACTCGTCGATGCGCTCGGACACCGGCTCGCCGAACACAGCCGCCGTCGACGAGAACACGATCTTCCCAACGCCATGCCGCTGCATCGCCCGCAACAGGTTGAGCGTGCCCACCACGTTGTTGTCGTAGTAGTCGTACGGCTGTTGCATCGACTCGCCCACCAGCGAGCGTGCACAGAAGTGCATTACCGCCTCGAAGGGCCCAAGCGCGAAGGCCGAATCCAACGACGTCGGTTCCAGCAGATCCGCCTCGATCAACTGCCCGAAGCGCACCGCTTCGCGGTGCCCGGTCGACAGGTTGTCTAGCACAACGACATCGGCGCCGTGCCGATCGAGCCATTTAGCCATATGACTACCTATGTAGCCAGCGCCGCCGCAAACCAGAATCCGCTGATTCATCCGATTACTCACCCAACCGTCCCGTCATTCCAGCGCAAGCTGGTCCATTCAAAGCGTCCTCCCGGCGAAGGCCGGGATCCAGTGTTTTTACCGTGTGTCGGAGCAGCGCCGGACGTATCAGAAATAGGCCCGCGTATTCGCATGAATCTCCGAATCCGCCAGCCCTTCTTCGGCTTCCACCCATCGATACCCGCTGTGCTGATCTACAGGCAGGTCGAGGGAATCCGGATCCACAAGCAGCACGTGCGCCAACACCACATAGTGCGTACCTGCAGGACCTCCGGTGAAGTCTTCGGCATAGAAATGCTCGTGCACCACGGCAGGTCCGGCATCGCTGCGCGCAAACGTCCGCCCCAGTTCGGCTGCAGTAATCCGGCGGAACGCGTCATCCAGCGTCTCGTCCTTTCGAACTCGACCCCCTGGCGCAAACCAGAATCCCTGCGCCGGCGGATTGGTCCGAAATCCGACCAGCAATCGCCCTGCAAGATCGCGCACCAGCAGATCGATCGACACCAACGGCGCATTCGCCACCACTGTCAAGAACACCTCTTTCGACAACATCGACACTGACAAACTCCAGCTTCAAAGCCCTCTCCAGATATGAAAGAGGGCTGGAGGGGCAAGCCGTCAGTCTACAAAGATCCAACTGCGAGCGATCCCCTGGACCAGCCCTGCGAACAGGCGTTCAACCCCGCCCATACACATCCTCGAACCGCACGATATCGTCTTCCCTCAGGTAACTGCCCGACTGCACCTCGATCAGCTCCAGTGGCACTTTGCCCGGGTTCTCCAGCCGATGCGTCGTCCCTAGGGGGATGTACGTGCTCTGGTTCTCGCTCAACAGCAACGTCTCCTCACCGCAGGTCACACGCGCCGTACCGCGCACGACTATCCAATGCTCCGCACGGTGGTGATGCATCTGCAGGCTCAACGCCGCGCCCGGCTTCACGGTGATGCGCTTGACCTGGAAACGGTCGCCGGAATCGATCGAGTCATACGCGCCCCAAGGCCGGTAGACCTTGCGATGCAGGCTTGCCTCCGGCCGGGACTCGCGCTTGAGCTGCGCCACCACGTCCTTGACCTGCTGCACCTTGTCGCGGTGTGCTACCAGCAACGTATCGTCGGTATCTACAACTACCACATCGTCCAGGCCCAGCAACGTAACCAGGCGACCGTCTCCCCACGCAAGCGTGTTGCGGCAATCCAGCGCGATCACATCGCCATGGTGCGCATTGCCGTCGCCATCCTGCTCGGCCACCGACCACAACGCCGACCAGCTGCCGATGTCGTTCCAGCCCACCGAGATCGGCAGCACGGCCGCATCGGCGGTCTTCTCCATCACCGCATAGTCGATCGAGTCCGACGGACACGCCTCGAACGCAGCTTTGTCCAAGCGCACGAAATCTGGATCGCGCTTCGCGCCCTCGAACGCGGCCTTGCAGGCCGCCAGCATCGCCGGCTGATGTCGACCCAACTCTTCCAGATAGCGCGACGCACGGAATAGGAACATGCCGCTGTTCCAGAAGTACGCGCCAGACGCCAGATACTCTGCCGCTGTGACCGCATCCGGCTTCTCGACGAACTCCGCTACAGCGCGCACGCCATCACCGGTCTCTGCACGTATGTAGCCGTAGCCGGTTTCAGGCGCAGTCGGCACGATACTGAAGGTCACCAGCTTTCCAGCGTCTGCGGCGGCAGCCGCTTCGGCGACAGCTGCGCGGAACCCGGCGGCGTCGGACACCACGTGATCCGAGGGCAGCACCAACATCAATGGATCGGCACCATCGGCCATCGCCTGGAGTGCAGCGACTGCGATCGCGGGCGCGGTGTTGCGGCCAACGGGCTCCAACAAGATTGCCGAGGGCGTGCATCCGGCCTCACGCAACTGCTCGGCCACCATGAAGCGGTGGTCCTCGTTGCTGACGACGATCGGCGCAGATGTCGCCAGCGCCGACACCCGGTGCCAGGTCGCCTGCAGCATCGTGTCCTTGCCTGCGAGGGACAGGAACTGCTTGGGATAGACCTCGCGCGAAAGGGGCCAAAGTCGGGTACCGGACCCGCCGGAGAGAATGACTGGAAGCATGAGAAACTAGGCCTTAGTTAACAGCAAACCTTAAGGAATTTCCCGGACAACCAACCCGTTTTGTTAAAGCGCGATTAATCTTCCCAGTCCAATAAATCAAAAACTGGCTTCCGTGGGCTTGCGAAATGTTTTGCGCTAAAGAGAGGGGCGGATGTACGGGGTGCTTAGACCCAACAGCGATGCGGTGGGTTTAGTTCAGCGTTTTTCTAGCGCGGCCTGGAGAACGCTAATTATTTTAATCGCAAAAGCTTCTTCCGTGAACCGATTCTTGGCGAGGACGCGATTATGCTCAGAAAACTTCTCGATATCTGCCGGCAGGTTCTCGGAAATCGACCGAAGTACCCTCAGTAACTCGCCTGAATCTTTCGCTCGAACTATATATCCATTCTCTTTCTGAACGATGTCGGGAATTCCGGCGTGAGCAGTCGTAACAATGATATTGCCAGCTGCCATACCTTCAATAAGAGCTATTGGCTGCCCCTCCATAACATAGTATGTCGGTAAAACGAGCACGTTCGAATCGAGCAGCAGCCGTAACTTCGTTTCGCCAGACACTACTCCAAGGTACTGAACCTTGGAACCCAGGGCCTTCATCCGCGTTGATAGCTCTTCGGTGAGACCATCCTCGACATGCCCAGCGATACTCGCCGTAAAAGGGATTCCTGATTCAAGCAGGCCGCCGAGCGCGTCTAGTAATTCGAAAATCCCTTTCTCTTTCATGAGATTGCTGAGCCAAAGTATTCTCAGCAGATCTACATTTTTTTCGGTGCGGGGATGATCAGTCAAATCGCGACCCGCGAAGTTCTCGACAACATGAACTCTATCATCGAGGATCAGTTCGGAAAAATTTGCACGAAGCGTCTCAGAGAGAACGATTCCAGCAGATGCTCTGCAGGCAAAGAATCGCAGGCTTCTCTTTTTTACCCCCTTGAGCTGAGCATAGTGTTTGCCCAGATGATTTCCATGAGAGTGCAGTACATAAGGCACGCGAAGAATCAAGCCAGCAAGAAGGAACGGCGCGTACTTCATGACACCGAAGTAAGTGTGTCCTGGAGTAGCATATATAACATCCGAGCCAAAGACTTTGTAAACTTGAAGGTATGTTTTGAGAAAGCGAAGGATCTTCAAGATGGAAAATTTTGCGCCCTGGTCCGACGAGATCTGGGCGGAGGCGGTATTAATAATTCTAATTTCGTTACCAGCCTGCGCCGCTAGATGCGAGAACGTGTAATTCGCATACGCACAGCCGTTAACGGGGGGCGGCTGAGGCCCTATCAAGCATATTTTCATTCAGGAGGACGCCTTCAACCTTCTGCAGTAAACATAGATCGTATAAAAGAGCACGGGAAGGGCTAAAAGCTTTCCCATCGCCATGAAGTTATTAAAGAAATCAGCTTTGAAGAGATTGAACGGTCGACTGACGAGAATAGAGCAGACGACCAGCCCGTATAGAGAGGTCGTCGACCTACCCATCCTGTCAATAAGAATCACAAACAAAGCGCAGAAAATCGCGAACAATGGAATGCCGGCCACGCCGAAGTTCATGTATCCCTCGCCTAGCCAGGAGACAACAAACTCGCCGCCTGTCGAGTTTTGGTAATGAGAATTAAAATAAGTCTGAGTGAAATCTGCCATCGCGCCATAAGGTTTTGTATCCCAGAGGGCGCGAGGAACGAACGAGACGAATGCTGCTCCAACTGTCTCGCCGAGTCTAAGAGAGATGTGGTGATCCGACAGAAGCACCATTAACGCGTCAACCTGAACGAAGTCAAATCCCCCAACTAGAAACGCGAAGGAGTTTTCCACGCTATCTGCTAGAAGATCGACTAGGGATACATCCTCGTTGGCTTCAAAGTTGATATCTCTAAGTGCTACGCGGTAGGCGATACCAAAGGATACTAAGCTAAAGATTAGCGCGAATATTTTCTTCTTTGACACTCCAAACTCTGGGAATACCACAGAGTGAACGTACATCAGACCCACAATGAGAAAAAGAATATTTGACCGCCCCCCTAACGAAGCAGTGAGCACTATGGTGGAGATCACTCCCACCCCAAGCGGGAATGAAATTCTACTTTGATTGCGTACGGAGTTAGTAAAGACAAGCAAAAGCGAGGAGATTAGGAGGAAAAAGATCGCTTCAATGTAAAACCCGTAGTCTCCAAAAATCGTCTTGAAGAGCATCGCCCTGCTTCCCATGAGCACAAAAAAATTCGCGAAGCTACCGACTTCCGCGATACCGTACGAAAGCAACAGAGCGCACGTGAGTAGCAAGACCATAAAAATTAAGTTAATCGCTTTAGTTTCAGAAGGATTCCTATTGGCTCCTCGTGGCGATGTTCTGCTTGGCCTCTTCGCTCTAAGCAGGTAGACGGAAACCAGAGAAAAAAAGGTCAGCACACCCAACGTAGAAAGAACGTTGGACCAAATAAATAAATCAAAATCCTGATCAAGCCTGCTCATGTAATGCGGAGCCACGCCCCAGCTATTCTGCATGAGCATGTATGTAGGGCGCAGCACGTACATCAATAACAGCCCAGCACTAGTAACAAAGACAGCTGAGAATATCCCGCCAGGCGACTTGCGAGAAGAGACTAAGCAAAGAAATGTTAGTAGTACGGTATTAATTAGTATGCATGTACTAGCTATGAGCATTCTTAAATCCCAGTTGTGCTAACCCTTCGTCCAGCAACTTATATACGCTGCTGCTGTCGACTGAGGGTTGGGCAGACGGATTTACAATTAGCTCCGATAACTGCGAGAAAACATGATCTTTGTCGAAATCGTCTACCCCGTGACAGTATTCTGGCAGCCCGACGATTTCGAAGGTTCCATGTGTTTTCGGCTGATAGGCAAGAGCAACTGTTGGAACCCGGGCAGCCAGAGCGAATATCGCGGAATGCATTCGACTGGCGAGGAATACGCTGCATTCCGAGTATTTCGAGATTATGCCTTCGGGCGTAAGGTCTGAATCGAGCCTCCTTACTGCGCAGTTAGAGTGGCCGACTAACCTGCACAATTCCTCCGAGAAGGGTACATCAGTGTCCCCGGGCCCAACATCGACCTGAGGAAAAATCCGGACTTCTAGGTTTGGGAACTTCACCAAGAGTTTCTTGACTAAGAAGGCTATATTTAAGAGGTACTCGCGACCGGCTTTGCTAGCGTCACTGGTTCTGGCGGCAAATGACCAGTCGAGCACAGTTAACCCAAGAATGGGCAGTCTCTGATCTCGAACGACATCTTTCTTTCCAAGGGCAAAGGCAATGTCGGGAACCTCGATGTACCTGATACCATAATTCGAAAGCAGTTCGGATGTTGATCGCTCTCTGCTGAAAATTAAGCTCGACTTAGAAAGAACATACGTCGCCAAGAATAAATCAATCTTCCCTCTGAAGGGGCCAACGCTTTGAGGAAAGCCGACGGTGGGTTTCCTTAGTCTTGAGGAAAGCCAGTAGTGAAACAACGAGCTTAGAAGACCTAGGCCTAGAGGTCCTTTTCGTGAAGAGTAAAGATAGCCGCCGCCCGCGGAAGCTACCACGTCCGCGTTGGAATAGTGATAGAAGGATCCCGGACTGACGATGGACCTAGCCACCCGCAGAAGCCCCACAAAAATTCTTCTGGCCTTTCCATGGCTCGGATCTAATTCCCACACAGCGGGTACCGAATCCGCCCCATACCGCGAATAGAACTCCTCATTCTCTGCCCAATGCGAAGACATCACTTTGATCTCGCAGTCTGGCCACGTTCTGCGTAAGTAGTGGATCATCGCAACGACGATACCTGCGTCTCCTCGATTCGAGGCAGAGTAGGCATTGATAATTAGTACTCGCATCGCGAACTGCCCTTGAGTTTATTTCTAGAATTGACGATAAGTGATATTACAAAAACGACGCTACCTATAAAGTAAGCGGCGGCGGCGCCATCTAAGCCAAGTTTTATCGGAAGAACTAATCCGATCGTTGCAAATGAAAGCAATGCCAGTGCGTGGGCAGTCATTACAATATGCATTTTTGATTCGGCTCTGCTTATTACTATTTGCGTTCGTGACCAGATTAGCAGGGACTGCGATGCGCAGATTAGAGCAAAGATCGCGGGATGCGGCGCATGATACTTATGAGAATAAATGAATGTGAAGGCTAGGTACGAAGTGAAGCACCCACTGATAAGGAAAGCAATTGCTAGGCGATTAGAATCCCTAGCTAGGAGGGATACTTTTGCGGCGTAGATTTGCGTGTCGTCCGACGACCTTGCTCTGCACAGAGCTGGCACATGCCGATTCTCGATGTAAGCCATGAAAATTGAAGATACCGAGCACAGGCTAACTACAATTCGAAAAGTTGCGAATTCGTTGGGATCAAACAATCTTTCCAGGAAGATCAAGTACCCTTGAGCATACGACCAATAGAGTAGGACGCCGGCGATAAGGCTTTTTGAGTATCGCCAGTTCTGCACTAACGTGTCAGCGAGTTTTGGTAGAAACGAATCGTTGTACTTCTTTCGTGCGTTGGCTGGCGGCGGACTGTAGATTAGTAGACCGCCTAATGTGTACGACGCTATTAGCGAAATGCAAATAGAGGTGGTGCTTAGAAGCCCGCTTATAAAGAGGGTGATCAGAATAGTTGTTAGCAGCGAGAGAGAAGCTAGGGATGCCTTGCTGGCGTGGCCCCTCTCGGAGATCAAAAGTTTTCTCGTCAGATCGAATGCAGACCAAGAGAGGCCAAGCGCAGCTGAGAGCAGCGCGCTGAGCGGACCTGCTTTGCTGAACCCAGACAAAGTCGCGTAAAGAGCCGGAATGCTAGCTACGCCAATTATAAAAATTGCGAAATACGCGCCACGCAAGTAGCGAGCGCTTCGGTAGCGATCGTATGAATTAAAAAAGTATACCGTGGGAGCAGAAACTATACTTCCGCAAACCATCTGCACCAGCGCTGCTGTGCCGGCTATGACTGCATAGGCAGAGAAATCTTTCGGTGTAAGCAATAGGCCCGCGATTAAGATCGACCCAAACGTTAATGCTGCCGAGCAAGCCTGATCGCCAAACGATACGATTGTTTTTCGAAAGCTCATTTTACTTTAGGCGGATTCCGCCACTCGATTCTCTGCTGTTGCGTCTGATAGGGATGAGTGCTGGCGTTGTTTCGGAGGGTGGCATTTCCGTTTCGCTAGCCGATGATTTCATCGTGCCCTCGGCTCTCGGTTCTTAGGCGAAAGCGTTCGCCACACTAGCCTCTGCAGACGCAGTCGCAAGACAGGGCGTCTCCCTTGAAAGCATTCCTGTCGGGTTGAAAGGCATCACGACATCGGCCACATCCAAGCGCTGTGGATGAAGATAGATGTCCGAGAGGCCCAGCCGGTCATTGAAGTGCACAATGGGCTGCAGGGCTAGGAAGGAAAGCTTCCCCGACTCTTCGAAAAACGGCTCCGTGACTCTCGCGCACGACCTTCATCGCCGCGACGAAGTGTATCTCACCGTTGTCGAGGCAAACCCCAAGCGACGAGGCTCGCGCATGGACGCAGATCTCTTCGATTTTGCCGTCGGTCGACGATCTGTCAATCACCGCTGGCATCCAAGCGGCGAGAACTCTAAAATTAGCTGCGCAGTTGCAACAGGTTTAGTACGATGATCGCGCATGGCAATAGTAAGCGTTTGACCTAGTGCTTTGGTCACGTTTCTGCCTCAAGGAAATGCGCATATGCGTTGTGTATACCGTCTCGGAGGCTACGATTTTTCCTCCAGCCCATTGCGGTCAGGCGGGTCGAATCCATCAGCTTTCGTGGCGTTCCGTCCGGCTTAGTGATGTCGAATACCAGTTCAGCTTCGTAGTTCACCACGCTAGCTATGGTGTTGACGAGCTCGCGGATACTCACTTCCACCCCAGAGCCTACATTGACGTGCTCGTACCCCGAATAATTTTTAAGCAAGAATATCAGCGCATCGGCTAAATCATCGCAGTGCATGAACTCGCGCAGCGGCGTACCCGATCCCCAGACTGTTAGCTGTTTCGCTCCCGACACTTTGGCCTCGTGGAGCTTGCGCAGAAGAGCTGGTAGTACGTGTGAGGAGTCAAGATCATAGTTGTCGCCTGGCCCATAAAGATTGGTAGGCATGGCCGAGATCCAGTCACGACCATGTTGCGTGCGATACGCTTGGGTCAGTTTGATGCCAGCAATCTTGGCAATGGCGTACGGCTCGTTAGTTGGCTCCAAAGGCCCTGTCAGCAAGCTGTCCTCTCTGATTGGCTGCGTTCCCAGTCTGGGATAGATGCATGAGGATCCTAGAAAGAGCACGCGCGCCACATCCTGCTCATGGGCAGCCTGCAGAATATTTGCCTCGATCATGAGGTTTTGATAAAGAAAGTCGACCGGAGAATCACTGTTCGCTTTGATCCCGCCCACCTTGGCCGCAGCTAGGACGATGGCATTCGGCTTGGCTTTTGCCATCCAGGAACGCACTTGGGCCTGTTCGATCAGATCGACTTCGTCGCGACCTGCAACAATTACGTCGCAGTGTTCTGTCTCAAGCCGGCGCACAACGGCGCCTCCAACCATTCCTCGGTGCCCAGCGACCCAAACGCGCTTTCCCGAAAGCTCGTAGGTCATCGCCCCCCCTCCAAACTCACCGGCATATCGTGCCCGTGGGCCCTGAGTAGCGCATGTCTCCGCGCAATCCTCAAGTCTTCGAGAACCATTTCCGCGCACATCTCCTGCGCAGTGATCTCAGGTACCCAGCCGAGCTTTGTCTTCGCCTTGGTTGGATCGCCGAGCAGAGTCTCGACTTCTGCAGGACGGAAGTAGCGCGTGTCGATACGCACGAGAACATCGCCCTCCTTGACCGCCGGTGCCTTATCACCATCTACGCTGGTTACCGTTGCAATTTCTTCCACGCTTTCGCCTGAAAACATCAGTTTGATGCCGAGCTCTGCTGCCGACCAAGTGATGAACTCGCGTACGGAATACTGAACGCCCGTCGCGATGACGAAGTCCTCGGCCACGTCCTGCTGCAGCATCATCCATTGCATGCGGACATAATCCTTGGCGTGCCCCCAGTCGCGCAGAGAGTCGAGGTTACCCATAAACAAACACGACTCTAGGCCCTGCGCAATGTTCGCGAGTCCACGCGTGATCTTGCGCGTCACGAAGGTCTCGCCACGGCGGGGGCTTTCATGGTTGAACAGGATGCCATTGCACGCATACATCCCGTAGGCCTCTCGGTAGTTCACCGTGATCCAGTAGGCATAGAGCTTGGCCACCGCATATGGGCTACGCGGATGGAATGGAGTGGTCTCTCGCTGGGGGTTCTCCTGCACGAGCCCATAGAGTTCGGACGTCGAGGCCTGGTAGAAGCGGGTCTTGTCGGTACGCTTGAGAAAGCGGATCGCTTCCAATAGGCGCAGCGAGCCGAGCGCGTCAACGTCCGCGGTGTACTCGGGCGCTTCGAAGCTCACGGCCACGTGACTCTGGGCACCGAGGTTGTAGACCTCATCGGGGTCCACCTCAGCCAGAATCCTTGTCAGGTTGCCGCTGTCGCTCAGATCGCCGTAGTGCAGGTGCAACTTGGGATTGGGCGCATGCGGATCCTGATAGATGTGATCGACGCGCTGCGTGTTGAATGAAGACGCCCGGCGCTTGATGCCATGGACTTCATAACCTTTCTCGAGCAACAGCTCGGCGAGGTAGGAGCCGTCCTGGCCGGTGATGCCGGTGATGAGTGCGCGCTTGGTCATGCCTGATCCTGGGTCGTATGAGTATTGGAAGTCGTGCCGGCAGCAGTCGCTGTTCCAAGCAGTTCGGATACGTTTTGCTCGAAACGAGCGAGGATGCTGTCGCGGGACAGCGTGGTGACAGCCTGCTTGCGCGCGTTTACGCCGAGGGTGGCGCGCAGGGACGTCGATCTAGCAAGCCTGCCGAGCGCTGTGACGAATGCAGGTACATCGCCTGGTGGTGTGACCACGCCTGACTCGGCGAGTGCGTTTGTCACGCCTGTCCCCGGATAGGCAGTCGCCAGCACAGGGCGTCCGCTTGCGAGCATGCCCGTCAGCTTTGAGGGCATCACCAGATCCGCCACGTCGGCGCGTTGTGGTAACAAATGGATATCGGCGAGGCCCAACCAGTCGTTGAGGCGTTCGATCGGCTGCAGGTCCAGGAAGTGGACATTCCCGAGCCCTTGGCAGGACTGCTGCAGCAGTTCTCGCGCCGGACCTTCGCCACCGAAGACGAAATGTATCCTCGTTTGATCGGCGGAATCCTTGCGCGACAACTCGCGCGCAGCGTCGCCCAACACGTCGAGTCCCTGCTTCAGGCCCATGTTGCCGGAATACAGCGCGACTATGGCGTCTTCGGGAATTCCGAGCTGACCTCGATATGGGCTGGGAGTCCGCAATGGGGTGATCGACGCGATATCGGCCCAGTTCGGAAATGCGACCTGCCGCGCTTCGGCGACGCCCTTGTCTCCCAGGCGCGCGAGCATCTTCTCCGAAATGGTCGAAACGCGATCGAACGCACCCAGCAGCCAGCGTTCGCAGGTTGCCGCGAAGCGCTTAGCAGGACCCGCATCGATGATGCCCATATCGAGCGCGGCGTCGAGCTCGAAGTCTTGGATATGCAGCCAGCACTTGGCACGTGCCAACTTTGCAGCCAGCCAAGCGCCGGGTGCGCTGGCGAGCGTCGGTGCGATATTGATCACTAGGTCCGGCTTCCATGCGATCGAAGCCAACAGGGCCGGCAGGCTCGATGCGCCGAAACTCGCCAGATGCAGCAGGCGAGTTAACCCGCTGGGCTTGCCCGGCACCCACAGGGGGCAGCGGATCAGCTCGACGCCGTTCCGCTGTTCTTGCTTCCACGCATGCGCGTTGAAGCCTTTCCAGACTTTCCACGCGGGGTAGTAAGGCGGTGCGGTGATCACGCGGACCTGGTGTCCACGCGCAGTAAGCCATTCGCACATCTCCGACGTGTACTTGCCGGTGCCGATATTCTCGGGTGCGTAGTTAATGCCGACGACGAGGATGCGTGCCATCAGTCGCCTCCGAACAGGTAGCGGCTGTAGACCTTGCCGGCAACATCGGCCACGTCATCGGTAATGCGATTGGCGAGAATGACGTCTGCTTCCCGCTTGAAAGCAATAAGATCGTTGACGACGCGGGAGTTGAAGAAATCGGGTGCGTCCAGCACCGACTCGTGCACGATGACTTCGATGCCCTTTGCCTTGATGCGTTTCATGCCAACAACTCTAGTGTGGTGCTGTGCGAACAGCAGAGCCTTGGACAGACCGACGCAGCCGGTGCCGGCGATGGCGATTTTCATAAACGATTCGATCGGAAAGGCAGGAGACAGGCTGACCGTGGGACTGCTACAGGCCGCACCGCGGCGATCGGCTGTGCGCGCTCTGCGGCTGGAATTTAATACGCATTGCGGTTCACGAAGCCCTTGAAAACTGTCAAGAACACGATCCGCAGGTCGAATGCCAGCGACCAGTGCTGCAGGTAGTAAAGGTCGTGCTGCACGCGGCTCACCATCTTGTCGAGGGTGTCGGTTTCACCGCGGAACCCGTTGACCTGTGCCCAGCCGGTAATGCCCGGTTTGACCCGGTGACGTTGCATGTACTCGTCCACCTGGTCGCGATAGAGGTGGTTGTGTGCGAGCGCGTGCGGGCGCGGGCCGACAACCGACATCTGGCCGCTCAACACGTTGAGGAACTGCGGCAGCTCGTCGAGGCTGGTCCGGCGCAGGAACGCACCGAATGGTGTGATACGCGCGTCGCCCTTGGTGGCTTGGGTCACAGTGTCGTGCTCATCGTGCACGCGCATGCTGCGGAACTTCAGCACGTTGATCTCGCGGCCGTTGATACCGTGGCGCTTCTGCCGGAAGAAGACAGGGCCGGGGGACGTCAGCTTCACACCGATTGCGATCGCCAGCATCAGCGGGGCGATCAGCAGCAGGATGAGTGACGCCAGGACTCGGTCCTCGATCGCCTTGGCGACGCGCGCACCGCTGTGCAACGGGCTGCTGCGCAGGTTGATGATGGGTACACCCGCCATCTGCTGGACGGAGTGATTCAACAGCTGCAGTCCGAACAGGTCCGGCACCAGCTTGATGTCCGCCGTGGAGTGGCTCAGCCGGCGCAGGACATCCTGGATCTCCATCTCCGCACTCATAGGCAGGGCGATCCAGACCTGGTCGATGTGGTTCGACTCGACGTATTCGGCCAGCGTGTCCAGCGTGCCCAGCAGGGGGGCGTCATCCAGAGGCGCATGCGAGGCCGGCGTACTGAACCAGCCCGCGATTTCGATGCCGGTCCAGGGCTTTGCGGCGAGTCCGTCCACGACACGTTTTGCGTCGCGACCGCCGCCCACGATGACCGCCGTGCGCCGGTCGATACCACGCATGCGCAGATGGTCGGCCATGCGACGCAGTACGAAGCGCGCCACGATGGTGCCAACCAGCGTCAGGACGAACCAGGTGAACCACCACAGGCGCGAGAAGTCCTCGGCCAGCTGCAGTGCCACTGTGTAGACGATGCCGGCTGCGAAGACGATCGACCACAGGGCGGTGAGCTTGAATGCTTCCTTCGACACGCTGCCGCCGCGCCAGCTGCGGTACAGGGACGAACCGTTGAGCGCGATGAGTGCGAACAGCACGCCGCGCGCAAGGCTCCGCGTGTACTCGATGGGCATGTCGAACGTGTCGAAACGCAGGCGGAAAGCCACCAGACCCGCCAGCACGAGGATGGCGAGATCGGACAGCCGCAGTCCCCATGCGAAAAACGCCGTGAACTTGCTGGCCATACGCCAGTCGGACTCGGCTTCTTGCCGAATCGGGGAGAACAACATTGGCCTGATCCTCGCAATTGGGCACGGTGCAACGGCGACCGCTAAATCCAGTCCCCCGCATGCCTATGCGCATCCGTTCGTCGATTCCGTTCGGCGTTCCCTTGACGAAAATACTGTCGAAATTCCGTCACCCCGCCATCACGAACTTTGACAGATGGGATGTTGCACAGCAACACGAATATGCATATCTGCCACGTTGCATCACGTGCGCAGTGAGACGTAACCACGCACTTCTTCAGCGATCGATCCACTCGAGGTTGTCAAGCAGAAAATCGCCATCGCGTTCGCTGGTCAGGCTGTACAGCCCGTAGCGCCGGATCAGGCGTGCGCCGCCGTCGCGCGTCAGCGGTTGCCAGATGATGTTGGCGCGCGCGCGCGTCGGTCGGGGGAGGAGGAAGTCCATCGGCACCGAGAAGTAGATGCCCTTGTCGAAACTGCCCTCACCGAATGTGCGCGAGGACACATTGGTCTTGGTGGCCCAGGCACCCATGGTCACGCCGTTGTCGAACCGGCGCGCGACGTTGACGGTCGCGCCGATGTCGCCGGCGAGGTAGCGGCCGACGCTGACATTGGCCTGCACGCGGTGCGCGTCGCCGAGTCCGATGTAAGCCGTGGCATGTCCGGTGGTGACCTTGTAGTCACGGAAGCCGGCGTGCTGGTCGAAATCGCGCTGCTGCACGTGGTTGAGGTCCACGCCCAGTGCCCAGCGCTCGCCGAACGGGCGATACAGCAGCTCGCCGCCGGCGCCGCCATACATCGATTCCAGATAGCCGGCATACGCCATGCCGTACAGATCCCCGCCGAGATGATGCGCGGTAGTCAGCTGCAGATTCGGCACGGTGACTGTCGAAGTGGTGAGGAACTGACGCTGGTACGTGCGCACCCGCGGCATGCGGCTGGGCGGGTCGTACCGGAACTTGTCGAAGTTGTTCAACACGTCGACGCTGACCGTACCGGTCAACCAGGTGTGGCGACCGAACCAGTAGGTTGCATTCGCATCCGCCGAAAGTTGATAGAGGATGAAGCCGTCGGGTCCGCCGAGGACCTGCTTGTAACCGGGGCCGACGCCCGCCTGGAAGCGGTCGAACTGCGCCTGGTAGAGCACTTCGCGGCGCTGGGACGCAGGGGGCGCGACTTCGACGCTACGGGCCAGTGTGTCGAGGTCGATACGCCGGTCGACGTAATCGACGAACGCACTGCGCGAAACGCTGGTTTCCGCGATCGGCATGTCCACGCGTTCGTGCGCGATGGTGAACCAGTCGATGTCCGGAGATGTGGCGTTGTCGAGCACGCGCGCGCTTCGGCCGACACCTTGCGCACCGTAGAAGTAACGCTGTTGTTCACCACGGACGATCAGTTCCGAGCCGCGGCGGGAGATGGAGGACACTTTGATTCCCGCGTCCTGCTGCAACCGCGCCGCAACCTCGGTCCAATCAGCGGAACCGGACTGAGCCACAGGTGCTGCGCTTTCGGTCGTTCGTAATGACGGTGTAGGTCGATCCAGAAGGGTTGCCAGACTGCGTGTGGTCTTGAGATTGCCGGTGAAGGCAATGCCGATCATCGCTTCAGAGCCGCGTTCGTAGCCTGCCGAAATCTGTAGGCCGGGTCTCGGGCTGTAGACGAGACCCAGATTGACCGGTGACCTCTGTTCCAGAACTGGGCTGCCGTCTCGCCACGGATTGGGCTCATTCTCGTAATCATTGCCGTCGAGCTCGACCTTTACGAGCAGCGACTCCCAGGGCGTCTGCCATGACACTCCTCCGAACAGACCAACCGGCCCCCGGAACATCGCGGTTGAATTGAGCTGGCCGACGCCGCGATAACCGGGCCGCTCGGAGAAGCGATCGCTGATTAGACGCAGCGGATTAGAGAAGTCGCCGCGATTGCCGATGTAGCCCGTTGCCGCACCCAAGCTGAAATCGAAATCACCAAATCGCTTGTTGGCAACGACGTACTCGCTTGAAAAAAGACCAGTACCGCCAAGATCCCTGAAACCCAAGGCAACTTCCGGAAGCCATCGAGCCTCCTCCCAAAGGCGGACTTTTACATCAATGGATTTGTCCTTGTAATGCTGGTCTCCACTCAGCCCCGCCGCACCATAACGCCGGTTGTTCAATGACATGTACCGGAACGTACCTTCCAGCCATGGAAACGGCTGCATCGACAGGTTGTAGCGCGCGTAGGGCGAGGTGTAGCTCGCCGTCAGGCTCATCTGTCCCTCGTCTTCCATGCGCGCGATTGGCGTCTGCATCAGACCGGCACCGCCCCAATCGCCTTGGGTCACACGATCCTGCGCCTGCAGTGCAGTGGAGACCGCCAGCGCAAGCGTGCCGGCGGCAAGTAGCGTGCGACGCATCATCGCGCCGGCCTCCGCGTCACCGCATGGGTCTGGTCGTCGACCGGCTGGGTGGCGATAAACGCAGCAAGCTCCGTGTTGAAGTCGCCGTCGAGCCTGCGCGTGGCGCGCTCCGAGACGGGCACGTAGATCACCGCACCCGGGGCGAGCGGCTGCGGTTCGCTGCGGTTCCACAATGCGATGCCGAGCCGATGGACATGGCCGTCGGGCTGGATGACGAAGAGCCAGTCGCGGCTGGCTGCGCGGGTCGGACACAGGTCCACGTAAGCCGGCGCATCCAGCAGCGCGACGTGCGCGGTCGTGCAGGGGGCGACGACTGCACCCACGATGCGCACCTGCGTCGGGCGCTGCGGATAGTGGACGCGGTCGCCATCGATCAGGGGCAGGTTCGCAGCCGGTGTGCTCTCGAGGCGACGCGGCGACAGTTCGGTCTGCACGCGGCCCGTGACCGGCAGCCGGTCGATCCAGTCCGCGAGTGCGCCTGCAACCGCAGCCACGTCTGCATCGTCCGAGGTTTCGAGCAGTCCGAGGTCATGCAGCACCCCGGCCTTGCGCCGCAGCTGCGCATGCTCGGCCGGGCGTCGCGTCAGCATGGCGGCAGTCGGATAGGCGTCGTCCGTCGGCGCTGCTGCAAGCACCGCCGTGGCAAGTCGACCGCCTGCAGCATGCGACTGCATGCCCGGATGCGCCACCGCGCCGTCGACCTCGATCCGCAGGGTCTGCGCATCCGCGGTTGCAGCGGCCAGCAGCAGTGTGGCGAGCGCAAGGCACTTCGGCGTCATCGCGCCAGTCCTGCCACGTACGGCTTGAGCACCGTGATCTCGAGTTCGATGCCCGGTGCAAGGAATTCGCGGCTGCGCACGATTGTTCCGGTGTCGGGATCGGCCCAGTAACGATTCTCCACGCGCATGCCGGCGCCCTCGAGGCGTTCATCGAAGCGCTGCAGTCGACGCGGCGCGCCCAGGATCTGCACGGTCTCGATGGCACGCCGATGCAGCGTGCCGTGCAACTCCACGCCGTAGCGGTAGCCGGGCATCCAGTCGTAACGGCGCACCGTGGTCGCAGTGGCGACGGTAGAAAGACGTACGAACGGGTTGTCGCCGATCACGCGGATGTCGACGGCATCGGCGCTGCGCCCGGACGTACCGGCCAGAACGCCATCCCGCAGAAATACGATGCGGCGGTCGGGGCTGTACCAGGACGTCAGGCCTGCATCGTCATTGCCGAGCACCATCAGGGCCTGGCCATCCGGCCCGTCAACCAGGATCTGTGCGAACGGGTTGGCCGCGACCTGTGCGGGCGTGACATCGATGCTGCTGCCACTGACCGCAAGCCGGACGGCGTCGAGACTGCCGCGCGGCAGTCCGGTGCAGCCGGCCAGGACCAGCAGTCCTGCAATCAGGAGTGCGCGCGCACTGGCGCGCGGCCCCGGCATGGCGCGGATCGACGGCACGGCGCGCACTCAGCGCAGGTCGTTGCCGACACTGGCAGCGTTGCTGATGATTCCCGAGAACGGCAGCAGCTGGCCGACGAAGCGGCTCCAGCGGGTAATACCCGCAGCGCCGACGAACACGACGTCGCCAGGCAACAGTTCGAACTGGCTGGCGACGGCAAACGCGGCCGGCGACTTCGCCTCGAGCTGGTAGACCGTGGACGGCATTTCATCCAGACCGCGGTTGCCGCGGATCACGTAGACGGCATTGCCATTGGCCGTGGTCTGCGCCAGTCCGCGCGCACGACCGAGTGCCTGGCTCAAACTGATGCTGCCGGTGCGGAAACTCTGCGCGCCGGGCAGGGTAACCTCACCAACCACGAACACTTCCTTGGCATCCAGATACGGGATGTAGATGTGGTCGTTCTGCTTGAGATACACCGTGCCGCGCGCCTGGGCATCGAGATTCAAGGTCCAGGTGGTGCCGTCGCGCGTCAGGCGGATGCCCGACAGATCGGCGACCGTCGGGTTGAGGCCGGCCTGGCTGATCGCGTCGTTGAGCGTCATCGGAACGACGGTCAGCGGCACCGCTGTTGCGTTGGCGGCGGCACCCGTTACCCAGATGCGCTGGCTGGCATAGGTGAGGATGGAGACATCGACCTGCGGTGCTTCGATGTAACGCGACAGCCGCGTGGTGATGAGATTGCGCAGCGCTCCCGGTGTCAGGCCGGCCGCGTCGAGAGTGCCGATATAGGGATAGAACAGCGTGCCATCGGCCTGCACCAGACGCCCCGCGGCATTGAGCTGCTGCTGTGGGCCGGCAGGCACGGTCAGTTCCGGGTGGTCCCAGACCGTGATGTAGAGGACGTCGCCCGGGCCGATGGCGTAAGCCGGGGGGCGGTAGTCCGCCAACGCACTTGGCAGAACATCGGAGTCGACGCGCGCGGCGCGATCCATCGCGATGAGCTTCGGGGTGATCGGTACGAGATCGAGTTGATCGTTCCCGATGGTGCGGATGCCCTCAGGCCCCTTGGCGCTTCCGCCCATGTGCTGACCCGGCGCCCACAGGCAAGCGGACAACAGACCGGCCACCGCAATAGCGGCGGCAAACGGACGCAACGACTTCATCTCTCGTTTCCCACTGGACAGGGCGGCGTTTCATCCGCCCGAACAAAAAACCGCCGGGCATGCCCGGCGGGGTGAATCCCCTGATTGTGCCTGGCTTAGTTGCCGGTGCCGCCGGTGCCACCCGTACCGCCGGTGCCACCCGTACCGCCGCCGCCATCGCCACCACCGCCTGCATCATTGCCGGCGCTGTCGCTGCCGGAGTTCAGCGCAGTGGCTGCAAGCGCTGCACCTGCAGCGACAAGGCCGACTGTGGCTGCCGTGCCGATACCTGCGCCGGCCGCGGCTGCGGTGCCGGCTGCCGTGCCACCGGTCGCACCAGCGCCTGCAGCACCGGCCTCGGCGGCCGTGGTCGCAGAGGTTGCTTCCGCAGCCGTGCCGACCTGCACGCTGGTGGCGTCAGAGGCGGCAACTGCAGCCTCGGATGCGGTCTCGGCGGTCTGTGCACCGAGTGCCGTCGTGTTCTGGGCTTGCGCGAACGCGACGCTGCTCATACCTGCGAGCGCGAGGGTGCCGATCAGGCGGGCAGTCTGGTGCACGGGAAGTCTCCGATCCTGGAAATGCGGGTTACGCACAAGTGATCTGCACGCTATGGGTCGGTTACAACAGTGTCAAGAGAAAGAATGCTGCAGTGCGAAAAATCTGCACTGCGTCCGGTTTGCAAGTGTGCGTCCGGTTATCCTGTGCGCCGCGTTGGCACGCGCGACGACTGGGACAGGGGTACGTACGGGGTGTTTCGAAAGCTTCTGCTGGTCTGCGTCGGCAACATCTGCCGGAGTCCTACTGCCGAAATCGTATTGCGTGACGCGCTGGGCTCAGGCTTCGACGTGTCGTCAGCAGGGCTGCAGGCGCTTGTCGACAAACCCCTCGACCCGACTGCTGCCGATCTGCTGCGCGAGCGCGGACTGGATCCTGCATTGCATCGGGCGCGGCAACTGACCCCTGCACTCCTGGGCGCTGCCGACCTGGTGCTGGTGATGGAGCGCGCGCACCAGGCGCGCATCCTGCGCGACGCACCCCAGGCCAGTGGCAAGACGCTGCTGCTGGGCAAATGGCGAGGCGATCTGGAGATTCCCGATCCCTACCGGCAACAGCGTCCTGCTTTCGAGCATGTGCTGCGCCTGATCGACGACAGCGTGTCGGGCTGGCGCCCGTACCTCCGCTGACACTTACCGGCGTCCAGCGCCACCCGATACGACCGGAAATCGAATGAACAAGGAAATGCCCCAGACGTCCAAGGACGAGGACGAGATCGACCTGCGCGAGCTGGCCGGCATGCTGATCGACCGCAAGTGGTGGATCGTCGGTATCACCGCACTGTTCTTCGTGGTGAGCGTCGCCTACGCGCTGCTGGCCACGCCGGTTTACCAGGCCCAGTCGATGGTGCAGGTGGAATCCAAGATGCCGTCGATTCCCGGCCTCTCGGACCTGTCCTCGCTGGGCATGGGCGGTACGAGTTCGGCTTCGACGACCGAGGTCGCGCTGATCACCTCGCGCGCGGTCATCGGTGATGCCGTGGATGCGCTGCAGGCCGACATCGCAGTGGCGCCCACGCGTTTCCCGCTGGTGGGCAACTTCTTCGCGCGCCGGTTCCGCGGCGAGACACCCGAAGCAGTCGCCCCGGCGAAGTTCGGGGCGTCGAGCCATGGATGGGGCGGCGAGTCGCTGCAGGTCGTCGGACTGGACGTGCCGGCATTCCTCGTCGATGAGCCGCTGACGCTGGTTGCTGGCGAGGGCGGGCGTTTCACGCTGCAGGATCCGGGTGGCAACACGCTGCTGCAGGGCGAGGTGGGATCCGACGCGGAAGGCGGCGGCGTAAAGCTGCAGGTTGCCGCGCTGCGCGCCAATCCGGGCACGCGCTTCGAGGTCACACGCTTGCGTCGTCTGGATGTGATCGCCGGCTACCAGAAAGAGGTCAAGGCCTCCGAGCAGGGAAAAGATTCGGGCATCCTGCGCTTGGCGTTTGAGGACCCTGACCCGGCGTTTGCAGAGGCATTTCTGCAGCAGGTCGCCGCGGCCTATGTGCGCCAGAACGTCGAACGCAATTCGGCCGAAGCCTCCTCCCAGCTTGCGTTCGTGCGTGAGCAGCTGCCGTCGATCCGCCTGCAGGTGGAAGCCGCGCAGTCGGCGATGAGTGCCTACCAGACGACTGCGAACTCGGTCGACATCACGATGCAGACCCAAGGCCTGCTGCAACAGGAAGTTGCGGTCGAGACCAGCATCCAGCAGCTCAAGATGAAGCAGGCCGAGATGGATCGCAGCTTCACCCGCGAGCATCCGGCCTACCGCGCGCTATTGAGCCAGCTCGGCGAACTCGAAGGTCGCAAGGCCGGGTTCCGTCGTCAGGTGGGCCAGTTACCGGACACCCAGCAGGAACTGCTGCGGCTCACGCGCGACCTGCAGGTCAGCAACGAGCTCTACACCGGTCTGCTCAACCAGGCCCAGCAGCTCGACGTGGCGCGCGCCGGCACCGTGGGCAATGTGCGCATCGTCGACGCCGCGATCGTCGATACGGCCAGGCCGGTCAAGCCGCGCAAGTCGCTGATCGTGCTGGTGGGCACATTGCTGGGTGGATTCTTTGCGGTGGGCCTGATCTTCCTGCAGCGGATCATGAATCCCGGCATTGAAGATCCAGCGCAGATCGAAGAGCTCGGCCTGCCCGTGTACGCGGCGATCCCGCTGAGCACCGCGAAGGGCCTGCTGGTCGCCGACAAGCGCCGCAAGCGGCTGGGTAGCGGTACGCCTCGTGATGCGGGCTTTGGCCAGAGCCAGCACCTGCTGGCGGTCAATGCGCCTGCCGATCTCGCCGTCGAGGCGATCCGCAGCCTGCGCACGAGCCTGCACTTCGCGATGCTCGAGGCCAAGAACAACATCCTGACGATCTCCGGCCCGTGTCCGGGCGTCGGCAAGACGTTCGTGTCGGCCAACCTGGCTGCCGTGGTGGCCCAGGCCGGGCAGAAGGTGCTGGTGATCGACGCCGACATGCGCAAGGGCACGCTGCACAAGATCATGGGCACCGCGCACGGCAATGGGCTGTCCGACGTACTGGCCGGCAAGGTGACCGCCGAGGAAGCGATCCGCACCGCGCCCGGCGTCGAGGGGATGGACTTCCTGGCACGCGGCGAGATTCCGCCCAATCCATCCGAACTGCTGATGCACCCGCGCTTCGGCGAGCTGCTGACCAGCCTGGCTGCTCGATACGACCTGGTGATCGTCGATACGCCGCCGATCCTGGCCGTGACCGACGCTGCCATCGTCGCGCGGCATGCGGGCTCCAACCTGCTGGTGACACGTTTCGGCGTGAACCAGTCGAAGGAGATCCTGCTGACGAAGAAGCGCTTCGAGCAGAACGGCGTGCAGGTGAAGGGCGCGATCTTCAATGCGGTCGAACGTCGCGCGACCGGGTACTACAGCTACGGCTACTACGAGTACAAGGCCGACGCAAAAGCGTGACGTAAAGGATTGCCGATGCCGTGGGATGCGTGCCTAGTCGCCACCGAACAGGTCGCGACTGTAGACCTTATTTTCGACATCCAGAATCTCATCGGTCAGGCGATTTGCGATAATCAGATCAGCCTGACTTTTGAAGTCAGCCAGGTTGTTGACGACGCGTGAGCGATAGAACTCCGGTGTATCGAGTACGGGTTCGTACACGATGACTTCGATGCCTTTTGCTTTGATCCGTTTCATGACGCCCTGTATTGCGGACGATCGGAAGTTGTCACTTCCCGACTTCATCACCAGGCGATAGATGCCGACAACACGAGGATCGCGGCGGACGATGTCGGCTGCGATGAAATCTTTACGTGTGGTGTTCGCGGATACGATCGCCTGGATCAGGTTCTGCGGTACCGCGTTGTAGTTGGCGAGCAACTGGCGCGTGTCCTTCGGCAGGCAGTAGCCGCCATATCCGAACGAGGGATTGTTGTAGTGGTTGCCGATGCGTGGATCGAGGCAGACGCCGTCAATGATCTGACGGGTATCCAGGCCGTGTGTAGCCGCATAGGTGTCTAGTTCGTTGAAGTACGCGACTCGCATTGCAAGGTAGGTGTTGGCAAAAAGTTTGATGGCCTCGGCTTCTCTCGATCCCGTGAACAGAACCGGCACGTCCGGCTTGCGTGCGCCTTCGCGCAGCAGCGCCGAGAACACGGCTGCTCGTTCCGAGCACTCGCCTACGACAATCCGGCTGGGGTAAAGGTTGTCGTGCAGCGCACGACCTTCCCGAAGAAACTCGGGCGAGAACAGGATCTGATCCGTGCCGAACATCTTGCGGACATGCTCGGTGTAGCCCACCGGCACGGTGGACTTGATCACCATGACAGCGGCGGGCTCTATCGCAAGCACGTTGGCAATGACTGCTTCGACGGAGCGTGTATTGAACGTATTGGTGGTCGAGTCGTAATTGGTCGGCGTTGCGATAATCACGTAGTCCGCGCCGACGAACGCATCAGCTGGGATCAGCGTCGCTCGAAAATCCAGGCTCTGATCGGTGATAAATGACTTGATCTCCGGGTCATCCAATGGTGACTCCCGCCGGTTAAGTGTTTCGACGCGTGCCGCGTCGATGTCCAGCGCAACCACCTGATGACGCTGGGCAAGCAACAGCGCGTTTGACAAGCCGACATAGCCGGTACCAACGATGGCGATCCGCATGCGGGTGTCCGTTGTGGCGTTCTTTGATGGATGCTAGGCAGCCAATGTGTCGCCATTGCGACCGGGTATCCGGGTGGTAGGTGGGGGAGGAGCGCCACTGATATCCTCTCGCCGCCATGCACGACTACGAACGCTTCGCCGAACCCCACGTCCCGCGCTGGCGAGAGCGCCTCCGGCAGTACTGGAAGCTGGTACGGGGTGATCGGCCAATCGGCTGGCTGCTGTTGCTGTGGCCGACGTGGTGGGCGCTGTGGATCGCAGCCGATGGTGTGCCGCCGCTGTGGACGCTGGTGGTGTTCAGTGCAGGCGTCTGGCTGACGCGTTCGGCCGGCTGCGTGATCAACGACTACGCCGACCGCTGGCTCGACCCGCATGTCGAACGCACCAGGGACCGTCCGCTCGCCAGCGGCGCGGTGCGCGGGCGCGAGGCCTTGACCCTGTTCGCCGTGCTGATGCTGGTCGCGTTCGCGCTGGTGCTGACGATGAATCGCCTCACCATTGCGATGAGCGTCGTCGGCGTCCTGCTTGCCGCGAGCTATCCGTATCTCAAGCGCCACACCTATCTGCCGCAGGTGTATCTGGGTATCTCGTTCGGCTGGGCGATTCCGATGGCGTTCGCCGCCGTGCAGGGGACGGTGCCGCCGCTGGGCTGGTTGCTGTTCGTCGCCAACATCTTCTGGACCACCGCGTATGACACCTGGTACGCGATGGTGGACCGCGAGGACGACATCCGTGCCGGGTCGAAGTCGACGGCGATCCTGTTCGGCGATCTGGACTTCGTTGCACAGGGCCTGCTTTATGCCCTGGCCTTCATCGCGCTGGCACTGGTCGGGCGCGAAGCGGGGCTGGGCGCGAACTACTGCCTCGGCCTCGGGCTGGCTGCGCTGCTGGTCGTCTGGGAGTTCGTCATTGCCCGCCACCGGGAACGCGATGCCTGCTTCCGTGCATTCCTGCACAACCACTGGGTGGGCATGACGGTCTTCGCCGGCATCGCAGCGCATTACGCGCTGCCGTCGATCGCCGTACTGGCACGTTAGGCAGGTCGCGCCGAAAGCCGGTTTCCGTCTTCGGTCCACCGGGTTGGTGATGGCTGGATCCCTGGTCGTGGACCGGCGCGGCGAAGCCCGGTCGGCACAAGGGCCATGCGGTTTCCGGTCATGCCAGGCTCGGCCGCGTGTCGGCGGGATAAACCCATAGGTAAACGCCGCGACTTCACGAAAGCTCGACTCCAAACGTCTTCCGGGTGGTTAATATTCGCGCACTGGGAAACTTGTCATGACACGGAATTGCACGGTCAGGTCCGTTTGGACCGGGGTGCTGTCTGAAACGGAGGGGGCGTGGTCGAGATTCGTGATGTGTGCAACGGCCGCTACGAGGTCTACTCGCGCGGGCGGCATTGGGAAGCGTTCGTGGACCGATCGAAAGCGGTGACGGAAGGGCGCGGGCTGGCCATGCGGATTGCAGCCGAAGAGCGCCGCACCGTTGTGGTCCAGGCGCCGTGGGGAAGCGAGAAAGTCGATCCCGCGATGACGGCGCTGTCGGACGCCCGGTCCCAGTAGGCGGCTGCGACTGCGCCTGCAGTGCAGCAACGATGCGTCATGGCTGCGAGGTGCGCTCTGTTGCCTGAGGGCGGGGGCGCGATTCTCCGCTACGGGGTCGACACCTGCGTTGATCTCCGGCTTCACGTTCGGGTGGATGCCGCTCCTGCCGCAACCGCCTCGCGGTATCCCCGACACCACCACCGCAGAAGCGGCATGTCCGGTGATGCGGTGGTCGGCGAAAGATCGCGCTTGATGGTGCAGGTGTCCGTCGGTCAGTGACAGGCAGGAGAGCGTCCGCACCTCTGCCTGGATGCCTGTTCTCTTCCCGAATGCTCAACGCACCCGCGCGCAGACCCAAGCATCGATGCGCGCAACGCCTGCGCGGCGAAGAACTGCAGCCGCGGCGTGCAGGGTGGCGCCGGTCGTCATGACGTCATCGACGAGCACCACATGCGCGGGTATGTCGGGCAACGCGGCGACGGCGAATGCACGCCGGACGTTGCGGCGTCGCGCCCGCGCATCGAGTCGCGACTGCGGCGCGGTGGCGCGTACGCGTTGCAGCAGATCGGTCCGCAGCGTCAGACCCTGGCGCCGCGAGAGACTGCGGGCCAGCTCCAGCGCCTGGTCGTAATCCCGCGTCCGCAACCGCGCGATGTGAAGGGGGACCGGGACCAGCGCGTCTGGGCGAGTGGCGTCCGCGGTGGCCTCGGCGAGGCAGGTGCCGAGCAAGGCGCCTGCCGCGAGATCGCGATGGAACTTGAAGCGTGGCAGCAGGCGGTCGACCGGGAACCGGTAGTCGAATGCCGCGACGACCGCATCGAGCGGTGGCGGACGCCGTAGGCAGGCCCCGCAGCGGGGATCGCCGGCTGGCAGAGGCTGCGCGCAGCGATCGCAGGCATGCGGCATCCACGGCAGCACGGCAGTGCAGGCGCCGCACAGGGCCCGGCCTGCGATTCCCGGCTCCCGACACACCAAGCAGCGGGCCGGCAGCAGCCCCCGGAGCCATCTGCGCCAGCCCGCGTCAACCGGCAGGCCTGGATTCTGGTTGACAGCGTGGGGCATGCTTTCCAGACTGCCGGGCTTGTCCCGCCGTCACTGTCGGTAGATCGCCATGTCCGTTGTCAGCCACGCCCGCGAAGTCGCCGGCCAGCCCACCCCTCTTCGCCATGACTGGTCACGCAGCGAGATCGAAGCGCTGTTCGCGCTACCGATGCCCGAGCTGCTGTTCCGCGCGGCCAGCGTGCACCGTCAGCATTTCGATCCGGCCGAGGTCCAGGTCAGCACGCTGTTGTCGGTCAAGACCGGTGGCTGTCCCGAGGACTGCAGCTACTGCCCGCAGGCCCAGCGCTATCACACCGGTGTCCAGGCGACGAAGCTGATGGAGACCGACGCGGTACTGGAGAAGGCCCGTCAGGCCAAGGCCGCCGGCGCCACGCGGTTCTGCATGGGCGCCGCCTGGCGCTCGCCGAAGGACCGCGACGTGCCGAAGGTCGCGGCGATGATCCGCGAGGTCAAGGCGCTGGGTCTGGAGACCTGCGCCACGCTCGGCATGCTGACCGGCGACCAGGCGCGCGCGCTGAAAGACGCGGGCCTCGACTACTACAACCACAATCTCGACACCGATCCCGAGTTCTACGACTCGATCATCCAGACCCGCGAGATCCAGGACCGCCTGACCACGCTCGAACATGTGCGCGATGCAGGGCTCAAGACCTGCTGCGGTGGCATCGTCGGCATGGGCGAGACCGGGCGCCAGCGCGCCGGTCTGCTGCGCACGCTGGCGAATCTGCCCTCGCATCCGGACTCGGTGCCGATCAACCGCCTGGTGCAGGTCGAAGGCACGCCGCTGCACGGCACCGAGGAAATCGACCCGTTCGACTTCGTGCGCACGATCGCGGTCGCACGCATCCTGATGCCGCGTTCGATGGTGCGCCTGTCGGCCGGGCGTCAGGACATGAGCGACGAACTGCAAGCGATGTGCTTCCTCGCCGGCGCCAACTCGATCTTCTACGGCGAGCAGCTGCTGACCACCGGCAACCCGGACACCGAACGCGACATGGCGCTGTTCGCGCGTCTGGGCCTGCGGCCGATGCAGGTGCACGTGGATGCCGAGCACCACGATCACCCCGGCACCGCCCACGTCGACATCATCGAGCTGCCGCAGCACCCGCGGAGTTTCGCCGCATGATTCCGTGGTTCGCCTGGGCCTACCTCGTGCTGCTGGCACTGGTGGGCCTGAGCGGATTCGCGCTGACGATGCGCGACGGCCAGTCGAAACTGCTGGCGATCGCGCGCCTGGCCGCGGTCGCGGTACTGGGCTGGGGCGTCGTGCTGTACGTCCGGGATGCGGGCGCGCACGTGCTGTTTGCCGGTGCGCTGTTCTTCGCGGTGCTGCTGCTCGCGCACAAGAGCGTGTCCGATACGCAGGACGCGACGCGCATGAAGCTCGACCGCTCGGCCCGCGTCGGCGTGGCGATCAATGGCCTGGTGATGCTGCCTGCGATTGCGATGGGCGCACTGGCGATCTGGGCCGGCCGTGGTGCCTGAGCGGCCTGACTTGCGCGCACGTGCACGGGACGCGCGCGAGGCCCGTACCCGCGCGCAGGCGCGCCGTGTGCGGCGCACCGTGCTGCGTCGCGATGGCGTGCGTTGCGAGGTCCGCGATGCCGACGGTGGGAGCCGCTGGCTGCTGAACTTCTGCGGCAACGACTATCTCGGACTCGCCTCGCACTTCCAGGTCTCCGGTGCGCTGCAGGATGCCGCTGCGCTGCACGGCGCGGGCAGCGGAGGCTCGCACCTGGTCAGCGGCCATCACGCGCTGCACGACGCGCTGGAGCGCGAGATCGCCGACTGGTTGCAGGTGCCTGCAGCGCTGCTGTTCGGGAGTGGATTCAGCGCGAACCTGGCTGTCGTGCAGGGCCTGCTCGGCGACGGCGATGCCTGCGTGCAGGACCGGTTGAACCACGCCAGCCTGATCGACGCTGCGCGCCTTGCCGGCTGCCGCCTGCGCCGGTATCCGCACGCCGATGCGGAAGGGGCGCTGCGCCAGTTGCGGTCGCTGCCCCAGGGCGCAGCGGTGCTCGCGACCGATGGTGTCTTCAGCATGGACGGTGATGTCGCCCCGCTGCGCGAACTGGCGATCGTCGCCCGTGTGCAGCAGGCCCTGCTGTACGTCGATGACGCGCACGGCATCGGCGTACTCGGCCCGGACGGGCGCGGCAGCGTCGCCGACGCGCGTCTGGACACCGCTGCAGTGCCGCTGCAGCTGGTCACGCTGGGTAAGGCGCTGGGTGGCTGCGGTGCACTCGTGGCCGGCGATGCCGATCTCGTCGCCCATCTGGCCGAAACCGCGCGCCCTTACATCTACACCACGGCATTGCCCCCGGCAGTGGCCGGTGCAGCACTCGCTGCGGTGCGGATCGCGCGTCACGAACACTGGCGCCGCGAACGCCTGGATGTCCTGATCGCGCGATTCCGTGCCCGTGCGCACCGCCGCGGGCTTGACCTGATGCCGTCCGACACGCCCATCCAGCCGTTGCGCTGCGGCGACAACGCCGCTGCGCTGTCGATGTCACGCGCGCTGGATGCGGCGGGCTTCTGGGTCGCGGCGATCCGCCCGCCTACCGTGCCCGATGGCCAGGCACGGTTGCGCGTGACCCTGAGTGCCGCGCACGCGGATGCCGATGTCGATGCGCTGGTCGACGCGTTGGCGGCTGCACGTGACGCACACCCGACTGATCCAGAAGCCGCTCCCGCACACGCCACGCCATGACCGACCCGCAACACGACGCACGCCGCGCCTTGCTCGCGGTCTGGATCGCACTCGCGTCCGCGCTGTTCTTCACCCTGACCTACGTGCTCAACCGCGCCAGCGCGAACGGCGGTGGACACTGGGCGTGGACGGCTTGCCTGCGCTACTTCATCACTCTGCCGCTGCTGCTGCCGTTGATGCCTCTGCAGGGCGGCGCGACACCGGTGCTGCGCGCGATCGCCGCGCATCCGTGGGCGTGGCTGCGCTGCAGTGCGATCGGCTTCCTGTTGTTCTATTGCATGCTCTCGTTCGCCGCATCGAGCGGGCCGGCGTGGCTGGTCGCCGGCAGTTTCCAGTTCACGGTGATCGCCGGCATGTTGTGCGCGCCGCTGTTGTATCGCGATGCACGCCGCCGTGTGCCGCCGGCCGCGCTCGGCATTGCCGCGGCGATTCTCGTCGGCGTGCTGCTGATGCAGTTCGGTCACGGCGGCCCGGGCCTCGATCGTGCCGGATGGATTGCGCTGTGCTGCGTGCTGACCGCGGCGGTCGCGTACCCGCTGGGCAACCGCCTGTTGCTGCTGCATCTCGAACGCACCGGCGAAGACCTCAACGCCACGCAGCGTGTGTTCGGACTCACGCTCGCCAGCCAGCCGCTGTGGCTGCTGGTCGCGGTGTTCGCCTGGCACGAGGCCGGCACGCCGTCGATGTCACAGGTCTGGCTGGCGGCTGGTGTCGCGCTGAGCGCCGGCGTGATCGCAACCATCCTGTTCTTCCAGGCGACCGGCATGGTCCGCAACAATCCGGTCGCGCTGGGGGCCGCCGAAGCGATGCAGGCGGCCGAGCTGCTGTTCGCGGCGTTTCTGGGCGCGCTGTTCCTGCAGGAGGCGTGGCCGCAGGGCCGCGCGTTGACCGGTGCGGTCGTGGTGACGCTGGGCATCGTGGCATTTGCGATCGTCGTCGCACGCCCTGCCGCCGGCAGCGCACGTCGCACGAAAGCACTGCGTGGAGACAAGGGCGCATGACGACATTGGACAATCCATACGGCCTGCATATCGAAGTGGCCGGCGAAGGCGCACCGCTCGTGCTGCTGCACGGCTGGGCAATGCACGGTGGCGTGTTCGCGCCCGTGCGTGAACGTCTGGAGGCGCAGCGCACGCTCTATCTGGTCGATCTGCCCGGTCACGGCCTGAGCGGCGACAGCACGCTGCCGCTTGCGATCGATGCGGTCGTCGAAGCACTCGTCGAAGTGTTGCCGGCCGCGCCCTGGGTGGGCTGGTCGCTGGGCGGCCTGTTCGCACTGCGGGCCGCGGCATTGCGTCCCGATCGCGTGCCGGCGCTCGCGATGCTGTGTGCCAGCCCGCGCTTCGTGCGTGGCGACGACTGGACGCACGGCATGTCGCCGGAGATATTCCGTGACTTCGCCGCCGGCCTGCGCAGCGACTATCGCGCGACGCTGGACCGTTTCATCGCGCTGGAAGCGTTCGGATCGGACGACGCGCGTGGCGAACTGCGCGCGCTGCGTGCAGAAGTGTTCGCGCGTGGCGAGCCGGCGGCGCACGTGCTTGCAGATGGCCTTGGCCTGCTGGAAACCACCGACCTGCGCGCGCACCTGCCAACGCTGGCAGTGCCCAGCCTGTGGCTGTCCGGCCGTCGCGACCGCCTGGTCGATCCGCGTGCGATGGAGGCCGCCGCGTCCTTGGCGCCGCGTGCAGTCGCGCACACCGTCGCCCACGCCGGCCACGCGCCGTTCCTCACCCACGCCGACGCGGTGACCGCGCGGCTGATCGAGTTCACCACTGCCTTATGAGTCCGACTTTCGATCCCCGACAGGTCCGTCGCGCGTTCTCGCGCGCGTCGGCGAGTTACGCCGGCGCTGCAGCGCTGCAACGCGAGATCGAGGCGCAACTGCTCGAATCGCTCGAGTATCTGGACGACCGCGTGCCGGGTGTCGTGCTCGACGTCGGCAGCGGCCCGGCACATGCGGCGCTGGCGATGCGCCAGCGCTGGCCCAAGTCCCGTGTGGTGGCGGTGGACCTGTCGCTGGCGATGCTGCAGCAGGCGCCGGTGCGCACCGGCTGGCGCGACAGGCTGGGCCTGCAGAAGCCGGTCGACCGGGTGTGCGCCGACCTGCGACTGCTGCCGTTCGCCGACAACAGTGTCGATGTGCTGTTCTCCAATGTCTGCCTGCAGTGGGTGGAAGACCTGCCGTCGGCATTCGCCGGGTTCCGCCGCGTGCTCAAGCCCGACGGCCTGCTGCTGGTGTCCACGTTCGGACCGCAGACGCTGATCGAGCTGCGCGAGTCGTTCGGTGTCGCGGATGCCCAGCCGCATGTCAGCCCGTTCGCATCGATTGCCGAGTTCGGCGATGCATTGATGCGCGCCGGTTTCCGCAATCCGGTCCTCGATCGCGACGTGGCCACGCACTGGCATCCGGACATGGCCGCACTGATGCGCGAGCAACGTGCGATCGGCGCGACCAACGCGCTCGCAGATCGCCGTCGCGCGCTCACCGGCCGCGCGCGCTTTGCCGCCGCTGCCGCCCACTACGAGCAGTTCCGCACGCCAAAAGGCTTGCCTGCGAGCTGGGAATGGATCACCGCGATGGCGTGGTCGCCGCCGCACGGCGCGCCGATCCGCGACGGTGGCGAGGAGCTGGCCCGCTTTCCTGCAGGGTCGATTCCGGTGCGGCGCCGTACGCGCGACTGAGTGGGGTCCTGCGGATGGCGAGCCGGCTGACACAACGCCCCGTCCATACGGTCCAGGCGCTGGAGCTGCGTCACCACAGAGCATCGAAGATCGTGTCGCGGGCACGACCCCGAGGACGCGTCGTCCGCTACCGAATCTGTCGGCGCTTGCTTCAGATCGCTGCGGATGCCTGTCGTTGCGCGGGGTCCTCCGGCCGCCTGCGATCAACCCGCAGCACTCAACGCCAACCACAGGCGCTCGGCCTCTGCGCCAAGCTGCGCGCGGTTGCGGAACAGGCGGATGTCGACAGGAATCACGTGGGCGACCTTCGATGACGCTTCGACCAGTGATCCTGCGTGCAGGTCCTCTTCGACCAGAGTGCGTGGCAGCCAGGCGATGCCATCGCCGGCCTTGCACATCTGTCGCAACGTCGCTGCGAGATCGGACGTGAACTTCACCGCAAACCTGGACCTCAAGGATGCAAGCTGCGCGTCGTTGGCGAGGATGCGTCCGAGTCCGGAATCCTCGCTGTAGGACAGCACCGGGATGTTCTTCCCTGCAGTGCCGAGCTTCCAGATCGCGCGACCCGTCGCGTCCGGTGCACTGAAGGGCTGCAGGACATCGCAGCCGACGACGACGGATGTGAAACGGGTGGAGTCGAGCAGCAGCCGCATGCGCGGGTGGTGGTGGCAGAGCATGAACTGCGCGCCGTCCTCGAGCATCAGGCGTTCGCTGGCGCGCAGCGTGTCCGACACCAGCTGGAAGGCGCCCAGCCGCGCGTCGTGATCCGCCTTGCGGATCCATGACGGAAAGAAGGTGAAGGACAGCGCGTGGGTCGAGATGAAGACCAGCGGCGACCGCCGCAGGCCTGCGATATCCAGTGCTTCGTTGCGTGCCGAATGGATCGAACGCGAAAGCGCGGCCGCACGTTCGCGGAACGCCTCACCTGCCCGTGTGAGGTGCACGCCCTGTCGCGACCGTTCGAACAAAGGCGTGCCCACCCACGCTTCCAGCGAACGGATGCGACGGCTGAAAGCCGGTTGCGTGAGATGACGGATTTCAGCCGCGCGGCGGAAGTTGAGCGTGTCCGCCAGGGCCAGACAGTCTTCGATCCAGTTGAGCTCCATGATGCCGATTGTGCATCAGCGCAACCCAATTGGCATTGGAACGCAGCTGCAAGGACGGACTAGTCTCGACGGCGTCATACGGTTCGGCATCAGGAACGACACAGGCTCCGCGGAGCAGACGGCGAGCCAACGCCGACCGTCGTGTCCCAGCCGGTCGGCACACACACTCCACGTATTCCAACAGGACAGACCATGCGCATCACTGATGTCGTCGAAATCACCAAGCCGATCGCTTCGCCCATCCGCAACGCGTACATCGATTTCAGCAGGATGACCGCGAGCCTCGTGGCAGTGGTCACCGACCAGGTGCGTGACGGTCGCCGCGTGGTCGGGTACGGCTTCAACTCCAACGGCCGCTATGGCCAGGGTGGTCTGATCCGCGAGCGCTTCCGCGATCGCATCCTGCAGGCCGAGCCCGATTCGCTGCTCGCCGACACCGGTGACAACCTCGACCCCGGTAAAATCTGGACGGCGATGATGTCCAACGAGAAGCCCGGTGGACACGGCGAACGCTCGGTTGCCGTCGGCACGCTCGACATGGCGATCTGGGACGCGACCGCCAAGATCGCCGGCAAGCCGCTGTTCCGTCTGCTCGCCGAGCAAAAGGGGGTCGAGGCCAATCCGCGTGTGTTCGTGTATGCCGCCGGCGGTTACTACTATCCGGGCAAGGACGACAGCGCGCTGCGCAAGGAAATGCGCAGCTACATCGACCGCGGCTACACCGTCGTCAAGATGAAGATCGGCGGCGCGTCGATCGACGATGACCGTGCGCGTATCGAGTCGGTGCTGCAGGAGATCGGCAACGAGGCACAGCTGGCGGTGGACGCCAACGGGCGCTTCGATCTGGAGACCGGTATCGCCTACGCGAAGATGCTGCGCGACTACCCGTTGTTCTGGTACGAGGAAGTCGGCGATCCGCTGGACTACGCGCTGCAGGCCGCGCTGTCGGAGTTCTATCCCGGCGCCATGTCGACCGGCGAGAACCTGTTCTCGCACCAGGACGCGCGCAACCTGCTGCGCTACGGCGGCATGCGTCCGGACCGCGATTACCTGCAGTTCGACTGCGCCCTGTCCTACGGTCTGGTCGAGTACCTGCGCACGCTAGATGTGCTGGAACAGTTCGGCTGGTCGCCCGCGCGCTGCATCCCGCATGGTGGCCACCAGATGTCGCTCAACATCGCGGCGGGCCTGGGGCTCGGCGGCAACGAGAGCTATCCGGATCTGTTCCAGCCATACGGCGGCTTTCCAGACGGGGTGCAGGTGCAGGATGGCCACATCGTGATGCCGGAACTTCCGGGTATCGGTTTCGAGGGCAAGTCCGACCTGATCCGGGTCATGCGCGAGCTGGCGGAGTAACGCCTGCTTTTTGACGGCGGTCCGTGCACGGCCGTCGACAGTCGCAAGAAGACGACCCGTCCGCACAAGTGACGTGTCGATCCGCGGGCAGCTGATGATTCGTTGATCGGCAGGAGTAATCGCTCGACGGTCGAACGTTGGGCGCGCCAGGAGGAGAGCCCGGGCGTGCAGCCGCCACCCGGATAGCGACGCTGCGTCTGAAGGGTTCACGTAACCATCCGGTGCGATGCGGCGCGACAAAACATCGTCCAACTCACGCCCACCGCACGGAACGACGCGCAGCTTCGCGCCAGCACCGATCCGACAGTCCAGGTTGTCATGCGTACTCCGCCCGTATTCCGGGCCTGAGCGGCACCGCTCGCCTTGTCCACTGTTCGACGGCATCCGGCCAGGAGGTCGCGCATGCGCTGGATAGGCGGTTTCGAGGGCGCGGATCACGTCAACGGTCGTGGTATCGCGTTGTCGATGACACACGACAGCGGCCATCTGGCGCGGCTCGATCTCGACTACCGGCGTCTGCGCCGCTTGGGGTTCCACGAAGTCCGCGAAAGCGTGGGCTGGCGCATCAGCGAACACGCGGACAGCTTCGACTTCAGCGGCGTGCACGCACGTGCACGGGCGGCTGTCCGACACGGTCTGGCCGTCCGCTGGACACTGATGCACTACGGCGTGCCCGCGCACGTGGATCTGCTCGCGGTGGACGACGAAGCATTCATCCGCCGGTTCGCGCGCTTCTGCGCAGTCGTCGCCGAAGTGCTGGTGCAGTACCCGTCACCGGCGCCTCGCATCTATACGCCGATCAACGAGATCTCGTTCCTGAGCTGGGGCGTCACCGCTACCGGACTGTTCCATCCGCATATCGGCGATCGCGCAGACGAGGCGCCCGCGTTCAAGCGTCGACTGGTCCGCGCTGCACTGGCCGGGCGCGCCGCGATCCTCGAGGTCGATCCGACCTCCCGCATGATGTGGGTGGAGCCTCTGGTACATGTCGCGGCACCGGCGGACCGGCCCGACCTGGTCGCCGAGGCCACGCGCACCCATGCCGCGCAGTTCGAGGTGCTGGACATGCTCACCGGCCGCGCGCAGCACTCGCTGGGCGGGTCGCCGGCTTGCGTGGATCTGCTCGGCATCAACTACTACCACGGCAACCAGTGGCAGGTTGGAGCTGACCCGCTGTTGGACTGGCATGACGCGCATCCGCGCCGCGTGCCGCTGTCGCGCCTGCTGCGCCAGGCGCACGAGCGCTACCGCCTGCCGATGACGGTCAGCGAGACCAGCCACTTCGGTCACGGCCGCGCGCGCTGGCTGGGCGAAGTGGCGACACAGATCCGGATCGCACGCGAAGACGGCGCCGACATCGAAGGCGTCTGTCTCTATCCGGTCGTCGATCGACCCGACTGGGAAGACGCCACGCACTGGCATCGCAGTGGCCTGTGGGATGCCGACCCCGAAGTGCCCCAACGACCGCCGGTGCTCGCACGTGATTACGCACGCGCCTATGCGCATGCACGACGTCTGCTCCAACGCCCGCTTCCTTCTTCCAGTGGAACCCCGCCCATGCGCCAGCTTCTCGTGTTCTCCCATCTGCGTTGGGATTTCGTCTACCAGCGTCCGCAGCACCTGCTCTCACGCCTGGCGCAGCGATGGGATGTCGTGTTATTCGAAGAACCGGTCTTCGATGCCGACCGCGACGCATGGCTGGAGGTGTCGCATCCCTGCAGTGGCGTGACGGTGCTGCGCCCGCATACGCAGATCGCCGAAGCCGGCTTCGCCGATACGCAGTTCCCGGTCCTCGACGACCTGCTGCAGGCGTGGCTGGCCGAGCATGGGCACGCGGACATGGGGGTGTGGCTGTACACGCCGATGGCCCTGCCGCTCGTGCAGAAGCTCGAACCGGTTTCGATCATCTACGACTGCATGGACGAGCTGAGCGCTTTCCGCAACGCACCGGAGCGGCTGATGCATCGCGAACGCACGTTGCTGGAAGTCGCGGATCTCGTGTTCACCGGCGGCCCGTCACTGCAGGATGCGAAGGCGGCCCGCAATCCGCTCGCGCACTGCTTCCCGAGCAGCGTGGACGTGGTGCATTTCGCTCAGGGTCGTCGCGATCTGCTGCGGAACAGGACCGGTGTGCCGGTGCGCCTGGGATTCTTCGGCGTCATCGACGAGCGTCTGGATCTCGAACTGATCGAGGCGCTGGCCGGCGCACATCCCGAATGGCGCATCGATCTGATCGGCCCGGTCGTCAAAATCGATCCGGCCACATTGCCGCGCTTCCACAACGTGCACTACCTCGGCCAACGCGCATACGCGGCGCTGCCGGCAGCGGTCGCGGAATGGGACGTCTGTCTGCTGCCGTTCGCCCTCAACGATGCCACCGCGTTCATCAGTCCGACCAAGACGCTCGAATACATGGCCGCGCGCAAGCCGGTCGTCAGCACGGCGGTGCGCGACGTCGAGCGGCTGTATGCCCCGGGCGTGACGATCGCGCGCGACTACGCGGGCTTCATTGCCGCGTGCGAAGACGCGCTTGTCGAGACCGGGGAGGCGATGCAGACGCGTGTCCGCGCGCAGGACGCGCTGACCGGCGCGGCCTCGTGGGACAGCACCGCCGAAGCAATGGCACAGCTGATGCGCGCAGCCGCGACGACCGGGCTCAACCCGCGCGCACGTGCGTATCTGGATGGGCAGCGCGTCGTGGCATTGCCGGAGCCGCCGGTGGACTGTCTGATCCTCGGCGCCGGTCCGACCGGGTTGTCGGCCGCGTATCACTACGGCAAGGGCAGCGTGCTCGTGGAGCGCGAAGCGACCGTCGGCGGCTGGTGTCGTTCGATCGACGATCAGGGTTTCAAGTTCGATTACGCCGGCCACATCATGTTCTCCAATGATCCGGACGTGCTGGCGCTCTACGAAGTGTTGCTCGGCGACAACCTGCACTGGCAGAACCGCGAGGCCTGGGTTTTCAGCAAGGGCGTGCACACGCGCTATCCGTTCCAGGGTGCGCTGCATGGCCTGCCGCCGGCGGTGCTCAAGGAATGTCTGGTCGGCGCGATCGAAGCGCGCTTCGGCGCGCTCGATGGTTCGACGCGCGTCGCGGCGCCTGTGGTGGCACAGAAGAGCAGCGACACGGCGCTGACGGACTGCTGCGCCGACGGCGCGGTCCCCGACAGCGCTGCTTCGATGCACGGCGCCGATCCGAAAGACCACGCGACCAGCGGCAAGGTCGCAACGCTGGCACAGCGCGCACCAGCGAACTTCGAGGAGTTCATCTACCAGGTCTGGGGCGCCGGCGTGGCGAAGCATTTCGCCGTGCCCTACAACACCAAGCTGTGGACCGTGCCGCCGCGGGAGATGGAAACCTCATGGCTCGGCGGGCGTGTGCCGATGCCGAATCTCGACGAGATGATCGAAGGCGCACTCGAACCGGTGATGGCGCCGGTCGGTCCGAATGCGCGCTTCGGCTATCCGCTGCGTGGCGGTTTCCAGGCGTTGATGGATGGATTCCTGCCGCATCTGGAAAGCACGTTGATGCTCGGCAGGACGATCACCGGTGTCTCGGTGACGAAGCGGCAGGTCACGTTGTCGGATGGGCATCGCCTGCGCTGGAAGCGTCTGGTCAGCACGCTGCCGTTGCCGCAGCTGGTGACGCTGCTCGGCGACGAAGCGCCGGAGCGTGTGCGCGTTGCGGCCGCCGGCCTGCGGCACATCTCGGTGCGCTGCGTGAACATCGGCGTCGGCCGCGCGGACCTGACCGACAAGCACTGGATCTACTACCCCGAGCACACGATCTTCCATCGCATCTTCGTGCAGGGCAACGCGAGTCCGCACAACAATCCGTCCGGTGGGTTCGGCCTGACCTGCGAGATCACCTATTCGCCGACCAAACCGCTGCCGGTCGATGGCGACGCCCTGATCGACCGCTGCATCGCCGAATGCATCGAGGTCGGCATGATCGGCGCCGACGATCCGATCCTCACCGCATCCATCGTCGATATGCCCTACGCCTACGTGCTCTACGACCATGCGCGCGCCGCGAACGTGGAGACCATCCGCGCCTGGCTGCTCGCACATGATGTGATCCTCGCCGGCCGCTACAGCGAGTGGGAGTACTACAACTCCGATCATGCGTTTCTTGCCGGTCGCCGCGCAGCGCAGTCGGCACGGCTGGAAGAGACACGCAGCGAAGCGAGAGCGACTTGAACGCATCCGGGCCCGGCGCAGTTGCGTCCGCCCCGGATGTGGACGCCTCGCGGCTGATCCTGGTCACCGGCGGCACGGGCTACATCGGCTCGCACACCTGCGTATGCCTGCAGCTGGCCGGCTTCCGCGTGCTCGTGGTCGACGATCTGAGCAACAGCGATGTCTCGGTGCTCGATGCGATCGAATCCGTGTCCGGTGAGCGGCCGCTTTTCGAGCAGGGCGACATCCTCGCGCCGGGCTGGCTCGATGCCATCGTCGCGCGGTACCGGCCCGACGCGGCGATCCACTTCGCGGGCGTCAAGTCCGTGGCCGAGTCCTCGCGTGATCCGCTGCGCTACTACGCGATCAATGTCGCCGGTTCCATCGCGCTGGTGCAGGCGATCGCGCGCCAGGGCGATCCGCGCATCGTCTTCAGTTCGTCGGCGACCGTCTACGGCGAGCCCGACAGCCTGCCGCTGCGCGAAGACCATCCGCTGCGACCCGAGAGCGCGTACGGCCGCAGCAAGATGATTGTGGAGCTGATGCTGGCGGACGTATGTGCGAGCGACGTTCGCGCGAGCGTCGTGTCATTGCGCTACTTCAATCCGATCGGCGCGCACGGCAGCGGGCAACTCGGTGATTCGCCATTGGGTGAGCCCGAGAATCTCGTCCCGTATCTCGGCCGTGTCGCGAACGGCACGCTGAAGCGTCTCCGCGTGTTCGGCGGCGATTACCCGACGCCCGACGGCACCTGCGTGCGCGACTACGTGCATGTCATGGACCTGGCAGAAGCACATGTCGCCGCGCTCGACTGTGTACTGTCGGCGCCAGGGCATCGCGTCCTCAACATCGGCACCGGCGTCGGCACCTCGGTGCTCGATCTCGTCGGTGCGTATGCGGCGGCCAGCGGATGCGAGCTGCCGTACACGATCGTCGAACGCCGACCTGGCGATGTCGCGTGTTTCTACGCCGACCCCCAGGCCGCGCGCGACACGCTGAAATGGCACGCGAAGCGCGGGCTCGGTGAAATGTGCGCCGACGCCTACCGCCATGTCGCAGATGGCGTGGCCCCAGAACTATTGCTGGCGGCGCCGACCCACGCGCCAGCGCCGCTGGTCACAACCGCAGGCTGAGCGACACGAAGGCACTGCGGCCCGGCGCCGGCGAGAACATCGGCTGCGCGGTGTCCCAGAAAAAGCTGTCGTACCAGGCGTAGGCGTATTCGCGGTCGGTCAGATTCTTGACCTGGAAATCGACGCTCAGGCGTGGATTGATCTGGTACTTCGCGCTCAGGTCGAGCACGGCGAACTTGCCGAACTTCTCCGTCACATTGCGCTCTTCGAGGTAGTAATCGCCCTGCGCGCGTGCGTGCAGTCCGAACGCGAGCGCATCGCTGGCGCGGTAGTCCACACCGAGATTGCTGATCGTGCGTGGCGTCGCCGCGACCTCGTTACCTTCGATCGACAGGCCGGCAGCGCGGCCGTCGCGTTCGATCTTCGCTTCCTGGTAGGCGTGCGAGGCGCGCAGCGTCCAGCGCTCGCCGAGCTGCGCATCGATCTGTGCATCCACGCCGCGGCGGCGGGTCTTGCCCAACACCACGGTTGTGCCGGTGGCGGGCATGTTGGAGACCTCGTTCTCGGCGTCCTGCTGCCACACCGCGATGCGTGCCTGGCTGCCGGCGAACGGCGCGAAGCGCAGACCTGCTTCCATGCCGGTGTTGGTCGAAGGCTGCATCGCCATCTGGCCCGGCGTCAGGTACGCGGGCGGCGTGGAGCCGGTCAGCACCTGGAAGGTGCGGCCCCAGTTCGCATAGAGGTTGGTGTCCGGCGACAGCGCATAGACCACGCTGAGCTTGGGCTGGCCGATGGTGCCGTAGTCCTGCAGCGGCGCATGCACGCCACCTGGCAACTGGGTCGCGCCATCGAAGCGGTCGACGCGATAGGCCGGCACGATCTTCAGGGCATCGACCGGCTGCCAGATCGCCTGCACGTAGGCGCCGGTGTTGTCGAAGCTGTGGAAGTCGTCGTTCTGCACGCGCGCGGGCGGTGCGTCGAAATCGGTCGGCTCGGCGTAGTTGAAGCGCTGTCGCGTGTAGCCGTTGCGCTGCTGCTCGTAGTTGGCGCCGCTCTCGAGCGTGAGCGTGTCGCTGGCGACCCAGGTCAGCGTGGCGAGCATGCCGGTCTGCTTCTCGTCCCAGATGCGGCGCTGCCGAGGCGCATTGCCGGTGGGCAGATCGCTGAAGGTGACGCGGCGGTCGTCCTCGTAGCGGTTGTAGTAGAGCTTGCTGCCGAGCACAAGATTCTCGGCAAGCTTCAGATCCATGTGCACGCCGATCTGACGCATCTCGCGGTCGTCGCCATCGTTGGCATTGCGGCGGTCGGACCGGCGCCGGTCGGTGGCCAGTTCCTCGGCGGTCATGAAGCCCGGCTCTTCGGCTTCCTGTCTGTACGCGCGCGCCGTCAGGCCGATGCGCATGCCGTCGTCGAGGCTGCCGTAGAACCACTTGCCGCCCAGCGAATATTTCTCCGACGCATCGTGGTCGCGATAGCCGTCCGAGGCCTGCACGCCGACGAAGTAGTTCTGCGCGAAGCCGCCGCTCTCGCGGCCTACCGCGATCTGCGCTTCGCGCGTGTCGAAGCTGCCGTAGGTCAGGCGCGCATCGGTGTACTCGCCGCCCTGGCGCGTGCCGAAATTGATGTTGCCGCCGATGTTGTGCAGGCCGTAACGCGGATCGTTGGTGCCGCGCACGACTTCGATGTAATCGATCTCCAGCGGAAACAGCATGTCGATGAAGCGCTGGTTGCCGCTGTTGACGTTGCTCGGAATGCCGTCGATCAGCGTCTTGATCGCATTGAGATAGCCCTCGCCATTGAACGCGCGAAAGCTCACCTTGCCGGACTCCGCGCCCTGGCGCGTCTCGGTCAGTTGCATGCCCGGCATCTGCCCGAGCAGTTCCCAGCTCTGCGTCACCGTCTTGTCTTCGATCTGCTCGGCGCCGAGCACGTCGACTGACGTCAGCACCTCGTGGGCGGTCAGCTGGCCACGCGCCTGGTGCACGTGCACCGGCCCCATCGTGGTGGTGGCGCCCTGCGATTGGGCATGGGCAACAGGCGAGGACAGGGCGGCGGCGATCGGGGCGGCGAACAGGGCGGCGGTGAGGCGGCAGATCTTCATGCGGGAGGGCGGCGTTGCTGAACGGGCCGGCACTCTATCATGTAATAACATTACATTTATTGCGACCGCGAACGGTTCGCAGAAGGCATTCCGCATGCGCAATGCGCGCTGGAATGCGGTTCGGGATGTCCAGCATCACCGACCGTCCAGCCGCAGTCGGTTATGCTGCAGCGCAACATCCACCGTCTGCGCCTGTGTCCGCCATCCACGCCAAGCCGTCCCAGCCCGATCCGCACGATGCCGCCGAAGCCGAAGCGGCCGTCGCCGTGGCCGCGCCCGAAGCGTCGGCGCAGCGGCACACGCTGGTCGAGGACGTGCAGGGCCTGGTGCTCGCCAGCCTGGTCGGCGCGCTGGGCATGTCGATCCTCGCCACCGGCGGTCTGCTGGTCGGCGGCATCGCCGGTGTATCGCTGCTGGTGCACTACGCCAGCGGCTGGAACTTCGGCCTGCTGTTCGTGCTGATCAACCTGCCGTTCTACTGGATCGCGGTGCGGCGCATGGGCTGGGAATTCACCCTCAAGACCTTTCTCGCGGTTGGCGTGACCGGCTTCGTTGCCGACGCGATTCCGCGCTGGGCGCCGTTCGAGTCGATGAGCCCCGCGTTCTCTGCGATCTTCGGCGGCGCACTGGTCGGCATGGGCATCCTGTCCTTCATCCGCCATCGCGCGAGTCTCGGCGGCGTGGGTATCGTCGTGGTCTGGCTGCAGCGCAGCCGCGGCTGGAGCGCCGGCAAACTGCAGATGGGTTTCGACACCGTGCTGATGCTGGTCGCGCTGATGATCGTGCCGCCCGCGCAGGTGCTGTACTCCGCGCTCGGCGTGCTGGTGCTCAACCTCGTGCTGCTGTTCAACCACCGGCCCGGGCGCTACATGGGCGCGTGAGGCGCGTCGAAGGGCCCAACCATCGGCACAGGGCGTGCGCAGTTGCCGATGGCAGCATGCAGACATGTCCACCAGGAAGGTCATGACATGCGCAAGTCGACTGCCGCCGCATTCGCCGGGGTACTGCTCACAGCGCTCGCCGCCTGCGCGAGCACCGAGCCCACGTTTGTGGTCCCACTGGATTGCCAGCACCAACTGTCTTCCCAGCCCGCGCGTTATCTGGAGAGACCGTCGAGCGACGAGGCAGGACGTCGTATATCCCCCGATTGTCTGAAGCGGATCCATGACAGCCGTGTCGCGCCTGCGCCGTGATAGATGTTCAGGCGGACGCACCTAGACTCGCGTTCATCGACCCAGCCGGTCCATGGAAGCTCCTGTGATGCGCCGACTCCTGATCACGCCCTTGCTGTGTCTCGCACTCGCCGCGCCGGGCATCGCGTCCGCTCAACAGTACGAAATCGACCTCTCGCGTCTCGACCCGGCCGCGGTGCTGTCGACCGGTGGCGACGTGTTGCGACGCGCCTCGACGCAATCGGTCGACGACCTCTTCCAGGCCGTGCTGCTGTCCTCGCGCGAGCCGAACGAAGCGCGCGCGCTGTGTGCGCTGTTCGAGCCCGATGCCAGACGCGACCTCTCCGCGTTCCAGCGCACCGTCGACACGCTCGGCCCGGCGAGCCGCAACCGCTTCGCCAACGCCTTCACCACGGTTGCAATGAGTGGCCTGCAGGGGCAGCCGCAGCCCTACGATCCGGCTGCCGCGCAGCAAGTGCTGCGCGCCGCGGCGATCACCGCCACGCTGCTGCATGACGGTTTCATGCTGGGACTGACCTCGACGGGTACCGACGACGCGAGTCGCCAGTCGAGGTGCCGCTCTTTCCGGCAGATGGTCGACGTCCTCAAGGACCAGCCACAACCGCAACGCGTGCTGGCGACGCGCTGGCTGCTCAACGAAGGACTGACACTCGTCGCCGACGGGCAGCCTGCCGGCTGAGGCGGACATCGCGATGGGACGCGGCACGTGAGATCACGCATTGCGCTGCCATTGCCGTGCGTCGGCGACCTGACATTCGCAGTCCAGCATCACGTTGAGCCTGCAATCGGGCGCCTAGAGTCGATACTCCGCAAACAGGTCGCCCGACGCTGCTTCGAAGCGTCGCCGGGTGGACGGGCCTGCCGTTCTCACGCAGTGATCCTTGCGACCGGCCATGTTCGTGCCGGTCTGCGGGACCGTGTCCGCGCCCGGCGGACATCCGCGTTCGTGCAAGGCCACTCGTACGGCGGTTCCGCCATGCAGTCCCCGACCATCCCGCCCCCCCCGCCGCCGCGAGCGCGGACGCCGAGCCAGGTCGTGCGCGATCTGCTCGAACGCCTGCAGGCCCATCCCTTCTCCGGCGCACGCACCTTCGAGTGGACGGTCGATGTGCGGGGGATGACAGAGGAGCGGCTCGCCGAAACGGTCGCGATGCTGGCGCAGCGCGGCTACACTGCCGAGTACACGCCGAACGACATCCCCGGATTCGCGCATTTCATCCTGCGCTGGTGACGGGCACGGCCCGCATCAGCCCACCTGCGCGATCCAGTCCTCGAGGTTGTAGTAGTTCGTGACGCGCGCGATGCGGCCGTCGCAGACCTCGAAGAATGCGCCGCCGGGCAGCACGTATTGCTGGCCATTGGCCGGCGGCAGGCCCTCGTCATCGGCGATGTACGCGCCATGCACCACGTATTCGGCCGCTGCACGTGTGCCGTCTTCGGATGCCATCACGACAACGTCGTCCAGCCGCTCGCGATAGCACCTGTCCATGCGCTGCATGAACGCGACGAAGGCGTCGAGGCCGGTCTCGCGCGTACCCTGGTTGAGGTCGTGGACCACGTCACCGGTCAGCAGTGCCAGCATCGCGTCGCGATCCCCTGCGTTGAACGCGGTGTAGTAGGCGCGCACAAGTTCGAGTGTGGCGGTCTGGGTGGGCAGCGTCATCAGGTCATCCTCTGGCGGACCGCGTCGAACAGGTCGCGGTGGAAGAAGTACACCTCGCGCAACAGGAACTCGCGCTGGGTGCGGAAGGTGCGGAAGCGTGTGCTGGGCGTCGGCGAGCCGACGGCATCGATCCCCAGTGCGCGACTCGCGCGCAGGGCGCGCGCCATGTGCAAGGGATCACTGACGATGATCGCGCGGTGCAGGCCGTGATCCTGCATCAGGCGGCGTGCCTCGATCAGATTCTCGACGGTCGTGCGCGAGCGCGATTCGATCAGGATGTCCGCATCGGGCACGTCGCGCCGCAGCGCATAGCGTCGGGCGACCTGGGATTCGGAGAAGCGCGCCTTTGCGCCGCCGTAGCCGCCGGTAAAGATCAGCGTGCCGGCATGCCCGGCCCGGTACAGGTCCAGACCATGATCGATGCGGGCCTCGAAGACCGGCGAAGGCTGGGCGTCATAGGCAGCGGCGCCGAGTACCACGATCACATCGGCCGGTCCGGCTTCGTCGCGCGTGCCCACGTGGCCGATCCACGCCGCCACACCCAGCAGCCACAGCAGTGCCAGCAGCAGCAGCCACAGGCAGGCGCGCAAAAGGGTCATGAAGGGACTGCGTCGTCGTCGCATCGGAGGCTCCTGCCGTCACGCCGTCCAGGGCAGATGGTCGAGGTCGACGTTGCCACCGCTGAGCACGATGCCGACGCGGCGGTCCGCGAAGCGGGCGCGGTTGCCCAGCACGGCCGCCAGTGCGATCGCCGAGGACGGCTCGACCAACTGCTTGGTGTGCAGCGCGATGCGGCGCATCGCGGCGACGGTGTCGGCATCCTCGACGGCGATTACCTCGACGGCGGTTCCGTCGCTGGCGCGGTACGCGTGCAGAAGGTCGAAGTTCGGCAGGCCGAGCAGTCCACGCAGACCGTCGCAGACCGTATCCGGAACCAGGTCGTCGACCCGGGCGCCGGCCCGGAACGAGCGCAGGGCGTCATCGGCTCCGGCAGGTTCGGCCAGCACCAGCTGCGTCTGCGGCGATGCGGCCGCCAAGGCAAGCGCGGCCCCTGCGGCCAGACCACCGCCGCCCACCGGTACCACCAGGACGTCAAGCGGCCCTGCGGCATGGACCAGTTCAAGCGTGGCGGTGCCCTGGCCCGCGATCACCTGCGGATCGGTATAGGGATGCACCAGGATCGCGCCGGTGCGCGTCCGCACGGTCTCACAGGTCGCCTCGCGTGCGGCCAGTGTCGGCGCACAGTGATGCAGCACGGCACCGTATCGGGCGATGGCCGCCAGCTTGGCCGGCACTGCGCCCTCCGGCACCACCACGTGACAGACGATGCCACGCGAGGCCGCTGCAAGCGCGAGGGCTGCGCCATGGTTGCCCGACGAATGGGTCACCACACCATGTGCGGCGGTCGCCGCGTCGAGCGACCACACCGCGTTGCACGCCCCCCGGAACTTGAAAGCGCCCGCGCGCTGCAGGTGCTCGGCCTTCAGGTGCAGGGTGCAGCCTGCCGCGGAATCGAGGGTACGGCTGCGCAACACCGGTGTGACGTGCGCATGTGCCGCGATACGCGCCGCGGCGGCAAGCACGTCGGCAGGGCCGGGCAGGAAGGGGGGATTCGCCATCGTGCAAGCGTAACGGAGCAACCCGGGGGATTCACGACCCTGCATGCGAACGGATGCGCCGGGTGGCCTTAAGGGCGGATTCAACGCTGCAGGCGGAAGCTGGCACACGGACCGACAGGGGTGAATCGACATGATCCGCAAGGCTTTCGTACTGGTTGCCTGCATGACCCTGGCGGGTTGCGCGACCTACGGGTACCGCGGTGGCAGCGGCGATTACTACTACGGCGCACCGCAGACGACCTACCGGTATTACGGCGCGCCCTACGGCAGCGTCGGCTATGGCAGCGGTGGCGGATGGTACGGCGGCGTCGGGCTTGGTGCGCCATACGGCCGCTACGGTGACTGGAACCGGTTGCCCTACGGCTATGGCTACGGCGGCGGGTACTACCGTCCGCCGCCGGTTGTCGTGCGGCCCGTGTATCCGGGGAGGCCCGGCCATCGCCCGCCGCACAACCGGCCGCCCCAAGGGCACACGCGCCCCGATCGCCCCGGTTGGGGCAGTGGCCGACCCGATCGCCCGGACCGGCCGCATGAAGGACGCCCGGACAGGCCCGACCGTCCCGGTTGGGGCAGCGGGCGTCCGGATCGTCCCGGCGAGGGACGGCCCAACCGCCCGGATCGTCCGGGTATCGGCCGTCCGGATGGGCCGCGCCCCGGTTGGGAAGGGCGGCCGCCACGTGGTGACACGGATCGTCCGCGTCGTCCTGGTGGCATGGATGGACGTCCGCCGCGTGCCGAGGGTCAGTCGCCTCCGGTCACCCGGCCCGCGCCACGCCCAGAGATGCAGCGCCCCCGCGAGGCTGCGCCGCAGAGCAGGCCGCCGCCCACCCGCGGTGACCGGGGTTCCAGGCCGCGCGGCGAAAGTCGGAATCCGGTCACACACCGGCAAGTCGAGCCGATCTAGCACTTGCGCTTGCAGGGACGGCGGGGGAAGCTTGGCGCGCGTGACCTCGAGCGTCGGTTTTCGACGTAAAGGGCACACCAATTGTCGACACCCGGCGGGGAATACCGGATCCCCCCTGTTCCGTCTTCGTCGGGTGTCGGCTCTTCACTTGCAGTGCCGTTGGCAGCGATCTCCCCGGCACGCGCAAAAAAATGGGGCCGGATGTCCCCCGACACCCGGCCCCGTGCTTCCCCGCAGCGTGCTTGGCCAGCCCTGTTCCAATCTCCGGCCGCGCCCCCCTTTCTCGACGCTCGGCGCTGCGGGTGCCCCCGTCACCACGCAGAAAGTGTGCCAACTCTGGCGCCCGGCCTGTCGCGCCCGTCGATCTCGCGGATAATCCGCCCATGCACAACGACTTCCACAGCTACGACGTCATCGTCGTCGGCGGCGGCCATGCCGGCACCGAGGCTGCCCTCGCGTCCGCGCGCGCCGGTGCCCGCACGCTGCTGCTGACCCACAACGTCGAAACCATCGGCGTGATGAGCTGCAATCCCGCGATCGGCGGCATCGGCAAGGGCCATCTGGTGCGCGAGATCGACGCGCTCGGCGGCGTGATGGCGCGTGCGGCGGACGCGGCGGGCATCCAGTGGCGCAGGCTCAATGCATCGAAAGGCCCGGCGGTGCGCGCGACGCGCTGCCAGGCCGACCGCAACCTCTATCGCGCGTTCGTACGCCGCGCCGTCGAAGCGCAGCCCAACCTGACGATCTTCCAGTCGGCGGTCGATGACCTGGTCATCGAAGGCGACGCCGTGCGCGGCGCGATCACCCAGACCGGCCTGCGCTTCGACGCGCCCGCCGTCGTGCTGACCGCGGGCACGTTCCTGGCCGGACGCATCCATATCGGCGAAGCCCAGTCGGCCGGTGGCCGCGCTGGCGATCCGCCAGCAGCCACGCTTGCCGCGCGTCTGCGCGAGCGTCCGTTCGTCGTCGACCGTCTGAAGACCGGCACGCCGCCGCGTATCGACGGTCGCACGCTCGACTACGCCGCGATGACCATCCAGCCGGGCGACGATCCGCGTCCGGTGTTCTCCTTCATGGGCACGCGCGACGACCATCCGCGCCAAGTGTCGTGCTGGATCACGCACACCACCGAGCGCACGCACGAGATCATCCGCGGCGCGCTGCACCGCTCGCCGATGTACTCGGGCCAGATCGAAGGCATCGGTCCGCGTTACTGTCCGTCGATCGAAGACAAGGTCGTGCGCTTCGCCGACAAGGCCAGCCACCAGATCTTCGTCGAGCCCGAAGGCCTCGATGTCGCCGAGATCTATCCCAACGGCATCTCGACTTCGCTGCCGTTCGACGTGCAGCTGGAGCTCGTGCGCAGCATCACCGGCTTCGAACACGCACACATCACCCGCGCCGGTTACGCGATCGAATACGACTTCTTCGATCCGCGCGGGCTCAAGGCGACACTGGAGACGCGCGCCGTCGCCGGCCTGTACTTCGCCGGCCAGATCAACGGCACCACCGGGTACGAGGAGGCCGCCGCGCAGGGCCTGCTCGCCGGCGTCAACGCCGCGCGCCAGGTGCGCGGTCTCGACGCCTGGAGTCCGCGCCGCGACCAGGCCTACATCGGCGTGCTGGTCGACGATCTGATCACCCACGGCACCAAGGAGCCCTACCGCATGTTCACCAGCCGCGCCGAATACCGGCTGCAGCTGCGCGAGGACAATGCGGACCTGCGCCTGACCGAAGCGGGCCACAACCTCGGTCTCGTCGACGATGCGCGCTGGGCACGCTTCGACGCCAAGCGTGAGGCCGTCGAGCGCGAGAGCGCACGTCTGCGCGGCCTGTGGGCGTCGCCGCGCAACGCGGTCGGTCACGATGTCGTCGCGACGCTGGGGATCGAACTGCGCCGGGAAAGCAACGGGATCGACCTGCTGCGTCGCCCCGAACTCGGCTACGCGGATCTGATGCGTGTGCAGGCGATCGGTCCGGGCGTGGACGAAGCGGACGTCGCCGAGCAGGTCGAGATCGAAGCCAAGTATTCCGGCTATCTCGACCGGCAGCGCGTCGAGATCGAACGCCAGCAGCGCCAGGAAACCACGGCGATCGCAGAGAGCTTCGACTACGCGCAGGTGCGGGGTCTATCGGCCGAACTCGCGCAGAAACTCGTGCAGGTGCGACCGCTCACCGTCGGTCAGGCGCAGCGCATTCCCGGCATGACGCCGGCTGCGATCTCGCTGCTGCTGGTGCATCTGGAACGCGCGCGGCGCACGCGTGCGGCCTGAGCCCTCGATCCGCCGGGTCGGTAAGCGCCCGCCGGTGCGAGGCGATCGATAGCGCCGGTCAGACCGGGCCCGACCCGGGTGACGGCAGCAGGCAGTCGTCGGGAACACCATGTTTGCGCGCCAGTTCGTGCAGTGCCCGGTCGATCCCGGGGCGCTCGTCCGCGCGTGCGTGCTGGCGCAACGTCACTGCCATGTTGGCCAGGCCGGCGATCTTCTTGAGGCGATCGGTCTCGGAACCGCCGTAGGTGTCGAGCTCTGCATCCAGGTCCTGCAGCGATGCCTGTGTGGTTTCGGAAAGCGCCATGAGGTCCGGCCGTTGATCGGGAGTGCGCACTTGTAACGTCGAGCACGTGGATGCGGTGTCAGCAGACGTCCGCATGCAGGTGGCAACGTCGACATCCGCACGGTCGTCCTGTCTGGGACAATGCGGCGTATGACGCCTGCCAACGCTCCACACCCGCGGCCCCGACGATTCGGCCTCCAGAGCGAGGCGGCGATGTTGCGGCTGTCCATCGCCGCAACTGCAGTCGTCGCGGCACTGGGCATCGGGTTTGGCCTGATCACCGGCTCGTTCTCCATCGTGTTCGACGGCGTGTATTCGCTGGTCGACGGCGTGATGACGGCGGTGGCCCTGCTGGTGGCGAACCTGATCGCGGCGTCCACCGCCGCAGGGGCTGCCGGTCGTCGCCTGGTGCAGCGTTTCACCATGGGCTTCTGGCATCTCGAACCGATGGTGCTGGGCGTCAACGGCCTGCTGCTGACCGGTGCGGCGGTCTACGCGTTCATTACCGCCGTCGGCGTACTGCTGGCAGGCGGCCGCGAGCTGCAGTTCGACCGGGCCATCGTCTACGCGGTGCTGACCTTGACGGTGTGTCTCGGCATGGGTCTGCTCGGGCTGCGTGCCAATCGCAGGCTGCGCTCAGACTTCGTCGCGCTCGACGCCAAGGGCTGGCTGATGTCGGGTGCGATCACTGCATCGCTGCTGGTCGCGTTCGTCGTGGGCTTCGCGGTACAGGGCACGGCACTGGCGTGGATCTCGCCGTACATCGACCCCGCGGTGCTGGCGCTGGTCTGTCTGGTGATCATCCCGATTCCCATCGGCACCATCCGCCGTGCGCTGGCCGACATCCTGCTGATCACGCCCGCCGACCTGAAAGCCCAGGTCGACGACGTGGCACGTGGGATCGTCGCGCAGCACGGCTTCATCGACCATCGCGCCTATGTCGCCCGGGTCGGACGCGGGCGGCAGATCGAACTCGCCTTCATCGTCCCCACAGGCGCGCCGGCGCGTGCGCTGGAGGACTGGGATCGCCTGCGTGACGCGATCAGCGCCAGCATCGGCCACGACACGCCCGATCGCTGGTTGACCATCGTGTTCACCACCGACGCCGAATGGGCGGAGTGACGCGAAGGGCTTGTCCGATCATCCCGCGTTCCGCACGACTGTGGTCTGGTACCGGCTTCGATCGTGGAGGGCGACAGGAATGACGAACAGACCCGTACTTCTCGGCGCGTGCGTCTCGGCCATCGTCGGCATCGTGTACTGGGCGGCCGTGTCAGGACTGTCGGCCGGTGGCGAACCCTGGGATGCCGACGCGTTCTGGACGCTGGTGTATCCGGGCGCGCTGCTGCTGTCCGCAATCCTCGGATTCGCGATGCCGACGCGCGCGTGGCTCTGGGGTCTGATCGTCGTCTTCGCCCAGGTGCCGGTCGTGATCGCAGTGTCAGGCGCGGATCCGTTGCTGCTGGCAGGCGTGCTCTACGCGGCGGTGTTGTCGATTCCGGCTGCAGTAATCTCGGGTGTCGCCGGATGGATCCGGCGCCGCATGCGCGGCGCGGTGCATTCCTGATTCGACGCGCGCCTTCGCCATAGATGCTCAGGGCGCGCGGAACGCCGGCAACTCCCTGTCACCCAGACGCGCTGTTGATTGCACGCGGGTGCGCATCGGCAGTCCGAACAGCGGACGCAGCCAGCGGATGCGCCGGATCAGCAGTTCGTGGACCAACAGACAGCCGGCCACCGTGATCGCCAGCACCAGCAGCGGTTCCCACAACGCGCCGAGGCGCAACGGAACCAGCCAGTACGCGGCGAGGACGATCAGGCTCTGGTGCAGGATGTACCAGGGATACACGGCCTCGCTGGCGTAGCGCAGTCCCGGCCACGGCCGGTTCAACAGACGGGCGCCCCAGGCGAGCAGTGCGAGCAGCGCGGTCCACGCATACAGCGCGTGTGCGCAGACCGATACAAGCTTCCACGCCGATAGCGGCATCAGGGCGTCGAAGCTGTCGGGCGACAGGACGCCGCTGTCGAGCAGGCGTCCGATCACGCGTAGTGCCATGTAGACGCACGCGCCGGTCAGCGCGCACGCCGTCAGCACCCAGCGGCGTGCGTCGAGTGCGGCCCACATCGCTGCGCGCGATGCGATCAGGACGCCGAACGCAAAGATCGGAACGTACTTGGCATGGCTGAACCAGTCGCCGGCCAAGGCATGGGTCGTCGGAAACCGCGGCGCCAGCACGATCATGGCGAATAGCATCCACAGCGGCGGCACCGTCCACAGCAACCAGCGACCCCGCGTGGTCAGCCATCCGGCGATGCGTGCACCACCGATCGCGCGCAGCAGCGGCAAGGCGATCAGCGCGAGCAGCGTGTAGACCCACAGATACGGCAGATACCAGAGATGGTTCCAGGTAAAGCCGTACTCGGCGCCGGTGAATGTGCCGGCCGGCCACGGCCGCAGCTGCAGGTAACGCAACAGGAAGGTGCCGAAGCCGGCGTCGTAGGTGCCGAGCATCCGCGCCTCGCACCAGGCCTGCACCGGCACGACTGCGAGGATGCCGAACGCCAGCGGCAACAGCAGGCGCCAGCTGCGATTGCCGATCAGGCGGCCCGGTGATTTCCGCGCCAGCACCAGACCCAGCGCGATGCCCGACAGCAGGAACAGCAGCGACATCCGCCAGCGGTTGACCAGCACCATCGGCCACTCGACCCAGCCGAGCAGCGTCGGGCTCTTGATGTGGAAACCCCAGTCGACCACGTAGACCATGCCCGCGTGATAGAGGATCAGCAGGGCGAAGGCGATCACGCGCAGCGCGTCGATGTCGTGGCGTCGGTCCATGGCGGTCTGCGATACGGAAGGGGCCGCCACGGTGCCGGGTCGCAGTGACGCGCGGTCCCGCCGAGGGCTTCAGGGCGCGTCTCCAGGGACGAACCGTGGGCCGGCAGGGACGAATGGGACGGGCCGACGCGCGGCGGCTGCCTAGAATGCGGGCATGTCCGCACGTTCCCCCGCGCCGCTCACCGGCGCCGAGCGCTATCTCGCCATCCGTCGACCGGTCGAGGTCGGCTACTGGCTCATCACCTATCTGCTGTCCGGGCTGGGCAACAGCGTGACCACCTGGATGGACGTCGAGCGCCTCGGGCTGGGCTACGCCGCTTGGGAAGTGGCGAGCTGGGAAGGCAGCAGCGCCGTCGCGCTGCTGATGCTGGTGCCGGCGATGGTGTGGTTCACCGCGCGCTGGCCGGTGCATCTGGACAACTGGCGCCGGCGCCTGCCGCTGTACGCGGTGGCGAGCGTGGTCTGGTCGGTGCTGCACGTCGGACTGATGGTGGCCATCCGCAAGCTGGTCTACGCATGGCACGGCGGCAGCTATGTCTTCGGCGATGCCTTCGTCTACGAATACCTGAAGGATGCGCGCACCTTTCTCGGCATCGTCGTGGTGCTGCATGGCTATCGTCTGCTGGTGCGACGCCTGCAGGGCGAAGCCTCGTTGCTGGCCGCGCCGGACGACGACAGCGCGCCGGTGGAGCCGGTCGAACGGCCCTCGCGGTTTCTGGTCCGCAAGCTGGGGCGCGAATTCCTGGTGGCTGCCGACGACATCGAATGGGTGCAGGCCGCAGGCAACTACGCCAACCTGCACGTGCGCGGCAAGGTCTATCCGCTGCGCAGCACCCTGGCCGAACTCGAATCCCGCCTGGACGCCGCGCGGTTCCTGCGCGTGCACCGCAGTCATCTGGTCAACGTCGATCGGATCGCCTCGATCGAACCGCTCGACAGTGGCGATGCACGCATCCATCTGCACGACGGCACCATCGTGCCCTGCAGCCGGCGTCATCGTGAACCGCTGCGTCTGGCGATGGCGCGCTAGAGACGATCAGTCCAGCGGATGCGCCGCAACGTCCTCGTGCAGGATGCGGCGCAGTTCGAGGATCGCAGGCGCGGTCTCCTGCACGCTGTGGCCGGACACGATGACCTTCTCCGACACCGCATCGTCGAGGTGCGCGCTGGCGTAGGGCACGAGGCCGTCGTTCGACTGCGCGAGCGGGACCGCGGGATCGCGCTGGGCGATGATCGTGTGCAGCGTCACGTGCGGCGCACGCGGCAGATCGGCGGCGGCGCGCACGAAAGGATCGCTGGCGCTGAGGTTGTCGATGCTGTTGGGAATGCGGCCGGTGCTGCCGTCGGGTGTCTGCGCGCTGCCGGCGAGCGTCTGCAGCACGTCGTCGAAGTTCTCCAGAAACGTCAGCGGCAGGCGCACGAGGCGTGAGATCCAGCGACCCGCGCGCGTGCCGGCGATGTCGGTGCCGCGATGCGGCGCGGCGATGAAGACCGCGCGCTCGATCTGCGGCATCGGTTCGAAGCGCAGGAACGGAGACAGCCGCCGTTGCACACGGCGCAGATCGCCGGGCGCGATCTCGCGATTCGCCATCACCGCGTCCCACAGCGCGTCGCCCGACGACGACACCATCAGCCGCGCGATCACGCCACCCATGCTGTGGCCGACGACCACCATGTCCTGCGAAGCGCGTGCGCGGCGGTCGGGATCGAAGTGCGTGAGCGCGTCGTCGACCGTACGGCGGATCTGCGCATGGTTGAGCGCGATCGGCATGTTGGTCGGGTAGTAGATCTGCCAGATCTGGAAGCTCTGCCGCAGCGTCTCGTCGCCCAGCACCTCGTTGGCGACATTGACCCAGGCTTCGGGACTGCTCGCCAGCCCATGCAGCATCAGCAGGATCCGGCGGTCGGGGTCGTAGGGCTGCATCATGTAAAGATGCGGCCGGTCGATGCCGTGGTCGCGGCCGAACAGCGTGCGCAGCGACTGCGTGGCGAAGCCGGAACGCGCGAGCCACAGGCCGTAGCCGGCGGTGAAGTTCGCGGCCAGCGGCACCTGCTGGCCGTGCATCTGCGCGACGCTGTCGACATAGGGATCGTGCACGCTCAACGCGACGTCGCGCGTGGCCATCAGCTGCGCGAGATCGTTCGCCGGAAAGCGCAACAGCACGGTCAGCGCCGGGGAGGGCATCTCGCTGTAGTCGCGACGCTGCGGGCGCTGGCGACGGTGCGGTGTGTCTGCGGCGTCTTCCGCATCGGGCGCGACGATCGTCGTCACCGGATCGGGCTGCATCACCGCGACGAGTTCGGCGCCGAACCCGTCGCGCCGGTACACGCTGCGCAAGCCGGCGAACTGCAGCGACGAAGCCGGAATGAGTTCTTCCGGCAGGTCCACGCCATCGGGCAGGCGCACGCCCTCGAGCGTGGTGCGGATCGTCCAGCCGGCCTGCTGCAGCGCTTCGCCCTCGGCGCCGGGCGCGCCGGCGTAGCGGGCGAACAGCGCCGTCGCCGCCTCCTGCGTGGCGAGGTTGTAGTAGTCGCGGACCTGCGTCTGCCGGTCTTCGAATGCGCGCTCGCCGGGCGTGCGCGCGCTGAAGAACAGATAGGCGTAGGCATGGCGCGCGACTTCGAACCACGCATCGAGTTGCGCATCGGACGGCGCTGCGTCGCGCTTGGGCGCGAGCGACAGTGCCCGCTGCATCCACAGCTCGGTCAACGCGGCCATGCGCCGCTCGTCGTTGACGTCGTGTACGTCGGTCAGCGCCTGCAGGCAGTCGTGTTGCGGGCGCGCGCAGGCGCGATCGTCGAGGCCGGCCACGCGCAGCATCTCGCGCGTCGCGGCACTGAGCTCGCCGGTGGTGAGAATGTCGCCGCGCTTGATCGCGATGTACTCGCCCGGCGGGATCGACTTCACGTCGACCATCGCCAGCGAACAGCCGGCCAGCGACATCACGAGCAGCAGGCTCATCGCGCTGCGGATCCATCGCGAGGGGTTGTGCGAAGTCATCGGGTCTCGGCCTCCGGAATGCCGGGCACGCCGCGCCGGATCGCGCGGGAGAAATCGGGGTCCCGATCCGCGGCGCGCGCCCGGTCGGTGATGCGTCCCGCCGCTTCCAGCTGGTCGAACGAGCCCTGGCCAGCGAGTCCGCCGTGCGCATGCGCGTACTGCCCGAAGTAACCCGACAGCAGTAGGCGGATGTCGAGCGGCAGGCCCGGCGCGATGTGGCGGGCGACATCGAAGACGATCGTCGTGCAGTTGCTGGTCACCGTGTTGTAGAAGCGCGGCGCCTGCTGCAGCGTGTCGGCCTCGTCGACGTAGGCGAGGAACAGCGTGCGCAACTGTTCGCGCGGAATCGCCAGCCGGTACAGGTAGACGTCCTCGTCGCGCACATTGCTGCGCACCCGCACGATGTCGCGTTCGTCGGCCGCGATCAGCACCGCCTCGAACTGCTTGAAGAAGCCGCCGATCGCGGAGAACGACTCGTGGCGTTCCTTGCGGATCTCCAGCGAGAACACCACGCGGCTGCCGTCATCGAAGCCGAATGACACCAGGGTGTGCGCGATCGCCGGCCCCATCCAGTACGACATCACCAGATCGGCGGAGGCCAGTCCGTCGAGATCGTAGGTGCGCGTCTCCCAGCGCGGCGCCGGATCGCCGTCGCGGGTCCAGTCGAAGTTGCGGACGTTGTGGAGGCTAACGCGGTTGCCATCGACCTCGGCATGGAGCAGGCGCGCGACGTCGTCGGCCCAGTCGCGGTCGTGCATCGGCAGCACGGTCTGCCACCAGCCCAGTAGCGCCAGCGCGGCGACCAGTCCGGCGCCGAGCACGCGACGGCGTCGCGAGCGCGTCATGCGGCCGGCCACTGCCAGGAGCGTCGAGACACCGAGTGCGCTCCACGGCACCAGCCACAGCCAGCGCATCGGCGCCTGGTACCACAGCGCGCCGATGCCCCACAGCAGGAACACGGCGGTGGCGATGCACAGCAGCACGCGCAGGGCCCGGCGCCACAGGGAACGCGGCGTCGCCATCAGCGCACGCGGCCCGGCCCGGGCAGGGCGATGTGGCGCAATGATGTGCAGGGGCGACGTGGTGGCATGCGGCAATTGTGGTGCAGGACGGCATCGTCCTGGTAGCAGCGCCCGTCACCTGGCACGCGGTAGAACGGCAGCAATGCTGTCGACCGGATCCCCGCATGGCCAGGAAGAAGACCCTCAAGCTGGCGACGTTCAACGTCAACGGTATCGGCACGCGCCTGCCGAACCTGCTCGCCTGGCTGGCGCACGAGGCGCCCGACATCGTCGCGCTGCAGGAACTCAAGGCGACCGACGAGGCGTTCCCGGCCGCCGAACTCGAAGCCGCCGGCTACGGCGCCATCTGGCACGGCCAGCGCGCCTGGAACGGCGTCGCGCTGCTCGGGCGGGGCGTGGCGCCGGTGGAAAGCCGGCGCGGCCTGCCGGGCGATCCGGATGATGCGCAGAGCCGCTACATCGAGGCCGCGGTGCACGGCATCATCGTCGGCGCGCTGTACCTGCCCAACGGCAATCCGCAGCCGGGGCCGAAGTTCGACTACAAGCTCGCGTGGATGCAGCGCCTGCACAGGCACGCGAAGTCGCTGGTCGATCTGGAACATCCGGCTGCGCTGGTCGGCGACTTCAATGTCATTCCGACCGACACCGACGTCTACGACGCGAAGGCCTGGAAGAAGGATTCGTTGATCCAGCCCCAGGTCCGCGAGGCGTACTTCAACCTGTTGCAGCAGGGCTGGACCGACGCACTGGCGGAGGTCTTCGGCGACGAACAGGTCTTCACCTTCTGGGACCACTTCCGCCAGCACGCCGAACGCGACCGCGGCCTGCGCATCGACCATCTGCTGCTCAATCCCGTGCTGGCCGAACGTCTGGAATCGGTGGGTGTCGACCGCTGGGTGCGGCTCGAACCGCGCGCCAGTGATCACGCGCCGACGTGGGTGGAACTGCGCGCCTGAAATCCGCGCGACCCATGATTTGAAGGCTGCAGAGGGTTGCGGAACATGTGGGCAGGCGTGGCACCGGAGAACGCCGTGTGAATCACCGGCGGGTCACCGCACCGGATCGAGTGTGGGCGCGTGGTCCCAATCAGCCGCCGCCAATACAGGATCGAATCCGATGTTCATGCACAACAGAAAACTCCAGTACACCGTCCGCGTCGCCGAGGGCAATCCGCAGCTCGCGACGCTCATGCTCGAACAGTTCGGGGGCCCGCAGGGCGAACTCGCCGCCGCGATGCGTTACTTCACCCAGGCATTGGCCGAAGACGACGCGGGCCGCAAGGACCTGCTGTTCGACATCGCGACCGAAGAACTGAGCCACCTGGAAATCATCGGCTCGATCATCACCATGCTCAACAAGGGCGCCAAGGGCGAGCTGGCCGAAGGTCTGGAAGAGATGGCCGACATGCGGCATCTCACCGGCAACAGCACCAGCCAGACCCAGGCGATCCTCTACGGCAACGGTCCGGCGCTGGTGAACTCGAGCGGTGTGCCGTGGTCGGCCGCCTACATCGACAGCATCGGCGAACCCACCGCCGATCTGCGATCCAACATCGCCGCCGAAGCGCGCGCCAAGATGGTCTACGAGCGTCTGATCAACCTCACCACCGATCCGGGCGTCAAGGACGCGCTGACGTTCCTGATGACGCGCGAAGTCGCGCACCAGAAGTCGTTCGAGAAGGCGCTCTACGCGATCACGCCGAACTTCCCGACCGGAAAGCTGCCGGGCGATCCTTCCTACACGGATCTGTACTTCGACATGTCGCAGGGCGACGAGGACGATGCGCAGGGCCCGTGGAACTCGGGCGAGCTGTGGGAGCGCGTGGAGGATCGCGACGCGCAGATGGCGGTCGATGGCGGCGACGGCACGGCCAGCGTCGTGCTCACCGCACGTCAGCAGGCGGCGCTCGATGCGTTCGCGCAACGCACCGCGTCGTCGCCGGATGCCGATCCGTTGACCGGCGCGGAGCTGGGCGCAGGACCCGGCGCGGGCGCGGTGAACCTCGCGCACTGATCCAGGCGTCCGCAAAGCGCGGGTGAGCTGCGCGTGATTCCAATGAATGGCGCGCTTTGTGTATGCGGGCGCGTCACGGTGTCGGGCTGGATTGCGCGTATGAGTGGGCGGTGGCCATCTTTGGCACATCCAGAGTCACCAGGAACATGCACACGTCCAGGAACGACAACGGCGTCATCCTCATCGTCGAGGATGACGCCAACCTCGCCTCGTTGACCGGCGAGTGGCTGGTCCGGCGCGGTTACGCGATCGATTACGCACGCGATGGTGTGGAAGCACTCAACCTCGTCAGTGCACAGCGCTACGACGCGATCCTGCTGGACGTCACGCTGCCACGCATGGGCGGCCTCGAGGTCTGCCGGCAACTGCGCGCGGCCGCGCATCCGGTCGCACCGATCCTGATGCTGTCCGCGTTGCACACACTGGACGACAAGCTGGCAGGGCTGGAGGCCGGCGCCGACGATTACCTCACCAAGCCGTTTGCGCCTGCGGAACTCGGCGCACGGATCAACGCGTTGCTGCGTCGCAGCCGGTCCGAAGTGGCACAGGAAATCATCGCGCTCGACGATCTGCGCGTCGATCAGGGCACGGGCCGCGTGACCCGTGGCGGCCGCGATCTGCCGGTGCTGCCGGTCGGGCTGAAGATCCTCGCGACGTTGATGCGCCATCACCCGCGCGTGGTGACGCGTGCGGAGCTGCAGTCCGCGATCTGGGGCTCGCGACTGCCGCGCTCGGACTCGCTGCGCAGCCACATGTACCAGCTGCGTCGCACGCTCAACGACGGCTTCGACGAACACCTGATCGTGACGATGCCCGGCACCGGATTCCGGTTCCGCGCGCCGCGATCGAACGAACCGTTGTCGCACTGAGCCATCACGCGGCGCGGCGATCACCCGCCGTTGCACACAGGCCGCCAAAGTCACACGTGGCTCACCGCGTGCGGCATCCACTCACGCTCCGATTCCTGCTGGAACTCCGTTATGGCGATCAAGACCCTCGAAGAGCTCTTCATCCACGAACTGTCGGACACGCATTCCGCGGAACGGCAGATGGCCAAGGCGTTGCCGAAGCTCGCACGCGCGACGCACAACCCCGATCTCGCGGCCGCGTTCGAGCTGCATCTCGAGCAGACCAATGTGCAGATCGAACGGCTCGACCAGGTGGTCGAGATGCTCGGCGCACGCCTGAAGCGCATCAAGTGCGCGGCGATGGAAGGCCTGGTCGAAGAGAGCAGGGACGTGATCGAATCGATGGAGAAGGGACCGCTGCGCGACGCCGCGCTGATCGGCGGTGCGCAGAAGGTCGAGCATTACGAGATCGCGTCCTACGGCACGCTGTGCGCGCTGGCGAAGCAGCTCGGCCACACGGACGCAGTGAAGCTGCTCAAGGCGACGCTCGATGAAGAAAAGGCGACCGACGAGAAGCTGACCCTGCTCGCGGAAGCGGGCGGCAACCAGATGGCCGCCGAAGCCGGATGATCCACCGCGTTCCGGTGCGGAGTGTCTGCGTCGCAGACGTCTATACGGATCGGAACGTCGAATGACCTGATCGCAGCGTCCGGGCGTGTCACATGCCCGGACGCCGTGTGTCCGATCAGCGTCCGCGTGCGCGGGCGAACGCGTCGGCCAGTGCGTTGTTGCTCGGCGCGGCCGCGGTCTGCGGCTTGCCTGCAGGACGTCCGCCACGCGGACCGCCGGGGCCACGCGATGCAGTGCGATCTTCGCGCGCATCACGGGCCGGCTTCTCGCCCGGCACATCATCGAGGCGGCGCGTCAGCGCGATGCGCTTGCGCAGCACATCGACCTCAAGCACCTTCACCTTGACGATGTCGCCGGCCTTGACCACGTCGCGCGGATCCTTGACGAAGGTGTCCGACAGCGCCGAGATGTGCACGAGGCCGTCCTGGTGCACGCCGATATCGACGAACGCGCCGAACGCGGCGACATTGCTGACCACGCCTTCGAGGATCATGCCGACCTGCAGGTCCTTGATGTCCTCGACACCGTCGGCGAACACCGCGGCCTTGAACTCGGGACGCGGATCGCGGCCCGGCTTCTCGAGTTCCTTCAGGATGTCACGCACCGTCGGCACGCCGAACTTCTCGTCGGTGAACTGTTCCGCCTTGAGCCCTCGCACAAACGCGCCATCGCCGATGATCTGCTTCACGTCGCGGCCGCTGCTGCCGGCGATGCGCTCGACCACCGGATAGGCTTCCGGATGCACCGACGACGCATCCAGCGGCTCGTCGCCGTCGGCGATGCGCAGGAATCCCGCGCACTGCTCGAAGGTCTTCTCGCCCAGACGCGGCACCTTCAACAGGTCCTTGCGACGCTTGAACGGCCCGTTCGCATCGCGATGCATGACGATGTTCTCGGCCACACCACTCGACAGGCCGGCGACGCGCGCGAGCAGGGCGCCGGATGCGGTGTTGACGTGCACGCCGACCGCGTTGACGCAGTCCTCGACCCGCGCATCCAGTGCACGCGCCAGACGGTACTGGTCGACATCGTGCTGGTACTGGCCGACGCCAATCGCTTTCGGCTCGATCTTGACCAGCTCGGCCAGCGGATCCTGCAAGCGTCGCGCGATCGACACCGCACCGCGGATCGACACGTCGAGGTTCGGAAATTCCTTCGCCGCGGTTTCCGACGCCGAATACACCGACGCACCGGCTTCGCTGACCACGATCTTCTGCAGCTTGAGCTCCGGCGCGAGCTTGATGACATCGGCGGCCAGACGATCGGTCTCGCGCGAGGCCGTGCCATTACCGATCGCGATCAGCTGCACCCCGTGTTCGGCGCACAGTTTGCGCAGCGTGTGCACCGACTGGTCCCACTGCTTGCGCGGCTCGTGCGGATAGATCGTGTCGGTCGCGACCAGCTTGCCGGTCGCATCGACCACGGCGATCTTGCAGCCGGTGCGGATGCCCGGATCGAGGCCGAGCACGGTCTTCGGGCCGGCGGGCGCGGCCAGCAGCAGATCTTTCAGGTTGTCGCCGAAGACGTTGATCGCCTCGGCTTCGGCCTTCTCGCGCGCCTTGCCGAACAGATCGATCATCAGATGCAGATGGATCTTCGCGCGCCACGCGAGGCGGCAGGCGTTGAGCAGCCAGGTATCGGCGGCGCGCGACTGCGCGGCGATGCCGGCGTGCAGTGCGATACGGCCTTCGGCGTAGGCGTTGCCCTGCTCGGGATCGTTGCCGGGTTCGAGTTCGAGGGTCAGGAACTCTTCGCGCCGGCCGCGGAACAGCGCGAGCAGGCGGTGCGAGGGAATCTTCGCCAACGCTTCGGCGTGGTCGAAGTAGTCGCGGAACTTCTCGCCCGCGGTTTCCTTGCCGGGGCTGACCTTGGCGCGGATTACGCCGTTGGCTTCCAGCCAGTTGCGCAGTTCGCCGAGCAGGGTCGCGTCCTCGCCCCAGCGCTCCATCAGGATCGCGCGCGCGCCTTCCAGCGCGGCCTTTGTATCCGCGACGCCCTTGTCGGCATCGACGAAGCCGGCGGCGAAGGTCTCGGGCGCCAATGTGGGATCGGCCAGCAGGCCGTCCGCCAGCGGTTCCAGTCCGGCCTCGCGGGCGATCTGTGCGCGCGTGCGGCGCTTCTGCTTGTAGGGGAGATACAGATCTTCGAGGCGCGCCTTGCTGTCGGCGGCTTCGATGTCGGCGCGCAGCTCCGGCGTCAGTTTGCCCTGTTCGTCGATGCTGGAGAGGATCGCCGCGCGGCGGTCTTCGAGTTCGCGCAGGTACGACAGGCGCACTTCGAGATCGCGCAGCTGGGTGTCGTCGAGCCCGCCGGTGACTTCCTTGCGGTAGCGCGCGATGAACGGAACGGTCGCGCCTTCGTCGAGCAGTGCGATCGCGGCGATCGCCTGCGCGGGCTGGGCGCCGATCTCGGCGGCGATGGTGTCGGCGATTCGACGGGCGAGGGCGGCATCAGGCTTGGACATCGGTTCCACATCGGGTCGCGGCAGCAGCGCCGCGCGGCGATTGTGGCAACCCGGTCCTGTCGGCGGTACCCGTTGACAAGCGGGTCCAGTCAGCGTGCGACTCAGTCGCGCCGCCGGCGCCACGGCAGCGGAATCTGGAACAGCATCAGGGCAATCCACGCCAGGCGACTGGAGCCGCTTTCACGCGTGTCCGGCGGCGGCGCGTCCGCTTCGGGATCGTCTTCGGCGCCGAGCTGGAATTCGCCGGCATCGAGACGACGGATGATGTCCTGCGCCTGATCGAACTGGTGATCGTGTACGTGCAGCTTCACGCCGCCGATCGCCAGCCGCCATTCCCAGTTCGCGAGCGCCATGTTTGCGTCGCCCAAATGCACGTCGATGCCCTCGGCCTGCAGCAGACCGCAGGCGATCTGCGCTTCGATCGGGTCTGCGTAGCGGGCGACGATGACGGTCATGGGCGGCTGCGTGGACACGCGTACATGCGTGTAAGGGTACGCTTGCGCACTGAATCCGACTCTCACGTGGAGCTTGGCGCATGCCTGCCTTCGATCGTCCCGCACGCCCCTCGACCCTGCGCACCACGCTCGCCGCGCTGACCGTTTCACTAATGCTCGCGGCCTGCGGCAGCGATGCGCCCGAGCAGGGGACCGCGCGCACTGCGACCACCGATGTCACCGCGCCCAGCGAGGTCATCGACTGGGCTTTGCCGGAGACCGGCGCCGGTTCCGCGTCGCCCGATCTCGTCGCCGGACCCGACGGCGTCCTGATGCTGAGCTGGGTGAACTCGCGCGAAGGCCGTCGCCACGTGTTCCAGTTCTCGCGCTTCGATCCCGCGCAGCAACGCTGGCGCAATGCGCCGACGACGATCGCGATCGGCAACCGCATGTTCGTCAACTGGGCCGACACGCCGCACGTACAGGCGACCGCCGACGGCGCGCTGTGGGCGCACTGGCTGCAGAAGAACGGCGAGGCGCCGTATGCCTACGACATCGCGCTGGTGCGTTCGCGCGATGGCGGCGCGAACTGGGGCGCCTACACCGTGCCGCACGACGACGGCACGCAGACCGAACACGGCTTCGTGTCGATGTGGCCTCAGGGCGACGGCATCGGCATCGCCTGGCTCGATGGTCGCAACACCGTCGGCGCGAGCCACGAGGGCCATGACTCGCCGGAAGGGCATGCATCGCCCGGCGAGGGCCGGCCGATGACGCTGCGTGCCGCGAACTTTGACGCGACGCTGCGCAAGACCGGCGAGGTGGAAATCGACGCCAGCGTCTGCGACTGCTGCCAGACCGCCGCGGCGGTCACCGCGCAGGGGCCGGTGCTGGTCTATCGCGGACGCAGCGACGGCGAGGTGCGCGACATCATGGTCACGCGCCGCGAGGGCGAGTCCTGGACAACGCCGACGGCCGTGCACGCCGACAACTGGGTGATGCCGGCCTGTCCGGTCAATGGCCCGGATGTGGCGGCGGTGGACACCGGCGTGGTCGTGGGCTGGTACAGCGCGCAGACCGGTACGCCGCAGGTGCAGATCGCACGCAGCGACGATGCCGGCACGACGTTCGCAGCGCCGGTCGTGCTCGACAGCGATGCGGCTGTGCAGGGCCGCGTCGCCGTCGCACTCGATGGTCAGCAGGCGTGGGCGCTGTGGCTGCGCGAGGACGCCGCCGGTGCGCAGTCGCTGTGGCTGTCGCGCCGCAGTCCGGATCTGGCGACCGAGTACGAGCGCATCGAAGTCGCGCGTCCGCAGGGTCGCGGTCGCGGCACCGGCTTCCCGCAGCTGCAGGCGGTCGGTGGACAGGCTTATGTCGTCTGGACCGATGTCGTCGACGGCGCGCCGACATTGCGCGGCGTGCGCGTGGTGCGCTGACAGGCGCTTGATGCAGCGGCACTCTACGTGCGGGATGCCGCGCATCGCTTCGGCATGTTCGGCAGCGCACATAGGGTGCGCAATTCACAGGGATGGGAGACGCATGGCGTCGCAATGACGCCATGAACGCGCCCGACTCGCGCGCCTGTCACTTCGGTAGGCGCAACGTGGCCGCAAGACCTCTTCTGGATCTTCCGTGCCCCCACTCTCTTCAACGCCGCCGACCGTGGCGACAATCGCGCGCGCGCCTGAACTGGCGACGTTCGTCCGCGACGTGATGGCGCGTCATGCCACGCTGCCGCTCCCCGGTCATGGCGACACGCTGACGCGCTGGCGCCAGTTGTCTGATATTGCCGCCGAAGACGTCTGCGGCATCAAGGTGCTGGAAGCGCATTACGACGCGCTGGCGATCCTCAGCGAGCTCGGCGCTCCGGAACGCGCACTCGATGGCGCGCTGCTGCACGCGGTTTGGGCCGCCGAGCCGCCGGACGCGCGTCTGGAGTTCACGCCGGGCGTGGACGGTATCGGCACCTTGAACGGTATCAAGGCTTGGTGTTCCGGCGCTGATCTCGTCGATGCGGCGCTGGTCACCGCGCACATCGGTGAGGCGCGCGTGCTGGTGCAGGTGATGCGCGCCACGACGGGGATCGAAACGCTACCGGGTCACTGGCAGGCGGTCGGCATGTCGCGTGTCGAAAGCGGGCGCCTGCAGTTCCGCGATGTTGCCGCGGTCCAGATCGGCGCGTCCGGCGATTACCTGGCGCGGCCGGGCTTCTGGCACGGCGGTGGCGGTATTGCGGCGTGCTGGTTCGGGGCAGCGACCGCGATTGCCGAAACCTTGCGTCGCCATCAGCGCGCCTCGAGCAATCCACATGCAATGGCCCATCTGGGCGCGATTGACATGGCGCTCTCTGCAGCGGCAAGCCTGCTGCGTGAGACCGCAGCCGCGATCGATCACGACCCCGATGCGCCCCACGCGACCGCGATCACCCGCGTCCGCAGCGTGGTGGAACGTGCGGCGACCGAGGTCATCGATCGCGTGGGACGCGCGCTCGGCCCGGGGCCGTTGTGCGAAGACGGCGCGCATGCGCTGCGCTGCGCGGACCTGACGACCTTCCTGCGCCAGAGTCATGCCGAGCGCGACTGGGCGGAACTCGGCGCCGCCGCGCAGGCGCGGGATGTCACATGGCAGCTGTGAGCATGGATGCGGTCGAGGACGCACCACGGATCGAAGGTGCAGGCATCGCGGAATCCGCATGGCGGCGCTCGCGCTGGCTGGCTGCGTTGCCGTCCATTGCCGCACGGGACTGGCTCGACGGTGTCGCAAGACTGGTCATCGTGTCGCCGCATCCCGACGACGAAGCGCTGGGCTGCGGCGGATTGATCGCCACCGCGCGCGCAGTCGGTCTGCCGGTGCGCGTGGTGTCGGTCACCGACGGCGAAGCCTGTTATCCCGACGCACCCGCGTGGCCGCCGGCGCATCTGCGCGCAGTGCGGCGGCGGGAACTCGAACGCGCCCTGGCCCTGCTCGGCGTCGACGCCGACGCGATCGACACGCTCGACATCGGCGACGGCCGCGTGAGCGAACGCGAAAACGCGCTCGTCGCTGCGCTGGCGCCGCTGCTGCACCCTGGCGACCGCGTGCTGACGACCTGGCGCGGCGACGCGCATCCCGATCACGAAGCCACGGCGCGCGCGGTCGAACGTGCCGCCGTGCACTGCGGCGCGGAGGTGGCACAGTTTCCGGTCTGGGCCTGGCATTGGCTGTCGCCGGATGCGCCGGCATCGCCATTGCCGGGGGCGCAGCGTCTCGTGCTGAGTCCGGCTGCGCGTCGCGCCAAGGCGGCGGCGCTGGCGTGTTTTGCGTCGCAACTGCAGGACGATGCGCCCGGCATGCCGGCGCCGATCCTGCCGCCGCATGTGCTCGAACGTTTCGATCGCGATTTCGAAGTCGTGTTGCCATGAGCGCCGCGACGCCCAGCGAATACTTCGATGCGATCTACGCACAGGACGATCCCTTCGGCTATCGCGAGCGCTGGTACGAGGCGCGCAAGCGCGCGCTGCTGCTCGCGAGTCTGCCGGCGCAGCACTTCGGCCGCGTCTGGGAGATCGGCTGCTCGAACGGCGAACTCACGGCCGACCTCGCGACGCGCTGCGACAGCCTGATCGCCACCGATCTCAGCGCGCGCGCCGTCGCGCTCGCCACCGAGCGGACGCTATCGCACGCGCACGTCGACGTGCGCCAGGCGCGGCATCCCGACAGCTGGCCCGATGGCCTGTTCGATCTGATCGTCTTCAGCGAGGTGGGCTACTACCTCGATGCCGACACGCTGACGCGCATGGCGTACCAGCTGAAGTCCAGCCTGCGCGGCGATGGCGTGCTGGTCGCCTGTCACTGGCTCGCGCCATTTGCGCAGGCACCGCAGTCGGGTCGCGACGTGCATCGCCTGCTGCGCCGTGAACTCGGCATGCAACGCGTGTTCGGCTATGGCGATGCCGATGTGCGACTCGACGGCTGGGCGTTGAACGCCGCCTCGGTTGCGCAACGGGCGGGCCTGCGATGATCGGCGTCGTCATTCCCGCGCATAACGAAGAGGCCTGCATCGCCGCGTGCCTGGCGTCGGTGCAGATCGCAGCGCACAGCGACGCGCTCGGCGGCGAAGCGGTGGTCATCGTCGTCGCGCTGGACCGGTGCAGCGATCGCACCGCTGCGATCGTCGCTGCGTGCGGCGTGCGCGCGGTCATCGTGCACGACGGCAATGTCGGCCTCGCCCGGGCGGCCGGCGCGGCGTTCGTGATCGGTCTGGGCGCGCGCTGGGTGGCGTGTACCGATGCCGATTCACGCGTGCCGCGCGACTGGCTGGCCTGCCAGCTCGCCTGCGCCGCCGATGCGTTCTGCGGCATCGTCACCGTCGACGACTGGCTCGACTACGACGACACCGTGCGCATGCATTTCGGCACTGCCGAAGAACAGCGCGACGGCCACCCGCACGTGCACGGCGCGAACATGGGCTTCAGTGCGGCGATGTACCTGCGCTGCGGCGGATTTCCGCCATTGTCCGCGCACGAGGATGTGGCGATGGTGGATGCACTGCATCGCGCCGGCGCGCACATCGCCCGACGCGCGACACCCGTCGTGATCACCAGTGCGCGGCGCGTCGCGCGTGCGCAGGGCGGATTCGCCGATTACCTGCTCGCACTCGAGGCGCGCACGCGCCTGCTCGCGGCGCCGTTGCTCGAAACCACCGTGTCCGATTTCGGTCCGGGCCCCGACGCCCATGCCGCCTGAAATCATCGGCTGGGCCGCTTCCGCCGTACTGCTGGACACGTTGATCCGGCAGATCGCGACGCAGATGCGCGACGGCAGCGCGCAAGGCGTATCGCACTGGCTGTTCATCGGCCAGATCACCGCATCCGTGGGCTTCGTGACCTACAGCGCACTGGTCGGCGACTGGGTCTTCATCGTCACCAATGCCTGCATTCTACTGACGGCGATCGTCGGCCAGGTGCTGACGTCACGACGCAGGCGCGCGGCACCCGCGCACTGACGCATCGCGACGCCGGGCGTTTCGATGAACGACCTGCGCAATCGCATGTGGCGTGCGCATTCGATCGCAGATGACCCCGGCGGATTCACGCCCGATCGATCCTGTGCATCCGAAGATCCACGCTGATGATGATCGCGGAGACACGGATGAGTACCTACACGCTGCAATACGACATGGGTCTGCGCTTCTGGGTGCTCACCGACACGCAGGGTCAGACCCTGGCGACGTATCTGAGCCGGGCGACCGCCCTGCGCGACGAGGTGGTGCGCGGCGTGATCGAACGCGGCTGCATCCTGCGGGTTCGCAACGCGGACGGCAGTTACGAGCCTGTCGATCCGCCGGCAGCGCCGACGCCGGAGGCGGTCGCGGCTGCGACCGGACCGGCACTGGTGACGGGCGCTGCGGCGGCCTGATCGCGCGGCCACGCGGCGCAAACGAAGAAGGGTGCCGTGAGGCACCCTTTTTTCTGTCTCGCGTTTGCAGAGCGGGGGCGCGCCGGGTGGCGACGCCCCGCCCGACACGCCGGCTCAGGCCAGCATGCGCACCTTCTTCTCGCGATCCCACTGACGCGTCTTCGCCTGGGTGATGAAACCCTTGGTGTCGGCCGCGTCGAGGACGCCTGCGTCCTTGGCGATGCCACCGGCCTTGAGCACGGCCTGCGCGCCGGCATCGGCAGCGATCGCCTTCAGATGTCCGAACGCATCGCGTGCCCAGTCGACCGCGGCCGCTTCGCGCGACAGCAGCTTGCCGGCTTCGGCCGACAGCACCAGTGCGACGGCGTCGAACACCGTCGACGGCGTGCCGGCGAGCTGACCATCGGCGGGCAGACGCTTGCCGTCGGAGAGCTTGGCGCCGCCGAGCTTGGGCGCGACGATCTTGACCATCGCGCCTGCGCTTTCCGCCGCCTTGCGCAGAGCCTTGACCGTGGCGGCATCCGAGCCGTCGTGGACCAGGATGCCGACGCAACGGCCCTGCAGCGTGTCGCGCATGCGATCGATGATGCGCAGCGCGGGCGAGACGGCCATGTCCTGCGGCTGCACCCGCGCTTCGGGCGCCGGCGGCAGCGCATCCATGCCGAGACCATCGGCCACGCGCTGCGCGAGCGTCGGATCGACATGACGCAGATGACCGACGATGGCCTCACGCACGTGCGCGGTCTCGACCTTCGACAGTTCGAACACCAGCGCGCTCGCCATGTGTGCCTGCTCGATCGCGCTCTGGCTGCGGAAGAACAGGCGCGCCTGGCTGTAGTGGTCGGCGAAGCTGTCCGGCCGCACGCGACCCTTGACGCCGTCATCGACGGTCGCGTGATGGCGATAGCCGGCCTCGCGCGATGCACGCGGGCTGTCGGGCTGCAGCGAACTCGGCTCGTAGTTCACCCGGCCCTTGGGCACCTGCATCTGCATGTGGCCGTCGCGCTGGTTGTTGGCGAACGGACACTTGGGCGCATTGACCGGAATCTGGTGGAAGTTCGGTCCGCCCAGACGCGAGAGCTGCGTGTCGAGATACGAGAACAGGCGGCCCTGCAGCAGCGGATCGTTGCTGAAGTCGATGCCGGGCACGATGTTCGCCGGGCAGTACGCCACCTGTTCGGTCTCGGCAAAGAAGTTGTCCGGCCAGCGGTCGAGGGTCATGCGGCCGATCACCTGCAGCGGCACCAGTTCCTCGGGAATCAGCTTGGTGGCGTCGAGATGGTCGAACGGGAAGGCGTCGGCCTCTTCCTCGGTGAACAGCTGCACCGCGAGATCCCAGGCGGGGAAATCACCGGCCTGGATCGCCTCGAACAGATCGCGGCGGTGGAAATCGTTGTCGGCGGCCTGCAGCTTCAATGCCTCGTCCCAGACCGTCGACTGGATGCCCAGCGTCGGGCGCCAGTGGAATTTCACGAAGGTGCTGTTGCCGTCCTTGTCGAGCAGACGGAAGGAATGCACGCCGAAGCCCTCGATCGTGCGCAGCGAGCGCGGAATCGTGCGGTCGCTCATCGCCCACATGATCATGTGCATCGATTCGGGCGTCAGAGATATGAAATCCCAGAACGTGTCGTGCGCGCTGGCCGCCTGCGGGAAACCGCGGTCAGGTTCCATCTTCACCGAGTGCACCACGTCCGGAAACTTCATCGCGTCCTGGATGAAGAACACCGGGATGTTGTTGCCGACCAGATCCCAGTTGCCTTCCTGGGTATAGAACTTCACCGAGAAACCGCGCACGTCGCGCGGCGTGTCGACCGAACCGGCGCCACCGGCGACGGTGGAGAAGCGGGTGAACACCGGCGTCTTCGTGCCGACCTCGGTGAGGATCTGCGCGGTGGTGTACTGCGACAGCGACTTCGTCAGCTCGAACGTGCCATGCGCCGCGGTGCCGCGGGCGTGCACGATGCGCTCGGGAATGCGCTCGTGATCGAAGTGGGTGATCTTCTCGCGGAGGATGAAATCCTCCAGCAGCGTCGGGCCACGCGGACCGCCGGACTTGAGCGAATTCTGGTTGTCGGCGACCGGGATGCCCTGGTTCGTCGTCAGTTGCGGATGCGTGCCGCCGGCCTGCTGCTGCAGTTCGTCGCCTTCGCCGCGCAGATCGGTGGCATCGCGCGCGGGCACTTTGCCGCTGGCGGGCGGATTGCGGGACGAGGTGGGGGCTGGCGTCTTGCTGGCCATGAGGTGGGCTCCGGGGAATGAGATGCGAGCGTGGGCGCGCAGTCGTGAGCGCACCGTGCATTGCGCCCATTCGGAATCGACGACGGGCACGCAACGCGCGGCGCGGATAATCGTCGCCATGACTCCCAAGACTCCAGATCCCATCTCGCACGCCATCGCCGACTGCGTGCGCGTACGCGGCGCGCGCGAACACAATCTCAAAGACGTCGATGTCGACATCCCGCGCGATGCGCTGGTGGTGTTCACCGGCGTATCCGGCTCGGGCAAATCCTCGCTGGCCTTCGGCACGCTGTTCGCCGAGGCGCAGCGGCGCTATCTCGATTCGATCTCGCCGTATGCGCGTCGGCTGATCGACCAGGCCGGCGTGCCGCAGGTCGATTCGATCGAAGGTCTGCCGCCAGCGGTCGCGCTGCAGCAGGCACGCGGCACGCCGACCGCGCGCTCGTCGGTCGGCAGCCTGACCACGATCTCGAACTCGCTGCGCATGCTGTACTCGCGCGCCGGCGACTATCCGCGCGGGCAGGCGATCATCTATGCCGACGGCTTCTCGCCGAACACGCCGGCAGGCGCCTGCCCGACCTGCCACGGCCTGGGACGCATCTACGATGCGACCGAAGCCTCGATGGTGCCGGACCGCTCGCTGACCATCCGCGAGCGCGCCGTCGCCGCGTGGCCGGGTGCGTGGCACGGACAGAACCAGCGCGACATCCTGACCACGCGCGGCATAGACGTCGACGTCCCGTGGTCGAAGCTCCCGAAGAAGACCCGCGACTGGATCCTGTTCACCGACGAGCAGCCGGTGGAGCCGGTGTATCCCGGTTTCGATCTCGACGAGGTCAAGGACGCACTCAAGCGAAAGACCGAACCCGCCTACATGGGCACGTTCACCAGTGCGCGGCGCCATGTGCTGCACACCTTCGCCAACACCCAGAGCCCGCAGCAGAAGAAGCGCGCGGCGCAGTATCTGGTCAGCGCCGCATGCCCGGAATGCGAAGGCAAGCGGCTGCGGCGCGAGGCGCTGTCGGTGACCTTCGCCGGTCTCGACATCGCTGCGTTCTCGCAGCGTCCGCTCGATGAACTCGCCGACCTGCTGGCGCCGGCTGCGGCTGGGAAAACGCATGCGAAAGCGCACCCCGAGCAGGCGCTGGCCGCGCAGCGCATCGCGCAGGATCTGCTCGCGCGACTCAAGGTGCTGCAGGATCTCGGCCTCGGCTATCTGACCCTTGCCCGCGCGACGCCGACGCTGTCGCCCGGCGAACTGCAGCGCCTGCGACTGGGCACGCAGATCCGTTCGCAGCTGTTCGGCGTGGTCTACGTCATGGACGAACCATCTGCCGGCCTGCATCCGGCCGACACACAGGCGCTGCTGCGTGCGCTCGACCAGCTGCGCGCCGCCGGCAATTCTCTGTTCGTCGTCGAACACGAGATCGAAGTGATCCGCCACGCGGACTGGATCGTCGATGTCGGGCCGGCCGCCGGCGAGCACGGCGGGCAAGTGCTCTACAGCGGACCGCTCGCCGGGCTGTCGAAGGTGGAGGCGTCGTCGACGCGTCGTTATCTGGACGACGACGCTGCATCGATCGCACACACCACGCGCACGCCTGAGGGCTGGCTGCAGCTGCGCGGCATCCGTCGCCACAACGTGCGCGATCTCGATGTCGACATTCCACTCGGCGTGTTCACGACCGTCACCGGCGTCAGTGGCTCGGGCAAGTCATCGCTGGTCAGCCAGGCGCTGGTCGAATTGCTGGGGGCGCATCTGGGTCAGGGCGGTGGCGACGAAGACGCGCCACTGGATCCGCTGGAACGCGGTGTCGAGGTGCCGCTGGACGGGCGCATCGCAGGCGGCGCGGAGGCGATCAAACGTCTGGTGCGCGTCGACCAGAAGCCGATCGGCCGCACGCCGCGTTCGAATCTCGCGACCTACACCGGACTGTTCGACCATGTGCGCAAATGCTTCGCCGACACGCCGGCCGCGAAACGCCGGCGTTACGACGCCGGGCGTTTCTCGTTCAACGTCGCCAAAGGCCGCTGCGCGACCTGCGATGGCGAAGGGTTCGTCAGTGTGGAACTGCTGTTCATGCCCAGCGTCTATGCGCCGTGCCCGACCTGCCATGGCAGCCGCTACGACGCGAAAACGCTCGAAGTCACGTTGCGCGGCAAGCACATCGCCGACGTGCTGGCGATGACCGTGGCCGAGGCCGCCGACTTCTTCGCAGACGACGCCGCGATCGTGCGTCCGCTGCAGGTGCTGCTGGAAGTCGGACTCGGTTATCTGCGACTCGGCCAGCCGGCGACCGAACTGTCGGGCGGCGAAGCGCAACGCATCAAGCTCGCCAGCGAGCTGCAACGCGCGCAGCGCCGCGGCACGGTCTACGTGCTCGACGAACCGACGACCGGCCTGCATCCCAAGGATGTCGACACGCTGATGCGGCAGTTGAGTGGGCTGGTGGATGCGGGCAGCACGGTGGTCGTCGTCGAACACGACATGCGCGTGGCCGCGGCCAGCGACTGGCTGATCGACATGGGCCCGGGCGCGGGCGATGCCGGTGGGCACGTTGTCGCTGCAGGCGTGCCGGCCGAGGTGGCAAGGTCGAAGAAGAGCCGGACGGCGCCGTTCCTGGCGCAGGCGATCGGGCGGGGTTGAGTCCTGCATACGCTGCGTCGCCGGGCTGACTGCGCTAGCGTGTCGGCTGATACCCGCGCGGAGCAGCCTCATGAGTGGACCTTTCCAGACGTGGATGACGTGGCCGTTGCTGCTGGCGATGGGCGCGTTGCAGGCGGCACCGCCTGCAGACGACACGGCGGAACCGACGGATAGCGCGCAAGCCCGCGCCGTGCTGGCGATCCACGGCGGTGCCGGCATCGCCCCGGGTGATCTCGATGCCGCGGGCCTCGCCGAGGCGCGCGCGGCGTTGGAGGCCGCATTGCGTGCCGGACACGCGCGCCTGCAGGCCGGGGCACCAGCGCTCGATGCGGTGACCGCCGCGATCACCGTGCTGGAGGATGCACCGAGCTTCAATGCCGGCCACGGCGCGGTGTTCACCCACGACGGCCGCAACGAACTCGACGCGTCGGTGATGGATGGCGCAACGGGGCAGGCCGGGGCGATCGCCGGCGTGACCCGGGTGCGCAATCCGATCGTGCTGGCGCAAGCGGTGATGACCGGCTCGCCGCACGTGATGCTGGTCGGCGAGGGCGCCGAAGCCTTCGCGCGCACCCAGTCCATCACGCTGGTCGATCCGGCGTACTTCCGCACCGAGCGCCGCTGGCAGCAGCTCCAGCGCGCACTCGAAGCGGAGAAAACGCCTGCGCAGAGCAGGGTCGTCGAGGGCGATGCGCGTCCGTACTTCGGCACTGTGGGCGCTGTGGCACTCGACGCCGGCGGGCGTCTTGCGGCGGGCACCTCGACCGGTGGCATGACCAACAAGCGCTACGGCCGCGTGGGCGATGCGCCGATCATCGGCGCGGGCACCTGGGCAGATGACGGCTGCGCGGTGTCGGGGACCGGGTGGGGCGAGTACTACATCCGAAGCGCGGCGGCGCACGAGATCTGCGCGCGCGTCCGTCTGCGCGGCGACGACATCCGTGTGGCTGCGGACGCGGTGATCGACCAGGACATTCCGGCGGCAGGTGGCAACGGCGGCGCGATCGCGCTCGACGCGAAGGGCCAGGTCGCGTTCCCGTTCAACACGCCGGGCATGTTCCGCGGCTGGATCGGCGCCGACGGCGTGCCGCATGTCGCGGTGTTCGACGACGATACGATGCCGCTGCCGGACGCTCGCTGACGCCATCCCGCACGCTGCCCAGGGCGGGCAGCGTGCGTCAACGAGGCCGTAACCGCGCCCGCCGCCGCAGATATCTCAGCGTTCGTGTCGCCAGTTCACCGAGCCGCGGTTCTCCAGCGTGCTCGACTCGATCTCGACGTCGAAGCCCGCGCGCAGCAGATACTTCAGCGTCAGGACCTGACCGGTGCCCAGCAATGACACGCCGAAGCCGACATAGAGCCTGGGCGAGAGCTGCTTGCCGAAGCCGAGAACACTGCCGCCCAGTGCGCGCGACTGGGTGATACCGGCGTTGTCCAGGCCAATCTTGCTGCCGAGCTGCCCGGCAACCAGATTGCCACCCGCATTGAGCGCGGCGGCGGCCGCATCGATCTGCTGCCCTTCGTCGCTGGTCAGACTCGATGCCGAACGTCCCAGCACGAGGTAGGACAGCGCCTGCGAATCGTCGCTCGACGGGTTGGTCCACACGTTGACCTGTGGCGCCGACGCGCGTCCGCTGACGTCGATGCCGGCGGTGATGTCCTCGGCCTCGATGCGGCGCTCCGCACGCACGTCGATGATCGGGTCGGCCACCGGGCTGTTGTTGAAATCCAGGTTGCCGCGCGTGACCCGCAGATCCTGGCCATAGGCCTTGTAGCGACCGTCGACCGAAAGCCTGCCGGTGCCGGTCATCTCTCGCCCTGGCAAGGCGCGTACGCGCAGCTCGCCCTTCATCCGGCCGTCGAAGCCGAAGCCGCGAAGACCGACGTTGTCACCCACGGTCAGGGTCAGGTCCAGCTCCATCGCCGATGCGGTGCTGTTCTCTTCCGGATCGACCGGGTCGAGCACGACGACGTCCGGCGATGCGGACACGCCTTCGCTGAGCCGTTCCAGATCGAGCAGCGCAACGTCGACGAACACCTTGCCGCTGACGTTGAGCGGCTGCAGCGCGGTGTAACGCACGGTGATGTCGGGCGAGGCGATGATGTGCATGTCGCTGGTGTCGGACACCAGTACGTCGGTGCCGCTGACCGTCAGCACGACCGGCGTGCCTTCGCCCTGCCAGCCGATGCCACCGCCGATGTTCAGCGTGCCCTCGCCGGAGCGCACGCTGCCGGCAATACGCGCGGTGCCGTCGGGCAGCGCGTCGAGATTGATGTTGCCGTCCTCGAGCGCGATCGCCAGCGACGGAATCTCGGTGGAGAAGTCGGCCAGACGCGCCTGGCCGCCGATGGTCGGCTGCGAACGCGTGCCGCCGATCGTGACGTCGGCGGTGAGGCGGCCGCTCGGCTCGACGATGTCGGGTGAGAACAGTTCGACGAAGGTCAGGTCCTCGACGTTGGCGACCAGCGAACCCGACAGCGGCGAATACGCATCCCAGCCGTTGGTCACCTGCGCCTGCACGCGACCCACTTCATTGAGCGTCGTCGACAGCGTGGCGCTGAGGCGGTTGGCGTCGAACTCCGCGTCGAGCACGAAATTGTCGTAGGTCACCACGTCGTTGCGCGCGCGCTCGGACGTGCGCACGCCGCCGCTGGCCGAGCGGATGCTGGCGCTGCCGGCAAAGCCGTTGCCGACCGGACGCGCGCTGCCTTCAAGCGCGATCTCGCCGCGCAGCACGAACGGACGGCCGCCATCCTGTTCGGGCAGGTACGGCGTGGCCAGTGCGAGCGGCAGGCCGGAGCCGGTAATGGACACGCCCTGGCGCGGCCAGTCGGCGCTCGCGCACAGCGAGCCGCCACCGCTGGATGCAAAGCAGCTCTCGCGCAACGTGTAGCGCGTGCCGACCTGCTGGAACTGCGCTGGCGACTGCAGCGCCCAGCTCGCACCGGTGGCCGGCGCAAGGCGCAGGTTCGCGAGCGTGCCCTGCCAGTTGCCGTTGCGGCTCTCGGTGTTGCCCGCGAGTTCGACAGTGCCGATTTCCCCACGTGCGCCTGCCTCGAGCTGGAGCTTCTCGATGGCGCCGCGTGCGGCCAGGCGCACCTCGTCGAGCGCGATGCCGGCATTGACGCCGGTCGCCACGACATCGAGCGAACCGCTGTCGCCACGCCACGGCAGGTTGCCCTGGATGCGCGCGCTGGCGGCAGCGTAGTCGCCGTAACGCAGGGCGGTGCCGGTGAGGTCGGCGGCGATGTCGGGCGCGGTGCGCGCACCGGTCACGCGCACGGTGCCGCGCAGCACGCCGCCGGTGTCGGGTACGAAATCGGCAAGCTGCAGCGGGGCCAGCGTCGCATCGATGTCGAGGCGGTCGGTCACGGTCGCAGTCGCATCGACACGGCTGTCGCCCAGCGACAGCGCGACCTCGCCTTCGAAATCAGTCCGTCCCGCGTCACCGGCAGCGGTCGCCGGGCCATGCATCGCGAACGTCGCACGCCCATCGAGCCGGCGGCCGCGCAGGGTACCGCCCAGGTCGCTGGCATCCACCGCCACTTCCAGGCCGCCGTCGTCGCGTGTTTCGCCGGTCGTGGCGAAGCTGCCGTTGATCGCGCCCTTCCAGTCGCGGGCGAAATAGCCGGGATCGAATCCGGCCAGCGTCGCGTCGAGTTGCCATTGCAATGCAGGTGCCCAGGCGACATCGCCGGTCGCATCGAGCGTGCCGGTCGGCATGGTCACGCGTGCGGTGTGCAGACGCATGCGCTGCGCATCGCCGCGGCCGTCGAAATCCACGTTTGCGCGCAGACCGTCGCGCTCCACGGTGGCCTTGCCGACCGCGGCCCACGCAGCGGTGCTGCCGGCGATGCCCAGATCGGCATCGGCCATGATCGGCGGCGCGGGTTCGGCAGCGTCCGGATCGGCGCCGAACTGCAGGCCACGCGCATTCGTCGCGAAGCGGAAACGCACGTCGCCCGGTTCGGTGACATCGGCAAAGCCGCGCAGCGTGACCCGGCCTTCGAAGATGTCGACGACCAGCGGGTCGAGATCCAGCCGCTGGTCTTCCAGCTTGACCTTCGAGGGCTGCAGCACGACGCGGATCGGATCCGCGTCTGATTCGCCGTACGTCGCGTTGCCCTGCAGCTGCGCAGCGCCGCCTTCGCCATCGGCGCGGATGTCGAACGCCAGCGGCGTGCCGGGTTCGCCGCTGCCCATCAGCAATGCGGGATCGAGCCGCGTGGTGTCGGCGCGCAGCGCCCAGCCGGGATTCTCGCGGCCGCGCAGGGTCAGCACGGCTTTCAGCGGTTCGGGCGCATGACCGACCACGGCGATGTCCAGACGCGACAGGTCGCCACGTGCGACCAGCCCGATGCGCGGACGCGTGCGCGCCGGCGGCGCGGGCATCAGCGCGCTGGCGGTGACGTCCATGCGGTAGTCGTCATCGGGCGCGTAGACACCGTTCGCGGTGAACAGACCGCGGTCGCTGTCGACGACGACGTTGGCGAGATTGAGCTCGCCCTGCTGCGCGTCGAGGCCACCGCGCACGCTGCGGATGTCGATCAGCGACTCGCCCGCCTGCTCGACGCGGAAGCCGTCGATGCGGATCGTGTCGGCCTGCAGCGACAGCGGCAGATCGATGCGCGGCAACGAATCGGGCCAGCGCGGCAGCTCGAACGGGGTGTCGACCGACGGCGGCATCGACAGCACGGCGTTGTCGATATCCAGCACGTCCAGGCGCAGGCGACGGCCGATCAGCGGCATCACGGCCGGATCCACCGTTACGCGTTCGGCTTCGAACACCAGGACGCGTGGTTCGTCGCATTCGCCGTAGGCAACAGGCTGTTCTTCGACGTCCGGGCAACTGCGCTGCACGTAGCGGACGTCGTACATCGTCAGCGGACCGGAGGCCGGTCCTTCGGCCGCGCGCCAGGTCAGCTCGGTGCCGGCGGGCAGGCGCGAGGCGACCTGGTTCAACAGGAAATCACGGCCGCCGAACGTCGTCAGCAGCCACCACACGACGATGATCAGCAGCACGATCAATGCGGCGATACCGATCGCGCTGCGGATCGCGAGTTTGCGGGCCCGTGCGCGGCGGCGCGCGCGCAGTTCGGCGATACGCGCCTCGCGCTCTTCGGGAGTCAGATCGGTGGGCAGGCGGTGACGACCAAAAGCCATGTCAGAACTCCGCGCCGATCGACAGGCCGATCGTGAATGACGAATCGGGGTTGTCGAGACCGCGCGCGATGTCGAGCTTCAGCGGCCCCACCGGCGATTTGTAACGCGCGCCGATGCCGACGCCTGTGCGCCATTCGGGCGAGGTGCCGTCGAAGGCGTCGCCGCTGTCGACGAACACCGCCGCGCCGATCGTGTCGGTGAAATAGCGCTCGAACTCGACGCTCGCGGTGACCACATTCTTGGCACCGATCGCGAATGCACGACGGCCGTCGCGCGCGGGAATCCGCGGGCCGACCTCGCGCCAGTCGTAACCGCGGATGCTGCGGTCGCCACCGGCGTAGAAACGCAGGCTCGGCGGCATCGCCACGAGCGCATCGGTGAAGGTGTGGCCGAGCTCGCCGCGGACGATCAGGCGGTTGGACTCGCCGATGCCGCGGAACCAGCTGGCACGCACATGGATCTGACTGAACGAGGCATCCGACCCTACACCTTCGAGACCACCACGCAGCATCACCGAACCGCCGATGCCGCTGGTCGGGAACAGGCGATCGTCGACGTCGATGTACTCGGCGCGCAGCGACGGATAGGCGAACGTCGCGTAGCGGTACAGCGCACCGGCGAACTCGTCGTCGTCGACGACCGGATTGTCCGGGTCCTCTTCGGGCGCGTAGGCCCAGCGCTCGCGCAGCACGTGCATGGACGCGATGAGGTTGAGGAATTCGTTGTACTGGCCGTTGCGGCTGCCCACCAGTTCGACCCGTCGCGAATCGATGTAGTCGGTCTGTTCGTCGGCCATCTGCAGGCTGGCGGTGTACCAGCCGTCGAGCCACGCGAAGGCGGGCACGCGATACTGCAGCGTCAGCGTCTTGCGGCGTTGTGCGTAGTCGAGCTGCGCGAGCGCCTTGTGGCCGCGCATGTTGACGTAGCGGCGCTCCACACCGAGGCGGATACCGGCGCCGCTGTCGGTGCCGTAGCTCACGCCCGAGGTGTAGATGCTGCGCTTGGCCGGGGTGAGCGTGACCTTGACCGGCACTTCGCGTCGCTCGTTGGCCTGGTCGACCTGTGGCTCGATGTCGATGCTGGCGAAGTAGTCCAGCCGGCCCAGCGACGAACGCAGACGGTCGAGGCGGCCTTGGTGGTAGTAGCTGCCTTCCTCCCAGTAGACGAGGTTCTCGAGCAGATCGTCGTTGATGATCCGCTCGGGTGTCTGTTCGAACGTCGTGGCGCCCATGTTGTAGCGGTCGCCACTGGTCCAGACCAGGTCGATGTCGGCGGCGTGGTCGGCGCGCGTGACCTCCACGCGGCGCGATGCGTACTCGGCATCGAAATAGCCACGCTCCGCCAGACGTCGGCTCAGGCGGTTGCGGCTGGAGTCGTAGTCGGGGTGGCTGAAGACCGCGCCTTCGCTCGGCACGAAGCGGGCGATGTCGCGTGCCAGATACCGGTCCTGGCCGCCTTCGCCGATGATCGCGATGTCGCTGTTGCGCACGCGCACCGGTTGGCCCGGATCGACGACCACGCGTACCGAAATCGCCGCGCCGTCTTCGCGGTTGCGCTGCACGTCGATGGTGGGCGAGTAGTAGCCGAACGGCTCGAGCGCCTTGCGGGTCTCGCGTTCGGCCTCGCGCAGCAGATAGCCCATGCGCCGGCCCGAGATGTCACGGCCGATCGACTCGTAGAGCCCAAGCGAGACGCGGACGTTCTCGGTCATCTCCTCGTCGAGTCCGACGATGTCGACGCGTTCGACACGCGCGGCGTGCGCCGCGGCCGACGAGACGAAGAGGAGGGCGGCGGCAAGACACACATGGACGCGAGGCATCGCGCGAGGATACCGGAGGCACGTCAAGGTGCGATTAACGTGGCGTCACATCCGTACCGGATTTCCGGTGCCGGCACGGCATCGAAAGACCCGTCGTCAGAGATTCCTGACGCGGTGCGACGTTCACCCGGCGAACGTGTTCAGCTCGACAGATGCTCGATCGCAGCCACGCTGCCCAGACGCTCCGACAGGCGCTTGAGCAGTGCAAGACGGTTGGCGCGCAGGGCGGCATCGTCCGCGTTGACCATGACGCCGTCGAAGAACGCATCGACCTGCGGACGCAACCGCGCCAGATGCGTCAGCACCGAGACGTAGTCGCCGTGCGCCAGCGCATGACCGGTCTCGCCGCGCACCGCTTCAACTGCTTCGGCCAGCGCGGCTTCCGCCGGCTCGCGCAGCAACGCCGGATCGACGTCGCCCGGAATCGCGATGTCCGCCTTGCGCAGGATGTTGCGGATGCGCTTGTCGGCGGCAGCCAGCGCTTCGGCTTCGGGAAGCGAGGCGAAGGTGCCGATTGCATCGATGCGGCGATCGAGGTCGTACAGCGACTTTGGCTGCAGCGCGGCAACGGCGTTGAACTGCTGCACGGTCACGCCCTTGTCGGCGTAGTAGCCCTTCAGGCGATCGAGGATGAAGTCGTAGAGTTCGCTCGCATCGGCAGGTGCCGGCGCACTGTCCTTGCCGGTCGGCAATGGGCCGACACGATCGACCGCGTTCTGGATCAGTGCATGCAGGTCGAGATCGAATCCGCTTTCAATCAGCGTCCGCGCCAGACCCAGCGCATTGCGCCGCAGCGCGAACGCATCCTTGTTGCCGGTCGGCTTGAGACCCGCCGCGAACCCGCCGGCCAGGGTGTCGAGACGCTCGGCGATCGCCAGTATCTTGCCCAGCGGCGAGAGTGCGATGTCATCGCCGGCAAAGCGGGGCTGCCAGGCTTCGTCGAGGGCGTTCGCCAGCGACGCGCGATCGTCGTCGGACAGGCCGGCCAGCGCCGTGTCCTGCTTCGCGTAGTAGCGACCGGCGATGCCCTGCAGTTCCGGGAACTCGTTGACCATGCGCGACTGCAGGTCGGCTTTCGACAGCAGCGCGGCCTGCTTCGCCAGTGCGGCATCCACACCGACCTGCGGCGCGATGACTTCGGCCAGCGCGGCAACGCGGACGGTTTTGTCGGCCACGCTGCCCAGCTTGGCCTGGTAGGTCACGGTCTTCAGGCCGTCGTTCATTCCCGACAGGCCCTGCTTGAGATCCTCGTCGAAGAAGAACTTGGCGTCGGCGAAGCGCGGACGGATCACGCGCTCGTAGCCCTTGGAGACTTCGGCTTCATCCGTCGACACGATGTTGGCGATACCGATGAAGTGTTCGGTGAGCCTGCCGTCGCGCAGCACCGGGAAGAACTTCTGGTTCGCTTCCATCGTCGCGATCAGCGCTTCCTGCGGCACGGCGAGAAACTCGGCCTCGAAGGTGCACGACACTGCCTTGGGCCATTCGACCAGGCACACGACCTGTTCGAGATTGTCGGATTCGATGCGTGCATCGCCACCGACGGCGCGCGCAGCTTCCTCGACCTCGCGGACGATCTCGGCGCGGCGCGCATCGGCATCGACGATGACCTTCGCAGTCCGCATCGCCTCGACGTAGTCACCCGGTGCTGCGATCTCGACCGCGCTGTCGTGCATGAAGCGATGGCCGCGGCTGGTGCGACCGCTGCGCACGCCGAACAGTTCGGCATCGACGACCGTCGTGTCATGCAGCATCACCAGCCAATGCACCGGCCGCGCGAACGCGTAGGTGTGGGCGCCCCAGCGCATCGGCTTGGGAATCGGCATTGCCGCGATGGCCTCGCGCAGCACGTCCGGCAGCAATGCCGCAGTCGCTGCACCTGGTGTCACCGCGCGGTGCACGAAGCGCTCGCCCTTGGCGTCGCTGGTCTTCGCAAGCGTGGTCCAGTCGATGCCGGCCTTCGCCGCGAACCCCTGCAACGCCTTCGTCGGATTGCCTTCGGCATCCAGCGCGATGCTGAGATACGGCCCCAGCACTTCCGAACGCTGCTCGGGCTGCTCACTCGCAACGCCCGGCAGCAGCACGGCGAGACGGCGCGGTGTGTACAGCGGCTTCGCGTCTGTGCGGTCGATCGTCACGCCACGCTTGTCGAGCGCTGCGATCACGCCGTCGAAGAATGCCTGCGCCAGGCCGGGCAGGGCCTTGACCGGCAGTTCTTCGGTGCCGAGTTCGATCAGGAGGGGATGCATGTCAGTCATGGCGACAACCTGTTCCAGTGCTGGTGCCCGCGTCCTTCGGGGAGCGGGGTCGGATGCGGGCGCGCATGCGCAGCCTCATCCGGAGAATCGGCGATGTGCCGCGTGCGGCTCAGGCAGCTTCCGGCGCGCGCTTGAGCCCCGGAAATCCCATCGCTTCGCGCTGCGCGTAATAGGCCTTGGCGACGCCCTGCGCCAGCGTGCGCACGCGCAGGATGTAACGCTGGCGTTCGGTCACGCTGATCGCGCGGCGCGCATCGAGCAGGTTGAAGCAGTGGCTGGCCTTGGTGACCTGCTCGTAGGCCGGCAACGGCAGGCCCAGCTCGACCAGCTTCAGCGCCTCGGCTTCGCATTCGTCGAAGCGGCGGAACAGCACGTCGACGTTGGCGTGTTCAAAGTTGTAGGCGCTCTGCTCGACTTCGTTCTGGTGATAGACGTCGCCGTAGGTCACCGGGGTGCCGTCAGGGCCGTGCGTCCACACCAGGTCGTACACGTTGTCGCAGTTCTGCAGATACATGCACAGGCGCTCGAGACCGTAGGTGATCTCGCCCAGCACCGGCTTGCACTCGATGCCGCCGGCCTGCTGGAAATAGGTGAACTGCGTGACTTCCATCCCGTTGAGCCAGACTTCCCAGCCCAGTCCCCATGCGCCGAGCGTCGGCGATTCCCAGTTGTCCTCGACCAGGCGCAGGTCGTGGACCTGCGGATCGATGCCGAGCGCCTTCAACGAGTCGAAATACAGCTCGACGATGTTGTCCGGATTCGGCTTCATCGCCACCTGGTACTGGTAGTAGCGCTGCAGGCGGTTCGGGTTGTCGCCGTAGCGGCCGTCGGTCGGGCGGCGGCTCGGCTGCACGTAGGCGGCGTTCCACGGCTCGGGGCCGAGCGCGCGCAGGAACGTGGCCGGATGGAAGGTGCCCGCGCCGACCTCGAGGTCCAGCGGCTGGATCAGCACGCAACCCTGTTTGGCCCAGTAGGCATTGAGCGTGAGGATCAGCTCCTGGAACGTCGGTCCGGTCATTACGAAAATCGCGTCTGCGGCGGCGCGCTAGTATAGCGGGCCGCATCCGCGCGACTGCCGCGCCAAGCGCCAGGAGGCCCCGGCTTGAACGATCCGCGCGCACCGCAGCCCTCGTCGGGACACCGGCCGCCGGCGATGTCCGTCGCCAGATTGCCGCCGGGCCGGTTGACCCTCGATCCGGTGATCGATGCGCTGCAGGCCGATGGCCTGCTGGCACCTGCCGATGCGGAGCGCGCGCGTGCGGGCGGCCGCAACACCCGGGGCCTGGATGCAGTGCATCCGCTGGTGCTGCTGGCCAACCTGAAGCTGCCATCGGCGCGCCGGCCCGGGACCGAACTCGGCCTCGAAGCGTTGACCGAATGGCTGGCGCAGGCGACCGGCCACGTCTATCTGCGCATCGACCCGACCAGGATCGCCGTCGGTGATGTCACCGACCTGTTCTCGCACGCCTACGCCAAGCGCCACCGCATCCTGCCGGTCGACGTCACGCCCGACCGCGCGCGTATCGCGACCAGCGAGCCGCTGGCGCTGGAGTGGCTGACCGACATCCAGCGCCTGTTGCGGCGCGAGATCGATCTGGTCATCGCCAATCCGCTGGACCTGCATCGCTACACGATGGAGTTCTTCGGCGTCACCCGCTCGATCCGTGGCGCCAAGGACGGCCGTGAAACCGGCAGCAATGCGCCGACGTTCGAGCAGCTCGTCGAACTCGGCCGGTCCGGTGACGTCAATGCCGACGACCACCACATCGTCCACATCGTCGACTGGCTGCTGCAGTACGCCTACGAACAGCGCGCCTCCGACATCCACCTCGAACCGCGCCGTGATGTGGGCCGCGTGCGTTTCCGCATCGACGGCGTGCTGCACAAGGTCTTCGAGATGCCGCCGCCGGTGATGACGGCCGCGGTCAGCCGGATCAAGGTGCTGGGCCGCATGGATCTGGCCGAGCGCCGGCGTCCGCAGGATGGCCGCATCAAGACGCGTTCGCCCGGCGGACGCGAGGTCGAGATGCGTCTGTCGACGATGCCCACCGCCTTTGGCGAGAAGGTCGTGATGCGCATCTTCGATCCCGATACCGCGTTCAAGCCGATCGAACACCTCGGCTTCGACGCCGGCGAGGCCGCGGCGTGGAACGATCTCGTGGCGCGTCCGCACGGCATCGTGCTGGTCACCGGCCCGACCGGTTCGGGCAAGACGACGACGCTGTATTCGACGCTGAAGAAGCTGGCGTCCGACGACGTCAATGTCTGCACCGTCGAAGACCCGATCGAAATGGTCTCGGTCGAACTCAACCAGATGCAGGTGCACAACGCGATCGATCTGACCTTCGCGCAGGGCGTGCGCACGCTGCTGCGCCAGGACCCCGACATCATCATGATCGGCGAGATCCGCGACCTCGACACCGCGCAAATGGCGGTGCAGGCCTCGCTGACCGGCCACCTGGTGCTGTCGACGCTGCACACCAACGATGCGCCGTCGGCGATCACCCGCCTGCTCGATCTCGGCCTTCCGCATTACCTGATCGCCTCCACGCTCAATGGCGTGCTCGCCCAGCGTCTGGTGCGCACGCTGTGCCGCCACTGCAAACAGCCGAAGCCGGTCGATCCCGAAGGCTGGCGCGCGCTGCTCGGGCCCGACAGTGATATGCCCATCCCGGAAAGCGCATGCGGGCCGGTGGGATGCCTGGAATGTCGCAACACGGGCTACTTCGGTCGTGTCGGCCTGTACGAACTGATGCCGGTGACCCCAGCGCTGCGCGCGAAGATCCAGCCGGACATGGATTTGTCGGGCTTCAGCCGCACCGCAGTCGGTGAAGGCCTGCGCACGTTACGAATGGCCGGTGCCGAAAAGATCGCGCAGGGGGTGACCACGGTGGAAGAGGTAATGACGGTGCTTCCGCCGCGCGAATAGCGCCCGCACGCGACCGGCGTGACGACGTTCGCTGCCGTCGCGATCGCCACATCACCGGGACTGTCTGCGCCGCGACCGGGCGAAACAGCTACGCTGCGCCGTCCTCCCGCTCCGGCTACCCCGCAATGTCGTCTGCCCGTCCGTTCCTGATCGTCGAAACCGGCCAGCCCGTGCCCTCGATGCGCCGTTATGGCGGGTTTTCCCATTGGATCCGCGTTGCTGCCGGCCTGTCGGAGCACGACACGATGGTGGTCGATGTCGAGCATGGCGCCGCCCTGCCGGCCGCGGCCGATTACGCCGGCGTCATCGTCACCGGCTCCGGCGCGATGGTGACCGACCGCGCCGACTGGAGCGAACGCACGGCCGCCTGGCTGCGCGATGCCGCGCATGCAGGCGTGCCGGTCTTCGGCATCTGCTACGGCCACCAACTGATCGCCCATGCGCTCGGCGGCGAGGTTGGACCGAATCCGCAGGGTCGCGAGATGGGCAGTTTCGGGATCGAAACCGTCGAGGGGGCCGAAAATGATCCGTTGTTCGCTGGCACCAGCTCCGGTTTTCTCGCCCAGACCACCCACCTGCAGACCGTCCTGCGCCTGCCCGACGGTGCCACCCTGCTCGCCCGGTCCGCACTCGAACCGCACCACGCGTTCCGCTGGGGTGATCGGGTGTGGGGTGTGCAGTTCCATCCCGAGTTCAGTGCGACCCACATGCGCGGTTACATCCGTGCGCGGTCGGGTCCGCTGTATCAGGAAGGTCTCGATCCGGTCGCGCTGGTGAAGGCGGTACGCGCGGCGCCCGAGGCGCGCGCGGTGCTGCAGCGGTTCGTGCGGGTGGCGGACGGGTTCCAGCGCGGCTGAGGCGTGCTCGCGGCCGACGACAGACCGGCCGGGGATTACGCGGATGCACACATGCAGGCCGCATGGGCACGGTGGATGCGACCTGCAGGCGTCGAGCCTCCGCGCAGGATTCCGCGATGCGGGCAGACGGGTGCGGGCGCCCGGCGAAGGCCGCCGCCGGCACGCCTGAACGCCCGGCGGCGCCAGCGGCGGCGCCGACGCATGCGATACGATGACGGCCTTCGTGGCGCGTCCACGCGACAGATATCTGGAATACGGCGGAAATGACGACTCGGACGGTAGGAGCCGGCCACGGCTGGAAGTGGATCGTGCAGGGCGTCAATGTCGGTCGGGCCAACCCGCGTGCGGTCTATGGCGCCACGGCGATCGTGGCCTTGCTGGCGATCATTCCCAACGTGCTGCAGGCGCTGCTCCAGGTCACCCTCGGCCTCGATGCCAGTACCCAGATCATGGTGATGGGCGTGACATCGCTGGTGTCGATCGCGGTGTATCCGCTGCTGATCGGTGGGGTGCTGCGGGTCATCGACGCGGCCGAGCATGGCCGCCCGGCGCGTCCAGGTGATGTGTTTTCGACGTTCACCGGCGGCAATGCCGGGCGCCTGATCGGCTTCGGCGTGCTGATGGGCGCGCTGTACATCGCCACGTTCTACGCGCTGGTCAGCGCGTTCGGCGAGGGCGTGGTGGACTGGTACATGGAAATCCTGACGATGAGCCAGGAAATGGGCGGACAGTCTGCGCCCGGCGCACCGGCCGACCTGCCGCTGCCGCCTGCCGGCATCGGCCCGCTGATGGCGCTGGCGATCTTCTTCGGCGTCTACTACGCAACCGTCTACGCGGTCGGCCTGGGCCAGGTCGCACTGGGCGACCGCCCGGTATTGCAGGCTTTCACCGATGGTCTGGGCGGCGCACTGCGCAACGTGTTGCCGATCGTCGTCGCTGCCGCGATCGCAATGGCCGGTGGCTTTGCGCTGATGCTGGCATTCGCGATGGTGGTCACCCTCATCGGTCTGGTCGCCAGCCTCGTGCATCCGGCGCTGGCTGCACTGGTGGTGCTGCCGCTGTATCTGATCCTGCTGCTGGTCCTCTACATCGTGATGTTCGGCGCGATGTATGCGATGTGGCGCGACATCTGCGGCCAGCCTTCGGACGCAGCGGTCGACGGCCCGACGCCGGGCGCCGGCCAGGATGGCGGTCGCATCGAACTCTGAGCGGGTGCGTCAGGCGCCCAGGACGGCGGTGAGCGCGGCGGCCATGCTGCGGTCGAGATGGCGCATCAGCAACGCCAGCAGCAGGCAGCCTGCGGCTGGCTGCAACCACACCCACAGACGTGCCGCCATCGGCATCGGTGCGGTGCCGCGCTGGACCACGCGGGTACCGGCGATCCGGTCGTGCAGCGCCTGGTGGCGCGGGGCATGCAGGGCCAGCAGATGGCCGATGTTGAAACTCAGCCAGGACAGCAGGCCCGCCGCGGTACGCAGGCCGGCGCGCACGTAGCCGGGCGGCAGCCCGATGTCATTGACGACCTGCAGGCCGAGGACGCGCTTGCCAGGCGTCGCCTGCCAGCGCGAGCCCTCGAATGCGGTGAACCAGAGCAGCGCCATCAGCGCGAAGCCGGCGATCGCCTGGAACGCCAGCGACGACATCGCCAGCGCCAGCGCGGTGATCGCGACCTGCAGCGCCGGGTCGTGTACCCAGATCTGGGCCAGCGCCACCGGAGAGGCGTCCAGTTCGACCGTCTGCATCGCCGCGACCATCGACTGGAACAGCGCATCGATCGTGCGGTCACACGTGCGCCAGGCCGCGTGCAGTGGACGATGCATCACCACGACCGCCAGGGCGCCGATCGCCGCCGCGTCCAGCGACCACGCCGTGTACCGGCGGAGCAGCGACGCAGACGTGTCCGGCGCGGGATTCATGCCTCGTCGCGCGCTGCGTCCGGCTTGGGCGCAAGCATGCGGGCGGCAATGATGCCGGCCTCGTAGAGCAGGCACATCGGAATTGCCAGCATCAACTGCGAGACGACATCGGGCGGGGTGATCACAGCCGCCAGCACGAAGACGCCGACGACCGCGTAACCGCGCGACTCGCGCAGCTGGTCGGTGGTCACCCAGCCCAGCAGCACCAGGATCACCAGCGCCACCGGCAGCTCGAAGCTCAGGCCGAACGCGAGGAAGATCACCAGCACGAAATTCAGATAGGCGTTGATGTCGGTCATCATCGCCACGCCATCGGGCGTCACCAGCGTCAGGAACTTGAACACCGACGGCAGCACGAGGAAGAACGCGAACGCGCAGCCGATGTAGAACAGCGCCACGGCCGACGCCAGCAGCGGCATCGCGAGCCGCTTCTCGCGCTTGTACAGGCCTGGCGCGACGAAGGCCCAGGCCTGGTAGAGCAGCCACGGCATGGTCACGACCAGCGCGGTGAAGAACGCGAGCTTCAGCGGCGCGAAGAACGGCGACGCGACTTCGATCGCGATCAGATGCGCGCCTTCAGGCAGCTTGTCGAGCAGGGGCTGGGCGAGCAAGCCGTAGAGCTTGTTGGCGAACGGCAGCAGGCACAGCAGCACGATGCCGGTGCCGGCCAGGCCGCGCATCAGGCGCATGCGCAGTTCGATGAGGTGGTCGATCAGGCTGCCTTCGCCGCCGTCTTCGTCAGCGTGCAGCGCCACGATCGGTCTCCTCGTCGGCGACGGTCGCGGGGACCGGCGGGCGGGTGGGATCGCCGGCGATCGTCTCGGGCGGCAACGGTGGTTCCACAGGCGGCGCCGGATCGGGCAAGGCGTCGAGGCTGCGATGCGTCGCCGGCGGTTCGCTGGACATGCGCCGCGCCTGGGCGACCAGATCGCCGGCCTCCCGGCGCACTTCGTCGAGACTGCTGCGTGCGTGCGCTTCGGCATCGCGCAGCTGGGTGCCGACGTCTGCGATCGACTGCTGGGCGTCGCGCACGCTGCGCTTGAGGTCCTCAGCCGCGAGTTCGCGTTCGAGTTCGGACTTCACCGAGTACCACTGCGCGCGCGCGCGCCGCACCCACAGACCGGCGAACCGCGCCGCCTTGGGCAGGCGCTCGGGACCGAGCACGACCAGCGCGACCAGCGCGATGATCATCAACTCGCCGGTACCGATACCGAACATCGACCGCCGCCCGCGTCAGCGCGGGACGTTGTCGTCGTGACGGGTCCTGTCGGACTGCTCGGCCGCATCCTTCGAACGGTCGTCGAGACGCTCGGGCGTGTCTTCGTCGTGCATGCCCTTCTTGAAGCCCTTCACCGCTTCGCCGAGATCACGCCCGGCGCCGCGCAGCTTCTTGGTGCCGAACACCAGCAGCACGACGACGAGGACGACGAGCCAATGCCAGATGCTGAAACTGCCCATGGCGGAATTCCGGGAACTGCGGGTGGTCTGGCAGGATAACGCACCGCACCGGCGCGCAGCGTGCGCGCGGATGCGGGCGGTCAGTATTCCGGCAGCTGTTCGACAGCAGCAGGGGTGTCATCGACGTTCTGGAAGCCCTGCGTCGACGGCTGGCCCTGCTGGGGCTGGATCGGCGTGGTGGTGGCTTCGGGCACGTTCTGGATCACCGGCGCGGCCGATTGCGCGGGACGCGTGACCGGTACTGCGGTTCCGCCGCGTGCGACACGGGCGGTGGCGCTGGCTTCTTCGAGGCGATCGCGGAAGCCGACCACGGCATCCGACGGAGCCTGACCCGGACGGTTCTCGAGAATGGCCCGGGGCGTAGTGGTGTTGCCGTACACGGAGACGTTGGCTGCGTCGTCGATGGACAGCACGGCGCCGTCGACCGACACACCCGCGAACAGCCCACGCGCGCGCGACCACGACCAGATCTCCGCCTTGAGCTGGCCGTCGGTCAGCGCCGCCGCATTGCGGCCCACCGGGCCAGCTGCCACGCCGGCGTCGGCGCCGAGGGTGAACTTGCCGTTGACGATGGATTCGAGGCTGCGCTCGTTGCGGAACACCAGCACGACGTCGGCCGACTGCACACCAGCCTGGAAGCCGATGCTGCCGCCGGTGAGTCGGACGAAGGCCGGGCTCGACCAGGTGCCGTCGGCGGTCTTGACGGACATCAGGCCATGGCCGCGGCGTCCGCCGATGATCAGGCCTGCCTTGATGGTGTCGGGGATGACCACGATCGCGTGCGCCTCGTCGAGCAGCTTGTCGGGAATGCCGGACTCGGGGATCGCCTGGATCTCGTTGAGCACACGGACCGCGTTCTGCGCCCGCGCGTCCTCGGCCGGCCCGGCGATGACGGGGCCGGCGGCGAACGCGGTGGCGAGTGCGGCGACCAGAAGGGAACGGCGGAACGGACGGGTCATGGTGGCTCCGGGGCAAGGACGCGGATCGGGCGTGCGCAAGAGGCCACGCACGCAGAACGGATTCAGGCTAGTGACGGTGCAATGAATCGCACATGAGTTTTTCCGTGGCACCCGGACGCTGCCATTGCGCCGGTGCGCCTGCCATTCTATGGGGATGTCCGAATCCCCCTCCCCGCACGCCGCGCGCGACGCCGTTGTGCTCGTCAATCTCGGCACCCCCGACGCGCCGACGCCGAAAGCGGTGCGCCGCTATCTCGCCGAGTTCCTGCACGACCATCGTGTGGTCGCGCTGACCCGCTGGCTGTGGTGTCCGATCCTGCATTTCGTGATCCTGCCGTTCCGCTCCCCGCGCGTGGCGAAGCTCTATGCCGGTGTGTGGATGGAGGACGGTTCGCCGCTCGCTGTCCACACCGCGCGTCTCACGAAAGCGGTGCAGACGGAAATGCCCGATGCCGAGGTGGTCTACGCCATGCGCTACGGCAACCCGTCGCTGCGCAGCGTGCTGACGCGGCTGCGTGACGCGGGCCACGCGCGGGTGCAGGTGCTGCCGCTGTATCCGCAGTACTCGACGACGACGACGGCATCGGTCGGCGACGTCGTCGACGAGATCTTCGGCGCCACGGGCGTTGCACGGATGCGCGACGACTATCACCTCGATCCGGACTGGGTCGACGCCGTGGCCGGATCGATCCGTGCGCACTGGGACACGCAGGGTCGCGGCGAGCGGTTGCTGTTTTCCTTCCACGGCATTCCGCAGCGGCTGGCCGATGCCGGCGATCCGTATCCGGTGCAGTGCCGCGCGAGCTTCGATGCGATCGTGCAGGCGCTGGGCCTCGCGCCGGACGAGGCGATGCTGACCTACCAGTCGCGCTTCGGCCGCGAGCCATGGCTGCAGCCGTACACCGACGAAACGCTCAAGGCGCTGGGCGGCGAGGGCATCCGCACGATCGACGTCGTGTGTCCAGGCTTCGCGGTCGACTGCCTGGAAACGCTGGAGGAGATCGCGCTGCAGAACGCCGAAATTTTCCATGCGCACGGCGGAAAGGATCTGCGCTACATCCCCTGCCTCAACGACGCACCGGTGCATGCGCGCGCGCTGGCGTCGTTGACGCGTCGCGATCTGGAGCTGCGCGCATGAGCGGCGTCGCACAGTCACAAACGTTCGAGGTCGACATCGGGATCGGCACCGTGCGCGGTCTGCGCTTCGGCACCGTGGGTGCGCGTCGCGTGCTCGCGCTGCACGGCTGGCTCGACAACGCCGCAAGCTTCGTGCCGCTGTCCGCGTATTTCGACGGTCTGGATGTCGTCGCGCCGGATCTGCCCGGACATGGCCGCAGCGCGCACATGCCGGTGGGGACCGACTACACCTTCGTCGGCGCCGTGCACCAGGTGCTCGACATCGCCGACGCGCTGGGCTGGGAGCGTTTCGCACTGCTCGGGCACTCGATGGGTGCAGGCATCGCCAGTCTCGTTGCCGCCGCGGTCCCCGAGCGCATCGAGCGTCTGGTCGCGATTGAAGCGCTGGGCGCGCTACCGGAGATCGAACCGGAAACCGTTCCGCGCCTGCGCGAAGCGGTGATCTCCTCGCGCAGCCTGGGCACGCGTCCGCTGCGCGTGTTTCCCGATCTCGAAGCGCCGATCCGCGCACGCATGCGGGTCAATGCGCTCAGCGAACCCGTCGCGCGACTGCTGGTCGAGCGTGGCGTGCAGCCCGTGGAAGGCGGCCATGCCTGGTGCAGCGATCCGCGTCTGACGATTCCCACCGCCGTGCGCATGACGCCCGGCCAGGTCGACGCGCTGATCGCCGGCATCGAATGCCCCACGCGCGTGATCTACGCCGATCCGCCGCAGCCCTATCTGCCCGAACCCGACCGCTCCCGTCGCGCGCGTCTGCTGCCCGACGGCGAGCTCACCGTCATCGCGGGCGGCCATCATCTGCACATGGAACAGCCTGCGGAAGTCGCTGCCGCGATCGGGGATTTCCTGCAGCGTTGAGCGGTGGCGGCCTGCGCCGCGTCACCTCTGGAGTCGCGCCGCGCCATCCTGCAACTGCAGGTTGACGATCACCCCGGCATCCTCCGACGGCAGCGCCGGCTGGTTGCGGTCGAACGCGAACAGCGCACTGCGGCCATCCTTCTCGAACGCGAGCACCGCGCTGTCGCCGCCGTGATGCGTGGCAAGCCGACGCTGCCAGCCGTCGTGCTCCATCGCGCGGCGGGTGTCCTGCGACAGCGCCACCACCTCGCCTTCGGCGAGCAGACTGATGATCTGCGTGCCCGGCATATCGGTCAGCGTGTCGATCACATAGTGCGCAGGCAGGTGCACGTCCTGCGGGAAGTCCGTGGGAAGTGCCAGCGAGGTCGTCCGTGGCGACACCGGCGTCGCCGCAACGCGGTCGCCGCGCGCATCGAAGCGGATCGTGGTGCCCAGCGCATCGCCGGGTGGGCGGCAGCCGGGCAGCACGACGACGAGCAGCAAGGCCAGGCACAGGCGGACCATGGGGTTCTCCGGCGGCATTGGCCGCGCATTCCGGTCAACGCGAGTGCAGCAAGGAAGCGGCCATCGGGCCGTTCGCCCAGCCTTCGTTCAGGCCAGCAGAGCGTGCAGGTCGGCCTTGAGGCGGCGGCCGCTGTCGCGGAAGTAGTCGCGCGCGTCGCGCCACGCCGGGCACCGCGTTTCGACCTCGCCCCAGAACCGGCGGGAGTGGTCGGCATGGATCAGATGACAGAGCTCGTGCACCAGCACGTACTCGAACGCCGAGGGCGCCCCGAGCACCAGCGACAGGTCCAGATTGAGCGTCCCGTCCGGCGCCAGTGACCCCCACTGCGAGGACATCACTTTCAGACAGATGCGCCGCGGTGTGCGCGGCAGGCCCGGCAGATAGGCCGGCAACCAGCGGCCGATGTCGGCACGTGCCTGCGCTTCGTAGAACTCGCGCAACGCGCGTTGCAGCGCGGCGGGGCCGGCGTGCTCGGGCGACACGAACGTCAGCGTGCCGTCATCGTCCATGCGCACATGACTGAAGCGCCCGCTGTCCCAGCGCAGCGGATGCAACACGCCGCGCAGCGGCAGGTGCGTGGTGACGCCACGCTGAAGGGGCAGCGCTTCGCCATGCGCCGCGATCTGTGCGGCCAGCCATGCGCGGTTCTGCTGCAGGAAGGCATCGCCCGAGACGAGGCTCGCGCGCAGCGGCAGGGTCAGGCGCGCGCCGCGTTCGCTGACGCTGAGCCGGATGCGCCGCGCGCGCGGATCGCGCACGCGCAGCACCTCGATCTCGCGCCCGTCCTCGAGCGTCAGACGGAGCGAGTCGCGCTGGATCGAAGCGGGCTTCGCGGAACGCGACAACAGGCGCGACAGGGACGGCATGCGCGGATTGTATGCGCTGCCTGCGACGCGACCAGGGTCGACGTCGCACGTACACCTGCGATCACTCCGCCTTCGACAGCTTCAGCGCGCCTTCGAGCACCTTGAACAGGCGCTTGAACTCGCCGCGCATCAGCGCGAAGCGGGCGTCGAGCTCGGCGCGCATATCGTCGTTGTCGGTGTTCTCGAGCGTATCGAGCGCGCCATCGAGCAGCTTGAACTTGCGCACGATCAGGTCCTCGCCGAGCACGAACGAGACGTGGTCGTCGAGGTTGAGCGCGAGTTTGGTGACCTGCTTGCCGGCATCGAGATGGCGGGTGATCTCCTCGCACTGCAGATCCTGACGCTGGCAGCGCACGATCGCGCCCTGGTCGGACGGATCCTTGAGCTCGCATTCCTCGCCCAGCGTCAGACCGTCGGGCAGCGGCTCGCCGGCGATCCAGCCGGTCATCACGCCACGCGGCGAGACTTCGGCATTGAGCGGCAGCGCGGGGAAGCTGCCCAGGGCGGTGCGGATCTGCGACACCAGGTTCTCCGCACTCTTGCGGCTGGAGGAATTCACCGCGACCACGCCGTGTTCGAGGTCGATCAGTGCGTCGCTGCGCACCGGCTTCACGAATGCGCGCGGCATCAGTTCCTGCAGCAGGTCGTCCTTCATCTGCTTGCGCATCTTGCCGCCGGGCTTGCGGCCCTGCTTCTCCTCGAATTCCTCGATACGCCGCGACAGCAGTTCATTGACCACCGGGCCGGGCAGGATCTTCTCTTCGCCGCCGACGGTGACCCAGATGGTGTCCTCGATGCGGTGCGCCATGACATCGGCGTCGCGGCTGATCGGCGAGACGAAACCGTGCGAGGACATCTCCAACGGACCGACCGGCTTGAGCGGGAATTCCGCCAGACGCGCGTCGAGCTCGGACAGGTCGAGGTTGGTGGGAAAGCGGAACAGGGTCAGATTGCGAAAGAACATGGGGCTGATGATTCCTTGGAAGTGGGGAAGGACGCCGCACGGAAGCGGTGGGCGTCAGAAATGGTGTGACACGTGCCTGGTCCGGGCGTAGGCAGGCGTGGACGGCCGACCCTGCATCGATGCGGTGCGGAGGGCGGTGTTCATGCCTCCCGCATCGCGATGTCGATCGCTGCGCCCTGCGCGTCGGGCAACCAGGCGTCGACCGCGGCAGGCACCGCGCCCGCACCGGGCATGCGGAAGTCGAACAGCGCCGGATCGCTGAGCTGCGACGGGCTGACATTGCCCAGCGACCGCGCGATCGTCTCGATGCGGCCGGGCGTCTCCCGCTCCCAGGCATCCAGCATCTTCTGGACCTGTTTGCGCTGCAGGTTCTCCTGCGAGCCGCACAGATTGCAGGGGATGATCGGGAACGCCTTGGCCTGCGCATACGCGGCGATGTCGTCTTCCGCCGCGTACGCCAGCGGACGGATCACGACGTGCTTGCCGTCATCGCTGCGCAGTTTTGGCGGCATGCCGCCGAGCTTCGCGTGGAAGAACATGTTCAGGAAAAACGTCGCGACCAGATCATCGCGATGGTGGCCAAGCGCGATCTTCGTGAATCCGTGCTGCGCCGCGTGGTGGTACAGCGCGCCGCGACGCAGGCGCGAGCACAGCGAACACATTGTCTTGCCTTCCGGGATCACCCGGCTGACGACCGAATAGGTGTCCTGCTCGATGATGTGGAAATCGACGCCGCGCGATGCCAGATAGTCCGGCAGCACATGTGCGGGAAATCCTGGCTGCTTCTGGTCGAGGTTGACTGCGGTGATCGAGAACGCCACCGGCGCCTTCGATTGCAGCTGCAGCAGGATGTCGAGCAGGGTGTAGCTGTCCTTGCCGCCCGACAGGCACACCATCACCCGGTCGCCGTCCTCGATCATGCCGAAGTCGGCGATCGCGCGACCCATCTGATGGCGCAGCCGCTTGCCCAGCCTGTGCACCGCCGGCGCGGCGCGGCGCGGATCATGCGCGCGCGGCAGCGGTTCGTGCAGGGGCAGGACGGTACTCATCGCGCCAGTTTACCGGGCGCTCCAGGCGGCCGTACGCCAACGTCTCCGCGACCGCGCGCCAACATGCGCCGTGCAAGGCTGTGACGCCATTCCTGTTGAACGGAGAGCGCCATGTCGCGCATCGTCATCATCGGCGGCCATGGCCGCGTCGCCCTGCAGCTGGCCCAGCGCCTCACCGGAAGCGGACACGCCGTGACCGCGCTGTTCCGCAACGCGGCCCACCGCGACGCCGTCGCCGGCACCGGCGCTACGCCGGTCGTCTTCGATATCGAGCGCGCGCAGACCGATGCCATCGTCCAGCAGCTCGCCGGCCACGACGCCGTGGTCTGGTCGGCCGGTGCAGGCGGTGGCGATGCCGCGCGCACGTATGCGGTCGACCGCGATGCGGCGATCCGCTCGATCGATGCCGCGGCCATCGCCGGCGTGCGGCGCTACGTGATGGTGTCCTACATTGGCGCCGGCTTCGATCACGGCATCGAGCCGGACGACGGCTTTTTCGCCTATGCCGAAGCGAAAGCCGCGGCCGACGCGCACCTGCGCGACAGCGCGCTGGACTGGACGATCCTCGGTCCGGGCCGGCTGACCGACGATGCCGGCAGTGGCCGTGTCGCCGATGGCGCGAATGCCGACAGCGGCACGCCGGTGTCGCGCGCAAATGTCGCGGCGGTCGCAGCCGCAGTGCTGGATGCGGCGGGCACCGTGGGCCGGACGCTGGATTTCGTCGATGGCGATGTGCCGATCGAGACCTTCGTCGGCGGCGACTGATCGCGGGCGCGTAGGGGCGAATGGAGGACGGTCCGTTCGCTTGTGCCGCAGACGACAGCGCCGGCCGATTCTCCGCGTTAATGCGGCGGTGCGGCGCGCGGTCGTAGACTGCATGCCGATCGCGCGACTGCCTGCTGCAACCCGCGCGTTCGCAACCGTCTTCCAGGAGCGCAATGACGTGAAGTACTGAGCCGACATCGAGTCCGACGACCCACCCCGGTCGCGTCCCCATGTTCGCGAGGTTCTTCCATGTCCGTGCCCGTCTCCCCGGCGCCTTTCGCGTCGCTGTCTGCGTCATCTTCCGTCGTGCCCGCGCTGCGCGCCCGTGGCCTGTCCGCCGCGCGCGACGACGGCAGCGTGCTCTACGACGATCTGTCGCTGGTGCTGCATGACGGCCCCAGTGGGCTGGTCGGCGCCAATGGCGTCGGCAAATCCACGCTGCTCCGGCAACTCGCCGATGGCGCTCGCGCTGGCACGGTCGAGGTCGCCGGGGGGCTGCAGCTGCTGTCGCAGCACCCGGGTCCATTGCCGCCGCGTGTCGTCGACCTGCTGGGTCTGGGCGCGCGCTTCGATGCGCTGCACCGGCTGCTTGCGGGTCATGGCGACGCGGACGATGCGGCATGCGTCGACGACGACTGGGCACTCGAAACGCGATTGGCGGATGCGTTCGCAGCGCTGGGTTTCCAGGATCTGACGCCGACGTCCGATCCGTCGCAGCTCTCGGGCGGGCAGTGCCAGCAGCTACGTCTGCTCGCCGCGTCGTGGTGCGATGCCCGCGTGCTGCTGCTCGACGAGCCCAGCACCTTTCTCGACAGCGACGCGTCCGCGTACTGGTGCTGGCAATTCCTGCAACGCGCAGGGGCCGTACTGGTCGTGACCCACGATCCCGTGTGGCTGCGTGCGATGCCGCGACTGGTCGAGCTGCGCGCCGACGGGCTGCAGTGGATTGACGGCGGACTCGACGCATGGCGCGCCGCGCGCGATGCCACGCGGCGTCAGACAGAAGATGCACTCGCGCAGGCGCGGACCGATCGCGCGCGTGCACAACGTGCGGTGGGACGTGAACGTCAGCGGCTCGACCAGCGTCAGGCGCGTGGGCAGCGGATGCGCGAGACCAGCAACCAGTCGCCGCTGCTACTGGACCACGCCAAGGGCAATGCCGAGCGCCATGCCGGACGCGCGCGCGGCGCACTGGCACAGCGCCTCGCCGACGGTGACACCGCGGTGCGTGACGCGTTCGCCGCGACCGATGCCACGCCTGCGCCCGAGTTCGTCGATGCCGACGTTGCGTTGCCCGCCTCTCGGCGGGTGCTGCGTTTCGACGGCGTGCATCCCGTCAGCGACGCGCCCGTCGAAGCGCTCACTTGGCACGCGTTCGGCCCGGTGCGCATCGGGCTGGAGGGACGCAACGGCAGCGGCAAGACCACGCTGCTGCGCGCGCTGCGCGGCGAGGCGACGCTCGCCAGCGGCACCGTCGAGGCCTGCGTGCCGGTGCAGTCGCTCGACCAGATGCTCGCGACCCTGCCCGATGCGATGCCGGCACTCGAGTGGTTGGCTGCACGCATGCAGGCGGATGCGATGGACGTGCCCGCGACGCGGCTCGCCTTGCTCGGCCTAGCCGGTGCGCGGGCGCGCCAACCCTTGGGCCTGCTGTCGGGCGGCGAACGCATGCGCGTCGCCATCGCGGCCGCCGCGTGGGCGCAACCGGCAGCGCCGTTGCTGCTGCTCGACGAACCCGCCAGCCATCTCGATCTCGACAGCGTCGACGCGCTGGTCGCGTTGCTGCGTGGCTGGCCCGGCGCACTCGTCGTCGTCAGCCACGATCCTGCACTGCTCGATGCGCTGGCGCTGACCCACCGCCTGCACCTCGACAGCGACCGCCTCCATCTGGAAACCATCGATCCCTGAGCGACGCACTGCGCCCGCAGGGTGGGCAGAGCGCAGCGAAACCCATCAGCTCGCCCGGCCGCAGAGACGTGAAGTCGCGTCACCCCTAACGAAAACAGGCGCCTTCCGGCGCCTGTCTCGTTCCACACTCAATCCGATGCTGTTGGCCTTACGGCACCCAAACCAGATTGCGCGTATTGGGATCGGTGGTGATCTCGCGCACGCGGCCGCTGACGTCGAACTGCACCTGGAACTCGGCAAAGCTGCTCATCCAGTAGCGCCACAGCTCCGCGTCCAGATCCGGGTTCTCGCTGCTGATCGGATAGCCCAGCGACATCAGCACCTGCTCGCGGGTCATGCCGGGCGTGATCTTCGCGCGCTTGATCGCGTCCTGGATCTTGGCCGGATACGTGGCGATCTTCGACGCCGGATCCTCGGTCACCACGTAGCGTTTCGCGAAATCGGGCAAGGCGATGTCACGGCTGTAGTCGTTGCCGATCGACTGGCGCGCGCCGTCGATGCGCACGTTGACGCGGTGGCGGCCATAGCCGGTCACGCTGGTCGGCGTGCCGACCGGGATCACGCGCTTGCCGTTCTCGGCGTAGTTGCTGTCGCTGATCCAGCTGCCGTCGCTGCGCAGGTTGCAGCACAGATAGCCGTCGTACTTCTCCTGCGCGGAGACGGGGACGATGGCGCCGAAGGCGGCGAGGGCAAGCACCGCGGCCGCGAGGCGCGCAGATGCGGAACGGTTCGATCGGAGGGACATCCTGTTTCCTTGGCGATGCGGCCGGGGGATGTCGCGTATGGACGGCACGGCACAAGCGCCAGTGCGCGCCGGCCCCCTGCACGACGCGCACGCATTGTTGCAGCGCCGTTTCCGTCCGCCAAGCGTATCCAGTCTGTCGCGCGCTTGGGATAAGCTGGCGGCATGTCCTCCGACATGTCCGCAACCGAAGAAACGCCGGCCGAGCTGCTGATGCGGCTGCGGGCCGAGCACCGTCGGCTGGATCACGCCATCGGTGAACTCCAGTCGGCGAACGCCTACGAGGCGATGGCGTTGCAGCGCATGAAGAAGCGCAAGCTGCGGCTCAAGGATTGCATCGCGCAGCTCGAATCGGACCTGATTCCCGACGAGCCGGCCTGAGCGTCGTCAGCGGCCGCCGGTCACGTTGATCAGCGTTTCCGCCGCGCCGTCACCGGGCGGTCTGCGACAGGGCGGATCGACGCGTCAGTCGTCGGCGTGCGCGTCGTTGGCCGCCGGGGGGACGAAATCGGCCGACACTTCGGGCAGCTCGATCACGAAGCGCGCACCACCGCCCTCGCGGTCCTCGTACCAGAGCTGGCCGCCGAGATCGACGATGATCTGCTTGGCCAGCGACAGGCCCAGACCACTGGAGCGGCCGTCGTCCTGGCCGGCATGTGCCAGCCGCTGGAACGGGCGGAACAGCGCGTGCTGCAGGTCGCGGGCGATGCCGGGACCGCGATCCTCGACCAGCAACTGCCAGAAGCCGCTGCCGCCGCCCCGCAGGGAAATGTCGACGTTGCTGTCGGGGGCGTACTTGATCGCGTTGGTGATCAGGTTCTCCGCCACCTGGCGCAGCACCAGGCCGTCGACGGCGACCAGCGGCGCGGCATCGGGCGCGCGCGCCTGCAGCTGCACGCCGCGATCCTCGAACTGCATCGCGTAGCGACCCACGATCCAGTCCAGCACTTCACGCAGCCCGGTGGCCTGCGCGGCCTCGGCGGCCTTGCGCGAGGTGTCCTGGGTTTCCAGGTACCGGCGGATGTAGCCGAGCGCGTCTTCAGCGCTCTCGTGGATCATCTTGTGATAGCGCGGAATGCGCTCGGGCTTGGTCTCGTTCTTGACCAGCATGTCGCTGGCGAACCAGATGCTCGACAGCGGATTCTTCAGATCATGCGCGACCAGGTTCACCAGCTCCTGGCGCTCGCGCGCGATGCGCTCGAGACGGTCGCGGGTCTGCTTGAGGCCGACGTGCGCGTTGACGCGCGCGAGCAGCTCTTCGGGCATGAAGGGTTTGGTGACGTAGTCGACCGCACCGGCATCGAACGCGCGCAGCAGCAGTTCGCGATCCTGGGCGACGGTGAGGAACACCACCGGCAGGCGCAGCAGGTCCGGGTTCTGCTTGATCTCGGCCAGCAGCGCGAAGCCGTCCATGTTCGGCATCAGCATGTCGAGCAGCAGCAGATCGGGCTGGCGCGCTTCGAGCATCGCCAACGCTTCGGCGCCGTCGGGCGCCGTCTGCACTTCGTAACCGTGACGGCTCAGCAGCGAGCTGACGACGCGCAGGTTCGCAGGCTGGTCATCGACAACGAGGATGCGACCGCTGGCGTTTGCAGAGTTCGGCATGAGGTTCCGGGGTGGGCCCCGAACAGGGGTGGCAGGACGTGACAGACCGACGCTGTCCGCCAGGCACGTTACCAGAAACCCGGTCAGCTGCGGATCCGGACCGGGGGTCCGGTCGGGTCGAGCGCCCGCCATGCGCCGGGCGCCAGATCGTCCAGCGACCAGTCGCCGATCGCCACCCGCACCAGCCGCAGCGTGGGCAGGCCGACCGCTGCGGTCATGCGTCGCACCTGCCGGTTGCGACCTTCGCGGATGGTCAGCTCCAGCCACGCATCGGGCACGGTCTTGCGGAAGCGCACCGGCGGATCGCGCGGCCACAGCGCCGGTGGCGGGTCGAGCAGCGTCGCCAGGGCGGGACGGGTCGGGCCGTCATTGAGCGTCACGCCATCGCGCAGCGCCTGCAGCTGTGCCGGCGAGGGCGTGCCCTCCACCTGCACCCGGTAGGTCTTGGGCAGCTTGTGGCGCGGATCGGTGATGCGGTTGGCCAGCGGACCGTCGTCGGTCAGCAGCAGCAGGCCTTCGCTGTCGTGATCCAGACGGCCGGCGGCATAGACATTGGACGGCAGGCCGAAGCCGGCCAGCGTCGGGCGCGGCGGCTTGCTGCGGTCGGTGAATTGGCAGAGCACGCCGTAGGGTTTGTTGAAGGCGACGAGCATGGAAGCGGCGATACGTGGAGGTGGATCAAGCGCGCGGCGACGGGAACGGGCCGGCGGCACCGGCCCGTCGTCGCATTACGGCTTCACGAACCGCAGCGTCATCCGGTCGCTCTCGCCGATCTCCGCATACTTCGCCGCGTCCGCGGCGGCGTGCCGGTTCGCTGGCGGCAGCATCCACACGCCATCGGGATGGTCGCGGGTGTCCTTCGGGTTCGCGTTGATCTCGCTGCTGCCGTCGACGCGGAAACCCGCGGCCTGGGCGAGCGCGATGACCTGCGCGGTCCCGACATAGCCGCTGCGGTCGTCGGCCGGCACGTCGGCCTTCGCACGATGTTCGACCACGCCCAGCACGCCGCCCGGGCGCAGCACGTCGTAGAAGCCCTTGAACATGCCCTCGGCCTGACCGGACGAACGCCAGTTGTGCACGTTGCGGAACGTCAGCACCACGTCGGCGGAATTCGACGGGCCGAAGCGCGGCGTCTTCGGGTCGTAGCTCACCATGCGCGCGCGGTCGAACTGCGCGGGCGCCGCGTCGAAGCGGGCCTGCAGGCCGGCGTACTGGCTGGTCTGATAGTCGCGGCCGCGACCTTCGGGGGCGCTGGCCGGATCGACCATCGCGGCGAGATAGCGTCCGTTGTCACGCAGGTAGGGCGCCAGCACTTCGGCGTACCACGCGCCGCTGCCGGGGGTGATTTCGACGACGGTGTGCTCCGGGCGCACGCCGAAGAACGCCAGCGTTTCACGCGGATGACGGTACTGGTCGCGTGCGCGGTTTTCCGCGCTGCGCCAGTCGCCGGCGAGCGCGGCATCGAGGCGGGCGACATTGCTGGAATCGAGGTCGGCGGCCGAATCGGCGGGCACCTGCGGCGCGCTGGCGCAACCGGCGAGGGCGATCAGGGCGACGGCGCAGAACGACAAGCTGCGTTGCATGGGCGGAACTCCGGACGCGGACGTGGCGCAAGGGTGCCACAAGCCGCGTGGCGAACGTCGTCGCCTGTCCTGCGGGGCCACCGGAGGTCGTGCCGGAACACTGCTTTGCGTGTCCCCCGGTGTCGGACGCGCGTCGGCCCTGCCTATGCTGTCGCCATTCTTTTGCAGGCAGGAGCGGCACATGTCGGAACGCGAACTCGGACGTTCGGGACTTAGGGTTTCGCCACTGGCGTTCGGTGGCAACGTCTTCGGCTGGAGCGCCGACGAGTCCACGACACATGCGCTGCTCGACGAATGCGTCGCGCTGGGCCTCAATCTCGTGGATACCGCCGACGTGTATTCGGCCTGGGTCGACGGCAACCAGGGTGGCGAATCGGAAACGCTGATCGGCCGCTGGCTGCAGAAGAGCGGCAAGCGCGACCGCGTGGTGATCGCCACCAAGGTCGCCAAGTGGCCGCAGCGCAAGGGCCTGTCGCCGGCCAACATCCAGGCCGCGTGCGAAGACTCGCTGCGTCGCCTGCAGACCGATGTCATCGATCTCTACCAGGCGCACGAGGACGATCCGTCGGTGCCGCTGGAAGACACGCTCGGCGCGTTTTCCCGATTGATCGAACAGGGCAAGGTGCGCGCGATCGGCGCGTCGAACTACACCGCCCCGCGTCTGGCCGAAGCGCTGGAGGTGGCCCAGCGCCACAACCTGCCGCGCTACGAGACGCTGCAGCCCGAGTACAACCTCGTCGAGCGGGCCGGTTACGAAGCCGCGCTCGAGCCGCTGGCGCGGCAGCACGGGCTCGGCGTCATCGGTTACTACTCGCTGGCGAGCGGTTTCCTCAGCGGGAAGTACCGCACCGAAGCGGACGCGGCCAAGAGCAGCGCGCGCGGTGCGCAGGTGGTCAAGCAGTACCTCAACGCGCGCGGCCGGCGTGTGCTCGCCGCGCTGGACGATGCTGCCTGCCGGCATGCGGCGACGGTGGCGCAGATCGCACTGGCGTGGCTGATCGCGCGTCCGGGCATCAGCGCACCGATCGTCAGCGCCACCAGCCTGCCCCAGCTGCGGGAACTGGCCGCGGCGCGGACGCTGCTGCTGTCGAAAGCCGACATCGCCGCGCTGGACGCGGCCAGCAACCCCGGCGCCGCGTAGGACGCGAGCCGGGGACCGTGGCCTGGCGTCAGATGGTCAGCGCGCTTTCGACGTCGAGCACCTTGCGACGGGCGAGTGCGAGGTTGGACTTGTGGCGATCCAGCACGACGTAGAAGAACAGGCCCGGCTTGGACGCCACCGGGCGCAGGATGTGGTACGCCTTGCCCAGCGAGATCAGGATGTCCTCGATGCTGTCGTTGAGGTTGAGCGAGGCTGCGGTCTTGAGCTTGGCGCGGATCACCTCGGTGTTGCCGGCGGCCGCGACTTCCATGTCGACGCCGCTGCCGGCTTCGCCGAGCAGCATGCCGCTGTTGTAGTCGACCAGCGAAACGGCCTGTGCGCCGTCGATGGACATCAGTTCGGAGAGGGATTCGCTCAGGTTCGCCATGGGTCTGTCCTTTGGGTCTTCCGGGTGGTTGTCCGCGGCGGATCAGGCCGCGGACAGTGTCTGGTGGATGTGCCGGCTGCACTCGCGCGCGTTCCACAGCACGTTGCCGATGACGCAGCGCCGGCTGCAGGACGCCATCAGCAGCAGGGGCCGGACCGGCAGCGGGATGGAGAGCATCAGGACCTTGCCGTCCGCGGCTTCCATCATCAGGACCTCGAGATCGCCGATCAGCAGTTCCCGGCTGACCGCCTTGGCCAGCGCGAGCATGGAACTGGTCATCGCCGCGAGCCGATCGCTGCTGTTGCCGAGATGGCAGGATTGCGCGACCGCGAAGCCGTCGACGCTGGCGACCACGGCGGTCCGGATGCCGGCGATGGCCGAGGTGAACCGGTCGAGGTGCGCCTGCACCGCATCGAGATCCGCGGCCGACAGGGGTTCGAGTCGCGCGCGCACCTCAGCCATGCGACACCATCAGTTCGCGGGTCTCGATCTCGGTCATCAGGATGTCCATCAGCATCAGGATCTGCCCGCGCTCGCGGGCATCGATCGGCACCAGTGGCAGCCGCGCGTCGCGCGCTGCCATGACGGCCGCGAACGACCCGGTCTCGACGTCCGGCAGCAGGTCCACCTTCGACAGCCCGACCACGGTGGGCACGTCCGGGGCATGGCGGGCCAGGCTGCCGAGATAGAGGTCGAGTTCGTCGCTCGCGCCACGGGACGCCGCATCGATCAGCACCACAACGCCGCGCGCACCCTCGAGCAGGATCGGCCAGATGAAGTCGAAACGGGCCTGCCCGGGCGTGCCGTACAGACGCATGCGGTCGCCGTTGGGCAGGTCGACATCGGCGTAGTCCATCGCCACGGTCGTGGCGAGCTTGTCCGACGCCGCGTCCGTGTTCTCCACGTCGGTGTCGATCACGTTGCCGCTGGCGACCGTGCGCACCAGCGTCGACTTGCCTGCGCCCATCGAGCCCAGGATGACGATCTTGTGTTCCTGCCTGGAACCCGGCGCGCTCATGCGCGGATCCGGTCGCGCATGCTGCGCCACATCCGCGCCAGGCGGGAGCCGCCGTCGTGTCCCTGCCGGGCGGGTGCGGGCGCCGACGACGCGCGGACGGTGTCGGCCACGACGGCATAGCCGCTCACATAGGCGGCGTTGAAGAATCCATGCACGGTGTCGGGCTCCAGGTCGAGCAGGGCGCAGGCCTCGGCGGCGGTGCTGGGGCGTTTGAGCAGCAGTGAACACAGCCGGAAATGGTCGTGGCGATGCGCCAGTGCGCGGAAGTCGGGCCACTGTCTGAGCGAAATCACCGATGCAGGCGTCAGCGGGGGCAGCAGCGCATGCATCGGGCCTGCCTGGAGCGCGACGCTCCACAGCAGCGGAATGAGCGGCAGCACCTGCTGGGCATTGATCCGGGCCTCGAAGGTCGCGGCGTCCACGCGGTCCATCCGGATCCCGTGGAACACCGACGCCAGGGCCGCGCCGGGCTGCGGCATCGGCTCGGCGCTCGCCACCACCGCGATGCGACGATCGAAATCGAGCAGCACCAGAGGGGTGTCGTGGACCAGCGCGACCTGCCCGCGGGACAGGTGCACGCGGTCACGGATGGCCTGGGCCAGCGGGAGGGATTCCGGAACCTCGTCCGGTGCAGGCGGGACGACGGGGCGAGGCGGCGGGACGGGCGCGGCGGATGGCGCGGGCGGCGCACCGCTCAGGCCGCGCACGATGCCGCGGACGATCGGCTTGCCCAGTAGCGTCGATGCGGCGGACTGACCATCGCTGAGGGATCCGTCGGCGCCGAGAATCCAGAGCCGGACGGACGGGTGGCCGGTGAGCATGCGCCGGGCGACATGCCGCATCGCGCTGTCGTCGCGCACCACCAGAAGATCGCAGTCCATCAGGCCATGACCGGCGACGACGCTGCCCTCGGGCAGGTCGGCCACGTCCTCCAGATCACGCAACAGCGCCTGCTCGGCATGCATCGCGACCCCCATCGCGAGAACCTTGACGGTGCGTGGGCTGGCGCTTCCAGCTGCGTGGTCGGACATGCTTCCCTGCTCCCCGTCCAGTCATGCCGCCCCCGCAGCATGTGAAGCCAACGTAATTCTGAATGGGCTTGGCGTGTGTGACGGCCGCCGCACTTCGTATGTCCTGTGGGCACATGACGGACGCGCATCCAAAATTGCGGGTGTGGTCGCGCAAGATGGCGGCTTCCATCACAGTTCCAGGCAGGGTCGACCATGGGCCACCCCCACAACACGCGTGTCGTGCTCGCATCGCGCCCCGAAGGTGCGCCCGTCGCGACGGATTTCCGCATCGAGGACGCGCCGGTCCCGGCACCGCGCAACGGCGAGGTGCTGCTGCGCAACCGGTGGCTGTCGCTCGATCCCTACATGCGCGGGCGCATGAGCGCTGGCCGCTCGTACGCGGCACCGGTCGAGATCGGCGAGGTCATGGACGGTGGCACCGTGTCAGAGGTGGTGCAGTCGCTGCATCCGGCCTGGTCGCCGGGCGACCTCGTGCTCGCCCACGCCGGCTGGCAGACGCATGCCGTGGTCGACGGCGAGACCCTGCGCCGGAAGCTGGATCCTGCGGTCCTGCCGGTGCAGACCGCACTGGGTGTGCACGGCATGCCGGGCTTCACCGCCTACGCGGGCCTGCACGAGATCGGCAAGCCTCAGCACGGCGAAACCGTCGTCGTCGCCGCGGCCAGCGGGCCGGTCGGCGCGACGGTGGGGCAGATCGCCAGACTGCAGGGCGCGCGCGTTGTCGGGATCGCCGGCGGGGCCGCGAAGGTCGCGCACGTCCGCGACGACCTGGGGTTCGATGTCGCCCTCGACCACAGGGCGGACGACTTCGCGGCCCAGCTGGCGGCAGCCTGTCCGGACGGCATCGATGTCTACTTCGAGAACGTCGGCGGCAAGGTGTTCGATGCGGTGCTGCCGTTGCTCAACGATTTCGCCCGTGTGCCGGTGTGCGGTCTGGTGGCGCACTACAACGACACCGCACTCCCGCCGGGGCCGGACCGGGTGCCGCAGTTGATGTCGGCGATCCTGACCCGGCACCTCACCGTGCGCGGTTTCATCCAGCGCGATTTCATCGCGCTCTACCCCGAGTTCGTCCGCGAGATGGGCCACTGGCTGCGGGATGGGCGCATCCGCTATCGCGAAGATGTCGTCGACGGACTGGCGCAGGCACCGGAGGCCTTCATCGGCATGCTGGCGGGACGCAACTTCGGAAAACTGCTGGTCAAGCTGTAACCGCTGCCGACGCGCCGTGCATCGATGCCGCATGAGGGGGACAATCCGGGGTTGACCCGGGATGTCCTGGGGTCAAGGATTCGCTGCACCTGTTGTCGGTGGCCCGGGGGCACCGGCCGACTACCGTTCCTGCCGGAGTTCCACCCATGACGTCGATGCCTCGCCACCGGCTGGCCGCCGCGGTCCAGTGCGTCGTGCTGCTCGCGCTGCCCGCCGCCGTCCACGCCCAGTCGCCCGAGCCGCCGCCCGAAGCACGCACGCTCGATGCCGTGCAGGTCACCGGCACGCGGATCCGCAAGGCGGAACTGGAATCCGCGGTGCCGGTGCAGGTGCTCACGCGTGAGGATATCGACCGCAGCGGCTTCACCTCGGTCGCCGACATCGTGCAGAACCTCACCGCCAGCGGCGCGGCGCTCAACACCAGGTTCAATTCCAGCGGCAACTTCGGTTTTCCGCCCGATGGCGGCGGCGTGGGTGCGGGCGCGGCGACAGTCGATCTGCGGCATCTGGGCGCCAAGCGCGTGCTGGTGCTGGTCGACGGCATCCGCTGGGTCAACGAGTCCTCCGGCTCGGGTGTCGGGTCGGCGGTGGACCTCAACACGATTCCGCTGGCGCTGATCGAACGCATCGAGGTGCTGGAGGACGGCGCTTCGTCGATCTACGGCTCCGATGCGATCGCCGGCGTGGTCAACGTCATCACCCGGCGCGATGCCGACGGCGGCAGCCTCGATCTGCACTACGGCGAATACGACGGCCTGGGCGGTGCGACGCGGGGTGCCGACCTGGGCTGGGGCGGCCACACCGAGCGCGCGCAGTGGTTCCTAGGCGCGTCGTACTACAGGCAGGATGAGATCGCCTCGTCGAAGTTCGCCAACGCCCGCGAGCCGGTGCCGGGCACCGGACTTGCCAACGGCAGTTCGGCGACGCCGCAGGGCCGGTTCGTGTTCCGGGACCCGAACACCGGCATCGACCACAACCTGACGCCCAACGACGGTGTGACCGCGCCGGTCTACGACCCGGCCCAGACCGGCTGCACGCGCACCGACGACTTCCACTGCTTCACCGACGCGGACCGCTACAACTTCGCCCCGGACAACCTGCTGCTGACGCCATCGGAGCGCAAGTCGGCGTTCGGCCAGGTGCGCTTCGAGTTCACGCCGCAGGTCTCGGCCTATGCGCGGGTGCTGTACAACACGCGCACCTCGGCCAACCAGGCGGCGCCCGAGCCGATCTTCCTCGGCACCGATGTCGGGGTGTACAACCCGTTCGCCGAAAGCACGCTGACGATCTCGGCGCTCAATCCCTACAACCCGTTCGGCTTCGACCTGACCACGGCCGGCGACAGTCCGAACCTGTTCCTGCTCGGGCGCCGGCCGGTCGAGGGCGGGCCGCGACGCTACCGTCAGGAGGTGAAGACCTGGTACGCGGCCGCCGGCCTGGACGGCACGTTCCCGGTGGGCGTGCGCACCTGGAACTGGGACCTCAATCTCGTGCGCAGCCAGAGCCGCGCCGAGCAGACCAATACCGGCAGCTACAACGTCCGCCGCATCAACGAAGCGCTGGGCGACCCCGCCGCGTGCGCCGCGATCGCTGGTTGCGTGCCGCTGGACCTGTTCGGCGGCCCCGGCACGATCACCCCGCAGATGCTCGCCTTCATCCAGCCGGTGGTGCGCGACGAAAGCCGCAACACCCTGACGCTGGCGTCGGCCAACGTCACCGGCGACCTGTTCGCGCTGTGGGCCGGCCCACTGTCGTTCGCGGCCGGTGTCGAATACCGCAGTTACGAGGGCAGCTACGTGCCCGACCCGATCACCATCGCCGGCGAATACAACGGCGTGCAGTCGGGCATCACCCGCGGCGACTACGACGTGCGCGAAGCGTATGCCGAGTTCAGCGTGCCGCTGATGCGCGACACCGTATTCGGCGAGACGCTCGACCTCAGCCTCGCCGGCCGATACTCGGATTACTCGACCTTCGGCGGCGAGAGCACCGGCAAGGTCGGCCTGCGCTGGCAGCCGGTCGACGAACTGCTGTTCCGCATGAGCTATGCCGAGGGCTTCCGCGCACCGTCGATCGGCGAGCTCTACGGCACCCTGAGCCGCTTCGACGCGACCCTGGTCGACCCGTGCTCCGGCGCGGCGGCGACCTCGGCCGCCTGCGTCGCAGACGGCGTGCCACCGGACTATGCGCAGAGCAACCCGCAGATCTCGGTCGTCACTTCGGGCAATGCCGAGCTGCAGCCAGAGCGCAGTCGCAGCCTGATGCTGGGTGGCGTGTGGAGTCCGTCGCTTGCCGACGAGGTGTGGTGGTCGGACCGTCTCGATCTGGGCGTGACCTTCTACCGCCACCACATCGCCGATGCGATCCAGGCGCCCGATGCGCAGGCGATTCTCGAACGCTGCATCGCCACGCGCGATCCGGCCTCGTGCGATGCCTACGACCGCAGCGACCGCGGCCAGATCATCCGGTTCGACGACATCCTCGCCAACCTCGGCACCATCAAGACCGACGGCTGGGATTTCACCGCCGCGTGGACCCTGCCCGAACGCGACTGGGGCCGGTTGCGCTTCGATGCCAGAACCACGTGGGTGACGCGCTACGAACTGGCCAACGAGAGCGGCGCGCTGGAGCCGCGGCGGCCGGGCGTCGAGGTCAACAACAGCGCGATTCCCGAGTGGAGCGGCACCCTGGTCACCGACTGGACGCGTGGTCCGTGGTCGCTGGCGTGGACGGTCCGCTACATCGACAGCCTCGTCGAATCGTGCGGCGGCGCCAACGGCTTCCCGATCTGCGACGACAGTGCCAACGACCGCAACGGCCTCGGGTCGACCACCTATCACGATCTGCAGCTGGGCTGGCGCCACACCGCCTGGCTCGACGGCATGCGTCTGAGCCTGGGCGTCAACAACCTCACCGGCCGGACACCGCCGGTGTGCCTGAGCTGCAGCCTCAACGGCTACGACGCATCGACGTACGACCTGCCGGGCCGCTTCGTCTACGCGCGGCTGGGCATCGATTTCTGAGGAGGCATCGTGACGCGTGCGAAGCCGTGGACTGGCGTCGCACGAAGCACAGGGCTCAACGCCGCAGCGCGGCCTCGGGCACGTGCAGTTCGGTCGACAGCGCCAGGTGGTCGGAGAATGCCGCCGGCAGCGCTTTCATGTCGGCGCACTTGAGATTGCCGGTGACCAGGATGTGGTCGATCGCGCGCTGCGGGCGCCAGCTCGGGAAGGTGTGCACTGCACACGCAGGCGGCTGCAGACCCGTGCCGCGGTAGAGCACCGACATCTCGGGCCGGTCGGACGTGCAGTTGAAATCGCCCATCAGCACAGCGTGCGGGTGATCGGCCAGCACCTCGGCGATGAACGACAGTTGCGAGTGCCGCGACTGCGCACCCAGCGACAGGTGCGCGACCGCCACCACCAGACCTTCATCGCCTTCGCCGAACCGGCTCAGCAGCACGCCGCGGCCGGAGATGCGGCCGGGCAATGCGTGGTTGACCACCTCGATCGGCTCGAGCCGGCTCAGCAGCCCGTTGGCGCTGGACGCGACCGCGCCGACGCGGCGGTTGGGCTGGTGGCTCCAGTACTCGAACCCGCCCCGCTCGGCGAGATAGTGGGTCTGGTTGGTGAAACCCGAACGCCAGCTGCCCGGGTCCGCCTCCTGGAGGCCGACTATGTCGTGGCCGCCGGCCAGCGTGGCGATCGTGTCGAGCGCCGTGCGCTTGCCGGCCGGCAGCACGTGGGACCAGCTGCGCGTCGCGTAATCGCTGTAGCGGCGCGTGCTGGACCCTGCCTGGATGTTCGCGCTCAGCAGCTTGAGCCGGCGCGAGGCCTCGTCGTGGGGGACGCTGGTGTTCACGGAAGCGGGCGCTTACTGCGCCGCACGCTCCTGGGCGACCAGATGGTCGGTGATGCGCAGGATGTCCTCCAGCGACCGGCTGCTGATCACCCGGTACTTGCCGTTGACGATCACGGTCGGGGTGGCCTCGACGCCACTGCGGGTCGCGAACTGACGCGCGCGACCGAGGCTGGCGTTCACCGCGAAGCTCTGCATGGTGCTGGTGAAGCGGGCCTGGTCGATGCCCAGGCTGGCGTAGAACGCGGCGATGCTGGCCGCATCGGCGTTGGGCCGCAGCTTGCGCTCGATGTGGATGGCCTTGAACGTCGCGTCGTGGGTTTGGGCCAGCGTGCCCATGGTCTCGGACGCATAGAACGCACGCGGGAACTGGTCATTCTGGTCGAACACGACTGGCACGGCGACGAAGTTCACGTCCGCCGGCTGCCGCGCCTTCCAGGCCTTGACCAGCGATTCAAACGTGGCGCAGTGGCCGCACCAGTAGGCGAACACCTCGGCCACTTCGATCTTGCCGGCGACATTCGCGAACGGCTGACCGCCCTGGATCTCGACGTAGTCGGTACCGGCCACCGGCGCCGGGCCCTGCGGCACGGCCACGGGATTGGTGTTGGGCGCGGCGGCCTCGGCCGGCGCGGCGGGCGCAGCGTCGTCGACAGCGGCAGCAGCAGGCGGGGTGTCGCCTGCAGGTGCCTGGGATGCGGCCTGCGCCGGTGCCGGCGTAGCGGCCGGTGCAGCGGCGGCGTCGGGCTGCTGGCCGCAGGCCGCGAGCAGGACGGGGGCAAGCATCAGAAGCAGGGTGTGGCGGATCTTCATGGTCACTCTCTCGAAGGAAAACGTTCGATGTACATCGTGTGCGTCAGGGCTGGGCGCGCTCACGTGCGATCAGCTGGTCGGCAACCACCAGCTGGTCTTCCAGCCGCCGTCCCATCACCCGGTAACGGCCGTTGATGATGAGCGTCGGCGTGCCCTCCACGCCACTGCGCACCGCGAACGCGCGCGCAGCGTTCAGCTTTTCATCGGTCGCCGGGCTCGCCATCGCCTCCGCGAAACGCGCCTTCGAGCGTGCGCCCTGCGTCGCATAGAACGTCGCGATCGCATCGATGCTGGCACCGCTGCGCGGCAGGATGGATGTTTCGTGCACGGCCGAGAACAGCGCGTGATGGCTGCGCGCATCGATGCGCTGGGCCTGGGCGGCGAAGAAGCCCCGGGCGAAGTTGTCGCCGGCCGAGAATGCCGCCGGCAGATAGGTGAACCGCACATCGCGCGGTGCCCGCGCGCGCCAGGTATCGACCAGCTTCTGGAAGTGGAAGCAGTGCACGCAGCCGTAGGAGAAGACTTCGACGACCTCGATCTTGCCGTCGAGCGGCTGCCAGGGCTGGCCGTCGGGGATGACGACATAGTCGACACCCTCGACTGGAGCGCGCGTCTGCGCGGCGGCAGGCAACCAGGCCGAAGCGGCGAGCGCGGCGATCACGAGCAGGTGGCGCCAGGCGCGGGGCAGGGACGACATCGTCAGGTCACTCCGGAATGCGGACGCCGTGCACGCGTCGGCCACAGCGCGCACAAGCGCGGGGCCTGACGTCGGCACGGCGAAGAAGGTGGATGTGCGGATTCAAGTCGACAGGGTGCCGGAGACCGGCACCGGGCAATGCATCACGGCGTGCCGGGCGCCGGGGCCGGTGCGGGCTCTGCGGCAGGTGCCGGTTCCGCCGCTTCGAGCGCTTCATCGGCGGTCGCATCGGTCGCCGGCACGGCCTGGTCTTCGGCTGGCACCGCCGGCGCCGGCATCGACGCGGCCTGGGCTTCGATCGCGGCCAGCATCGTCGGGTCGGGGCGTGCGTGCAGGCCCTGCATGTAGCTGGCCAGCGCCTCGATCTCTTCGTCGGTCAGCGACTTGGCCACCGATGCCATCACGTCGAACAGGTGCCTGTCGGTCTCGGCGGTCTGGCCTTCGCGATAGGCATAGAGACGACCGGAGCTGTACCAGGCCTGCTGGCCGCCCACATGCGGATACGCCGGGCCGGGATTGCCGCTGCCCGCCGGGCCATGGCAGGCCATGCAGGCCGGCAGGCCGCGATCGGCATCGCCACTGCGGAACAGCTTCTGGCCGACCTCGAAGAACTTCATGCCCTCGTAGGGGCCGGTCTCGACGACCGCATCGTCGGCAATGCCGGCGCCGCTGGTCTGCTGCGCGTAGTGCGCACCGAGGTCACGCATGTCCTGCGCGCTGAGCGGCATTGCGAAGGGCTGCATGATCGCGTTGACGCGCTCGCCGCTCTTGAACAGCGCCAGCTGGTGGGCCATGTAGCGCTCGCTCTGGCCGGCGATGCGCGGGTAGAGGCTGGGGTCGGCGTCGGCGTTGCCGTCGAGGCCGTGGCACGCGGCGCAGGCGCCGGCGAGCTGGGCGCCCTTGAGCGGATCCCCGTGCGTCGTCTTGGTGAGTTCGGCGACGGCGGTGTCGTCGATGTCCCGTGTTTCCACTGCCGGCGCGTCCGGCAACGGCTGCACGGTGGACTGCGCGAACGCGACAGCGCCCACGGCAATGACAACAAGACCGGCGATACCAATGGCGCGAGCGTGGCGCATTGCTGGGCTCCGAGATCTTTCAACGCCGTCCGACAGGTGCCGGCCGCGAGTCTCCGGATTATGTTGGCCCGCACCGGGCGGGTCAAACCGCGCGGGCAAGCCGGCGCCGGTCGTGCCAAGCTATTGCGATGTCCAATCCCTTTGCACGCGCCAAATATCTGTTGGCTGCCCACACCCCGCAGCAGCTTCCTGCAGACGGCGGGTACGAGGTCGCATTCGCCGGCCGCTCCAACGCCGGCAAGTCCAGCGCGCTCAATGCGCTGTGCCAGCAGAACGCGCTCGCGCGCGTGTCCAAGACCCCGGGCCGCACCCAGCAGCTGGTGTTCTTCGACTTTCCGCCGTACGACAACCGCTTCCTCGTCGATCTGCCCGGCTACGGCTACGCCAAGGTGCCGCGCGATCTGAAGGCCCACTGGCAGGCGTTCCTCGCCCAGTATTTCCGCGAGCGCGAAGCGCTCAAGGGCCTGGTCGTGGTGATGGACATCCGCCATCCGCTCAAGGAATACGACCGCCAGATGATCGCGTTCGCGGTCGAGCACGGCATGCCGGCGCACGCGCTGCTGACCAAGGCCGACAAGCTGGGTCGCGGCGCGGCGGGCAATACGCTGCAGGCGGTGCGCAAGGAACTGCTGGCGCTGCACGGCGACAAGGTCAGCGTGCAGGTGTTCTCCGGCGAGACCAACATCGGCATCGACGAAGCGCGTGGCGTGATCGCGGGCTGGATGGAGATCGGCCGCCCGGCATCGGGCCGTGCCCCACGCGCGCCGCGCGCAACGGCCGCGGCGCCGGGCACCCCCGACACCACGTCCTGATCCATCGCCGGCGGGTCACCGCGGATGCCGCGGCCCCATCGGTTACGGCGCAGGCTGCGGCCTGCCGTCGCTCGCGTCGGAATCGGGAACACTGCGACACCGTGGGCGGGGCCGACAGCGATGGGCGGGCCGCTTATAGTGCCGGCCTGCGGGCAGTGCCCGATCGCGAGTCCGAGCCTTGTCCAGCCCCAGCCACGTCGCCGACACCCCGATCACCGACCGCGCGACGCTCGTCGAGGTGCTCGCCTCGGGCGAGAAGCCGATCGGCGACTGGCGCATCGGCACCGAGCACGAGAAGTTCGGCTTCCGTCTCGATGACCTGCAGGCGCCCACTTTCGATGGCGATCGCGGCATCGAAGTCCTGCTGCGCGGCCTGACCCGCTTCGGCTGGGAGCCTGTCGATGAAGGCGGCCGCACGATCGCGCTGCTCAAGGACGGCGCCTCGGTGACGCTGGAACCGGCCGGCCAGCTGGAACTCTCCGGCGCCCCGCTGGAGACGATCCACGACACCTGCAGCGAGGTCGGTGCGCACCTGTTCGAGGTCAAGAGCGTCGCCGACGAGCTGCGCCTGGGCTTTCTCGGCATGGGCTTCCAGCCCAAGTGGCGCCGCGACGAGATGCCGTGGATGCCCAAGGGCCGCTACAAGATCATGCGCGACTACATGCCGAAGGTCGGCGACCTCGGCCTCGACATGATGACCCGTACCTGCACGGTGCAGGTCAACCTCGACTACGCGACCGAAGCCGACATGGTGAAGAAGTTCCGCGTGTCGCTGGCGCTGCAGCCGATCGCGACTGCGCTGTTCGCCGATTCGCCGTTCACCGAGGGCCGGCCGAACGGCTACCTCAGCTACCGCTCGCACATCTGGACCGATACCGACGCCGACCGCACCGGCATGCTCGATTTCGTGTTCGAAGATGGCTTCGGCTACGAGCGTTACGTCGACTACCTGCTCGACGTGCCGATGTATTTCTCCTACCGCGACGGCACCTATCACGACGCCAGCGGCCAGAGCTTCCGCGATTTCATGCGCGGCGAACTGCCGGCGCTGCCGGGCCAGCTGCCGACGCTGCGTGACTGGTCGGACCACATGACCACCGCGTTTCCCGAGGTGCGGCTGAAGAAGTACCTGGAGATGCGCGGCGCCGACGGCGGTCCGTGGAACCGGCTGTGCGCGCTGCCGGCGTTCTGGGTGGGGCTGCTGTACGACGATGCCGCCCTGGATGCGGCCTGGGATCTGGTCCGCGACTTCACGATGGTCGAGCGCAACGCGCTGCGCGACGACGTGCCCAGGCACGGCCTGAAGACGCCGTTCCGCAGCGGCACCCTGCGCGATCTCGCGGTCGAGGCCCTGAAGATTTCCGCTGGCGGCCTGCAGCGTCGTGCGCGCCTCAACAGCCGCGGTCAGGACGAACGTGTGTTCCTCGACGCACTGATCGAAATCGTCGAGGCCAACGAGACGCCGGCCGAGCGCAAGCTCGCGCTGTTCCATGGCGCCTGGAACGGCGACATCGACCGCGTGTTCCGCGAGTTCGCGTACTGACGCACACGTGGCACGACAGTCGCGCGGGGCTTGTGTAACGTGGCTGGATGAATCCCCACGACGACCTGCCCCTTCCGCTGCGCGAAGTTGGTTTCGCGAAGACCGACACCCTGCTCCGTGACGACGTCCGCCGCCTCGGCGCGATGGTCGGCGACATGCTGTCCGAGCAGGTGTCGCCTGCACTGCTCGACCAGGTGGAAGCGGTCCGGCGCGCGGCCATTGCACGACGCGAAACCGGTGCGCCGGTCGACGCGCTCGCCGACGGCCTGGCCAAGGTGTCCCTCGACGATGCCGATGCGCTGGTGCGCGCATTCGCCGCGTATTTCGGCGCGATCAATCTCGCCGAGCGCGTGCATCGCATCCGTCGCCGCCGCGATTACCAGCGTACCGGCGATGCGCCGCAGCCCGGCGGGCTGGAAGCGGTGCTGCACGAGCTGAAGGACGCCGGCGTCGACCTGCCGCAGCTCGAAGCCACGCTCGCGCGCCTGCACATCGAACCGGTGTTCACCGCCCATCCGACCGAAGCCGTGCGCCGCGTGTTGCTCGAAAAGGAACGCACGATCGTCGAGCGCCTGATCGCCGACATCGATCGCGAACGCACACCCACCGAACGCCGCGCCGACGATGCGCGCATCGTGCTGGCGCTCACCTCGGCCTGGCAGACCTCGGAATCGCCTGCGCGCAAGCCGACCGTCGCCGACGAGGTCGAGCACGTCGGCTATTACCTGTCGAACGTGCTCTACCGCGTGCTGCCGGTGTTCTACGAGGCGCTCGGCGACGCGATCGAATCCGTCTACGGCGCGCGCCCGTCGCTGCCGCAAGTGCTGCGCTTCGGCACCTGGGTCGGTGGCGACATGGACGGCAACCCGAACGTCAACGCCGACACCATGCGCGCGGCACTCGGCGCACAGCGCAGCCAGGCGCTGGCGCAGTACCGGCGTGACCTGCGCGGGCTCGGCAACGTGCTGACCCAGACGCTGGGCCGTGCGACGATCGACGAGGCGATCACCGCGCGCGTCGATGATTACCGACGCCGCCTGCCCGACGCCGACGCCACGCTCAATCCACGCCACGCCGACATGCCCTACCGGCGTCTGCTCGATCTGATGCAGCTGCGCCTCCGCCTGACCGACGCCGACCATCGCGCGGGATACGCGGACGCCGACGCGTTCTTCGCCGATCTCGATCTGATGGATACGAGCCTGCGCGGCAATCGTGGCGATCACGCCGGTTTGTTCGCGCTCGAACGCCTGCTGTGGCGTGCGCGCACGTTCGGCTTCCATCTCGCCGCACTCGATCTGCGCCAGGATTCGGCGGTACACGACGAGGTGCTCGGCCGCATCGACGGCAGCGACTGGGCCGCGCTCGAGGTCGATGCGCGCGTCGAGCGTCTGCACGCGATGCTCGATGCGCCGCCCAAAGCCAACGGTGCGCTGTCGAACGAGAGCGTGGCCTCGACGCTCGGCGTGTTCGACGCGGTCACCGATCTGCGCCGCAGCCATGGCGCGTCCGCGACCGGCCTGTACATCATCTCGATGGCGCGCAGCGCCGCCGATGCGCTCGCGGTGCTGGCGCTCGCTCGCATCGCCGGCTGCGTCGAAGACGACCAGGTGCCGCTCGACGTGTCGCCGCTGTTCGAGACCGTCGACGACCTGCAGGCTGCACCGGCGGTGATGCGCGCGCTGTTCGACGACCCGCGCTATCGCGCGCATCTGGCCTCGCGCGGCGAGCGCCAGACGGTGATGCTCGGCTATTCCGACAGTGCGAAGGATGGCGGCCTGCTGGCCTCACGCTGGGCGCTGCAGCGCACCCAGGTCGAACTGACCGCACTCGCCCGCGAGGCCGGTGTGCGTATCGTGTTCTTCCATGGCCGCGGCGGTTCGGTAAGCCGCGGTGGTGGCAAGACCGGGCGTGCGATCAACGCCGCACCGCGCGGTTCGGTCGATGGCAGTCTGCGCGTGACCGAGCAGGGCGAAGTGATCCATCGCAAGTACGGCATCCGCGCGCTTGCGCTGCGCAATCTCGAACAGTCGACCGCCGCGGTGCTGCAGGCGACGCTGCGCCCGCGTGCGCCCGATCCGCGAGAAGACATCTGGCGCGCGATGGCGACCGATCTGGCCGATATCTCGCGCGCGCATTACCGCGCGCTGGTACACGAACGCGCCGACTTCCCCGACTACTTCCGTGCGGCCACGCCGATCGACGTCATCGAACGCCTGCAGATCGGCTCGCGCCCGTCGCGCCGTCGCGATGGCGGTATCTCCAACCTGCGCGCGATTCCATGGGTCTTCGCCTGGGCGCAGAACCGCTCGGGCCTGACCGGCTGGTACGGCCTGGGCACCGCCCTGCAGCACGGCATCCAGACCTACGGCCAGCAGGCGATGACCGAGATGGCGCGCGACTGGCCGTTCTTCAGCGCCGCGCTCGACGACGTGGAAATGCTGCTGGCCAAGAGCGACATCGGCATCTTCGAGCGGTATTCGCAGCTGGCCGGCGACGCGCATGCGGCGTTCTTCCCCGGCATCCTCGACGAGTGCCTGCGCACACGCGATGCGATCCTGCTGCTCAAGGAGCAGGACGTGCTGCTGGCCGACGACTACCGCCTGCAATTGTCGATCCGCCTGCGCAATCCCTACGTCGACCCGATCAGCCTGCTGCAGGTCGAACTGCTGCGCCGCTGGCGTGCGACCGGTCGCGAGGACGAAGCCCTGCTCAGCGCTCTGGTGTCGACCGTCAACGGCATCGCGGCCGGGATCCAGAACACCGGTTGAGTTGACGATGACGCACACAGTCCCGGCATCGCGAAGCGGCCTGCCGGCCGCGTCGTTTGCGGATCAGGCGGCGCGGCATCGACGCGGATTCGACATGCGGCGCCTGCAGCTGCGATGGCGCGCGCCGGAATGAGTAGGCCTGCAACCCGCGGCGCTGAACGCCGCCGCGCGTTCTTCGCCGACACCACGGCGCTGGTGCTGTTCTTCACCGTCACCGGCGCGTTGAACGAGCGGTTCGTTTCCGGCATGGACTGGAGTGAGGTGTTGCACGCGCGCCTGCTCGGCGCGCTGCTGATGATCCCGGTCGGGCGACCCTACGGTCTGTGGCGCGACCTGCTGATGCAACGCGCAGGTCCGGGTCGCTGGTCGCGGACACTGTGGGACAGCGCCGCACTGGTGACATTCCAGGTGCCGATCTACGCCGCGATCATCGCGGTCAGCGGCGCGTCTGGGCGGGGGTTGTGGCTCGGCGTGCTGGGCGCCACCGTGATCATGCTGGTGTCGGGACGGCCCTACGGCGCGTTCCTCAACTGGATCCGCGGCCTCTACGGACTGCCGGCCGGTGGCGACCGGCCCATGACCCTGCAGGAATGAATCCGACGCTGTCGCAACACGGTCACCGTGGCCGTGACCCGCGTCGCTAGACTCGGCGTTCCGCCACCGGAGTGCGCATCCCATGACCGTCGATCTGGTCCTCTACACCAACCCGATGTCCCGTGGGCGTATCGCGCGCTGGATGCTCGAGGAAACCGGGCAACCGTATCGCGTCGCACTCGTCGGGTTCGACGGCGCCAACCGCGCGCCCGAGTTTCTCGCGGTCAATCCGATGGGCAAGGTGCCGACGCTGGTCCATGACGGCGTCGTGGTCACGGAAGCCGCGGCGATCTGTGCGTATCTCGCCGATGCGTTTCCGCAGGCCGATCTGCTGCCCGATCCGACACCGGCGTCACGCGCCGCGTATTTCCGCTGGCTGTTCTTCGCCGCCGGTCCGGTCGAGGCGGCGGTCACGGCCAAGTCGCTCGGCCTGCTGGCGCCGCCCGAGCGTTCGATGATGGTCGGCTATGGCAGCTTCGAACAGATGGTCGACGTGCTGGAGCAGGCCGCCGAATCCGCCGCGCCATGGATCACCGGCGCACGCTTCACCGCCGCCGATGTCTACGTCGGCAGCCAGATCGCCTGGGGCCTGATGTTCAAATCGCTGCCGGCGCGTCCGGCCTTCGTCGAGTACGTGGACCGGCTGCAGGCGCGACCTGCGTGGCAGCGTGCCAGCGCGCTCGACGATGCGGCGATGCCGAAGCCCCCGTGATCGCGCTATTGCATCCCGAACATCCGGCATCCGCAGTTCGTGCTGGGAAGGCCGGCTAGACCGCAACACAGGCTGAAGCTGCGACCGGGCGGCACTGCATGAATACGCAGGGCTAGGGGTGGCCCCAGTTCCTGCGGCATGGCCGGACATCGACCATGCATCCGGGTGCCGCTGTCGCGGTGTCCAGGCGGTCTGCGTGGCGGATCGCGATTCTGACGACGGGTGCGCCGAGCCCCGGAGATGATGCCATGCACACGATTCCGGATTACGCCCCGCCGCCGCCCCCGCCGCCCCCGCCGCCGCCTCCACCGCCGGAACTGGCGCAGAAGCCGCCGGCGCAGCAGCAGGCCATCGTCGATGGCATGACCGACACCCAGGTCGACGATTACGCCACGGATGTCGCGGCTCTCCCACAGGCCGAGCAGCAGGACATCGCCAACCAGCTGGCACAGTCCCTGGATGCCGAAGGGCTGGCGAAGATCCGTCCTGCGTTCGGCACCGGGTCGGGCCCGAACGCGGTCGACCAGGCAGTCGATGCCTATGGCAGCCAGCAGGTGCAGGCCGACTATCCCGCAGCGGTGCGCAATTCCGATGCCGGCATTCGCGACACGCTCGATACCCTTGGCTTGGCGCCGGACGCTGTGGCCGACGCCTCGCCTGCCACACTCGACACCCTGGCCGATGCGGCCGCGCAGGTAGAGTCCGGCGACTACGGTGCCGCCATTGAAACCCTCGCCGGGCTGGCCGGTGGCGAAGCAGGTGCGGCGCTGGCCGCTGATGCGATCCAGGGCCTCGCCGGTGCGGCCGACCAGTTGCCCGCCGCTGTCCGCGACATCCTCACCGATCCCGCGGCCGTGCAGGCGCTTCTCGACGCCGGTCCAGAACTGATCGGCCAGATCGTGGACGGCGACATCGCCGGGGCACTGGCATCTGCCGCCGACAACACCACGTTGCGTGAGGCGCTGATCGATGCAGCGTTCGCACCGGGCACGGATCTGGCGCAGGCGGCGACCTCGCTCGGTCTGGGCGTGGACGATCTCAAGGCCGCCGGTGCCGGTCTGCCCGATCTGGTGCGGGCCGCGACGCTGGCTGGCGGGCAGCAGTGGCAGGCTGCCGCGCTCGCGCTGATCGACGCAGCCGGACACGCCCCGGAACTGGTCGCACGCGGCCTGCAGGCGTTGGCGGCCGAGCTCCCCGAGCCGGCCGCCGGCATTCTCGGCGATGCCGACGTCGCCACTCACTTGGCATCAGCGGGCGGCGACGCGCTGCGCGCGCTGGTCAATGGTGACCCCGGTGCAGCGCTGCAGCATCTGGCCGGCAACGCGGCACTGCGCGATGCGGTCATCGACGCGGCCATGCGCGATCCGCAATCGGACTTCAGCCAGGCGGTCGCGCGTCTCGGCCTCACCGCTGATGATCTCAAGGTCGCAGGCGCCGCATTGCCCGATGTCATGGAGGCGGTTTCGCTCGCCGCCCAGGGACAGTGGCAGGATGCCGCCCTGGCGCTGGTCGATGCCAGCGAACAGGCCCCGGAGCTGGTGGCGAAGGGGATCCAGGCACTCGCCGCGGATCTGTCGTCGCCGGCGAGCGACATCCTCGGCGATCCCGCCGTGGCGGCCCAATTGGCCGATGCAGGCCCCGACGCCCTGCGTGCGCTGGTCAATGGCGACCCGGCCGGCGCGCTCGAGCACCTCGCGGGCGCCAAGGATCTGCGGGACGCGGTCATCGACGCCGCGCTGCAGGACCCGGATTCCGGTTTCAGCCAGGCGGTCGACCGGCTCGGCCTCAACGCCGATGACCTCAAGGCGCTTGGCGACGGCCTGCCCGACGCCATGCGCGCAGTCGCCCTGGTGGCGAATCCGCAGGCCACGCCGGAAGACTGGCGCCAGGCCGGACTGGCGCTTGTCGCCGCTTCCACGCACGCGCCCGAGGTGGTCGCCAAGGGTCTGGCGGCCATGGCGTCGCATCTGCCAGAAGGGCTCGCCAGGACGGTACTCGGCGATCCCGATGTGGCCGGTGCTCTGGCGGCGGCTGGTCCCGAAGCCCTGACCGCGCTGCTCGAAGGCGATGTCGCGCAGGCGCTGACCGCGCTGGCCGGCAACAAGACATTGCGCGATGCCGTGATCGATGCGGCAGCAGGGGACGCGCAGGTCGCCGCCCAGCTGGAGGCCGCCGGTCTGACTGCCGCCGACCTCAAGCAGGCCGGTGATGCTGCGCCACACCTGTTCGCGGCCATCGACCATCTCGCCAACGGCCGAATCGACGCGGCGCTCGACGCACTGGGTGAAGTCGCCGGTGCTGCGCCGGACCTGCTCGGCAAGATCGGCGCGGCGATCTACGACCAGCTTTCCCCCGAGATGCAGGCCGCGCTGGGCCAGCTGGGCGTCGACGCCGACAACATCGAGGCGATGGCTGCGGCACTGCCGTCACTGGTCGACGCCGGTAATGCGCTCATGGAGCAGCGCTGGAGCGACGCAGTCGAGCATGTCCTGGCCGCAGGCGCCGCCGCCCCGGACGCGGCCACCGGCCTGGTGACCGCGCTGGGCGAACAGGTACCCGAGGGACTCGCGCACGATCTGCTGACCGACGAAACGATCGCCGCAGCGATCGCTGGCGACAGCGATCTGCACGATGCGATCAACCAGTTGCTCGACGGCCAGGTGCTCGAAGGCGCCAGTGCGTTGCTGCACAACGATGCGGTACGCGACCGCGCGCTGGAGATCGTGGCCGGCGACGCAGGGGTGGTCGAAGCGCTCGAGGCCGCCGGTCTTACCGCAGGGGATCTGGTCGAGGCCGGCGCCGCTGCACCGCACCTGCTCGATGCCGGCATCGCCCTGAAGAACGGCGAGTGGCAGGACGCGGTCGATCACATCGGCGAGGCGGCCGGCGCCGCTCCGGGTGTGCTGTCGAAGATCGGTGAGCGGATCTTCGACGCGATGCCCGAAGGGCTGCAGAACAGACTTGAATCCCTCGGCCTGACCCGCGAGGAATTCGCCCAAGCCGGCGAAGCAGTGCCGCACGTGGTCGCCGCGCTGCAGGCGTTGTCGCCCGGTGGTGATGGCGTCCTCGCGGCGCTGGACGCGCTGGGCGACGCCGTGGCTGCGGCGCCGGACCTTGTCGCGCGCATGGTCAACGCCGTCGGCGCGCAACTGCCCGACACACCGGCCACGCAACTGCTCAAGTCCCTGCTGACCGACGAGACCCTGGTCTCGACGCTCGTCGGCAACGAAGACCTGCATGGCGCCTTGCAGGACATGTTGCAGGGTGACGTGCCAGGAGGCATCCGTGCGATTGCCGACAACGTAGCAGTGATGGAAGCCTTGGCCGCGGTGTTGGCGAACGACGAGGCGCTGATGGCGCGTCTCGAGCCGCTCGGCCTGACCACGGCCGAGGATCTGGCTGCGCTCGGTCCGGCACTGTCGAACGTGTTCGACGTCGCCGATGCGGTCGGCGAGGGCGACATCGCCGCGGCGATCCAGGCCTTCGCCGCGTTCGCGACCAGCATTCCGGAAGGGTCGCGCGACACGATCGTCGACGCGCTGACTTCGAGATTCGACCTTAAGCCGGAGATCGTCTCGCTGCTGTCAGGTGCGCTCGATGCGATGACCAGCCCTGCGGTCGCCGAGGCGATCGCCGCCGCCATTCAGGCCTTTGGCAATGGTGATCCTGTCGAGTTCATCCGCAAGCTTGGTGAGGCGGCCGGCGTGCTTGCCGACGAGGCACCAGGACTGGCGACCAGCTTCCTAAACTCGCTGAGTTTGCTGCCCGGCTCGGTAGGCGAGTTCTTTGCCGATGGGGATCTCAATGCCGCGATCGTCGACTCCGGCTCGCTGGGCCACATGTTCGATGCGGCGACGAAGCTCGCCAGCGGCGATATCGAAGGCGCGCTGGGTGCGCTTGGCGAGGCAATCGGCAACTTCATCACTTACGGCGAAAAGGCCTCGGTGCTCGGTTACGACCTGCCGTTCGGCGAACAGGCGGTCGATCTGATCGGCAAGCTGGTGACCCAGTTCATCGAAGCGATGCCGCAGCAGGTCAAGGACTTCATGCAGCGGCAGGCGGCAGAAGCCGTCGCCACGACCGGCCTGCGGTCGATTCCGTTCATTGGTCCGGTGGTCGGCGTCGTCGATGCGGGCTCGGATCTGATCGGCAACATCGCCGACGGTGCGAGCGGTATGACCATCGCGTTGAGCGCGGCCGACCTGCTGGTCAACGCCGCCAGCCTGTTCCCGCCGGCGCAGGCTGCGCTGACGCCGCTCAAGACCTTGCTGGGTGTCGCCCAGGGCGTCAACGCCACGGTCGAGTTCGTCGGCAACATGACCGACTTCGGCGAGCAGTTCACCGGCATGTGATGAGGCGGATCGCATCCACGCCCCGTCGCGCTGCGGCAGGGCCTTTGCACCTGCTCAGGCCAGACTACGTGCCTGCAGGAATGCCAGGGTGCGGGCGACACGCGCGTCCGTACCTGCTCCGGCTCCGGCCTCGAGTTCGAACACGGCATCAGCCGGCAGCCGCGCGGTGCCCTGGCGGACGAACGTCTTCGCCTGCTCGCGGAACCGCGCACCGTCCTCCGCACGGACATTGTGCGCAGTGGCGCGTTGCTCGACTTCCGACCAGTCCACGACACAGGCATCGATGCCGTCGAGATAGTGCAGCCACGCGGTGCCGTACAGGCCCAGTCGTGGCGTCGTCCCGTACAGCGACTGCAGGGCATCGCGATAGCGTCCGGCCAGAGCGTCGATCGGGCCGGGCATGTCGCCCAGATGCTCTCGCAACGACTGTGCCGTCTCCGTATCGCGCGCCATCGCAGTGGCGATGCGCGCGTTGTCCACGGCGTCGAATCCACCTTCGGCGAAGACGCGCGTCGCCCAGTCGTCGGATTCGAGCGGTGGGTTGTCGAGAACCACAATGACCTGTTGCGCCACGATCTGCTCCTCGATGAGACCGGCTCGAGTATACCCAGCGCGCATGATGGCCTCCGGCCGTCACGGACGCCGAACGACGCGCTGCACACCATCGGTCCGACTGCGCATGCCGCGCATCGCGATCCCCCATATCGACTGGAGAACGCCGCATGATTTCCCGCCTTGTGCTCGCCGCCGCCATTGGCGCCAGCCTGCTTGCCGCCTGCGGCGACCGTACCCCCGCTGCCGATGTGGCATCACCCGTCCCGGCGCCGGCCGCAGCGTCGGCGGATGTCGAAGGCGCTGTCGCAGCCGGCGCGCTCGATGCGGCAGCGAACGATGCTGATGCGTCAGCAGCAATGCCGTCATCCGTCAGCAGCAGGGACCCGCAGCCGCCGGTGGCAGGCGATGCAGGCGCGTGGCGCTATGAAAGCGAAGGCACGGGTGATGCCCAACGCCATGAAGCGTCGCTCGAAGGACGGGTCGACGGCAATGCGCCGGTGACGCTGACGTTCGCATCGAACGCGCTGACGGGTCGGCAGGCGCATCTGCAGGGGCTGCCGGAGGCACCCGATTGCGCCGCTGGCTGTCGTATCCAGTTGTCCATCGACGGCGTGGCTGGCGTCACGGCGCGAGCCACGCCGGCGCCGGATGATCCGACGACACTGACGCTGCGCGATGCCCGGGGCATCTGGCGTTCGCTCGAAGGCGCACGCCGTCTCGAGGCGCGGTATCCCGGTGTGGATGGTCGCGAACGCCATGCGGTGTTCGAGGTCGCCGGCGTCGATACCGCACGCATGCCCGGATGGGGGCGATGAGCGCCTGGACGTATGAAGACGCGCCCGTCAACGGTTATCGGCTGCGCACGGTACGTGCGCGCAGCCTGATGCCGCTGTACGCGCACGACGGGCAACTGGTGCATGCGTCGATCGAGTTCCGCGACCACGCGTTGCGTGGCCGGCAGGCGCACCTTCAACTGGAAGCGGGCGGATTCGACTGCGGCCTCACCTGCGATCTGCGGTTCTCGACCGACATCGCTGCCCCTTGGCGCGAGCGCGCGGGTCCGGTCGACGGTTCGCAGGTGCTTGCCCTGCGTGATGCGCGTGCCCTGTGGTGGCGCCTGCGTGGCGCGCATCTGATGACGTTGCGCGTCCCGGTCAGTGGCCGACGCGAGGCGCTGGCCACATTCGATCTGTCCACGCTCGAACGCAGTCGCCTGCCCTGGGACGAGGTCGCCGTTGCGCGCCGACAGGTGCGCGCAGACGCCTTGCAGCGCGCAGCCGACGCCTAGAGCATCCGGCCACCGTCCACACGCACGATCTCGCCGGTGGTGAACCCGGCTTCGCGGACCAGCCACGCCACCGCAGCGGCGATCTCGGCGGCGCCGCCGGCCCGTGCCAGCGGTGTGGTCGCCAGAATGCGCGCCTGCAGCGACGGATCCGGATCGGTTTCGGGCCACAGGATCGCGCCGGGCGACACCGCGTTGACCCGCACTTCGGGCGCCAACGCCACCGCCAGACCGCGGGTCAGGCCGAGCAGCGCGGCTTTCGATGCGCTGTACGCGACCAGGTCGGCGCGCGGCCGCTCCGCGTAGAGATCGCCGATGTTGACGATCGCACCGCGTCTCTCGCGCAGGTGGGGCGCCGCAGCCTGCGCGAGCAGAAACGGCGCGCGCGCGTTGGTCGCCATCAGCGCGTCGAACGCATCGGCACCGGTCGCCTCGAACGATGTCGGAGCAAAGGCCGCGGCATTGTTGACCAGCGCATCGAGCCGACCGAAACGGGCGACGGTGTCGGCGATCAGAGCCGGCAGCAACGCCGCATCGGCCAGGTCGCCCTGCAGCACCAGCGTGCTGTCCGCTCGCTGTGCATCGAGTTCGCCGGCCAGCGCATCGGCATCGTCGCGCGAATGGTTGCAGTGCAGGGCGACCGCATAGCCGTCGGCATGCAGCCGGCGCGCGATTGCCGCGCCGATGCGGCGCGCGGCGCCGGTGACGAGAACCACGGGAGCGGATGCGGACATGCCCATTGGGATGGAGTGACGGGTGGTCACCTTACGTCACCGGCCGGGTCGCGTCGCGACGCAGCAGCGATGCCCACGGTCGCAGCTGGTCTGGCGGTGCGCAGTACGGTCCAGTCCGCATCAGACTTGCCCCCTGTCCCCGGAGCATCGAGTCTGTTCTTCGAATCCATTACCGGCGGCCGGAGAACATGTGACGATGGGCACGTATACCTACGGGCAAATCCTCAATCTGGAAGTGGCACGCGACATCCTCAATGGCCGGATCGCGGCTTTGTCGGAGCGGCTGGAACTCGAGGCGCGCTGCGCGAATCCGGATCACGCGGCGATGGCCGCCATGGAAGACGAGATGCTGGGCATCGGCCTGCGGATCGATTCGCTGGATGTCCGCGACGACGCGAGCGTGAATATGGTGATCGAGGAGAACCGTCTCGCGCGCCAAGGGGCGTGAGCGCGTCAGGCGCGTGTCGGCCACAGGACATTCAAGAGGCTCGCGTATCCTGAGCGCTGCAAGTTCCGAGGTCTCCAGATGTCCGGTTCCGCCCCGTCTCCGTCCGCCGATGCCCTCGCCCATAGCGAGCGCCTGCGTGCCCTGATCCACGCCCAGATCGCCGAAGCGGGCGGGGCGATTCCGTTCTGGAAGTTCATGGAACTGGCGTTGTATGCGCCGGGCCTGGGCTACTACAGCGCAGGTGCGGCCAAGTTCGGCGCTGCTGGCGATTTCGTCACCGCGCCCGAGCTGGGGCCGCTGTTCGCCGAGTGCATCGCCGAGGCCTGTGCGCCGGTGCTGCAGGCGATCGGCACGGACGCGCAGTTCTTCGAGATCGGCGGCGGCAGCGGTGCGTTCGCAGGTGATGCGCTGGCGCATCTGGCGGCGCTCGGTGCGACGCCGGCGCGCTACGCGATCCTCGAGCCCAGCGCCGATCTGCGCGAGCGCCAGCGCGCGCATCTGCAGCAGCGCCTGCCGGCGGAGCTGTTCGCGCGCGTGGAATGGGTCGACGGTCCGATGCCGGGCGACTGGCAGGGCGTGCTGTTCGCCAACGAGGTCGTCGATGCGTTGCCCACGCCGCGCTTCGTCATCGGCGAGGGCGAGGTGTTCGAGGAATACGTGACCCGCGAGGGCGACAGCTTCGGTCGCACGATCCACCCGGCAGATGCGTTGCTGGGCGCTGCCGTGCGCCATGTCGAACGACAGCGCGGCGCACCGTTCCCCGACGGGTACCGCTCCGAGCTGCTGCCGCAGTTGCCGTACTGGGTGCAGGCGGTCGCAGGTGGCCTGACCCGGGGCGCAATGCTGTTCGTCGACTACGGCTACACGCGGCGCGAGTACTACCGCGACGGTCGCGATGCCGGCACGTTGCGCGCGTTCCATCGCCACCAGGTCACCGGCGACGTGTTCGCGTGGCCCGGGTTGCAGGACCTCACCGCGTCGGTCGACTTCACCGCGCTGGCCGAGGCCGGCTCGCACGCCGGTTTCGAGTTCGCCGGCTACTGCAACCAGACCTCGTTGCTGCTCGGCAACCGGCTGGAGCAGCGTCTGGCCGCGCACGAGGCACTGGCGACGGACGAGGCCGGGCGCTACGCGCTGCGCCAGCAGGCCAAGCGGCTCACCCTCCCGGGCGACATGGGCGAGGCCTTCCAGGCGATCGGGTTCGCGAAAGATGTCGACTTCGACCACGCCTTCCTGATCGGCGACATGAGCCACCGTCTGTGAGCAGACTCTCGTGAGCCCGCATCCGCGCCTGGGACGCTCGTTCAAGCCGCTGCGTCGCCCGGTCCTGTGGGGTGGGCTGTGGGTCGCGGCGATCGCGGCCGTCGTCGTGCTGTCGCTGGCACCGTCGGTGCCGATGCCCGATGTCCCCGACAGCGACAAGCTCGGCCATTTCCTCGCGTACTTCGCGCTGGCTGCAGCTGCCGTGCAGCTCTACGCGCGCTGGCCCGCGCTGCTCGGCGCCGGTGCCGGTCTGGTGCTGCTCGGCATCGGCCTGGAGTACGCGCAGGGCGCGTTGACCCAGACGCGCATGCAGGACCCCGCCGACGCGTTCGCCAACACGCTGGGCGTGATCGTGGGCCTGTCCACACGGCTGACGCCATTCCGCGATGTGCTGCTGCAGTTCGATACGCGCGGACTCGATGGGGTCGGTCGCTGAGCGCAGCACCGGTTGCCCGATAATCCCTTACCCCAAGCCTGGCTCACCGCATGTCCGCTGCCCTGCCTCCCAGCACTTCCGTGACGTCCGCCGATGACATCGACCGTGGCGGTGCGCGTCTGGCGTGGGCGCGCGAAGCGACCGGCGATGCCGGGCTGACGCTCGTCCGCGCCTCGATGGATGCCGGTTTCCGCAGTTACTGGCGCGGTGAGGCGCACGGCCTGTCACGCATCGTCATGGACTCGCCACCCGATCTGGAAGACGTGCGGCCGTGGTTGCGCATCCGCGATGTCCTGGAGGCCAGCGGCGTCCGCGTGCCGCTGGTGCTGGCCCGCGATGTCGAGGCCGGATTCCTGCTGCTCGAGGACCTCGGTGGCGACACCTGTCTGCAGGCGCTCGACACACTCGATGCCGATGTCCTGATGGCGGCCGCGTTCGAACAGCTGTTGCGCCTGCAGGCCATCGCGCCGCCCCTCGATCTGCCCACGTTCGATGGGCCGATGCTGCGCCGCGAACTGGCCCTGTTCGAGGACTGGTTTCTGGGTCGACATCTCGGCGTGACGCTGTCACCGGACGAGCGCGTGGGCTGGGATGCGGTGCAGACGCATCTGGTCGACTCGATGCTCGCGCAGCCGCAGGTGTTGGTGCACCGCGACTACATGCTGCGCAACCTGATGCCGGTCGTGGGCGGCGTCGCGGTGCTCGATTTCCAGGATGCGGTGCGCGGCCCGGTCGCCTACGACGTCGCCTGTCTACTGCGCGACGCGTTCCACAGCTGGCCCGAGTCGCAGACAGCGGCGTGGCTGGACCGTTACCACGCGCTTGCGCAGGCAGCGGGGCTGCCGGTGCCACCGCGGCCGCAGTTCCAGCGCGACGCCGCGCTCACCGGCGTGCAGCGCCACCTCAAGGTCATGGGCATCTTCGCGCGCCTGCACCATCGTGACGGCAAGCCGAAGTATCTCGCCGACGCACCGCGCTTCCTGGCGTATCTCGATACGGTCGTCCCGCTCGATCCGGCGCTGGGGCCGCTCGGCGCGCTGCTCGACCGTCATGTGCGCCCGCGGCTCGCCGCAGGCTGATCCGGAGGGCACATCGCCATGCAGACCGTGATTCCACAGCTGCGCATGACCGACGCCGCACGCAGCCTGGCGTTCTACGCCGCGCTTGGTTTCACCGTCGACTGGGAGCACCGCTTCGACACCGGCATGCCGCTGTTCGCGCAGCTCACGCGCGATGGGCAGACGCTGTTCCTGACGGGCCATGCCGGTGACTGCGCCATCGGCGGCGCGGTGTATTTCAAGGTGCGCGATGTCGATGCCTGCGCGCGTGCGTTCGCCGTTGCCGGCGTGCCGATCGTGACGGCGCCCTGGGACACGGACTGGGGGACGCGTGAGATGGTGCTCGTCGATCCCGACCACAATCGCCTGCGGTTCGCGCAGCATCCCGACTGATCGCGCCGCATTGCGTGAGGAGATTCCGATGGACGACCTGTTCGCCGACGTGCCCGTGCCCGTCCACGGCATCCGCACCGGCATCGGCGGCTGGACGTTCGCGCCCTGGCGCGACAACTTTTACCCCAAGGGCCTCGTGCAGAAGCGCGAGCTCGAATACGCGAGCCGCCGGCTGACCGCGATCGAGATCAACGGCACCTTCTATGGCGCGCAGAAACCCGCGACCTATGCGAAGTGGGGCAGCGAAACGCCACCGGGCTTCGTGTTCTCGCTCAAGGCGCCGCGCCACATCGTCGGCGCCCGCACGCTGGCCGGCACGAGCAAGCAGATCGCGGGCTTCATCGAAGGCGGTATCGCGGAACTCGGTGATCATCTGGGCCCATTGCTGTGGCAGTTCGCGCCGCAGCGGCGTTTCGATGCCGAGGATGTCGAAGCCTTCCTCGACCTGCTGCCCGATGCAGTCGACGGTCTACCACTGCGGCATGCGATCGAAGTGCGGCATCCCTCGTTCCAGAGCGAGGTCTGGCTGCGCCTCGCCCGTGCACGCGGTGTGGCAACGGTGTTCACCGATTCCACCGATTACCCGTCCTTCGCCGATATCACCGGCGATTTCGTCTACGCCCGCCTGATGGCCAGCCGCGAGACCAGCACCACCGGCTACCCCGGCCTGCAGCTCGATGCCTGGGCCAAGCGCGCACTGCAATGGGCAACGGGCGAAGCGCCGGCCGACCTGCCGTATGCCGGACCGCGCGACGCCGCGCCGGCCACTGCGCGCGACACCTTCGTGTTCTTCATCTCGGCCGCGAAGGAACGCAATCCAGCCGCGGCGATGGCGTTGCAGCAGCGGTTGCAGGCCGCTGCGTGACATCCGCCGCGCTGACGTTGCGTGCGGTCGGGTGTGACGACGCGGATCTGCTGTTCCGGCTGATGCAGTACTACTTCTTCGAAGCCTCCGCGTGGAGCGGCGAGCGGATCGGTGCCGATGGCCTGTTCGACTGCAGCCGAGCCGATGTCGCTGCAGTGATCGAGGATGATCCGCATTGGGCGCGCCTGCTCGAATGCGAAGGAGAAGTGGCCGGGTTCGTGCTGGTGGAGCCCCTTGCGCTCGACGATGGGGACGCCGCGCCTATGCATGCATGTCTGCAGGCGTTCGCCCCCGGTGCGACGAGTGGGCCGATGGAACTGGCCGACCTGTTCGTGCTGCCGGCATGGCGGCGACGGGGTTTGGCGCTGGAGACGGTGCGCCGACTGCTTGTCCCCGGCACCGGCCCCTGGCTGATCGCGACGTTCCGTGAGGACGCGGCCGCGCATGCGTACTGGACCCGGACGCTGCCACGATCGGGACTGCGTCACGAGGCGCTGCCGGACGGCATCGACGCCCGTTTCAGACTGTTCGCCGTCGAGGCCCCGCCGGACTGAGCCGGGTCAGCCCGGCGGCCGGGCAGCGGCGATGGCCGCGATCCGCGCCGTGCGCAGCGCGTCGCCGATTGCCGGACCGGTGATGCCGTCGGCGACGATGTCGCGGGCGTTGATCGCGAGCGCAGCGGCGTGCGCCCGGCGGAGGATGTCGGCCTGCGGATAGGCGTCGTCTGCACTGCCGAGCCGGCCGCGCTTGTCGCACTCGCAGACCAGTGCGAGCTGGTCGATGCGTTCGGGCTTGCGGAAGCCGTCGCAGCGTGCGATCAGGTCATGCAGCGTGGCGTCACGCAGTTCGGCGATGCGGTGCACGTTGAGATGTTCGCGACAGGCCACGATCGCCAGCTCGCGCTGCAGCGCCGGCACCTTGAGACGCGCGCACAGCGCGTCCAGCGGCTTGAGCCCGGCGTGCTCATGGCCGACGTGACGTGGCAGCTTCTCTGTCGGCGTCAGTGCCTTGCCCAGGTCGTGGGTCAGCGCCGCGAAGCAGATCACCGCATTGCCGGGCGCGAGCCGCGCGGCCATGTCGACGACCAGTTCGATGTGCACGCCGGTATCGACTTCGGGATGGAACTCGGCGCGCTGCGGCACGCCGTAGAGCGCATCGACTTCCGGCAACACCACGGCGAGCGCGCCGCAGTCGTGCAACGTGCGCAGGAACGCGGACGGCTGCTTTGACGCCAGCGCGCGCGACAGTTCCTGCCACACACGCTCGGGCGTCAGTGCTTCGAGTTCGCCGGCATCGACCATGCCGCGCATCAGCGCCAGGGTCTCGGCGGCGACGGTGAAGCCCAGCGGGGCGAAGCGGGACATGAAGCGCGCGGCGCGCAGCACGCGCAACGGGTCTTCGGAGAATGCGTCGCCGACATGACGCAATACGCGCGCTTCGATGTCACGCGCGCCGCCGTAGGGATCGACCAGCGTGCCGTCCGGCGCTTGCGCGATCGCGTTGATCGTGAAATCGCGGCGGCCGAGATCCTGTTCCAGCGTCACTGAGGGATCGGCGTCGACCACGAACCCGCGATAGCCGCGGCCGGATTTGCGCTCGGTCCGCGCGAGCGCGTACTCCTCCTGCGTCTGCGGATGCAGGAACACCGGGAAATCACGGCCGATCGCGCGGAAACCGGCGGCTTCCATCGACGCCTGGGTTTCGCCTACGACAACCCAGTCGTGATCGCCTGCCGGCTGTCCGAGCAGCCGGTCGCGCACGGCGCCACCGACGAGATGGATCTTCATGGGCATCGCGTTCTGTCGCCCGCTGCAGGAAAACCGGTGTACAGCGTAATCGGTCGCGCCTGCGTCTTCAGCGAAATTCCTGCTCGTATGCATCGCGTTCGGCGTCGGTCATCCCGGTGCGCATATCGCGGAACGTCCAGGTCTGCGGCAGCGCCTGCCAGGTGTAATGCCGCAGGCGCAGGGCCGCGATGGGCGTCGCGGTCGCGATCTCCAGCCGCTGTGGCACGTAGTCCGATTCCCGTCGCAGCCTCGGCATCGTTTCCGGTGTACGCCAGTCGCCGGGCACCTCGAGCGCGCTGCTGATGACGACCTGCGCGTACGGAATCTCACGACCCGAGGCGTCCAGCGGGACCGCCGTAGTCCATTGCCCCTGCGAACGGCCGGGCAGGCTGTTGGGCTGCGCAAGGGTCAGGCGACGCGGCGAGGTCCAGGTGATGTGCGCATCGGCGTTGTGGACCGATTGCGTCGTGCGCGCCACGGTTTCCGCGCGATCCCACGCGTAAGTGCTCACGGTGATGTCGGTCTGGATCGAATCCAGCGCATCCAGCGCCGATGCCTGCAGATCGATCGGCAGCCGGAACGGAAACTGCGCCTGGCCCTCCTGCACGCGCTGGCGATCGTGCATTACCAGGCGGGGCTGCACGACCGTGGCGTCGACGCCGGGCAGCTGTCGACCGTCCGGATCGTGCAGCGTCACGCCGCGCACGCGCAGCCAGGCGAGCTGCAACGGCTGCGTGTCAGCGGGCCGGGGCGTCTGGCTGTGGGCACCGATCGTGATCAGGGGACGTCCGCCCTCTTGCTGCGACTGCAGGCCGAACAGCAGCATGTCTTCGATGCCGGGCAGCGCGTCCTTCGGCAATATCCACGTTTCCAGCGTGCCCTCGGCGACCGGATGCAGCGCGAAGTGCGATGGATCGTCGGACGGCGCCGAGAACGGGGGGCGGGCGAGCATCTCGCTGAAGACCTCGGTCATGCCGTGCGACTGCTCGTGATCGAGTTCGAGATCCAGGGCCGGCTCGATCGACATGTCCACCAGGTGCAGCCTGTGGGTGGTGGCGGGCTGCGCGGCGTCGCTGCCGCGCAGGAGATACAGACGCGTCTCGAGGGGCAGACCGTCCTGCCGGCGCACCGCCTGGCGGCCGTGGCCGCGCAGACCGTCGCCGTCGAACGCCAGATCGAGCAGGACGATTGCATCGTCGATCGCGCGTACCTGCAGGCGCGTCTTGATCGGCGCGAAGTCGCCCGTGCGGTCGCGGCGCAGGAGTTGCTGCCCCACCTTCAGCCCGTCGGGCAGGGATACCGGGCGCCATCCGAGCGCCTCGAGTTGCGCCGCCGCCAGCGTGTCGTAGCGGGCGCCGCGTTCGGAGAGGGCCTGCGATGCGGCGGGGTCTGCGGCCTGCAGGATCGCGCCCTCTCCGTCGCCCTGGATCACCAGATCGAAGCCGCTGACAAGGACGTCGCGCAATGCGCGGTCGTCCGCATACGCCGGATCCAGCGCATGCGAACCCCGGCCACCGCGCCAGCGCGGCTGCGTCCACAGCGGACGGATCTGCATGCGCGTGCCGCCGTCGGTAGTCGCCTGCGACGTGATCCGGTTGTAGGCCCAGTGGCGCAGCCGTAGGGCGGTGTCCTGTCCGATGGTGATGTCATGCGCGACGAAGACCACGGCCGTGCCGGCAGGCGCGGAAGCCCAGGCGGGCAGTGCGGGACACGCCACCATCAGTGCCAGGCACGCGCCCGGCCACACATCACGCCACCTCGTCATCCAACGCCGTCCTTCTGCACCACGGGATCCGCGCCGTCCGGCACCTGGCGTGCGCGATCCGTCGCGAAGAGCCGGGCATTATCGCCGCCCGACGCTGCGTACGCAGGCGGGGTGCAAGGTCCGAGTGCGCGCGGGCTCAGCCCGCCGGGCAGGCAAAGCGCTTGTTGCGCTGCGCTTCTGCACCGCGCATGCGTGGTTCCAGCGGCGCGGCCTGGCCGTACATGCGCCAGTCGTAGAGCACGCTGAAGGCCAGCACGCGCGCGACATACTCGCGCGTCTCGCGATAGCTGATCGTCTCGATCCACATGTCCGGATCCATGTCCGGACGTTGCGCGAGCCAGCGGCCGGTCGGCGTCGGGCCCGCGTTGTACGCGGCGATGGCCACGTACGGAAGCGTGTACATGTCCTTCTTCTCGCGCAGGTACGCGGTGCCGATGGCGACATTGGTGGCCGGGTCGAAGAGGCTGTCCGGTCCGCCGTACGTGATGCCCAGACGGCGCGCGACCGCCGCGCCGGTCGCGGGCATGACCTGCATCAGGCCACGCGCATCGGCAGGCGAACGTGCATTGGGATTGAAGGTGCTCTCGGCGCGGATCTCGGCCGCGACCCACGCCGGATCAAGCCCCTGCCGCTGCGATTCGCGCTCGATCAGCGCCTGCTGGGTCAGCGGGAACCGCAGCGTGTACAGACGCATTTCTTCCGGCTGGCGGCCGAGGCCGAACACGCCGCGGTCGTACCAGCCGCTCTCCTGCGCGACCTGCACCGCGATGCGGCGCTGGGTGTCGTCGAAACCCTGCAGCGCGGCCGTCCATTCGCGCGTGGCCCAGCCGGGACGATCGATGCGGTACAGCGCCAGCGCACGGGTCAGGCCCGGATCGGCTGCGACCTTCGCGCGCGCATCGTTCGAGGGCGAGAAGTCGAGCGGACACAGGGCGTAGGGCTGGTCGACGCGGTCGGCTGCGAGGAAGCCGTGGAAATCGGGGTTCTTCGCCGCTTCGCGGAACAGCGTCTGTGCGCCGCTGCGGTCGCCGGTGAGTTCGGTCGTGCGCGCCTGGAACCAGGTCCAGCGCGACTGGCCGCGCTGGCTGCCGCCCATTTTCCGGATCGCCGTCAGCGCGGCGGCCCAGTCCTTGCGCGCCAGCGCTTCGCGCACGCGCCACTCGTGCAGGCGTTCGTCGTAGGCGCTCTCGGGCACGCGGTTGAGCAGGCGTGCCGAGTCGGGCAGGTAGGACGCCACCGTCCACAGCGCGGCCTGGTACAGCACGCGCCCGTTTTCGGCTTCGTTGAACCCGAGCGCGCCGGCCAGCGCCGGCAGCTGGCGTTCTGCGGCCAGCGGATCGTCCTTGGCGAACTTCGCCAGGCCATGCGAGGCGACGAGGCGGCTGCGTGGGGTCTTCGGCCATTGCAGCGCACGCGCATGCGGCGCCGTCATGTAGGCGGCGTAGTCCTCGGCCTGTGCCTGCTGGCCGCCCGACAGGCCGCGACCGATGGCCCGCATCACGCCGACGTTCTGTTCGGCCACGGCGAGATCGAAACGTTCCCAGCGCAGGTCGTCGCCGAGACCTCCCCGGGAGGACAGGGTGGCGAACGGTGCATCGCATTCGTTGGGCAGCGAACTGCCGCTGCTGCGCCACAACGCCTGCGCATCGCGGGTCCACTGCGCATCGGTGGCGCCGGTGCGCGCACGTGCGTCGAGTTCGATGCAGCGCAACGTCGCGTTGGTCGTGCCCGGCGCCCAGACCTCGCGCACCGCTGCCCATTCCTGGCGTGTCGCCAGCGCACGCAACCAGCCCTCGCGGAACACCTCGGCCACCGGCTGGCCCTGGTGACGCGCGATGAAGTCGCGGCCCTGTGCGAGCGGCAGCGTGTCGAGATTACGGCGCAGTGCCGCAAGTTCCAGCCACGCACCGGCAGGATGCGACTGCAATGCCGGGGCAACCGGCTGGCCGCGTTCGGCGGCCTGCATCGCGGCGCGGAATGCGGCGTCGTCGACGGCCTGCGCGCAGGCCATGCCGGGCAGTGCCAGCGCGAGTGCCGGCAGCAGGGCTCGCAGCGCACGGGCGCGCAGCGAGCGGTGGCGGAACGGGGTTTCAGCGCGGATCTGCGGCATCGGCACGGGCATGTCGAGGGCGGCGGCCGACTATAGCGGAGGCGGGCTGAAGCGCCCGTGGCGCAGGCCGGTCCGGGGCGATCGCCTAGAATGGCGGGCTCCCCGCATACGTCCGGTCCCGCGCACATGATCACTCTCGGTACGCCCCTGTCTCCCTCCGCCACGCGTGTCCTGCTGCTCGGTTCGGGCGAGCTGGGCAAGGAAGTGGCGATCGAGCTGCAGCGCTTCGGCGTCGAAGTGATCGCCGCCGACCGGTATGCAGATGCACCGGCGATGCAGGTCGCGCATCGCAGCCACGTGCTCGACATGCTCGATCCGGCTGCACTGCGCGCGCTGATCGCCAGCGAGCAGCCGCATCTGGTGGTGCCCGAGATCGAGGCGATCCACACCGACACGCTGGTCGCGCTGGAGGGCGAAGGCCTCAAGGTCGTCCCGACCGCACGTGCCACGCGCCTGACGATGGACCGCGAAGGCATCCGCCGCCTCGCCGCCGAAACGCTGGGCCTGCCGACGTCGCCGTACCGCTTCGTCGATACGCGCGAGGAATACCGCGCCGCGATCGACGCCGTCGGCCTGCCGTGCGTGGTCAAGCCCGTGATGTCGTCGTCGGGCAAGGGCCAGAGCACGGTGCGTACTGAAGGCGATGTCGATGCCGCCTGGGACTATGCGCAGACCGGTGGCCGCGCCGGTGCGGGCCGCTGCATCGTCGAAGGTTTCATCGATTTCGATTACGAGATCACCCTGCTGACCGTGCGTCACGCCGGCGGTACCGCGTTCTGCGCGCCGATCGGCCATGTGCAGATCGCCGGCGACTATCGCGAGAGCTGGCAGCCGCAGCCGATGTCGCCGGCCGCGTTGCAGCGTGCGCGTGACGTCGCACGTGCGGTCACCGACGATCTCGGCGGTCGTGGCGTGTTCGGCGTCGAGTTGTTCGTCAAGGGCGACGCGGTGTGGTTCAGCGAAGTCTCGCCGCGCCCGCACGACACCGGTCTGGTGACGCTGGCCTCGCAGGACCTGAGCGAATTCGCGCTGCATGCGCGCGCGATTCTCGGCCTGCCGATCCCGGTCGATGCCGACGACGTCGTGCAGCACGGCGTCGCTGCGTCCTGCGCGCTGCTGGCGCAGGGCACGGGCGTGCCTGTGTTCTCGAACATCGAGGCCGCCCTGCAGTCGCCCGACAGCGCGCTGCGCCTGTTCGGCAAGCCGCGTGTTGAAGGCCAGCGCCGCGTCGGCGTGACGCTGGCGCGTGGCGTCGATGTCGATGCCGCACGCGCGACCGCACGCGACGCCGCTGCCGCGATCGGCATCGACTGGACCTGAGGACGGTGGTCGTCGTCACCTGCGTGCGCGCCGCATGCTGACCTGGTCGATGCTGCTGTTCCCGCTGCTCGGTGCAGTGGCGGGCGTGCTCGCCGGGCTGCTGGGCATCGGTGGCGGTCTGGTGCTGGTGACCGCCCTGGTCTGGTTGCTGCCGCTGTACGGCGTGCCGCAGGACGCGGCGATGCACACCGCGCTCGCGACCGCACTGGCGAGCATCATCCTGACCGGGCTGTCGTCCGCGCGCGCGCATCACCTGCGGCAGAGCGTGCTCTGGCGCACGGTCGCGTGGATGGTGCCGGGCGTCATGCTGGGCGGCTGGATCGGCAGCTGGCTCGCGGTGCTGCTCGACGGCGACGTGCTGCGCTACTGCGTGGTCGCCTATTGCGCGATCGTCGGCACCCAGCTGCTGCTGTCACGGACACCGCCGCCCGGTGGCGATGCGGTCGTGCCGACCGGTCCGGGCCTGTCGGGCGCGGGTGTCGGCATTGGCGCCTTGTCGTCGATCGTCGGCATCGGTGGCGGCGGCATGACCGTGCCGCTGCTGGTGTGGCTCGGCGTGTCGCCGGTGCGCGCGGTCGGCACGTCGTCGGCCTGCGGCGTGTTCGTCGCGCTGGCGGCGGCCGCCGGCTATGCGCTGCAGGCGCCGGCGGACGTGCTGCCGGGCGTGTCCTGGGGCTATGTGTATCTGCCGGGTGCGATCGGCATCGCGCTGGCCTCGGTCGTCGTGGCGCCGTACGGCACGCGGCTCGCGCATGCGATCAGCGGCGCCGCACTCAAGCGTGTGTTCGCGGTGTTCCTGTACTGCGTCGGCGCGAGCCTGCTGTTTCTGTGATCTCCCTCTTTTTGTCGCTGGACCGTCCATGACCACTTCCGCACCCGCCATCCCCGACACCATCGCCGCGCTGGCGCCGCAGATGACCGCCTGGCGTCACGAAATCCACGCATGGCCGGAGCTCGGCTTCGAGGAAGTGAAGACCTCGGCACTGGTCATCCGCGAGCTGCGCGCGCTCGGTCTGGACGTGCACACGGGCCTGGGCGGCACCGGCGTGGTCGCGGTGGTCGACAGCGGCACCCCGGGCCTGTCGATCGGCCTGCGCGCGGACATGGATGCGCTGCCGATGGACGAGGTCGCCGACGAGCGCGGCGAACTGCCGTACCGCTCGCAGCGTCCGGGCGTGGCGCATACCTGCGGGCATGACGGTCATACCTCCGCACTACTGGGCACAGCGCGTCATCTGGTCGCGCATCCGCCGGCCAGTGGGCGCGTGGTGCTGATCTTCCAGCCAGCCGAAGAGGGCGGGCGCGGCGCAATCCGGATGATCGAGGACGGCCTGTTCGCGCGCTGGCCCTGCGACGAGGTCTACGCCTTCCACAACATGCCGGCGCTCAAGACCGGCGAGGCCAGCGTGCGCAGCGGCGCCACGCTGCAGTCGCTGGCGGTGTTCGAGATCGCGATCGAGGGCGTCGGCGGCCACGCCGCCGCGCCGCATCGTGCGAACGATCCGCTGCAGGTCGCAGCACGCCTGGCCGTGGATATCGGTGCGATCGTCGGCCGCCACATTGATCCGATGGAAGCGGCCCTGATCAACGTCGGTTCGCTGCAGGCCGGCACCACGCACAACATCATTCCGTCGACCGCCACGCTCAGCGGCACGATCCGCTCGCTGTCGAAGGATGTGCACGACGAACTGCTCAAGCGCCTGCGCGCACTGTGCGAGGGCCATGCGCAGATCTCGGGCTGCAGCATCGCGCTGGAGATTCCACATTCCTGCCCGCCCTGCGTCAACGCACCCGAGCAGGGGGCGCTGGCGGCCGAAGCAATCGCCGACGTGCTCGGCGCGGATCACGTGAAGACCGATCTGCGCGCGTACCCGTTCTCCGACGATTTCTCGTACATGCTCGAACAGTGGCCCGGCGCTTACCTGTTCCTGGGCATGGACAGCGCGATGTGCCACCACCCGACCTTCCGCTTCGACGACGGCCTGCTGCCGGTCGCGGCCGCGGTGTTCGACCGCATCGTGCGGCGTCGTCTGGGCTGAGCGGGCGCGCCGCACTGCTGCGGCCCGACAGACCGGCGTAAGCTGTGCGCCGCGCCGCGGACCCATCGCGGCCGTCGACATCTCCACGCGAGTGCCCCATGTCCCAGCGCGACTGGGTGGCCCAGGCCATCCGCAAGATCGAAGCCGATTTCAACCGCTCGGCCGACACCCATCTGATTCCGCTGGCGCTGCCGGGCTTTCCGGGCATCGACGTCTATCTGAAGGACGAGTCCAGCCATCCGACCGGCAGCCTCAAGCACCGGCTCGCGCGCTCGCTGTTCCTCTACGCGCTGGCCAATGGCTGGCTGCATGCCGGCAGCACCGTGGTCGAGGCGTCGAGCGGTTCGACCGCGGTCTCGGAAGCGTATTTCGCGCGCCTGCTGGGCCTGCCCTTCGTCGCGGTCATGCCGGCGTCGACATCACCCGAAAAGATCGCCGCGATCGAATTCCAGGGCGGCCGCTGTCATCTGGTGCCCAACGCCTGTGGCATCGGCGAGGCCTCGGTGCAGCTGGCGCGCGAGACCGGCGGCCACTTCATGGACCAGTTCACCTACGCCGAGCGCGCGACCGACTGGCGTGCCAACAACAACATCGCCGAGTCGATCTTCAAGCAGATGTCGCAGGAAGCGCATCCGGTCCCCGCGTGGATCGTCTGCAGCGCCGGCACCGGCGGTACCAGCGCCACGATCGGGCGCTATGCGCGCTACCGCGGCTACGACACCCGCGTGCTGTGCGCCGATCCCGAACATTCGGCGTTCTTCGATCATTACGTGCGCGCGATGCAGGGCGCGGGCGTGGCCGATGACAGCGCGCCGTCGCCGCCGTCGCGGATCGAAGGCATCGGCCGGCCGCGCGCCGAGGTCAGTTTCATACCGGGCTGCGTCGACGCCATGCTGAAGGTGGCCGACGCCGCAAGCCTGGCGGCGATGCGCTGGACCAACACCCGGCTGGGCCGGCGCGTGGGCGGCTCCACCGGCACCAACATCGTCGGTGTGCTGCACGTGGCCCACGCGATGCGCAGCGCCGGCGAGACCGGCTCCATCGTCACCATCCTCTGCGACGGCGGCGAGCGTTACGCGCACAGCTACTACAACCCCGACTGGTACAGCGCGCACGGCTTCGACATGGAGGCCGCCGATCGCGACGTGCGGCGCGCGGCGGAAACCGGAGACGCGATCCCGCATCTCGGCCTGGCCACGCGGTAGACGAACCCCTGCGCTCAGCCGGCCAGGCGGTGCAGCGCGGCGAGATCGTCGGCGATCGCATCGGCACACTGCTGCTCGATGCGCCGGTAGAGCGCCAGCACCTGTTCGCCGAGCGGCGTGAGCGCCGCGCCGCCGCCGCCGTGGCCACCGGTCAGCGTCGCCACGACGGGCGCGCCGAAGTACAGGTTCAACTGCTCCACCAGCTGCCAGGCGCGGCGATAGCTCATCGACATGCGACGGCCTGCGGCGGAGATCGAGCCGGTGTCGCGGATGCCCTCGAGCAGCTCGGCCTTGCCCGGGCCGAGTCGCACCTCGCCTAGGCGGATACGCAGCTGGAAATCGCCCGGATCGTTCATGCCGCCAGCTTAGTCGAGCGCAGCTGCAGCGGTGCGGCGGCAGGGCGACCGGAACGGCTCGTGTATCGTCTGCGCTCGTTCCGGAACGGTCGCGCACGAGGCAATGAGCACCTACGCACTGGGATCCGTGTTCCGCCCCGCGTCGGTGGCCGTCGTCGGTGCCAGTCCGCGGCCGCGCTCGCTCGGCCGGCTGGTGCTGCAGCAGCTGCGCAGCGGCGGATTCGCCGGACCGGTCGGCCTGGTCAATCCGCGGCATGCCGCGATCGACGGCGTCGCCGCGTCGCCCACGCTCGATGCGCTGCCGTTCGTGCCGGAACTGGTGGTCATCGCGGTGCCGCCGGCCGACGTCGCCGGCGTGGCCGAGGCCGCTGCGCGCAAGGGCGCGAAGGCGGCCATCGTGCTGACCCGCGACATGGGCGAGGGCACGGGCTCGCACAACGCCGCGCTGGCCGATGTCGCCCGCGCCCATGGCCTGCGCATCGTCGGACCGAACTGTCTGGGCGTCATCGCCCCGCACGCGAAGCTGTTCGCCAGCTTCGCCGCGCATGCGCCGGTGCCGGGTGATCTCGCGCTGATCTCGCAGTCGGGCGCGGTCGCGGCGGGCATGATCGAGTGGAGTCGGCCGCGTGGCATCGGATTCTCCGCGGTGGCCTCGCTCGGCGACGCACTCGATGTCGATTTCGCCGATCTGCTCGACTATTTCGCCACCGACCGCCACACCCGCGCGATCCTGCTGTACGTCGAACGCGTCCGCGATGCGCGCAAGTTCCTGTCCGCCGCGCGCGCGGCCGCGCGCGCCAAGCCAGTGGTCGTGGTGAAGCCAGGGCGCCACGCGCGCCGGCTCGACGGCACGCTGACCCAGGCCGCTGCGCTGGCAGTGCCCGACGCGGTCTACGATGCCGCGTTCCGGCGTGCGGGCCTGCTGCGCGTGCACGCGCTGGACGAACTGTTCGCCGCGGCCGAGACGCTGTCGCACCTGGGCAGCCTGCCGGGCAACCGCCTCGCGGTGATGACCAACGGCATCGGTGTGGGCATGCTCGCGCTGGACCGCCTGGTCGATCTCGGCGGCACGCGTGCATCACTGTCCGAGGCGACGCTCGATACGCTCGATGGTGCGTTCCCGCGCGGCTGGTCGCGACGCAACGCCGTCGACATGCTCGGCGATGCCGACGGCGGGCGCTATGCGGCCGCGCTCGATGCGCTGCTCGACGATCGGGATAACGACGCGGTGCTGGTGATGCAGGTGCCCACCGTGCTGTCGGATCCCGACGAGGTGGCGCGGGCCGTCGTGCGCACCGTGCAGGCCCGCCCGCGTACCGCCACCCGCAAACCGGTGCTCGCGGTCTGGCACGGCGATCAACCCGGCGCGCGCAGGACGCTCGGCGATGCGGGAATCCCGGTCTACGACAGCGAGGCCGATGCCGTGCGCGGCTTCATGTATCTCGCGCGCCACCACGAGGCGCAACGCGCGCTGATGGAAACGCCGCCCAGCCTGCCCGACGATTTCGTCGTCGACCTGCCGGCGGCGCGCGCGGTGGTCGACGCGGCGCTGGCGTCGGGACCCGGTCTGCTCGACCCGGTCGCGACCGCGCGCCTGCTCGGCGCCTACGGCATTCCGGTTGCCGAAGTGACCCGTGCATGCGATGCGGATGCGGCGGTCGCCGCCGCGGAGCTGTTGTTCGCGCGCGGCGTCGCGGTTGCGGTGAAGATCGACGCGACCGATATCCTGCACAAATCGGACGTCGACGGCGTGCGGCTGAACCTGACGACGCCGCAGGCCGTGCGCGCTGCGGCCGACGACATCCTGGTGCGCGCGCGTGCGCTGCAGCCCGATGCCCGCATCGACGGTGTGACCGTGCATGCGATGGCGACGCGGTCGAAGGCGCGCGAGCTCATCGCCGGCATCGCCGATGACCCGACCTTCGGCCCGGTGATCGTGTTCGGTCGTGGCGGCACTGCCGTCGATGTCATCGACGACAAGGCGTTGATGCTGCCGCCGCTGGACCTGCGCCTGGCGCACGAACTGATCGGCCGCACACGCGTGTCGCGCATCCTCAAGGCCTATCGCGACGTGCCAGCCGCCGATGAGCGCGCGGTCGCGCTGGTGCTGGTCAAGCTCGCGCAGATGGCGGCCGACATTCCGGAGCTGCGCGAGCTCGACATCAATCCGCTGCTCGCCGACCGGGACGGTGTGATCGCCGTCGATGCGCGCGTTGCGCTGGGACCGGTCAGGCGGCTGCACAAGGGCCGCGGCCATCCGCGCTTCGCGATCTTCCCGTATCCGGTCGAGTGGGAGCGCACGATCACGCTGTCCAACGGCAATGCGGCCTTCGTGCGGCCGGTCCGTCCGGAGGACGAAGCGATGTTCCGGCGCTTCTTCGAACACGTCAGTCCTGAAGACCTGCGCCTGCGGTTCTTCAGCGCGGTGCGCCATTTCAGCCACGAGTTCATCGCGCGCCTGACCCAGCTGGACTACGCGCGCTCGATCGCACTGGCAGCGATCGATCCCGACACCGGCGAGATGCTGGGCGCGGTGCGCCTGCTCGCGGACGCGAACTACGACACCGGCGAATACGGAATCATGGTGCGCTCCGACCTGAAGGGTGCCGGGCTCGGCTGGCGGCTGATGCGGATCATGATCGAGTACGCCCACTGGCAGGGACTGCGCGTCGTCGAGGGGCAGGTGCTGCGCGAGAACACCACGATGCTGGCGATGTGCCGCCAGCTCGGGTTCTCGATCACCACCGATCCGGACGATGCCACGGTCGCGATCGTGCGCCTGCCGGTCGGGGACACCGACGCCTGAGCCGCGCCGGACGCAGTCAGTGCGACGGGAACGGCGATAATGCAGCCGTGCGCAAGATCCTCCACATCGACATGGACGCGTTCTACGCCTCGGTCGAACAGCGCGACGATCCGTCGCTGCGTGGGCGGCCGGTGGTCGTGGCCTGGCGCGGCGCGCGTTCGGTGGTCTGCGCGGCGTCGTATGAAGCCCGGCCGTTCGGGGTGCGCTCGGCGATGCCGGCCGTCACCGCCGAGCGACTGTGTCCGGACGCGGTCTTCGTGCCGCCGGATTTCGCCCGCTACAAGGCCGTGTCGCGGCAGGTGCGCGAGATCTTCCACGCACATACCGACCTGGTGCAGCCGCTGTCGCTGGACGAGGCCTATCTCGACGTCACCGATCCGAAGATTCCCTCGCCCAGTGCGACGGCGACCGCGGAGGCGATCCGCGCGCAGATCCGCGAGGCGACGCAGCTGACGGCTTCGGCCGGCGTGGCGCCGAACAAGTTCATCGCCAAGATCGCGTCGGACTGGAACAAGCCCGATGGCCTGTACGTGGTGAAGCCGGCGCAGATCGACGCGTTCCTGCTGCCGCTCAAGGTCGGCCTGATTCCGGGCGTCGGCAAGGTCATGGAGAAGAAGCTGGCCGACCTCGGTGTCGCCACGGTCGGCGATCTGCGCGGCCTGTCGCGCGAGACGCTCGAGCGACGTTTCGGGACGTTTGGTGCGCGCTTGCACCAGCGCGCACTCGGCATCGACGACCGGCCGGTGGAACCGGACCAGCCGGTGCAGTCGATCTCGTCGGAGGACACGTTCGAAACCGATCTGCCGCTTGAGGAGCTGGCGCCGATGATCGAGCGGCTCGCGGAGAAGACATGGGCGGCGACGCGCAAGACCGCGCGTGTCGGCCGCACGGTGGTCCTGAAGCTCAAGACCTCGCAGTTCCGCATCCTCACGCGCAGCTTCACGCCGGATGCGCCGCCCGCGTCGCAGACCGAACTGACGCGGATCGCGCTGGCGTTGCGCGAGCGCGTGGACCTGCCGGCGTCGACGCGTTACCGCCTCGTGGGCGTGGGCATCGGCGGATTCCGCGAGCCGGACGAACTGCCGGTGCAGGCGGGACTGTTCGAAGGCTGAGGCGGGCTCAGCCGATCACGCGCTCGAACGGCGGCAGCGCATCGAGGATGCGTTTGCCGTAGCGGCGGTTGAGCAGGCGTGAGTCGAGGATCACCACGCGCCCGGTATCGGTCGAGGTGCGGATCAGGCGACCGGCGAACTGGGTCAGTGTGCGCAACGCATGCGGAATCGCGATCAGGTTGAACGGATTCTGCCCGCGCGCCTCGAGCCATTCGCCAAGCGTCGCGGTCTGCGGATCGGTCGGTACAGCGAACGGCACCTGGGTGATCACCACCGTCGTGCAGGCCTCGCCCGGCAGGTCCAGACCTTCGCCGAACGAGTTGAGTCCGAACAGCACCGAGCCCTTGCCGGCGGCGACGCGTTCGAGATGGGCGGCGACGACCTGTGACTTGTTGCCGCTGCTCTGCACCTGGATCGCGCCACGGCGCGAGGCCGGCATCAGTTCGGCGACCTTCTCCATCTTCCAGCGCGAGGTGAAGAGCACCATGCTGCCCTTGTGCCAGTCGAGCTCGCGCGCCAGCCATTCGGCGACGGCCTTCGGGTGTCCCTCGCGATCGTCGGGCGCCACCGGGAACTGCGGCACCACCAGCTGCGCCTGGTTCGGCAGATCGAACGGCGACGGCAGCGACGCGGTCTCGGCGTGATCGGGCAGGCCGGTGTCGATCGCGAACGACTGGAAATCACCGCCGCCGGTCAGTGTGGCGGAGGTCATCACGACCGAATCGATCTCCTTCCACAGCAGTGTGCGCAGCACGTGCGCGGCCGACACCGGCGAGCAGTGCAGGGCGAGATCGCCATCGCGCGTCGCCGTGATCCAGCGCGCCATCGGTGGCGCGCCTTCGCGGTCTTCGCGTCGCCAGCCGGCCCACAACTCGTGCTGCTGCTCGACCATTTCCAGCACCATGCCGAGGCTGCGCTGCAGCTTCTCGCGCGCCGGATCTTCCTGCTTGGTCCGCGCGACGGCCTGTTGCGCGGCGTGCACCCAGTTGAACAGGGCGCGCGTGTCTTCGCCGAGGGTTTCGATCGCATGCGCCCAGTCGTCGGGCAGGCGACCGAGCGGTGCGCGCCACATCGGATCGCGGTCGCCGGGTTCGGGCTGCCAGACGCGGTCGACGTCGAGCTGGAACGCCTTGAGCCCCTTCGACACACGCGATGCGAGTTCGATCGCCTCGTTCGGCAACAGGGTGCCGATGCGCTCCTTGTCGACCAGTCGATAGCTGCCGGCGATCAGGATCTGCATGCGGCTGGTGCGCTTGGCCATGTCGGCGAGTGGCAGGCGCGCCGCGCCCTGGTCGATCGCGACGTTCGCCACGTGATGGCCTTCGTCGAGCACCAGCAGCATCTCGCCGGGCGGCGCCAGCAGCGGCTGGCCGTTCTCGATGTCGCCCATCGCCAGTGACGACAGCAGCAGCGCGTGATTGGTCACGACGATCTGGGCTTCGCGCACGGTGGTGCGGACTTTCAGCACCGGGCACTGCTGGGCGAAGCTGCAGCGACGCCCGGCGCAGCTCGATGCGGGCGTGGTGATACGGGTGCGCAGCGCGGGCGACACGGGCTCGGGCGCGGTGTCGAGATCGCCGTCCCACTGCCGGTCCGCATGCGCTTCGAGCAGGCGCCGCGCAGCGTCGACTTCATGCGGTGCAAGCGGCCGGTCGTAGAGCTGGCGCTCGTAGTCGCCGCCTTCGTCGGGCCCGGCGCCATCGAGCAGCATCGTGCCCTGGCTGTGCTCGGCGTGCAGTTCGGCGGCGTTGCGCGTGCACAGGTAACGCGTGCGGCCCTTGGCCAGCGCGACGCGGGCCTCCAACCCGGTCGCGGCGAGGAATGCCGGGATGTCGCGTTCGAACAGCTGCGACTGCAACGCCACGGTACCGGTGCTGATGACCAGCTTCTTCTTCGTCGCCAGCGCGATCGGCACGCCGGCGGTCAGATACGCCAGGCTCTTGCCGACGCCGGTCGGCGCTTCGGCGATGCCGATGCCGCCCGAAGTCGCGAGCGCGCGCGACACCAGCCCGATCATCGCGCTCTGCGAACGGCGCGTGCTGAAGCCCGGCGTGTTTGCCTGCAGCTTCGCGTATGCGGCGCGGATGTCGGCCTTGAGCGCGTCGTTCAGCGCGCGCGGCGGCGCGTCGGCCGCGGTCGTGGCCGGCGAGTTGGAGTCGGAATCGCCCATGCGCTTATTGTCCCATGCCGCGTCGCGCGGACCGAGACCGGGATGCTGAACGACGCCGGCACGATACCGGCACGGACATGCTGCGTCGGTGCGATCAGGGCGTTGGCTGTGCGGTCGACACCGGTGCTTCGCCGTCGTCGCGCGGCGCGTCTTCCAGCATCACCAGACGCTGTCCGTCGAGGCGGTACTCGAGCGCGGCCTGGATCGACTGCAGTTCGCGTACGTGCGTGCACAGGGCATCGGCCTGCGCCTCCAGCGCGGCGCTGCGGGCTTCGATCCTGCGGTCCAGATCGGCTTCCATGCGTTCGGCGCGCGCGTCCATGCGACCGGCGCGGCCGGTGAACACCTGCCACATCACGCTGCGGCCGAGGCTGCCGGTCATGCGTTCGGCCGCCTCCTCGATGCGCGACTCGAAGCCGTCGCCGAACACGTTCTGGTCCCAGCGCCCGGTGCCGAGCGTGGTGTCGATGTAGCCGAGCGTATCGGTGCGGAAACGTTCCACCTGGCGCACCTTGCGCGCGCTGCCGGTCATCACTTCCACCACGCCGGCCAGCGCATCGAACGCGATGCCGGTGCTCTCGCGCGCGACCGATGTGACCTGCGGCATCAGCGTGCGTGCGCCCGATTCGAGCCGGCGCAGACGCGCGGCATCGGCGGCGCTGATGGTCTGCACCGCGCGGTCCACGCTGAGCGTGCCGTCGTGGAAGAAGATCTCCTTCGGCATGCCGCTGTCGCGGTAGAGCCACACGCCGCCGGTATCGACGAGCACGTTGTACGGCGTCGAGATCTCGCACTGGTCGGAGGACAGCCGCGGCGCGGTGTCGTCGTCGGCAGCGAAGACAGACATCGACGCGACGAGCAGGCCGGCGACGAGTGCAGTGCGATGGAAGGACATGGACAGCGTTCCCGGTTGCATGGCCGCGAGCATCGGGCCATCGCGGCGCGGCATCGCGTGCTTGAAGTCACGGTGGCGTATGGGGCGCCCGGATGATGGTGTCAGCGTGCGCCGCGTCGGCGTCCGCCGCGCGCCAGGCGCTTCTGGAAATCGGCCGCGATGTCGGCCAGCGTCACCGCGGCCAGACGTGCGCGCAGCAGCGCTTCGGCGTCGGCCATCGCGTCGGTGAGGTGGGCGTTGACGGCCTTTTCGACGAGACATTCCGGATCGTCATTGGCCAGACCGAACGCGAACGGGGCGGGCGATCCCAGCGCTTCGTGGATGTCGAGCAGGCTGATGTCGGCGAGCGGCGTCGCCAGCGACCAGCCCCCGCCGTGGCCCTTTTCCGAACGTACGTAGCCATGGTTGCGCAGGCCCGCCATGGTCCGACGCACGACGACCGGATTGGTGCCCAGCATCGCCGCGATCTCGTCCGAGGTCGCACGGCCGTCAGCCTCCGCCAGATGGATGAGGACGTGGAGCATGCGGCTGAGGCGGCTGTCGGGGCGCATGGGGCAGGGCGTGTGACGGGCCGCCACGATACCCCAGTCACGTCTCGACACTTATCGAGTTGCATGATGTCGGCAGCCGGCGCATCATGGAACAACTGAAGTGGCGTGAGGTGTGCGATGCGATATGACGTGGTGATCGTGGGCGGCGGCAGTGCCGGGCTGTCGGCGGCGCAGGCTCTGGCGCGCGCACGGCGCCGCGTGCTGGTCGTCGATGCGGGCCAGCCGCGCAACCGGTTCGCGGCTGCCGTGCACAACGTGTTCGGCCATGACGGCACGCCGCCGGCCACGCTGCTGGCGAACGGCCGCGCGGAACTGCTGCGCTATCCAACGGCAACGGTCATCGCGGGCGAGGTCATCGAGGCGGTCGCGGATGCAGTCGGATTCTCGCTCGCCCTGGCGGACGGGCAGACGGTGCAGACCCGTACGCTGATCCTGGCCGGCGGCGTGCGCGACATATTGCCGCCGCTCGACGGTCTGCAGCCGCGCTGGGGCCGCAGCGTGCTGCATTGCCCCTACTGCCACGGCTTCGAAGTCGCCGGGCATGCGCTAGGTGTCTTCGCCGGCGATGCGATGGGCCTGCATCGCGCGCTGATGCTGCCCGACTGGGGCCCGACGACCTGTTTTCTCGAAAACGGGTTCGAACCTGACGCCGACGACGCGCGGAAGCTTGCAAACCGGGGCGTGACGCTGGAACGCACACCGGTCGTCGAACTGCTCGGGGATGCGCCGGCGCTCGATGGCGTGCGTCTGGCTGACGGCCGCCGCATCGCGATCGATGCCCTGTTCGTGGGTTCGCGGGTCGAACCGGTCGACGGGCTGGCCGGGACGCTGGGCTGCGTGCAGGACATGGGGCCACTGGGCCCGTACCTGCGGGTGGATGCGTTCAAGCAGACGACGGTCCGCAACGTGTTCGCCGCCGGTGACCTTGCCCAGCCGATGCACAGCGTGCCGCTCGCGGTGGCGTCGGGCCTGCTCGCCGGCGTCGGTGCACATCAGGCCCTGATCGCTGCCGACGCGGGCTGAGTGCAGGTTTCATCGCAGGTTGCGGTGGGGTGTCGATACTCGAACGATGCCTCGCATCCTCTCGCTGTTGCTCGCATCGCTGATCGTCTGCTTCGCCCCCGCCGCGCCGGCTTCCGCGCAGGCACCGGGCGCGGCGCGCCCCGACGCGCTCGAGACCGTGCTCGACGGGGCCACGTCAATGGCACCGCTGCGCACGGTACTGGTTGCACGCGATGGCGCCCTGCTGGCCGAGCGCGGATATCACGGTGCATCGACCACGCGGCCGGCGAACATCAAGTCCGCGTCGAAGACGGTGATGTCGGCGCTGGTCGGCATCGCAATCGAACGCGGCCTGCTCGACGGCGTCGACCAGCCGATCGCACCGCTGCTGGCCGACCGCCTGCCGGCCGATCCCGATCCGCGTATGGCGCAGGTCACCATCGGCCATCTGCTGTCGATGCAGGCCGGACTGCAATCCACGTCGGGCCGCGGATACGGCCGCTGGGTCGCGCAGCGCGACTGGGTGCGCGCCGCCCTCGCGCAGCCCTTCGTCGATACGCCGGGCGGCGGCATGATCTATTCCACCGGGTCCACGCACCTGCTGTCCGCGGTGCTCGCCCGGGTGGGCGGCAAGCCGGTCCGCGCGCTCGCGGCCGACTGGCTGGGGCCGCAGGCGGGTTTCTCGATCGCTTCGTGGGACACCGATCCGCAGGGGCTGCACTTCGGCGGCAATCAGATGGCGATGACACCGCGCTCTCTGCTTGCGTTCGGTGAGCTGTACCGGAACCACGGCCGCGCGACCTCGGGTGCGCAACTGCTGCCCGCGACGTGGATCGCCCAGTCGTGGCGCCCGCGTACACGCTCGGTCTACACCGGCGATGGGTACGGCTATGGCTGGTTCGCGCGCCGGATCGAAGGCCACGACGTGCGCTTCGCCTGGGGTCACGGCGGACAGATGCTCTACATCGTGCCGTCGTTGAACCTCACCGTGGCGATGACCTCCGACGAGACCGCCGCCGCAGGCTCCGGCCACCTCGCGCATCTGCACGCGCTGATGGGCCGGATCATGGCGACACAGGCCGGCTGACCGGCCGCAGGCCGCCTCAGGCGGCCGACTGCACCGCGGCGTTCGCCGACTCGACGCTTGCCGCGAGTTCGTGCTGGCGGAACGGCTTGCTGAGGATCGTCAGGCCCGGTTCGAAGTCGGCCATGCCGGTGTATCCGGACACGATCACGATCGCCGTATCCGGCAGCCGCGCGCGCACCTTGCGTGCGAGTTCCGCGCCGGTCATGCCCGGCATCAGATGGTCGGTGACCAGGACCGAAGGCTGCAGGCCGCCGTCGAGTGCCCGCAGCGCCTCTTCGGCGGAGCTGGCCTCGACGATGCGGTAGCCCATGTCCTCGAGTGCGTCGGAGGTGCACATGCGCACCGAATCCTCGTCGTCGACCACCAATGCGGTGCCGCGATTGTCCCCTGTGCTGTCCACAGTCATGTCCTCGTCGTCGTTTGCGGCCCCGGGGCGAGCACCCACCGGCAGCCAGAGATGGATGGTGGTGCCCGTGCCGGGCGTGCTGTCGATCGTCAGCCGGCCGCCGAGCTGCGACGCCAGGCCATGGGCCATCGACAGACCCAGGCCGGTGCCCTGGCCGATGCCCTTGGTCGAGAAGAACGGCTCGATCGCGCGCTGGCGGGTCTGCGCGTCCATGCCGACACCGGTGTCGGCGACCGACACCACGACATAGCGGCCAGCCGCGATGCGGTCATTGTCGGGGACGTGCGCGTTTCGGGCGCCGAGCGTCAGCGTGCCGCCATCGGGCATCGCATCGCAGGCGTTCACGCTGAGATTGAGGATCGCCATTTCCAGCTGGTTCGGGTCGGCCACCGCAGGCAGCAGATCGTCGGCGATATCGACCGCCACACGCACCCGCGGGCTGCTGGAACTGTCGACGAGCCCGGCCATGCCGGACACCAGTGTCGCGACGTCGATATCCAGCGCCTGCAACGGCTGGCGCCGGGCGAATGACAGCAGGCGTTGCACGAGCATCGCGGCGCGGTCGGCCGACTGGCGGGCGACGCCGAGCATGCGCGTGCGGCGCTCGGCCCGCGCATCGGGGTCGGCGGCCAGATCGAGGGCGGTGACGATCGGCGTCAGCAGGTTGTTGAAGTCATGTGCCACGCCGCCGGTGAGCTGGCCGATCGCCTCGAGCTTCTGCGACTGGCGCAGGGCGTCCTCCGCCTTGCGGCGCTCGGTGGTGTCGATGGCTTCGGGCACCACGCCGATCAGGTAGGCGTTGTCGTAGATCGGGCGCAGCGAGAGGTCATGGATACGCCGGCCTGCCGGAAGATCGAGTTCGATCTCGTCGCGCACCGTCTCGCCACCGGCGGCACGTGCGAACAGCGCACGGATCCGTGCCGGCATACCGGGCGTGCCGCTGAACCAGGGCGTGTCCCACAGCGGCACCCCGACCAGATCCTCGAAGCTTGCACCGACCGCATGGAGCACCGGGCGGTTGGCGTCGGTGACGATGCCCTCGGGCGTGCACATGCCCTGCAGCTGGTAGCTGGTCTCGAACAGCGTGCGCAGCTGCGCCTGGGAACGCGCGAGCGCCCCTGCCGCCGCATTGATGTCGGTGACGTCGCGCGCGCTGCAGTAGTAACGCCCGCCCTCGGGCGTGGCCACCCACGACAGCGTGCGCAGTCCACCGGCGCGCGTGCGCCAGCGGTTCTCGAAGTGCAGTACCGGCTTGCCGTCGCGCAGGGTGTCGAGCACCGACTGCGTCACCGCGTGGTCGTCTCCGCTGACGTGGTCCATCCAGCGATGGCCCACGAGCGAATCGACAGGCCAGCCCAGCAACTGCTCCCAGGCCGGATTGACGGTTTCGATGATGCCGTCAGGATCCACGACGGCGAGCAGGTCGGGCGTGACCTGCCAGGTCAACGAGCGCTCGCGCGCGCGCTCGATCACCTGGCGCTCGAGATCGCTGTTGAGGCTGCGCAATTCGGCCTCGCGCGCCTGCAATGCGATGTCCGACAGGTGCCGCGCAGTCACATCGACGCCCTGCACGAAAACGCCTGCGACACCTTCGCCATCGTTGATCGGCTGGAATACGAAATCGATATAGCGCTCGGCCGAAGCGGCGCCGGGTGCGGCCTGCACGATGTACTGCGCGCTGTCGGCCGAGAACGCCTGGCCGCTGCTATAGACCTGGTCAAGCAGCGTGAGATAGCCCTGGCGCACGGCGTCGGGCAGTGCCTCCACCACGCGCTTGCCCAGCACGTCGCCGCGGTCGCCGATCAGCGTCTTGTAGGCCGGATTGACGTAGCCGAACACGTGATCGGGACCGGTCAGCATCGCCATGAATGTGGGCGCCTGGTCGAACATGCGGCCCAGCTGCGCCACGTCGGCCTGCAGCCGGCGCTCGGTGGTCACCTTGCGGGTCACGTCCGTGGTGATGTTGAGCAGGCCGATGATCCGGTTCTGCTCGTCGCGCACGGGCGAGTACGAGAAAGTCCAGTAGGTCTCTTCGGGGAAGCCGTTGCGCAGCATCGTCAGCGGCATGTCTTCGTGCATCGTCGGCTTGCCGGCGAACACGCTGTCGACGAGGGGGCGGATGTCGTCCCAGACGTCGGACCAGATGGCCTGCAGCGGTTGTCCCAACGCGTGTGCTTCCTTCGCGCCGAGGTGCGGCGCGTAGGCGTCGTTGTAGAACAGGGTCAGTTCCGGGCCCCAGCACAGGCACATCGCGAAGCGCGAATCGAGCATCAGGCCCATCGTGGTACGCAGCGATTGCGGCCAGCTGCCAATCGGACCGAGCGGCGTGATCGACCAGTCGTAGTCCGCGATGCGCCGCGCCATGACGCTCGATCCGGACAGAAATTCGAGCTGGTCGGGGGAGGCGCGGGACGTCACGAAGGCAAGGGCAGGTTGAGGACGGCGCATCCTGCCACAGGGTGTCGTGGTGACGTGATGACGATGTCAGCCCAGGCGCGCCTGAAGCGCTGCGGCGTTGCGCGTCGCGTGCCCGGCGGCGGTGTTGTCGAACACGACCCAGGCATCGCCCGGGCCAGCGCGGACTGCCGCCGCGATCGCATCGAGCGCGTCGGCGTCGTAGTTGCTGTAGTAGATCTCCGGACTGCCGTGCCAGCGCCAGTAGCCGGATCGTGCGCTGCCGCCAGGCTGCGCGTCATCGCCGTGGCGGGCAGGATCGGCGGCCACGCGCGCGACATGGTGGCGCGCCAGCAGCGCATCGGCCTGCGGCGTGAGCCAGCTGGCGTGTCGCGCCTCGCAGGCCACGTGACCGGGCCAGCGCCGCGCCAACATCGCGAAGAACGTGGCCGCGGTGCGGGCGTCGAAGGCCAGACCCGGCGGCAGCTGCACCAGCACGCAGTCCAGTTTGTCGCCGAGGCCGCCGGCCGCAGCGAAGAATGCATCGAGCGCAGCGCCGCAGCCGGCCAGACGCGCTTCGTGGGTGATCGTCTTCGGCAGCTTGACCGAGAAGCGGAAACTGGCGGGCACGCTGTCCGCCCAGCGGGCATAGGTCGTGGCGCGATGCGGTTTGTAGAAGGACGAGTTGATCTCCACGGCGTCGAAGCGCGTGGCATAGCGGGCCAGCATGTTGTCGCCGGCGCCGAACAGCGCCGCATCACGCGACGCGATCGACCAGCCCGCGCAGCCGATGCGGATCACCCGGCGCCGCGCTTCGGCTTGGGGTAGGGCTGGGCCTGCAGCAATCGGGCGAGATGCACCGTGTTCGAGGCGATCGTGGCGATGGTTTCGGCGACCTTGTCCGGCGTCTGCTTCAGATCCTTGTAGTCGACCGAGCCCATCGCCTCGCCGACCCAGTACGGCGGGCTGCCACCGGGAATCGTGAAGCCGACGTCGGTCAGACCCTGGTAGAGCTGCGCGCAGACGTGGTGGGCGCCGTCCTCGTTGCCGACCACAGCAGCGACAGCGACCTTGCCGAACGTCGGATACATGCCGTCGTCGTCGATCTCGCCGAGCACCGCGTCCAGCCGTTCCATCACGCGCTGGGCGATGCTCGAGGGGTGGCCCATCCAGATCGGCGTTGCCACGACCAGGATCTCCGCGGCCATGATCCGTTGGCGCAGCGCCGGCCACTGGTCGCCATCGCCTTCATCGGCGGTCACCCCCGGCTTGACGTCGTAGTCGGCGACGCGCGCGCTGGCCGTCGTCACGCCGTGGCCGGCGATCGCCTCGAGCAACTGGTCGAGCAGCTTCTGTGTCGAAGACGGCGTATCACCGGATTTGAGGGTGCAGTTCAGGCCGAACGCGGAGAGGGACATGGGCGGGTCCGCTGCATGAAGGCATCGGACTGTGGCCGTGGTCACGTCCAGCGCACGTCGTCGCAACGCGTTCAGACGGCCGTCGCTGAACCGTCCGCGTCCGTGCAACGCTGTGGCCGATCTGCGCCCGTGACGCCGATGCTGCGATGCACAATAATTGCAGGTTCTGTTCCGGAGACCGGCCATGGCCACCGCACCGGCGTTGCCCCCGCACCGTACCCGCATCCTGATCCTGTTCGCGCTGGCGATGGGCGGCTTCGCGATCGGCACCAGCGAGTTCGCGATGATGGGTCTGATGCCGGAGCTGATCCGCGGCTTCGGCGTCGACGCACCTGCGGTCGGCCACATGATCAGCAGCTATGCGATCGGCGTCGTCGTCGGCGCCCCGCTGCTGGCGATCCTGGGCGCGCGCATCCCGCGTCGGCCGCTGCTGCTGGCGCTGATGGCCTTCTATGCGTTCGGCAATCTGGCCACCGCGCTCGCGCCCAACTACACGCTGATGCTGGTCGCACGCTTCGTCGCCGGCCTGCCGCACGGCGCCTATTTCGGTGTGGCGATGCTGGTGGCCGCGTCGATCAGCCCGGCCGCGCAGCGCGGCACGGCCATGGCCCGCGTGCTGCTGGGCCTGTCGATTGCGATCCTCGTGGGCAATCCGCTGGCGACGTGGCTGGGCCAGCACTTCAGCTGGCGCTGGACGTTCGGGCTGGTCACCGCGCTGTCGCTGCTGACCGTGGTGCTGGTGGCGCGTTTTCTCGCCCCCGACCCGTCAGAACGGCCGCAGACGCCGATGCGCGAGCTGCGCGCCTTCAATACATCGCAGGTCTGGTATGCGCTGCTGATCGGTGCGGTCGGCTTCGCCGGCATGTTCTGCGTCTTCAGCTACGTCACCGAAACGCTGGTCCAGGTGACCGGCGTGGCGGAGTCGTGGGTGCCGGTCGCACTGGCCGCATTCGGCGTCGGTGCGATCCTCGGCAACATCGCCGGCGGCTGGCTCGTCGACCGCCTGCAGTTCCGCGCGGTGGCGGTGGTGCTGGGCTGGTCGCTGCTGGTGCTGCTGGCGTTTCCGCTGGCCGCGCATGCGCCCTGGTCGATCCTGCTCGCGCTGGTTGCGGTCGGCACGATGGGCGCGCTTGCACCGGTCCTGCAGACGCGCCTGATGGATGTGGCCGGCGACGCGCAGACGTTGGCCGCCGCCTCCAACCACGCGGCCTTCAATGCGGCCAATGCGCTGGGACCGTGGCTCGGCGGCATGGCGATCGCCGCGGGATTCGCGCCCACTTCGACCGGTGTGGTGGGCGCCGTGACCGCGGCTGCGGGTCTTCTGCTCTACGTCTTCGCGCGTCGTGCCGAGCGTCGCCGCAGCACCGTGGTGCCCCGCGCCTGCTGAACGTGTCGGCCGCACCGGCGTGACACCTTCACGCCGGTTGGCCGCATCGCTGCAGACACTGCCGCTCCATCCACGAACGGAGTGCGACATGGCATCGCGAAGCAGCAAGGGCGAGCAGGACGCGCAGACGATCGCGAAACTGATCGAGGACATCGACGTCACGATGTTCACCACCATCGGTGCGGGCGGGTATCTGGTCAGCCGGCCCCTGTCGACGCAGAAGGCGCAGTTCGACGGTTCGCGCGTCTGGTTCTTCGTCGCGTCCGACAGCCCCAAGGTCGCGGAGATCGCACGCAATTCGAAGGTGAATCTCGCCTACGCCTCGAAGGGTCGCAACACCTATGTCTCGATGGCCGGCGATGCCTACGTCAACGAGGATCCGGTGAAGATCGAAGCGTTCTGGACCGACGCGCTGAAGGCCTACTTCCCGCGCGGCGTCAACGATCCCAAGCTCACGCTGATCGAAGTCGAGGTGCAGACCGCAGAGTACTGGGACGGCCCGGGGTCGCTGATCGGCAAGGCGATCGCGTTCGCGGTCGCGCGGGTGACCAAGCGCGAAGAGGTGATGGGCGAGAACCGCATCGTCGACCTGCGCGGCCCGGGGAAGCGCTCGCGCCTGCCGCCCTCGCATGCAGACGCCCGTGGTGGCGCGAAGCGTGCGGCCAAGAAGACGACCGGTACGGCCGCTGCAAAGCCGGCGGCGAAGAAGGCCGTGCCTGCCAAGAAGACCGCGACCGCCGCGAAGAAGGCCGCGACCACGCGCACGGCGAAGACCGGCAAGCGTGCGGTGAAACAGGCGCCGGCGCGCGCCTGAGCCGCAGCGCAATGTCCGGGACGGTCATGATGTCGTGGCCCCGTGCGCGGGTCACACTATGCCGTCCCGGTCTCCGAGCAGTCTGATGTCCACGCGCGAATACGATTTCGATCCAGACGACAACTTCGCGCACGGCGCGATCGATGACGAGGACGCCGCCGAGGATGTGACCGACGGCGACATCGAGGCACTGGTCTGGCAATGGCTGCTGCGCATCAACCCCGGTGACGATGAAGCGGCGACCCAGCAGCTGGCCGCCTTCCGCGACGCCCTCGGCGTCGACGATGCGCCCGATGCGGTGCAGGCCGCGCTCGAAACCGCCACCGACTGGCGTTCGAGCTTCCGCATTTCCGAGAACGCGCGGTCGACCCTGATCGACGCGATCGACACGCTGTCCGAACGGTTCCGGGTCGAGATCGACTGGGACGTCGAGGACCCGACCGACGACGAAGCACTGGCAGGCACGTCGACCTCCGCGCTGCTCGAGGTCGCCTACGACCAGTTGCGCGTGGCCGGTTACACGATGTGGACCTGGGACACGGGCGACGACACCGTGGCCGGCGTGATGGCCCCACGTGACGACGACGAGGGCATGCGGGTCATCGGCAACGCCCTGGGTCTCGATGTGCGTCCCGGCGCTGGCTGACGGCGCCGACACGCCCCTCGCTGAACGCGCGGACTGAACACTGCGTTCGCGGAATCCCTGCTACGGTGCGGGCGTCCGTCACCGCATGGGAGGGTGCGATGGACATCCGAGCGGTCCAAACCATGTGCAGCGCGCTGGCGCTGTCCGCGTGCTGCATGGCGTCAGCCGGGGCCACAGGCCCGGATGCTGTTGCCGAGCCGCCTGCGTCAGCGGGCATCCACAGTGATCGTGCGCCGTGGCTGCAGCCCATCGGCGAGACCCGTCCGCTCCGGCGCATGTCCGCTTTGCGCGACGAGTACCGCCGGATCCGCGAACTGCGACGCGACCAGATGCAGCCCGAGTACGAACGGCGCATGGCGGCCTCCGGCGAGGAAGCGGCCGAAGCGTGGCGGGAAGACACCCTGCGCAATGTCGCCAAGCGCGATCTGCGTGATCTGCGGGCGCGGCTCGAACGCTGAGCTGCGTGCGGTGTTGCCTTGCAGGCGGCGAACGCCCGCGCGCGGATGCGCCCTGGTCGATTAGCGCTGGATGTCCGGTGCCGCGTCCGTGGCGCTCGACTGCGCCACCGCCGCATTCGCATCCGCGTGGTCGTCCGCATCGGCATCCAGGCCGGCGTCGGCTTCGTTCTCGCCCGGCGACAGCGCGAGTTCGACCAGAATCGGGAAATGGTCCGAGCCGATGTCCGGCAACCGCTGCATGCCCACCAGCGTGAAGTGCTTGCTGTGGAACAGATGGTCCAGCGGCCAGCGCAGACCCGGCAGTTTCGCGTGGAAGGTGTTGTACATCCCACGGCCGATGCGCGGGTCGAGCAGGCCGCTGAGCTTGCGGAACAGTCGCGTGGTGCGTGACCACGCCACGTCATTGAGGTCACCGGCCACGATCACCGGCAACTCGGCCTCGTGCGCGGCGCGGCCGACGATCACCAGTTCCGCATCGCGATCGACCGAGCTGTCCGATTCGGTCGGGCTCGGTGGGCGCGGGTGCAGCGCATGCAGGGCGATGCGGCGGCCGCCATCGACTTCCAGTGTCGCGTGGATCGACGGAATGTCGTCCTCGACCAGATAGCGGATTTCCGCGTCGTGCAGCGGCAGGCGCGAATACACGTGCATGCCGTACAGGTTGTCGAGCGGGCAACGCATCACATGCGGCAGCGCGTCGGTCAGCACGTCGAGCTGCGCCTCCCACCAGTCATCGGTCTCGACCGCGATCAGCACGTCCGGCTTCTGCGCACGGACCACGCCGAGCAGCGGGTCGGCATTGCGGTTGGTGGTCAGCACGTTGCTCGCCATCAGCCGGATGCGGATCTGCGCATCCGCCGGCGCATCCTCCACCTCGACACGCGCCATGCGTGTGTACGGAATGATCCACCACGCCTGCCACAGCATGCAGGCCGCATTGACGATCACGATCGCGATCGTCCACGGATCGTCGATCGGATGGAAGACGAGCTGCAGCACCAGCACCAGCGCCGAGAGCAGCAGCAGCTGCAGGCGCGGGAAATCCAGACCGCGGATCCACCACGCGCCACTGCGGATGGTGGGCATCAGGGTCGCAACGGCCAGCAGTACGGTCACCGCTGCGAAGGTGAGGGTCAGCATTGTGCTTGGGGCGGCATGGGGACCCGCACTATGAACAGGCACGCGCCGCCAGCGTGTGAACCCGGGACACGCCGTTGCGCGGCGGCGTCTGGCCGTGCCCCGTGGCGGCTGCGACCATGACGGCCCGCCGCGCGACAGCCGGCGGCATCCGCCGTCGGAGTTCCGCATGTCCCTGCGTTCGCGAATCGATCCTTTCACCCTGTTGCTGCTCGCCACCGTCGCCCTGGCGTCGCTGCTGCCGGTGCAGGGCCGCGCCGCCGCGGTCATGGACGTGGTGACGAATGTCGCGATTGCCGCGTTGTTCTTCCTGCATGGCGCGCGCCTGTCGCGCGCGGCGATCGTCGCCGGTGCGCTGCACTGGCGGCTGCATCTGACCATCCTTGCGTGCACGTTCGCGCTGTTCCCGCTGATCGGCCTGCTGGGCAAGCCGTTGTCGGGCTGGCTGCTGACGCCCGAGCTCTACATCGGCGTGCTGTTCCTGTGTGCGCTGCCGTCGACCGTGCAGTCTTCGATCGCGTTCACTTCGATGGCCGGCGGCAATGTACCGGCCGCGGTGTGCAGCGCATCGCTGTCGAGCCTGCTCGGCGTGGCGCTGACGCCGCTGCTGATGGCGCTGCTGGTCGGCAGCGCGGAAGGCGCGATGGCGCATCCGCTCACGGCGGTGGGCAAGATCATGCTGCTCCTGCTGCTGCCCTTCGTCGCCGGGCATCTGTTGCGGCCCGTCGTCGGCGACTGGGTCGAGCGCCGTCGCGCGGTGCTGCGCTGGACCGACCAGGGCACGATCCTGCTGGTGGTCTACACCGCCTTCAGCGCATCGGTGATCGAAGGCCTGTGGCGCGAAACGCCGGTGTGGACGCTGGTCGCGATGGCCGTGGTGTGCGCGCTGCTGCTGGGGATCGCGATGCCGCTCATCGTGTGGATCGCGAGGCGCCTGGGCTTCAACCGCGCCGACGAGATCGCGATCGTGTTCTGCGGCTCGAAGAAGAGTCTCGCCACCGGCCTGCCGATGGCCAAGGTCATGTTCGCCAGTGGAGGACTCGGGGCGATCGTGTTGCCGGTGATCCTCTATCACCAGATCCAGCTGATCGTCTGTGCGGTCGTCGCACGGCGCTACGCCGACGGCACGCCGGCGGTGCCGGACGCGCGCTGAGCGCGCGCGTTCCGTACGGGTGGCGCCGACAGCGTGCACCCGTACGTGCAGGACATCAGCGGTTCAACGCGCCCATGCCCGCTGCGGGATAGCGCGTGCCGGACGCTGCATCCGGCGGGAAGATCGCATCGATACGCGCCAGATCGTCCTCGGTCAGATGGATGTCGAGCGCGGCGATGTTCTCGTCGAGGAAGCCGATGCGCTTGGTGCCCGGAATCGGCACCAGATCGTCGCCCTGCGACAGCACCCACGCGAGTGCGAGCTGCCCCGGGGTGACGCCGTAGTCCTGCGCGATCGCCTGCACCGATTCGACCAGCGCGAGATTGCGGTCGAAGTTCTCGCCCAGGAAGCGTGGCGAATGGCGGCGGTAGTCGTCCTCGTCGAAGTCCTCGATGTTGCGGATCGTGCCGGTCAGAAACCCGCGGCCCAGCGGCGAGTACGGCACGAAGCCGACGCCGAGCTCGCGACAGGCGGTCAGCGTGCCGTTGGTCTCGGGATCGCGCGACCACAGCGAGTACTCGCTCTGCAGCGCAGCAATCGTGTGGACCTTGGCCGCGCGTCGCAGTGTGTCGGCCGAAGCTTCGGACAGACCCAGGTGCCGCACCTTGCCCTGTTCGACCAGTCGCGCCATCGCGCCGACGGTGTCCTCGATCGGCACTCCGGGATCCACGCGGTGCTGGTAATACAGATCGATCGTCTCGATGTTGAGCCGCTTCAGGCTGGCCTCGCAGGCCTGCTGCACGTACTCGGGACGACCGTTGATTCCGCGCGAATGCGGATCGGACGGATCGAGCTGGATACCGAACTTGGTCGCGATGAACACGTCATCGCGGCGGCCGTCGATGGCGCGGCCGACCAGCGTTTCATTGGTGTGCGGGCCGTACATGTCGGCGGTGTCGAGCAGGGTGATGCCCTGGTCCAGCGCGTGCTTGATGACGGCGATCGCGTCGGCATTGCTGCCGCGGCCGCCGTAGAACGCGCTCATGCCCATGCAGCCGAGTCCGATTGCGGAGACGGTGGGGCCGCCGAGGCCGAGGGTGCGGGTCTTCATCGCGGTACTCCGTCGTGAATGCGAAGGCTCACTGTGCCGGTCGGGATGGCAAGCCGGTGTCGAGGTCCGGTTCGACGCGTGTCTCCATGGCGGTTTCTGCGCCCGGCGACTGCGTGCTGGCATGGGCTACGGGCGCGACCGCATGCGTGGCGGCGCGGCGTGCATCGCCGTCGGTCACCTCGTTGCGCACGCGCGGCAGCGCCTGCGGGTGATGGGCGTCGAGGAAGGCCAGCATGCCTTCGCGCACGGCGCAGCGCAGGTCGAACAGCTCGCCGGAATTGCGCGCGCTGACCAGCAGCCGCACTTCGATGGTGTGCCTGTCGGTCTCGGTGATCTGGGTCACGCAGACACGGCGGTCCCAGCGCGGATCGGCCTCGCAGATCCGTTGCAGTTCGTCGCGAATCTGGGGAATCGGCGCGCGGTGGTCGAGCCACAGGAACACCGTGCCCAGCAGCTGTGCGCTGGTGCGCGTCCAGTTCTGGAAGGGATTTGAAATGAACCACTGCAGCGGCACGACGAGGCGACGCTCGTCCCAGATGCGCACGACCACATAGGTTGACGTGATCTCCTCGATGCGACCCCATTCGCCCTCGACGATCACCACGTCGTCGAGCCGGATCGGTTGCGCCAGCGCGATCTGCAGACCGGCGATCAGATTGCCGAACACCGGCTGCGCGGCGACGCCGGCGATCAGGCCGATGATGCCGGCCGACGCCAGCAGGCCCGCGCCGACCTGGCGCACTTGCGGAAACGTCATCAGCGCCAGCGCCACGCCGACCAGCACCACGCCGGCCTGGATCACGCGACTGATCACCCGTGCCTGGGTCTGCACGCGGCGCGCAGCGAGGTTGTCTTCCACGTCGACCGGATGCTCGAGCAGGATGCGGTCCTCGACCGCGCCGACCGTGCGCGCGACCAGCCAGGTCAGGCACAGCATGCCGCCGATCGCGATCCAGTGCCGCAGCTGGCCGAGCAGGTCCGGATCGATCGGTGTGGCATTGAGTGCCAGTGACAGGAACAGCAGCGGCAGGCCGACCGCAGCAGGCACCGCAACGACGTAGGCAATACGCGCACGCATGCGTTCCTGTGCGCGGCGACCGGCGGCGCGGGCGAGTGCACGCAGGCTCCAGTGCACGACGACGCCGAGGATCAGCGCAACCAGAAGGGGCCACGCGATGGCGGCGAGATGGGTCCATTCGGAGGACATGGCGGTCTCGTCGACGGCGGCCCAGTGTGCGGTGCGGCAGGTCCACACACTGTTAATCCACCGCGGAATCACAGGCGTGTACGGCCGACGGTTTGCATCGCAAGGTCGCGAAGGCGCGGGCTACGGCAGCGGCTGGATCAGCGCAGCCACGCAGCGGCGAGCGCGATGAGCACCAGCACGGCGGCGGCGATCGCGCCGGCCCGGCGCAGATGTCGATGCATCATCGGGTGGCGTCTCCGTGTTCGCTCATACGAGGTTGAAGCGCTCCGAATACAGCCGGTCCGACGGCACGCCACGCGCGACGAGCTCGGGTTCGACCGCATTCGCTAACGCATCCGGGCCGCAGACATAGACCGGCAACGCGGCCAGATGCGTCGGCAGCCGACGATCGATGAGGTCACCGTCGACATGTCCGGTCTCGCCGTCCCAGTCGTCGGGCGCGTGTTCGAGGACGTGGATCACGGTCAGTGGCAGGTCTTCCGCGAGCGCGGCAAGTTCGTCGCGATACAGCACGTCGTCCCAGTCCGGGTTGCCGTAGACCAGCCACAGCGGCGCGGTCGCGCCGCGATCGCGCGCAGTGCGCAGCATGCTGATGATCGGGGTGATGCCAACGCCGCCGGCAATGAACACCGCGCCATCCGGACACTGCGCCGGCAGGTAGACGAATTCGCCGTACGGACCTTCGACGAAGGCGCGCATACCCGGCGACAACGTGGCTACGCTTTCCGTGAAGTCGCCCAGCGGTTTGATCGTGAATTCCAGCGACGCGTCGTCAGCGCTGGAGCTGATCGAGAACGGATGCTGCTGCAGCCGCCACGGCGTGTCGCCAATCGTGATCCACGCGTACTGGCCGGGGCGGAAATTGAGCCCGGCGTGACCGGCCGGCAACAGACGCAGCATGTGGCTGCCATCGCGCGCGGTGTCGACCGACTGCACGGTCCACGGCCGTCGTGAGAGACGGCGCGGTCGCAGTACGCGGTTCTCGAGTACCGCATAGATCGACGCACCGACGGCCAGCACCAGCGCGGCCTTCTTCCACAGCGGCGCGGTGTAGTGACCGACCATCAGCGCATGGCCGAGGCCGATCGCGACGACCGCCAGCGCGAGCACGCCATGCAATGCGCGCCAGTGCTCGTACTGCAGGCCGAACGACAGTCGCCACAGGGATGTCATCGCCAGCCACGTCACCGCGAGCAGCGCGCTCCACAACGACGTCGCGCGCAGCCAGTCCTCGCGTGGATCCAGATAGTCGAGAAACCGCCCATCACCCAGAAACATCGTCAGCGGATGCGCCAGTACCAGTCCCCAGCCGAGTAGTCCGGTCTGGCGGTGGAATTGCAGCACATCGTCCTGACCGAGTCCCTTCGCGAACCAGCGCTGGCGGCCCGAGGTCAGCGCCTGCGCCGACAGCACCCCAAGCCCGAGCAGCCCGAGCATCGCGCCGGTCTCGACGATGCGGTCGCGCACCGCGGGCGGATTGCCGCTCAATGCGATCGCCATCGGCAGCAACGCAAGTGCCATCCACGCGAGCAGCCACAGCAGCAGGCGGCGCCAACGGGTGTTCATGCCGACGGCCCATCGGCGGCACTGCGTTGCACGCTGCGCAGCAGGGCGACGACCAGACACATGCCGACGACCAGATAGGGCAGTCCGCTCGGCACCCACATCAGCAGGCCGGCGAGCTGCTGGTCGCCCAGCGCATCGAGACCGGCGAGCAGGGCGCGATCGGTGTAGGCCGGATACAGCAGACGCGGCGAGAACGTCAGCAGCGCGCCCAGGAACCCCATCAGCATCATCGCGGTGACCAGCGAGACGAGTGCGCCGGTCGCGCCGCCGTCGCGGGTGCGTAGCCGATGCAGCACCGCGCTCCAGAACCACAGGCCAGCGAGGAGCACGCTGGCGAGCATCAAGCGATGCAATGGTTCGCTGGCGAGCGTGGCCGAGGTCGCCGCGGGCAGATGCCACAGCCACATCGTGCCGACATGCACGAGTGTCGCGGCGCCGAGCTGTGCCTGCGCGAATCTGCCGACCCGTGCGAGCACCCGCGAGACCTGTGACGCGACTGCCGGCGGCAACGCATGGGCTGCGACCACACCCGGCCGTGCCATCAGCAGCAACGGCGGCGCCCATGCGAGCAGCGTCATGTGCTGCGCGACGTGCGCCGACAGCGCGTAGGCCGCGAATGTGTCCAGCGGCCACACCAGCGCGAAGCCCAGTGCGAGCATGCCGGCAGCGAAGGCGAGCGGGCCGCGCCATGCGTCCGCGGTGCCGGTGCCCGCGGATGCTCGGCGCATGCGCATGAGGCCTGCGGTGTACAGGAGTGCAGCCAACGCCAACGGTAGCAACGTCCACACCGACAGCGTCCACGCATAGCCCAGCGGCGGCGGTGGACCTTCCGGCATCGCCGCGCCGGCCGTCGATGCGACCAGCAGGAGCGCCAGACCGGCGGCGGCCGGGACGAGGGCGGTGACACGCGACATGCGACCGACCCTAGCAGCCGGCAGCTGGACACTGCGTCGAGGTGCACGCGACGCCACACGGATTTGATGCGCCTGCGCGTAGGCTGCGCGATTCGACGATTCGTGGAGCGCCGGTGTACTTCTGGCTCAAGGTCCTGCACATCCTGGCGATGACGGTCTGGTTCACCGGCCTGTTCTTCCTGCCACGCCTGTTCGTCGCCCGGCACCGCCGCGAGATCGATTCCGATCCCGCGTACTGGAATCCGGTGGCCAACACCCTGTTCTTCCGGATCATGACGCCCGCCGCGCTGCTGACGATCACGTTCGGCGGCATCCTGATCGCCTGGAATCCCAGCGGCGCGTGGCTGGTGCTCAAGCTCGTCGTCGTCGCGGCGGCAGTGCTGCTGCATCTGTACATGGGGCTTCTGCTCTACGAGCTGGGCCACGACCGCTGCCGGCATGGGCCGACGTTCTTCCGCGTGATCGGATGGATCCCGTTGGTGTTGTTGCTGCTGATCGCCGGATTGACGGGGGCCAAGCCGCAGACACTCGGCGATCTGCCGGCACCGCCATCGCGCAATGTGGATGTGGAGGATGTGGTGCCCGGACTCGAGGAGGGTGCTGCTCGGCCGTAGCGCTGTGCGCTGCTGTTGGCCTTGCCTTGGCTCCACGCGGAAAAGTGCAGCGTCAGTGCAGTTCGCAGACCCATAGGGCGCCGCCCATGGATGGGCGGCGTTTTTCGATCGAGCCATGGATGGCGAGTCGAAAAATCCCGGAACGAATGACACGCCGGATGTGCTTCGTCGGGGAGGCCCTTTCTTTTGCTTACTTTTCTTTGGGCCAACAAAGAAAAGTGAGTCGCTCGCCGACAGGCGAGTGAAAGCACTGCACTTTTGCGTGAGCCGCAGAAAGATCAACCGCTTTCGTCCGCTGTCGCGGCCGAGTTCATTTCTTTTGGTAGACGCCAAAAGAAACAGAACCAAAGAAAAACGTCTCCCCGACACGTCCGAAGCCCGCGGCGTCATGTCCACCGGGATTTTCCGACTCGGCATCCTGCCTCGGTCGGAAAACGCCGCCCATCCGTGGGCGGCGCCCTCCGGGTAGGCAACTTCTGGAAGACGTCACGAGTTCGTAGAGTCAAAAGCGGAGCGCAACAGCAGCAGCACTGCAACAGCGGAGAGCGAACCGCTAACAGCGAACGGCGAACCCTATTCCGCCGGCGGCTTCTCCACAGCGTCCCGCCCACTCTCCGCCTCCGTCTCCTCATCCCCATACACACCCACACCATGCCGGAAGCTCAACGTACCGCCGAGCCAACCGGCGACGCCCACCAGCACCGCCATCGTCGCCGACGACAGCAGACCCCAGGGCCATACCGCTTCGGTGTGCCCGGGCAGCCGAAGCCACACGCCGAGCGCGGCCATCGCCAGCACCATGACCGCGACGATGAAGTGGTTCCATGCCGAGACGTGCCGGCGCACGACGCGGATCGACATCATGTCGATCGTGCCGACGATGCCGGCCAACACGCCGAAGCCGAGGCCGCCGACGTTGAACCAGAACGAGAGTTCGGCCCAGAACGGGGCGCCGAGCCAGAGGTAGAGGATGTCGGTGACCACGACCATCGACAGGAACGCGATCGGGAACGTCACCAGCATCGGATGGATGGGGTGCTTGGCGATCGCCAGCACGCTCTCCACGGTGTGGCTCTGCGTATCGGGAACGGGTTGGCGTAGATCCTTGCGCATCGAATATCCGGGTTAGGCGCAGGTCGGCAGCAGCGCGACCGGCAGGGCGGTGAAGGCGACGCCGATGGCGGCGATCAGGGCGACGAGCGCCGACAGTGCGGTGAGGAAGCGCAGGCGCGAGGTTTCGGTACGGCCATCGGTCTGCGCGCGTGCGACGCGCCAGGCGCGCAGTGCGCTCGCGCCGAACAAGGCAATGACACCCAGCGCGAGCACGGTCAGTGCCCACAGCACCCAGGTCATCGTTTCCAGCCCGGCCACCGGCGCGCGCCACAACGCGCGTGTACAGGCGAGCCCCTGCAGGCTGTAGACCACGACGAAATGCACCGCCCACACCACCAGCGGCATGGATATGCGAGTCAGGCCGATGGGCAGCATCGCACTCATGCGAACCTCGGGAACAGGTGCAACAGCGCCCATACGATAAGACCCTGCGCCACGACGTAGCGCCAGAAGCCGGTCGCGATGCGCGCTTCGAGACTGCGCACCGCATCGACATGGCCATGGTGGATGCGCAGCGCGACGAACCCGGCGATCAGCACCGCGACTGCGATGTGCAGCGCCTGGAACCCAGCCAGCGTCCACACCACCGAACCATACGCATGGCGCTGCGGTGCACCGACGGCCTCGGCGACTGCCGGTAACTGCAGGGCGAGACAGGCGATGGCGGACAGGATCGCGAATGCGCTCCAGATCACTGCTGCGCGTGTATGCCCGGCACGCAGGGCGATCGGCATGCGCCACGCGCCAATACCGGCCGCCAGCAATGCGCCGAGCGCGGCGAGCATCGGTGTCGAGGCCGTCAGCGTGGCACCACCGCCGGGCCAGGCCGGCGCGTTAAGCCACAGATAGAAGTAGGCGAACACCAGCGAGGCGAACAGCGAGCCGACGATCATCAGCGTGCCGACCAGTGCCCACCAGCCCGGCGCGTTACGTGCCATTGCCTGTGTGGGCAGGCGCAGGCCCGGCGCCACTTCGATCTCCAGCGGCGTCTCGCGGCCGTTGATCGTCCACAGCCAGCGCAGGAACAGGCCGATCAGCGGCAGCAGCATCAGGATCGACAACCAGTACTGCGAGGTGATGAACCCGCCGAGCATTACCGCGATCGTCAATGCTGCGAACAGCGGGAACCAGGTCGAGTCCGACAGCCGGATCGCCTGTTCGGGCTGCGCGGACTGGATGCCGGTGCCGAGGATCCAGCGCCGGCCATCGACGGCCTCGCCGAGCAGACCATCGGTACGCCGCGTCGCCTCGACTACACCCGGGTCGTGCCACAGGGGATTGCGGTCGTCGACGACCGGGATCGAGGCGAAGTTGTACTTCGGCGCCGGGTGCGGCAGCGCCCACTCCAGCGTGCCTGCCTGCCACGGATTCTCGGTGCCGCGGCGTCCGAGGCGGAAGCACAGCGCCACGTCGATCAGGATCGCGACGATGCCGACCGCGAGCACAAAGCCCGCTGCCGTCGACAGCAGGTTGAGCCACTGCACGCCGAGCTCCATTGCGTAGCTGTCGACACGCCGCGGCATGCCGACCAGACCGGTGATGTGCATCGGCAGGAACGCCAGATGGAAGCCGATGAACACCAGCCAGAAGCCGCTGCGGCTCAGCGACTCGGAGGGCATGCGTCCGCTCGCCAGCGGCAGCCAGTAGTACAGCCCGGCGAACATCGGGAACATCATCCCGCCGATCAGCACGTAATGCAGATGCGCGACGACGAAATGCGTGTCGTGCGCCTGCCAGTCGAACGGCACGAACGCGAGCATGACCCCGGTCAGGCCGCCGCAGACGAAGGTGATGAAGAAGCCGATGATGTAGAGCATCGGCACGCGCAGCCAGGGTTTGCCGGCCCACAGCGTCGCGATCCACGCGAAGATCTGGATGCCGGTCGGAATCGCCACCGCCATGCTCGCCGCGCTGAAGAACGCCAGCGCCAGCAGCGGAATGCCGACCGCGAACATGTGGTGCACCCACAGGCCGAAACTCAGGAAGCCCGTCGCGACCAGCGCCAGCACGACCCAGGTGTAGCCCACGATCGGACGGCGCGCGAAGGTCGGCACGATCGTCGATACCACACCCGCCGCCGGCAGGAAGATGATGTAGACCTCGGGATGGCCGAACAGCCAGAACAGGTGCTGCCAGAGCAGCGGATCGCCGCCGCGCGCAACCTCGAAGAACGCGAAGTCGAACGCGCGCTGGATCTCCAGCAACAGGCTGGCGAGGATCAGCGGCGGAAAACCGAACGCGATCATGAAGGCCGTCACCAGCACTGCCCACGCAAATAGCGGCATGCGCGTGAGGTCCATGCCCGGCGCGCGGGTGATCAGGATCGCGACGATCAGTTCGACCGCCGCGGTCACGGCAGCAATCTCGGCGAAAGTCACGCCGATCAGCCAGAAATCCGCGCCCTTGCCCGGCGAATACGTCGAATCGGTAAGCGGCGTGTACATGAACCAGCCGCCGTCGGGCACGCTGCCGAAGATGAAACTCGAATACAGAAAGATGCCGCCGAACAGGTAGCACCACCAGCCGAACGCCGACAGCCGCGGGAACGGCAGGTCGCGCGTGCCGAGCATCTTCGGGATGAGATACATCGCGAAGCCTTCCATGATCGGCACCGCGAACAGGAACATCATCGTCGTGCCGTGCATGGTCACGAACTGCGCGTAGCGTTCGGGGTCGAGCACGTTGAGACCCGGCCACGACAGCTGCAGGCGGATGAACATCGACAGCATGCCGCCGATCAGCAGGAACACCAGGCCGGTGACGATGAAGCGCAGCGCGATCGTCGTGTGGTTGACCGCGGTCAACTGGCCGACCAGGCCGCGGCCATTGGCCCAGACGCGTTCGAGCAGGGCGATGCGTTCGGCGTGACGCAGGTGATCGCCGGGCGTGGGAATCGTGTGGTCGGGAGTCAGGGTGCTCACAGCACGTCCTCGGATGCGCCGTGACGCGGGGGAGCACGGCCGGCCGGATGGCCGGGCGCGGGGGCTTCGATGGCGGGGGCGGGCTCGCGCGCGGCCAGCCAGTCTTCGATCGCGTCGGCGTCCATCACGCGCACTGGAAACACCATGCGCGCATGTTCGAGCCCGCAGAATTCCGCGCACTGGCCGCGCATCGGCGTAGCCTGGTCGGCGCGCAGGCGCAGGGTGTTCACGCGGCCGGGAATCGCATCCATCTTGCCGCCCAGGCGCGGGATCCAGAAGCTGTGGATCACGTCGTCGCTGGTGATGCGGTATTCGACCATCGCGCCCAGCGGCACGGCCAGCTCGTCGACGCTTTCCCCGATCACCTGTCCATCGGCGTCGCGATACCGGAAATGCCACTGCCACTGCCGCGCGGTGACTTCGACCACCGCATCGGGTTCGACGCCGACGCCGGTCACGCGTGCGCTGGTCAGGCTGCCGTAGACCAGCAGCGCGGCGAGCACGACGGTGGGAAAGGCGAGCCCGCCCCAGACCACCAGACGCTCGGGCCGGCGCAGCGCGCTATCGGCGTCGCGACGTCGCACGGCAAGCCACAGCAGGACCAGTACCAGCGCCCAGACGCCGGTGAACGTGCCGACCATCAGCCACCAGCCGCGGGCGATCTCGGCGGCGGCAGGGCCGGCGGGATCCAGCGCGGATTGCGGACCCGCACAGGCGGTGGCAAGCGTCGCGAGAGCGGCGCCGAGCAGAACGCCGGCAGTGCGGCGGAGCCGGTTCTTGATGTTGATTGCTGCAGCCCCGTCGTCCACGTACAAGGCCTGCCGGTCGACAGGCCCGCCGCTACGCTACCGATCGGCGCGGCCACGCTCCGTGAATGCGTCCTCACGACGGCGTCTTTGCAGGCTGCTCACACCAGAGGTTGCGGCCTGTCTGCAATCTCACGGATTGAGACGCTTCGCAGGCATCGTAGGCGCGTGAACCTGACCGACAAGCTCGCGATTCTTGCTGACGCCGCCAAGTACGACGCCTCCTGTGCGTCGAGCGGCGCGAACAAACGCGACTCGTCGAAAACGGGTGGCATCGGCAGTACCGAGGGCATGGGCATCTGCCACTCGTACACGCCCGACGGCCGTTGCGTGTCGCTGCTGAAGATCCTGCTGACCAATTTCTGCGTGTTCGACTGCGCCTACTGCGTCAACCGCGTGTCGAGCAATGTGCGCCGCGCGCGATTCACGCCCGAAGAGGTCGTGACGCTGACACTCGATTTCTACAAGCGTAATTACATCGAAGGTCTGTTCCTCTCCAGCGGCATCATCCGCAGCGGCGACTACACGATGGAGCAGATGGTCGAAGTCGCGCGCAGCCTGCGCGAGGATCATCGCTTCGCCGGCTACATCCATCTCAAGACGATTCCCGACGCCGCGCCGGAATTGCTGGCTGCGGCCGGCCGTTACGCCGACCGCCTGAGCATCAATATCGAGCTGCCGACCGAGGCTGGCATGACCGCATTGGCGCCAGAGAAGACCCATGCCGGCATTCACGGCGCGATGGGTGAACTCAAGTGGCGCATCGACGAGGACAAGGACGCGCGCCGGATCAAGCGACAGGGCGTGACCGTGCGCCGCGCGAAGGCGCCACGCTTCGCGCCGGCTGGGCAGAGCACGCAGATGATTGTCGGCGCCGATGACGCCAACGACCGCAGCATTCTGGAAACCAGTAACCGTATGTATGGCACCTACCGGATGCGGCGGGTGTATTACTCGGCCTTCAGCCCGATTCCAGATGCCTCGAAGAACCTGCCGCTGCAGTCGCCGCCGCTGCTGCGCGAGCACCGGCTGTATCAGGCCGACTGGCTGCTGCGCTTCTACGGCTTCGATGTCGAGGAAATCACCCCGGACGCAGTGAACGCGGCGGATGTGGACGCCCAGACGCCCGGCATGCTCGATCTCGACGTCGACCCGAAGCTAGCCTGGGCGCTGCGCAATCCGACACGCTTCCCGGTCGACATCAACCGTGCCCCGCGCGAAATGCTGCTGCGCGTGCCGGGCCTGGGAACGCGCAACGTCGAGCGCATCATCTCCGCGCGCCCGCATGGCGCCTTGCGCCTCGATGATCTCGCCCGCCTGCGCGTGCCGTTGAAGAAGATCATGCCGTTCGTGATCACGCCGGGCCATCACCCGCGCCAGCGGCTCGACGATCCGACCCGCCTGCGCACCGAACTCGCCCCGCAGCCGCGGCAGGCGAGCCTGTTCTGAGTCGCGTCGCCGTCATGGTGGAGCGCATTGCATGGGCGGGCGACACGGGTGTCGAGGGCTGCCCGCACAGCAGGCGCGATGTGCCGGGAAACACCGGAAGCGGGCGACTTTGCCGCGGCGTTGCTGCTGTCGTGGGTCGCCCGTGAGGTCCGCACCTGCGCCATTACGCGTCACCGCACGGATCGACCCGCCCTGGGATGCCGCCGTCTGGCGCACCGCTGCGCGTACTGCTCTGTGTGCGGGCCTGCCGCCCGAGCAGCTCGACTGGAGCGGCGGCGCGCAGGGGTCGCTGCTTGGCGGACTCGATCTGTCGATGCTGCCGGCGCAGCGCACTGCCCCTCGTGTGCCGTCCGAGTTCCTTGCCATTGCCGGTGCCGTGCTCTGCCATCGCTCCGAAGACCGTCACGGTCTGCTGTACCGCCTGCTCTGGCGCATCGCCGAAGGGGAGCGTGCGTTGCTGCAACGTGCATCCGATCCCGACGTGCATCGCGCCACCACGATGGCGCAGGCGGTGCGCCGCGACAGCCACAAGATGAAGGCCTTCGTGCGTTTCCGCGAAGTGCCCGGCGATACCGATCGCTACATCGCCTGGTTCGAGCCCGACCACCACATCGTCGATCGCGTCGCGCCCTTCTTCGCGCGGCGCTTCGCCGGCATGCGCTGGGCGATCGTGACGCCGTATCGCACGGCGATGTGGGACGGCGAGGCGCTCGCGTTCGCCGACGGCGGTTCGCGCGCCGATGCACCATCGGAAGATGCGCGCGAAGATCTGTGGCGCACCTACTACGCCAACATCTTCAATCCGGCGCGGCTCAACACCACGATGATGCGTGCCGAGATGCCGCAGAAATACTGGAAGCATCTGCCCGAGACCGCGCTGCTGCCCGACCTCGTCCGCGATGCCGGCCTGCGCGTGCGCGAGATGGCCGAACGCGAACATGAAGCGCCACGTCGCCGCATTCCCGCGGCGCCGGCGCCCGTGCCGGCGGTGGCCGGCTCGCTCGAAGCGCTGCGCGAATCCGCGCGCGATTGCCGTCGCTGTCCGCTGTGGCAACCGGCGACGCAGACCGTTTTCGGCGAGGGGCCGTCCGGCGCACGCACGATGATCGTGGGCGAGCAGCCGGGCGACGAAGAGGATCTGTCCGGGCGTCCGTTCGTCGGCCCCGCGGGGCGTCTGTTCTCGCGCGCGCTGGACGAGCTCGGCATCGACCGCAGCACCTTGTACCTGACCAACGCGGTCAAGCATTTCCGCTTCGAACCGCGCGGCAAGCGCCGCCTGCACAAACGGCCGGACGTCGCCCACATCGAGGCCTGCAATGGCTGGCTGCGTGCGGAGATCGCCCAGGTCAAACCCGAGCGTATCGTCTGCCTCGGCGCGAGCGCGGCGCGCGCGGTGTTCGGTCCGGGCGTGCGGCTGACCGAGGAGCGCGGCATCTGGCGCACGCGCGAGGACGGTGTGCGCGCGTTCGCCACCGTGCATCCCTCGTGGGTACTGCGCCAAGGGGATCCGCAAGCACAGGCCGACGCCTACGCCGGCTTCGTCGACGACCTGCGCCAGTTGCTGGCGGCCTGATCGCGCATCCACGCGAACCGCGTCTCGCGCCTCTCGCGCCTCTCGCGTCGCTTGCGTCGCTTGCATGAACGGTGCCGTCTCCCGTTCACCTGCACTTCGCAGCGGTCGCAGAACACTCCGCGCACCCCAATCGCAGGAGCGTCACGATGAAGCACACCACCGCAGTCCGTGGCCTTGTTCTGGCCCTCTCGCTCGCCGCTGGCGCTGCCGTTGCGCAGGACGCCATGACCAGCACCCAGGTGCGCGCCGCATTGACCGAAGGCGGCTACACCGACATCCACGATGTCGAGTTCAAGGACGGCATCTGGAAGGCCGACGTCACCGACGCCAACGGCACCAAGATCGACGTGCGTCTGGACCCGGCCACCGGTCGCGTCTATCCGGAGACCGCGGGAGCGACCAGCCTCGGTGAAGCCGACATCCGCGCCAAGCTGACCGCCGAGGGTTTCACCCGCATCGAAGACGTCAAGTTCGACGACGGCATGTGGGAGGCCGAGGCCGACAACGCACAGGGCCAGCGCATGGATCTGAAGCTCGATCCGGAAGACGGCCGCATCGTCAGCCAGTCGCGCGACTGATCATCCGCGTCGCGAAACAGGAACGCCCGGCTTCGGCCGGGCGTTCTGCTGTGCGGAATCCGGAGACGGCGCGTCAGTCGCGGGCGTGATCCGGAATCGGCACGTCGTGCGGCATCTCGTCGCGCACGCAGTTGGCCGCGTCCTTGGGCGCTTCCGCGTTCGTGTCCACGCAACGGGCTGCGATCATCGCCCAGCGTGACACCGCGTCCTCGCGCGCCGACAGTGCATCGGTCGCGACCATCCAGCGGGCGATGTCGACCAGTCGCGCACGTTCGTCGAGCGACGACACCGCATCGATCGCCGCGGTGCTGACGATAAAGCTGTGTGCGAAGGCCGCAGTCGTGCGCTCGGATGAAATGTCCGGCGCAACGATGCCGCCGGGCGCCTCGAGCAGCGCATGCAGTCCGGTTGCTTCGCGCGCCTTGAGGTCGCCGGCCGAGCCGATGCTCATGCGCAAAAGCACCGTCGCGCTGAGCGCGCCGATGAAGATGCCGATCATCAGGACGAATACGGCGCCGACCAGCAGCGGGCCACGTGGGCGTGGCGCATCGGTGTCGTCTTGGGAATTCCGGTTCACACGCACACTCCATCGCCGGCCGGTTGCCGGCGGCGGCATAGGCTAGCGCAGCGCGGTCGCGATGCGGCGGTACGGGGTGCGACCGATCAGCGCAGCCAGCCCGCAAGTTCCTCGCGGCTCAGGCGGCCGTCGCGGTTGCTGTCAATCGCGTTGAACTCGGCATCGAGTGCCGGATGTGCCCTGGCTTCCGCACGGCTGACGTAACCGTCGCCGTCCACGTCGAGCGCGGCGAAGTCGACCCGGTACTGGTTGGCCATGGCCGAACGCGGTTCGTAGGAGCGGACGATGATCTGCGGGCCTTCGCCGCGATCCAGTGTGACCACGCCCGTCTGGCGTCCTGCCTGCGATGACACCGGCGCGTCGCCCTGCTGCAGCGGCGATGTGGTGACCTGGGCTGCGGCGGGTAGCGCGGCGAACAGGCACAGCGCGACGATGTGGAGCGTCCGGAACATGATGTTTCCCCTTGGGTGATGCGGTCCGACAGCGTCGCAACCCGCCCCCGCATGGTGGGTGAACAGGCGTGCCCCGGACGGCTGCTGCGGCGTCGCATGCCTGCGCAGGCCGCCTTGCCTCAGCGGTGGCGCAGCCGGAGCACCACGGTCTGCACCGTCAGCACCGCACCGATGCCCAGTGCGACCCAGGCCGAGGTCACCGCACCCGGCAGCGGCCACCCGGTCTGCTTCATCCATACGGCGAACAGGCCCCAGAGCGCGATGGCCAGATAGGCCACATTGCCGCGCATGCGCCAGTTCAACGCGAGCAGTACCACGGCCGAAATCGCCCACAGCACCAGGCTCCAGCCCAGCATGCGTCCGGTGGACAGCAGGTCGTAGGCGACGATCGTCTGGGCGACGTTGAGGAACGCCGCCAGCGACAGCCAGCCGGCATGGATCGACAGCGCGAGCCAGGCCAGGCGGTGACGTCCGGGCACGCCGGGGCGTGACAGCTGCGCCGCGCACCAGGCCAGAGATGCCAGTGCACCGAAGATCACGACGACGCAGGCCAGGAACATGCCCGCCGAGAACAGCGGCATCCAGATCGTGGTGAGGAAGAAGCCCAGCGCGGCGACCGGCGCGATGCGGCCGAGGATCGGGTCGTGTCGGCGTGTACCCGTCGCCTGCCAGAGCGCGTAGGCCAGGTCGAGCAGGAAGATCAGGCCCCACACCGAGAACGCGTAGCCGGCGGCGACCAGCAACGTGGGATACCGGTCGGAGATCGTGCCCTGGTCCGGACCGAACATGCCGGTCTGGGACAGCCACGCCACCACGGGCATCGCGATCGCGCACAGCAGCACCAGCAGGCGCATGTCGAATTTCCGGCAGGGGACCGGCGCGGATGCTCGCACCGGTTGCGTGAGGGTCATGTAGGAGTGCGGAAGCGGTCCGGTGACGCGTACCGGTGGCGTCGGCGTGGTGCACGCGGAGCCTTCGCGTATCTCCGGCCCGATGCCGACAGCGCTGGCCGGCACGGTCGGAAACCGGGCGAAGACACGTGACGTCGCCCGCGGTCGCGAGGCCGGATCGCCACGCTCCCCATCGCCCGGCGCGCGTGACCCGCAGCGCCGCCCGGCAAGACGTTCTGCATCTCCGCCGCCGGCGCGCGTCGCGTCTGCAGCGACAGGGCGGCGCGTAGAATGGACGCATGGATGTTTCGCATTTGCTCGACGGGCTGAACCCGGCCCAGCGCCAGGCCGTATCCGCCTCCGATTCCCATTTCCTCGTGCTGGCCGGTGCCGGCAGCGGCAAGACCCGCGTGTTGACGCACCGGATCGCGTGGCTCAACGAGGTGGTGGGCGTGCCCGCGCACGGCATCTTCGCCGTCACCTTCACCAACAAGGCTGCCGCCGAAATGCGCCACCGTGTCGACGCGCAGCTGCGCAACGGCGCGCGCGGCATGTGGATCGGCACCTTCCACGGCCTGGCCCACCGCCTGCTGCGCCTGCACTGGCAGGACGCGAAGTTGCCCGAGAGCTTCCAGATCCTCGACAGCGACGATCAGCTGCGGCTGGTCAAGCGCGTGGTGCAGCAGCTCGAACTCGACGATGCGCGCTTTCCGCCACGGCAGATCGCCTGGTGGATCAATGCGCAGAAGGACGAGGGCCGCCGACCGCAGCACATCCAGGATGGCGCCGACGAATGGTCGGACGTCATGCGCAAGGCCTATGCGCTCTACCAGGAGCGCTGCGACCGCGCAGGTCTGGTCGATTTCGCCGAGATCCTGCTGCGCGCGCACGAACTGCTGCGCGACACGCCGGCGCTGCTCGCGCATTACCGCCAGCGGTTCCGCCATCTGCTGGTCGACGAGTTCCAGGACACCAATGCCATCCAGTACGCCTTCGTGCGCGTGCTGGCCGGCGACACCGGCAAGGTGTTCGTGGTCGGCGACGACGACCAGGCCATCTACGGCTGGCGCGGCGCGAAGGTCGAGAACGTGCAGCGTTTCCTTCAGGACTATCCGGGCGCGGAGACGATCCGTCTCGAACAGAACTACCGCTCCAGCGCCAACATCCTCGGCGCCGCAAATGCGGTGATCGCGCACAATCCCGAGCGCCTGGGCAAGCAGCTGTGGACCGACAGCGGCGAAGGCGATCCGATCGACCTGTACGCCGCCTACAACGAGATCGACGAAGCGCGCTACGTCGTGGAGCGCGCGCTGCAGTGGGTACGCGACGGCGGCAGCCACGGCGACATCGCGGTGCTCTATCGCAGCAATGCGCAGTCGCGTGCGATGGAAGAGCAGCTCGTCGCCGAGCAGGTGCCTTACCGCGTCTACGGCGGCGTGCGCTTCTTCGAACGCGCCGAGATCAAGGACACGCTGGCCTATCTGCGTCTGGTCGCCAACCGTGACGACGACGCGGCGTTCGAGCGCGCGGTCAACACGCCGCCGCGCGGCATCGGCGAGCGCACGCTCGACGAGGTGCGCCAGCTGGCGCGCGGGCAGGGCATTCCCTTGTGGGAAGCGGCGGTCCGCAGCGCACAGGGCAATGTGCTGGCCGGGCGTGCGCGTAACGCGCTGGCCGGTTTCGCCCAGCTGATCGACCAGCTTTCGGTCGAACTGGCTGATCTGTCGCTCAAGGACAAGATCGACCACGTGCTGGCGCGCTCGAATCTGCGCGTGCACTACGCCAACGAATCGAAGGGCAGCGCGGACTCGCGCGTGGAGAACCTCGACGAACTGGTCTCGGTCGCCTCGCGTTTCGTCCGCGGCGACGACGAGGAAAGCGCGCAGCTGACCGAGATGGTTGCGTTCCTCGCCTACGCCTCGCTGGAAGCCGGCGAAAGCCAGGCCCAGGCCGGCGAGGACGGCGTGCAGCTGATGACGCTGCACAGCGCCAAGGGTCTCGAATTCCCGCTGGTGTTCCTGGTCGGTCTGGAGGAAGGCCTGTTCCCGAGCGCGCGCACCGCAGAGGAAAGCGGGCGTCTGGAGGAAGAGCGCCGGCTCGCGTATGTGGGCATCACCCGCGCGCGGCAGAAGCTGGTGCTGACCTATGCCGAAGCGCGGCGTCTGCATGGCCAGGACATGTTCGGTGTGCCCTCGCGGTTCCTGCGAGAGATTCCACCGGCGCTGCTGCACGAGGTGCGCGCGAGGGCGCAGCCCACCCGGGCATCGTTCCCGCAGCGGCAGCGCGACATGGGACACGCCAGCCTGGCGCCGTCGGTCGGCGTGCGCCTGGGCCAGACCGTGTCCCACGCGAAGTTCGGCGCCGGCACCGTGACCGACATCGAAGGTGACGGCGCGCATGCGCGCGTGCAGGTGAACTTCGACGATGCCGGCAGCAAGTGGCTGGTGCTGGCTTACGCGAACCTGCAGCCGGCCTGAGGCCGGTCGGCGGGCGACGGGGCCGGAACGGCCTCAGTCGCGGATAGCGAAGGTCGGGTGTTCGTCGAGGCGGCCATCGGCCTCGACCGCAATCCAGCGTCCGCTGTTCTTCTGGAACAGCACCGGCACCGGGTCGCGGAACAGCGGGCGCCGCACGAAACGCAGGGACCAACCGAGCGCTTCGAGCGTTGCGATGGCCGCCGTCTGTTCGCGGGTCAGGCCTGCGCGCAGGCTGGCATCGTCCGGTGGATCGGGACGACGACGGTCTGATGTACTCATGCGCTTCTCGGTGCTGGTCCGGCCGCGGGGGTCCGATGCTACGTGAACAGGCGATTCCGGACCAACCCGTCTGCGAGGCGCTCCGCCGCATCCGCGCAGGCACGCGTCGACCCGGGTAGGCTGTGCGGCCGCGGCCGCAGGGCCGACCTTCCAGAGACTGCACGATGGCGCTCGCGATTCCGGTTCTACGTCTGGCCCGTTCACGTCTGGCGTGGGCATCGGTGCTCACGGCAGGCCTCGCCGTTCCGGTCCTCGGTCACGCGGCCGAAGGCATGTGGACGCTCGACAACCTGCCCAAGGCTCAGCTGCAGTCGCAGTTCCAGTTCGCGCCCGACCAGGCCTGGGTGGACCACGCGATGCAGTCCTCGGTGCGCCTGGCCGGTGGCTGCTCGGGCTCGTTCGTCTCGCCCGACGGTCTGGTGCTGACCAATGCACATTGCGTCGTCGGGTGCGTGCAGGGCCTGTCCTCGCCGCAGCGCGATCTGCAGAACGACGGCTTCGTCGCCGATGCGCGCGGTGAGGAACTGCAGTGTCCGGCCGAGGAACTCAACGTGCTGCGGGAGATCACCGACGTCAGCACGCGTCTGGCCGGTGTGGTCGAAGGCAAGCAGGGCCAGGCCTACGTGGACGCGCGCAATGCCGAGAAGAGCCGCATCGAGTCGGAATGCGTCGGCGACGATGACGCGAAGACGCGTTGCGATGTGGTCGAGCTCTACAACGGCGGCCAGCAGCATCTCTATCGCTACCACCGCTATTCCGACGTGCGCCTGGTGTTCACGCCCGAGTATTCGGTCGGCTTCTTCGGCGGCGATCCCGACAATTTCAATTTCCCGCGCTACAACCTCGACGCCGCGCTGCTGCGCGCCTACGAGGACGGCAAGCCGGCGAACGTCGAGCATCACTTCACGCTCAACCCCCAGGGCGCCGAGCCGGGCGACCTGGTCATGGTCACCGGCCACCCGGGCCGCACCCAGCGCCAGCTCACCGTCGCGCAGCTGGAAACCGTGCGTGACGTCAGCCTGATCAACAACCTGCTGTGGCTGGCCGAACGCCGCGCGATGCTGGGCCAGTACGGCCGCAGTGACGAGGAGGCCACACGTCAGGCGCAGTCCGATCTCACGTTCACCGACAACAGCTACAAGGTGTTCCGCGGCCAGCTGCAGGCGCTGCTCGATCCGCAGGTGTTCGCCGGCAAGCGTGCCGAGGAAGCGCGTCTGCGCGACGGTGTGGACGCCGCGCCGTGGAACGAGGTGGAAGCGGCGCAGGTCGTCGCGCGTCAGCTCGCCGTGCCCTACATGCTGCTCGAGCAGGGTCGTGGTTTCGATTCGCGCCTGTTCGGCATCGCCCGCACGCTGGTGCGCGGCGGCACCGAGCGCGCGAAGGCCAACGACGCCCGTCTGCCGGAGTTCCAGGAGGCCGGCCAGGGCCGCCTGCGCCAGACCCTGCTGAGCAAGGCGCCGGTGTATCCGGAGTTCGAGATCGCCAAGCTGACCTGGTCGCTGACCAAGTTCCGCGAACTGCTGGGCACCGACGATCCGCTGGTGAAGTCCGTGCTCGGCACGCAGTCGCCGGCGCAGGTCGCCAAAGCGCTCGTCGAGGGCTCGAAGCTCGCCGACGTCGCCGAGCGCGAGCGTCTGTGGAACGGTGGCGCCGCGGCGATCGAAGCCTCGGACGATCCCTTCATCCGTCTGGCCCGCGCGGTCGACGCGCCGGCGCGCGCGGTGCGTCAGCGGCAGGAGTCGGAAGTGTCGTCGGTCGAATCGCGCGCCGCCACCCAGATCGCGAAGGTGCGTTTCGAGAAGCTCGGCACCACGGTGTATCCGGATGCGACCTTCACCCTGCGCCTGTCCTACGGCGACGTCGCCGGCTGGGAAGAGAACGGCCAGGCGATCGAACCGTTCACGACGATGGGCGGCGTGTTCGCCCGCAACACCGGCGCCGAACCGTATGCGTTGCCCAAGCGCTGGCTGGATGCGGAAGGCACCATCGCCCAGGACACGCGTTTCAACTTCGTCAGCACCAACGACATCATCGGCGGCAACTCAGGCAGCCCGGTGATCAACCGCGATGCACAGGTGGTCGGCCTCGCGTTCGACGGCAATATCCATTCGCTGGGTGGCAGCTTCTGGTACGACCCGCGCCTCAACCGCACGGTGTCGGTGCACAGCGCGTCGATCGTCGAATCGCTGAAGTCGGTCTACGGCGCCGATACGCTGGTGGACGAACTGCTGCGCAAGTAAGGCATCAGGTCCGACTTCGACGGCGCCCGCGATCCGGGCGCCGTTGTCGTGTCAGGGCCCCGCGGGCGGTGGCCCGGCCGCCGGATCCGGGCGCAGGCCGAAGCGGTCGATCGCGAGCAGCACCCCGACCGCCAGCACCGTGCCGGCCGCCCCGTACAGCGCATCCCGCGGATCGGGTGTGTTCAGGACCGGAATCCACAGCTCGTACACCACGTTGGCCAGCAGGCAGGCGGCGGCGAGCGCCAGCACGTGCAGGCGTCGCACGCCCGTCATCAGCCACGCATAGCCGATACCGGCGACCAGCATCCAGGACAGTCCGAAGTTGGAGACGTGGCTGTAGAACTCCGGGTCGAGGGCGAGCAGCAGGTCGCTGCGCCACTCCGGCATCTTGCGACCGGCCAGCAACGCCGCATTCGCGGCCAGCAGGACGAGAAATGCGATGGCGGCGGCCGGTGTCGGCACTCGGCGCAGCATGGGGCGGGCGGCGGTCGGCGGGGCATCCACCGGCGCGAGTATGCAGGCCGTCCGCCGCTCGCGGCTCAGGCCTGCGATCATGTGCGCATGACCACGCCGCTTCCGTTCTCCGCACTCGCGCTCGCGCCCGCCCTGTTGCAGGGCGTCGATGCCCTCGGCTATACGTCGATGACCCCGATCCAGGCCGAATCGCTGCCGCCGATCCTCGAAGGCCGCGATGTCATCGCCCAGGCGCCGACGGGCAGCGGCAAGACCGCCGCGTTCGGGCTCGGTCTTCTGCAGAAGATCGACACCGGCCTCATCGAGACCCAGGCGCTGGTGCTGTGCCCGACGCGCGAGCTCGCCGACCAGGTCGGCAAGCAGCTGCGCAAGCTCGCGCTCGGCATTCCGAACCTCAAGCTCTCGCTGCTGTGCGGCGGCATTCCGCTCGGGCCGCAACTCGCTTCGCTGACGCATCCGCCGCATGTCGTCGTCGGCACGCCGGGCCGCATCCAGGAACTGGCGAAGAAGAAGGCGCTGCACCTGCGCCACGTGCGCACGCTGGTGCTCGACGAAGCCGACCGCATGCTCGACATGGGCTTCGAGGAATCGATCCGCGACATCGTCAAGCGCGTGCCGCCGACGCGGCAGGGCCTGCTGTTCTCGGCCACGTTCCCGGACGGCATCCGTGATCTCGGCACCGCGATGCTGCGCGAGCCGGTGCAGATCGGCGTCGAAGGTGACGCGCCGGCGCCGAAGATCGAGCAGATTTTCCACGAGGTCGAACCGTCGCGCCGCGCACCGCAGCTGGCCGCGCTGCTGCTGCGCCATCGTCCGGAATCGGCGGTGGTGTTCTGCAACACCCGCGCTGACGTCAACGAGGTCGCCGGCTCGCTCGCGCACTACGGGTTCGATGCACTCGCGCTTCACGGCGACATGGAACAGCGCGATCGCGACGAGGTGCTGGTGCGCTTCGCCAACCGCAGCTGCAACGTGCTGGTGGCGAGCGATGTCGCCGCACGCGGGCTCGATGTCGAAGACATCGGCGCGGTGGTGAATTACGAGCTGCCGCACGATGCCGACACCTATGTGCACCGCATCGGCCGCACCGGTCGTGCGGGCCGCTCGGGCCTGGCGCTGAGCCTGGTCACGCCGCGCGAGCTGCCGCGCACCGCGCTCGTCGAAGGCCAGTTCGGCGCACCACTGCGCTGGGAAAAACTGCTGCCGCTCAGCGGCAAGGGCAGTGATGTGCCGGCCGCGCCGATGGTCACGTTGCGCATCGATGCCGGTCGCACCGACAAGCTGCGCCCCGGTGACATCGTCGGCGCGCTGACCGGCGAGGCCGGGCTGCACAAGGACGCGATCGGCAAGATCGACGTCTTCGCCACGCGCAGCTACGTCGCCATCACGCGCGGCAAGGTGCAGCAGGCGGTCAACCACCTGCGCGACGGCAAGATCAAGGGCCGCCGCTTCCGCGTGCAGCCGTTGAAGACGACGTAATCGTCCCCGGCGCTGCGCGAGACTGCGCGCATGCGCCTGCTGATCATCACCTACGGCACCGAAGGCGACGCGCGACCGCTCGCCGCGCTCGGCTGCGCCTTGATGCGCGCAGGACACTCGGTGCATCTGCTCGGCGATGCCGAAACGCTCGACAGTGCCCGCGCGCTTGGCGTGCCGGCGACCGCGCTGGCCGGCGACATCCGCGGCACGCTGTCGCGCATGCGTGCGATGCGCCAGATCGAACGCGCGCTGATCCGCATCGTCGAGGCGCGGACGCCCGAATGGATGCAGCAGGCGAAGACGCTCGGCGCGGGCTGCGATGCGGTGATCGTGTCCGGCCTCACCGCGTTCGTCGGCCTGTCGGTGGCCGAGGCGCTGGGCGTGCCGGCGATCGGCGCGATGATGATTCCGATCAGTCCGACCGCCGCGCTCACCTCACCGCTGTCGCCGCTGCGTCTGCCGCGCGTGCTCAACCGCAGCTCGCACGCATTCGTGAACCACATGGTCTGGCGCACGTTCCGCGCGACGACGAATCGTGGCCGCCTCTCGATCGGTCTGCCGCCGCGCAAGACGCTGTGGACCGCGCATCCGGTGCTCTATGGCGTGTCGCCGGCGTTGCTGCCGGACATCGACGACTGGCCGGATGACGCGATCGCCTGCGGTCAGTGGGTGCCGCCGACGACAGACTGGATTCCACCGCCCGGCCTCGTCGACTGGATCGAGTCCGGACCGCCGCCGGTCTACGCCGGCTTCGGCAGCATGAGCGGCTTCGATGCGTCGCGCGTGCGCGACGCTTTGCTGGCCGCGGTCGGCGATCGGCGCGTGCTGTTCAATCCCGGCTGGAGCGGCATCGATACCACCGGTCTTCCAGCGAACATCCACGTCATCGGCAGCGTGCCGCACGAGTGGCTGCTGCCGCGCTGCGCGCTGGCGATCCATCACGGTGGCTCGGGCACCACGCACTCGGCATGCCGCGCCGGCATTGCGTCGGTAATCCTGCCGTTCGCCGGCGACCAGCCCTTCTGGGCGGGCCGTCTGCGTGCGCTGGGCGTCGCCGATCGCGTGCTGTCGGGCCGGCGTCCGTCGGCATCCGGGTTGCGCGCCGCGATCGCATTCGCCGAACGTCCCGAGACCCGCGCGCGGGCCGCGGCACTTGGCGCCGTGATGCGACCCGAAGACGGCTGCGCGACCGCGATCACGTGGATCGAGCGACTCGCCAAGCCCCGCGCTGCTGACCGATAATCGCGGCTCGCGCGGCCCTGAGATGCCGCGTGCACAGGGGATCCGATGCACCGTCGTTCGCTGTCGACCCGCGGCCTGTTCGCGGTCGCGTTGCTGTCGCTGTGCCTGCACGTCCAGGCCGCACCTGCCACACCCGCCGCTGCCGTGCCGACGTCCGCGACCGGCGCCATCGCCGCACGCGTCGAGGCGATGCGCCAGGACGATCCTGTCGCCGCGCTGGCGCTCGGTCTGCCGGTCTGGCAGGCCGCCACGAACAAGGCCACGCAGATCGATCTGGGCCTCGCGCTGGTCGATGCCGCGGCCGCGGCCGGGCGGCTCGACGATGTGGTCGCGATCGGCACCGGTCTGCGCACCGGCGCGACGCTGACGGCGGCGCAGCGGCTGCGTCTGTTCAAGCAGCTCAACGGCGCGATCAAGGTCACCCGCGATGCCGCGCGCATCGCCGAACTCGAAGCGGACATGGCCACGCTGGAGACCGAGCTGCCCGGGGAGAAGAGCCTCGCCGAACTGTGGCGGCAGCTGGCCGCGTCCTATTACCTGATGGGCGCGCAGGACGATGCGCTGCGCGTGGCGAAACTGGCGCTGTCGAAGGTGCGCGAGCGGCCCGACATGGTCGAGTACAACGCCAACCAGATCGTCTTCATCATCGAGGCGCAGCAGGGCCGTATGCCCGAGGCGATCGCGGCGTTTCTCGAAGTCGAACGCGTCGGCAAGGCGCTCGACCGGCCCGCCGATCCGGCGCTGCTACACAACGCGACCGGCGTGTTCGTCTACGCGAAGGAGTGGGACAAGGCGATCGAGTACGGGCGCCGTGCACTCGCCGCGCAGGACGCGAATCCGCGGCCGGGCATGTCGCGGGCCGAGATCCTCAACAACCTCGCGTCCGCCTTCGAAGGTGCCGACCGGCTCGACGAGGCCGAGGCCACCTATCGCGATGCGCTGGCCAACGCGCGCAGCGAAGGCATTGCGCCGACCGCCCAGCTCAACAATCTCGCCCACGTGCTGCGCCGGCTCGAGCGTCCGCGCGAGGCGCTGCCGCTGCTGCTCGAGGCCGCCGCGCTGATCGAGGGCGCCGGCGATCACGGCGAGGCGGCGATCGTGCATTCCAACATCGGTGCGATCCAGGTCGCGCTCGGCGACCGGCGCGCCGCAGCCGTGGCGTTCGAACGGTCGCGCGAGTTGTTCGCGCAGTCCGACAACGTGCCGCGGCGTCTGGAGTTGTACCCGCGCATGATCGACAACCTCGACGCACTCGGCCGCCATCGCGAGGCGCTGGGGCTGATGCGCGAGTACAAGAGCGTCAACGATGCATCGGTCAACGTGGAGTCGAAGACCCGCATCGCCGAACTCGAGTCGGCGGTGGAACTGGCCCGCAAGGAAGGCGAGCTGGCCGACGTCGAACGCGCCCGCGCCGACGAGCAGGCCGCATTCGCGGAACTGCAGACGCGCGAGCAGCGGCAGCGCGCGATCGTCTGGGGACTGGTCGTCGTGCTGCTGGCACTGGTCGCGATGATGGCGCTGAAGATCCGCGAGGGCCGCGCACGCCGGCGCATCAACGAGGAACTGGCGCGCAAGAACGTCGAGATCGAAACCCAGCACCGCGAACTCGAACAGCTCACCGCGACGATCCGCCGCCAGAGCGAAGAGGACGCGCTGACCGGCCTGCGCAACCGCCGTTTCGTGAAGGGCTGGCTCGATACACGCGCAGTCGGCCAGGCCACGGCACTGGCGCAGGGCCAGCCTTGCGAACCGGTGCTGGTCGCGCTGCTCGATCTGGACCACTTCAAGCGCGTCAACGATCTGCACGGCCACGAGGGCGGCGACCACGCGCTGATGCATTTCGGCGACCTGCTGCGCGATTGCGCGCGCACGTCCGATGTCGTCGCACGCTGGGGTGGCGAGGAGTTCCTGTGGATCTGCCCCGGCAACACCATGGCCGATGCCCCGGCGCTGTTCCGTCGCCTGCGCGAGCGGCTGCAGTCCGAACCGCTGGTGCGGCCCGGCGGCAGTGTGACGCTGAGCGCGTCGATCGGCTTCGCGCTGTTCCCGATGTGGCCCGGCCATACCGGCGACTGGGCGCAGAGCCTGCGCGTCGCCGACGCCGCGCTGTATCGCGCCAAGCACGCGGGGCGCGATCGCTGGGTCGGCTTCGTCGCAGGCGACATACCGGATGCGGGGCGCGACGGTGTCGACGTGCCGGTCGACACGCTGGAAGCGGCAGGCCATCTGCGGCGCGTCGATGGCGGCGGCGAAACGCCGACGGTGCAGACACGCGACCCACTGCCGGGCTGAGCCCGGATCGCGGGCCGCACAGCGGCTGAATGTCGCTCGCGCACCTCGGGTCCACCCGAGGTTCCGGCCTCGGGCGCAGTCGGGAAAATGAAACGCCCCACTGCACATGGACCGCAGCACATGAATGACAACGCATCCGGCGTCTCGGGCGCCGACGCCTCGAACGGCGCCAACGACGCGCGCGGCGCTGCGGCCGAAGCCGCTGCAGCGCATGGGCTGGACGCTACCGCCAGCGCGTCCAACGAAGCCGTCTCCGCAGCCGAGACCGGCAAGGCCGCTGCCGGTGCGGGCGACACTTGTACCGCCGAAGCCTCGACGAATCGCGCGGAAGCGGCGGCTGCCGAAGCAGTCGAATCTGCTGCGGCACTGGCCGACATCGCCGCGAACAATCCGACGCCTGCGACTGAGGCGATGGCGGGTTTCGCGGCGGGTTATGCGCAGGCGGCGACCGAGGCCGCGGCGTCCGCGCGCAGCGCGCTTGAAGGCATGCAGGCATCGCAGGGTCTGGGCGCGTGCGTGTCGGAAGCGCCGACGTCGCCGACGCAGGGACTTGCGCTGTCCACGATCAACCAGTTGGGCGGGATCTGGTCCTGACGGATTGACGCCCGTCTTCGCGGTGAAGTCCATGGCACCTGGAGATGGGGCGCCAGGGCTGGCGGCTTCGCACTGACGTGCCGTGCGCTCACTCGACGCGCGTTGCGCGTCGATCTTTCCCGGAGGCAGATGCCGGATCGCCCGGGTCTACGACGACATCGGCTCAACCCGCATTGCGGAAGCTGCGCACGTGCTCGATCAGCGCGCGCAGTTTCGGCGGCAGGTTGCGGCGGTCGGGGTAATACAGAAAGAAGCCGGGGAACGGCGGCAGGTAGTCGTCGAGTAGTGTCACCAGTTCGCCGCGTGCGATCCACGGCGCGAACGTCTCTTCGATGCCGATCGTCAGACCGCCGCCGGCGAGTGCGGTGCGCACCATCAGCAGCATGTCGTTGGTCGTGACCTGTGGCTGCACGGCGACGTCGAAGTCCTGCCCGTCCTGCACGAACTCCCAGCGATACGGCGCCACGCCCGGTGCGGGCCGCCAGCCGATGCAGCAGTGCGCGACCAGCTCGCGCGGATGCGCCGGTGTGCCGTGTGCGTCCAGATAGCCGGGCGTCGCCACGACGACCTGGCGCACCGGCCCGGTCAGCGGCACAGCGATCATGTCCTGCTCGATGACCTCGCCCAGCCGCACGCCGGCATCGAAGCCTTCGGCGACGATGTCCGATTCGTCGTCGGTCACGGTCACGTCGAGCACGACCTGCGGGTAGGCCTGCGCAAAGCGCGCGACCAGCGGGCCGGCGAGAAAGCGTTCGGCGATCGAGGTCACCGCGACGCGCAGCAGGCCACGCGGTGGGCCATCGTCGAGCGCGTCATCCAGCGCAGCGCCGATCCGCGCCAGCGGCTGCGCGATCTGTTGATGCAGGCGGTGCCCGGCCTCGGTCAGCCGCACGCTGCGGGTGGAGCGCGTCACCAGCGCAACGCCCAGCCGGTCCTCCAGCTTGCGCATGCCCTGGCTGACGGCCGAGCGGGTCACGCCCAGGCGATCGGCGGCAGCGCGGAAGTTGTCGCTCTCGGCGACCGCGACGAATACGCGCAGCAGGTTGAGGTCGAGATCCATTGGTTAGCGAGTCTAACCACAGCATCCAGCACGGAGGGAATTCTCGCGACGCCGGGCCGCTCCTACCGTATCTGCACCGGGCCCAGACGCCCAACGCAGGAGCTCTTTCATGCAGCAGGACCTCACTGATCGCATCGTGCTGATCACCGGCGCCAGCAGCGGCATCGGCGCCGCCACCGCGCGCGAACTCGCCGCCCGTGGCGCCACCGTCGTACTCGGCGCACGCCGCGTCGATCGTCTCGACGCACTGGTGGCCGACATCACCGCCGCCGGCGGCCGCGCCGAAGCGCGCGCGCTGGATGTGGTGTCGGCGGACGACGTGCAGGCCTTCGCCGATCACGCGCTCGCCGCGCACGGCCGCATCGACGCCCTCGTCAACAACGCCGGCGTCATGCCGCTCTCGCCCTTGTCGGCGCGCAAGCGCGACGAGTGGGACCGCATGATCGACGTCAACATCCGCGGCGTGCTGCACGGCATCGCCGCGGTGCTGCCGGCGATGGAGCAGCAGGGCTTCGGCCACGTGATCAACGTCGCCTCGATCGGCGCGCACCAGGTCTTCCCCACCTCGGCCGTCTACTGCGCCACCAAGTACGCGGTGTGGGCGATCTCCGAAGGCCTGCGGCAGGAGACCACCACGCTTCGCGTGACCGTGGTGAGCCCCGGCACCACGACCTCGGAACTCGCCGACACCATCACCCACGCCGGCGCGGCCGAAAGCTTGCGCGATTTCCGCCGCATCACGATCGAGCCGGAGGCCATCGCCCGCGCGATCGCGTTCGCGATGACCCAGCCCGCCGACGTCGATGTCAGCGAGTTGATCGTGCGTCCCGTCGCGAGCCCGTACTGATGGCCGCCCGTACGTTGCCGCGCTGCTGCCGGCTCGCCGGCCTCGCGATCGCGATGGGACTCGCGGTGCCGGTGGTGTCCCCGCACGCCGGGGATGCGCCGACGCATGTCACGACCCATGACAACGCCGCACAGATCCGCGCCGCGTTCGAGGCTTGGCGCCTCGGGCAGGGCAGCGTGTTCGATCTGCTGGCCGACGACGTGGTGTGGACCGTCGCCGGCGACAGTCCGGTCTCGGGCACGTACCACTCGAAGAAAACGTTCCTCAACGAAGCGGTCGCGCCGATCACCGCGCGACTCGCGACGCCGATCGTGCCGCAGGTGGAGCGCATCGTCGCCGACGGCGCGCATGTCGTCGTGCTGTGGCAGGGCAGCGCCACCGCACGCGACGGCAGCACATACCGCAATCACTACGCCTGGCATCTGGAACTCGCCGACGGCCGCATCGTCCGAGTGACCGCCTTCCTCGACACCTGGGCGCTTGCGCAATTGCTCGATCCGGCCTGAACACGCGGGACCCCGCGCGGCTACACTCGCCATCCGGATCTGGGGAGACCGCGCATGCAACACGAGACCGACGCCGCACCGCGGCCCGTCGACGGCACGCCGATGCCGGCCACGCCAAGTGGCCGCATCAGCTTCGAGCGCCTGCGCGAGCGCAGCGACGAGCTCGAACTGCTGATCTCCGGTCTGCTGGTGTTCGGTCTGTTCACCGTGCCGGGCCGGCTGTTCGACGCGTGGGTGTCCAACACCGTCCACGCCGACGGCATGGCGCAGTACGCGATCTGGTTCGGCTTCGCGGTCGGCGTCGGCGTGAGCTACGCACTAGCGGCCGCGTTCATGACCCACATCGCGATCCGCGGTTACTGGGTCGGCCTGATCGGTCTGAAAGCGACCTTCCCCGACGGCGTGCGCTGGGACCGGCTCACCTCGATGGGCCCGGTGTCGCGCGGCTACCAGCGCGATCTGATCGGCGACATCGGACAGGCCATCGAACGCGCCGACCGCATGGCCTCGATCCTGTTCGCGATGAGCATCCTGATGGCGGTGACCATCGCCGGCATCGGTGTGACCGCGATCGCGTTGATGGTGCTCGGCAGTCTCGCCGGTGCCCTGTTCGGCATGGCCGACCGCGTCGCGCTGATCGTGGGCGTGGTGCTGTATGCGCTGTTCCTCGCCGGCACGCTGGCGATGGTGGTGTGCGAGAAAATGATCGCGCGCCGCGACGCGGCGGGACGTCCCAGCGACGGTCTGCGTCGCCTGTTGCTGCGGCTGCTGCGCCTCTACAGCGTGCTGGTGCCGCAGCGCCTGATCGGGCCGATGCAGCTCACCCTGCAGAGCAATCTCAACGGCCGCGCGTTTCTCGTCGTGTACGCATTTGTCATCGGCGGCGCGATGGTGATCGGCGGCCTGCAGGTCGTCAATTCGGTGAAGTTTTCGCTGCTGCAGGGCTACCAGGTCATCACCGAAGAGGCCGTCGACCACGGCATGCTCGGCGCCCACTACGAGAACATGCGCGCCGAACACGACGCGCTGCTGCGCTATCCGATGATCCCGTCGGACCGCATCGCCGAAACGCATCTGCGACTGTTCATTCCGCACCAGCCGCAGCGCGACAACGCACTCGCGCACCGCCTGTGCCCGATGCTGACCGACGGCCGTAACACCGCCGAAGGCGCAGCGGCCACCCGCAACGCGATCGACTGCATGGCCGCCATGTGGACCGTCAGCATCGACGGCGTCGCGATCCCGCTCGACGACTTCGTGCCCATCGAACGTCGCGATCTCGGCATGCGCGGCCTCGTCGGCTACATCCCGCTCGGCCAGCGGCAGCCGGGTCGGCACAGCCTCGCGCTGACGTGGAACGCGGAGGGCGGCGACACCGGCAAACAGCGCCGCCGCGAGTACCGCATCCCGTTCTGGTTCATTCCGCAGATCGCCGAACGTCCCACGCGGCAATGAAGCCTCAACGCGTCCGCAGCGTGATGTTCGGATGCGAGGCGATGATCTCCAGCACGATGTCGAAGTAGGTCGGCCCGCTGCCGGCCTCCAGCGCGGCAAGCTCGCGCTGCAGGCGCGCCGTGTCGTAACGGCCGGGCGTGTCGAGCTTGCCCTGCAGCCATGCCCGCGTCGCATCGATGCCGAGCGCGTCGCGGCTGCGTTCGAAATCCGTCCAGGACAGCGTGACCGGTGCAGTGCCATCGAGCGCGCCGTAACCGCCGTACAGCAGGTCGTCCAGCGCATCGAGACTGTGGGCGAGCGGCCAGTCGACATCCGCCATCAGCACGCGCGTGATCTCGTCGTAGAACGACGCGATGTCGTGGATGCGTGCGCCGTCGAGGACGAAGGTGGTCATGGCGGGGATCCGGCTGTTCAGAGCGGACCAGTGTCACAAAGACGGAAGCTGGCTGTCGCTGCGGGGATTTCTCTCACGACAGTCCGCACATCGCGATGTAACCTGAACAGAATGGGCCTGACACGCCCTGCAACAGGTCGTGTCGAGGTGGCGGTGCGTTGGGGGGAGGCCCTGGATGCAAAGTGGTCTGACAGGCGAGTACGCGTGGTCGCTGGTGGCGATTTCCTTCGTTGTCGCGGTCGCAGCGTCCTATGCGGCGTTGACGACGCTGGGCCGCATCCGCGCCGCGATCGACGAGGCCGGACGCCGATGGTGGCTGGCAGGTGGTGCGCTGGCGCTCGGCGTCGGCATCTGGTCGATGCACTTCATCGGCATGCTCGCGTTCCGTCTGCCGATTCCGATCGGTTACGACCCGCTGGTCACGGCGGTGTCCTGTCTGCTGTCGATCGTGGCCTCGGCTTACGCGCTGTGGCTGGTGACCCGCGGCCCACTGACGACCGTGCGACTGGTGCTGGGGGCGCTGGCGATCGGCCTGGGCATCGCGGCGATGCATTACGTCGGCATGGCGGCAATGCGCATGTATCCGGCGATCGACTACCACCCGGGCTGGTTCATCGCATCGATCCTGGTGGCGATCCTGGCCGCCGGCGCGGCGCTGGCGATTGCCGACCGGATCCGCGACCACACACCGCGCGCCCACCTGCACCACGCGCTGGCGGCACTTGTGATGGGGACCGCCATAGTCGGCATGCACTACACCGGCATGGCGGGCGCCCGCTTCGAGGCGGGTGCGATCTGCGGCGCCGTGCTGCGCGATGGACTGACGCCCGACACCCTCGCCACACTGGTCACGGTGATCACCTTCGCGGTGCTGGGCACCGCGATCGCGGTCAGCACGCTCGACCGCGTGCTGCACGAGCGCACCAGCCGGCTGTCGGCGTCGCTGCGTGATGCGAACGCGCAGCTCACCCATCTGGCTTCGCACGACACGCTGACCGGCCTGCCCAATCGTCGCCTCCTGCTCGGCTGGGTGCAGGGCATGATCGTGCGCGCACTGGGCGACGGCGGCACGTTCGCGGTGATGTACGTCGACCTCGACGGCTTCAAGGGCGTCAACGACGCCTTCGGGCATCCGGTCGGCGACATGCTGCTCGCGCGCGTGGCCCGCCTGCTGCGGGCGCTGCCCGGAGAGAACGGAACGGCGGCCCGGCTGGGCGGCGACGAGTTCGTGCTGGTGTCGCCGGTGACCTCGCGGATGCACGCCGCCGAGGTGGCGGACGAGGTGCTGCGCCAGCTCGGCGGCGCACTCACGCTCGACGGCTACGACGGCGTGCGCGTGACCGCAAGCATCGGCGTGTCCCTCTATCCCGACGACGGCACGACCGCGCACGCGCTGCTGTCGCATGCCGACGCGGCGATGTACCACAGCAAGCAATCGGGCCGGAATCTGGTGAGCCTGTATCTGCCCGGTATGTCCGAGGATGCGCAGGCGCAGGGGCAACTGGCGCACGAACTGCGGCGCGCGCTCGAACACGACGAACTGCAGCTCCACTTCCAGCCGCAGATCGACGGCATCGACGGGCACTGGGTTGGTGTCGAGGCGCTGGCGCGCTGGGCCCATCCGCAGCTGGGCATGGTGCCGCCGATGCGATTCATCGCCGTGGCCGAGCGCATGGGGCTGATCGTCGAACTGGGCGCTTGGGTGCTCGATGCCGCCTGTCGCCAGTACGCGGTGTGGCGCGACGCGGGCCTGGAGGTGCCGTCGGTCGCGGTGAACATCTCGCCGGTGCAGTTCCGCAGCGGCCAGCTCGTGGCCCAGGTCGAGGACGCGATGCGCCGCCACCGCATGCCGCGACACGCACTCACGCTGGAAATCACCGAGTCGATGGCGATGCAGGAGCCCGACCGTGCCATCGAACTGCTGGAGCGGCTGGGGCAGGCCGGCGCGCGCATCGCGATCGACGACTTCGGCACCGGCTATTCCAGCCTGGCGTATCTGGCGCAGTTGCCGGCGCACGAATTGAAGATCGACCGCCGCTTCGTGGGCCGCATCGAATGCAGCCCCCGCGACGCGGTCATCGTGCAGTCGGTGATCCTGCTGGCCGGTCAGCTGGGCATGGACGTGGTGGCCGAAGGCGTCGAGACCGCCGGGCAGGCGCAGCAACTGATCCGGATGGGCTGCAGGCGTCTGCAGGGTTACCACTTCGGCAGGCCGGAGCCGGCATCCGGCATCCGCCCACCGCGCGTTCCGGCAGGTGCCGGTCGCAAAGCTGCACACGCCGACCAGACGTCGGACTCCTGACCGGCGCAACACACGCCGTGACGGGGCAGCGTCGTCCGGATCGGCCGCGGGCGTCATGCCCGTGCACGTACGCTGGGCAGCGCCCGGCGATCATGCCGGCCCCCGGACAGGAGACCCGCATGGACTGGTCGGCTTCGCTCTACAGCCGTTTCGAGGACGCCCGCACGCGTCCGGCGCGTGACCTCGTCGGCGCCATTCCCTGCGCCGACGTGCCGTACGCGGTCGACCTGGGCTGCGGGCCGGGCAACTCCACCCAGGCGCTGGCGGCGCGCTATCCCGACGCCGACCTGCTGGGCATCGACAGCGCCGACGACATGATCCGTGCAGCCCGTGCGCGCCTGCCGCAGGCCCGCTTCGAGGTCGCCGACATCGGCGCCTGGCAGGCGACGCGGCCGCCCGGGGTGATTCTCGCCAACGCGTCGCTGCAGTGGCTGCCCGACCACGCGCGGCTGTATCCGCACCTGCTCGCGCAACTCGACACCGGCGGCTGTCTTGCCGTGCAGACCCCGGACAATCTGGACGAGCCGCCGCACCGGGTCGCACGCGCGCTGGCCGCATTGCCGCGCTGGGCCGGGAAGATCGGACACGTCCGGCATCCGGACCGCCACGCGGCCGCCTGGTACCACGCGTTGCTGCGGCCCTTGTGCGCGCGCGTCGACGTCTGGCGCACGACCTATTTCCACCCCATGCCCGACCACGCGGCGGTCGTGGAGTGGTTCACCGGTTCCGCGCTCGGGCCCTGGCTCGCGTTGCTCGACGACACCGGTCGCGCCGCATTCCTCGCCGACTACCTCGACGGTATCGCCCGGGCAATGCCGGCCGATGCGGACGGCACCGTGCTGCTGCCGTTTCCGCGCCTGTTCGTGATCGCCCAGCGCTGATCGCACGCATCTGCCACACGGCTTTCATCGGAAGTTTCCGGATCACGCGCCAGAATCCCGCTCCCACCAGAAGGAGTTTCGCCCATGGGTCTGTTCTCCAGAATTTCCGATCGCATCTTCGGCCGCAAAGCCGCCCCGGCCGCAGCGCCCGCACCGGCAGCGAGCAAGCCGCAGGCGGTGATCTTCACCGGCAGCGAGCACGACCCCAAGGTCTCGCCGCCCGCCCGCGAACCTGCACCGGCCCCCACGCCCGCGCCGCCTGCCGAGCCGGTGGATGTGGCGGCCGTGCTGACCGGCATCGCCGAGACCAAGGGCGGCAAGAGCGATTGGCGCCATTCGATCGTCGACCTGCTGAAACTGCTCGATCTCGACTCCGACCTCGCTGCCCGCAAGGAACTGGCCGAGGAGCTCGGCGTGTCCGCCGGTGCGCACGGCAGTGCCGAGCAGAACATCGCGCTGCACAAGGCGGTCATGCGCAAGCTGGCCGAGAACGGCGGCAAGGTGCCGGACGAGCTGAAGGACTGAACCACCCGCAGGCGACGCCGGCAGCGGCGTCGCCTGCTGTTCCGCATCACACCGTTGTTAAGCTCGCGGGCATGCCCGCACACCGCTCCCGCCTCCCTGTCGCCGCGCGCCTGGCCGCGTGTCTGCTGGTCGCCCTGCCGATCGGCGCGACCGCCGTCGACGATGCCCCGTTCCCGGGTACGGCGTATGCCCATCTGCAGCTTCCGCTCGACCCCGCCGCCTGGACCGTGAGCTTCGCGCGCGACGCGGGCAGTGCAACCTGGCAATACAGGCCGCTGGCCTCCGCCGGTACGCGGCCACCGTTCGATGCGATCACGGTCACCGCCCTCGACGCCACGCTCGCGCCGTATGCCGCCCGCGACATGCCGCAGCGCGTGCATGCCTGGCTGGCCGGGCATGTGCCGGGTCTCGCCGTCGACATCCGTCAGCGCAGCCGGCGCGACGGATACGATCGCGTCGTCTATGTGCTGGCCACCGGACGCGCCGAGGACACCGTCATGCTCGGCCTGGCGCAGGACAGCGCGACTGCCCTGCATGCGGCGGAAATCGAACTCCGCGCAGGCACGCCAGAGGCTGACATCGCGCACTGGGCCGCCGTACTGGACGGCGCAACGCTGCGCCCCGCACGACCGTCCGAGGTCGACTGAGTGGCCCTGCACGGGGTGCGGCACGGACCACATGCCTCACCCACCTGAAGCGCCGGCGCGCCTGCACGAAATCCCGCACGCGGCCGCGTTAGGATGCGGTTCCCCACGCCGTACCCTCAGATTCCGCATGAAGGCCCGCACCCCCGACGCATCGCTGGTGGCATGAGCAAAGCGAAGCGCCGCGCAGGTGGCCGGGCACCGTCCCGGATCGAACGTCTGCAACCCTGGATCGCCGCGTTCGTCAGCGCGGTGCTGCATGTGCTGTTCGCGTATCTGATGCTGACCTCGCAGCCTATCGTCTTCACCCAGCCGCAGGGGTCGTCGGCCGGCAGCCCGATGGCGGTCGAGTACATCGGCATCACGCCGCCGCAGCCGGTGACCGCACCCGTTCCGAGCCCGCCGCCGCAGACCCCGCCCGCGCAGGCCGCGCCGGCAACTTCGCGCGTACAGACCACACGCGTCGATGACCCCGCCGAGCCGCTGCCGCCTGACGAAGCCGCGCCCGTCGAGTCCACGGCCGAGGTGCGTCCGCCGCGCCCTGCGCCGCCGGCCCCGCCGACGCCACCGCAGCCCGCGCAGTCGCAGGCCGCCGCCAGTCCGCCGGATGCGCAGCGTCGATCGCGTGTCTGGGGCCAGCCGCCGGGCATGCTGCCCGAGGCCACCGCCGCGGTGAACGCCGGCACCGAGCGCACGTCGCGCATCGGGCAGGGGCGGGGCCGCGACTCGGTCTCCGATCGGCCCAGTCTCGAGGTCGGCGGCTACCAGGTCGTCTACGACACCACCAGCGAGACCCGCCTGCGCGAGTGGCGCGACCAGGGCATCACCGAGCTTTTCATTCCGCTGCCGGGTACCCGCGACTACATGGTCTGCCCGCTGGAGACCGCCATCCGCCGCGAATCCAGCGACTGCCGGATGCTCTCGCCGGAGGATCCGGAGATGGCCAACATCGGCGATGCCCGCGAGGTCATCGGCTTCCATCGCGTCTATCGCCGCGGCGAAGTGATGTGGCGGGGACCGGGCCCGTACCGCTGACCGGACGCGTCCGCAGCCGGGCGGACAGCTAGGGTCGGCCCGAGTGTTGCGCGCGTGGCGAGGCGTCTAATGTTGGCTCTGACTCCCTGCCGACTGGACGCACCATGGCGCCCTCCGTTGCCCTCGCCGATTCAGGCCGCGTCTACGCCCTGCCACAGCAGCAGACCGCGCCGCCCCCGCCGCCGGTGGCGGATGACTACCGCGCCGGTACCCACGGCCTGAGCGAGAGCCTCCAGGGCACCTCGCCGGACGCCCGCGACCAGCTCATGGCGATGATGGCCAACGGCGCCTACGCGCCCGACAGCCCCGAGTACAAGCAGGCCCTGGCCGATGCCGGCTGGAGCGCGCTCACCCCGCATGCCGACGGCGTCAGCCTGACCGACCAGCACGGCAACCGCATTCCGATCGATCCCGACCTGCTCACCGACGACCGCTCCGGCTTCCACGCCGAGATCTACCAGCACGAGGACGGCGGCTACGTGGTCGCCTACCGCGGCTCGGAAGTCGGCATGGAACAGAGCCAGATCATGGACTGGGTCAACAACGGCCAGCAGGGCGTGGGCCTGGACTCGGAGCAGTACAGCAGCGCCATCGAGCTGGCCAAGCGCGCCGAGCATGTCTTCGGCGACGGCAACGTCGCGCTGACCGGGCATTCGCTCGGCGGCGGCCTGGCTTCTGCTGCCGCGCTCGCCACCGGCGCCTCCGCCGTGACCTTCAACGCCTCGGGCCTCAGCAACGAGACCCTCGAGAGCCTGGGCTTCAACCCCAACGACATCCGCGACACCGTCGCCGACAGCGGCCAGGTGCGCCGTTACGCCGTCAACGGCGACCAGCTCACCGCAGCCCAGGAAGACATCCCCCTGCTGCCGGTCATCGGCTCCCCGCCCGACGCCGTGGGCCATGCCCTGCGCATCGACCCGCCGCCGGGCACCGGCTTCGGTGACCTGCATGGCGGCGGCGGACCGGATGCGGTCTACGTCGAGGCCTTCGAACACGCCACGCCCACCGATCCGTCGCTCGGCCCGAGCAACGGGCAGGTGCTGGGCGGCCTGGTCAACACCGGCATCGATACCGCCGGCGGCACGCTGGCCACCGGCATGGACGCGCTGGGCGACCAGATGCGCAACGGCCCCGGTGCCACCCCGCAGAGCTGGGTGGTCGGCAGTCTGCTCAACGGTGCCAGCACCCTGGTCGACCACGGCAGCGATGCACTCGGCAACGTCGTCGGTGCGACCACCTCCGTCGCCACCGATACGCTCGCCGCCGGAGTCGATGCCTATGCGGACCTGCAGTTCAATGCCCTGGCCTCCGGCATTCGAGAGGTCGTCGATCTGGGCGGGGACCTGACCGGCACGTTCTCCGACCTGAAGACCGGGGCCGGTGAATTCATCGACGGCATCTCCGAGGGCCGCACGATTGCCGCGACCTCCGGCCTGCTGGGTGACGTCGCCGATGCCGGCCTCGACACCGTTGGCGATGTGCTCGACGGCACGGTGAGCCTGCTCGGCGACACGATGCAGAACACCACCAATGCCGCAGGCGGATTCGTGCGTGACCTGGGCCGCATCAGCGGTCTCGAGACGCCCGCCAACGCAGTTGCCGGTTTCGTTGAAGGCACCGGCAGCGTGGTCAGCAATGTGGCCGATGGCGTCGGTGACGTGCTCGACGTGGCCGCCGACAAGCTCGGCGACGGCGTGGAAGCGGTGGCCGACTTCGCCGGTGACGTGGGCCAGAACGTCAGCGACTTCGCCGGTGACGTGGCCCGCAACGTCTCCGACGGCGCGCGCAATGTCGGCCGCGGCATTGCCGATGGCGCCGGCAAGGTGGCCGACTTCCTCAACCCCTTCAACTGAGTCGTCGCGTGCCTTGCGCGCGACGCACCTGCGAAGCGGATGCGTACCTGTTCCGGCCTGATGCACCTGCGCGCGTCTTAACGCGCGCTGCGGCATGCTGCGTACCATGACCCGCCGCCCATTTCCGCACCTGCTGCTCGCCGCACTGATGCTGGCGGCTTCCGGCTGCACGCAAGGACACGACTCCATGAGCAACGACGCGCGCGCATTCGACAATCCCGCACAGGCGCAGTTCGTCACCGCCGTACGCGAAGGCAACGCCACGCTCGCCCGCGAACTGCTCGCGTCCGGCGCCAATGCCAACGCCACCGATGAAGCCGGCACGCCTGCGCTCAACTGGCTGATCCGCCAGGGCGACCGCGACGCCGTGCGCCTGCTGCTCGAACTCGGCGCCGACCCCGCACGCGGCGATGCCAAGGGCCGCACCGCACTGCACGAAGCGGCGATGTCCAAGGATGACAACTGGATCGCCCTGCTGCTCGAGCAGGGCGTGCCGGTCGACGTGCCCAACACCCGCAACGGCCAGACCCCGTTGTTCGATGCACTGCGCGCCCGCGAGCCCGACAACATCGACCGCCTGCTGGCGGCAGGCGCGAAGCTCGACGTCCGCGACCGCAGCGGCACCACGCCGCTGCACCAAGCCGCGCTGGTCAACGACATTCCCTCGGTGAAGCGTTTCATGGAAGCCGGCGCCGACCCGCGCGTGGCCGACGACACCGGCGCCACCGTCGACAGCTATCTCTACGACGGCGATCCCTCGGTCCTGGCCGCACCGGTGCGGCGCGATTACGAGTGGATCCGCGAACGTCTGGGTCCTGCGACGACGCACTGACACGGCACGCGACGCGCACTCGAGAAGTTCGCCGATGCGCATTGCAGTCCTGGCATCCGCCGTCGTCCTGGCCGGGCTCGCCGGCCTTGCGTCCGCACGCGAGCCGGCCGCTTGCTACGCCCGCACCTACGACGCTGCGCATCTGGCCGCGCACCCCCGCCAGCAGGTGCGCGAGATCCGGGTCCGTACCATCGACAATCGCGACACCGCCCAGACCGACTACGACATCCGCGTCCGCTTCCTCGACGACGATCGCGAGTTCCGCATCCAGCCCGGCTGCAGCGAGAGCAGCGGGCAGATCCAGTGCATCGTCGAATGCGACGGCGGCGTCATGCGGCCGTCCTACCAGCGCAACGGCAACCTGCGGATCGAAACCCGTTATCTACGCGCCGAAACCGGCACGGTGCCGCCCGGCGAAGTGCTCGGCTGCGCGCTGCCGGTGACTCGCAGCATCGCCGACCAGGTCGCGGACGGCAGCGGCATCGAGACGGTGTTCGTGCTGCAGCCACGCGAAGCGGCTGCGTGCGACGGGTAGCGCCGGCAACGGAGCAGGGTTCCCGGCACGCCTGCGCGCGCACTCCATGCAACGCGATCGACGTCGAAGATGCGTGCCGGAACGTCTGACGTGGTGCGCCCGGGCACTCGCCCGCACCCCGCACCCGGGCGTGCCACCACCGGCCTGCGCACAGGCGGCACATCGCACCCTCTACGATGCGTGATCCCGACCGGTTGACCAGCACCTCGACGTCGGTCGCGCGCCGATGCGACCGTCTGCCGATCGGGATCCGGACCATCGCCCGTGCAGCGCCCGCACACCCGACAAGGACGCCCGTGATGCCAGCCCGACGCAACGCCACTTCCACACGCCCGCCTGCGCGCATCACGACGCGCATCGCTGCCCTGCTGATCGCCTGCCTCGCCGTGTACACGCAAGGCGTATTAGCCGAAGACGTCACGGCGCCGGCATCCGACGCCGCCGCCCCGGCCAGCTATTCGATCTCGCTGGCCGGTGGCGGCGCGTACTGGTCGATCCGGCTCAACGGCGTAACCGTCTGGCGGGACTTCCAGGCACGCGATGTCACGCTCACGCTGCCGGTGAATGCCTACCTGCGCGAAGGGCGCAACGAGGTGGACGTGACCTTCGTGTCCGTCGCGGGCTCGCCATTCGCCTACAACGTCGCCAGCCCCGACTTCCATTTCGCCGCGACCCTGGTGCGCGTCGACTCCGCAACGCGCGCACGCGATCGCGTGACCCTGTTGAACCTCGCGCTCGACAGCGACAACGCGGTGCGTTTCCCCGACAAGACCCACGCCGGGCTGCCGCCGGACACACGCACCACCGCACCGATGAAAGTCGGCGAAGACCGTCAGGATGCCTACGAACTGGCAAGCGGCTGGGACGCCGACGCGCAGCGCGCACGCCGGGTTACCGCGCATTTCCAGCTCGACGATCCGCTGCCGGCGCCGCCATGGGCCGAGGCCCCGGTGATCGCCGACACACCGGACACCCGCGCGGCGCTTCTGGCGGCCTATCGCGATCTGCACGCGACCCTGCACACGGGTGACCACGCGCGGGTGCAGGCCGCATACGGCACGACGTGGCAGCACATCGCACGTTCGACCTACGGCTGGTCCATGGAGACGTTCATCGCGAGGACCAGGCCCTTCGCGGCGCTCGCGCCCGACGGCCTGACACTGCAGCCGCTCGATCTGGTGCTCGGTCCCGACCGGTTCCGCATCGAACGCATGGCGGGCGGCCGCCTGCTGCGCATCGTGCCCGACCCCATCGTCTGGCGTGCGCATCCCGGCGCCGAAGACGTCACCACCACGAAGGTCGCGTTCTTCCAGGGCGCGGACGGCCGTCTGCAGGTCGGCGCGGTGCTGTTCTGACGGCGCCGCGCCCGGTCGCGCCGACGCCCGGTCAGGGCGCTTCGCGCACCGGTGCCGGCGTTGCAGTCGCATCGAACGCCTGCGCCGCAATCCAGTCCGCCACCGCCTCGCCGTTCGCCAGGCCCGGCGTCACGATGTCGAAGTGGTCGGGCGCAGGCGGCGCGAACACCTCGACCGGATCGCCTGCGGCCTTTGCCATGTCGATGTAGCCCTGCATGAAGGGGCCGAGCTCGGCGGTGACGAACAACTGGCGTACGCCCAGCGGCAGATGGTCCGACGGGCTCGCCGCGCGATACGCATCCGGCAGCTGCGCAGGCGTGCCGCCCATCAACGGCACGATCACCGGCTGGCCACAGACCTGCGCATCGATGCCGATCATCGGCGCCAGTGCACCCGGCCCGTCGATCGCCACGGCAGCTCTGATACGCGGACTGTTTGCGGGTGGCGTCCACGGCGCCGCGAGCTGACTGCGGGCGGGCGCCCACAACGCGAACAGCGCACCGGCCGAATGGCCGACCGTCACCACGCGATCCAGATCCAGCGGTTGGCCCTTTGCTACCGTGCCCAGATGATCGATGCCGGCGGCCACGTCCTCGAACGAGCCCGGCCAGCCACCGCCCGGATGTCCCACACGCCGGTAGTCGATGTCCCAGGTCGCGATGCCGCGCTTGCGCAACATCTCCGACAGACCGGGCAGCCCGCTGCCGCCGAGGTCCGCCATCCAGCACCCGCCGTGGATCACGATCGCCACCGGGAACGGCCCGTTGCCATCCGGAATCCGCAACTGGCCACGCTGTTGCGGGCCTGCGCCGTAGGCGAAGGTGGCCGTCGGCGGCGGCGCGGCTGCATCGGCGTCCTGCTGGATCTGCATCGCCGACTTCGGCGCAGGCGCCGCGGCCGTCGTCTGCGCCCGCATCGGTGTGGCCTGCAGCGCGAGGCCCGTCAGCACGACGGCGGCGGCAAGAACGGAAAGACGGCGTCCGCTGGTCATGCAGGCATTCCCCTTGGTCGCGACGCGACCGTCCAGAACCTCAACGCAGTGCCGGGGTACGGAAGGCCACGCATGCAAGGCGCGCACGCCGGATGCGCCGTCGACACGGCGCGCGTGCCCGGTCAGCGCCTGACTCGCGTTCGCCGGGCGTCTCCAACACGCCGCCGCAGCTGCGTCTGATCTCGTCGTCGCCGTCGTCCGGATGGCCGCCACAGCCATCGACCCGACGCCCTTCGCAGCACGTCTGGCACGATGCCGCACCGTTCGCTGCACTGCGCCTGCCATGACCCGAATCCTGTCCGTCCTGGTCGCACTGGGGTTGCTCGCCGGCTGCGCCAGCCAGGCGCCGCTGCAGATGCAGCGCAGCCCGGACGATGTGCGCGCGGAAATCCTGCGCAAGCTGCCGGCCAGCCTCGACGACCGCGCGGGCTGGGCGAACGACGTCTATGTCGCGCTCACCGCGCAGGACATCGCGCCCACCAGCGAACACCTGTGCGCCGTGCTGGCCGTGACCGAGCAGGAAAGCACCTACACCGCCGATCCCGCGGTGCCCGGCCTGCCGGAGATCGCCCGCGCCGAGATCGACCGCCGCGCCGGTGCGCTGCACGTGCCCGGCTTCCTGCTCAACGCCGCCTTGCGGCTCGACTCGCCCGATGGCCGTACCTATGCGCAGCGGCTGGAGCGCGTGCGCACCGAGCGCGACCTGAGCGAACTCTACGAAGACTTCATCGGCGTCGTGCCGCTGGGCAGGCGCCTGTTCGCGGGCCTCAATCCCGTGCGCACCGGCGGTCCCATGCAGGTCCGCATCGACTTCGCGCAATCGCATGCGCGTGGCTACCCGTATCCGGTGGCGCAGGGCATCCGCCAGGAAGTGTTCACACGTCGCGGCGGCCTGTACTTCGGCACCACGCATCTGCTGGGCTATCCCGCCAGTTACGAGACACAGCTGTACCGCTTCGCCGACTTCAACGCCGGCTGGTACGCCAGCCGCAACGCCGCCTTCCAGAACGCGGTGACCGAAGCCTCGGGCATCGACCTCGCACTCGACGGCGACCTGCTGATGCCCGGCGCGAATCTCGACACCCCCGGCGCCACCGAGCGCGCCGTGCGCGCGCTGGGTGGCCGCATCGACATAACTGACGCGCAGATCCGCCGCGCGCTGGAGCAGGGCGCCACACCCGGTTTCGAAGAGACCACGCTGTACACCCGCGTCTTCGCCCTTGCCGACGCAGCCGCCGGCACACGGCTGCCGCGCGCCGTGTTGCCGGGCATCGTGCTGGAGAGCCCCAAGATCACCCGGAGGCTGACGACCGCGTGGTTCGCCAACCGCGTGCAGGAGCGGTGGGAACGCTGCATGCGGCGGTGAGCCGCGCGCCCGGCGGTCAGGCCGGCGCGCACAGGACGAACCCGGGCGGACCGTTATCGCAAAGCGTCAGCCGGCCGCGCCGCGGCGCCGGTGAAGACACCCTTGGCTACGTCCCCGGTCTGCCAGCCGCGGTCGGCGTCCTGTCCGGTCACCCACCAGGTGTGCGCATCGATGCGCAGCGGTCCGCGCACGCGCTCATGGAAACGCGTGGGCAGCATCACGCCATCCAGAGCGCGATAGCCGGTCATCGTCGTGTCCACGTGCGCGCCCTGCGTGGTCGGAAATCCGTTCAAGGTCAGATGCACGCGGTGCAGCAGGTGCGTCTGTGCATCGAACCACGCGATCACCGTATCGTTCGCGGCCTCGCCGAAGCCCGGCGCGATCTCCACCCGCACGCGCGCATAGCGCTGGCCGCCGTCCTCGACATCGCTCATGCGCGTCACCTGTGTCGCGCGGGCGGCCAGGAATGACGGCCCGAAGTGGAACAACTCGAACGCATCGGTCGTCATCGCCGCAGCCTGCAGCGTCTCCGGGTCGGTCGCACGCACGCCGTCGTAGTACACCTCGATGCTGCCGGGCCTGCGCACTACCTGCTTGATGCCCTTGGGCCCTTGCGAGCGGATCGCGTGGAGGCCCTGCGCCGGCGCGTACCGTGTGTCGGCCGTCACCCGGTACCCCGCATCGGTGACCACGGGCTGGATGCGCTGGATCAGCGATTCCCACCGCCCGTCGCTCGCGAAATTCAGGTCGCCACTGCGTTTGCGCAGGTCACCACCATGCGCCTCCACGCTCCGTGCGAGCACCGCCGCCCCATCCAGTCCGTCGGCCGCCACGTACGGCGCGGCGGCACGCGGAAAGCCTGTCGCACACCCGGCCAGCCAAAGGCAGGCCAGCAGCATCACCACCCTATTCACGATGCGCATTGCAGACACTCCCGCGATTGGTCTGCATTGGCTTACGGCGTCTGGCGGCGAACAGATCACCAGAGTTCAAATCATCCGCCCGTCGTGTCTCCGCTCTGCGCACCTTCCCGGCGCGTCGAACGCCACTCGCCAGTCCGGTCACGAGCACACGGTGGGCGTGCCGCGCTGATCAGCTTCGGCACGTGTAGTAGCGATGCTCCGTGTCCAACGCCTGCTGCCAGCCGTTCGGCAGGCGCAGCATCACCAGGCCACTGATGCATGCAACGCCGTAGCGCTTCGCGTCATCGGTGCCATGCGCCGGCACGCTCAACACGCGGGTCGAAGGCTGTGGCCGCCCCATGATCCGCGCCACGCTCTGCTTCGTCCGCGCGTCGCTCTGCTCGCAGGTTGCGGAACAGATGCGCGTAAGGATTGGCACGCTGGTCTCGGGTGATGACGCTGCAGTCCTGCGGCTGGCCGTAGCTGATGTCGCCATAGCGGCAGGACTGAGCCCACGCGATTTCGGGCGCCAGAAGCCCTACAAACGAAAAAAACGCAGGGGACCTCCATGTCCAACGGCTATCTAGTTCGCGCCGTAAGTGAACTTGGAACCGCGATCTGCGCCCTCACGCCGGAGCCAGATTTAGAAGAATCATAATCTGACCCCCGTTCTCGTCCTAGAACCAATCCCACAAACGAGCTTGGTTGCCTAAGCTTCAAGCTCACTACTAATTAATGGCAAATCGCAGCGTAGTTGAAGTAGATTGCTGTGAACGACGGAGGGGGGGGCACGGATGGCAGGCACACAAAGACGAAGAAAAGTTCTGTTCGATCTTCCCAGTGCAGAGGATGCATTCTCGGGTGGCGGGCACATGCGAACGGCCAAGTCTCTCGCGGAAACGATAACGGAGTTTGACGAGCAAACGCGATCAATTGGCCTGGAGGGGCGATGGGGATCCGGAAAGTCGACTATCGTCCAGATTGCGCGTGAATTACTTCACTCCGGGAACTCTCCCAAGCGCTATCACGTCTTCACCTTTGATTTCTGGGTCAACCAAAATAGTGGATTTCGAAGATCTTTCCTCGAAGAAATAATCTCTTGGCTCGAAGGGATTGAAGGATCCAATGCGGCAGAAATAAACGATATTAGGGACAGAATTAGAAACCGATCAGTCGAGACAAAGACATCAAGCAATAAGGTCTTCAGCGCCTTTGGATTGGTCGCTTTGCTGTTCTTACTAGTTCTTCCGACCGCGTACATGTGGATTAGTCCTGCGGCGGTAAATGCACCGGGCAATGGGGCATTATCTTTACTTTCTCTGGCTGCCCTTTGCGTCATGGCGGTAATAACGTTAGGGATCGTAGTAATCAAGTACAGGTCCCTTCGACCAAAAGCAGGTAACAGGCTCAATACGTTTGTTAACTCTGCGTCCGCTACTTTATCTGTATTCTCGAAGGAAGCCGAGGTTGTTCACATTAAGCAGAATATTAGAGAAGTGGACCCTAGTCAGCACGAGTTTGAGAAAACACTAAAAGAAATTCTGTCTTGCTTTCAGACGATAGATCGTCGCGTAATCGTTGTTTTCGACAATATTGACAGGCTCCCGTCCGACAGGATCTCCAGTGCGTGGTCAGATGTTAGGTCGGTGCTTAGCTCCAGTAAGCTCGATGATGATCCGTCAAAGAAAATAACCGTACTTGTTCCATATGACAGAATTCATGTTCTAAGGGCATTAAGTGCGGAAAATGAGGATACTAGTGACTACGAAGACATCTTCAGAAAGTCCTTCGATGCGATTTTCTTTGTATCTCCGCCCGTAGTTGCAGACGCGGCCGATTTTTTTCGCACGAAGCTACGGGAAGCGCTGGGCGACGGGGTCCTGGATGAGCAAGTATACCGAGCCTATAAGATCTTTAGTCTTTCTCGCGCAGATGACGCCGCCACACCCAGGCACACAATATCTTTTATTAATGCACTGGCAATTCTTTGGGAGCAGTGGGACGAGATTATCTCAATTCCCACTATCGCTACCTATCTTGTTCACCGATCAGCGATAGAGAGAGATCCGAAGTTACTGAGAAGCGAAGATAGTTTCGACCGGCGATTCATAGAGCTTGCTGGTGACGAAGACATCTTCAAGAACCTGGCGGCACTTTCTTTTAACGTAGAACCTAGGGTAGCGCTTCAGGTTCTACTGAATAGGAAAATTGAAGAAGCTTTTACGGGCGATGATGAAGACCTCGCAAAAGAACTCTCCTCTGCGCCTGGCTTTGACGTCATTCTTCCTGATGTTTACAACGAGTTCGCAAAGGCGTGGGCGAGCAACTCGCCGACCCAATTCAAAAACTCCTGCAGGAATCTGGGGGCTCTGGATCCGCTGGCATTGAGTACCTTAGACTGTAAATCTAGATTGTTCCAAGAAATAGATAACTTAGTCCCATCGAAATCGGCAGAGCTAAAAGACATTCAGGATTTAAGTGGGCTGATTAAAGTTTGCTCAGTTCACGAGGTTGTGCGCTGGACTTCTGGTGTTTCGAGATGGCTATATCGTTCTTATCCAGAAAAAGAGGATGACCTTACGTTTGAGATGGGAGCTTCATGGATCGTCCTAATAGGCTCCATGTTGAGTGCTTTGGAGGAAAAACATGGTGAAGAGGCCGCACGCGCGGCGTTAGCGACCATCGTTGTTCCAAGGGGGAGGGAGTTTTTGGTTGGTGCTGCGTACGATGCAGACACCGTATCGCTATCAATTTCCGACCTAAAGAGCGCGCAGATTCCATCACCCGTTATCTTGCTTTCACTAGAATCAAGGTTGGCCAAGCGTCCATATGAGTTCTACTATGCGTGGCCTGAGCTACGCCACTTTGTAGATAACGATGAAGTGCCTGCGCTAGTTGAGAAAGCTGCCACTGCCGTATCTGACAGAGTCTCTTCCGAGGGCGGAGCGCCTCTCGAGGGATTGATTTGGTGTTTCCGACTTCTTTTAGAAGACAATTTAAATGATGAGCGTTCTATAGCGGCGCGGGCCGCAATAATGAAGGGCGGGAGCTTTTTCTACGCGCTTCATCGCTTTAGCGATCCTGATGAGTCGCCGGTTGGTCTCAGGGCGGCACTGTTGTTTGAGATCATGGATTACTATCGCTCAAGGCCTTTTCCGAAGATTGCGGTGAATCATCCGCAGTTGGGCCAGTTGAATGTGCAGAGAGATTATTCAAGAGATATTTTGGCTGGCGGAACGGACGAAGCAGCCCTGCTGGATGCCGTTATTGAGCGCGGAGTCCAATGGAGGAAGTTTGATGCGTGGATCAATTCCGCATCGCAGCGGCCGGATCACAATGGGCTTGTGGCATCGATTATTGGGCAGTGGATACGCGGGAGCGATTACTACCCAGTATCATTGCGGACAATCATTGATTGCCACGCTTTTTTGAGATCTTTGCTAGGTCAAGACATTAATATTGTTCTCCAGAATGTCGAGGGAGATAAATTATCTTCGGAGCTGAAATCAGTTGATATGTCTGTGGTCTCGGCAGACCTTGTTGAGGATTTATTATCTAGGGCTGAGCCGGGGTGGATAAATTTCATGAGTGCATTTGACGCCTGGATTAAGGCTCTGGACCGAGCTGCATGGTCAGAGGCGCTCGCTACTCGCTCTGGGTTGCTAGGTGTTCTAAGTGCGCGTTCCACAGGTGAGCACGGTTTTGAGATTCCACCGGCCCAAATAAGGACGCCGCTCTGCGAGCATGTGATCGGTATTTTCTCGGGAGCTATTGATTTTCACGCGGATCTCGACAGCTTATTGGGCGCTCTTCCTAAGCATAGTCTCGAGGGCCTTGGTTATGACGTCCTAGAGCGGTTGCAGGATTCTATATCGACTGCTAAGGGTGCTGAGGATGCCCTTAGGAGCTGTCCTGGCTTTATTGCGCGTCTTCCGTTTGCGAAGCATCCAAATGTAGTAGCCAGAAAATTGCTGCTGCCACTGATTGAGTCCAGATCGCCACTGCTTTTAGACTTTCTTGGAGAATGTAGCTTCGTGCTACAGACGGCACTTGCTAACGCGTCGGAAGATGTTCTAGGTGAGGTCCAGGAGTTCATTGGCTTGGGTATCGACGAAGAAGGAAGCTCATGGAGATGCGAGATCCGCAAAGCGCTGGGCCTTCCTGAGCCTGTGATATCTACCCCGGATGATGCCGATAGACAAGAAGATTAGAAGTGAGGATGGAGTTAGCGGAGTATTGAGTCCGAAGAACTGGATCACGTTCTAAGGTTTCCCCACGTTTTAATGGGCAGTGATCGTTTGCATTCCAGCCATCTGGATGCGGGTTCAAGCGGCCATCGTCTGACCAGCGCTTCGCGTTCGATGAGCATGGTCAAGCAGAGCTCGCGTGCTGCGGCGGGGTGAGAGCCAGTGCGCAACGCCGGTCGCTTCGCAGCCCAGGCCTGCGAGCCAGCTGCCGAAGCTCGCGAGCGTGCTCACCAGAAGAAGCATCTGCAGCCGAGCACCTAGGAGCTAAGGGTTCCAGATTCACTTCTAGCCGCACCACTGCGACTCACACGGCACCCCATCCTTATCCCCATCCATCTTCGTGTTCGGGCAGTTGCGGATGAAAAACGTCGCTTCCTCACAGGACCGCATCTGCGAACAGTGCTGGCGGCCATCGCAGCTGAAGCTCCGGGCCGGCGTCGGCAATACACGCGTCGGTGCGGCTCGCGGTGGCGTGGCGGTCGCGGCGATCGGTGTCATCGCCACAGGTTCCGGCGCATGGAAGTGGCGATAGCCGCCCCACGCGGCGGCGGCGACGAGCAGCAGCACGATCAGAAAGCGCATGGCGGGTTCTGCCTGGTCGGTGGCGAAGGGGAACAGCGATAACCGCGGGCAACGGTCATCGCGTGCCGCGGCATGTGGGAAACGTCGTGCAGCCCCAGAAGGTGCTGTTTGCGCGGCGGTTGGTGCGTTCGACCATCGCGCTGCCGCAGCGTGGGCAATCGGGTGTCGCTGCGATGGCCGTCATGGCGTTGGCGAACGCGGGTTCGATCCGGGGCGCGGGCATCGGCGTCGATGGCGGCACAGGCGCGCGGGCTGCGGTCTGCACGTCGCGGATCATTGCCAGCAGGGTGGCGCCATCGATCAGTTCGATCGGCTTGCCGGCGGCGAAGCGCGCAGCGTCCCTTGTGAATCCGCCGACGGTCGCGATGCGCACGGCGTGTGCGCCGTGGTGGTTGAGCAGGCCGTACATTTCGCGCACGACGTTCACCGGCACTTTCTCGCGGCGCCATTGCTTGCACTGCACCAGCGTGCGTTGGCCGTGCTTGCGTAGGATCAGATCGATGCCGCCGTCGGCGCCGCCCAGACCGGTTTCCTCGACGCTGTAGCCCTGACGACGGAAGGCTTCGCCGACGAGACGTTCGAAATCGCGCCAGCCGATGGACGCGAGACTATCGAGGCCGGTGCGGGTGTCGAGCAGGCGGCGGCGCTTGTGGGCATTGGCGAATGCCACCAGCGCGCATAGCGCGCATGCCGCGAGGAATATCCATGCGAGCGGCGCGAGCGATGCACTCGCATTTGCCAGCGCTTGCGCGAACGGGCCGTCCTGACGCGCGAAGAATGCCGGCACGCCGTGCCGGATGCCTGCGTATCCGATGAGTCCGACTACCAGTGCGACCGGCCACGGCAGCCGTGCCAGGTCGCCGAAAAAACCGCGACGTCCGCGTTCCATGCGAATCCCCCTTCCCCTGGCGGCGACCATAGCGCGTCAGGCGGGCAGTGGGAATCTCCGGGCAAACGGACGCATGCGGCAGTACGCCGTTGCGGTGCAGGGCAGCGGCGTGCACCTGCAGTCGGCGACGCGCCGCGTGCCGTGGGCCGGCAACCGGGCTATCGTGCCGCCCTGTTGAGGAAGACGCCCCGATGAAGAAGACCTACGACCCACCGTTGACGCAGAACTCGAACGCGCCGCTGTTCCGGTTCGACAAGGCGATCGAAAAGGCGCACCAGCGCGTGACCGCCGCGATGGACATGAAGCGCCATCACACCAGCCACAGCCTCGCGCAGGAAGTGATCCGCGAGGCGCGTGACGCATTGCGGAAGGCGGAACAGGCACGCGAGGCCAAGGTCCGGGAACTCGCGCAGAAAGCCGCCGAGATCCAGGCGTCACGCAACAAGTAGGTGATGTGCGACGTGCGGGGCGGACACGCACGGAGGCGTGTGATGCCGGCGGGTGCAGGTCCTGCCTGGATCGTTCTGACACGGACAGATGGCGCAACGCCATGATCAGTCCGGCCGGATGCGCGCCATGTCCGTCAGGTCGTGGCCGCAACACATCGATGCCCGCGCTGCGCGGCAGGCCTCAGGACCTGCCGCCGCTGGAACGCACATCGCCGCCCGGAGGCGGCGATGCGGTGGAACCCACGCCAAGACGGCGCGGAGGCTGCGATGGACGCGTCTCAGCGGGCGAACGCGATCCGGTCGAGGGTGTTGTCCGACGCCTTGATCCAGACATTCAGTTCGCGGCCGTGTGCGGTGCGGCCACCGGCCACAGCCGCGCCGTCGTCGGCCTGATGCGGCTCGAAGATCACCTGGAACGTGCCGTCCTCGGCGGGATGCACGTGTACGTGGAAATGCGCGAGGTCGGCGTCGGGCTGCTTGTCCTTGAACACCGGGACGGCCGCAGCCAGCGCAGCGGCGCGTGCGCCGTCGAGTTCGATGGGGGCGGGGGTGGCACCGGCGCCGTGGGCGGCCTGTGCGAGGGAAGCGAAGGCGAGCGTGCTCATGAGCAGGATCCTGTTGAAGACCATGGTGAGACCTCCGGCAAGCGAAGTGCGGTGCGCGTAGACCCGCGATGCGCCGTCAGTTGATCAGGGTGTCCTGGCGCGTCACGCCATCATACTTTCGGAAATCGCCGCTCGGCGTGGAGACGTAGATCTCCGAGCCCCAGACGCCCCGGTCCGCCAGACGCTTGTCCTGCGCCGAGAACTGGTCGCTGTTGAACTCGTCGCCCGCCTTGTCGGTGCGCGTGCCGTCGGCCTTCGAGTAATCGGCGTGGCCGTGGTAGCACGCGACCAGCTCCATGCCGTCGGGCTGGGGCACCTGGCCGGGATTGAAGCCGTCGAGCGTGCCGCCCATCGGCGTGGTGACGTGGAACTGGCCGGTATCGGGATCGCGGAACACCAGGCCACCGTTCTCGAGGTTGATCTCGATCGACAGCGGGTTGGAGTACTCCATCATCGCGATGGCCGCCGCTTCGCTGGTGGCGAACGGGCCGAGCGTGGTGCCCGGCGGCACCAGTGGCGCGACTTCGGACACGTTGACCGGCACGGTGCGGTCGTCGGCGATGGCGATTGCGGCGCGCCCGGTCAGGACTTCATCGGTCAGCGTGCCGCCATTGGCGGTTTCCAGACCGGCGACGAGGTCGTAGGCGTGGGTGCGCTGCTGTTCGGTAGCCGTGGACGCGACCAGCGTGTCGACGACCTGCTCGTAGCGCGGGTTGTCGCGCGCCGGATTGGCCTGCGCGGCGGCGAGGTGCTGGGTCGCGGCGGTGGCACCGCCGGAAATGGGATCGAGGCTCATGGGGCGTACCCGTGACTGGACACCTGCAGGCTCGTCCGCGGCGGCTGCGCGGACAAGCTGGGGCCGACCCTAAGTCCGCGCGCGGTGTTCAGCCGCGACGCCCTCAGAACAGGGCGCCCTGCTCCGGTGGCGGCTCGGCTGCGGAGATCGCTGCGGGCGCCGCCGGCGCATCGATGTCGACGCGTGCACCCAGCCGCCAGCCCAGGCCCGACCAGCGGCTCGCATGACGTTCGAGTGCGGCGCGCAGCACCGGTGCGCCACCGACGACGTGCAGTGCGCTGCGCGCGCGGGTCATGCCGGTGTAGACCAGCTCGCGCGACAGCACGCGGTTGAAGCGGTCGGGCAGGACCAGCCACACGGTGTCGAACTCCGAGCCCTGCGCCTTGTGCACGGTCATCGCGAATGCGCTGTCGTGCCCCGGCAGCGCGGCGGGATGGAAGTGCCGCGGCGTGCGTGCGTCGTCGCCGGGGAACCAGGCCATGACGCTGCCGTCGGTGTCGGCCAGGCACACGCCGATGTCGCCGTTGAACAGGCGGTGGCGATAGCTGTTCTCGGTGATCAGCAGCAGGCGGCCGTGGAAATACGCCGCGCTGCTGCCACGCCGCGATGCGCCACCGGTGCCGCTGCCTGAAAGCATCGCTTCGATGCGTGCATTGAGACCGCGTGCGCCCTGCGGCCCCTCGCGCACGGCGGTGAGAATGCGCAGGCGCGACGCACGCGCGAGCGCTTCGGCGGGATCGCGGGTGTCGGCGAGTGCGGTCCAGTGTGCGAGCAGCGCGTCGCGATGGACCTGCAGCGGGTCGGTCTCGTGTTCGTGGAAGTGCACGCCCGACAGCGCGCCACCGCGCAGCAACGACAGCGCGGTATCGGCATCGCCGTCGCGCACGGCGGTGGCGAGCGGGGCGAGATCGAGCGCCGCGCTCTGGCGGTAGCCGCGTTGCAGGTGGATGCGGCGGCCGGGAAATGCGGGCGATGTCGACGACGGTGTCGGTCGCGTGTCCGCAGCGGCCGATGCGCCGAGCAGGCTTTGTAGCGCGGCCGCATCGTCGTCGGCCAGGGCCGTGCCGTCACCGGTCGCGCCGAGGATGCCGCTCAGCACGTCGCCTGCTTCGACCGACGGCAGCTGGTCCGGGTCGCCCAGCAGCACGAGGCGCGCGCCGTCAGCGACGGCCTCGACCAGCTTCGCCATCAGCGGCAGGTCGATCATCGAGGCTTCGTCGACGATGACGACATCGCACGGCAACGGGTTGTCGGCGTGGTGCCGGAAGGTCGGCGAATCGGGAATGGTGCCGAGCAGGCGGTGCAGCGTGGTGCCCGCAGTGGGCAGCGCGGCGAGCAACGCGGCATCGACACCGGCTTCGCCCAGTGCCAGTACGGCGCGGCGCAGGCTTTCGGCCATGCGCTCGGCGGCGCGGCCGGTCGGCGCCGCCAGTGCGATGCGGGGCGCGGGGCGCCCGGCCTGCAGGGCCTGCGCGACCAGCAGCACCAGCAGGCGGGTGATGGTGGTGGTCTTGCCGGTGCCGGGGCCGCCGGTGACGAGCACGAGTGCATGGCGCAGCGCGACGGCTGCGGCGCGCGCCTGCAGGTCGGCGTCAGCGGCATCGCGCGCGGCGGGGAACAGCGTGTCGAACAGCGGCGCAAGCGTGTCGAACGCATCGAGCTCTGGCGTGGCGGCGCCGATGCGGCGCAGCCCCTGCACGAGGCGGTGTTCGTACTCGCGGTAACGCCGCAGGTACAGCAGGTCGGCGCCGTGCGCGCCTTCGAGTACCAGCGGCATGTCGGGCGCGGCATCGGTATCTGCCGCCTGCGGCGTGGACACCCAGCGCGAGGCCTGCAGCGCGGCGCGCCAGACGTCGGGCGCGGGCCAGGCGATGTCGGCATCGATCAGGCGCTTCGGGTCGGCCGGCGAGAAACCTGCGTGGCCGTTGGCGACCGCGAGCGAGGCCAGCGCGGCAGCCGCGAGTACGAGATCGGGTGTGTCGGGATCGAGCCGGCGCAGTGACTGCGCCAGGGCGTGGTCGAGCGGGCGCAGCACGCCGGCCTCGCGCAGGGACGTGAGCAGGCTCATGCGGCGTCCTCCACCGCGACACCGGCGAAAAGGCCATCCAGCGCGTGCACCAGCTCGGGCGCGAACCGCCAGACGCGCACACCGGGCGCATCTTCTCGCGTGGCATCGAGGCCGCGACAGAACAGATAGCGCGCGCCTCCGAAATCGCGGGCGTAGTCGTAGCCGTCGCCGAGGCGGAAGCGCAGCCAGCGGTGCAGGGCGACGGTGTAGATCAGCGCCTGCAGGTCGTACTCGCTGTGCGCCATCGCCGCTTCGAGGTGCGCGGGCGCGTAGCCGGGCAGGCGGTTGGTCTTGTAGTCGAGCACGTACCAGCGGCCATCCACGAGGTAGGTCAGATCGATCAGGCCGGTCATCAGGCCTTCGAGCCGACGGCGCAGGCCGAAGCCGCTGCGCGCGGTCGAGATGCCGTGCGTGTGCAGCAGCGCGAGCAGCGCATCGATGCGCGTCGGCGCCAGTGCGAACTGGAACTCGATCTCGGGCCGGCGCCGGTCGGCCGGTACGTCGGACAGGCGCACGCCTTCGGGCAGCGGCACGGTCAGGGTCTGTCCGACCAGCGGGGTAAGCACGGCGAGGCCGTCGTCGATGTCCTCGCCGGTGTAGCCGGCCGCGCGCAGGCGCTCGACGATGATGTCGGCATCCGCTGCAGGCGCCGCGTCGCCGGGCGTCCATTGCGACCAGCGGGCGAAGTCGCTGCGCTCGAGCACGTCGTGCAGCACCACGCCGAAACGCGCGCCGGCGAAACGCGGGTCGAAGGTGTCGGTGTCGGGCGTGGCGTCCAGCGTGGCAGCGGGTTCGTCCTGTCCACCGGGCGCGGGCTGTGTGGCGGCGCTCGACACGTCGCTGCCGGCATCGGCATTCGACAGCTGGGTGAAGCTGTAGACCCACCAGTCGCTGGCGAGGCTGCGGCTGGCGATGCGTGCGTCGGGCACCGCGTCGTCGGACTCGGGCGGCATCCACGGCAGCGTGTCGGGCGGCGGCTGCGTGTCGACCTGCAGCGCATCGCCGAGTGCCGTCTGCAAGGCAGCCGGCGTGTCGATCATCCGCGCGATCGCGGCCTTGTCGTGACTGAAAAACGGACCACCGGCGAGCCACAGCGCGTGGCGGGCGCGGGTCAGGCCGACGTACAGCAGACGCGCATCCTCGGCGCGCTGCGCATCGTTCCAGCGCGCCTTCGCCGCGTCCCAGCCGGAGGTCTGCTGCAGCAGTTTCCAGTGCAGCACACGGCCGTCGTCGCCGGGCACGCTGACGTGGCGTCCGGCGTCGCGCGGCTTGCTGCCGATGCCGGCGAACGGCAGAAACACCAGCGGATATTCCAGGCCCTTGCTCTTGTGCAGGGTGACCACCTGCACGCGGCGCGCGTCGGATTCCAGCCGCAGCAGCTGGCTGTCGTCGTCGCTGCTGGCCGCGGCGATCGCGTGCGCCAGCCAGTCGACCAGGCCGTGCAGGCCCAGTGCGTGCGCCTGTGCTTCCTGCAGCAGTTCGGCCAGCTGCAGGTAGTTGGTGAGCCGGCGTTCGCCGTCCAGCAGTGCCAGCAGGCGGCCGGCGTGCTCGCTGCACAGGCCGGTGATGAGGGCGAGCGGGCCACCACGCTGCAGGCGGTCACGCCAGCCCAGCGCGGTGTGCTGCCAGGCGCGCAATGCATCGCCATCGCGGCTGTCGGCAGGATCGCTGAGCGCGGCGATCCGCGACGCGTCCTCGCCGACGAGCACCGTCGACAGCGCCATGCGCAGGCGGCCGTCGTCGGCGCCGTGCAGCAGGGCGAGCAGCAGCGCATGCACGTCGCGCGCCTCGGGTGTGGCGAACAGGCTCTGCTTGCCGGCCGCGACCGCGGGAATGCCGACCTGCGCCAGTGCGCTGCGGATGCGCGTGGCTTCGGCGTGGCTGCGGACCAGCACCGCGATGTCGCCGGGCTGCACCGCGCGGCCTTGGATGGTCGCGCGTCCTGCGCGCGATTCGCCGAGGACGGCGTGGATTGCAGCCACGCAGGCCTGGGTGGCGAGCTCGCGCGACCGGCCGGCGCTGTGCGGCTTCACCTTGCCGGCGTCGTCGGGCTCGGGCGGCGGCGCCTGCCACAGCGTGAGTGCGGGCGCGGCGGCGCCGTTGCGGAGGAAGTCGCTGTCCTGCCGCACGCCACCGGGGGCGACTTCGAAGAACGCGATGCGCGGATCGACGAACGGAGGCGGCACCTTGTCGGGCGCGGCCTCGTGCGCGTGCTGCGCCTGTGCGTACAGCGCGGCGATCGCGCGCAGCACGCCGGGACGCGAGCGGAAGTTCGACGACAGCGGCGGTGCGGGCTCGGCAGTGGCACGCGCGGCCAGATAGGTTTCGACGTCGCCGCCACGGAAGCCGTAGATCGCCTGCTTGGGATCGCCGATGACGAACAGCGCGGGCGCGCCACTGGCGACGCCGAACACGCGTTCGAAAATCCGCCACTGGCGCGGGTCGGTGTCCTGGAATTCGTCGACGAGCGCGACCGCGTACTGCGCACGCAAGCGGGCGACCAGCGCGTCGGCTTGCGGCCCTTCGATCGCATCGGCAACGTGGTCGATCAGATCGTCGTAGGTCTGCACGCGCTGCTGCTGCTTGAACCGCGCGACGCGGTTGCGCGCATCGCTGCGCAGGCGATGCAGCAGCTCGACGCGGCGCGCGTCCTGGAATTCTGAGACGGCTGCGAGCGCGTCGATGTAGGCCGGCACCGCGTCGCAGATCGTCGATTCCGGCGTGCGCCCCGCACCGCCCTTGCTGGTGCGGGCGAGCAACGTGTCGCGGGTGAGGTTGCCGAGCTTGTCGTGCGCGAACGGCGTGTCGGGATTGCCGGCGGCGCACCAGTCGCGCAATGCATCGAACAGTGCGTGGATCCACGCGGCCTTGTAGCTGCCGCCGTGCAGCACCTTGTTCTCGACTGCGGTGAGCAGGGCCGCGCGGAAGTCGTCGCCCTGCGCGGACACCGCGTCATGCAATGCGGTGGCCGCACGGCGCAGGCGCGGCGTGGGATCGTCGGGCAGTTCGGCCAGCGCCGGTCGCAGCACGCGCTCGCGCACCAGCGGCGACAGGTCGCCGGCCAGCGCGGTGTGGCCCGCGGGCCACAGGCCGATCAGATCGTCCGCGGCATCGGCGTCGACGCCGTGCGCGCGCCACAGGTCGGCCGCGATCGCATCACGCAGGCGGGCGTCGTCGGCCATCAGTTCGGGCGCGTCGAAGCCCTGGCCCGATTCCAGTGCGTGGTCGCGCAGCACGCGCGCGCAGAAGCCGTGGATGGTGAAGATCGCGGCGAGGTCGATCTCGTCGGCGGCGATGCGCAGGCGGCGCTGCAGGTCTGCAGCGGCTTCGTGACCGGCGCCGAGATGCCCGTCGATCACCGCGCGCGTGAGCGTTGCTTCCGGCGACTCGCTTGCACACGCCGGTGTGCCGACCAGTTCGGCCGCCAGCACGAGGCGCGCGCGGATGCGGCTGCGCAGTTCCTGCGTGGCCGCTTCGGTGAAGGTGACCGCAAGGATCTGCCCGATCCGCAGGCCGCCCTCGACGACGAGGCGCACGACGAGCGTCGCCAGGGTGAAGGTCTTGCCGGTGCCGGCGGAGGCTTCGATCGCGCGGACGCCGTCGAGCGGCAGATCGAGGAATGGATCGCGTGCGGCGTTCATTCGGCGTCTTCCATGTCGAGTCCGGCGGCCAGGGCGCGCAGGGCGTCTGGGTCGGTGCCGTCGTAGCGCTGACCGGCGGCGACGGCGAGGAAGATCGCCATTGCCTGGTCGACGAATGCAACGCGTGTGGCGGCATCGGCGAAGGGGTCGCGGCCGCGCAGGGCGAGCCGGAGCGCTTCACCGTTGCCCTCGCCCCAGCTGCGGTCGCTGCCGCGCCACTTCTTCGCGGCGGCATCGAGGCCGCGTTCCAGCGTAGGCGCGTCGTAGAGCGCCCAGCCGCTGTAGGGCGCGAACACCAGCGGTGCACGCAGGCCCTGCGCACGCATTGCGACCAGCTGCGCCAGGACCTCGCGCGCCTCGGATGCGGGCAGGTGTCGACGCACGTGCGGTCCCTTGCCGAACTCGCCGGCATCGTGGAACTGCACCATCGGCGTGCCGAGGCCGGCGGCTTCGGCCAGCAGCCAGTCGAGTCCGTCGCGGATGGTCGAGTTGCCGTTCGGCGCGTCGAAGCGCAGGCGTGCGATGCCCTGCGGGTAGACGTCGCCGATACGGCCGTGCAGGCGCAGCGGGCCGTGGCCGGGGATGTCGAGATCGACCTCGACACGCGGCGCATCGGCCGGCGCGCCGGCGCGCCAGTCACCGAACAGGTCGGCGTACGCGTCCACCTCGCGATGCACCGCTTCGAGCGTGCGGCGGCCGAGCGGCCCGGACGGCAGCAGGCCACGCGCACGCAGCAATGCCTGCGTGGTCGCGTCGTCGTCGCCGCGCAGTCGTGCATCGAAGACCGCGCGCTGCAGCTGCTGTTTCTCCAGTCCGCGACCGGGGCCGAGCAGGGGCTCGATGTCGCTGTCGACGTCTTCGACCTCGGCCAGTCGCAGGCCGAGGCGTTGACGCAGGAACGCATCGGCCGGCGCCTGCAGGAACCGCCGCAGCGTGTCGAGCGACAGCGAGGTCTCGGGTTCGAGCGGTGGCAGGGCGGCGCCGTCGAACCACGGCGGCAGCGGGTGACGGCGCTGCGTCGGCGCGGCGGCCGCCGGCCACCACTGCGCGCGGTAGGAGAAGCGTCGCGGTTCGTCGCCGGCGCCGAACGCGGCAGGCGCGAACGGCTGCAGCGGGTGCTGCACGACCAGTGTTCTTGCGGCGTCCGATTCGGGTGTGTGCTGCGCGGCTGCGGCGGCCAGCAGTTCGGTCACCAGCACCGAGGGTTCGCGCGTGCTGCCGTCGCGCGGGTCGGCGCCCTGGTAGCTGACGTAGAAGACATCCTGCGCCGCGGCGAACAGCTGCAGGAACAGGAAGCGGTCGTCGTCGCGCGTCGACCGGTCGCCGGGCCTGCGCCGGTCGGTGCCGAGTTCGGCGACCAGACGGTTGAGGCCGGCGGCGGGATCGCGCCGCGGGAAGTCGCTATCGTTCATGCCCAGCAGGCAGATCGCGCGGAACGGCAGCAGGCGCATCGGCACCATGCGGCCGATGCTGATGCCGCCGGTCAACAGCGGCGCGCGCGTGTCGGCTTCACCGAGCACACCCGCGAAATGGGCGCGCACCGCCTCAGGCGGTACCGGCGCATCGAATTCGGCGCGCTTCGCTTCGCTGGCGAAGTCGTCGACCAGCGTGCGCAACCGGTCCAGTGCACGCTGGGTGGACGGCGAGGTCGGCGTGCGCGGCAGCAATGCATCCAGCAGGCCGAGCAGACGTGCGCGCCAGGCATCGGGCGGCATTGCCTCGCCGAGCACGCGCGCGTTCTGCGCCAGCACGCGCAACAGGCGCAGCAGGGTATCGAGCGCATCGAGCGCACTGCCTTCGAGATCCGGCAGCGGCGCGACCTGCTGGCCGTTCGCCGACACGATCGACGCATCGCTGCCGCTGGCATGGCCGAGCAGCAGACGGTCGAGCGCGAACGCCCAGGTGTAGGCATCGTCGGCGGGCGCATCCAGACGCGCGCGATGCGCGGCGTCGAGCCCCCAACGCGCCCCGGCAGCGCCGAGCCATGCATGCAGACGGTCGAAGGCCACGGCATCGAGTCCGGCGGCTTCGGCCAGCGGTGGACTGGCGAGCAGGTCGAGCGTTTCGTTGAGCCCGAAGCGCGCGACGGGCAGACCCAGCAGGCGCACGAACACTTCGGCCAGCGGCTCGCCCGCGAGCGGACTGGCATCGGCCAGCGCATACGGCATCGCGCCGTCATGGCCGCGACCGCCGAACACCGCATCGAGATACGGGATGTAGGGATCGATGTCCGGCGCCAGCACCGCGACTTCGCGCGGCTGCAGCGGCGGGTCGAAACGGGGATCCTCGAACAGCGCCTGCAACTGGTCGTGCAGCACCTGCAGTTCGCGCAGGCGGGTGTGGCAGGCGTGCACCTGCAGGCTGGCGTCGTGACGGTCGACGGCGTCGCGCAACGGCGCGCCGGGTGTCGCGCGGCGGTGGAACAGGTCCGACTGCAGGCGCTGCAGCAGACCGTCGCGATGCGGTCCGCGCGTATCGGGATCGACATGCGCCGGAATCTCGCCGGTCGGATGCACCACCTCGTACCCGCCGAGCACCGCCATGAAGTCGCGACCGGCCGCGCCCCAGGCCTGCAGCAGGGGATTGTCGGGCGGCGCGTCGATCGCTTCGCCCGGGCGCGCGCGCTGCAGGTCGCCCCAGTAGTCGCGCGTCGGCGACGGCACATAGAAATGCAGCGTGCCGACCCGCGCCTGCGTCGCCAGCACGCGCAGCACGTCGGGCGAGACATTGAGCGTGGCGAACGCGAACAGCCGCGGCGGCAGGCCTGCGGGCAAGGGGGCGCTGCCGGATTCGAAGCGGTCGAGATAGGTCTGGATGCGACGCGCGCGATGCGTGTGGTGGCGCGCGACCCGCCGCCACAGCATCGCCTGCGGATCCTCGGCATCGGCGCCGCCTTCCCAGCGCAGCAGCCACTCGCGGCGCCACGCCTGGTACTTCTCGAACACCGCCGCGAGTTCACCGGCCAGCGACCACGCGCGCAGCGGGTCGGCACCGTCGACGTGTGCGGCCAGTGCACGCAACGCGGGCTGGGCCATGAAGCCGGTGTCGGTCAGCGCGGCGTAGAGATGCCAGCGCAGCGTCGCGGCATCGAGTTCGGTGTCGTCGGCACTGTCCCCGGACGGCCGGTTGGCATCGAGCGCCTGGCGCACGAACTCGCCCGGCGTCAGGAACTCCAGATTCGCCGCCACGCCATGCGCGGCCGCGAGCGTCGCCTGCAGCCAGCGCCGCATCGCGACCTGCGGAATCAGCACGATGTCCGGCGCCAGCGGCGACTGCCCGGGCACCTGCTCGCGCAACTGCGCCGCCATCAGCGCAGCAAGCACGTCGAGCGCGTTGGAGTGGTAGACACGGAAGTCGGGCGCGGGCGATGCGGTCATCGGGATGATTGTGCCGCAGTGCGTCGCATTGCCTGCGATCCGATGGACCGCGTACGAGGACGGTTGCCGTTCCCAATGCAATCCGAACGTGGTTCCGACGCGCCTCCGACGTGGATGCCTCAAGGCTGCGCGGCGCGCCGGCCCCTGTTCGCCGGCAGGGCTCGACGATGGCTGTGACACCTTACAGCACAGGCGCCGCGCGCCTGCGCGCCGCCCTCGGCCATTCCATGCGGGGCATGCGCGACACCTGGCGCAGCGAGGCGGCGTTCCGCCAGGAGGCGGTGCTGGCGGCGTGCGTCGTGCCGGCGGTGTGCCTGCTCGACATCGCGCCGCTGTGGCGTGCGTTGTTGCTGGTCACGCTTGGACTGGTGTTCGTGGTCGAGCTGCTCAACACGGCAGTCGAGGCGGCGATCGACCGGATCGGCGTCGAGCGGCATCCGCTGTCGGGCAAGGCCAAGGACGCGGGATCCGCGGCGGTCACGGTGAGCCTGCTGCTGCACGCGGCGGTGTGGGCCTGCTTGCTGTGGTGAGCGTGGCGGAGCAGCCGTCGATGTCGCGGGCGCGACAGGCGTGGCCGGGTGCCGTCGGCGGACTGGTCGCGGCCGCGCTGCTGACCTTCGCATTGCAGCACTACGGCGGCGATGTCTGGCTGGCGGACCGGCTCTATCGCTGGGAGGGCGGCCACTGGGCGTTGCGCGATGCCTGGTGGACGTCGCGTCTGCTCCACGACGGAGGACGGTTCCTGACCGTGCTCGCGTGGGCCGTGGGCGCCAGCGTCATGGCGCTCGATGCCCGGCGACAGGTCCTGCCGGTGCACTGGCGCGCCGCGCTGCGCTATCTGGTGGCGGCAGTCGCGCTGTGCGCGGTGCTGGTGGCGGCGCTCAAACGCGTCAGCGGCATCGATTGCCCATGGGACCTGCTGCGGTATGGCGGCGAGCGCATCTGGTCACCGCCGCTGCGCGGTGCGGGCACCTGTTTCCCGGCTGGGCATGCGGGCGCCGGTTACGCATGGATCGCGCTGTACTTCGCGTTGGCGCGCGTCGCACCGCGCTGGCGGTGGCGTGGCTTGTGGGGCGGACTCGCACTGGGCGGTGTGTTCGGCGTGACCCAGCAGTTGCGTGGCGCGCATTTCCTGTCGCACGACGTGGCAGCCCTGCTGCTGTGCACCGGCGTTGCGATGACGCTGTCGGTGTACTGGCTCTGGCCATCAGCGACGATGCCGGACGCGGCTCCGCGTTAAGTCCACGCAACACCGTTCCCACGGTCCTCCGACACCGGCGCCACGAGCCTGTAGGGGCCGGGCTGTTCCGGTATGAGCGAGTTGGACGGAATGCGGAAGCACGAGGACGCAGCGGATGGACGTGCGTCGAGCCGATCGGCGATGGCGCTGCATGCCGCGGCGATCGAGTCGCAGCCGGGCGAAGGTGCCGGCGAGATGGGGTGGGGCAGCGCTGCGCGCCTGCGTGTCACGACGCTGCAGCCCTGGCCGTCGGAAGCGCTGCTGCTCACGGTGTCCGTGTTCTTCGTGCTGTTCGCCAATACGCCTTTCTGGCGCTCGGTCCATGACGCCGGCAGCGGGGTGTTCGTGCAGGTGGCATTCGGCGTCGCGCTGGTCGCGTTGCATGCGCTGCTGTTCGGACTGTTCGCAGGTGGGCGCCTGCTCAAGCCGGTGCTGTGCACGCTGCTGGTGGTGACGGCGTTCGCGTCGTTCTACGCGAGCCACTACGCGGTGCTGTTCGACGTGGAGATGATCCACAACGTGCTGCGCACCGATCCTGCAGAGAGCCGCGAACTGCTGTCGTTCGGCCTGGTGCTGCACGTGCTGGTGCAGGGCGTCGTGCCCGCGGTGCTGGTGGCGCTGACGCCAGTGCGTCGCCACACGCTCGGGCGCGCGTTCGTGCGTCGTGCGGTGTTCCTGCTGGCGATGGCCGTGCTGGCGGCCGGCGCGATCGGCAGTGCATCGCAGGGCATCTTTTCGCTGGTGCGTGCCGACCACGCGCTGCGCTACCGGATCACGCCAGGCAACTATCTGGTGTCGCTGGTCCGCGCCACGGGTGAGCGCGACGAAGTGCCGCCGGGTGAGCGCCAGCCGGTGGCGACCGATGCGCGACAGACGACGACGCCGGTGATGCGCCGGCCGCGTCTGCTGGTGCTGGTGGTCGGCGAAACGGTACGCGCCGATCATTGGGGACTCAACGGGTACGTCCGCGACACCACCCCGGTACTGCGTGCGCACGGTGTGGTGAACTTCCCCGATGTCACTGCCTGCGGCAGCAGTACCGAGGTGTCGTTGCCTTGCATGTTCTCGGCGATCGGCCGCGCCGCCTACGACCGCGATGCGATCCGCGCACAGCAGAGCCTGCTCGACGTCGTCGCCCGCACGGGTGTCACCGTCGACTGGCTGGACAACCAGTCGGGCTGCAAGGGCGTGTGCGCCGGTACGGGCATGGAGACCATGACTGCGGCGATCGATCCGGCCGCCTGCCGCGAGGGTCGCTGTCTCGACGCAGTGCTCGTGGCCGCGCTGCGCCAGCGCCTCGACACCGCACAGGGCGATACGCTGCTGGTGCTGCACATGCTGGGCAACCATGGGCCCGCCTATTTCGAGCGCTATCCCGATGCCTTCGAGCGCTACCGTCCCACCTGCACCAGCATCGATCTCGCCCGGTGCGCGAAGCCGGACATCGTCAACGCCTACGACAACGCGGTCCTGTACACCGACCACGTGCTGGGTCAGCTGATCGATCTGCTCGCCGCACGCACCGATCGCGACAGCGCGCTGCTGTACGTCTCCGACCACGGCGAATCACTGGGCGAGTACGGCCTGTTCCTGCATGGCGCGCCGTACCCGATCGCGCCGGCGCAGCAGCTGCACGTGCCGATGGTGCTGTGGACCGCGGCCAGTTCGGCGCGATCGATGGGCCTCGATCTGGCCTGCGTCACCGATGCCGCGCAGGCGCCGCACTCCCACGACGATCTGTTCCCGTCCGTACTGGGGTTCTTCGACATCGCCACACGTGCCTACGACCGGTCGCGCGACATCGCCGGGCATTGCAATACGGGTTAACGGCACCCGGTCAGGCCTCAAGCGCCATCGCCTCCGATGGCGCGGATGCAGCCGCTGCCAGACAGCCGGTGCGGTGTGCCGCACGTCCGGCCGGTTCGAGCCTCGCGCAACACGCTGCGTGTCACCTGCTGCCGCGACGGATGCCATGCATGCACGCGTCCTGATGCGTGGGAACGATGAATGCTGCGGCCATGCGCCCGCTTCACGGGGGCGCCATTAGCGTGCGCGCCTCAAGTGGAGTTGTGGATGGAGACGCGCATGTGTGAGCAATCCTTTTCGACGCAGCGCAGTCCCGTCCCGGACGTCCGCGCGATGACGTACCCGCCTGCGCCGCAGCAGGCGCGCAAGCCGGGTGAGATGGAAGACGAGTGCTTTCCCGCGCCCGGGCAGCATCTCGTCGGCTGACCGCTTGTGCCGGGTGACAGACCCCGGACATCTGCGCTGAGAACCGCCAGCGCCGCGTAGTCGGCCAGCCTTTGTACTGCTGGCGATAACTGGCACATCCGGACCGCTAGCCGTCAGTCCGGCACCTTCGTCTATCGAGGGCGGTTCCTGCGGAAAGCGCGTGCAGCCGTCGTGCGCACGGCTGAAGAAGGTGCATGCAGGTCAGTCACCGGTGCGCAGGCATGGCGCCCTCGATATCGACGCGACATCGGGGTAGCGCAACGCCTCTTCGACGCGTCCTCCACGCATGCGGAAGGCGCGGCAGCTCGATCACGCGATCCATGATCCATCGGGCATCGCCCTCGCGGGACGCAACAACCGGCTGCGGGACAATTTCTGTACTCGCCAGTACACCGACTGGGTTAAGATTCAGTTTGTTCACGCCATCCTCTGCGGGTTTCGCGCGTTCCTCTGCGCGATCGTCCCGACACGACCCCACGAGCCGAATGCCCGACGCCAACGCCAATGTGCCCGCCGTGCTGCTGCGCGATGTCCGCCTCGACCGCGGCGGGCGCAGCGTGCTGTCGGGTATCGACCTGTCGGTGCCGCGCGGCAGCGTGACCGCCGTGCTCGGCCCTTCGGGCAGTGGCAAGTCGACGCTGCTGTCCGCGTTGACCGGTGAGCTGGTGCCGGCGGCCGGTACGGTCGAAGTCTTCGGCGAGCCGGTCCCGACCCGCATGCGCGAGCTGCTGGAACTGCGTAAGGGCATCGGCGTGCTGCTGCAGGGCAACGGCCTGCTGACCGATCTGACCGCAGGCGAGAACATCGCGCTGCCGCTGCGTCTGCACACCAAGCTGCCGAAGCCGGTGATCGCGCGTCTGGTCGCGATGAAGCTGCAGGCCGTGGGCCTGCGCAACGCCGGCGATCTGTATCCGCGCGAGCTGTCGGGTGGCATGGCCCGTCGCGTCGCTTTGGCGCGCGCGCTGGCGCTGGATCCGCCGTTGATGATCTACGACGAGCCGCTGACCGGGCTGGACCCGATCGCCTCGGGCGTGATCATGAGCCTGATCGGTCGCCTCAATGCTTCGCTCGGGCTGACCAGCATCATCGTCACCCACCACGTGCACGAGACGCTGCCCGTCGCCGACCACGCGATCGTGATCGCCAACGGATGCATCGTGTTCCAGGGCACGCCGGCCGAACTCGAGGCCACGACCGATCCGCTGGTGCGCCAGTTCCTGCGCGGCGAGCCCGACGGGCCCATCGCATTCGACCGCGGCGATCTCGCCCGCACGGAGGCTGCACGATGAGCGCCGCGATCCGCTCGCTCGGCCGCGCCGGGCTGTTCTCGCTGTCGGTGCTGCGCGCATCGAAGCCGACCGCCGATTTCTTCTCCGAGCTGATCCGCGAGATCTACAAGATCGGTGGCCGCTCGTTGCCGATCATCGCCGTCGGCGGCGCCTTCGTCGGTTTGTCGCTGACGCTGCTGGGCTACCGCGCGCTGGAAACCTACGGCGCCAGCAACCAGGTCAGCGTGCTGATCGGTCTGGGTCTGTACCGCGAACTCGCGCCGGTGCTGACCGCATTGCTGTTCGTCGGCCGCGCCGGCAGTTCGATCTCCGCCGAACTCGGTCTGATGCGCGCCACCGACCAGATCACCGCGCTCGGCCTGATGGCGATCGATCCGGTGGCCAAGGTCGTCGCGCCGCGCTTCTGGGCCGCGGTGATCTGCGTGCCGCTGCTGACCGCGTTCTTCTGCAGCCTCGCGCTGTCGGCGAGCTGGTTCCAGGCGGTGCAGGTGCTGGGCATCGACAACGGCATGTTCTGGCAGTCGATGCAGGACGCGGTCGATTTCCGCCACGACTTCCTGACCGCGTTCGTGAAGTCGGCCGTGTTCGGTGGCACCGCCGCGCTGGTCGCCTCATATGTCGGTTTCCACGCCGAGCCGACGATCGAGGGCACCTCGGTCGCGACGACGCGCGCGGTGGTCAATGCCTCGCTGCTGGTGCTGATGTTCAATTTCGTGATGTCCGCCTTCCTGTTCCGCTGATGTCGGCGACCTGAACCGGATTCCTTCTTTCACCGCCGCACCCGGCGGTCCGCTGCAAAGGTGACACCCATGACAAGCGCCCGTGGTCCCCGTCTCGAACTCGCCGTCGGCGCATTCCTGCTGCTCGCGCTCGCGTCGCTGCTGGTGCTGGCGATCGCCTCGACCAACGGCCAGTTCGGTTTCAGCCGCGGCGGCACGTACGAGCTCAACGCCCGCTTCAGCAATCTCGGCCAGCTGCGTCCCAACGCGCCGGTCAAGGTGGGCGGCGTGACCATCGGCCGCGTGACCGGCATCGATCTGGATCCGGTGCGCTTCGACTCGATCGTGTCGATGAAGATCGAAGACCGTTTCAACGAGATCCCGGCCGACACCTCGGCGGCGATCCTCACCGGCGGACTGCTCGGCGAGAGCTACATCGGCCTGTCGGTCGGTGGCGATCTCGAAGTGCTGCAGCCGGGCGAGGAGATCGCCTTCACGTCGCCGGCGGTGGATCTGATGCAGATGGTCGGCAAGTACATGTTCGGCGGCGGCGGCGAAGGTGCCGACGCTGCCACGCCAGCCGCGCCCGAAGCCGGCACCGCGTCGCCCGACGCGTCCCCCAGTGACGAAGGAGTCCTTCCATGATCCGTATGCCCCTGATCCGTCGCGCCCTGCCGCTCGCCCTCGCTGCCGCGCTGGTGCTGCCCGCCGCCGCGTTCGCGCAGGCCCGCCCGGCTGCCGCGCCCGCCGCCAGCACCGCGCAGGCCGGCTCGCCCAGCCAACTGGTGCTGAGCAATACCGAGCGTGTGCTCAAGACGCTGGAATCGCGTCGCGCCGAGTTCACCCGTGACCGCGGTGCGCTGCAGACCTTCGTCAACAGCGAATTCAACACCATGTTCGACCGCGACTACGCGGCGCGCCAGGTGCTGGGTCGCCACGGCCGCGGCGCCGCCGAGGCCGACGTCAAGGTGTTCGGCGATGCGCTGGCCGACAACCTGATGCGCAAGTACGGTTCGTCGCTGCTGGACTTCAACACCCAGTTGCGCGTGCGCATCAAGTCCGAAGCCCCGCTGCCGCGTGGCCTGGGCGTGCGCGTGTCGAGCGAACTGCTGCGCAGCGGCGGCGAGCCGATTCCGGTGGACTTCCTGATGCGCCAGAGCGGTGGTACGTGGAAGGTGTTCGACGTGATGGTCGAAGGCGTGTCGTTCGTGCGCACCTTCCGCGAGCAGTTCGATGCGCCGCTGCAGCGCAAGTCGATTCCGGAAGTCGCGCGCGAGTTGCGCAGCGGCGAAATCCAGGCGACCGCTGAGTGATGGGCACGGCCGCAGCCTCGGTCCGACGCGATGGCGATGCGCTGGCGTTCGCCGGTGATGTCGTCGCCGCCTCGGTGCCGTCGCTGTGGTCGCAGGCGCAGGCCGGTCGCGCGGGTGCCGCGCGGCTGGACCTGTCCGCCGTCACCACGCTCGACAGCGCCGGCCTCGCATTGCTGGCCGAGCTCGCCGGCGATGGCGCGCTGCGCGTCGACGGCACCCCGCCGGGCCTGGCCGAACTGTGCCGCGCCTACCGATTGACGCCGACGCTGGCCTACGTGTCCGCGTGACCCTTCTGCCCACCCCGGCCCCCCTCGGGATTCCGACGATGTCGACCCTTGCTCCGTTCCGTTTCCTGCTGCCGCTGATCGCGTCGGCAGCGCTCGTCGCCTGTGCCGGCAACGGCGCCCCCCGGGATCGCGTGCCTTCGCCGGTGGCCGAGACGGTCGGCGCGCCCGCGCCTGCCATCGCCGACGTGCCCACGGCCGCGGATGCCGACGCCGCCGACGTACCGGCTGCGCCCGACACCGGCGTGGTCATCGAAGCTTTCGACGATGCTGCACGCGTGGCCGGCGACGCCGCGCCTGCCAACGGCACGCCGACCGATGCCGAGCTCGATTACGCCGCGCTTTACGGCGAGCCGGTCTACGATCCGGTCTACGATCCGACGCTCCCGGAAGCTGCGCAGATGCCGCGCAGCTACGACCCGTGGGAGCCGCTCAACCGCAAGGTGTTCGCGTTCAACAGCGCGATCGACCGCGGCTTCGCCAAGCCGCTGGCCAAGGCATACGCCAAGGTCGTGCCGCGTCCGGTGCGTCTGGGCGTGACCAACTTCTTCAGCAATCTCGGCCAGCCGGTCAGCGCACTCAATGCGCTGCTGCAGGGTCGTCCGAAGGCCGCCGGCCAGTCGCTGGGCCGCTTTCTGGTGAACAGCACGCTGGGCATCGGCGGCATCTTCGATCCGGCGACGGATGCGGAGATTCCGAACCAGAGCGCCGACTTTGGCCAGACGATGGGGGTGTGGGGCTGGCGCGATTCGCGTTACCTCGAACTGCCGCTGTTCGGCCCGCGCACCCTGCGTGATGGCTTCGGTCTGGTCGGCGATGCGCCGCTGTCGCCGCTGCGTCAGGTCGGCGACGATCCGTGGCGCTACGGCCTGCAGGGTCTGCAGCTGGTCGACCTGCGCACGCGCCTGTTCGCCGTCGACAGCATGCGCGAGGGCGCGACCGACGAGTACGCGCTGATCCGAGACGCCTGGATGCAGCGCCGCGCGTACCAGATCCAGTCGGTGCGCCGCGCCGATCGAGACGACGACGAAGCCGGCCTGCCGGATTACCTCTACGACGACGACGCGATGCCGACCGTGCCGGTCGACGTGATGCCGATGGTGCCGCTGTCGCCGACGCCCTGAGCGGCTGACAGGCCACAGAAAAAGCCCCGCGGATGCGGGGCTTTTTCTTGGCACGGCCGATGCGGCGCGCGAGCTTCAGCGCAACGCCGCCACCGGATCGCCACCGGGCGCGACGTGCGCGAACACCACAGGCACGCCATGCGCCTGCAGCACCGCGGAGAGTTGACGCTGCCGGGCCTCGTACATCGCAAACCCGCGTGCCAGACGGTCGTCGGCGGAGGTGTCGGGGGCGCAGCGGCGGCGCCAGTCGTCGGGCGACAGCATCGCGATGCGGACCTCGCCGTCGACGTGCCGCAGCAGCGGTTCGGGTGGCGCGTCGAGCCAGGCCTCGGCATCCGGCGCGAGCAGTGCGGTTTCCAGCAGATCCCACACCGGGTCCAGGCCCTGGTTCTGGTACTGCAGCGCGGTCATCGCCAGCAGGTCGTGCAGGGTCAGGTAGCGCGCGTGCTCGATGCGTGCGCCGAATGCGTCCTGCGCGCACAGGGCCGTGTCGGCCTGCGCCATACCCAGATCGAGCAGCACCGACTCCATCTGCGCGGACACCGCGTCCGTTGCCGCGGCCTCGCCCACCAGCAGATAGGGCAGCACGCGCAGCCGGCCACCGGCGAGCTGCGGGTCGGACTGCAGCGGCAGCGGCACCGTGCCGTCGGCATCGGAACCGAACGCGATGATGCGCGCGCCCTGTCCGGCCTGCGGCGCCCGCGCGCGCAGCTCGTCGAGACGACGATGCACCGGCCAACCCGGCCGCAGCAGCTCGGCGGGGTCGAAGTGCGCGGCGGCGAATACCAGGTCGAGCTCGCGCGCGCCCGGTACGAGGGCACCGAGGTCGCGACCGAGCAGGCCGGCGAGCTCGCCTGCCGTCTGCTGGTCGAGCGCGCCACGCGCGGGCGAGGCCTCCCCACTCAGTTCGAGGGCGAGGACGCCAAGTACCTGAGGGGCGGGAATTTGTCGGGAAATGTCGGGAACTGCGGTCATTGGCCGTGCACATCGTCAGCGATACACTCGTTCACATTATGCCTGTCCCGCGTCAGGGACAGTCTCACGCAGGTCCTGTCGAGGTCATACCGATGCTGCTAGGTCGTCCCGTCGCCGTGCTCGGCGGCGTTCGTATCCCCTTCTGTCGTCAGAACACCGCCTATGCGGACGTCGGAAATCTCGGGATGTCGGTGCGCACCCTCGGGGCCCTGGTCGAGAAGTTCGGCCTGCATGGCCGCCAGCTCGGCGAGGTCGCGATGGGCGCGGTGATCAAGCATTCCAGCGACTGGAATCTGGGCCGCGAGGCGGCGCTGTCCTCGGGCCTGTCGCCGCTGACGCCGGGCATCACGCTGCAGCGCGCCTGCGGCACGTCGCTCGATTCGATCATCACGATCGGCAACAAGATCGCGACCGGCCAGATCGAGTCGGGCATCGGCGGCGGTTCGGACACCACGTCCGACGTGCCGATCGTGTACGGCAAGTCGCTGCGCCGTCGTCTGCTCGACGCCAACGCGGCCCGGACCACCCAGGCGAAGCTGGCGGCGTTCAAGGGCTTCCGCCTGCGTGAACTCAAGCCGGATTTCCCGGGTGTCGCCGAACCGCGCACCGGCAAGTCGATGGGCGAGCACTGCGAGGACATGGCCAAGCAGTGGAACATCTCGCGCGACTCGCAGGACGAGCTGGCGGTCGCTTCGCACCACAAGCTGGCCGCCGCCTACGAGCGCGGTTTCTTCGACGATCTGGTGGTCAGTTTTCGCGGTGTCTCGCGCGACAATATCCTGCGGCCCGATACGTCGATCGCGAAGCTGGCAACGCTCAAGCCGGCATTCGACAAGGTGTCCGGCCGCGGCACGCTGACTGCCGCCAATTCCACGCCGCTCACCGATGGCGCCTCCGCGTGTCTGCTGGGCAGCGACGAGTGGGCAGCCGCGAACGGGCATGAAGTGCTCTGCCACATCCGCGATGCGCACGTGTCGGCTGTCGACTTCGTGCATGGCGAAGGTCTGCTGATGGCGCCCACCGTTGCGGTCGCCGAGATGCTCGCGCGCAATGGACTGACGCTGCAGGATTTCGACATCTACGAGATCCACGAAGCGTTCGCCGCGCAGGTGCTGTGCACGCTGCGCGCGTGGGAGAGCGAAGACTACTGCCGCACGCGGCTGGGTCTGGACGCGCCGCTGGGTCGCATCGACCCGGCGAAGCTCAACCCGGTCGGCTCGTCGCTGGCCGCCGGCCATCCGTTCGCGGCGACCGGCGCACGCGTTGTCGCCACCGCGGCCAAGCAGCTCAAGGAACGCGGCGGTGGTCGTGCGCTGATCTCGATCTGCACGGCCGGTGGCATGGGCGTGGTCGCGATCCTCGAACGCTGAGCCTTGCGCGCAGCGTTTCTTTATTCCGGACGAATTCGATGCCAGCAGCTTTCCGCACGCCGGGCCGACTGTGCCTGCTTGCCGCCGCGATGTTCGCGCTTGCCGGTTGCGGCAACGACGATGCCGCGCAGCCCGTCACGACGCCGGGACCGCAACTGGTCTCCGCACCCCCGCCGCCTGAGGCACTGCCCGACTGCGCACGCATCGCCCCTGCGCTCCGCGCCCTGGTGGACGGTCTGGTGCCGGTCGACGACGCGGGTACGCGACAGGACGGTCCGGACAGCTACGGGATCAGCTGCGCATGGCGCGCGGCGGATGACGGCGCCGCGGTCGGGGCGATCGTGATCGTCGATCGAGAGCCGCTGACTGCCGACGACATGCAGCGCGCCGGCATGTATGTGGACGATCCGCGGGTCGCGGCGATCGGCGGCTTCATTGCGATTCCCGATGGCCTCCTCGACGGCAACGCGCCGCTGGGCCCGGTCGGGCCGCAGGTCATCGTCGGCCCGGTCACGGTCACCGTGGCCGGTAATGCACGGGGTCGCGCCGAAACTCTCACGCTCGACCAGGCGGTCGAGGGCGCCATCGCGGTGCATCGCCTGATGCGCTGAGGCATCCGGGCACTGCGCGTGCCCGTCTTTTCAAGGTGCAGGCCTGGCGGCTTGTGATTCTGTCCCGGCGGATTCGCGGGACCGTGCGGCGGTTCGGACCCCGCCGCACGATCCGCGTCAGCACTCAGAAGCGATCGTGACGGGGCGGCGCATCGCCGTGCACGTAGGGCAGGCCATGCGCGTCACGGCTGTCCGGCTCGATGAGGCTGTCGTCCTGCACGACCGGATCGGGCGCCAGTCCGACGACCGGCTCGTTGCGAGACGCGCGGATCGCGTTCGCATAGCTCAGTCGCGCATTGCGATCGTCACCGGCCGCGGCGTAGCCGTCGCCCAGCTGCACCCATGCATCGCTGCCGGCGCCCTGGTCGACCGCGCGCTGCAGGTAATCACGTGCATTCGGCCAGTCGCGCTGCATGTGATGCAGGCGCGCGAGTCCCAGCATCACGCCGGGGCTGGACGGATGCGCATTGAGCCAGCGCTCCAAGCGGGACTGGCGGTGTGCGGGATCACCGACTTCCAGTGCGGCATAACGCGCGGCGACGCGCTCGTCCCAGCGCGCATCGAGGGCGGTTTCCAGACTCTTGAGCGCCGCGTCGTGCCAGCCGAGGGCGACCGCGCGGTCGGCGTAGGCCAGCACGACCGGTGCCTCGGTACGGATCGACTTGGGCAGCGCTTCCCAGCGCTCGGCAAGCACGTTGCCGTCGCTGGCCTCGTGCAGCGATGCCGCGCCCCAGCGCACCTCGCGCAGTTCCAGCTGCGCCTCGGGCAGGGCGTTCTGACGGCGCAGCGCGCCGAGCAGTCCATAGGCTTCGGCGGCGTGACCGGTCATCGCCCAGGCATCGGCGCGCAACGCCAGACCGCGCGGCGGCAGCGGCTGCGCGGCGGGGGCTTCGAGCGCAGCCAGGGCATCGATCGGGCGTTCGTCGAGCAAGGCCAGTTCGGCCAGCGCGATGGCGCGGGTCGACGGATGACGGTCGCCGAAACGGTCGAGGTGCGCACGGGCGGCGGATGGATCGCCACGCCCGATCGCGGCCTGCGTCGCGGCGATGCGCGCGGCTGGCTCGTAATGCGGATTGTCGTCGGCCGACTGGGCCAGCAGCTTCTCGGCGCGGGCGTAATGACCCTGGTGCAGCGCATCGAGTCCCTCGCCGACACGGCTCTGCGCTTTGGTCTCGCGATAGCGGCTCCAGCTGCGGAACGGCAGCGTGAGCAGGGTGACGAGCAGCCAGAACACGACCATCGCGCCGAGCAGCATCACGATCGCATTGACCACGGTGGTCGTGTGATCGATGCCGGCCCGGGCCAGCACCACATGGACTTGGCCGGGATCGCCCGACAACAGCAACTGTGCCGCCAGTGCGCCGACAAGCGCGATGACGATCCAGACCAGCAGGGCACGGAGCAGGGACATGGCGGATTCCGGGTGTTGGATGCGGAGCGGAGGATACGGTGCCAGAGGCTGCTGTGACGGAGCCGTCGCGGGTCCGCGCGTCCATTCAGCCGGATGTCGATTCCGGTCGGGCGGCGGCAAGCAGCGAGGCGGGGCGGGCATCGGCTGCCTGCACCACCCGGGCGAACCCCGAGGCTTGGGCGTGCGCGACAAGCCGCGCGCTGGCGGCGACTACCCAGGCTTCGCGCAGGCGCGCGCGTGCCTGCGGTGGGAGTGCCTGCAGGGTGCGGTCCAGCGCCTCGCCGCTGCTCAGCGGCAGGATCCACGGCGCCGGCAGCTCCATCAGCCGGGCGATGCGCGCTGGCGACGGCGGTGTCGGCAGGCGGGCGTAGACGTCGGCGCGGTGCAGACGGGCGCCGGCGTCGCGCAACGTCTGTGCGATCACGCCTCGTCCGCCCGGCGCCGTGACCAGCCCGACGCCGCGACCCCGGATGTCCGACAGTTCGGGCAACGCCAGCAGACCTTCGCTGTCCATGCGTGCGGGCGCACGAACGCCGACGATGCCGGCACGTTCGAGTGCAGTTGCAGTGCCGGCGCCGACTGCCAGCCACGATTGCGCGTCACGCGCGACGAGGGTCTGGAGTGCGGCTGCGGCGGCGACCGCCGGCGGGCTGGTGAAGACCACGACGTCGGCCGCGAGTGCGTGCTGCAAGGTGTCGCGGGTATCGGCGTCATCGGGATGGACGATGCGCCAGGGCGACAGCGCGAAGGTGCGTGCGCCGAGGCGTGCAGCCTCGCGGCGCAGGCCTGAATGTGCACCGGCCGGCCGTAGCGAGATGACGTAATATCCCGCCAGTTGCGGGAAAGCCGGCGCGGCATGCATGCGGCAAGCTTGGTGGCTGCGGTGTTGCGGCGCAAGCCGGACGATCCCCGCCCCCACAGGATTCCGCATGACGCTCGACGATTCGCTCCGCGCCCTCGAGGCTTATTACGGTTCGATGCCGCCTGTCGCGGCGATGGACGTGTCCGTCGCCGGTTACGACGGCGATTCCCTACGCCTGCACGCGCCGCTGTCCTCGCACGTCAACGACAAGGGCTCCGCGTTCGGCGGCAGTCTGGTGTCGGTGATGACGCTCGCGGCCTGGGGCCTGGTGACGTTGCGCGTGGAACAGGCCGGTCTCGATGCCGAGGTCTACGTGGCCGATTCGACGGTCCGCTACCGCGCGCCGCTGCTCGGCGATCTCGAAGCCGAAGCCACGCTCGACGAGGCTGGCGACTGGTCGACGTTCGCGCGCACGCTGCGCGAACGTGGACGCGCACGCGTGGCGCTCACCGCGCGCATCGCACTGCCGGATGGCAGCACGGCGACCGAGATGCAGGCGCGCTACGTGGCGATCCGGCGGCCGACGGCCAACGCCTGAGGCGGGCGTCCGCTGCGGCACGCGCGACGTGACGCGGCCGGATTGCTGAAGGCGCGCACCGTGGCACTTGCGCGCGGCATCGCCGTTGCCAAGAATCCGCGCTCCTCTCCTGTGCCTGCGATCCCCGGGGTCGTCCCATGCGCCATCCGTGTATGACCTGTGGGGCCTGCTGCAGCCAGTACCGGGTGTCCATGCACTGGATGGAGACGGATGCGTCCGGCGGCGTCGTGCCGCATGCGCTCACCGAGGTGTTCGGCCCGCATCAGGTCGTGATGCGCGGCACCTGGGAATCGCAGCCGCGCTGCGTGGCGCTCGATGCCGAGATCGGCACGTTCTCGCGGTGCACGATCCATGCGGTCCGGCCGCAGGCCTGTCGTGACGTGCAGGCGTCGTGGGAATCCGGTGCGGCGAGTCCACAATGTGACCGTGCGCGCGTCGCGCATGGCCTGCCGGTGCTCAGCGCGGCGGACTGGATGCCAGCGATCGAGATGGTGCTGGTCGATGCGGGCGTGTCGGCGACGTCTTTCGCTGGTGCGTCGATCGCGCACGCAGGTGCGGCGCCGATCGCCTGAATGCAGCAGCGGTCCGGATTCCGGGTGTACGGCATCCGGTGGCCCGTCCAGCACACCTGCACGCATCGCGTGCATCCGGGTCTCAGACCGGATTCGTGTCCAGGAACGTGCGGATTGCCGGCACCAGCACCGCGTGCTTGTCTTCGAGCACGTAGTGGCCGGCATCGTCGAACGCCATCACTTCGGCCTGCGGCAGGGCCGCGCGGAAACCGGCAAGGAAGTGGTGGTCGAATACGAAGTCCTTGAGGCCCCAGCCGATGAAGGCGGGACGGTCGGCGTATTCGGGCAGACGCTTGCCGGCGGCCTCCAGCAGCGGCCACGCGCGGTCCTTCGCGCCGAGCGGGATGTCCTGCATGAAGCGCACGGTGCTGATGCGGTTGGCCCAGCTGTCGTAAGGCGCGACGTAGGCGAGGCGCACGTCTTCCGGCATGCGCGTCTCCACGCCCTGCCGCGATGCACCGGCGGAGAACGCATTGAAGCCGCGGATGATCCACTCGCCGACGGTGTAGTCGCGGCCGAGCGCGATCTGCCACGGCATCGGCTTCTCCGTGGGCAGCGGGAACGCCGCAGTGTTGGTGATCACCAGGCGCTTGACCTGCGGCATGTGTTCCAGCGCCCAGCCGAAGCCGATCATGCCGCCCCAGTCGTGCACCGCCAGCGTCACCGGGCCGTCGACGTCGATGCCGAGGTGCGCGAGCAGGGCGCCGATGTCCTCGACGCGAGAGGACAGGGTGTAGTCGTAGCGCGGCAGCGCATTGGGCGCATCGTCGGGCTTGTCCGACCAGCCCATGCCGATATGGTCCGGCACGATGCAGCGGTAGCGGTCACGCAGACCCAGCACGAGATGGCGCCAGTAGTAACTCCATGACGGATTGCCGTGCAGCATCAGCACGATCTCGCCGTCGCGCGGGCCCTCGTCGAGATAATGCATCTGTACGCCGGGGCGGGCTTCGAAACGGTGGCCTTCGAACGGGTAATCGGGGAGCTGCACGGCTGCAAAGACCAGGGGCTGCGATGAATACGTTGCATTGTAGACGGCGGATGCCCAGGGTCCGAAAATGGTCGCCAACACCGTCTTCACCGCGCTGAAGCTTCGATGCACTAAGTGCGTTGGGAGACGGAGTCGGCCGCCGCATCGGCGTATGCTGGAAATATGAATACGACAGTACGCAAGCTCGATACAGGTCACGAAGATCTGCGTCATGTCTTGCGTGCCGGGACCTCGGATCTGCATGCGCGTGTCGATGCACATTTCGCCGATGGTCTGGGCACGCCGGACGCGTATGCGCGCTATCTGGTGGGCATGCATCGCTTCGCTGCGGATTTCGAAACGGTGATCGGGGCGGTGCCCCGTGCGTCCTACTGGTTGGCCGTTGATCTCAACGACCTGTCGCTGGCGCCATTGCCACCTGTCGGCGTACGCAGTTTTGTCAGTGACGCGGACGAGCGGCTGGGTTGGGAATACGTGATGGCCGGCAGCAGTCTGGGCGCGCGTCATCTGCTGCGCGGCGTGCAGGCACAGGGCCACACGGAACAGACCGGTGCGCGGTTCCTGGCGCGCCACGCGGGCGGCACCGAATGGCGCAACGTGCTCGATCGTCTGACCGCACGCTCGGCGTGTGCCGATCTGCCGCGCACGCATCTGTTGCAGGGCGCGCGCGATGCCTTCCTGCTGGTCCACTCGTGTTTCCAGCGCAGTTTCGACGCGGTGCCCGCCCCCCGAGAGGAGCCAGCTCTATGAACCCAGCGCTTGAACGCGCACTCCAGGAATGCGCCAACGAACCGATCCATCTGTCGGGCGCAATCCAGCCGCATGGCTATCTGATCAGCTGCCAGTTGCCGGACTGGACGATCCGTCACGTCTCCGCAAACATCGAAACGCTGATCGGCGCGACACCCGAGGAAATGCTGCGGCACACGCTGCGCGAGTTCCTGACCGACGACCTGATCCAGGCGGTTGCCGAGACGATCGGTTTCGGTGAACCCGGCGCGCCGCCGCAGCGTGCGGCGGTGGGCAACATCGGCCCGCTGGCGAACCTGTGCGACATCAGCGTGCACGTGGCCGATGGTCTCGTGCACATCGAGATCGAGCCGCAGCCGCGCAGCACCGGCGAGCGTTCGCCGACCGTGGTCGCGCAGACGATGATCGCGCGTGTCGCCGGCAGCGACGACATCCACGACTTCAACCAGCGCGTCGCCGAACAGGTGCGGCTGCTGACCGGCTACGACCGCGTCATGGTCTACCGCTTCCGTCACGACGATGCCGGCGAAGTGGTCGCCGAATCGCGTGATTCCGCGCTGCCGTCGTATCTGGGTCTGCGTTATCCGCAGTCCGACATCCCGGTGCAGGCGCGCACGCTGTATCTGCGTAACCGCATCCGTGTGATTCCGGACGCGACCTATACCCCCGTGCCGATCCTGCCGGACCGCGACGCTCATGGCGGCGCGCTCGACCTGGCACAGATGTCGCTGCGCAGCGTGTCGCCGGTGCATCTGGAATATCTCGCCAACATGGGCGTTGCCGCGTCGATGTCGATCTCGATCGTCGCCGGTGGCCGCCTGTGGGGCCTGATCGCCTGTCACCACCGCGTGCCGCGCCGCGTGCCGCCTGGCGTGCGCGCCGCAGCGGATCTGTTCGGACTGTTCGTGTCGATGCGTGTCGCCTCGCGTGAGCAGCAGGACGCGGTATCGCTGGAGGACAGCGCACGCAGCGTGCGCGACACGCTGGCACTCCGTCTCGACAATGCCGCCGATCCGCGGCTTGCGTTGCAGGGCGAACTCGATCTGCTCAACCGCGCGATCAGCAGCGACGGCGTCGGCCTGGTGCAGGCGGGGCACTGGTACAGCGCGGGCCGTGCGCCTGACGAAGCGCGTCTGCCCGGTCTGCTGGACTGGCTGCGCCGCAGCAACACCGGTACCGGCGCGGTCAGCACCGAACGCGCTGCGGACTGGAGCGATGGGCGCGACGAGGCCGACGGTCTTGCCGGCGTGCTGGCGTTGCCGCTGGATCTCACTCGCGACGAGTGGCTCTTCTTCTTCCGCTGCGAGCAGGTGGAAGAGGTGCGCTGGGCAGGCAGCCCGGACGAGCCGTTTCTGGTCGATCACGACGGCGGCAAGATCGGCCCGCGTGCGAGCTTTGCCGCGTGGCACGAAACCGTGCGTGGCTGCAGCGCGCCGTGGAGCGATGGTGATCGCCGTGTCGCCGGCCGCCTGCACATGATGCTGCGCGAGCGCTACCGTCGCGGCGCGCGGCATGCCGAGCTCGGCGACATCCATGCACATCGCGTGCGTCTGAATGTCCGCGAGCAGCAGACGCGCCTGCTGCAGCTCTCTGAACTGCTCGACGGCCTGGTGCACGTCAGCCCGCAGGAAGCGTCACAGCTGTCGGACCGGATCAACAAGCTCGAGAACGAGCTGCAGTCCTTGATCGGCACGACGACGGCGGTCAGCGCGAACTGAGCGTCACTGTCGCCGGCACATGAAAAAGGCGCCCTCGGGCGCCTTTTTCGCAGGTCACGGTGCAGGCTCAGCCGACAGGCAGGCCGTGCGTACTGCGCACCTGGCTGATGCGTGCCTGCACGTCCGCATCCACGCCGTCGCGTTCCGCGCGGTCGAGGATGTTGCCGAGCACGCGCCGTTCTTCGGCGTCGATCACCTGGTCGCGCAGGGCGAGACCCAGCAGATGGTCGAGCTCGTCCAGCGACAGGCGGCCGTCGTCGGCGAAGGCTGGAATCGCGGCCAGCGCCAGCTGCAGGTGATCGGGAAGTCGGTGCGGCATCGGGCGTCCTTGCGATGAGCGGTGGATCAGCGGAGCGTGGCGCTTACCACTCGACCTCGGCCATCGTGCAGTTCAGGCCCGAACCGATACCCAGCAGCGCGATGCGGTCGCCCTTCTTCAGACGGCCCAGTTCCTTGAGCTTGCTCAGCACGATCGGCACCGAGGCCGGGCCGATGTTGCCGTGCTCGCCGAAGATCGTGTGGACCTTGCTCGGATCGATGCCGAAGGACTGGATGAAGGCGCCGGTGTGCACCTTGCTGACCTGGTGGATCACGAACTGGTCGAGCTCGTCGACCACCCAGCCCATCGCCTCGCGCGCGGCGACGAAGGTCTTCTGCGCGAGCTTCATGCCTTCCATCAGCAACATGCGGGTATCGGTGACCATGCGGTCGAGGTTGCCGCGGCACAGGGTGTTCCACTCGGTCGCCGAGCGCGTGACGCCGCCCTTGTAGCGCGGCGCGTCGGGCAACAGGTCGGCGCGTGCGAGCACCATCGCCGCCGAGCCGCAGCCCAGGGTCAGCGTGGCCAGCTCGTTGCGGAAATCCTCTTCGGTCGTCTCCGGGCGCAGCAGACGCTCGATGGTCTTCTCGTAGGCGAGGTTCGCGGTCTCGCCGTCGACGATCAGCGCGTAGTCGATCTCGCCCAGCTCGATCATGCGGCTGGCGACATCCATGCCGTTGACGAACGCGAGGCAGGCATTGGCCAGATCGTAGTTCTGGCAGGTGTCCGGAATCCCGAGGTTGCCGCCGACGATGCTGGCGGTGGACGGCTCGAGGTAATCACGGCTCACCGAGGTGTTGACCAGCAGGCCCAGCTTGCCGACGTCGATGCCGGCGTCGTCCAGCGCCTTGCGGCCGGCCATCGTCGCGGCGTCCGAGGCCTGGACCTCGTCGTCCCACAGGCGACGGGCGTGGATGCCTGCGATGTCCTTGAGCACGTCGGTCTTGATGCCGAGGCGGTCGATGGTCGGCTTCAGCCTTGCATTGATGTCGTCGCTGGTCACGCGGTTCGGCGCATCGACATGGGCGAGGCCGGCGATGGCGACGTTCTTGAAGAGCATGGGCTGGCCGCCGGATCTGGCAAAGGAGCCGCATAGGTTACCCGCTTCGGCGGGGTGACGCATGACGGGGGGATCACGCAAAACCCGGCGCACGGCGCGGCGCGACGGGTTTCGTACCGGTCCCACGCATCTGCGGCGCCTGCGTGGAACCGGAGCGGGCGTCCGCTCAGCCTTCCGGTGCAGCGCCCAGCAGATCCAGTGTCGTGCGCAGCATCGCGCGCACGCCGACCGCCAGCGCGGCCTCATCGGGCGCGTAATGCGGCGAGTGGTTGATCGGCATCGTCGCCGGATCCTGGCCCGCGGGCGTGGTGCCGACGAAGAAATACGCGCCGGGCACGACGTTGGCGAACTGCGAGAAATCCTCGGCCACCGTCACCAGCGGCATCTCGACGACGTTGTCGGCGCCTACCGCGGCCTGCAGCGACGGCAGCACGCGGCGCGCGAGTTCGGGATCGTTGACCGTGGCCGGTGCGTTGTTGACGACATCGAGCTTGGCGGTCGCACCGGCGGCATGCGCGTAATCGGTGGCGATGCGGTCGAAGCGCGTGATGACATCCGCGCGCACGGCGTCGTCGTAGGTGCGCAGCGTGCCGACCAGACGCGCGTCGTCGGGAATGATGTTGAAGCGCACGCCGCTCTGGAACTGGCCGGCGGTCAGCACGACCGGTGCATTCACCGTATTGATCTGCCGCGCGAGCATGCTCTGCGTCGCCAGCAGTACCTGCGCGCCGACCGTGATCGGATCGACGCCGTCCCACGGCCGCGAGCCGTGCGTCTGCTTGCCGGTGATCGTCAGCGACCACTCGTCGGCGCTGGCCAGCGACGGCCCGCTGCGGAAGCCGATCTGTCCGGTCTGCAGGCCCGCCCACACGTGCAGGCGAGGATCGCGTCCGGCTTCCCATCGTCGAACACGCCCTCGTCGAGCATGCGCTTGGCACCGAAGACCTCGCCGGGCTCCGGCGGACCTTCCTCGGCCGGCTGGAAGATGAAGACCACTTCGCCGGCGAGCTGTTCGCGCATGCCGGCCAGCGCTTCCGCCACGCCCATCAGGATCGCGACGTGCATGTCGTGGCCGCAGGCGTGCATTACGCCGACCTCCTGCCCGCGATAGGTCGCACGCGCGGTCGAGGCGAAGGGCAGGCCCGTCTGTTCGGTGACGGGCAACGCGTCCATGTCCGCGCGCAGCGCGATGCGCGGGCCGGGCCTGCCACCCTTGAGCACGGCGACGACACCGGTCGGGCCGATGCCGGTGCGCGACTCCAGACCGAGGCTGCGCAGATGCTTCGCCACCACGTCGGCGGTGCGCGTTTCCTGGTTGCCGAGTTCGGGGTGCTGGTGCAGATCGCGACGCCAGTCGACGAGCTTCTGCGTCAGTGCCGCGTCGGGCGCGGCCGCCGCAGCCGGAGCGGCGCAGGCCAGCGCGAGTGCGAGGCCGAGCGGCAGCGAATGGAATTGGATGCGCATGGGGGCGGTCCAGAAGGGAGGCCCGACATCATAGTGTCGCGACAACCGTCAGATGCCGGTCCGCACTTGCCCTCGACACACAGCACAGCGTTGCTTCGCTTGCCAGAACGGCCGGTCCTGGCAAGCGAAGCGCCTTGCGCTGTGCGCCGATTGCGGCGTGCGCCCTGCGACATCTGACGATTGCCGAGACACCATCGCCTGCGACACGGATGCCGCAGGCGAGTGGCGATGCAGACACGCGCGACGGACTCGCCGCCGCGCGTGCCGCGATGGGCTTACTGGCCCGAGTAGGTCGCGATGACGCTGACGCCCTGATAGCCCCCGGTGCCGCCGACGACGCGCACGAAGTAGCTGTCGTTGAGCGGAATCGTCACCTGCACGCTCTGCGTGGTGCCCGGGCGCGAAGAGGTCAGCGCGGCGTTGCTGCCATCGAGCGCCGGCGAACGACCGACGCGCACCAGCAGCTTCGCCTGGCCACGACCGCCATAGGTGCGGATCTGCAGGTTGCGCGCACCGGCCGGCACGTCGATGCGATACAGCGTGCCGGCGCCCGCGGCCGCCGAGATGCCGTTGACCGGCACGGTCTTCGCCATGCGGACCGCGGTCGGCTCATCACCACCGGCTGCATTGCCGGCACCGCGCGCGGCGGCCTTGGCGGCATCGAGAATGCCCACGCCGATCTGGCGCAGCGGACGCACCGGGAAGTCGCGCGAGGTCTGGGTCAGGATCTCGCGCATTTCCTGCGGTGTCGGCACCGGACGCCCGGCCTGCATCGCCGCGCTGATCACCAGCGCCGCGACACCGGCCACGTGCGGGGCCGCCATCGAGGTGCCGGCCTGGCCGACGTAGGCCGACTCGCCCGGCGTGGTCAGTCCGCGGTTGCCGGCCGACCACACGAAACCGGTGCGTGCCGTCGGACCGCTGGTGGCGTCGTTCGGATACACGCCGCCACCCGGCGCCGACAGCGCGATGTTGGCGCCGAAGTTCGAGTACACCGCGCGTGCACCGGAAATGCCGGTCGCGGCCACGTTGATGACGCCCGGGCAGCTGGCCGGCGTGAACGACGAGGCATCGCTGTTGCTGTTGCCGGCCGCGACGATGACGGTCGTGCCGCGCTGGCGGGCCGAGGCGATCGCCTGGCCGTAGGCGCTGTCGGCTTCGCAGACGCCGAAACCGCCGAGGCTCATGTTGATGATCTCGGCCGGGTTCTGGTTGGCCGGCACGCCCGGCACGCTGCCGCCCGAGGCCCAGACGATCGCATCGGCGATGTCGGCCGTGGTGCCGCCGCAATGGCCGAGCACGCGCACGGGCAACACCTTTGCGTCGGGTGCGACGCCGGCCATGCCGACACCGTTGCCGGTGATCTGCGCGATCGTGCCGGCGACATGACTGCCGTGCCAGCTGCTGTTGGTCTGCTCGCCGGGGAAGACGCAGCCGCCGTTCTCGGCGAGGAAGCGGTCTTCGGTATTCCAGTCACCGGTGTCCCAGCCGCCGGGCGCACGGCCATCGGTCGCGCGGCCGGAGTTCAGTGCGTTGCTGATGAAGTCGTAGCCGGCATCGGCCAGCGAGGTGTCGAGATCGGGGTGGGCCAGGATGCCGGTGTCGAGCACCGCGACCACCACGCCCGCGCCGCGGCCGTACTGCCAGGCGTTGAGGATGTCGATGCCGCCGCGGTTCGCGTAGCCCGGATCCGGCGCCAGCGTTTCGAGCGTGCCGTCGGGTGCACGGAAGTGCCACTGCACGTTGAAGCCGGGGTCGTTCGGGGTTGCCGCCGTCGCCGCGGGCACGGTGCGCAGACGCTGCCAGTAGCGGTTGGGTTCGACGTGCGCAACCGACGGATCGGCAGCGAGCGTGCGCATCAGCGTGTCGAGTTCGCCATCGGACAGGCGGCGGTTCGGACGCACCAGATCGGCGCCGATCGCCAGACGACGCGTCGATGCGAGCGCCGGCGCCGCGGCGCGGTGCGTGGCGTTGAACTGCGACGTCGTGGCCGGTGCACGCAGGATGCGTTGCATCGTCGCCGCGCCGGTGGTCGCATTGCGGCGTTCGGCGGTGCCGGCCTTGTAGGTCACCAGCAGGCCGTCATAGGCGACGCGCGGTGATTCGGGATCGGCGGTGGACATGATCGACAGCGGCGCGGTCGGCGACGCGGCCAGAGCGGGGGCCACGACGGCGCCGAGCGCGGCGGCCAGCAGGCCACGATGGAGAACACGGGAAGACAGGGACATGGATGCGATTCCTGGAAGAAGGGATGGAAGAAAAGAGGTGCCTGTCGTTACCAGCTGAAGCCGCCGCCGACGCCGACCGAACTTTCGGAGCCGGACATCGAGCCGCCGATCGACACGCTGGCGCGGTTGTCGCGGAACGCGCGCTGGTAGCCGATCGCCAGCGCTTCTTCGCCGCCCTGCTGGCCGATGCCGACGCCGATGCGGTTGGCGCCGGACAGGCCTGCGCTGTTGACCGCCATCTGCGACATCGCCGTGCCCATCGCGCCGATCTTGTCGACGCGACGATCGACCCGCTGGAAGCGGTCGTCGACGCTGCTGCGGAAGGCGTCGAAATCGCTGCGGTTGAGCGCGCGTGCGAACACGTCGTCGGTGTAGCTGCGCGCGCTGTTGAGCGTGGCAGTGTCGCCTGCGGTGGCATGCGCCTTCGCGTCGGCCAGCGTGCGGGTGTCGCCGGCATCGGCGTAGGTGCGGCTGGCGGTGGCGCTGCTCTGCACCTGGCCGACCGTCGCCGCATCGCTCACGGCCACACCGTCTGCAACGTTGGTGACGCGGCGCTGGTTGCCCGCGCTGCCCACCGATACCGTGTTCGCCGCATCGGCGACCGAACCCTGGCCGATCGCCACCGAACCATCGGCGCTCGCGACCGCACCCGCACCGATCGCGGTGCCGCCGCTGCTGGCCTGCGCATCGCTGCCGACCGCGGTGCTGCTCGGCGTGGTGGCGACGCTGCCGGTGCCGATCGCCAGACCATCGCCGGTGCCGACCGGCACGCCGCCGGTCCCGATCGCATCGAAGCGTGCGCGGATCGCATCGAACTGGCGGTCGACGGCGCCGAAGGCATCGCCGGCCGAGCCGAAGCTGCTGCCCTGGATCGTGTACGACGGACCGGTGAAGCCGGTTGCCGTCATCGCCGCACCGCCGCCCAGCGCCTGCGCGAACGCGGTGCCGACGCCGAACACCTGGCCGCCGTTGACCGCGTCCAGACTGCCGGCCGCGAGTGCACCATCAGCGACGTTGCGCAGCGTGGTGCCGCCTGTGCCGGCGAACGTCACCGCGTCCTTGCTGGCGATGTCGTCGTACTTCACTGCCGCCGCATCGAGCACGCCGACGTCGCCGCCGACGGTCGCGATCGCGGTGTCGAGCTGGCCCTTGTTGACCGCATCGGTCGCGAGCACGCCGTCGGCCACGTTGACCAGCTGACGCTCGCTGCCGACGTCGCCGATAGACACCACGTTGTCGCGATCCGATACCGACGACGCGCCCAGCGCGACGCTGTTGATGCCGGTCGCAGTGGCGTTGTAACCGAGTGCGAGGCTGCCGGCTTCCAGCGCGAACGCGCCACTGCCGAGCGCGGTCGCGCCGACGCCGTAGGCCGCCGAGGTCGCGCCGACCGCCGTGGCGTATTCGCCGCTGGCGTAGCTGCCGGCGCCGAGTGCGCTGGCTTCGCTGGCGAGTGCCAGCGCATTCGCACCGGCCGCGAGGCTGCGCGTTGCATCTGCGTGGCTGTCGAAGCCGAGCGCAGTCGCGTAATCCGACAGCGCCCACGAGGCCGCGCCGACGGTGGTGCTGCCGAGGCCATTGGCCTGGGTCGGCACACCGCCGTTGCTCGCGCCGATCGCCACGCTCTGCTGGCCGGCGGCGAGTGCGCCGTCGCCCATCGCGATGCCGCCGTTGCCCGTTGCGCGCGCGTCGCTGCCGAGTGCCAGCGCTGCGAAGCCCGTTGCGTTTGCGTATGCGCCCAGGCTGGTCGCGCCGAAGTTGCTGGCCTGCGCGCCGTAGCCGATCGCGATGGCTTCGATCTCAGTTGTCGTCGCTGCACGGCCGATGGCGATCGCGCCATCGGCGTCGGAGAACGCAGTCGCGCCGACCGCCACGGCATCGTTGCCGGTCGCACGCGAGGACCAGCCCAGCGCCGTCGACGTGCCGCCGGTGGCCGTCGTCGCCGCACCCAGTGCGATCGATCCGAAGCCGGTGCTCTGCGCGCCGTCGGACTCGCCGAACTCGCTGCCGAAGAACGTGCCGCCGATGGCGATCGCGCCGGTGGCGCTGGCGAGCGAACCGTCGCCCATGGCGATGGCGGCCGCGCTGGTCGAGCGTGCGCGACTGCCGATGGCGACGGCATCGCCGCCGCTCGCATCGGCGCGCGGACCGGCCGCGATGGAACGTGCGCCTGCGGCGCTGGCGACATCGCTGCCGTCACCCGCGCCATTGGCGGAGAAGTAGGCCTGTGCTTCGCTGCCCGCGGCGATCACCGCGTCGAGCTGGCGCTTGTTGACGGCGTCGGTCGCATCCACGCCATCGGCGAGATTCACCAGCTGGCGTTCGCCATCGACGCTGCCGATCGACACGACGTTGTCGCGATCCGCCGACGAGGCCGCGCCGAGCGCGACGCTGTTGATTCCGGTCGCGGCGGCGTTGTATCCAAGCGCGAGGCTGCCTGCTTCCAGCGCAAAGGCGCCGTTGCCGAGCGCGGTCGCACCGACGCCGTAGGCCGCCGATGTTGCGCCAACCGCCGTGGCGTATTCGCCGCTGGCGTAGCTGCCGGCGCCGAGTGCGCTGGCTTCATTGGCGAGCGCGAGCGCATTGGCGCCCGCGGCGAGGCTGCGGGTCGCATCCGCATGGCTGTCGAAGCCAAGCGCGGTCGCGTAATCCGACAGCGCCCACGAGGCCGCGCCGACGGTCGTGCTGCCGAGGCCGTTGGCCTGGGTCGGCACGCCGCCGTTGCTCGCGCCGATCGCGACGCTCTGCTGGCCGGCCGCGAGTGCGCCGTCGCCCATTGCGATGCCGCCGTCACCCGGCGCGCGTGCGTCGCTGCCGAAGGCCAGCGCCGCGAAGCCGCTGGCGTTTGCGTAGGCGCCCAGGCTCATCGCGCCGAAATTGGTTGCACGGGCGCCGTAGCCGATGGCGACGGCTTCGATTTCGTTGGCCGTTGCCGCGCGGCCCATCGCGATCGCGCCGGCGGCTTCCGCATACGCGGTTGCACCCACAGCAACGGCGTCGCTGCCGGTCGCACGCGACGACCAGCCGAGCGCCGTCGACGTGCCGCCGCTGGCTTCGGTCGCCGCGCCCAGCGCGATCGCACCGAAACCGGTGGCCTGCGCGCCATCGGACTCGCCGAAGTCGCTGCCGAAGAACGTGCCGCCGATGGCGATCGCGCCGGTGGCGCTGGCGAGCGAGCTGTCGCCCATGGCGATGGACGCCGAATTGGTGGAGCGTGCGCGACTGCCGATGGCGACGGCATCGCCGCCGCTCGCATCGGCGCGCGGACCGGCTGCGACCGAACGCGCGCCGGTGGCGCTGGCATCGTCGCTGCCGTCCTGTGCGCCGTTGACGGCGAAGTAATACGCGGCCGCATCCAGCGAATAGGCCGCGACGACGCGGTCGTACTCGGTTGCATTCACATCGGCATCGGCATCAGCGTCGGGATCGGTGGCCTCGGACGTTGCGGTGTCGCGCGCGTCGTCGGTGGGCGCTGCGTCGGACGCGGCGCTCGCGACGGGCGCGGGCGCTGCCTGTGGCGCGGCGATGGCATGACCCGACAGGGCGAGCAGCAGGGCCGCCGACAGCAGGCCGGGACGCAGCGTGCGCCGGGCATTAGGGCGGGAAGAAGGAGTGCGCGGCGTGGACATCGTCTGGCTTCCGGTTGCGGCGGGATGACGGCGCCGTGACAGGCGCTGGGTCCCCGATCTAAGCCGTTGCCATGGCGGTCGCTCAATGCACCGGAACTCTCCTCCGACTTACACTCGACTCTCATCTGCAGTCGGGGCGTCGCCCCGGGACACGTCATCCCCATGTCGCACGCGTCGCCCCTCGTCGCCCCCGGCCGTCGCCTGGCGGCATGGCTGCGCCGGGTGCCGATCTCCGACCCCGTCGATCGCCGCAACGCGCCCGCGCTGCAGGTGCTGCTGCTGTTCCTCGGCTTCGAGATCCCGCTCAACAAGGGCTATCACCTGCTCAGCGGGCACATCTCGATGACCGGGCCGCGGCTGTTCGTGGATCTCGGCACCGATGTCGCGATTGCCGGCGCGGCGTTCTTCGCGGTCTGGATGATCCGTCGCGGTCGCCTGCGCCAAGGCATCGCCGCATTCCTGACGATCCTGATGAGTTGCGCGGTCGCGGCGAACATCGCGTTCGGCTACCAGCTGCAGGCCTTCGATCCGTATCCGATGGTGATGCTGACCACGGCCGCGCTGGTGATCGGGCGGCGCGCGCTGTGGATCGTCTACGCCTGCATTCCGGTCGTGTTCGCGCTCGGCATGGCCAGCCCGTGGGGACTCGGCCCGGCGCGCACTGACAGCGCGTTCCAGAACCTGCCGTCGCTGGCTTTCAGTTACCTGATGATCGCCATCGTGCTCGACCGCACCGTCGCCGCTCTGCGCGAAACCCTGTGGAAAGCGCAGCGCAGCGCGCAGCAGCTGCGCGAGCAGATGATCGAGCGCGAGCGCATGCGCGAACGCATGCTGCATATGCAGAAGATCGAATCGGTCGGCCATCTGGCCAGCGGCGTGTCGCACGACTTCAACAACGTGCTCGGCGCGATCGTCGGCTACACCGCCGAGCGGCATCGCCTGGAGGAACTCGATTTCGATCCCGAGCCCGATGCGCGTCGCATGGGCGATGCACTCGAAGGTATCGAAATCGCGGCGCAGCGCGGCATCGCGCTCAGCCGCAAGCTGCTGAGCTTCAGCCGGCGCGAACTCGCGGTGCCGGCGCGCTTCGACGCGGCGCAGGCGCTCGCCGATCTGGTGCCGATGCTGCGGCAGCTGTTCGACGGCCGCGTCGACGTCGTGCTCGATCTGCCCGACACGCGGGTACCGGTGTTCCTCGATCGCAGCCAGCTGGATCTGGTGATGCTCAACTTCGCCGCCAACGCGCGCGATGCGATGCCCGGCGGCGGTCGCTTCGGCGTCACCCTGCGCGACACCGGCGACGGCTGGGCGCGCATCGTCGTCACCGACACCGGCCAGGGGATGCCGCCCGAGGTGATGCGTCAGGCCTTCGAACCGTTCTTCACCACCAAGCCAGCTGGCGAAGGCACGGGCCTGGGTCTCGCAGTGGCGCGCGAGATGGCGCAGGAAGCAGGCGGAACGCTGACCGTCGACAGCGCGCCCGATCGCGGCACGCGCTTCACGCTGCAATTGCCGCGCGTGGCCTGAGAACCCATTCAAGGGCCGTCGCGAGCGCCGTCAGCTGGCAAGCGCAGCAGAGCGGCTCAGCCGCCGGGGCGCAGCACGTAGCCCTCACCACGCACCGCATCCAGCGGCAGCGCCAGTCCGGTACGATCGAGCACCTTGCGGCGCAGGCGGTGCAGCAGCACGTCGAGCCGGTGCGGATCGGCGCCGCTTTCATCGCGCGCACGACCGGGCGCGGCGTCGAGCATGGCCTCGCGGGTCACCAGCTGATCGCGCTGCGCCCACAGCGTCTGCAGCACGTGGCGCTCGGACCCGGTCAGCGCCATCGACTGGCCGTTCGGCGCGAACAGACACCAGCCGTCGGGTTGCAGTTGCCAACCCTCTTCGGCGACCTGCGGCGCACGCGACAGGCGCCGCGCGAGGCTGAAGATCGTCGCGGCGAGGATGTCGATCTCGACCGGCTTGACCAGATAGGCATCCGCGCCGCCGCTCAGGCCGCGCAGCCGGTCGGGCGGTTCGCCACGCCCACTGAGGATCACGATGCCCAGCCCCGGATGCGCGGCCTGCAGCGACTGGGTGACGGTGAAGCCGTCGCTGTCGGGCAGGCCGATGTCGAGCACCACGATGTCGACCGGCGCCTGCGGCAACAGCGCCGCGAGCGCGGCGGCGGTACGCAGCGGACGTACGTCGAGGCCATGCCGGCGCAGCCCGGGCACCAGCACGCGGTCGCGCAGGACATCGTCGTCTTCGAGCAGGGCGACGCAGAGCGGACGGTCGGCGCCGGCATGCTCTGGCGGCGGATCGTTGGTCATGGACGGCGGTGTGACGGGCGGTGCGATGGTGAAGGTCCGGACTGCGGGCGGGCCGGATCGGCCACCCTTTCAACGCCATCAGCTTGTGCCCGTGTCCGCGTGCTGGCAAGCACACGGACGCACGCGACAGCAGGACACGGGCGTACGCCGTGCAGTGACAGAAGATCCGACACCGCAGGAAAACTATCGTCTGAAACCCGCGGCGGCGACTTTTTCCGCGGTGTCCTTCGCGCACACTGCTTTCCGCAACTCGGGAGGGCCGATGCGCAGCAAACTGTTCGTGCCGGGCGTGCGCCCGGACCTGTTCGGCAAGGCCTGGAACGGCCTGGCCGATGCGGTCTCGTTCGATCTGGAGGACGCCGTCGCCGACGCGCGCAAGGCCGAAGCGCGCGCCAATGTCGCCGCATTCCTGCAGGCGCAGACGCGCGGCGCGGGCGCGCCACTGGCGATCGTCCGTATCAATGCGCCGGACTCGCCCGAATACGATGCCGACCTCGCCGCCGTGCTGCCGGCCGCACCCGATCTGATCAATCTGCCCAAGACCGACAGCGCCGACGACGTGCGCGCGGCGGTCGCGCGGATCGAAGCGCAGGAAGCTGCGCTCGGGCTCGCGCCGTCGGCCGGACTGCTGCTCAACATCGAGACCCCGCGTGCGCTGCGCAACGCGGCGGCGATCGCCAGCGCACATCCGCGCGTGGCCGGTCTGCAGCTGGGACTCGGTGACCTGTTCGAACCCGGCGGTATCCATCGCGTGCCGGCGCACGTACAGGCGGTGATGCTGCAGGTCGCGCTGGCCGCAGCCGAAGCCGGTGTGTTCGCCTGCGACGGTGCGTGGGCCGATCTCGGCGACGACGCAGGCTTCGAGCGCGAAGCACAACTCGCGCGGCAACTGGGCTTCGTCGGCAAGAGCTGCATCCACCCGCGCCAGGTGCCGCTGGCGCACGCGGTGTTCGCCGTCGACGCCGACGAGCTGGCCCGCGCACAGCGCATCGTCGACGGCGCTGCCGACGCACGCCGCGAAGGACGCGTGGTCTGCGTCGTCGACGGTCGCATGATCGATGCGCCTTATCTGCGCCGCGCCGAACGGGTGCTGGCCCAGGCCGATCGCGACGCACGCGCCGACGCTGCATCGCCCACATGAGTCTCCGCGCCCCGACCGCACGCCGCGAGACCGCGCGCACGCCCGACACCGGAATCACCCGCATGCCGAATCCGTTCCTGCGCCGTCTGCTGCAGACCGCGACCCTGCTGTGTCTGTCGCTGCTCGCGCCGCTGGCCGCGCAGGCCGACAGTCTGACCGCCGTCGACGGTCGCGACCTGCCGGCATTGCCGGCCACCGCGAACGTGCAGGCGCTGTTCGTGCTCGACGACCGGCCGCTGGTGCTCGCCGCGGATGGCGCCTGGGTGCTCGCGCAGGACGGCAGCGCCTGGCGTCCGGTCGCATTGCCCGACGCGCTTGCAGGCGCGCCGGTCGTGTCGAGCGCGACCGGTGGCGGACGCGCGTTTCTGCTGCCCGCGCCGGACGGCAGCGTCACGCGCCCGGTCACGCTGGCGTGGCGCGGCGAGACCCTAGTCGCACAGCCGCTGGCTGCACTGCCCGAACCCCTGCAGCAACCGCAGGCCGCGATACTGGGCGACACGCTCTACGTGGCCGGTGTTGCCGCCGACGGCAGCCCGCGTCTGATGACGCTCGCGCAGGCCGGCGCCTCCACCATCGCGACCTGGCAGACGATGGACGTCTGGCCGGGCGGCGCCGCGCCGGTGACGCTGGCCGCGCAACGCGCGGGCCTGTACCTGACCAGCGCCGATGGCCACATGCGCCGCTGGGTCGCCGATGGCGGCTGGAGCGATCGCGGCCGCATGCCGGGCGCGGTGCAGGCGGGCGTCGCCCGGTCCATCGGCCAGGCGCACATCCTGTACCTCGTGCGCAGCGCGCCGGACGCGGCGGCGGACCTGCGGCTGTTCCATACGATCACCGATTCGTGGGCAGCGCTGCCCGCGACGCTTGCGGGCAATCCGCGTCTGGCCACCGGCTGGCGCAACGGCCTGTTGTGGGCCGACGGCGACGGCGCGCAGCTGCGCCTGCACAGCGAAACCCTGCGCTCGGGCCAGCATCTGCTGCACTGGATCGACTGGCTGGTGATCGTGGTCTATCTGGTCGCGATGCTCGGCATCGGCGGCTACTTCTATCTGCGCGGCCAGAAGGGGTCGGAAGCGGAATTCTTCATGGGCGGCCGCAGCATTCCGTTCTGGGCCGCGGGCGTGAGCCTCTACGCGACCAACACCAGTTCGATCAGTTTCATCGCGATTCCCGCCAAGGCCTACGAGACCAACTGGCAGTACCTGACCAACAATCTGGTCGCGGTGCTGGGCCTGATGTTCGTCGCGGTGTGGATCGTGCCGCTGCTGCGCCGGCTGGATCTGATGTCGGTGTTCTCGTATCTGGAAACGCGCTTCCACCCGGCGATCCGCATGCTCGCCAGTGCGCTGGCGATCCTGATGCAGATCGGCAGCCGGCTCAGCGTGATCCTGTTCCTGCCGGCGCTGGCGATCGCGACGATCACCGGCATCGATGTGGTCTGGAGCATCATGATCATGGGCGGCTTCACCATCATCTACACGGTGATGGGCGGCATGCGCGCGGTGGTGTGGACCGACTTCGTGCAGGTGTTCGTGAAGATGGGCGGCGCGATCTTCGCGATCATCTTCATCCTGATGTCGCTGGGCAGCGATCTCGACGCGGTGCGCGAAGCGGTCGCCGTGCAGGAGAAGACCAAGCTGCTCGATTTCAGTTTCGATCTGACCAAGGCGACGGTCTGGGGCTTCATCTTCCTCGTCGTGTTCGACGTCGTGCTGACCTTCCCCAAGGACCAGGTGCTGATGCAGCGCTCGCTGGCGACCAAGTCCGACAAGGAAGCCGGCCGCTCGATCTGGGTGTTCGCCGCGATCATGATCCCCGGCGGCTTCGTGTTCTATTCCATCGGCACCGCGCTGTGGATGTACTACCGGCAGAATCCCGAGCGGCTCGATCCGCTGCTGCCGATCGACGCGACCTTCCCGCTCTTCATCGCCGCCGAACTGCCGGTCGGTGTGACCGGCCTGATCATCGCCGGCATCTTCGCCGCGGCGATGTCGACGCTGTCGAGCATCATCAACAGTGTCGCCACGCTGCTGTCGGTGGACTTCTACGATCGCCTCGCGAAGACGCCGACCGAGCGCGGCAGCGTGCGTTTCGCCGAGTGGATGACCGTCGTCGTCGGCCTGATCGGCATGGGCCTGGCGCTGCTGCTGTCGCGCTTCGACATCCACTCGCTGTTCGACGTGTCGATCGAACTGGCCGGGCTGCTGGGCGGTGGTTTCGCCGGCGCCTACACGCTGGGCATGTTCACCCGGCGCGCGAATTCGCAGGGTGTGGCGATCGGTATCGGCGCGGCGATCGTGCTGACCACGCTGGCGTGGTCGTTCAATCTGGTGCACCCGTACTTCTATCTCGGCATCTCGATCATGTTGTGCATCGTGATCGGTTACCTGGCGAGCCTGCTGTTCCCGCCGACGCAGCGCTCGCTCGAAGGCCTGACCATCCACGACCGCAAGCCGGCGCTCGAAGCCACCTGATCGCCCGACCCCTGCCGTCCGGCAGGGGCGCGGCGCCGCGGGCCGGGCTACTGTCGCGCCACGCCCGGTCCAAGGCCGTCCCTCGACGGCCCCGCGCGCACCGCCAGGTCACGCGAAGGAGCGCGTGCCGCCCGCACGGAGATGACATTTGGACACGCTGTTCCTCTACACCTTCGTCAACGTCGTCGACCGCGGTTCGATGGCGGCCGCGGCGCGCTTTCTCAACATCACCCCGGCGGCGGTCGCCCAGCAGATCCGCACCCTGGAACGCGAACTCGGCGTCGGCCTGATCGCACGTGCCGGGCGCACGGTCTGCGTGACCGAGGAAGGCGCGCGCATCCTGCAGCGCACGCGCGACCTGCTGCGCGACGTGTCCGACCTGCGCAGCGTCGCCAATGACCGCGCGGTCGCCGGCGAACTGCGTCTGGGCGCCTGCCCGACCGCGCTCGCCGGCATGCTGCCAGACGTGCTCGCGCGCATGGTCACCACGCTGCCGCAGATCAACGTCTTCATCAAACCCGGTTACTCGGCCGAGCTCTACACCGAAGTGGAGCAGGGCAATCTCGACGCGGCGATCGTGCTGCAGGCGCCGTTCGCGCTGCCCAAGACCTGCAACTGGGAAGTGCTGCGCGAGGAGCCGCTGGTGGTGCTGGCGCCGCAGCACATGGCGCATCGCGATCCGCACGAACTGCTGTCGAGCGAACCGCTGATCCGCTACGACCGCCACCAGTGGGGCGGCCGGCAGGCCGACGATTACCTGCGCCGCGTCGGCATCACGCCGCGCGAGCGCTTCGAACTCAACGCGCTCAATGCGATCGCGGTGATGGTCGATCGCGGGCTCGGCGTGTCACTGGTGCCCGACTGGGCGCAGCCCTGGCCGGCCGGTGTGCGGCTCGCGCGCATCCCGCTGCCGGAGCCTGCGGAGCCGCGTCGCATCGGCATCGTCTGGTCGAATGCCAGCGTCCGCAGCCGGCTCGTGGCGGCCCTGCGCGAGGAGTGCCGGGCGACCGCACGGCGCCATGTCGACGAGGCCGCATTGCGCGAGTGATTAATGCTGCATAGCAGCAAACATTTTGTGCGATCGCAGGCAATAAAAACTGTCGTTTGAACATACGTGCAGGCGGTTCATCCGCATCGCACGCGCACCTAGTCTTCGCGCCAACGTACCGGAAACGCGCGTGGGGAGGCGCCGTTCCATGCGAACCCGTCCTGCCGCAGCCCAATGCGATCGCAACACCACGTCCACCGGCCGTCCGCACCCCGTCACCGGGGGCCCACGCATCGCACAGCCCGAAGAGAACACACCATGATCAAGCCGCTTTCCGCCGCGATCGGTTGCATCCTGCTGGCCGCCGCCGGCGCCGGACACGCGCAGCAGGCCGACAGCGCCACCGCCGACGATGCCCGTCGCGATGCCAAGACCCTCGACCGCATGGTCGTCACCGGCACGCGCGTGGCGACGTCGATCGACAAGATTCCCGGCGCGATCAGCCTGGTATCGCAGGAGCAGGTCGCGCACACGCTGGCGATCACCGAGGACGCGACCGCCGTGCTCGCGCGCACCGTGCCCGGTTACGCCGAGTCCTCGCAGGCGATGAGCAACACCGGCGAGACGCTGCGCGGGCGCATCGCACTGCGTCTGTTCGACGGCATTCCGCAGGGCTCGCCGCTGCGCGAGGGCGGACGCAACGGCACGTTCACCGACATGGGTCTGGTCGGCCGCATCGAGGTGATCAACGGACCGTCGGCATCGGAAGGCATCGGCGCCGCGGGCGGCATCATCAACTACATCTCCAAGGTGCCGACGGTCGAGGGTCACGAGACCCAGCTGACCACGCGTTACTCGACGCAGTTCGGCACCGACAGCAGCGGCTGGAAGGTCGGCCTGAACCACGCCTACAAGGGCGATGCCTTCGACATGCTGGCCAGCGCGTCGTACATCGACCGTGGCATTTCCTATGACGGCAACGGTCGCCGCATCGGCATGAACACCAGCGGTTCGGTGTCGGATTCCGAAGCGCGCAATCTGTACTTCAAGGGCGGTTGGAACTTCGGCGAAAGTCTGGAACAGCGTCTGCAGTTCAGCTACAGCGACTTCAAGATCGAAGGCAAGGCGAACTACATCCAGGTGGAAGGCTGCCGCCCGGATCCCGTCGATTGCCCGGTGCCGACCACCAATACCTCCGAGCGCGGCGCGATCGCCGGCGCACTCGCCGAGATCAACGATTTCCGCCAGGCGGCCGTGAACTACAGCCACGGCGACCTGTTCGGCGGCACGTTCACCGCCGACATCTACTGGGCCGACCAGGCGATGCGCTATCTGCCCGAGGACGGTGATGACCGCCAGCTGGTCAAGGTGGACGACAACTTCAACGAAGCCGACCGCATCTTCGACCAGTCCGAGATCGTGTCGAAGAAGCGCGGCCTGCGCACCTCGTGGACGCGGGGCGACCTGTTCTCGGTCGAAGGCCTGCAGCTGCGCACGGGCGTGGACCTGGTCGAGGACGAGGCCGCGCAGCGGCTCGCGATCACCGATCGCCTGTGGGTGCCGCCGATGCAGTACTCGAGCCTCGCGCCGTACGCGCAGCTGAGCTGGGACATCGGTCCGGTCACCGTCAGCGGCGGTGTGCGTCACGAGGACGGCAAGCTCGACGTCGACAGCTACACCACCACGCCGTTCCGCAACAGCGTGTTCGTGCAGGGTGGTGGCCTGGAATACTCGGAGACGATGAAGAACATCGGCGCGATCTGGCGCGTCACCGATGACTTCTCCACCTTCGTCAGCTACGGTGAAGGCTTCGGTCTGGCGAACATCGGCATTCCGCTGCGCAACATCAGCGTGCCGAACCAGTCGGTCGACCGCATCGCCGATCTCGACCCGATCATCGTCACCAACCGCGAAGTGGGCTTCAACTGGGCCGGCACCGATGCGTCGTTCGGCGCGTCGTACTACGACTCGCGCTCGCCGTTCGGCACCTCGCTGTCGATCGATCCGGTCACCAACGATTTCGTTCTGGCGCGTGCGCCGGTGCGCATCAAGGGCTTCGAGGCCAACGGCGAGTTCCGCTTCAACGAACAGTGGAAGGTGTCCGGTATCTACTCGCGGATCCGCGGCAAGACCGCGTTCTGGTCGTCGGCGCCCAACGGCGACTACAACGCCGGCGAACTGAACAAGCCGCTGGGCGTGCTCGACGTCAATCCGGACAAGATCGCGCTGTCGGTCACCTGGAAGTTCATCCCGACGGCGGACGTCACGCTGGGCGCGACCACGCTGCTCGATCGCGACCTGTCCGGCAGCGACGTGCGCAGCTTCGACAACCGCAGCTTCAGCTACGTCGAGAACACCGAGGGCTATACGCTGTTCGATCTGGGCGTGAACGTCGACACCGGCCGCTACGGCAAGCTGACGGTCGGCATCGAGAACCTGTTGGACAAGCAGTACATCCTCAGCTGGTCGCAGGTGCCGGGCTTCCAGAACTACTGGGCCGGTCGCGGGCGGATGGTGTCGTTGACGCACACGATCACGTTCTGATCGATGCGATCGGATGAGATGGCCCCGCGTGGTGCGGGGCCTGCGTGCGGGATGCGGGAGATGCAGGTGCAGGCAGCAGACAGGACGCGATCGCGTCGCGCGAACGGTGACGGGCGACGGCTGCGTGTGCGTCTGCAGGTGATCGCGCTGGTCGCCTGTGCGTGGCTGGCGCCGGCGATCCCGGTGTATGCGGTCGAACCCGCAGCGACGGATGCGCCCGTCGCACGCTGGCAGACGCTTGATGCGTTCGTCGACGAAGCGGTGGGCCCCGGCGGTTACACCGGCGCCGTGGCGTCGGTGTGGCAGGACGGCCAGGCGCCGCACGTGCATGCCGCTGGCACACGTGATCTCGCCGGCACCGGGCCGATGCGTGCGGACGCGATCTTCCGCATCTACTCGATGACCAAACCGATCGTCTCGGTTGCCGTGCTGATGCTGGTCGACAGCGGAGACATCGGACTCGATGACGACATCGCCCGGCATCTGCCGGCGTTCTCGCAGCTGCGGGTGCTGGATGAAAGCGCCGCGCAGCGTGCACCAGCTCGTGTGCTGACGATCCGTCATCTGCTGACCCACACCTCCGGCATCGCCAACAGCGAGAGCGCGGCATTGCGTCTGCGCGAGGCGGCGGGCCTGGACGATGCCCCGGATCTGGACGTGTACGTGCAGCGGCTCGCCGCAGTCCCGCTGCAGCACGATCCCGGCACCGTGTTCGCCTACGACGGCGCCGCGACCAATGTCCTGTCGCGGCTGGTCGAGGTGGTCTCCGGTGAGCCGCTCGACGCGTTCCTGCGCACGCGGCTGTTCGTCCCTCTGGGCATGGTCGACACCGGGTTCTCGGTGCCGGCGGAGCAGCGGGTCCGCGTGGTCGACATCACCACGACCGGCGACGACGGCGAACTGCGCATCGCCGACGGACCGAGTGCGACGACACCCGGCGCTGCGCTCAATCCCTACACGAGCGGCGCCGGCGGGTTGTACTCGACCGCTGCGGACTACCTGCGCTTCGCCCGCATGCTGCTCGGCCGCGGCGCGCTCGACGGCACGCGGTATCTGCGCGAGGACACCGTCGCGATGATGCTGCGCAACCAGCTCGGCTTCCTCGACGCGCCGCATACGAGCTTCAGTGCGTACGAAGGGTTCGGCCTGGGTGTATCGATACAGCTCGATCCGGCCGCGCGAGGGCGTCTCGGGCCACCGGGACAGGTCGGCTGGTCGGGCGCGGCGTCGACGTACTTCATGATCGATCCGACGCGCGACCTCGTCGCGATCCTGCTCGCCCAGCATCTGCCGCGGGACGTGGCCGGCGATCCCCCGCGGCTGGCGACGCCGTTCTACAACCTCGTCCAGCAGGAGGCTGCACCATGAGCACGGGTCGCGTCCTCGTCGCCGGTTCTGCGAATCTCGATTTCGTCGTGCGTGCCGCGCATATCCCCGCGCCCGGTGAGACCGTGCTGGGCCGTGATTTCCAGACCTTCCCGGGTGGCAAGGGTGCCAACCAGGCCGTCGCCGCTGCGCGCGCAGGCGGTGCGGTGACGCAGATGCTGCTCGCCCTCGGCGACGACGCGCATGCCGTGCCGGTCGAGACCTCGCTGCGCGACGCGGGGGTCGCACTCGACATCCGCCGGCAGTCCGCACACGCGACCGGCGTCGCCTTCATCTGCCTGTCCGACGGCGCGGAGAACGCGATCACCGTCGCGCCGGGCGCCAACGCCGCGCTGGTTGCCGGCGATCTGCCTGATCTGGCCGGCGTCGACACGCTGCTGCTGCAGCTGGAGACGCCCATCGAGGCCGTCACCGCCTGGGCCACGCGTGCGCGCGAGTCGGGCGTGCGGGTCGTGCTCAATGCGGCACCGGCGCGTGCGTTGCCGGCGTCGCTGCTGCGCCAGGTCGATGTGCTGATCGTCAACGAGGGCGAACTGGCGATGCTCGCCGGCGATGCCGACGATCTCATCACCGCGCTGAAAGGCGTGGAAGTGCCCGTCGTCGTCGTGACCCTCGGCGCGGCCGGCTGCATCGCCCGTGAGAACACCCGCCTGCACCTGCAGCCCGCATTCCCGGTGGCTGCGGTGGACACCACCGCTGCGGGCGATACCTTCTGTGGTGTGTTCGTGGCGGCGCTCGCGCGCGGCGAAACGCTGCAGGCCGGTCTGCGCGCGGCAGCTGCCGGATCGGCACTCGCATGCACCGCGCTCGGCGCGCAGTCGAGTGTGCCTGTCCGCAGCGACGTCGACGCGCTCCTGCGCGGCGATGCCGATGCCGCAGGTCTCGATGCACTTGCCGCACGTTGCGCACTGTCGACTGTCTGACCCGTTCTTCTTCGAGATCCCCCCATGACGCCGTCCCCCTACCGCACGCTCGACGAGGACCAGCCCGGCGACGGCATGTCCATCGATGCCGACTACGGCCCGGCACCGCGCCGCACCGAGTACAAGTTCTCGCACGTCACCACCGGGCGGTATCTGCCGACACCGGGCAAGGCGCCCGGCTGGCCGTTCGCCGACATCGGCGACTGGATGATCAACGCCAACGACAGTGCGCAGGACTGGCTGGCCGAACTGCGCGACTGGCGTCGCGAGCATCTCGTACGCATCGGCTACGACGATGCGAACTACCGCCATCCCGACCTGCAGTGGGCGCAGCGCAACTTCGTGCACGCGCAGATGATGGTCGAGGACCGCTACTTCTTCGATCCTGACACCGGCACCTATACCGTCGACCGCTATCTCGACGATCTGGCCGCGCGCTTCGGCGGCCTCGATTCGGTGCTGATCTGGTACGTGTATCCGAACATCGGCGTTGACGACCGCAACCAGTTCGATCTAGCCCACGACATGCCCGGTGGTCTCGACGGCCTGCGTGAAGCCGTGCAGGCCTTCCAGGCGCGCGGCGTGCGCGTGTTCCTGCCGGCCAAGCCCTGGGATCACGGCACGCGCGACCCGGGCGTCAGCCACTGGGAAGGCCTGGCGGAGATCGTCGCGGCGGTCGGCGCGGACGGTATCAATGGCGACACCTTCAACGGCGTGCCGCGCGCGTTCTTCGATGCCTGCCAGCGTCTGGGACGCACCGTGGTGCTGCAGCCCGAATCGACGATCAGTTCGGAAGAACAGCTGATCTGGAACGTGCAGAGCTGGGGCAAGAAGGCGCCCGACGGGCCGGTGCCGCCGGTGTCGAAGTGGAAGTGGCTCGAACCGCGGCACATGGTGAACTACGAGAACCGCTGGGGTCGCGACCGCACGCACGACCTGCAGTACTGCTTCTTCAACGGCATCGGCTACAACGCCTGGGAAAACATCTGGGGCATCTGGAACCAGTTCACACCGCGCGATGCCGAAGTCCTGCGCCGCATCGCGACGATCTATCGCCAGTTTCCCGATCTCGTCGTGTCGATGGACTGGGCGCCTTACCAGACCAGCCTGCAGCGCGGCGTTTTCATCAGCCGGTTCCCCGGTGCGGGCCGCACGCTGTGGACGCTGGTCAATCGCAATGCGTACGCGGTCGATGGCGAGCAGCTCGCGCAGCCGCATGTCGACGGCACGCGCTATTACGACGTCTGGAATGGACGTGCGCTGTCGCCGCGCATCGTCGATGGACAGGTGCTGTTCGAACTGTCGCTGGAAGCGCGCGGTTTCGGCGCCGTGCTCGCGGTCGACGCAGGCACGCACCTCGAGGGTCTCGACGCGTTTCTGGCAACGGTGGCCGCGCAGGCCGCGAAGCCACTCGGCGCACACTCGTCGGCCTGGCGTGCGCTGCCGCAGACGCTGGTCGACGTGGCGCGCACCGCGCCGCAGGCCGACGCACCCGAGGGCATGGTGACCGTGCCGGCCGGCAGCTTCCTGTTCCAGGTCGGCGGCATCGAGATCGAAGGCTTCAACTGGTCCGGCGTCGACGTGCAGTACCCATGGGAAGACAGCCCGCGTCGCCATCACCGGCGGCGCATGGATCTGGCGGCGTTCCACATCGACCGCCATCCGGTCACCAACGCGCAGTTCAAGCAGTTCCTCGACGCCAGCGGCTACGCGCCGCGTGACGCACACAACTTCCTGCGTCACTGGGTCGACGGTGCGCCGCGCGCCGGCTGGGAGCGCAAGCCGGTGATCTGGGTATCGCTCGAAGACGCCCGTGCCTACGCCGCGTGGGCCGGCAAGCGTCTGCCGCGCGAATGGGAGTGGCAGTACGCCGCGCAGGGCCACGACGGTCGCCGCTATCCCTGGGGCAACGACTGGCACGACAGCTTCGCGCCGCGGGTCAACCGCGGACGCCGCCTGCAGCCCCCGGCCGATGTCGACGCGCATCCGCAGGGTGCGTCGCCGTTCGGCGTCGAAGACCTGATCGGCAACGTCTGGCAGTGGACCGACGCGTTCGCCGACGACCACATGCGCGCGGCGATCCTGCGCGGCGGCAGCAGCTACCAGCCACAGACCTCGCACTGGTACTTCCCGCAGGCCTATCGCCTCGACCAGCACGGCAAGTATCTGCTGATGGCGCCGTGCAAAGACCGTTCGGGCACGATCGGCTTCCGCTGCGTGGTCGATACCGGCGGAGACGCGCGATGAGCGACCCGACGCCGACGTACTCATGCGATGTGCAGCGCGCACTTGCTCCGTCGCAGGTGCGCTTGCGCGGCCTGCTCGGCGACGCGCTCGACGCCAACCGCCGCGGCCGCCTGTCGACCTTCGTCACCGGTCCCGACAGCCCCGCGATCGCGATCTTCGATCCCGCGCATCGCGCGCACAACGATGAAGGCGACTGGTACGGCGAACACGCCGGCAAGTGGCTGTCGGCAGCGGCGAAGGCGGCGGCGCGCAGTGGCGACTCGGCGCTGGAATCGCATCTGCGCACAGTGGTGTCGTACCTCGATGCCGTACAGGACACCGACGGCTATCTCGGCACCTATGCACCGCACCGGCGTTTCATGGTGCCGCAGCCGCCGAAGCCCGAAAGCTGGAACGGCGAGCCGGCGCTGCGCACCTGGGACGTGTGGACGCACGCCTACCTGCTGCTCGGCCTGCTCGACGTACACCGCGCATTTCCGGACTCGGGCGCACTCGACGCCGCGTGGCGGATCGGTGCGCTGTGCTGGCGCACGTTCTGCGTCGACGGCATCGACATCACCAGCGTCGGCAACCACCACGGCATGTCGGCGACGGTGCTGCTCGATCCGGTGATGGACCTGCATGCGCTGACCGGCGATGCGGATCTGCTCGCGCTGGCCCATCGCATCGTCGAGCAGATGGACGCCAATCCGCGTCTCGCACTGATTGAACGCGCGCTCGACGGCGCCGATCCGTCCGAGATCGCGACCGGCAAGGCCTATCAGCTGTGCTGGAATCTCGTCGGCCTGGCCAAGCTCGCCCGCGTCAGCGGCGATTCGCGCCATCGCGCGGTGCTCGACGCGCAGTGGCAGGCGATCGCCGACCATCACCTGAGTCTCGGCGGCGGGCCGTTCGGCGGCATCGGGCACCGGTCGCGCGAAGTGTTCAATCCCGCATTCGTGTTCGACCCGCAGGCGTATGTGGAGACCTGCTCGATCCTCGCGTGGCTGCAGCTCAACCGAGAACTGCTCGCGATCACCGGCGACGCGCGTCACGCCGAGGAGATCGAGCGCACCGCCTACAACGATCTGCTCGGCGCGCAGGCGCCCAACGGCGAGGACTGGTGCTACTACTCCTACGCCAACGGCCAGCGCATCCACACCAACTACTGGCGCTGCTGCAAATCCAGCGGCGCGATGGCGATCGAGGAACTGCAGGGCGTGGCGTACGCGGAGCGCGACGACGGCCCGGTGGTGAATCTGCTCGGCCCGGGCGAGGCGACGTTCGATCGCAGCGACGCCGGGCGCGTGCGCATCGTGCAGGACACGGGCTATCCGTTCGATGGTGGCGTGCGTATCGCGCTGGATGTGGAGCGCGAGGCGGCGTTCGTGCTGCGCATCCGCATTCCTGCGTGGGCGCAGGGCGCCACGCTGGCGATCAATGGCGCGCCGTTCGAGGGGACGCCCGTGCCGGGCGACTACGCCAGCCTCGCGCGCACCTGGCGCGACGGGGATGTGGTGACGCTCGATCTGCCGATGCCCCCGCGCGTGCATCGCCGCAGCTACCGCAACGTCCAGGTCTCGCGCGCGCCCGACGGCAGCCCTGTACGGCAGCAGGTGTTGCACTACGCCTGGATCGCGTTCGGACGCGGCCCGCTGGCGTATGCGACCGGTCTGATCGACGGCTACAAGACCGCGGAAATCGTGCGTCTGCCGGACGACGATGCGCAGATCCGGCTGGACGCGTTGCCACCGCAGGGCGATGACCCGGCCGTCGGCCTGCGCCTGCATCTCGACGATCGAGCGCCGATCGATTTCGCGCCGTACTACGGGCTCGGCGCGCGTGCCGACCGCATCTGGCGTCTGACCTGGTTGGGTCTGGCACCCGCCGGCGACAGCACAGACAGCGGAGATTGCGGAGCGCTTTGAGATGATGGACGGGCGCAAGCAAGTTTCTGTGGCGCTAGAACATAGGACAGACGGATGGGTTGCGATCCCGGGCTTGCGCAGACTTTGCGCGGCCATCGCCGCAGCCACGAAAGGATGTCGGACGACATGACGGATTCCATCTTCGACAGCGGCCGCAGCGGGCCGCCGGGGCCGCTGAGCGGCGTACGCGTGCTCGATCTCAGTGCGTACATCGCCGGCCCCTACGGCTGCGCGCTGCTCGCCGACCAGGGCGCCGACGTGATCAAGGTCGAGCCGCCGGATGGCGACAACCTGCGCAACTATCCATCCACGCTCGCCGACGAGAGCCGTGCCTTCATCGGCGTGAACCGCAGCAAGCGCGGCGTCACCCTGAATCTGAAGGACGACGACGACCGCGCGGTGCTGTATCGCCTCGTGCGCGAGGCCGACGTGCTGGTGCACAACTTCCGCCCCGGCGTGCCGGAGCGGTTGGCGATCGATTTTCCCACGCTGTCGGCGCTGAATCGGCGGCTGATCTATTGCGCGGTCACGGGCTACGGCGAGACCGGACCGCTGAAGGACAAGGCCGGCTACGACCAGGTGCTGCAGACGATGACCGGCATGTGCACGCTGCAGGGCAAGCGCGGCGGCGCGCCGGAAATCATCTACGGCTCGGTGGTCGACTACTACGCGGCTGCGCTGCTCGCCGCCGGCGTGTCCTCTGCGCTGTTCGAGCGCGAGCGCAGCGGCGAAGGCCAGTTCGTCGGCGTGTCGCTGCTGCGCAGCGCGCTGACCATGCAGTCCGCGCGCATGGTCTGGGCCGAAGGCGAGGCGCTCGACATCGGCCGCGACATGCGCTCGGGCGGCGTGACCGGCCTGCATCCCACACGTGAGGGCTGGCTGTACGTGTCGGCCAACACGCCGCGGTTCTGGCAGGCGCTGTGCGCACTGACCGGGCTCGATGCGCTGGCTACCGATTCGCGCTACGACAGCGTACGCAAGCGCGCCGTGCATGCCGACGAAATCCTGCCGCACCTGCATGCCGCACTGGCCACGCGCGACGCGCTGGACTGGGAAGCGCGCTTCGGCGACGCGGTGCCCTGCGCGGCCGCGCGCGCGGTCGAGGACATGTTCGAACACCCACAGGTGCTGGCCGAGGAGATCGTCGCGACCATCGACCATCCGCGCCTGGGCAGCTATCGCGGCGTCGCGCAGCCGATCCGCTTCGGCCGCACGCCCGGGCCGGCGCCTTTCGCCGCGCCCGGGCTCGGTCAGCACTCGGATGCCGTCAGGGTGGCCCTCGACGACGCCGGGCGCGACAATGACGGGCCCGCCTGACACGCGGTGCGCGTCCCGAACCCCGAGGTGTCCATGTCCGCTGCATCATCCGCGTCCAAACTCGAACAGCTGCGCGAGCTCTCCGTGGTCGTCGCCGACACCGGCGATGCCGATGCCATCGCCCGCCTGAAGCCGGTCGACTGCACCACCAACCCGACGCTGGTGCGCAAGGCGCTGGACCTGCCGATCTACGCCGACCTCGTCGAGCGCGAGCTCGAACGCGCCGAGGATCTGGACGGCGACATCGACACCGTCGCGCGCAAGGTCGTCGACCGCCTGACGATCGGCGTCGGCCGCAAGCTCGCCGGCCTGGTGCCGGGCCGCGTGTCGACCGAGGTCGATGCCGACCTGTCGTTCGATACCGAAGCGACGATCGCCAAGGCGCGCCAGTTCATCGAGATGTACCAGGACGCCGGCGTGCCGCGCGACCGCGTGCTGATCAAGATCGCCGCGACTTGGGAAGGCATCCGTGCGGCGAAGGAGCTGCAGCGCGAGGACATCGACTGCAACCTGACGCTGATCTTCAACCGCACCCAGGCGATCGCCTGCGCGGAAGCGGGTGTGTTCCTGATCTCGCCGTTCGTCGGCCGCATCCTCGACTGGCACGTCGCGCGCGGCGACACGCCGGCGACGATCGACGACGATCCGGGCGTGCGCTTCGTGCGCGAGGTCTACACCGAGTTCAAGCGTCGCGGCTCGCCGACCGTGGTCATGGGCGCGTCGTTCCGCTCGACCGCGCAGATCGAAGCGCTGGCCGGTTGCGATCGCCTGACGATCTCGCCGGATCTTCTGGAGAAGCTCGCCGCCGAGTACGGCGAGCTGCCGCGCAAGCTCGAGGCGGGCGAGGGCGATGGTGACATCGCACCACCGGTCGATGCGGCGCGCTACGCCACCGATCTCGCTGCCGATCCGATGGCGACCGAGAAGCTGCGCGACGGCATCGCCGCGTTCGCCAAGGATCTGGACGCACTGCGGGCGACCATCGCCCAGCGCCTGCAGGCCCGCTGACATGCGCCCGCGTGTGCGGGACGGCGTGCGCGTCGCCGCGTGCGGCGCACTGCTGTCGATGCTGGTCGCCTGCGCGCTGCCCGCGCGCGAGGCGTCGCCCAGCGCGGACGTGGTCGTGCCGGAAAGCCGGCCCGGTGTGACGATCGGCTATCTCGACGCACCCGCGTTCGACAGCCGCGCGCTGCTGCCGGCGCCGCCCGCGCCGGGTTCCGCCGCACAGGCGCATGACGACGCGATCGCCGTGCGCAGCCTGGCCCTGCACGACACCGCGCGCTGGCGCCAGGCGACCGTCGATGCCGATCTGACGTTCCCGGCCGCCGAGCCGCTGTTCGCATGCGCGCTCGGTGTCGAGATCAGCGCGGCGCGCACGCCGCATCTCGTGCGCCTGCTGCGGCGCAGCCTCGCCGACGCGTCGAACGCCGGTCGCGCGGCGAAGGATCACTGGCAGCGCGGCCGTCCCTTCGTGCGCAATGCCGCGCCGGTGTGCACGCCCGAAGACGTGCCGCGGCTGACGACCAGCGCCTCGTATCCGTCCGGCCACACCGCGATCGGCTGGGCGTGGACGCTGGCGCTGGTCGAACTTGCGCCCGAGCGCAGCGATGTATTGCTGCAACGCGGCCGCGCATTCGGTGAGAGCCGGCTGGTCTGCAACGTGCACTGGCACAGCGACATCGTCGAAGGCGAACGCGTCGGCGCCGCGACCTTCGCACGCCTGCAGGCATCGCCCGCGTTCCGCGCCGACCTCGACGCCGCCCGCACCGAGATCGCCGCGCAGCGCGCAGCCGGCGCGGTTCCCGCACATTGCGATACCGAAACCATCGGCCTGCGGCAGTCGCCGATCCCGACCGCGGACGCGCGCGATTGACCATGTCGAACCTGTCCGATCCAGACCCGCGCCCGCAGCCGCCCGAACCGCCGCTGCCCAGCGACTGCTGCGACAGCGGCTGCGCCGTCTGCGTGCACGACACCTACAACGAAGAGCTCCAGTACTACCGCGAGCAGCTCAAGGCGTGGCGTGCGCGGCATCCGGAGGCAGACGCGGGCGCCTGAGCGGCGACGCGCGTTCTGTGCGTTCGCAGTGGGTCGTTTTTCCGACGGACGCCATCTGCGACGCATCAACCATCACGGCGTGATCAGCGCGCCGGTCGGCGCGTCGCCTTGACCAGCCGGTCGCGCAGCGCCTCGCGCTCCTCGACGGGCACACCGGCCAGATCCGCCAGCCACACACCATCGGCGGCCATGCGCACCATCGTCAGCGCGACGCTGTCGTCGGTGTCGCGATGGTGGTCGACGCGTGCCTGGAACCATCCGGCCCAGAGCGCGCGCAGGCCGGGATCGGTCAGCCACGACATCGACAGCGCCGCCCAGGCACCGCCATCGGTATCGGCGTCCATGTCGAACACCGCCTCGACGTAGGCACGCGAGAAGCGGCCGTGCGGCTTGGGGTCGGCGGCGAGGCGGGCCTCGAGATCGCGGTCGATGGTCTCCAGCAGCTCCTCGAACACCGCGGTCACCAGCGCCTGCTTGCTGGGGAAGTGGTGCAGGAATCCGCCCTTGGTCACGCCGGCCGCCTCCGAGACCGCCTGCACCGTGACGGATGCCACGCCGCCGTCGATCGCCAGTCGAGTCGCGGCATCGAGCAGGGCGCGGCGCACCTGTTCGGGTTGTTTCTTCCGCTTGTGGGGATTGTCCATGGCGCAGTTCGGAGTCGGTGGATCGGAGCCGGCAGGGCGGCCGACAGCATAGGCGTTCGGATCGGCTGGCGTGACCGGCCGGCAATCTGACGGACGGGGGCTGCATCGCGTGTTGCGCACAGACCGCCTGAGAGCGGGCTGTACGTGATCGGGGGTCGTCACACCCAAGAAGCGTTCTTAAACATACCATTCGTCCGGTTTCCTGATGACGACCCGGCGATGAAGCCCACCCTGATCCCGCACAGCCCGTTCATGCCCTACGACAAGGACGTGTCGTTCTACAGCACTTCGTTCGGCCACCTAACGCCCTGGGAGTTCTCGGGCTGGAAGTCGGAATCCATGTCCTGGAAGACGGGCTGCTATCTGCATGCCGGCCTCAATCCGAACTTCCGCAACCACATCAAGGGACCGGACGCGCTGCGTCTGATCCAGGACGCGTGCATCAACGATTTCACCCGCTTCTCGATCGGCGCGTCCAAGCACGGCGTGATGTGCAACGCGCTCGGTAACACGATGGCGGAGGGCATGATCCTGCGGCTCGGCGATGACGTGTTCGAGGTCATGGGCCACGGGCCCTATGTCGACTATCTGGTCGAATCAGGCGATTACGACGTCAAGTCCGAGAATCTGGATACGAAGACGTTCCTCTTCCAGATCGCGGGCCCGCGCTCGCTCGACGTCATGGAAGCGCTAACCGGCGAGAGCCTCAAGGACCTGCGTTTCCTGTGGCACCGCCCGAGCCGCATCCGTCGCGATGGTCTGCTCAAGCGCGACATCGACATCCGGGTCTATCGCCTCGGCGTGGCGCGCACGCTCGCCTACGAGGTGCATGGCGACATCGCCGATGCGCACATGGTGTACGAGGCGATCCTGCAGGCTGGCGCGCCGTTCGGCATCGAGCGACTCGGCATGCAAGCCTACGGCCTGAACCACACCGAGGGCGGCTTTGCACAGTCCTTCATCCACTATCTGCATGCCTGGACTGAGGACGGCGAATTCATGCATTTCCTCGGCAAGCAGTTCGGTGAGATCACCGCCGTGCTGCCCGGCAGCGCCGGGCCGGACATCACCAAGCGCTACGCCAATCCCTACGAGCTGGGCATCGGCCACCTGATCACGTTCGATCATGACTTCCGCGGCCGCGAGGCACTGGAAAGCATTGCCCGATCACCACGCCGTCAGATCGTGACGCTGGAGTGGAACCAGGACGATGTGCTGGATGTCTACGCCTCGCAGTTCCGCCCCGACGGCGACATCCAGTTCATGGATTTCGCCGCCAATCCGATCTGGCAGGGCGTTCTGTCGCGGCACTTCGCCGACGACGTGTTCGTCGGCGAGCGCCTTGTCGGCATGTCGAGCGGACGGATGTTCAGCTACTACTACAGACAGATGATTTCATTGGCGATCATCGAGACCGCACACGCCAACCTCGGCGACACAGTCGAAGTGCTGTGGGGTGAACCGGGCACGCGACAGAAGCGCATCCGCGCCGTGGTGCGGCGCTTCCCCTACATCGATCTGCCGTTCAACCGGAACATCGACACCCGCGTCGTCCCGCCCGCGGTCAAACAGGAATCGTGATGCAGAAGGTCATCGTCATTTTCGGCGCGGGCACCGGTCTGGGCTTGTCCGTGGCGCGCCGCTTCGGTCGCGAAGGCTACGCCGTCGCGCTCGTCGCGCGACGCCTGGAGCCGCTCGACACGCTCGTAGCCGCACTCGAAGCCGAAGGCATCGCGGCCACCGCATTCCAGGCCGATCTCGCGCAGGAAGAACAGATCTGGCGTGCCGTCAGCCGGATCGTGGACCACTACGGGCACATCGACGCGATCTACTACGCGCCAGCGACGGCCAACGCGTTCGATCCCGCGCTCGAAATGACACCGGCCCTGTGCCGCGCGCAGCTGGAGTTCCTGTTCCTGGGGCTGGTCGCGAGCATCCAGGCCGCGTTGCCTTCGATGCGCAGCCGCGGCGGCGGCGCGATTCTCGCCGGCTTCGGTGGCACCGCGTCGCAGGGCCTGCCTTTCATGAGCGGCCCCGCGCCTGCCCAGGCAGCGGTCCGCAACTATCTGCAATCGCTGCATGGCGAACTGCAGCCCGACGGCATCCACGTCTCGATGGCCAACATCTCAGCCGTCATCCGCGACAGCGCGTATCACCAGTCCATGGATGCGGCACCGGCGGCCGTGCCCGGCGACTTCGAGATGCCGATCGTCGATCCGGCCGACATCGCCGACGACCTCTGGCATGCCGCAGCAATGCGCGAGGGGCTGGAGTTCTTCTATCCGGCCCCGGCGCCTGCCGCGTAATCACGACCACCCGCCGCACCACATTCTTCGAGTCTTTCCATGCCCACCCACAATCGCTGGCTCGTCCTGCTGATCGTCTCGACGGCGCTGTTCCTGATCACCATCGACGTCACCGTGCTCTACACCGCGCTGCCCCGGCTGACCCACGACCTCGGCGCGACGAACGCGCAGAAGCTGTGGATCGTCAACGCGTATCCGCTGGTGATGGCAGGCCTGCTGATGAGTACCGGCACCCTGGGCGACCGCATCGGTCACCGTCGGATGTTCCTGGCTGGTCTCGCGGTGTTCGGCATCGCGTCGCTCGCGGCGGCGTACGCGCCGAGTCCGCAGCTGCTGATCGCGGCGCGCGCGCTGCTCGCAGTCGGCGCCGCGACGATGATGCCGGCCACGTTGTCGATCATCCGCATCGTCTTCACCGATGATCGCGAACGCAATCTCGCGATCGGCGTCTGGGCGGCTGTGGCATCGGGCGGCGCGGCGTTCGGGCCGGTCGTGGGCGGCGTGCTGCTCGAATACTTCTGGTGGGGCTCGGTGTTCCTGATCAACGTCCCCGTGGTGTTGCTGGCGCTCGCGCTGACGCCGAAGCTGGTCCCTGCGATCCCGGGAAATCCGGACCGCACCTGGCAGATTTCGGGCGGCCTCGTCGTCATGGTGGGTCTGGTCGGCACGATCTACGCGATCAAGGAATTCGGCAAGCTCGAACCGTCGATGCTGACCGCGATCATCGCGGGCGTCGTCGGACTCGGCTTCCTCGTGTGGTTCGTGCGCATGCAGCGGGCGATGGCCGCGCCGATGGTCGACTTCGCGCTGTTCCGGCATCCGGTGTTCCGCGCCGGCGCGATCGGCGCGGCGATCTCGATGTTCGCGATGATCGGCGTGCTGCTGGTCTTCACCCAGCGCGTCCAGCTGGTATCGGGCATGACGCCGCTGCAGGCCGCGTTCGCGATCATGCCATTGTCGCTCGCGTCTCTGTTCGCCGGTCCGTTGACCGGACTCGTCGCCCAGCGGCTGGGCCACGCACGCGTGGTGTGGCTGGCGCTGCTCGTGGCCGCGCTGGGACTGCTCGGGCTGATCTTCACCTATGACGGTTCGGCGCTCGCGCGGTTCGTACCGCTGCTCGCCATCGGGTTCGGTCTCGGCGCGACGATGACCGGCGCATCGGGCGCGATCATGCTCAACGCACCGGCACAACAGGCCGGCATGGCGGCGTCGATCGAGGAGGTGTCCTACGAGATCGGCAGCACTGCCGGCGTCGCGATGCTCGGCAGCATGATGACGTGGATGTATGCGCGCAGCTTCATCCTGCCCGACGGCGTCGAGACACCGGCGCTCGCGCGTGACGGTATCGACCAGGCGATTCTCGCCGCCGAGTCGATGTCACCGGACCTCGCAAATCGTCTGCTGTCGGCCGCGCAGTTCGCGTTCGATCAGGGCTTCGTCGCGACGTTGTGGCTGTCGGTGGCCGCGCTCACGATCGCGGCCGTCGCGATCGCGGTGTCGGCCCCGAACGCCGGCACCGCGGGTCATCGCAGCCACTGAGCGCTGCGGGCTTCAGTCGAGCCAGCGCAGCGCCGGGATGCGCGGCCGCAGCCAGCGGTCGAATACGCACACGACGACCATCGAAGCCGCGAGCAACGGCAACAGCAATGCGGTCGCGACGATCAAGCCGAGCAGCACGCGTGTCGGTGTGGGGCGTGCGGTCCGTGGCGCGCCGAGACGTCCGGCGGGCCGCCGGCGCCACCACATCACCAGCCCGCTGAACGCCAGGCCGACGACGCCAATGCACGCGGCCAGCATCACGAGCTGGTTCGCGCGGCCGAAGTAATTGCCCATGTGCAGTTGCACCCCCAGCTCGATCGCCTGCGCCACGCGGCCGTAGTCGGCGAAACCGGCACTGACCAGCAGCGCGCCGTCGCGATCGAAGTGCCAGGTGATCTGTCCCTGCGGACGATCCGGATACGTGTAAGCCATCAACGCGCCACGCGCGTCGGCGGGCAGGAAGATGCGCAGATCGTCCTGCGTGCCTGCGCTCCGCACGTGCGCGATCGCGCGTTCCAGTCTATCGGGCGTCCATGCGCGCGGCGCGCCGGCCTGCGGGCCCGGTGCGCCGTGATGGCCGTGGTGCGTGTCGGGCGAGACCGGCGGCAGAGGCGCCTGCTGCAGCGTCCACGGCACGTCGTTGAAATCGCTGCCGACCGTTGGCGCATCGACCGCGGCGTAGCGTCGATACACAGAGGGATAACCTTCGCCGATCAGTTCCGCGCCGCCGCGGATCCAGCCGCCCCAGAACGCCGCCCACGGCAGACCGGTGAAGATCAGGAACAGCACCAGCAGCGCGACCCACAGACCGGCCGCGGTGTGCAGCGACTTCCAGAACGCACGTCCGCGCGCCCGCAGGTCCGGCAGCAACGCACGCCATGCGCGGCGGCCATCGCGTGGCCAAACGAGATAGAGCCCGGACACGATCAGCAGCACGGCCCAGCACGCGGCGAGTTCCATCACGTAGCGGCCGAAGGTGCCGAGCATCAGCGAGCCGTGCAGCCGGTCCGCGATGCCGACCAGCGTGCGCGCCGGTACCAGTGTGCCCAGCAGTGCGCCGCTGCCGGGATCGACGAATGCGACGCGCGTGTCGCCCTCCGCCGTTGCCAGATGCACGCGCGCGCTGCGCGTGCGATCGCTGGGCACATCGATGCGCGTCGCGGTCGCGTCGTCGACGCCGGCTTCGGCGGTGTCGATCATCTGTGCCAGCGCGACGCGCTCCAACCACGGCGCCGGTGCGAAGCGGAGTTGCGGATAGAGCGCGTCGTCGAGTTCGTCGTTGAACAGATACACCGCGCCGGTCATCGCAAGGACGACCAGGAACGGTGCGACGAACAGGCCAGCGTACAGATGCCAGCGCCAGAACACCCGGTAGCGATCGCCGGCATCTGCGGACTTCGGAAGACGGGCCATCGTCAGAACCGCGTGCGCAGGGTCATCTCGACGCTGCGCGGCGCGCCGAGATAGACGTGGGTAGCGGGATAGCCGGAATACTCGCCGTAGAGCGCGTCGCCGAGGTTGCGCACGCGCAGCGCCACCGAGACGCGGCTCCAGTCGTAGCTCGCCCAGGCATCGAACGTGGTGCGGCCGCGGACGTAGATGGTGTTCGCGTTGTCGGTGTAGAAGCCGCCGACGTGATGGCCGCTGGCGCCGATCGACACTGGCACGCCGGCGAACCGGTAGGTGCCTGCGAGCATCGCGGTGCCATTGGGCACGTTGCCTGGACGGTTGCCACGACGGTCCACGCCACCGGCTTCGATCAGTTCGTCGAAACGCGCGCGTCCCCATGTGGTCGATGCGTCCAGTCGCAGGCCGCGTGTGGCCTGCAGATCCGCCGACAGTTCGAGCCCCTGCGATGACTGGCGTCCGCCCTGCACGCTGATCGATGGATTCGCGGGGTCGCGGGTCAGGATGTCGTCGCGTTCGATCCGGTACGCGGCGGCGGTCAGCGACAGGCGTTCGTTCCAGGCATCGGCCTTGATGCCGATCTCGGCGGACTTCGCGTCGGTGAGATCGAAGATGCCCGATGCGGTCTGGATCGTGAGCAGGCTCGACACCGGACTGGCCGCGGTGGAGAACTGGCCGTAGAGCTGCACGTTGTCGCGCAGATCGAACACGCTGCCCACGCGCCACGACAGCGGCGCGTAACGCGGCGCGAATGCCGTGATCGCACCGGTCATGCGGTTGTCGATGCTGCGCCCAAGATCGATCCGCTCGTAGCGTAGGCCGCCGACCAGCAGCCAGCGTGGCGTGAGATTGAACGCGTTCTCGGCGAACACCGCGCGCGTGCGCAGATCGGTGCGGAACAGCTGATCGCTGGTGTACACCGGCGAATCCGCACCAGGAAACACGCCTATGTCGGGATCGACCGGCGTGACCGGCGTCGTGCTGCCGCTCTGGCGCGGATTGACGAAATCGGTGCCGTTGAGTTCGACGCCTGCAGTGAACCGGTTGCGGCGGCCTTTGAGCGGTCCGTCATGGGACAGCGCCAGACGCTCGTTCCAGAACCGGTGATCGTGGAACACACGTTGCGCGCCACGCGCGTACAAGCCGGTGCCGCGGTTGTAGAGCCAGTCGTCGGAATAGACGAAGTCGCGATCCGCCCGGTACCAGGCCAGATCGTTGCGAAGCTTCCAGTTGTGCGACAGGTCCAATGCCACGTTCCAGCGCAGCAGATCGCTGCGTGCACCGGTGTGCGCGCCGATCGGGTTGTAGTTGACGTGGCGCGTGGCCGCGTCGATCACCAGTCCGTTCGCACTGCGCACCACACGCGACGGTGCGATGGCGTCCTCGATTGCCACCATCGGCGAGCCCTGGTAGGTGCCGGTGCTGTCGTCCTCGGCGTGTTGCCAGGACAGCAGCATCGACAGTGCGTCGTGCGGCGACCACGCCAGGCTGGTCGAGAGCGTCGACATCTCGACACGGTTGTGTTCGATGTCGTAGAGGCTGTCGGACCGCAGGCCACTAGCATCGAATCGCAGCGCCAGCGTGTCCGACAGCGGCTGATTGATGCCGAACCCGGCGCGGCGGGTGTTGAAGCTGCCGACGCCGACCATGGCGTCGATCACCTGCGCGTCTGTGCTCGGCCGACGCGATACCAGATTGATCGCGCCGCCCATCGTGCCCTCGCCGTAGAGCACCGAGGCCGGTCCGCGCAGTACTTCGACGCGCTCCAATCCCCAGGTGTCGACATCGCGTGTCACGAAAGTCGAGGCGCCGATGCGCACGCCGTCGTGCAGCACCGAGATCGTGTTGCCGCTGAAGCCGCGCAGCGTCACCACTGCCGGATTGCCGGGCACATTGCCGACCATCGCGCCATCGGCCAGTTCGAAGACCTCGCGCGTGGTGCGTGCGCCCTTGCGGGCGATTGCCTCGCGGCCGATCACCTGCAGCGATGCCGGTGTCTCGCGTTGTGAAAGACCCAGACGGCTGCCGGTCTCCTGCGGTGCGTCGAGCGTGCGCAAGCGCTGGCCCTGCACCTGGAGAGTGTCGAGTGTGGTCGCGTCCGTCGAAGACTGGGCGAATGCCGGCGCGGCGACTCCAGTGGCGATCAGGCCGGCGAGCAGAGAGACCGCGGGCGTTGTACGGAACAGGGTGTAGTCCGGCGCAGGCCGGGTGATTGCGGAACGGAACATGTGGGCATCCAGTGCGGGTGCGGCGCGGCATGGGCACGCGCGCACGGGCGACACCGCGCAAGCGCGGTCATCGCAGGAAAATGACGACCGGAGCGGTCGCCGCAGCTCAGCTCAGGCCGCGAGTGGCGGACCGCGTGAGCCGAGTCCGCAGGGATGGCGTTCGACCAGCCGGAACGCATGCACGACGCGCGCGCGCTGCGGCACATGCAGCAGGCGCGCGATCGCGAACCACAACACCGCCAGCAGCGTGGTGGCGAGCAGCGGGCAGTAGCCGCAGTCCTGCATGTCGACATGCGCCGACGGCGCCGGGCGCGGCGCATCGTCGAGCAGGCTGTGGGGATCGACGATGCTGACGAGCTTCTCGCTGCCCATCGTGCACATCTCCATCAGGATCATGCGCGGCGAGCCGTCGTGCGCATGCGCGATGCGTCCGATCGACGGCAGCAACGCGAGCAGCAGCACGGCCGTCAGCGACAGCCAGGCGAATGCATGCTGGAACCGGCGGCCGGTGATCATCGGAACAGTCTATTCGGGCATGCACGCAACTAGACGACGATGCGCACGCTGCAGGCCGCGACCGATCGTCGCACCCGCGTGCGCGCCCTCCATTGACGACCGCCCGCGAGCCGCGTAACGTCGGCCCCGCCTTGGTTCCATCTCTGTATCAAGATATGGCGATGGATTAAAAGGGAAGCCGGTGCGTCGCGTCCTTCGCGGCAATTCCGGCGCTGCCCCGCAGCGGTAATTGGAAACGACCTCCGTCATCGCACTGGCGCCGTCACCGGCCGGGAAGCGACGGACAGTAGGCCCGCCACGCCTGTGGCCCGTCCATGAGCCCGAAGACCTGCCCTGGCCGTCCGCGCATGACCGCGCGGGCGTTCGACCTGGACCTCCGCGGGGAGGTGACCGGTGCCATGCCGCGCATCCTGCGTGGTCGGCTCCGCATGTCCGCGCGCAGGCCCGGTTCGCCCGAGGGGGCGAAGGTCGCCTGCACGGTCCGTGGCGCACATGCGCCGCGGCGCGCGGTCCTTCGTTCCTCAAGCATCCATCGCATTGAGGAGCACTACACGTGACACAGATCGGCAATCTCGGTTTTCCCCGCATCGGCGCACGCCGCGAACTCAAGCGTGCAGTCGAGGCGCACTGGCGAGGCGGTGATGCCGCCACGCTACACGCCACCGCCCGCGAACTGCGGCTGCGGCACTGGACCCTGCAACGCGAGGCGGGCGTCGACCTGCCGCCCAGCAACGACTTCTCGCTTTACGACCAGGTGCTCGACGCCGCGTTCTGCGTCGATGCCATTCCCGGGCGCTATCGCGCGCTGGCCGATGCCGATCCATTGGCCGGCTACTTCGCGCTCGCACGCGGGCATCAACGCGATGGCATCGACCTGCACGCGCTCGAGATGACCAAGTGGTTCGACACCAATTACCACTACATCGTCCCCGAGCTGCACGCCGACCAGGCCTTCGCACTGCGCGACGACAAGCCCGTACGCGAGTACCTGGAAGCCAAGGCCGCCGGCATCGAGACGCGCCCGGTGCTGATCGGGCCGGTCACGCTGCTGTGGCTGTCGAAGACCACCGACGGCAGCGACCGGTTCGCACTGCTCGACCGGCTGCTGCCGGTGTACGCGGCACTGCTGCGCAAGCTGCATGACGCCGGCGCTGGCTGGGTGCAGATCGACGAGCCGGTGCTCGTGCTCGATCTCGATGACACCACGCGCGCGGCCTACCGTCGCGCCTACGCCGCGCTTGCCGGCATTGCGCGACCGAAGCTGCTGCTGGCGACCTACTTCGGCGCACTCGACGACAACCTCGAACTCGCCGCATCGCTGCCGGTCGATGGCCTGCATGTGGATCTGGTGCGGGGACGCGAACAGCTCGATGCCGTGCTGCACGCACTGCCGGCCGGTCGCACGCTGTCACTGGGGCTGGTCGATGGCCGCAACATCTGGCGCACACGGCTGGACGACGCGCTGGTGCTCGCACGCTATGCGGTCGAAGCGCGCGGCGCCGATGCAGTGCAACTCGCGCCCTCGTGTTCGCTGCTGCACGTGCCGGTGGATCTGAAGCAAGAGAAGGCGCTCGATCCCGAGCTGCGCGGCTGGCTCGCGTTCTCGACGCAGAAGCTCGACGAACTGCGCCTGATCGCCGATGCGTTGACCGATCCCGATGCGGTAGAGCCCAACCTGGCCGAGGCGCGCGCCGGGATCGATGCGCGTCGCCAGTCGACGCGTGTGCATCGCGCCGACGTCGCCGCACGCGTGCAGGCGATCCGTCCCGTCGATGCGCAGCGTCTGTCGGCCTTCGGCACGCGTCGCGTCGCCCAGGATGCCCTGCGTCCGCTGCCCGCGTTTCCGACGACGACGATCGGCTCGTTCCCGCAGACGCTCGAAGTCCGCGAAGCACGCGCGGCGCACAAGTCCGGCACGCTCAGCGATGCCGACTACGACGCCTTCATCGCCGCCGAGACCGCGCGTTGCGTGCGCGAACAGGAAGCATTGGGTCTCGACGTCCTGGTGCACGGCGAGTTCGAGCGCAACGACATGGTCGAGTACTTCGGCGAGCAGCTCGACGGCTTCGCCTTCACCAGGCTCGGCTGGGTGCAGAGCTACGGCTCGCGCTGCGTGAAGCCGCCGCTGATCTGGGGCGACGTCGCGCGGCCGGCGCCGATGACGGTGCGCTGGTCGACGTACGCGCAGTCGCTGACCGATCGTCCGATGAAGGGCATGCTTACCGGGCCGGTGACGATCCTGCAGTGGTCGTTCGTACGCGACGACCAGCCACGCGCCGCCACCTGCCGGCAGATCGCGCTCGCGCTGCGCGACGAAGTGATCGATCTCGAAGCGGCCGGCATCGGCGTGATCCAGATCGACGAACCTGCGTTGCGCGAAGGTCTTCCGCTGCGTCGCGCCGACTGGGCGGCATATCTGGACTGGGCGGTCGAGAGCTTCCGCATCAGCGCATCGGGCGTGGCCGACACGACCCAGATCCACACCCACATGTGCTACTCGGAGTTCAACGACATCATTGAAGCCGTCGCCGCGATGGACGCCGACGTGATCTCGATCGAGACCTCGCGCTCACGCATGGAACTGCTGGATGCCTTCGTGCGCTTCCGCTATCCCAACGGCATCGGCCCCGGCGTCTACGACATCCACTCGCCGCGCGTGCCAGACGTCGACGAGATGACGCGTCTGCTGGAGCGCGCGGCCGACCGGATTCCGCCTGCGCAGTTGTGGGTCAATCCGGACTGCGGCCTCAAGACCCGAGGCTGGCCGGAGACACGCGCCGCGTTGCAGGCGCTGGTTGAAGCCGCACGCCGGATGCGAGCGCACACACCGGTAAGCCGGGCCGCGTGACACACGCGCTGCGGCATGCGCCGGCGCATGCCGCAGCGTCCGTTGCTAGCGGCGCGCCGTCGACCCGGACGGATGCCCGGCATCGAGCCGCATCACGCCGGGTGTGGAGACATCGATCCGGATGGGATGCAGCTCTGCCAGCGCGCCGACGAACGCATGGGGCGCATCGCTGCGGAACACGCCGGTCAGGCGGATGCCGTCCAATGCGGCGTCGTCGACCACCAGGCGCGCGTGGCTGTAACGGTTGAACTCCGCGACCGCGTCGGCGAGCGCCGTGTCCTCGAACACAAGACGTCCCGACAGCCATGTCGGCGGCGCTGTATCCCGCATGGCAACGACGCGCGGTGCGTGCCCCGGTGCCAGTCGTGCGCGATGACCGGCCACCATCGGGACCGCCGGCGCATCCGTATCGTAGCCGGACACCGGCAGCAGATTCACCCGGCCTTCGATGAGCGTGACATCGAGTGCATCCGCACGCTGGTCCAGTTCGAATGTGGTGCCGACCACGCGGACGCTGCCGTGTTCGGTCCGGACATACATCGGCCGCCGTTCGTGCGCGACCTGGAAGAACGCCCGGCCACGCTCGAGGAACAGACTGCGCTCGGTGTCGTGGTACGCGACCCGCAGACGGGTGTCGGTATCGAGCGTGATGCGGCTGCCATCGTCGAGCACGATCTCCCGATGCGCGCCGACCGCCGTTGCGTAGAGCGTGTCCTGCAGCGTCGGCGGTGCCGGTGTCCACCATGCGCCGAAGATCGCGACTGCCAGCAGTGCGACCATACCGAGCCGCACGGCCCAGCGGCCACCACGGGCGCGCGGGGCTGCGGGTCCGGGGGGGGCCGTGACCGGCGCCTGCACCGCCGCGACCGCGGCAAGCCGGGCGGCGATTTCCGGTTGCGCCGCGTGTGTGCCCAGACCCGACCACAGGCGTTCCAGCCGGGCATAGGCCGCGCGATGGCGCGCGTCTGCCGCCAGCCACTGTTGCCAGGCATGCGTCTCCTCGAGGGTGACGTCGTCCGCGCGTTGACGGGCGAACCACGCGGCCGCCTGGCGTCTCACGGGATCGCCGCCCTCGATCAGTTCGAGCTTTGCAGTCATGCCTCGCCCAGTGTCGCGTCCAGGTGCATCAGGGCCCGCATCATGTGTTTCTCCACCGCGCTTGTACTGATCCCGAGTCGCTTGGCGATGGCGCTGTAGGTCAGTCCATCATATCGCTGCAGCAGAAACACGCTTCGACACCGGGGTGACAATCCGTCGAGCGCCTGCAGGAATGCCTGCAATCGCGCCCTGTCTTCGTAGACGCGCTCGCTGGACGGTTCCTCACCCCGCCAGCCCAGAATCGCGCCCTCGATGGGCACGTGGTCGGCGACATGATGGCTGCGGTCCCGGCGGAAGCGGTCGCGCAGCAGGTTCGACGCGATGCGCAGCAGAAACGCTTCGGCATTGACCAGGCCTGCCAGACGTTGCGCAGGTTGCTGGGACAGCCGCGTGAGCGCGTCCTGGGTGAGGTCTTCCGCATCTTCCCGGGAGGTCAGATGGCGGGAGAAATAGCGCAGCAGCACAGGCCGGTACCGCTGCGCGAGTCGTTGGGTGGTCCGCACGTCCGTGTGCGGCAGGGCGTCTTCGGGCGCCTTGCCGGTGGCAGGGTGGGTCATCGAAATGTGTGGGGGGCGAGCGACGGCTTGCTCACCCCCACCGTAGGACACCGGAGATGCGTCAGCAAGATGAGGGATTTGTGACGCGTTGCGTCTGCATGGATAGGGGGGGACACACACCGCGTCAGGGACGGCCGGTATCCGATCACGAATTCAAGGGGTTTTTTCATGGCACGGGGATTGAACACACGCGGCATGCGCCGTTATTCGCGGCATCCACTGGTGCCGGCGCTGGCGATCGCGCTGGGTCTGGGGGGCGGCATGCTGGTCACCACCACTGCATGGGCGCAGGGGGCGCCGCAGGCGTACAGCATCGAAAGCCAGCCGCTGGGCGCGGCATTGAACCAGCTTGCACTGGCCGCCGACCGCCAGATCATGGTGTCGCCCGACCTGGTCCGCGGCCTGACCGCGCCGGCCCTGTCCGGCCAGCATGCACTGGACGACGCACTTGCCCTCCTGCTTGCCGGGACCGGACTGCAGCACCGCCAGAACGCGGACGGCGTGATCCTGGTCTATCGCGCGGACGCCCCTGCGAACGGACCTGCAGCGACGGCTGCCCCGCAGGCTGCGGTACAGGCGGACGGCGCGACCAATCTCGATGTGGTGCGGGTGTCGGGCTCGCGCATCGATCGCCCCGACTTCGTGTCACCGACGCCGATCCTGCCGATCAGCGCCGAAGAACTGAACCTGGACATGCGCACCAACGTGGGCGCCGCCCTCAACGACCTGCCGCAGTTCCGCGCGACCAGTTCGCCGCAGACCACCGGTTCGAACACGGGCGCCGGCAACGCGCCGGTCGACCTGCGCGGCCTGGGCATCAGCCGCACGTTGGTGCTGCTCGACGGCCGCCGCGTGTCGGGCGACAACGATCTCAACACCATTCCGTCGGTGCTGGTGAAGTACGTCGATGTGGTCACCGGCGGCGCTTCGGCGGCCTGGGGTTCGGGCGCGGTCGGTGGCGTGGTCAACATCACGCTCGACCACGATTTCGAGGGCCTGAAGCTCGGCGCGCAGGCGGGACGTTCCACGTTTTCCGACGGCGACGAGCGTCGTTTCGAAGGCGCGTGGGGCAACCGGTTCGCCAATGACCGCGGCCACCTGCTGGTCGGTGGCGAGTTCCTCGACAACGACGGCATCGTGCCGCGCACCGCACGGCCGCGCGCCGGACGCTGGTCGACGCTGACGATCAACGGCCAGCCCACACTGATGCCGGACGTGGGATTCGCCGACGCCGCGATCGGCGGCCTGATCGTCGGCGCCCGCGATGCCAACGGTGCCGTGGTGCCGGGGTTCGCCCTCAACGGCAAGGCCTTCAATCCGGATGGCTCGCTGCGTGACTTCGCATTCGGCACCCGTGTCGGTGCGCTGATGAGCGGCGGCGAAGGTCCGTCCAACGACAACTACAGCCCGCTGAGCGCGCCGCAGAAGCGCTACTCCACGATGGCGAGCCTGCGGTACGACCTCACCGACGAGGTACGCATGACCGCCGATGTCCGCCACTCGCGGATGTTCAACCACTACATCTGGTTCGGCGATCACAACCGCGGCAACCTCGCCATCGGCCGTGACAACGCCTTCCTCCCGGACGCGGTCCGCGCGGAGATGCTTGCTGCCGGGGCGACCACGCTGACGCTCGGCCGCTTCAACAGCGACATCAACTATCCGCAGATCGATTTCGAGCGCAGGACCACCCAGGCCACGCTGGCATTCGATGGCTACGCCGGCGACAACTGGCGCTGGAGTGCTTACTACTCGCATGGCGAGGCCGAGCAGAACTTCGACACGCCCGGCTTCGTGCTGCGCGACGAATGGGCGAACGCGATCGACTCGGTGATCGATCCGGCGACCGGCAATCCGGTGTGCCGGGTGACGCTGGCCAATCCGGCGGTGGCCTGCGTGCCGATCAACGTGTTCGGCGAAGGTGCGCCCTCGCAGGCGGCCGCCGATTACGTGACCGGCACGCCCAGCCAGCGTTCGACGACCAGGCTCGACACCTTCGGCGCCAGCCTGCGCGGCGAGCCGTTCCAGATGCCGGCCGGTGCCGCATCGGTCGCGGTGGGTGTCGAGGCGCGTCGCGAATCCATCGACCAGCGCGTCGGCGAGCTCGACGCGGCGAAGGCGTTCCGCTCCTTCAGCTTCAATCCGATGCAGGGCAGCTTCACGGTCAAGGAACTGTTCGGCGAAGTGCTGCTGCCGATCGCCAAGGACCGTCCGGTGTTCAACGATCTCGGCATCAACGCTGCTGTGCGCGTGTCGGACTACTCCACCACCGGTGCGATCTGGTCGTGGAAGCTCGGCGCGACCAACGAGTTCTTTCCCGGCTTCCGCGGTCGCGTCGCACGTTCGCGCGACATCCGCTCGGCCAACCTGAGCGAACTGTTCACCACCAGCACCACCGGCTGGAGCTACGTGCTCGATCCGGTGACCCGGGACACCGTCTATGCGCTCAGCAACGGCGGCGGCAATCCGGATCTCGTGCCGGAGACCGCGGACACGCTGACCGCCGGCATCACCTGGTCGCCGCAGTCGGTCGAAGGACTCGATCTGTCGGTCGACTACTTCGACATCCGCATCCAGGACGTCATCACCACCGTGGGCCTGCAGGACATCCTCAACCGGTGCGCGGCAGGCAACGCGGCGATGTGCGCGCGTGTGGAGCGCGATGCGGGCGGCAACATCAGCCGCATCGTGTCTACCTTCACCAATCTGTCGGAGTACAAGACCGACGGCGTCGATCTGGAAGTGGCGTACAAGCGGCCGGTCACCCTGTTCGGCACCGGCGGCACGCTGTCGGCCCGCACGCTGGCGAGCTGGATCAACAGCCTGACCACCGACGACGGCATCAACAGCATCGAGTACGTCGAGTCGCAGGGCTACGCGTTCGGACTGGGCGTGCCGAAGTGGCGTGCGGTGAGCAGTCTGGCCTTCAGCAGCGACCGCTTCTCGGCCAACGTGCGTGCGCGCTACATCTCCGCCGGCCAGTACGACCGTAACCAGGCGATCGTCAACGGCGCGATCGGCAGCTACGTCTACTACGACCTGGGTGCGAGTGCGCGCTTCGGCGATGGTGGCCAGTTCGAGCTGTACGGCGCGATCAACAACGTCACCAACAAGCAGGCGCCGATCGCATCGACGTTCTCGCCGTACTACGACGTCATGGGGCGTTACTACACCGCAGGCCTGCGGCTGAAGTTCTGACCCTGCATCGATCATCCGGAGACAAGACATGAAGATCACGACCCGTGCGCTCTTCGGCCTTGCCCTGTCGGTGGCAGCGATGGCCGCGCAAGCGGCCGTCGCAGTCCCGGCAGCGGTGGTGGCCGACGGCGTACCCGAGATTTCCGACGACATCGCCGCGCAGAGCCGGCCCTACCTGGAGTTCCGCAGCGCCGGCTTCCTGGGCTGGAACCCGGTCGACCGCTCGATGCTGGTCAAGACCCGCTTCGGCAGTACCGACCAGTTGTTCCAGGTGGCGCGGCCCGATGGCGCGCGTCGCCAGATCAGCTTCGAGAACGAGCCCACGCCCTTCGCGACGTATGCACCGGCCGGCAGTCCGGCGCTGGTGGTGCAGAAGGATGTCGGCGGCGACGAGTTCTACCAGCTCTACCGGCTCGACGCGGGCCGCCTGAGCCTGCTCACCGACGGTAAAAGCCGCAACTGGTTCGGTGCGTGGAGCCGTGACGGGCGCTGGCTGGGCTATTCGTCGACCCGCCGCAACGGCACCGACGCCGATCTGTACGTGATCGACCCGCGCGATCCGTCGACCGATCGTCTGGTGGCCAAGGTCAGTGGCGGCGGCTGGAACATCAGCGACTTCTCGCCCGACGGCCGCACGGCGCTGGCGATCAACCGCCGCTCGATCAACCATGCCGTGGTCGCCGAGATCACGCTTGCCGACGGCCGTCTGCGGCACCTGACCGACCCCGACGAGGCGGTGTCCTGGGCCGACGCGCATTACGCCAGTGATGGCGGCATCTGGGTGCTGTCGAACCGGGATGCGGATTTCGTGCGCCTGGGTCAGCTCGATCCCCGGACGGGTGCATTCACCGCACGCAGTCCGGAGACGCGCTGGGACGTCACCGACTACGCGATCGCACCGGACGGACGCTTCGTCGCCTACGCGATCAACGAAGCAGGCGTGTCGCGGCTGCGCGTGCTCGACCCGGCGGACGGTACGGTGCGCACTGTCGAGGGCCTGCCTGCCGGTGTACTGCACTGGAGCTTCGGCCAGCCGCTGCAGATCGCGCCCTGGGGCGAGATCGGCCTGAGCATGTCGGCGGCCGATGTGCCGGGTGATGCGTTCTCGGTGGATCCGGACACGCTGGCGGTGCGCCGCTGGACGGCGAGCGAAGCCGGCGGACTGGACCTGTCGCGCAACCGGGCGCCCGAACTGGTCGAGATCGACAGCTTCGATGGCGAGTCGATGTCGGGCTTCCTCTACCGGCCCGACCCGGACCGGTTCCCCGGCAAGCGGCCGCTGATCGTCGACATCCACGGCGGCCCCGAGGGGCAGAGCCGCCCCGGGTTTCTCGGCACTGACAACTACCTCGTCAACGAACTCGGCATCGCGATCTTCCTGCCGAACGTGCGGGGCTCGTCGGGGTATGGCACGCGGTTCCTCAATCTGGACAACGGCCCGTGGAAGCGCGAGGACTCGGTGCGCGACATCGGCGCCTTCCTCGATGCCCTGACGCAGGATCCGACGCTGGATGCGGACCGCTTCGCGGTCTACGGATTCTCCTACGGCGGCTACATGTGCTACGCCTCGGCGGTCCACTACAGCGACCGGTTGCGTGCGGCGAGCTGCGCGGTGGCGATCTCCGATTTCGTGACGTTCCTGGAGAACACGCAGCCCTACCGCCAGGACCTGCGTCGGGTGGAGTACGGCGACGAGCGTGAGCCCGACCAGCGCGCCAAGCTTGCGGAGATCTCGCCGCTGCGCAACGTCGACCGGATCCGCGTGCCGCTGCTCGTCGCCACAGGCGGCAACGATCCGCGTGTGCCCGCATCGGAGGCCGAGCAGATCGTCGAAGCGGTCCGCGCCAACGGGGGCCGCGCCTGGCATGTCCTCGCGACCAACGAAGGCCACGGTTTCCACAAGCGCGAGAACCGCGACTACATCTTCTGGGCCGGCGTGACATTCTGGCAGGACACGCTGCTGGATACGTCCAGGTAACTACCGGGGTCGGGGTGGGCCTCACCGTGCCGGCACGGTGGGGCCATCTCTGGTCCGGACGCAGGCGCCAAGGCTGGGGCAGGGCGGACGTGTCTTTAGACGCATCCGTGCCCTGGCCATTCCGCGTTCTGCGCAGGCCCGTCGCTGCACGGGCCCGGCACGTGGACCGGACGGTCGACGGCTTCGCTAACGCCCCAGCAGCCGCAGCGCCGGGAACGCCCGTTGCACGCAATCCGTGCGCTCGCAGACCTTGCAGCCCGGGCCGATCGGCGTGGCGTCGGCGAGGTCGTGCAGATCCAGACCGCGCGAGTACACCAGCCGCCCGGCGTGCCGCAGGTCGCAGCCCAGGCTCACCGCGAACGTCTTGCGCTGGCGCCCGTAGCCCCGCGGGCCGCTTTCGACCTGGCGCGCCAGCCAGAAGTGGCTGCGGCCGTCGGGCATGCGGGCGATCTGGGTGCGGACGCGGCCGGGCTGGTTGAAGGCGTCGTAGATGATCCACAGCGGGCACGAGCCGCCGACGTGGGAGAAGTGGAAGTCGGTCGCCGAGTGGCGTTTGGACACGTTGCCGGCGCGGTCGACGCGGACGAAGAAGAACGGCAGGCCGGGACGGCCGGGGCGGGCGAGCGTGCTCAGGCGGTGGCAGACGGCCTCGAAACCCACGCCGAAGCGGTGGGCGAGGCGGTCGATGTCGTAGCGGTCGGCCTCGGCGGCGTCGAGGAATGCGCCATACGGCATCACCAGCGCGCCGGCGTAGTAGTTGGACAGGCCGATGCGGGCCTGGGCGATGCGCTCGGGCTCGCTGAAGCCCGCCTGCGCCACCAGCGCATCGATCACCGCGCCGTGTTCGCGCAGCGCCAGTTCGGCGGCCATCTGGAACGCCTGCTGGCCGGGCTGCAGCCAGTCGGGCAGGCGCAGCGTGCGGGTGGCGGGATCGAATGCGCGCTTGTCGTCGAGACCGTCGCCGACCTGCACCGTGATGCCGTGCGCGTCGAACAGCCGCTGGCGCAGTCGCGGTGCGACCTGGCCGGCGACGAGACCGTGCTCGCGGAACGCGGCCTCGGCGATGTCGTCGAGTTCGGCGACATGGTTGCGGCGGCGGTTGAAGTAGTCGCGCACCGGGTCGCCGTCGGGACTGGCGAGTTCGACCTCGCCCAGCTGCGCGGCGAGCGCGTCGGCGCGTTCGCGGATCGCGCGCTGGCGCCGGTGCAGGTCCAGCAGCACCCGGGCGATGCCGGGCAGGTCGCCTGCCAGCAGTTCCAGCTCCTCGGGCGTCGCGGCGGCTTCGCCCAGATCGGCCAGAGCTTCGCGCAACTCGCCGACCAGCGCCGCCGGGCCGGTGCCGTCGAACAGGGCCGGCTGTGGCCCGAGCAGGGTTTCAAGCCGCGCCTGGACGGCCGGCGTCAGCGGGCGCTGGTCGCGCTCGATCTGGTTGAGATAGCTCGGCGACACCTGCAGGGCCTGAGCCAGCGCGGCCTGGGCGAGGCCGTGCTGCTGGCGCAGGCGCCGCAGGCGGGCGCCGACGAAACGCTTGGGACGGGCCATAGCGGGTTGAAATTCGCAAGCTTCGCAGGAATCGCTGCGATGTTCGCACGATATGCGGCGCGCCGCGCGGGTTCAGTCCGCTGGTTCTGCGAATAATGCGAATCCACTTCCGCTCCGAGGTCCAGGCATGTCGAACGCCCCCCATTCCGTCCCGCTGCTGATCGGCGGTGAGTTCGTCCAGTCCAAGACCACCGAGTGGCGCGATGTGGTCAATCCGGCCACGCAGGACGTGCTGGCCCGCGTCCCGTTCGCGACCGCCGCTGAAGTCGACGCGGCCGTGGCCGCGGCGCAGGAAGCCTTCAAGACCTGGCGCAAGACGCCGATCGGCACGCGCGCACGGATCTTCCTCAAGTACCAGCAGCTCATCCGCGAAAACATGTCCGAGCTGGCGGCGATCCTGACCAGCGAGCAGGGCAAGACCCTGCCCGACGCCGAGGGCGATGTGTTCCGCGGTCTGGAAGTGGTCGAGCACGCGGCCGCGATCGGCAACCTGCAGCTCGGCGAGCTGGCCAACAACGTCGCCAACGGCGTCGACACCTATTCGATCCTGCAGCCGCTCGGCGTGTGCGCCGGCATCACCCCGTTCAATTTCCCGGCGATGATCCCGCTGTGGATGTTCCCGATGGCCATCGCCACCGGCAACACCTTCGTGCTCAAGCCGTCCGAGCAGGATCCGCTGGTCACGATGCGCCTGGTCGAACTGGCGCTGGAAGCCGGTATTCCGAAGGGCGTGCTCAACGTCGTGCACGGCGGCCCGGACGTGGTGAACGCGATCTGCGACCACGCCGACATCAAGGCAGTCTCGTTCGTCGGCTCCACCAAGGTCGGCACCCACGTCTACAACCGCGCCTCGCTGGCCGGCAAGCGCGTGCAATGCATGATGGGCGCGAAGAACCACGCCGTCCTGCTGCCCGACGCCAACAAGGAGCAGACCCTCAACGCGATGGCCGGCGCCGCCTTCGGCGCGGCAGGCCAGCGCTGCATGGCGGCCAGCACCGCGGTGCTGGTGGGCGAGGCCCAGGCCTGGATTCCCGACCTCGTCGCCAAGGCCAAGACCCTCAAGGTCGGCGGCGGTACCGAGGCTGGCATCGATGTCGGTCCGGTGATCTCCTGCGCCGCGCGCGAGCGCATCGAAGCGCTGATCGCATCGGGCGTGGAAGAAGGCGCGACGCTGGAACTCGACGGCCGCGAGCCGCAGCTCGACGGTGACTACACGAAGGGCAACTTCGTCGGCCCGACGATCTTCTCCGGCGTGAAGCCGGGCATGCGCATCTACGACGAGGAAATCTTCGGACCGGTGCTGGTGATCCTGGCCGCCGAGACGCTCGACGAGGCCATCGCCCTGGTCAATGCCAATCCGAACGGCAACGGCGTCGCGGTGTTCACCCAGTCGGGTGCGGCGGCGCGCAAGTTCCAGGAAGAGATCGACGTCGGCCAGGTGGGCATCAACGTGCCGATCCCGGTGCCGGTGCCGCTGTTCTCGTTCACCGGCTCGCGCGCGTCCAAGCTCGGCGACCTGGGCCCGTACGGCAAGCAGGTGGTGATGTTCTACACGCAGACCAAGACGGTCACCGCGCGCTGGTTCGACGACGACACCCTGAGCCACGGCGTCAACACCACGATCAGCCTGAAGTGACCGGCATGGACGCGGTCATCAATCCGCTCGATCTGACCGAGGAGCAGGCCGCGTTCCGCGAAGCGGCGCGCGACTTCGCCGCCGCGCAGCTGGCCCCGCATGCCGCGCACTGGGATGCCGAAGGCATCTTTCCGCGCGAGGTCATCTCCAGCGCCGGCGAACTCGGCTTCTGCGGCATCTACACGCCCGAAGACGCCGGCGGCATCGGCCTGAGCCGATTGGATGCGGCGCTGATCTTCGAGGAGCTCTCGGCGGCCGATCCGTCCACCGCGGCCTACATCAGCATCCACAACATGGCGACGTGGATGCTGGCCAGCTGGGCCGGCGAGCGCGTGCGCGGCGAGTGGGCGTCGGCGATGGCGAGCGGCGAGAAGCTGGGCTCGTACTGCCTCACCGAACCGGGCGCGGGCTCCGATGCCGCGTCGCTGAAGACACGCGCGGTGCGTGATGGCGACGCGTACGTCATCGACGGCAGCAAGGCTTTCATTTCAGGCGCCGGTGCGACCGACATGCTGATCGTCATGGCGCGCACGGGCGGCGAAGGCGCGAAGGGCATCAGTGCGTTCGCGATCCCGGCCGACCTGCCGGGCATCGAGTACGGCAAGAAGGAAGAGAAGATGGGCTGGAACAGCCAGCCCACCCGCACGATCAGCTTCACCGCCGTGCGCGTGCCGGCCGACCATCTGCTGGGCGCGGAGGGCGAAGGCTTCCGGATCGCGATGAAGGGTCTCGATGGCGGCCGCATCAACATCGCCGCGTGTTCGCTGGGCGCAGCCCAGGGCGCACTGGATGCCGCGCGTGGCTACCTGCGCGAGCGCAAGCAGTTCGGCAAGGCGATCGGCGAGTTCCAGGCGTTGCAGTTCAAGCTGGCCGACATGGCCACGCAACTGGTGGCCGCGCGGCAGATGGTGCACACCGCCGCCCGCAAGCTCGACGCCGGCAGCAGCGATGCCACGGTGTGGTGCGCGATGGCCAAGCGCTTCGCCACCGATGCGGGCTTCGCGGTCTGCAACGATTCGCTGCAGCTGCATGGCGGCTACGGCTACATCCGCGAGTACCCGGTCGAACGTCTGTTGCGCGACAGCCGCGTGCACCAGATTCTGGAAGGCACCAACGAGATCATGCGCGTCATCATTGCGCGCCACCTGTTGAACACCGAAGAGGAATTGCGATGAGCACTGCCGTGATCGAGGGTTACCTGACGCGCGAATGGACCGGGTTGAAGGTCGAGGTCGAGGGCCATACGGCCATCGTCACCCTGTCGAACCCGCCGGCCAACACCTGGACGGTGGACAGCCTGTCGGCGATGCGCGACCTGGTGGCCGTGCTCAACGAAGACCGCGCGATCTACGCGCTGGTGATCACCGGCGAGGGCGAAAAGTTCTTCTCCGCCGGCGCCGACCTCAAGCAGTTCGCCTCCGGCGACAAGGCCATCGCGCGCGAGGCGTCCGACCGTTTCGGCGAGGCCTTCGAAGCGCTGTCGGCATTCCGCGGGGTCAGCATCGCCGCGATCAACGGTTACGCGATGGGCGGCGGACTGGAATGTGCGCTGGCCTGCGACCTGCGCATCGCCGAGGAACAGGCGCAGATGGCGCTGCCCGAAGCGACCGTCGGTCTGCTGCCCTGCGCCGGTGGCACCCAGAACCTCACCCGTCTGGCCGGCGACGGCTGGGCCAAGCGCATGATCCTGCTGGGCGAGCGCATCGATGCCGCGACCGCGCTGCGCATCGGCGTGGTGGAAGAAGTGGTCGGCAAGGGAGAGTCCAAGGCCAAGGCGCTCGAATGGGCCGCCAGGGCGGCCAAGCAGAGCCCGACCAGCGTCGCCGCCTGCAAGACCCTGATCCAGACCACGCGCAGCCAGCCGGCCACGGCCGGTCTGGTCGCCGAACGCGACCTGTTCGTCGAACTGTTCGATACCGCCGACCAGAAGGAAGGCGTCGCTGCGTTCCTCGAGAAGCGCAGCCCCGAGTGGAAGAACGCATGAGCGACGCCGCCGAACCGGTGGTGCTGTTCGAAGAGCGCCCGGCCGCTGACGGACGTCGCTTCGGCATTGCCACGCTCAACAGTGCGAAGACGCTCAACGGCCTGTCGCTGGAGATGGCGCGCCTGCTCGATGCGCAGCTGGTCGCGTGGGCGTCGGATGATGACATCGCCCTGGTCGTGCTGCAGGGCGCGGGCGAGAAGGCCTTCTGCGCCGGTGGCGATCTGCACGCGCTGCACAAGAGCATGGCCGCGCATCGCGAGGCGGGTACGGACAACGTGCTCGACAACGCGTATGCGGCCGAGTTCTTCGAGGTCGAGTACCGCCTCGACCATCGCATCCACACCTATGCCAAGCCGGTCCTGTGCTGGGGCCACGGCATCGTCATGGGCGGTGGTATCGGCCTGATGTCGGGCGCCAGCCACCGCGTGGTGACGGAGCGCTCGAAGCTGGCGTTCCCGGAGATCACCGTCGGGCTGTTCCCGGATGTCGGTGGCAGCTGGTTGCTGCACCGCGTGCCGGACCGTGCGGGTCTGTTCCTCGCACTGACCGGTGCGCTGCTGGGACCGGGCGACGCCATCCACGCGCGGCTGGCCGACGTGCACCTGCCCGAAGCCAGTCGCGCCGACGTGTTCGCCGCACTTGCCGCAGCGGACTGGTCCGGCGATGCGAAGGCCGACCACGACCGGCTCGATGCGCTGTTGCAGCGCTTCGCCATGCCCGCGCCGGCCGGCCCGCTGCAGCAGCACGCGCAGACCGTTGCCGCGGTGTGTGCGCACGCGCGACTGGAAGACATCGTCGAGGCGATCTCGACGCTGGATGCCGGTGACGACGCGTGGCTGGGCGCTGCACAGAAGACGCTGGCCGCCGGATCGCCGGGCTCGGCGCGTCTGGGCTTCGAACTGCAGGCGCGCGCGGCGGACCTGTCGCTGGCCGACACGTTCCGGCTCGAATACATCACCGCACTGCATTGCGCCGCGCACGGCGATTTCGCCGAGGGCATCCGCGCACTGCTGATCGACAAGGACCGCAGTCCGAAGTGGGAACCCGCCACGCTGGCGGCCACCACGCCGGCCTGGGCGCAGGCGTTCTTCGCCGAGCCGCAGTGGCCGGGCGGTACGCATCCTCTGGCCGATCTGACCTGACCGGTCCCGCACCGACCGTCATGACCGCGACCGCGCGGTCATGACGGAGATCCTGTGACATCCACCCACACGCGCACGCCAGTCGCGACACGGAGCCTCCACATGACACGCATCGCCTTCATCGGTCTCGGCAACATGGGTGGCCCGATGGCCGCCAACCTCGCGAAGGCCGGTCATGCCGTGCGCGCCTTCGATCTCAGCGCCGACGCACTGGCAGCCGCGACCGCCGCCGGCGTGACCGCGTCCGGCAATGCCGCCGACGCGATCACCGGTGCCGAGGTGGTGATCTCGATGCTGCCGGCCAGCCGCCACGTCGAAGGTCTCTACCTCGGCGAAGACGGTCTGCTGGCGGGCATTCCCGCCGGCGCGCTGGTCATCGACTGCAGCACGATCGCGCCGGCATCGGCACAGAAGGTCGCAGCGGCGGCGCAGGCGCGCGGCCTGCAGATGATCGACGCACCGGTGTCCGGCGGGACCGCCGGTGCACAGGCCGGCACGCTGACCTTCATCGTCGGCGGCAGCACCGACGCGCTGGAACGCGCGCGTCCGGTCCTCGAAGCGATGGGCAAGAACATCTTCCACATGGGCGAGGCGGGCGCCGGCCAGGTCGCCAAACTGTGCAACAACATGGCGCTGGGCGTGATCATGGCCGCGACCGGCGAAGCGATCGCGCTCGGCGTGGCCCACGGTCTGGATCCCAAGACGCTGTCGCAGATGATGGCCGTCAGCACCAGCCGCAGCTGGGCCACCGAAGTCTGCAATCCGTGGCCGGGCGTGCTGGAGAACGCACCGGCCGGCCGCGGCTACAGCGGCGGCTTCGGCAACGACCTGATGCTCAAGGATCTGGGTCTGGCCGCCGAAGCGGCAATGGGCACGGGCGCGGCGGTGCCGCTGGGCGAACTCGCACGCAACCTCTATGCGATGAACAGCCAGGCCGGCAACGGCGCGCTGGATTTCTCCAGCGTGGTGAAGCTGCTGCAGCGGGGCTGATCGCGGCACGCCGTGCCGGCGCCGCCTACCAGGGCAGCGTCGGCACCAGTGCCCAGACGGCCAGCGCCGCAACGCTGGCGCCGACCAATGCGGCCGACGGAGCGCGTGCTGCCCGTTGCGGGCGGGCAATGGCGAACGCCACGCGCGCTGCGAACAGCAGCAGGACCAGGCCGCCCAGTATCCCGGCCTCGTACAGGTTCGCCAGTGACTTGCCGGCAGGGAACAGGATCGAGATCGCACCCCACACCGCATAGGGCAGCACTGCAAGCAGCCAGTCTGCGCCCTGCAGGCGGATCTGCTTGCGGGCGACGCACCAGATCAGCAGGCCACCCAGCAGCACCGGCCCGCCGTAGAGCGGATAGATCAGGCACAGGACCTGCAGCGCCTCCATGCTCAGAACGCCGGAATCACCGCGTCGCGGTACTTGGTCTGGATGAAGCTGCGGACCTCGTCACCGGTCAGTGCGGCGATCAGCTTCTGCACGCGCGGATCGTCGCGCTTGTCGGGACGGCCTACCAGGAAGTTCACGTACGGGGAATCCTTGCCTTCGATCGCCAGCGCGTCCTTGCCCGGATCGAGGCCGGCATCGAGCGCGTAGTTCGTGTTGATCAGCGCGAGGTCCACCTGGTCGAGTACGCGCGGGAGCATCGCGGCGTCGAGCTCGCGGAACTTGAGGTTCTTCGGGTTCGCGGTGATGTCGCGCAGCGTGGCCAGCGCGTCGTCCGGATCCCGCAGTGTGATCACGCCGCTGTGGTGCAGCAGGATCAGCGCACGGCTGTTGTTGCTCGGGTCGTTCGGAATCACCACGTCGGCACCTTCCGGCACCGCGTCCAGCGACGTATAGCGACGCGAGTACGCACCGAAGGGTTCGATGTGCACGCCGACGAGCGTCGTCAGATCGGTGCCACGGTCGCGGTTGTACGCGTCGAGGTAGGGCTCGGTCTGGAAATAGTTGACGTCGATCTGGCCCTGCACGACCTGGTCGTTGGGCTGCACGTAGTCGTTGAAGATGCGCACCTGCAGATCGATGCCCTGCTCGGCGAGCAGTGGCTTCACCACTTCGAGAATTTCGGCGTGCGGCACCGCGGTCGCGGCGATCGTCAGACGTTCGCCATTCGCGCCGGATCCGTCGCCACCGCAACCGGCGAGGGCGGACAGCAGCAGGGCGGCAGTGGCGAGTCGGGGCAGCAGGGCCATGTCGGATCCGGTGAGGCGAGGGGTCGACCAGTATCGGGGCGTGGGCGCGCGGATCGACCCCGGTCGTGGAAATCAGTGTGTGGTGGCGGGCGACGCTGACGGTGCGCGATCCCGCCCGACTCCTGCGCTAGCGCCGGCTGAAACGCGCCACCAGCCGGTCGCCGACCATCTGCAGCACCTGCACCATCACCAGCAACGCGACGACGGTGACCACCGCGACATCCGTGCGCGAGCGCAGATAGCCATCGCGGTACGCCAGATCACCGAGCCCGCCGGACCCGATCGCGCCACCCATCGCGGTGAAGCCGATCAGCGCGATCGTCGTCACCGTGGCGCCGGCGATCAGGCCGGGCAGCGCTTCGGGCAGCAGCACGCGCGTGACCAGCTGGCGCGTGGTCGCGCCCATCGCAAGGCTTGCTTCGACGACGCCGCGATCGATCTCACGCAATGCGGTCTCGACCAGGCGGGCGTAGAACGGCGCGGCGCCGACCACCAGCGGCAGGATCGCGCCGCGCACGCCCAGCGATGTGCCCATGGCTTTGAGCGTGATCGGGATCAGCACGATCATCAGGATGATGAAGGGCACCGAGCGCAGCAGGTTCACCACCAGCGACAGACCGCCATACAGCACCGGGCGCGCGTGCAGCTGGCGCGGACCGGTGAGGTAGAGCAGCACGCCGAGCGGCAGGCCGATCAGCAGCGTCAGCGGCAGCGAGCCGGCGAGCATCAGCACCGTTTCGACCGTGGCCTGGCCGATCTCGACCCACTTGCCGGCGTCGACGTTGGGCAGCAGTGGCGTGCTCGTCATCGGCGTGCTCATCGCGGCAGCTCCTGCACGTGCACACCGGCCTCGCCGAAACGGCGCGCGGCCTCGTCGAAGCGGTCGCCGGTCACCGCCAGCGTCAGCTGCCCATAGGGCAGGCGTTTGATGCGATCGATGCGGCCCGAGAGGATCGTGTAGTCGATGCCGGTCTCGCGCGCGACGCGGCCGAGCAGCGGCTGCCAGGTCGCATCGCCGGTGAAGGTCAGGCGCAGCAGGCGGCCTTCGACATGCGCGATGTCTTCGTGCTGCGCGGCCTCGTCGACATCTTCGGATTCGGCGACGAAGCGCCGCGTCGTCGGATGCTGCGGATGCAGGAACACGTCGGTCACCGGACCGCTTTCGACCAGATGCCCGGCGTCGAGCACCGCGACGCGGTCGCAGACCCGGCGCACGACATCCATCTCATGCGTGATCAGCACGATGGTGAGGCCGAGTTCGCGGTTTATGCCGTCGAGCAGCTGCAGCACCGAGGCGGTGGTCTGCGGATCGAGCGCGCTGGTGGCCTCGTCGCAGAGCAGGATCTTCGGCTCGGTCGTGAGTGCACGCGCCACGCCGACGCGCTGCTTCTGGCCACCCGAGAGCTGCGCCGGGTACTTGTCGCGATGCGCTTCGAGTCCGACGCGCACCAGCAGTTCCTGCGCGCGCGTGCGCGCCTGCGCTTTCGACACGCCGGCCAGGCGCAGCGGAAACGCGATGTTGTCGATGACGGTCTTGGCCGACAGCAGATTGAAGTGCTGGAAGATCATGCCCACGCGCCGGCGCAGGGTGCGCAGGCCATCGCCGTCGAGCGTGTCGAGGCGCTGGCCGTCAACGGTCAGGCGGCCGCCGCTCGGCGTTTCCAGCCCGTTGATCAGCCGCAGCAGCGTGGATTTGCCCGCGCCGGAATGGCCGACGATGCCGAACACCTCGCCGGCCTCGATCGTGAGATCGAGCGGATGCAGTGCGACGGCCTCGCGCCCGGCGGCGGAAAACGACTTGTGGATGCCTTCGAAACGGATCACGGCGACAGGGCTGGCAGGCGGCCGGGCAGCCTAGCAGGGCGGCGTGGCTGCAGCGTTTCGACGGTGTGGTTTCAGCATCCCGGCGGTGGCGACCCGGCCCTGCGGGGGCGTCGTCGGGAGCGGGGCGGTATCATCACCGGCCAGGGATTTCCCATCGCTCGCACAGGACTCAGACACGTGGCCGTCAATCAGGAACAGCTGGACAGGATCAAATCGGGCCAGGGCTTCATCGCAGCGCTCGACCAGAGCGGCGGCAGCACGCCCAAGGCGCTGAAGCTCTACGGCATCGAAGAAACCGAGTACGCGAACGACGCGGAAATGTTCGGTCTCGTCCACGCGATGCGTACCCGCATCGTCACCAGCCCCGCCTTCACCGGTGAACGCGTGTTCGGCGCGATCCTGTTCGAGCGCACGCTCGACGACCAGTTCGAAGGCCAGGGCGCTGCCGAATACCTGTGGAAGACCAAGGGCGTCGTGCCGTTCCTGAAGATCGACAAGGGCCTGGAAGACGAGGCGAACGGCGTGCAGCTGCTCAAGCCGATCCCGGGCCTGTCGGACCTGCTGGCGCGCGCCAAGGCCAAGGGCGTGTTCGGCACCAAGGAACGCTCGGTCATCAAGCAGAACAACGCCGCCGGCATCGCCGCGGTGCTCGACCAGCAGTTCGAACTCGGCCAGCAGGTGCTCGACGCCGGCCTGGTGCCGATCATCGAACCGGAAGTCGACATCAACTCCGCCGACAAGGCCGACATCGAGACCACGCTGAAGCAGGGCCTGCTCGAGCGCCTCGACAAGGTGGCGCCGTCGACGCCGGTGATCCTCAAGCTCACGCTGCCGGAAGTCGACGGTTTCTTCCAGGAACTGGTCGAACACCCGAGCGTGCTGAAGGTCGTCGCGCTGTCGGGCGGTTACGCCCGCGACGACGCGAATGCGCGTCTGGCAAAGAACCCGGGCGTCGTCGCCAGCTTCAGCCGCGCGCTGACCGAAGGCCTGAGCGCGAAGCAGAGCGATGACGAGTTCAACGCGTCGCTCGACAAGGCGATCGCGTCGATCCATCAGGCTTCCGTGGCCTGAGTTCCACCCGGTTGTCACGCCCCGGCACACGCCGGGGCCTGGCGGCTTGCAGTCGCCGCGGACAGGCGACGTCGCCTGGCGTCGCCAGGACGACGCACGGACATGTCGACGTGCCTCGCCTGAGCGGTCCCGCACTCAGCGCATCGGTGCTGTCGCCACGTCTTCGGCCCGCGCATCCGCGCCGCCGCCGAAGACCTTGTACAGCGTGACCCGGTTGCTGGCCTCGGTCAGGCGCAACGCGATCAGTTCCTGCCGCGCCGCGTACAGCGTGCGCTGCGCGTCGAGCGCGTCGAGATAGCTGTCGACTCCGTTGCGATAGCGCGCGTCGGCCAGGGTGTAGCTGCGCTCGCTGGCATCCACCAGCGCACGCTGGGCGTCGAGCTGTTCGTCGAGCTGCTCGCGGGCAGCAAGGGTATCGGCGACTTCGGCGAACGCGGTCTGGATCGCGTGCTCGTAGCCGGCAATGTCGATGTCCTTCTGCAGTGTGGCGACGTCGAGTTCGGCGCGCAGCGCGCCGGCGTTGAAGATCGGCAGGCGGATCGTCGGCATGAACGACCAGGTGCGGTTGCCGCCGTCGAACAGGTTCGACAGCTGGTCGCTGCCGCGGCCGGTCGAGGCCGTGAGCGAGATGGACGGAAAGAAGGCCGCACGCGCAGCGCCGATGCTGGCGTTGGCCGCCTGCAACGTGAACTCGGCGGCGCGCACGTCGGGCCGCTGCAGCAACACGCGTGAATCGACGGCGCCCGGCAATAGCGCCAGTGCGATGCCGGCATCCAGCGCAGTGGTGCCCGGCAGCAGCGCGTCCTCGACCGGCGCGCCGACGACCAGCGCCAGCGCGTTGCGCGATTGCGCGAGCTGTGTCGTGAAGCCGGCCACATCGACGCGTGCGCGCTCCACGCTGGTCTGCACCTGGGCGAGATCGAGGCCCGAGGCGACGCCCTGATCGCGCAGGTGCGTGGTCAGGCGCAGGGTTTCGCGCTGGCTCTCCAGCGTCTGCTGCGCGAGGGCGAGACGTTGCTGGTCGGCCGACACGGTCAGCCAGGTCGCGGCGACTTCGGACACCAGACTCAGGCGCGTATCGCGCTGCGCCTGCTCGGTCGACAGGTACGTTGCCAGCGCCTGGTCTTCGAGGCTGCGGATGCGGCCGAACAGATCCAGCTCCCACGCGCTGAAACCCACCTCGACCGATGCACTGCGGCCCACGCCGGCAGCCCCGACAGGACTCACTGCGGCGCTGCTGCGCGCCCGCGTTTCGCTGGCGGTGACGCCGACGCTCGGCAGCAGGTCGGCGCGGCGGATGCGGTACTGCGCACGTGCCTGCTCGATGTTGAGCATCGCCACGCGCAGATCGCGGTTCTCGGCCAGTGCCCGCGCGACGACCTGCTGCAGGCGCGGATCGAGGAACACGTCCTCCCACGCGAGGCCGGCGACGACCGGTGCCTCGGCCGGGTCGATGGCTGCATCGCCGAATGTCGCCGGCACCGGTGCGGCCGGGGATTCGTAGCGCGGCGCGAGGCTCGCGCAGCCGGCGAGGCTCGCCGCGCAGGCGATTGCCAGCGCCAGCCGCGGCAGGGCAGGACGGATCATCGGATCACCTCGTCGGCAGGCAGGGCATCGGGCGCCGCGGCTTTGGCTTTGTCGCGACCGGGAAACAGGCTGCGCATGATCACGTAGAACAGCGGCACGAAGAAGATGCCCAGCAGCGTCGACACCAGGGTGCCGCCAAGCACGCCGGTGCCCAGCGAATGGCGGCCGCCGGAGCCGGCGCCGCTGCTGATCACCATCGGGAACACGCCGAGCATGAAGGCCAGCGAGGTCATCAGGATTGGGCGCAGACGCATGCGTGCGGCCTGCAGCGTCGCGTCGATCAGCGACTGGCCCTTGTCTTCCAGCTCCTTGGCGAACTCGACGATCAGGATGCCGTTCTTCGCCGTCAGCCCCATGACCGCGAGCATGCCGACCTGGAAGTAGATGTCGTTCGACAACCCGCGCATCCACGTCGCCGCGAGTGCACCGACGATGCCGACCGGCACCGCCAGCATCACCGACATCGGGATCGACCAGCTTTCGTACAGCGCCGCCAGACACAGGAACACGAACACCAGCGACAGCGCGTACAGCATCCAGGTCTGGCTGCCGGCCGCCTGCTCCTGGTAGGACAGGTCCGACCACGCATAACCGACTTCGCCTTCGAGGCCATCGACGAGCTCGGCGATCGCCGCCATCGCATCGCCCGAACTGGTGCCCGGCGCGGCGTTGCCGGTGATCTCCATTGCCTCGACCCCGTTGAACCGGTCGAGCACCTGCGGCGCGAACGCCCACTGCGCGCTGGAGAACGCCGAGAACGGCACCATGCCGCCGTCGGCATTGCGCACGAACCAGCGGTTGATGTCCTCGGGCAGCATGCGGGCGTAGGCCTCGCCCTGCACGTAGACGCGCTTGACCCGGTTGTTGTTGAGGAAGTCGTTGACGTAGCTGCCGCCCATCACCGTGGCCAACGTGCTGTTGATGTCGCCCGCCGACAGGCCCAGTGCACCGGCCCGGTCGTCATCGATCTCCACGCGATAGTTCGGCGCGTCCTCGAGGCCGTTGTAGCGCACGCTGGTGATGCGGCCATCGCTGTTGGCGATCTCAAGCAGTCGATCGCGGGCTTCGGCGAGGGCCTGGTGACCGTTGCCGCCGACGTCCTGCAACTGCAGGGTGAAACCGGAACCGGTGCCCAGGCCGCTGATCGGCGGCGGCGAGATCGCGATCACCTGTGCATCGCGCAGCGAGCCCATCATCGCGCCGGTGATGCGGTTGGCGACTTCGTCAGCCGTCGCGTCACGCTCGCCCCAGTCCTTGAGCCGGATGAAGCCCATCGCCGAGTTCTGGCTGCTGCCGGCGAAGCTGAAACCGGCGATGGTCATCACGCCGTCGACTTCGGGCTGGTCGACGATGAACTGCGTCGCCGCGTCGATCGCCAGCTGCGTGCGCTGCTGGGTGGCCCCCGACGGCGCATTGATCATCACCATCAACATGCCCTGGTCTTCCTGCGGCAGGAAAGAGCCGGGCAGGCGCCAGAACAGCAGGCCCATCACGCCGATCAGCAGTACGTAGACGATGACGCCCGGGCCGCGGCGCGCGGTGAGCTTTCCGACGCCACGCCCGTAGGCATCCGCGCCGCGGTCGAACTTGGTGTTGAACCAGGCAAAGAAGCGGCCGAGCACGCCCTTGTGCGAGGGATGGCCGCCCTGTTCGATCGGCTTGAGCAGGCTCGCGCACAGCGCGGGGCTCAGGGTCAGCGCGACCAGCAGCGACAGGATCATCGCCGAGGCGATGGTGATCGAGAACTGGCGGTAGATCTCGCCGGTCGCGCCGCCGAAGAACGCCATCGGCAGGAACACCGCGGTCAGCACCGTGGTGATGCCGATCAGCGCGCCGGTGATCTGGCCCATCGACTTGTGCGTCGCCTCGCGCGGGCTCAGGCCTTCTTCGGACATCACGCGCTCGACGTTCTCCACGACGACGATCGCATCGTCGACCAGCAGGCCGATCGCCAGCACCATCGCGAACATCGTCAGCGTGTTGATCGAGTAGCCCATCACCGCGAGCACGCCGAAGGTGCCCATCAGCACCACCGGCACCGCGATCACCGGAATCAGCGTCGCGCGCCAGTTCTGCAGGAACAGGTACATCACCAGCACGACCAGCACGATCGCCTCGAGCAGGGTCTTGACCACTTCCTTGATCGAGATCTGCACGAACGGCGTGGTGTCGTACGCGATCTGGAACTCCAGCCCCGCCGGAAAATACGGCGCCAGCGCTTCGAGTTCGGCAGCGACCGCTTCCGCGACCGCGAGCGCATTCGCGCCGGTGGCGAGTTCCAGTCCCATGCCGGAGGCCGGCCGCCCGTTGAACTGCGCGGTCGATGCATAGGACTCGGCGCCGAGTTCGACCCGCGCGACATCACGCAGGTACACGGTCGCGCCGCTGACGTCGGAGCGCAGCGTGATCGCGCCGAATTCCTCGACCGTGCGCAGCTTGCTGCGCGAGGTCACGGTGGCGTTGAGCTGCTGGCCCTCGATTGCCGGCAGTGCGCCGAGTGCACCGGACGACACGTCGGCGTTCTGCGTCGAGATAGCCGCGGCGATGTCGGACGGCATCATCGCGTAGTGGCGCATCTTCTCCGGGTCCAGCCAGATGCGCATCGCGTACTGCGCGCCGAACACGTTGGCGCCGCCGATGCCGCTGATGCGGCTGATCGGGTCCTGCAGGTTCGACACCATGTAATCGCTGATGTCGGTGGCATCCATGCTGCCGTCGTTCGAGGTAAAGGCCAGCACCATGAACATGCTGCCGCTGGCCGATTTGTTGACGGTCACGCCGTTGGCGGTGACGACATCGGGCAGCATCGGCTCGGCCTGCGCGACGCGGTTCTGCACCTGCACCTGCGCGGTGTCGGGATCGGTGCCCGAATCGAAGGTCAGCGTCACCGACGCACTGCCGGCCGAGCTGCTGCTCGACGCCATGTACAGCAGGTTGTCGAGCCCGGTCATCTGCTGCTCGAGGATCTGGGTGACCGAGTTCTGCACGGTCTCAGCCGAGGCGCCGGTGTAGTTCGCGCTGACGGTGATCGATGGCGGTGCGATGTCGGGGTACTGCTCCAGCGGCAGCGTGGTGATGGCGAGCATGCCCGCGAGCGTGATCACGATCGAGATCACCCACGCGAAGATGGGCCGGTCGATGAAGAAGCGTGCCATGACGTGCCTCAGCCGGCCGCGGCGTCAGCGCCCGGCGCCGCGTCGGCGGCATCCGGCGATGGCGTAGCGGGCGTCGGCGCATCCGGCGTTGGCGCAGCCGCAGCGCCGCTCGCGACATCGGCGGTGCGCACGTCCATGCCCGGCCGCACGCGCGCGCCGCCTTCGACGATCACGCGATCGCCGACCGCCAGACCGTCGTGGACCACCCAGCGGTCGCCGACCGCGTCACCGGTGCGCAGCGCACGCTGCTCGACCTTGCCTTCGGCATCCACCACCAGCGCCTGCGCCTCGCCCTTGGCGTTGCGCGTGACCGCCTGCTGCGGCACCAGGATCGCCTGTTCGTCGACGGCCATTGCCAGCACCGCGCGCACGTACATGCCGGGCAGCAGCACCTGGTCGGGATTGGGCACGACCGCACGCAGGCGCACCGCGCCGGTGGCTTCGTCGACGCGGGCATCGACGACTTCGAGCGTGCCGGTCTGCGGATGCGTGCTGCCGTCCTCCAGCACCACGCGCACCTCGGCCTTGCCGTCGACTGCCTGCAGTTGGCCGGCATCGAGGCGGCGCCGCAGCTGCAGCAGCTGCGCGCTGGACTGGGTGAGGTCGACATAGATCGGATCGAGCTGCTGGATCGTCGCCAGCACGTCCGCCTGGCCGGCGCTGACCAGCGCGCCGGGCGTGTAGCTCGACGTGCCGATGCGTCCGCTGATCGGCGCGGTGATGCGGGTGTAGTCGAGATTGATGCGCGCGGTCTGCAGTGCGGCGCGCGCGGCCAGCACCGCGGCCTCGCCTTGGCGCAGCATCGCCGTCGCATCATCGCCTTCCTGCCGGCTGATCGCATCCAGCGCCACCAGTGCCTCGAACCGTTCGGCCTTGGGCCGCGCCGACTGCACCGTGGCTTCCGCCTGGGCCAGATCGCCGCGCGCCGCATCGAATGCGGCCTGGTAGGTCGCCGGATCGATCTCGTACAGCACCTGACCGGCCTCGACCGTCTGGCCCTCGGTGAACAGCCGCGTGCGCAGGATGCCGCCGACCTGCGGACGCACGTCCGAGGTCATGTGCGCGACCGTGCGGCCCGACAGCGTCTGGTCCACCGACATCCGCTCCGCCGCGACCGTGTGCACGCCGACCTCAGGCGGCGGCGGTGCCTGCGGCGCCTCGGAGGAGCAGGCGGCGACGAGCAGCGCGAGCATGCCGGCGAGGGGCAGGCGGTACGACGGAGACGACAGGGAACGGCAGGCGGCGGGGGACATGCACAGGCTCACGGTGTATCGGAAGCTCGGCATCCTGCGGCGCGAATGTGCAGCAAATTTGGAGATTGCCCGCGCACCCTTGCGTTTGCCGCGGGCCACACGGCTAATGGGCGTCCCGTCGAATCACCTGCACGCAGACCCCGTCATCCGATGATCCGCCCCGGCCTCACCGCCAAGCTGTTCCTCGCGATCCTCGCCGCCTGCGCGGTGGTGGTGGTGGTCAACGGCGTGGCGGGCCAGCTCTTCCTGCGCACGACCTTCGTCAACTATCTGGCCGAGCAGGATGCGATCCGAATGGCCGAACTCGAGCCGCGCATCACGGCTGCCTATGCGCGCACCGGCAACTGGGATCTGATCCGCGAGAACCGCGATGCCTGGGTCACGCTGCTGCAGACCGGTCATGTGCCCGGTCGGCCCGCGGATGTGCCCGCCGTGTCCGACCAGACCGGCGGCGTGTTCCGCTTCGCGTTGCTGGACCGCGACTACAGCGTGGTCATCGGCAATCCTGCCGCCGGCCGCGCGGATGTGCAGCAGCCGATCGTCGTCGATGGCGAGACTGTCGGCTGGATGGCGATGCTGTCGTTCGAGCAGGTGCTGAGCAGCGCCGAGTCGCGCTTCTTCGCCGCACAACTGCGCGCCTGGTGGCTGATCGGCGTCGCCTCGGTGCTGGTCGCCGCGCTACTGGGCTGGCTGCTGTCGCGCACGCTGCTGCGGCGCCTGCGGGGGATCGCCGGCGCGACGCATCGCCTGGCCGCCGGCGATTACGCGACGCGCATCGATCCCGGCGCGTCCGACGAACTCGGCCAGCTCGCGCGCGATTTCAACCAGCTCGCGCATGCGCTGGAACACAACGAGCGCGCGCGCCGCGGTTTCATGGCCGACATCTCGCACGAACTGCGCACGCCACTGGCGGTGCTGCGCGCCGAACTCGAAGCGCTGCAGGACGGCATCCGGCCGCTGACGCCCGCATCGCTGGCCGCATTGCACCAGCAGGTCGGTCAGCTCGGTCAGCTGATCCAGGACCTGCACGACCTGTCGCTGACCGATGTCGGCGCGCTGGCCTACCGGCGTGCGCCGATCGATCTGGCCGTGGTGCTCGACACCGCGCTCGACGCAATGCGTGCACGCTTCGAAGCGGCCGGGCTGACGCTGCGCACGCAGCGCGCATCGGGCCCGCTGACGATCAACGGTGACGAACGCCGGCTGCAGCAGTTGCTGGCGAACCTGCTCGAGAACGCGTTGCGCTACACCGATGCCGGCGGCGAAGTGGTGGTCGCATGCACGCGCGTCGACGACGTGCTGCGCATCGTCATCGAAGACAGTGCACCCGGTGTCGACGCCGACAAGCGCGCACGCCTGTTCGAGCGCTTCTACCGCGTGGACGCCTCGCGCAACCGCGCCAGCGGCGGCAGCGGTCTGGGTCTGGCGATCTGCCGCAACATCGTCGAGGCCCACGCGGGCACGATCGATGCGGATGCATCGCCGCTCGGTGGCCTGCGGATCGTGCTGACGCTGCCGGCGCTGGCCGAGTGATGGAACGCCCAAACGGCCATGTGCTGATCGTCGAAGACGAACCGCGACTGGCCGCCGTGCTGGGCGAGTATCTGCACGCCGCCGGCTACACCCATCACTGGATCGCCGACGGCGCACAGGCACTCGATGCCGTCCATGCACAGTCGCCGGATCTGGTGCTGCTCGACGTGATGCTGCCCAACCGTGACGGCATGACGATCTGTCGTGATCTGCGCGCGGTCAGCGCCGTGCCGGTGATCATGGTCACCGCGCGCGCCGAGGAGATCGACCGGCTGCTGGGGCTGGAAATCGGCGCCGACGATTACATCTGCAAACCCTTCAGTCCGCGCGAAGTGATCGCGCGCGTGCACGCAGTGCTGAGACGCCACCGTCAGGTGCCGGGCGATGGACCGGTGTCGGGCCTGCAGATCGACGAGGCCGCGTGCCGCGCCACCGTCGACGGCCGCGCGCTGGATCTCACCCAGGTCGAGTTCCGCCTGCTGCGCACGCTGGCCGCATCGCCCGGGCGCGTGTACTCGCGCGAGCAACTGATGGACCGTCTGTACGCCGACCACCGCATCGTCACCGACCGCACCGTCGACAGCCACGTCAAGAACCTGCGCCGCAAGCTCGGCGACGTGGGTGGCGAGGACTGGGTGCGTTCGGTCTACGGCGTCGGCTACCGCTTCGAACTCCCGCCGGTGTGAGCGCATGGACGTCACGCCCATCTGCGAAGGTGCAGGCGTGGCAGATCCGTAAGCAGCACGCCGACTCCATTCTTCCCACATGGAATCACCCGATGAAATCCGCACTTGTACTGCTCGCCCTCGTTCCGGGTCTCGCCTTCGCGCAGGCGCGCGACGCGCGTACCGGACCGCCCGCGCAGCCGCCCGGCTGGTCGCTCGGCGTCGCCATCGCCGCGGCCGACAGTCCCTATGTCGGCGAAGGCGCACGCGTGCTGCCGTTCCCGACGTTCTCCTACGAGGGCGAGCGCCTGTTCCTGCGTGGCATCGCCGGCGGCATCCATCTGGTCGACACCGGCGCGTTCCAGCTCGACGGGCTCGTGTCCGCGCGTCTCGATGGTTTCGACATCGATGATCTCAGTGCATCCGGCCTCGCCGGCAACGGCCTCGATGCGCGTCTGCTCGACGATCGCGACCACGGGCTCGATGCGGGCATCGGCGCCTCGTGGTCGGGCAGCTTCGGTCGCGTGCGCGTGCATGCACTGGCCGATGTCACCGATACCAGCGGCGGTCACGAATTCGGCGTCGAGTACACCTACATGCTGCGCTCCGGCGCGTGGACCATCCTGCCCAGTGCCGGCGTGCGCTGGATGTCGGAAGACCTGACCGGCTACTACTTCGGCACGCTGGATTCCGAAGTCGCCCGCGGCGTTCCGCGCTACACGCCCGGCTCGGCGGTCGTGCCGTCGATCAGCGTCGCTGCGACGCGTCCGCTCGGCGAGCGCTGGAGCTTCATCGGTGGCGTCAGCTACCGCGTGCTGCCCGACGAACTGTCGGACAGCCCGCTGCTGGAACGCGATGCCGATGGCATTCCCTCATTGTTCGGAGGCGTCAGCTACCGCTTCTGATGCGGATGCGTCGCCGGCAATGGCGCCGTGCCGAGGGCGCGCGGGCCGGCGCCTCAGCCCTGCGACTTGCCGACGAACGCCTCGAAGACCGCCAGCGTTTCGGGACTGACGTGGTGTTCGATGCCCTCGGCATCGCGGCGGGCGATGTCGGGCGGCACGCCGAGCGCAACCAGGAAGGCTTCGACGGTCTGGTGGCGCGCGCGGCTGGCGCGGGCGAGGGTTTCGCCGGCGTCGGTCAGGAACGCGCCGCGGTAGGGCTTCTGCAGCACCAGGCCGTCGCGCACCAGACGCTGCAGCATGCGGGCGACGGTCGGCTGGGCCACGCCGAGGCGCTCGGCGATGTCGACCTGGCGTGCTTCGCCACCATCGGCGATGAGGTCGGAGATCAGCTCGACATAGTCCTCCACCAGCTCGGCCCGGCGCGCCTCACGCACCTGGCGGAAGCTCTCGACCTGCACGCCGGCTTCCAGCAGGGGCGCGGGCTGGCCGGGTTTCGGTTTGTCGGGAAAGACTCTGGCCATGCGGCGCCGGTTCCGGCCTTGCGTTCGATGACGCCCATTGTCGCCAATTGCAGCGGAACGCACGCCGGAATTGCAGCATCTACTCATCTATAGAGCGTTATGCACACAATATAGCAATAGCTATACTAGGTGGCCTTCCGTACCGAGGCCCGCCATGTCGACTCGCCGTCGTCCCCTCCCGCCCGGCACTGCCGCGCCATTGCGTCCCCGCCTGCATCGGCGGGGTCCGGCACTCGCGGCCCTGTCGTTCGCCGTGTCGGTGGGTGCCGCCGGTGCGGTGGAACGCAAGGCGGTCGAACTGGACCGCGTGCAGGTGGTGAGTACCGCCACACGCAGCGAACGCCTGCTGTCGGATGTGCCCATCCGCACCGAAGTGCTGCGTCGCGAGGACATCGCCCTGCGTGCGGCGACGGACTTCTCGCGTGTCGCCGAGCTGATCACCGGTCTGCGCGTGGAAAGCAACTGCCAGACCTGCAACACCTCCGAAGTGCAGCTGCTCGGTCTGGGCGGCGCGTACAACCAGCTGCTGTTCGACGGGGCACCGCTGCTGTCCACGCTCGGCGGGGTCTACGGGCTGGAGCAGATCCCGGCCGCGCTCATCGACCGTGTCGAAGTGGTCAAGGGCGGCGGCTCGTCGCTGTACGGGCCCGGCGCGGTGGCTGGCGTGGTGAACCTGATTCCGCAGCAGCCCGTGCGCAACGGCGGCTTCGTGCAGGCCGGGACCGAGGTGCAGCGCGGCACGCCGGCGTGGAGTGTCGATGGGCGCGGCGACCGGGTCTCGGACGATGGCCGCGCCGGGCTGTCGGTGGTCGGGCAGTGGTCGACCAGCGACGCCATCGACTTCAACGGCGACGGCTACAGCGAGATCGTCGACAAGGACCAGCGCGTCGCCGGTGCGCAGGGCTGGTACGCGCCCGACGACACGACCACGCTGCGCGCGAACTATCTGTTCACCCACGAGACGCGCCGCGGCGGCAACCGCCTCGACCAGCCCGAGTGGCTGGCCAACATCGCCGAGTCGCTGGACACCGACTATCACCGCGGCGGCCTGTACTGGGACCAGCGGCTGGGCACGGATGCGGATTTCACGCTGGGCTATGCGTTCGCCTTCATCCGCCGCGCGAGCTTCTACGGCGGTCTGGGCGAGGTCGTCACCGATCCGTCGGATCCCGCCTTCGATCCGGCCGAACTCGATCCCGACGTGCCCGGCAGCGCTTCCGCAACATCGTTCGACCAGTACGGCTATACCGAAAATCCGCTGCACTACCTCGACAGCCAGTTCAACCTGCGCCGCGGCGCACATGCGTGGGCGTTCGGGCTGCAGTACACGCGCGAATCGGTGCGCGACGACCAGCGCAATGCGGCCGGCGAGACGCTGCTGCGCGGCGCGCGCGAGCGTTTCAGCAATCTCGGCGTGTTCGTGCAGGACGAATGGGCGGTCGGCGAGGCGGTCGATCTCGTGCTCGGCGCGCGCGTGGACAAGCACTCCGCATTGCGCGATGCCATCGTTTCGCCGCGTGCTGCACTGGCCTGGCAGGCCAGCGATGCGTGGAAATTCCGCGCCGGTGTCTCCACCGGCTTCCGCGCGCCCGAGGTCTTCAGCGAGGACCTGCACGTGGACACGCTGGGCGCCGCACCCATCCGTATCCGCAACGCCGACGGCCTGGTCGAGGAGCGCGCCACCACGACCATGCTGGGCCTTGACTGGCGACCGGGTGACGGTCGCCTGATCTGGGACGCGACCGCCTCGCTGACCACGCTGCGCGACAGCTTCGTGCTCAGCGAACTGCGCGAGGACGCCGACGGCCTGTTCCAGCTGCGCGAGAATGCTGACGGCGCGCAGGTCGCCGGGTTCGAAACCAATCTCGGCTGGCAGGCCAGCGATGCCCTGCGGCTGACCACCGGCGTCGCCTGGTACCGCTCGCGCTTCGATACGGCGCAGACCGTGTACGACGACGTCGAGGACGGCGGCGATACCGTCATCGCCCTCCGCGACTACCTCAAGACGCCACGCTGGAGCGGACAGGCGCAGCTGGCGTGGTCGCCGTCGCCGCTGCTCGATGCCTACGTCGGCGTGAAGTACACCGGCGCGATGTGGGCGCTCCGCCACAACGCCGCCAGCCTCCGGCGCACGCCGACGTTCTGGGTGGTCGATGCTGGCACCACCTGGCATCTGGGGCGGGGCGATCACCATTGGGATCTCGCTTTCGGCGTGCGCAACCTGTTCGACCAGCGCCAGCAGGATCTGGAAACCGGCGCCGGTCGCGACAGCGATTACGTCTACGGTCCGCGCTTCGCGCGTTCGGTCTATGCCAGTGCGCGCTTCAACTTCTGAGCGGCATCACGCGTGTGCCCGGCAGTCGCGTCCGCGCCCGGTCTGGCATGCCTGCCTGCTGGCAGCGCTGACGCTGTTGCCGGCGTCTGCGCTGGCGGGCGAACACGCAGCGCCCGATCCATCCCTGCGCCCGGCCATCTCCGATGCGCTGGTCCGTCCCGAAGGCGCACGCTTCGTGCCCGATCGCTGGACGCACGAACCGGAGATCGTCGCGCTGTACTTCGGCGCCGACTGGTGCGCGCCCTGCCATGCCTTCGTGCCCACACTGCGCGAGGTCCGCGACACGCTGCGCGCCGCCGGCGCCGATACCGAGGTCGTCTACGTCAGCCTCGATGCGCGCGAATCGGACATGCGCCGGTACATGCGCCTGCAGGCGATGCCATGGCCGGCCATCGACCATCGCCGACTGCGCGCGCTGCCCGCGATCCGTGCGCTCGGCGGCATCGCGCCGCCCAACCTGGTGCTGGTCGATCGCGACGGGCGCGTGCTGGCAAGCGCCTGGCGCGGCCGACAGCGTACGGGGCTGCAGGCGGTGCTGCAGCAATGGAGCGAACAGGTCGCGCCTGCGCAGACGCACAGAGGGCCGGAACCGTCGTTGCCGGCATCGGCAGGCGCGGATGCTGTGCGTGATGCAGGCAGCGTCGGCAACGAAGCGTCGTTGCCGTCCACAACCGTGACTGCAGGTTTCTGACGCCACGGGCGGTCGGCGCACCTCCACGCGCCTCTGTGTGACCGCCTCCACATGTGCGCGCGTCGATGTCGTCGAAGACGTCGTGCCGAATCACATTGCCGACAGCCGTGTATGCGGCAAGATGGCGCGCGTGATTGCAGACGCCGCCGAAACGGACGGCAGCGACGTGCGGCGCGTGCAGACGCCATGCGTCGTACATCCGGAGGTCCGTTCCAGGCATCCCGTTTAGAGATCGAATGCCGGTCGCATCGCCCACGAGCGTCAGCACGTCCGTCGCTTGCCTTTGGCGATGGCGAGGCTGCAGCCCGGGAGTCGGAATGGCCGCAGAGCGCTATAGAGCGGTCGAATGCAGAGGCCTGGCGCCGCGTCACAACACGGGCAGGGCGCATCTCTGTCGGACGCGGGTGACGTACGTACGCAACGATTTCAGCAGCGGCAACCCGCCCGCGGGCGCAGGCACTGCACGTTCTGCTGCGGCGCACCATGTTACGGTCGAGCCGCATCGACCGGCGCTGCCTCGCGACCGATGCCCGCAGCCCGCGCACGCCCGTGCGCACTCCAAGTGCAGTCGCCGTCCTGACCGGAGATCGATCCGATGACGAGCCGCCGCCACTTCCTCGGTGCCACCGCCGCCCTGTCCCTGCTGCCCGCATTCGCGCGCGGCGCATCGCCTGTTGCCATAGCGGCAGCGCCTGACGCCGGCGCGTGGCGCGCACGCGCCTCCGTCCCGTGGGTGGTGCAGGAGGTCTACGGCGCCGCGCGCGGCGGTCGTGCGGTGATCGTCGGCGGCATGGTGCGGCCGGGCGAACGCGCGCTGGCGATCGATGCGGTCGGGCTCTACGACCCGGTTGCCGATCGCTGGGAAGCCGGTCCTTCGCTGCCCGAGCCGCGGCACCATCCCATGGTCGCGACCGTCGGCACGCGCCTGTATGCATTCGGTGGCGCCACGCACGTCGAGGCCGGCCACTGGTCGCCGCGCGCCGATGTGTTCGTCGAACAGGACGGGGCCTGGCAACGCGCCACGCCGATGCCGCAGCTGCAGACCGAAGGCGTTGCCCTGGTCCACGAAGGCCGCGTGCACATCATCGGCGGCCGTCTGCCGACCAAGGCCGATGCCGCGCTCTGGGGCGACTATCGCGATGTCGATCTGCACCAGGTCTACGACACCGACCGCGACCGCTGGTCGACCGCCGCGCCATTGCCGGGCCCACGCAACAGCGCCACCGGCGCGGTCATCGATGGCGTCGGCTATGTCGCCGGCGGCCGCACGATGGACGGCGGCAACCTCGCCGATCTGCTGCGCTACGACTTCGTCGCCGATCGCTGGGACGCGCTGCAGCCGATGCCCGAAGCGGCAGGCGGCCTGGCCGGCGTCGCGCTCGGCGGCCAGCTCTACGTGTTCGGCGGCGAGGCGCTCGATGTCGAAGGTGCCGAAGGCGTCATCGCGAACGTCTGGCGCTACGACCCGCTGCGCGATACCTGGACCGCGTTGCCGGACATGCGCACGCCGCGACACGGGCTTGCAGCAGTCGCATTGGATGGATCGATCTACGCGATCGGCGGCGGCGTGGAAACCGCGAACACATCGACCTCGGACATCGTCGAAGTGTTCACGCCGACCGGCTGAGCCGGCCGGCACTGCAGGCGCGCGTGATTCAGCGCTTGCGGTTGAAGAACTTCAGAGCGGCGCCGCAGACGATGCCGATGAACAGCCCCAGCGCGAGCCACTGCAGGATCGACAGCTCGTTCATGCCGCGCCGCCCGGCAGCGGCGAAATCTGCGCCGGACGGCCGCGTGCGTCGAGCGCGATCATCACGAAGCGCCCGCGCGTGCACAGTTCGCGATCGCCGCTGAGCAGGTCTTCGGCGATGAGTTCCACATCCACCTGCATGGACGTCCGGCCGACCTCGACCACGCGCGCGATCGTCTCGACCAGCTGGCCCTGGCGGATCGGAAGCTTGAAGTCGACCTGCTCGGAGCGCGCGGTGACCACGGTGCGGCGTGCATACCGCGACGCGGCGATGAACGCGGCCTTGTCCATCCACGCCAATGCGGTACCGCCGAACAGCGTGCCCAGGTGGTTGGTGTGGTCGGGAAAGACGATCTCCAGCATGCGGGCTTCGGTCTTCGGCGGGTCGGTGTCGGGGGTGTGGATGGTCTTGCTCCGGAGTGACGGCGGACCGCGAGGGTCCGCACACAGGCGTGCACGCGACGGCGCGGCCTGCGGAATGGGGGAAACGGATGCTGAATTATGGCGGCCGCACCTAGGGTCGTCACGGGGACGCAGCGCTGCCGTTCATGGCTACCGTGTGAGCTGGACGCCAGAGCGAGAGTCGCCATGAACCGGATCGACGGTGCGTTGCCCCTGATGGCCGTGCTGCGCGCGCGGGTCGAGACACCGCCTCCGGCGTCGACCGTGTCGCAACAGGGCGAGCGCCTCGCCGACGTGGCCGCGCGCATGCAGATCGCCGAGCCGGTGCTGCAGCAGCTCAATCCGGGGCTCACGCCGTTCGATGTGCTGCCGGCCGGCACGGCCGTCACCACGCCCCCGCAGGCGGATGCGTCACAGCCGGTCCAGCAGGACGCCACGCCGCCGGCGCCTGCTGCGGATGCCACATCGCCACGGCAGACCCTGGAGGCGATCGAGGCGCTGCCGGAGGCCGGCATCGCCGATCTGCCGCGGCAGCTGCCGGACGAGGACAAGCAGCAGATTCTCGGCGCGCGCCACGACGCACGCGATGCGCGGATCCTCGAAATGGCCGAAGCCGCGCTGGCCGGTGCCGAGCCACCGAAGCTGTCGGATTACGCCGCGTTGCCGTCGGGGACCGCCCGGGCCGAGCACACCATGGCGATGGCGCAGTACCAGACCGATATGGCCGCGTTGCGCGAGGTGGTCATCGACGTGCGCGTGCGCCAGCTAGAAGCGGAGCCGGCGTTCGAGGCACTGCCGGCGGACACGCGTGAGGCGGTGGTCACCGCGATGCGCAACGGCGACTACACCATCACCGATGTCGAATCGGTCACGGCCCACCCCTTCCATTCGGGCGCCGCCGACGCGACGCGCTTCGACGTGACCATCGACGGGGTCACCACGCCCGTCTACCTGCCGGTCCAGACCGATCCGGCGTTGAGCTATCACAGCCTCGACCAGGTCGCCGCCGGTCTGGTGTCGATGCCACCGCATGCACGCGCGCAGATCGAACGTCTCGACGTGAACGCCGACCGCAATCCGGAAGACGCGCACTGGGAAGTCGAATACAACAGCCCGGGCTTCCGCTCGTACATGACCGCCGGCGCCGAGGGCATCGTGTCGATCTACCCGATGCCGCCCGAGGATGCGCAGACGCAGGACTGGCTCAACGGCAGCCTGCTGCACGAGGTGGGCCACATCGTCAGCCTGCGTGACTTCAGCGACGATGACTGGGCGACCTGGAACGCGGCCGTCGCGTCGGATGGCGACGTGGTGTCCGACTACGCGCGCAACTCGCCGCTGGAGGACTTCGCCGAAACCTACAAGCTCTACCTGTCGGTCATCGGCACATCGGAGGAGGCGGCGGCACGCACGCGCTTCCCCGAGCGCTTCGAGATCCTGGATGGCATGACGGGACAGGGCTGATGCGACCCGATCACGACCGGCGTGCCGACATGTTGACGGGCGTCGGGCCACCCCACACGATCATCCGCATGCGAACCCCATCCCGTCTGCTGCTGGTGCTGTCGAGTCTGTGGGCCTGCGCGGCCTGCGCCACGACGCTTGACGCCACACCGCGTGCCCAACCGGAGAACGCCCCCGTGACTGCCCCCGAATCCGCCGTTGCCGCGCGGCCCGCCGATGGCGCCTATGCCGGCCGGATCGGTGAACTGCAGCAGAGCGTGTCGCTGCAGATCCGCCCCGACGCCAGCGCACGGCTGGTGGTGCTGTATGCACTCCACACCCCGCCGGCCCTGGTCGAGGAGTACGAAGGCCGCCTGGTGCAGCAGGGCGATCGCTGGTGCCTCGAGCCGGCACCGGAGACCGTCCAGCCCTGTCTGGACCTGTCGGACGGCGCACTCGGCCTGACGCGTCTGTCCGGCGAGCGCATCGGACTGCGGCCACTCGACCGCTGAGGTGTACTGCCGCGCGCAGTCTGCGCGCGGTGGTGACGGCGTTGGCCCGTCAGAGGTTGATCGAGACCGCCTGCGAGATCTGGCCCGGCGCCTGGAAGCCCGGCAGACGCGCGGCCTCGGTGCCGTCCTTGAACAGCGCGAGCGTCGGCGTCTGACGCAGGCCGAGATCGCGGAAGAAGTCTTCGCCGATGACTTCCATTTTCACCTTCAGCAGCGCGACGCCTTCGGCATCGGGCGAGGCGGCGAACTTGGCCAGCGACATGTCGAGCATCTTGCAGCCTGGGCAATCATCCTTGTAGTAGTCGACGAGCAGGCGCGGATGCGCGGCCAGTGCTGCGGCGTAATCGTCAGGGGTGGTGGCGTGGAGCGTCTGCATGGGGGGTGGTCTCGAACGGTGTTTCAGTGATGGCAAGAATGGTGTCGGTCCAGCATTGGATCTTGTTGGAGTCGTGTTCGCCGTGGGGCATCTGTTCGATCTCCAGCCGCGGATACCGCGTGCCGAAGAACGCGGCCATGCGCCTGGCCGCACCGCAGTAGTTCTCTTCGCCCCACTGCGTCTCGCCGGTACCGAACACCGCGACATGTTCCGGCTTGCCGACCGCGGCGACGAGATCTTCGATGAAACGCTTCATCTCCGGCGGCGTGCGCCCGGCGTTGATGCTCCAGCTGCCCAGCACGTAGAGATCGTGTTCGGCGCCATCGGGGCAGACCTTGGCGAGCGTCTGGATATCGGCATCGATCCAGGTGACGGCATGGCCCAGTTCCTCGCACCGCGCGCAGATCGCACGCGCGACATCGCGGGTATTGCCGCTGAGCGATGTGTGGGCGAGGAGGATGCGCATGGGGTCAAGCTCTACTCGATAAGCAAATCAGCAGATCGCAAAAGCGATTGGTAGAACCGAAACTCTTCTTCTGCTTTAGCTTCCACCGGCAGTTTCAGTCTTGGCGATATCAACCGGAGAGTGAAAGCGATAGTTTCCATCGGGCAAGCGTTCCACTATTTCGGCAAGCCGCACTGATGCACCTCGGTCGGCGTAATGCCGGCCAACCTTCTCAAGGTGCTCTCGATCGCCATCAGGGGCAATCAGCTCAATGACTTCGCGACCAACTTGCGTGAACTTCCAGATCTGTATCTGTACTTCCTGTGCCGGCGCAGCCATGTCCACCATCAGAATCTTTTTGCCGGAAACAAGAAGTACGCTGCCGGGTGCTCCATTTCTGAAGTTGTTGAGAGCCAGAGTGGTCGGGAACATGGCGCCAAGCTCGCTGAGAGCGAAAAGGTCGGCTTCCACTAATTGGCGTTCTTCTTCCATCCACGCCTGATCAAGAATTGGAACCATAGCCGTATCACCGAGTGTGACGGCCATGTTGACCATCTTCTCAAGAAGCTCCGCATCCGACTTGGTGATGTTGCGAACAAAATCTAGGGTTCGAAGAGAGAAGCTACCTGGGCGACGAATTTCACCGGCCAAGATCCGACCCCAGAGTTCCTGCATTTGATCAGAGGAAACATCTTGGGCTGCGGAGAAAAAGCGTGCGACCCAGTCCTCGTTTGGTGCGTCATCTGGCACCGACTCGTCCCCAGCTAATTCAGCTGCGGCAGCCGAAGTAATCTGCTCTACATTGCTTTGGCGCTTACGCTCTTGATACTCGGCGCGGGCTTGGGTGCGATCTTCCTGAGAAACAAGGTCCAGTCGCAGCGTTCTGTCGTCTGGCCGCTGCCACATCTCTATCCCCTCGTCCTTTACTACAACCGGCAAGCGGTGCTGCTCCGCTACATCCCCAAGGGCGTTGGCAATCGATCTCACCGCATATGCTTTCGCATCCGCATTTTTGCGGACAAGGTATGGACGTGCGACAGCTCCAACTCCGGCCGAAATAACCTCAATAAGTCTTGTCAAAGGTTTGCTGAGGCCGCCGAGATCCTTGAGTTCGATGTTCATTCTTGCGGCGTCCTTTCCAAAATCGACTGCTCGTCAAAAGCGGGTAGATGGTCTTAGTACGGACTACAGATCATCAAACCCGTTATCCGAGTTCGTCTTCTTGTACGACGCATTCCGCATCTCGAAGAAGTCGGTCTTGGTTTCGGTGAAGTTGTCTGCGTAGGCCTTGATCCACGGCATCACGTTGTCGGTGGTGTCGGAATACAGCTTCTCGATGCCCAGCATGCCGGCCATCTTGTTGGCGCGGTATTTCACGTAGCGGACCATTTCGTCGACGTCGATGCCGTCGATGCCGTCGAGCACTTCGGCGGTCCAGCGGGTCTCGAGTTCGATCGCGTGTTCGAACGCGTCGTGCACGTACTGGGTGAGCTGGTCGCCCTGCAGCGTCTGGTTCTCGCCGACGATGGCGCGGATCAGTTCGCTGATGAACTTGCTGTGCGCCAGTTCGTCGCGGTTGATGAAGCTGATGATCTTTCCGGTGCCGGTCATCCGGTTCTGGCGGACCAGGTTGTAGAAGTACGCGAAGCCGGAATAGAAGTTGATGCCTTCGAGGATCGACGACTGCACCAGCGAGCGGATCAGCGTTTCGGCCGAGCGCTCGCGCATGAAGTCGTTGTACGAGTCCATGATCGGCTGGTTGCGCGCGATGATCGTGGGATGCGTGCGCGCGAGTTCGAACACGCGGTTCTGATCGGCGAGGCCGGTGATCGAGGCCAGCACGTAGCTGTAGCTCTCGTTGTGGATCACTTCCTGCTGGCCGATGATCGCGGCGTTGGCGTGCGCGGCCGGGTCGGTGATGTATTCGGCGACGTTGTAGATGTAGCGCGTCTGCGGCGAATCCAGCGTGGCCAGCAGGCCGATGATCGAATCGTAGGCGTTCTTCTCGCGCGCCGAGAGCTCGCCGTACTGCTTGGCGTCGCCCTTCATGTCGACCTCGTCCGGAATCCAGAAGTTGGTCGAGAGTTCCTTGTAGGCGCGATAGAACGACGGATAGGGAATGTCGTTCCAGTTGAGGATGCCGCTGGTCTGGCCGTTGATGATGCCGGTCGAGCGGTTGGGATGACGCGGCTCGAGGATCTTGATGCGGTCGAGCGGAGTGGACGTGGCGGCCATGTGCGGAATCTCGTGTCTGAAGTCTCGCGCGGAGATGGATCGCGCGACGGGGTCGGAGTCACTTTCCGGCACGCAGACGCGCCGGAAGGTCGGTGGGGTCGGTTCGGAAAGTGACTCTGACCCCTGCTGTTTCTTGAAGTGCGCGCGATGCGGGATCACGCGAGTGCCGGCTTTCGAAGCGTCGCGCGGTGCAGCACCGCGCGGACGGGGTCGGAGTCGTGTTTCCGGGGATCGACCGCGCGCGTGCTCAACGCGATCGGCCGAAAAACGACTCCGAGCCCTGTCGAGAAGCTCTACCTCAGCTCGAACACCACTCGCACTCGGCGATATCGATATCGTTCGAACGCACGTAGTACGTGGTCTTCATGCCGAGATTCCACGCGGTCATGTGCAGGTCGAGCAGGGTGCGGGCGGGGATAGTGCTGGGCACGTAGAAGTTGAAGCTGATCGCTTGGTCGACGTGGCGCTGGCGACGCGCGTTCTGGCGCACCGAGGCGAACTGGTCGACCTTGTAGGCGCCCTTCTCGTAGTAGGGCCAGGTCTCGAGCGACAGGCCCGGCGCGGCGACCGGACGACGGTAGTCCTTCTTCTCCTCGTAATAGAACGCGGAGTAGATCGGGTCGATCGACGCGGTGGAGCCGGCGATCTGCGCGGTGGACATGTTCGGCGCGACCGCCATCAGCCAGCCGTTGCGCATGCCGTTGACGCCGACCTGCGCGGCCAGATCCATCCACTCGGGCGAGTTGTAGCTGCGGTCGCTGAAGTACGCGCCGGTGTGCCAGTCGCTGCCGGCGAACACCGGGTAGGCGCCCTTTTCCTTCGCGAGTTCCATGGAGGCCTGCACGGTCAGGAAGTTGATGCGCTCATACAGCGAGTCGCTGAAGTCCTCGGCTTGCGCGTCGTTCCACTGGATGCCCTTCTGCGCCAGCAGGTGGTGCCAGCCGAAGGTGCCCAGACCGATCGCCCGGTACTTCTGGTTGGTGATCGTGGCCTGCGGCACGGGCAGCATGTTGAGATCGATCACGTTGTCGAGCATGCGCACCTGGATCGGGATCAGGCGCTCGAGCACGTCGGTGATCAGATCGCTCTGGCCGGCCTGCGGCATGACCGCGCGGCCCAGGTTCACCGACGACAGGTTGCAGACGACGAAGTCGCCGGCCTGCTTGGTGGTGACGATCTGATTGCCGGAGATGATCTCCTGCATCATCTTCGTCGGGCTCATGTTCTGCAGGATCTCGGTGCAGAGATTCGACGAGTACACGCGGCCGACGTGCTTGTTCGGGTTCTTCCGGTTCACTTCGTCGCGGTAGAACATGAAGGGGTTGCCGGTTTCGAGCTGGCTCACCATCACGCGCTTGAAGATGTCGATCGCCTTGACGGTCTTGCGCGAGATGCGCTCGTCGGCGACGACTTCCTCGTACTTGCGGCGGAAGCTGCCGTTCGGGTCACCCTTCTTCTCGTCGAAGAAATCCTGCAGGTGCCAGCCCTTGATCTTGTGGACCTCGTGCGGGTCGAACAGGTACCAGTCGCCGCGACGCTCGACGGCTTCCATGAAGATGTCGGGGATGCAGATCGAGGTGAACACGTCGTGCGCGCGCAGGCGCTGGTCGCCGTTGTTGAGGCGCAGGTCGAGGAAGTTCTCGATGTCGCGGTGCCAGATGTCGAGGTAGACCGCGACCGCGCCCTTGCGCTGGCCCAGCTGGTCCACCGACACGGCGGTGTTGTTGAGCTGCTTGATCCACGGCACCACGCCGCCCGAGGAATTGGGCACGCCGCGGATGGCCGAACCCGACGAGCGCACGTAGCCCATGTACGCGCCCACGCCGCCGCCGCCCTTGGAGACGCGGGCGATGTCGGTGTTGGAGTCGTAGATGCCCTGCAGCGAATCGTCGACGGTGTCGATGAAGCACGACGACAGCTGGCCGCCCACCTTGCCGGCGTTCTGCAGCGTCGGCGTGGCGACGGTCATGTACAGGTTCGACAGCGCCCAGTAGGCCTCGCCGACGAGCTGCATGCGGCGCTCGCGGCCGCCCTTGGTCTCGTTCTGCATCAGGTACAGGGCGATGGTCAGCCAGCGCTCCTGCGGCAGCTCGAACACGGCGCGCGAGGTATCGGTGGCGAGGTAGCGCGTGGCCAGCAGGTACAGGCCGTTGTAGGCGAACAGCCTGTCGCGCTCGGGCTCGATCATGCGGCCGGCTTCCTGCAGCTCTTCCTTGGAATAGGCGCGCAGGATGTCGTTGGAATAGATGGTGCGGTCGGCCAACGATTCCTGCAGGCCGACGTAGGAGCCGTACTTCTGCTCGGCATCGTAGAAGCGGTTGCGGCTGGCGCGCTTGTACAGGCGGTGCAGGTACAGGCGGGCAGCGAAGAACTCCCACTCCGGCGCGGTGACATCGACGCGGGCTTCGGCCTCGCGGATCAGATGGTCGACCAGATCGTCGGCGTTGACCGCGTCCTTGCGCTCGACGAAGCCGAACACGCTGCGCTTGTAGTCGACGATGTCGAGCTGCGGGAACTCGGCATGGGTGCGGTCGATGCTGCGCTCCAGGCGCGCACGGTCGTACGGAATCCGGCGGTTGCCGGCTTCCTTGGTGATCCAGGTGGAGACGTCGGCATCGACGTCGGCAATCTCGGCAATAGCGGTGTGCATGGCGGCGCTCGGGGGCGGCGGCACCACGTCGTCGGGCTCGACGGCGGGCGGCGCAACAGAAGTGGAGGGTGTCGCGGTGTTCGGCAGGGTGGTCGGGGTGGCGTCTGCGGCGGCCGGTGCGTCGGTCGTGACGGTGTCGTGGCTGGTCATGCGTCCTCTCTTGTCCAGTGCATTCGCGCACGCCCCCGGCCCACCCGCGTCGGTCCGGCGGCTGCGGGTGTCCCAAGGTGGTTGGAAGGCGTCGCAGGTCGTGCGATCGGCGCAGTGCGCCATCGCGTTCCCACACCGCACCTCCATCCCCGGAACACCCACAGCCGGCACCGCGCGTCGTGCTCTCGCGCGGCTGTCGGCAGGGCCTCGGACTCATGGGCGGACAGGCCGTGGCCTGTTCCGGACCCGTCGCGTCGCGGATTGCTCCGTGGCGTGGCGGGCGTCTTCCCAATTACCGCTGCGGGGCAGTGCCGGAGTGGCGCAAGGCGTCACCGGCTTCCCGTTTTAATCCACGACCTGTTGGGGGTCGTGAAACCGACAGGACCCAAGATAGTGGGGTGGGTCGGCAGCGTCAACGCTAAATGTAGTGAAGATGCGGCAGGCCGCTTGAGGGCGGGAATCCCCGTTCGTCAAGCCCTTTGGCGGGCATTGCAGATGCAGATCGGGGTGCGAAGGGCAAGCCCCGGCGTGCGTTTTTTTCCGGTCTCTGCAGGTCCTGCGTTGCTGTCTGCAGCCCCTGAAGACCCCCGGGACGGGGTGCGTGCGGCCGGGAGCGTGCCCGCTGGATATCGGCATTCGGACCCCGGCGCGGTGCCGCTTCAGATTCGACGTTCCGGGACAGCCGGCTGGACTGAACGACCCCGGTCACCGCGGGTCGGCCGCGTTCGGACAGTGACCAGGGACGCGAGGGTGCCGTCACGCGAAAAAGATGCACGTCGGCACACAACATGAACGGATTCGGGCGCACGCTGCGTCGAGCGCGGCCAGCCCGGCCGGCCCTTCCGGAGATCCGCCATGAGCCTCATCCGCCGCAGCGTTCTGGCCGCTGCCACGCTTTCGTTGTCCGCCCTGTGCGCGCCGGCGCTGGTGTCCGCGCAGGACCCCGCGCCCGGCCTGGGTGATGTCCAGGGCCTCGACGACCGCGCCGCGTCGCGCACGCTGGGCGCGCGCGGCTATGCGCGGCAGTCGGGCTCGGGCGATTACGGCAGCTGGTGGAACGCGCGCGACGGGCGGTGCGTGATGGTGCGCAGCGATCGCGGCCGGGTGGCCTCGATCGTGACCGCGCCGGCGCCCGACTGCGGACAGCAGGCCGGCGCCGAGAAAGAAGGGATGAGTGACGGCGCCAAGGTCGCAGTGGCCGCTGCCGCGATCCTCGGCATCGCCGCGCTCGCCCACCACGCGCATCACCACGATGACGGCGACCACGCCGACGATCCGCGCCACGAGGCCGATTACGAACGCGGCTACCGCGACGCCCTGCATGGCTACCGCGCCGATTCCGACCGGGGCGCCTACAGCGACGGCTACGGCGCCGGCATGCGCGAGCGTTCGGCGCAGGTGCCGTGGCAGTCGGGCGACTCGGATGGCTCGGGCAGCGTCCGGCTCGACGATCTGGTCGGCGCACGCGCGGCCGGCGCCGACACCGAGCTGCGCGCGCGCGGCTTCACCGATCGCGACGCCCAGCAGCGCGATGGCCGCTCCGTCGTGACCTGGTGGAACGCGCGCTCGCGCGAGTGCGTGCACGTGGCGACCGGCAACGGCCGCATCGAATCGATCCGCGGCGTCGACGCGTCCAACTGCCGCTGACGCGGCGCTGCGGTCAGGGGCCTTCGGGCGCCGGCGGTGGCGGCGGATAGACCGTCGCCGCCGCGTGCGCCAGGCCGATGCCGCGCGCGAGCAGGGCGTCGTAAAGCCGGCCGACGAGGGCACTGCGGATCGTGCCGGCGTCCTCGTACTCGTGGGTCCAGGCGCGGACGACGAACTCCATCGCCACGCTGCCCAGGCCGTCGAACAGCACCACTGGCGCCGGTGACGTGACCACGCCGGGCGTAGCGGCCGCCACCTCCGCCAGCACCGCTTCCACATCGCTTGGCGCGCTGCCGTAGGCCACGCCGATGCGCACTTCCAGCCGACGGCTGCGGTCGCGCAGGGTCCAGTTGACCAGCTGCTGCGAGATCAGCTGGCCGTTGGGCACCACGACATTGGCGCCGTCGAAAGTCGCGACCCGGGTCGCGCGCATGCCGATGTCGACCACGCGGCCGGTGGTGCCGCCGACTTCGACCACGTCGCCGGGCTGGAACGGCCGCTCGAAGATCAGCACCAGGCCGGAGACGAAGTTGTTGACCACGTTCTGCAGGCCGAGGCCGACGCCGACGCCCAGCGCGCCGAGTACGAAGGTCAGCTGGCTGGCCTTGAAGCCGGCCGCCGACAGCGCACCGACCAGACCCAGCAGCAGCACCGCGTAATAGCTGAGCGAGGCGATGCTGTTGGCGACGCCGTGCGGCAGCGACATCCGCGACAGCACTTCGCCGTCGAGGATCAGCCGCACCGTCTTCGCCAGCCAGAACGCGATCACCACCGTCAGCGCGAACAGCAGCACGTGGCCCAGGCTCAGGCGCAGATCGCCCAGCGCCCAGCTGTAGCCCAGCAGCGCCGACAGCGAGGCGTGCACCGGCGTCAGCACGCGGAAGCGGTCGAGCGCGTAGACGATCCAGCCGACGATCGCGGCGACCATCAGCAGGTTCAGCAGCATCTGCACCGCGGGGCCGGCGTGGTCGCGCGCCAGCCGGAAGCGCGACACGCCCGGCCGCTTGAGCAGCAGCTGGATCCACGTCGCGACCACGGTCAGGCCGGCGCCGAGCAGCAATGCGAAATACAGGCTGTCGATGACGCCGCCGGTCAGGGTTTCGGCCAGCGACACGTTGCCGAAGGCGTTGGCGACCAGCGAGACCGCCAGCAGGAACGCGCCGACCACCACGGCCGCGCGCAACACCTGGCCGATGCGCCCGGTGTGCGTGGCGTGGTCATGGCGGTGCGCGCGCCACAGCAGCCAGCCGGCCGCGGCCAGTCCGATGCAGGTCAGCCCGAGCATGTAGAGGCGATACGCGGACGCGCTCGACAGGAACACGAAGCCCAGCCGCAGCAGCAGGAACAGCGCGCTCGCCACATACGGCGCCAGGCCTAGCAGGCGTCGCCGCGAGGCCGGCAGCAGGCGCAGCACCGGCACCACCGCAGCGAGCAGCGCGAGCTGGTGGGTCAGCATCGGCGCGTCGGGCTGGAACGCGAACACGCCGATCACCACCAGCAGCAGCCAGCACGAGATGGGGCGCGACAGCACGGTCGCTTCGGTGTGGCTGATCTCGCCGGCCCTGATTGGTCTGCGGCTGCGCCAGGCCAGCCACAGCAGCAGCGGCAGCGAACAGACCAGTAGGGTCTGCAGGGCACGCAGGCCGCTGATCGCATCGCCCTGCGCGTATTCGGCGGCGAAGCGCGATTCGATTTCCAGGCCGCTGCGGATCACGTCGCCGGTGCCGGCAGTCGGCGCCAGGGCCTTCGCGTCCAGGCGCCACAGCGGCGGCGCGTCGACGCGCATCAGGCTGATGTCGTAGGCGGCGATCGCATCGTCGACCCGGCTGCGCGCGGTCGCGATGCCGGCATCCACCGCGTTGCCCCGGCGGCCGAGTGCGATCAACCGCGCGAGTGGATCCGACAGCGCAGCCTCGGCCTGGGCGAGTTCGATGACGACCTCGTCCACCCGCTGGCGCAGGGCGACCGGCAGTTCCTGGCCGGCGGCCGCGGTGGTTTCCCACGCGGCGCGGCGTGCGGCCAGCCCGGCGGCGTCGCCGGCCTGGTGCGTGGTGCTCTGGCGCAGATCGTCCTGCCACTGCGCCAGCCGCCGGGCCTGGAAGCTCCAGTGCCGCGACAGGCTCTCGAGCCGTGGAATCGGCAGCGTGCGCATCTCGGCGGACGTGAAGCGCCAGAACGGGTCTTCGACCGAGGTCTCGATCACCGCCAGCCGTCTGGCGTAGGTGTCGGCCGGCGTCGACGCACCCGCGGCCGCCGCGGCGGACTGGATGCGCTCGGCCAGACGCTGGTCGACATCGGCCTGCGCGGGAATGTCGGCGACATCGACGGCAGCCGTCGCGGCCGCGGCTGCGGGATCGACCGGCGCCGGATCGGGCGCCGTGGTCATCGCCGCGGCACCGGCGAGCGGCTGCGCCAGCGCGAGGCTCGCCAGCAGCACACAGACGAAGCGGAGGGCGACACGCATGACGATTCCGGAAGGCAGCCGGCGGATGTCCGCATGCTACCTGCCGCGCCGTCGACTGCGGGATGCGTCAGCGCGTGGCGGCAGTGACCGTCGACGCGACCGGGCGCGCGATGCGGGTGGCGACACGCCAGGCCTGCCAGTCGGGTGCCGGTTCCGGCAGCGGCTGGTCGTCGGCGATCAGGCGGCGCAGATCGACCACCGCGTGCTGCGGCGCGAGCGCGGCGAGCAGGGCGAAGCCGAAATCGCGCAGCACGCGCGCCGGATGCAGCAGCAGCCATGTGGTGCAGGACGGCAGCAGGTCGGGTTCGATCGACGGCACCACCAGATCGTCGCGCGGATCGAGCGCCATCTCCGCGACGATGCCGATGCCCAGCCCGGCGCGGGTATAGGCCTGGATCAGATCGCCATCGCGCGCCGTCACCGCGACATCGGCCCGCAGCCCGCGCTGCGCGAACGCGCGCTGCAGCGACGAATTCGCCAGCTGGCTCGACGCGTAGCTCACCAGCCGCCGCCCGGTCAGATCGTCGAGCCGCAACGGGCGTTGCAGGTTCGACAAAGGGTGTCCGACCGGCACCACCACACGGCGACGCCAGCGGTACAGCGGCACCGCGATGCAGTCGGCCGGCGGCGCGCCGGTGCCACTGAGCAGGGCGAGATCGACATGGCCGTCGACCAGGGCCTGCAGGCCGTCGGCGTCGTCGCCGGGCACGACGTGCACCGCGACATCGGGCCAGTCCCGTTCCAGCGCCTGCAGCGCCGGCGGCAATGCGTGCCGCGCTTGGGTGTGGGTCGTGGCGATGCGCAGTACGCCGTGGCGTTCGCGGCGCAGGTTGTCCGACAGCGCCTGGATGTTGGTCGCCTCCGCCAGCAGCCGGCGCGCATGCGCCAGCACCTGCGCGCCGGCTTCGGTCAGACCGGTCAACGCCCGCGCGCGGCGCACGAACAGGGTCATGCCGAGCGCGGCTTCCAGCTGCGCCAGCTGCTTGGACACGCCCGACTGCGTGGCGTGCAGCCGCTGCGCGGCGAGGGTCACGTTGTGGCCGCAGTCGACGATCGCGATGAAGCTGCGCAGCTGGGTCAGGGTCATGCCGGCAGACCGGCGACGGAGGGCGGGGAGGGACGCGTGTGCATGACGCCGATCCTCGCCCGGATGCGACGGCGACATGTTCCATGCGGGACCACACTGTGTGGACCCGTATGGGACGACCTCGAAGCGCGTCCTGCGCATGGCGGACTCTCCTTCAGCGCCGCGGCGGCGCCGGGCTGAGTTGATCGGCGAAGAACAGCGCATTGACCAGCATGCGTTCGGTGCCGAGCCAGTACTTGCGATGCGCCGGATCGTCGGCGAACAGCACCACGTTGCCGCTGCCCACGCGCGCCACCTGCGCCCAGACGGTGCCGGCGAGCGCGGCGCGCAGGTCGGCGCCGAGATAGCCGTTGACCAGCGGGTCGTCGTCGATGCGCACGACGTTGGCGAAGGCATCGGCCAGCGGCGCCAGCGCCACGTCGGTTTCCTTGTGCACGAAGCCCGCGCGCTGCGGCACGCCGAAGGCCAGCGGATGCGTGGTGTCGACGTCGACCGAGACCAGATTGCCGGCGCTGCGCTGCTCGGCAAGCGTGTCGCGGCGCGATGCGAAGTCGAGACGTTCCGTCGACGCCGGTGCGTCCTTCGCCGCAGGTGCGGGCGCGGCGCCGGTCAGGCCCTTGGCCTGCGCCCAGCGTGCGGCGCTGCCGAAGGTCACCAGCGAGCCACCGGCCTCGACCCAGCGCTTGAGCGCGGCGACGGTGGGCTCGGGCAGATCGTCGTAACGGCCGCCGGCCAGCACGATGCTGGTGTAGCTGCCGAGCGGTACGCGACCGAGCTGCGCGGGATCGAGTCGCGTCGCCGGGTAGTGCAGGCGTTCGCTGAGCGCGAACCAGGTCGAGCCGATCTCGGTCGCGTTGACACCTTCGCCCATGACCAGCGCGATCGCAGGCTTGCGCACTGGGCGGATGCCGTCGCTGCCCAGATCGATACCGGACACGCTCTGTCCGCTGGCGAGGCCGTGGGCGACCACGCCCGCGTCGCGCGCGGCCGTGTCGACCGCCGTGCGCAGGGATGCCGAATCCAGCGTCTGCCCGGCCACCGGAATCACCAGCGTGCCTTCGCCGAATGCGGTCTCGCCGGCTGCGGTGCGCGTGGTGAACGGCGAGAACGCGGTGCGCACGCGCACGTTCCGGGTGAGCAGGTCGGCGAGCGCGCGCTGCGCGCCGAGATCGCGCCAGTCGATCGCCCAGGCGTACGCGGTGTCGCCGAGCGCGCCGGTGTCGAGCGCAGGCACCTCGGTGACCGCGGCGCCCAGACGCGGCGCGCGACGCAGGCGATCGTTGCGCAGACCGTAGGCATGCGCGATCGCATACGAGGTACTGCCGTAGACGCCGCCGCCGGTCTCCGGCGTCTCCTCGAAGATCGAATGCACCAGACGGAACTGCGGCTGCGCGGCCGGCACCACCCAGGCGCTGCCGGGAGAATAGGTACGACCGTCTACGGCCAGCGACGCATCGAGCGCATGCACCTGGATGCGATGGGTCAGCAGCAGGTCGAGCAGACGTCGCGACGTGGTCGCATCCGCCGGATCGCCGAAGACATAGGCCGAGTACGTATTGCGCCGGCCCTGGTCACGCGCCGAGCGGAAGAAATCCTTCTGCAGCTGGAACAGGCCGGCGTGCTCTTCGACCGCGCCGCGGATCGTCGCCAGGCCCACGGCCAGCTGGTTGCGGATCGTGAAGCGGAATTCCAGCGGGCCGTTCGCGGTGTCCTGCACCAGACCGCGCGAGCTGGCCTGCTCGACGGTCACGCCGACGCCGCCGTGGAAATCCGGATAGGTCGAGCCGTAGACCGGCGAGAAGTTGTCGAAGTTTTCCTTCGTGTAATAGAGCGAACCGAGGCTGTCGAGCGCCTGCGCGTGATAGCGCGCGAGCGTGACGTTCCAGTCGTAGGAGGCCTGCGGCAGCAGCGGGCTGTGCATGCTGCTCGGCGAGGGTTCGAAGTAGTAGGTGCTGCCCGATCCCATTTCGTGGAAATCGATCTGGATGTTCGGCAGCCACGCATGGAACACGTCGAGCTTGGCGCGCGTTTCGCGCTGGCTCACCGCCAGCCAGTCGCGGTTGAGATCGGTGAAGTAGTGGTTGCTGCGACCGTTGGGGAAGGGCTCGACGTGTTCCTTGTCGAGCGGATCGGCGATCGCCGGATTCGACTTCCACGCGTTGTGCCAGTTCGCCGCGCGGTCGCGGCCGTCGGGGTTCTGCGCCGGATCGATCAGCACGACCGCGTTGTCGAGCCAGCGCGTGATCTGCGGGTCGCGGCTTGCCGCCAGATGCCAGGCGGTCAGCAGCATCGCTTCGCCGCTCGAGGTCTCGTTGCCGTGCACGCTGTAGTAGAGGCCGACGACGACCGGCACCTGCGCGGGATCGACGGCCGGCGCGTCGGGGTCAGCCAGCGTCGCGTGGGCGGCGCGGATCTCTTCGCGTCGTGTGTGGTTCGCAGGCGAGGTCACCAGAACGCTGAGCAGCGGACGTTCCTCGTAGCTGCGGCCGATCTCTTCGACATGCACGCGGTCCGACAGCCGCTCGAGTTCGCGCAGGTAATCGACGATGCGGTCGTGGCGTGTGTAGTGCGTGCCGATCGGATAGCCGAGGAACTGCTCGGGCGTCGGGATCGCGGGGTCGTGCGAATCCGGCGCGGCATCGGGGAAGTAGTACGCGGTCTGTGCGGTGGCGATGGCAGGTAGCAGCGACAGCAGCAGGAGCAGCAGGGCGAAGTGGCGCGGTGCAGGCATGGGTACGGGTTCCAGCGAAGATCAGAAGGACGAACCCTTCTCCCGCTGGGACTACGTGCCCTCGGGGTAGAAGGTGCCCCGAAGGGGCGGATGAGGGCGCTTGGCGCGGTGCCCTCACCCCAACCCCTCTCCCGGAGGGAGAGGGGCTGTCTCATGACGGCGTGTCGTATGCCGCAATCAGAAGCGGTAATCGAACCCGACCTGGAAATACCGCCCACGCAGGTCGTACTGGCTGAAGTCGTAGGGCGCGCGGATGCCGGGGAACGACGCGTCGTGCGGCGGTTCTTCATCCAGGACGTTGTCGACCTTGGCGTACAGCGTCAGGCCGTCGATGCCCGACCAGCCGGCGTAGAGATCGAGCTGATCAAAGGCATCGACGCGCGACTGCACCGCGGTCGCCGCGACGCTCGCCTTCTGGTCGTAACCGCCGGTGCGGTACCAGGTCAGCGCGGTTTCGAAATCGCCGGTCGACCAGCCGAAGCGCGAGGTCAGCTTGTTGCGCGGCAGCGACGGGCCGAGGTTGCTGCCGGCGTAGTCGACCAGCGGACCACCGACGACCTGCGGGCGGCTGTAGTCGAGGACGTGGGTGTAGACGCTCGCGATCTTGAAATCGCCAGCGCCGGTGCGGAAGGTCTGGTTGAACTCCGCGTCCAGGCCCGAGGTCTTGAGCGCGGTGAGGTTCTGGTAGCGGTTGTAGACGGCGACCAGCTTGCCGCGCGCGTCACGGATCACGTCGGCAGGATCGTTGTTCTGCACGATCGTCGTCGAATTGTTGGTGCCGATCAGGTTGTCGAGTTCGATGCGGTACCAGTCCAGCGACAGGCTGGTATCGGCCCACGGCGAGACGACGAAGCCGACGTTGTAGGACTTGGTGCGCTCGGGATCGAGTTCGGTGTTGCCGACGGTGAAGAAAGTCGGGCTCTGGCGCGAGCCGGCGATGTCGGGGTCATACGGATCGACGACGCTGCCGTAGGAGATGTTGGTCGAGGCCGAGTTCTCCGACAGCGACGGCGCGCGGAACCCACGCGACGCCGAGGCGCGCACCAGCAGGGTGTCGAGCGCCTGCCAGCGGATGCCGGCCTTGGGCGAGAACGCGCTGCCGAAATCGCTGTAGTCGTCCCCGCGGCCGGCGAGCTGCAGGTCCAGGCCCTTGACGATCGGCACGTTGAACTCGGCGTAGAGCGCAGCGACGTCACGCTCGCCGTCGACCGCGGCGATCGCAGGACGCACCTGCAGGCCGGCGTCGATCTGCCAGGGATTGCGCGACGTCAGCGATTCGGTGCGCGCCTCGATGCCGGCGGCAAAGCCGACCGGACCGGCCGGCAGTTCGAACAGATCGCCGTTGAACTTGAAATCGAAGCCGTGCAGCGACGACTGCGCCTCGCGCACCGTCGACAGGCGGATCGCATCGAGCACCGCCGGCGCGGTCGCGCCCGGCTCGTGCAGGTTCAATGATCCATCGGCGAGGGACTGCGCCAGCGGCCAGCGGTTGGCGAAGCCGCCGGCGACGGTTTCCTCCTCGGTGCTCTTGGCGAAGAAGCCGGTGAACTCCCAGTCGAAGCGTTCGCCGCGGCCGCGTGCGCCGCCGAGGATGCGGAACGAATCCGAGCGGTTGGTCTTCAGCGACTGGCCGAGATCGAAGAACGTGTATTCGATCTGCGTCGGCACGCCGTAGGGGTTGTAGGGATTGCCGGCCGGCAGCAGGTTCGACACCGGCTCGGCGAGACCGGTCTGCGCGTTGAGCGCGAAGCGGCCGCCTTCGAGGGTGAAGTACGGGCTGGAGCCGAAGATCGACGCGCCGCGGATCTGGCTGACCAGCGCTTCGCCGAACAGGTCGACGTCGTCGGTCAGGCGCACGGTGCCGTTGACGAAGGCCTGATAACGCTCGGTCGACGGAATCAGCGTGGTGTAGGGCGCGAGGTTGATCGCGCAGGTGTCGCCGGCAAGGCCGTCGATCGGCGCGCTCGGCGTCAGCGTCATGCCCTCGGGGCAGTTGCCTGCGGCATCGAGGAACGGCACCGAGCGGCCGCCGACGAGGAAGCGCGCGCCCTTTGCCGACCAGCCGTTCCAGCGCCCGCCGGGCAGGTCGCTGTAGATGCCTGACGCGGTGAGATCGCGCTGGTTCTGGTCGAGGCGTTCGCGGTCGTAGGCCTCGACGCTGACCAGCAGGTTGTAGCCGTCGGTGTCGAGATCGCCGATGCCGCCGACCAGTCGCGCGCGGCGCGTGTCGAGGCCGCCCTCGTCCGATGTGCCGTAGCTGCCGCCGACTTCCAGGCCCTGGAAATTCTGCCGGGTGATGATGTTGACCACGCCCGCGACGGCGTCGGAGCCGTAGACCGCCGACGCGCCATCCTTGAGCACCTCGATGCGCTCGACCGCGACCAGCGGCAGCGCGTTGAGATTGACGAAGGTGTCCGACAGACCGCCGGCCGGGAAGCCGTAGTTCGCCAGGCGCCGGCCGTTGAGCAGCACCAGCGTGTTCTTCTGCGACAGCCCGCGCAGGCCGATGCCCGCCGAGCCCGACGCCCAACCGCTGTTGCTGGTCTCGTTGGTTGCGTTGCCGGTGTTGGCCGAGATCGAGCGCAGCACGTCGGCGACGGTGACCTTGCCCGAAGTCGCGAGTTCCTCGGCGTCGATGACCTGCACCGGATTGCTGCCCTCGGCCTCGGCGCGGCGGATGTTGGAGCCGGTCACCGTGACTGTGTTGAGCGTGCGCGCCTCACCGGTCGCCGGCGTTTGCGCCGACACCGCAGCGGGGACAACGAGGGCCGCCAGAACGGCGGCGGCGAGACGCGAAGATCGAAGCATTTGTTGCACCGCAATAAGTCCGTGGGGCAGGCAGTGGGCCACGGGCGCGGCGTGTCAAAAAATGGTGATGTGGACTGGCGTCAGTCCGGAATGGACTGTCGACGGCTCCTCCGGACCGTCGCGCAGCATCACCGGGCCGCGCCATGACGGCATTCGTGGGGGCAGCGCGGCCGCGCTGCAGACGAATCGTCATGAAGAAATCGCTCGATCCGGATGGGCCGATATCTCCGGCGCGCGCGGTGGGAGCATGGATACAGGGGCCGGATCGACCCCGCTGCGCGCCGGTGTCTTCGACAGCCCGGTGCGGCATCGCGCTTGCATCCGTCCCGGCTGCGCGGCCTGGCCCGCCCGCAACGGTTTGCGACCCGGCATGCCACCCGACCCGGCGCCCGGCGCGGCATAGTCGGATGCGAAGCGCACGGCACGTGGCCGCGCGCCGGCATCGGGAGTGCGAATGCGCAGGGCTCGGGGGACGTGGATGGGACAGCTGCTGGTGGCGGCGGGACTGATGACGGCGACGCAGGCGGTCGCCGCCCAACCGGGCCGTGTCATCACGCCCGACGACATCGTCGATCTGCGCGAGGTCGACGATGTGCGGATCAGCGCGGATGGCACGCGCCTGGCGTGGGTGCTGGAGACGCCGGCCCAGGCGGGCGGATCTCCGGTTCGCCGCATCCAGCTGGCCGATGCGGATGGCGACGCCGCACCGCACACCCTGGACGCCCCTGATGGCGCCGCCGACGCCCAGCCGCGCTGGTCGCCCGACGGGTCGTCGCTGCTGTTCCTGTCCGACCGGGCTGCGACGACAGGCGCTTCCGGCGACGATGCCGGCGATGCGTCCTGCGCCGCAGCCGATGACACGCCACCGGTCGCCTCCACGCAGTTGTGGCGCGTCGATCGCGATGGCCGTGGCGCCGAACGCCTGACTGCGCTGGCCGGCGACATCGGCGCGGTGCACTGGTCGCCGGACGGCCGCCAGGTCGCGCTGCTGGTGACCGATCCGCTCTCGCCCGAGCAACGTACGCGCGCGGCGTGCAAGGACGATGCCCAGGTGCGCGATGTCCATACGCGCCACCAGCGCCTGTGGCTGCTCGATCCGCAGACGCGTGTCGCGCGTGCAGTGTCGCCGCCGGCGCTGCACGTGCTCGATGCGGCGTGGTCGCCGGACGGGCGCGAGTTCGCGTTGCGGGTCGCGGACACGCCGACGATCAACGACTACTGGTACCGCTCCCGGATCGTGCTGCTCGACGCGCAGACCGGCGCGCCGGGGCGGACCGTCTTCGCGCGCGCGGCGGCACGTGACCTCGCCTGGTCGCCCGATGGCCGCAAGCTGCTGTACGGCGAACTGCACGCGTATGCGATGAGCGCCGATGCGGTCGTCGAGACGCTGGCTGACGGACACCGCGTGCGGCTGGCGCGTGAGTGGCCTGGCACCCTGCGTGGCCTGCGCTGGCAGGACGACGACACGCTGGTCGCGCTGGGTATCCGGGGCGTGCGTGGGGAGTTTCTCCGCATCGATGCGCGCGACGGTGCGGCCACGCCGTTCGCATCGGTGCAGACGGCAAGCGGCGGATTCCAGCGCGCCGATGCCGGTCGCATCGCGTTCGTGGGCACGCAATCCGACCGGCCTGCCGAGGTGTGGCTGCTCGAGCCGGCCGGCGATGGCGCACCGGCACTGCGCGTGCGCAGCGACAGCAATCCGCAGACCGCCGCCTGGGCGCGTGGCACGCTGCGCGAGCTGTCGTGGCCGAGCAGCCGTGACGGCACGATCATCCATGGCGTGCTGGTGCTGCCGCCGGGTCATGTGCCCGGCACACCGTTGCCGACGCTGCTGCAGATCCATGGAGGTCCGGCGTGGGCATGGTCGTCGGGCTGGCTCGGTTCGTGGCACGACTGGGCGCAGCTGCTCGCCTCGCACGGATACGCGGTCCTGCTGCCGAATCCGCGCGGTTCCGAAGGGCAGGGCCAGGCGTTCACCGAAGCCGTGCGCGAGGACTGGGGCGGCGGTGACCTGCAGGACGTGCTGGACGGTCTCGACATGCTGGTCGACACGGGCATCGCCGATCCCGCGCGCGTCGCCATCGGCGGCTGGAGCTACGGCGGCTATCTCGCCGCGTGGGCGGCCGCGCGCACCGACCGGTTCCGCACCGCGATCGTCGGTGCGGGCGTTAGCGACATCGGCGCGATGGCACTGACCACCGATACGCCCGACTACCTGCCGGGCTACTTCGGCGATCCCGTGACGCGTCGCGATGTCTACGACCGGCATTCGCCGATCCGGCATGTGGACGGCATCGATGTGCCGGTGCTGATCCTGCATGGCGATGCGGATACGCGCGTGCCGGTCTCGCAGGGCGACCAGCTGTATGGCGCGCTGCGTTTCCAGGGCACGCCGGTGACGATGGTGCGCTATCCGCGTGGCCCGCACTGGTTCCACGAACGCGCGCACGAGCGCGACGTGCTGGTGCGCGTGCTCGACTGGCTGGACCGTCACCTGGCCGTGGCGTCGGGCGACTGACCCGACGGCCCGCGCGACGCCGCCATCGGCTGCGTCGTGCGCTGTGGCGCCGGGCAGATGGCCCGCTCACGACGGCATCGGACCCTCGCACGTCATCCGGTCGCCATCGCGGCACGCATATTCCAGTGACGGCTGTGTGTATGCCCGATCGGGCATGACAAGGACGCGACGCAGACGCCCCACTACTTTCCGGAGAGACGACGATGACGGTTCGACAGGCGTGTCCGCGTTCCCACCCGCACCGTGCCGCACTGGCGCTCGCGGTGTCCGCCGTCCTCGTCGCGGGTGCCGCGCAGGCCCAGTCGACGACCGCCGGCAGTGCGTCGACGACCGATCTGGACCGCATCATCGTGATCGCGCCGGACTACGTGCCCTCGGGGAGCATGACGGCGACCAAGTCGGACGTGCCGCTGATCGAAACGCCGCAGTCGATCTCCGTCGTCACCCGCGACCAGATCGATCTGCTGTCGGTCAACGATGTGCAGCAGGCGATCCGCTACACCGCCGGCATCGTCGGCGAGAACTACGGCCCTGACCTGCGCTTCGACTTCCTCACCCTGCGCGGCTTCACGCCCAAGCAGTACATCGACGGTCTGCAGGCACCGATCACCACGACCATCTTCAACGTCGGCCTCGATCTCTACGGCTTCCAGGAAGTCGACGTGCTCAAGGGCCCGGCATCGGTGCTCTACGGCAACGCGCCGCCCGGCGGCATCTACAACCTCACCAGCCGTCGCGCCGACACCACCTTCGGTGGCGAGGTCGGCGTGCGCGTGGGCAGCGACGACTACCGCCAGCTGCACGGCACCGTGACCGGCGCGCTCACCGACACGCTCAGCGGCCGCGTCACCGCGCTCGTGCGCGAACGCGGCTCGCAGATGGACTTCGTCGAGGCCAACCGCACCTACATCGCACCGACCTTCACCTGGCAGATCGGCAAGGCCACGCAGTTCACCGGCCTGGCCTACTACCAGAAGGACGCCAACACCGGCGACACCAACGGCTACCTGCCGGCGTCGGGCACGCTGCTCGGCAATCCCAACGGACAGCTGCCGCGCCACCGCAACCTCGGCGAGCCCGACTACAACCGCTACGACCGCACCCAGTACGGCATCGGCTACGACTTCAGCCATGCCTTCAGCGACACCATGCGTTTCCAGCAGAACGCGCGCTGGAACAGCTACGAAGAAGCGCAGAAGCTGGTGTACTCGACCGGCTTCCAGGCTGACCAGCGCACCGTCAACCGCTCGGCCTATCCGTATGCCGAGGATGTCGAGGGCTTTGCGGTCGACAGCCGCCTGTCGATGCACCTCGGCAACGAGCGCGTGCAGCACACACTGCTCGCCGGACTCGACGTGCGCGCGCTGGAGAACTTCGCGCGGCTGGGATTCGCGGCCGCGCCGCCGATCGATGCCTACGACCCGGTCTACGGCGCCGCGCCGATCGTCACCCCGGCGATGACCAACATCTTCAACAACCAGCGCGTGCAGCAGGCGGGCCTGTACCTGCAGGACCAGATCAGGATCGGCCGCACCGTGCTGACCGCGAGTGGCCGCTTCGACAAGGTGGAACTGGAGAACCGGCAGACCGGCGTCACGACAAAGCAGGACGAGTTCACCTGGCGCGCCGGTGCGAACTACATCTTCGACAACGGTGTCGCGCCCTATGTGAGCTACGCGACGTCGTTCGAACCGATCCTCGGCACCGATACCGCGACCGGTCGCGCGTTCGAGCCCAGCACCGCGACCCAGGTCGAGGCGGGCGTGAAGTTCGATGCGCGTGGCTTCTCCGACGACGTGCGCCTGTTCGCGACCGCGGCGCTGTTCCGCATCGACCAGGAGAATCTGGTCAACGTGCAGTCCGGGCAGACGCCGATGTTCGGCCGCCAGATCGGCGAGGTGCGTGCGCAGGGTGGCGAACTGGAGATTGTTGCGCGCGTGCGCGACCGACTCAGCTTCAACGGCGCCTACAGCTACACCGATTCGGAAGTCGTCACCGACCAGGGCGGCTTCTCGACCGGTGATCCGCTACCGACCACGCCGAAGCACAAGCTCACCGGGTTCGTGGATTACAGCTTCGTCGACGGACCGCTGGCCGGCTTCGGTGCCGGCTTCGGTGCGCGCTACCTCAGCGAGTCGGCCGGCAGCCTGCGCAGCGCATTCAATGCGAACGTGCTCTACGGCAAGTCGACCACGCTCTATGACGCGATCGTGCGCTACGACGTCGACAACTGGCGCTTCTCCCTCAACGCCAGCAACCTGTTCGACAAGGAATACGTCGGCCGCTGTTCGGCGATCGCCAACTGCATCTACGGCCAGGGCCGTCAGATCATGGCGACGGTGACGATGAAGCTCTGAGGCCCGACGGTCCCCGCGTCCGCAGTCGGGCGCGGGGACCGGACGCAGTGTGCGGCCGGTGACTGCAGGTCAGTCGCGCTGCGACTGCATCCAGGTGCGCAGCGGCGCATCGTCGAGCCCGCCGACGATCTCCTCGAAGGTCTGCGGCTGTTCGTCCTGGCCCAGCTTGAAGGTCGCCTGCACGCGCTCGACATGCGCGTGGAACGCGACGATGTGCTGGCGCAGCTGTGCATAGCGCGGTCCCATGCGCGCGGTCGTCCATGGGTCGGGATTGTCGGCTTCGAGGGTCGCGGCCAGTGCATCGAGTGCATGGTCGTTGTCGTCGGGCGCGAACTCGATCCGGACCTGGAAACGCGCGACCGCGTAGTTCCACGTCGGGCCCCAGGTCGGGTTGCTGACCAGGCGCGGCGCGATGTAACCGTCCGGCCCCTTGAACAGCAGCAGCGCACGCGGATCGGCACGCAGCGCGGCGACCTGCGGGTTCGCCAGCGCGAAGTGGCCGAGGAAGGACGCGATGCGACCGCTGGTGTCGAGCCCGGGCAGCAGCGGCAGTGGCGTCGCATCGAACGGCCCGGTGTCCGTGTTGCCGTGGCCGATCACCCAGGCGAGCGGATACGCGCGCACCAGCGCCAGCACGTCGGCATCGCCGCGCGGCACGAAGGCGCCGGTCATGCCGACACCGTGGCGCGCAGCCAGTGGGCGGCGTCGTCGAACGCACGGTCGGCGAGCGGCGAGATCGACACCGCTTCGAGGAAACTGTGGGTCGCGCCCGGATACTCCTGCACCTCGACCGCCACGCCGGCGGCCTCGAGGCCGGCCGCCAGACGGCGGTTGCCGTCGGCGAGGATGTCGCAGCCGGCGATCGCGAAGTACGCCGGCGGCAGGCCGCGCAGATCGCCGCGCAGCGGTTCGGCCAGCGGATCGAGGCGATCGGCATCGTCGCGCAGATAGTTGTCCCAGAACCGGTGCATCTCGCCGACCTCCAGCATGTAGCGGGGTCCATCGTAGCGATGCCAGGACGCGCTCGGTTCGCGATCGAACGCGCCGTAGTTCAGCAGCATGCCGAGCACCGGCGGCTGGTCGTGCTGGCGCAGCCACAGGCTGGTGGCCACCGACAGGTTGGCACCGGCCGAGTCGCCACCCAGCAGCAGGCGGGTGCCGTCGATCGCGTAGTCGCCGCCATGTGCGCGCAGCCACGCGAGGACACCGGCGGTTTCCTCGATCGGCCGGGGAAACTTCGCTTCCGGCGCGAGGCTGTAGTCGACACCGATCACGGCGATGCCCGCGCGCGCGGCGTACTCGCGCATCAGGCGGTCATGCGTGTCCACGCTGAACATCGTCCAGCCGCCGCCGTGCAGATAGACCAGCGCAGGCAGGGGCGTGCCGCGCGGGCCGGGATGGTGGATGCGCACGCCGACACCGGCGATCGCCGCCGGCAGCGAGGTCGTGCAGGCCATCGTCGGTCCGCCGCGCGTCCACGGCGCGCGGATGCGTTCGGCGGCCCGGCGCGCATCGTCGAGCGGCAACCGCGCGAAGTCGCCTTCGCTCGCATAGCCGTCGTTGATGCGCTGCTGGAATTCACGGATTTCGGGCGCGACGTCGTCGAGCGGCGTCCCGGCAGGCGGCGGGGTGGATGACATGACGGTCCCGGTCGGCAGAGTGTCTGCACGATACCCAGCGCACCGGCGGCCGGCTGGTCACGACAGGTCGGCGGGTCGCGCGGTCGGGCCATCGTCGGGCATGTCGCCCGGCAGTTGCGCGATCGCCGGGTTTGCAGTGTGATCGTGGCGATGAAACGCAGCGCCGACTATCTCGACACGCCGCATCCCGTGATCGGACTGGCCGACGAGTATCCCCCGGGCTTCGTCGATCCGATGCACTGCCACGAGCGTGCGCAACTGCTCTACGCCTCGTCGGGCGTGATGTCGGTGGCGACCCCGCAGACCAGCTACGTCGTGCCGCCGCAGCGCGCGGTGTGGCTGCCGGCGCGGATGATGCACGAGGTCTCGTGCCGGGGCGCGGTCTCGGTGCGCACGCTCTACATCGACACGGTGCATGACACGAGTCCCGACCGCTGCCGCCTGCTGCAGGTGTCGGACTTCCTGCGTGCGCTGATCCTCGAGGTCGTCGGTTTCCAGGCCGGTTATGCGCCCGCGAGCCGCGAGGGCCGGATCACGGCGCTGCTGCTCGAGGAATGCGCACGCATGCCCAACGCGCCCTACCAGGCCACGATGCCGCAGGATCCCCGGCTGCTGCGTGTCTGTCGCAGCCTGCTGGTCGACCCGGCCGATACGCGCGACATCGATGCATGGGCGGCGCAGGTGGGCATGAGCCGGCGCAGTTTCACGCGTGCATTCCGCGACGAACTCGGCATGGGCTTCGCGCAGTGGCGGCAGCAGATCCGCCTGCTGTCGGCAATCTCGCTGCTGGCCGAGGGACGATCGATCACCTCGGTCGCGCTCGATGTGGGCTACGAGAGTCCGAGTGCGTTCACCGCCACGTTCCACCGTGCGTTCGGCCAGCCGCCGAGCGCCTACATGGCGCGCTGAGCCGCGCCGGGCGGCTGGCTGCTGCGGCTGCCAGGGGCCTGCGATGTGACATAGTCGGCCGCCCCGCCAGCGCCCCGCCCATGGCACACGATCACGTCCTCACCCTGTCTTGCGCCGACCGCACCGGCATCGTCCATCGCGTGTCCGGCCTGCTGCTGCAGTGGGGCTGCAACATCCTCGATGCGCAGCAGTTCGGTGACGCCGAGTCGGGCCGGTTCTTCCTGCGGGTGCATTTCGATCTGCCGCGCAAGGCCGACATCGTGGCGCTGGAACAGGCGTTCCACCCGTTGGCCGATACGTTCGGCATGGACTGGCGGATCGACGATGCGCGCCGGCGCGCGCGTCTGCTGGTGCTGGTCAGCAAGCAGGGCCACTGCCTCAACGACCTGCTGTTCCGCACGCATGGCCGGCAGCTGCAGGCCGATATCGTGGCGGTGGCATCGAACCACGACACCTACGCCGCGCTGACCGGCTCCTATGGCGTGCCGTTCCATCACCTCCCGGTCGACGCCGGCAATCGTGCACGGCAGGAAGCGGAGATCCTTGCGCTGGTCGAACGCGAACGTGTCGATCTGGTGGTGCTGGCGCGGTACATGCAGATCCTCTCGCCCGCGCTGTGTGAAGCGCTGGCCGGACGCGCGATCAACATCCACCACAGCTTCCTGCCCAGCTTCAAGGGCGCGCAGCCGTACCACCAGGCGCACGCGCGCGGGGTCAAGGTGATCGGCGCGACCGCGCACTACGTCACCGCGGATCTCGACGAGGGGCCGATCATCGAGCAGGACGTGGCGCACGTGGACCACGCGATGACACCGTCGGACCTGGTCCGCATCGGCAGCGACATCGAATCGCGTGTACTCGCGCGTGCCGTGCGCCGGCACGTCGAGCACCGGATCCTGGTCAACGGGCACCGGACGGTGGTGTTCCGCTGACGCGTGCGCCCGGCCGGTCTCAGGCGCGGTGTTCGCGGGTGAGGAATTCCTCGCTGCGCATCTCGATCAGCCGGGAGGCGGTGCGCTCGAACGCGCCCACCAGACGTTCGCCCGAGTACAGCGACGGCGGCTCGGCGGCGGCGGTGCAGACGAGGTTGACGTTGCGGTCGTAGAGCTCGTCGATCAGTGTGACGAAGCGGCGTGCGGCGTCGTCGCGCGTGGCATCCATGTGCGGAATGCCGCCCAGCAGCACGGTGTGGAATTCGGTCGCGACCTGGATGTAGTCGCTGGCGCCGCGCGGACCTTCGCACAGCGCGTCGAAATCGAACCAGGCCATGCCCGGCGTGCGCGCCCGCACCGCAATACGACGGCCGTCGATCTCGACCCCGGCATCGCGGTGGTCGTCGTCGCCGCCGAGTTCATGCCAGCGCGTGTCGAGCCAGCTGTCGGCGTCCGCATCGAGCGGCGTGCGGTACACCGGCGAACGCGTCAGTGCGCGCATGCGGTAGTCGGTATCGCTGACGAGGTGGACCACGCGGCAATGCTGGCGGATCAGGTCGATCGCCGGCAGGAAGCGCGCGCGCTGCAGGCCGTCCCTGTAGAGATCCACGGGATCGACGTTGGAGCTGGTCACCAGCACGATGCCGTCGGCGAACATGCGCTCGAGCAGACGTGCGAGCAGCATCGCGTCGCCGATGTCGCTGACGAAGAATTCGTCGAGCACCAGTACGCGCAGGCCCGCATCGCGCCAGTCGCGCACGATCGCCGCCAGCGGGTCACGCTCGCCGGCATGCGCGCGCAACGCGGCATGGACCTCGCGCATGAAGCGATGGAAATGGGTGCGGCGCTTGCGACCGAGTTTCGGGTCGGGCGTCGCGTGGCGGGCGGGATCCTTGACCGGCGCCGCGGGCGCCGCATCGTCGGTGCCCATCGGACGCATCGGCTGCAGCGGCAGGCCGTCGTGGAACAGGTCGATCATGAAGGTCTTGCCACGACCCACACCGCCCCACAGGTACAGGCCGGCCGGTGCGTCCGGTGCATCGCCGCCGCCGAACAGGCGACCGAGCATGCCGCGCCGCGCCGGCGGCTGAAGCAGTGCGGCATGCAGGCGGTCGAGTTCGACCAGGGCCGGCTGCTGCGCAGGATCGGTTTGCCAGTCGCCGCGTGCAACGCCGGCGGTGTAGCGCTCCGATGGCGTCTGCAGGGTGCTCATGCGCAGGGCGTCCGGGGCGCGTGCGCCCGGGTCGACAGCAGGCGCATCAACCCGCAGCCCGCGGCAGGTGCGGCGTGGCCCAGTGCTTCACCACGCCGCGCAGATCGATCATGCGGCGATGGAAGAAGTGGCTGGTCTCGGGCATGCGCACGAGTTCGGCCTGCGCGCCACTGTCGTCGAGCCAGTCGTAGACGGCCTGCGGATCGACGATCTCGTCCGCCTCGCCCTGGATCACCAGCCACGGGCAGCTCGGCAGCACGATCGACTCGAAATCCCAGCGACCGGCCGGCGGTGCGACCGAGATCAGCACATCCGGCTGCAGCGCATCGGCCGCACGCAGCGAGACGTAGGCGCCGAAACTGAAACCGGCGAGCCACAGCGCGTGGCCGGGTCGTTCGCGGCGGACCCATTCGATCACCGCGGTCAGGTCGTCGATCTCGCCGATGCCGTCGTCGTAGGTGCCGTCGGACGCGCCGGTGCCGCGGAAATTGAAGCGCACCGTCTCCGCGCCGAGTTCGCGCAGCGTGCGCGCGACCATCGTGACGACCTTGTTGTGCATCGTGCCGCCCTCGGTGGGCAGCGGATGGCAGACCACGGCGACGAACGGCAGCGCGGCGACATCGGCGTCGGGCAGATCGATCGCGGCTTCGAGGTCGCCGGCGGGGCCGGGCAGTACGAGCGGCCCGGATTGTGTGTGGAACGTGGGGGACGTCATGCGCGAATGATACCGGGCCGCTCGCGACGAAGCCGTGCGCGCCCGGGCAGATGCGGTGTCAGCGTCCGCGCAGCCGCAGGCCGATGACCAGCGGGTCATGGTCCGAGCTGCGCCACGGCCCCGCCGCTTCGCGCTCGCGCGTGTCGGCAGGCTCGTCGGCATTGCTGTGCCACTTCGCCGCACCCGTGACGCGCGTGGCCAGCGCGGGCGCGAGCAGGGCGTGGTCGAGGCGGCCGGCCTGGCCGTCGAACACGAAGCTGTACTGCGTGCCGCCATCGCCACTGGCGAACGGGTCGCGCCAGCCGGCGTCGGTGAACACGCGCACAGGGTCTTCCATCGCGTAGGCGTTGAAATCGCCGACCACCGCGACACGCTCCCGGGTGCCGGTCGGCGCGGTCGCCAGCCAGTCACGCAGGCGCTGCGCGGCGTCGACGCGGGCCGCGTTCCAGCAGGCCTGGCCGTCGCGCTGGTCGAGGTCCAGGCCCGTGGCTTCGCCGCAGCCCTTGGACTTGAAGTGCACGGCGACGACGCTGAAGTCGAGTCCGTCCGGGCGCCCGTTGCGCAGCGGCACGAACGCCTGCGCCAGCGGCACACGGCTGAGTTCGGCGAACGGTCCGCCGTCGAGCGTGGCCGGCGGGCCCTTGGGCCGCACACGCGTGTCGCGGTAGATCAGGCCGACGCGAATCGCGTTGGTGCCCGGGCCCTGTCCGGCATCGACGAAGCGCCAGTCGTGCGCGGGGCCTTCGGCGTTCAATGCGTCGACGAGCGCGGCGATGCTCGACTGCGCGTCGTAGCCGTCGTTCTCCAGTTCCATCAGTGCGGCGACATCGACATCGAGCGCGGTGATCGTCGCGACCAGTCCTTCGATCTGGCGCGTCAGTTCCTCGGGCGTGAGCGCACCGCGCGGCGTCGGGAAGCCGCCGCCGCGGCCATCGCCGTTGAACAGATTCTGCAGATTGAACGCGGCGATGCGCACGTCGCCGTCGACCACGGGCGCCGGCGGACGCGAGGCCGGCTGCGGCTGCACGGGCGCGGTGAGCTGCAGACGCCAGGCGCCGTGGCGATGGTCGACCACCCCCTCGATGCCGGTCAGCACGCTGCCGCTGCGCAGGGCCTGCGCGGTCTGCGGCAGATACCAGAGCTGGCCGTCGGCCGGCGCGTCTTCGCGGCCGTCGTCGAGCAGCACGCGGCGACGCGCGTTGTCGGACGCGACACGCGCGGCGTCAGCGCCCGGACGGGCGACTTCGGTCGGCGTGAACAGCCGGCCGTCGAAGCTCGTGGCCAGCGTGCCGCGACGTCCGCGCTCATGCTGGCCGGTCAACGTCAGCGGCGCTTCGATCCGCACCCGGGTCCCGGCGAGCGCCGACCAGTCGGCCGGCGGCGCGTCGAGCACGACCGCGGCGATCACGGGCGCCGGCGTCGACAGCACTTCGATGCGCTGCGGATGCAGCGCGGTGGCGGCCTCGCCTGCGCGCGTGCCGGTCACGCGGACGTGCGCGCCGACCTCGGGCAGCGGCTGCCCGTCACGCGCCTGGACGAACACCGCATCGGGTGTGGCCGGGTCGCCGTCGCCCGCGTCCTGCAGGAACCAGCCGCCCAGATCGTCGAAGCGCGCGGTCACCCGGCCGGAGACGATCGCCGTCGCGTCCTGCGGCAGTGCGTGCAGGCTGCCGATCGCGACGGTGCCGGCATCGGCGCCCGGGGCGGTGGTGCGGCAGGCGGCGAGCAGGGCGCAGGCGAGCAGGGCGGTGGCAGGGCGGATCATCATCGGAACTCCAGTGGCCGCGGCGGCCGGATGCGACGACGCCGCCCGGAGAGGCGGCGTCGGGTGGGCGGGCATGTCACCCGGCCAACGTCATTTCAGGTTGTCGATCATCCAGTCGACGGCGGCATGCATCTGCTCGTCGTTGAGCGCCGGATTGCCGCCGCGCGCCGGCATCACGCCGGCTGCGCCGGTGAAGCCTTCGATCGAATGGCGGTACAGCGTTTCCTGGCCCTGGGCGATGCGGGCATCCCAGTGCTGGTGGTCCAGCGTCGGTGCACCGCCGGCGCCGGAGGTGTGGCAGCCCGCGCACAGGTTCTGGTAGATCACCGAGCCGTCGACCGTGCCGCCGTAGGCGACCTGCGCGGCAGCGGCAGCGGCTGCCGCCGCGGTGGCAGCGGCCTGCGACGCGGCGCCGGTGGCGCCTGCGTAGACCGCACCGGTCGGTGCGATGCGCGCCTCGGTGCGCTTGGCCACGCCCGGGGGCACTTCGCCGGGAATGGAGTTGTGCAGATACCAGGCACCGAGAATCAGGCCGAGCGTTACGACGGTCAGAAACAGCAGGACCATCGAAAAGCGCTTGAGGAATTCGAGATCGTAATTACGCACGAAACACCCTTGGCGACATGGCCGTCGGCCACAGCTGTGCCCGAGTATACGGGCAGGTTTTCAAGTTTGCTGCGGTCCGCCGCCGATCCCGGACTTCCGCTTCGCCCGGACCACGTCCGGCCGCATGACGGCGGTGCGATATGACACCGCGCATTGCCATGGACCGGTGCAACGCGCCGCCGACGTGTGCGATCTCACATCCCCGCGTAGTTCGGACCGCCACCGCCCTGCGGCGCGACCCAGACGATGTTCTGGGTCGGATCCTTGATGTCGCAGGTCTTGCAGTGCACGCAGTTCTGCGCGTTGATCCGCAGGAACGGGCCGTCCGGACCGTCGAGGAATTCGTAGACCGCCGCCGGGCAGTAGCGCGCCTCGGGGCCGGCGTAGGTCGCCAGGTTCACGTCGACCGGCACCGAAGCGTCCTTCAGCGTCAGATGCGCCGGCTGGTCCTCGGCGTGGTTGGTGCTCGACAGGTACACCGAGCTCAGACGGTCGAAGGTCAGCGCGCCATCGGGCTTCGGGTACTCGATCTTCGCGTGCTGCGCGGCCGGCTCCAGACATGCGTGGTCTGGCTTGTCGCGATGGATCGTCCACGGTGGCACGCGCATGCCGAGCTTGGGCAGCAGCCACTGTTCGATGCCGGTCATCAGCGTCGCGATGGTGCGGCCCTTCTTGAACCACTGCTTGAAGTTCTTCGACTGCGACAGCTCGGCGTGCAGCCAGCTGGCCTCGAACGCGACCGGATACGCGGCCAGTTCGTCACCACTGCGGCTCTCGCCGAGCGCGGCGAATGCGGCGTCGGCGGCGAGCATGCCGGTCTTGATCGCGGCGTGGCTGCCCTTGATGCGGCTGCCGTTGAGCGTGCCGGCCTCGCAGCCGACGAAGGCACCGCCCGGGAACACGAGCTTCGGGATCGACAGCAGGCCGCCGGCGGTGATCGAACGCGCGCCGTAGCCGATGCGCTTGCCGCCTTCGAGATACTTGCGGATCGCCGGGTGCGTCTTGAAGCGCTGGAATTCCTCGAACGGGCTCAGCCAGGGGTTCCTGTAGTCGAGGCCGACCACCAGACCGATCGCGAGCTTGCCGTCCTCGGCGTGATAGACGAACGAGCCGCCGTAGGTGTCGCCGTCGAGCGGCCAGCCGGCGGTGTGCACCACCAGGCCCGGCTCGTGCTTCGCCGGATCGATCTGCCACAGTTCCTTGATGCCGAGACCGTAGCTCTGCGGATCGCGGCCCTCGTCCAGCGCGAACTTCGCGATCAGTTCGCGGCCCAGCTGGCCGCGCGAACCTTCGGCGAAGATCGTGTACTTGGCATGCAGCTCCATGCCGAGCTGGAATTCGCCGGTCGGCTGTCCGTCCTTGCCGATGCCGAGGTTGCCGGTCGCGACGCCGCGCACGTGGCCGTCTTCGGCATACAGCACTTCGGCGGCTGCGAAACCGGGGAAGATTTCCACGCCCAGGGCTTCGGCCTGCGTGGCCAGCCAGCGCACCAGCGCGCCGAGGCTGATGATGTAGTTGCCGTGGTTCTTGAAGCAGTCGGGCAGGAAGAAATCCGGCGTGGACTTCTGGCCGGTCTCGTCGAGGAACAGGAATTCGTCGCGGGTGACAGCCTGCTTCAGCGGCGCGCCTTTTTCCTTCCAGTCCGGAATCAGTTCGGTCAGCGCACGCGGGTCGATGATCGCGCCCGACAGGATGTGCGCGCCCGGCTCGGAGCCCTTTTCCAGCACGCAGACCGACACCTCGCGGCCCGCTTCGGCGGCCAGCTGCTTGAGCCGGATCGCAGTCGCCAGTCCGCCGGGACCTGCGCCCACGACGACGACGTCGTACTCCATCGATTCGCGTGGGCCGTGGGTGTCGAGCAGTGCCTGGGAAGTGGTCATCGTTGCCTTGGGCGGTGTGCCTGGGTGACGGCGCGTGGGGCCAGCTTCGCAGCCGGCACGCGATGGCCGCGTGGGCCGGCGAGTGTAACGCGACGCTTCAGCGGGACATGCGCAGCGGACGGTTTCAGCGCGGTCGTGCGGGCAGCGGGAACGGCGTGACCACGGTCTCGCCGGTGGACGCGTCGCGGATCGCCGACGGGCCCTTCTTCTCGACTTCTTCGATGCGCAGCACGCTCTGCATCGGCAGGTGCAGCGTGCGCGTGCCGGCGAACTCGCCCTGCAGGCGTTCCTCGGTCGGGTCGACGACGAGGCCGTCGTGGACATCGAACACCAGCTCGGACACTTCGACGAATCCCCACAGCCGGCCGCTCTCGACCTGCCGCGCATACAGCGCGTAGACCTTGCCGTGGCTGAGGAACGTGACCCTGTAGAGCGTCTTGCCTGTCATGCGCCGATTATAGAGCGCCGCTCAGTAGCCCTTGAGCCGCCGCAGGCGCTGGCCGATGGCATGCCGCGAGACCAGTGCGAACACCACGCCGAACAGGAAGCCGGCCAGATGCGCGGTCCAGGCCACGGCGCCGAAGGCGGGGCCGATGTAGGCGAAGATCACCTGCAGCACCGCCCACACGCCGATCAGCAGCGACGCCGGCGCGCGCACGAATTCCAGGAACAGGCCCAGCGGCACGACGACGCCCAGCCGCGCGCGCGGGAACAGCGCGAGGTACGCGCCGATCAGGGCCGATACCGCGCCGCTCGCGCCGATGATCAGCCGGTCCGGCGCGCCGATCGCCAGCACCGCCGACAGGTTCGCCAGCGCGCCGCCGACGATGAAGAGCACCAGTAGTCGCCACGCCCCCATCAGCCGCTCGGCCGGCAGACCGAAGATCAACAGGAACACCAGGTTGCCGAGCAGGTGCGCCCAGTCCGCATGCAGGAACAGCGCCGTCACCAGCCGCAGCCAGGGTCCGATGGCGGCCCAGTTGACCAGGGTGCCGTCGGTGCCCACCGGCCCGCCGTACAACGCGCCCCAGTCCAGCAGCAACGCGTACTGGTCGTTGGCCGACCGGGTACTGGCCCACAGGAACACCAGCCACAGAGACCCGCACAGCATCGGCACCGCCCAGCGGAACGGCGTACGGGCGTGGCGGCTGGGGATCGAGACGAACATCGCCTGCATTGTCGAGTGCCGCTGGCAACCCGGTAAAGCGCGGCGTTGCGGCATCACGCAATGCCGCACTGCAGCAGCGTTTCCACACGGAGTCGTACGGTATAGTGCGGCCGCGACGCGGTTCGGGAGGGGAATTCCGACAGGTGGCGCGGACGGAGGGGGCCCCGTCCACGCCGGGCGTAGCACACGACACCACACCTGTTTGGAGAGAACACGACACATGGCTACCACCCCCCGCTTTACCCGTACCACCACGCTGGCACTCGGCGTCGCCGCCGCGCTCGCATTCACAGGCCAGGCCCAGGCCGCCGGTTTCCAGCTCAAGGAAAACAGCGTCAAGTCGCAGGGCACGTCCTTCGCCGGCACTGCCGCGAAGACCGGCGACAGCTCGGTCGTGACCAACAACCCGGCTGTGATGACCCAGTTCGAAGGCACCACGGTGCAGGCCGACCTGACCGTCATCGATCTCAACTATGAATTCCAGGGCTCGGCGTCCGATGCGTTCGGTCGCCCGATGACCGGCGGCAATGGCGGCAACGCCGGTGGCGTGACCCCGGTCCCGGCGTTCTCGGTCGTGCACAAGCTCGACAACGGCGTCGCGCTCGGCGCGATGGTCAGCGCGCCGTTCGGTCTGAGCACCGACTACGACGCCGGCTGGATCGGCCGTTACACGGCGCTGGAATCGGACGTGCGGATCATCGATCTGGCTCTGTCGGGCGCCATCGATCTGGGCGACCGTTTCTCGGTCGGCATCGGCGTCATCGCCTCGCGCGCGGACGTCACGCTGTCGAAGGCCGTCGATTTCGGCACGCTGCTCGCGCAGGCCGGCGTTCCGGGTGCCCAGCCGCAGGGTGCCGATGGCATCGCCGACGTGCAGGGCGACGACAACGGCTTCGGTTACCTGCTGGGCGCGCACTTCCGTCCGACCGATCGTGTGTCGATCGGCGTCAGCTACCGCTCCGAGATCGATTACGAGCTGACCGGCACCGCCGACTGGACCGTGCCCTCGGGCGCGGCCGCCGTGTTCAACCAGGCGCGTCCGGGCTGGTTCCAGGACGGTGACGTGTTCGCTAACCTGACCACCCCGTCGATCCTCAACGTCGGCGCCGCCTGGCAGGTCACCGACGCGCTGCAGCTGTCGGCCACCTACGCCGAGACCAACTGGTCGTCGCTGCGCGAAGTGCGCATCCAGTTCGACAACCCGGATCCGGATTCGGTCGAGCCCTTCGAGTGGCAGGACAGCTACTTCGCTGCTGTCGGCGCCGAGTACAAGCTCAACGACAGCTGGAAGCTGCGTGGCGGCGTCGCGTACGACGAGAGCCCGACCAGCATCGAGCACCGCACCCCGCGCCTGCCCGACGCGAACCGCCTGTTCTATTCGGTCGGTGCGACCTGGGCGATGAGCGACGCGTTCGATCTCAACTTCGCCTACACCCGCATCGAGCCGCGCGACCCGAAGGTCAACACGCCCACCGGTGGCCTGGGCCGCGTTGTGGGCGACTACGATGGCAACGCCAACCTGTTCGGCGTGTCGGCGCAGTACCGCTTCTGATCCACTCGACATCGTGACAAGAGAAAGCCCCGCGCAAGCGGGGCTTTTTTTGTGGCCGGTGTTCCTCCAGAGCCTGCAGGATGCACGGCGCGCAGCATCAACGCCCCGCGCATCTTCGCGACGCCGTCAGGCGAAACGCCCCAGTACCCAGGCCCATGCCGGCAGGGTCACCAGCGACAGCAGGATGCCGTAGCCGACCAGGGCGGCGGCGAGTCGCGGCGCGAGGCCCTGCGCGATCGCCAGCGCGGCGGCGGTGATCATGCCGGGCATCGCCGACTCCAGCACGTTCGCCCGCAGCATCTGCCCGGACATGCCGAACAGCAGCGACAGCGGCAGCGCGAGTGCCGGCATCACCAGCAGTTTCAGCACCAGCCCCGTCGCCAGCGGACGGATCTCGTCGCGCGGCATGCGCAGCTGGATCGACAGGCCGACCGCCAGCATCACCAGCGGCAGCAGCGCAGCGGCGAGATTCTCCAGTGCCGAGGCGATCCACGCCGGCGGCGCGGCCGGCATCAGCGTCAGGCCGAACAGCAGCGCCCACACGGGTGGAAACCGCAGGATGCGCCGCACGATGTCGCGCCAGCCCGGCGGCGTGTCGCCGCTGTAGCGCGCGAGGATCGTCAGGCCGAACGTCGACAGCAGCACGAAGGTGCCGAACTGGTCGTACACCACGGCGTAGGCGACCGCGTCGTCGCCGAGCAGGGCCGCGACCATCGGATAGCCGATGAAACTGCTGTTGCACAACGCCACGCACAGCAGCAGCACTGCGGTCTCGTCGCGCCGGAACTGCAACCAGCGCGCCAGCGGCAACACCAGCGCGACCGTCGCGACCGCGAGCAGCCACGGCGTCGCCGCGACGCCGAGCAGGGTCGCGTCGAAGCTGAGCTTCGGCACATGCACCAGCACCGCGGCCGGCAGGCACACGTAGAGCACGACGAGGTTGAGCACCTCGGCGGCATTGGCCGGCATCACCCGCAGCCGGGCGAACAGCATGCCCAGCGCGAGCATCGCCAGGATCAGGGCAAAGGCGTCGAAGGCCATCGAAGCCCGTCTCGCAGAGTGGACTGGCTATTCTATCCGTGGTGCCGCGCCCGCCCCGCACAGGTGTGCGTTGGATTGAAAGGCCGGCGTGCACGCGGAGGGAGGCCATGGTGACGTCATCCGGAATCGCGGGCTGGCAGGCGCCGGCGCGTGAGCCTGCGCTGCGCGAGGTCGTGCTTGCTTGCTGGGGCGTCGCCATCGCCACGCCGGTCGCCCTGCGCTCGACACTGCCGCCGATGCCGGTGGCGCATCTGCTGCTCTCGCCGCCCGGCCAGCGCCATGTCTACGGCGATCTGCAGGTGTTCGGCAGCCATCTGATCCGGCCTGGCGCAGGACCGCTGGTCATCGATGACACCGGGCCTGTACGAAAACAGGGATTGGTGCTGTCGGCCCAGGTCACCGCCCGGCTGCTCGGCTACGCCGACCCTGTCCGTCGTCGGGACCCGGTGGTCGCGCTCGGCATGCCCGTAGCAACTGCTGCACTCTCGCGGGATCCCGACACGGCCCGCGTCCATCTCGAGCAGGTGGCGCGACACCTGTTGCTGGAGCCGTTACCGACGCCCCGCGAACAGTTGGTCGGGCAAGTGATGGCCTGGCTTGCAGGGTACGACGCGTCCGAGCCGCCGCGTGTCGGCGCACTTGCCACGCGACACGGCATCGGCGTGCGCACGCTGGAACGGGCGTTCGCCGCCACTGCTGGCATCGGACTCAAGCGCTGCATCGACCTGCTGCGCTTCAATCGCATGCTCGCTGATCGACCGGCTGGTGACGGGGGATCGTGGACCCGTCTGGCGCATGCGCACGGCTTCGTCGACCAGGCGCACCTGCACCGGCACTGGCGTCGCCACCTCGGCGCGGCGGCGCCCACGCGCGCGGTGGTGCACCTGCCAGAGCAGGTGTACGGCGGCTTCCAGCAGTTGTCGTGAACGTACAAGACCGCGCTGCGGCGGCCTGCTGCAATACGCGTCTCGACCGAACGGGCACACACGATGATTCGCAGCATGAACACCGACGACCACGCGCAGGTGCTCGACATCTGGCTGCGGGCCTCAATAGCCGCCCACGACTTCGTGCCGGCCGCGATCTGGCATGCGCAGCTCGATGCGATGCGGGAGATCTACCTGCCCGGCGCGACATCGCTGGTGCAGGTCCGCGACGGGCGGGTGGTCGGCTTCGTCTCGATGATGGGCGACCATCTGGCCGCACTGTTCGTCGATCCGGCGCAGCAGGGCGGCGGCATCGGCCGCGCCCTGCTGGAGGCCGCGTGTCGTGACCGCCCGGTCGTCGAGCTTGATGTCTACGCGAAGAACACGCGGGCCACCGCGTTCTACCGGCGGCAGGGGTTCGAGGAGACCGGTCACGGCATCGACCCGGTGACCGGAGAACGACAGCTGCAGCTGCGGCGCGTCCGCTGAGGCGGACGCATCGCTGTCCGGCTTACTCGCCGAGCGTCAGCAGCGACGCATTGCCACCCGCCGCCGTGGTGTTGATGGTCACGGTCTTCTCGGTGGTGAAGCGCGGCAGGTAGTGCGAGCCGCCGGCCTTGGGGCCGGTGCCCGACAGGCGCTGGCCGCCGAAGGGCTGCACGCCGACGACGGCGCCGATCTGGTTGCGGTTGACGTAGACGTTGCCGACGCGGGCGCGCGCGCTGATCTTCTCGACGGTCTCGTCGATGCGCGAGTGGATGCCCAGCGTGAGGCCGTAACCGGTGCTGTTGATCGCATCGATCACCGCGTCCAGCTGATCGGCCTTCCAGCGGATCACGTGCAGCGCAGGTCCGAAATTCTCGCGCTGAAGCTGCGAGAGCGACTGCAGTTCCCAGGCGCGCGGCGCGAAGAAGGTGCCGTGGGCAACCTCGGGGCCGACCGGCGTGGTCGCGATCAGGCGCGCTTCGCTGGCCATGCGCTCCGCGTGCGCGTCGAGCATGCGCAGCGCGTCGGCGTCGATCACCGGGCCGACGTCGGTCGACAGCAGCGCCGGATCGCCGACGGTGAGTTCCTGCATCGCACCGGCCAGCATGCCGATCACCTTGTCGGCGACATCGTCCTGCACGAACAGCACGCGCGCGGCCGAGCAGCGCTGGCCGGCCGAGGTGAACGCCGAACCCAGCGCGTCCTTGACCAGCTGTTCGGGCAGCGCCGAGGAGTCGGCGATCAGCGCGTTCTGCCCGCCGGTCTCGGCGATCAGGGTGCCGATCGCACCGTCGCGCGCGGCGAGGGCGCGGTTGATCGCCAGCGCGGTCGCGTTGGAGCCGGTGAACACCACGCCGGCGACGCGCGGATCGGCAGTGAGTGCGGCGCCAACGCTCGCGCCATCACCCGGCACGTACTGCAGCACATGCGCCGGCACACCGGCTTCGTGCAACAGCTTGACCGCGGCATGGCCGACCAGCGTGGTCTGCTCAGCGGCCTTGGCGATCACGGTGTTGCCCGCGGCGAGCGCGGCGGCGATCTGGCCGGCGAAGATCGCCAGCGGGAAGTTCCATGGGCTGATGCACACGAACACGCCGCGGCCGGAGAGCTGCAGGCTGTTGGATTCGCCGGTCGGGCCGGGCAGGGCTTCGACGACGAACAGGCGACGCGCTTCAGCGGCGTAGTAGCGCAGGAAATCCACGGCTTCGCGCACTTCGGCCACGCCGTCGGGAATCGTCTTGCCGGCTTCACGCGTGCACATCGCGATGTAGTCGGGCGTGCGCGATTCCAGCAGGTCGGCGGCGTGCTCGAGGATCGCCGCGCGCGAGGCAGCTGGCACCGCATTCCAGTCCGCGTGCGCGTCGGTCGCGTTGCGCAGCGCCTGTTCGACGGTTGCGGTGTCGGCGGCCTGCCATTGGCCCACGTGCACGCGACGATCGGCGGGGCTGGTGACCTCGACGGTCGCGCCGGCGCTGGTCGCGCCCGGCACCAGCGGGCCCGCGGTCCACGGTCCCGTCGCGGCCTGGATCTGCGTGGCCAGCGTGGCGAGCTGTGCGTCGTTGGCGAGATTGACGCCCATGGAATTGCTCCTGTCGTGGGACTGGCTGCGGAAGAGATCGACCGGCAGCGGAATGCGGGGATGGGGAATGGATTCGAAACCGGCGACGACCTCGACCGGGTCGCGGATCAGATCGTCGATCGCGACGTCCTCGTCGCTGATGCGGTTGACGAAGCTGGAGTTGGCGCCGTTCTCGAGCAGGCGACGTACCAGATACGGCAGCAGGTCCTCGTGCGAACCGACCGGCGCGTACACGCGGCACGGCACGTCGAGACGGGCGGCCGGGATCACCTCGGCATAGAGGTCGTCGCCCATGCCGTGCAGCTTCTGGAATTCGTAGGGCTTCGCGCCGGCGTCGTTGCGCACCGACATCCCCAGCCGGTGCACCGCCGCGATCGTGTGCGCGTTGTGCGTGGCGAACATCGGGTAGATCGCATCGGTCACCGACAGCAGGCGGCGCGCGTTGGCGAGATAGCTGACGTCGGTGTTGGGCTTGCGCGTGAACACCGGATAGCCCGGGTGGCCTTCGACCTGGGCGCGCTTGACCTCGCTGTCCCAGTACGCACCCTTGACCAGGCGCACCGGAATGCGACGGCCCTGCGCGCGGGCCAGGGCTGCGATCCAGTCGATCACGAACGGCGCGCGCTTCTGGTAGGCCTGCACGACGATACCGAAGCCGTGCCAGCCGGCCAGCGAGGCATCGGTGAGCGCGGCTTCGATGACGTCGAGCGACAGCTCCAGGCGATCGGCTTCCTCGGCGTCGACGGTCAGGCCGATGCGGTAGCCCTTCGCGCGCTGGGCGAGGTCGAGCACGCGCGGTGCGAGTTCGGCCAGCACGCGTGCGTGCTTCGCGTGTTCGTAGCGCGGATGCAGCGCCGACAGCTTGACCGAGATCGACGGCGCAGTGATTTCGTCTTCGAACGGGCCGGTGCGGCCGATCGCATCGATCGCATCGCGGTAGGCCTTCAGATACCGGTCGGCGTCGTGCTGGGTCAGCGCGGCCTCGCCGAGCATGTCGAACGAATAGCGGTAGGCGGCGTTGTCGCCCTTGCGCGAGCGCGTCAGCGCCTCGCCGATCGTGCGGCCCATGACGAACTGGTGGCCCATGATCCGCATCGCCTGGCGCACCGCGAGGCGGATCACCGGCTCGCCGACGCGGCCGATCAGGCGCTGGAAGGCGTTGTGCACGTTGCGCTTGGTGTCGTCGGCCAGATCGACCAGACGGCCTGTCAGCATCAGGCCCCAGGTCGAGGCGTTGACCAGCACCGAATCCGACTGGCCCATGTGCTTGCGCCAGTTGGCTTCGCCCAGCTTGTCGCGGATCAGCGCATCGGCGGTGTCCTCGTCCGGAATGCGCAGCAGCGCTTCGGCCACGCACATCAGCAGCACGCCTTCCTCGCTGCCGAGGTCGTACTGCTGCATGAAGGCTTCGATCGCGCCACGGTCCTGCGCGCGCAGGCGCACGCGGCGGACCAGATCGGCGGCGGTCGCCTGGATCGCGGCGCGATCGGCGTCAGGCTGGCGCGCTTCGGCCAGCAGCGCGTGGACGCGCGCGGTTTCATCGCCGGTCCAGGCGGCGGTGATCGCGTCGCGCTGCGGCTTCAGGGAGGTCGCGGGCGCGACGGGCGACAGGCTGGCATTCAAGGCGGGGCGACCGGCAGGGACAGAGGCGGGATTCTACCCGTGGACCGGCCTCTCCACTGTGCCGAAAGCGCGCGTAGCAGGCGCGGCGGATCCGTCGGATTGGCCGTTTCCGGTGTACGGTGTCCGCCACGGCGGAGAACGGGGCCGGCGCGCTTCGCCGCACCGCGGCTTGCCCCTGCGGAACGCCGACAGCTACCATTCAGATGTTATTCGCAGTACGCCGCCGCTCCTGCGTATATCTCCCGGCTGACAGGCCGGGCGAGGACGGACGCGTTCCCGCCAGCACCAAGGCCAGCTCAGGTATGGGGTCCGATGTGAAGCAAGGCGCCAGTTCCAGAAGGTACGCGTCCACACTGTGGGTCGGCGGCGCAACCGCGCTGCTGGCATCCACCAATGTTCTGGCGCAGTCCGCCGATCCCAAGCCGTGGCAGCTCAACATGGGCCGCGGCGTGACCACCTCCGCCCAGCATGCCTACGACGCGCACATGCTCGCGCTGTGGGTCTGCGTGGTGATCGGCGTGCTGGTGTTCGGTGCGATGGCGGTGGCGATGTTCCGCTTCCGCAAGTCGCGCGGGGTCACCGCGGCGCAGTTCACCCACAACACCACGGCCGAGATCATCTGGACGGTGGTGCCGATCATCCTGCTGGTGCTGATGGCCGTGCCCGCCACGCAGAAGCTGATCGCGATGTACGACACCCGCGACTCCGCGATGACCGTCAAGGTCACCGGCGTGCAGTGGATGTGGACCTACGAGTACATGGGCGAAGACGTCACCCTCACCAGCCGTCTCGACCGCGAGAGCGACCGCCTGCGCCAGAACCCCGGCAGTACGCGTGCCGAGCTCGATGCCCACGGCCATTACCTGCTCGACGTCGACACGCCGCTGGTGCTGCCCACCGACACCAAGATCCGCTTCGTCGTCACCGCCGACGACGTCATCCACTCCTGGTGGGTGCCGGCCTTCGGCTGGAAGCAGGATGCGATCCCGGGCATCGTCAACGAGGCCTGGACCGAGATCCTCGAGCCCGGCGTCTACCGCGGGCAGTGCGCCGAGCTCTGCGGCAAGGACCATGGCTTCATGCCGATCGTCGTGCACGCCGTGCCGCCTGCGGAGTTCGACGCCTGGCTCGCCGCCGAGAAGGCGAAGAACGCGCCGGCCATCCCCGCGCCGGGCGAACCCGGACCCGCCGACGCCGCACCCGCACCGTCGCCTGACGCCGCGCCTGCCGAGGCTGCCGCCTCCGCCACGCAGTCCCCGTCCGCCCCTGCCGCGCCCGCGGCCGGATGATCGATCGAGGCTCACCGCACATGTCGACGACGCACCCCGCCACCGCTGACGCGCACCACGACGATCACCACGCCCATCCCCAGGGGTTCGTCCAGCGCTGGTTCTTCTCCACGAACCACAAGGACATCGGCACGCTGTACCTGCTGTTCTCCTTCGTGATGTTCATCATCGGCGCGGCGATGAGCGTGATCATCCGCACCGAGCTCGCCGCTCCGGGCCTGCAGCACGTCAGCCCGACGTTCTTCAACCAGATGACCACCATGCACGCGCTGGTGATGATCTTCGGCGGCGTGATGCCGGCCTTCGTGGGCCTGGCGAACTGGATGATCCCGCTGCAGATCGGCGCGCCGGACATGGCGCTGCCGCGCATGAACAACTGGTCGTTCTGGATCCTGCCGTTCGCGTTCGCGATGCTGCTGATGACGCTGTTCCTGCCCGGCGGCGGACCGGCGGGCGGCTGGACGCTGTACCCGCCGCTGTCGCTGCAGGGCGGCAACAGCGTGGCGTTCACCATCTTCGCCATCCACATGATGGGCATCAGCTCGATCATGGGCGCGATCAACGTCATCGCCACCATCCTCAACATGCGTGCGCCTGGCGTGGACCTGCTGAAGATGCCGATCTTCTGCTGGGCCTGGCTGATCACCGCGTTCCTGCTGATCGCGGTGATGCCGGTGCTGGCGGGCGCGGTGACGATGCTGCTGACCGACAAGTTCTTCGCGACCAGCTTCTTCAATGCGGCCGGCGGCGGCGACCCGGTGATGTACCAGCACATCTTCTGGTTCTTCGGGCATCCCGAGGTCTACATCATGATCCTGCCGGCGTTCGGCATCGTCAGCGAGATCCTGCCGACGTTCAGCCGCAAGCCGCTGTTCGGCTACCAGGCAATGGTCTACGCGACGGCGGCGATCGCGTTCCTGAGCTTCATCGTCTGGGCCCACCACATGTTCACCGTGGGCATGCCGCTGGGCGGCGAGATCTACTTCATGTTCGCCACGATGCTGATCTCGATCCCGACCGGGGTGAAGGTCTTCAACTGGGTGTCCACGATGTGGCGCGGCGCGATGACGTTCGAGGCGCCGATGCTGTGGTCGATCGCGTTCGTGATCCTGTTCACCATCGGCGGCTTCTCCGGCCTGATGCTCGCGATCGTGCCAGCCGACTTCCAGTACCACGACACCTACTTCGTGGTCGCGCACTTCCACTACGTGCTGGTGACCGGCGCGCTGTTCTCGATCATCGCGGCCACCTACTACTGGTGGCCGAAGTGGACGGGGCGGATGTACAGCGAGTTCTGGGCGAAGGTGCACTTCTGGTGGACGATCGTCTTCGTCAACCTGCTGTTCTTCCCGCAGCACTTCCTGGGCCTGGCCGGCATGCCGCGCCGCATCCCGGACTACAACGTCGTGTTCGCCGACTGGAACCTGATCTCCTCGATCGGCGCATTCGGCATGTTCGTCACGCCCTTCATGATGTTTGCGATCCTGCTGCACTCCAAGCTGCGCGGCGCGCCTGCTGCGGCCCGCTCGTGGGAAGGTGCGAAGGGTCTGGAGTGGACGGTGCCGTCGCCGGCCCCGCACCACACGTTCGCCAAGCCGCCGGTGATCAAGCCGGGCGATCTGGCCCACGACGACATCAGCCACTGATGCAGCTTGCGATGACCACGCCCGATCCCGGTTCCGATCTCGTCGCCCGTCGCCGCCGTGCGCGGCGCACCGCGGTGGTCGTCGCGGTGGTCGCGGCGCTGGTCTACATCGGCTTCATCGCCCGCGGCGTGCTGCTGTCATGAGCGACGACATGCAGCCGACGGACACGCGCACGGACACGCGGCCGAAGTCGAAGACCTTCGGCATCGGCAAGCTGGTCGGCATCTCGGTCGTGGCATTCGCGTTCACCTTTTCATTGGTGCCGCTGTACCGCATCGCCTGCGAGAAGGTGTTCGGCATCCGCCTCGAGAACAGCGCCGTCGCCGCGCCCGCGGCCAGCGCGACGCCGGTCGAGCGCTGGGTCACGGTGGAGTTCGACGCGACTGTGAACTCGCGTCTGCCATGGTCCTTCCGTCCCAACGAGACCCGGATGCGTGTGCGCGTGGGCGAGCAGTACGAGACCACCTACTACGCGCACAACGACAGCACCGCGCCGGTCGTCGGCAGCGCCACGCCGTCGGTGGCGCCGGCACGCGCCTCGGGCTTCTTCCAGAAGACCGAGTGCTTCTGCTTCACCGCGCAGACGCTGGAAGCCGGCGAGACCCGCGACATGCCGGTACGTTTCATCATTGACCCGTCGTTGCCGCCCGACGTCAACACGGTCACGTTGAGCTACACCTTCTTCAAGAACGATGTCCTCACCTCGCGTCTGACCGCCCATGCGGCGCCGGTACGCGGCAATCCGGGCGTGGCCGCGGCGCCCTGAGCGCGCACCACGCCTTCCGCCACCACGCATTCGACGATCCGGAACCGCCATGGCCCACGCCAAGCCCGAGCAGGACCCCGACCTCTACTTCGTGCCCCATGACAGCAAGTGGCCGGTATTCGCGTCGGTCGCGCTGTTCATCACGATGCTGGGGCTTGCCAGCTGGTTCAACGAAGCGAGCTGGGGACGCGCGACGTTCTTCGGCGGTGCGGCGCTGCTGTCGCTGATCCTGTTCAAGTGGTTCGCCGACGTGATCCTCGAGTCGGTGTCGGGCTACTACAACAAGCAGGTCGACCTGTCGTTCCGCATGGGGATGGTGTGGTTCATCTTCTCGGAGATCATGTTCTTCGCCGCGTTCTTCGGCGCGCTGTTCTATGCGCGCACCCTGTCGCTGCCGTGGCTGGGCGGCGAGGGCAGCGGCGCGATGACCAACGCGGTGCTGTGGGACGGCTACAGCGCGGCATGGCCGTCGGCGGGCCCGGGCGATGTCGGTGGTGCGTTCCAGACCATTCCGGCATGGGGCCTGCCGCTGCTCAATACGCTGATCCTGCTGGCGTCGGGCATCACCATCACCATCGCCCACCACGCGCTGCGCGCGGCGCACAGGACCCAACTGCTGGTGTTCCTCGGCGCGACGATCCTGCTGGCCTGCCTGTTCCTGTTCTTCCAGATCGAGGAATACGTCCACGCCTACCGCGATCTCAACCTGACGCTGGGTTCGGGCATCTACGGCTCGACGTTCTTCATGCTCACCGGGTTCCACGGCGCGCACGTGACGTTGGGCACGATCATGCTGATCGTGATCTGGCTGCGCTGCTACCGCGGGCACTTCAACAAGGAAAACCACTTCGCGTTCGAAGCCGTCGCCTGGTACTGGCACTTCGTCGACGTGGTGTGGCTGATCCTGTTCCTGTTCGTCTACGTCGTCTGACGACGCGTCGACGCCGGGCGGCGCATTGTCACCGCCCGCTTCCCACTTCCGGCCTCAGCCGTAGACGCCATGCGGCTTGATCCAGCCCATCCAGATCGCCAGCAGCACCAGCAGGATCAGTCCGACCGACAGGCCGATGCGGCGCGTCAGCGCCTTGACCGTGCGGTCGGTCGTGCCCTTGTCGGTCATCATGTAGTACAGCGCGCTGCCCAGATTCCACAGGATCAGCAGCACGAAGGCGATGATCAGCAGCAACTTCAGCGAATCGTTCATCACCATCGCGGACTCCGGGACACTGGGTGTGTCGCCGGATTATTGCAGTCCGCGGAGCGCTGCGCGTGAGTCCGCGCCGGACCCGCATCATCGGCTGGACGCTGGCCGTGCTGACCATCGCGGCCTTCGTCTCGCTGGGCCAGTGGCAGCTGTCGCGGATGAGCCAGAAACAGGCGACGCTCGACGCCGTCGCGGTGACGCTCGAAGCGCGCACACCCGTCTCCCTGACCGCTGCAGGCGACGCCGCGCGCGCCCGTGACTACGACTGGAGCAGCGGACGCGGCCACTTCGTCGACCGCCCTGCATTCGTGCTCGACAACCAGATCCAGGCCGGCGTGCCGGGTCTGCGTGTCTACCGTCTGTTCGCACCTGACGATGCCCCGCCGCTGCTGGTCGATCTGGGCTGGACCGCGCTCGTCGACCGCACGACGCGGCTGCCCGATGCGGCCATCGTCCGCGGCGACGGTCTGCTCGGCCGTGACCTCGAGCTGCGCGGCCTGCTCGCACCGCCGCCGTCGCCCGGCCTCGCGCTCGGGCCTGCGCTCACCCCCGGTGATGCAGCGTTGATGACCCGCCTCGACATCCCCGCGATCGCGGCCGAAACCGGGCTGCCGGCTTTGCCGCCACGCGTGCTGCGGCTCGATCCGGCGCTCGATGTCGGCTACCTCCGCGATCTCGACGTGCTGCCCAACACGCTCACGCCCGACAAGCACCTCGGTTATGCGGTGCAGTGGTTCGGGCTGGCCCTCGCGGTGCTCGTCATCGCACTCGTGCTCACATACCGGAACCGTCGTCGATGAACCAGACATCTCCCGAGCCGGTTCTGCCGCCCGTCGAGCGCAACCGCAACCGCGCGCTGCTGGTGCTGATCGTCGTACTGTTCCTCGGCAGCGCCGTGGTCGCCGGTGCGCTGCGGTTCTCGGGCTGGCGTCCGTCCGGCATGCAGAACAAGGGCGAACTGCTCGATCCACCGGCGGACCTGCGCACGCATCCGTTCCGGCTGACCGATGGCGGCACCTACGAATGGCGTCCGGCCGAGCGGCGCTGGCGCATTCTCGTCGCGCCGCCGCGCGACTGCGCGCAGGCTTGCGTCGAGTTGTCGCAGCAGCTCGATCTGGTCTGGCAGCTGTTCGGCCGCAATGCCGATCACGTCGACATCCTGTGGGCGGGCGCGGTACCGGAAGGCGCGGTTCGCAATGCGGCCTGGCGGCTCGTCGAAGCTGACCCGGCGCTGCGTGCGACATTACCGCGCGTCGACGGCGGGCCCTGCGAAGCGGACAATGGCGTCCCGGCCTATGTCGTGGACCCGAACGGGTTCGTGATCCTGCGCTACGCCCCCGGCTTTGATCCGGGCGACCTGCGTGCGGACATGGCCAAGCTGCTGAAACTCAAGTGATGACCCACACGCCCCCCGCGCGCGCGACATCGTTCCGTCCGTCGACCCACAAGCATTTCCACCGCATCGCCTGGCTCGCCACGGCGCTGACGCTGTGCGTGATCGTGTTCGGCGCGTTCGTGCGTCTGTCCGATGCCGGTCTGAGCTGTCCCGACTGGCCGACCTGTTACGGTCGCGCGGCGTGGCCGCAGGCCGCCAGCGAGGTCGTCGACCACGCGGCGAGCGCGATCCGCGAGTTCGAATCGCACAAGGCCTGGCGCGAACAGGTGCACCGCCATCTCGCGGCGACGCTGGGCGTGCTGGTGCTGGGCCTGGCATTGCTGGCCGCGCGCCGACGCCGCTTCGGCATGCTGCAGGTCATCGGTGCCTCCGCGCTGGTCGCGCTCGCGATACCGCTGTACATGCAGGGTCACGTCATGGCCGCGCTCGGTATCGCCGCACTCGGCGAGGCGCTGCTGCTGATTGCAGCCCTGCGCTGGTCGAACGTCGATCTCGCGCGCGCCGCGGCCCTGACGCTGGCGGTGGTGATCTTCCAGGCGCTGCTCGGCAAATGGACGGTCACCATGCTGCTCAAGCCGGTGATCGTCATGGGCCACCTGCTCGGCGGGATGCTGACGTTCTCGCTGCTGCTGTGGATGGCATGGCGTGCGACGGTGCAGCCGATCGTGCTGGTCCACGCACCGGCGCTGCGGCGCTGGACGCTCGGCGCGATCGGTCTGGTCGGTGTGCAGATCGCACTCGGTGGCTGGGTCAGCGCGAACTACGCCGCGCTCGCCTGCGGCGCGGGCGGCTGGGTCACCGAGGCGCACCATTACGTCGATTTCCCGAAGTGCGTCGGTGAGTGGTGGCCGCAGGCCGATTTCCGCGAAGGCTTCGTACTGTGGCGCGGCGTCGGCGTGGATTACGAAGGCGGCGTGCTCGACGGCGCGGCGCGCGTGGCGATCCAGCTCGCGCACCGGGTCATGGCGATCGCGGTGTTCGCGTATCTGATCGCATTCGCCGCGCGCCTGCTGCGCACACCGGGCCTGCGCGGCTGGGCGGTCGCACTCGCGCTGCTGACCTGCGCGCAGGTCGCGCTGGGCATCCTCAACGTCAAGCTCGCGCTGCCGTTGCCGGTCGCGGTGCTGCACAACGGTGGCGCCGCGCTGCTGCTGTTCGTGCTGGTGTCGTTGCTCGCGCGCCTGAAGCGGCCCGACTGACATGGCAATCCAGGCACGCGACTACTGGGCGCTGACCAAACCCCGCGTGGTGGCACTGATCGTGTTCACCGCGCTGGTCGGCATGTTCCTCGCCGTACCCGGCCTGCCGCCGTGGAAAGAAACGGTGTTCGGCCTCCTCGGCATCTGGCTGGCGGCAGCTTCGGCGGCGGCGATCAACCATCTGATCGACCAGCGCATCGACAAGGTCATGGCGCGCACCGCGCATCGGCCACTCGCGACCGGCGCGCTGCGCCCGGTGCAGGTGCTGGTGTTCGCGCTGGCGCTCGGCGCGCTGTCGATGGCGATCCTGGTGCTGCTGGTCAACGTGCTGACCGCCGCGCTGACCTTCGCCTCGCTGATCGGCTATGCGGTGATCTACACCGGCTGGCTCAAACGCGCGACGCCCCAGAACATCGTCATCGGCGGCATCGCTGGCGCTGCGCCGCCGCTGCTGGGCTGGGCCGCGGTGACCAACATGCAGGGCCAGTGGGACTGGGCGCACGCGCTGCTGCTGGTGCTGATCATCTTCGTGTGGACGCCGCCGCATTTCTGGGCGCTGGCGATCTTCCGCCGCGATGACTACGCACGCGCGCTGGTGCCGATGCTGCCGGTCACGCACGGCGTGGCGTACACGCGGTGGCAGATCCTGATCTACACCGTGCTGCTGGTCGTGATCACGCTGCTGCCGGTCGCGATCGGCATGAGCGGGGTGTTCTATCTGGGCGGCGCCGTCGTGTTGGGCCTGGTGTTTCTCTGGTACGCGTGGCGGTTGCTGGATCCGCCGGACGAGTTCTTCGCGATGCGGATGTTCAACTATTCCGTCGTGTATCTGATGGCGCTGTTCGCGTTCCTGCTGGTCGACCACTGGCTGCTGCCGTGGTTGCCGGGCGCCGGCGCTGCGGCCGGCGGGCTGGATTTCCAGCGCATCGGCTGATGCATGCCCCGCCACGCTCCGGCGGGCGCGGGGCCCGCCGGTGCAGTGGGGTCAGGACTTCTTCGCGGCCTTCTCGGCCCGCTTTTCTTTCAGGGTCTTGACCGGCTTCTTCTTGGTCTCTTTCTTCTTGTCGAGGCTCTTGGCCATCGGCGCGCTCCGCTGGGGTCGTACGGGCGGCGGCGGAACGCAGAGGTTCCGTGCCGGGTCTGATCCGGCATGCAGTGTCCGGATCACGACGCATCCTACGCCGAGTCGTTCGGGGCGCCCATGGTTGCAGTCGTCGACACGCCGGTTCGATGCAGATGACAGCCGTGGACGCGCATTGCGCGCGTGTCCATCGGTACGTCGCTGCAGCCGGCGCGCTGCATGTGGCGACGTACAGGGATCCTGTCGTCAGCCGCCCGCGACGACGGTCGAGGTCGGCGTCGCCTGCAGGCAGGCATCCGGGTCGCCATCGAGACCGGCCGGCATCTCGCAGGCACGCGGTTCGAAGTCGAGCGTGGCCTGCCAGCCGGCCTTGGTGTTCGGCGTCAGCGCGACCTGCACGTCAACGTCGCGAATCGTGACGCGCGCGGTCTGCTGCGCTGCGTCGCCGGCTGCCCAGCCGTCGAGCGTGTGCGCAAGTACCGGATCGAGCAGGCTGTTGGCTTCGAGCAGCTGACGGGTCTGCGCCAGCGCATCGGGATGCTCGAGCGCACCGCCGCCGGGCTGGATGTTGACACCGACCAGCAGGCCGCCCTGCTGCTTGAACGCAATGCGGTCCGACGGCACCACGATCTGCTGGCCGTTGGGCAGGCGCAGGGTGACGTCGCGCGACTGGGTGATCGTGTGTTCGGCCGCCAGCGCGCCGTCGGTCTGCGGCCAGGCGAGGTCCACCTGTTCGGCAACCGGCGCGGCGAGATCGATATGCAGGGGCTTGGCGAGCGGCGGCGGGGTGTCGATCTTGGCGCAGGCGCCCAGCAGCAGTGCCGCGGAGAGGGCAAGGCCGGCGCCGAGGCGGCCGGACGGAAGGCGGGTGGATCGGAGCATGGTCAGACCTGTCGGGGAAGGAAAAGGAAGGGGACACCGCGCCGGACCCGTCTACGCGGACTCGGCGGACGCATGGTGATGGACGGGCAGGTGGGCGTGACGCGTTGCGCCATTCGTACCGGTCGATCCCCCCGCAGGGATCAGACCAGCGCGAAGGTTAAGGAACCGTCAGCGGGTTGTAAGCGCTATGTATCTGAACGCGCTCGATTTCCGGTCTCAGCGGGCGCGTTGCAGCAGCAGTTCGCGCAGCGCCTGCTTGCCGGCGGCGTCGAGCGTGCCCTCGCGCTGCTGGCCCAGCAGATCGTCGATGCGCTGCTGCAGCACCTGGCGGTCGAGCTGCTCGATCGCGTCGCGCAGTTCCTGTTCCCATGAGGCCTCGTCGCCGGCCAGATCCTGGGTTGCGAGCTTGCGCAACGCCGGCGCTTCCTCGCGTTCCTCGAACTGTGACAGCAGCACGCCTGTGGTGATGTCCGGGCGGACGCTGCCGATGGCGATTAGCTCGGTCAGCAGTTCGATGCCGGGCTGGCGCAGGGCGACGAAGGGATAGGGCGGCGGCAGCTGCGCAGCCAGACCGGGCTTCTGCAGCAGCAGGGCGATCGCATGCCGCACCACGCTGCGTTTGGGCGGCGGCGCACCGCGTCCGCCGCGCAGTATGCGGCTGGGCGCAGCCTGTTGCGCCGGTGCCGCGCCGCCGAGACCGGTGAGCTCGCTCAGGCGCTGCCGCATCAGGTCGGCGAAGGCGCCGTCGGGAATCTGCGCCAGCATCGGCTTGGCGCGTTCGGCCAGCCGCGCCTTGCCATCCAGCGTCGACAGGTTGATGCCGTCGCCCAGGGTGTCGAAGAAGAACGTCGACAGCGGCGTCGCCTGCGTCAGGCGCGCTTCGAACCCGGGCGCGCCTTCGGTGCGCACGATGGTGTCGGGATCCTCGCCGTCGGGTAGGAACAGGAAGAACGCCTGGCGGCCATCGCGCATGCGGGGCAGCACCGATTCCATCGCGCGCGTCGCGGCGCGACGGCCGGCGGCATCGCCGTCGAAGCAGAAGAACACGTCGGGCGCGTTGCGGAACAGCAGCTCGGCGTGGTCCGGCGTCGTCGCCGTGCCCAGCGTGGCCACCGCCTGCGGCACGCCGAACTGGAACAGCGACACCACGTCCATGTAGCCCTCGACCACGACCAGCCGCTCGATCTTCTGGTTGGCCTGGCGCACCTGCCACAGGCCGTAGAGTTCGCGGCCCTTGTGGAACAGCGGCGTCTCGGGCGAGTTGAGGTATTTGGGCGAATCCTCGGGCTTGAGCACGCGGCCGCCGAACGCGATCACGCGGCCGCGGCGGTCGTGGATCGGGAAGATCACCCGGTCGCGGAACTTGTCGTAGCTGTGGCCGCGGTCGTTCTTCGACAGCAGGCCGACCTTTTCGAGCACCGCGATGCGGCGCGCGTCGTCCTTGCCCAGTGCGTCCTTCAATGCCGAGAAGCCATCGGGCGCGTAGCCGATCGCGAACTGCTCGCGGATCGTGGCGTCGACATCGCGGCCATCGAGATAGCTGCGTGCAGTGTCGTTGCCGGCGAGTTCGCGGACGAAGAAGCGCGACGCCGCATCGAGTGCGTCGTACATCGGCGCACTGTCGGGCCGTGCTTCGCGCTGCTGGGTGTCGCGCGGGATTTCCATGCCGGCGCGCTTGGCCAGCTCGTCGACCGCATCGAGAAATTCGAGGCGGTCGTAATTCATCAGGAAGCTGATCGCGGTGCCGTGCGCCCCGCAGCCGAAGCAGTGATAGAACTGCTTGGTCGGCGACACGGTGAAGCTCGCCGAGCGCTCGTCATGGAACGGACAGCGCGACGAATATTCCTTGCCCTGCCGCTTGAGCGGCACGCGCGCGTTGATGACCTCGACGATGTCGGTGCGTGCCAGCAGGTCGTCGATGAACGCGTCGGGGATGCGCGCCATCAGCGGATTCCACGCAGGCAGACGCACGCGACCGCAGGGCGGACGCGGGACAGGCAGGACAGGGTGGGGGCGACGCGGATCATGCGGACGCTAGGATGCCACGCGCCGCGCGGATCGCAGCATCCGGGACGCGTCTTTCAGCCTGCGGGCGGCGGCCCCTTCGCGAGCGCGGCAGCCTGGCGCTCGGCGCGCTTCTGCAGCGCGCGGTCCACCGAACTGCGCCGCACGCGCTCGTCGATGACCGCGGTGATCAGCGCGCCGACGAAGAAGATCGTCGCCGCGTAATACATCCAGACCAGCAGGATCACCAGGGTGCCGAACGAGCCGTAAGCGCTGCCGGGCGCGGCGTGGGTCATGTAGATGCCAATGCCCCAGCGCCCGACGACGAACAGCACGGACGTCACCACGCCGCCGAACAGGGCCTGGCGCCAGCGCACACGGCGGTCGGGCAGATAGTGGTACAGCACGGCGAACGCGAACGAATAGAGCACCAGCATCAGCGTGTTGCCGACCAGCGGCAGGATCGACGGTACGTTGGCGAAGATGAACTCCACCGCGGTGGTCATCAGCGTCGACACGAGCACCAGAAAGCCCAGCGCGAACACCACGCCGGCGGAGAACACGCGCTTGCGCAGGAACACCATCAGGCCACCCGGCAGGCGATCGCCATCGGTGCGGAAGATCAGGTTCAGCGTGCCCTGCAGCTGCGCGAACACGACGGTCGCACCGACGAACAGCAGCAGCGTGCTCCACAGGCCGGCGAGCGAGCCGATGTCGGGTTGTTCGGTGGCGTTCTGGATCACAGTGCCGGCAACATCGCGTGCGCCGTCGCCCGCCAGCGCGCCGATCTGCTCGAGCAGCGCTTCCTGCGCGGACGGATACAGCGACGCGGTGATCCACAGCACCAGCACCAGCATCGGCGCCAGCGAGATCAGTGTGTAGAACGACAACGACGCGGCCTGGGTCAGCAGGTCGGCATCGACGAAGCGCTTGACCATCGCCGCCGGCAGGCTTTCTTCGAAGCGGGCGACACCTTTGTCGACGCGTGTGCGCAGACGGCCCCAGCGCGTGTGGCGCAGGGGTGTATCGGTGTCCTGGGTGTCCTGCGGCGACGTGCTCATGCGTGGCGATTCTTGAAGGCCGACGTGTGGAGCGCGTGCGTGTCCACTGCGGCGTTGCCGTCACCTTATGCACGCGTTTGTAGCAGAGCGTGAAGCGCCGGGCGATTTCAGCGCGTCATCGTCGCGAGTGCGCGCAGGGCGTCGCCTTCGACGCGCTGCACGGTCCAGCCTTCCTGCGGCTGTGCACCGAGCGCGCGATAGAAACCGATCGCCGGCGCGTTCCAGTCGAGCACGGTCCATTCGAAACGCCCGCAGTCGCGCGCGACCGCGAGCGCGGCGAGATGGCGCATCAGCCGTGTACCGATACCGTGGCCTCGATACGCGGGGCGCACGAACAGATCTTCCAGATACAGGCCACGACGGCCGAGGAAGGTCGAGAACGTGTGGAAGAACAGTGCGAAGCCGGCGGGCGTGCCGTCGGCTTCGGCGATCACGACTTCGGCCGCAGGCGCGTCGCCGAACAGGGCGTCGGCGAGCTGGGCTTCATCGGCGACGACAGCATCGGACAGGCGCTCGTAAACCGCCAGTTCGCGGATCAGCGCGAGCACCAGCGGCACGTCGTCCGGACGTGCCGGGCGCAGGACGATGCCGTCGCCGGCGGTCATCAGCCCAGCGACTGCTTCACCAGGCGCGAGACCAGGCCCATGTCGGCCTTGCCGGCCAGCATCGGCTTCAGCACGCCCATCAGCTTGCCGATATCGGCCGGGCTGGTGGCGCCGGTTTCGGCCTTGGCGCTGGCGATCGCGGCCAGGATCTCGTCTTCGCCGAGCTTCTCCGGCAGGTAGCGCTCGATGATGACGATCTCCTCGCGCTCGACCTGGGCCAGATCCTCGCGGCTCGCCGCTTCGAACTGGCTGACCGAGTCGCGGCGCTGCTTGACCATCTTCTCCAGCGCCGCCAGCACGGCGGCGTCGTCGAGCTCGATGCGCTCGTCGACTTCGCGCTGCTTGACCGCGGCCAGCATCAGGCGGATCACGCCGAGTGCGTGCTTGTCGCCGCCCTTCATCGCGGCCTTCATGTCTTCGGTGAGTTGCTGCTTCAGGGTCATGGCTGGCTCCGGGTTGGGCGCGTGCGGGAGGTGCCGGAACCTGGTGGGTCCGCGGCGGAGACGACAAAAAGCCGGCGGCGCAGGGCGCTGCCGGCTTTTTGCGTCATCAAACGATCAGGCCGGACGGAATCCGGCCGCGCCGATCAATACAGGCGCTTGCGCTTGGTGACGTCGCGCGACACGCGGCGGGACTGACGCTTCACAGCGGCAGCAGCCTTGCGCTTGCGCTCCTGGGTCGGCTTCTCGTAGAACTCGCGCTTGCGGGTTTCGGCGAGCACGCCTGCCTTCTCGCAGGTGCGCTTGAAACGACGCAGCGCAAACTCGAAGGGCTCGTTTTCGCGGACTTTGACGCTTGGCATGGAATCTCCGGGGATCTGGATACCCGGCCGTCTTTGGCCGGATCGGAATCTTGCGAATTCGGAATCCGCCAGGCATGGGTCCCCGGCGAGCCGCGTATCATAGCCGTGTCCCGGTGGCAGGTGCAAGCCACCGGGTCGGCCGCGACCGGGCCGGGCGCAAGGCGCCATATCCGGTCCGGCACTCCTCCTTCCGCTTCCCCGGCAGTCAGCGCGCATGAAAGTCCTCGGCATCGAAACCTCCTGCGACGAGACCGGCGTGGCCGTCTACGACACGGCTGCGGGCGGTGCGGCCGGACTGCGCGCACATGCGGTCTACAGCCAGATCGCGCTGCACGCCGAATACGGCGGCGTGGTGCCCGAACTCGCCAGCCGCGACCACGTGCGCAAACTGTTGCCGCTGATCCGGCAGACGCTGGACGAGGCCGGCCTGTCGACCGGCGACATCGACGGCGTGGCCTACACCGCAGGCCCCGGCCTGGTGGGCGCGCTGCTGGTCGGCGCCGGTGTCGCACGCGCGCTGGCCTGGGGTCTCGACGTGCCGGCGATCGGCGTGCATCACATGGAAGGCCATCTGCTGGCGCCGTTGATGGAGGACGATCCGCCGGCTGCGCCGTTCGTCGCGCTGCTGGTCTCGGGTGGACACACGCAGCTGGTCGCGGTCGACGCCATCGGCAGCTATCGCCTGCTCGGCGAAACACTCGACGACGCTGCCGGCGAGGCCTTCGACAAGACCGCGAAGATGATGGGTCTGCCGTATCCCGGCGGCCCACAGCTCGCAGCGCTGGCCGAACACGGCACGCCGGGCGCGTTCAAGTTTCCGCGGCCGATGACCACGCGGCCCGGTCTGGATTTCAGCTTCAGCGGCCTGAAGACCCAGGTCCTGCTGGCCTGGCAGGGCTGCGACCAGACCGACGCGACGAAGGCCGATATCGCGCGTGGCTTCGAGGATGCGGTGGTCGACACGCTGGCGATCAAGTGCGCGCGCGCGCTGGATGCCACGGGCTTCGACACGCTGATCGTCGCAGGCGGCGTGGGCGCGAACACGCGGCTGCGCGAGAAGCTGCGCGCCGACGCGCAGCGTCGCGGCGGTCGCGTGTGTTTCCCGCGTCCGGCCTTGTGCACCGACAACGGCGCGATGATCGCGTTCGCCGGCGCCCTGCGCCTGTCGGCGGGCCAGCATGGCGGTGCCGCGGTGCACGTGGTGCCGCGCTGGGACATGGCGTCGCTGCCGCCGCTCGCTGCGGCGTAAGCCTGCGCGCGACACCATTGCGCCGCTGCCGCTAAGCTGCGGACTTTCCGCCGCACGCAATCGCCGCCATGGACACCGTCTTCATCGAAGGCCTCGAGATCGAGGCGCTGATCGGCATCTACGACTGGGAGCGGCGCATCCGCCAGCCGCTGGTGTTCGATGTCGAAATGACGTTCGACAACCGCGTGCCCGCGGCCAGCGACGACATCCACGACACGCTGAACTACAAGGCGGTCAGCAAGCGGCTGATCGACTACGTGTCGGCATCGGAATTCGGTCTCGTCGAGACGCTCGCCGAGCGCTGCGCTGCGATTGTGATCGAGGAGTTCAAGGTCGAGCGGGTACGATTGAAGCTCAGCAAGCCGGGTGCCGTGCGTGGTGCACGCGCGGTCGGCGTCCAAATCGAACGTACGCGCCAGACCTGATTGTGCGGAGCTGGCGTCGCGCCTGTCGGGCGCATGACCAGGAGATCCCCGCACGATGCAGACACAACTCGAACGCCTCCGCGACGTCCTTGCGCCGTATCCCTGGGCCTATACCGTCACGGTGTTGTGCGCGTTGCTGCTGCTGGCGTGGATCGCGAATTTCGTCACCAAGCACGTGCTGCTGCGGGGACTCCGGCAGCTGCTGATGAAGTCACCGCTCGGCGGCGCGCAGCATGACCAGGAGGTGCGGCTGCGGGTGATTCCGCGTCTGGCCAACGTCGTGCCGGCGCTGGTGATCTCGGCCGGCATCTCGATCGTGCCCGACCTGCCGCCGCAGCTGGTGACCGTGGTCAAGGCGCTGTGCCAGGTGTTCGTGGTGGTGACGATCGCCATGGCGATCTCGAAGGGCCTCGATGCGATCAACCGCAATTACGAGCGCCGCCCCGACGCGCAGAACAAGCCGATCAAGGGTTATTTCCAGGTCGCGAAGATCATCATGTTCGTGCTGGTCGGCATCTCGGTCGTCGCGACGCTGATCGGTGCGGAATTCCTGCACATCGTCACCGGCCTCGGCGCGATGACCGCGGTGCTGATGCTGATCTTCCAGGACACCATCCTGTCGCTGGTCGCCAGCGTGCAGATCAGCAACGACGGCCGCGTGCGTCTGGGCGACTGGATCGAGATGCCGGGCCAGAACGCCGACGGCGACGTCATCGACATCGCGCTGCACACGATCACCGTGCGCAACTGGGACCGCACCGTCACCACGGTGCCGACCAAGAAGCTGGTCAGCGATTCGTTCAAGAACTGGCGGCACATGTCGGAAGGCGGCGGCCGCCGGATCAAGCGCGCGCTCAATCTCGACCAGCGCAGCGTGCGGTTCCTGGAGCCGGCGGAGATCGAACACTTCCGTCGTTTCAGCCTGCTCGACGGCTATCTGGACCGCAAGGAACAGGAACTGCAGGAATGGAACGCGCGTCTGGCGGCCGATGGTGCCGAGCCTGTGAACCACAGGCGCGTCACCAACCTGGGCACGTTCCGCGCGTACATCGAGCACTACCTGCGCAACCACCCCGGCATCAACCAGGATCTGACGATGCTCGTGCGCCAGCACCAGCCCACCGAGATGGGTCTGCCGCTGGAGATCTGGGCGTTCACCTCGAGCACCGCGTGGGGCGTCTACGAGGGCATCCAGTCGGACATCTTCGACCACATGCTGGCGATCCTGCCGGAGTTCGACCTGCGCGTGTTCCAGGCGCACAGCGACGCGCCGATCGACGTCAACCTGCGCCGGCTCGACGACGCGGACGGCAGTTCGGGAGACCGCAGCCCGCAGCCGCGTGCCCAGCCGCCGGTGCCGGCCCCCGACGCCGGTTGAGTCGTCGGATTGCCTCGCGCATGCGCGGGGCAATCGGCGATCATGGCGCCCCCACCGGAGCGCGCCATGTCCATCGCATTGCTCAGTCTCGGCAGCAACGTCGAACCCGAGTCCCATCTGCGCGCAGCCATCGCCGCGTTGCATGCGCGGTTCGATGATGTCGTGGTGTCGACGGTCTACCGCTTCCCGGCGGTCGGCTACACGGGGCCCGACTTCCTCAATGCCGCGGCGACCGTGCGCACCTCACTCACCCCGGCGACGTTGAACGACTGGCTGCATGCACTCGAGGACGCGCACGGGCGCGATCGCAGCGGCCCGCGTTTCAGCGACCGCACGCTCGACATCGACATCGTGCTGTTCGACGACGGCATCCTCGATGGCGCCGGCAACCTGCGCATCCCGCGCGACGAACTGCGCCATGCCTTCGTGCTGCGGCCCGCGGCCGAGATCGCACCCGACTGGCGGCATCCGCTGGACGGGCGGGCGCTGTCGCAGCTGTGGGACGCGCATGCGGACCGCCATACGCCGTTCGAGGCGGTCACACTCATCGGCTGAGCGGTCACATCGGGTCATCTCCCCACGTCGAAGATATGACTTCCGTCAATTGTGGCCCTGCGGGGCTGGCGGGAGAATTGCCGTCAACCACGGGAGTCACCACGGTGTTCGAGAAGCTGTCGCGGAGTTGGGGGCTGGTCAAGGCGAGTGCAGCGGTGCTGCGCTCGGACAAGGAACTGATGCTGTTTCCGGTCCTCTCCGGTCTGGCCACGCTGGCGGTCCTGGCGACCTTCGCGCTGCCGCTGTTCGCACTGCGCATCTTCGAGCAGGGCATCGGCCTGGCGGGTGTGGCGCTCGCCTTCGTGTTCTATTTCTGCCAGTACAGCGTGATCGTGTTCTTCAACGCTGCGCTGGTCGCAGCGGCGACGATCCGGCTCGACGGTGGCGACCCCAGCCTGTCCGACGGACTGCGCGCCGCATCGCGACGCCTGTCGGCGATCCTGGGCTATGCGGCGATCGCCGCGACGGTCGGCGTACTGCTGCAGGCGCTGCGGCACCGCCAGAGCGGTGCGCTGGTACGGCTGCTGGGCAGCGGCGTCGGCATGGCCTGGACACTGGCCACCTTCCTGGTGGTGCCGGTCCTGGTGAGCCGGGACATCGGGCCGATCGACGCGCTCAAGCAGAGCGTGGCGCTGCTCAAGCGCACCTGGGGCGAGAACGCGATCGGCAACGTCGGCATCGGCGCCGCATTCGGCCTGCTGACGGGGCTGGTGGCGGTGATCGGTGTGGGGCTGACCTACATCGCGTTCATGTCCTCGGCCGCGCTGGGCATCGTGGTGGGCGTGCTGTGCGCGCTCGGCCTGATGCTGCTGGCGGTGTACCAGGCGGCGCTGACGGGTATCTACTCGGCCGCGTTGTACCGCTACGCGGTGTCACACGAAGTGCCCGACGGCTTTGCCGGCACGCAGCTCGCGCAGGCCTTCCAGTCGGTGCGCTGAGCACCGGTTATTGCGGTTCGACTAACGGCCGTGCCATGGGTTGGCCGCAGCGCTCGACGACGCCGGTATCGGCACCGCGCGGCCGGCAGCGTGTGGCCGGGCGGCGTAGATCCGCGCCGATGTCAGGCCGAATCACTGCGCCCGAACCCGCGCTCGCGTATACTCCCCCAGAGTATCGAGACGTCAACGCCATGCCGCATTCGCCCGAGGAAAAAAAGCGTGTCCTGCTGCGCGTGCGTCGCATGCGCGGGCAGCTCGATGCGCTCGAGCGTGCGCTCGAAGCCGGCGCCGACTGCGGCCCCGTGCTGCAGCAGCTCGCCGCCCTGCGCGGTGCGGTCAACGGGCTGATGTCCGGCGTGCTCGAAAGCCATCTGCGCGAGGAACTCGGCCAGCCGGCCGACTCGCCCGAACACCGCCGCGCCAGCGTCGACGATGCCGTCGCCCTGGTGCGGACCTATCTCAAGTAACCATCGTTCTGTCGGGAGTCCATCATGAAATCACGTGCCGCCGTTGCATTCGCCGCGGGCGAACCGCTGAAGATCGTCGAGATCGACGTCGCACCGCCGCAGAAGGGCGAAGTGCTGGTCAAGATCACCCACACCGGCGTCTGCCACACCGATGCGTTCACGCTGTCGGGCGACGATCCGGAAGGCCTGTTCCCGGCCGTGCTGGGCCATGAAGGTGCGGGCATCGTGGTCGAAGTGGGCGAAGGCGTGACCTCGGTGAAGCCGGGCGATCACGTGATTCCGCTCTACACCGCCGAGTGCGGCGAGTGCCTGTTCTGCAAAAGCGGCAAGACCAATCTGTGCGTTGCCGTGCGCGCCACCCAGGGCAAGGGCGTGATGCCCGACGGCACCACGCGCTTCTCCTACAACGGCGAGCCGGTCTACCACTACATGGGCTGCTCGACCTTCAGCGAGTACACCGTCGTCGCCGAAGTCTCGCTGGCGAAGATCAACCCGGATGCGAATCCCGAACACGTCTGCCTGCTCGGTTGCGGCGTGACGACCGGCATCGGCGCGGTGCACAACACCGCCAAGGTGCAGGAAGGCGACAGCGTCGCCGTGTTCGGTCTGGGCGGTATCGGTCTCGCTGTGATCCAGGGCGCGCGCCAGGCCAAGGCCGGCCGCATCATCGCCGTCGATACCAATCCGTCGAAGTTCGAACTGGCGAAGGAATTCGGCGCCACCGACTGCATCAACCCGAGGGACTTCGACAAGCCGATCCAGCAGGTCATCGTCGAGATGACGGACTGGGGTGTCGACCATTCGTTCGAGTGCATCGGCAACGTCAACGTGATGCGCGCCGCGCTCGAATGCGCGCATCGCGGCTGGGGCCAGTCGGTGATCATCGGCGTTGCCGGTTCGGGCCAGGAAATCTCGACGCGTCCGTTCCAGCTGGTCACCGGCCGCAAGTGGCTCGGGACCGCGTTCGGTGGCGTCAAGGGCCGCACGCAGCTGCCGGGCATGGTCGAGGACGCGATGAAGGGCGACATCGAACTCGCGCCGTTCGTCACCCACACGATGGGTCTCGACGCGATCAACGACGCCTTCGACCTGATGCACGAAGGCAAATCCATCCGCTCCGTGGTGCACTACTGATGACCGGTTTCATGGACACGATCGCGCTCGAAGCCGCGATCGAACATCTCGACCTCGAACAGGAACAGCGCGATGCGATCGCGCAACTGGACGACGGTGATCTCGAACAGATCGACCAGGCGATCCTCGCGGCACTCGACCGCAAGTGGAAGAGCGCGGGCTTCATCGTCTCGGGCGTGATGATCGCCGCGCCCGACGAGCATGAGGAATTGCCGGAAGCGCTCTACGTGATCCGCATCCGTGCGCTGGTGCAGGCGTCGCGCATCGAAGGCAAGGGCGATCCGCAGGTGCTCAAGACCTTCGAGATCCGTCTGCCGCAGGGCGGCCGCTGACGTGGCGCTCGAGCGCGTCGAACACCGCGCCTGCTTCGGTGGCTGGCAGGACGTCTACGAGCACGCCTCGGAGACGCTCGGCTGCACGATGCGCTTCGCGGTCTACCTGCCGCCGCAGGCTGAGAAAGCGAAGCTGCCGGTGCTGTACTGGCTCTCGGGCCTGACCTGCAACGAGCAGAACTTCATCACCAAGGCCGGCGCGCAGCGCTACGCGGCCGAGCACGGCGTGATCCTCGTCGCGCCCGACACCGGCCCGCGTGGTGACGACGTGGCCGATGCGGACGGCTACGACCTCGGCAAGGGCGCGGGCTTCTACGTCGATGCGACGCAGGCGCCCTGGGCCACGCATTACCGGATGTACGACTACGTGGTGCACGAGCTGCCGGCGCTGGTCGAGGCCGAACTGCCGGCGAACGGCGCGCGTGCGATCAGTGGTCACTCGATGGGCGGTCACGGCGCATTGGTGATCGCGCTGAAGAATCCCGGCCGCTATCGCAGCGTGTCGGCGTTCTCGCCGATCGTCGCGCCGAGCCAGGTGCCGTGGGGCGAGAAGGCCTTCGGCGCGTACCTCGGCGATGACCGCGCTGCATGGCGCGCGTACGACGCGACTGCGCTCGTCGAGCACGCGACCGAACGCCTGCCGCTGCTGATCGACCAGGGCGATGCCGACGAGTTCCTCGACGGCCAGCTCAAGCCACAGCTGCTGCAGGCCGCGTGCGAGGCCGCCGGTCATCCGATCGAACTGCGCCTGCAGCCGGGCTACGACCACAGCTACTACTTCATCCAGAGCTTCATCGGCGCGCACATCGCGCATCACGCGAAGGCCTTGCACGGCTGACGCGGACGGGTCCGGCAATCGAGGTGTTGCCGGGCGCTGCATGCTAGCGTCGCGCTTCATGCGTTCCGGGGCGAAGACGATGTCGATACGACGGGTGTGGCTGCTGTGCTGGCTCTGTCTGCTGTGCGCGCCATTCGCGGCGTTCGCCGCACCCGCGGTGCCGACCTGGGGCGCGTCGCAGTCGAGCGCGGTCGACACGCCAGCCGAAGCGCTGAAGCCCGGCGCCTGGATCTGGGCGGGCGACGATCCCGCGCTCGGTCCGATGGTGATGGTCGTCAGCCTCGACGAGCAGCGCGGCTACGTCTATCGCAACGGCCTGCGGATCGCGGTGACCACGGTCAGCACCGGCAAGCCGGGGCATGCGACACCGACCGGTGTGTTCACCATCCTGCAGAAGGATCGGGACCACCACTCGAGCCTCTACAACAACGCCGCGATGCCCTACCAGGAGCGGCTGACCTGGGACGGCGTCGCGCTGCATGCCGGCGGTCTGCCCGGCTATCCGGAATCGCACGGCTGCGTGCATCTGCCGACCGAGTTCGCACGTCGTCTGTTCGCGGCGACGACGCTGGGCATGACCGTGGTCATTGCCGAAGACGGACACGCGTCGGCCGACGCCGTGCATCCCGGCCTGCTCGCGCCGGTCGACCCCACGAGTGGCGCCTCGATCGCGGCCTTGCCGCTCGACGATGGCCAGCCCTGGCGCTGGACCGCCGATGACGCGACCACCGGCCCGTTGTCGCTGGTGCTCAGCCGCAGCGACCAGCGTCTGATCGCCCTCGCCGACGGTCGCGAGGTCGGACGCGCACGGGTCGTCGTGCCGCAGGCGGTCGCGCCGCGTGGCACGCATGTCTACGTGATGGGCACCGGTACGCTGCCGGTGCATGTGGACGGCGTCCCGGATGGTGAACTGCCGCAGTGGCAGTCGATCGCGGTGCCGGGGCGCGAGGCCGATGCCGGCCAGACGCTCGATCCCGCGCTGCTGGCCGGGGTGCAGGTGCCGCCGGGATTCGTCGAACGCGTGCTGCCGCGGCTGCGTCCCGGCACCGTGCTGGTCGCGACCGACGCCCATGTGCTGCCGGACACCACCGGCCGGGGACAACGCGTGCTCGACGCGCTGCCGCCGGAGCACTGATCGCGCCGCGGCGCAGGACGGCAGGCGGAACGCGGTCCAGGCCAATCGTTGTGCCTGCGCATGCGCAACCCGACGCTCGATGCCCGCATCGAAACGCGCGCAAGGTCTGGGGGGGGCGTCGCGACGCGCGCAACGGCCTCGAAAAAACGTGCTGTCGCGGGCGTGCAGCGTTCTAGCCGCCGCTCCAGCAGGACAGGCGCAGCGGCGAGTGCGCCGCGGCCTGCTCAGCCGGCGCGGACGTCGCGCAGTTCCCAGGCACTGCCGGCGAGCAGACGCAGGCGGTGCTTGAGCACGGTGCTGGAGATCGAGGTGTTCACGACCAGATCCACACCGAGATCGCGGTCTTCACCGCTGACCTGCGCGCCGGGGTCGGTGATTCCGAGCGCCGGATCGACTTCGTCCGGGTCAGGCTGCTGGTCGCGCCAGCGTGCGAAGAGCGTGTCGCCGCGCAACGCCTCTTCGAGCTCGGAGGCGATGCCGGCCGCGCCCTGTGCGCGCACGGCATGCTCGCCCGACGCGCGGGCCTTCTCGGGGTCGGGCAGGCGGATCAGGTAACGGGTGCTCATGCAGGGTCCATCGGCGGAAGCGATGTCACCAGACTAGCAACCGGGCGCGTTAGAAATCCGTCATGCCGGACCAGGCGCCGGGCGGGGCGGTCAGAAGAAGCCGTGCGGCGGCGCTGCGAAGCCCAGCGTCAGCGAGCCTGCGCCCACATTGATCATGCCGGTGAGGCTCATCACCGTTTCGAAGCGTTCCACATGGTGCGCCTCGCAGGCCGCGACCAGCGCGTCGTATCCGGGCAGGGCCCGCATCTGCGCCAGCTCCCCGCCGTAGCTCAGGCACAGGGTCGGCGTCAGCAGGCCCGCGCGCACGCGTTCGACGGCGAATGCGAAGAGTTTCCGGGCCGACGGCTCAAAGCCGCGGACCTTGCCGACCGGGCCGGTGTCGCCGCGATGGCAGTGCAGGATCGGTTTGATGTCGAGCGCGCCACCGATCAGCGCGGCGAGCAGGCTGACACTGCGATCGCCGCGATGTTTGATGCGCGCACGCAGATACGCCAGATCGCGCGGCACCATGTAGGCATAGCTGCGTTCGGCGAGGAACTCCAGGCGACTGCGGATCTCGGGCGCGCTGGCACCCGCATCGCGCAGCCGCACCGCCTCCACGGGCAGGATGCCCTGACCGGCGAAGACCTGCTGCGAATCGATGATGCGCAGCGCGAACGGCGTCGTGTGCCCGGCCCGGGCGCGGATCGGCCTGTACTCGTTGAGGATCGCGAAGCTGGCCTGGGTCGCGTGGTCGTGGATCTGGCTGCGGTGACGGGTGACGGTCAGGCAGAACACGTAGTCGTAGTCGATGACCAGCTGTTCGAGGAACAGCGCCTTGACCCTGTCGGCAGGGAATGCCGCGGTCTCGGCGGTGTGGCGTCCGGTGACGTTCTGCTCGATGAAGTCGAGTGTCGCGCGCTCGTCGCGCAGGTCCACGAACTCTGACTGGCCGATCCGCACCGTCACCGGCAGCAGCTTGATGTCGTGGGCTTCGAGCCAGTCCGGCGGCAGGTCGCAGGCCGAGTCGACGACGATTCCGATACGCATGGAGCCTCCCAGATCTACGTTGCCGGCGTCGCCCGTGCCGGAGGCGCCGGTCGGGCGTGCGATGCGCCCCGTCGCACTTTACGCGATCGGTCCCGCAGCCCGCATCCTCGGCTGCGCTGCACGCCGGCCGGGAGGTTCGTCAGGCGCGCTGCATGTCCGGGACCTCGGGCTGGCCGGGATCGGCGCGTGTGGCCTGTGCGAAGTGGCGTGCGTCTGCGCCCTGGAACCGCGCGTCATCGATGCGCAGCGTCGGCTCGTCGGCGGCGATCGCGCATCGACGTACAGGCGCCCGTGCTGTCGCCTGTAAGGCGCCTACTCCACGCCGCCACCGATACCGATCGCCACGATGTAGATGATCAGCGGCAGCACCACGATCGCAACCACGGCGCCGAACAGGAACACGCGGCGCCGTCTGGTCATGGGCGGCTTGGGCGTCTTTTCGTTGGAACTCATCGCGGGCATCCGGGCGGGGGCAAGGTTGCTGATCCTAGGCATCCCCGTGTGACGCCGTTGAAGACACGCGCAGGCGCCGGTGCATTCGCGTGACGTGGCGACACACGCGGTGCAATCGCGACCGCCCCCGTCAGCTGCCTGCGCGTCGGCTCGCAGCCATCCGTTGGGCGCCGAGGAATGCACGCATCGAGGCCGGTTTCACCGGCTTGGTCAGCACGCGGTAGCCGCGGATGCGCGCGGTCTGCTTGAGCGTGTCGCTGCCGTCGGCGGTGAGCAGCGCGCCAGGCACGTCGGGCGCGATGCCACGCAGGGCGTCCAGGGTGTCGAGGCCGTCGAGACGGTCGTGCAGGTGGTAGTCGACCAGCATCACGTCGGGCGATTCGTCCATGCACGCGATCGCCTCGTCGATGGTCTTCGCGCACAGCGGCTCCACGCCCCAGCGACGCAGCAGCGCGCGCATGCCGGCGAGGATGTCGTCGTCGTTGTCGACGCACAGCACACGCAGGCCCTGCAGTGACTCGTCGTGCAACGGCGCCGGCGTGGCGGTCGGGGGCAGGACCGCCATCGTGCTGCGCGGCACGGTGATCGAGAACATGCTGCCGCGGCCCACACTGGAACGCGCATCGAGCGTGTGGCCGAGCAGGCGCGAGATGCGCTGGCAGATCGACAGGCCCAGGCCCAGGCCACGGCCGTCCCAGTCGAAGTTCTGCTCGTAGCGATGGAACTCGTCGTAGATCTGGCTCATGTGGTGCTCGGGAATGCCCGGACCCGTATCCCAGACCTGCAGCGCGACCTGGTCGCCGCGCCGCCGCGCCGACAGCACGATGCGCCCGGTGCGCGTGTAGCGCAGCGCGTTGGCGAGGAAGTTCTGCAGCACGCGGCGCAGCAGGCGACGATCGCTGCGCACCGCGATCGGCAGCGCATGCAGGCGGATGTCGAGCTTGCGCGCCTTGGCCATCGGCGCGTACTGGCCGGCGAGCTGGCGCATCAGTTCGGAGATGTCGAGATCGATGATCTCCGGCTTCAGCGCACCGGCATCGAGGCGCGAGACGTCGAGCAGGCCGTCGAGCAGTTCTTCGGCCGCGCGCAGCGAGGTGTCGACGCGTTCGGCGAGATGCTTCTGCTCGGCGCCATCCTGCGTCTCGCGCAGCGCCGAGGTGAACAACCGCGCGGCATTGAGCGGCTGCAGCACGTCGTGGCTGACCGCGGTGAGGAAGCGCGAGCGTGATTCCTGCGCCGCTTCCGCTTCGCGCGTGCGGTCGGCGACGCGCTGCTCGAGCGTCTCGTTGATGTCGCGCAGTTCGCGTTCCACGCGCTTGTAGTCGGTGACGTCGCTGTAGCTGGTCGCGTAACCGCCGCCGGGCAGCGGCTGGCCGCGCAGTTCGATGACCTGGCCGTTGCCGAGCACGCGCTCGGACACGTGCGGCGAACCCGCGCGCATGTAGGCGATGCGCTTGTCGATCTCGGTGTCGATGTCGATGACATCGCGCGGACCGAGTTCGCCGCGCTCGGCGTTGTAGCGGATGAGATCAGCGACCGGACGACCGACGTAGAGCATGTTGTCGGGATAGCCGAACAGGCGCTGGTAGCTGCGGTTCCATGCCACCAGCCGCATCGTGCGATCGACGACGCTGACGCCGTGGTCGATGTTCTCCAGCGTCGACGACAGCACTTCGCGGTTGAAGCGCAGTTCCTGGCCGGCTTCGTCGAGCATCGCGACGACTTCGTCGACCTCCATGCCCGAGCCTTTCAGCGCGCTGGTCATCAGCAGGCGCGCCGACGAGGCGCCGACCGCGGCGGCGAGCTGGCGTTCGGTGAACTGCAGCCAGGTGCGGTCGGCCGGCGCATTGAGCGCGAGCGGCTTGCCCTGCACCTGTGCGTGTTCGTCGAAGGCTGCGCGCGCGGTGCGCTCGCCGACGATGCGGCCGGTCAGCGTCAGCAGATCGGGGATGCCGACGTTGCCGCTCCAGTCCTCCGAGGCGAACGTGCGACGTTCGGCATAGGGATCGAGGAACGGCGCCGCGCGCAGGCGCTCGTCGAGCGTCGGCCGCCAGCGTGCGGAGACCAGCAGCAACGCGCCGACGTTGAGCAGCAGCGACCAGAAGGTGCCGTGGGTCAGCGGATCCCAGCCGCCCAGGCCGAACAGCTCGTGCGGCTTGAGCCAGTGGATGCCGAACGGTCCGGTCTCCAGCCATTGCGGATCAATCCAGCCCGATGCGGTGAGCGTGGGCAGCAGCAGCGTGTAGGTCCACACGCCGAAGCCGATGAGCAGCCCGACCTCGACGCCGCGGCGGCTCGCGCCCCGCCAGTACAGGCCGCCGATCAGCGCCGGTGCGAACTGGGCGACCGCGGCAAACGCCATCAGACCGAACGACGCCAGCGGTGTCTCGGTGCCGCTGACCCGGTAGTAGCCGTAGGCAAGCGCGGCGAGCGCGATGATCGCGACGCGCCGGATCCACAACACCGTACGCGCGACATTGCCGCCATGGCGTTCGGCATAGCCACGGCGCAGCAGCAGCGGCATCACCAGGTCGTTGCTGACCATCGTCGCCAGTGCGACCGACGAGACGATCACCATGCCGGTCGCGGCCGAGAACCCGCCGATGTATGCGAACAGCGCCAGCGAATCGGCGTTCATCGCCATCGGCAGCGCGAGCACGAAGCTGTCGGGCGCCACCGGTCCGTCGCGCCCGAACAGGGCGACACCGGCGCTGGCGATCGGCAGCACCATCAGGCAGATGATCACCAGATACCCGCCGAACAGCCAGCGCGCCCGGCGGATGTCACGCACGTCGCCGCATTCGACGATCGCGACATGGAACTGGCGCGGCAGGCAGATCAGTGCCGCGAATGCGAGCAGGCACTGTGCGACGAAGCTGCTGGGCGGTGCGTTCTCGACCAGCGCGCGCGTCGCCGGCACCAGTTGGAGATCGCTGCTGTCGAACCAGGCGATCGCGAATATGCCGACGGCGACCAGCGCCACCAGCTTGACCAGCGATTCGAGGGCGACCGCCAGCATCATGCCGGGGCGGTGTTCCGTCGCATCGACCTGGCGGGTGCCGAAGAGGATCGCGAACAGCGCCATCAGCGCGGCGACGTAGAACGCGGGATCACCGAACGGCGTGACCGGATCGTCCGGCCCGCCGAGGACGCCGAGGCTGATCGCCACCGCCTTGTACTGCAGCGCCAGATACGGAACCGCGGCGACCAGTGCGATCAGCGCGACCATCGCCGCCAGCCGCTGCGAGCGGCCATAGCGCGAGGCGATGAAGTCGGCGATTGACACGGTGTTCTGCGACTGCGCGATCAGCGCGAGGCGTTCGAGGATGCGCCAGCCGAACAGCAGCAACAGCAAGGGCCCCAGATAGATCGGCAGATAGCCGATGCCCTGCCGCGTCGCACTGCCCACTGCGCCATAGAAGGTCCACGACGAGCAGTACACCGCCAGCCCCAGGCTGTAGACGATGGTGCGCAGCCAGGGACGGTCCGGGGACAGCGGACGCCGGTCGCCATACCAGGCCACCGCGAACAGCAGCGCGGCGTAGCCCAGCGAGACCAGCAGCAGTACCCAGCCCGGCACCATGCCGTTCCCCTTGTTCCGAAGCGGCCGAGTGTACGGGGCGGGAGCAGGGGGCCCAAGCCTGCGGCGGCAAGGACCCGGCCGTTGCCGGTGCCGTGCCTGCCGGCACACGGCAGGGCATCGCATGCGCCCGGTGGGGTACCGGGCCTGCCCATGCCCCCGGGACGCATCGCCGGCTCAGCGGGTCCGGCTGATCGGCGGCACGCCTGCGAAGCCGGATCCAGCACGTGCGTGCGTCACACGCCGTAGCCGGTCGTCAGGGCTTCGACGGGGGAAGCAGGTCCGCGTGATGCAGCGCAGCCACGTCCGGATGCGAGCGTACGCGTCCCTTCAGCGTGTTCTGGCCGACCTGGTGGAACAGCGGATTGTGCGGGTCGCGGGTGTAGCCGCTGGCCTCGCGGGCGAGGTCGGGCGGCAGCGTCAGCGCCGGCACCGTCGCATCCAGGCGCGCGCCGAGGAAGAACGCTGCGGAGAGGCGCTCGACGCCGGGCGGGGGACTGCTGACGCGATGTACGGCGGCCTTGAGATAGCCATCCGACGCCAGCTCCAGCAGCTCGCCGATGTTGACGATGTAAGTGCCGGGCCGCGGGGTGGCCTCGATGACCTGGCCATCGTCGAGCTCGATCTGCAGGCCGCCGACGCCGTCCTGCAGGATCAGCGTCAGCAGTTCGCTGTCCTTGTGCGCGCCCACGCCCTGATCGCTGTCTCCGCGCTCGCGGCCGGGATACCGGATCAGCTTCATCAGCTGGTAGGGCTGGTCGCGATAGATCGGCGCGAACACGTCGCGCGGCTGGCCGAGGGCTTCGGCGCAGGCCTGCAGCAGGCGGAGCAGCACACCGGTAACGGCGTCCTGCCAGGCCAGCACGACCGGGCGGAATTCCGGCAGCGCCGCGGGCCACTGGTTGGGGCCCTGCAGGCGCGTCCACGCCGGCACGCCGGGCGCTTGCGGCACCGCCTCGCGTTCTGCACCGATATCGATCTGTTCGCGCCAGTCGGCCTTGCCGCGGGTCAGTTCGGCGCCGACCTGGTTGTAGCCGCGGAAATGCGGCGAATGGAGCATCGCGATGGCCTGCTTGTCCGCATCGGGCAGCGCGAACAGCGCCCGCGCCTGCTGCAACAGCGCGGCGTCGAGCCCGGGCGGTACACCGTGGTGTCCCACATAGAAGAAGCCGACTTCGCGTGCGCCCTGGCGCAGCGCCTGCAGCGCGGCCGCGCGATCGCCGGGGCTGCCGGCTTCGAGCTGCGACAGGTCGATCAGCGGCAGGTGCCGTTGGGTGGTGGACATGGTCCTATCCTCGGGGACAGACACATTGGATATCAGTGTGGCGCAACCGCAGCCCGATGGCGCCGGCGTGAGTGTCGACGATGAAAAAAGGAGACCGGGTGGTCTCCTTTCTTCGGACGTCCGGCGCGCGCCGTCAGTACTTCGGGACGCCGCCATCCACGCTGTCGCTCCAGGCATCGATGCCGCCGGCGACGTTGTAGACGTGGGTGAAGCCCTGGTTGCGGAAATGCTCGGCCGCCTGCTGGCTGCGGCCGCCGTGGTGGCACAGGAATGCCAGCGGGGTGTCCTTGGGCAGCTGCTGCAGGCCGGTGATCGCGTCACCGTCGAGCACCTCGAACGGGCGCGCGACGCTGGCGGTGGCGCGTTCGTCAGGCGGGCGCACGTCGACGAGGGTCAGCGTGCCGGCGGCGAGACGATCGTTGGCGTCGGCGGGGCTGATGTCCTGCACCGGCTTGGGCGCGTTCGGGTTGTCGATGACCAGACCACGGCCGCGGATGTCATCGGCGAAGTCGATCGTCATGCCCTCGGCGCGGCGTGCGCCGGCGAGGTCGAACTGCACGTCGATGCCGTCGGCCTGGGCGATGATCGCCGACGCGCTGCGCGGTGCGAGCTGCAGGCGGGTGCGGAAGTTGCCGTCGATGTCGACCTGCAGCACGTAATCGCCACCGGCATCACCGACCGCCTTGGCGATCATCTCGCGCGCGGCCGGGGTGATCGAGATCGACGGCGGCGTGCGGTCCGGCGGAGCGACGCCGAACAGGCCGTGAAGCTCACCGCTGCCGACCATCTGCTCGATGATGTCGCTGCCGCCAACGAGCTCGCCGTCGACATACAGCTGCGGAATCGTCGGCCAGTCGCCATAGGCCTTGATGCCTTCGCGGATCTCGCCGTCCTCAAGCACGTTGACGGTCGCGTACTCGATGCCCACCGCTTCGAGCGCGGAGATGGCCTTGGCGGAGAAGCCGCACTGCGGGGTCGTCGGCGAGCCCTTCATGAACAGCACGGCCCGGTTGCCCTGCAGCAGGGTTTCGATGCGGGTGCGGAGAGCGGGGTCGAGGGACATGGCATGGATCCGGTGTGCGGGAACGATCCACATGGTACCGCGCGGCCTGCGATGCAAGCCCGCAAGCGCCGCCCGCGCGCCCGGAACACCGCGTTGCGCGGCGGTGCCGATGGCATCATGCGCGCCATGTCCGTTCACCGCCCGCCCCGTCGCCCGCAGTTGTGGCTGCTGCTGCTGATCGCCTCGCAGCTGCTGATCGCACTGGTCTGGTGGCAGCTGGGCTGGGCGATCGGCCTGCCGCTGCTGCTGGCCAGCCACGCGCTGTGCCTGTGGGGCGTGCTGGCGCCGGCCTCGAGGCTGTATGGGCCGGTGCTGACCCGGCTGCCGGGCGAGGGCGTGTGGCTGACGATCGACGACGGCCCGTCCGACGACACCCGCGCGCTGCTCGATCTGCTCGATGCGCACGACGCGAAGGCGACGTTCTTCCTGGTCGGTGCGCGCGCCGCAGCGCGACCGGACCTCGTGCGCGAGATCGCCGCGCGTGGGCATGGCATCGGCAACCACAGCCAGAGCCATCCGCAGGCGATGTTCTGGGCGCTGGGACCGGCGCGGATGCGGCGCGAGATTCTCGACTGCCAGCGCACGCTGACCGGCATCACCGGTCACGCACCGGCGTGGTTCCGCTCGGTCGTCGGTCATACCAATCCGTTCGTGCATGCACCGCTGCGTGATGCTGGACTGGCGCGCGTCGGCTGGAATGCGCGTGGATTCGACGCGGTGAAGGCGGATGTCGATGACGTGGTCGCGCGGATCGATGCCGACCTCGCTCCGGGCGCGATCGTGCTGCTGCATGAAGGCGCAAAGCACGGCGGCAACTTCGCGATGGTCGAAGGCGTGCTGACGCGGATGCGGGCGAAGGGATTGCGGGCGGTGTTGCCGGGACCGGCGGTCTGAAGCAACAGCGTGCGGCGTTCCGGATCCAGACGATCCGCCAGCCCGCTGGAAACGCACGCGCAGCTGCTCAATCCCGAGCGCGACCTACGCCGTGCGCAACCACGCCAGTACCGCGCCGATGTCATCGGCTTCGAGCAGCAGTGCCGCAACCGCATGCTGTCCGGTCGCCGCCGCCGTCGCGGCCAGTGCCGCGCTGCACATCAGTTCGCTCCAGTCCGGCGCGGCGACGAGACCGGCGAGCAGCGGCAGGCGCGACAACGCGGTGACGTAGCCTTCGATCAGATGCTCCGGAATCTCCGAGTCGTGCGCGGCGCGGGCGAGTTCGATGCTGGCGGGCAATACGAAGTGACTCGGCGTCGCGCGTTCCGGCGCCTCGGCGAGGATCGCGACGATGTGCGGGACAGCGGCGAACGAGGCGGAGAACACCTGACCCCCGTTGCACAGCGATTCCCACAAGGATTGCCAGGGCTCGCCGAGGCAGTCGTCTCCGCTCGCACCGTCGAGCTGCGCGAGCAGGGCGGGAATGCCGCGCGCATCGCCCTGCGCGCAACGCAGCGTGGTCCACGACGGATCGTCGAGCGCCAGCATCGGCGCATTCGGCAGGCCGTCGCGTGCGGTCACGTGCGGGTGCCGACGATCAGCCAGTTGTTGAACGGCGTGTCGCCGTACAGCGGGCGCAGCGTCGTCTGCAGACCAGCGCCTTCAAGCTGGCCACGCAGGCCGTCGGCGGTCGGATAGCTCTTCGCGCGCTCCTGCATCCAGCCGGCGAAATTGGCGAGGCGGTCGGTGATGCGCGACGTGCGGCTACGCGAGGTGTCATCACTGAGGCCACTGCGGATCACCAGACGTGCGCCCGGCACCAGCATCGCGATCACGTTGTCGAGCAGTTCGCGCTGGCGCTCGGGCGACAGGTACTGCAGCACGTCGAGGATCGTGACGCTGCCCTGGTGCGACGGCAGGCCGACGCCAAGATCGAGCACATCGAGCTGCACGTCAGTGAGTCCGGTGCGCGCGGCGACTTCGCGGCCGCGACGGATCTTCGCTGCGTCGATGTCGACGCCGGTGAACGGAAGCGACTGGCCATCGGCACGCAGCGCATGCGCAAGCAGGCCGAGTCCGCAGCCCAGATCGAGCACCGGCGCGGTCGTCGGACGCAGCGCCTGCAGCACGCCCGGATACAGCGGGTCGGTGCGCAGCTTGGTCAGCGTGTAGTAGTAGTCGTAGCGGTTGCCCAGCGCGTGCTTCGGCAGGAACGCGCGCGCGATGTTGCGGGCGTCCTCGCGCGGATACGGTGCGGTGGAGAGCGGCGTGGTGTCGGAAGTGGTCGCAGTCATGCCCGCGACAATAAGCCGCGCGCGACCGGCAACGCCAGCTGCATCCACTCGCTGTGCAGTGCAGCTGACGGATGCAGGCCATCGTCGGCGAGCATCTCCGCTTCGCCGCCCCGCGCGCGGCTGACCGGTGCGATGTCGACGAAGGCAACGCCGCGCGCCGCGCAGATCGCTGCAGCAGCGGCGTTGTAGGCATCGAGTTCGCGCGCGATCGCGGCGACGTCGCGCCCCGAATGCGCCCCGAACGGGGTCACGCCCCAATCGGGAATCGCGAGCGCGAAGACGCGCGCCGCATCGCCACCGGCGAAGCCGGTCGCGCGATCCAGCAGCGCCGAGAACGCCGGGCCGTACAGCGCAACGTCGCGCCCGCGGTACTGGTCGTTGACGCCGATCAGCAGGCTCACCAGATCGAAAGGACCGACCGGCGCTGCGGCATCGATCGCCGCATCGAGTTCGTCGGTCGTCCAGCCGGTGGTCGCGATGATCTCGGGCGCATCGAGTGCGATGCCCTCGCTGCGCAATGCATCGGCCAGCTGCACCGGCCAGCGGTCTTCGGCTGCGATGCCCTCGCCGATCGTGTAGCTGTCGCCGAGCGCGAGATAGCGGCGCGGCGCAGTCATCCGGCGGCGCGGGCCTGGCGCTTCGCGATCGGCACGACCTTGCGGACATCGGTGATCTGCCGTTCCAGCACGCGATGGATGCGCGCGAAGACCTCGCGCAGCTGCGCGGGTTCGGGCAGCAGGGTCACGCGGAAATGGTTGCGGTAGGGCACGTTGAAGCTGTTGCCCGGCACCACCAGCACGCCTTCGGCTTCCATCAGTTCCAGTGCGAACGCGTGGTCGTCGAAGCCCTGGCTGAATTCCTCGGCGATGCCGGGGAACGCGTACAGCGCACCGGCCGGCGCGACGAGTCGCAGATACGGGCTCGCATCGCAGGCCTCGACGACCGCGCGGCGTGCCTCGTGCAGACGACCGCCGGGCGCGCACAGCGCGCTGATCGTATCGATGCCGGTCAGCGCGGCTTCGATCGCGAACTGGCCGGGCACGTTTGCGCACAGGCGCAGTGCACCGAGCAGGTCCATCGCATTGCGGAAATCGCGGCTGCGCGCCTCGTCGCCCGACAGCACCGCCCAGCCCACGCGCCAGCCGCAGGCGCGGTGCACCTTCGACAGGCCGCCGAACGACACGCAGGGCACGTCGCCGGCGATCGGCGCGATCGGTTCGAACGGCGCGTCGTCGTAGGTGATGCCGTCGTAGATCTCGTCGCACAGCAGCAGCAGGTCGTGCTTGGCGGCGATCGCGACGATGCGCTCGAGCAGCGCACGCGGATACACCGCGCCGGTCGGATTGTTGGGATTGATCAGCACGATCGCGCGCGTGCGCGGCGAGACCAGCGCTTCGAGTTCGTCGGGATCGGGCAGGAAGCCGTTGCCTTCCTTGCACTGGTAGAACACCGGGCGACCGTCGTTGAGGATCGTCGCCGCCGACCACAGCGGGTAGTCGGGCGAGGGCACCAGCACTTCGTCGCCGGGATTGAGCAGCGCACGCAGGGCGATGTCGATCAGTTCGCTCACCCCGTTGCCGACGAACACGCGCTCGGCCGACACGTCCTGCGTGCCGCGCGCGGCATGGAACGCGGCGATGGTCTCGCGCGCGGCTGGCAGGCCCTGCTGGTGGGTGTACGGATCGGTGTCGTGGATGCGTTCGGCGATCGCGCGCTGCAGGTGATCCGGCGCGCGGAACCCGAACGCACCGGGGTTGCCGATGTTGAGCTTGATCAGTGTGCGCCCCTGCGCCTCCAGCTCACGCGCTCGCCGCGCCAGCTCGCCGCGGATCTCGTAGCGGACTTCGGACAGGCGTTCACGCGTCTTCAAGGGAGCATGCAGGGGGGCGGACATCTGGGGGCGCTCGGCGCAGGAATGTCGCGCGATGCTAGCGGAAAAGCCGGGTGAATGCGGCCTGCGCCGACGAGTGGCGCCGCACCCCGGTTCGCGCGTGCACACCCGGCGCCCGTAGAATCCGCGGCATGACGACCGCCCGACGTACCGCTTGAACCCCGCCGACCCGATCGCCGCCGACGCCGCGCTGCGCGCGATCGGCTGGCCGTTCGACGGTGCTCCGTCGGGCCCCTGGGCCGAGGTGATGGCCACGCACGCACAGGCCCGGCCGATGCGCGTGGTCGAGCAGCACCGCTCCGGCTATCTGGTCGCCGCAGCGCCGGGCGAGGCGATCGCGGTCGAATCGCTGCCCGACTGGCTGCGGCGCAGCGGCTACCGCAAGGGCACGATCGCGCCTGAGGACCGCGCTGCGGTCGGCGACTGGGTGCTGGTCGAGGACGGCAAGCGCATCGTCGCGATGCTGCCCCGGCGCAGCGCGATCAAGCGCGCCGCCGCCGGCGAGCACTACAAGCAGCAGCTGATCGCCGCGAACATCGACACCGTGCTGGTGGTCTGCGGACTCGACGCCGACTTCAATCCGCGCCGCATCGAGCGCTATCTGCTGCTGGTGCAGGGCGGCGGCACGCCAGTGATCGTGCTGACCAAGGCCGACAAGCCCGAGGCCGACATCGCCGCCGCAGTGGCCGCGCTGACCGAGATCGCCGGGCTCGGCGTCGCCGTGGTGCCGGTCAACGCGCGCGACCACGACAGCGCCGCAGTGCTGCACCGCTGGCTCGGCCCGGGCGTGACCGCGGTGCTGGTCGGCAGTTCGGGCGCGGGCAAATCCACGCTGACCAACAGTCTGCTCGGCGTCGAGCGCATGAAGACCGCCGCGGTGCGCGAAACCGACGACCGCGGCCGCCACACCACGACCCACCGCGCGCTGATCCCGTTGCCGTCGGGGGCCTGCCTGATCGACACGCCCGGCATGCGCGAACTCAAGCCGACCGGCGAAGAGGACCTGTCCGAAGGCGGATTCGCCGATGTCGAAGCGGTCGCGGCGCAATGCCGGTTCCGCGACTGCACGCACGGCAACGAGCCGGGCTGCGCGGTGTGGGACGCGGTCGATGCGGGCACGCTCGACCCGGGCCGTCTGGGCAGCTACCTGAAGTTGCGCGACGAACTCGCCGGCGCCGCGGGTCAACTCGCGACGCGCATGGCGCAGAAGGCGGAGAGCCGGCCTACCGGCAAGAAGCCGCCGGCGAAGACGGGTGGACGGCCCGGCGTGAAGCCGGCGAAGCGTGGCTCGGACTGGACGCGGGAGCGCTGACCGCCTGAGTGAGGCGTCAGCGCAGTGCCTGCGCAGCTTCGACGACCCGGTCGCGGCCGTCGCGGACCGCCTGCCAGTCGGTGTCGATCACGATGTCGGGCATGACGCCCACCCCTTCCAACGCGCGCCCATCGGCGGTCGACATGACGAACTGACCTACGTACAGGAGTCCGCCATCGGGCAGGTCGATACCGCGGGTGCCGACGACCGCCCCCCGTGTGCGCTGGCCGATTATCGTCGCGCGAGCAGTTTCCTGCAGCCTTGCGGCCAGCAGTTCGGACGCACTTGCCGATGCGGGGCCGACCAGCACGCGTAGCGGACCGGCATAGTGGACCGGCTGGCGCGCGACCATGCGGCGGTTGATAAAGCGGCCCTTGAGCACGGCGAATGCCTGCACCTCCGGGAAGAAGAGGGCGTTGACGAGTGCCGCGGCATCGATGCTGCCACCCCCGTTGCGCCGCAGGTCGAGCACCACGGCCGGCGGCGCAGTCGCCAGCGCACCGATCTGCTCGAACATCCATGTCAACCGCGTGACGTCGAAGTCGTCAAAACGCAGATAAACGCTGCCATCGTCGAGCACCCGATGTTCGACGCGTGGCCATTGTGGCAATACCACTGCGATGAGCGACACCATGCGCACGTCGCCGTGCTCGTCGCGGAACCGCAACGAGGCGGTACGCCCTGCGAGCGGCGCGGCCGAGATGCGTACCGGGTGTCCGTCGATCTCCAGCAGTTCCCAGCCCGGCATAATGCCGGCGTCGGCCGCGGGCGTGCCAGGCCTGACCAGCGCGACGACGTAGGACTCGCCGACACGGTTCAGAAGCAGGCCGTAGCCCGCATCGTCTCGACCGTTCCGACGTGCCTCGACCCGCGCGCGATCGTTGGGGCCGATCGCGTAGGTATGGTCGTCATCGAGGCGCGACAGTAGCGCATCGAGGACGGCATACAGCGCGGTTTCATCGGGTGCGTCGCGCGCGGCGCTGCGGCTCTTCTGCACTGCGGTTGCAAACGCAGTGTCGATCGCATCGGACCGATAGAACAGGCGGGTCACGTGGCGCGCGACCGCGTCGTGGACTCGCAGATTGAGCGCCGCGCGCTCGGACGACGCATCCGAAGGCGTGACAGGTGTCGGCAAGCGGCCATCGCGTGCATACGGCACGCTCGAACAAGCGACAAGGGCAAACAGCAGAACGAGGCACAGCGGTCGAAAAATGAGCGGCATGCGCAGATCCCGATGCGATCACATGGCGTCCAATGTAACGCGCGAACTGGAGGCGACATCGACAATCGGCTAGCGTGACCGCAACGCCTGCCGGAGTCGCGGATGCCCGACGCCATCGCCCATCACGCCGCGCTCGATGCGCGCATGGTCGCCGCCGCACGCGGGATCCGGGTGCTAAGCCTGGCGAGCTGGCCGCCCGGGGCGCAGCAGCGGTTTCTGTCCGCGTTCGCGGCCGGACGGCGGGAGATGCCGGAAATCACATATCCGGTTCTGGATTTCACCGACACCCGTCGTGCACTCGCCTCGATCGGCGCCGAAGCCGATCCCGATCATCCGCTCGGCGTCTACACCGTCGAGTCGACGCGGGCGTGGGACGAGGCGGCGCAGCTGCTGGAATCGCTCGGTACCGACGCGGCCGGGGGCCACGCGATCGCGCTCTACGGGCGTCCCGATGCCGCATTGCCCGGTGGCGCGCTGACGACCTGCGATGCCGCGCGGCACTTCATCCACATCGCCGACGAACTCGACCCCGGCCTGCTCGCCGACGTCGAGCATCCGACGATCGACGCCGCCACGCTGCAGGCGCAGCTGCAGGAAGATCTGGATACGTATTTCGGCGCGCGCGTGGTCGCGGTCGAACTCGATCCGGGCATGATCGCCAAGGCTGCGGCCGGTGCATATCGGCTGCGTCTGCGCAGCGACGCGCGTTATTCGATCCACGACCGCGAACAGCTGCTGCAGCACGAGGCCTTCGTGCATTCGCTGACCGCGCTCAACGGTCGCGAGCAGCCGGTGCTGCCGAGCCTGGCGATGTCGTCCCCGCGCACCACCTGCACGCAGGAAGGACTGGCGGTATTCGCCGAACAGATCACCGGCAGCATCGACATCGGTCGCATGAAGCGCGTGAGCCTGCGCATCGAGGCGATCGCGCGCGCGCTCGACGGGGCGGATTTCCTGCAGGTGTTCGACTACTTCCATGGCGCCGGGCAACCGGCTGAAGAGAGCTTCGCGTCCGCGCAGCGTGTGTTCCGGGGCGTGCCTTTGCGCGGCGGCCATGCGTTCACGAAGGACGCGGTGTATCTGCGCGGCCTGATCGACGTGCATACGTTTTTCCGGCAGGCCTTGGCCGCGCAGCGTCTGCCGCTGTGCCGGCACCTGTTCGCCGGCAAGATGACGCTCGACGACGTGCGACGTCTGTCGCCGCTGTTCGACGACGGCACACTCGAGCCGCCGCGCTGGTTGCCGCCGTGGCTCGAACGCACCGGCGGACTGGCCGGCATGCTGGCGTTCTCGCTGTTCGCGAACCGGATCCGGATCGACCAGCTGTAGCGATCCGGCACGGCGTTGCGGATGCGCGATCCACGCCACCGCCGCATGCGATGTGGCCGTCCATGCCAGACTTGCCGGCATGGAGACCCATCCCGTGATCCTCGTCGCCGACGACCACCCGCTGCTGCGGGCTGCCGTATTGCACGCCCTGCGCGATGGTCTGGGCGACATCCGCGTCGTCGAGGCTGCCACCGCGTCTGCGCTGGCGCCGGCGCTGGAAGCGCATCCGGACATCGAACTGGTCCTGCTGGATCTCGCGATGCCCGGTACACGCGGGCTGTCGTCGCTGGTCTGGCTGCGCGGCGAGCGGCCGGAACTGCCGGTCGTGGTGATCTCCTCGAACGACCACCCGCGCACCGTGCGCCGCGTGCAGCAGTTCGGTGCTGCGGGTTTCATCTCCAAGTCGGCGCCTGCCGAATCGATCGGCCAGGCGGTGTCCACTGTGCTCGACGGCGGCAGCTGGTTCCCGCCGCTGACCGCCGAGCGTTCCGAAGAAGACGCGCAGCTCGCCGCACGTCTGGCGCAGCTCACGCCGCAGCAGTTCCGCGTGCTGCTGGGCATTGCCGACGGCCTGTTGAACAAGCAGATCGCCTACCAGCTGGGTCTGGCGGAAAACACGGTCAAGGTGCACGTGACCGCGATCCTCAAGAAGCTCGAGTGCCACAGCCGCACCCAGGCGGCCGTGCTGGTGAAGGCGCTGGAGCGCGAGGACGAGGCGTAGGCAACGCCTGGTCCGCGACTGCCGGGCTCAGCGTCCCCGCAGCCGCATCTGCATCATCAACGCGCGCAATGCGGGCGGCCGGACCGGTTTGGACAGGAAGCCATGGCCGGCGTCGCGGGCCTGCGTGCGCAACGCGGGATCTGCTTCGGCGGTCGTGAGGATCACCAGCGGCACCGCGCCCCAGCGGTCGCACAGCGTGTCCAGCAGGGTGGGGCCGTGGTGTTCGTCCATGCGCACGTCGAGCAGGACGATGTCGGGGACTTCGCCGTTCACCGCGGCGGCCAGCGCCGCATGCGGGCCGTCGGCCAGCAGCACGTCGCAGTCCCAGCGCTCCAGAAGCAAACGCATGGCGGCGCAGACCTGGGCATCCTCGTCGACGACCCACAGGCGACAGCCGCGTAGCGGGGCATCGTCCTCGGCCATCGTGACCGGTGCCGGCGGCGGGAGTGCGGATCCGGTCTGCGGCTCGGCCTGCGGCACCGACACCCGGAAGACGCTGCCGGTGCCCGGGCGTGAGCGCAGGTCGACGCGATGGCCGAGCAGACGGGCGATGCGGTCGACGATCGCCAGTCCCAGTCCGGCACCGCGGTCGCCGGCATTGCCGTCGTCGAGGCGGCGGAATTCCTCGAAGATCTCGCGTTGCCGGTTCGGTGGAATCCCCGGGCCGGTGTCGTGCACCTCGATCCACAGGCGGTCCCCGTCGCGACGCACGCCGAGCACGATGCGGCCGCGCGCGGTGTAGCGCACCGCGTTCGACAGGAAGTTCTGCACCAGCCGGCGCAGCAGGTTGGCATCGCTGCGCACCCACGACTGCGTCGGCACGTGGTCGAAGCGCAGACCGCGTGCCTGCGCCAGCACACCGGTTTCGCGCGCGAGGCCGGCGAGCAGCGGGCCCAGCGGCACATCCCGCACGTCGGTGCGCAGCGTGCCGGTCTCCAGCCGTGAGATGTCGAGCAGGCTGGCGAGGATGCCGTCCTGCGCGGCCAGCGCGCCGTCGATGCTGTCGGCGATGCGACGGGTCTCGTCGTCGCGCAGGCGGGACCGCAGGCCGGCGGCGAACATGCGCGCGGCGTTCAGCGGCTGCAGCAGGTCGTGCACCGCAGCAGCCGCGAAACGTCCCTTGTAGCGGTTGGCGGCCTCGGCCTCGGCGCGGGCCTGTTCGAGATCGGCGGTGCGCTCGGCGATGCGGCGTTCCAGCGAGTCGGCGAGCGTGCGCAGTTCGCGTGCGGTGGTCTTGTAGGTGGTGATGTCGGCGTAGCTGGTGACGAAGCCGCCGTCGGGCAGCGGGTTGCCGCGGATCTCCAGCACCGTGCCGTCGTACTTCTCGCTCTCGCGCATGTGCGGCTTGCCACTGCGCAGATGTCCCAGGCGGCGTTCGATCGCGTCTTCCACCGGGCCCGGGCCGAGCAGGCCGCGGCGCGCGTTGTAGCGGAACACTTCTTCGATCGGCGTGCCCACACGCACCAGCTCGGGCGGGAAGCGGAACAGTTCGATGTAGCGTGCGTTCCACGCGACGATGCACAGTGCCGCGTCGATGATCACCACGCCCTGCGGCAGGTGGGCCAGACGCCTGCTCAGGCCGGTGTCGGCTTCCTGCGCGGCCGCCACCAGGCCGTCGTGCGCGCTGCGCAGTTCCTCGGCGTGATGGCGCACCAGGGTTTCGAGTTCGTCGCGGCTGCGACGGCGCAGCGCGCCCAGACGGACGCGCTGCTGCAGGAACAGCGCCAGGAACACCAGCGCCGTCCACGACACGCCCGCGATCGTCGCCCATCCACGCGCGGCGGCCACGACCGGCGTCGCGTCGTGCAGCAGATGCAGGGTCCAGTCGGTGTCGGCCACGCGCGTGCGCTGCCACAGCCATTGGCCGGGCAGCGGCGGCGCGTCGACACGCACCAGCGCACCGCCGGTACCGCTCGCACGCAGGCGTTCGCCGGAATAGCCGCGCAGGCGCTGGCCCTCGTACTGGCGGGTCGCGGACAGTTCCTGGCGCGCCTCCGCGTCCAGCGGCGTCAGCATGCGGTAGCGCCAGGCAGGTCGGCTGGCGAGGAACACCACGTCGTGCGCATCGCTGGCCAGCACCAGGTCGCCGTCATGCGGCCAGGTGCGTTCGATGGCCGCCAGTTCGATCTTGATCACGATCACGCCGAGCGGCCGCCCGGCATCGTCGCGCAGTGCTTCGGAGAGGAAGTAGCCCGGCACGCCGGTGGTCACGCCGATACCGTAGAAGCGTCCGCGTCCGTCGCGGAACGCCTGCTGCACATAAGGCCGGAACGCGTAGTCCTCGCCGACGTTGCTGCCGGCCACCCGCCAGTTGCTCGCAGCGACCGCCACCCCCTGCGCATCGATCAGTGTCAGCGTCGAGGCGCGCGCAGTACGGTTGGCCTCTTCGAGCCGGCGGTTGAGGCGCGCCCGCGTGTCGGGATCGACCGGCCCGGCCAGGCTCGCGCGCAGTTCGGGATCGAGCGCGAGCAACTGCGGCAACGCGCGGTAGCGCTCGATCCGCTGGTCGAGCGTCTGTGCGAGCAGGTCGAGCTGCTGGGCCGCCTGTGCCGACTGCGTCGCCAGTGCGCGCCGTCCGCCCTCGTAATGCCCGACCCATGCGACCAGCACCAGTCCGCCGCCGGCAAGCAGCAGGGTCAGCAGCAGGCGGCGGAAACGCGGAGCGGGACGCATTGAGGTCAGTGTAGGGGGCGACCGGGCGCGCCGCTCCGCGCCGGACTCAGAAGTGCACCTGGGCGCGTACTTCCACGGCTTCCGGTCGCGAGGTCTCGCCATTTCGGGTCGCGTTGGCGCGGACGTAGTTGGCCTGCAGCTTCACGTACGGGGTGATGTACCAGTTCGCGCCGAAGGTCCAGTCGTGCTGGCGACCGCCATCGATCGGACCGTCGTCAAGGTCGAGCGTGCTGTAGCGCGCGGCCAGTTCGACCGCACCGTAGCCGTTTGCCGGCTTCGGGTTGGAGACGTTGCCGGCCGAGTAGGGACGGCTCTCGCCGGTCAGCATCCAGCTTGCGGAGACGTAGCCGCCGTCGGCGCGGTAGTCCGGCAGGCCGTCGTCGCGGGCGATGTCGGCGCGCAGCAGTTCGGACTGCAGCGAGACCGGGCCCTGGATCCAGATACCTTCCAGACCCGTGCGCCGGATGTGGCCCACCGGGGCGAGGCTGCCCGAGTCGACCAGACGGACCGCGCTCAGGCCCGTGGCCGGACGCGCCTGCAGACGCGCGGTCGGGTCGAAGTCCACGCCGCGGCCGTCGGTCCAGCCCTGCGGGTTCTCCCGCGACGCGGCGATGCCCAGGTGCAGGACATCGCCCGCGGCCTTGCGCGGCGTCCACGCGGCACGCGCGGCATAGGTCTGGCCGGGGTTGTCGCCCTGCAGGTCGGTGCCGCCGTAGCCGCCGAGCTGGAACAGCGCCTGCTCGCGTTCGAGGGTCCATTCCACGCCGGTGCGGCGGCCCTGGTAGATCGCCTGGATCGGCGCCGCCAGTTCCATGAACGTGCCGGCGCGCGAGCTGGTCACGCCTTCCAGGCCGACCGGCACCTTCATGTGGCCGAAGCGGAACTGGCCGAAGTCGCGGCCGAAGAACGCCTTGCTTTCGAAGCGCACGAACACGTCGTACCAGGTCTGCGTCTCGAACTCGTAGTACACCATCGCGTCCCAGACGCCGTCCTTCTTCATCGTCGCGCCGAACTCGCGACGGCGCATGCCGCTCTCGTTGTCGAGCTGCGGCGTGCCGCTGAAATGGGCGTTGTCCCAGGCGAAATTGCCGGTCGCACTGAGGGTGACGTCATTGCCGAACGTGATCTTCGGCGGCCAGGCCTGGGCTTCGGCGGCGACGGCGGGCACGGCGGTGCAGGCGCACAGCGCCACGAGCGGGAACAGGAAAAGACGCATGGAATCCTTGGGGGAGAGCGGCGGCGTGTCGCGGGGGCGACCCGTCGCGGTGGGGGGAGGGTCGCACGCGCGCGCGACCGCCGGGATTCTAGTCCAGGCCCGTCATGCAGGCGTGTGGACTAGTCCGAAAGCACTAGTCGCGGACGGGTAACACCAATGCGCTATCGGCAGCGCTCCGCCGCACGCGTACAACGCATCACCTGGCATTCATTTCCCTGCAATGCCGCTTCCGGGACTGTTTCCCATGCACGCGATTCCGCCTGCCGTTGCACCTGCGCCGCGCCTGCCCCTGTACCGCCAGCTCTACGTCCAGGTCCTGATCGCGATCGTGCTCGGCGCGATGCTCGGGCATTTCGAGCCGGCGTTCGCCGAACAACTCAAGCCACTCGGCGATGCCTTCATCAAGCTGGTGAAGATGATCATCGCCCCGGTGATCTTTCTGACCATCGTCACCGGCATCGCCGGCATGACCCACCTGCGCACGGTGGGCCGGGTGTTCGCCAAGGCGATGACCTATTTCCTGTTCTTCTCCACGCTTGCGCTGGTGATCGGCATGGTGGTCGCGCACATCGTGCAGCCGGGTGTCGGCATGAACATCGATCCGGCCTCGCTCGATACCGCAGCCGTCGAAGGCTATGTGCAGAAGTCGCACGAGATGTCGATGACCGGCTTCCTGCTCGACATCATTCCCGGCACGCTGGTCGGTGCGTTCGTCGACGGCAACATCCTGCAGGTGCTCTTCATCGCGGTGCTGTTCGGCATCTCGCTGGCGCTGGTCGGCGAGAAGGGCAAGCCGGTCCTGACGTTCCTCGAAACGCTGACCGTGCCGGTGTTCAAGCTGGTGCACATCCTGATGAAGGCCGCGCCGATCGGTGCGTTCGGCGCGATCGCGTTCACCATCGGCAAGTACGGCCTGTCGTCGCTGGCGAACCTGGCGTGGCTGGTCGGCACGTTCTACGTCAGCGCAGCGCTTTTCGTACTCGTGATCCTGGGTGCGGTGTCGCGCGCCTGCGGCTTCTCGATCTTCAAGCTGATCCGCTATCTGAAGGCCGAACTGCTGCTGGTGCTGGGCACCTCGTCGTCGGAATCCGCGCTGCCGTCGCTGATGGAGAAGATGGAGAAGGCCGGCTGCCAGAAGTCGGTCGTCGGCCTGGTCGTGCCGACCGGCTACTCGTTCAACCTCGACGGCACCAATCTCTACATGACGCTGGCCGCGCTGTTCATCGCCCAGGCCACCAACACCGAACTCACGCTGTGGCAGCAGGTCACGTTGCTGCTGGTCGCGATGCTCAGCTCCAAGGGCGCGGCCGGCGTGACCGGCGCCGGCTTCATCACGCTGGCCGCGACGCTGTCGGTGGTGCCGACGGTGCCGGTCGCGGGCATGGCGCTGATCCTCGGCATCGACCGCTTCATGAGCGAATGCCGCTCGATCACCAACTTCATCGGCAATGCCGTGGCGACCGTCGTCGTCTCGCGCTGGGAAAACGCGCTGGATCGCGACGCACTCGCGGCCGCGCTGGACGGCACGCCATTGCCGGTCGTCGTGGCGCCGGTGGCCGAACCGGTGCCGCCGCCGAAGCTCGCACTGGACTGAAATTCCGATCAATTTCCTGGGGAGGGAAGAGAGAATGACCAACACCACACGTGTCGTGCGCAGGGGCGCGACCTTGACCGTGGCCGTTCTGGCCGCAGCGATCCAGACCTGTCTCGCGCAGGCGACGCCGGCGCCGGTGGGCGCGGCCACCGACAGGTCCGGAGCGGTCGCCACGACGCCCGCGACGACACCGGCGCAGGCGCAGGACGATGCCACCACGCTCGACAGGGTGGTGGTGGTCGGCTCCAACATCCGTGGCGCGCCGACCACCGACGCACTGCCGGTCGTGGTGTTCGACGCCGATCAGATCGATGCCTCCGGTGCCACGTCCGGTGACGAGCTGATGCGCAGCATTCCGCAGATGGGCGACGTGCTGTTCGATGCCTCCAACAGTGCGCAGACCAGCAACGCGGCGCGCGGCGACGTCAATTCGGTCAACCTGCGCTCGCTCGGCGTCGGCAACACGCTGGTGCTGCTCAACGGTCGCCGCCTGGTGCAGCACCCGACCAGCCAGGGCACGTCGGACACCGGCACCGTGCCGGTGCAGAGCTTCAACTCCAATGCGATTCCGGTCTCCGGGCTGGACCGCCTGGAAGTGCTGCTCGACGGCGCCGCCGCGATCTACGGCGCCGACGCGGTCGCCGGTGTCGTCAACACGGTGCTGCAGCGCGACTTCGAAGGCCTGACCGTCAGCACGCGCTACGGCGGCGCCGAAGGCACGGGCATGCGCGAGTTCGAGACCAGCCTGTTCGCGGGCAAGAACTACGACCGCGGCAACGTGTCGCTGTTCCTGAACTACGTGGACCGGTCTGAACTGCGCGCGCAGGACCAGGATTACACCGCAACGGACGATCTGCGTCCGCTGTTCGCCGACTATCCGGATTTCGCCGGCCTGCCCGCACTCGACGGCCGCTCGTCGCACACGCCGTGGGCGCGGCTCAACGTCGGTCCGCGCGCGGTGATCCGCTCCAACGGCGTTGCCGTCACCAACGCCGCCGGCGCCTTCCGCATCCAGCCATCGAGCTTCGGTTGCGGCGTGTCGGTCGGCGAGGACCTGTGCCTGGCCAGCGGCAACCACAACTTCAACACCACCAATCGCGAGATGCGCTACGACACGCGTCAGGGCACCACCGTGCGGCCCTCGGTCGAGCGTCTGAACGCCTATCTGACAGGCCACTACGAGATCACGCCGGGCATCGAGGCCTTCGGCGAGTTCGGTCTGTACCGCGCGGTCAGCGAAGCCACGCAGCCGCCGGTGGTCAACCTCAATTCCATCTGGATTCCGGCAAGCAACTACTGGAACCCGTTCGGTCCGGTCACGTTCGCCGACGGCACCGCCAACCCCAACCGGCTGCCCGGCCTGACCGGCGTGTCCGCGAACGGCCTGCCGGTGCAGATGACCAACTACCGCTACGTCGACACCGGCTTCCAGCGCGTGCGCGTGGAGAACTACCAGACCCGGTTCCTGGCCGGCCTGCGGGGCGACTGGAACGGTTTCGACTGGGAGACCGCGCTGCTCTATTCCGAAGCGCAGGCCGAGGACCGCTCGCCGAACGTCAACATGACCGCCCTGCAGCAGCAGCTGGCCCTGTCGACGCCGGACGCCTACAACCCCTTCAGCGGCGGCTGTGTGGACACGCCGACCTTCGGCGACTGCTCGCCCAGTTCGCAGGCGGCGGTCGGCGGCATCGTGTTCGATCTGGTCCGCAAGTCGCGTACGACATTGACGATGGCCGACTTCAAGCTGAGCCGCGCCGACCTGTTCGCGCTGCCCGCGGGCGACGTCGGCGTCGCGTTCGGGCTCGAGGCGCGCCGCGAGACCCAGCACGACGATCGCGATGCGAACCTCGACGGGACCTTTACGTTCACCGACCTCGTCACCGGCGAAACCAGCATCAGCAACGCCGCCGCGGTGAGTCCGAATCCCGACACGCGCGGGTCGCGCAACGTCGGCTCGGCGTTCGTCGAGTTCGCGGTGCCGCTGGTGTCGCCGGAGATGGGCGTGCCGCTGATGCGCAGTCTCAACATGCAGCTGGCCGGACGCTACGAGCGGTATTCGGACTTCGGTTCGGTCGCCAAGCCCAAGGTCGCGCTGGCCTGGGATGTCGTCGACGGCGTGCGTCTGCGTGGTTCCTACTCGGAGGGCTTCCGCGCCCCCAACCTCGAGCAGACCAACGCGACCGAATACGCGCGTCTGGCCAGCGGCATGGACCACATCCGCTGCGAGGCCGATCTGCGCGCGGGTCGCATCGCGTCCTTCAGTGCCTGTGGCCAGAACACGGCCGGCGTGTCGCTGCTGGTGGCCGGCAACCCGGATCTCGAACCGGAGGAAAGCACCAACACCTCGTTCGGCCTGGTCCTGCAGCCGACGTTCGTGCCCGCGCACCTGGGCCAGTTCACCTTCACCATCGACCGCTGGCGGATCCAGCAGGAGCAGATCGTCGGCCTGCTCGGCGCGCAGACCGCGTTGACGGTCGACTATCTCGACCGCCTGCAGGGCGGCACCAATCCGCTGGTGAACCGCGCCGCCCCGACCGAAGAGGACATCGAGTTCTTCGAGGGCACCGGCCTCGCGCCGGTGGGTCGCGTGACCTCGATCAACGACCGCTTCATCAACCTGCAGCCGCAGACCGCCGGTGGTCTCGACGTGGCGATGAACTGGTCGCTGCGCCGTACGCGCTTCGGCAGCTTCAACGTCAACATCAATGCGACCAAGCTGATGGAGTTCACCCGTGACCCGGGCGACATCGTCAACGCGCTGTATGCCGCACGCGACGCCGGCACGATCGACGCGCTGACGCCGCTGCCCGATCCGAGCCAGCTGATCGGCCAGAACGGCCGTCCGGAATGGCGCGCGAGCGCATCGCTGACCTGGAACAAGGGGCCGTGGCGCGCCGGTTATTCGGCGCAGTACATGAGTTCGTTCGAACAGCCGCAGCTGCTGGGCCTGTCCGGCGCGCCGTGGGTGGTCGACGACCGCCTGGTGTCCAATGCCTATGGCCAGTACCGGTTCGCCGACAGCACCGCGGTCCGCATCGGGGTGCGCGACCTGACCGACGAAGGTCCCTCGCTGGCCGATGGCGGCTACCGCGGGTCGCTGCACAACCCGTGGGGGCGCTACTGGTACGTCAACATCAGCCGGTCGTTCTGAGGTGGCGATGACTCTTCACGATACGAGCCGCGCCCTGCGCCGCCATCTCCTCGCAGGCGTGACCACGCTGATCGCCGCCCCGGCACTGTGGGCGGCAAACGATGCGGTGACGTTCGAGGCCACGGACTGTCCGGCATCGGTGGCGGAAATCGCGCACTGCCATGCCGCGCGTGACGCCAACGGCGCCTGGCTGCTGGCCGCGATTCCGCACGCGGTGAACGACCGGCTGATCGTCCACGCCCATGGCGGACCGCGGCTGTCCGCGCCGCAGGACGGCGACTCGGCCGAGGACCTGGACCGCTATGCGGCGATGGTCGAGGCCGGCTACGCATGGATCGGCTCGACCTACCGCCGCGGCGGCTATGGCGTGCGCAGCGCGGCCGAGGATGTCGACGCCAGCCGGCGCGCGTTCTGGGCCCGCTGGGGCCGGCCCCAGCGCACGGTGCTGCACGGGCAGTCCTGGGGCGGCAACGTGGCGGCCAAGCTGGCCGAACTCGGCGCGCTCGATGTCGAGGGCCGTCCGTACTACGACGCGGTGCTGACCACCAACGGCCTGCTGTTCGGCGGCACCCGGGCCTACGGTTTCCGGGCCGACCTGCGCGCGGTCTACCAGGCCGTCTGCGGCAACCACCCGGCTGCCGGCGAGCCGCAGTATCCGCTGTGGCAGGGGCTGCCGGCCGGGGCCGGGATGTCCCGCGAGGACCTGCAGGGGCGGGTGGACGCCTGCACCGGCATCGCGGCAGATCCTGCCGACCGGACGCCCGACCAGGCGGCGCGCCTGGCCGACATCCTGGCGGTGACGGGCATCGCGGAGGCCCGGCTGGTCAGCCACCTGTCCTGGGCCACCTTTCTTTTCCAGGATCTCGTGCATCTGCGCCTGCAGGGCGGCAATCCGTTCGGCAACATGGACACCGTCTACCGCGGTTCGCGCGACGACGAGGCGCTCAACGCCCGGGTACAGCGTTTCGCGGCCGACCCGGCGGCGGTGGCGCAGCTGGCCTACGACGCCGACCTGTCGGGCCTGATCGTGCTGCCGACGCTGGCCGTGCATGCGGCCTACGACCAGGTGGTGTCGGTCGATGCGCTCGATGCCTACCGCGACATCGTCGACGGTGCCGGCCGTGGCCACCTGCTGGTGCCGGTGGCGACCGACGAGCACGACCACAGCCGGCTGCGTGCGGCCACGTACCGGTCGGCGCTGCGCGCGTTGGAGACCTGGCTCGACACCGGCACCGCGCCCGACGCGGCCGGCCTGCAGTCGACCTGCCTCACGCTGGCAGCGCCCGGGGACTGCGGCTTCCGGGCGCCCTGAGGCCCCGGAACGTCACGGGCGTGTCCTGCACCCAGCGCGACGCGCACGCTGCCCGCGTGCCGTCGCGCGATGCGGGTTTACGGCGCGCGTAGTACCAATGCGCTATCGGTGATCGGGCGCGCGCACGGTAAAACGTGACACGGTTCGCGGGCACCTCTGCTGCGTGGGCCCGTTCTCCGCCGGTTCGCTCGAACCCCGGGGACATCGCGCCGGTCCGCTGTACATGCAATCCCTTCAGCGGCCCGGCACAGAACGAAAGCGCCGTGCGGGAGGGCACGAAATGAAATCGACAACACGATACGCCGGCATTCTGCTGGCCCTGCTGGCTGCCTGTCTGGCACTGCCCGCATCCGCCCAGACCGGCAGCGTGCAGATGCTGGACCTGTGGCCCGAAGGTCATCTGCCCCGCGTGGTGCAGGGCCCCGAACAGGTCGGCAACGAAGGCAGTGCGATGGGCGCGGTCACCCGCGTCTCGCAGCCGCGCATGGAAATCCACCGTCCGGCGAATCCGAACGGCACCGCGGTCCTGATTCTCGGCGGCGGCGGTTACTTCCGTATCCAGATCGGCACCGCCGCGCGTCCGATGGCGCAGTGGCTGGCGTCGATCGGTGTGACCAGCGTGGTGCTGTACTACCGCATGCCCGTCGACGGCTGGCCGGCATCCGCACCGTTCGCCGACGGCCAGCGCGCGATGCGCCTGCTGCGTGCGAATGCCAGCGAGCTGGGCATCGACCCGACCAAGATCGGCGTCATGGGCTCGTCGGCCGGCGCCAATCTGGGCGGCATCCTCGCCACGCGCTTCGACCACGACTTCTATCCGGCACTCGATGCCAGCGACCGCCTGCCGTCGCGTCCGGATTTCCTGGCGATGCTGTACCCGGTGGTCACGCTGAAGCCGCCGTACGACACCACGCGCAGCCGTCGCGAGCTCGCCACGCAGCCCGACGCGGTCGAGGCCTATTCGGTCGAAAGCCACGTGCGCAGCGACATGCCGCCGGTGTTCCTGGCGCACGCCGCCGATGACCGCATCGCCGACGTCAACCACAGCCTGCTGATGTTCCAGGCCGCGCGCGCGCAGAACGTGCCGGTGGAGATGCACATCTTCGACCGTGGCGGCCACAGCTGGGGCCTCGGCCGGCCCGGCACGCAGGTCGCGCAGTGGCCGCGCCTGTTCACCACGTGGGCCCGTGCGAACGGCTTCATGGCCGCACCGCCGGTCAGCCTGCAGCCCCTGACGGGCCAGACCGCGACGCTGCCGCCGCCGGTCGAAGACGACGACGCCGATTTCGAAGAAGACGGCGACTGAGCCGTCCACGCACTGCATTTCCGGGAGAGAACACAGAATGAATCGCAAGCACACCCGCGCGCTGGCCGCCGGCGCCCTGCTGGGCCTGGCCGCGCTGCCCGCCCTCGCTGCCGACACCGCCACCGAAACCGAACTGCGTGAACTGATCCGCCTGCAGGCCGAACAGATCCGCCAGCAATCCGCACAGCTGCAGGCGCTCAACCAGCGCCTCGATGCGATGGGCGCGCCGGCCGTCGCTGCAGGCCCCGACGCCGCCCCGGTCGATGGCGTGCAGGCGCAGATCGACGCCGCCGTCGCCGACACCCGCCAGGACGACATGGCCATCCTCCAGGCCCAGGTCGCGCAGCTCGCTGCCGGCGGCGGTGGGGGCGGTGGTGGCAACGTCAGCTGGCGCCGCGGTGGTCCCGAGTTCCGCAGCAGCGACCGCAGCTTCACCTTCAATCCGCGCGGCCGCGTGCTGGTGGACTTCTCGTCCACGCACGGCTCCAACTTCGATGCCCGCAACATCACCGGCACCAACCTGCGCCAGGCGCGTCTGGGCGCGCAGGGCAACATCGGTGCGCTGGGCTACAAGATCGACGCCGAGCTTTCGGGCAATGCGGTCAGCCTGTCGGACGCCTACCTGCGCTGGAACACCCAGCTGGGCAGCATTCCGACCGAGTTCTACGTCGGCAACAAGCTCAAGGACCGTGCGATCGACTCGAGCACCACGCTGACCCGCACGCCGTTCATGGAACGCAACGCGGTCGCCAGCGTCGGCATGCCCGCCAGCGGCTACTTCGGCCTCGGCGTGCAGATGAAGATGATCGGCCAGAACTGGCACACCACGTTCGGCGTCTCCGGCGACGACGCGGGCAACACCGGTACCGAGACCGACTCGCTGACCTATTCGTTCCGCGGCCACGTGAATCCGATCAAGCGTCCGGCAGGCTTCCTGCATGTGGGCGGCTGGTACGTACACGAGGACTACGGCATCGACACCAACCGCATCAACCGTACGCCGCGTGTGGCCTCGCGCTTCAACGACAACGTCCGTGTGTCGGCCAGCGCGATCAACGACGTCACCGGCGAGAAGGCCTGGGGCGCGGAACTGGGCGGTACCTGGCGCAACTTCTGGGCCTTCGCCGAGACCAGCGAGACCACGCTGCGCTCGACCTCGGTCGGCGATGTCGACCAGAAGGCCCACTCGGCCTACGCCGGCTGGCTGATCACCGGCGAGCGTCCCGGTTTCAGCGCCCGCTCGGGCGTCTGGGGCACCACCCGCGTCGCGCGCCCGGTCACCGATGGCGGCATCGGCGCTTGGGAGCTGGCGACCCGCTACGACAAGTACGACTTCACCGACGCCGCGCGCGGTGGCCAGTCCGATTCATGGACGCTGGGCGTGAACTGGTACCTCAACAACTGGTCGCGCGTGATGTTCAACTACGTGCGCTGGAACACCGACAACCAGGTCGGCGCCTACGCGGGTCAGGATGCGGGCAACACCTTCAACATCCGGACCCAGGTGGTGTTCTGACCGGACGGCCCGGCCGGGCGCTCCGGCCGGGCCGTCACCCCGGCGCCTGAAGCGGACCACACGCCCCCGTCCAGGGGTTTGCGCGGGGCGGGGTTAGAATCCTGTCCCGCGTCATTTTTTCCAGAGCAGATCCCCCGACGATGTCCAACGACGAATTCCGCCAGGCCGCCCTCGACTATCACCGCGCGTCGCCGCCCGGCAAGATCACGGTCAGCGCGACCAAGCCGATGCTGACGCAGCGCGATCTCGCCCTGGCGTATTCGCCGGGTGTCGCCTACGCCTGCGAGGAGATCGTCAAGGATCCCAACGCCGCAAGCGAGCTCACCGCGCGCGGCAATCTGGTCGCAGTGATCTCCAACGGCACCGCGGTGCTGGGCCTGGGCAACATCGGCGCGCTGGCCGGCAAGCCGGTCATGGAAGGCAAGGGCGTGCTGTTCAAGAAGTTCGCCGGCATCGACGTGTTCGACATCGAGGTCGACGAGACCGATCCCGACAAGCTGGTCGAAATCATCGCCAGCCTCGAACCGACCTTCGGCGGCATCAACCTCGAAGACATCAAGGCGCCGGAGTGCTTCATCGTCGAGCGCAAGCTGCGCGAGCGGATGAAGATCCCGGTGTTCCACGACGACCAGCACGGCACCGCGATCATCGTCGGCGCGGCGATCGTCAACGCGCTCGAGATCGCCGGCAAGCGCATCGAGGACGTCAAGTTCGCCACCACCGGCGCGGGCGCCGCGGGTATCGCGTGCCTGGACATGCTGGTCGCACTGGGCCTCAAGCCCGAGAACATCCTCGCTTTCGACCGCGACGGCGTGATCCACACCGGCCGCGACAATCTCGACCCGGACAAGGCGCGCTACGCGCGCGACACCGACAAGCGCACGCTGGCCGAGATCCTCGAAGGCGCGGACGTGTTTCTCGGCCTGTCGGCCGGCGGCATCCTGAAGCCGGAAATGGTCGAGGCGATGGCCCCGAATCCGGTGATCCTCGCGCTGGCCAATCCGTATCCGGAAATCATGCCGGAAGATGCCAAGCGCGTGCGCCCGGACGCGATCATCGCGACCGGCCGCAGCGACTATCCCAACCAGGTCAACAACGCGGTCTGTTTCCCGTACATCTTCCGCGGCGCGCTCGACGTCGGCGCGACCGGCATCAACGAAGCGATGAAGCTCGCCTGCGTCCACGCGATCGCGCAGCTGGCGAAGGAAGAAGCCAGCGATCTGGGCAGCGCCTACGGCGAGGAGATCCCGAGCTTCGGCCGCGAATACATCATCCCGCGCCCGTTCGACCCGCGCCTGCTGACCATCGTCGCCCCGGCCGTCGCCGAAGCCGCGATGGCGTCGGGCATCGCGTTGCGTCCGATGGAGGACATGCGCGCCTATCGCGAGAAGCTCGGCCAGTTCATCCACCGCACCGGCCTCGTGATGAAGCCCGTCTATGACCGTGCGCGCGGTGACCGCCAGCGCATCGTCTACGCCGAAGGCGAAGAGGAAGTGGTGCTGCGCGCGGTGCAGACCGTGGTCGACGAAGGTCTGGCGACGCCGATCCTGATCGGCCGCCCCGACGTCATCGACATGCGCATCAAGCGTCTGGGCCTGCGTCTGGTCGCCGGTCGCGATTTCGAACTGACCAACATCAACGACGATCCCCGCTTCAACGAGTACTGGCAGCACTACCACGCGCTGACCTCGCGTCGTGGCGTGACGCCGGATTCGGCGAAGAACCTGCTGCGTTCGCGCCCGACGCTGATCGCCGCGATCATGGTCGACCGCGGCGAAGCCGACGCGATGATCACCGGCATCGTCGGCCGCTTCCACAAGAAGCTCGGCTACGTGCGCAGCGTGCTGGGCCTCGACCCGGGCCTGCAGAGCACCTCGGCGATGACCGGTGTGGTCAACGACCAGGGCCTGTGGTTCTTCGTCGACACCCACGTGCAGCCCGACCCGACCGCCGAGCAGATCGCCGAGAGCACCATCCAGGCCGCGTACCGCCTGAAGCTGTTCGGCATCGAGCCGAAGATCGCGCTGCTGTCGCACTCCAACTTCGGCAGCCACGACGACCCGAGCGCCCGCAAGATGCGCGAAGTCCGCGAGATCCTCGTGCGCCGCGCGCCGAAGCTGGAGTTCGACGGCGAGATGATGGGCGACACCGCATGGGACGAAACCCTGCGCCGCCGCATGCTCCCCGACACCACGCTGAGCGGCCGTGCGAACCTGTTCGTGTTCCCGAACATCGACGCCGCCAACATCACCTACAACATGATCCGCGTGATGACCGGTGGTGCCGCGCTCGGCCCGATCCTGATGGGCGTCAACAAGCCCGCGCACATCCTCACCCCGTCCGCCACCCCGCGCCGCGTCATCAACATGACCGCGATCGCCTCGGTGGATGCGCAGATCCGCAAGGCGCAGCTGGCCGACAGCTGATCCGTGCGACCGCCCGCCGCGTCTGCGGCGGGCGGGTCACGCCGCCAGGTCAGGCGGCGATGCCGGTGTGCCGCAACAGCGCGGCGATGTCCGGGTCGCGTCCGCGGAATGCACGGAAGTTCTCGATCGCGTCGCGGCTGCCGCCACGCGACAGGATTTCGTTACGGAAACGCGCACCGGTTTCGGCCAGCCGGTCGGGCGCGTCCTCGAACGCGGCGTAGGCGTCGGCACTGAGAACCTCGGCCCACTTGTAGCTGTAGTACCCGGCCGCGTAACCGCCGGCGAAGATATGGCTGAACTGGTGCGGGAACCGGTGCCAGGCCGGCGTGCGGTTGACCGCCACTTCGTCGCGCACGCGCTCCAGCAGCGTCAGCACGGCGTCCTGCGCGGGATCGAAACCGGCATGCAGCTGCATGTCGAACATCGCGAACTCGATCTGCCGCAGCGTCTGCAGACCGCTCTGGAAATTACGCGCGGCGCGCATGCGGTCGAACAGCTCACGGGGCAGCGGCTCGCCGGTGTCGACATGTGCGGTCATGCCCTGCACGCGGTCCCATTCCCAGCAGAAGTTCTCCATGAACTGGCTGGGCAGTTCCACCGCGTCCCACTCCACGCCGTTGATGCCGGCGATCGGCAGCGTGTCGACCCGGGTCAGCAACTGGTGCAGGCCGTGGCCCATCTCGTGGAACAGCGTGGTGACCTCGTCATGGGTGAACGTGGCCGGGCGGCCGCCGGTGCCGCGGCCGAAGTTGCAGACCAGGTAGACCAGCGGCGTCTGCATGCCGGCGGCGGTCGCGCGTCGGTTGCGGCAGTCGTCCATCCACGCACCGCCACGCTTGCCCTCGCGGGCATAGAGGTCGAGATAGAACTGGCCGACCAGCGCGCCGTCGGCGTCGACCAGCCGGTAGAAGCGCGCGTCCTCGTGCCACACCGGCGCCTCGTCGCGCTCGACGCGCAGGCCGTAGAGCGCATGGATCACGTCGAACAGCCCGGCCAGCACGCGGTCCTCGGTGAAGTAGCGTTTCACCGCCTGCGCCGAGTAGTCGTAACGCGCCTGGCGCAGGCGGTCGCTGGTGAACGCGATGTCCCAGGGCTCGAGCGTGTCGATGCCGAGCTGCGTGCGCGCGAATTCGGACAGCGCCTCGCGGTCCCGTTCGGCATGGGGACGTGCACGTGCGGCGAGGTCGCGGAGGAAGTCGAGCACCGCATCGGGCGTGGTCGCCATCTTCGTCGCGAGCGCCAGATCGGCGTAGCTCGCATGGCCGAGCAGGCGTGCCTGTTCGTCGCGCAGCGCGAGGATGCGGGTGATCAGGGGGCCGTTGTCGAGCGCTTCGGGCCCGGTTTCCGACGCCCGCAGGCCGTAGGCCCGGTAGAAGCGCTCGCGCAGGGCGCGATCGCCCGCGTAGGTCTGGATCGGCAGGTAGGACGGCATCTGCAGGGTCAGCTTCCAGCCCTGTCGCCCGTCGCGCTCGGCTGCCGCGCGTGCGGCCGCGAGGGTCTCTTCCGGCAAACCGTCGAGTTCGGACAGATCCTCCACATACACCGCGAACGCGTCAGTGGCGTCGAGCACGTGTTCGGAGAACTCCGACGACAGCTTCGCGAGTGCCTGCTGGACCTCCGCGAACCGTGCACGGTCGCCGTCGTCCAGCGCGGCGCCGCCGAGCCGGAAGTCGCGCAGCGCATGTGCGAGCACGCGCCGCTGCAGTGCATCCAGACCCAGCACATTGGCCTGGTCGGACAGTGACTGGTAGGCCGCGAACAGCGCCTGGTCCTGCCCCAGTGCACTGAAGAAGCGCGTCACCTTGGGCAGGGCGGTGTTGTAGGCCTCGCGCATGACGGGCGTGTTGACCACCGCATTGAGATGGCCGACCTGGTTCCACGCGCGCCCCAGCCGTTCGGTGGCGTCCTCGAGCGGCACGACCACGCTGTCCCAGGTCACCGGCTGCGCGCGTCCGGCCAGCGCCAGCGCGGTGTCGGCCTCGGCGACCAGCGTGTCGATCGCGGGCTGCACGTGCGCCGGCTCGATCTCGTCGAAACGCGGCAGGCCGGAGAAATCGAGCAGCGGGTTGTCCATCGTGCGCACCATCGGGTGAAGAAGGCTCCGATTCTAGGTGCCGGCCCATGCAGGCGCCGTGTCGGTGCGCCGGGTGGCGACATCGGCGCTATCGTGGCGGCCTCGCGCCCGCGCCTCGTCCGCCCGCAATGCACTCGATCGAAGTCGTCCTGGTGATGCTGCTGGCCGTGGTCGCCAGTGGTTACCTGACCCGTGTATTGCCGCGCTGGCTGCCCCTGCCGTTGCCGCTGGTGCAGATCGCGCTGGGCGCGACGATTGCCGGCGTGTTCGGCCAGGGCGTGACCCTTGATCCGCACCTGTTCTTCGTGCTGTTCCTGCCGCCGCTGCTGTTCCTCGACGGCTGGCGCATTCCCAAGAGCGGCCTGTTCCGCGACCGCGGGCTGATCCTGCAACTGGCGCTCGGCCTCGTGGTATTCACGGTCATCGGCGCGGGTCTGCTGATCCACTGGATGATCCCGGTGATGCCGTTGGCGGTCGCGTTCGCGCTGGCGGCGATCCTGTCGCCGACCGATCCGGTGGCGGTGTCGTCGATCGCCGCGCGCGCACCGATTCCCAAGCGTGTAATGCACATCCTCGAAGGCGAATCGCTGCTCAACGATGCGTCCGGTCTGGTGTGCTTCCGCTTCGCGGTCGCCGCGGCGCTGACCGGCACGTTTTCGCTGATGTCGGCGTCGCTGACCTTCCTGTGGCTGGCACTGGCGGGAGTCGCGGTGGGCGTGGCGCTGACGATCGGCATCAACCGCGGTCATGCACTGGTCTCGCGCGTGTTCGGCGAGGAGGCCGGCACGCCGATCCTGATCAGCCTGCTGACGCCGTTCGGTGCCTATCTGCTGGCCGAACAGATCGGCGCCTCGGGCATCCTCGCCGCGGTCGCCGCGGGCGTGACGATGAGCTACGTCGAACTCAGCGGCCGCGCACTGGCGACCACCCGCGTGCAGCGCGCGGCGGTCTGGGACACGGTGCAGTTCTCGCTCAACGGCATCATCTTCGTGCTGCTGGGCGAGCAGTTGCCGTGGATCCTCGAACGTGCGGTGCGTTCGGTCCGCGAGGCCGGGCACGTCGATCCCTGGTGGCTGGCGGTCTATGTCTTCGCGATCTACGCCAGCCTGTTCGCACTGCGTTTCGCCTGGGTCTGGGTGTCGCTGCGGATCGGGCTGTACCGCAGCGGTCGCCATGACACCCGGCCGCGCGTGCGCCTGGTCGCGGCGATGTCGCTGGCCGGCGTGCGCGGCGCGATCACCCTGGCGGGTGTGCTGACGCTGCCGCTGCTGCTCGACGACGGCTCGCCGTTTCCGACCCGGGATCTGGCCATTTTCCTCGCCGCCGCGGTGATCATCCTGTCGCTGCTGCTCGGCAGTTTCGTGCTGCCGCGCCTGCTGCGGGGCCTCGAAGTGCCGGAGGAGGACGAGGACGACCGTGAACTCGACCGGGCCCGCCATGAAGCGGCGGTTGCCGCCGTGGCCGCAGTTGAGCGTGCGCAGCATGCACTGCCGGCGGCGCAGGCCAATCCCGACCTCTACGCCAGCGCCGCGGTGCGGGTGATGGCCCTGTACGAGGAGCGTCTGCGGCGCGACGGCGCGCTGGGCGTGGACGCCGCCGAACTGCGCCGCGCCGACGAGGCCGAGCGCGCGCTGCGCCTGGCCGGCGTGCATGCCGAGCGCGAACGCATCTATGCGCTCGCGCGGCACCGGGAGATCTCCGACGAGGTCGCCCGCAAGCTGGTGCGCGATCTCGACCTGATGGAAGCCCGCTACCGCTGAGCGCCGTTGCAGGTACGCCGGCGGGCGGGACGCGATGGCCCCCGGGTCAGACCTGACCGGTCAGGCCGGCTGCCAGTCGAACGCCAGCGTCTCGTCGCGTGCGAAGCGCTGCAGATGGTTCTCGATGACCTGCTGGTAGCGCTCGACCTCCTCGGCCGTGGGCTGGGTCAGCACAATGCGCAGCGTGTCGTCCTCGACGAAGAAGTCGGCGCCGTATTCCTCGCCCTGGAACGGGATGAAGGCGTGACCGCCCTCGTCATCGCGGGTGATCTCAAACTTGTGCCGCCAGTGGTTGCACAGCGTGCGCAGCAGGCGCGGCGCGTCGTTGGACGCGGTGGTCGCGGTTGTGGTGATCGACATCGTGGACTCCAGCGGGCGGCGCGTCGCCGCGGCCGCGAGCATAGGCGGCCGCGCCGGCGTCGTGAACCCCGGCGTGCCAACGCAGTGTTGCAGCGCCGATGCCGCACACTGTGCGGCCCCCGTTCGAAGCAGGTGTTCCATGGCTGATGCTGCCGCGCCGCGCACGTTTCCCTGGCCGGTCGTGCTGTTCGATCTCGACGGCACCCTCGTCGACAGTGCCTCCGACATCGCCGCAGCGGTCAACCGCCTGCTGGCCGAGCTGGGCCATGCGCAGGTCGACGAAGCCACGGTGCGCAGCTGGATCGGCGACGGTGCGCGCCAGCTGATCACCTCGGCGCTGCAGCACGCCGGCGAAACGCAGACGGTCGATGCGGTGATGCCGCGGTTCCTCCGCCACTACGAGGATTGCCTGCTGCTCGATCCGCAGCTGTATCCGGGTGTGGAGGCGACCCTCCAGACGCTGCAGGCCGCCGGCGTACGCATGGCGGTGTGCACCAACAAGCCGTCGCAGTTCGTGCCGCCGCTGCTCGAGGCACTGGGGATCGACGGCTGTTTCGACGCGGTGCTCGGCGCCGGCGATCTGCCCGAGCGCAAGCCGCATCCGCTGCCGCTGCTGCATCTGGCCGAAGGCTTTGGCGTCGACATCACGCAGTGTCTGATGGTCGGCGATTCGGCGGCCGATGCCGGCGCGGCGATCGCGGCGGGTGCGCCGCTGGTGCTGGTCGGCTACGGCTACCGGCGCGACTTCGATCTGCATGGTTGCGGCGCGCTTGCGGTGATCGAGCGGTTCGACGCGTTGCTCGAACTGCGCTGACGTCGCTCAACGCGACGCCGACAGACGCCGGCGTACCTGCGCTGCGATCCGCGCGGTCTCGCGCAAGGGCGTGACCTCGAACGCCGGCAGCGCATCCTCGAACGGGCGCGCGCGTCCATCCGCGTGCAGGCCATCGACGAAGCGTTGCGGTGCACCGGCGAGCGGGCCCGGCGCGAAGACGAATACCGGTGCGCGTGTCGCGCAGGCTTCCGACAGCATGTTGACCGAGTCCGACGAGCACACGATGCGATCGGCCCAGCCGAGCATGCCCGCATACGGATTCACACCGTCGCGGTCGCCCGTCCAGACGCAGCCGGCGCGTCCGGCATAGCGCGCACGCAGCGCATCGCGCACGTCCGGCGACGTGCGCCGCGAACCGGTCAGCAACAGGCTGCCGCCATCGCGTGCGACGATCGCATCGAGCCGGTCGGCGAGTGCACCGAACGCGGCGACATCGAAACGGCCATGGCGCGAATCGCCGCCGAGCAGCACCGCGATGCGCGGGCCGGGCAGGGCGCCCAGTGCGGGGTGCATGTCGCGCGCGGCGGCCAGCCACACGTCGTCGACCGGATGCAGGCTGCCGCGTGCGACCAGGACGTTGTCGCCGCGCAGCGCATCGTGCTCCGGCACGACGACGAGATCCCAGAGCCTCGGATCGATGCGTGGATCGAGGATCTGCACCGTGCGTGCGCCGGACTGGCCGGCCAGACGCGTCGCAAGCGCGGCCTGACGGCCGCAGCCGATCGCGATCTCGGGCGCGGCGCGGAGGCGCGTCACGTAATCGCTGCCGAAGGCGTGCCTCGAGTAGGGCAGGCGCCGCGGTGCGGCCCAGCGCCAGGGCGCGCGCGGATCGAGATGCAGGGCGTCCGTCTGCGGCGACAAGGCGGCAGCCAGTGCTTCGGCCTGGCGTGCGTTGCCGGCGCGCCCATCGCTGAGTGCCCAGATCCGTCCGTAATCCCTTTCTTCGCCCGGCCCACGTTCCACGTATGTGATCATCCGTTCTGCGTCGACGCACGCGTCGCGCCGCCGCAGGACTCTACACTGCGGCCCTGCCTGGCCCCATCCGATCCGAGGTTGTCCGATGACCCATGTTCTGCCCGATGCCGCGCTCGACCAGCTGTTCCGCACCGCCCGCACCTATAACGGGTTCAGCGGTGACATCAGCGACGACACGCTGCGCCAGCTCTACGATCTGCTGAAGTTCGCGCCGACGTCGGCCAATTCGTCGCCCGCGCGCTTCGTGTTCGTGAAGTCGGCGCAGGGCAAGGCGAAGCTGGGTCCGGCGCTGAGCGAAGGCAATTACGAGAAGACGATGGCCGCGCCGGTCGTCGTGATCGTCGCCCACGACGAAGATTTCCACGAGAAGCTGCCGTTCCTGTTTCCGCACACCGACGCCAAAAGCTGGTTCGACGGTCCGCGTGAGAACCGCGAAGTGCCGGCGTTCCGCAACGGCAGCCTGCAGGGCGCGTATCTGATCCTGGCCGCGCGCGCGCTGGGTCTGGACACCGGCCCGATGTCGGGCTTCGACAATGCCAAGGTCGACGAGGCGTTCTTCCCCGGCACCGCGATCAAGTCGAATTTCATCATCAATCTCGGCACCGGCGATCCGTCGACGATCTTCCCGCGCTCGCCGCGCCTGCCGTTCGACGAAGCCGCGCGCATCGTCTGAGTGTGTATCCCGCGCGGTCGCGACCCGACCCCGCGGGCTTCAATCCCGTCCGTACCACCCACCACCCGTTCGAGGATCCGTCCATGCGTACCGCCCACCTGCTGCTCCCGCTTGCCGCCGCCCTTGCCCTCGCCGCCTGCGCCCAGCAGGACCCGGCGCCGGCCGACGCGACCCCGCCCGCCGCTTCCGCGCCCGCGCAGCCGTCGACCGAGGCGCTGGCCGAAACCGCGCCGACCGCCGAAGCCATCACCGGCGTCTCGGGCACCTACGTGCTCGATCCCAAGCACACCGACGTGATCGCGCAGTGGAGCCACTTCGGCTTCTCCAACCCGATCGCGCATTTCGGCGAAGTCTCCGGCCAGATCGTCTACAACGCCGAGAACGTCGGCGCGTCGTCGGTCGAAGTCACGCTGCCGCTGTCGGGTCTGAACTCGCATGTCGGCGATTTCGACGACCACCTGCGCAGCGCTGATTTCTTCGACGCGGCCAAGTTCCCGAACGCCACGTTCAAGAGCACCGCGGTCGAGAGCGCCGGCACCAACCAGCTCAAGGTCACCGGTGACCTGACGATCAAGGACATCACCAAGCCGGTGGTGCTGGACGTCACGATCAACAAGTTCGGCGAGCAGCCGATGGCCAAGCGCGCCGCCGCCGGTTTCGATGCCGTGGCGACGATCAAGCGCAGCGATTTCGGCGTCGGTGCGTACGCGCCGAACGTCAGCGATGAAGTCGAACTGCGCATCACCACCGAAGCCGTCGTCGCCGAGGGTGCTGCCCCGGCCGCGCCTGCCGCACAGTAAGATTCCGCGTCACGACGCCGGCGCACGGGTCTCCTGAGCGCCGGCGTTTTCGTTTCCGCGTTCCGGAACTGCCGTCATGAAACTCCATCGTCCTGCCGACCAGCGCGGCCGCACCACGCACGGGGCCCGCACGCGCCTGTGCACGTTCTCCAGCGGCGATTTCCACGATCCCGACTGGCTTGGTTTCGGCGCGCTGCGCCAGTTCAACGAGGAACACCTGCCGCCCGGCACGACCGTGCCTTCGCAGCGCGTGGCGAACATGGAGCTGCTGGTGTTTGTGCTGGACGGCACGCTGGTCCGCGATGGCGTCACGCTCGACGCCGGCGCACTGGCGTGGGCCGGCGCCGGCCATGCCAGCGACACGCCGGTCGAAACCGCCGGGGCGGATGGCGCGCGCGTGTTGCGTATCGCGATCCAGCCGGACCGCGTCAATCTGCCGCCCGCCGCTGGCATCACGCGTGTTGCCAGCGAAGCCGGATGGACGTTGATGGCCGCGCCCGAGGGCGCTGAAGACAGCCTGCCGATCCGTCAGCGGGCCTGGCTCCGCCATGCGCGACTGGAGCCCGGCGCACGTCTGACCATGACGCTCGAGGCCACGCAGCGGCACTGGCTGCAGATCCTGCGCGGCGGCGTAGCCGTCGACGGCCAAGCGCTGAGCGCCGGCGATGCGCTTGGCGTGCACGACGAAGCCATCACCACCGGTCTCGTCGCCACGACCGATGGCGCCGAACTCCTGCTGATCACGCTGCCGGGCTGAGCCCGTCTGCACGGCCGCGCGGTAGAATGGCGGCCTCCACGCCGATGAAACCCGCCGTCATGACCGCAGCCCCGACGCAAGCCAACGCCGCCCAGCGCTACGAAGTGCGCCGCGCCGATCTGCCGCTGAGCTGTCCGCTGCCGTCGATGGCGCTGTGGAATTCGCATCCGCGCGTCTACCTGCCGATTGAAGCCGAGAACGGCGAGTCCGACTGCCCGTACTGCGGCGCGCACTTCGTTCTCGTCGACTGACCGCGGCGCGTTCCGCGCCCGTATGCGTCGACCGCTGACCGTCATCCAGTTGCTGCCCGCGTTGTCGTCGGGCGGCGTCGAGCGCTCCACGATCGAAATCGCGCAGGCGCTGGTCGATGCCGGCCATCGCGCGATCGTCGTCTCCGCAGGCGGACGTCTCGTGCCCGCGCTGGAGGCGACTGGCGCCACCCACATCACGCTCGACATCGGTGCGAAGTCGCTTCGCGTGCTGCGCCATGTGCGAAGTCTTCGACGCCTGTTCGCCGACACCGGTGCCGACATCGTGCACGCCCGCTCGCGCCTGCCGGCGTGGATCGGTTGGTGGGCCCTGCGCGGCATGCCCGAAGCGCAGCGTCCGCATTTCGTCACCACCATGCACGGGCTCAATTCGCCGTCGCGCTACAGCGCGATCATGGCGCGCGGCGAACGCGTGATCTGTGTGTCCGACACCGTGCGCGACTATCTGCTGCAGCACTATCCGGCAACGCCGCGTGCCCGCCTGCGGGTGATCCCGCGCGGAATCGACCCCACCACGTTTCCGGCCACGCCGCATCCAAACGCAGACGCGCGTGCCGATGTTGCAGCGCGCTGGCCGGCGCTCGGTGGCGATGGTCCGCTGTTGTTGCTGCCGGGGCGCGGCACGCGGCTGAAGGGCCATCACGATGCGATCGCGCTGCTGGCCGACCTGCGTGCCGGCGGTCTCGATGCGCGCCTGTGGATGCCGGGCGCCCGCGAAGCGGGACGCGAGGCCTACCTCGATGAGCTCACGCGTGCGGCACAGGCCGCGGGCTGTGGCGACGCGCTGGCGATGACCGCGCCGACCGATGCGATCGCGCGCGCCTACGCCGCAAGCGATCTCGTGCTGCAGCTGTCGCGCAAACCCGAGGCCTTCGGCCGCACCGTGCTCGAAGCGCTGTCGTGCGCGCGGCCGGTCGTGGGCTGGGCGCATGGCGGCGTCGGCGAACTGCTCGCGCAACTGCAGCCTGAAGGCGCGGTGCAACCTTTCGATCGCGCCGCCTTGGCGCATGCCGCACGCGCGCTGGTCACGCGAGCGCCGGCGCGAGCCGGTACGATGACCGACACGCTGCGTGCGATGCAGGAGGCGACCCTCGCGGTCTATGACGAGTTCGACGACGACAACTGAGCCGGCAACCGGCGCGCGCGCACCGCGGCCTGTCGGCTGGCGCTGGGCGCCGCACTGGGTGCTGGCCTTCGTGATCCTGTGGCCTGCGCCCGGTTACGCCGAGGGCGTGATGGTGCTGGGTGCGCTCGCCGCGATCATCCATCTGGTCGGCGCGCGTTTCCGCGGCGGCGCCGCATTGCTGAGCGCACCCGCGTGGGCACTGACCAGCGTGCTGTTCTTCGCGTACTGGCTGCCGCAATTGCTGTCGGCGGTGGATTCGGTCGATGTCGGACGCGCGTTGCGCGAAGCGCTGGTCGATCTGCGCTATCTGCCGTTCCTGTGGCTGGTGGCCTCCGCGGTCGCGACGCGGCGCGGCCGGCGCATCACGCTCGGTGGGCTCGCGGTGATCGTCGCGGTGTGGACGCTCGATGGCCTGTGCGAAGTCGTGTTCGGCACCAGTCCGCTGTTCTTCGGTATCGACCAGCTCAAGCAGCTGATCAGCAGCCGGCCGATGTGCACGCTCGAACAGGTCGCTGCTGCGGATCGTCTCGGCGGCGTGCTCGGACCCTGCAATCTCAAGCTCGGCGTGGTGCTGGCGAGCCTGTCACCGTTCGGTCTGTACTGGGCCGGTCGCCGTTTCGGCGCCAGCGGCTGGGTGATCGCGAGCGCAGCGATCGGCATCGTGCTGCTTTTCGCCGGCTCACGCGCATCGTGGCTGACTTACGCGCTGGTGCTGCTGCTGTCGGGCTGGCGCCTGCTCGGCTGGCGCCGCCTGCTTGCCGTGTTCGTCGCGGCCATCGTCATCGCGGTCGCCGCGGCTGCAGTCTCGCCCCAGGTCCGCGAGCGCATCGAGCGCACCGCGACGGGTCTGTCGACGGATGCATCCGCCGTCGACGACGCACTGGCAGGCCGCGCCCGCATCTGGGACGCATCGCTGTGCATGATTCGAGAGAACCCGATCAACGGTGTCGGCGCACGCGGCTTCCGCGAAGCCTTCCCGGGTTGCGATCCGCGCCCAGATGAGATGGCCGCCTGGGGCGATGGCCCCGCGTTCCACGCCCACCAGATCGTCCTCGAGATCGGCAGCGAGACCGGACTCATCGGTCTGCTGATGTGGCTCGCAGGCGTCGCGATGGCCTGGCGCGCCTGGCGCTTCGCCTCACCCGAGGCGCGCGAACAGGCACGTCCGGCGATGCTCGCGCTGGTGGTCACGGTGTTCCCGCTCAATACCCATCTCGCGTTCTACTCGACGTTCTGGGGCGGCTTCACGCTGCTGCTGTCTGCCCTCTATGCCGGCAGCCTGCTGGCGCGTGTGGAACCGGTGCGGCCGGAAGACGGCGTGCTGCGCTGAGCGGGTCCCATCGTCCCGCGTGATGGACGCGTGCGCCTGTCGGGACGGAGAGCGCCGCCGCGATGACTGCCAGCGCGAGTATGTCTATGGCGATGACGGGTCTCGCTGCTCTCTACCCGTCCTGCGGGTCGTGACGCGCTCACGTCAGTACAACGATCCGCCATCCGGCTGTCGCTTGAACCGCCGGTGGATCCACAGGTACTGGTCGGGCGCGGCCCGGGCCATGTCCTCGATGCCGGCCATGACCGTTGCCGTATCCGCGGTCGCGTCCGTGGTCGGATACGGTGCGGGCGCCGGGGTCAGCGTCAGCGTGTAGCCGCCATCGTCGCGGCGCACGTGGCGGTAGAACACCACCGCCGCGCCGGACAGGCGCGCGAGCGAATGGGTCGAGGTCAGGCTGTGCGCGGGGCGGCCGAAGAACGGCACGTAGACCGCGTCGCCGCCGCTGGGATCCTGGTCGGGCGCGTACCAGAGCAGCCCGCCGCGCTTGAGATGCCGCACCACGCCGCGCACGTCGCGCTTGGGGAACATCGCCGCGGCGTAGCGCGCGCGGCCGCGACGCACGGCCCATTCCATGGCCGGCTGCGTGTGGGGCCGATACATGCCGGCCAGCGGCACGTAGTCGCACATCAGGCGGCCGCAGACTTCCAGCGTGGTGAAGTGTCCGGACACGACGATCACGCCGCGGCCCGCCGCGCGCGCGGCTTCGACGTGCTCGACACCTTCGACGATCAGTCCGCGCTGCAACGGTGCGATCGAGCCCCACCAGGCGCGTGCGAATTCGAACAGGCCGATGCCCAGCGCATGGAAGTGCCGACGCAGCAGCGCCTCGCGCGCGGACGCGTCGAGGTCCGGGAAACACAGTTCGAGATTGCGCGCAGCGACCTTGCGACGACCCGCCAGCGCGATGCGCAAGGTATTGCCGAGCCCCCGACCGAGCGCGCGCTGCATCGGCCACGGAATCCGCGCGGCGAGCGCCATCAGGCCGATGCCGATCCACGCCGGCCAATGGCGGGGTGCGAGCGGCGGGCGGGGCAGGGGTGTCGTCGACATCGGTCCATTGTAGGAGGTGGCGCCGCGCAGGCATCCGCTATCCTGTGCGGATGCGCGCCGACACCACAGAACGACTGCTGCGCGGCCTCTATTCGGCCCTGCTCGTCGTGCTCGCGCCGATCACGGTCTATCACCTGATCTGGCGTGGCTTCCGGCAGGCGGCGTACCTGCTGCGCTGGGACGAGCGCTACGGCATCTACCGCACGCCACCGCGGACGACGCCGGTGTGGGTGCACGCGGTGTCGGTCGGCGAGGTCAATGCGGCTGCGCCATTGATCAATGCATTGCTCGCGCGCGATCCGTCATGTCGCCTGCTGGTGACCACGATCACGCCGACCGGCTCGGAGCGCGTGCGGGCGCTGTGGGGCGAGCGCGTCGAGCATGTCTATCTGCCCTATGACCTCTCGGGCGCGGTGCGGCGTTTCCTGCGCCATTTCCGCCCGCAGATCGGCCTGATCGTCGAGACCGAGCTGTGGCCGAATCTGCTGTTCTGCTGTCGCGATGCCCGCGTGCCAACGGTGATCGTCAATGCGCGGCTGTCGGCACGTTCGCTGCGTGGCTACCGCGTGCTGCGTCCGCTGGTCGGCCGCGCACTGCGCACGGTGCGCCGTGTTGCGACGCAATCCGCCGATGACGGCAAGCGCTTCGTGAAGCTCGGCGCGTTGCGCGATGCGGTGATCGATACCGGCAACCTCAAGTTCGACATCACGCTGGACGACGCGAAGATCGCGAAGCTGGTCGCGGATTTCCGCGGCCGCGCCGGCGCGCGGCCTGTGTGGATCGCAGCCAGCACGCATCCCGATGAAGAAGCCGCGGTGATCGACATCCACCGCCGCCTGCGTACGCGCTGGCCCGACCTGCTGTTGATCTGGGCACCGCGCCATCCCGAACGTTTCCGCAGCGCGATGCAGCTCGGCGTCGACGCCGGCTGGCGCGTAGCCACGCGCGCGCTGACCACCTGGCCCGATGCCGGCGACGATGTCTTCGTACTCGATACGCTCGGCGAGCTCGGCCTGTTCTTCGCCTGCGCCGATGTCGCCTTCGTCGGCGGCAGCCTGCAGGACATCGGCGGCCACAATCTGCTGGAACCTGCGGCGGTGGGCACGCCGGTTGTCACCGGTCCGCACCTGCAGAACTTCGCCGACATCGCCAAGCAGCTGGGGCGTGTGGATGCGCTGCGCATCGGCGAGGACGCGGACGCGGTACACGACCACATCGCCGCCTTGCTGGCGGATGCCGATGCGCGCGACGCGATGGCCGAGGCAGGCCGTGCGCTCGTCGCCAATGGCCGCGGCGCACTGGCGCGCACGCTGGCGCTGATCGAGCCCGATCTGCCGGTGCCGGAACCAAAAGCGGCGCGGATCCTGCGATCCGCGCCGTCGTCGATCTGACCGGACTGCTTACTGCGGCGGCGGTGTCGCCGCGCCGGTACCAGTGGACGCGCCGACGCTGTTGACGTCGACGGTCAGCTGGCGGTTCACGTCCTGCAGGTTGCCGATGTCCAGCGTGCCCGCGGCCTGCTCGAGCAGCAGGCGGCTCTGCAGGAAGTTGTACTTGGCGAAGGCATAGGCCTGACGCGCCGAGAACAGGTTCTGCTGGTTGATCAGCACGTCGATGACCGTACGCGTACCGACTTCCAGACCGACCTGCGAGGCCTCGTAGGCGCTGTTGGCCGAGACCAGGGCAAGACGGCGTGCCTCGACCTCGGTGATGCCGGCGACGAGGTTCTGGTAGGCGCTGCGGGTGTTGCGCTCGATCGCGCGACGCTGTGCTTCGTACTGGTCGCCGGCGATATCGCGCTGGGCGATCGACTGGCGCACGCGCGACTGGGTGATGCCGCCACTGAAGATCGGCACGGTCAGCGTCAGGCCGATGCTGTTGGTCTCGCCGCGGCGGGCCAGTGCGTCCGGATTGTCCCGGCCCCAGGTATCGCTGTTGCCATAGCTGGCGCCCAGATCGAGCGTCGGCAGGTGGGCCGACTTGGCCGCGGTGACGCCGTACTCGGAGGCCGTCACCTGATAGCGCAGCGCCTGCAGCTGCGGGTTCTGGTCGATCGCTGTGGCGACCCAGGCGTCCGCGTCGCGGCCTTCCGGCAGCTGCGGGGTGAAATCGTCAGGCAGGCCGCGCAGGTCGCGGATTTCCGAACCGGTGATCTCGGCCAGCGCCTGGTAGGAATCCTGCAGCGCATTGCGCTGGACGATCGTGTTCGCGCGGGCGCCGTCGTACTGGGCGCGGGCTTCGTGCACGTCGGTGATCGGCGCCAGACCCACTTCGAGGCGCTTGTCGGCGAAGTCGAACTGGCGCTTGAACGCGGCCTCCGCGGCCTCGGCGGCAGCCAGCGTTTCAGTCGCGACCAGCACGTCGAAGTACGCCGCAGCGGTGCGCGTGATCAGCGAGTCGTTGTCGGCGTCGAGCTGGAAGTCGGCCGCCGTGCTCAGCGCGCGCTGCGAACGCAGCGTGGAGATCTGGCCCCAGTCGAACAATACCTGGCCGGCGTTGACGCCGTAGCTGCGCGTGCGTGCCTTGCCGGACAGGCCGGCGGCACGGCTGTCGGTCAGCGAGGCGCTGCCGTTGATCTGCGGCAGCAGCGCGCCCCGGGCCTGGACCGCGCCTTCCTTGGTCGACAGGCGCTGCGATTCGGCGATCGACAGCGTCGGGTCATTGGTACGGGCCAGCTCGTAGGTCTGGACGAGATCGGCGGCCAGCAGCGGGCTGGACGTCAGCGCGAGTGCGAGCGACAGGAACAGGGGGCGGCGGAACATGGAGGATCCTTGGACGATCAGAGAGTGAACTGCGGCACCGGTGCGGCGCCTGCGAGATAGGTGAGTCCGGTTTCGAACAACGATTCGATGCGCGGCGCGTTGACAGCCTCGCCTTCACGGTGGACCAGCACGGCCTCCATCGCGGGCGCGCGGCCACGCACGATGAACATGCGGCCGCCGGGACGCAGCCACTGCACGAAACGCTCCGGAATCACGTCGACAGCGCCACAGACGCAGATCGCGTCGAAGCGGCGGTCGGTATTCCAGGCGAACGCATCGGCGGCGATCACGTCGACGTTGGCAATGCCCTGCGCCTGCAGACGGCCACGGGCGGCGTCGGCGAGATCGTCGTGGCGCTCGAGGCTGACGACATCGCGGGCCAGATAACCCATGCACGCGGCCAGATAGCCGCTGCCGGTGCCGATCTGCAGCACTTCGTCGCCCTGTTCGAGCTTCAGTGCCTGCAGCGCACGGCCTTCGACCACGGGCTTGAGCATCAGCTCGCCGTGGCCGAGCGGGAGTTCGAGGTCGGCGTAGGCCAGCGCGCGGCGCGCATCGGCCACGAATGCCTCGCGCGGCAGGCGCGAGATCGTTTCGAGCACGCGTGCATCGAGCACGTCCCAGGGCCGGACCTGTTGTTCCACCATCGCCGCACGGGCCTTGGCGTAGTCGATCGTCATTGTTGCGGGTTCCTTCGTTCGCCAGCCCGCAATTCTAGCGGTGCGGGCGCAGGTTCATCATCGCGGGGGTGTTGCGGTCGACGCAGTGCCGGAAGTCACCGGCCCAGACGGCACGCGGGGGACACATGTGACCGTGTTCAGCGACGCCCGTAGGCGCGCAGGAACATGTCCACCGATGCTTCCAGGTGCGTGCGCCGTAGCCGGGCGCAGTCCCCGGCGTCGTCGCAGTCGAACACCATGCGCTGGTGGAGATCGCCCTTGAGCAGCACGAAGAACTGCGCCGCCGCGGTGGCCACGAGGGCGTCCTCGATGACGAGGTCGCCGGTCTCGATCCGGCGCCGCAGCATGGCGGCGAACGCGGACTGCACACGCTCGGGACCACTCTTCCAGAACCGCTGCGGCAGGCGCTTTTCGACCATCTGCGGGGTACACAGCAGGCGGTGGCCGGCGACGGCCTCGGGCGAGGACACCATCGCGAAGAACGCCTCGGCGACCTCCAGAAGGCGCGCGCGCACCGGCGTGGTCGGCGACGGCTCGAACACCGAATCGGGCATCTGCTGCTCGCAGTAGCGCGCGGCAGCCTCGGTGAACAGAGTGTCCTTGTCACCAAAATGGCTGTAGACGGTCAGCTTGGACACGCCGGCCTCGGCCGCGATCTGGTCCATGCTCACGCCTTCGTAGCCCTGCTGCAGGAACATGCGCTCCGCGGCTTCGAGGATCGCCGCGCGCTTGGCCAGATCCTTGGGCCGGCCGGGACCTGCCGGCGCCTTGTCGGGCGTCGGAACGGAGGTCAGCGTGGACGGACGCGTCGACATGGCCGGCAATACTATACCAATGAGTTCTGAAAATATACGATACGGCTCCGTATCCCCATGACTGGACGGTCGCCATGCGCCGCCTGACCCTGATTCGCCCCGTGCGTCCTGCCCTGCCGATGCTCGCCGCGTGTGTGCTCGCACTGGCTGCCTGCAGCGATCGCAGCGCGCCCGAGCCGCCGGCGCGTCCGGTCCTCGTGGTCACGCCGGCATCAGCGGGCGACAGCGGCGCGGCGGCATTTGCCGGCGAAGTCCGCGCCCGCGAGGAAAGCGCGCTGGCCTTCCAGGTCGGCGGGCAGCTGCTGCGACGCGATGTTGACGCCGGCGCGCACGTGCGCCGCGGCCAGGTGCTGGCGGAGATCGATCCCGGCGATCTGCGCCTGCAGCAGCAGTCGGCGCAGGCACAGGTCGCCTCGGCCGAAGCGGAATACGCGCGTACCCGCACCGATCGCGCGCGCTACGCCGCGCTCGTCGACCAGCAACTGGTCAGCCGCTCGCAGATGGACGCGCAGGACGCGGCCTACACCGCGGCGCAGGCGCAGCTGCGCGCCGCACGCGCGCAGGCGGATGTCGCCGGCAACCAGGCGGGCTACACGCAATTGCGCGCGCCGCGCGATGGCGTCATCGCCAGCCGTGAGGCCGAAGCCGGGCAGGTGGTCGCCGCGGGCCAGGCGATCTTCATGCTGGCCGGCGACGACGGCCGCGAAGTCGCGATCGCGTTGCCGGAATCGCGCATCGCCGGATTCGCGATCGGTCAGCCGGCGCAGATCGAACTGTGGAACCGGCCCGGTGCACGCGTGCCGGGCACGATCCGCGAGATCGCCGCGGCCGCCGATCCGCAGGCGCGTACCTACGCCGCGCGCGTGGCGATCGCCGACGACGCGGTCGAAGGCCTGGAGCTTGGACAGAGCGCACGCGTGTATCTCGCAGCCGCGACATCGGACACCGCTCTGCGGGTGCCGCTGAGCGCGATCCAGCCGGGTGTGGATGGCGGCAAGGCGGTCTGGGTCGTCGATCGCGCCGAGGGCCTATTGCGTTCGGTGCCAGTGGAGACCGGTCCGTATGGCGCACGCAGCGTGCCGGTGCTGTCAGGTCTCGCACCTGATGCACTGGTGGTCGCGGCCGGCGGCCATCTGCTGCGCGAGGGTCAGCGGGTGACGCCGGTGGATCGCGAGAACCGGCCCGTGCAGCTGCAGGCGGCGCAGCCGGCGGCATCCGAATGAACCCGACGCTGGCAGGGCACGTGACACACGCACAGGCGGTGCAGCGATGAGCCGGTTCAATCTCTCCGAATGGGCGCTCGGCAACCGCACGCTGGTGCTCTACATGATGCTGGTCGTCGCGGTGGCCGGCATTTTCTCGTACGGCCGCCTCGGCCAGTCCGAGGATCCGCCCTTCACCTTCAAGGCGATGGTGATCCAGACCCAGTGGCCGGGCGCGACCGCCGATCAGGTCTCGCAGCAGGTCACCGAGCGGATCGAGCGCAAGCTGATGGAGACCGGCGACTACGAATTCGTGCGTTCGTATTCGCGGCCCGGCGAATCGCAGGTGATCTTCTTCGCCCGCGATTCGATGCGCTCGAGCGAGATTCCCGATCTCTGGTACCAGGTGCGCAAGAAGGTGGCCGATCTGCGGCCGTCGCTACCGCAGGACATCGTCGGCCCGTTCTTCAACGACGAATTCGGTGACACCTTCGGCAACATCTACGCGCTGACGGGCGAGGGCTTCGACTACGCGATCAAGAAGGACTATGCCGACCGCATCCAGCGCGAGCTGCAGCTGGTCGACGATGTCGGCAAGGTCGAACTGGTCGGTCTGCAGGACGAGAAGGTCTGGATCGAAGTCAGCAATACGCGACTGGCGACACTCGGCATTCCGATGGCGGCCGTGCAACAGGCGCTGGCGGAACAGAACGCGCTGGTGCCGGCGGGCTTCTTCGAGACCGACAGCGCGCGCGTGCAGTTGCGCGTCGATGGCGCATTCGAATCGGTGGATGCGATCCGCGATTTCCCGATCCGCGCGGGCGACCGCACCGTGCGCCTGGGCGATATCGCGACTGTCGAACGCGGCTTCGCCGATCCCGCCGCGCCGCGCATGCGCTTCATGGGCGAGGACGCGATCGGCATTGCCGTGGCGATGCATGACGGCGGCGACATCCTCAAGCTCGGGACGCGACTCGAAAACGAGTTCGCGCGGTTGCAGGAGACGCTGCCGGCCGGCATGGCGCTGCGCAAGGTCTCCGACCAGCCACGCGCGGTGCGCGATTCGGTGGGCGAGTTCGTCAAGGTGCTGGCCGAGGCGGTGATCATCGTGCTGCTGGTGAGCTTCGTCTCGCTGGGATTCCGCACCGGACTCGTGGTCGCGGTGTCGATTCCGCTGGTGCTGGCGATGACCTTCATCGCGATGGACCAGTTCAACATCGGCCTGCACAAGATTTCGCTCGGCGCGCTGGTGCTGGCTCTGGGACTGATGGTGGACGACGCGATCATCGCGGTGGAGATGATGGCCATCCGCATGGAGCAGGGCGACAGCCGGCTCGCGGCGGCAAGTTACGCCTGGACGCATACCGCATTCCCGATGCTGACCGGCACGCTGGTCACGGCTGCTGGCTTCCTGCCGATCGCGACCGCCGCGTCGAGTACCGGCGAATACACCCGCTCGCTGTTCGAAGTGGTGACGATCGCGCTGGTGGTGTCGTGGATCGCCGCGGTGCTGTTCATTCCGCTGCTCGGCGAGAAGATGCTGCCGGATCTGGCGAACCCGCAGCCGCCGCGCCCCGGTTCGCTGCCTGCGCGCTGGCGCGACACGCGCAGCCGCATGGCCGTGCGCTGGCCGCGGTTCGCGTTCGCACTGGCGCCGAAGGACCCGCAGGTGCACGACCACGATCCCTACCAGCGCCCGTTCTACCGGCGCTTCCGGGGGCTGCTGGACTGGTCGCTGACCCATCGCTGGATCGTCATCGCTGCGACGGCCGCGCTGTTCGTCGCGTCGCTGCTGCTGTTCCGGTTCGTGCCGCAGCAGTTCTTCCCCGATTCGACACGACTGGAACTGATGGTCGATGTCGAACTCGCCGAAGGCAGTTCGTTGCGTGCGACCGAAGACGCGGCGGCGCGCCTGGATGCGCTGCTCGCGACCCGCGAGGGCGTCGACAACCGCGTGGTCTATGTCGGCACCGGTTCGCCGCGCTTCTATCTGCCGCTCGACCAGCAACTGCCGCAGGCCAACTTCGCCCAGTTCGTCGTGGCCACCACCGACGTCGAGGCGCGCGAGCAGATCCGCGTCTGGCTGACCGACGAGGTCGCGCCGCAATTCCCCGAACTGCAGTTGCGCGTGACGCGGCTCGAGACCGGGCCGCCGGTCGGCTACCCGGTGCAGCTGCGTGTCTCCGGCGAGCACGTCGAACGCGTGCGCGGCATTGCCGATGCGATCGCCACGGAGGTGCGCGCGAATCCGAACGTGACGAACGTCAATCTGGACTGGGACGAACCCAGCCGCATCGTGCGACTGGTGGTCGACCAGGAGCGCGCACGCGTGCTCGGCGTGAGCTCGCAGAACCTCGCGCAGTTCCTCTCCGGTTCGCTGTCGGGCCTGCAGGTCAGCACGTATCGCGAAGGCAACGAGCTGATCGGCATCGTGATGCGCGGGCCGGAGGACGAACGCGGCCAGCTCGACATGCTCGAAAGTCTCGCGATTCCGACGTCCAACGGGCAATCGGTGCCGCTGGGCCAGATCGCGCGGCTGGAGCCGACGTTCGAGGACGGCATCATCTGGCACCGCGACCGGCTGCCGACGATCACCGTGCGCGCCGACCTCCGCGGCGACGTGACGGCGCCGACGGTCGTCGCGCAGATCCTGCCGACGCTCGACGGCATCCGCGAGTCGATGCCGGACGGTTACCGGCTGGAAACCGGCGGCACGGTCGAGGATTCCAGCAAGGGCCAGGATTCGATCAGGGCCGGCCTGCCGCTGTTCCTGTTCGTCGTGGTGTCGCTGCTGATGCTGCAGCTGCGCAGTTTCTCGCGCACCGCGCTGGTGCTGCTGACCGCCCCGCTGGGCATGATCGGCGTGACCCTGTTCCTGCTGGTGTTCCGCGTGCCGTTCGGGTTCGTCGCGATGCTCGGCACGATCGCGCTGGCCGGCATGATCATGCGCAACTCGATCATCCTCGTGGACCAGATCGAACAGGACATCGCCGCCGGCCACGCGCGCTGGGATGCGGTGATCGACGCGACGGTGCGTCGTTTCCGGCCGATCGTGCTGACTGCGCTCGCCGCGATCCTGGCGATGATCCCGCTGTCGCGCAGTGTGTTCTTCGGCCCGATGGCGGTCGCGATCATGGGCGGCCTCACCGTGGCCACGTTGCTGACGCTGACGTTCCTGCCGGCGCTGTACGCGGCGTGGTTCAAGGTGAAGCGGGACGACGACGCGCGCGCCTGACCGGCGCGCGCAGGCGACTCACATCGGTCGTGCGTGATCGCGCAGCCAGGCGGCGAGCGCACTTTCGTCGAGTTCGCCTGCCGCCAAGGCCATCCAGGTCAGATAGCGATCCTCCTGCGACGCGTCGAGATCGATGCCATTAAGCCGCAGGAACAGCAAAGCGGCGACGAGCGACGTGCGCTTGTTGCCGTCGACGAACGGATGCAGATGCGCGATGCCGTGCGCGTACGCCGCCGCGAGTGCATGGATGTCCGGCGGCGGATCACCATCGCTCGCGAGTTGCTGCGGCTTCGCCAGTGCCGTCTCGAACAGACCACGATCGCGGATGCCGCTGGCGCCACCGTGTTCGGACAGTTGCGCGAGATGGATGGCCTCGACGACGAGCGGCTGCAGCCAGACGACTGCGCTCACTTGGCGAGCTGGCGCAGCACGTCCCGGTTCTCGCGCATCACCTTGCGCGCGACCTCCATCTGCCGCTCGAACTCCGCGTCGTATGCCGAGATGAGATAGCCACCAGGCGCCTCGCTCAGATGCAGCGAATCGCCCGCTTCGAGACGCAGGTTCGACAGGATTTCCTTCGGCAGCACGACGCCGACCGAATTGCCGATGCGGGTGAGCTTGAGCGCGGTCATGCGGAGACCCCAGCGTTAGAACAGATGTAATTACGCGCTGGCGCTGCTCGCGTGTCAAGACAGAGCCGATCCATCGTTCAGCAGATGTGCTTTGCCGGCGTGTGGTGCCCCTCGCTCAGCGACCACTCGCCGCCTTTCGCACTTCAGACGCAACGCGCGCCTTCACCTGATCAGTGGCACGGCTGTCAGGCCCGCTGTAGTCGAAGGCCTGGATCACGAACGCGGTGTGGTCGCCGGCGCTCAGGCAGTACGACACCAGCGCGCGGCCGCCACCCGCGGGGCCGGAGACATGGGTCGCCAGGGTGCCTTGGTCGGTCTGGTTGCGGGTGACGTAGCCGACCGCGGCCGCGCCGCGTGCGAGGGCGGCATGGCAGGCCTTGACGCTCAGTTGCGTCGCCGGAAACCGGTCGACGTCATAGCCCAGGCTGAAATCATCGGCGGACGCGGATGCTGACGGCGCGAGCGCGGCAGCGAAGAGCAGGGCGATCAGGCACACGTGCTTCATGGACAGCCTCCTCGTGACGGAACGGACAGCGGTGGCGCGACGCGCGGGTCAGGCGCGGATGAACACCTCGACGCGCCGGTTGAGCTGACGGCCGCCGGGATTGTCCTGGCCGTCGAGCGTGTTGGGCGCCACCGGTTGCGATTCGCCGAAGCCACGCGCACCGATGTCGCCCGCGACGCCGCGTGTCTGCAGCGCATTGCGTACCGCGTTGGCGCGGCGTTCGGACAGCGACTGGTTGTAGGCGTCGTCGCCCTTGGCATCGGTGTGGCCACGGACCTCCATGCCGCGATGTTCGACCGCCTGCAGCGCAGTGGCGAACACGTCGAGCGTCTGCGCGGCATCGGGGCGGATGTCGGACTTGTCGAAGTCGAACAGCACGCGCTCGTCGAGCGTGACCACGTAGCCGCAGGGCGCACCGGGCGGCGCGAACGTCTGCAGCGGCGGGAAACGGCCGGCCGGCGCGACGCGTGGCATTGGCGGCATCTTCACCGGCCGCGCCGGCGGGCCGATGGTGCCGGTGCCATCGCCGTTGTTGGTGATCAGGCCATGCGGGCCGTTCCACGTGCCGGAGCCGTCGGCCTCGATACGTACCAGGCCATCGGGACCGTTCCAGCTGCCGCTGCCGTCGCCGTTGGAGGTGATCAGGCCGCTGTCACCGTTCCATGTGCCGCCGCCCTTGCCATCGAGACGGATCAGCCCGGATTTCCCGTTGTAGGTGCCCGAGCCGTCGGCTTCGACGCGCACGATCGCCTCACTGCCGTCCGGCTCCGCGGTGCCGTTGATCGTGCCGCTGCCGTCCGCATGGACGGTGATCAGCCCGCCTTCGAAGTTCGCGGTGCCGCTGCCATCGGGCGAGAGCCTGAAGATGCCGGCATCGCTGTTGCGCACGAGGGCGCCCGTCTCGTCGATGCGCGTGATGCCAGTACTGTCGATCAGCGCGCCGTCCACGTCGCAGCGCGCGGGCCGGACGCTGATGCCGGCGACCGGATCGAGGATCGCGGCCATCGAACCTTCCAGTGCGCGCTGGGCCGGCGTGACGCCGACGATCTCGGGCACGACGATCGGCGGAATCACCGGCATGTCGGGCACTGCAGGATCGGACGCGGTGGAGGCGTCCTGCACATCCCCAGGGACGCCCGCTACTGCATCCGCGACCGGTGCATCGTCCTGCGCCGGAACGGGCGTCGGAGCTCGCGCGCAGCCTGCGAGTGCCACGCCCACCACACACCACATCATTCCGGTCCGAAATGCCTGCATCTGTGTCGATCCTGCATCCGCGCCTGCGGGTTGCAGGATGGTAGGCAGGGACCCGTTAGGGATGCGTTTTTCAGTCGCCGAGCATCGCCAGATTGCGCACCGCGCCCTTGTCGGCGCTGGTCGCGAGCAACGCATAGGCCTTCAACGCAGCGGTGACCTTGCGTGGGCGCGCCTGCACTGGTTTCCAGCCGAGCGTGTCCTGCGCGTTGCGGCGATTGGCCAGTTCGACGTCGTCGATCAGCAGTTCGATGCGCCGCTGCGGAATGTCGATCCGGATGCGGTCGCCATCGCGTACCAGGCCGATCGTGCCCCCGGCTGCGGCTTCCGGAGATGCATGGCCGATCGACAGGCCCGAAGTGCCGCCGGAGAAACGCCCGTCGGTCAGCAGCGCACATTGTTTGCCGAGGCCTTTCGACTTCAGGTAACTCGTCGGATACAGCATCTCCTGCATGCCAGGTCCACCCTTCGGACCTTCGTAGCGGATCACCACCACGTCGCCCGCCTGCACCTCGTCGGCGAGGATGCCCTTCACCGCGGCGTCCTGGCTTTCGAACACTTTGGCCGTGCCTTCGAACACGTGGATCGACGCATCCACGCCCGCGGTCTTGACCACGCAGCCATCGGGCGCGAGGTTGCCGCGCAGCACGGCGAGACCACCTTCCTGCGAGTACGCATGCGCGACATCGCGGATGCAGCCGCCCGCGCGATCGTCGTCGAGCGTCTCCCAGCGCGTGGCCTGGCTGAAGGCGGTCTGGGTCGGAATGCCGGCAGGCCCGGCCTTGAAGAATGTGCGCACCGCATCATCGTCGGTGACGGTGATGTCCCAGCGTGCGATGGCATCGCGCAGTGTGCGGCTGTGCACCGTCGGCTGGTCGACGTGCAACAGCCCGCCACGCGCGAGTTCGCCGAGGATCGAGACGATGCCGCCGGCGCGGTGCACGTCTTCCATGTGATAGGTCTGGATGTTCGGCGCGACCTTGCACAGCTGCGGCACGCGACGCGACAGGCGGTCGATGTCGTGCAGGTCGAAGTCGACTTCGGCCTCCTGCGCGGCGGCGAGCAGATGCAGGATGGTATTGGTCGAGCCGCCCATCGCGATGTCGAGCGTCATCGCATTCTCGAATGCCTCGAAGGTCGCAATGCCACGTGGCAATGCGGTCGTATCCTCCGCGCCGTACCAGCGATGGCAGAGTTCGACGACCGTGCGCGCGGCCTGCAGGAACAGCTGCTCGCGATCGGCATGCGTCGCCAGCATCGAGCCATTGCCGGGCAGCGCGAGACCCAGCGCTTCGGTCAGGCAGTTCATCGAGTTGGCGGTGAACATGCCGCTGCAGGAACCGCAGGTCGGACACGCGCTGCGCTCGTAGGCCGCGACCTTCTCATCCGAGGCTTCCGGGTCGGCGGCGACGACCATCGCATCGACGAGATCGAGGCCGTGTTCGGACAGCTTCGTCTTGCCGGCTTCCATCGGTCCGCCAGACACGAACACCACCGGAATGTTCAAGCGCAGCGCGGCCATCAGCATGCCGGGCGTGATCTTGTCGCAGTTGGAGATGCACACCAGCGCATCGGCGCAGTGCGCGTTGACCATGTACTCGACGGAGTCGGCGATGATCTCGCGGCTCGGCAGCGAGTACAGCATGCCGTCGTGGCCCATCGCGATCCCGTCGTCGACGGCGATGGTGTTGAACTCCTTCGCCACACCGCCGACGCGCTCGATCTCGCGCGCGACGAGCTGGCCGATGTCCTTGAGATGCACGTGACCCGGCACGAACTGGGTGAACGAATTCGCGACCGCGACGATCGGCTTGTGGAAGTCGTCGTCCTGCATGCCGGTCGCGCGCCACAGCGCGCGGGCGCCGGCCATGTTGCGGCCGTGGGTGGAGGTTCTGGAGCGGTACTCGGGCATCGATGACTCGCAGGTGCGGCGGACGCGGGGCTGGCGGCGTGTGTGTGATGGTTGTACGCGATCGAACGCGGCGGGGTGGCGCCCGCCGCGTCGATTCAGCGCGCTATCCGGCGATCTGTGCAGGCGTCGCGATGCGCGCAAGCACCGCGGCGGCGGCCTCGCGCGTCGACACCGCGGTGCCATCGGATGCCAGGTCGGCGGTGAACACGCCGGCGTCCAGCGCGTCGTCGACCGCCTGCTCGATGCACGCCGCTTCCTGCGAAAGGCCCAGCGAATAGCGCAGCAGCAGCGCGGCGCTGAGGATCGTGCCGTAGGGATTGGCGATGCCCTTGCCGGCGATGTCCGGCGCCGAACCGTGGATCGGCTCGTACATGCCGACGCAGCCTTCGCCCAGCGATGCGGACGGCAGCAGGCCGAGCGAGCCCGCCAGCATCGAGGCCTCGTCGGTGAGGATGTCGCCGAACATGTTCTCGGTCACGATCACGTCGTAGGCGCGCGGCTTCGACAGCAGGTGCATCGCCATTGAATCGACCAGCTGGTGTTCGATGGTGATGTCGGGAAATTCATCGCGCGCGATGCGGCTGGCGACATCGCGCCACAGCCGCGAGGTCTCGAGCACGTTGGCCTTGTCGACGGACGTCACGTGACTGCGGCGGCCACGTGCGAGCAGGCAGGCGCGGCGCACGACGCGTTCGATCTCGGGCACCGTATACGTGCACAGATCGCTGGCGGATTCGGCAGTGCGTGTGCGCTCACCGAAATAGATGCCGCCGGTCAGTTCGCGCACCACCAGCAGATCCACACCGGCCAGCAGATGCGGCTTGATCGGCGAGGCGCCCATCGCGGCAGGGTGCGGTTTGGTGGGACGCAGGTTCGCGTACAGGCCCAGCGCCTTGCGGATCGCCAGCAGACCCTGTTCCGGACGCACGCTCGCGTTGGGATCGGACCACTTCGGACCGCCGACCGCGCCCAGCAGCACCGCGTCGGCATCGCGCGCGGCGGCCAGTGTGGCGTCGGGCAGCGGCTTGCCGGTGGCGTCGATCGCGGCGCCACCGATCAGGTGTTCGTGCAGAGAGAAGCGATGGCCGAAACACTGCGCGACCGCCTGCAGTACGTCCACTGCGGCCGTGGTCACTTCGGGGCCGATGCCGTCTCCGGGCAGAACGACGATGTCAGCGTGCATGGTGCGTGTCCTCGTAGTTGCGGATGTCGGCGCCGCGCGCCAGCAGAAAGCCCATTTCGTCGACGCCTTCGAGCAGGCAGGTGCGTGCGAATGCCTCGAGCGGGAAGGCATGGACGGTGCCGTCCGGCGTGCGCAGTTCGCGAGCGACGATGTCGAACGTCAGCACGTCGTCGGGACGCGTCATCAGATCCTGCACCACGGCCTCGGGCAGCACGACCGGCAGCACGCCGTTCTTCAGGGCGTTGCCCCGGAAGATGTCGGCGATCTCGCTGCTGACCACGACCTGCAGGCCGAGATCGCGCAGTGCCCACGGCGCGTGTTCGCGCGAGGACCCGCAGCCGAAATTGCGCCCGGCCAGCAGCACCGCCCGTCCGGCGTTGTGCGGCTGGTTGAAGGCGAAATCCGGATTCGCACTGCCGTCGTCGCGCCAGCGCCAGTCGTTGAACGCGAATCGGCCGAGGCCCTTGCGCTCGGTCGTCGACAGGAAGCGCGCGGGAATGATCTGGTCGGTGTCGATATTGCTCTGGGCCAGCACCACGCTCGCCGATCGCACCGGAAACTCCGGGATATGAGCGGCGGACATCAGGCCACCTCCCGGCGGTCGTCGAACAGTTCGCGTGGATCGGCCACGACGCCGCGTACCGCAGCCCAGGCCGCGGTCGTCGGCGAGGCCAGCAGCGTGCGCGCACCCGGGCCCTGACGACCTTCGAAATTGCGGTTGCTGGTGCTCACGGCCAGCTGGCCGGGCGCGACCAGATCGCCGTTCATCGCGATGCACATCGAACACCCCGGCTCGCGCCATTCGGCGCCGGCGCCGCGGACGATCGCGTCGATGCCTTCGGCCTCGGCCTCGCGTTTGACGATCTCCGAACCCGGCACGACCAGCATGCGCACACCTGCCGAGACATGGCGGCCACGCAGCACCTCGGCGACCTCGCGCATGTCGCGCAGACGGCCGTTGGTGCACGAGCCGACGAACACCACGTCGACCGGCATGCCGGCCAGCGATTGGCCGGCGACGACGCGCATGTAGTCCTGACCTTTCTTCTCGGCGGCATCGGTCGCGGCCGGCACCGGCACGTCGACGCCGATCGCGGTGCCCGGGTGCGTGCCCCAGGTCAGCGTCGGGCGGATGTCGGCGGCATCGATGCGCACCTCGGCATCGAAACGCGCGCCGTCGTCCGTGCGCAGGTCGCGCCAGCGCGCGACCGCGGCGTCGAAGTCGGCGCCCTTGGGACCACGCGGCGTGCGCGCGATCCAGGCGAACGTGGTGTCGTCCGGCGCGACCATGCCGGCGCGCGCGCCGGCTTCGATCGACATGTTGCACAGGGTCATGCGCTGCTCCATGTCCATCGCCTCGATGGTGGAGCCGCGGTATTCGATGACGTGGCCGGTGCCGCCGTTGACGCCGATGACGCCGATCGCGTGCAGGGTCACGTCCTTGGCGCCGACGCCGGGCGCCAGCGGACCGTCGACGGTGATCGACATCGTCTTCGGCCGTCTCTGCAGCAGGCACTGCGTCGCCAGCACGTTGCCGACCTCGCTGGTGCCGATGCCGAACGCCAGCGCGCCGAACGCGCCGTGCGTGGAGGTATGGCTGTCGCCGCAGACGATGGTCATGCCGGGCAGGGTGAAGCCCTGTTCGGGCGCGATGACGTGGACGATGCCGCGCTGGTCGGAACTCATGTCGAAGAGTTCGATACCGAACTGCGCGCAGTTGCGCGCCAGGGTGTCGACCTGCTTTTCCGACGCGTCGCTGGCGTAGGGCAGGCGGCCGTCGGGGCCAGCCGGCAGCGTCGGCGTGGAGTGGTCCATCGTCGCCTTGGTGCGGTCCGGGCGGCGCGGGACGAGGCCACGCGCGCGCAGTTCGGTGAAGGCCTGCGGCGAGGTGACTTCGTGGATCAGGTGCAGATCGATGTACAGCACGGCGGGCGCGGCGTCGGACTCGGGCGTCACGATGTGCGCGTCCCACAGCTTGTCGAACAGGGTGCGTGGCGGTCTGGCAGTCATTGCTGGCGGTGTGTCCGGAATGCGAAAGGGAATGCGTGACGCGTCAGGCGTGCGCGGCCTGCGGCGCCGGCGCGGCGCGTGCGCTGCGCAGGATACGGTTGGCGACGTCCAGCCAGGCGAGCGCGCTGGCCTCGATGATGTCGCGGCTGGTGCCGGTGCCTTCGTGGATCTCGTCGCCGTGGCGCACGCTGACGCTGGCTTCGCCGCGCGCATCGCGGCCCATGCCGACGCTGTGGACCTGGTAGCTCTCCAGCGCCAGCTCGACGCCGGTCGCCGTGGCCAGCGCAGCGAACAGCGCGTCGACCGGGCCATCGCCCAGCGCGCTCTCACTGACCTTGCCGCCATCGGGATCGGACAGTTCGACCTGCGCGCTCGCGCGCTGGCCGCGATCGCTGACGGTCATCGAGGCCAGACGCCAGCCCTGGCCGTCGACGTCGCCGTGCATCAGCGCTTCCAGATCGTCGTCCTCGACCACGCGCTGGCGCTCGCACAGATCCTTGAACGCGGCGAAGACCTGTTCCAGCTGCGCTTCTTCCAGCGTGTACCCCAGCGCGCGCAGGCGATGGCCCACCGCGGCGCGACCACTGTGGCGGCCCAGCACCAGCTTGGAATCGGGCCAGCCGACGTCGGACGGATTCATGATCTCGTAGGTGCCACGGTGGCGCAGCATGCCGTGCTGATGGATGCCGGATTCGTGCGCGAACGCGTTCTCGCCGACGATGGCCTTGTTGCGCTGCACGGCCATGCCGGTCAGACGACGCAGCAGCTGCGAGGTCGGGACCAGGCGGCGCGTGTCGATCTGCGTGTCCAGGTTGTAGAACGCGTTGCGGACCTTCAGCGCCATCGTCAGCTCTTCGACCGCGCAGTTGCCGGCGCGCTCGCCGATGCCGTTGATGGTGCACTCGACCTGGCGTGCGCCGCCTTCGATCGCGGCCAGCGAATTGGCGACCGCCAGGCCCAGGTCGTTGTGGCAGTGCGCGCTGAAGATCACGTCGCGCGCGCCGGGAATCGTCTCGATCAGACGCTGGAACAGCGCGCGGGTTTCCTCCGGCGTCGCGTAGCCCAGCGTGTCGGGCACGTTGATCGTGGTCGCGCCGTTGGCGATCGCGACGGCGATCACCTCGGCCAGGAAATCGTCTTCGGTGCGGGTCGCGTCTTCGGCCGAGAACTCGACATCGCCGATCAGCCGGCGCGCATGCGCCACGCTGGTCGCGGTCATGTCCAGCACCTGCTGCCGGCTCATGCGCAGCTTGTGCTCGCGGTGCAGCGGACTGGTCGAGATGAAGACGTGCAGGCGCGGATTCGCGGTGCCGTCCAGGGCGCGCGCCGAGGCCTCGATGTCGGCGGGCAGGCAGCGCGACAGCACCGCCAACGTCGGCCGGCGGACCTCGCGCGCGATCAGCCGTGCCGCCTCGCGGTCGGATTCGGAGCTGGCCGGAAAGCCGGTCTCGATGATGTCGACGCCCAGTGCGTCGAGCGCGCGCGCCATCACCACCTTCTGCTGCGGGGTCATGCTGCAGCCGGGCGACTGTTCGCCGTCGCGCAGGGTGGTGTCGAAAATTCGGATGGTGTCGGAAGCGGTCATGCGGGGAGTTCCTCGGGAATTTCGTGTGGCGTGCGTTCGATGCGGGCAGCGGTCGCGCGTCGAAGTCGCGGTTCGCCGCCTCCGGACGGCGCGGATGCGGCGAGGTCATTGCGGCGACGTGGCGTCGCCACGTGCGCAGCGGGTGCGAAGGCCGCAATGGCCGGCACCTCGGTCGCGGTTTCGCGAACGCGACGGCGCGGCTTGCGCGGCGGGCGCGGACGCACGTCCGACAGCAGCTGCGCCAGCACGCCGGCATCGACGTTGCCGCCCGACACCACGGCCACCTTGCGCTTGCCGGCGACGCGGCGGCCGGCAGCGAGTGCCAGCGCACCGGCGCCTTCGGCGATCACATGTTCCTCCAGCGCCAGGCGCACCAGCGTCTCGCGCAGTTCGGCCTCGCGCACGATGACCACGTCGTCGAGCAGATCGGCCAACACCGCGCGCGTCAGCAGGCCGGGATCCTTGACCCGCACGCCGTCGGCCAGCGTCGCGACGGGCGAAAACGGCGAATGATCGCCGCGCAGCACGCGCGCCATCGCATCCACGCCTTCGACCTGCGCGCCGACGATGCGCACGCCCTGCGATTTCAGCGCCAGCGCGACGCCCGACGCCAGACCACCGCCACCGATCGGCACGATGACCACGTCCGGCATCAGCACCGACGCGATCTCCAGCCCGACCGTGCCCTGGCCGGCGATCACGTCGACATCGTCGAACGCCGACAGCAGGCGGAAACCGTTCTGCGCGGCCAGTTCGGCGGCGAAGGCCTTGGCTTCGTCGTAGGTCTCGCCATGCAGGCGCACGGTCGCGCCCCAGTGCGCGACGCCGGCGACCTTGGTCGCGGGTGCGTTTTTCGGCATCACCGTGATCGCCGGCACGCCCAGACGATACGCCGCCCACGCCATGCCCTGCGCGTGATTGCCGGCCGAGGCGGTGATCACCGTGCGATCGTCGCCACGCTCGCGCGCGGCCATCAATGCGTTCAAGGCGCCGCGCACCTTGTAGGACCCGGTGCGCTGCAGATTCTCGAGCTTCAGCCAGCAGCCGAAGCGCTCGGCGTAATGCATCGGCGTCACGTCGAGATGCCGACGCAGCCGCGCCTGCGCCGCCAGCACATCGCTGGCGGTCGCTCGCGGGGCGCGGCCTACGTCGGGTTCGGACATGCTCAGACTGCCGTCAGCCAGCCGCGCTGGCGCTCGGCATCGCCGCGCACGACGCGCGCATACAGCGCGGCCAGTTCGCGGGTGACCGGGTTGTCGCCATAGCTGCGGTCCTCGACGCCGTGCACCGGCGCCACTTCGGCCGCGGTGCCGCAGGCGAAGACTTCGTCGGCGTCGTACAGCTCGTCGATGGTGACGGCGCGCGACTCGGCGCCGCTCAGACGGATGAGCGTGTCGCGGGTGATGCCCGGCAGCGCGTCGCGATGCTGGACCGCGGTGACGCGACCGGCCTTGACGATGAAAACGTTGGCGCCGGTGCACTCGACGACGTAGCCGTCGGCATCGGTGAACAGCGCTTCGTCGAAGCCGCGCGACTTGCTCTCGCGCTTGGCCAGGATGGAATTGACGTAGGCACCGCACAGCTTCAGCGGCGGAAGCGAATCCGCGGGATTGCGGCGCCACTTGCTGATGCCCAGCCGTGCGCGGGTGCCGTTGAGGTGCACCTGGGTCGCGGTGGTCGCGACCATCAGATGTTCGGTGTGGCCTTCGACGTCCAGGCCGAAACCGCCTTCGCCGAACCACGCCAACGGGCGGATGTAGGTATCGCGATGGCCATTCGCGCGCAGCGTCGCCAGCACGGCTTCGGTGGCCTGCGCGGGATCGAAGTGCATGCCCAGCAGCGCCGCACCCTCGCGCATGCGCGCCATGTGCTCGGGCAGGCGGAACACCGCGGCGCCATCGGCGGTCGCGTAGCTGCGGATGCCTTCGAACACGCCGCTGCCGTAATGCATCGCATGCGTGGTCAGTCCGGCCTGCAGCGCGTCGATATCGCACAGCGCGCCGTCGAACCAGGCCTGCGGACGATTGGGTGCTGCGGTCTCCGCGATCGAAGGCGGCTGCGCCGGTGCGGCCTCGGCGGTGACGTTCAACGACACGGCGACACCTCCACCGACAGGCAGTCGTAGAGCTTGGCCAGCTGGCCCTGCAGCGCGATCGCGGCGCGGTCGCCTTCGACGGTCATGCGCAGATTCCAGTGGTCGCTGTCGGCGTGCGCGTCGCCTTCGAACGACACCGGGCGGAAGCCGCGGCGTTCGGTCGTGCCCAGCACGCGCACCAGCGCGCCTTCGGCGCGGCGCAGGGTCATCTCAAACTGGTAACGCATGGCTCGATTCCTTGGCGGACGTGGCGGCAGCGGGTTCGGTGGCAGGCACGACGGAGTCGCCGATATCGAGCGAGGTGGCCTCGTCGGCATCGAGCATCTGCGCGTTGTTGTGGTTGGGCGGGACCAGCGGCCAGACGTTGGCGGCGGTGTCGATGGCCACGTGCAGCAGCGCCGGGCCGTCCGCGGCCAGCAGCGCAGCCAGCGCCGCTTCGACATCGGCGGCCTTGTCGACCGACAGCGCCTGGATGCCAAACGCGCGCGCGACCTGCGCGAAGTCCGGGTTGTCGGACAGATCAATCTCGGAATAGCGGCGCTCGAAGAACAGCTCCTGCCACTGGCGCACCATGCCCAGCGCCTGGTTGTCGAGCAGGATGATCTTCACCGGCACGCGGTAGCGCTTCAGCGTCGCCAGCTCCTGCACGTTCATCAGGAACGAGCCGTCGCCGCTGACGCAGACCACACGGCGAGACGGGTCTTCCATCTGCGCGCCGATCGCGGCCGGCAGGCCGAAGCCCATCGCACCCAGCGCGCCGCTGGTCAGATGCTTGCGCGGATGGTCGAAGCGCCAGTGCTGCGCGACCCACATCTGGTGCTGGCCGACATCACATGCGACGGTCGCATCGGGCGCCAGTTCGCTCATGCGCTTCAGCAGCGCCGGAGCAAAGACCTTGTCGCCGGGCGCGTCGTAGCGCGCGGCGAATCGCTCGCGGCGCTGCGCACACAGGTCACGCCACGCAGTGCGCGCGGCCGCGTGCCGGCCCTGCATCTGCGCCGCGCAAGGCGCACCCAGACGCGACAGACTGGTGGCGACATCACCACACACCGACACGTCCGCCGCGCGCAGTTTGCCGATCTCGCAACTGTCGCCATCCAGATGGACGATGCGCGCCAGCGGCGCGAACTCGGCCAGCTTGCCGGTGGCGCGATCGTCGAAGCGCGCACCGACGACGATCAGCAGATCCGATTCCTGCACCGCCAGGTTCGCCGCGCGAGAGCCGTGCATGCCGATCATGCCGAGGTTGGCCGGATGCGTCGGCGGCAGGGCGCCCAGTGCACGCAGCGTCAGCACCGTCGGGATCTGGGTCAGATCGGCGAACTCCCGGAACGCGTCCAGCGCATCGCCCAGGATGATGCCGCCGCCGCCGTAGACGACCGGGCGCTCGGCCTGCGAGATCAGCGCCGCCGCTTCGTGCAGCGCGTGGTCGGCGCAGGCCGGCATGACGTCGGCCGTCGAGGGAATGTGTGCGCCCAGATGCGCGGCATCGCCGATCTGCACATCCTTCGGCAGGTCGATCAGCACCGGGCCGGGACGGCCGGAACGCGCGATGCGGAATGCTTCTGCGACGACGTTGGGCAGTTCGTCCACGCTGCGCAGCAGAAAGCTGTGCTTGACGATCGGCAGCGTCATGCCGAACACGTCCAGTTCCTGGAATGCGTCGGTGCCCATCAGCGGCGTCGCCACCTGGCCGGTGATCACCACCATCGGCACCGAGTCCAGCATCGCGTCGGCGATGCCGGTCACCAGGTTCGAGGCGCCCGGGCCGGAGGTCGCGACGCACACACCGACGCGCCCACTGGCCCGCGCGAACCCGTTCGCAGCGAACGCCGCGCCCTGTTCGTGGCGTACCAGCACGTGCTTCAACGATGCGCCGTGCAGCGCGTCGTAGAACGGCATGATCGCGCCGCCCGGATAGCCGAAGATCGTGTCGACCCCCTCGGCTTCCAGCGCCTGCACCAGCCAGCGGGCGCCGTTCATCAGGCGGCCTCGCTCTGCGGTTGTGCCGGCGCGCCGGTCTGCTCGCCCAGCCAGGTCATCTTGGCGCGCAGTTCGCGGCCGACCTGCTCGATCGGGTGGTCCTTGTCGGCCTGCTGGAACTTCTTGTAGTTCGGCAGGCCGGCGTCGTATTCGGCCTGCCAGTTGCGGGTGAAGGTGCCGTTCTGGATGTCGGTCAGCACATCCTTCATGCGCGCCTTCACCGACGCGTCGATCACCCGCGGGCCGCTGACGAAGTCGCCGTACTGCGCGGTCTCGGAGATGAACTCCAGCATCCGGGTGATGCCGCCCTCGTAGAACAGGTCGACGATCAGCTTCAGCTCGTGCAGCACTTCGTAGTACGCGATTTCCGGCTGGTAACCGGCTTCGACCAGCGTCTCGAAGCCGGCCTGCACCAGCGACGACGCGCCGCCGCACAGCACCGCCTGCTCGCCGAACAGATCAGTCTCGGTTTCTTCCTTGAACGTCGTCTTGATGATGTTCGCGCGCGCGCCGCCCAGGCCCGCGGCGTAGGTCAGCGCCAGCTGCTCGCCCTTGCCGGTGGGATCCTGGTGCACGGCGTAGATGCAGGGCACGCCACGGCCGATCTCGTACTCGCGACGCACCAATGCGCCCGGGCCCTTGGGCGCGACCAGCACCACGTCCAGATCCTCGCGCGGCGCGATCATGTCGAAATGCACGTTGAGGCCGTGCGCGAACAGCAGGCAGGCGCCCTGCTTCATGTGCGGCGCGAGCACGTCGGCATACAGCTGCTTCTGCACCATGTCGGGCGTCAGCACGGCGACCAGGTCGGCATCGGCGACCGCGTCGGCAGGCGTCTTGACGGTGAAGCCGTCGGCCTTCGCCTTCTGCTCGGTCGGGCCGCCGGGACGCAGGCCGACGACGACGTCGAAGCCGGAGTCGCGCAGGTTCAGCGCGTGCGCGCGGCCCTGGCTGCCGTAGCCGACGATGGCGATGGAGGGATTGGTATTGCTCATGGGTGGTGGTGTCCGATCTGCGGGTGGAAAGGGGAGGGCGGGCGGCTCACGCGGTGACGCGTGAGGCCCGGATGTGGAAACGGCCGGCGGTCGAGGGCGTTGCCCCGTCCCGACCGGCCGTCCGAAACACCGCGTCGGCGGTGGAGGAGGCGGTATCGCCGCATGCATCCGGACACGCGGCCGACGCACGCGCTGCGCCTTGCGGCGTCGCGGGCTGGGTCGTGCAGGCGTTGGCGGGATGGCTGTGCATGGCGGGTGGCTCTGGGACTGGAGGTTTTGTGGGGGCCAAACAAAAACCCCGCGCCTTTCGGCGCGGGGTTCAGGTTCTTTCGACCTTCTGGAGTTTCGTCTTGCTACACGAACCCCATCCCCGCGCCATTCCGGACGGTAATAAGGAGTACGAGTACGAGGAGAATGGCCGAGGTGAGCGCAACCGGCAGGCGCACGTCGCGCACGCGGAGGCGTGCGGCGGTCGCGATCTGGCGGTGGTTGTTGCGCTGCGTCATGTGGTCGAGAAAAACACGCCAATGACCGGCGTGTCAACAGTTACTTCGACAACGGTTTGCCGGCCGGACGCTTGCGATGCCGCTGACGCAACAGCTTCAACGCAGACGCTTCCCACTGGCGTTCACCGCGCGCGTTGCCCGCCGCGCGCTGCAGTCCGCCATCGCGCCAGGCCTCGTAGAGCACCGGATCGATGTAGGCCTTGCGGCACACTGCGACCGTATTGCCGAGCGCATCGGCGACATCGGCGATGACGATCTTCTCCTGCGTCGCCAGCGCACGCTCGCTGGGCTCGCCGCCTTTTCTGCCTTCGGGCAACGGCATCGCCGCGAACCGGCGGAACGCCATCAGCGTGCCGCCCCAGGTGCGGAAATCCTTGGCCGTGAACGCGCCGCCCATCGCCTCGCGCAGGTAGTCGTTGACCATGCCGGAGTCGACGCCGTGGCGTTCGCCGTCGTCGTCGACATACTGGAACAACGCCTGGCCCGGCAACTGTTGCACCTTGCGCACCAGTGCGGTCAGCTTGGCGTCGTCGAGTTCGATCTCCTGCTCCTGCCCGCTCTTGCCACGGAACTTCAGCCGCGCGCGGCCGCCGCGCACGAGTTCGAAATGGCGGTTGCGCAGCGTCGTCAGACCGAACGAGCCGTTGCTGCGCGTGTAGCTGTCGTTGCCGACGCGCACAAAGGTCTGCGCCATCAGCGAGACGACGATCGCGAGCACCTTGTCGCGCTGCATGCCCGGCAGTTTGAGATCGCGCCCCAGCGCACGGCGCAGACGCGGCAGTGCGGTCGCGAACGCGACGATGCGATCGAACTTGCCGTGGCCGCGCACCTCGCTCCAGTCCGGGTGATAGCGGTATTGCTTGCGTCCGCGCGCGTCGCGGCCGGTGGCCTGCAGATGTCCGTTCTCGAGCGCGCAGATCCACACGTTGCGATACGCGGGCGGGATCGCGAGCATGCGCACCCGGTCGAGTGTCGCGCGATCGCGCACGGCCTTGCCATCCGGATCGCGATAGCTGAATCCCTTGCCGGCGCGGCGGCGGCTCAGCCCGGGCAGATCGTCGCTGACCCAGCGCAGGCCCGCGAGGCGCGCAGCGCGCACGTTGTCGTCATCGTTCACGGATTTGCCCGTCAGCTTCATGAGCGGCTGATAACAAGCGCGGGATCAGTGCCTCGTGAACAGGCCCCGCTTCACCCCTTCGGCACGCGGCGGTTCGCACACTCCGCCCACACAAATGCACGAGGAACACCGCCATGAAGACGATGCACAAGACCCTGATGGGTGCCGCGATTGCCGGCACGATGCTGATCTCGGGTACGGCTGTTGCGCAGCAGATGCAGGAGCGCGGCGAACGCACCGTGGCCGCGCAGTCCGAGTCGGACCAGCCGGTCTCCGATACGTGGATCACCACCAAGGTCAAGGCCGACCTGCTCGCGTCGAGCGACGTCGCCGGCCTCGACATCGGTGTCGAGACCACCAATGGCACCGTGAGCCTGTCAGGCGATGTCGAATCGCAGGCGCAGATCGACCGCGCCAAGGCGATCGCCGGCGAAATCGAAGGCGTCAAGCGCGTCGACAGCGCGCAGCTGAAGGTCGGTCCGGCGAACTGACGCCTCAGCGATCCGCATGACCTCGAGGCCTCCCGCATCTGCGGGAGGCCTTTTCGTTTGCGGTGTCCGCAGATTTTCTCAGCGTTGTGCTGCGAGCAGCACCTGTTCCAGCGCATCGCTGTCGTTGTGCATCGGCGCGCCTGTCGCGGGACGCGACAGGCAGTCGGCCAGTGACGCCGGCAGCGCTACCGTGTGACCCACCAGCGGCTCGACGATCGTGTCGAATTTCGCAGGGTGCGCAGTCGCCACCACCGCCCAGTCGCGGGTATCACCATCCGCGCGCAGGGTTTCAAGCAGATGCAGGCCCGTCGCGGTATGCGGGCAGGGCACGATGCCGTGGCGCGCGGGCGCGGTCTGGATCGTCGTGCGGATGGTCGCGTCGTCCACCGAGCGCGCGACGAACGCGGCGCGCAATGCGGCGTCGTCGGCATGCCAGTGGCGCAGCCGTTCGAAGTTGCTCGGCGCCCCGACATCCATCGCGTTCGCGAGTGTGGCGCGCGTGGGTTGCGCGTCGTAGTCCGCGCCGTCGAAGAACCGTGGCAACGTGTCGTTCGCATTGCAGGCTAGGCGGATCTCGCCCAGCGGCGCGCCCATCGCACGCGCCACGAACGCGGCCGACGCGTTGCCCAGATTGCCGGTCGGCACGATCAGATTGAGGACCTGGCCGGTCGCGGCGTGGTGGTGCGCGGCGGCATGCGCGTAGTACGCGGCCTGCGGCAACAGACGGCCGAGGCTGATGCTGTTGGCGGTGCCCAGCGTGATGCGCGCGCGCAAGGCCGGATCCGACAGGGCCTGCTTCGCGAGGCGCTGGCAGTGGTCGAAACTGCCGTCGACGCGGTAGGCGTGCACGTTGTCGCCCCAGCACTCCAGACCGTGCGCCTGCCGCGGCGACACGCGGCCGTCCGGGTACAGGATCACGACCGAGAAACCGGGCCGGCGATGGAACGCGGAGGCGACGGCCGCGCCGGTATCGCCTGACGTCGCCACGAGAATCGTCGTCTCCGGTGCCGCGGGGTCGCGCAGTGCGCCGAGCGCGCCTGCGAGGAAGCGGGCGGCGTAGTCCTTGAACGCCGCGGTCGGCCCGTGGAACAGCTCGAGCAGATGATCGCCCGGACCTGCGAGCGGACGCAGCGGCGCATCGAACGCGAAGGCCGTTGCACAGAGATCGGCGAGTTGCGACTCGATACGCGAACCAGCGAACCACGGCGCGAGCGTGGCGACGGCGGTGTCGACGAGCGTCGCGCGCGGGGTGACGAGATCGATCGTCGGAATCGACTCGGGTACGTACAGGCTACCATCCGGTGCGAGACCGGCGACGAGCGCATCGTCGATGCCGACTGCAGGTGCGTTGCCGCGGGTGCTGACGAACTTCATGTGGCGTCTCCATCGAGCAGATCTGCGCGTGGACCGGCGACTGGCGACACATAGGCCTGCGCTTCGATGCCGGTATCGGTGAAGCCCGCGCGCATTGCAGGTGCGGCGCGTTCGGCCGCCTCGCATGAATCGAACCACGCGAACACACTGGGCCCGCCACCGGAAATGCTCGCGCCCAGCGCGCCGTTCGCGATCGCCGCGGCCTTGACAGCAGCGAAGCCGGGAATCAGCGGTGCGCGGCGTGGTTCGACCAGCACGTCGTGCAGGCCGGCACGGATCAGGTCGCGATCGCCACGCTGCAGGCCGGTCAGGAACAGCGCCAGATGCGTGCTGTGCGTCACTACATCGTGCAGCGCATACGGATCCGCCAGCACCGCGCGCGAGCGACGCGTTTCCAGCACCTGGTCGGGATGCACGACGACCGCGAACAGCCAGTCCGGCACGTCGAGCGCGATGAGTCGATCGGTGGTCGACAGCGTCACGCCGCCGAGCAGCATCGGCGCGATGTTGTCGCCGTGGCGCGCGCCCGAGGCGACCGATTCGCCGTCGAGCGCGAACGGATACAGCGCTTCGCGCGACAGCGGGTCGTCGAGCAGTGTGTTAGCCGCGACCAGCGCCGCGACGCAGGACGCCGCGGAACCGCCAAGCCCCGAGCCGAGCGGAATGCCCTTCTCCAGCGTCACCGCGAAGCCGAACGGCAGCGACAGCGCGGCGCGCAGCGACTGCAATGCACGGCCGGCGGTGTTGTCGGCCGCTGCCAGCGGCAGGCGTTCGACGCCCTCGACCGCGCCACCGATGGACTCGATGCGCACCTCTGGCGTGTCGAGGCGACACACGTGGGCGATGTCGCGTGGGCCTTCGATGACATGACCGAGCACGTCGAATCCCACGCCGATGTTGCCGACGCTGGCGGGCGCGAACGCGCGCGCGGATGCAGGCCTGTCGCTCATGCGTGGCGCCATCCGGTGCGCGCGCCGAGTGCGTGGGCGATTGCGAGCACGTCGCCGAATACGCCGGCGGCGGTGACCTGCGGGCCGGCGCCCGGGCCCTGCACGACCAGCGGATTTTCGGCATAGCGGGCCGTGGTGAACTGGACGAGGTTGTCGGTCAGGCGTGTATGCATGCACGCATGATCGGCGGGAAGTGCGCGCACGCCAACACTCGCGTCGCTGCCGGCGCCGAGCCGGGCGATGTGGCGCAGCCCGCACCCGGCCGCGCGCGCGGCATCCAGGCGCGCCTGCATCGGCGCATCGAGTTCGGACAGGCGATCGAGGAACACGTCCAGCGACACCTCGCGCAGCGCTTCGGGCACCAGGCTTTCGACGTCGACATCCGCCAGCGACAACGGCCGGCCGGCCTCGCGCGCGAGAATCACCAGCTTGCGGGCGACATCCAGCCCCGACAGATCGTCGCGTGGGTCGGGCTCGGTGTAGCCGAGGGCGCGCGCTTCGCGCACGAGTTCGGAGAACGGCCGGCTGCCGTCGAAACTGTTGAACAGCCAGGCCAGCGTGCCCGACAGCATGCCGTCGATCGCATGCAGCGTGTCCCCCGTGTCGAGCAGGTTGCGCAGCGTCACGATCACCGGCAGACCCGCGCCCACCGTCGCCTCGTAGAGAAACCGGCTGTGGCCGGTGACGCGTGCGTCGGCGATCCGCGCATAGCGCTGCCAGTCGCCGCTGCCGGCGTGCTTGTTCGGGGTGACGACGTGGATGCCGGCGGCGAGCCAGTCCGCGTACTTCGCCGCGACAACATCGCTGGCACTGCAGTCGACGATCATCGCGTGCGGCAGATGGTCGGCGCGGACGTGCGCGGCGAAGGCATCGAGATCGCAGGCGTCGGCGTGGTCGTCGAGCAATGCGGATGCGGCATCCGGATCGATGGCGGCGTCGCTGAGGCGCATGCGCCTGCTGCTCGCGACTGCACGCAGGCGCAGGTCGACACCGGCGCGCGCACGCAGGGCCGGGATCACGTCGGCCAGCTGCGCCAGCAGCGCGCGGCCGACGTTACCGGGACCGATGACACCCACCGACACCGTCTGCGGCGACAGCCAGAACGCGGCATGCGCGGCGCGCAAGGCGCGTGTGGCGTCGTCCTGCGCGATCGCGACCGAGATGTTGCGTTCGCTCGCGCCCTGGGCAATCGCGCGGATATTGACGCGGGCCTGCGCCAAGCCGTCGAACAGGCGCGCCGCAACGCCCTGGCTGCCGACCATGCCGTCGCCGACCGCTGCGAGCACGCACAGATCCGTCGTCACCGCGACACCCTGCGCCTGGCCTTCGGCGATCGCATCGGCGAAGGCTTCGACAATCGCGTCGTGGCCGCGGTTCGCCTGCTCGGCGCGCACCACGCAGCAGATCGAATGCTCGGACGAGCCCTGCGAGATCATCGTCACCGACACGCCGGCGCCGTGCAGCGCGGCGAACATGCGCTCGGCCATACCCGGCACGCCGACCAGGCCGTTGCCGACGAGTTCGAGCACCGCGACATCGCGCACCAGGCTCAGGCCCTTGACCGGGGACGCCGCGGGGGCTGCGTCCAGCGCGATCAAAGTGCCGGGCGCTGCAGGATTGCGGCTGTTGCGGATACGCACCGGCGTGCCGCGTGACTGCACCGGTGCCAGCGTCTGCGGATGCAGCACCTTGGCGCCGAAATAGGCGAGTTCGCAGGCTTCCGCATACGACATCGCGTCGAGGCACACGGCGTCCGGGACGAGGCGCGGATCGGCGGACAGCACGCCGTCGACATCGGTCCAGATCGTCAGCGCGTCGGCATCGAAGAGATTGGCGAAGATCGCCGCCGAATAGTCACTGCCGTTGCGGCCCAGCGTGGTGTCGCGGCCGTCGGCAGCGCGCGCGACGAAGCCGGTGATCACGACGTCGCGTGCGCCGTGGGCGAGGCGCCAGGCGGCGAGCCGTGCGCGGCTGGCATCCCAGTCGACGACGGCGCCCATCTCGGCGGCGTGGACGACCAGGACATCGCGTGCATCGAGGCGGTGCCAGTCCGGACCGAGCGCGGCCTGGGCAAGCCGCGAGGACAGTTGTTCGCCGCAGCCGTGGATGCGCGCGAGGCGCGCGTCCCGCGATTGCGGATCGGCACCGGATTCGTGGTCCTGCAGATCGCGGGCCAGTGTGGCGAACTCCGCCTCGAGCGCGACGTGCAGCGGACCGCCCGCTTCGGATTCGAACGCATCCGCCGTGTCGAGATGGCGCTGGCGCAGTGCGTCCCAGCCCGGCTTCCAGTCTTCACCAGCAGCGGCCGCATCGCCGAGTGCAACCAGCGCGTTCGTGGTGCCGGCCATTGCCGAGACCACGACCGGCCGCAGGCGCGCGTCAGCAGGTACGAGGGCGGCAAGCCTGCCGATATGCGCGGCATCGGCCAGGCTGCTGCCGCCGAACTTGTGCACGTGACAGGCGAGCGCGGGCGATGCCAGGGGGGCGGGTGGAGCGAGCGGCGCAACAGCGGACATCGGAGAACTCCTCATGGAGCTCCGCAGCCGTCTGGGCGGGACGTAGCGTCCGCACCCCGGGTCGGGATGCGGAGCGGGCGGTCAGATCAACTGGCGGCGCGCGTCCACATCCCGTGGCCGGTGGTACCGGTGCCGGTAATGTTGCCGCGCGTGGTGATGGACGCCGCGTCCGCACGCACGCCGACGATCGCCGGGGCGGCGATCGGGCGGGGAGTGCGCTGGTTGGTGCGGCGCGTCATTTCTGCAGGGAATCACGGCGCCGCGCGGAGTGTCAACGGTTTTCGCGGTAACGATCGACGCGTGCGCAGGTGACGGATGCGACGCGAGAGGCGCGTCGGGCGGCAGAGCCTGTTGGGGCATGCCCGCGCTTCATGCTCTAATCCGCGCCGAAGCGGGGGTACCGGCGTCAGCCGGTTGAGACAGTCCCTTCGAACCTGATCCGGTTGATACCGGCGTAGGGAAGCTTCGCAGGACCCGCCGCAGGACCGTCTTCCGCATCTCCGTGCGGCGGTTGTCGCGTCAGGCCCGCGCCGCCGCTTCGTCCGCGAGAAGGAGAGCCCGCCCTCGGGCTCCCGTCGCCACCACAGGACGAATGCCATGAATGCCGTGCCTTCCACGCTGCTGCAGCAGACCGACCAGCTGTCCGAATCGGTGACGCGCCCGATCCCGGGCTCGCGCAAGATCCACGTCGAGGGCTCGCGCCCGGACCTGCGTGTGGCAATGCGCGAGATCGTGCAGACGCGCACGCCGACGCTGTTCGGCGGCGAGGAGAATCCGCCGATCACGGTCTACGATCCGTCGGGCCCGTACACCGATCCGGACGTCACGATCGATCTTGCCGCGGGCCTGGCGCCGCTGCGCGCGCGCTGGATCGAGGAGCGCGGCGATACCGAAGCGCTTTCGGCATTGAGTTCGGCATTCGGCCGCGGCCGCGAACACGATCCGAAACTCGCTCACGTGCGATTCCCGTCGCGCACGCTGCCGCGCGTGGCGAAAGCCGGCACTAACGTCACCCAGATGCATTACGCACGCCGCGGCATCGTGACGCCGGAGATGGAATACGTCGCGATTCGCGAGAACCAGCGCCTCGAACTCGTGCGCGATGCGCTGCTGCGCCAGCAGCATCCGGGCGAGGCGTTCGGCGCGAACATCCAGCAGGTGATCACGCCGGAATTCGTGCGCGACGAGATCGCCCGCGGACGCGCCATCCTGCCCAACAACATCAACCATCCCGAAAGCGAGCCGATGATCATCGGCCGCAACTTTCTGACCAAGATCAACGCCAACATCGGCAACAGCGCGGTGTCCTCGGGTATCGCCGAGGAAGTGGAGAAGCTGGTGTGGTCCATCCGCTGGGGCGGCGACACCGTGATGGACCTGTCCACCGGCAAACACATCCACGAGACGCGCGAGTGGATCATCCGCAACTCGCCGGTGCCTATCGGTACGGTGCCGATCTACCAGGCGCTGGAGAAGGTGGACGGCCGCGCCGAGGAGCTCACCTGGGAGATCTTCCGCGACACGCTGATCGAACAGGCGGAGCAGGGCGTCGACTACTTCACGATCCACGCCGGCGTGCTGCTGCGCTACGTGCCGCTGACCGCGAAGCGCGTCACCGGCATCGTGTCGCGCGGCGGCTCGATCATGGCCAAGTGGTGCCTCGCGCATCACCGCGAGAGCTTTCTCTACACACACTTCGAGGACATCTGCGAGATCATGAAGGCCTACGACGTGGCCTTCTCGCTCGGCGACGGCCTGCGCCCGGGCTGCATCGCCGATGCGAACGACGCCGCGCAGTTCGGCGAGCTGGAGACGCTGGGCGAGCTCACGAAGATCGCGTGGAAGCACGACATCCAGACCATGATCGAAGGCCCCGGCCACGTGCCGATGCAGCTGATCAAGGAGAACATGGACAAGCAGCTGCGCGAGTGCGGCGAGGCGCCCTTCTACACGCTGGGGCCGCTGACCACCGACATCGCGCCGGGCTACGACCACATCACCAGCGCGATCGGTGCGGCGATGATTGGCTGGTTCGGCACCGCGATGCTCTGCTACGTGACGCCGAAGGAGCACCTCGGCCTGCCCAACCGCGAGGATGTGCGCGACGGCATCATGGCCTACAAGATCGCCGCGCATGCGTCCGATCTCGCCAAGGGGCATCCGGGCGCGCAGGTGCGCGACAACGCACTCAGCAAGGCGCGCTTCGAGTTCCGCTGGCAGGACCAGTTCCATCTCGGCCTCGATCCGGAAAAGGCCGAAGCCTTCCACGACGAAACCCTGCCCAAGGACGCGCACAAGGCGGCGCACTTCTGCTCGATGTGCGGCCCGCATTTCTGCTCGATGAAGATCACCCAGGACGTGCGCGAGTACGCGGCCGAACACGGGGTCGGGACCGGTGACGCGCTGGCCGCGGGCATGGCGGAGAAGTCGGCGGAGTTCCGCGCGCAGGGCGCCGAGGTCTACCGCCCGGGCTGAATGCACGGCGGCCGGATGAACCGTTCCTCCGGCCGTCGCATCCGCGCGACACTGCACCGCGTATGTTCAGTAACGGTATCGGGACAGCGCGTCACGATCCGCCCCAGAACAGGGAGATCCGATATGAAGACTTCGACGTCCCGCGTCGCCGTATGGCTCGTGGCGCTGTGCGGCCTCGCACTGCTGGCCGGCTGTGCCACTGGCCCCCGCATCACCACCGAGGCCGATCCGCGCGCGGACTTCTCGGCGTACCGCACGTGGTCCTTCTACACGCCGCTGGCGATCGAGAAGGAAGGCTACGAGACCCAGACCAGCGAAATCACCAAGGCCGCCGTCCGCGCCGAGATGGAACGCCGTGGCTACCGCTACAGTGAATCCAATCCGGATCTGTGGGTGAACATCAATGCCTACATGGAACGCCGCACCGACGTCAGCAGCTATCCGACGGTCGACTACGCGTACTACTACAGCTATCGCGCTCGCGGCTATTTTGCGGTGCCGTACTGGAACGAGCGCACCAGCGTGTACCGCTACACCGAGGGCACGATGAACGTCGATCTGATCGACGCAAGCGCGAAGCGTCTGGTGTGGGAGGGCATCGCGGTGGGCCGCGTCTCCAACAACCGGGCGGACCAGCGGGCCCAGCGGATCAACTCGACGATCGCCGAGATCTTTGCGAACTATCCGCACCAGGCCGGCGCACGCGCGCAGACCTTGTAAGCGAGGTGCTCATTGCGGCAACGAGAAAGCGGGCCATGTGGCCCGCTTTTTTTTTGTGCGATACGTGCTTCAGTCCGCGTCGGTGCGCGCTGCGCCAAGATCCTGCGCGAGCCGCTGCAGCCAGCCGCGCCAGGTGGCGCCGTCACGGGTCGGGTCGTACTCGCTGCCCAGCGCGGCAATCCGGTGGCCCAAGGCCTCTTCGTCGAGTACTTCGCCGAGCAGCGCCTCGGCCTCGGCACGCGCGCGCGACACCTGCTCGGGTGCCTCGCTGCTGCTGTAGTAGGCGACCACCGCATCCGGCGTGTCGTGCTCCATCGCCCAGTCCTGATGGAAGTAGGCGGCGAAGAAGTTTTCCAGCGTCGGATAGGCGCTCATCAGGGCTTCGACTCGTCAGGGCTTGTTGGGATAGCCGGTCACGATTCTATAGCCGATGTCGAGCTGGTTCGAACGCTCGAGCACCAGGCGTACCGAGAAGACGTCGACAGCGCTGGTGTCGCCGCGGCTGACCGAAATGCCGGTGCTCGCGTCGAAGCGGGTGTCGATAACCAGACGGTTGCCGCCACTGCCATCCACCCACGCGTCGACGCGATCCTGATGGTCGGCGATCGTCGCTGACACGAAGTGTTCCGCTGCCGGCATGTCGCGGAAGGTGGAGGCCGCGCTGATGTTCTGCCCGGTCACGCGGTCGACCAGCCACTGCTCGCTCTTGCCGACATGGCGCTCGATCAGATGTCCGCCGGCATCCTCATGGGCCTGCAGGCCGCCGCCGGGGACCTGGGCCGTGCCGTCAGGCCCCTCCGGTGCGTCGATGCTGCCCAGCCAGGTGTCGATCTCTCCGACCGTCGTCTCGACCGCATCGCGCTCGACCCGCGACAGGGACTGCGGATCGAGTGCCGACAGCGCATCGCGGATATCGCCGAGCAACGGGGCGAGTTCGTCGGCGAACACCGGACTGCGCTCGGCCAGCATGACCGCATCGCCTGTTTCCTCGAGGAATTGTGGAAGGGTGCCGGCTTCGAGTCGTGCAGCGACGTGGGCGTCCAGTCCCTCGCGCGACAGAGCCAGTCCCTCGCGCGACAGAGCTAGCGACGGAAGCGCAGCATCGCCTGAATGCGCGGACCAGGCAGTCGGTTGCCCCGATATAGGGGCGTTGGCGGGGAGGCTCACGTCCATCGGCGGTTCCTGTCATCGGGGGCTGCCACGCTAAAGCCGCCGGGGATGCTGCGCAGCCTCGGGCCGACCCGAGGTGGCTTGATCCTGACCCGCGCGACGCTGTGCATGATCTGTCGTGGCATTGCACTTCATTCAGCCCGGGGTGACTAACCTCCCGACTCCTGAGCTGGTGTACCGATGTCAGATCCGATCCTCCCCGGCACCCGGTCGCATGCGCGGCTGCGTGTAGGTGCCGGTATCGTCGATCTCGCCACGCGCGAGGTCCGCATGCCCGATGCACGCCTCGCGCGCCGCGTGACGCCGAAGGCGATCGGTGTGCTGCGCGCGCTTGCACGCGTGCCGGGCGCCGTGGTGGGCCGCAACGAGCTGCTCGGTGAGGTGTGGCCCGACACGCTGCCGACCGATGATGTCCTGACGCAGGCCATCACCCAGCTGCGCAAGGCTTTCGGCAGCGGCTCGGTCGGTGCGGAGGCGGGCAAGCAGTACATCGAGACGATCGCCAAGGGCGGGTACCGGTTGACGGTGCCCGTCGAAGTGCTGGATCCGGTGCCGGACGCTAAGGAGGGTGTGGTCCGGGTTACCGATCCGGCATTCGATACGGCCTCGGTTCCTGCAGAGCTGGCGACGTCGCAGAGGCCGCAGCAACGGGGTTGGCTGTTGGCGGTCGCTGCCTTGCTGCTGGTCACGCTGGCAGTGCTGGGCACGTGGACTGCGTTCGAGGCCGCGCGGTTGCCACGGGATGCTTTGGCGGCAGGCCCCGGCCCGGCGCCCCTCAACCGGCCCTACCGGCTGATCACCAGCGGAGCTGGCTTCGAGCTGTCGCCCTCCCTGTCGCCCGATGCCTCGATGCTGGCCTACGCATCGACGGGGGGCGGGGGAGAGACGACGAGCGCCTCCAGGATTCTCGTGCAGACCACCAACAGTGCGTCGCCGCGTGCGCTGTCGCAGCCGCCGGAAGGCGCGCGTGATGACTTGCCGGCCTGGTCGCCGGACGGGCGCGAGATCGCGTTCGCGCGCTGGGCGGTCGACGGGTCGTGCCGCATCCTGCTGACCCCGGCCGCTGGTGCGGGCGGCGAGCGCGAGATCGCCCGCTGCGACGGCAGCGATCTGCTGAGCTTCGGCTGGTTGCCCGATGGCAGTGGGCTGCTGTTCGGCACGATGACCGGCGTTGAAGACGGGGGCCGTCTGCGGATTCTGGATCCGGTGCAGGGCCGCTGGCGGAACCTGGCGTATCCCGGTGCTCCCGGAGACATCGATTACGCACCGCAGGTGTCGCCGGACGGGCGCTGGATCGGCTTCATCCGCAATCCGCAGATGGGCGACCTGTGGCGGGTACCCGTCGAAGGCGGTACTCCGGAGCAGATCACGCGCCTGGGCGCGGAGTTGCGCGGCTGGGCGTGGGCGCCGGACGGGCGGACCATGGTGTTCGGTTTGCGCGTCGACAGCGAGGCGCGGCTCTACCGGGCCGATGTGAACGCAGGGACGATCGTCGACCTGGGCATCGAGGACGCGCAGGCGCCGGTGATCTCCCCGCGTACCGGCATGATGGCGTTCGTGCACCGGCGGCCGCAGTTCGGTCTGTACCGGGTCGACGGCAGCACGGGAGACTGGGGTCGGCTGTTTACGTCCAGTGGACGGGACTCTCAACCGACCTTGTCTCCGGATGGTTCACAACTCGTGTTCACATCCGACCGCGCAGGGCGTTTCGAACTGTGGTGGGCCCGTCTGGATACGCCCGATTCCCTGCGCCCGATCGAGGGTGTGCGGCCCGATACGCGGCAGCCGCCCGGATGGTCGGCAGACGGCACACGCCTGTTGATGACGGCGCTGGACGCGGACAACAGCCCGGTGGTTCTGGAAGTCGAGCCGTCCAGTGGGCGGGTGGAGCGACTCCCCGTTCCGTCCACCCGTCCTGCGCAGGCGATCTACGGGCCCGCAGGGACCTTGTTCGTGGTGGAAGAGACGGGTGCAGAGGGCGCGACGTCGCTCGTCGCCTATTCGCGCGATGGCTGGCGGGTTCTCGGACGTATCGACGGCGTGTCGCAGGTCCGGTTCGATGCAGTCCGGCAACGCCTGCTGTACACGCGGCTCGATGCCAGCGGCCTGTGGGCCACCGCTCCGACGCTCGACAAGTCCTCCATCGTGAGGTTGAGCACGTCGGTGCCGTCGCGATGGCGCTACCGCAGCTGGTCGCTGGCGGCCGACGGCAGCCTCGCATACCTCGACGCGACGCCCGCCTGTTGGACCCGGTTGTCCCGCTACGAGGTCGAAGGCTCCGGCTTGGCCCCTCTGGGCGAGGCCTGCGTGGATCCGGAAGTCCGCAGTGCCACCAACGGATTTTCTACGGGTGACGGCGCCTGGTACGTGTCGCTGGCGTCCGACGATGGCAGCGACATCGGATTCATGCGCTTGCCAGATGTATCGGAGGCGCCGGACGCGATCGCCAAGTGGTTGATGATGCTAAGGAAAAAGCCTTCGTAATTTCGTCGTAAAAGAATTCGCAGCAAATTCGGCAAACTCTAGGCGTGGGTTCGGGCAAGGCGTCCAGCACTCCCTCACAACGTCGGCATCCATTCCTTACGGGTGTCGGCATGTCGAACTGTGTATGGGCCGCTCGCGGCCAGTTGCTGTCCATCGATTCGTTGGAAGATGCTTCCGCGCGCTGCATCGGTGCGTCACGCCTCGGCGCCGTGCAGTTCTCCGCGCCAGTGTTCAATCTGTGGATCCAGGTGCGCGGCGAAGGCTGGATCGAATCGCGCGAAGGCCGTTTCCGGATGCGGCGTGGCGACTGGATGGCCTTCGAGCGCGAGTCGGCACCTCTGGTGCAGACCGGGCCGCAAGGGCTGTGCATCGGTATCGCCATGGATGCGAGTGCGCTTGAAGCGCTACAGGCCCTGAGCGACGGCAGTCTGTATACGGGCCGTGGCCGCTTGCCCGCACGCGAGATCCGGGTGCTGTTGCGCCTGTGGCGCGAGGCGGCGGAAGCCGGTGGTGAAGCATTGTCGATCCGCCCCCTCCTGCTGCAGCTCGCCCACGTGCAACGCGACCTGGCGGCCCGGGTGCGTCGTTGTCCGGGGCGTTCGCGGAGCCGCAAGCGTCAGGTGTTCGGCCGCATGCAGCGTGCCCATCTCTATCTGCAGGGCAACGCGGATCGCGTCGTGAGGATCAGTGAACTGGCCGATCTCACCAGCTTCTCGAACTGGTACTTCTCGAAAGCGTTCCACGCGCTGTACGACGAGAGCCCCCAGGCACTGTCGGTGCGGCTGCGGCTCGAGCGTGCCGCACAGCTGCTCCGCACCACCTCGATGATGGTCGGTGAGGTGGCGGCCGCGACAGGCTTCGATAACTGCTGCAGCTTTGCGCGTGCCTTCAAGAATCATCATGGAGTGCCTGCAAGCCGCTATCGCGGGAACGCGCGTCGGGCGCAGTCGATGAAGGCCAACGGAACCCTTGCCTCGGCTTAACACGCCCGTGTGACAGGCGTCGCGCAGCAAGGCCGCGTGACGTCCAGGCGACACACTCGGCAAAGCAAGAGAGGGGTGGCAGCAAGGCGGTGCGGGTCGTTCCAGACGTAACGTGCGAATGGCGTCTTAACGCCTCAGTAACGCACACACTCTGGAGAGAGAACTTTGAACAATTTTCGCACTCCCGCATTGCGGAAGGGCCTGCTGCCGGCTGCGATCCTCGCGGCTGTCGCCCCGGTAGCCGCGTTCGCGCAGGCACAGCCCGCGACCGGTACGACTGAGCTCGACCGCATCCAGGTCACGGGTTCGCGCATCCGCAAGGTGGATGTCGAGAACGCACAGCCGATCCAGACGATTTCGCGCACCGAGATCGAGAACCAGGGCTTCCAGTCCGTCGGCGACATCCTGCAGAACATCGCGGCGACCGGCAGCCCGGCGCTGAGCCGCTCCTCGCCGCTGAGTTCGGGCGAAAGCCCCGGCGGTACCTATGTGGACCTGCGCAACCTTGGTCCGCAGCGCACCCTGGTTCTGCTCAACGGACGCCGTCTGGGCGTCAACAACGATGGCCTGCAGGATCTTGCGACGATTCCGTCGTCCGCAGTCGAGCGCATTGAAGTGCTGAAAGACGGCGCCTCGTCGCTGTACGGCTCCGATGCGATCGCCGGTGTCATCAACGTGATCACGCGCCGCAACTTCGATGGCGCCGAGATGAATGCCTACATCGGCCAGTACGGCCAGGGCGACGGTCAGACCCAGTCGTTCGACTTCACCATCGGTGCACAGGGCGAGCGCAGCTCGATCGTGTTCGGCGCGCAGTACGACAAGGAAGAGCCGGTCTTCTCGAAGGATCGCTTCTGGGCGATCGACAGCTACCCCGGCTTCCCGTCCTACAGCTATTCGACGGTCGGCGCGATCGGCAACATCCGTAATCCGGCCAATCCCGCGCAGTGGCTGGTGCTCGGAGAAGGTGGCGACCCCACCAATCTCGCCGATTACCGTCCGCAGGTCGGCGGTCCGAACGGCGACACCAGCAACCCGGCCGAGCAGATGATGGCGAAGACCGGCATGGAGCGCACGTCGATCTTCACCAGCGCCGATTTCGACCTGACCGACAACCTGCGCCTCACGACCGACGCGAGCTTCAATCGTCGTGAAACCAGCGTGCAGGTGGCGGGCTATCCGCTGCAGAGCGCCGCGGTCGATGTGCAGACTCCGATCAGCGCCGACAGCTACTTCAACCCGACCGGTGAGGAGCTCGACTTCCGCCGCCGTGGCTCGGAAGTGCCGCGCACCACCGACCGTCGTCTCGACACGTACCGCTTCAGCGCTGCGCTCGAGGGTTCGTTCGAGGTTGGCGAGAAGTTCTTCGACTGGGATGCCGGCTACCTGTTCACCCGTGGTGACGCGACGATTCGCGGCCAGGGCGACTTCAACAAACTCGCAGTGCGTGACGCCGTGGGCCCGTCGTTCCTCAATGCCAACGGCGTCGTCCAGTGCGGCACTGTCGCCAACCCGATTGCGCTGGCGGACTGCACCCCGTGGAGCCCGGTCCTGAGCGAAGGCCCGAATTCCCTGGCCAACCCGGACATCCAGCGCCGCTTCTTCCTGATGGAGAACGCGACGTCCGAGACCACCACGCACAACTACTTCGCCAACATCAGCGGCACCCTCGCCACGCTCCCGGCCGGTGATCTGGCGTTCGCGGGTGGTCTGGAAAACCGTCGCGTGAGCGGTCGCTATTCGCCCGATGCGTTCGCGCAGACCGGCAACTCGACCAATCTGGCCGCACAGGAAACCTCGGGCGGCTACAGCGTCAACGAGGCCTACCTCGAGCTCGACATCCCGCTGCTGGCCAATGTGCCGGGTGCGCAGGAACTGGCCATCAACGTCGCCAGCCGTTACTCCGACTACGACGTGTTCGGTGACACCACCAACAGCAAGGCCAGCTTCCGCTGGAAGCCGATCGACGACGTGCTGGTCCGCGGCACCTGGTCGCAGGGCTTCCGTGCCCCGGCGGTCTCCGATCTCTACGGTGGTACCGGCCAGACCTTCGATTTCTACAGCGATCCTTGCGATACGGTGAACGGTTCCGCAGCGTCCAATCCCGAGGTGTACGCGCGCTGCGCCGCCGCCATCTCCGGCTATGCGGGTTACACCTATGTGGATGACGAGGATGGCAATGTCGGCTTCCAGCAGACCGGCCAGGGCGGCACTCTCTCCTACTCCGGCCAGACCGGCACGCCGTTCCTCAGCGGCTCCAACCCGGAGCTGACGCCCGAAACCTCGGTGAGCCGTTCGCTGGGCCTGGTGTACAGCCCGCAGTTCGTGACCGGCCTCGGCCTTTCGCTCGACTGGTGGAAGACGCGCATCGACAACGTCGTGACGGCGTTCTCGGCCAGCGGCATCCTCAACGACTGCTACGTCTACAACATCGACGCACAGTGCGGTTACTTCACCCGCGACGAGTCCACCGGCGTCGTCAACAACCTGACCCGTATCGGCCGCAATGCCGGCTTCATGGAAGTCGAGGGTTGGGATTTCGAAGCGAACTACAGGCTTCCCGAAACGAGTGTCGGCAACTTCAGTGTCAACTGGGCGACGACGTACTACAGCAACTACGAGACCAAGTCTGACAGCACGGACAACACGGTCCCGCAGCCGCAGGTCGGCTTCTACAACAACTTCCGGATCCGCTCGGTCGCGACTCTGAACTGGGAATACGGTGACTTCGGTGCCAGCTGGACCGCCCGCTACTTCTCGGGCACGAAGGAAGACTGCGTGATTCCGGGTCAGGTCTGCAGCCTGCCTGACTTCGTGACCCACGACGGTTTCGCGGTCCCGATGAACGAGATCGGCTCCAACACGTTCAACGACGTGCAGGTCCGTTGGAAGGCACCGTGGAATGCGACGGTCTCGGTCGGTGTGAACAATGTCCTGGATCGCACCGGCCCGGTCATGTTCACGCAGAACCTGATCGGTGCCAACGGCTACGCGTACTCGCCGTCGTTCGACATCGGTCGTTTCATGTACATGAAGTACCAGCAGCGCTTCTGATCCATCGAAGCCCTGTGTGAAACCGCTACGGCCCCGCAAGGGGCCGTAGTTTTTTCTGGAGTAGGGGGCGCAGCACGCGTGTCGACACGATCGTCCGGGGGTATTCGGGCGATCTTGGAATCCCTGGTTTCCAGAGCACAATGCGTGTAGCGCAGGGCGCGCCTCAGGGGATGCCGCACAAGCATATGAAGGCGGGCCGCTTGGCAATCCGGCACCTCATCCCGCAGTCGGGTGCAGGACTCGCCCCTCGACGTGCGCGTCAGCGCTGGGCGAGGACGGGCCGCAGATCGCGTCGCAGCCAGTCGTCGATCAACTGCTTCTCGTAGCGCAGCGAATCGCTGCCCAGACGGGTCCCTGCGCGGTCGAGGAAGCCCAGGTCACGCAGGTCGCGTGCGCCTTCGGCGACGACCGTGCCCGACGCGTCGCGCAGCACGAAATCGAGATCGATCCGCGGCGGGTAGTGGTTCTTGATGATCCGCACGTGGTCCATCTGCGGGCCGCGCCACGGTTCGTACATGCCTGCGCGGCGGATGTCGCGGATGGTCACGTCCAGCGTGGTGCCTGCGGGCAGTTCGCGTTCGGCACGCTGGCGGACGTATTCGGCGAGCTGCACGACCCAGTTGCCACGGCGCGCTTCCCAGCGGTTGCCGCTGAGCCGGATATCAGAGAACGCTTCAGGATCGGTCCACTGCACGGCCACCGGGCTGTCGCCCGTCAAGTTGCGCGACAGTTCCGGATTGGTGACGTCGTTGCCGGCAAGTGCCGGCATAGCGAGGGCACTCAGTGAGGCAGCGAGCAAAAGGGGCAGTGATCGGAGGTGCATCGCGATGACTTCCTCGTGTGCGGCGGCCCGCACAGCACTTGTGGACTGGAGCCCGAGCATGCGCTGGATGGGCTTAACCGGCGGTCAAGATTGCAGATCGTCACTGGAGCAGAAACGGGTGCGCTCTGGCTCGGTAGTGCTGCAGCGTCTCGTGCGCCATCACCAGATAGGCCGAAATCAGCAAGGGCCACACGATGAGCAGTGCCGGGATGAAGCGCGTCTCCGGGATACGGAAGAAGCCGAGGGTCATGGTGATCGTCGATAGGACAATCAGCGGCACCAGCATCAGCAAAGCGCGTCTGGAGACGAGGGATCGGCCGGCCAAGGCCCGCAGGCACAGCATCAGGCTAGCGGCAGCTACACCCATCCACATGACGCCCATCAACAAGAGCTGGGTGACCAGGGGCTGCCGTGTCCCTGCGGCCAGGGCCAGACCGGCTAACATGAAAATCAGCAGCCGTGCCAGGCGCCTCAGCATCAACCCGAGCATGGTCCGCCGCGCGGCGTCCGGGCTGCCCAGGCCGGGCAGCAGCGCCAGCTCCGATTGGGGGCCCGAGGCTCTCTGCTGTTGCAACTGCACCCCTCTGGCGAGCAGCCAGCCGTAGGCCAGTGAACCGCCTACGCCGCCCCAGAGCACGGCGTCGCGCATGTAGGACAGGCTCGTCGCCGATAGCGGGTTTGCCACTAGGATCAGGACCACAAATGCCAACAGTCCCCATTGCTTCATGGCATCGCGCGGGGGGCGCTCGCCGAGGTCGCCGCCGAAGCACGCGCCGATCGCAGCGCCGATATCATGCGGGCCGGCATGGTCAGCGCGCATGCGCGTGTTCTGGCCGACGACGGATACCTGACGGGTGTCCGCATCGCGCTGCGGCGACGTCGGCACGTCCTTGTCGGCTGCAATCGCGGTGTGGTTGAGCACCATCGCGCGTTGCCATCGGCGCAGGCGTTCGGGTTCGCACGCACCGGCCACGACGCGCCAGCGCCAGGCGACCAGAGCGGCAGTCAGCCCGATGCAGGCCAGCGCTGCCGTGGGCGGAAACGCATGCAAGCGGAACTGTGCGCCGAACCAGGTCGCAACCGTTTCCGCGAGCGTCGGTCCCACAATCGGCAGCATCAACAGCGCCCAGGCGAACGGCGCCGGGCTGAGCGCTGCCAGCAGTCCCCAGAGCGCTGCAATGACTGGCAAGCTCAGGGCCCAGATCGGCGTCACGCCGGACCACGCGAAGAAGAGGCCGGGAACCAGGACGGTCACCATCGTCACGATCGCCAGGGCGCGCGTGACGGTGGACGCGATTCCCGGCAAACGGAGGCTCTCGGCCTTCGACTGCATCAATGCCAGGCGACCCACCCACATGTGCCAGATCAGCGCGATGCTCATGAGCGGAAACGGCATCAGGTAGATCGTCGCGCTTGTAGCGTCGTGCGCAGTACGTGGACCGAAAACCATGATCGACAGCATCAGCACACACGGTACGAGTGCCCATATCCGGAGTCGAAGCGGGATCGCGGCCTGGAGGAGAGCCAGCACCTTCCATCGCAGGTGCGCACGCGTGCGGACGGCGCTCACGCCGACACCTCGATGAAGAGATCCTCCAGCGGCAACGCTTCGGCGCGCACCCCCGGCACCTGGACCAGGTCCGGCCACGGCGCGTCCTCGCCGCGCAGCACGGTGATCGACACGCCCCCGTAGGGATGCGGGCGACGCGAGACTTCGCCGGGCACGTCGTCGCGCAGTTGCGCGGCGACCGCCTCGGGGACGTGCAGGCGCAAGTTGCGCTCCTTGAGGCTGTCGAGCTCGCTGTGCAGCAGCAGTCGGCCTTCGTGCAGGAAGGCGACGTGCGAGGCGACGCGCTCAAGATCGGACACGATGTGGGTCGAGAACAGCACGGTAGTGCCGGACTCGCCCGCGCGCGACGCGATCTCGCGAAGCAGTTCCCGACGTCCGACCGGGTCCAGCGCCGAGGCCGGTTCGTCGAGCACCAGCAGTTCCGGCTGCGGGGCCAGGGCGCGGATGATCGCCACGCGCTGTCGCTCGCCGGGCGAGAGCCTCGCTAGCAGTTTCCTGCGCGGCAGTTGCCAGCGGTCGAGCGTCGCGTCGACGTAGGCCGCGTCCCAGCGCGGGTAGAAGCGGCCAATGAAGTCGAGCATCTCGCCGACCTCCAGCCATGCCATCGCTTCGGGTTGCTGGGGCACGTAGCCCAAGCGCTGCTTGGCCGCATCGCCCATGCGCAGCGCCGGTTCGCCCCAGACGGTCACGGTGCCGGCATCGGGTTCGATCAGACCGAGCATCGCGCGGATTAGGGTGCTCTTGCCTGCCCCGTTGCGGCCGATCAGGCCGAGTACCGTGCCCGGCTCAACAGCCAGAGACACACCCTTGAGCACGCTTTCGTGGTCGTACTGTTTGATCAGGCCGTCTGCCGCGAGCGGCGCGGCGCCGCCGAGCGCAGCCGGCATGGCGACAACGGAAACGGAACGGTCGAGCATCGTGTTCATGGCAGGTCCTCCGTGAGTCGGGTCTTGAGGCGGTCGAGCAGGGCGTCGGCCGGCAGTTCGAGTTCGCGCGCCTGGCGTGCCAGCGCGTCGAGTGCGGGATCGATCAGCGCCCAGCGCGCGGCGAGATCGGGTGGCGCGGCGAGATCGGCGACGACCATCCCCTTGCCACGCAGCCGCAGCAGCACGCCCTCGGCCTCGAGCTGGCTGTACGCCTTGGACACGGTCATCGGATTGATCGCGTGCAGCCCGGCCACATCGCGCACCGAGGGCAGGCTCTCGCCGGGGCGCAGCACACCGCCCGCGACCAGCCGCCGAATCTGACCGGTGATCTGCCGGTACAGCGGCTCGGCGGCATTGGGCTGGATCGAGAGCAGGCTTGCGTCCATGTGTATCAATACAACAATACACTTGGACGGGTGTCAAGCGCTCGGGGTGGATACGCGCGGGAAGTCAGGCGGTGTCGAGTGGGGGGAAGCCGTTGGACGTGCCCCCGCCAGCGCTAAGCTTTGCCGCATGCGCACCCTCATTCTTCGGGCACTGCTGATGCTGTCGCTACTGGCGACGTCATCGATGCTGCAGGCTGCCGACGCCACGCTCGACACCCTGTCCGCCGCCGCGCCGGCGCTCGATCGCGACGTGCTGTCGCTCGCACTCGATGCGCGCGCATGCGCGGCGCGCGATCACGAGGTCGGACGCCGGCTCGCGGTCATCGACTACTCGCGCCCTTCGACCGACGTCCGCATGTGGATCTTCGATGTGCAGACCGGGCGCCTGCTGCATGCCGAGCATGTCGCGCATGGCCGCGGCAGCGGCGACAACGTGCCCACGGTGTTCTCCGATGTCGAAGGCAGCTACCAGTCGAGCCTCGGCCTGTTTTCGACGGCCGAAACCTACACCGGCCAGAACGGGTATTCGCTGCGCATGGATGGACTGGAGCCCGGCATCAACGGCCGTGCGCGCGAGCGGTTGATCGTCATGCATGGCGCCGATTACGTGGATCCGGAACAGGCGCGTCGGCAGGGCCGGCTCGGGCGCAGCTGGGGCTGTCCCGCCGTGCGTGACGAAGTGGCGCAGGCGGTGATCGACGATCTCAAGGACGGCCAGCTGCTGTTCGCCTACGCCAACGATCCGGCGTGGCGGCGCGACTCGACATTGCTGCGCTGCCCGGCACGCTGAACGGTCCGCGCGCGGCTTCACGCGGTTGGCGCGCGCGCGCCGGGAGCATGCGGCGTATCGAGCCCAAGGAATGACGCCATGCCCGCCCACTGGATCCGCACCGCCCACGCGCCTGTCTGCGCATTCGCCATGCTGCTGGTCGCAGCGCCCGCGGTTGCGCAGGACGCCTCCGCACGCGATGACATCGCGCAGAGCGCCGAGGCGTCTGCGGCGCTAACGGCTGAATCGGTCAATGCAGCGGACATGGACGCCGGTGACGCGGCGATGCTGCGCACGCAGGTCCTGCTAGATCGCGTGCATTTCTCGCCCGGCGAGATCGACGCGCGCGGTGGCACCAACACCACGCGTGCGATCGCCGCGTTCCAGCGTTTTCGCGGCATCGAGAGCAGCGGCACGCTCGATGCGCGCACCTGGGACGCGTTGACCGGTGACGCGGCGCCCGCGCTGCTCGCGCACACGTTGACCGCCGAAGACGTCGCCGGTCCATTCGTCGCGGTGCCCGACGACATGATGGCGCAGTCCAAGCAGGACGCCCTCGGCTTCGAGAACGTCGTCGAAGCCCTCGGCGAACGCTTCCATGCATCGCCCGCGCTGCTGCGCCGGCTCAATCCCAGCAGCGACTTCAAGGCCGGTACGCGCATCGTCGTGCCGAACGTCACCGAGGCCGCGCCGCTGGCCGAGCCCGCGCGCGTGGTCGTGAGCAAGTCGGATTCGGTGGTGCGTCTGGTCGATGCCGGTGGCAAGGTCTATGCGCAGTTCCCCGCTTCCACCGGCACCGAGCGCGATCCGCTGCCGATCGGCGAGTGGAAGATCGAAGGCGTCGCCACCGACCCGACCTTCCACTACAACCCGGACCTCTTCTGGGATGCCGATCCTTCGCACGCGAAGGCCGCGCTGCCGGCCGGCCCGAACAATCCGGTCGGCACGGTGTGGATCGATCTGTCGAAGCCGCATTACGGCATCCACGGCACGCCCGAGCCGCAGAACATCGGCAAGACCCAGTCGCACGGCTGCATCCGCATGACCAACTGGAGCGCGCGTCGCGTTGCCGATGTGGTCAAGCCGGGTACGGTCGCGCTGCTCGAGGAGTAAGCCATGAAGCGGCCGGGCACATGGATTGCGCTGATCGCCGTACTGCTGCTTGCGAACATCGCATGGTTCGTCTGGAAGGGCGGGCCACTGTTCGAGCAGGGTGGCAACCAGCCTGGCGATGTTTCAGAAAGCGTGCCCGCAGAGCCGCCCGGCGTCCCTGTAGTGTCCGATGTCACGTCCGCACGTTCCGGCACAGTGGCGCTCGGTGCGCCGGTCGCGGCGCCGCCGGCGAGGCCGCCCATCCCTGCATCTGTCACCGGCTCCGAATCGGCCGAAGGGTTGTTGCTGCCCGTGCAGGGCATCGCCATCACCGACATCCACGACACCTTCGGCGATGCACGCGGCAGCGAGCGCCAGCACGAAGCGCTGGACATCATGGCGCCGACCGGCACGCCGGTACTCGCGGTCGCCGACGGCACGATCGAGAAGTTGTTCACCAGTGATCGCGGCGGACTGACGATCTACCAGTTCGAGCCCAGCGGGCAGTTTTCGTACTACTACGCGCATCTGCAGGCGTACGCGCCCGGCCTGGCGGAGGGTGCGACGGTGAAGCGCGGCGACGTGCTGGGCACCGTCGGCAGCACCGGCAACGCGGATGCTGCCGCGCCGCATCTGCACTTCGCGATCTTCCAGCTGACGCCGGAAAAACAGTGGTGGACCGGGACACCGGTCAATCCGTATCCGCTGTTGCGTGCGGCGGATGGCACGGCCGCGCCGTCGCGGTAACCCGCAACGATCGCGCGACAAAAAAAGGCGGCCCGAGGGCCGCCTTCTTCGTGTCTGCAGAACGGAACAACCGTTTCGCAATTCGTGCGTGCGCCGTTACGGCATCAGCACCGTATCGATCACATGGATCACGCCATTGCTCTGACGCACGTCGGCCGTGGTGACGCGAGCCACGTCGCCCTTGGCGTCGGTCAGCGTGACGGTCTGACCATCCAGCTTCGCGGTCAGCTCGGCGCCTTCCACAGTCTTGAGCATGGCGCTGCCGCCACCGGCCTGGATCTGCTGCACCAACGCTGCGGCATCGATGTTGCCCGGCACCACGTGATAGGTCAGCACCTTGGTCAGGTCGGACTTCATTTCCGGCTTCAGCAGGCCGTCGACGGCACCGGCCGGCAGCTTCTCGAACGCCGCGTTGGTCGGCGCGAACACAGTGAACGGGCCGGGACCCTTGAGGGTATCGACGAGGTCGGCGGCCTGGACGGCAGCGACCAGCGTGGTGTGGTCCTTCGAGGTTGCAGCATTGGTGACGATGTCGCGGTCGGCGAACATCGGCGCGCCGCCGACCATCGGGTTGTCGGTCTGCGCGGTGGCATCGGCTTCGGCGGACATCGCCGGATCCGTGGCCGTGGCGACCGGCGGTGCGGTGACCGGGGCTTCGGCCGGCGGCGGCATCGTGGCAGCGGTGGAGTCGGTGGCGGCGTCCTTCTGGCATGCAGTGAGGGCGGCGATCGAGGCGAGCAGCATCGTGGCGAGCAGAGTGCGCTTCATGGTGTTTTTCTCAGAAATCGTCCGGAGACGGTGAGGTGACCCGCCGCACATTGCGACGGATTCACCCCTCTCTACGCGCCTGGAAGGCCCGCTGGATGCATCACGCGATCCTTACATTTGCGGCGCTGCGGACGGCGCCCGGAGCGCGCCTGTTCAGTCCAGCAGCGGCTGCAGTGCGGTCCACACATGGTCGAGCAGCTGCCCCTGCACCGCGGCGGTCGGGTGCAGATTGTCGTCCTGGAAATTCCCGCGATCGCTGGCGATCGGTTCGAGCAGGAAGGGCAGCAACGCGGTATCGAAGGTCTTCGCCAGCAGGCGGTAGTTGTCCTCGAAGCCGCGCGTGTAGTCGGCGCCGAGATTCGGCGGCATGCGCATGCCAACCAAGAGCACCTTGGCGCCCACGTGCTGGGACGCGCCGATCATCCGCGCGAGGTTGCGGCGCGCATCGGCCAGCGGCAGGCCACGCAGTCCGTCGTTGGCACCGAGCGCGATGATCACGATGTCGGGCTGCTCGCGGACCACCGCCTCCGCAATCCGCGATGCGCCGCCCGCACTGGTCTCGCCTGAGATGCTCGCGTTGACCACGCGCCAGCCGGGCGTATCGCGCTGCAGGCGCTGCTGCAGCAGCGACACCCAGCCCTCGCCGGCGGACATGCCATAGCCCGCGGAGAGTGAATCACCCATGACCAGAATGGTCTTCGCCGCGCCGCCGGGCTGCGCTGCAGGTGACGCCGACTGCGCCTGTGCTAGAACGGGCAGTGCCAGCAGGCACGCCAACATCCAGCGCATCCACCGCGCTTGCATCCGGCGGCGCGCGGCCGCAGTTCCCTCAATCATTCCCACATCTCCGGTCGGTCCGGCGACGCCGCTGCTTGGCGACGTGCGCGGCGCTGGTTCGATACATCGAAGGATATCTATGCACGACGGCACCCCCACGCAAGATGAAACCGCACGCGCCGGTCATGCACTCGACGTCACGGCGCTGGGCAAGCGGGTCGCACTGCCGTCGGGCGAACTGACCATCCTGCAGGACGTCGGGTTCCGCATTGGCCACGGCGACACGGTGGCGATCGTCGGCGCGTCGGGTTCGGGAAAGAGCACGCTGCTGTCGCTGCTCGCCGGTCTCGATACGCCGAGTACCGGCACCGTCGTGCTCGATGGCGCGCCGATCTCCACGCTCGACGAGGACGGTCGCGCGAAGGTGCGCGGCGAGAAGGTCGGCTTCGTGTTCCAGAGCTTCCAGCTGCTGCCGTCGCTGACCGCGCTGGAGAACGTGATGCTGCCGCTGGAACTGCGCGGCGATCGCGAAGTGGAAGTTCCGGCGCGCGACGTGCTCGCGCGCGTGGGCCTTTCCGAGCGCCTCGGCCATTACCCGCGTCAGCTGTCCGGCGGCGAGCAGCAGCGCGTGGCACTCGCGCGTGCGTTCGTGACCCGGCCGTCGCTGCTGTTCGCCGACGAGCCCACCGGCAACCTCGACACCGCGACCGGCCAGTCGATCATCGAACTGCTGTTCGCACTCAATGCAGACGCCGGCACCACGCTGGTGCTGGTCACCCACGACGATCATCTGGCGCAGCGCTGCAAGCGCCGCCTGCGCATCGACAGCGGCCGTCTCGTTGCCGACGAGGCGATGACCGCATGAGGACCGCCGCGCTCGCGTGGCGCCAGCTGCGCCGCGATTTCAAAGCCGGCGACATCCGCATTCTGTTCGCCGCACTGGTACTCGCGGTCGTCGCGGTGACTGCAGTGGGCTTCGTCACCGACCGCGCCGAACGCGCGCTGGCGATCGAAGCCAATCGTCTGCTCGGCGGCGATGCGGTCGTGCGTGGCGACGCGCCGATCGAAGGCGCGATCCGCGATGCGTCCAAGGCCGCGGGTCTCGAAGCCGTCGACACGATCGAACTCGACAGCATGATCCGCGTCGGCGCGGGCAACACCGCGACCCTGCAACTGGGTGACGTGCGCGCGCTCGGTGACGGTTTTCCGCTGCGCGGCAGTTTCCGCATCGCCGGCGCCGATGGTGTCGAGCGCGATGCCGAGGCCGTGCCCGAACCCGGCACTGCATGGATGAGCCGCGCCGGCGCCGACACGCTGGGCGCGTCGGTCGGCGACACCGTGTTTCTCGGCGACCGCAGTTTCCGCCTGACCGCGCTGGTGCTGCAGGAACCGGATGCGTCGATCGATTACTTCAACGTCGCGCCGAAGGTCTTCCTGCACCTGTCCGACCTGGAAGCGACTGGCCTGATCCAGCCGGGCAGTCGCATCCGCTATCGCCTGGTGATCGCCGGTGACGCGAACGCCGTCGACAGCTTCGCCAACGCCGCGCGCGCGAACATCGGCCGCGGCCAGCGCGTCGAAACCATCGGCGATGCGCGCCCGGAAGTGCGTTCCTCGCTCGATCGCGCCGGCCGCTTCCTCGGCCTTGCTGCGCTGGTGTCGGTGATCCTCGCCGCGGTCGCCGTGGCAATGGCCGCGCGCCAGCATTCGGCGCGGCATCTGACCTCCGTCGCGGTGATGCGCTGCATGGGCGCGCAGCAACGCACGCTGGTCGGCATCCATGTCGGCGAACTGCTGTTGCTCGGCGTGATCGCCTGCACCCTGGGTGTCGTCATCGCCTTCGGTCTGCAGTGGGGCATCGGTCGCTGGCTGGAATCGTTGCTGGGCCTGTCGATTCCGTCTGCGGGGTGGATGCCGGCGCTGCAGGGTTACGGCGTTGGCCTCGTCGTGCTGATGGCCTTCGGCGCGCCACCGGTGCTCGCGCTCCGCCGCGTGCCGGCGTTGCGCGTGCTGCGGCGTGATCTCGGCGGTTTCGAGCCGAGTGCGTGGCTGGTCGGCGGCGCCGGGTTCGTCGGCCTCGCCGCGCTGCTGTGGTGGAAGGCGGGTTCGGCGACGCTCGGTGGCGCGATGCTCGCGGGTATCGCGGCGACGTTCGCCGTACTCGCACTGCTGGCCTGGGGCCTGATCCTGCTGGTGCGCGCGCTGCGGTCGCGGCTGCGCGGTAGCCTGCGTTACGGCCTGGCCAATGTGAGCCGGCGCGCGGGCACCAGTGTCGCCCAGGTCACCGCGCTCGGGCTCGGCCTGATGGCGCTGCTGCTGCTGACCTTCGTGCGCACCGATCTGCTCGACCGCTGGCAGCTCGCGATCGGCCAGGACGCGCCGAACCGCTTCATCATCAACGTCCAGCCCGACCAGCTCGATCCGGTGCGTGCCTTCATCGCCGATCAGGGCGTCGATGCACCGGTGCTGTTCCCGATGATCCGCGCGCGTCTGGTCGAGCGGAACGGTGAGCCGGTGCGCGGCGAAGACTATGCCGGCCGCAGCGGCGACGAGGCGCAGGACCGCCAGGCGCAACGTCGCGCCGAGCGCGAGTTCAATCTCTCGATGCAGAGTGATCTGCGCGACGACAACCGGGTCACGGCCGGCACATTCTGGGGCGAGACCGCGCCGGCGACGCCGGAGATCTCGGTCGAGGAAGGCTTCGCCAAGGATCTGGGCTGGCAGCTCGGCGACCGCATCGTCTTCGACATCGCTGGCCAGCGTTTCGAAGCACCGATCACGAGTTTCCGCAGCATCGAGTGGGAGAGCTTCCGGCCGAACTTCTTCGTCGTCGCCTCCCCCGGCGCGCTGGATGCGTATCCCGCCAGCCACATCACCGCGGTCCGCGTGCCGACCGACACACCGCGCTTCACCGCCGATCTGGTGCAGCAGTTCCCGAACCTGTCGGTGGTCGACATCGACGCGGTGCTGACCCAGGTGCGCAGCACAGCCGATCAGGTCTCGACGGTGGTGCAGGTGGTGTTCTGGTTCTCGCTCGCGGCTGGCGTGCTGGTGCTGCTGGCGGCTGTCAGTGCGAGTCAGGACGAGCGTCTGCTCGAAGGCGGCGTGATGCGCGTACTCGGTGGCAAGCGTGCACAGCTGCGCCTCGCGCAGGCGTCGGAGTTCGCAGCAATCGGTCTGCTGGCGGGACTGGTCGCGTCGATCGCGGCGTCAGTGCTGGCGGGCGTGATCGCGGTGCAGGTGTTCGATCTGCCGTGGACGCCGAACTGGGCGCTGGCCGCGGCCGGCGGTGGCATCGGCGTGCTGATGACGCTGCTCGCCGGCTTGTGGGCGACGCGCAAGGTGCTGGATGCGCCGCCTTCAGTGACGCTGCGCGCGCTGCAGGACTGATCGACGGCGCGCCGCGCGCAGTGTGCGGCGCGATGTGGTCGTCACGGTGTTGCCGGAGCGCCGCATCCTGCGCCCGGCTGGGGCGCAGGCGACGGCGGCGGTTCGACGCTCAGTCGACCGCAGTCTCGGTCGCACCGAAGCGCCGCGCATAGTCGCGTTCGCCGCTGACCCGTTGGACTTCCCCGGTCGACACATCCGGCGCGCCGTAGACCGCATACGCAACGTCATCGCCGCTGCGGCCGACCGCATGGAGGCGATAACGCGAGTGCCCGCTGCCGGTTTCGGGCGGGTAGTGCACCGGCGGCTCGGTGCCGTCGAGGTCGAGTTCGTTGTTGTCGATGACACCGCCGACGAACAGTGCGCGCATCGGAATCTCCCGGACTGTGGACAGGATTGGAGACTGCGCGGGCGGATGTTCGGGAAAGCTCAAGATCGCGTTGGGATTCGATTGCGCCGCAGCCTTCCGTACAGGTGCACACGCGGTGCATGCGCTGGGCAGGCCGGTCCTGGAACGATGCCGGCAGGCTGCCGGTTAGAATCCGCGTCCCGATCTTCCTCGCGTGCGTACCCGCCTTGTCGCAGTCCGATCCCGCCCTCGACGCCTTGTTCCTGCCGCTCGAACACCGCCAGATCCCCTGGCCCGACGACGGCGCACTGTTCCTGCGCGCGCGTCCGGGCGTGCCGACGACCGGTGGCCGCTGGCCGGGTCTGGTCTGCGAACAGAGCCTCAAGCCACTGCATGTGGCCCTGCAGCGCGCCGGTCTCGAGGTGCTGCCCGGCGACGACGGTGATGTCGCATTGCCGCGCAAACCGCTCGTGCTGGTGCTGCCGCCGCGTCAGCGCGACGAGTCGCGCGCGGTACTTGCGCGTGCGCTGCAGACGGTGACGCCAGGCGGCTGGGTGCTGGCCAGCGTGTCCAATGACGCGGGCGCGAAGTCCGCGCAGGATGATCTCGCGAGGCTCGCCGGCAACATCGGCGCATTGTCGAAGCACAAATGCCGCGTGTTCTGGGCGCAGGCCGGTGACACCGTCGACACCGCGCTGGTCGAGAGCTGGGCCACGCTGGACCGTCCACGCGACGTGCTCGGCGGCCGTTTCCAGAGCCGCCCGGGCGTGTTCGCCTGGGACCGCATCGATCCCGCGTCCGCGCTGCTGGCATCGCACTTGCCGAGCACGCTGGCCGGGCGCGGCGCCGATCTGGGGGCTGGTTACGGCTATCTGTCCGCCGAACTGCTGCAGCGTTGCAAGGGCATCACTGCGCTGGACGTTTTCGAAGCGGAAGGTCGCGCGCTGACACTGGCCCGCCGGAATCTGGATGCACTCGGCGCGGGCGCGACGCTGGCTTATCACTGGCACGACGTCACCACCGGCGTGCCGCAGGGCTATGACTTCATCGTCAGCAATCCGCCGTTCCATGCGCACGGCCGCGAAGGCCGGCCCGACATCGGACGCGCGTTCATCGGCGCCGCTGCAGTCGCGTTGAAACCAGGCGGCGCCTTGTGGCTGGTCGCCAACCGCCATCTTCCGTACGAGGAAGTGCTTGATTCGCGCTTCAGCGAGGTCAACGAGATCGCGTCCAGCGGCGCGTTCAAAGTGATCCATGCGGTGCGCGCACGCGCGACGCCGGCGAGGCACCGCGCATGAAGCTGGTCAAACTGCTCGCCAATCTCGGCTACGGCAGCCGCAAGCAGGTCGCGTGGATGTTCCGCGAAGGCCGGGTCACCGATGCGGCCGGCGATGTGCTGTATGCCGACGACCAGGTCGGCCATGCCGACGTGCGCGTCGACGGCGAACCGCTCGATCCGCCGCTCGGCCTGACGCTGCTGATGCACAAGCCGCCCGGCTACACCTGTTCGACCAAGGACATCGGACGCCTGGTCTACGACTTGTTGCCGCCGCGTTTCCGGCTGCGATCGCCGGTGCTGTCGACGGTCGGTCGACTCGATCGCGAGACCAGCGGCCTGCTGCTGTTCACCGACGATGGCCAGTTGCTGCACCGGATCATCTCGCCGAAGGCCGCGTTGCCGAAGGTCTACGAGGCCACGCTCGCCGAGCCGTTGCGCGGCAACGAAGCCGTGCTGTTCGCCAGCGGCGCGATGCTGCTGGAGGCGGACAACACCCCGTTGAAGCCGGCAGTGCTCGACGTGCTGTCGCCGACGCAGGCGCGACTGACGATCACCGAAGGTCGTTATCACCAGGTGCGGCGCATGTTCGCCGCGGTGGGCAACCACGTCGTCGCGCTGCATCGCAGCCGCGTCGGCGGACTTGCGCTCGATGATCTGCCGGAAGGCGCATGGCGTGCGCTCGATGCCGCCGATATCGAGAGGCTGATGGCCGCGCATGGCTGAGATCGCGCCGCTGCCGTTCCGGCCCGCGGCGGTGATCTTCGACATGGACGGGCTCATGCTCGACAGCGAGCGCGCGATTCTCGATTGCTTCCGCGAGGCTGCGGCAGAGCAGGGCGCAGACATCGAGCCCGAGTGGTGGCTGGGCATGACCGGCCGTGGAGATGCGGTCTGTCGCGCGTTGCTGACCGATCGTGTCGGCACGACGGTCACGTCTGAATTGCTGGGGCGCGGGCAGGCGCGTTACGTGGCCATGGCGGAGGCGGGCTTGCCGCACCGGCCGGGCGTCGTCGCGCTGCTCGATCTGCTCTCGTTGCACGCCATGCCGCGCGCAGTCGCGACGTCGACACGTGCACCGTTGGCACAGCGCAAGCTTGAAGCGGCGGAACTGCTCGGATACTTCGACGTGGTCTGTACCAGCAGCGATGTCGCGCATCCCAAGCCTGCGCCGGATGTCTATCTGCTCGCCGCCGAGCGTCTCGGCGTGCCGCCGGCGCAGTGCCTGGTGCTGGAGGACTCGCCGACCGGTGTACGCGCTGCACTCGCCGCCGGCATGACCGTGGTGCAGGTGCCGGATCTGCTGGCGCCGGACGACGACGTGCGTGCGCTCGGGCATCGCATTGTGGACTCGCTGGAGGATGCGCAGGTGCTGCTGGCGCCATGGTTGCCGGTGACGACGGCTGTCTGATCGCAGCGGCAGGGGACCACCCGCAAAGGCCACTGCGTGTTCGAGCCGAACCCACACAGGTCCGCTGGCAGGTGAATTCGGCTTCGTCGGCAGGCGTTCGTAGTGAGCGCCGCCGATGTGGGGCCTCCCTGCCTCGTGATCAGGCGTGCTCGCCGGTGTGGTCGAGCATGTCGCGCAGCATGTCCTGCACGTGCGCGTCGTCGGCCTCGTACAGCACCTGACGCGCCTGACGCTCGCCACGCACCAGTCGAGCGCCGCGCAGCAGTCGCAGGTGATGGCTGACCAGGGGCTGCGAGGCGCCCGTGCGGCGCGCGATCTCGCCAACCGCGACCGGCCCGTCGAGACAGGTCAGCAGCACCCGCAGGCGCGTGGGATCGCCGAGCAGCTTGAAGGTCTCGGCGAGAATCGCCAGACGCGCATCATCGAGAGTGGTCATCGCACAGCACCGGAGCCATGCGGCGTGTCGTGCGTGTCGTCGTGATCTTGATCGTGGTGATGCGCGTGTTCGTGCGCATGCGCGTCGCCGCTGCGCTGCTGCTCCAGCGCGCACTGCGCCTGTGGCATGTGCACGACTTCAACGGTGGCGTGGCCGATCGCGAACCGCTCGGCGAGCGCGCGTTTGACCGCGGGCACCACCTGCGCCGGTTGCGCGTTTTCGGACAGCGTGAGTTCCAGCGTCGCCAGCACCTTGCCCGACGTGATCGACCACACATGCACGTGGTCGATGTCTGCGACGCCCGCCACGGTGTTGCGCACGTGGTCCTGCAGTACGGCGATATCAATGTCCGGCGGCACGGCTTCCATCAGGATGTCGAACGCGCTGCGCAGCAACGCCCAGGCGCTGCGCAGGATCAGCAGGCACACCAGCACCGACAGGATCGGATCGATCGGCATCCAGCCGGTGAAGTGGATCACCAGCGCCGCGATGATGGCCGCGACCGAGCCGAGCAGATCGCCCAGCACGTGAATCGTGGCGCCCTTGATGTTGACGTGCGACTGGTCGCCGCGATGCAGGATCCAGAACACCAGACAGTTCACCAGCAGGCCGACCACCGCGACCGCGAGCATCGGCCCGGCCAGCACCTCGCCCGGGCTGCGCAGCCGCTGGACGGCCTCCCAGACGATCCAGATCACCAGCGCAAACAGCGTGACCGCATTGACCAGACCGGCGAGAACCTCGAATCGCATGTAGCCGAACGTCCGCCGGGCATCGGATGCACGGCGCCCGATGCGAAAACCCACCCATGCCAGCAGCAGCGCCGCCGCATCGGTCAGCATGTGCCCGGCATCGGCGATCAGCGCCAGCGAACCCGACAGCACGCCACCCACGACCTCGACCAGCATGAAGCTCGCGGTCAGCGCGAAGCCGGTCAGCACCACGCGTTCGTTGGCGGCGGAAACCGACGGCGCGTGGCTGTGGCCGTGTTCGTGGGTGTGATCGTGGTCGTGCGACATGGGAGAGCGGGGCAGGTCGGTCCGGCGGTCATTATATAAACATATTTTTATGTGTTGATAGCGGTCGCTGTCTGAGCCGGTCAGTTGGCGCCGAGGCCGGGTCAGGAATTCCCTGCAGCGTTGCGGGCAGCGCTCGTTCCGACGTCTGGGCTAACCTCGACCGATCGCGTATGGAAGCGCCGAGGTCGGAATGGACACGATGGGTCCGTCAGGTCGCCACGCCCGCATGTCGCAGTGGCGCGACCTGTGCACGAAATGGTTGCTTGCCCTGGCGGCGTCGATCGTCGCGCTGTCCGGCTGCGTGCTGGCGTTGCCGCCCCCTGACCCAACGGGCGAACGCGCCGCGGCCGCGCGTGTGTTCGAAGATCCGAAACTGCAGGCGCTGGCCATCGCGGCCGGCAGCGGTGACGCGGCCGCGGTCCGTCGCCTGATGCGCGACGAGGGCGTCGATCCCTATGGTGTGTTCTGGGGACGCGACGGCGGGATTCCGATGCTCGCGTGGCCGATCTATCGCGGCAATCCCGACGGGCTTCGCGCGATGCTGGAGAGCGGTGCGGATCCGAACGTGAAAACGCGCTACCCGTCCGACGATGGAATCGTCCGATACCACAGCAATGCAATGGTCTGGGCTGTCCGGCAGCAGGATCCAGTCTATTTGCGGATGCTTCTGGACCATGGTGGTGACCCGGATACGCGCAATCCCAACCGCGAGACGCTGCTGTACCAGGGCTTCCTACACGACAGATGGGAGAACGTGCAGCTACTGGTGGAGCGCGGGGCGGATGTAAATGCCCGGGCATCCCCAGGCAGCTCGATCATCGACAGCTATGTGCTTTTCGGCGCCTTCGAGATGGTGTACTGGCTACTGGAACATGGCGCTGATCCTTCGGTGCAGTTCTCCTACGGAAGGCCGGTGCAGCGCGCCGACTCGCATGTGATCGAGGCGATTTTCTGGCATCACGGCAATCCGGATGATCCGCAGTGGCAGATCAAATGCCAGCGTTGGCTGTTGGCGCGCGGATTCGAACGTCCGCCCATGCCGGAGTTCCATCGGAAAAAACGCGAGGCGCTCGGGTTTCCACACAGCGAAGACCAGATTCCACTGCCCGACATGGACGACGAAGGAGGTGGAACATGACGACACGCCACGAGGCACGGCAGCATCTGTTGCATGAACTGCGCAGCAGCGGTTCCTATGCGGCCGCCGAGGAAGCTGACCGGCTTGAAACGCTCTATCACGCACTGGAGATGGCCGGGTTGTCGCATGACAGCTACGACGCCGCCAAGAATGTCGGGGCACCCGATGCGGGCTGGGCACGCGTCAGTGCGAATCCGGGATTGCTGCGGGAGCTGCTGCCCGATCTCGATCTTGATGATGCGGAGATCCGGGAACTGCTGCATCCCGGGGACTCTGGGCTACGAGCGGAAATCTACATTCCGGATACTGCCGTATTGGGGCCGGGCTTCAAACCGACCCTTGTGTTCAAGGGCTCCAGAGGAGAGGTCATCGAGAACGGCGCGCTGCGCGACACTTCGCTTGAGGATTTCCTTGGCAACAATCTGCCGCAATCGATCGGGAAAGAGACCCATTACTACACCGGCGCAATGAGGTTGGCGCTCGCACTCGAGCGCGCAGGGCTCGACTTCGATATCGCGGGTCACAGCCTTGGCGCTGGCATGGCGTCGGCGGCATCCGCAGTGACAGGCATGCGAACGGTGACCTTCAACGCGGCCGGGCTGCATCCGGACACCGCGCCCAACTTCCTGAAAGACAAGCCGGGAGCGCAGCTCTTCGACACCAGCGAAACCGTCACCGCCTGGCAGGTGCAAGGCGAAATCCTCAACGACGGCGTGCAGCAGGACATCCGTGGCATGAGCGATCTGCAGCGCGAGCGGTTTGCAACGGTCTTCACCAATGGCGTCGCCGCTCTGCAAAGCACGCCGGCTGGCCGTGACTATCTCGAGCACCGGCTGCTCCCGAGCATCCCCGAATCGTCGCATCCCGCCGTGCGCGCACTGCTCGCCGCGCTCGAGCGCGGCGAGGCAGCGTCCATGATCCACAACATGCCCGAGGCCGCAGGCAAACGCATGCCACCGCTGGTGGCGATGACGCAACAGGAACAAGCGCTCGTCGCGCGCGAAGACCGTGCCTCGATGGCCGAACTGCATCAGCTGGGCGGACCCCTTCTGACCGTGCTGGCGATGGGCGCGCGTGGTGCGAACGCCGGCGCACAGGCGGGCGAAGTGGTCGCCAACGGAGGCCGCGCGCTGGGCGACGGACTCGCGAACGCTGGTGATGCGGCGCGCACCGGAACGTCGCTCGCCGGCGTCCACATCGACCGGACCTGGCAAGGCGCAGGCATCGTGTTATCGCAGGGCACACAGGCGATGGGGGAGTTCACCGCGCAGGCGCGGCTGGTGGGCGCGCATGGCGCGGCGGCCATCGATCATGCGCAAGGCCGGGCACAAGCGGGTGTTGCGAGCGCGCGTGGTGGTCTCCTGCGCAGCGTGGGAGATGCGGCGGGCATGTTCTCCGACACATGGCGCGAGGGTCTGTACGCGCGCGCGGAACGCATCGAGACAGAAGGCGATGCCGCGCTGCAACGCAACCGGAGCGAAGCCGCAGCTGCGATCGAACAGGGGCGCGCTGCGGCGCAGGATCGGCGCGACGTGGCCGGTGCCATCGCAGACGGCGTCCAGGCAGGTACGAGTGCGGTCGGCACCCAGGCGCGCAATCAGCTTGTCTACGTCGGCGAACGCCTCGACGCGGGCTTCGAAGTCGCCGGCGCGCGACTCACGCAGGTGACGGCGCATGCGCCGACCGCCGGTGCAGGGCTCGGCGGACTGAGTGGCGTGATTGCCGGCGGCGCTCTCAGATTCGACCCGCGCACGCCGCAGGGGATCCAGCATTGGTCCGGTGCGATCGAACTGGTGCGCGAGGCCGGCCCGGCGCTGTCCGAGGCGGTGGAGCGCCACGGCATGGCGTCGGCCGTGTTGCCGAGCCTGGAGCGCCACGTCGCCGAACAGGAAGCGGCCGCGCGGGACATGCTGCGCGAGCGCGACCGGAAGGTGGAAGCGCCGACGTTGCAGACGCAGTCCGCACTGCTGTCAGGTGGCACAGGCGCCGCGCTGGAGCGTCTGTTCTCGGCGGTCAGGCAGGGCGATGCGGAGTCCGCAAGACAGGCGTCGTCCGCACTGATGGAGACGACGGGCGCGCAGGCATGGCTGGCAGAAGGTCAGACGCGACTCGGCGCGCGCGACCAGGTCACGGCGCAGGCGCCTGAGATGGAACGGCACCCGACGCAGGCACTGCAGAGCGCCGCCGAGCAGACGGCGCCGGCGCACTGACCTGACGTTCCTGCGGTAGCCAGACACGCGACGCAGTCCCGGGTCGCGCTGCCCTTCAGTTCGCTGCGGTGAACAGCCGCGCCCAGCCGGCATGTCCCAGCGTTTCGAGCGTGGCGAGATTGCGGTCGATGATGCTGTCCGGCTCGGGATACGCATCCACCGCGCGTGCCACGCTGTCTTCGCGCAACAGATGCAGCGTCGGGTACGGCGCGCGGTTGGTGTAGTTGCCGATGTCGTCGGGCGCGGTGCCGGCGAACTGGTAGTCGGGGTGGAAACTCGCGACCTGCAGCACGCCATCGAGATCCAGCGCTTCGACCAGGCCGTCGGCCTGGTCGAGGAAATCGTTGTAGTCGAGGAAGTCGCCGAGCACCTGCGGGTGCACGATGAGGGTCGTGTCGATGTCGTCGGCAGGCGTGTCGCGCAGGCGCAGCAGCTCCTCGCCCAGCACTTCGAGCAGCGTCTCGGGCGTGATCGCGTCGCTCAGCACGAAGCGCACCTGCGCCTTGACCACGACCGCCTTGGCGAAAGGACACAGGTTCAGTCCGATCACCGCGCGTTCCAGCCACAGGCGGGTATCGGCGATCGGGTCGGCACCGGGGCGCGACTGCATACGGGAACGCTCCTTGAATCGGGCGGGAAGTCTAGTCGAGTCCAGCGGCTGCGATGGTTTATGATGTTATAAAATAACTATTGCAGTGGTGTCCCGGTTGTCCACGTTGTCCTCCTCCCTGCCGTCGCAGCGGCTGGCGCAGATCGATCTGCTGCGCGGCCTGGTCATGCTGCTGATGTTGCTCGACCACGTCCGCGAGACCTTCTATCTGCACATGCAGCTGTCGGATCCGGTCGATGTCGACCAGGTCTCGCCCCTGCTGTTCGGCTTCCGGCTGCTGGCGCACCTGTGTGCACCGGTCTTCGTGTTCCTCACCGGTCTGGCGGCGTGGCTGTACGGCCAGCGGCAGGCGGATCCGCGCACGGCAACCGCCGCGTTCCTGTTCAAGCGCGGCCTGTTTCTGGTGGTGCTGGAACTGACCCTGGTCAACTTCGCCTGGACCTTCGCGTTCCCGCCCGACACGGTCTATCTGCAGGTGATCTGGGCGATCGGCGTGTCGATGCTCGCGTTGTCGGCACTGCTGTGGCTGCCGCGCCCGGCGCTCGTGGCGCTGGGCCTGCTGATCATCGCCGGCCACAACCTGCTCGACGGTGTCGCGCCCGGCGAAGGGCCGGCGGCGACGCTCTGGGCCGTGCTGCACCAGCGCGCATGGCTGGAACCCTTCGATGGCCTGCGGCTGCGCACCTCGTACCCGGTGCTGCCGTGGATCGGCGTCATCGCGCTGGGCTATTCGGCCGGTCCGTGGTTCGCGCGCGATGCCGATCCGGCGCGGCGCCGACGCCTGCTGCTGTGCTGGGGCGTGGCGGCGCTGGTGGCATTCGCGGTGCTGCGCATCCTCAACGGTTACGGCGACGCGCCTTGGCAGGGCGGCGGGGACGTCACGCGCACGCTGATGAGCGTGTTCAACGTCACCAAGTACCCGCCGTCGCTGCTGTTCCTGTGTCTCACGCTGGGCGCGGGACTGCTGTTGCTCCGGCTGTTCGAGCGTCCCGGTCTCTTCGGGCGTCTGGCGCCGCTGGCCGTATACGGTGCGGCGCCGATGTTCTTCTACCTGCTGCACCTGTATGTGCTGAAGCTGCTGTACATCGGCGCTGAGGCCATCTGGGGACGCAACCAGGGCGCGTTCTTCGGCTTCGACCACCCGGCCTGGTTGCTGCCGGTGGCCGCCGCCCTGGCGGTGGGCCTGTATCCGGCGGTGCGGTGGTTCGCGCAGCTGAAGGCCCGTCGCCGGGACTGGGCCTGGCTGCGTTACCTGTAGCGGTCAGTCGCGGAAGTTGTCGAACTGCAGCGGCAGTTCGAAATCCGCGCCGCGCAGCAGCGCCATCGCGGCCTGCAGGTCGTCACGCTTCTTGCCGTTCACGCGCAGCTTGTCGCCGTTGATCTGGCTGTCGACCTTGAGCTTGGCCTCCTTGAGCGTGTTCTGGATCTTCTTGGCCAGATCGCGCTCGATGCCCTGCTTGACGGTCACCGTCTGCCGCGCGCCGGCGAGATTGGTCTCGATGTCACCGAACTCCAGACACTTCACGTCGATCTTCCGCGCGGCCAGGCGCTGACGCAGGATTTCGGTCATCTGCTGCACCTGGAAGTCGCTCGGCGCCGACTGCTTGATGGTCGCCTCGTCGAGCTCGAACGAGGCTTCGACGCCCTTGAAGTCGAAGCGCGTGGTCAGCTCGCGATTGGCCTGGTCGACGGCATTGGTCAACTCGTGGGTGTCGACTTCGGAGACGATATCGAAGGAGGGCATGTAGGCACCTGCAGGTGGGACGAAGGCGCGCAGATTACCGCACAGGCGGTATGGGCTGTTCCGTCACTGCCACACCGGCGACGCATGGCGGCGCGCAGAATAGGCGGTCCCCCGATTGCCTACGACGAGGCCTCCGCCATGCTCGACACCCCTGCCTACGCCGCCGCCGACGCCACCACGCCACTGGCGCCGACCACGATCCAGCGCCGCGCCCCGCGCGCGAATGAAGTCCTGATCGATATCGCCTTCTGCGGCGTCTGCCATTCCGATCTGCACCAGGTCCGCGACGAGTGGGGCGGTTCGATCTTCCCGATGGTCCCGGGTCACGAGATCGTCGGCCATGTCGCCGAAGTCGGCACCGGCGTCACGAAGTTCAAGGTCGGCGATGCCGTGGGCGTCGGCTGTTTCGTCGACTCCTGCCGGTCGTGCGCGCAATGCCAGGCGGGCGAGGAGCAGTTCTGCGAGCAGGGCATGACCGGCACCTACAACGCGATGGAACGCGACGGCAGCGCCCCGACCTACGGCGGTTATTCGACCCGCATCACCGTCGACCAGGACTACGTGCTGCGCGTGCCGGAGTCCCTGCCGCTCGACGCCGCAGCGCCGCTGCTGTGCGCCGGCATCACCACCTATTCGCCGTTGCGCCATTTCGGCGTCAAGGCCGGCGATGCAGTCGCGGTGGTCGGCCTCGGCGGCCTCGGCCACATGGCGGTGAAGTTCGCCGTGGCGATGGGCGCGCGCGTGACCGTGCTCAGCACGTCCGAATCCAAGCGCGAGGACGCACTGAAGCTCGGCGCGCACGATTTCGCCGCCACGCGTGACGACAACACGTTCAAGACGCTGGCCAAGACCTTCGACTTCATCGTCGACAGCGTCTCCGCGCCGCACGACTACAACGCCTATCTGTCGCTGCTGAAGGTCGACGGCACGATGATCCTGCTCGGCGTGCCCGACCAGCCGGCCCCGGTCGCGGCCGGCGCACTTATCATGCAGCGCCGTCGCCTGACCGGTTCGCTGATCGGCGGCATCCGTGAGACCCAGGAAATGCTCGACTTCTGCGCCGAGCACGGCATCGTGTCCGACATCGAGCGCATCGGCATCGCCGACATCAACACCGCCTACGAGCGCATGCTCAAGGGCGACGTGCGCTACCGCTTCGTCATCGACACGGCCACGCTGAAGGGCTGAGCCGTAACGCGCGCGCCGGATGCCCGGCGCGCGCGTCCATGCGAGGATGCGCGGCCCGTCCGCCGAGTCGCCCATGTCCCGCTCCGCCACTGCACCCCGGACCGATGCCCGCGCCGCCGCGCTGTGGATGCTGTTTGCCGTGCTCGCGTTCGCCGGCATGGATGCGGGCATGAAGTGGATCGCCAACGACTATTCCGCCTTCCAGGTCGCGACCTTCCGCAGCCTGGCGACGCTGCCGCTGATCGTCGGCTGGCTGCTGCTGCGCGGGCGTGCGGGCAGTCTGTTGCGTATCCACTGGCCGCTGCATCTGCTGCGGGGGATTCTGGGCGTCGGCATGATCGCCGGCTTCGTCTACGGGCTGGCGCGGATGCCGTTGTCGACGGCCTACGCGATCGTGTTCGTGTCGCCGCTGATGGTCACCGCGCTGGCGGTGCCGTTGCTCGGCGAGAAGGTCGGGCCACGGCGCTGGACGGCGATCGCGCTCGGCGTCGTCGGTGTGCTGGTCGTGCTGCGGCCGACCGGCGAGGGCATGGCGACGCTGGCCGGGCTGTCGGTCGTCGGTGGTGCGCTGTGTTACGCGATCGCGTCGATCACCGTGCGCAAGCTTGCGCAACGCGACAGCCCCGAGGCGCTGGTGTTCTGGTTCCTCGTGCTGATGGCGGTGTTCGCCGGTGTGCTGGCGTGGCCGGACTGGCAGCCGCTGCAGCGCGAACACTGGTGGGTGCTCGCGCTGATCGGCGTGACCGGTGCGCTGGGCCAGGTCGGGCTGACGCATGCGTTCCGGCTCGGCGAAGCCAGCCAGGTGGCGCCGCTGGAGTACACCGCGCTGCTGTGGGTCGTACTGCTGGATCTGTTCGTCTGGCAGGTGCTGCCCGACGGCATGACGTGGCTGGGCACCGGCATCATCGTCGCCAGCGGTCTGTACATGTTCCGGCGCGAGAAAGTGCTGTCGGACACCGGCACGGTCGATCCGGAAATCAAGCGGCTCGACGGAACGCCGCCGCCCTAGCGTCGCCGCGCGCATCGGCGCGCATCTTCATCGATGTCCTGCACGCGATCGTCGATCATGCGTGCACGCCACCTGCGGAATCCGCGACACCTCATGCCTCTCCTGCTGCTCGCCGTGTGTCTGATGGTCCTGTTCGCGCTGATGCTGCTGCTGTGGCCGCTGGCGCTGTGGAACCGCTGGCGCGTGGGCACGTCACGGCGACAACCGCGACGCTGGCTGACGCGTCTCAACGCCTGGCTGATTCCGGCGTCGCTTGCGCTGTTTCTCGCGGCGATGGGCGTCACGCAGCTGTTCGTCGCACATGCGTTTCCCTACGCCGCGCTCGGCGTGCTGGCAGGGCTCGCGCTCGGCGGCGTCGGCTGGCTGTTGACCCGGGTCGAGCATCGTCCCGGGCAGGTCTGGTACACGCCCAACCGCTGGCTCGTGCTGGCGCTGACGCTGGCCATCGTCGCCCGGGTCACCGCAGGCATCTGGCAGGCCTGGGAGCGGATGCGCGGCGATACCGCGGCGCTCGCGGCGTGGGGCCCGCTGGGCGAGCCCGCCGGTCTGTTCGCCGTGGCCGGCCTGTTGCTCGGCTACCACGCGGCCTACGCCGTGCTGCTGCACTGGCGCCTGGGCCGCTGGGCGCGTTGAGCCCGCCCGGGTGCTGACGCAGGACGGGTATCCAACACCGCGTCGCGACCGGGCAGACGCCGGAAACAGGAAAGGCCGCGCAGTGCGCGGCCTCTCCCGAAACGCACTCCGCACGGCAATGCCGTGCGGACAGGCTCAACCGCCCTGCTTGTAGCGTTCCATCGACTCGACCAGCACCGCCTTGGCGGACGCGGCGTTCTCCCAGCCCTCGATCTTGACCCACTTGCCCTTCTCGAGATCCTTGTAGTGCTCGAAGAAGTGGCCGATGCGCTCGAGCCAGTGCGCTGAGACCTGCTCGATGTCGCTGATGTGGGCGTAGCCGCCGAACACCTTCTCCACCGGCACTGCGAGGATCTTCTCGTCGCTGCCGGCCTCGTCGGTCATCTTCAGCACGCCGACCGGACGGCAGCGGATCACCGAGCCGGGAATCAGCGGCAGCGGCAGCACGACCAGCACGTCGGCCGGATCGCCGTCGCCGCAGACCGTGTTGGGCACATAGCCGTAGTTGCACGGATACCGCATCGGCGTGGACAGGATGCGGTCCACGAAGATCGCGCCGCTTTCCTTGTCGACCTCGTACTTGACGGGCTCGGCGTCCTTCGGGATTTCGATGATGACGTTGATTTCGTCCGGCGGATTCTTGCCGGTGGGGACGGAGTCCAGGCCCATTGCGATGCACATCCAGTAATCGGTGGAACGGCCATTTTACGGCAAGCATGTTGCGACGCAGCGGTCGGACGCAGCCGGGCATGGTTTCGGCTGCAACTGCGGGCCGGGCAGGGGACCAAGGGTACGCCCCAGTATGGAAAGTCCATACGGAGGCGTACACATGGATCCCCGTCTTCCGTCCTGCAGGCCTGTTCCCGATGACCACGCTCGATTCGCTGTCTCCTTCCGTCAACGCCGCCCAGGGTTACTGGCAGAATCCGCTGGCACCGACGCACACGCATGATCACGACGGTCCCGCCACCGGCGGTGTCGATCCGCACGCCGACATCGAGGGGCTGGCCGACGGCCAGGACGTGTCGCTGCTGGATGGACCGGACCGCACACCCGACGGCGCGATCGCGATCGATGGCAACAGTGGCAATTCCACGGGTCAGACGACCGGCCGCACGCCCGATGGCAAGCCGATCCAGATCGATCCGCTGCACAGCGACGGCCAGGTCGAGATCGCCCGCGAGCGCACCGTCGCCCAGGGCTACGTCAGCCGCGACCAGGTGGTCTTCACCACCGGAACCGGGGACGACAATGTCGGCGTCACCCAGCGCGACGACGGCACGCTCGATGTCGCCGTCAACGGCGAAAGCTATGAAGTGCGTCTGGCCGAAGGACAGGAACTGACGCTGCGCACCGGTGCCGGCAACGACACCATCCAGGTCGCTTCCAACGTCAAGGTCAACGTCGTCGTCGACGCCGGCGACGGCAACAACGACATCAACGTCGAAGGCGACGGCGACAACCGCATCACCAGTGGCGATGGCGACGACACCATCCGCGCCACCGGCAGCGGCCGCAACGACATCCACACCACCGGCGGCACCAACGAGATCTTCGGTGGCAGCGGCGTCAACGTGATCTACGGTGGCGACGGCAGCGACACCATCCACGCCGGCACCGGCACCAACTACATCGAGGGTGGCCGCGGCGACGACGTGATCCACGGCGGTGGCACGTTCGACATCATCTCCGCCGGTGGCGGCGACGACACCATCAACGTCGGCGCAGGCACCACTACCGTCTACGCGGGCGCCGGCGGCGACACGATCGAGGGCGCGCATGCGGACACCACGATCTATGCCGAAGCGGGCGATCTCATCAACGCCGCCACCGGTGCGCGTCCAACCGTGGTCAACGTCGAGATCGACAGCACCGTCGGCGACACCGGCGTGCGCGTCGAAGGCTCCGATGCCTTCAAGCAGCGCATGCAGTCGGAGCTGGATTTCCTGCGGGCCTCGCCCAACGGGCAGCAGATGATGGCCGAGTTCGACCAGGCGGCCGAGGCCAAGGGCAACACCGTGACGATCCGGGAACTGTCGAACGAAGACAACGGATATGCCCAGACCTTCAGCAATGACGCCGACATCGTCAACGGCCGGCCGGGTGCCGGTGGCGACGTGACGATCAGCTACAACCCGTCGTTCCACATGGATGCGTTCCCGGCGCCGTCGGTGGTCCTGTACCACGAGATGTCGCATGCCTATAACGGCGTCAACGGCACGTTCCTGCAGGGCACCTATCGGGGTGAAGGCCCCGACAGCGGGCGCGTCCCCAATGCCGAGCGACAGGCCGTGGGCCTGGAGACCAGTGCAACGCCCTTCGATTTCGACGGCAGTGGTGCGATCACCCACAATCCGATTCACCTGACCGAGAACGGCATCCGTCGCGAACTGGGTCTGCCGGATCGTCCGAGCTACGCGCTCTGATGCAGTGATCCGCAACGGGGCGACGCAGAGATGCGTCGCCTCCGCGTCGTCGGATCCCGCGCGGCAGACGGTCCCTGTCCGCCACCTGCCATGCACACGCCCACGCAGCTTCATCGATGACCATGCCCATCCCTGAGTCCACGCCACGGGTGCCGTCGCCCGGTCTGCAGCGCCTGCGACTCGCCGTTGCCGCCTCGTGCATTGCCTGTACCGTGTGGCCGGCGCCTGCAGTGTCCGGCGTTGCTTCCCCATCCACGCAGAGATCCGAAATGCCGTCCAGTGATTCCGCCCGCGCCCGTGTCGAAGTCGAAGGCGCCGTCCTGGAGGCGGTGTTCGCGCGCGAAGGCGAGGGCATCCGCGTGGACTACCGGATCCGCAATACGGGCGAAACCACCCTGCTGGTGTTCGACCGCGGCGACCGGCACGCGGTACTCACGCGTCGCCAGGCGTCGGGCGATGTCGGTGTGCCGCTGCTGCAGACACAGGCCGGTGCACGCGCGACGCTGACGCATCTCGCCCGCGCATTGCCGACACCGGCGCCCACCGTGCCGCCCACGCCGCTGGCGCGCCGCGTCGCGCCGGGCGACAGCGTCGATGCGACGTTCGGGTTCTCGAACTGGCTCGAGGCGACACCCGCGCAGGTGCAATGGTGCGTCGGGGTCGCAGTGGCGGACGAGGCGCGCCTGTTCTCACCCGACGCCAGTGGCGATGTCGAAGTCTGGCAGGCCGACTTCGGCTATGCGGGTGACCAGCAGACGCTCTGCACGCCGTGGTTCGACATGGACAGCGGGACCTTCGAACGCTAGTGCCGCAGTCTCACGCGCCGGGTCCGCATGGACCCGCGCACCGGATGGTGCGCGGGTCACAAGCGGTGGTGCCCGCAGTCAGAGCAGGGGCACCAGCAGCAGCGCCACGATATTGATGATCTTGATCAGCGGATTGATCGCCGGGCCCGCCGTGTCCTTGTAGGGATCGCCGACGGTATCGCCGGTCACCGCGGCCTTGTGGGCTTCGCTGCCCTTGCCGCCGTGGTGGCCGTCCTCGATGTACTTCTTGGCATTGTCCCAGGCACCGCCGCCGGTCGTCATCGAGATCGCGACGAACAGGCCGGTGACGATCGTGCCGATCAGCAGGCCGCCGAGTGCGCGGATGCCGGCGCCGGGTCCCATCAGGGCATTCATGCCGAGCGCCACAACCACCGGCACCAGCACCGGCAGCAGCGAGGGCACGATCATTTCCTTGATCGCCGATTTCGTCAGCATGTCGACCGCGCGCGAATAGTCGGGCTTGGCGGTGCCGGCCATGATCCCGGGGATCTCGCGAAACTGGCGACGGACTTCTTCGACCACTGCGCCCGCCGCGCGACCCACCGCTTCCATCGCCATCGCGCCGAACAGGTATGGAATCAGGCCGCCGATGAAGAGGCCGATGATCACCGCCGGATCCGCGAGGTCGAAGCGGAACTCGGTGCCCGGATACTTCGCTTCCAGGTTGTGGGTGAAGTCGGCGAACAGCACCAGCGCCGCAAGCGCCGCCGAGCCGATCGCATACCCTTTGGTCACCGCCTTGGTCGTGTTGCCCACCGCGTCCAGCGGATCGGTGACATCACGGACTTCCGATGGCAGTTCCGCCATCTCGGCGATGCCGCCGGCGTTGTCGGTAATCGGCCCGTAGGCGTCGAGCGCGACGATCATGCCGGCCATCGACAGCATCGCCGTCGCCGCGATCGCGATGCCGTACAGACCCGCGAACGAGAAGCACGCCCAGATCGCAAAGCACACCGCGATCACCGGCATCGCGGTCGACTTCATCGACACGCCGAGGCCGGCAATGATGTTGGTGCCGTGTCCGGTCGTCGACGCCTGCGCGATGTGCTGCACCGGCGCGTACTGCGTGCCGGTGTAGTACTCGGTGATCCAGACGATCGCACCGGTGAGCAGCAGACCGATCAATGCGCACCAGTACACGTTGGTGGCACCGTGCACGTTGTCGGCCATCAGTTGCGTGGTGATCGGCCAGAACAGCACGGCAGCGATGACGCCCGACACGATCACGCCCTTGTACAGCGCGCCCATGATCGAGCCGCCGGCCTTCACCTTGACGAAGAACGTGCCGACGATCGACGCCAGGATCGACGCGCCGCCGAGCACCAGCGGGTACAGCACACCGTTCGCGCCGACCGTCGATGCCATCAGGAACCCGAGCAGCATCGTGGCGATCACGGTGACCGCATAGGTCTCGAACAGATCGGCCGCCATGCCGGCGCAGTCACCGACGTTATCGCCTACGTTGTCGGCGATCACCGCCGGGTTGCGCGGGTCGTCCTCGGGAATGCCGGCTTCGACCTTGCCCACCAGATCCGCGCCGACGTCGGCGCCCTTGGTGAAGATGCCGCCGCCCAGACGCGCGAAGATCGAGATCAGCGAACTGCCGAACGCCAGCCCTACCAGTGCGTGCAACGCGGCTTCGCCTTCCAGGCCGAAGTACGGCAGCACCATCCAGTACCCGGCGACGCCGAGCAGGCCGAGCCCGACCACCAGCATGCCGGTGATCGCGCCGCCTCGGAATGCGACGTCCATGGCCGGTCCGATTCCGCGACGTGCCGCTTCGGCGGTGCGGACGTTGGCCTTCACCGAGACGTTCATGCCGATGTAGCCGGCCGCGCCCGACAGCACCGCACCGAGCAGGAAACCGATGCCGGCCGCCCAGCCCAGAAACACGCCGATCAGGACGAACAGCACGGCGCCGACGATGGAGATCGTCAGGTATTGCCGGTTGAGATACGCGCGTGCGCCTTCCTGGATCGCGCCTGCGATTTCCTGCATCCGTGCGTTGCCGGCAGGTTGCCGGTTGATCCAGCCGGCGGAGATCACGCCGTAGAGAATCGCGATGGCGGCACAGCCCAGTGCCAACCACAAACCGTGTTGCTCGAGCATGGAAACCCCTCCCAGAGTCGGTATGCCAAGACTTACAGCGGTGCAGCGGTGTTGATGCGCGCCGACTATCGCACAGCGCGTCTGCGCCGGCACATCAGTGCAGGCGGGCGGGATCTGTCGACACGTTGCGCGGTTGCGCCGGACGCGCCAGGCAGTGTCTCCGACGCGGTCAGGAGGTCGGGGCGTCCTCGTAGCCGAACGTGAAACCACGCAGGACGTGCACGCGCGTCGCATTGAACAGCGGATACCCGACATGCTGCCCGTGGATGGTGCCGCGCAGGACCAGCGCGAGCGGTGCGGGCAGGCGCGCTTCGAGGTTCACGTAAAGCTGGGTGCGGGTGATTGCGGACAGCGGCAGCGATGCGAACAGCAGGAACGCCAGGAACGGGCCGGCCAGGACGGCGACGCCGATCAGACGTGCACGCGCCGGGGGGCGGCCGAGCACCAGCTTGAGCGTCAGCAGGGCCAGTTTGCCGACGTGGGCGAGGGCACCCAGCAACGACAGCGACAGGGCGATCGCAGGAATCAGCAAGGCCCGCATCGCGTCGCGTCCGGCCTGCGGTTCGGCCTGCGCGGCCAGCGTCTCGGCCTTGAGGCACTCGACCTCGGCATCGTAGACATGGACCTTGAACGCCTCGGCCGTCGGCAGGTTCGTGTCGAACGTCGTCAGGCAGCGGTACCCCATGGCTCGTAGCACGCGCGTCTGGCCGTCGGGCTCGCGCAGCAGTTCCCCGAGACTGTCGGGAGGGCTGATGCCACGGAACGCGGCGTGTTCGGTGGCCAGTTCGCCGGCGAAGCGGCGCGACGCCTCGTTCCGCTGGGGCGCGGTGGCTGCGGCGATGAAGCCTGCGCGTTCGTTCGGTCGCCAGCTGTCTGGCACATGGACACCGTCGCGGCGGACCTGGTTGCGAACCCTTGCATGACCGCGACGCGGAACGCTCCCGGGGCTGTATCCACGTTTGCGCAGCGCACGCACGTAGTCACCCCAGGCGTCGTGTCCCGCCTGGTCGATCTCCGCGAGCGCCTCGCCATAGGTGGTGTACGCGGTCTGCAGGCCGGTGAGCAGTTCGCGGTAGCCGTCGAGATGGCGATTGGGATCGCCCATCTCGCGGCGCACGAGGCTGGCGGTCGCCTGCTCGCGCTGCGTCGCACCGAAGACGTTGCCCACGACCGGCCCCAGCCCGCTGCCGAGCATCGGAAACATCGCCATGAACGCCTTGCCATCGGGTTCCGACAGCTGGCTGCGCGGTACGTCGAGCCCGGGAAGTGCGACGTTGCCGTGATGGAGCGAACTGCGTAGCAGCACCAGATGCTGGGCCTGCTGCATCGCGTCTGGGGATGCGCGGGACACGAGCCAGCGCAGGAAGGCTTCCTGCGCCACGTACATCACCAGCATGGCCACCAGTGTCCAGGCCATGATCGACCACAGCCGCCTCGCCAGCGAGCCGAAGTGCAGCCAGGCCCGCGCGATGATCTTCGGCCAGAACAGCAGCGCCAGCGCGAAGCCGGAAATCGCGCGGCCCCACAGTTCGATCCGGTCGATCTGCTGCGCCGTCGCACTGCCGCCGACGACATCGAGCAGTCGCGCATTGAACGAGAACTCGATCAGCAGATAGAGCGCGGTCGCGATCCAGACAGTGACGAGCCAGCCCGGTCGGGGCGCGGCGAGCAGTGGAGGACCGAACTCGATGCCGGTCGCATTCGCGGTCGACGATGCCGACATCTCAGTTGCCGGCGCCGGTCAGATCGACGATCTCGGTCGGTTCGGTCTGCGTTGCGATGGAACCGGTCGGCATCACGATGGGGGAACTGGCCTTGGCCGCGCGCGGCGGCACGGTCGCGGGTCGTGAGGCAGACGATGTGGCGGCGCCGGTGCTCTGCGGGCGAGGCGCGGGGCGAGCCGACGCGGCCGGCGTTGCACGCCGTTCGGCGGCGACCGCAGGCGCCGGTGTGCGTGCGGGCGGCGGCATGCGCCCACTGCGGACACCTGCGGGCGTCCACGCCCAGAAACGCGGCTGCGTCTGCGCCTGTTCGCGGACGATCAACTCGTCGTTCTGCACGAAGGCTTCGAGCCGCGTGCCGCAATTCGTCGACAGCCGGTTCCGGCCGACCTGGTCGGCCGTGATCGTCAGGAGTTCGTACCTCGAACACGTCCCGTCGCGCAGCTCGAACAGTGCACCGGTCTTGCCGCCCGAGGAATGCTGCGTGACGAGTCTGACTTCGTCTTGCCGCCCCATCCGGTACTGGTTGAAGCGGTCGGGAAAATACAGGCTGTAGGTGCCGTCGAGGTGGCGTCGCAGCCGGGTGTTGCCACCGGCGGAATGGAACTGGGCGACCGACGCGCCCGGATCGATGAACCCGAACGAATACTGGCCGTTGCGTGTCGGCGTCACCACGCAGCCGACGAGCAACGCGGCACCGATGATGCCTGCGAGCATGATTTTCATGTTGTCCCCTGTCCCTGTGATGCGCAGCGCACGCACCGGGTGCGAGACGACTGCGGTTCCATGATCCCCGGTTGCCATGATGCCAAGCTGCGTCGCATCGCGAAAGCGGGGTTGCCGGTCGACCGGCCCTGGTGTCGATTACGGAGGCGGCGGATCGTTGTCCTGCACCTCGCGCGCACCTGCCATCGTCAACGCGAGCGTGCCGTCGGCATCCGCGCGGATGCGCACCGGTGCGTCGAACGCCTGCGACAGCAAGGCATCGGTGAGCACGGCCTCGCGCGGTCCGTCCGCAAGCACGCGGCCCGCGCGCAGCAGGACGACGTGGTCGATCTCCGGGACCAGCTCTTCGAGGTGATGGGTGACCAGCACCAGCGTGGTGCCGGCGCGGGCGATCGCGCCGATCTGCTTCATGAGTTGCGCGCGGGCCACGACGTCGAGTCCGCTCGACGGTTCGTCGAGCAGCAGTGCGGCCGGCGCATGGAACAGTGCGCGCGCCAGCAGCACACGCCGTGCTTCGCCCGCAGACAACGTGGTGTAACGACGCCCGGCAAGATGCGCCGCCTGCATCCGCTGCAGCGCCGCGCGTGCCTGCACATGCAGTGTCGAATCCGTTGCGCTGTGATCTGCGATCGCGCCCAGGGAGGCGCCGGCGACCACCGCACTCGCGGTCAGTGAAGGCAGCGTGCGCAGGTCCTCGTGCAACCGCTGCGTCACGATGCCCAGCCGCCCGCGCAATGTGCGCACGTCCCACAGATGCGCGCCCAATACACGGACCGGCGCGCGACCGTCGTCATGGGCCAGCGGATGCAGCTCGCGTGTCAGCAGCTGGATCAGCGTGGACTTGCCACTGCCGTTCGCGCCGAGGATGGCGGTATGCCGGCCGAGCGGGATCGTCAGGTCGAGCGCGTCCAGGGCGACATGGGCGCCGCGACGCACCGTGGCGCGATCCAGTTCCAGCAGGTGCACGAGGCTCCGATTCATGCACAGACGCGCCGCGACGCGGCATGAATGCGACGTGCGTAGCGAGTCTGAATCGCGAGGTCGTCCATACGTGGTCGGAGGGATGGAAAGGGGCCGGGGATGCCGCCATGATGCATGGGTTCACGCCTTCTAGACGCGCCCATGACCTCTACGATTCTCGAGTTCCTGTCCGGTGGCCTGCTGCAGTTCGGCTGGGGGGCGATGCTCGTCTACCTGCTGGTGGTGACGCAGCTGACGATCCTTGCGGTGACCCTGTATCTGCATCGCAGCCAGGCGCATCGCGGCGTCGATTTCCATCCGGTGATCGCGCATTTCTTCCGCTACTGGACGTGGCTCACCACGTCGATGATCACGCGCGAGTGGGTGGCGATCCATCGCAAGCACCACGCCAAGTGCGAGACCGAAGACGACCCGCACAGCCCCCGCTTCAAGGGCATCAAGACCGTGTTCTGGCAGGGTGTGGAGCTGTACCGCGAAGCACGTGCGCAGCGCGCCGACATCGAGCAGTACGGCAAGGGTGCGCCCACCGACTGGATCGAACGCAAGCTCTACACCCCGCACGCCAATCTCGGACCGACCTTCCTGCTGCTGCTGAGCTTCGTGCTGTTCGGCTTCAAGGGCGTTGCAGTGTGGGCGATCCAGATGGCGTGGATTCCGTTCTGGGCCGCCGGCGTCGTCAACGGCCTCGGCCACTGGTGGGGCTACCGCAATTTCGAGACCACCGACACGGCGACCAATCTGACGCCGTGGGGCGTGTGGATCGGTGGCGAAGAGCTGCACAACAATCACCATGCATTCCCCAGCTCGGCGAAGTTCGCGCTGCGCAAGTGGGAGTTCGATCTGGGCTGGGCGGTCATCAAGGGTCTGGAGTCGGTGCGTCTGGCGAAGGTGCTGCGTGTCGCGCCGTCGCTCGACATCCGCCCCAACATCCATGTGCCGGATACAGACACCATGCGCGCGCTGCTGGCGCACCGTTTCCAGGCGATGACCGATTTCCAGCGCAATGTGCTCAAGCCCGCGCTGCGCGAAGAAGCGCAGGCCGCCGGTGCGCGCCTGCGCGCGCTGTTGCCGCGCAAGCTGCGCAAGGGACTCGTCGACGACGGTCGCTGGCTGCAGCCCGATGCGCGCGAGGAACTGCAGCAGTGGGTCCAGCAGCGCCCGCGCATCCGCACGCTGGTCGAACATCGCGCACGCCTGACGGCCTTGCTCGAAGCGCGTTCGCAGAACGCCAGCGAAGCGCTGCACAACCTGCAGGTCTGGTGTCGCGAGGCCGAGGCCAGCGGTATCCGCGCGTTGCAGGAGTACTCGGCCCGGCTCAAGGGTTATTCGCTGCAGAGCGCGCACGCCTGAAACCGCGGGCGACGTCCGTGACACCCCGGCCGGTCCGGAAACGGGTCGGCCGCAGCGTGTGTGCGGCGCTCGCACTCCTGCTGGCCACCGGCGCCGGCGCGCAGGTCACGCGCACGGCCGAGTATCTCGAACAGATGGACACCGACGGCGATGGCCGCGTGTCACTGGCCGAGTACCAGGCGTGGATGCGCTACGCCTTCGACCGGATGGACCGCAACGGCGACGGCGTGCTGACCGCCGATGAACTGCCGGGCGGCAAGGGCCGCCCGGTGACGCTGGCCGAGCACATGGCCAAGCTCGCGACGACCTTCAACCGGCAGGACACCAACCGCGACGGTTACCTCGACGCGCGGGAACTCGCGGCGCCCCCGCAGAAGTAGACGGCTGCTGCGACGGATCCATGCCGCGTCACCTTTCGTCTGGTGCGCGCTGTGCGTCGCAGTGCTGCAGCAGACCGCCGACCGACGTCATCGGATCGCGCCCTGTCGCGGTCGCTCGAGTTCAATCCAGCGGCATCGCGGTTTCGATCCAGCGTGTGACCGAATCGTGACGCGGTGCCCAGCCCAGTTCGCGCCGCGCGCGCGTGCCGCGGACACGGCTGTTGGAGCCGAACGAGTATCGCGCGTGGCCTTCGCCCCAGACCTGCGCGGCCTCGTCGACGGTCCAGGATTCGACGGGTCCGAGTCCGAGCCGCGTCGCGATCGCCGCGCCGAGTTCCGCGTACGAGGCTTCACCGTTCTCGACGAAGTAGAACGCGCCTGCCGGCGCATCCGCGAGCGCGAGGCGGTACAGCGCAACGACATCTTCGATGTGCACGTTCGACCAGCGGTTGATGCCGCGGCCGACGATGCGGACCACGCCGCTGTCCTGCGCCTGTTGCACCAGCGGCGGAATCTGCACGCTGTCGCGCGCCAGGCCCGTGCCGCTGCCGTAGATCATCGTGTTGCACAGCACGACGCTGCGCACGCCGTCACCGGCCGCGGCGAGGATCCGCGTGTCGACCGCATGGCGGGCCTGCTTGCCGGGTTCGACGATCAGCGGCGTGTCCTCGTCGAAGATGTGTGGTGACAGCGCATTGCCGGCGACGTCGTCGCCGATGACGCTGGAGCCGCTGGTGTGCAGGAAGGCCTTGCCGGAACCGCGCAAGCCGTCGAGCAGGGCGTCCACCGCACCGCGGTGGTCGCTGCTCGCGGCATTGATGACCGCGTCCGCGCGCTGCGCCTCGGCGATCAGCAGATCGCGGTCCTCCAGCGTGCCCGGCACCGGCACGATGCCGAGCGCCTCGAGCCGCGCGGCCGCGTCCGGTGCGCGGACCAGGCCGCGGACCGTGTGGCCGTCCTGCAGCAGGGCCGTGGCGAGCGAGCCGCCGATGAAGCCGGTGACGCCGGTGATGAAGAGGTCCATGGGGCATCTCGATGCGGGGAGGACGGCCAGTCTGCGCCGCGGGATTCGCCCCGGAAACCGCCCATCCGGGAGATGTCTTTTGATTTCCGGTCAATAATCGACACCCGATCCGTCGCGGACCCAGCTGCCATGAAGACCACGCTGGACGAACTGCAGGCCTTCGTCGCCGTCGTCGACAGCGGCTCGATCACCGCCGCCGCGCGCCAACTCGAGCAGACGGTGTCGGGTGTCAGCCGTGCGCTGGGCCGGCTGGAATACAAACTCGGGACCACGCTGCTGCAGCGGACCACGCGGCGCATTTCGCTGACCGGGGAGGGGCGCGCGTTTCTCGATGACGCACGCGAGGTGCTCGCGCGCATGGACGCCGCCGAGGACCGCATGCGCGGACTGCGCGAGGGGCCGTCGGGCGTGCTGCGCGTCGACGCGGCGACGTCGTTCCTGCTGCATGTGCTGGTGCCGCGCGTGGCCGCGTTCCGCGCCGCGTATCCGAAGATCACGCTTGAACTCACCAGCAGTGATCGCACCATCGATCTGCTCGAACACCGCACCGACATCGCGATCCGCGTCGGCCCGCTGAAGGATTCGAGTCTCGTCGCGCGGCATCTGATGGACAGTCGCCTGCGTCTGCTGGCATCGCCGGCGTATCTCGACGCGCATGGCGCACCGGCCACGGTCGCGGCACTGGCCGATCACGCAGTGCTGGGCTTCACCGGCCTGCCGCATCTCAATGTCTGGCCCGTGGCCGGCCCCGATGGTGGCGCGCTGACGATCGTGCCGACGGTTGCCGGTTCCAGCGGGGAGACCGTGCGTGCGCTTGCGGTCTCCGGTGCGGGCATCGCGTGCCTGTCCGACTTCACGACGGAGGAGGATCGCCGCACGGGGCGACTGGTGGAACTGCTCGCGGGCAGGACGCGCGACGTGCGCCAGCAGGTGCACGCCGTGTACTACCGCAACTCGGGCGTGTCGTCGCGGATCCGTGCGTTCGTCGATCATCTGGCCGCATCGCTGGCCGACGACGCGCGGACATCGAATCCCTGAAACGAAGAACGCCGGCCCTTCCGGGCCGGCGTCCTGGTGAAACGCGCGGGAGACGTGGTCCCGCGCGGGTGCCGCACTTACTTGGTGATGTCGACGTCCTTCGTCTCGCGCAGGAAGATCGTGCCGATCACCAGCGACATCAGCGCGATGCCGATCGGGTACCACAGGCCGTAGTAGATGTTGCCGGTGGCCGCGACCAGGGCGAACGAAATCGCCGGCAGGAAGCCACCGAACCAGCCGTTACCGATGTGGTACGGCAGCGACATCGACGTGTAGCGGATCCGGGTCGGGAACAGCTCGACCAGATACGCCGCGATCGGGCCGTAGACCATCGTCACGAAGATCACCAGGATCCACAGCAGGAAGATCGTCATCGGGATGTTGATGCGATCGGTGTCCGCCTTCTCCGGGTAACCCGCGGCATTGAGCGCGCCGCGCAGGTCGGTGCCGAAGGTGCCCTGCTGGGTCTTGAGCGCATCGCCGGCCAGGCCTTCGGCCTCGTACGACGCGACGCTGTTGGCGCCCACGCGCACTTCGGCCAGAGAACCCGCCGGTGCCGGCTCGACGCTGTACGGCACACCGGCGCGTGCGAGCGCGGCGGTCGCCACGTCACAGGAGCTGGTGAACTTGCGCGTGCCCACCGGATCGAACTGGAAGCTGCAGGTCTTCGGATCGGCCACGACCACCGCCGGCGAACTGGCGACGGCTTCTTCGATCGCCGGATTGGCGAAGTGGGTCAGGCCCTTGAAGATGGGGAAGTAGGACACCGCCGCGATCAGACAGCCGGCCATGATGATCTTCTTGCGGCCGATCTTGTCCGACAGCCAGCCGAAGAACAGGAAGAACGGCGTGCCGAGCAGCAGGGCCGCGGCGATCAGCAGGTAGGACACCGTCAGATCGACCTTCAGCATGCTCTGCAGATAGAACAGGGCATAGAACTGGCCGGCATACCAGACGACGGCCTGGCCGGCGGTTGCGCCGAACAGCACCAGCAGCATCAGCTTCAGGTTGCCGCCCTTGACCGAATCACGGAACGGCTGCTTGGAGCCCTTGCCCTCGGCCTTCATCTGCTGGAACAGCGGGGATTCGCTCAGCTGCAGGCGGATCCACACCGAGACGCCCAGCAGCACGATCGAGCCCAGGAACGGAATGCGCCAGCCCCAGTCTTCGAACGCTTCGACACCGAGGAGCCAGCGGCACAGCAGGATCACGGCCAGCGACAGGAACAGGCCGAGCGTCGCCGTGGTCTGGATGAAGGCGGTATACAGGCCGCGCTTGCCCTGCGGTGCGTGTTCCGCGACGTAGGTGGCCGCGCCGCCGTACTCACCGCCCATCGCCAGGCCCTGGGCCAGACGCAGCACGATCAGCATGATGGGCGCCGCGATACCGATCGACGCGTAACTGGGCAATACGCCGACGAGGAACGTCGACACGCCCATGATGATGATCGTGACCAGGAACGTGTACTTGCGGCCGATGCGGTCGCCGAGGCTGCCGAAGAAGGCCGCGCCGAACGGACGGACGAAGAAGCCGGCCGCGAACGCCAGCAGGGTGAAGATCATGCCCGTCGTCGGATTGACGCCACTGAAGAACTGGCGCGACAGGATGATCGCGAGCGAGCCGTACAGATAGAAGTCGTACCACTCGAAGACGGTGCCGAGACTGGACGCGAAGATGACCTTTTTATGGCCCTTCGTCAGCGCGGGCTTGGGTGCCGGGTTGGCGGTCGTGCTGGACATGGAAGCTTCCCCTCCGAAGCGTTCGTGATGTGGTCGGGGCCGGTGGAATACCGGCGACCCGGTCAGGCGTGCTGCATGCGATCGCGGAACAGACGTTGGTGCGGGTGGGGGCCGCTCGCACGCGGCGGTGAAACGCAACAGGGACGGCGCGTGGCCGTCCCTGTCGGGTCAATCAGAACGAGTAGCGGGCCATCGTGTGCAGGCGCATCAGCTCGCCGTCGGCACCGGACTGCAGCGTGCGCTCGCCCCAGATCGCCTCGACGCCGAAGTCCAGCTTGGGCACCGGCGACCAGATCATGTTGGCGTGCACCGAATGCACCTTGCGGGTCACGCCCAGGCCGGTCCACGCCGCGTTGTTGTCCCACTGCGAGCGCGAATAGAACAGGTTGCCGCGGACCTTCGGGCTGAACACCTGGCGCAGGCCGACATAACCGGCCCAGCCGCCGAGCGCGTCGATGTCGCCGGCGGCATCCACCATCGCGTCCTGCTGCACCGTGGCCAGACCGATGTAGCGGCCGATGCCGTCGCCGCCGCTGACCTGGTAGCGGATGTCGGTGCTGTCGCCGAGCTTGACCAGGCCACTCACCTGCGCGCCGAAGCCGGTGTCGGTGCTCTCGGCACCGGCAGGCTGCAGACCGGCGGCGTTGTAGGGCTGGTACTTCAGCTGGCGGGCGAGGCCGGCGAAGCTGATGTGGCCCCAGTCACCCTTGTGCGTGTAGCGGGCGATGATGTCCGGGATCGCACTGTTGTCGCCGCCGATCACGCGCGCGCCGCCACCGAAGGGCTGCACGGTGGTTTCGGGACGCTCGATCGAGATCGCCCACGGGCCGCTGGTGTAGCGCAGCTGCGGCTGGCGGACGAAGGCGACGCCGTCGGTCGGGCCGACGAAGTCGACCGCGTCGATCAGCGCGTTGGTGTCCATGAAGTTGGACCACGTCTGACCGACCAGCCAGTTGTTGTAGGTCAGGTAAGCGTGGCGCAGCGTCGCACCGTAGGTGTTGGTGGCCGCCGGGTTGCCCAGCGCGCCGCCGAAGAAGTCGAACTCCACGCGCGCGCCGAGCTTGTCGCCCGAATCGAGCACCGTGCTGGCGTCGAACCACAGGCGCGAGAACTTCAGGTGCGCGTCCGAATAGGTATCCGGGGCCGTGCCGCCGACCGGAATCGCGCCGGGCACGTAGAAGTCGCGGCCAGCCGAACCCTGGGCGATGTCACCGTCGGTGGTCTTGGTGACCATCGCGTCGGTGCGGATCATGCCGCCCACGGTGAACTTGGTGCCGGGGTTGGCGGTCGGGGTGATCGTCGTCGCCTGGATCGGCGCGGCGGCACCGGTGCCGGCGGCAACCGGTGCGGGCTGCGCCGCCTGTGCGGTGCGGACCTCGGTCACGACGGTGTCGGTCTGCTGCTGCTGGGTCACCAGCTGCTGGACCATCGCCTCGAGCTGGGCGACGCGTGCTTCGAGCTCACGCTCCTTGGCGGTCTGCGCGAAGGCGACGCCCGGCAGCGTGAGTGCGGCGAGTACGGCGGCGGCCAGAAGGCGTGGACGTGCCGTTTTGATCTGTGTCATCGGGTTTCCCCTCCCAGGGATGGTCAAAGGCAAGCGGTGGAGGCGAACGGTCTGCCGGTCCATGGGTGGACGGTCTGTTTCACGCAGACTGCACGCTGCGCGCGTCCCCGCCCATTCCCCATTGGTCGATACCGCCCGCCGCCGGTTAGACCAAGGTCTAGCGTGGCGCGATGGCGAATCCGGCACACTGGTCCGACGTGTTCCCGGGAGGTCCCCACGATGTCCAACCCCGCAGAAATCCACACGGTGCCGGCCGGTTTCGCCGGTCCCGACACCATTACCGCCGATGCCTACGAGCGCGACTACGCGCGCTCGGTGCAGGACCCGGACGCCTTCTGGGGCGAGGCCGCCAAGCGCCTCGACTGGTTCAAGGCGCCGACGAAGATCCGCAACGTCAGCTACGACCTGCAGGATTTCCGCATCCGCTGGTTCGAGGACGGCGAGCTCAATGTCAGCGTCAACTGCCTCGACCGGCACCTGGCGACCAAGGGCGACAAGACCGCGCTGATCTGGGAGGCCGACGGCCCCGACACCGAGTCGCTGCACGTCAGCTATCGCGATCTGCATGCGCGCGTCTGCAAGCTCGCCAATGCGCTGCGCAACCTCGGCGTGGGCAAGGGCGACCGCGTCACGATCTACCTGCCGATGATCGTCGAGGCAGCCGTGGCGATGCTCGCGTGCGCGCGCATCGGCGCGGTGCATTGCGTGGTCTTCGGCGGCTTCTCGCCGAATTCGATCGCCGACCGCGTCTCCGACTGTGGCAGCAAGCTCATCATCACCGCCGATGAAGGCCTGCGCGGCAGCAAGAGCGTGCCGCTCAAGGCGAATGTCGATGCGGCGCTGAAACTGCCGGGCACGAATACCGTCGAAACCGTGCTGGTCGTGCGCCACACCGGCGGCGCGGTCGACATGCAGATGCCGCGCGACCGCTGGTACGACGCCGTCGTCGACGATCAGCCCGATACCTGCGAACCGGAGCGCATGAACGCGGAAGACCCGCTCTTCATCCTCTACACCTCCGGTTCCACCGGCAAGCCGAAGGGCGTGCTGCACACGACCGGCGGCTATCTGCTGTTCGCCAGCTACACGCACGAAGCGATCTTCGACCTGCGCGACGACGACGTGTACTGGTGCACGGCCGACGTGGGCTGGGTCACCGGCCACAGCTACATCGTCTACGGCCCGCTGGCGAACGCCGCGACCTCGCTGATCTTCGAAGGCGTGCCGAACTATCCGGACGTCTCGCGTTTCTGGAACGTCATCGACAAGCACCAGGTCACGATCTTCTACACCGCGCCCACCGCGATCCGCGCGCTGATGCGCGAGGGCGAAGCGCCGGTCAAGAAGACCTCGCGCAAGTCGCTGCGCCTGCTCGGTAGCGTCGGTGAGCCGATCAATCCGGAAGCCTGGCGCTGGTACTACGAGGTCGTCGGCGACAGCCGCTGCCCGATCGTCGATACCTGGTGGCAGACCGAAACCGGCGGCATTCTGATCTCGCCGCTGCCCGGCGCCATCGACGCCAAGCCCGGTTCGGCGACCAAGCCGTTCTTCGGCGTGCAGCCGGCGCTGGTCGATGCCAACGGCGCTTTCCTCGAAGGCGCGGCCGAGGGAAATCTGGTCATCACCGATTCCTGGCCCGGCCAGATGCGCAGCGTCTACGGCGACCACCAGCGCTTCATCGACACCTACTTCAAGGCCTATCCCGGCACCTACTTCACCGGTGACGGCTGCCGTCGCGACGAAGACGGCTATTACTGGATCACCGGCCGCGTCGACGACGTCATCAACGTCTCCGGTCACCGCATCGGCACCGCGGAACTGGAAAGCGCGCTGGTCGCGCATCCGAAGGTGGCCGAGGCCGCAGTCGTCGGCTTCCCGCACGACATCAAGGGCCAGGGCATCTACGCCTACGTGACGCTCAAGGCCGGCGAGGAGTACAGCGAAGACCTCCGCAAGGAACTGGTCAAGCACGTGCGCAGCGAAATCGGCCCGACCGCATCGCCGGATCACATCCAGTGGGCACCGGGTCTGCCGAAGACCCGCTCGGGCAAGATCATGCGTCGCATCCTGCGCAAGATTGCCGAGAACGCGCCCGACCAGCTCGGTGACACCAGCACGCTGGCCGATCCGTCGGTCGTCGATTCACTGGTCAAGGAGCGGTACATCCCGCAGGCATGATTCTGACCCGATGACCACCCTGCTGATTGCCGACGATCACCCGCTGTTCCGCGAGGCACTGCGCGGCGCGATTTCCCGCGCCGTGCCGAACGCGCGCCTGCGTGAAGCGCACAACGTCGATGCGCTGTATGCAATGGTCGAATCCGAACCGGATGCCGACCTGCTGATGCTCGACCTCAACATGCCCGGCGTGCACGGTTTCAGTGCGCTGGTGCACCTGCGCGCGCAGTTCCCGCAACTGCCCGTGCTGATGGTGTCCGCGCGCGAGGAGCCGGCGGTGATGCGCCGCGCACTCGACCACGGCGCATCGGGCTTCGTGCCCAAATCCGCCGATGCCGAAACGCTGGCACGCGCCGTCGCGCAGGTGCTCGACGGCGATCGTTTCGTGCCCGAAGCGGCCGCGTCGGCCGCCGGTGTATCGCCCGGCGAACACGACGTCGCCGCGCGCCTGCGCGATCTCACCCCGCAACAGTTCCGCGTGCTGCAGATGCTCGGCGACGGCATGCTCAACAAGCAGATCGCCTACGAACTCGGCGTCTCGGAGGCGACCGTCAAAGCGCACATGACCGCAGTGCTGCGCAAGCTGGGTGCGTCGAACCGCACGCAGGCGGTGCTGATTGCCGGCAAGCTCGCGGTCGATCCGGATCCGGACGAGATTCCTGCAGACGCGCGCTGAAGGTCAGCTGCCTGCGCGCGTTCGACGCGCCCCAGCAGTCGTCCGAACGATGACATCGGCGGACGCCTGACCGGTCCGGACGGGTCCCGCTTCCGCGTGCGGAAGCGGGACTTCGCTGATCAGCGGGCCCGGTAGGCCCGCGGCAGTCCACCCTCGTTCGCTGGCATCGCCGGACGCAGGTAACGATCCCGCAGCTCCGTCTGGCGCGAGCGCATCTCGATCGCGCGGCCGTCGAACCAGACCTGGTCGGCGGTGCTGGTGACATCGAGCGGATCACCGGACCACAGCACCAGATCCGCGGTGCGACCGACCGCGATCGTGCCGATGGAATCGCCGACGCCGAACGTCTCCGCCGGCACGCGCGTCAGGCCCGCGAGGCCTGCGTCCCACGGCAGGCCGTGCGCGACGGCGTTGCCGGCGAGCTGACGCAGCTTGCGCGCGTTGTGCGAGGCGTCGCTGGCCTGGGCGAAGCCGACGCGCACGCCGGCGGCCTGCAGGCGCGCGGCGTTCTCGAGCGTCGCGCCGATCTGGTCGAAGTCCGATGGCAGGTTTACCAGCGGATCGACGAACACCGGCACATCGGCCGCCGCGATGTCCGACGCGACACGCCAGCCTTCTGCGCCGCCGCGGATCGCGATGCGCAGGCCATGACGCTTCGACCAGCGCAGCAGCTGGCGGATGTCGGCCGCGCGATTGACGCCGACCACGATCGTGCCGCGACCATCGAGGTAGGGCGCGAGTGCGCGCTTGCCGGCCGGGGTCAGCGCGGCGACGTGCGAGTCGGCCGGCAGACGGCCGCGCGCTTCGTCGATCAGCTGGTCGAGCAGCATCCACTGCGCCGCACGCGAGGACCCGCTCTGCTCCGCACCGCCTGCGCCGAGCGACAGATACAGCACCTTCGGACCCGCAGGATCGAAGCTGCCGTCCAGGCGCATCACCGCGCCCTGGCCGCCGATGATCGAACTCGCGCTGCCGGCCGAGATCAGGGTGAAGCCGATGCCCTCCACGCGCGCCACCGGAATCACGATCGAATCGGGATTGAAGGCCAGCGTGACGTCGAACTCGGGCCGCACGGCCATGTCGCTGGCTTCGCCGAGCGACAGGCGATCGTCGCGCGTGCCGCGCTCGCCCGATACTTCCTCGATGCCGATCCCGGTGACGCCGCCGAACAGGGTCGGCGTCAGCGGACGACCGTTGGCTTCGACGACCTGCGCATCGCCTGCGGCGAGTCCCGCGCCGACCGCGGCCACGCGGCCATTGCGCACCAGCACGTCGGTGTTCTGCAGCGAACCCTGCGGGCCGACGGTGTGCACGGTCGCGCCGCGGATCAGCACCGACTGCGCGGCGACGGGCAGGGTCGCGGCGAGCAGCGCGCCCACGACCAGCAGGCGCGTCATCGCGCGTGGCAGACGGCGGCTCATCGGGCACCTCCATTGGCTGCGGCGCCCTGGCCGAGCATGAAATCCGAGACTGGCTGACGTGCCGGATCGAAGCGGTCGTAGACGTGGGCGCCGTCGATCCACACCTGTTCGGCCAGCGCGTAGACGGTGAACGGATTGCCGTTCCACAGCACCGCATCACCCATCTTGCCGGCGGTCAGCGTGCCGGTCTGCTCGAGCACGCCCAGCGACTTCGCCGCGTTCTCGGTGAGCCAGCGGATCGCGTGTTCGGGTGTGATCTCGATGCCCGCGCGATGTGCACTGGCCATGACCTTGGCCGCTTCCTGGTTGAGGCGCTGGATGCCTTCATCGGAATCGGAATGCACGATTGCGCAGCCGCCCGGCGCGCGGTCGACGATCGCGATGTTTTCCTGGATGCCGTCGAAGGCTTCCATCTTGAAGCCCCACCAGTCGGCCCACAGCGCGCCGCAGACACCCTCGGCGCCAAGCCGGTCGGCAATCTTGTAGGCCTCCACGCCGTGGTGGAACGCGGCGATCCTGAAGTCGAATTCCTTCGCGAGATCCAGCATCTGCGCCATCTCGTCGGCGCGGTAGCAATGGATGTGCACGAGGATGTCGCCATCCATCGCGCCGGCCATCGTCTCGACCTTGAGGTCGCGCTTGCCGGGCGAATCGCCAGCCTGCTTGCGGCGGTACTCGGCCGCGTCGATCAGCGCCGCGCGATAGCCGGCGACGTTGCCCATGCGTGTCGCCGGGCCACCCTTCTGGCCGTAAACGCGCTTCGGGTTCTCGCCGCAGGCCATTTTCAGACCGTAGGGCGCGCCCGGGAATTTCATGTCGGTGACGGTCGTCGACGCGACGTTCTTCAGCGTCACGCCACGACCGCCGATGAGGTTGGCCGAGCCGGGCAGGATCTGCAGCGACGTCACGCCGCCGGCGAGTGCCGCGCCGAAGCCCGGGTCCTGCGGCCACACTGAATGCTCGGCCCAGACCTGTGCGGTATTGGGCGCGGTCATCTCGTTGCCGTCGCTGTGCGCGCTGGCGCCCGGGCTCGGATACACGCCCAGATGCGAGTGCACATCGATGATGCCCGGCGTGACCCACTTGCCGGTGCCGTCGACGCGCTGCGCGTTCGCGGGTGCGTCGAGACCGACGCCGACCGCACTGATGCGCCCGTCCTGCAGCAGCACGTCGGCGCCTTCCAGACGCTGGCCGTCGCCGACCAGCACGGTGGCGTTGGTGATCAGCACCGGCGCCGATGCGATCGGCGCATAGGTGCTGGCGTAAGCGGTCGCACCGACGTGCGAGGTGTCGGACGACGCGGCAGACGTGCCGGACGTGGAGGTGGTGGCACAGCCACCCAGCAGGACCGCCGCAACGGCAGCGGACAACAGACGCGACATGGAGAATCCCCTTGCAGATGGTGCCCACTGACGTGGCGCGGTCATGGCCGCACCACGTCCGCTGCATGCGGGCGTGGGCGCCAGGGCAGTGTAGCCGGGCATCGGCGTGCGGGCCGGGCACGGCCGCACACTAATGACGGGTGATGGCCGCATCGCGCGTGCTGCGGTCAGAACCACGCGCGGATGCCGACGACCACGCGGGTGTCGCGCGCATGGTCGCCGGCAGCGTCGGCGTATGCGGCGGTGTTGCCGAATCTGCGCTCGTGCACCAGGCCGACATAGGGCGCGAAGCGACGGCTGAGCACATAGCGCAGGCGCAGTCCCGTCTCGACACTGCCCAGTCCCGCGCCGATGCCCGCCTGCGGTTCGTTCTTCGCCGACACCGTCGCTTCCACCATCGGCTGCAGCACCAGCCGGTTGGTGAGCCGGATGTCGTACTCGGCCTCGGCCTTGAACTGCACCTGCCCGCCGCTGCCGACATAGGCGGTCGCGGAGATCTCGAACATGTGCGGTGCCAGCCCCTGTACGCCGAGCGCGGCCCAGGTGCGGCCCTGCGGCTGGACGTCGTGCCGCACGCCGGCCACACCGTCCCACCACGCCGTCAGGCCGCGTCCGTACAGCGCCTCCAGACGCGCGCTGCCAGTGCGTCCACCGCTGCGTTCGCCTTCGCTGCGCAGCCACAGCCGGTGCAGGTCGCCACCGATCCACGCCTTCGCGTCCCAGGCCTGGCCGGTGGCGGCATCGGCGTCCCACACTTCGAGACGGTCGAGCAGCACCATCGAAGTGATCGGCGACGCGTGTTCCATCGAGTGGTGGTGCAGGTCCGGGAATGCCGCTGCACGGTCGGCATCCGTGGGCACCGGGACCGGCGTACGCAGCTGCTGCGGTGCGGTGGCGGGCATCGTGCAATGGCCCATCGCCGCGTGTTCGGGCGTGCAGCCGGCGTGGGGAGCAGGTGCATCGTGCGGCGGCGTCGCATGCGATGCAGATGCCGGCATCGAGCAATGCCCCATCGCTGCATGTTCGGGCGTGCAGCTGTCGTCGGCGGCATGCGCGTCGTGTGGCGATGTCGCGGGTGGTGCGGGTGCAGGTGCCGGCATCGTGCAGTGCCCCATTGCCGCATGTTCGGCCGAGCAGGTGGCGCGGGTGCCTAGCGCGTCGTGTGGGGTCGACACCTCTGTTGCAGGTGCGCGTGGCGTTGCAGGCGCACGTGTGGGCGCAGGCATCGTGCAGTGGCCCATCGCTGCATGTTCGGGCGTGCAGCCGGACGGTGCGGTGTGACTGCCGGAATGCTGCGCATGCACGGCCGCGGGTACGGCCAGCAGCATTGCCATCTCCAGCAGATGGCGGCGTGGATACCGGCTCATGCGCTGGCCTCCTCGATCCGCACCTCGCGCATCATCCCCGCCTCCATGTGGTAGAGCAGGTGGCAGTGGAAGGCCCATCGGCCGAGGGCGTCTGCGCGGACGCGGATGCTGCGTTTTGTGCCGGGCGCGATGTCGACCGTGTGCTTGCGCACCATGAAGTCGCCGTTGGCATCTTCGAGATCGCTCCAGACACCATGCAGGTGGATGGGGTGGGTCATCATCGTGTCGTTGACCAGCACGATGCGCATGCGCTCGCCGTAATTCAGGCGCAGCGGTTCGGCGCTGGCGAACGGGATGCCGTCGAACGACCAGGCGAACTTCTCCATGTGGCCGGTCAGATGCAACTCCACGTCGCGGCCCGGGTCCCGGCCATCCTCGTCGGGCGCGATACTCGCCAGATCGGCGTAGGTCAGCACGCGGCGACCGTTGTCGCCCAGGCCGATGCCCGGATCGTCGAGACGCGGTGTCGGCGTCATCGTCTGCATGTCGACCAGCGGGTTGCCCGTTTCGCTGGCCGGATGGGCCTGCATGCCGCCGCCGCGTGCGCCATGTCCGCCGTGGTGCACATGCGGATCGGGCGCACCGCCACCGTGCGACGCGTGATCGCCGTGGCCCATGTCGGCCATGGTCAGCAGCCGTCGCGGATCGACGGCCGGTACCGGCGCCGCCAGCCCCGGCTGCACCGCCAGCGTGCCGCGTGCGAAGCCGGTGCGACCCATGTCCTGGGCGAAGATGGTGTAGGCGTCCTGGCCCGACGGTTCGACGATGACGTCATAGGTCTCCGCCGCACCGATGCGGAATTCGTCGACCGTCACCGGGTGCACCGGCAGGCCGTCGGCCGCGACCACGGTCATCTTCAGACCCGGAATGCGCACGTCGAAATAGGTCATCGCACCGGCGTTGATGAAACGCAGCAGCACCTTCTCGCCGGAGCGGAACAGACCGGTCCAGTTCGCGGCCGGCGTCGTGCCGTTCATCAGGTAGGTGTAGGTGTGCGCGTTGACGTCAGACAGGTCGGTCGGCGTCATCCGCATGCGACCCCATGCGCGGCGGTCGGCCACGGTGGCCGCCCAGCCCTGCGCACGCACGTCGCGGACGAAATCGCCGACGGTCGGCTTGTACCAGTTGTCGTATTCCGCGTCCTGCTTCAGGCGCCGGAACAGGCGGCCGGGATCCAGATCGGTCCAGTCCGACAGGAGCACGACATGCTCGCGGTCCCAGCGATAGGGCGGCGGTTCGACCGGGTCGACGATGATCGCGCCGTACAACCCGGCCTGCTCCTGGAACAGCGAATGGCTGTGGTACCAGTAGCTGCCCGACTGGCCGAGCGTGAAGCGGTAGAGATAGCTCTCACCGGGCTGGATGCCGTCGAAACTCAGCCCCGGCACGCCGTCCATGTTGCTCGGCAGGATGATGCCGTGCCAGTGGATCGAGGTCATCGCGTCGGGCAACCGGTTGGAGACGCGCAGGGTCACCGTGTCGCCCTGGCGCCAGCGCAGGATCGGTGCCGGCAGGCTGCCGTTGACGGTGATGGCCGGCCGCGGCCGGCCGGTGAAATTGACCGGCGAGGTGCCGATCGACAGATCGAACGCAGTGCCGGCCAGCACCTGCGGGCCAGTTCGGGCATCGGCCATGGCGGCCTGGGCGGGTAGGCGCCAGCCGGCGCCCAGTGCAAGACCGCCCAGGGCCAGGCCCTGGACGAAACGGCGGCGCGACAGCGCCTGTCCGTCGGACGGAAAGGGGGAATGCTGCATGGAGAACTCCAGGTGCGGCGCCGCGCGTGGCGGTGCCGTCATGACGCGGACGCATGGCAGCACATCGGCGGCCATGCATGCGGAGGCGGGTCGTCAGGCGACCCCGGCGTCAGACCGGAATTGGAGGGCGCAGCGGTGGATACGGTTGCTTGGATGCCGGCCCCTGCGCGTGCAGAACCGCCGGCCCCTGGCGGGCGGCCGGCGCGGCGTCGATGACGTGGCCCACGGGCAGCGCGGGCGCATGCTGCATGCAGATGTCGACGCAGCGTTCCAGGCAGCCGTCGTCGGCAGGCGGTGCCGGCGTGCCGGCCGCCGCATGCGGGCAGTCCGCATCGGCCGCGTGGGCCATCCCGGCCGACGCGGCCGCTTCCATCTGCATCACGTGCACCGACGCCATTGCCGAGCCGATGCCGTTGAACAGCAGCAGGGCGCAGAGCAGCAGTCGGAACAGGCAGGGACGCACGGCGGGCACACGCGGGGCGGGAGTCCGCAGCATACCGCAGCGTCGCGCGCGGCCCGGTGGCGGGCCGACCCGATGCACGTCCTAGAATGGAGGCCACGATTGCCGGAGGTTGCATGAAAGAAAAAGAACAGATCGTCGAGAACTGGCTGCCGCGCTACACCGGCGTCCCGCTCGACCAGTTCGGCGAACACGTCCTGCTGACCAATTTCGGCGGCTACCTGCATCACTTCGCCCGGCTGACCGGCACCGAGGTGGTGGGCCTGGACCGGCCGATGCCCAGCGCCACCGCCGACGGCATCACCATGATCAACTTCGGCATGGGCAGCCCCAACGCCGCAACGATGATGGACCTGCTGTCGGCAATCATGCCCAAGGCCGTGCTCTTTCTCGGCAAGTGCGGTGGCCTGAAGCGCAAGAACCAGCTCGGTGATCTGGTGCTGCCGATCGCGGCGATCCGCGGCGAGGGCACCAGCAGCGACTACCTGCTGCCCGAAGTGCCGGCACTGCCCGCGTTCGCGCTCCAGCGTGCGGTCTCCACGATGATCCGCGACCTCGGCCACGACTACTGGACCGGCACCGTCTACACGACCAACCGCCGCGTCTGGGAACACGATGCCGCGTTCAAGGAACGCCTGCGGACGATGCGTTGCATGGCGATCGACATGGAGACCGCCACGGTGTTCGCCGCCGGTTTCGCCAACCGCATTCCGTCGGGCGCGCTGCTGCTGGTGAGCGACCAGCCGATGATTCCAGAAGGCGTCAAGACCGAGGCGTCGGACGCGCTGGTCAGCGCGGACTTCGTCGAGCGCCACATCAACATCGGCATCGAGGCACTGAAGCTGATCCGCCGCCACGGCAAGTCGGTGCGGCATCTGCGCTTCGACGAATGACGCGCATGCCGGACGCCGCGTCTGCAAGCGACATCCGGAACTCCGTTCCATGAAAAAGCCCGGCGCAAGCCGGGCTTTTTTTTACATCCGCGACAGGCGCGGGACTTACTTCGCGTCGGGCCGGCGGACGCCGAAGATCAGGCCGTCCTCATGGGCCTTGAGCAGGTCGGCCTTCGGAATCTGGATGCGCTCGCTCTCGTCGAACACGATCTCGGCCTGGTCGCCGCGCAGATCGCTGCGTGCGACCGACTGCTCGCCCGCGGCGGCATTCTCGGTGATCACCACCACGCCGGCGGTATCGGCCGAGACGACCTGCATCAGGCCGTAGGCCGGATCGATCGGCTGCTGGGCATCATCGGTGAATTCGAACTCGGAGAACGCGCTGAGCTGCGCGGCGTACAGATCGCCGACCGCCGGTGCTTCGAGGAGCGCCTTCTCGCTTTCGCCACGCTGGCAGGCGACGAGAAGCAGGGCACCCATGGCGAGGGTCAGAACGGGCAACAGGCGCTTGCGCAAACGCATCGGGAATACTCCGGGTGATGAGGTCACGCGGAGTATAGGACGCTGTCATGCCGGTCGCGCTAGTCTGTGGCGATGGACATTCCAGACCCCAAAGACGTCATCGCGTTCTGGCGCGAGGCCGGCATGCAGAACTGGTTCAAGGGCGGCGACGCCTTCGACCGCGAATGCGACGACCGCTTTCGCGATCTGCACTTCGTGGCAGGCCGCCGCGAGCTCGAACACTGGATCGACACCGCCGACGGCGGACTGGCGCTGCTGATCCTGCTCGACCAGATTCCCCGCAACATCTTCCGCAGCAGCGGCCATGCGTTCGCTACCGATGCGCTCGCCCGCCACTACGCGGACCGCATGATCGCCGCCGGCCACGACCGCAGCTTCGAGGCCGACCTGCGCGGCTTCGTCTACCTGCCGTTCGAGCACTCGGAAGACCTGGCCGACCAGCGCCGCTCGGTCGAACTGTTCGCCGATGTCGACAACGCGCAGTACCGCGATTACGCGCAGGCGCACCTTGATGTCATCGCACGCTTCGGCCGGTTCCCGCATCGCAACCGCGCGCTGGGCCGCACGAATACGGCCGAAGAGCAGGCCTGGCTCGATGCCGGCGGCGGGTTCTGAAGTCAGCCGGCGCGGCCAGCTTTACAGGAACGAATCGGCCAGCCGGGCGATGCCCTCGACGCTGCGGCGCCACGCAGGCCGGGCGCGCCATGTGTCGATGTCCAGCACATCGGACTGCCGCAGGTAGTCCTGCTCGATCGTCCGCAGCTGCGCCACCACGGCGCTGTCGTAGCAGAGCAGTCCGGCTTCGGCGTTGAGGGCGAACGAGCGGATGTCGAGATTGCTCGACCCGACCAGCGCGATGTCCTCGTCGATGCTCAGGTGCTTGGCATGCAGGAAGTGCGGCCGGTACAGCGCGATGCGCACGCCCGCCGCCAGCAGCTCGTCGTAGAACGCCGCCTGTGCCCACGCGGTGAGCCGCTGGTTGTTGGTGGCCGAGAGCACCAGCTGCACCGACACGCCCGACAGCGCCGCCACGCGCAACGCGCCCAGCGTCGCCTCGTCGGGCACGAAGTAGGGCGTCACCAGCACCGCACGCCGGCGCGCGCGCTGGACCAGGGCGATGAAGACGTCGCGCGCGTTCTCGAACGGATACGCCGGCCCGCTGGGCAGCAGTTGCGCCGGGCTGCGGCCGCTCGGTGCGATCGGCGGGGGATCGACTTCCAGCACCTCGCCGGTCTCGATGTACCAGTCACTGGCGAACAGCGCCTGCAGCTGCGCCACCACCGGTCCGCGCACGCGTGCCACGACCTCGCGGTTGGGATGCCCGGCAACGAAGTGCGGCTCGGCCAGGTTCTGCGAACCGGTCAGCGCGACGCGCCCGTCGAACACCGCGATCTTGCGATGGTTGCGCAGATCCATGCGCGCGCTGCGACGCCAGGCCAGACCGCCGGCCAGCGTGGCCTGTACGGTCACGCCGGCCTCGCGCAGCGGCCGGGTGAACGCACGCAGGCCGCGCTTGGCGCCCACCGCGTCGAGCAGCAGGCGGCAACGCACGCCACGCGACGCTGCACGCACCAGCGCATCGGCAACGGCGCGGCCGGCCGCGTCGTCGAACATCAGGTAGTACAGCAGGTGGACTTCGGTCGTGGCCTGGTCGATCTCGTCGACCAGTTGCTGCAGCGCGCCCGCGTAATCGTCGAGCAGCTCGATCGCGTTCCCGCCCATCGGCATGAAATCGCCGAGCCGCTCGGCCAGGCGCGCAAGCTCGGCCTGGTTGGAGTGCGGCTCCGGCGGACACCAGCGCAGCGCGCCCGGCGGTGCCTGCCGTTCGCGGATCAGGCGTGACGCACGCGCCTGCCGCTCGCGGCGCAGGCGCGACAGCCAGGGATGGCCGAACAACAGATAGGCCGGCAGTCCGAACAGCGGCACGAACCCGATCAGCAACAGCCAGCTGCGCGCCGCAGCGGGCCGCGTGCGCGCCGGAATCCACAGCAATGCGGCGATGCGGATCAGCCAGTCGGCGACCAGGACCCACAGACCCACATGGAGGTCATGCGTCGACATGGCGGGCCGTGTTGCCTGCACCCGGAGACGACGACGCGCGCATCGCCCCGGTCACGCCACCAGCGTGCGCACGATGCCGGGCAACTGCTCCAGATCGTCCTTGAGCAGCAGCGCATCGCCTTCGGGCAGGGCGTCGTCGCCGAGTGCGAACGCCGAGCCGGTCAGGAATACCACCGGCAGCCCGGGCAGCAGCGCGCGTGCCAGTGCCATGGCTTCCGCGCCGGAATAGCCGGGCAGGTTCACGTCCGACAGCAGGACCTGCGGCCGGAATTCGCTGAGCAGCGCCGACAGCCCGGCCGCGCCGGCGGCGCGCCGGCAGTCGATCACCATGCCGGCATCACGCAGGGTCAGTTCGGTGAGCTCGGCATCGTCGCGGGAGTCATCGACGATCAACACCCGCAACGGCTCGACACCGGTCATCGGATTATTCTTCGACCGTCTCGTTGAGCACGGCCCAGAACTTGCCCAGCGTGCGCACCGCGTCGAAGAACTGGTCCACGTCCACCGGCTTGACCACGTAGGCATTCACGCCCAGGTCCCAGCTGCGGGCCAGATCGCTTTCCTCGCGCGACGACGACAGGATCACCACCGGCATGCGCTTGAGCGTCTCGTGCTCGCGCAGCTGCTTGAGCACTTCCAGGCCGTCCATGCGCGGCATCTTGATGTCGAGCAGCAGCACCGCCGGGTCGCCCTCGGGACGGCCTTCGAACTTGCCGCGGCGGAACAGGTAGTCCAGCGCCTCGACACCGTCCTCGACGTGCACGATCGGATTGGCGAGGTGGGCTTCGCGCAGCGCATCGATCGCCATCTCGGCATCGTGCGGGCTGTCCTCTGCGAGGAGGATCGTGCGGATTTCGCTCATTGCGTTTTTCCTGGTGAGGACAGATGGCCCGGCTCCTGCGAGGAGGCGGGCAGGGTGAAGTGGAAGGTGGCGCCCTTGCCGGGCTCGGCTTCGGCCCAGATGCGGCCACCGTGGCGGCCCAGCACGCGACGCACGCTGGCCAGACCCACGCCGGTGCCCGGGAACTCGGTCGCCGAATGCAGACGCTGGAACACGCCGAACAGCTTGCCCGCGTACTGCATGTCGAAGCCGGCGCCATTGTCGCGCACGCTGAACTGGTAACCGCCATCGGCGCCGCGGCGGCAATCGATCTCGATCTTCGCCGGCTCGCTGCCGGTGCTGTACTTGACCGCGTTGCCCAGCAGGTTGAGCCACACCTGCCGCAGCATGTTCTCGTCGCCGACCACGATCGGCAGCGGCGTGATCGTCCATTCGATGCGGTGGCCGGGATGCTCGGAGCTCGAGTTCGAGTCCAGCATCGCGCGCGTGTCGGACACCATCGACTGCAGGTCCACGCTCTGCATGCGCAGCGCGCTGCGGCCCAGGCGCGAGTACACCAGCAGGTCGTCGATCAGCGCCGACATGCGCCGCGCCGAGCCGCCGATCACACCCAGATAATGCGTGGTCTTCTCGTCAGCCCCGTCGCCCAGATGCCGGCCCAGCTTGTCGGCGAAGCCGGCGATGTGGCGCAGCGGCGCGCGCAGATCGTGCGACACCGAATAACTGAAGGCTTCCAGCTCGCGGTTGACGTCCGAGACCTGCTCCACCTTGCCTTCGAGCTGTTGGTTGAGTTCGCGGATATGGCGCTCGCTGATGGCCTGCGCGGTCACGTCGGACGCGGTGACCAGCACCACCGCATCGTCGCGGTCGGGCAGCGGCATGCGCCGGGCGTTGAGCAGCATCGTCCGCTCCACGCCATCGACCGTCGACTGGCTCAGCCGGTAGTCCCACAGCTCGCGGTCGCGGGCCAGCACGTCGTGCAGCCGGCGCAGTGTCTCCGCGTGGTCCCACGCGCCTTCGCCGATCTCCGCCAGGCGTTCGCCGCGGATTTCGCCGCCGCTCACGCCATAGAGTTCGGCGAACGCGGCGTTGTGCATCACCACGCGCTGGTCGCGGTCGATCAGCACGATCGGCTCGCGCACGCTGTCGAGCACCAGCGCCGACCGGTTGCTGGCGCGCGCGGCAAGCCCTTCGGCTTGCCGGCGACCGGTCTGCTCGCGCAGCGCGAAGTAGCTCGCACTCAACAGCAGTGCCAACTGCACCAGCATCGAGGTCCAGCGGGCGATGTCGGCGTTGCTGTCGGCGCGCGTGGCGCGCGTGGTGCGCTCCGCAAGCAGTGACTGCTCTTCATCGACGATCTGGTCGATCAGGCGCTGCAGCGGGTACAGCACCAGCATGTCGTCGATGTCCTGGTCGCGGGCGCTTTCGCCCGCGCTGTACACCGCATCCACGCGCTGGAGCTTCTGTTCGATGTTGCCGCGAAGCGCGCCCAGGCGCGCCAACTGGTCGGGGTTGTCACGGGTCAGCTGCAGCACCGCGTCCACGCTGGGCAGCACCCGCGCCCGCGCCTCGTCGTAGCGCTGCTGCAGCGCGGGCGTGTCGATGCCGCGGGTCCGGATGACCGCCGCGCCTTCCAGACTGCGTGCGTCCGCCGCCACGGTCTGCATCAGCGATTCCACCTCGCGGGTGTGCAGCACCTTCTCCGTGGCGTAGTCCGCCTCGCTGATCGCCGACCGCATGATCAGGAACGGCCCCACCACGATGGCCACGATCGCCAGGCCCAGGACAGGCAGGCGCCAGCGGCTCAGCAGGGAGGGGGCAGAGGCGGTGTGCGGCATCGGAGCGGGCGTCTCGCGCGGGCGGAGTGGTCGCGCATCATGCCGCATCCCCCCCTGAACACGGGATCATCGCCGAGGGTCCCGGCGGCTGGCAATCGGAACCGTTCGCCACCGTCCGGTACCCGGTGTCACCCCTGTTAGAATCGAGGGTCCGAACGACCCCTTGAGACGCGGGCATGCGCGCCGCGCTGGAGCACTGAATGAACTGGCTGAACGACGTCCTGCAGAACGACCCCGATCCGACCGAGACCCGCGAGTGGGTCGAGTCGCTCAAAGCGGTCATCGACGTCGGCGGTCCGGAACGCGCCCACCAGCTGCTGGAGAACATGGTCGAGCTGACGCGCCGTGCCGGTGCGCACCTGCCGTTCGCCCCGACCACCGAATACGTCAACACCATCCCCACGCATCTCGAGCCGAAGATGCCGGGCAATTCCGAGCTGGAATGGCGCATCCGCTCCATCATCCGCTGGAACGCGATGGCGATGGTGGTGCGCGCCAACCGCAAGCCGGGCGACCTCGGCGGCCACATCGCCAGCTTCGCCTCGTCGGCCACGCTGTATGACGTGGGCTTCAATCACTTCTTCCGCGCGCCGTCGGCCGATCACCCGGGCGACGTCATCGCCACGCAGGGCCACAGCTCGCCGGGCATCTACGCCCGCTCCTTCCTCGAAGGCCGCTTCACCGAGACCCAGCTCGACCACTTCCGCATGGAAGTCGACGGCCAGGGCATCTCGTCCTACCCGCATCCCTGGCTGATGCCCGATTACTGGCAGGTGCCCACGGTCTCGATGGGTCTGGGCCCGATCGCCGCCATCTATCAGGCGCGCTACTGGAAGTACCTCGAAGCCCGCGGCCTGATGCCCAAGTCCGACCGCAAGGTGTGGTGCTTCATGGGCGACGGCGAGACGGACGAGCCGGAAAGCCTCGGCGCGATCTCGGTCGCCGGCCGCGAAGGCCTCGACAACCTGGTCTTCGTCATCAACTGCAACCTGCAGCGCCTCGACGGCCCGGTGCGCGGCAACGGCAAGATCATCCAGGAACTGGAAGGCGGCTTCCGCGGCGCCGGCTGGAACGTCGTCAAGACCGTCTGGGGCAGCTACTGGGATCCGCTCCTGGCGAAAGACAAGGACGGCATGCTCAAGAAGCTGATGATGGAGACCGTCGACGGCGAGTACCAGAACTGCAAGGCGTTCGGCGGCGCGTACACGCGCGAGAACTTCTTCGGCAAGTACCCGGAAACCGCGAACCTCGTCGCCAACCTCAGCGACGACGACATCTGGCGCCTCAACCGCGGCGGCCACGATCCGCACAAGGTCTTCGCCGCCTACCAGAACGCGATGGACACCAAGGGCCAGCCCACGGTCGTCCTTGCCAAGACGGTCAAGGGCTACGGCCTGGGCAGCGCCGGTGAGGCGCTCAACCCGACCCACAACACCAAGAAGCTCGACGACGAAGCCGTGCGCACCTTCCGCGACCGCTTCAAGATTCCGGTGTCCGATGCCGCGCTCAAGGACGGCGAAATCCCGTTCTATCACCCGGGCAAGGATTCGGAGGAAGTGCAGTACATGCTCGAGCGCCGCCAGGCGCTGGGCGGCTTCCTGCCGCAGCGTCGCCGCAAGAGCACCGAGACCCTCAAGGCGCCCGAGCTCAAGGTGTTCGACCGCCTGATGCAGGACACCGGCGAGCGTTCGATCAGCACCACCATGGCGTTCGTGCAGTCGCTGTCCATCATCCTGCGCGACAAGCAGGTGGGCCCGCGCGTGGTGCCGATCGTCGCCGACGAAGCCCGCACCTTCGGTATGGAAGGCCTGTTCCGCCAGCTGGGCATCTACGCCCCCCAGGGCCAGAAGTACAAGCCGGTCGACCGTGACCAGCTCTCGTACTACCGCGAAGACGCGGCCGGCCAGGTGCTGGAAGAAGGCATCACCGAAGCCGGCGCGTTCTCCAGCTGGATGGCGGCGGCGACGAGCTACAGCACCAACGACGTGCCGATGCTGCCGTTCTACATCTACTACTCGATGTTCGGCTTCCAGCGCATCGGCGACTCCGCCTGGCAGGCCGCCGACATGCGCGCCCGCGGCTTCCTGCTCGGCGCCACCGCTGGGCGCACCACGCTCAACGGCGAAGGCCTGCAGCACGAAGACGGCCACAGCCACCTGCTGGCCGGCGCCATCCCGAACTGCCGCGCGTATGACCCGACCTTCGCCGGCGAAGTAGCCGTGATCCTGCACTACGGCATGCAGCGCATGCTCGACGAGCAGGAAGACGAGTACTTCTATCTCACCCTGATGAACGAGAACTACAGCCACCCGGCGCTGCCCGAAGGCGCAGCCGAGGGCGTCATCAAGGGCATGTACCTGCTCAAGGATGCCGGCAAGGCCAAGAAGGGTGAGCTGCGCGTGCAGCTGCTGGGCTCGGGCACCATCCTGCGAGAAGCCATCGCCGCCGCCGAGCTGCTGGACAAGGACTTCGGCGTCACCGCCGACATCTGGTCCTGCCCCAGCTTCACCGAGCTGCGTCGTGACGGCTGGGATGCCGAGCGCTGGAACCGCTTCAACCCCGAAGCCAAGACCCCGCGCAAGGCGTACGTCACCACCTTGCTCGAAGGCCGCCAGGGCCCGGTCATCGCCGCGACGGATTACGTCCGCGCGTTCGCCGACCAGATCCGTGCGTTCGTCCCGGCCACGTACACCGTGCTCGGCACCGACGGCTTCGGCCGCTCCGACACCCGCGCCAACCTGCGCCGTCACTTCGAGGTCGATCGTTACTACATCGCCCAGGCGGCGATCGAGGGCCTGATGAAGGACGGCAAGATGACCGGCAAGGATGTCGCCCGGGCGATCAAGCTCTACAAGATTGATCCGGAGAAGGCGAATCCGGTTGGGGTTTAATTTTCCAAGAATGTGAGTTAGAAAGCGGCCAATGGCCGCTTTCTTTTTTGGGACGATAGATGGCGAAGGTTGTTGAAACGGACTTTCGGAATTTGGTGAGCGCGGACGGTGACATAATGAGGTCGTCGCTGAGGGTGGTCACTGGTGTGAATGGGAGTGGGAAAAGTAGATTCTTGAGGATTGAACTTGATCGGGCCCTGCGCCGTGGGCAGAGATGTCTGGCTATCTCCAGCTCGCAACATGACAAGTTCAAAGGGGCGCCTCGCAGCGTAAAGGTGCTATCTCCAAGGAAGAGTAGTAGCAAGCCCCAGCGAGTGTTGAAGGATGCTATAAAAAACTCTCTCAAAGGAGATGAAATACTTCTGCGATTAATCTCGAGAATTCTTCGGTACTGCGGTTATGTCCCGGAGGTCGGAGTTAGAGTGGTTGTTGGAAAGAACAAGAGGTACTTGAGGCGCGAGGAGGAATTGCCGGGAGTTTTGGGGGATTCTGAAAGACTTGACGCGGTTTTCTCTGCGAAACTTCTTGCTGAAAAGTATAAAGATGAAATCGTCTGGCTGGCTTTTGACGAATCTAGATTTCATTACTCTCAGCAGGGAAATATTGCTCTTATGCTTTCTGAGGAGTCAGCGCTGCGAGCTATTGGTCTAGTAAGCGAAATTGATCTCTATTTAAGGCGCGACGACTCAGTAATATCACTCAGCGAGGCCAGCTCTGGCGAACTGTCGCTAATTACACACCTCTCTTTTATAGCTACCTATTTGCGTGAAGGCGACTTGATTCTCGTCGATGAGCCTGAGAACAGTCTCCATCCGAGGTGGCAACGGGAGTATATAAATCTACTTCAGCAAGCGGTCTCATATCGCAATTGCGAAGTGGCAATTGCCACGCACTCGCCATTAGTTGTCATTGGGTCGAGTGATCTAGATAATGCTCAGATTATTATTCTGAATATTCTGACCCAGCAAGGCGGCCACCTCGAAGAGGTCAAGCCTCTGGTTGATCCAGGGCTTGAAGAGGTTATGGCCGAAGTGTTCGACACTATTACGCCAAAGAATCACTATCTAAGTCAGAAGTTGGTTGCTTGCTTGGAGGGGCTGGAGTCAGGAGCGCTGAGTGACGAAGAGTTCATCAACGTCTTAGACGACATAGAGAGTAGTGGCGTCGATGAAAATCAAAGAAAAGCCATTGCTTTAACAAAGAAGATGGGCACGGAGGCTTCGCGTTGACCTATCTAAACCTAATTTTCAATGACGAAGAAGCGGCTTTGAACGCGCAGGTCGTCGATAGGTCGATATCGTGGTCGGATGATGCTTTCCAAGCGACCAGAGTCAGGATTAGAAATTTCTTCAGAGCCTTGCAGGGTGACAAGTGCTGTTACTGTCGAAAAAGCTTCGAGGATGATCATCCGCTAGCTGTGGATGTTGAGCACGTGCTTCCGAAGTCAAAGTTTTCAACTTTGGCGGTGACTCCTCTGAATCTCGCTGTGGCATGCAAGCGATGTAATTTGACAGTAAAGAAAACTAAATACGATTTCGTGTTCGGGGTAGACGATGAAGAGCTGTTGTTAAATTACGAGTTATCGCAAGCTTATGAGATAGTTCACCCCAACCTTGACAACTACTACGATCATATAGGTCTGGCGGCAGTTCGCATTGACGATTCGGAATTTAAGCACTACTTGGTGAAGAACGGATCTCTGAAGGCGGTGAAAACAATTGATTTCTTTCGTTTGCGAGATTTGGAAGTAGATAACTTAGATGCCGTGCAGGGGATTGAGGTGCAGCACGAAAGTGAAAGTTTAATCGTCATCAAAGAAGCACTCGGGATCTAGTCAATTGCACGGCGCGATAACGGGGTCAGGTTCACTTCCCGTAGCGGCACCTGCGTCAGGTTCACTTATGGAGCATCTGCTGACGTTGCATCTGGCGTCGAACAGGCATTGATCCGCTCCATCCAAGATTCGCCGACCTTTGCTGCAATCTTCTCGGCATCGCTGTGCCAGAGGCTTAGGAGAGCGCCGGCGCCCATGACTATCGCAAACGTTGCGAACACCCACTGGTTGAAGCCGCTGACGCGAGTCGCGTAGTACGCGCCGAGGACGCCGGCGCCGATCATCAGGAAGTACCGCAGAACCGGCCAGAAGCGCAGCACGCCTCGGCTGGTCTTGTTGCGGTGCCGCTTGTGCTGCCAGCGGACTCGGCGTGTCTCCGGGTCGTAATCGAGAAACAACCAGAGCTCCGAGAGGTCGAGCAGCGCCTGGCTCGTGTGCGGATGCGCGAAGGCAGCGCGGATGACGTGGGCGGGAAGATGGGTGCCGTAGAGGTGCCGGATCGTCACTTCGAGCCAAAGGTCATCGTCGATCCGCTTCGAGTCCCAATGCTCCAAAAACTCCCGCCGATGCTGGCTGCATCGTCCGTGCAAGCCGAACAGGCCGCGGATGGCATACAGCATCAGCGCGAACAGGATGACGGGAATCAGCAGGCCCGGCCCCCCGGCCGAGATCAGATCGTTGAACACGCGAACCCTCCGTGGTGGGCGTCATCCGATGGGTGAAGTCTATGCCGCTAGCTGCGCCAGGAACGTGGTCGGATCGAGACGGCAGTGCGTGGCGATCGCGCCCGGCAGGTTGAAGACGCGCGGTCGCTCCCGGAAATCGAACACCCGATACAGCTGGTAGCGCTCCGCATCGGTGTTCGACCGCGCCAGCTCGTTGCGACTGACGAAGAACGGCGTCAGTTCGCCGAATGTGGTGGTCTTGACCTCGATCAGGCGCTCGCGGCCATCCGTCTCGAATGACAGCACGTCGTAGCCCAAGCCATCTCCCTGCGTGGTGGCGACATGTTCTACGCGGTTCGCGAGCGGCTAACGGGGTCAGGTTCACTTATCGGATCGATTAGGACGACACTCGCGGCTGGGGTTACACGCAAGGAAGAAGTGCTTATGCGGATTTCGTTGAAGGCGGTCGCGTTGCTGCTATGCCTCCTTACGCCGGCCTGGGCCAAGCCACCCGCCGAGACGGCATTCGACGAATGGCTGGACGCATTCAACCGCAACGACCGCGCCGCGCTGACCGATTTCAACGCACGGCGATTCGGCGAGCCCGAACACAACATCGAGTACCTGCTCGACAGTCGTGAAGAGACCGGCGGCCTGAATGTGGTCGCTGTCGAACGCAGCGAGCCCTTGGAGTTCGTCGCGTTGACGCAGGAGCGCAGCTTTCCCGTCCAACGACGCATCACCGTGAAGGTCGAGGACACAGCGTCGGGACGACTCGATCACATCACGCAGGCGCCGCTGCAGATTCCGCAGGCGAAAGCGCTGGAAGCATTCGACGCGTTCGCGACGCAACTGGCAGCAGCGGATCGCTTCTCGGGTGTGCTGGTGATCGAGCAGAACGGTCAGCGGCTCTACGCCAAGCCCTTCGGACTCGCCAACCGTGAAGACGACACGCCGGTGCGGTTGGACACGCAGTTCCTGTTCGCATCGCAGGGCAAGATGTTCACCGCCGTGGCGGTGCTGCAGCTGGTCGAAGCAGGAAGAGTCGGCCTGGACGATCCCATCGGCAAGTTCCTGACCGACTACCCCAATCAGGAGATGGCGGCCGTCACGATCCGGCAGCTGCTGTCGCATCAGGGCGGCACCGGCGACATCGGCGTGCTGCAGCCGGACGAAAGCGCGAACCGCGCGTGGGTGCGCTCCATCGCCGATCTGATCAAGCTCAACGGCGACCGCGCACCGGCGTTCCCTCCGGGATCGGACTTCGAGTATTCGAACTACGGCTTCCTGCTGCTCGGCGCGGTGGTCGAGGCGGTCAGCGGTCAGAGCTATTACGACTATGTTGCCGAACACACCTTCGCGCCCGCCGGCATGACGGCCACGCGCTTCCCGATGCTGGACGAGATGGACGACGTCGCGCGTGGCTATACGCAGGCCGATGACGGCACGCTGGTGCCCAGCGCCGATCAGTTGCCATGGCGCGGCACACCCGCGGGCGGCGGTGTCACCACGGCCAATGACGAAGTGCGATTCGTCGAAGCGCTCAAGGCCGGCAAGCTGATCCCGCAGCCGCTGCTGGAAGAGGCCATCAAGCAGCAGACCGACTGGTACGGCTACGGTTTCATCTCGTCAGGCCCAGCCGAGTTTCCGCACTGGGGCCACGGCGGCGGCGCGCCCGGGAACAGCGCCGCCCTGTCGATCTATCCGACCAACGACATGACCATGGTCTGCCTCAGCAACCGCGACCCACCGGTCTGTGACCGCTTACTGACGCGTCTGCATTGGCATCTATCGCCGTTGGCTGAGAAGGGAGGGTCGGCGAAGGAGTGACGGTGCTAGGCGCATCCAGTCCGAGAGCGATCTCCGCCGCCGGGTGCAGTGTTGAGGCGGTGTTGATCCTGTCGATCCATGCTTCGCCGACACGTGCGGCTACTTTGTCGGCGTCGCTGTGCCAAAGACTCAGGAATGCGGTCGCAAGCATGATCACCGCAAAGGTCGCGAAGACCCACTGATTGATGCCGTCGATACGCGTCGCATAGAACGCGGCGCAAACACCGACGGCGGCATATATGAAATATCGAAGAAACGGCCAGTGGCGAAGCGCATTCCGGCTCGTCTTGCTGCGATGCCGCTTGTGTTGCCAGCTGACACTGCGCGTCTCCGGGTCGTAGTCGAGAAACAACCACAGCTCTGAGAGGTCGAGCAGCGCCTGACTTGTATGCGGATGCGCGAAGGCAGTCCGGATGACGTGCGCGGGAAGGTGGGTGCCGTAAAGGTGCCGGATCGTCACTTCGAGCCAAAGGTCATCGTCGATCCGCTTCGGGTCCCAATGCTCCAGGAACTCACGACGATGTTGGCTGCGTCGCCCGTGTAGTCCGAACAGACCGCGGATGGCATAGAGCAGTAACGCAAACAGCACGACGGGAATCAGTAGGCCCGTCCCCCCGGCCGAGATCAGATCGTTGAACACGCGAACCCTCCGTGGTGGGCGTCATTCGAATGCTGGAGTCTATGCCGCGAGCTGCGCCAGAAACGAGGTCGGATCGAGGCGACAATGTGTGGCGATCGAGCCCGGCAGGTTGAAGACTCGCGGTCGCTCCCGGAAATCGAACACCCGATACAGCTGGTAGCGCTCCGCATCGGTGTTCGACCGCGCCAGCTCGTTGCGACTGACGAAGAACGGCGTCAGTTCGCCGAATGTGGTGGTCTTGACCTCGATCAGGCGCTCGCGGCCATCCGTCTCGAATGACAGCACGTCGTAGCCCAGGCCATCTCCCTGCGTGGTGGCGACATGTTCTACGCGGTTCGCGAGTGACTGTTTGCCGGCTGCGTGCAGGCGCTGGGCTTCGAGTTCCAGCACGAACAGTTCGCCAGCTTTTCCCAGTGAACGATTGCGGGCTTCCTGGGCGAGGTAGTCGCGGCGCGCGGGCGAGAATCGGGGTGCGTACTCGGGGGGTGAATCTCTGACTGCAGCAGGCTTGGGGCGAACCACCCAAGGCTGATCGATCAATTGCACCGGCGTTGCTAGAGCCGGGCGCTGTACCGCGTTCTCGACGGACGCCTGCAATGTTGTATTGGTCAACAGCTGTGACTCGATCACTTCGAGCAACAGCAGCTGATAGTTTTCCAGGGACTTGTAGCCGGTGACCGTGGGCCAGCCGAGTTCCTGCATCACCGCACTGATGTTGCGGAATTTGTACTCGGCCGAGCCTTTGCTACGCCCATCCAAACGCTGCATCAGTGCCTGGATGCGCTCGCTTTTGTTGAATCTCTGCCCATTGAGCTGCAAAGCCAACATCTGCAGGTAATCGGCGACGCAGGCTTCCACCTCGATCCGCGACCAATCTTCCCCTGTTGCCATGCTCGCGTGCCTGCTGCGGTTTCGAGATCGCGCCAGGTTAGCGGGCGCACGGCGCTAGAGTCGAGGTGGGTGTAGGACGCTGGCGCCGCTCCGTGGCTTCATTGTGCTTTGAGCCACTCGTCCAGCATCGCTTCGGGCATGGGGCGCGCAAACAGATAGCCCTGGAAATGGTCGCAGCCCATCCCGATCAGCAGATCGCGCTGAGTCGCGGTTTCGACACCCTCGGCCAGCGCGCTCATGTGCATGACTTGGGAGATCTCGATGATCTTGCCCAGCAGGCGCTGTGCGCTGTCCTGGCCGGCCGCTTCCTGCACGAACTGGCGGTCGATCTTCAGCTTCCGTACCGGCAATTGGCGCAGCGTCGCCAGAGACGAGTAGCCGGTGCCGAAGTCATCCAGTGCCCAGGTGATCCCCAACGCCTCGATGGCCCGCATCTTGTCGACGATCGCCGATGTGTCGGTGGACAACGCGGACTCGGTGAGCTCCAGTTCCAACAGGGCCGGGTCGATGCCCGTCTGGCGAATGACGGCGGTCAGGGACGGCGTGAAATCCTCGTCCATCAGCTGGATCGGGCTGACGTTGACGGCAATGCGGAGATGACGGGTGCGCGTCCCCTCGGACCATCCCCGGAGCTTCTCGCAAGCCTGACGCAGCACCTCCAGTCCGATGTCGCTGATCAGCGTGCTTTCTTCGGCCACGGGGATAAACACGTCGGGCGACAGCAGCGTCCCCGACGGGTGGCGCCAACGCGCCAGCGCCTCCACACCCGTGACCGCGCCGTCGCCCCGCACCTGCGGCTGATAGTGCAATTCGATCTCGCCGTTGCGCACGGCCCGGCCCAGTTGGCGCTCCAGATGCAGGCGCTTGCCGACGTCTGCCCGATAGATCCTGAAGATGGCCGCCAGCAGCGCGATGGCAATGAGGATGTTGGATCGCGCACCCCACTCACGCACTTCGAGCGGCGGCGAAATCTGCGGCGCCAGTGGATCCAGTGCGCCGGCCGCGAACGCGGCGAACGCGGCCAGGCAGATCAACGGGAAGACCAGCGAGCCGTAGCGCTCGCGCGCTTCGAACGTGAAAGCCGCCCCGGCCGCCAGCGGGAGCAGGAACATGTGCGCCGATCGCGGCACCCACTCGATGGGCGCATCGATCAACGCGATTGCGCACACCGCGACCAGGATGCCGTGGGCGACGAGCAGGATCGACCTGCCATCGCTTCGCTTGCTGCGGGCCAGTGCCAGTACGCCAACGACCATGACGCCTACGAACAGCAGCGACAGTCCCGCGCGGTCGAAATACCAGTAGCACAGCGCCCACGCCAGCCCGAGAACGATGCAGGCCACGCCTGTCAGCGACAGGATGGTGGCCACCTTCTCGCGACGCGCCGTGCTCTCGAACTTCAGCATCCGGTGCTGATCGTGCCCGTCTCTATCCGTCATTCTGTTGATCGTTCTTTGAGCGGCTGCGTGAAGTGACGACGTCAGCTCGTCTCCCCGGGAGATGGCTGACTGGGCAAGGTCAATTGGGGGAGCGTTCCGTCGCACCGATCCACGCTTCGAGGCAGCGCCGGACGGTTCGGAATGATGCCGGTTCCGCGTTCATCTTTGGCCCGAAACGTGCGGCCCGACGTCATCAAATGCGAACGCTGTCACAGCGCTTGGCACCGATGTGCTGCCGAGTGAGCAGCGCATCCCTGCATGTCGTCGCTGGGTGGCAACGGCCAATCGTGAGAATCAAGGATCGGCCGCGCCGCCACGCGACACCCGGCTGGCCGCAGGTCGGATAACGGTGCCAGGTGCACTTCGCGATCCGACACACATCGATGCCAGGTTCGGTCCTTGATGCGTCACGGACGATCGTGGGCAGGCCAGCCTCAGTCGAGTCGGTTCAAGAACAGCCCGAATTCTTCGGTCGACAGCAGCAGACCATCCTGCCCGCTGCGTTCGGCCAGCGGCGAGGCATAGAGGACCGCGATCGCGTCGTCCGAGCTTGGCATCCCGGAGGCCGAGGATTGCACGCGCAATTCAGGGCAGCGCGAAGCGAGATCGCTCGGCATCGTCTCTGGCGTGGTGAAGCGCCCCGTCTCGTCGAGTCGATAGTTGAGGCGCAGTTCGGGGCACGCGGTGTGCCGGAGCGTGCCGTCGGCGAAGACCAGGTGTCCGGGCGCTTCGGACAGGCCGGTACCCTGGGTACCGCCACCCGGCACGTAGTGCGTGATGTCCAGCAGTTGCCAGCTGCCTGCCAGTTCGCTGGGCGTGGGGATGAAGGCAAGCCGGCGTACCTCGGGGCGCTCGAGGATGAGCGTCTGGTCGCCGGCTTCGAGCAGCAGGCGGTGCGTGCCGACACTCCTGATGCTGGCCCGCTGATCGAAGAAAGTGAAGTAGCGTGCCTCGCGTGCATTGCCGTCCGTGCCGCAGCCCATCAACGTCTGCATGTGGTCCGCATCTGCCGCGGTCTCGAACACCCCGGCGCGCACCGCGCCGCGTCGGCCGGCGTAGTTGCACTCCATGCGCAGCCGCACGCCATCGGTATCGAAATCCGCATACGCGGCTCGGGTGGAGCCGACCATTCTCGACTGAGGCGTGTAGCCCTCGAACGACACGACATCCCACGCGCCCAGCACGTCTGCCGGGTCAGTGATTGCGATCGATTCGGTCTTCGTGCGGGGCGCGTCGGTCTCGGCTGGAAGACTCTGGTTTCCACCGCACGCACTCAACGCAGTCAGCGCAACAGCGCAGGCGAATCCTCGGTACCTGGCTGCGATCGGAAAGCTGGCTGGATCACGCATCTCTTCACCTCTCAAGCATCTGCGCTACTGATCGATGCATTGTGCCGCGGTGAAGGGTTTCACCCCGGTGATCGCCTGTCCGGTCCTGCCATACATTCGATGCAGTTCCATCAGCAAGGCCGTCATCGGTGATTCAAGGCACGCGCCAGGCTCGCGGGCATACGTTTCATGATCGTCCCCGCAGTCACTGAAAGTGTGCGTGGCGGTCACAGTGCCGCACTTGACTTGCCGTGTCGAAAGCGCACTCTGCACGAGGGATGGGCAGATCGGGGATGGTCTGCACACCGAAACCGCAGAGGATCAAGGATGAACAGAATGTTCGGTTCTTCGAAGGGGCGTGTGGGGGTATTGGTGCTGGGACTGGCGCTGGTGCCGCTGGCGGGATTCGCGCAGACGGGTGTCTGCTGGCAGAACAACGCGTGCTGGGGCGATCGACTCCAGGTGGGCGTGACGACGTCGGCTGATGCCGAAGCGCTGCTGGGTGCAGACCAGCGTCGGGTCGAACGCAGCTCCGAGCTGTCGTCCGACAACAAGCCGATTCATTACGAGAGCTGGTACTACTCGGCTGCCAGCGCGCCGCCGAAGCGGGGTCTGCTGGGCGGATTGCGTCAAGCCGCGAGCAGCGCCTTCGGCGTGGCAGACGATGTCAGCAGTGTGGTCGGTGGCGAGACCGGAAACAGGATCGTCCAGCAACGCACCACAGCCGCGTTCGGCGTCAGCCGGGCCAACCAGCGGGCGACGGGTGCGGAGCGTCTGGCGGGTCGGGCTGGCCTCAACCAGGAGGACGACGCAGTCGGACAGGGTGCTCGGTCGCTGCGACTGTCGTTCCGCGACGGCATTCTGGTGAGCGTCGCGGACGGCAGCTGACGCGGACTCGCGGGCATCGGCCCTCAGTGCCGATGCCCGGGCAGGGCGCGGCGGGTTGCCGCCCGCCGTGGTGCGGCCTTGGCGATGCGACTTGCGGTCGCGAATGCCGGATCAATCTCGCATTGCGCTCAGATCTGGATCATCTGTTGTGCACCGGCTTGTTCAAGATCGGGTGGCGCAGTGATCAGTCGCGGCTCGCATGCCGAAATTCTTCTTCGAGTTTGCTGACGCGGCAGCGCTGCAATGTCGAAGTGGCACATCGCCGAGGGAACGAAGGTCACGTACCGACTGCGCTGAGGCGTCAGCTGTGTGCGAACGCGGCTCCAGCGGGGTCGAACGCGACGATGCAGGTGCCCCGTCCACTCCGCGAGAATGGCGGGGCAGGCTGAATTCCATCCTCGAATGAAGCGTTTCGCGGCGCGGCGCACCTGCCACTGCTGCAAGTCAGAAGTGGCGGTCGTCCACTCGTTCGCGGATGGCTGGAAAGCGAGCGAATGCAAAGGTCGCAGGTGCGACAAAGTGTCGCGCGGATGCGCTCGGAGACAGGTCTAAGATGCTCTCGATGCCGGCACGCCCGAACTGGAGCTGCTGAAGCAGCGTTGTGAGGCCTGCGCGCCTCGCGAGCGGTGTGATCGAGTGCCGGCCTGGATGAAATCAGAATGTACGATTGGTTCCCGATAGTCTTCATCGTGTTCAAGGTTGCCGTGCTCGGCACGGGCATGTTCTTCGCCATCAAGTGGCATCACGATCAGGCGAAGAAGGACGCGCAAGAGAAGAAGGACGCGCAGGAGAAGCGCGACGCGCTGGAGAAGAAGGCGCGGGACGAGGCCAGCGAACCCTAAGCGCCTGTCGGACAGACTCGCGGTCGAATCGATCGACAGATCCGACGGCGATAGGGTCCGCCTGGCCCGCGAAGGTGCGCGTTCGTGCGCAAGCCGACCGCAATCGATGCAGGCCGCGACGGCGCGAGTAGACCCGTTGCCCATGCCGCCTTTTCTGGCGGGTCATCGGCCGCCGAACGGCATCTCTCAGGGCTTCACGAACCGATAGGCGAAACGATCGGTCCGGCCCTTGATCGAGGGGTCGAAGACCTTGATTGAATGTGCGTCTCGCTTGTCCGCGAGCAGGGTGCTCTCCTCGTCCAGCACGAAACCCGCCGCTTCCACTTCTTCGCGGACGGCCGCAGGGTCGATCCGGTGCAGCGACTGTGCGTCGCTCGTGCCTGTTCCTGCGTTCGCAGCGTGGTCGACGATGACGTAGCCGCCACCGGGTTTGAGGTGTTTGAGAACGGCGCGATTGAAGGCGGCTGCTGTCGCGCTTTTGGACTGCATCAGCGCGGTGTGGAGGTCGTGATAGAACAGATGCAGCCACAGCACATCGGCCTGCCGTGTGACCTCCGGGAACGCCACCAGGTCTGTCGAGACCGCTTCCACGTTTTCTCTACCCGGCTCCGCCGCGAGCGACTGCATGCGGCCGACCGGGTCATTCTTGAAGAACTCGGCCAGCTCGGCGGGTACGAAGCTATAGACCCGTCCTTCGGGCCCGACCGCGTCTGAGAACAGGCGTGTCCAGTCGCCGTCTCCCGGGTAGATGTCGATGACGGTGGCGCCTGTTTCGACGCGTGCGAAACGCAGCAGTTCGGATTGCGTGGATGGGTCGTACATGGGATCTCCTGTGCCGTGCGACATGCGATGCGTGCGCGGATGCCTGGGGCAGGGGACTCGGGAGACGCGCACCGTCTACCCGAATCGATGGCCATGAAGAGAGGATCCTCCTCCCGCGATGTGTGCGTGGCTGTGATCTTTCCGTTGTGGCGGCACACGGCCAGAGCGCGACCCCAGCGTTACGGATTCGAGGGCTTCGAACAGCGACGGGGTGTTGCGGGTGACGTCCCGAGTGCATGCGCGACAGGAAGGGCGTTGTGCGCGGATCTGTCGCAGCCGCGGGCAGCGTGTTCGCAATCGTTGATGGGGCAAAGACACGATGTCGCGTCGGCGTATGTCGACACGCGGAGTGGGTCTGCACCGCGCATCGCGGTGTGCATGCTCAGGCGTGGCGCGCATCCCGGTCAGACACGCGCGATCGAGCCGGCGCCTGCTGTCTCAGTTCCGACGCCGCGATGTGGGCCGTGCTTCGAGCGCATCCAGCGCGGGGCTGTTGCGACGGGCCCATGCGTAGATCAGTTCGATCGGTTCCAGCAGCGTGACGCCCAGCGGCGTCAGCGTGTACTCGACCATGGGCGGGACCGTGTCGGTCTCGTTGCGGGTCAGGGCGCCGGCATGCTCGAGGTCGCGCAGCGTCTGGGTCAGCACCTTGCGCGAAATGCCCGGCAGGCTGCGGTGCAGCGCGTTGCTGCGGGCCGAGCCCGCGTGCCGGTTGCCCAGCGTGTGCAGCACCATGGAAATCCATTTGGCGCTGAACAGTTCGAGCACGCGTCGGGGTGCGCAATCTTCGCGTCCCTGGTCTTCGGACGTTCCGGCTTTCATCGCATGGGTACCATTTGGTGCCTTCTATCGCGGCAGGTACCCGCCGACTAAGGTGGGCGCCCGATTTCCTGATGAGGTGGCAGTGTGGCGCACGAGGCGTTGATTGTTGGTGTAACGGGCATTGTGGGAAGCGCGTTGGCGCCGCAGCTGCAGCAGGCGGGCCGGTCGGTGTACGGGCTCGCACGTGGCCTGAAGCAGCTGCCGCCCGGCGTGACGGGCGTGCAGGCGGACCTGACCGATGCTGCAGCGACACGCGCGGCCCTGGCCGGACTGGCGCCGGAGCAGGTGTTCATTACCACCTGGTCCAGGCAGGCCAGCGAGGCCGAGAACATCCGCGTGAACCGCGCCATGGTGGAGAACGTGCTGGACGCGCTGGCACCGGCGGGCAGTGTCCGTCACGTCGCCCTGGTGACGGGACTCAAGCACTACCTGGGACCGTTCGAGGCCTACGGGCAGGGTGTGTTGCCCGCCACGCCGTTCCGCGAGGACCAGGGACGTCTCGACGTCGAGAACTTCTACTACGCGCAGGAAGACGCGGTGTTCGCGGCGGCGGCCCGCGGCGGATTCCAGTGGAGCGTGCATCGGCCGCATACGATCATCGGTCAGGCCGTGGGCAACGCGATGAACCTGGGCACCACGCTCGCGGTGTACGCGTCGCTGTGCAAGGCGAGCGGACGCCCGTTCTACTTTCCGGGTTCGGCCGTGCAGTGGAACGGCCTGACCGACATGACCGATGCGCGCCTGTTGGCATCGCAGCTGGTGTGGGCGGCTGGAACGCCCGAGGCTGCGAATCAGGCATTCAACGTGGTCAATGGCGACGTGTTCCGCTGGAGCTGGATGTGGCCGCGTCTGGCCGAGTGGTTCGGGCTCGAAGCTGCGCCGTTCACCGGCGAAGTCCGTCCGCTGGAACTGCAGATGGCCGACGACGCATCGCGCTGGGCGGAACTGGCCAGGACGCATGGCCTGGTGGAGCCGGACCTGCAGCGACTGGCGTCGCCGTGGCACACCGATGCGGATCTGGGACGTCCGGTCGAGGTGCTCACCGACATGTCCAGAAGCCGTCGCCTCGGGTTCCGCGAATACCAGCAGACCGACGAAGCGTTCTTCGACCTGTTCGCAGCGCTGCGCGCACAACGCCTGATTCCGTAAGTCCCGCGTTCCGTGCAGGGTCGCGTCGTGCATGGCTGTCCAGCCGGTGACCGCACCGGCCTGGGCGCTGAAGCCGGGGGTGCAGGCTTCAGTCGCTGCACTTTTCGGGAGGTCCGACGATGAGCGCAGGCATGCGTGCATGCATGGATGGCGAACGCCGGCGCGGCACGCCGTGCATCTGGTCTTGCCAACACGATCGCTAGACTCGTGCGCCCTGTTTGCGCTGGAGCATCGTGGATACAGAAGCGGACGTCGCACGCCTCAACGTCATCGAGCGCACCGGCCTGGCGTTCCTGCGCCGTGGCTGCCGTCGCGATGCGGGCGAGATCCGGGTGTGGCAGGACGAGGATCGCGCGCGCGTGCGCCGGCTGCAGTGGTGGGCGGCCGGCCTGTGTGCGCTGGCCGGTGCCGTGTCCGCGGCGTTGATCGGCGCGGCGGATCTGTGGCTTCGCGACGTGCTGGGCACCGGTGCCGAGCCATCCCTGTTCTCACCGGCGAGCGACGCGGCCTACTGGGCGTGGTACGGCGGCATCGCGCTGCTGGTGAGTCTGCTGGAACTGCTGGCGATGTACTGGGTGCTGCTGCGCAGCGTCGCGGGCATCGCCGATGCGGCAGGTCTTTCGGTGTCCCGCGAGGATGCCGAGGACGTGCTGGTGACGGGGCTGTCCCGCGCGGCGCTCGATATTCCCAATCCGCGTCGCTCGCTGCATGGTCTCGATCCCTACGCGCGGGCCTCGCGTTTCAAGATGCTGGCGTACACCGCGCTGTACCGCGTCAAAGTCGGTGCGACCAGCTTCCTCGTGCGCATCCTCGCCCGGCGCGTGCTGGCGCGCAGTGGCCTGCGCGTGTTGTTGCCCTTCGCGGCAGTGCCCGTCTTTGCGGGCTGGAACGCGCTGATCGCGTGGTGGGTGATCCGCGAAGCGCGCGTGCGTGCGGCAGGGCCGTTGGCCGTCCGCGAAGCGCTCGCGGCGCTCGGGCGCGCACAGCTGGATGACACGGGCCGGCGCCTGGCGCTGGACGCTGTTGCGGAACTCATCGTCGCGGCCGAGGACGCGCATCCCAACTACGACCTGCTGCTCGCGCACCTGTGCGAGGCGCTTGGCATCGAGGCGCGCGTGCCCGACTGGAGCGAGGTGCGTGCGCGTCTGTCCGATGCGGACGCGTCGACACAGCACGCCGTGCTGGCGTTGATGACGACGACGATCGCGCTGCGCGGGCGCAGCAGCCGTCGGCAGCGGCGCGTGCTCGAATCCGCGTACATCGCATGCGATCTGCCGATGGGCGATGCATTGCGGGAGGCGCGGCGGCGTATTGCCGAAGGTCGCTGTACGCCGGCATAGGCCGGCGCGTGTCGTTCGATCGTCGTCGCTGCGCTCCGGTCAGCGATGCGCGTTCGCTTGCTGCGCCGGATGCGGCTCACTGCAGGACGGTGCAACGTCCGCGTCGTCCAGGAATGCCTTCGTCGCCGCAACGAAGCAGGCCGGTGCGAAGAACGCCAGCATGTGTGCGCCACGCTCAACGGTCGTCATTGCGACCGGCCCGGCTTTGGCCAATGTGGCGACGTGCGTCTGTGCGCCTGCGTAGGACGTGTTCGGATCGAGTGTGCCGTGGATGACGAGCGTGCGCGGCAGCGCATCCGGCGTGCCACCGAAGAAGCGGTCGCGCGGATACAGCGGCACCGGCGGATCCACCAGGAAGCCGGGAATCGCGCTGGTGAACAGTGCATCGCGCGCTTCGGCGTCGACCGTCGCGCGGTCGAGGTCCGGACGGCTGTTGTTCTCGGATGAGGAGATCAGCATGACCAGCGGCAGCGAAGGCGGCGCGACCGGGTCGGCGGTGAGTTGTGCGTGGATGTCCTTGAGCGCGGCGAGCGCGTCCTGCAGTGGCGTGGCGTCGTTGCGGGACAGGGCGTCGATGATGGCCGGCAGGCGATCGCGAAGCGTCGGGAAGTTCAGCAGCGTGCCCAGCGTGCGACGCAGGTCGCCGCCGGGAACATGCGCGCGCCATGCGGCCTGCGGATCAGCGTTGGCCAGTACGGCCGCGTAAGCGGCGGATGCGTCCGGCCCCAGGACCTCGCGGCCGACGGCGTCGACGAGGGTGGTGCGATGGCCCAGGTCCCACTGCGTGTCGGACTCCAGCGGCACCAGACCATCGAGGACCAGTCCATCGAGTGGCTGGGGTGCGACCTGGAGCATGCGCAGGGCCAGCTGGGTGCCGTATGACACCGCGTAGACATGCACGTCGCCCGCACGGCGGTCTCGGGCGATGAGGGCCGACAGGTCCTGCGCGGACTGGGTGATGTTGAAGGCCGCCGTGCGTGGGGCATCCGCGTACAGCGCGCCGATGCACGGCCCCCATTCGTTGTCGGCGAGCGCGACGCCGTTGGCACTGTCCGGCGATTCCTGCGCCGGGCACAGGCGCGTGGAGCGCCCGGTGCCGCGATGGTCGGGAATGACCAGATCGTGATCGGGAAACGCAGCGCGGAATGTGGCGAACATGGGATGCAGCGAGACGCCGGGCTCACCCGGTCCGCCGGCGATCAACCAGACCTCGCCGCGCCGGCGTGCGGCATCGGCGGCCGGCACGCGGCGGACGAAGATCTCGATGCCGTCGTCGTCGGGTGCTTCGTGACGCAGTGGCAACGTGGCGATCGTGCATTCGCTGCCCGCGAACAGCTGCGCCGGCACCGCATCCGGGCACGGCACCTGGGTATCCGCTGCATGTGCGGTGTGCGGCAGCCAGCTGCCTGTCAGCAGAAAGAGGGTGGCGACGTACAGACGCATCGGGTCGTTCCTTGAAAGTCCGGGACGCAGTCTATTCGGCGGTGCACGCCAAGCCCATGCCTGCGTTCGCAAGCAGAAAGTATCGAAGCACAGGCCAGTGCCAGACCTCGCGCCGCGCCGCCAGCGCTCGTGCGAAACGTTCTGCGTGGTACCTGCGTACCGCTGTTGCCTGATCGACCGGCGACCACTGCAGTCGCAGCGATCGCCCCCGGTCCAGACGTCCGCCGCGTCAGTTCCTCGTGACCGCCAGGTCCGCTTCGTCTTCCAGGTCGTCGCGGCCGCCATCGATGCGATCCAGGCGCAAGGCCAGGCGCGTGTCGGCGGTGAGGTGCGCATCCGGCATGTGGCCCGGAATACGTTCACCGCGTTTCGGGGCACGGAAGCGCAGGCCCACGCCTGCGATCGTTTCGACGAGGGGTTCGGCGAACCCCGAGTTCAGCGCTCTGCGCAACTGGTAGAGATGGCTTCGCAACGAGTCGGAGTCGGGAAGGGTGTTTCCCCAGATGCTGCGCAGCAGGTCCTCCCGGGAGACGACGCGCGGATGGGCGCGCATCAGCGCCGCGAGGATGGCCGCGCCGGTGGGCAACACGTTGAGGAGTCGTCCTCCGCGCATCACGTGGCCGTCGAGCAGGTCGATCCTGACGTCCTCGAGCGTGATCACTTCAGGCGCGACCTCATGCCGGCTGCGCCGCATCAGCGCGGTGAGTCGCGCGACCAGTTCGTCCGGTGAGAACGGTTTGACGAGATAGTCATCCGCGCCGGCTTCCAGGCTCTGCAACGTCCAGTCGAGGCTGTCGCGGGCGGTCAGCATGATGATCGGCGTTGCAGGACTCGAGGTCGCACGCAGCCTCCTGCAGACGGTCACGCCGCCGATATCCGGCAGATCCAGGTCGAGGATGATCGCGTCGAAATGCTGCTCGCCCGCCAGGCTGAGGGCGTCGGCACCGCAGGCGGCGAAATCCATCCTGAAGCCTTTGCGTTCCAGCCAGTCTCCCGCCAGTGCCGCCAGGCGGGCATCGTCATCGACCAGAAGAACAAGCGCTTCCCTGTGAGGAACACCCATCTCGGCAACTCCCTGACGTTTCCGGAGGGCCGGGATTAAAAAAAAGGCGTCGTCAAACCGGCATGAATTTCGCGGGCAATTTCGAGGTGACGCTGGTGGACTCCGAAGGCGCCGCTGCGCGCATGCGGGACGGGCCGTTCGTGGGTGCCTGCGTGATGCGTCGCAGGCCGGGAAATCGCGAAAGCGTCAGGCGCAGACGACGCGTCCCCCGGCGCGTCCGCGACACGATGCGGACGCGGTTGGCGACGTCGAACGAGCGTGAATCACGTCGCCTGCGGTGCAACGATGCGATGCGGCCGATCGCGCGTCCCGATCGCTGCGGCGCTGAACTTCTGTCGGACCGTGCCTGTGCGGATCACGCGCGCCCGGGTCTTGCCGGCGTGTTACGCGTCGCGTGGCAGGGAGATCGTAAAACGCGTCACGCCGTCGGCCGAGGATGCAACGACGTCACCGCCATGTGCCCTGGCGATCTCGCGTACGAGGAACAAGCCGAGTCCCAGACTCACGTGTTCGTCCGTGGAGGCACGCTTCGCGCCGCGTCGCAGTGGATCGAACATCGCGTCCAGTGCGTTGTCCGACAGCGGTTCGCCCACGTTGCAGACCGTCACGCGGACGCAGTCGGCGTCGCCGGTCACGTCGACGTGCACGTCGGTGCCGGGACTGCCGTACTTGGCCGCGTTGGCGACGAGGTTGTGCAGCGCCTCCCGGAGACGCGACGTATCGAACACACCCCCGGTCGCGCCTGCCGTCTCGAACCGGATCGGGGTATCGGGCAGGGCCGCACGCAGCAGGTCGACCTCTTCGCCAAGCGCGGCGCCGAGATCACAGTCCTCGCGATGGAGCACCATGTCCGCACCGAGCTTGCTCCTGCTGTAGGCGAGCAGATCGTTGAGCAGCTTGTTGATGCGTTCGCCGCCGTTGCGGATGCGCTCGATGTGCCGCGCATACGGTGTGTCGCGGGTCTTCTCGACCAGCATGTCGGCCGTGAACACGACGGCCGTCAGCGGTCCCCGCAGGTCGTGCCCGAGTGCGCCCAGAAAGATCTGGCGCCAGGACTCCACCTGCGACGAGTACTCGGCCAGCGATTCGGCCACCGCCTGGTCGATGGCTTCGTTGAAGCGCACCAGGTCACTGGCGGAATCCGCGGTCAGCGATGCGTCGGCGGACCACAGGCGCAGGACCGATGCACGCAGTGCCCGGTACTCGGCCACCATCTGGTTGACGTCGAATCCGGACTTCGCACGCGTCCTGCCATGGATGCTGGCTGCCGTTTCCGGGCCGGTGTCCTCGGGTGCCCGCCCTTCGGATTTCGCGCGCTGTTCGGAGGGGCTCTGGGCGGTCCTGAGATCGAGCACGATCGCCTTGAGAATCTCGGGCAGATGGTCTCGCAGATCGCGAGCACTCAGCTGCACACCCGTCGGGACCTGGGTTTCTGCAAAGGCCTCGGCGCCTGCAAGGATCTGCGCTGAATTCTGGTCGATGAAATCGGCAAGTCGCATGATCTACCCGGCCAAGTCTCTGGGAGCGGGCATGGTACAGCGGCTGAATAGGTCGCTTCGGAACCGGTGTTCAGGTCCTGGGCGACGCGGGATCGCGATTGCGGGTGCGGTCAGTGCGGTCGCTGGATTCGGGGCATCGGGATTCCGCCAGAAGCGCCATATGCGCGCTGAAGGACATCGCGCTGGTGGGCCTGCCGGCGTCCACTTGATCACGACAACCGGCGGTTCCCCGATGTCGAAATGGCATGGCACTGCCGGCAGGCATGCCCTGGCTGACCTCAGCGTCCGCGGTACGGCTCGCAGCCCACGCCGTCGTTGTCGCGATCGAGATGCGGTCCGTAACCGGGGTCGCCACGACGGACCGGTGCAGCGCCGGCGGCACGGGCTTCCGCACAGTTGCGGAACATGTGCGGTGTGCGTTGTGGCGAAGGCGACTGTCGCGCGCGTGCAACACGTCCGGGCTGCAGTGTGTCCGGGGGCGGCACTGCACCTGCAGGTGCGCGATGGCAGTGGTAGCCGCCGTTCTTCCGGTCGTTGTGGCACCCGTGCCTGTCGAGGCCGCCGCCATGTGCGTGGACGGCGCCGGTGGTCAGCGCAAGCACGAGCAGCAGGTGACGTGCCACATGCACGGGCGGCGCACTGCCGCGCCCAGCTGCGGATGCGTTCAACCGTGTGCGGCGGAGGACAGCGATGCGCGGGATCGGACCTCGGTTTCGATCCGTTGCCAGATGGCACTGATGCGCGCTTCGAACGCCAACTCCTCTTCGAGCGAGAGCTTCTTCGTCGCATCGTGCAGCATCGGCGTTGCATATTCGGCAAACGCAGCGCGTGCGCTTTCGACGTCATCCGACGCGCTTGCGATCAGGCTCTGCATGTCCGACAGGCGATCCGCCTGCTGCTGCAGATGCCGGAGATGCGCGTCGACGAGTGCACTGGGGCCCAGTGCGCCTGCGACCTCGTGCATCAGCTCCAGCGTGGTCGCATCGATCTCGCTCGGCAGCAGATCGAACTGGCACAGCGTGCCGAACACGTTGCCGGATTCGTCGAGCAGGGGAACGCCGCAGTAGGCCTGCACCAGCTCGCGGGACGGGTGCTCCGCCAGGCGCGGTTCGGACAATGCGTCCGGTATCACCAGTTCGGCTTTCATCGCCTCCACGAGGTGGCAGTAGGTCGCGTCGTGGGGAATGTCGTCCATCAAGGGCGCGCGCGCATCGTCGCGGTCGACCATGATGAAATTCTGGGCATGGGTCGGACCGAGCCGGTAGAGCGCGGTGAACCGCAGCCGGGACTGGAGATTCAGCAGTTGCAGCGCTTCCCGCACGTTGCCTGCCAAAAGCAGGAAACGGAGCTGGTCGATATACGTGCTGCTGCCCTGATCTGCCATTCCGACAGGCTACCACCGGGGGGCGGGGCGGCTCTGTGCGTCGGCTCGCTTTGATCTGCGAGCGGGATATCCGGGTCCGATATTCACTGCGGCGCCCCGATCGCGGACCTAGGCTCGCGCTTCCTTCGATGAGGCCGCCCCCATGCATATCCGTATCACGCTGCTTGCCGCCGCGATGGCGCTCGGCCTGTCCGCCTGCAACAACCAGGATCCCGCCAACGACACCACCGGTCAGGACGTGGAGACCACGGCCGTCGCACAGGGCGTCGACAGCGACCGCGACGACGGAGCGACGCGCACGGGCGAGCGGACGGCAGCGGGAGCCGACCGGCTTTCCGCAGCGGATCGCAAGGCGTTGATGACGGTCGAGGAAATCGACCGTCACGAGATTGCCGCCGCAGAAGATGCGCTCAGGAAAACGCTCGAACCCGATGTGCGCAGCTATGCCGAGACGCTGCGTGACGATCACACACGCAACCTGGAAGCGAGCCGTCGCCTGCTGTCCAGCGGGGTGGCCGGTGCCTATGCCGCGGGGGCCGTAGAGACGCCGGCCGTGCGCGGTACGACGGATGCAGACCCGGCTGCGGACACGCCTGCGACGACCACGGCAGAGCGTGACGCAGCACAGCCCGCGGATCCCGCAATTGCGGCGATGCGTGCGGCGCACGACGCGGAGCGCGCACGTCTGGCGGCGCTGGGCGACGATGCGTTCGCGACTGCCTGGGTGGATGCCATGGTCAAAGGACACGAGGACGCACTGGCCAAGCTCGACGGTGAACTCATCCAGAGCGCGACCGACGAAGAAGTCGCACGTCACCTGCGTGCGACGCGCGACGCGATCGCGGCGCACCTGGAGACGGCACGGGGTCTGCAGCGCGCGCGCTGAGCCATCTGTCGGCCCGTGTCCGCACGGGTACCGCATGCCGATCGCAATGAAAAACGGAGCGGTGCACCGCTGCGTGTTGCAGGGGTGCATCGCTCGGTCAGCGGCGTGCGCAGCGGTGCTTCGTCGCGCGTGATCCGGAATGTCCCGGCGCTCGGGATCTGCCGGGGCGCTGGCCGCCGGCGTCGTTACGACGAGGCGGGTGTCAGATAGCCGGTCCACGTCTTGCTGGCGATCATCCACTGCCCCTCGACCTTGATCAGGACGACGTAGTCCACGCCGCGCCAGCCGGGGTAATCCAGGTCCACGCGGACCGCCGCGAGATCACGGGCCACGTCGACGATCTCGTAGCTGCGCTTGCGCCGGTCCTCGTTCGCGGCGGGCTTGCCGTCGAAGCCTTCGGCGAACTGTGCGCCGGTGCGCTGCACAAGTGCGGGGCCGCGATGTTCCGAGGTACCGATCATCACGCCGTCGCTCCGGAATACTTCTTTCGCCAACGCGTTGTCGGCGGTCGTGTACGCGCGCATGAAGGTCTGCATGACGCGGTCGACCGCGTCGCGGTCGCTGGTCTGGGCCATGGCGCCGGCGGGGAGCAGGAAGAAGAGGGCGGCTGCGAACGCGGTGGTGCGGTGTGCGGTGTGCATGGGTCTGTCCTGTGGGTGGTGGGTGGGGTCTTGCAGCAGCGCCATCGCGTTGCCGATGGCGCCGGGATTGCGTCAGCGTTGCGCCGTATCGGCGCGTGACGGGTGCGCGGCCAGCCTGCGCAGCACGTCGACGACGGCGTCGGCCACGGGTGCTGCGGAGGCGTAGTTCTGTCCGGTGACGACGCGGCCATCGACTTCGATGTGCGGGGCCCGGCTGTCCACCATGTGGAAGGTGGCGCCACGGGCTTCGACCGTCTGCCGGATCAGGAACGGGAACTGCCTGAAGTAGTCCGCGTCCTGGTCTTCGTGTGCTTCGGGGTAGCCGCTGATGCGCTTGCCCGCGACGAGATACCGGCCGTTCGCGAGCCGGAGGTGTGCGATGCCTGCGGTGCCGTGGCACACGGCGGAGATCACGCCGCCGTTGCGCTCGTACACTTGCATGGCGATGCGCTGCAGGACCGGGTGCTCCGGCACGCCGTACATCGCGTTGCTGCCGCCGACGTAATACACGGCGCGGTAGAGGTCGGGATCGATCTGTGCCGGCGTTGCGGTGTTGCGGAGGCCGCGCATGATGCGGCTGTCTTCGAGGCGCGGCGCCACGTCGTCATCGACATAGGGGTCGAGGATCGGCACGTCACCGCCATCGGGCGTCACGAAGTCCACCGCATAGCCCGCCGCATGGAATGTGTCCCAGGCGTGCACCACCTCGCCGAAGCTGATGCTGGCCGGAATCGTCGAGGTGCCGTGGACCTTGCTGCTGGCGAGGATGAAGAGGATGCGGCCCTGATCATCGCGGGCAGGCGTGCCGCGTCGGGCGTTCGCGGCGGTGCGCGTGGTGCCGGTCGTGGTGGCGGATGCGTCAGCCGGCAGACGGTCTGCACCGGTCCAGGCGGCGGGCTCGGGGGTCGCGAAGGCGCTGGAGATCCCGCACATCCAGGGCGACAGGACCAGAAGCAGGAGGGACAGGAGGAGGCGGATCGGATGCATGCGCACGGGCTCGCAGGAAGGAGCCGGTACGCTAGGTGATCCCTTTCAGATCAATGCATTGCAATCCATTCCCGGAGTCCGGGAATCGATTTCAGGAGTCTGCGTGGGCCGCGCGGAAGGCCGCCGGGGTGGCGCCTTCCTGCTTCTTGAAGGCGCTGTAGAAGGTCGACATCGACTGGAACCCGGCTTCCTCGGCGACGATCTCCAGGGGCCTGGCGGGCGTCTGCCGCAGCAGTGCCTTGGCCTCGATCACACGCAACTGCGCCAGGTACTGCTTGAACGAGGTCTGGTTGTGCTGGTTCAACACCTGCGACAGCCGGGTTGCCGGTACACCGAGCCGGCGCGCGAGGCGGGGCAGGGTCAGTGCGGGATCCAGGTGCAGCCGCTCACGCGCCATCAGGTCGGCCAGTGCCTGCAGCTGTGCGCTGGCCTCGGACTCCGGAATCCGGCGGTCCTGGTAGGGCTCGATCGGTGCCTGGCCGGCGCGCAGGCGCAGCCAGACCAGCACGCTCGCCGCCAGCAGGAAGGTGAAGGACAGCGCGCCGACGATGTAGGAGGTGTAGCCGGCGGTGTAGTACGCGGTCCAGATGACCCAGATGCCGGCCAGCGCCCCCAGCAGCAGCGCGCCGGAGGGCGTGCCACGGAGACGTGCACGATGGACGTACAGCTGCGCGGTCGCGAGCAGCAGATACGCCAGCCATGCGTAGTTGATGCCCGGCGTGATCACCCCCCGCCACAGCGCCCCGTGCTCGGTATAGGGGAACAGCAGGTTCACGGCTGCGGCGACGAGCAGCAGCGCGCCGATGTGCCAGCGGTCGGCCAGGCCGGGGCCGGGGCTGTCGCGCTGGCTCGATCGCACCAGGAAGAGCAGGCAGGGTCCGATCATGAAACACGCGGTCAGGCCGATCTGCAGCACGACCAGCGGAATGTCCGGCCAGAAGTGGAAAGCCACGGATTTCCCGGTGCGGACGCCGACCATCAGGATCAGCAGCGCCAGCCAGCGCTGCGTCGGCTGACCCTTGGCGCGCCACCACAGGAACGACGCCACGCCGATTCCGTTGAAGGCGCCGAGCATGGCGAAGAAGAACAGGAGGTGTTGGCTCAGCACACGTGCGTCATCGGTCGATCCGGTGGTCCTCGGCTTGCATCCGCGCGCCACGCCAGGGGCGCCGGTGTGCAGCGGACGGTCAGGAGGATAGTCCGATATCGCTTCGATGCTGCACGTTCCGACGCATTCGATGACACGTCGAAGTGCAGGGCGACGTGGGTACGCGTCCGCAGCGCCGGATCCGACCCGCGCCGCGCATCACGACATGTGGCATCGATCGCGCGCTGCCGCTGGAGACCGGTGAGGCCGCCAGCGGCAGGTGACGCTGCCTCAGCGTGCGCGGATCGCCGGCGTGTCGATGCGTGCGGCGCGTTCGCGGTACTCGAGCCGGCCCATGCGTCCCTGGTCGTGCAGACCCAGCTGCCGCAACTCGTAGGGCGCACGGCTGCCCGAGATGACGTCCGGTGGGAAGACCAGCGTCAGCGCACGGGCGCCCGGCGTGAGCCAGTCGGCGGTGTGGCCCACGGCCACCGGCGCCAACCGGCCGTCGGGCCCGGTGCCATAGAGCACGGCCCGCGCCTCGTAACGGCCTGCACTGCCGACATCCAGCGGCAGGTCGACGCTGAGCTGCCCGTCGGCCGTGCGCGACACGGTGTGTCGTCCATGCAGGCGCGCGGTCGGCGCGGTGACTTCGAACGCGACCTTCGCATCGCGCAGGACCGGCTGACCGTCGGCTTCACCACTCGCCAGGACATGCGCTTCCCACAATCCGGGCACGCGGGAGGGCGTGGCCGGCAGGGCGGCTTCCAGGACGATGCCTGCAGGCGTGCGTGTGCCGCGCAGGGGAATCTCGCGCCCGTCCGGGGCGGTCAGCACGCCGCCGATCTCACGCAGATCCGCAAGGCCCGCAGTGTTGTCGAGGCGCGCCTGCAGGCGGACCTGCGCGCCGGTGCGGTAGTCGGGCACCGGACTGTCCACGTGCAGCGCGACCGGACTGTCGGGTTCGCGGACATGCACGACGTAACGCCCCTGCGCGCCGGCCACCTGCAGCTCGATCTCGCCGACGCCCAGTGCCGGACTGAGCCTGAAACCGAGTGCGCCGGGCGCGAAGCGTGTGTCGGTGGCGTCTTCGAGTGCAGCCTGCGGCGCAAGCGCGACGGTGGCCTCGCCTGCGGCCACGACGCGACCGGCCTGGCGCACCTGCAACGCGTCGCGTGCCACCGCCAGGCTGTCGGGCCCCGCCGGGCTGATCAGCACCAGCGCACCGGGCGCGGTGGTATGCAGGCGCAGGCCGCGGGCGAGAGTGGCGCCGTCCACGTCGCGCCAGTGTTCGCGACTGGTGGCGGTATAGGGGGCGGGCGCTTCGATGGGGCCGGCGTCGGCAGGCAATGCCCAGGCGAAACGGACGGGTGCACGTTCGATCGTGGCCGGAGACGCGGGGGCGTCACGCACGAGACTGCGCAGCACCACGTCGCTGCGTGCGGGTGGCAGCAGTGCGGCATCTCGGGACTGCGCGGCGGCCGGCAGGACGAACGCGAGGGCGAGGGACAATGCGGTGTATCGGATCATGGTCGGGGCCCTCACAGATCGTTGCGCAGGATGACATCCAGGCCGAAGCAGTCGCGCCGGCTCTGGTTGTGGTTGAGCACGCGCTGGCTGGCGGTGCGCTGGGTGTCCTGGAACCAGATCAGACCGGCCGCGGACTGGCTGCGGCAGTCCAGGAAACCGTCCGAGCACGAGGCCAGCCAGTTCTGGGTGAACTCCAGACCCACGCTCTGCATGTAGCCGCCGCACGTGGCGTTGGCGCTGAACGGCATCGAGCGCACGTCGCTGCCCACCACGGCGTAGAAGTTGCGCGGCAACGCCGGGCGGCCCGCAGTGCCGTACAGCCAGTTGCTGTTGTAGTTGGCCATCCAGCCCACCTGCTGCATGCGGACGGCATCGTTCTGGTACCCCATCAGCCAGCCCAGCGCGGACTCGAACATGTTGCCGGCCATCACCGCATCGGCCAGCGGCGTGCCCGCCGAGGACGGTGCCAGGGCATTGACCCAGCGGGTGCGCGAGATGATCTGCGGGTAGCGGCTGTCCCAGGTCGGATTGGACAGGATCCAGCGCATGACGTTGCCGCCGTTGCTGTGCGTGATCACGACCAGGTCGGTGATGCCGCGGTTCTGGATGAAGCTCGTCAGCTGGCCGGCCAGGCAGCCCGCGGCATCGGCGTGCCACATGTACTGGGTGAAATCACAGTTGATGACGGTGTAGTTGGCCGGGTCCGGCAGGCCTTGCCTGACCGAGTCGATGTTGGCGTGCGTCCAGTAATCGGCCGCGGCATTGGTGTGCTGGCTCGTGCCGTGCACGAACGCGACGCCGGTTGCAGCGTGGGCGATGCCCGTGGTGGTGGCGCTGGCAAGCAATGCCGCCAGCACGGCGGTGTGGATTCGCATGGTCCCCTCCCTTCCCTCGATGGGCGCCGGTCGATGCCGGGCCGGTGACCACCGCCCCCCTGCGATGGATGTGCGGCAGGCGCGGCCTGCCGGCATCGATCATGTCCCAGGTGACGCCGTGGGGCATGACGCAGTGCGTGATCGCGCCGGACGACGCGGGCGTTGAAAACAGGTGTTCCCCGGTGCGTCACGGGGCCGGTCACGGCTGCGGGCCTGTGCGTCGTCGCACCGGGACGGGTCTCGATCGAGGTGAAGTGGCGGGACGCGCACGTGCCTGTCTGGCCGCACTGCAGGCAGCACGCACGGCATCTGGTCGCATCGTCGAAAGCGCACGCGATGCCAGCGCCTGAAAGGCGCGTCGCGTCGTGGACGCAGTGCGTCCGGTCTCGCGGATCCGTGCCCGGATCCGGACGGATCCGCGTGGACCCGTCCTGCAAGCGGACTCAGTTCCGGGGCAGGGACACCGAAACCCGTGTGCCTTCGCCCAGCGCGGACTGCACGTCGATCTGTGCGCCCAGCACGTCCGCGGCCTGGCGGACCAGCCACAGGCCGATGCCGAGACCTTCGGATGCGGCGTCGGCCTGGCGGAATGCGGCGAAGTAATCCTCGACCCGCGCGGCGTCCATGCCGATGCCGGTATCGGCCACGACGATGTCGATGGTGTCGTCGCCCACACGGCAATCCATCGTCACGCGGCCGCCGTCGGGCGTGTACTTGATCGCGTTCGACACCAGGTTGCCGAGCAGGGTTTCGAGCAGGCCGGCATTGGTGCTGGCGGTGCAGGCCGACGAATCGACGACCAGTTCGATCTGCTTGCGCCGTGCGGCGCGTGTCCATACCCGGCCCACTTCGGCCAGCAGCGGTGCCAGGTCGGTCGGGCGCAGTTCCGGTGCTGCGGCGCCACGCTTGCCGGTGGCGCCGGCGATCAAGTCGCCGAACTTCTGGTTGATGTAGGCGAGGTCCTGCTCGGCACTTTCGAGACGTGCGGCGCGGTCGTCGCCCTCTGCGGTCCGCGCCTTCGTCAGCGCGTACAGCGCCGCGCGCAACGGTCCTTTCAGGTCGTGGCCCGCGGTCGCGAGCACGCGCGCACGATGCTGGTTCAGGGCCTGCGCTTCGACCAGCATGCGGCGCAGTTCGAGCTGCGCCATCACCTGCCGCGCGAGCGCCTGCAGCGTGTCGATCTGCACCGCCGTCAGCGTGCGCGGCACCGTGTCGAGGACGCACACCGTGCCCAGCGGCAGGCCGTCGGGCGTCTTCAGCAGCGCGCCGGCATAGAAGCGCAGGCCCGGGTCGCCGGTCACCAGCGGATTGCTGGCGAAACGCGCATCGGTGGTCGTGTTGGGAACTTCGAGAAAATCGTGTTCGAGGATCGCGTGTGCGCAGATCGACGTATCGAGTGGCGTCTCGCGCACGCCCAGGCCGATCTCGGACTTGAACCACTGGCGGTCGGCGTCGATCAGGTTGATCACCGAGATCGGCGTGCCGCAGATTGCGGCTGCGATCCGGGTGATGTCGTCGAACACCGTTTCCGCGGACGTGTCGAGGATCCCGTAGCTGCGCAGCGCGGTCAGGCGCCGGGATTCGGCGTGGGCGGGCAACTTTGCGGCGGCCTGATGCATGGATCACTCCGAGGGGGTGGCGGATTCTGCCACGTCGGGCGGCAGCGGCACGTGCAGTCGTCGCACGAGGCCATCACAGGGCCCGCCTGTCGGGGATCGCATCCGGAATGTGCGGTCACGTCTCACGCCATGCGCCACGCCTCGGACACGCTGCGCCGATGGAATGGCAGACCAACCCCCTGCTGCGGGAAGAGATCACGGTGGCCCGGCGGGCGCCGCGGACGATTCCGTTGCTCTACGAGTGGCGTGCCTGCGCCGGCGCGACCCTGTTGATGTGGAAGGGCAAGACGGTCGGCGCGATCTATCCGGGCGGGCGTTACTGGATCCGCTGGCGGCGGAGGGAGTACGCCGGCACGGCGGCGTCACCGGCGCAGGCCAGGCGTTTCATGGCGCGCTGGATCGGGGCGCGTCGCAACGTCGCGCCGCTGCTGGACGAGGATTTGCCGCCGAAGGCACTCGTGCCACTCGAGACGTTCCTGCGCGAGTACGACGCGCACGGCGTTTGATGCGCCTGCGTCGACGCGGATGCCGGCCACGCTTGGCAGCGGTCGCATGTGTCCGCGCAGCGTGTCGCGTCAGCCCGTGGCGGCGACGCGCGGCGCAGCGGTTCGCGTCGGAAAGGTCAGCAGCCATAGCAGCACCAGCAGACCGGCCACCGGTACCAGGCTGATGAGCTGCCACCAGGGACCGAGGCCGGCGTCGCGCAGGCGTCGGGTGCAGGCGGCGATCCAGGGCAGCAGCACGAGCAGCGATGCGATCTGCAGGGGCAGGGGTCCGGTCTCCGCGGCAAGCAGACTGGCGAGCCCCAACATCATCAGCATGGCGAGCGCGAACCACCAGAAATCCGCACGCCCGGTGGTGCCGCTGAAATCCAGGCCGCGCAGCACGCCGGCGCGCATCGCGGCGAGCGCCGGCTGGCCTGCGGGTGACGTGCCCAGCAGCAGGCGCTCGGCCGGCACCTCGAAGACCGCGGCCAGTGCGCGCAGGGATTCAGTCGAGACCTTCGCGCCCGACTCGAGCCTTTGGATGGTCCGCAGGTTCAGGCCGCTGAGTTCGGCCAGCTGTTCCTGCGACCAGCGTCGGCCGGTGCGCAGTTCGCGGAGATAGGCGCTGTCGATATGCATGGGGCGGCTCGGTGATCGGTCCCGGAATGCGGCGATCATCGTGCCGCAGGACGCCCACCCGTGACGACTCGGACCCGACATCGGCATGACACGGGCCCGGCACCGCGCTGCCAGGGCGCAGTCTGCGCGTTCCATATCGCGCGTGCGCGGGGTCCGCACCGGAACGGGGCGAGCTTTGCGCCCCGGCAACACCCGGCCGCAACGCACGCAACTCTAGAGTGACGCCTTCGGCGAGCCAGGCTCGCGACCGCAGGATCCCGCCATGCCAGAGACGACCATGACCGCCATCGCCATCCGGGGTGGCACGGGCGATGCCGACGCACTGCATCCGGTGCAGCTGCCGCGGCCGGTGCCGAAGGATGGCGAAGTCCTGATCCGCGTCCGTGCGGCGGGCGTCAACCGGCCCGATATCGTCCAGCGCGGCGGCAAGTACCCGCCGCCGCCCGGCGCGCCGGAGACCCTGGGGCTCGAAGTCGCGGGCGAAATCGTCAGTGGCGCCGGACGCTGGAAAGCGGGCGACCGGGTCTGCGCCTTGCTGGGCGGCGGCGGGTATGCACAGTACGCCGTGGCCGACGCGCGTCACGTGCTGCCGATTCCCGACGGGCTCGACTGGGCCCACGCCGCGGCGCTGCCGGAGACCGTCTTCACCGTGTACGCCAACGTGTTCGAACACGGCGCGCTGCAGCCCGGCGAGTGGTTGCTGGTGCACGGCGCGACCTCCGGCATCGGCGTGGCCGCGATCCAGATGGCGAAGGCCGCCGGCGCGCATGTGCTGGCCAGCAGCCGCGGCGCGGACAAGGCGACGCGCACCCGGCAGCTCGGCGCCGATGTGTCGGTCGACACGCAACGCGAGGATTTCAGCGCGGCCGCCAAGGCGCATGGTGGCATCGATGTGGCGCTGGACATGGTCGGCGCGCCGACGTTCGAGGCCACGCTCGATGCGCTGAACCCCAAGGGCCGCGTCGTCTACATCGCAAGTCTCGGCGGGCCGACGCTGCAGGTGCCGGTGATGAAGCTGATGCAGAAGCAGGCGGTGCTCACCGGTTCCACGCTGCGTCCACGCAGTGCCGACGAGAAGGCGCGACTCGCGGTCGCGGTCGAGCACGTCGTCTGGCCGTGGATCGCCGACGGCCGGGTGAACGCGATCATCGACCGCACATTCCCGCTCGCCGAAGCCGCTGCCGCGCATGCGTATCTGGAAGGCGGCGAGCACTTCGGCAAGGTGGTGTTGGAAGTCGCATGAGCACCGCGCCCGCATCGTTCGCCGTCGGCACGGTCGACGCGCACTGGATCACCCTCGACGACGACGTGATGGGCGGACACTCCCGCAGCCATGTCGCCGTACGCGATGGTCTGCTGCAGTTCACTGGCACGACGTCGCTCGAGGACAACGGCGGCTTCGCCTCGATCCGCGCGCGCGGTGCCTTCGATCTCGGCAATGCCACCGCGCTGCATCTGCGCGTCCGCGGCGATGGCCGCGCCTGCCAGCTGCGCATCGCCACCGATGCCCGCCATCGCGGCTCGAACGTGTCCTGGCGCGGTGACTTCGACACCATCGCGGGCGCCTGGGTCGAAGTCGCAATCGCCTTCGCCGACATGCAGCCCACCTGGCGCGGCACCGTGCTCGACGACCAAGTTCTCGATACGTCGAAGATCGAAGAGGTCGGCCTGTTGATCGGCGATGGTCGTGCGGGTGACTTCGCACTGGACGTCGAATGGATCCGGCCGGCCGTGTGATGCAGACGGCTGTTTGCGCAGCGCACACACGCCCGGCATGACCTTCGGCACGTGGTGATGACTACAGGTGTAGTCATCATCTGCGGCCGTTGTGGACCAGGAGTTTCGGATGCGCGCACTGCTCGCGACCGTCATGTGCTGTATCGCGGCGTCGGCCGCCGTCGCTGCGGAGACGCAGCAGCCGTCGGACGTCATCACGGCCATCGAGACCCGCGCCGTCGCGTCGCATTCGGATGCGGTTCTCATCCAGCGTGGTGACGCGACCCTGTTCGAGATGCACGCGCCCGACGCGCCGGCACAGATTCCGTTGATGTCGGCGACCAAGTCCATCGTCGCGCTCGCATTCGGGCTGCTGATCGAGGACGGCACGCTCGACGGCATCGACCGGCGGGTCAGCGATGTCTACCCGGAATGGGCGCAGGGCCGGAAGCGCGACATCACCTTCCGCATGCTGCTCGACCACACCTCGGGTCTGCAGAACGTGCCCAATGCAGGCGTGGAACTCGAGGGCGCCCCGGATCTCGTACAACTCGCGCTTGCGGCCGAACTGGCCAGCGACCCGGGCACGACCTTCGCCTACAACAACAAGGCGACGAACCTGCTGACCGGCATCGTGGGCACGCTGGCAGGTGAGCCGATCGACAGCTTCGTTGCCACGCGACTCTTCGCGCCGCTGGGCATCACGGACTACACCTGGATGCGCGACGCTGCGGGAACGCCGATGGGCATGGCCGGACTGGCGCTGTCGGCGCAGGATCTCGCCAGAATCGGCCGGCTGATCCTGGACAGGGGCGTGGCCCCCGACGGCACGCGCATCCTCGGCGAGGACTTCGTCGCGATGCTGATCGCGGAGAGCGCGCGTTCGCCGGATGTCGGGCTGCTGTGGTGGCGGCACGCGGCATGGGAGCGCTACACGCTCGACGACGATGCGGGCGCGGTGCTCACGGAGAACGCCGTCGCTGAAGATGTGCGCGATGCGGTGCTCGCTGCGTCCGGCACGCAGTTCGACAGCCGGGCCGCGTTGACCGGTTTTCTGGCGCAGCGGCTCGGGCCGTCATGGGCGCAGCGTTACGGCGAGGAGATCACCGGGCGCGGCATCCGCCTCACCGATCTGTTCACGCGGGCGCGCGGACCGGTGGCAGCGTATGCCGCGAACGGCTATCTGGGTCAGCATCTGGTGATCGTGCCGGCAGAGGACATCGTTGCAGTGCGGTTGATCCACAGGCGCGAGACCCACGTGTTTCCGGAAGACGACTACGCCGGATTCGTCAGCGACGTGCTGCGGCTTGCGGAGACGACCACAGCGCATTGATCCGACGCGGCATGCAGCACGCCATCAGACGGATGTGCGCGCTGACGCGAGGTGATCCGCATACCAGTCCGCATACGGCGTGTTGCGGGCGAGATGCCGGTTGTAGTCCTGCGCGCCATCGGTCCACCACACGGGCCCGCGTTCGCCGAGTGCGTGCTTGGCGGCATCGACGTCTCGACGCGCGTCGGCCATCGCGTCGGCGTCGTCCGCCTGCTTCGCGTGTTTCACCGCACGCCGTGCGTCCATCAGTGCATCGACCAGACGCTGGCGTGTCACTTCGGGCAGATGCGGATTGCTGGTGCGCCACAGGCGCCCGCGGACGATCAGATAGCGGCCGTCAGGCGTGGTGAGTGGCGGCATCCGTCGTGGGCCCGTGGTGTGACGTCGTCGCGAGTCTAGGCGCGGCCGCGTGGTGTCGACGGCATGTGCGCTTCACGGGATGCGAAGGCGCGCGCGGCGAGGATCGCTGTTCCGGGCCGCCTGTCGTCATGCGCGGCCGCAACACAGACGAGGTCTGCATGTTCCCGACGAAATCCTCTGCGCTCACACCGTCTTCCATCGCGAAGGCGCTCGCCATCGCGTTCTGTTCGACGGCCCTGCTTGCGTGCGCGCCTGCCGACGACGCGGCCGAACCGGCTGCCGATGCACCCGCGCTCGCGCCGACCCCCACGGCTGCCGACGAGGTCGCGCCCGAGCCCGTCGCGCCTGCGCCGGTGGCCGCAAGCGGCACGGTCGGTGGCGACGGTTCGGAGATCGTGCTCGACACCCTGAGCGAAACCGATCTGACCGGCGCGGATCTGTCGGGCGAACTCGCCTGCAACTTTTCGGAAGACGGCGCGCAGCCGTTGCTCCACGCGATGGGCGTCGTCGGCTCGCAGGACCCCGCGCAGGGCATCGTCAAGGTCGCCGGCTACGTCGAACCGGTGCGTGCGTCGGGCGGCTTCGACGGCATGACCCGGAACCCGACCTTCACCGGACAGGGCAAGACGATCCGCATCGAGGAAACGGGCGCGGCCATCGGCGGTGGCGAGTCGCCGCCGCGACCGGCCACGCTGACCTATCAGCGCGCCGACGGCGCGAGCCGGACCATCGAAGGCCGCTGGCAGTGCGGGCCCTGATACAGACGGCGGAAACGCAGCAGCGCTGATGCAGCACCCGCAGGGCAGCATCGGCTGCCCTGCGGGTGTGTCAGCGCGTGTGACGCAGGCAGAACGCCAGGATCAGCGCGGACGCGTCCGGTCCCTTCGCGTCGGTGTGGCTGCCTGCCGGATCGCCGCCGCTCCAGGCGTGGCCGGCGCCGGCGATCAACACGTGTTCCACCCGGACGCGACCGTCGGCATCGACGAATGCGGTGTGCGTGCATTCGCGACCGTTGACCTTGCTGGTGCTGGACATCTCCGCACGCAGCGGCACGACCGCGGTGTTGCCGGCAGTCGCATCGGCCACGATCGCGCTGCCGTTGTCGGAACGCACGGTGTGATCGGCAGCGCCATGCAGGACGATCGTCGGCACGCGTTGCGCGTCGGTCGCGGGCAAAACTTCGGGACGCTTGCTGCGACCCTGCATCGCGGCGAATGCGCCGGGCACATCCGTCGCTGCCCCGAAGGGCAGACCCGAGTGCGCGCCGACGGCTGCGAATCTGTCGGGCCAGGTGCGGCCGAGGATCACCGCCATCGCGGCGCCTGCGGACAGGCCTGCGACATAGACGCGGCGCCTGTCCACACGATGCATGCGGTCGATGTCGTCGACGATGCCGGCCAGGATCGCGGGCTCGCCCGCGTCGCGTGACTGGTCTTCGCTGCGGAACCAGTTCCAGCACTTCTGACCGTTGTCGCGCGCGGTCTGTGCCGGGTACACCACGATGACGCCGTGCGCATCGGCGAGCGCGTTCATGCGCGTGCCGGTTGCGAAGTCCGCGGGCGTCTGCGTGCAACCGTGCAGCATCATCATCAGCGGCGCTGCGGGCGCATCCTCGGCATCGAGACCGGGCGGCACATACAGCGTGTAGCTGCGCGTGCCGGCGTGGTTGCTGTAGCTGTGCTCGGTGGTCGTGCCGCGTGCGGTCCGCGTGGTCGGCTCCGCGCCATGCAGACGCGCAGTAGCGTCCCGGTCCGCGGCAGTGCCCGTGGACGTCGCACCATCGGCAGGTGTCGTCGGGGTGGATGCGGCATCTTCCGGTGACAGCAGGCCGGCCTGCTGCAGCGCATCCTGGATCGTCTTCTGCATGCCGGTTGCGTTGGCGTCGGCGCGGATGCCTGCGGAGGACAGCGCGTCCTGGATGGTCGTCTGGATCTGCTGCGCACCGGCGGTGCCACGCGTCATCACGGATTTCGGGACCAGTGCAGCCATCGCCGGCGCATGCCGACGGAACAGGGAACTGAAGGATTTCAAGACAGGCGCCATGCGGAGAGGGGGAGGCCGCCTGTGCAGCCTACGGCCGGGCATGTGAGCGGGATGACGCAATCCAGCGCGAGGCCTGAACGGCTGGTGCAGCCGTCTGCTTCGACAGCGTGCGGGCGGGGCATTCGCCCCCCCGCCCGCAGGACACGGTCAGGGCGACACGCGGCCTTCGATCGAATCGTCGAGCGTCTTGCCGATCGCCGCACCGACGACCATCTTCGACGCGGCCACGAAGTCGCCGTGCTTGTTGTCCCAGTAGTAGCCGCCGGTCGGCTTGACCTGGATCACGGTGATGCGCGGGTCGTCCTTGCCCTCGGTGAACCAGGTTTTCATGATCGGATTCCACAGGTCCTCGATGCGCTGACGATCACGGCTGATCGTCGCGTGGCCGTCGAGGGCGAGGAAACCGGAATGCTTCGAGGCCTGGAAATACAGGCGCACGGCCGGGTCTGCTTCGATCTCGGCATTCTTGTGACTGTCGGATGCACTGAGGAACCACAGCGCACCGGTCTCGTCGGCCTCCTCGATCGACATCGGCCGTGTGCCGCCGGTGTCGCTGTTCGACAGCGGCGTAGTGCAGAAGAAGCACGACTCGGCATCTTTGGTCATGTCGCGGATGCGCGCAGCGGCGTCAGTGCCGGCGAGGTCTTCGCGGTTGTGCTCGGGCTGGTTGCGGTTGATCGAATCCATGGGTGGCTCCAGTGGTGTCGCAGGCGGCCGCCGCGCGCGGGCAGGGCCAGCGCGGCGGATGGTCGGGTCAGTGTGCGTTCGCGCCGCGAGACGCCGTCGTGTCGTCGTAGGACGCGCGGTTCGCGGTGTCGGATACGTCGGTAACCAGTGGCGGCGCCGCACGTTCGACTGCATCTGTATCTGTCTCGAGTGTATCTGTCTCGAGCGTGGGTGAAGCGGCCGCGCGGCGCTGCCAGGCCTGGTACGCGAAGTAGCCGAGTGCGCCTGCGGCAGCGATTCTCAAAAGTCCCATGGGATGTCCTGGGTGGTGGGTGAGGCGGGCACGACGGATCAGACCGGCGTGCGGTAGGCGGTGCGGGGAGCGTGATGTGCGACAGGCACGCCCGACGTAGGTGCGTCGCGCGGAGGTGTCCCGGTGGCATCGGGTGCGGCGTCGTCCGGACGCGTTGTCGGGTCCAGCGGCGTGCGTGTCGTGTCGTGATCGCGGCGGACCGGCGTGCGCGGCATGGTCGAACCCATCGTGTCGGAAGGCGCGACGCTGCATGGGCGGATGTGAATCCGGGGCGAGTCCGCAGCATTCAGCCGCGTCGGCGATGTGGCTGGACAGGCACGCTTCACCTGCGCGCAGCGTGCGTGATCCGCGTGGCGCGCAACAGCGCCTGCGGCGTGTTCCGCGAAACCATGACCATGCGATGTTGCCGGGGAGCGCCACGCGGCGGGCCCACCGGAGCCTGCGCTTCCCGGCTTCAACCGGGAGACGCCATACAGCGCTCCGGACTGTCGGTGTGACGAAATTTAGTTAAGCGTGCGGTCGGTTTCGACCTTAAATTCAGGTCGGAATTTTCCGAAGCCCGCCGATCGCAATGCACAGCCCGATGTCGAATGTCCGCGCCACAACGCCGCCACCACGTTGTCCGTGGTGTCGACGCTGTCCGGGCGCATCGACCGGCTGACGCCCCTGCGTCACCGCACCCGTTGCGGGCTTCGCGGCACATGACCTTCCGGGTCCCGCCGCACCACGCCTGATGTTTCCCATGAGCGCTGTCGCGATTGCGACGGATGGCCTGCGCTCGCCCCCACCGCCCCACGTCCGAGGTTGTTGCATGAAGAACGTCCGTCCTCCCGTCGCCACGCCGCTTGCGCTTGCCTGCCTGCTGGTACTCGCGCCCACCCTCCACGCGGCGGATACCGCCGATGCGGACACGCTGGCGCAAGCCGCCGGCGACGGCACACCGGCCGCCACGCGCACGCTGGATTCGGTGGTGGTGACGGGCTCCAACATCCGCCGCGCGCAGGTCGAAGGCCCCAATCCGGTGCAGGTGATCACCCGCGAGACCATCGAGACCAGCGGCAAATCGACGCTCGCCGAGTTCATCCGCGCACTCCCGGTCAACACCGGCAACAGCGCCGACGAGCAGTCCACCGGCAGCTTCTCCTCGGGCACCGCGAACATCGCACTGCGCGGCCTGAGTCCGAAGAACACGCTGATCCTCGTCAACGGCTACCGCGTCGCGAACTTCGGTTTCGCACAGGGCACGCAGGACACGTTCGTCGATCTCAACGCGCTGCCGATCAGCGCCGTCGACCGCGTCGAGGTGCTCAAGGACGGTGCATCCGCGGTCTACGGCTCCGACGCCATCGCCGGCGTGGTCAACATCATCCTGCGCCGCAATTTCGAAGGCATCGAGTTCGGCGCCGACTACGGCGCGGCCACGCAGGGCGGCTTCGACGAGTACAAGGGCAACGTGCTCGCCGGCTTCGGCGATCTGGACACCGATGGCTGGAACGTCCTGTTCGGGCTCGACGTGCTGCACCGCTCGCGCCTGGACGCCAGCGAGCGTCGCTACACCCGCGACGGCGATTTCCGCGACCGGCCGGGCGGGCGTCTGGCGTGGACCACGAATGCCGGTGCGTGGTTGACCAACCCGAGCCGGCCGACACCGTTCGATCCCTGCCCCGATGGCACACAGCTGCGGCCGTATTCCGACTTCGGCAGCACCGTGCCCGGCAACACCTGCGCCTTCAACCCGCGCGAGTACAGCACGTTGCAGCCCAGCGCCAAGCGTTACCAGGCGTCGCTCAGTGCGACGATCAAGCTCGGCGACAACACCGAAGCCTTCGGCGATCTGATCTACAGCGACAACTACACCGACCAGATCTTCAGCGCGCCGCTGGCCGTGGGGCCGGGTCTGCGCGCCTGGAATCCGGAAACCGGCACGCTGGTCGACGTGCCGTCGGTACTGCCGGTCGGCCATCCGAACAATCCGACCGGTGCGCCACTGCCGTTCCAGTACAACTTCTTCGACATCGGCCCGCGCCTGAAATGGAACAAGCAGGTGTTCTATCGCGCGCTCGGCGGCGTGCGCGGGCAGGCGGGCGAGTGGGACTGGGAAGCGGCGATCGAAACCTCGCAGAGCCGCCAACGCGAGTACGTCGACAACTTCATCGACCGCTACGCGTTCGAAGAGGTGCTCGCCGACGGCAGCTACGATTTCCTCGATCCGGCCAGCACGCCCGAGCGTCTCGAGGATCTGCGCCTGCAGACGCGACGTCCCGGCTTCTATCGCCTGCACTCGGCCAACTTCAAGGCATCGACGTTCCTGTTCGACCTGCCGGCGGGCGCGGTCGGTTTCGCGACAGGCGTCGAGCTGCGCCGCGAGACCATGGACGCACGCACCAGCGAGCAGGTGCTTTCGGGTGCGGAACTGCGTCCGGCGATCAACATCGTCAACGGCTCGCGTGACGTGGGCGCGATCTACAGCGAGTTCAGCGTGCCGGTGCACGAGACCGTCGAGCTGCAGCTCGCCGGTCGCGCCGACCACTACGACGATTTCGGCAATGCCTTCTCGCCCAAGTTCGGCGTGCGCTGGCAGCCCACGCAATCGCTGCTGGCGCGCGCGTCGTTCTCACGCGGCTTCCGGGCGCCGGCGCTGCCGGAAATCGCCGATGGACAGACGGTGAGCTACGGATCGGTGATCGATCCGCGCGACCCCTTCAACCCTGGCGGCAGCCGTGGCATCACCAATGTGCGCACCGGCAATCCGGATCTCGATCCCGAGCGCTCGCGCAACTTCAACGTTGGCGTGATCTGGTCGCCCAGTGCGGACACGACCATCGGCGTGGACTGGTTCCGCATCGAGCAGGAAAACCTGATCAATCCGGACAGCGCGCAGTTCATCGTCAACAACGAGGCGCTGTTCCCCGGTCGCGTGCTCCGCGATGCGCAGGGCCAGATCCAGATCATCACCAACCAGTACGCCAACCAGGGCGAGCGCGAGGTGTCCGGTATCGACATCGAGCTGGGCCACCGCATCCGCACGTCGCTGGGCGACTTCACCGCATCGGCCAACTGGAGCCATCTGCTCGATTACAGCGAGCCGCTGATCGCCGGCGCACCAGCATTCAACGGTGCCGGCAACAATCGCCTGGGCGTACTGCCGAAGTGGAAGGGCGTGACCTCGCTGGGCTGGAAGCGCGGTGACTGGCGCGCCACGCTCAACGCGCTCTACACCCACAGCTACGACCAGGCGGTCGCCACCGCGGCCAGCGCGCCGGGACTGCTCGATCACGTCAAGCCGTATCACCAGCTCGACCTGCACGTGGGCTACTCCGGCTTCGAACGCACGGTGGTCTCGCTGTCGGTGCAGAACCTCACCGACAAGGACCCGCCGTTCGATCCGGCCAGCACCTACAGCAGCTCGCAGTACAACCTGCGCGGGCAGTTCATCAACCTCGGCATCGACTACCGGTTCCGCTGAGGACGGCGTGCGGGGTCGTCGCCGCGCGACGCGGTGGCGGCCCTCTGCCCTTCATGCGGCGCGCTGCGCCGTGCCATCACATCGCGCGTCCGGTGGGGACGCGCACAAGGGGAATTTCATGCGCATTGTCCTGTCGCCGCTGGTGGCGGTCGCGTTCGGTCTGGCGGTGCTGTGCTGGCCGGCCGCAAGTCCGGCGGCGCCGGCGATCCAGCCCGGCGACCACACCCGCTTTCTGGACGTCGGTCACCCGCAGGTCTCGCCCGACGGGCAATGGGTGGTGTACACCGTCGGCACGCCCGACTTCACCAGCGACCGTCGCAACACCGACCTGTGGCTGGTGCGCTTCGACGGCAGCGAGCGGCGCCAGCTCACTTTCAGCAGTGCAAGCGAACGGCAGCCGCGCTGGCGTCCCGACGGACGCGCGGTGTCGTACCTGCGCGCACCCGGACAGGGCGAGGACGGTGTGCAGGTGTTCGTGCACGAGATCGACCAGCCCGAGCCACGCCAGCTCACGCGCCTGCCCGGCCGCATCACCGGGCATGCCTGGTCGCCGGACGGACATCGCCTGGCGCTGGAGTACCGCGCGCCGGAGCCGACCGACGCCGCCGGCCGCGATCGCGCGATCGTCATCGACCGCTATGTCTTCAAGCGCGACGGCGAGGGCTACCTGACCGATACCCAGCGCAGCCGGATCCATCTCTACGATGTCGCCAGTGGCGTGCTCGAGCCGCTGACCGCAGGCGGCGATCACGAAGAGTCGCGGCCGGCGTGGTCACCGGACGGGCGCCTGATCGCCTATGTCAGCAACCACGACGCCACTTGGGACCGCAGCCGCAACGACGACGTGTTCGTCGCCGATGCGCAAGCCGGCAGCGCGCCGCGGCAGTTGACCGCGACGACGCGCATCGAGGGTGGCTTCCTGGCCTGGAGTCCGGACAGCCGGCTGGTCGCCTTCGGTCGTGGCAGCGAGCAGACACTCGCGTTCCACAGCCAGAACGCGCTGGCCGTGGTGCCGGCCGCCGGCGGCGAGGTGCGCGAACTGACGACCGCATTCGACCGCGGTGTCTCGGCGGCGGTCTTCAGCGCGGACGGCAGGCACCTGCGGTTCCTCGTCGCCGATGATCGCGACCAGTCACTGGCGCAGGTGCCGGTGGCGGGTGGCGAGGTCCGCGTCCTGACGCCACGCGGGCAGCATGTGAGCGGGCTGGACCAGAACGCCAGCGGACGACTTGCGGTCGTCGCCACCGGCGACACCACGCCTGCGGAGATCCACGTGCTCGATGGCAGTCGTCTGCGTCGGCTGAGCACGCACAACACCGCAGCCGCCGCGACGCTGCCTTTGCAGCCCGCGCGCCGGATCGAGTTCGACGGTGGCGACGGCACGCGCGTGCATGCCCTGCTGACGTTGCCACCCGGCCATCGCCCGGCCGATGGCCCCTTGCCGACCCTGGTCTGGATCCATGGCGGTCCGAACGCGCAGGATGCGCACGGGTTCCGGTTCGAACGGCAATTGTTCGCCGCGCACGGCTATGCGGTGGTCAACGTCAACTATCGCGGCAGTTCCGGCAGGGGCGTCGCCTTCGGCCAGCAGATCGCAGGGGCCTGGGGACAGCGGGACGTACAGGACATCCTCGCCGCCGCCGAGCATCTCGTGGCCACGGGTATCGCCGATCCCGGACGCCTCGGTGTCGGCGGCTGGAGCTACGGCGGGCTGCTGACCAACTTCGTCATCGCCAGCGACACGCGTTTCCGCGCTGCGGTCAGCGGTGCGGGCAGTGCCAACAAACTCGCGCTGTACGGCCACAACCAGTACATCCATCTCTACGACAGCCAGTTCGGCGCGCCGTGGGAGAACCTGGAGGCGTGGATCGACGTGTCGTATCCGTTCCTGCGCGCGGACCGCATCAGGACACCGACGCTGTTCCTCGGTGGCGAGCAGGACTTCAATGTGCCGATCATCGGCTCGGAGCAGATGTACCAGGCACTGCGCGCGCTGGACGTCCCGACGCGCCTGGTGGTGTACCCCGGACAGCATCACCGGCTGACCCGGATCGGATTCGAAACCGACCGCTACCGGCGCTACCTGGACTGGTTCGACCGGTATCTGGCGCCGCCCGTTCCGCAGTCCTGAGGGACGTCGATCCGTGCGATCCGTGCGGATCGACCCTGACGGAAGCGGCGGGAGAGACGCGCCTCCGCGATACGCCGCATCGATACGCAGTGCTGCGCCGACTAGTCGGCTGGTGTGATCCGCAGCACGCGGCCGTTCTCGTTGTCGGTGAGCAGATACAGCGCACCATCGGGGCCGGTCCGCACATCGCGGATGCGTTCGTCGAGTTCGGTGAAGAGGATGTCCTGCGGACCGGGTCGGCCACCGGACATCGGCACGCGTCGCACGCTGCGCTCGGCAAGCGCGGACACGAACAGGCTGTCTCGCCATTGGGGAAACAGGGTGCCGTCGTACCAGGCCATACCCGATGGCGCGATCGAAGGCGTCCAGTGAGTCAGCGGCGCGGTGATGCCGGGCCAGGTGCGATAGGGCGTGACGCGGGCGCCGGTGTAGTCGACGCCATCGGTCGTGATCGGCCAGCCGTAGTTGGCGCCCGCATCGAGCAGGTTGAGTTCGTCGCCGCCTTTCGCGCCGTGCTCGTTCGAATACAGCAGACCGCCGACGCGGACCATGGCCTGCGGATTGCGATGGCCCAGCGTGTAGATCTCCGGCAGTGCGCCGTCGCGCTGGACGAACGGGTTGTCGTCCGGCACGCGTCCGTCGACGTGGATGCGGATCGCCTTGCCCAGGTGCGTGTGCAGACGCTGGGCATCGGTGCGCTCGAGGTTGCCGTCGCCGACGGCGGTCACCAGCGTGCCGTCCTCGAGCAGCGCCATGCGGCCACCGAAATGCTGGCCGTGGGATTTCGCCGGTTGCGAGGTGAAGATCGGCGTGACGTCGTGCAGGCCGTTGTCCTGCAGTCGTGCACGCACGATGCGCAGGTGGTTGGCCGTCGGTGTGCCGTGGGCGAACGACAGATACAGCGTGCCGGTGTCGGCGAACGCCGGATCCACCATGACATCGAACAGACCGGCCTGGCCCATTGCCAGAACCGGCGGCACACCGGAGACCGCGGGGTGCAGCACGTAGCCGCCACGTGCGTCGCGTTCGATCACCCGCAACTGCCCCGGCCGCTCGGTGACCAGCATGCGTCCGTCGGGCAGGAACGCGAGCGACCAGGGATGCACCAGCCCGCCGGCAATGGTTTCGACCCGGTAGCCGCGTGCGTCCGTCGCGGCCGCGATCGGCGCCGCCGTGAGCCACAGCGCGAGCACTGCCACGCACAGTCGTCCGAAGCCGTATCGCGTGCGTGTCTGTGCAACGCTGTCGTGCAGGCGGGGCGCAATCCGGGTCATGCAGGGTCCACGTCGGCGCCGCGACTGCGGCATCATGTCCACATGATGCTGCACATCTCCCGCCGATGACGACCCGCCTCCATCGCGACAGCGCGGGTTCCTGGCGCCGGACGACGTTCGCATTCGTCGTGGCCGCGTTGTGTGCGACCGCATGGGGCAGTGTGGTGCAGACACAGTTCAACCTGCAGGCGCTGGTCGCGCTGGACGTCGAGGTGCCGCTGCGAGTGCGGGCGCTGACCACGCTGCAGGATCTCGTCGGCTTCGGTCCCGCGTACGCCGGCATCGTGCTTGCAGCCTGGTTGCCTGCATTCGGCGCAGCGGCCCTGGGTACGCGCATGGCCAAGCGCCGCACGTGCGCATGGCGCACCGCGATCTATGCGCTGGCAGCGGGCGTCGGTCTCGTCGTCGCGGTGCGTGTCGTCGACGCAGTCGCGCCGATGCCGGTATTGATCGATGCCACCCGCGGCATGGGTGGCCTGCTGGCCATGGCCGCCGGCAGCGTCGCCGCTGGTGCGCTGTTCGCGCGTCTCGCCTGGGGACGTGCCATCCGCTGAGCCCATCGGCGCGGCGGCGACACGGCGCGTAACGGGTTCCGGATTGTCGTTGCGCACGTCTGCACGCGGTGTCGGATGTCTGTACCGCCGGCAACACGACACGACTGAATGCAATGCCCTCGCGATCGGCTCACGCCGTCTCGCAGAGCCTGCGCGCACGGCGATTCCCGCCGTTGGAGCACTCCCATGCGCAATCAGAATCCGGATCAGAGCCACCAGCCGCAGACGCCCGATACACGGGCGCCTGGTCATCAGGATGGTGCAGGCGGCCAGAGTGGCGCGCCGCGTCAGCAGCCCAGGACACCGGGCGAGGACAACGAGGAAGAGTGAGGGCGGGCCCGGCGTCGAGGCGCCGGTGCCGGAAGCGCGATGCCCCGACCGGGGCATCGCGACAACAGGTCAGGCGACTGCCTGACCGAGGTCTGCAACGCGGTAGCCCGCGCCGGTGATCGTGTGCAGCAACTGCACATCCTGATCGCGATCCACTGCCTTGCGCAGGTTGTAGAGATGGCTGCGCAGCGTGTCGGAGTCGGGCAGCGCCAGCCCCCAGATTTCCTGCTCGATCTCGCGACGGCTGACCACACGCGGTGCTTCGCGCATCAGGATCGTCAGGATCTTCAGTGCGATCGGCGCGAGATTCAGTTCGCGTCCGCTGCGCTGCACGCGCAACGATGCCGGGTCGAGCACGAGATCTGCGATCTGCAGCACGCTCGCACCCACTTCGCGGCGCTCGCGGCGGATCAGCGCACGCACGCGCGCTTCGAGTTCCTTGATGTCGAACGGCTTGGTCAGATAATCGTCGGCGCCCGCTTCGAGGCCTTCGATCTTCTCTTCCAGCGAGTCGCGTGCGGTGAGCATCAGGATCGGCGTCGTCTGCCGGTGCTCGGTGCGCAACCGGCGACAGACCTCGAGTCCACCGAGTCGCGGCAGCATGAGATCGAGCACGATCACGTCGAACGCGATCTCGGTTGCAAGGTTCACCGCATCGAGGCCGTCAGCCGCGTAATCCACTTCGAACCCCCGGCTTTCGAGAAACTCGCCGACGGGCTCGGAGATGTTGCGGTTGTCCTCGACGAGCAGGATGAGACCGCCGGGACTGTGGTGTGCCATCGAACGACTCCGTACATGTGAATTCAGGTTCGCGACGCTCGCATGAAGCGGGTGGATGGTGGGTGAAAACCCATGTTCGAAACCGCACATATGCGGCGCCACGAACGGGTGTCCCGCCGGGTGGCGCAGGGGACATGCGGACAGCCTGTCCCGGCGCTATCGTCGACGCTTCTGGACTGCCTGGAGCCGGACATGGACACGCAGCATCTGCACCGCGGACGCCTGATCGACCATCTGCAGTTGGTCGTCCACGACCTGCCGGCGAGCCGCCGCTTCTACGCAGCGGTGCTCGGGATCCTCGGCGTTCCGATCGGTGGCGAAGGCGAGGGCTGGTTCTGGGCGGACGAACTGTTCGTGTCCGCGCTGGACAGCGAGGCCGCGGCGGGACGTCCGACCGGTCGGCACCATCTGGCGTTCCAGGCCGGAGATCGCGCGACGGTCGACGCGTTCCACGCCGCTGCGCTCGCGGCTGGCGGCCAGGACAACGGAGCGCCGGGCGAGCGTGCCTACCATCCGGGTTACTACGCAGCGTTCGTGCTCGATCCGGACGGCAACAACATCGAAGTCGTCTTCCACGGGCCGGCGCATCGCAACGCAGCGTCGGTGGAGATCACGTTCGAGTCCTGAGTCGTACCGGCACGCGCGGTACCCTGTGCCGACTCTCAGGCTGTGCGTCCATGGGCTTCCGCGCGATCTTCCATCTGCTGTTGCATGCCGCCGTGCCGGCGCTGCTGGCCTGGCTGTTCTGGCGCGAGCGTTTCGCGCGCGCCTGGGCGCTGCTGATGCTGGGCTGGGTGATCGACGTCGATCATCTGCTGGCCGATCCGATCTACGAACCGGGGCGTTGCAGCATCGGCTTCCATCCGCTGCACACCGCGCCGGCCGTCGCCGTCTACGCCGCACTGACGGTGCCGCGTCGCACCCGTCTGTTCGGCATCGGCCTGCTGGTGCACATCGCGCTGGACGCCATCGATTGCGTGTGGATGCACCATGCGGGCTGAGGGGGCGACGGTCCTGCTGGTGGGTGCCAGCGGGCTGGTCGGCGGGCAGGTGCTCGACCGCCTGCTCGACGATCCCGGCGTGTCACGCGTCATCGCGCCGGCACGCCGGCCGCTCGCACGCGCGCATCCACGCCTGCAGGTGATCGAGGTCGATTTCGATGCACTGCCCGTCGACGCCGTGTGGTGGCGATGCGATGCGGTCATCTGCACCCTCGGGACGACCATGCGACAGGCCGGTTCGCGCGCTGCATTCCGGCGCGTCGACTTCGACTATCCGCTGGCGGTTGCCCGGTGCGCACGCCAGCAGGGGGCGACTGCCTTTGCGCTGACATCCGCAGCGGGCGCGGACGCTGGATCCCGCTTCTTCTACAACCGCGTCAAGGGCGAGCTGGAAGACGCCCTCGCCGCGCAGGCGTGGCCATCGCTGACACTCGTGCGTCCGGGATTGATCGGCGGCGCGCGCGAGGCGCGACGCGGGGGCGAGCATTTTGCCGGTCTGGTGCTGGGCGCGCTGGCGCCGTTGTTGCCGCGTCGCTGGCGCATCAGTCCGGCGACGCACATCGCCGATGCGCTGGTGACCCATGCGCTGGCTGCAGTGCCGGGACGCCATGTCGTGGATGCGGACACGCTGGCCGGGACCTGAAGCCAGCGCCGATTCAAGCGCGGTTTGCTAGCGTGTCGTGCAGGGCGCCACGCCCGCCCACGAATGAAGGTCACGCCGATGCGCATCCCGTCACTGCTGTGGATCTCCCTGCTGGTCGCGCCGGTGGCTGCGTACGCGGCGGAAGACGGCCAGGTGGATCTGAGCCTGCCGTCGACGCCGATGTTCACGGGTCCTGCTGCATTCGGTGATGGCGAGTACACCGGTCCACGCACCGACACGGCCGGGTATCGCGAGGCCCGCGATCCGCGCCTCGTCCGGCGCGGCGGCTGTCCGACCGGACCCGACGGCAGCGAGCGCACGGTGACGGGCAGTGTCAGCACCGGGATCGGCTATGCGTCGCGCGGTGGCACCAGCCACTGGAATGCGGCCGACATCAATCTCTGCAGGGAGACGGTGAGCAACTCGGGCAACGTCAACACCATGCATCTCAACATGCGGGTGTCGCAGTCGGACGGTCCGGGTTACTTCGGCGGTCCCTACGGCGGCTATTACGGCGGCGCCGGCGGGTATTTCGACACCTTCGGGCCCCGCTACCGCGACATCCACTCGCCCTGGGGCATGGGTGGCATGCCGCGCAACGAATCCTGGACCGAGGGTCGCCAGCCCTGGCGTTGAGCCGCCCGGCGCGGGATCGTGATGTGGGGACGTCGGCCGACTGCGTTCCGCGTCGGCCTCCGTGCACACCTGCCGCGTCGCAGGCCGGTCGCGTCTGAATGCATCCGCAGCTTTGAACGCCCCCGTGCCGCGCCGCTCACATTTGTCTGCCTACGCTGGCTGCAGCCGTATCGCGGCGCAGACCAAACGAAAAGTGGAGGCGATGATGACGATGAAGATTCCGAAGGGTGCCCTGATCGTAGTGGCGGATGGCGGCTCGGCCCGCGTGTTCAGCAACACCGGTGATGAGCGCAACCTGGCCCTGAAGCAGGAAGCACTGCTGGAAGGCATGAACCTCGATGACGAAGGCCCGTCCGGTTCGATGCCGTCGGAATCCAGCGCCTCGCAGCTCGACGAGGCGACGTTCGCCAAGCAGCTGGCCAAGGGCCTCAACGACGGCGCCCTGAAGAACAAATACGCGCATCTGGTGCTGATCGCCGATGCGAAGACGCTGGGCCGCGTGCGTCCGCTGCTGCACAAGGAAACCCAGCAGCGTCTGGTCGGCGATCTCGCCAAGGATCTGACCAACGCGCCGCTCGACGACATCCAGCGCTCGCTGTCCTGATGACGGCCACCAGCGGCTACCACGCAGAGGCGCCGTCACGCGACGTGGTCGACGCGATGCGTGGGCCGCTGGTGATCGAATTCGGCACGGACTGGTGCGGACATTGCCAGGCCGCACAACCGGCGATCGCATCTGCGCTCGCCGGTCACGGTGCCATCGAGCACCTCAAGATCGAAGACGGCAAGCGCCGTCCGCTTGGACGCAGCTTCGCGGTGAAGCTGTGGCCCACCCTGATCGTGATGCGCGACGGCGTGGAGCTCGCGCGTGTCGTGCGTCCGACGGATGCAGCGGCAGTTGCCGCGGCACTGCGCGCGCTGGGCTAGTCCGCGACGCGGCGCCGGGCCTTCGGTGGTCCGCGATGACGCGACACATGGGGATTGCCCGGCACACAGAAGCGCCACGGCGCATCGACTGCACGACGGATGCCGATACGGGTCGTGATGAGCGGTGTCTGCGGCGCCGGGGTGCCGTCGTCGCCGATCCAGATGCGTGATGCACGCCTCGTGATGTCGAGCCCCCCATCCTCCCCCGTCACGCCCAATGCCTGCGCAAGACGCCCCGGGCCCGAGGCGAGCAGGGTCGGCGTCGTGGTGCGTCGCACCGCGGACATCGCCCCCACGCCCGCCATCGGCTCCGCCGCGCGGATCAGCACGCCATGTCCCGAGTGCTGCCCGCAGACGGCATTGATCGCCCAGTGCATGCCGTAGATGAAATACACATACAGATGCCCCGGCGCGCCGAACATCACCGCATTGCGCGGCGTCGGTCCACGGAACGAATGCGCCGCCGGATCGTCGCCGCCGCAGTAGGCTTCGACTTCGACGATGCGTGCGCGGCGTCCATCGGCGGTGACCAGCACCTTGTTGAGCAGTGCGGGTGCGACGACATGCGCATTGCGGGCGTAGAAGCGACGGGGCAGGGGACGCATGTGTGCAGCGTGCAGGCATCGGCGTGGTTCGCGTGCGAACGCGGATCGCGCGTCGACTCACGCCGGGTCGTGCGCGCCGTCCTTGCGCGGGATGAAGGTGATCTCGCCCGAGGTCTCGAGCACGGCCAGCTCGATCTCCCCCAGCGTCGCGTAACCGGCTGCGCGACGTGCGATCGCGAAGTCCTGCTCGCTGATCGCCTGGCGCGCGAGCTGCGCGCGGAACACTTCGCCGCGACGCGCCAGGATCACCGGCGCACCTTCGATGAACCGGTCGAAGCGACGGCTGTGCGCCGACAGGCGGCCGACCAGCGAGTTGAGAGCCAACAGCGTGGCCGCGAGGATCAGACCGCCGAGCAGCGAACTGTCCTCGCCGATCAGGGAGTTCTGCACCGCGTTGCCGAGCAGCACGACGACGAGCAGATCGAACGGGGTGAGCTGGCCGACGGTGCGTTTGCCGGTTAGGCGCATGAGCACCAGCACGACGGCATAGACGACGACCGCACGCAGTACGAACTCCCACCACGGCATGCTGAGCGAGAACAGACTGTCGAACGCACTGTGCATGGTCTCTCTCCACCGGCACGACCGGTGTGCGGCTTATCGCGCGGGCGATGTGGCGCGCCGGTGAATGCGACCGTCAGGCGCATCCCGCAGCGGAAAACCCGGCTTCCGCGCGTGTCGGAAGGTACGGCGCGGATCGCCACACACGATGTCGTCATGCCGGACGTGTGAGGATGGCGTTGTGCCCGGCGGCCTCCTCACCGTCGATGGACATCCTGCAATGCCTCCCTTCAGTTTCACCTTGCGGCACAACGCCGCCACCTTCGACTGGGAACTCGCCGCTGCTGGCGACGCCGCACCTTCGCACCACGCCACCCATTCGTCCGCGTTCGACATGCTGTCTGCCAATCCGCTGATCATTGCGCGCGGCGCCACCGTGCGTGTCTTCGGCGCAGACGGCGGTTACGAACGCGAGCGCACCTATGCGCCTGCGCTGCCGAAGCCCGCTACCGGATCGGCGATTTCAACGGTCGCGCTCTAGCGCGCGACACGCGCCCGCGCTGTGCGCGGGGATCCTGCAATCCGCACGATTGTTCTCGATGCGGCATGGCGTGACCGTCAGCTGTGCGGCCCGATACGCCCGTCGCGCACACCGCGCCGACGCTTGATGCGTCGGCCGTTGCCGTGCGTCAGTACTGCTGTGGCGGATCCTGCGGCTGGTTCGGCGCGGGCGGGTCCTGCATCGGCTGCGGATCCCGCTCCGGATCGCCGGGCGTGGGCAGTGGCGGATCGACGGGCTGGTCCGGCATCGGGTCGTGCATCGGGTGCGGAATGCTGCCCGGCACGTCGTCCTGCGGTGTCGGCGGTCGCGAAGGATTCGGCATCTGCATGGCGCGTCTCTCGGTGCGGTGATGCGACCACCGTGATCGCAACGACGCCATGCACGCGTGAATTCCGCACATGCTTCACGCGTGTCATCGCAGGCTGACGGCATGTCGCAACGCGCGCGCCACGCTTCCGTCCCAAGGCCTTCCGATGCGTAGGTTCGTGCAGGCGATCGCCGCCGATGCCGTACCGGACAGCGTGTCGACCGACTGTGCGGCCGCGCTGTCGGACGCGCCGCCGCGCTACAACATCGCATCCGGCGCCGACGCGCTCGCACTGTTGGTGCACGACGGCAATGTCATCGTCGACACACTGCGCTGGGGACTGGTGCCGCGCTGGTCGAAGCTGCCGGAGACTGCGTACAGCACCATCACCGCACGTCTGGACCGTGCACCGAAGAGCCGCATCTACGCGCGGCCCTGGGCATCGCGTCGGTGCGTGGTGCCGATGAACGGCTATTACAAATGGGACCGCAGCGGCGCACGGCCGGTCCCGCATTTCATCCAGTCGCGCAGCGGCGAGCTGCTGTTCGCCGCAGGCCTGTGGGACCTGTGGGAACGCGAGCCGCCGCCGTTGGCATCCTTTGCGTTGCTGACGATGCCCAATGCCGCGATTCCGCGGCCGTTGTCGCCCGACGGCCCGCTGTTCCTGCCGGCATCGGAGGTCCCGGCCTGGCTGTCCGGCCCGGCGCCCGACCCCGCCCGGATGGCCGCCACACCGCAGCCGGTGCTGGAGGCCTATGCCGTATCACGACGGATCCGCAGTCGCGATGTCGACGACTACACCCTGCTCGAACCCGCTCCGCCGGACACGCCGGACGCACCCGACGACGGGTTCGATTCCGACGACGCCGACGCCGACTGACGGAAATCTCACATCGCAGCGCTATCGTCCGCGCGTCCCCCATCCGTTCCGGAGTCCGTCATGCCGATCCTGCGTACTGTTTGCCTGGCGTTGTCCCTCGCCGCCGTCAGCACCATCAGCTCTGCCCAGACCCCGCCCACCGACGCGCAGGCCGCGTACATCGGTGCGCATATCTTCGATCGTCAGATCGAGGTGTTCCGCGAGTTCTGCGGCACAGATCCGGCTGGCGCGCAGGCGCTGGATACCGGTCTGACCCAGTTCCGCATGAACAATCCCGACTACATCGCAGCGAAGGGCAGCAAGCCCGATTCGCCCGAATTCGGGGCCACGGTGCAAGCCATCGACGCGCAGTTCGACCAGGTGGCCGGCACCATGCGCACGCAGCTCGCGTCGCGCCCGGTCGGGCCGCAGTGCACGACGCTCGGCGACCAGCTGCGGCAGGCGCGTTTCGCGGCGCTGCTGGAGCAGGCCCGGCGCGGTGCACCGCCGCCGCCTGCGACGCCCTGACGCAAGGCGCTAGAACGGCGCGCCGTCGACGGGATCGTGCGGCGGCGCCGGCAGCGCATGGATGCGCGCGCGTGTCGCCGCATCCGGCGCGTCGCGCTGCAGATCCCAGTCCTGTCCGTCGGGATAGGCGCCGACCACACGGAACGCATCGTCGGCATCGATACAGCGATGGCCGGTGCCGACCGGTAGCAGCAGCGCGTCGCCTGCTTCGAGCGTGACGACACTGCCGCCGGGTCCACCGATTTCCAGTCGCGCATGACCGGCGTACACGCCCAGCACTTCGTGCGCCGTCGAATGGTAGTGGTGATAGTCGTAGACGCCACCGCGCCAGTCCGGCGGCCAGCCGTGCGCGGCGAACATGCGCTCGAAAGCCGGCGCATCCGGCACATGATCCTTGGCTGAGCGCAGGCCGCGATACACGCGCACCGCGATCGATGGATTGTTCGGCACCCGGTCGTTGCGGCCGAGGATCAGACGTTCGATGCGCATCGCAGGCTCCGGACAGATCTGCCGACAGCCTGCCTGCGGACACGTCAGCGCGTCGGGAAGTCAGCCCTGCAGCGCGACGTGCAGCGGCGCGTCGCTGTCCCAGCGTGCGCGGCCGTCGAGCTCGGGCAATTCGACGAGTACAGCCGCACCGACGACGGTCGCACCCTGCTGCCGCGCCAGTGACAACGCGGCACGCAGCGTGCCGCCGGTGGCGAGCACGTCGTCGACCAGCACCACGCGCGCGCCGGGCGGCAAGGCATCGGCATGCATTTCCAGCCGGTCGCTGCCGTATTCGAGTGCGTAGTCGTGCGCCAGCGTACGCGCCGGCAGCTTGCCCGGCTTGCGCACCGGCACGAAGCCCGCGCCCAGCGCATGCACGAGCGCGGCCGCAAAGATGAAGCCGCGCGATTCGATACCGATGAAGGCGTCGGGCACCGCGTCGCGCCATGGCGCGGCCATCGCATCGATCGCATCGGCGAATCCGCGTGCATCGGCGAGGACCGGCGTGATGTCCTTGAACACGATGCCGGGTTTGGGGAAGTCCGGGATTTCCCGGATCAGCGACGACCAGTGCGGCATCGGGGGAGGGCTCGTTCGGCGGGCGACGATCATGGCCGCACACGCGTTCCGACACAATGTGCACGCCACGCGGCGTATACAGCCGCGACCCGCTTCCGGTGCCGTCATGCCCCAGCTCCAGCCCATGTCGCACCGGTGGTCGGCCATTGTGCTCGCCGCCGCACTCGTGGCCGCCGCGCCGGTCGAGGCGCGTACCGTGTGGCGCTGCGTCAAGGGCGGCACCGTGAGCCTGTCGACCGCGCCCGAGCCGGGCTCGACATGCGAGGCGCGCGAGATCGCAGACGACGCGGTGCAGACGCCGAATCTGTGGGGCTCGATGGGCGTCTTCAGCGGCGTGCTGTACGAACGCGAGCAGGACGGCGTGATGGTCTACGGCACGCGCCGGCTGCCGGGGTCGCGCGAGTACCTGCGCTTCACCGCGCAGACGCCGCCGGGCGAACCCGCACACGAAGGCCTGGGCAATGTCGGCGCGCCGCAGCTCAAGCCGCACTCGGCGCTGTTCGCGGCGAACGCGAAGACCTATGGACTCGACGAAGCCTGGCTGCGCGCGATCGCCCATGCGGAAAGCGGCTTCGACGCCACCGCGGTCTCGCCCAAAGGCGCGCGCGGGGTGATGCAGCTGATGCCGGATGTCATTTCCGATTACGGCGTCGTGGATCCGGACGCACCGGCCGAATCGATCCGTGCCGGCGCGCAGCATCTGCGTGGTCTGCTGCGACGCTACAACGGCGACCGCACACTCGCGCTCGCGGCCTACAACGCCGGCATCGGCACGGTCGCGCGGTTCGACGGCGTGCCGCCGTATGCGGAAACGCGCGCCTACATCGACAAGGTGCAGGCGCTGTACGTGCGCTACCGCGCGGCGCTGGGCAATCCGATCGAACGACCGGAAATCTGAAAGCCCGGAACGACGAAGGCCGCGGTTGCCCGCGGCCTTCGATGCGACGCGTCGAGGATCAACCCTCGCGCGGCGCCAGGCGGATCAGGCGGCCGTCCTTGCCGTCCTCGATCACCCACAGGGCGCCGTCCGGTCCCTGGGTCACGCCGCGGATGCGCGCGCCCATCGCAAAGCGCTCGGCTTCACGCGCGCTGGTGCCGTCGAGTTCGATGCGCACCAGCGTCTGGCCCGAAAGTCCGCCCGCGAACGCATTGCCGGTCCACTCCGGGAACAGCGTGCCCGAATAGACCATCAGGCTCGACGGCGAGATGACCGGTGTCCAGCTGATCAGCGGCTTGATGAATTCCGGACGCGTGTCGTGGTCGGGAATCGGACGGCCGTCGTAGTGGTTGCCGTTGGAGACGATCGGATAGCCGTAGTTGCCGCCGCGCTCGATCAGGTTGAACTCGTCGCCACCGGCGGGGCCCATCTCGATCTCCCACAGCTTGCCAGCGTCATCGAACGCGATGCCCAGCGGATTGCGCAGACCCAGTGCCCAGACCTGCGAGGCGACTTCACCCTGGTCGGCAAACGGGTTGTCCGCAGGCACGCTGCCGTCGTCGTTGAGCCGCAGCATCTTGCCCATGTTCGACGTCATGTCCTGGGCCGGGTCGAACTTCTGCCGGTCACCCGACGAGATCCACAGCTTGCCTTCCGGACCGAATGCGATGCGGTGCGCGTAGTGCCCATTGCCGCTGACCTTCGGCACTTGGCGCCAGATCACTTCGACGTCCTGCAGCGCGCCCGCGTCGGCATCCAGTCGTGCACGTGCCACCGCTGCGCCGCGGCCGCCGTCACCGTCTTCGGCATAGCTGAAGTACACCAGGCCGTTGTCGGCGAACTGCGGATGCGGCATCACGTCGCCGAAGCCACCCTGGCCGCCGTAGCCGACGTCGGGCACGCCGGAAATCTCGCGTGCTTCGCCGCCGGGCAGGGTGACGTGCTTGAGCACGCCAGACTTTTCGGTGACCAGCAGGCTGCCATCCGGCAGGAAGGCCAGCGCCCACGGCTCGTTGAAGCTCGCGATTTCGGTGCTCGCGAACGGCAGGCCTTCGATCGCATCTTCCGCAGGCGCGGCGTTGGCCGCGTCGGTCTGTGCCTGCGGCGTCGCAGTCTGCGTCTCGCTGCCGTTGGCTGCGTTGCCGCTGCAGCCCGACAGCCAGAACAGCGAGGCGGCGAGTGTGGTGAGAACGAGAGGGCGCGTGTGATTCATGCGTGGCTCCGGGGCGCAATCAGGGAAAACCCGAGTGTCGCATAACGTCCTGTGCAGCCCTCGCGAGCCGCGGTTTCGTAAACGTTGTGTTCGATTCAGTCGCGCGCATCGATCGCGCAGTGCATGCGGCCAGCGACGACACGCATGCGCAACGGCGACGTGGCGCGTTTCGATGTCGCTGCCTCACGTGGCGTGGATATCCGGCTAGGCGCACCCAAGGCGCGTGTGGTTAAGCGTTCGTAAGCGCAGTCGCTTCGCACCGGTGCGGCATTCATCCGTTCGATTGCAAGGTGGAGTCGTGCGGTATCCACGACGAGGACGACTCACCACCCCGCGCAACAGAACCCAAGTCTAGTAACTGGAGTAGAAGCTCATGAAGAACGCACGCAATCCGCTGATCGCGACCATCGCCCTGGGTGTTGCCATGGCCATGCCGATGGCATTCGCGCAGGATCCGACCTCTTCCACCCAGGATGCGACCTCCCCGCCGCCGACCACCACGCAGGACTATGCGCAGGACGCCACGGCAGAAGCGCCGCAGGCCCAGCAGGGTCAGGTGACCTGGGCGGATCTGGACACCGATGGTGACGGCAAGCTGAGTCAGGCCGAGGCGGCAGGCCTCGAGGGTCTCTCGCAGGTCTTCAGTGAAGTCGATGCCGACGGCGATGGCTTCATCACGCCGGAAGAGTATCGCGACTTCGTGAACCGCCAGGCTGCAGGTGTCGGCGCTGCTGACGAGTGATCCCGGTAGAGGCGTGATGTGATCGCGTGATTGGATCACCTCATGAGGGCGGCCTTCGGGCCGCCCTTTTTTGTGGGCCTTTTTGGTCACTGCACGCGGACCGCAGCGCATAATCCGTGCATGACGCAGATCCGCATGATCGGCTTCGATGCCGACGACACCCTCTGGCGCAGCCAGGATTATTTCGACGACGCGCAGGCCGAGTTCGAACGCATCGTCGGCCGTTACGTCGACCTCGCGGACGTGCGGGTGCTCGATGCGCTGTATGCGGTCGAAACCGCCAACATCGCCGTGTTCGGTTACGGCGTGAAAGGCATGACGCTGTCGATGATCGAGTCGGCGACGCAGATCACCGGCGGCCGCATCGCGGCGCTCGACCTGCATCGCATCGTCGAGATGGCCAAGGGGCTGTTGCGGCATCCGGTGGAACTGCTGCCCGGCATCCGCGCGGCGGTGGAAGCGGTCGCCGCCGATTTCGACGTGGTCCTGATCACCAAGGGCGACCTGTTCCATCAGGAAGCCAAGGTGCGCGACTCGGGACTGTCGGACCTGTTCCGGCGTATCGAGATCGTCAGCGAGAAAGATCCGCCGACCTACGCGCGTCTGCTGGCCGAATTCGACATCGACGCAGGACAGTTCCTGATGATCGGCAACTCGCTGCGCTCGGATATCGCACCGGTGCTCACGCTGGGCGGCTGGGGCGTGCACATGCCGTATCGCACGACATGGGCGCACGAAACGGAGGCGGTGATCGACGCCGGACTCGATGACCGGATGTGCGTCGTTGCCGAGCCGGGTGCATTGCCGGATGCGGTCGCGATGCTCGCCGCGCGCGCAGCGGTATCGCGCAACGGTTGATTCGAATCGCCGCCCGATCGCGGCGTAAACGCTTCCATTGTCGGTAAACGTTTACAGTTTGAACCGTCTCTTTACGTGGCTGCGATCGCGGTCGCGCAAGCCGCGAAATTGCACGCGTGTTCATTCCCGGCGCGCCATGTTGGTGCCATGGCCGCTGCGGTGGCGGCCCACTGGAGAGACGCCATGACCACCAATCCTCTGACCCGATGGCTTGCGCCCGGCCTGCTTGCAGTCGGTCTGTCTGCCGCTGCGATCGCGCCCGCTCCGGCGCATGCCCAGTCCAACGACGACCTGGTGCAGGTCATCGTCGACGTGGCCGATGTGGTGCTGCGTGGCAACCAGCCGTACTACCGCGGCGACTACAATAACCAGCTGCGGGTGTCCTACGACAATCGCGGACGTCCGGTGTACTACCGCAACGCGCCGCGCCACGACCAGCGCTACAACGCCCGGAACCACCGCAACGGTCCGCCGCGCCACGCGCCGGCGCACGGCTGGCGCAACCAGCAGCAGGTGCGCCGCGAGACCTGTGACCGTCGCGGCCGCTGCACCGTGCAGTACTACGACCCCCGCCAGGACAGGTCGCGCGACCGTCGCTGGCGCTGAGCCGCCTCGCGGCATCGCCCTCTCATCGGGTCGCTTCCATTGCGCCGCAGTCATCCGACTGCGGCGCCTTTCTGATAGCGTTCCGCAATGTCCTGTCACCGCCGCGCCCACATGCACGCACGCCCCCTGGATGCCCGCTGGTTGCGCCTCGCCGCCGTTGCCGTTCTGGCATTGGGGTCGATGCCGGCCGCTGCGGCGGAGACGATGACCTGCGAACTGGTGTTCACCGCGGGCAACTGGTCGTCCCTGCACCAGGCCGCGCGTGGCCAGGGCGAACTGCGCTGCGCTGACGGACAGACCTTGCCCGTGCGCGTGAGCGTCAAGGCTGGTGGCCCGCAGTCGTTGCGCATCGATGCGGGTGCGGCCAGTTTCAGCAACGTCGAAGACCCGCGCGACGTGCTCGGCGCCTATGTCGCCGACGGACAGGTTGGTAGCAGCGATCTGTCGATGCGCAAGGGTGCGATCGCGTTGCGGGTGACCGCTGCCGGCGACTGGTGGCAGCAGGGTGGACGTCCCGACACGCTGGTGATCGCCGCGCGCTGAGCGGCGCCGTTCATTCGCTGCGGCCGGCCTGTTCGCTCTGTGGCAGCGCGCGGAGCGTGCTTTCGGCATCCAGCCCGATCCGCGCCGCGAACCGGTCCAGCGCAAGCCACCACGCGGCCAGCAGTCCGATCACCACGATGATGCCGATGCCCCAGCGCCAGAGGCGGGGCGTGCGGTTCTGCGGGCGGGAAGTGGCCATGGCGGCTGTCCTTGGATTGCGGGCGTGGGGTATGGTCGTTCGCCGCGTGTCGCGGGTGCGTCGCGGTCGGGGACGCATGTCGTGACACCTGTGCCGGACAACGCGTGGCGCCGGGCCGCGCGGCCAGTCGAGGAGCCTGTCGCCATGTCATTCCGTTCCGCCGCGATCGCCCTGCTGCTGGCCGGTATCGCCCTGCCCGCGATGGCGCAGGACACGTCCGGTGCGTCTGACGAGCCCGCGCAGGCACCGGCGGTCGCGGTCTGGTCCGCTGCAAGCGGCGACGACTGGCTCGATACGTGGCTGGCCGACACCAACACCTATGCCGGGCGGTATCGCGGTGCGTTCGTCGACGAACTGGTGCGTTACCAGGGCGCGCCGCGGGTGTTCGTCACCGAACTGCTGGACGCCGGCGCGCGACCGGGCGATGTCTATCTGGCCTGCGCCACGGCATACGTGCTGGGCCGGACCTGCCGCGAGGTGGTCGGGGAATGGCGGCGCGACCCCGCCGGCGGCTGGCGCGATGTGCTGGCGCGGCTGGACGCGGGCCCGGGCACGGAGGCGTTCTCGCGCGTGCGGCGTGGGCTGGTGTCGAGTTACGACCGCTGGGCGCGGCCGATCCGTCTGGACGCGGCATTGCGCCGCGCGTTGCCCGACCGCGAAGGTTGAGCCCGGGCGCCGCGAACGCGACGCCCGGAACCGGACTCAGCCGATCGCCAGCGTCTTGTTCTTGCGTTCGGCGAGGCGCTTTTCCAGGTAGTGGATGTTCTGTCCACCGGCATGGAAGCCCTGGTCGCGCATGATCCGCTGCTGCAGCGGGATGTTGGTCTTGATGCCGTCGACGACCATTTCCGACAGCGCCACGCGCATGCGGCAGATCGCCTGCTCGCGGTCGGCGCCGTGCACGATCAGCTTGCCGATCATCGAGTCGTAGTTCGGCGGCACCGCATAGCCTTCGTAGACGTGCGTGTCGACGCGCACACCCGGTCCGCCCGGTGCGTGGAAGTGGCGGATCGTGCCGGGCGAGGGCAGAAAGGTGTCCGGATCCTCGGCGTTGATACGGCACTCGATCGCATGGCCGGTCAGCACCACGTCTTCCTGTCGGATCGACAGCTTGTGGCCCGACGCGATCATCAGCTGCTCGCGCACCAGATCGATGCCCGTCACCAGCTCGGTCACCGGATGTTCGACCTGGATGCGGGTGTTCATTTCGATGAAGTAGAAGCGGCCGTCCTCGTAGAGGAACTCGAACGTGCCCGCGCCGCGGTAGCCGATGCGGATGCAGGCATCCACGCAGACCTTGCCGATCTGCGCGCGCGCTTCGGGCGTGATGCCCGGCGCCGGTGCTTCCTCGACGACCTTCTGGTGGCGACGCTGCATCGAGCAGTCGCGCTCGCCCAGATGGATCGCACCGCCCTGGCCGTCGGCCAGCACCTGGATCTCCACATGGCGCGGGTTCTCGAGGAACTTCTCCATGTAGACCATGTCGTTCGAGAACGCGGCCTTGGCTTCCTGCTTGGTCGTCGCGATCGCGTTGACCAGTGCGGCTTCGGTGTGGACTACGCGCATGCCGCGTCCGCCGCCACCACCGGCCGCCTTGACGATGACCGGGTAGCCGATCTCGCGGGCGATCTTGACGTTGGTCGCCGCGTCGTCGCCCAGCGGGCCGCCGGAACCGGGTACGCAGGGCACGCCGGCTTCCTTCATCGCGCGGATCGCCTCGACCTTGTCGCCCATCAGGCGGATGGTCTCGGCCTTCGGCCCGATGAAGATGAAGCCCGACTGCTCGACGCGTTCGGCGAAGTCGGCGTTCTCGCTGAGGAAGCCGTAGCCGGGATGGATCGCCTGGGCATCGGTGACCTCGGCCGCGGCGATGATCGCCGGCATGTCGAGGTAGCTCTGCGCGGATGGCGGCGGGCCGATGCAGACCGACTCGTCAGCCATCGCCACGTGCTTGAGGTTGCGGTCGACGGTGGAATGCACCGCGACCGTACGGATGCCCAGGGTGTGACACGCGCGCAGGATGCGCAGCGCGATCTCACCCCGATTGGCGATGACGACTTTTTCCAGCATCGTGGCGGCCTCAGCCGATCACGAACAGCGGCTGGTCGAATTCGACCGGCTGGCCGCTCTCGCACAGGATCGCGACGACCGTGCCCGAGGTCTCGGCCTCGATCGGGTTGAACATCTTCATCGCTTCGATGATGCCCAGCGTGTCGCCGACCTTGACCTGCTGGCCGACCGAGACGAACGACGGCTTGTCCGGTGCGGGCGAGGCGTAGTAAGTGCCGACCATCGGCGACTTGGTCACCACGCCGGCGGGCAGATCGTCGCCGGCGGCCTTCGGCGTGCCGCCGGTGGCGGCGTCGACCGGCGAGCTCATCGGCATCACCGGCTCGGCGGCGCGCGGGGCGGCCGCGGCCGGCGCGGGGGCGTACATCATCGGCGCGGCGGCCGCATTGCGCGACAGGCGCACGGACTCTTCGCCTTCCTTGATCTCGATCTCGGTCAGGTTGGACTCTTCGAGCAGGTCGATGAGCTTCTTGATCTTTCTCAGGTCCATGCGGGCCTCTCTCTTTGCGTGGGTCGCGCAGACGCGCGAATACGGAACGGGATGGATTCGGGTCGGATGTCAGCCGGCGCGCAGCCGGGCGATCGCGGCGTCGAGCGCGTAGCGGTAGCTGTCGGCGCCGAAGCCGCAGACCACGCCGATGGCGAGGTCGCTGAAGTAACTGGTGTGGCGGAACGGCTCGCGGCGGTGCGGGTTCGACAGGTGGATCTCGTAGAACGGCAGGGCGACCGCGGCCAGCGCGTCGCGCAGGGCCACGGAGGTATGGGTGAACGCGGCCGGGTTGAGCAGGATCAGCGCGGTGCCGTCGGCCCGGGCGGCCTGCACCCGGTCGACCAGCACGTGCTCGGCGTTCGACTGCAGGCTCTCCAGCATGTGGCCGGCGGCCTGCGCGGTCGTCTGCAGCGAAGCGTCGATGTCGGCCAGCGTCGCGTGCCCGTAGACCTCCGGCTCGCGGGTGCCGAGCAGGTTGAGGTTGGGACCGTGCAGGACGAGGATCGAGGCCATCGGGGACGGGGTGCGGCGGGTGCGCGAAGTCTGCGGGATGTCCCCGATGGTGTCCAGTTCGCAGACGTTTGACGATTTTAAACGTCCGTTTGAATTTCCGAGGTCAGGGTGCGACCCAGCCGTCGATCTCGCCGTGGGCGAAGGGGCCGATCCGTTGCTTGAGCAACCGCCCGTCCGGCGACAGCAGCACGGTATAGGGCAGTACGCCGCGCGGATTGCCCAGGCGCACGCCGGCGTCGGCCGGGCCGGGCGCATCCAGGGCGATGGCGTAGTTCACCGGAATCCGCTCGAGGAATGCCCGAACGGCTTCGGCGTCGTCGAGCGCAATGCCCAATACCTGCACGCCGGTGTCACCCTGTTCGCGGGCGAAGCGGTCCAGTTCGGGCATTTCCTCGATGCAGGGCCCGCACCAGCTGGCCCAGAGGTTCACCAGCACCGGACGGCCCGCATAAGCGTTCGGCATCTGCAGCGTCGGTCCGTCCAGACCGGCGACCTCGAACGGTGCGATGACATCGCCGCGGCGCGCGACGGTCACGCCTTCGGGCGGCGCAGGCGCAGTGGCGCTGAGCGTGTCGGCATACAGACGTTGTCCGGCTTCGGATCCGAGCAGCGGGCCGGGGCCGCCGACGAACAGGCTGGCGAGCACACCGAGACCGCCGGCAACGACCGCGATCGCGACGACCGTCAGCGGGCCGACCTTCACTGCGCCGAACCCGTGCGCCCGAGCGCGTCGACGATGATCGCGTCGCTGAGCAACGCAGGCAGCACGACGCCGTCACCGCCGCCGGCCGGATACACCACATACAGCGGCACGCCGACTGCGCCATGCGCCTCGAGGAAGGCGCCGATTTCCGGATCCACATTGGTCCAGTCGCCGACCATGTAGGTGGCACCGGCATCGGCCATCGCGGTCTTGAACGTGGCGCCCGACAGTACCCGGCGCTCGTTGGCCTTGCAGGTCACGCACCAGTCGGCGGTCATGTTGACGAACACCGGCGTGCCGGCGGCGCGCAAGGCGGCCAGGCGTTCGGCAGAGTAGGCGACGTGCGTGCCGCTCTCGCTGGCCGCGGTGTTCGCAGTCGCCGGCGTCGTGAGCCGGCCGACCGCGATCACCGGCAGCAAGGCCACCAGTGCGAGCGCCAGCGCGAGTCCGCGATGCAGGACGTGGCCGGTCCAGCGGCGACGTTCGAACCACCACAGCGCCAGCGCGAGCACGGTCATGCCGGCGACCAGCAGCGCCATCGCATCGACGCCGCGCTGCTTGCCGAGCACCCACGCCAGCCACAGCGCGGTCAGATACATCGGGAATGCCAGCACTTGCTTGAGCGTTTCCATCCATGCGCCGGGCTTCGGCAGGCGGTCGGCCAGCGCCGGCACCAGACCGATCAGCAGGAACGGCAGGGCGAGTCCCAGGCCCAGCATCAGGAATACCGCCAGCGCCATCGGCGTCGATGCGGTGAACGCATAGGCCAGCGCGCCGCCCATGAAGGGCGCGATGCAGGGGCTGGCGACTACACAGGCCAATACGCCGGTGAAGAAGTCGCCGACCGGGCCGCTGCGTCCCGCGAGCGCGTGTCCGACGTTGCCGATACGCCCGCCGAGGCTGAAGACGCCCGACAGGCTCAGGCCCACCGCGAACATCAGATAGGCGAGCGCCGCGACGAACCACGGTTGCTGCAACTGGAAGCCCCAGCCCATTGCCTGGCCGGCGGCGCGCAGAGCGATCGCGAGCAGACCGACCAGCGCGAATGCGACCAGCACGCCGGCCGTGTACCAGAGCGCATGCGAGCGTGCGGCCGCGCGACTGCCGCCACTCTTCGCAATGCCCAGCACCTTCAGCGACAGGATCGGCAGCACGCAGGGCATCAGGTTCAACAGCACGCCGCCGAGCAACGCCAGGCCGAGCGCGGCGAACAGGCCGATCGAGTCGGCGCCAGGCGGTCGCGTGCGCGATGCGTTGTCGGCGCTGGCGTCGGGGGTGTCGATATCGGGAGTCGGCGCGCTCAGCGCGTCGTTGCCGCCGCTCGCAACAGGCGACGGGATTTCAGACGTGGCGACATCGTTCGCATCGACGGCCGTGTCAGTCGTGGCAGCGTCGCCAGTGGATGCAGCACCCGCCAACTCAGCCGCGGCTTCGGCCACCGTCTGCACGCGGCCCGCCGGCAAGGCGACGCGCACGGAGCGGGTCATCGGCGGATAGCAGATGCCCTCGTCCTGGCAGCCCTGGAAGGTCGCGACGACCTCGACCTGCGCGGCCTCGGCCGTCGTGCGCACCAGCGGCAGCGGTACGTCGACCTGGTCGAAATAGACGGTGACGTCGCCGAAGTGCGCATCGTGATGCGCCTGTCCGGCCGGCCAGCGCGGTGCGCCGGCGCGGATGCCCTCGGCGCCGCGGACCTCGAACCGGTTGCGGTCGCGATAGAGGTAGTAGCCCTTGGCCGGGGTGAAGCGCAGCAGGATCGTGTCGCCGTCGCCCGCGATGGCCTCGAATGCGAACGCGCGCTCGGGCGGCAGCGCATCGTTCGCACCGGTGAGCGTCGGCGCGCGGCCGGCGCCGTTGCCGCCGAGCGCCTGGCCGAATGCGGCAAAGCCCGAATCGTTCGCGGCTGGCGCGCGCGCCGCACCCGCAGCGCCGCGAGGCAGCGCGACCTGCAGCATGCGCGTCTGCGGCGGATAGCAGATGCCCGCATCCGCGCAGCCCTGGTATTTCACTTCGACCTGCAGCGTGTCGACGCCGTCGGCCGGCGCGCCGGTCAGCACGCCGGTGACCCGTCCTCGGTAGGTCTCGACTTCGCCAAAGAATTCGTCGGTGTGCTTGCGGCCGGCCGGCAATTGCAGCGGATTGGTCTTGAAGCCGCTCTCGACCCGCGCGCCCATGCGATGGCGATACAGGTAATAGCCGTCGGCGATCGCCCAGCGGATCTCGATCCGGTCCGGGCCCACGGCCTCGGCCGAGACCGCGAGCGCTTCGTCGACCGGCAGCACGTCGTCGAAACCGATGCCTTGTGCCCATGCCGGCAGGCAGGCGAGGAACAGCATGCAGGCCGTCAGCCAGCCGATGACGCGGCCCGTCCTGTCTGCTGGAGAAGAACGCCGGTGTTCGCGGCTGGCCATGGATTCGGAGTCGGGCGGACGCATCGCGCAAGTATCGCAGGCCGTCGTCGTCGATGCCGAACGCAGGTTCAGCGCGGACGGGTCAGCTGCGCGGTGCAGGGGCGGTCGCCTCTTCGATCCACTGCAGGTAGGCCGGCAGTCCCCCGGCAACCGGGAGGGCGATCAGCTCCGGCACGTCATGGGGATGCAGCGCGACCAGTCGCTCGCGCAATGCCGGCAGGTGTACGGATGTGGTCTTGATCATCAGCAGGACTTCGTCGTCCACCACCACGTCGCCCTCCCAGCGATAGACCGAGCGCACGCCGGACAGCAGGTTCACGCAGGCGGCGAGCCGGGCCTCGACAAGCGCGCGGGCGATGCGCTCGGCGGTCGGGGCGTCGGGGCAGGTACTGAAGCAGGCGAGGGTGTCCATCGACGCACGATACTGCGGGCCGACCTGCACGAGGCCTGCACGGGCGCGTCGCCACGCTGGTGCGGCGCGGGACGGACGCTGCATCCCGTCAGTGGGAGAAAAATGTCGCGCGCATTACTGAACTGGTCGGTATGATTAATCGATCCCCTTCCAATATGCCGAGCCCTCCGCGGCTCCCGACGAGTTCGATGCGCCTGATCCCTACCGCTGTCGCCATGGCCGTGCTGTCGTGTACCGCCATTCCTGTTGCTGCCCAGTCCGCACCCGTCGAGGTCGGCATCGGCGCCTCCGCCACCCGTGAGAACGAGACCACCCTGGTGGCCAGCGTGGCCTGGCTGCCCGAGTGGCGCCGCACCGAGCATGGTGTGCTGCGCTGGGACGTCGGAGCGGTCTATGTCCGCGGCCGCGACAACACCCGTTTCGATCTGTCCGAAGATGCGGGCGTGTTCCATGGCGGCGCCCGTTACGAACGCGACAACGGATTCGTCGCCGGCTTCGGCGTCGGTGTGCAGGCCGGTCGTACCAGTGCGCTGTCGGGCAATCCGCAGTTCGTGAGCACGGTCGGCTGGCGCTGGGACCGGTTCTCGCTGCTGGCCCGGCATATCTCCAACGCCAGCATCAAGCAGCCCAACGACGGCGAGACCATGCTGCTCGCGACCTGGCGCTTCCGCTGAAGACAGCGCGGCGCCCGTCCGGACGCCGGTAGACGTGGCGTGCCGTCCTGCAAGACGGCATCCGATCCGTCGAAACGTCCGCCTGCCCTTGTAATCCCCGTTGCGGTACCCATCTCCCGTCCGGTCCCGGTTCTGCCGGGTGCGTGCGCCAGCGTTTCTGGCAGTCGCCATGGGCGAGTGCTAGAATCTGCGCACGATTTCTTTCCAATCAATCACTTAAAGAGGGTGACATGAGCAACCTGAAGCCGCTGTACGACCGTGTTGTGGTCAAGCCCGTCGAGGCAGAAGAAAAGAGCGCCGGCGGCATCCTGATCCCGGACAACGCCAAGGAAAAGCCCACCAAGGGTGAAGTCGTCGCCGTCGGCGAGGGCAAGGCCCTGGACAACGGCAGCGTGCGCGCGCCGAAGGTCAAGGCTGGCGACATCGTGATCTACGGCCAGTACTCGGGCAGCGCCTACAAGGCCGACGGCATCGAATACAAGATCATCAAGGAAGACGACGTCCTCGCGATCGTCGGCTGATCCGCGGCGGACGCCCTGCGTCCGCGCGACTCCGTGATCGACCCCGGCGGGCATTGCCCGCCATCCAATCCCCCTTTCATTTCTGAGGTAATACCGCAATGGCTGCGAAGGAAATCCGCTTCGGCGAAGACGCACGTTCCAAGATGGTGCGTGGTGTCAACATTCTCGCCAATGCCGTCAAGGCAACCCTGGGCCCGAAGGGCCGCAACGTCGTGCTCGAGAAGAGCTTCGGCGCGCCGACGATCACCAAGGACGGCGTGTCCGTCGCGAAGGAAATCGAGCTGGCCGACAAGTTCGAGAACATGGGCGCGCAGATGGTGAAGGAAGTCGCGTCCAAGACTTCCGACAACGCCGGTGACGGCACCACCACCGCGACCGTGCTGGCACAGGCGTTCATCCGCGAAGGTTCGAAGGCGGTCGCCGCCGGCATGAACCCGATGGACCTCAAGCGCGGCATCGACCAGGCCGTCAAGGCTGCCGTCGTCGAGCTGAAGAACCTGTCCAAGCCGACGGCCGACGACAAGGCGATTGCCCAGGTCGGCACGATCTCGGCCAACTCGGACGAGTCGATCGGCACGATCATCGCCGACGCGATGAAGAAGGTCGGCAAGGAAGGCGTGATCACGGTCGAAGAAGGTTCGGGTCTTGAGAACGAACTCGACGTCGTCGAGGGCATGCAGTTCGATCGCGGCTACCTGTCGCCGTACTTCGTCAACAACCAGCAGTCGCAGACCGCGGACCTCGATGACCCGTTCATCCTGCTGCACGACAAGAAGATCTCGAACGTCCGTGACCTGCTGCCCGTCCTCGAGGGCGTGGCCAAGGCCGGCAAGCCGCTGCTGATCGTCGCCGAGGAAGTCGAAGGCGAAGCGCTGGCGACCCTGGTCGTCAACACCATCCGCGGCATCGTCAAGGTCGTCGCCGTCAAGGCGCCGGGCTTCGGTGACCGTCGCAAGGCGATGCTCGAAGACATGGCCACCCTGACGGGCGGCACCGTGATCTCCGAGGAAGTCGGCCTGTCGCTCGAGAAGGCGACCATCGCCGATCTCGGCCGTGCGAAGAAGGTGCAGGTCTCCAAGGAGAACACCACGATCATCGACGGCGCCGGCGAGACCGGTGGCATCGAGTCGCGCATCAAGCAGATCAAGGCTCAGATCGAAGAGACCTCGTCCGACTACGACCGCGAGAAGCTGCAGGAGCGCGTGGCCAAGCTGGCCGGCGGCGTTGCGGTGATCAAGGTCGGCGCGTCGACCGAGATCGAGATGAAGGAAAAGAAGGCCCGCGTCGAAGACGCCCTGCACGCCACGCGCGCAGCGGTCGAAGAAGGCGTGGTCCCGGGCGGCGGCGTGGCCCTGGTGCGTGCACTGCAGGCCATCGGCCAGATCAAGGGCGCGAACGAAGACCAGAACCACGGCATCCAGATCGCCCTGCGCGCGATGGAAGCCCCGCTGCGCGAGATCGTCACCAACTGCGGTGAAGAGCCGAGCGTCGTGCTCAACGCGGTCAAGGACGGCACCGGCAACTACGGCTACAACGCCGCGACCGGCGAATACGGCGACATGATCGCGTTCGGCATCCTGGACCCGACCAAGGTCACCCGTTCGGCCCTGCAGAACGCGGCCTCGATCGCCGGTCTGATGATCACGACCGAAGCGATGGTCGCCGAGCTGCCGAAGAAGGAAGAGCCGGCGATGCCGGGCGGCGGCGGCATGGGCGGCATGGGCGGCATGGATTTCTGATCCAGCTCCATCCGCTTGACCGTTGCACGAAGAACCCCGCCGCGAGGCGGGGTTTTTTTGTGCCGCGCATGCCGGCGCGCCGCGGTGCCGGGGGGGCTCATATGTGACAAGCGTCACGGTTATCATGAGATGGCATGGCGGGCGCACGGGGAGGTGCACCGCCAAGCTCCGGCGGGGAGCCGGAATCTTTCCCAAGGGGTTGGAATGTGTCCAGGAATGGGGCAGCGGGTCGCCAAGGCGTGCCTTCGATGAGCACCACGCGCATGCGGGACTTCCGCAAGGCAGTCGACAAGGCGCGGTCATGGCAGTGCGCGTGGCCGGTCGCGGTGTGGGCGGGCATGCGTTACGCGCTGACCGGCAACAGCGGACGCTTCCGCAGCCACGGCGGCTGGCGCGTGTCCCGGATCGTACGGGACTGAGCCGGGCACATCCGGGACACCCGGTTCGAACGACGCGCATCGGCGCCTCGCCGGCCATGCCGCCGAACGTGGCCTGCATGATCGGACGTGCGCAGCCGGAGACGGTATCGGGAGGCGCGTTGATCGCGTATCTGTTGTCATGCACGCGGCCGCCGCCGCGTCACGTGCAGGCCGCCGTCACCGTGATTCCGCCATGCTGCGCGGATGCCGATGTCTTCCCCTGATCCGTGGTGGCGCGCGCACCGCACGGGGCTGCGGCGCGCGGGTGTCGCGCTGGGCGTGCTCTATCTGCTCTACCTCCTCGCGGCCAACGTCTTCCTCAACACGTCGGTGGGCGCCGACGTGATCAACCGCAAGCCCGACCGCTTCCACGCGCGCTGGGACTGGGCGATGAGCCTGTATCCGGGGCATATCCACGCACGCGGCATCGTCATGGGCGGCCATGCGCGGACCAACCTGTGGACGATCGCCAGTCCGCGCGCCAACGGACGCATCAAGATCCTGCCGCTGCTGGGGCGCCAGCTCGCGTTCGGCACCATCCGCGCGCAGAACGTGTCGGTCCACGTCGCACGCACGTCCCGGGACATGCCGACCACCAAGCGTCCGGGCAAGACGCCATGGACGCTGCGCTTCGATGCGATCACCACCCCGAGCCTGCTGCGGCTGGATTTCTACGATGCCCGCGTGACCGGCAACGGCGAGGCGCGGTTCGTGTTCGAAAAGGTTCTGCAGGGCGGCGCGATGGAAGTCGGTCCGTCCACGCTGACGATGCCGGACGCGACGCTGCAGATCAGCGATGTGACCGTGCTGCGCGAGGGCGCGCTCGAACTCGATATCGAAATTCCCGCGCACATCCGCGAGCAGGCGCAGGGCGAGGAGAAGCTGGTGCTGCTCGATGCGCGCATGCGCGTCGACGGGCCGGCGCCGGGCATCGATCTGGTCGCGCGCAACGACGATGCCCTGCCGATCGGCACCGCCGGTTTCGTCGGTCACCTGCGCGCCGATCTGACCCTGGAGCGCGGCGTGCTGATGCCGGGCAGCCAGCTCGACTGGTCGGCGCCGGTGTATTCCAGCGCGGCCGACGGGACGCCACTGCGGCATCCGCTGGGCGTGGCCTTGCGCACAGCGTCCGACGCGATTCTCGTCGCCGCCCGTGTGCCGGCGCCGGCGTCGGGCACGCCGTGGCTGCGTGCCGACCTGCGTGTGGCGGATCGCCGCATCGGCCCGGACGACTGGTTGCGGCCCGTGCGCGCGCTGGGCGGCACGGTCGAGACGCAATGGCCGGCGGTGCCGCTGCGCTGGATCGACGTGATCCTGCGCAACGTCGACTGGCTGGCCTTCGACGGTCGCGCCGATCTCGACGCCGACGTGCGCCTGCACGACGGGCAACTGCAGCCCGGCAGCCGCATCGATCTCGACAATGCCGCGCTGACGGCGCGCGTGCTCGACAACCGTTTCAGTGGCAATGCGCACGCCCGCATGCGGATGCGCGATGACGCCGAATCCGGTCAGCGCACGACGATCGGCATCGTCCTCGACCGCTTCACCCTTGCGCCGGAATCCGCGCCGGACCGGATCGACCTGCGCGGCCGCGATCTGCGCCTCGATCTCGCATCGACCGGCACGCTGGCCGAGTTCCACGAGCATCTCGATGCGCGGCTGCGCTTCGACGATGCGCAGGTGCCGGACCTGCGCACCTACAACCGCTATCTGCCCGGCGACAGCGCACGTCTGGTCGGCGGCAGTGGCCATGCCAGCGGCGATATCCGTCTCGACAATGGCGGCGAGATGATCGGCGGGCGCATGCGTGTGCGCGGACAGGACGTGCGCGTCGCATTAGGACCGTCGCAGCTGTCGGGCAACGTCGATCTCGACAGCCGCCTGTCGCGCATGCAGCGCGTCGGGCGGCGCTACAAGATCGATGCGATGGCGCTGCGTCTCGACGGTGTGCGGCTCGACGGGTCCGGCGGCGACGACGCGCCTTGGTGGGCGCGGCTCGCGCTGGAAGACGGCACGCTGGACTGGCGCGAGCCGTTCGAAGTCAGCGGCCGCGGCCGCGTCGACATGCGCGACGTCAGCGTGCTGCTGGGACTGTTCGCCGAGCGCAGCGTGTTTCCGCGCTGGATCGGCAATCTGATCGATTCGGGCGAAGCGCACGCGACCGGCGATCTGCGTCTGCGCGGCAACGAGCTGGTGTTCGATCGCGTGCAGGCCAGCAACGACCGCATCGACATGCAGGCGCGGCTGCGCATCGCCGACGGCACGCCGAACGGCGATCTGTACGCGCGCTGGGGCGTGCTGGGCATGGGCGTCGAGCTGCAGGGCGGCGACCGCAAGCTGCACATCGCCGGTGCGCGCGACTGGTACGAATCACGGCCGCCGCTGCTGCCCGAGTGACGGCGGCGGGCCGCGATGGTCGCGACTGCAACCGTCGCACCGCGCGGATCGCCGTGTTATCAATGGCGCCATGACCTCGCGCCCCTCCAGCTTTCTCTATTGGTATGCGTTTCCGACGCCACAGGCGGCGGACGGTCCGCGCGCGCCCTGACACCAGGTCGCACGTATTCCCCGGAAGCCGCCAGAGACCCTGGCGGCTTTTTTCGTTTCCAGCCTTCCGTTTCCGAGATCGACCATGCCCCCGCACACCGACGACCTCCGCATCCGCGACCTGCAACCGCTGACCCCGCCCGCCACGCTGCTCGCCGAACTGCCCTGCAGTGACGCGATGTCGACGACCGTCGCCGACGCCCGCGCGGCCTGCCACGCGATCCTGCACGGCGAGGACGACCGAATGATCGTCGTCGTCGGTCCGTGCTCGATCCACGACCCGGTCGCGGCGATGGAGTACGCGCATCGCCTGCGCGCGCTGCGCGATACGCATGGCGACGCACTGGAGCTGGTGATGCGCGTGTACTTCGAGAAGCCGCGCACGACGATCGGCTGGAAGGGCTTGATCAACGATCCCGATCTCGACGGCAGCTTCCACATCGACAAGGGCCTGCGCCTCGCGCGCGGCCTGCTGATTGAGGTCAATGCGCTGGGCCTGCCGGCCGGCGTGGAATTCCTCGACATCATCAGCCCGCAGTACATCGCCGATCTGGTCGCCTGGGGCGCGATCGGTGCGCGCACGACCGAGAGCCAGGTGCATCGCGAGATGGCGTCGGGGTTGTCGTGTCCGGTCGGCTTCAAGAACGGCACCGGCGGCGACGTGCGCATCGCGGTCGACGCGGTCGGCGCGGCCTCGCATCCGCATCATTTCCTCGCCGTCGGCAAGGACGGGCGCTGCGCGGTCGCCTCAACGTCCGGCAATCCGGATTGCCACGTGATCCTGCGCGGCGGCGCGGCGCCCAACTACGACGCGGCGCACGTCGAGGCTGCATCGGGCGTGCTGCAGGCGCAGGGTCTGCGCGCGGCATTGATGATCGACGCCAGCCACGCCAACAGCAGCAAGAATCCCGACAACCAGCCGAAGGTCATCGACGACATCGCGCGTCAGCTGGAAAGCGGCGAGCGCCGCATCGTCGGCGCGATGATCGAAAGCCATCTCGTGGCCGGCAAGCAGGCGCTGGTGCCGGGCACGCCGCTGGTCTACGGGCAGAGCATCACAGACGGCTGCATCGACTGGGAGACGACGGTGCGTACGCTCGATCGTCTTGCCGATGCGGTGCGCACGCGTCGCGCGCGGGCGGATTCGCGGGCGGCCTGAGCCTGCATGACGGCTAGGCCGCGCTGCCGGCCGCCACGCCCGAGGCCCATGCCCACTGGAAGTTGTAGCCGCCGAGCCAGCCGGTGACATCGAGTACTTCGCCGATGAAGTACAGCCCGGGCGCGTGCTGCGATTCCATCGTGCGAGACGACACGCCGCCGGTATCCACGCCACCCAGGGTGACTTCCGCGGTGCGGTAGCCCTCGGTGCCGCTGGCGACCAGCGGCCAGGCCTGCAGCAGCGCGGCGGTGTCCTGCAGCTGCGGCGGGGTGAACTGTTTCATCGGCCGGTTCGGCAGCCAGATCTCGCACAGGCGCTGGGCGAAGCGGCGTGGCATCAGTTCGGCGAGCACGTTCTTGAGTTCGGTGCCGGGGCGTTCGGCCTGCTGCGTCTGCAGCCACGCCAGCGCATCGCGGCCGGGCAGCAGGTCCAGACGCAGATCGTCGCCGGGTTGCCAGTAGGACGAGATCTGCAGGATCGCCGGGCCGCTGATGCCGCGATGCGTGACCAGCATCCGGTTGCGGAAGAACGCGCCATTGCAGCCGGCTTCGACATCCAGCGCGACGCCTGAGAGTTCGTCCAGGCGTTCCTGATGCTTGCCACTGAGCGTCAGCGGCACCAGGCCGGCGCGCGTCGGCACCAGCGTGTGGCCGAAGCCGCGCGCGAGGTCATAGCCGAAACCGGTCGCGCCCATGCTCGGAATCGACAGGCCGCCGGTCGCGACGATCAGCGAGGCGCAGCGCAGTCGACCGGCTGCGGTGTCGATCACGTAGCCGTCGTCGATGCGTCGCGGCAGCTGCACCGCGCAATGCGTGCGCACCTGCACGCCGACGGCATCCGCCTCGTCGAGCAGCAACTGCACGATCTGCTTCGAGGATCCATCGCAGAACAGCTGGCCCAGCTCCTTCTCGTGCCAGGCGATGCCGTGGCGGTCGACCAGCTCGATGAAATCCTGCGGCGTGTAGCGTGCCAGCGCCGACTTGCAGAAGTGCGGGTTGTCCGAGAGGTACTGCGCCGGCGTGGTGCCGGTGTTGGTGAAATTGCAGTGGCCGCCGCCCGACATCAGGATCTTTTTGCCGACCTTGTTCGCGTGGTCGAGCACCAGCACGCGCCGGCCGCGCTGGCCGGCCGCGATCGCCGCCATCAGGCCGGCCGCACCGGCGCCCAGCACGATGACGTCCCACTCGGTGGACGGAAGGGCGGCGGAGGCGGGGGCGGGAACGACGGACATCGCAGGACCGGTCGGGCAGGGGCGCGCAGTCTAGCGGGCGGCGGCCGCGGCTGTCGTCGGAGGCTGTCACCGACGCGTTCACGCACGCGTGCCTAGGCTGTCGCACCTCCCACACGATGCGCGCGCATGGACCTCAAGAGCGGTTACCCCTTCTGGGCCGTGCGCAACGGTCTGATGCACGCGTTCCCGCAGCTTGAAGCGGACGTGGCCTGCGACGTGCTGGTCATCGGCGGCGGCATCACCGGCGCGCTGATCGCCGACGAACTCGCCACGCACGGACATTCGGTTGTAGTCGTCGAGCAGCGGGACATCGCCTGGGGCAGCACGGCGGCGAGCACCGCGCTGCTGCAGTACGAGATCGACACCCATCTGGTGGATCTGGCCAAGCGTTACGGCGAGGACGATGCCGCGCTCGCGTATCGCGCCTGCGGCGAATCGATCGACATGCTGGCCGAGGTGGCACGCGGCCTGCGCGATGTGGATTTCGAACGTGCCGACAGTCTGTACTACGCCAGCCGCAAGCGCGACGTCGCCAGCCTGCGTGAGGAATACGACGCACGTCGACGGCACGGCTTCGACATCGAGTATCTGGAATCGGAACCGCTGAAAGCCAAATACCTGATCGACGCGCCCGCTGCGCTGCGCAGCAAGCAGGCTGCGCAGGTCGATCCCTACCGCTTCGCGTCACGGCTGCTCGCTCGACTGGTGAAACGCGGCGCGCAGGTGTTCGACCGCACCGCGATCCTGCGTCTTGATGCGCGTGCGCGCGATGTGGTCGCAACGACCGACAAGGGCGTGCGCATCCGCGCCCGCCACGTCGTGATCGCCGCCGGCTATGCCAGCCAGCACTGGCTGCCGAAGCAGGTCGCGCGCAACCGCAGCAGCTATGCCTTCGTCACCGACCCGATCTCCGAAGCCCAGCTCGGTCCGCTCACCCGCACCCTGGTCTGGGAAACCGCGCGGCCCTATCTCTATATGCGGACCACCGGCGACCGGCGCCTGCTGATCGGCGGCGAGGACGACGATGTCGACGTGCCCGCAAGGCGCGACGCGCGCGTCGAGAAGAAGGCGCGCGTGCTGATGAAACAGATCGCGAAGATCCGCCCGGATCTCGATCTCACACCCACGTTCTCCTGGGCCGGCACCTTCGCCGAAACCGAAGACGGCCTGCCGTTCTTCGGCCCGCATGCCGCGACGGGCAAGCGCGTGCATTTCGCGATGGCCTACGGCGGCAACGGCATCACCTATTCGATGCTGGGCGCCGGCCTGCTGCGGGCGCTGATCGAGCGGCGCAAACATCCGCTGGCGTCCCTGTTCTCCTTCGATCGCCTGGACCGCTGACAGCGTCGCGCACGTATGGATAATCGGTGCGATGACCGCACCGTCGCCCTGGCACCTGTACCTGCTCGAATGCCGCAACGGCAGCTGGTATGCCGGCATCACCAATGATCTCGACGCGCGGTTCAAAGCCCATGCCGCAGGACGCGGCGCGAAATACACGCGCGGCAACCCGCCGGTGCGCATCCTCGCCAGTCGCGGCTATCCCGATCGCGCCAGCGCCTCGCGCGCCGAATGGCAGCTCAAGCGCCAACCACGTGCGCGCAAGCTGGCTTGGCTGCAGGCGCCCGAGTCGACGCTGGAAATCCGCGCCGGCGGTCTCGACGATCCGCGCGTCATCGCGCTGCTGCAGGCCCATCTCGACGCGATGGCGTTGCATTCGCCGCCTGAAAGCATCCACGCGCTGGATCTGTCCGGCCTGCGCGCACCGGGCGTGTCGTTCTGGGGCGCCTGGCGCGGCGATGCCCTGGCCGGCTGCGGCGCGCTGAAGGATCTCGGCGAGGGGCATGGCGAACTCAAATCGATGCGCACCGATGTCGCGCACCTGCGCCAGGGCGTCGCCGCAGCGATGCTCGCGCACCTGATGGCCACGGCCGGCGCGCAGGGCTGGCAGCGGCTGAGCCTGGAGACCGGCACCGCGGCCGCGTTCGCGCCGGCACATGCGCTGTACGCGCGCCACGGGTTCGAACCCTGCGGCCCGTTCGGCGATTACGTCGACGATCCCTTCAGCACCTTCATGACCCGCACCTTGGACGATTGAGCGCCCCTTGCAGGCGTGATCGCATCGGGCGCACTGGCTATAGTCGTGCGCTGTCGTGAGCTCCCAGGTTGTCCATGTCGCACGTGTCTCCCGCATCGCTCCCCACCATCGCCTGCGCCGCTGGCGGCACCGGCGGGCATCTGTTCCCGGCCGAGGCGCTGGCGCGCGAGCTGCAGCGTCGCGGTCATCCGGTGGTGATCTACACCGAGCGCCGCGGCGCCGCGTACACGCAGGCGCTGGCGGGACTCGACCACGTGGTGCTGCCGGCGCGCAGCCTCGAAGGTGGCCTCTCGGGCAAGCTGGCCGCCGGCCTGACGATCCTGCGCGCGACGGCGCAGGCACGCGCCGACATGCGCCGTCGCAGCGTGCGCCTGCTGGTCGGGTTCGGTGGCTACCCGAGCTTCGCGCCAGCGTTGGCGGCCAAGAGCCGCGCGCTGCCGCTGCTGCTGCACGAGCAGGGCGCGCGCCTGAGCATGGCCAACCGCAAACTGCTGCGCTTCGCCGATGGCGTGGCGACGTCGTTCCCGGACACCGCCGGTCTCGACGGCTTCGACGCCGCGCGCATCGTCGACACCGGCAATCCCGTGCGCCAGGCGATCCTCGATGCACGTGGCGACTATCCGCTGCTCGATGCGGCCGCTCCGTTGCGCCTGCTCGTCGTCGGTGGCAGCCAGAGCGCACGCGTGTTCGGCGAGGTCGTGCCGCCGGCGTTGCTGCAGCTGCCCCAATCGATCCGGCAGCGCCTGCAGGTCTCGCTGCAATACAAGGGCGACGCGACCGACGAGATCGAGCGCACGCTGCGCGAGGCTGGCATCGACGCGACCGTGCGTCCGTTCTTCGACGACATGGGTGCGCGTCTGCGCGATGCGCATCTGGTGATCACCCGCGCCGGCGCAACGACAGCCGCGGATCTGCTGACCGTCGGCCGTCCGGCGGTGCTGGTCCCAATTCCCGCCGGCGGCTCGCGCGACGAGCAGCGCCGCAACGCCGAAACGCTGGCCGCGGCCGGCATCGGCTGGTGTGTGCCCGAATCCGAACTCACGCCCGAGCATCTGTCGAAGTTGCTCGCAGACGCCTTCGCATCGCCGACCGTCCTGCCCGATGCCGCGCGCGCCTCGGCGGCGCTCGGTCGCCCGCAGGCCGCGTCGACGCTGGCCGATCTCGTGCAGTCCACGCTGGCCCGGCACGCATGAGCGCCCGCCGCGACGACTGCGATGTGCTGGTCGTCGGCGGCGGCCACAACGGACTGGTCTGCGCGGCGTATCTCGCGGGCGCGGGCTTGCGCGTGCGGGTACTGGAACGTCGCCGCATCGTCGGCGGCGCGGCCGTCACCGAGGAATTCCACCCGGGGTTCCGCAACTCGCTCGCGAGCTACACCGTCAGCCTGCTCAATCGGAAGGTGATCGCCGATCTGCGGCTGGCGCAGCACGGCCTGCGCGTGGTGGAGCGGCCGTACTCGAATTTCCTGCCGTTGCCGGACGGCCGCGCATTCCGTCTCGGCGGCCCGGACGGTGCCGCCGAACTCGCGCGCTGGTCGCCACGCGATGCGGCGCGTCTACCCGAGTACTACGCGATGCTCGATCGCGTGGTCGTCGTGCTGCGAGAACTGATGCACGCGACACCGCCCAACGTCAGCGACCGTTTCGTGCTCGCCGACTGGCTCAACTCGCTGCGCGTCGCGCGGCAGCTGAAGTCGCTGGATATGCGTGGCCGCCGCGACCTGCTCGATCTGTTCTCCAAATCCGCCGGCGAACTGCTCGACGACTGGTTCGAATACGAACCGCTGAAGGCTGCGCTGGGCTGGGATTCGATCGTCGGCAATTTCGCCAGTCCCTACACGCCGGGCTCGGCCTACGTGCTGCTGCATCACGTGTTCGGCGAGGTCAACGGCAAGAGCGGCGTGTGGGGGCATGCGATCGGCGGCATGGGCGCGATCAGCGATGCGATCGCCACCGAATGCCGCGCGCGTGGCGTGGTGATCGATACCGATGCCGAGGTCGCGCAGGTGATTGTCGAGAACGGTCGCGCGGTCGGTGTCGCACTCGTCGACGGACGCACATTGCGCGCGGGCGTGATCGCATCCAACCTCAATCCGAAGCTGCTGTACACGCGTCTGGTCGCACCCGAACATCTCGACGAGGACACCACCGCGCGCATCCGCCGCTACCGCTGCGGATCCGGCACGTTCCGAATGAATGTCGCCCTGTCGGAACTGCCGGATTTCCGCGCAGCACCGGGCACGACGCTGCAGCCGCATCATCAGAGCGGCATCCTGATCGGCGATTCGCTCGGCTATTTCGAGCGCGCGTACTTCGATGCGAAATCGCGCGAACACAATCCCGGCTGGGCGCGCGCGCCGGTCGTGGAACTGGTGATCTCGTCGACGCTCGACGACAGCCTCGCGCCGCCCGGCCAGCACGTCGCTAGCCTGTTCTGCCAGCACGTCAATCCGGTGATCGAGGACGCCGACGGCGGCTGGGACGCGCACCGCGACACGGTCGCGCAACTGATGATCGACACGGTGGATGCGCAGGCGCCGAACTTCGCGCGCAGCGTGCTCGGCTATGACGCGCTGACGCCTTTCGATCTGGAACGCAGGCTCGGCCTCATCGGCGGCGACATCTTCCACGGCGCGCTGGGCCCGGACCAGTTGTTCAGCGCACGGCCCGTGCTCGGGCAGGGGAACTATCGCGGCGCGCTGGGCGGCTTGTACCTCTGCGGCTCCGGCTCGCACCCGGGCGGCGGCGTTACCGGTCTGCCCGGGCGCAACGCTGCGCGCGAGATCCTGCGCGACCTGCGGCGCGGTCCAAGACCCTGAACGGGCGGGGTTTTTGAACCCGTCGGTATCGTTTTGCAATGCAGCGTGCAAAGCGGTAACGACTCTTTCACTATCGCCCTGCACCCGACGTGGGGGAGGGAGCAAGGCCCGCAACCGGTTTACCGGTCGCGGGCTTTTTTTTTGCCTGACGTTTTTGAAGGGCATGCCGGAACGCCACGCGTCCGGGCGCGATATCCGCATCGCGATGCGACAATCCGCGGATGCCTGACGCCCCGTTGCCGCCCGAAATCGACGCCCAGCTCGACCGCCTGATCGCGCGACTGCCGGATGCCACCCGCAGCGATGCCGATGCCATCGCGCGCATCCGCCCGGTCGCGCTCGCCAGCGATTTCGCGCTCGACGTCTTGCAGCGTCAGCCGGACGCGCTCGCGCAACTCCTGAAGGACAGCGCGCAACACGGCATCGCGCCACCCGCACTCGACGCCGGCAACCGCGGCGAATGGCCGGCGTTGCTGCGTCGCTATCGCACCGCGTGTTCGGCGCGATTGGTCTGGCGCGATGTGCATGGTCTCGACGATGTCGACGAGACGCTGGCTGGCAGCACGGCGCTGGCGGAAACCTGCCTGACGCTCGCGCTCGACGCGCTGGAAGCGGAGTTCGCCCAGCGCTACGGCCAGGTGCGAGATGCCGACGGGAATGTCGTACGTCTGGTCGTGTTCGGCCTCGGCAAGCTCGGTGGCGGCGAACTCAATTTCAGTTCCGACATCGACCTGATCTACGGCTTCGCGACCGCGGGCGAAAGTGATGGCGCACGTGCGCTTGCGGCCGAGGACTACTTCACCCGGCTCGGCCAACAGCTCGCGAAGCTGCTCGACGAGAACACCGCCGACGGCTTCAGCCATCGCGTCGATCTGCGTCTGCGTCCGTTCGGCAGCGCGGGACGCATCGCGTTGAGCTTCGCGGCGATGGAGCAGTACTTCCAGCACGAAGGCCGCGACTGGGAGCGTTACGCCTGGCAGAAGGCGCGGCCCGTTGCCGGCGACATCGAGGCCGGCGAGCGGTTCCTGTCGCAGCTGCGGCCCTTCATCTATCGCCGCTATCTCGATTACGGCGCGCTCGACGGCCTGCGACAGATGAAGGCGATGATCGCGGCCGAGGTCGCGCGCAAGGAGCTGTCCGACGACATCAAGCGCGGAGACGGTGGCATCCGCGAAATCGAATTCCTCGCCCAGGCCTTGCAGCTGATCCGCGGCGGCCGCGAGCCGGCGCTGCGCGACCGGCGCCTGTTGCCGACGCTCGAGGCCTTGCACGCGCATGCGCAGATCGATGCGGACACGTTGGCGTTGCTCCAACGCGCGTATCGATTCCTGCGCCAGCTGGAGAACCGGCTGCAGATGCTGCGCGATGCGCAGACGCACATGTTGCCTGCCGATCCGCTTGACCGTCTGCGGATCGCGCGCGGTCTCGGCTATGTCGACTGGGACGCGCTCGTCGATGCACTGCGCGCTGTGCGCGCGTCGGTCGCGCAGGAGTTCGATGCGCTGTTCGCCGTGCGTAGCCAGCAGCGGGCGGTGGAGACGGATGACGATCTCGCTGGCTACTGGCGCGCGCTGCCCGAGGGCGGCGAGCGCGCGGTGCTCGAAGCCACGGGTTTCAATGACAGCACTGAAGTCGACGCGGCACTGCGCGATTTCGCGCGTTCCCCGAGCGTGCGCGATCTCTCCGACAGCGCGCGCACGCGACTGGACAGGCTGATGCCGGTACTGCTGCAGGCGTCCGCGCCCGCGGACCGTCCGCTGCAGGCGATCCGCCGGCTGCTCGCACTGCTGCACAACATCCTGCGGCGCGCGAGTTATCTGGCCCTGCTCGACGAACGCCCGGCAGCGCTCGCACGTCTGGTCGACGTGGTCACGCGCAGCGCGTTTCTCGCCGAACGGCTCGCCGCGCATCCGCTTCTGCTCGACGAACTGCTCGACACGCGCGATGAAGGACCGCTGCTGCAGCGTGGCGAGATGGCCCAGGCCTGCGCGCGCGCGTTGCGGCAGCCGGATCTCGAAGCCGGCCTGCTGGATCTCAACGAGACCCGCCAGCAGCTGAGCTTCCGCATCGCGCTCGCGACGCTCGATGGGCGCCAGTCGGGACAGGACGCCACGCGCCAGCTCGCGTGGCTGGCCGACGCGGTGGTCGACACCGTGCTGGCACTGGCGATGCGCGATCTTGAATCCACACATGGCGCGCTGCCCGACGCGCGGTTCGCGGTGATCGGCTACGGCAGCCTCGGCGGCGAAGAACTCGGCTTCGGTTCCGATCTCGACCTTGTATTCCTTTACGACGCGCCCGCCGATGCGCAATCCACCGGCGAGCGTCCGCTTGATGCACAGCGCTGGGCCGCACGGCTGGGGCAGAAGATCGTCGCGCTGCTGGGCACCGTCACCGGCGGCGGCCGTCTTTACGACGTCGACGTGCGCCTGCGCCCGGACGGCGGCAAGGGGCTGCTGGTCTCGTCGCTGGCCAGCTACGCCGAATACCAGCGCGAGCGGGCCTGGACCTGGGAACACCAGGCACTGGTGCGCGCGCGCTTCGTGGCCGGGCATGACGATATGGCGGCCGCGTTCGAAGACGTGCGCCGCGACATCCTGGCGACGCCGAGAGATCCGGCGAAGCTGCACGAGGACGTGCTGTCGATGCGCCGGCGCATGCGTGCCGAGCTGGACCGCAGCGCAGGCGACCGTTTCGATCTGAAACAGGGCGCGGGCGGTCTGGTCGATCTGGAATTCCTGCTGCAGTGGCTGGTGCTGCGCGAGGCGTCGACGCGGCCTGCCTTGCTCCCACCGCGCGCGACGCCGCTGCTGCTGGAAGCAGCGGGTGCGGAAGGGTTGATCGATGCGGCCACGAGCGCCGGGCTCCGCGCGGCCCACGCGACGCTGCTGGAACTCGGTCTGGGCTGCATGCTGGACCGGCGGACCCGGATCGTCGTCGAGACGCCCGAGCTCGAGACCGCGCGCGAGACGATCCGTTGCGCGGCCGACTGGGCCTGAATGCGGCGGTTTTCATGCGAGGTTGGCGGGTCGGTCCGCAGACTTGCTCCCAAGATGCGCAGTGACCGCCGGGGCCAACGACAATCCCGGACGTGAATAGAAGTCAACGAAATTCCCGGTGTCGTTCTGTGAATGGAACATTCGGGAACTCCTGTGCGTCTTAGCAGTCATAGGTATCGACTGCTAACATCCCTCCCCATGAGCACGCAGACCATGTCCCACGCCCTGGTTGCCAACAGCCTCCCGACCCTCAACCCGCTGGGCTCGCTGGATGCCTACATCGGCGCCGTGCACCAGATTCCGGTGCTGTCGGTCGAAGATGAGCAGGCGCTGGCGCAGCGCTACCGCGACGACGACGATCTCGACGCCGCACGCGAGCTGGTGCATTCGCACCTGCGCTTCGTCGTGCACGTGGCCCGTGGCTACAACGGCTACGGCCTGCCGTTGGGCGATCTGATCCAGGAAGGCAATATCGGCCTGATGAAGGCGGTCAAGCGTTTCGACCCCGACGTGGGCGTGCGCCTGGTGAGCTTTGCGGTGCACTGGATCCGTGCCGAGATGCACGAGTTCATTTTGAAGAACTGGCGCATCGTGAAGGTCGCCACGACCAAGGCGCAGCGCAAGCTGTTCTTCAACCTGCGCAAGAGCAAGAAGCGTCTGGGCTGGCTCAACGCGAGCGAGGTCCGGGCGGTTGCTGCCGATCTGAACGTGTCCGAGCGCGAAGTGCTCGAGATGGAGTCGCGCCTGTCCGGTCGCGACATCGGTTTCGACGCGCCCGCAGGCGAGGACGACGACAACGCGCCACCGGCGCCGGTCGCCTACCTCGTCGCGCAGGATGAAGATCCCGCGCAGGCCTACGAGCGTCGCGACAGCGAAGGCAGCAAGCTGGACCTGCTGCGCGAAGGCATGGCCACGCTGGATGCGCGTTCGCGCGACATCATCAGCCGCCGCTGGCTCGACGACGAGCACAAGGTGACGCTGCAGGAACTGGCCGACGAGTACGGCGTGTCCGCCGAACGCATCCGCCAGGTCGAAGCCAACGCGCTGAAGAAGATGAAAGCGCTGTTCGCGGCCTGATCCCCGGCTCGAATGCGACATGTGAAACGGCCCGCGCAAGCGGGCCGTTTCTGTTTGCGATGTCTAGGCGCGCCAGGCGCGGCGTGCACTCACCACTTGAACAGCACCAGGCTGATCGCCAGCGCGGCCATGCCCGAGACCAGGCCGTACACCGTCTCGTGTCCCTTGGCGTAGCGCTTGGCAGCGGGCAGCAGTTCGTCGAGGGCGAGGAACACCATGACGCCGGCGATCAGGCCGAAGACGACGCCGAACACCGGTTCGGACAGGAAGGGGCGCAGCACGGCGTAGCCGATCAGCGCGCCGATCGGTTCGGCCAGACCCGACAGCAGACAGGCGAGGAAGGCGTAAAGCTTGTTGTTGGTGGCGAAGTACACCGGCACCGCGATCGCGATGCCTTCGGGAATGTTGTGGATCGCGATCGCGAACGCGAGCGGCATGCCCACGCCGGGGTTCTCCAGCGTGGCGAAGAACGTCGCCAGACCTTCGGGAAAATTGTGTGCGGTGATGGCGACCGCGGTCAGCAGGCCGACGCGCTTGATGTAGCTGGTGTTGTGCTCGCGGAAGTAGGGATCGTCGACTTCCAGACGCTCGTGCGGGTTGGGCACCAGCCGATCGATCGTGACGATGAAGAGCACGCCGCCTAGGAACGAGAGCGTGCCCCAGGTGAAGCCGAGCTGCGGACCGTAGGCATTGGTGAAGGCGAGGATCGACTTGTCGAGGATCTCGGTCAGCGACACGTAGACCATCGCGCCGGCGGCGAACGCCAGGCCGAACGACAGCAGGCGCGCGTTCGGCTGTTTCGCGAACAGCACCAGCAGGCTGCCGAGGCCTGTGGCCAGGCCAGCGGCAGTGGTGACCGCCAGCGCGATCCAGAAATTGTGGGTCGAGATTTCGAGCATGCGCGGAACGCCGGAACGTGTGGGGGGAGCGACTCAGCCTGGCTGCAGATCCGGCTTGGGTGGGCGCGCGGCCATGCTAGCCGATGCGCGGTGCGTCGGGCCCTTCACGGTCCGGCTTGGCGGCCGCTTCGGCATCGAGGGGCGGGCCGAAGATGATCCGCGCCGCGCGCTGGTAGCTCCAGTACGCCATCGTCCAGTTGAGCAGCACGACCACGCGGTTGCGGAAGCCGATCAGGAAGAACACGTGGGCGATCAGCCAGAACCACCAGGCGAGTGCGCCCGACAGTTTGAGCCGGCCGAAATGCACGACCGCGGCCATACGCCCGATCGTCGCCAGGTTGCCGAAGTCGCGGTAGGCGAACGGCGTCGTCGCCTGGCCGCGCAGGCGTGCGCGGATGCTGGTCGCGACGTGCCGCCCCATCTGCTTGGCGGCCGGCGCGACGCCCGGCACGGGCTGGCCGGCGCTCTGGATCGCGGCGAGATCGCCGGCGACATAGATGTCGGGATGGCCCGGCACACGCAGATCGGGTTCGACCTGGACGCGACCGGCGCGGTCGCGCGGCGCATCGAGCAGGGCGCCGAGCGGCGACGCTGCCACGCCCGCGGCCCAGATCACCGTTTTCGCGGCGACGCGCTGATCGCCGAGGCGGTAGCCGTCGGCATCGATGTCGGCGACCGGCGTGCCGGTCTGCACCTCGACACCGAGTTTCTGCAGCTGGCGGCGCGCCTTCTCCGACAGATCGTCCGGGAACGACGACAGCACGCGCGGCCCCGCTTCGACCAAGCGCACTTTCGCCAGGGCCGGATCGATGTTGCGGAACTCGCTGCGCAGCGTGTGCCTCGCGATCTCGGCCAGTGTGCCGGCGAGCTCGACGCCGGTCGGGCCACCGCCGACGACAGCGAAGCTGAGCCACGCGGCGCGCTTGTCGGGATCGGTTTCGGCCTCGGCGCGCTCGAAGGCGAGCAGCAACTTGCGCCGCAACAGCAACGCGTCGTCGAGCGTTTTCAGGCCCGGCGCATGCGCGGCCCAGTGATCGTTGCCGAAGTAGGCATGGGTGGCGCCGGCAGCGAGTACCAGCGTGTCGAAGCCGAGGCTGGTGCCGTCGGCGAGCGCGAGTGTCTTCGCGGCGGTGTCGATGTCCTGCACCTCGGCCAGCCGCACCTCGACGTTGTCCTGGCTGCGCAGGATGTGGCGCAGCGGCGCGGCGATGTCCGGCGCTGACAGGCCAGCCGTCGCCACCTGGTAGAGCAGGGGCTGGAACAGATGATGGTTGCCGCGATCGACGAGGGTGATGCGCACCGGATCGCGCGCGAGTGCACGCGTGGCCCAAAGGCCGGCGAAACCGCCGCCGACAATGACGACATGGGGAATGCGATCGGAACTGGACATGGGATCGACGTGCGTGGGGTTGGCCGATTGTAGGCGGCCACCCGGTAACGCTTCGTCAGGACGCGCGCTGCACGCGTACGTGTGCAGCGGTCAAACGCCGGCGCTTGTGAGCGCCGGCGTCATGCCTCAGAGCCGCGCGCGCTGCGCGGCGAGAGCGTCGTGCTGCGCGGTCCAGTCGACGAGGCGCTGACGCTCCTGGTCGACGACGGCCGCCGGCACCTTGTCGCTGAACTTCGCGATCTTCGCGGCGCTCTTGTCCTTCTCCGACAGCACGCGGGCGATTTCCTTGTCGAGGCGCGCGCGCTCGGCATCCAGATCGACCAGACCTTCGAGCGGCACGAACAGCTTCACGTCACCAACAAGACCGGTCGCGGCCGGCGGTGGATCGCCGTCGACGCTGTCGATGCGTTCGAGCCGGTTGAGGAACTTCAGCTGCGAATCGAAGCGCTGCAGACGTGCGCGCGCGGCGTCGCTGCCGGCCTGCACCAGCAACGGCACCTGCTTGCCCGGCGAGACGCCCAGCTCGCTGCGCACGCGGCGCAGCGCGGTGACCATCTGCTTGAGCCATTCGACGTCGGTCGTCGCCTGCGCGCAGCGGGCGATCAGATCGCTGTCGGGTGCCGGATAGGGACGCAGCGAAATCGTCGCGTCCGCGATGCCGACGCGCGGTGCGACCTGGCGCCACAGCTCTTCGGTGACAAACGGAATGAGCGGGTGCAGCAGACGCAGCAGCGATTCGAGCACGTGCAGCAGCGTGTGCCGGGTGCTGTTCGCGGCGGCGGCGTCATCGCCGAGCAGCGCCGGCTTGGCGAGTTCGACGAACCAGTCGCAGAAATCGTTCCAGGCAAATTCGTACAGCGTCTGCGCGAGCAAATCGAAGCGGTAGCTGGTGAAGTGCGCGCGAGCCTCGTCGGCGGTCGTCGCCAGACGCGCGAGGATCCACTTCTCCGCATCCGTCGTCGGCTCGGGCGCACCCTCGGCGCTGAAGCCTTCGGTATTCATCAGCACGAAGCGCGTGGCGTTCCACAGCTTGTTGCAGAAATTCTTGTAGCCCTCGGCGCGGCCGAGATCGAACTTGATGTCGCGGCCCGGGCCGGCCAGCGCGGCCATCGTGAAGCGCAGCGGGTCGGCGCCGTGGGCGATGATGCCGTCCGGAAATTCCTTGCGCGTCGCCTTCTCGATCTTCGGCGCGTCCTTGGGCTTCATCAGCCCGGTCGTGCGCTTGGCGACGAGGTCCTCGATGGTGATGCCATCGATGATGTCGAGCGGGTCGAGCACATTGCCCTTCGACTTCGACATCTTCTGGCCGTCGCGATCGCGCACCAGGCCGGTCATGTAGACGTCGCGGAACGGCACCTGGCCGGTCAGGTGATCGGTCAGCATGATCATCCGGGCGACCCAGAAGAAGATGATGTCGAAACCGGTGACCAGCACGCTCGACGGCACGAAGTGCTCGAAGCCGCGCTCGGACATCGCCGTCTCGTCCGGCCAGCCCATCGTGTTGATCGGCCACAGGCCCGACGAGAACCAGGTCTCGAGCACGTCGGTGTCCTGGGTCAGCACGACATCGGCGCCGAGCCCGTTGCGCGCACGCGCTTCGGCCTCGTCGCGGCCGACGTAGGCGCGTCCGTCAGCGTCGTACCACGCCGGAATGCGGTGGCCCCACCACAGCTGGCGGCTGATGCACCAGTCCTGGATGTTCTCCATCCAGTGGCGATAGGTGCTGGTCCAGTTCAGCGGCACGAACTTCACCTGGCCGCTTTCGACGAGGTCCATGCCGCGCTTGGCGAAGCCTTCCATCGCGACGAACCACTGGTCGGTCAGATACGGCTCGATGACCTGGCTGGTGCGGTCGCCGCGCGGGACCTGCAGCTTGTGCGGCTTGGTTTCGACGAGGAAACCACCGGATTCCAGATCGGCGAGCACGGCCTTGCGCGCGTCGAAGCGATCGAGGCCGCGGTACTGCTCGGGCGCGTTCTCGTTGACCGCGGCGTCCGGCGTGAACAGGTTGATCATCGGCAGGTCGTGACGCTGGCCGACCTGGTAATCGTTGAAGTCGTGCGCGGGCGTGACCTTGACCACGCCGGTGCCGAACGCGCGGTCGACGTAGCCGTCGCCGATCACCGGAACCCGGCGACCGGTCAAAGGCAATACGACCGATTGGCCGATCAGATGCGCGTAGCGCGCGTCGTCCGGATGCACCATCGCCGCGGTGTCGCCGAGCATGGTTTCCGGGCGCGTCGTCGCGACGACGAGATAGTCGCGCGTCTCGCGCAGCGTCTCCACGCCGTCCGCGTCGACTTCGACGTGTTCGTAACTCGCGCCATCGGCAAGCGGATAGCGGATCGACCACAGCGAACCGTCTTCCTCCTCGCTGACGACTTCGAGATCCGAGATCGCGGTCTTGAGCACCGGATCCCAGTTGACCAGGCGCTGGCCGCGATAGATCAGGCCTTCCTCGTGCAAACGCACGAAGGCTTCGACCACCGCCTGCGAGGGCAGTGGATCCATCGTGAAGGTCTTGCGCGACCAGTCACCCGACGCGCCGAGACGGCGCATCTGGCGCTCGATCGTGTCGCCGGACTGGCTCTTCCACTCCCACACCTTCTCGATGAAGCCGTCGCGGCCCAGCGAGTCGCGGGTCTCGCCCTTGCCTTCGAGCGCGAGGTTGCGCGAGACGACCATCTCGGTCGCGATGCCGGCATGGTCGGTGCCCATCTGCCACAGCGTGCGGTGCCCCAGCATGCGGTGGTAGCGGATCAGCGCATCCTGCAGCGTGTGTTGGAACGCGTGGCCCATGTGCAGCGTGCCGGTGACGTTCGGCGGCGGCAGCAGGATGGTGTAGGCCGGGCCGTCGCCCTGCGGCTGGAAGACGCCGCTCTTCTCCCATTCCGCGTACAGGCGGGCTTCGAAGGTACCGGGGTCGTAGCTTTGGGCGAGGGACATAGGGCGTGGGATTCGGAAAAGGGGGAGTCGGGATTGGGCGGAGCAGGGATCCCGGCGGGGCGGAGTTCGCGTGTCGAATCCCCGATCCCCAATCCCGAATCCCGGCCCTCACATATCGTGCTTGGCGAGATCGAGGCCGGCGGCCTTGTACTGCTTCCAGCGCTCGCGCAGCGGTTCGCGGGCCGAGTCGTCGGCCGGCACCACTTCGAGCACGCGTTCGAAGCCGGGCGGGGCCACGGCGTCACGCAGGTTGATGACCAGCGCGCGCATCGGCGCGTCGAAGTCGGGCGTGGCGATGAGGACAGGCGTCTCGTCGTCCTCCTCGTCCATGCCGGCGATCTGGTGCGGGATGTAGGCGTCTTCGCCCATGTCCCACAGCAGATCGTCGAGCGCTTCGGCCTGTTCGGCGTCGCGGGCGAGGATCAGCGTCCACAGGTCGGCCGCATAGGATTTGCGGACGAGTTCGCAGACCAGGCGCAGCGGTTCCTCGCGGAAGCGCGGCTTGGCGATCAGGTAGAAGTCGGCGCGGGCCATGGCGGTGGCGGTCGGGCCGGAACCGGGGACGCGGCGCGATGCCGCATCCCCGCAAGGCCCGGACCGGTCAGTCGACCTGGTCCATGAGCCACTGGCTCAGCAGGCCGACCGGGCGGCCGGTGGCGTAGGCCATCTTGCCGCTGCCGCTGGCACTGCCGGCGATGTCGAGATGCGCCCAGCGCTGGCCTTCGGTGAAGCGCGACAGGAAGCAGCCCGCGGTGATCGCGCCGCCCCAGCGGCCGCCGATGTTGTAGACATCGGCGAAGTTGGAATCGAGCATCGACTGGTATTCGTCCCACAGCGGCAGACGCCAGGCGCGATCGAAGACGTGCTCGCCGGCGGCCAGCAGTTCGGCGGCCAGATCGTCGTGCTTGCTCATCAGGCCGGTGGCCTGCGTGCCGAGCGCGATCATGCAGGCGCCGGTCAGCGTGGCCACGTCGACCAGCGCAGCCGGCTCGAAACGCTCGGCGTAGGTCAGCGCGTCGCACAGGATCAGGCGGCCTTCGGCGTCCGTGTTGCCGACTTCGATGGTCTTGCCCGACATGCTGGTGATGACGTCCGACGGGCGATACGCGTCGCCGTCGATGCCGTTCTCCACCGCCGGCACGATCACGTGCAGGTTGATCGGCAGATCGAGGCCGACCGCGGACACGAAGGTGCCCATGACCGTCGCCGCGCCGCACATGTCGAACTTCATTTCCTCGATGCCGCCCTGCGTCTTGAGGTTGACGCCGCCGGTATCGAACGTGATGCCCTTGCCGACCAGCACGAAGGGCTTGGCGTCGCCGCCGTTCTTCCAGCTCAGCACGACCAGACGCGGGCGATTGGCCGAACCGCGCGCCACGGCGAGCAGCGAACCCATGCCCAGCGCTTCCATCTGGGTCTCGTCGAGGACTTCGCACGAAGCCTTGTCGAAGCGCGACGCGAAGGTCTGCGCCTGCTCGCCCAGATAGGCCGGGTTGCAGATGTTCGGCGGCAGGTTGCCGAGCTCGCGGGCGAACTTCACGCCGGCGGCGATCGCCTTGCCCTGTGCCAGCGCATCGGCGTCGTCGCCGACGATCGAGATCGCGGTCAGCGTGTCGGGCTCGCGCTTCTTGTTCTTGGCGCCCAGCGTGGCCACGTAGCGGTACGCGGCGTGGTCGGCGGCGACCACGGCCTGGCGGATCTTCCAAGCGGTGTCGCGGCCGGCGACGTCGAGGTCGGCCAGCGCGATCGCAGCGCTCGTGCTGTTGCCGTCGCGCAGGGCGCGCACGGCATCGGCAACCGCCTTGAGGTACTGCGGCACGCCGAACTTGGCGCGCTCGCCCAGGCCGATCGCCAGCACGCGCAGCGCGGTGACGCCCGGCAGGTCGTGCAGCAGGCTGGTGCGGCCGGCCTTGCCGGACAGATCGCCACGCGTGGCGAGGGCAGACAGACGACCGCCGCTGGCGGTGTCGATCGCGGCGGCGGCGCCGGCCAGCGGGCCGTCAGCGAAGACGCCAATGACGAGGCAATCGCTGGACAGGGTGGCGGGGGACGCTTGGTTCAGGGTGAATTCGAGGGTCATCAACCAGATTCCATGGGGTGATCGGTACACTTCACGGTCCAGCGCGCGGCGCCCAGTCAGGCTTGCCGCTGCAGAAGCGCCGTGGTGGCGCGGCTGGACGAACCCCCAAGTCTAAAGCAAAGCCCCCACACACGATGTCGAAGCTCGACCGATACCTGTCCCGCGAGTTGGCCCAGTCCACGTTCGCCGCCCTCGTAGTGCTGCTGATCGTGAGCCTGGGCGGCGTGTTCGCGGACGTACTGAGCGACATCGCCCGCGGCCGGGTGCCGGCCAAGCTGATGCTGGCCCAACTGGGCCTGTCGGTGATCAGCTACATGCCGCTGATCCTGCCGCTGGGCCTGATGCTCGGGCTGATGCTGGGCTTCGGCCGGCTGTACCGGGATTCGGAAATGCCGGTGCTGACCTCGGTTGGCATCGGCCCGCGACGCCTGCTGCGGCCGCTGTCGCTGGTGGTCGGGCCGATGCTGCTGATCATCGGCGCCTGTTCGCTGTGGCTCGGCCCGTGGGCGCGCGACTACTCGCAGCAGATGATCGAGGCCGGCCAGCGCAGCCTGCTGGTCACCGGACTGGAAGCCGGACGCTTCGTCGAGTTCCCCGGCGGTGGCGGTGTGGTTTACGTCAACGCGATGTCCGATGACGGCAGCCAGCTTGGCCGCGTGTTCGTCTATCGCCAGGACGATGGGCGGATGGATGTCACGACCGCGCTCAGCGGTGCGTTGAGCATCGAAGGCACCGAGCGGTTCCTGCGGCTGGACGAAGGTTTCCGCGTGGAAGGGCCGCTCGACGCCGGACTCGACTACCGCCTGATGCGCTACGCCAGCAACGAGCTGCGCCTGCCGACGGCCGAGGCGCGCGCCGATGGCGACGATCCCGAACTGCAGCCGACGCTGGCACTGTTCGGCGACGCGCGGCCGCAGGCGCACGCCGAGCTCCATTACCGGATGGCGCCCGTGCTGCTGACCCTGGCCTTCGCGCTCCTTGCGGTGCCGCTCGCGCGCAGTCCGCCGCGCCAGGCGCGCTACGGCCGGATGATGACCGGCTTCCTGGCCTACGTGCTGGGAATGAATTTCATGATGCTCGGCAAGGACTGGGTCGGCGAAGGCCGCATTCCGGTGCAGTTGGGCCTGTGGTGGCTGGTCCTGCCGCTGCTCGGCTTCGCCTGCTGGATGTACTTCACCGATGGCCGGGTCATCGCACCGAAGTGGAGGCGCGCGAAATGAGGCCCTTGCTGCGCATCCATGATGTGTATGTCGCCAAGGTCGTCACCGTCATGGTGATGGCGACGTGGGTGGTCCTGATCGGCCTCGACGCGTTGATGGCCGGCGTCAGCGAAATCGGCGCCGTCGGCCAGGGCGATTACACCTATTTCGGCGCGGTGACCTACATCCTGCAGACGCTGCCGCGCCGCGCATACGTCATGTTTCCCACGGCCGCGGTCATCGGCTCCCTGATGGGCTTGGGCCAGCTGGCGGCGACCTCGGAACTCATCGCGATGCGCGCCGTGGGCCTGTCGCGCACCCGCCTGAGCGTGTCGGTCGCGCTGCCGCTGCTGGTGCTGACCGGGGTGATGGTGCTCAACGGCGAGACGCTCGGCCCGATGGCTCAACGCAGCGCCGACAGCATGAAGTCGGCCGCGCGTTCGAGCGACATGATCGTCGGCCGCTATTCGGGCCTGTGGGCGCGCGAGGGCGACACCTTCCTCAATGCGCAGAACGGCAACGAGATCAGTGATGGCGCCGGCAGCCGCATCCAGTTGCAGGATGTGCGCCTGTTCGAGTTCGCCAGCGACGGACGCCTGGAATCGGTGGCGCACGCCAAGACCGCCGAGCACGGCGCCGATGGCTGGTTGCTGCGCGACGTCAATCGCACATGGTTCGAACCCCGCGCGGTGACGCGGACCGAGGCGATCGAGGAGCGCTGGGAGTCCCAGCTCGACGCATCCACGCTGGCTGCCAGCGCGAGCAACATCTGGCGGCCGCGTTATATGCCGGCGAGCGAACTGCGTGCGGGCATCGAGTACCGGCATCGCAACCAGCTCGATGCCAGCGAGTTCGAAGAGCATTACTGGGGCCGCTGGTTCTATCCGCTCAACGTGTTGGCGCTGTGCCTGGCGGCGATTCCTTTCGCGTTCGGGTCGCTGCGCAGCGGCAATGCCGGCGTGCGCCTGTTTGTCGGGGTGGTCTTCGCGCTGGGCTTCTGGCTCGCCCAGACCCAGGTCGTCAAGCTCGCCGCGGTGTTCCGCCTCGATTACCGCCTGGCCTACCTCATTCCGCCGGTGGTGATGCTGCTCATTTCCTGGACCCTCTTCCGACGCCGGAGTGGGTGAGGCCCCGTCGTTCACGCGGCATGCCGCGTGATGGGGCCGAACGCCCGGCGTGCTTCGCCGGGCCGGACGGGCGGTCCAATGAAAAGCCTGTCGCGTTTCGACCAAGACCGCGTGACGGGGCCGAACGCCCGGCGTGCTTCGCCGGGCCGGACGGGCGGTCCAATGAAAAGCCTGTCGCGTTTCGACCGAGACCGCGTGGCGGGGGCCGAACGCCTCGCGTGCTTCGCGAGGTGGAGCAAGCGATCCACTAAAAAGCCAGTAACGTCTCGACCGGTGTCACACGACGGGTCCGAGCGCATGGGGTGCGTCGCAGTGGAGAGCCCCGCGCTGGGCACCGCCCCGGCGACACAGCCGTTCAGTCGCGCGCGACGTCCCGCTTCGCTTCACGCACCACGCGCGTCCCACTCGCGCGGTCGTGCCAGGTCAGCTTTTCGCGATCGATCCATGCCCACCAGAACCCCAGTCCGCCTGCCAGCAGCGACACCGTGGCCACCGCGAACCGCAGCCAGAGGGTGCCGGTCGACGCACGCCCGCCATCGCGTCCGCGGACACGCAGCCGCCAGGGGCGCATGCCCAGTGTCTGCCCGCCGGTGCGCCAGCTGATGACGGCGTACAGCCCGGCCACAGCCCAGCAGGCCGTCCACAGCAGCCACTGGATGGCGCTGAACGGTCCGATGTTGTGGTGGACGTCGCCGCTGACGACCACATCGAACAGGACGAACGGGACGGCCGTCGCGAACCAGAGCGCCAGTACCGGCCACAGGTCGTAGAGCATCGCCAGCAGACGCCAGCCGATCCATGGGCGGGGCGGGGCGGGTGTCGTGGCGTCGGGCGCTGGCATCCACAGAGCATAGCGGGGACGTGGCGGCGGACTAAGCTGTGCGTGATGTCGAACCCTGCACATACACCTGCCGAGCGCCGTGCCCTCGCCATGGCCCTGCCGCCATTGCGCGAGCGGGACGCGCGCGACATCGAGGGATTCCTCGATGCGTTCTGGGCCGAGCACGGCACTGCGAAGCAGACCAGCGCGGCCTATCGGAGCGATCTGGAGGGATTCGCGCGCTGGCGGAACACCGACGGCGGTATCGCCAGTGCCGATCGTGAAGCGATCTTCGGGTTCCTGGCCTGGCGATCCGGTCACGGCTGGACCGCGCGCAGCAATGCACGTCTGCTGTCGGCACTGCGTGCGTTCTATGCCCACCGGCAGCGCCGGCATGACCGCAGCGACGATCCGACCGCACTGCTGGAGCCGCCGAAGCTGCCGCGTTCGCTGCCCAAGGCACTCGGTGAGTCGGAGATTGACGCGCTGCTGGCGGCGCCCGACACCGGCGACGTCGAGGGCCTTCGCGATCGCACCATGCTGGAGCTGATGTATGCCTGTGGCCTGCGTGTCAGCGAACTCACGGGCCTGCCGGCCAACGGGGTCAACCTGCGCCAGGGCGCGCTGCGGGTAACCGGCAAGGGCGAGCGCACGCGCCTGGTGCCGCTCGGCGAGGAGGCGCAGCACTGGCTGCAGCGATATCTCGGCGAAGCCCGTCCGGCGCTTGCCGGCGGCAAAGGTCCTGTGCGCGACGCGGCCGGCGACACGCCGCTGTTTCTCACTGCGCGCTGTGCCGCCATGACCCGGCAACAGTTCTGGGTCCTGGTGAAGCGCTATGCCGCTGCGGCCGGTATCGATCCCGCGCGCGTCAGCCCGCACGGCCTGCGCCACAGCTTCGCTACCCATCTGCTCAACCACGGCGCCGACCTGCGCGCCCTGCAGATGCTGCTCGGCCACAGCTCGCTGTCGACCACGCAGATCTACACCTTCGTCGCCCGCGAACAACTCAAACGCCTCCACACCACCCACCATCCGAGGGGGTGAGGCGCACCCGTTCGCGCGGCACCGCCGCGCGGGTGCGCCGAACGCCTCGCGTGCTTCGCGAGGCCGGGCGTGCGATGCAGTGAAGCGTCCGCAACAATCGGATCTTGACCTTGCGATAGAGCCGAACGCCCGGCGTGCTTCGCCGGGCTGGGTAAGAACCCGTCGCTCACGCGGCATGCCGCGTGATGGGGCCGAACGCCCGTCCTGCTTCGCCGGGCCGGACGCGCGAAGCACGGTCCCGCCGGCCCCCCGAATTAACACCGGACTCCCCGTCGGATACCCCAAACCGCCGGCCGACTGACTGGCCGCAGGCATGCCGCGATCCGCCCGCGGCCTTCATGCCAGAATGGCCGCCCCCGGGATGCCCCGTCATGGTCGCCATATCCGATGAAGCACTATGTGTTCGCGCTGCTCGGCGCTTTCAGCCTGTCCGCCTGCGCCCAGAACCCGGAAGCGTCCGATACCGCTGCAGCACCTGCCGGGACGGCCGCGCCGGCGTCCGCGCCTGCCGCGATCGAAGCGCCTGCGGGCTCGCCGGTCGCTGAAGCGCGCGACGCGATCATGTCGATCAACCCCAAGGTGTCGATCGAAAGCATCGCCGATGCGCCGTTGCCGGGTTTCCAGGAAGTCATCGTGTCCGGCCAGGTGCTGTACGTCAGCGACGACGGCCGCTATGTGCTGCAGGGCAGCCTGTTCGATGCGCGCGAGAAGCGCGACCTGAGCCAGGCGGGTTTGTCGAAGCTGCGCCAGCGACTGCTGTCCGAAGTGCCGGAAGACCAGCGCATCATCTTCGCGCCGGCCAATCCGAAGTACACCGTTTCGGTGTTCACCGACGTCGAGTGCGGGTATTGCCGGCGCCTGCATGAGGAGGTCGCCGAGTACAACAAGCGCGGCATCGCGATCGAGTATCTCGCCTATCCGCGCATGGGTCCGGGGACGGAGGACTTCCGCCTGATGGAGTCGGTCTGGTGCGCCAGCGATCGCAAGAAGGCGCTGACCGATGCCAAGGCCGGCCGTCGCGTCGATTCCAATGCCTGCGAGAACCCGGTCGCTGCGCACTACGCGCTCGGCCAGCGCGCCGGTCTGACCGGTACGCCGATGATCATCGCCGCCGATGGCACCACGATGCCGGGCTACATGCCGCCGGACCAGTTGCTCGAAGCACTGCAGCGGCTGGATGGCGAGACCGCCGGCGGCAGCCGCTGAGCGATGACGCCCCGCTCACGGACGTGACGGGGCGTGTGGGTGGAGGGCGCCGCCCGGACCGCGAAGCAGCGCTGATGCGGTCTGTTTCCAGGCGTTGTGCGCTCCCAGCCGGAACGATGACCTGCGGAGCGTCGCGGAATCCGCCTTGCGAGGCCCGCGTCCCGCTTCGAACGCCTCGGTCGCCAAACAGGCACGGGGCAGCGGGCGCGGCCATTGGCTACAATGGCCGGCCCTGAAATACGGTTTCCCCGGACATGATCGTCCTCGAGGGCCAGCAGGCCCTGTCGCCGTTCCGCCGCGAACGGCTTGAAGCACGTCTGCAGTCGGTGTCGCCCGCGCTCTCCGTAGCCGGCGCCTGGCATGTCTACTTCGTCGAAGCCGACGCCGGGCAGTCGCCCGACGACGCCACGCTGCGACGCATCCTCGAGGTCGATGCCGGTCCCGCACCGGCGCGCGTCGAGGGTGCGGTCTCGCGTTACGTCTCGCCGCGGCTGGGCACGATTTCGCCCTGGGCCAGCAAGTCGACCGAGCTGCTGCGCGGCGCTGGTCTGCCGGTGCATCGCGTCGAACGCGGCCTGCGGCTGGATCTGACCGGCTGGCCGGACGATGCGGCCACGCAGGCGGCCGTCTCGAAGCTGCTGCACGACCCGATGACGCAGTCGCTGCTGGGCGACGTGGACGCCGCCGACGCGCTGTTCGCGGCGCCCGCGCGCGGCGCGCTCGAACGCATCGCGCTCGACGATCTCGATGCCGCCAACCGTCGCCTCGGCCTGGCACTGGCCGACGACGAGATCACCTATCTGCGCGAGCGCTTCGGCGCACTCGGCCGCGATCCTGCCGACGTCGAGCTGATGATGTTCGCGCAGGCGAACTCCGAGCATTGCCGGCACAAGATCTTCAATGCGTCGTGGACCATCGACGGCGAGGACATGCAGCGCAATGGCCGCGCGCAATCGCTGTTCGGCATGATCCGCCACACGCACGCGAGCACGCCCGAGCACACGCTGTCGGCCTACAGCGACAATGCCGCGGTCGTCGAAGGCTATCCGGCGCGCCGCTTCCGCCCTGATCCGGTGTCGTTCGAGTACCGCAGCGAACCGCTGATCGACAGCGCGTTCTGCATCAAGGTCGAGACCCACAACCATCCGACCGCGATCTCGCCGTTCGCGGGCGCGGCAACCGGCGCCGGCGGCGAAATCCGTGACGAAGGCGCGACCGGCCGCGGCGGCAAGCCCAAGGCTGGCCTCACTGGTTTCTCGGTCTCGCACCTGCGCATTCCGACCCTGCCGCAGCCGTGGGAAGCGCCGCGCGCGCTGAATCCGCGCATGGCGCCGGCGCTCGAGATCATGCTCGACGGCCCGCTCGGCGGCGCCGCGTTCAACAACGAGTTCGGCCGCCCGAACCTGCTCGGCTACTTCCGCAGTTTCGAACTGCCCGAAGGCGACGACGGTCTGGTGCGCGGCTACGACAAGCCGATCATGCTGGCCGGTGGCCTCGGTGCGATCGATCGCGCGATGGTCGAGAAGAAAACCCTGTCGGCCGGCGATGCTGTCGTCGTGCTCGGCGGCCCGGCGATGCTGATCGGTCTGGGCGGCGGCGCGGCGAGTTCGGTCGCGTCGGGCGAAAGCGCCGAGGATCTCGACTTCGCTTCCGTGCAGCGCGACAACCCGGAAATGGAGCGTCGCGTGCAGGAGGTCATCGACCGCTGCGTGGCGCTGGGTGACCGCAACCCGATTCTGTGGTTCCACGACGTCGGCGCGGGTGGTCTGTCGAACGCGATTCCCGAACTGCTGCACGATTCCAGCGTCGGCGGCGTCATCGATCTCGACCGCGTGCCCAGCGACGATCCGTCGCTGTCGCCGATGCAGCTGTGGTGCAACGAATCGCAGGAACGTTACGTCCTCGGCATTCCGCAGGACCGCGTCGAGGAATTCGAAGCGATCTGCGCGCGCGAGCGCTGCCCGGTCGCGATCGTCGGCGTGGCGACAGCCGAAGAACATCTGACGGTCGGCCATGGCGCGACACCCGCGATGATCGGCAGCGGCCGTGACTGGCCGATCGATCTGCCGATGGACGTGCTGTTCGGCAAGCCGCCGAAGATGCACCGTGATACCGCACGCACCACGCCGCATCGCTGGCCGGCGCTCAACAGCCGCGCCGTCGATCTGCACGAAGCCGGTCTGCGCGTGCTCGCGCATCCCACGGTCGCGTCGAAGTCATTCCTGGTCACGATCGGCGACCGCAGCGTCGGCGGCCTGACCGCGCGCGACCAGATGGTCGGCCCGTGGCAGCTGCCGGTCGCCGATTGCGCGATCACGCTGTCCGGGTTCGAAGGCTTCACCGGTGAGGCGATGGCGATCGGCGAACGCAGCCCGCTGGCGCTGATCGATTCCGCCGCCGCCGCGCGCATGGCCGTGGGCGAGGCGATCACCAATCTGTGCGCCGCGCCGGTCGAGACCCTGCACCGGGTCAAGCTGTCGGCGAACTGGATGGCTGCCGCCGGACACGCTGGCGAAGACGCGCGCCTGTTCGATGCCGTGCATGCGGTCGCGATGGAGCTGTGCCCCGAGATCGACCTGTCGATTCCGGTCGGCAAGGATTCGCTGTCGATGCAGGCGCAGTGGCAGGCCGACGGCGCCGCGCACAAGGTCGTCTCCCCGGTCTCGCTGGTGGTCACCGCGTTCGCGCCGGTGCCCGACGTGCGCACGCAGCTGACGCCGCTGCTCAGCCGCGAGCCCGATACCGAGTTGTGGCTGATCGGCCTGGGCGCCGGAAAGCAGCGCCTCGGTGGCTCGGTGCTGTCGCAGTGTTTCGAAGGCTTCGGCGGCGCGGTTCCGGACGTCGACGAGCCCGAGCGCCTGAAAGCGTTCTTCGAACTGATCTGCGAAGCGCGTGAGGCCGGGCTGCTGATGGCCTATCACGACCGCTCCGACGGTGGCGCGTTCGCCGCGCTGTGCGAAATGGCGTTCACCGCGCATGTCGGCCTCGACATCGACCTCGAAGGCTGGGGCGACGACCGCAACCGCGATGCGTTGCGCACGCTGTTCTCCGAAGAGCTGGGCGCAGTGGTGCAGATCTCCGCAGAGGACCGCGCCGAGTTCGCCGACCTCGTCGCACGTCACGGCCTGATCGAATGCGCCCAGCGCATCGCCCGTCCGACGACCGCGAATGCGATCCGCGTGCTCGACGGCGAGGACGTGCTGGCCGAGTGGAAGTGGGAGACGCTGTTCGACGCCTGGTGGTCGGTCACCCATGCGATGCAGGCGCTGCGCGACAACCCGGAATGCGCCGAAGAAGAACGCGCAAGCGCGCGGCGCTTCGATGCGCCGGCGATGCGCCCGGTGCTGACCTTCGATCCGTCGGAAGATGTCGCTGCGCCGTACATCTCGACCGGCGCACGCCCGAAGGTCGCGGTGTTGCGCGAGCAGGGCGTCAACGGCCAGATCGAAATGGCGTCCGCGTTCGACCGCGCGGGTTTCACTGCGATCGACGTGCACATGAGCGACCTGATCGCCGGTCGCGTGGATCTGGCGACGATGCAGGGCCTCGTGGCCTGCGGCGGCTTCAGCTACGGCGACGTGCTCGGCGCGGGCCGCGGCTGGGCGACGTCGATCCTCGAGACCGCCGAACTGCGGGCCGCGTTCGAACGCTTCTTCGCCCGCGGCGACACGTTCTCGCTGGGTGTCTGCAACGGCTGCCAGATGCTGTCGCAGCTCAAGCCGATCATCCCCGGCGCCCAGCACTGGCCACGGCTGCTGCGCAACCGCAGCGAGCAGTTCGAGGCGCGCTTCGGCCTGCTCGAAGTCGACGAATCACCGTCGCTGTTCTTCACCGGCATGGCCGGTTCGCGGATTCCGGTGGCGATTGCCCACGGCGAAGGTCGCGTGCAGTTCGACGACGATGCTGACCGGATCGCAGCGATCGTGGCTTTGCGATACGTCGACGGCAACGGTCAGGCCACCAGCTACCCGGCGAATCCGAACGGCTCCCAGGATGCCATCGCCGGGCTGGCCTCGACGGATGGCCGGGCGACGATCCTGATGCCGCATCCCGAGCGCACCCCGCGCACGGCGAATCTGAGCTGGGCACCGACGGATTGGGTCGAAGACAGTCCGTGGTTGCGGATGTTCAGAAATGTGAGACGTTCTGTCGGGTGAGGTGACGCAGAGCGTCAGATTGAATGCGTGTTCCAGCAAGTCGGCAGGCCTACAGGCCTGCCGACTTGTTTTGTTTCAGGGGTTGCAACGCGCGGAAAGGACCGGCGAGAAGGATGATCAAGGTCTGCTGACTGCGCTGAAATTGCGGTCGATTCTTTTCTTATCAGCGACTTGCATGTCTTTCCTGAACCCGTTTGGAGGCTGAAGGCGGTAAGTGGCTACCCGAACGCGCGATTCCCGCCAGGACTGACAAATTTCCGCACCGGACCTTGACGCGGTCCGCTGTGCCGGACGAGTATCGGTCACAGTTCGACGTTTGGGGACGATTCAAGTTGCGTACATCCCAGCTTCATGCAGCGCTTTTCAGCGCCCGATGGGCGGCACCGGGAGACGGGGCCGACAACGTCTGACACAGGACATCAGCCACAGTGGTCGCATGACGACCCTGTGGCTTTTTTTTCGCCAATAATTTCAATCGAAACAAGTACTTCCAGGGGCAGGACCTAATGAATCGCATCTTCCGCAAGGTTTGGAACCGTACGTTGAACCAGGTCGTCGTCGCATCGGAGCTCGCCTCGAGCGACAGCGCCGGTGCGCAGGATGGAGGCGCGACCACGGCGCCACGTCGTAATGCCCTGATGCTGGCGGTCAGTGTCCTGCTGTTCGGATTCGGGTCGCCATTGGCGATGGCGCAGGCCGTCGAAGTCGGCGGCACGGTGCCCTGCACGATCCTGTCGAACGGCGTCCAGATCGAGACCAATTGTGCCGTCGACGGCAATGCCATCGCGTCCGGCAACGGCGTCGCCATCGGCGTCAACAGCGTGTCCACCGCGCCGCAGTCTGCTGCCCTTGGCGCGAACGCGGCGGCGAGCGCGAACAATGCCTCTGCACTGGGCGCCTTTGCGGTCGCCAACGAGTACGGCGCGACCGCAGTGGGTTCCGTCGCGCGTGCGACTGCGCAGTACGGCGTGGCCTTGGGCCTGTCCGCCCGCAGCTCCGCGACAGGCGCCATCGCGATCGGTCACAACGCCTTCGTCCAGACGGGCGGGACCGACTCCGTCGCGCTGGGGCAGGGTGCGTTTACGGACCAGGCCAATGTCGTGTCCGTCGGTCACGGCGGCTGGGGCGGTGCCACGCCGGGTACGCCGGCCACGCGCCGCATCGTCAATGTCGCCGATGGCGTTGCCGCATCCGATGCAGCGACGGTCGGCCAGGTCGACGCGCTGGCGGACGCGTCCGATGCCGCGATCGCCGAGGCGACGCGCCACTTCCAGGCCAATGGCACGGCAGACGCCGTCGCACAGGCTGCCAACAGCGTCGCGCTGGGTGCGGGTTCGGTCGCCGATCGTGCGAACACCGTCTCGGTCGGTGCGGCGGGCAACGCGCGCCAGATCACCAACGTGGCGGCGGGCGAACAGGACGGCGATGCCGTCAACGTGGCGCAGCTCAACGCGGTTGCCGATGTGGCCGATACGACCGCCGGCTACTTCACAGCAACCGGCACCGGTGATGCGGAAGTCGAAGGCGACAACGCACTGGCGGCCGGTGCGGGTGCCGCCGCGATCGGTGACGAGGCCGCCGCCGTCGGCGCCAATGCCATCGCCGTCGGCGAGGGAGCGTCCGCGTTCGGCAGTGATGCCACTGCGGTTGGTGCGGTGGCGACTGCGGTCGGCGCATTCGCCGTTGCCAATGACGAGGGCGCCGTGGCGATGGGTGGCTACAGCTACGCCTCGGGCCTGGGTGCGGTTGCGGTCGGCCTGGAAAGCTATGCCGAAGGCATCACGGCCGTCGCGCTCGGCGGTGCCGCAGAAGCGTTCGGGGATTTCAGCACCGCGATCGGTGGGCTTTCCACCGCGTCCGCGGAGGACAGCACCGCGCTCGGCAATTTCGCCCGCGCGACCGCCGTCGACAGCGTTGCGCTCGGCGCGAACTCCATCGCCGATCGCGCTGGCACGGTCTCGGTGGGTTCGGCCAACAACGAGCGTCAGATCACCAATGTCGCAGCGGGTGAGGAAGCGACCGACGCGGTGAATGTGGGCCAGCTGGCAGAAGCCACGGCCTATAACCAGTATTTCCGCGCGACCGGCGAAGGTGAAGCGTTCGCATTGGGCGAAGACGCCACGGCGTCGGGCTCGAATGCCTACGCTGAAGGTGACTACAGCACCGCACTGGGTTCGACGAGCAGCGCCTACGGCGCAGGCACCACGGCGGTCGGCAGCGGTGCGACCGCGGAGTTGGACTACGCGACGGCGGTGGGCTTCAACGCCTCGGCCTCCGGTGCCAATGCACTGGCAGCAGGTGCGCTGGCGGAAGCATCGGGCGTGTCATCGGTGGCGCTTGGCGCGGAGAGCCTGGCCAGTGGCCAGTTGTCGACGGCCACAGGCGCCGGCGCCATCGCCAGCGGCGATGCCTCTCTGGCGAGCGGCGCGTTGGCCGAGGCCAGCGGCCTCGAGTCGACAGCGGTCGGCGTCGGCTCGTTCGCGTCGGGCGATGCGAGCACCGCATTGGGTGTGGCCAGCGCAGCCGGCGGTCTGGGTGCGACGGCACTGGGCTATGGCGCTGAAGCGCTTGGCGACTTTGCGACGGCGGTCGGTGTTCGCGCTGATGCATCCGGCGTGAGTTCGACCGCGGTCGGCGAGTTCTCGATCGCTTCCGGCGCGGAAAGCACCGCAGTGGGTGGCAGTGCGATCGGGGGGCTGGTGTCCGCCGAAGCGCTGGGCACCAACGCGTCCGCATTCGGTGCTGGCGCGGGTGCGACAGGCGAGTTCACCACCGCACTCGGTTCGCTGTCGTGGGCACGGGGCGATGACAGCGTGGCGATCGGTTACGACGCCTATGCCGTGGCCGAGAACAGCGTGGCGATTGGCGTGAGTTCGGTGGCGAATCGTGCCGGAACGGTCTCGGTGGGTTCGGCCAACAACGAGCGTCAGATCACCAATGTCGCAGCGGGTGAGCAGGCGACCGATGCGGTGAACGTGGGTCAGCTGGCAGAAGCCACGGCCTACAACCAGTATTTCCGCGCGACCGGTGAGGGTGAAGCGTTCGCGGAAGGCATCGACGCGACTGCGTCGGGCTCGAATGCATACGCCGAAGGTGACTACAGCACCGCGATCGGTTCGACGAGCAGCGCCTATGGCGAAGGCACGACGGCGATCGGCAGCGGCGCGACCGCGGACCTGCAGAACGCGACAGCGGTGGGTTTCAACGCCAGCGCATCGGGTCAGAACAGCGCCGCGTTCGGCGCCGGTGCCGAGGCGATCGGTCCGGCGAGCGTGGCGATCGGCGGCAACGCGGTGGACGAGAACGGTGAGCCGCTGCTGCAACTGGGTGGTGTGCCGGTGGAGACCTCGGCAACGAGCGCGGGCGTGGCCGGTACGGCCGTCGGCGCGAGCGCCGATGCCTCGGGCTTCGCGGGTTCGGCCTTCGGTGTGGGTGCAACAGCGTCTGGCGAGGTCTCGTCGGCGTTCGGCGCGGTTTCTACGGCGGCCGGGGCCGCGTCGACGGCGATGGGCTACGCATCGGCCGCCAGCGGCGCTGACTCGACCGCGATCGGTTCGTACTCGGTGGCTTCGGGCCTCAACAGCGTGGCGGTCGGCGGTGGTGCCGGCTTCTTCAACCTGTTCCCGACCGAGGCGTCGGGCGACTACTCGACCGCGATCGGTGGTGCGGCCTGGGCCAGCGGCTTCAACAGCACGACGGTCGGCAACTTCTCGACCGCGTCCGGCGATGACTCGCTGGCACTGGGTTCCGATGCCACGGCATCGGCGGACGGCAGCGTCGCGCTGGGCCAGGGCTCGGTGGCGGATCGCGAGAACAGCGTGTCGGTGGGCAGCGCCAACAACGAGCGCCAGATCACCAATGTTGCGGCAGGTGAGCAGGCGACCGATGCGGTGAACGTGGGCCAGCTGGCGGAAGCCACGGCCTACAACCAGTACTTCCGCGCGACCGGTGCGGGCGAGGCGTTTGCACTGGGGGAGGATGCGACTGCATCCGGCTCGGATGCCTATGCCGAAGGTGACTACAGCACCGCACTGGGTTCGACGAGCAGTGCCTACGGTGAAGGCACCACGGCGGTCGGCAGCGGCGCGACCGCGGACCAGGACTACGCGACCGCGTTGGGCTTCAACGCCAGCGGCGAAGGCGCGGGTGCAATCGCCGCAGGTGCGTTCAGCACTGCTTCGGGTGAGCTCGCCACGGCCGTGGGCAACAGCGCTGCGGCCAGCGCGATTGGCGCTTCGGCGCTGGGCAATGCGGCGCAGGCGACGGGGGCCTATTCCACGGCGACCGGCACCGAGTCCGCGGCATCGGGCCAGCAGGCACTGGCGGACGGCTTCCGTGCGATTGCATCGGCGAATGGCGCCACTGCGACCGGCAGCTACAGCGAAGCGACCGGTCTGCTGTCCAGCGCGCTCGGTTATGGCGCCGTGGCCAGCAACACGCGTACGACGGCGGTGGGTGTGGCTGCCGAGGCCAGCGGTCTGAATGCCACGGCGGTGGGCAACACGGCGCTGGCGTCCGGTACGTCGAGCCTGGCAGCCGGTACGACCTCGAATGCGACCGGGCTCAACAGCACGGCGCTGGGTGGTTCGGCCTGGGCGACAGCGGACAACACCACGTCGGTGGGCCAGTTCGCATGGGCCACGGCGATCGGCGCAACGGCCGTTGGCCGGGATTCGTATGCCTACGCGCAGAATGCGACCGCGCTGGGGCTGAACGCCTGGGCCAATGGCGTCAACAGCGTGGCCCTGGGTGCGGGCTCGCGGGCGTCGGACGCGAACGTGGTGTCGATCGGCAACGGCACCGGCGCAGGTGGATATCCGGCGACGCGTCGGATCACCAACCTGTCGGCGGGCGTGAACGCGACAGACGCGGTGAACCTGGGTCAGCTCGAAAACGCGACGGCCTACAACCAGTATTTCCGCGCGACCGGTGAGGGTGAAGCGTTCGCGGAAGGCATCGACGCGACTGCGTCGGGCTCGAATGCATACGCCGAAGGTGACTACAGCACCGCGATCGGTTCGACGAGCAGCGCCTACGGCGAAGGCACGACGGCGGTCGGCAGCGGCGCGACCGCGGACTTGCAGAACGCGACAGCGGTGGGTTTCAACGCCAGCGCATCGGGTCAGAACAGCGCTGCGTTCGGCGCCGGTGCCGAGGCGATTGGTCCGGCGAGCGTGGCGATCGGCGGCAACGCGGTGGATGAGAACGGTGAGCCGCTGCTGCAACTGGGTGGCGTGCCGGTGGAGACCTCGGCAACGAGCGCGGGCGTGGCCGGTACGGCCGTCGGCGCAAGCGCCGATGCCTCGGGCTTCGCGGGTTCGGCCTTCGGCGTGGGTGCAACGGCGTCTGGCGAGGTCTCGTCGGCGTTCGGCGCGGTTTCTACGGCGGCCGGGGCCGCGTCGACGGCGATGGGCTACGCATCGGCCGCCAGCGGCGCTGACTCGACCGCGATCGGTTCGTACTCGGTGGCTTCGGGCCTCAACAGCGTGGCGGTCGGCGGTGGTGCCGGCTTCTTCAACCTGTTCCCGACCGAGGCGTCGGGCGACTACTCGACCGCGATCGGTGGTGCGGCCTGGGCCAGCGGCTTCAACAGCACGACAGTCGGCAATTTCTCGACCGCGTCGGGCGATGACTCGCTGGCACTGGGTTCCGATGCCACGGCATCGGCGGACGGCAGCGTCGCCCTGGGTCAGGGTTCGGTGGCCGATCGCGAGAACAGCGTGTCGGTGGGTAGCGCGAACAACGAGCGCCAGATCACCAATGTTGCGGCAGGTGAGCAGGCGACCGACGCGGTGAATGTGGGGCAGCTGGCGGAAGCCACGGCCTACAACCAGTACTTCCGCGCGACCGGTGCGGGCGAGGCGTTTGCACTGGGGGAGGATGCGACTGCATCCGGCTCGGATGCCTATGCCGAAGGTGACTACAGCACCGCAATCGGTGCATCGAGCACCGCCAACAGCATCGGTACCACGGCGATCGGCAGCGGCTCGACCGCAGACCAGAGCTACGCGACGGCGGTGGGCTTCAACGCCAGCGCAACGGGTCAGAACAGCGCTGCGTTCGGCGCCGGTGCAGAGGCGATCGGTCCGGCGAGCGTGGCGATCGGCGGCAACGCGGTGGATGAGAACGGTGAGCCGCTGCTGCAACTGGGTGGCGTGCCGGTGGAGACCTCGGCAACGAGCGCGGGCGTGGCCGGTACGGCCGTCGGCGCGAGCGCCGATGCCTCGGGCTTCGCGGGCTCGGCGTTCGGCGTCGGTGCGACGGCGTCTGGCGAGGTCTCGTCGGCGTTCGGCGCGGTTTCCACGGCGGCCGGGGCCGCGTCGACGGCGATGGGTTACGCATCGGCCGCCAGCGGCGCGGACTCGACCGCGATCGGTTCGTACTCGGTGGCCTCGGGCCTCAACAGCGTGGCGGTCGGCGGTGGTGCCGGCTTCTTCAATCTGTTCCCGACCGAGGCGTCGGGCGACTACTCGACCGCGATCGGTGGTGCGGCCTGGGCCAGCGGCTTCAACAGCACGACGGTGGGCAATTTCTCGACCGCGTCCGGCGATGACTCGCTGGCCCTGGGTTCCGATGCCACGGCATCGGCGGACGGCAGCGTCGCGCTGGGGCAGGGTTCGGTGGCGGATCGCGAGAACAGCGTGTCGGTGGGTAGCGCGAACAACGAGCGCCAGATCACCAATGTTGCGGCAGGTGAGCAGGCGACCGACGCGGTGAATGTGGGTCAGCTGGCGGAAGCCACGGCCTACAACCAGTACTTCCGCGCGACCGGCGAGGGTGAGGCCTTTGCGGAAGGCATCGACACCACGGCGTCGGGCTCGAATGCCTACGCCGAAGGCGACTACAGCACCGCACTGGGCTCGACCAGCAGCGCTTACGGCCAAGGCACGACGGCGGTGGGCAGCGGCGCGACCGCAGACCTGCAGAACGCAACGGCGGTGGGCTTCAATGCGACAGCGACGGGCCAGAACAGCGCCGCGTTCGGTGCAGATGCCCAGGCGATCGGCCCGGCGAGTGTGGCAGTGGGCGGCAACGCGGTGAACGCTAATGGCGAACCACTGATCAACGTCGGTGGCGTGCCGGTCGAAACCGGTGCGACCAGCGCAGGTGTGGGCGGCACGGCCGTCGGTGCCAGTGCCAATGCCACGGGCTTTGCGGCCACGGCCACCGGCGTCGGGGCGTTTGCACAGGGTGACCAGTCCTCGGCCTTCGGCGCGGTGTCCAACGCGCTCGGAGACGCCAGCACGGCGGTCGGCTCGCAGGCGCTTGCGGAAGGCGATCTCGCCACCGCGGTGGGCTTCGGCGCGGCGGCTTATGACTCGGGCAACGTGGCGCTGGGTGCGAACGCATCGGCCGCAGGTGCAGGCAGCCTGGCCATCGGTGCAGGCGCAGAGACCGGGTTCTCCCTGTTCGGTATCGGTTCGGCCGATGCGGTGGCGGTGGGCAGCAACGCATGGGTGCTGGGCGACCAGGGCACGGCGGTCGGTTCGGAGGCGTGGGCGGTGGGCCAGCAGAGCACGGCGCTGGGCCAGAACGCGTTTGCCTCCGCCACCGGCAGCGTGGCGCTGGGTCAGGGTTCGATCGCCGATCGCGAAAACAGCGTGTCGGTGGGCTCGGTCGGCAACACGCGCCAGATCACCAACGTCGCAGCCGGTACTGCGGGCACTGATGCGGTGAACGTGGGCCAGCTGGCAGACGCCATCTCGGCAGTCGATGCGGAGGGCAACCGCTACTTCTCGGCGACGCCGGCAGAAGGCGACGCCGGTGTCGGGGCGACGGCAAGTGGTGTGAACTCGGTTGCCGCAGGTGAGCTGGCGCAGGCCTCCGCAGAGAACACGGTCGCAGTGGGTGCGAATTCCAGTGCGACGGGTGTCCGCTCGACAGCGGTCGGCCAGGGTGCGACGGCCAGCGACGAGGAAGCTGCGGCATTCGGCCAGGCGGCCAATGCATCGGGCTTCCATTCGACGGCGATCGGCGCTCTGGCCGAGTCCAGCGGCCGCGGCGCGACCGCGATCGGCTGGGATTCCACGGCCTCCGGCGCACTGTCCACGGCATTGGGTAACTCGGCATCGGCGACCGGGGAGAACAGCACTGCCCTGGGTCGCGCGGCGACGGCGTCCGCGTTGCGGACGACGGCGGTGGGCCAGGGTGCGTCGGCCAGCGATGAAGAAGCCGCAGCGTTCGGCCAGGCAGCCAATGCGTCCGGCTTCCATTCGACGGCGATCGGCGCGCTTGCGGTCTCCAGCGGTCGCGGTGCAACGGCGATCGGTTGGGATTCGGACGCGACCGGCGCGCTGTCCACGGCGGTCGGCAACCAGGCCGCTGCAACGGGTGACAACAGCACCGCGCTGGGTCGTCAGGCAGCTGCGTCGGGTCTCAACAGCACCGCTGTCGGCCAGACCGCAGTGGCCAGCGCGGACAACAGCGTGGCGCTGGGTCAGGGCGCCGTGGCGGACCGGGACAACACGGTGTCGGTCGGCGCGGCAGGCAGCGAGCGTCAGATCGTCAACGTCGCCGAGGGCACCGAAGACACCGATGCGGTGAATCTGGCCCAGCTCCGCCGGATCTCCGACGGTGTGGGCGAGAACCTCAATGCCGGCCTGCAGAGCGTGGCCGATGCACTGGGCGGTGGCTCGATGGTGGATACGGCTTTCGGCACGATCTCGACGCCGAGCTATTCGATCCAGGGCAGCAGCTACGCCGGAATCGAAGCGACGTTCGGCGCCCTCAACACCGAGATCACCCAGCTCAAGCAGCGCGTCTCCAGCGTGGAAACGGTGATCGAGGCAGGTGATGGCACCAACGACCGCGTCGCGGTGGGCGGTGACGGCACCGGTACCGATGACGCCAGCGTCGGTGCGGATACCAATGCGGTGGCGATCGGTTCGAACGCGGCGGCCAACGGTCAGAACGGTGTCGCCGTCGGCGGCAACGCATATGCCCACGGCCCCAACGACACGGCAATCGGCGGCAACGCCCGCGTCAATGCGGACGGCAGCACGGCGGTCGGTGCGAACACCAGCATCTCGGCCAATGCGACGAACGCGGTGGCGGTGGGTGAGGGGGCGTCGGTGACGGCGGCTTCGGGCACGGCGATCGGTCAGGGTGCCAGCGTGACCGCGCAAGGCGCAGTGGCACTGGGTCAGGGCTCGACGGCCGACCGCGCGAATACGGTGTCGGTGGGCAGCGCGGGCAACCAGCGCCAGATCACCAACGTGGCCGCCGGTACGCAGGCGACGGACGCGGCGAACGTGGGTCAGGTGGATGCAGCCCGCACCCAGGCGGTCGCGACGTCGAACGCCTACACGGACCAGAAGTTCGCGGCGTGGAACGACAACTTCGACGCGTTCAAGGGCGATGTGGATCGCCGCTTCTACGACACCGAGCGTCGTATCGACCGTCAGGGCGCCATGGGCGCGGCCATGCTCAACATGGCCACCAGCGCCGCAGGCATCCGCACCCAGAACCGGGTCGGCGTGGGTGTGGGCTTCCAGGGTGGCGAGAGCGCGCTTTCGGTGGGTTACCAGCGTGCGATCAGCGAGCGCGCGACGGTGACCGTGGGTGGTGCGTTCAGCGGTGATGAGAAATCGGTCGGCGTGGGTGCTGGCTTCGGCTGGTAACGCGATGACGAAGCCGTCCGGTGTGCACAGCGCCGGGCGGTGGTGGTTCGGGGGAATGGAATGCAGACCGCAATGGATGCGACCCAATTAATTTCAGAGAGGAGCTTCACCTGATGCGTATCAACAAGAAATCCGTAGCGTGTGGTCTGTCGGTCGCCATCTCGATGGCACTGGCCGCGCCGGTTGCATGGGCGGGTGGATCGCTCGAGTACCTCCGTGCCAACACCACGGCGCTGCAGGCAGGCGAGACGTACGACGAATTCATCGTGAAATATCGCGCCGACAGCGTGCAGCGCGCAGATCGCACCCGACTGATGCAGTCGGTGAACACCGCAGCCTCGCGTGCCCTCCCGAGCACCGGCAAGTCCAATCTCGCGCTCAATGCGCAGTTCCAGCGCCGCCTGGCCGTCGGTGCCGACGTGGTGAAGATGTCGCGCAAGCTCGATGAGGCTTCGGCTGCTGCGCTGATCCGCCAGATCGCCGCCGACCCGGCAGTCGAATACGTCGAGCCGGTGATGCGCATGGTGCGTCTGGATACGCCGAACGATCCGATGTGGAACAACCAGTGGGGCCTGAAGGTTCCCTCGCAGAGCGGTGGCGGCATCAACCTGCCGCCGGCACTCGACCTGGCTAGCGGCGAAGGTGTGATCGTGGCCGTGCTCGACACCGGCGTGACCGAGCATCCCGACCTGTCGGCAAACGTCCTGTTCGATGCGGGCTACGACTTCGACGAGCGCAAGCCGGGCGGTTACGACCCGGGCGACTGGACCGACGGCAGCGAAGGCTGCGGCGTGGGCGCCAGCTCCTGGCACGGTACCCACGTGGCGGGCACGGTGGCCGCGGTCACCAACAATGACCTCGGCGTAGCCGGCGTCGCGCCCGAAGCAACCATCCTGCCGGTGCGCGTGCTCGGTAAGTGCGGTGGCGGCACGGCTGCTATCGCCGACGGCATCATGTGGAGTTCAGGCGCGACTGTCGCGGGCGTGCCGGCCAACCAGTACAAGGCCGACGTCATCAACATGAGCCTGGGCGGGCGCTCGCCTGCCGCATGCCCGAACGTCTTCCGTGACGCGCTGGCCTATGCGGAAAGCCAGAACGTGACCGTGGTCGTGGCGGCCGGCAACTCGGGCATCGACGTGACCCAGGCCAATGGTCTGGGCACCACGATGGGCAACTGCGGCAGCAGCATGGTCGTCGTCGGTGGCGTCGGCCCGGACGGCCGTCGCGGTGGCGTGGCGCCGAGCGGGCAGGTCGCCGGGAGCGGTGGCTCCAGCCACGGCGCGCGCGTCGACGTCGCGGGTCCGATGGGGCTCGGGTTCCTGCCCTACGAGGATCAGGTGCTCTCGACAGTGAACCTGGGAACCCAGGGTCCGACCGAGCCGGGCTATGACTACTACTACGGCACCTCGATGGCATCGCCGCACGTGGCGGGTGTGGTGGCCCTGATGATCAGCGCGACCGACGAAGTGCTGACGCCGGCGCAGATCAAGGAATTCCTGAAGGACAGCGCCCGTCCGTTCCCCGTGGCCATCGACCGGCCGATCGGTACCGGCATCGTCGATGCCGCTGCCGCCGTCCAGTTCGCAATCGACGGTCCGCCGCCGCCGTGTGACCCGGAAGTCGAAGAGTGCGGTCCGACGGCCACGATCATCGCCAACAAGGTGCCCCTCACCGGCCTGAGCGGTACGGGCGGGGAAGCGCTGTATGCGATCGAAGTGCCGGCAGGCGTCACGGGCCCGCTGAGCATCGCCACCAATGGCGGTACCGGCAACGTCGCGTTGCATGTCAGCGTGGGCGAAGCGCCGACGACGACATCGGCGCAGTACACCTCCAACCGTCCGGGCAACACCGAGTCGGTCCGTCTCGCCACTGTGGCGGCGGGCACGTACTACATCCTGCTCTCGGGTACCTACAGCAACGTCACGCTGAACGTACGTCACAACTGAGACAGGGGATGACCGGCATGCCGGTCACTGCCTGAAACCCGCGACCGGCTTCCGGTCGCGGGTTTTTTTTCTTGCCCGATCCGTATGCGCGCGGCAGACGGGCGCGCTCGTGTCCGGTAGTCCGGGCGTGATCTGGAATAATGTCGCGTCCGCCGTTGCCGAACTGCCGTCCCGATGTCCACGTCGTCCAAGTCCCGTCGCGTTGCGCCCTCCCGCACCGGCTCGCGTCGTACCGACAGTCGCACCGGCGCGCCGCAGATCCATGCGCAGCTCAAGGGGCCGGAGGATCGGGTGATCGCGGGCGCCACCTATCTGGAAGGCGAGTGGACACTGGTGCTGGGCGGCAAGCCGGTTGCGACCACCGTGAGCGCGGCCATGCTGATCGCGATGCTCCGGCATACGGCGGCCTCGCGCCAAGCGCAGGGCATCGCCACGCGTCTGTCGGTGTCGAAGGCACTCGATGCAGCCGCATGCGCCGAGGCGCAGGCCGAAGGCCGCACCCTGGGCGAACACCTCGACTGGCTCGAAGCCGAGCGCCGCACACGGAACGCGCCGGCAGAGGAACCGACCGCCCACTAGGCAGCCGCCCGAGCCGACCGTCCCTTCGCGTCCTGGGTCGCATCGACGCGGCCCCCGCTCCGGCAGCGGGAGCAGTCGAGTCTGTGAATCTCCACCAGCCCCGGAAGCACATGGACGCGGACTTCCCGGGTGTGACGTCTGTCGCCAGAAGCGGCCTGGCCAGCAAAGCGTCCAGCGCCGGCTTGTCCCGCCGCGTCACGCGTGGCAGAGTCGAAGCCAGTGACGCAAGTCAATCGCATTAGGAGTCCGCATCGTGATCGATCCGGACGGGTTCAGGCCCAATGTCGGCATCGTGCTGATGCACACGGACGGACGCGTCTTTTGGGCGCGTCGGGTCCGTCGTGACGGCTGGCAGTTCCCGCAGGGCGGGATGAACACTGACGAGACGCCGCTCGAGGCGATGTATCGCGAGCTGCGCGAGGAGACCGGGCTGCTGCCCGAACACGTCGCCGTGCTGGGCGCGACCCCGGGCTGGCTGCGCTACCGGTTGCCGCAGCGTGCGATCCGTCGCAACGACCGCATCGTCTGTGTGGGCCAGAAGCAGGTCTGGTTCCTGCTGCAGTTCGTGGGCGAGGAGACGCATCTGCGTCTGGATCTCACCGACAAGCCCGAGTTCGACCACTGGCGCTGGGTCGATTTCTGGTACCCGCTCGAACATGTGGTGATGTTCAAGCGTGGGGTCTACACCAGCGCACTGAGCCATCTGGCCAAGTACGCCCGGCAGGTCGCAGGCGCGCAGGCGATTCCACAGCCGGCGATCGAAACCTGGCCACGCAGCCGCCGTCCGCAACGTCGCCAGCCGCGGCGCGTGCAGGATGTCGCGCGCGGTCGTGACGAAGGCGCCTGAACGGTTCTCATTTGACACTAATTCTCGTTTATGGCCGAATGGAGTTCTCAGCCTCCGGCCAGGAACGCAGCCTTGTACGTGTGCATCTGCAACGGCGTCACCGACTCCCAGATCCGCCAGGCGGCCGGCAACGGCTGCCGTGAAGTCAGCGAGCTGACGATGCGCACAGGATGTGGCGCCACCTGCGGCAGTTGCCTGGACATGGCCGCCGGCATGCTCGACGAGTTCCATGCCGCAGCACGCCGTGCGCCGGTCATCGACCTGCCGCTGATCGCCTCGGCCGCGTAATCCGTCTGCGGCGCATCGCGCCGAATAATGATCACGATTCGCGTTCCGTCATCCCGGCTGACGGGTCGGTAGAGTGTGCGCATTCCGCGACACCAGGAGCATCCCTCGATGAAGGGCGACGCGCAGGTCATCCGTTTTCTCAACCAGGCGCTCTACAACGAGCTGACGGCCATCAACCAGTACTTCCTGCATGCCAAGATGCTGAAGAACTGGGGCCTCGACGCGCTCGGCAAGCGCGCTTACAAGGCGTCGATCGACGAGATGAAGCATGCCGACAAGCTGTCGGAGCGCATCCTGTTCCTCGAAGGCCTGCCGAACTTCCAGGCGCTGGGCAAGCTGCGCATCGGCGAGGCGCCGGTCGAGACGCTCGAGTGCGATCTGGCCCTCGAGATGGACGGGCTGCCCACGCTCCGCGAGGCCATCACGCACTGCGAGTCGGTCGGTGACTTCGTCAGCCGCAAGTTGCTGGCCGACATCCTCGCGTCGGAGGAAGAGCACGTCGACTGGCTCGAAACGCAGCTGGATCTGGTCTCGCGCCTCGGCGTGGAGAACTATCTGCAGAGCCAGATCGAGGAAGACTGAGCCAGTCAGACGCCGGGTGAATCCCGGCCCTCGCGCAGCATCCTGCGGGCGCGCGCGAACTCGTTGGACACCAGCGCCACTGCGACGGCAGGGCGTTCGAGTGTGCGCGCCCGGGCGCCGGCCTCGATCCGGCGTGCCGCGGCGGACAGCGACATCGCACCGAGGTTCGCACTCGAGGACTTGAGCGAGTGGGACGCGTCGCGAAGCGCGTCGTAATCCGGCCCGTCCACCGCATTCTCGAGTGCGGACAGCAGGCGCGGGGTGTCGTCGAGAAACACGTCGATCAGCCGGTCGACTTCGTCGCCGAGGATAGTCCGCAGATCGTCGAGCACTTCGTGATCGATAACCGGCGGCAGTGACTCGCGCGGCTCGCCCGGGGCCTGTGCAGGCGGTGCTGCCGTCGGCAGGGGCGTGGTAAAGGACGGTGCGGTGTCTGCAAGACCGGGTGCATCGGCCCGCAGGAGCGGCGTCGGCGCGGTGTCAGGCTCGGGCTCGACCGGCACCGTTGCCGGGTGCGACGCCGGATCCCACCAGCGATCGACGCAGCGTTCGAGCTCGCTCCGCGTCACGGGCTTGGCGAGGTAGTCGTCCATGCCTGCATCGAGGCACTTCTGCCGGTCCCCCGCCATCGCATTGGCGGTCATGGCGATGATCGGCAGGCGACGTGGGCTGCCTTCCGCGGCCTCGTGTTCGCGCCAGCGACGCGTCGCGGTGTAGCCGTCCATGACCGGCATCTGGCAATCCATCAGCACCAGGTCGTAGCGCGATGCGGCGATCCGCAGCAGGCCGGCCTCGCCATTGCTGGCGGTATCGCAGGTGATGCCCAGCACCGCCAGCAGACGCTGGCCGACCATCAGGTTGACGGGGTTGTCCTCGACCAGCAGCACGCGCGGTTTGCGCGGCCCCGGTCCATGGCTTCCATGCACGGTCGGATCTCCGGATTGCGTCGGGGCGATTGGGGTGGTCTGCGGCGTCGAAGCCGGGGCCGCCGGCAGAACATCGTGCGCGTCCGACGCAGGCAGCGTGGCGGCTTCGACCGGCTGTCCGGCCACGAACGCGGACGGCGTGCTCTCGATGCCGAGTACTGCCTCGCGCAGGTCGGCGTCGGGTGCCTGTCTGCTGAGCAGGGTCGCTCCCTGACGCAGCTCAGCGGCCACGACGTCATCGCCGTACAGACACACCAGACGCAGGTGTCCATAGGCGTCGTGGCGGGTGAGGTTGCGGTGCAGTGCGACCGCGGTGTTGCGCATGCCGGTGAGGTCGGCGACGACCACCGTATAGGCATGCGGCGCGCCCTGGTTGGCGGCGGTGCGCAGCCGGTCGAGTGCTTCCTGGGTGGTGTCCACTGACGTCATCCGCAGGCCCCAGTTGGGCAGCAGCATGCTCAGGCGCAGACGCAGGCGCGGATCCCCGCTCAGCAGCAGGAGACGTCCCGCCTGCGGCGCACCGGCTTCGACGGGCATGTCGCCCTGCGCCTTGCGCAGGGGAACCTCGAACCAGAACGTCGACCCCGCACCCGGCTCCGAGACCACGCCGATCCGCCCGTCCATCAGCTCGACGATGCGTCGCGAGATCGCCAGGCCGAGGCCGGTGCCGCCGTAGAGGCGTGTCGTCGACGCATCCGCCTGGCTGAAGGCCTGGAACAGGCGGCTGCGGCCTTCGGTGGTGATGCCGATGCCGGTATCGCGCACTTCGAAGCACAGCTGATGTTGCGCGGCGGTCTCGCCGATCCGGCGCACGCTCACGGCCACATTGCCGCGCTCGGTGAATTTCACCGCGTTGCTGATCAGGTTGCCCAGCACCTGGCGCAGGCGGACCGGGTCGCCGCGCACCGCGAGCCGCACGCCCGGGTCGACCTGCAGACTCATCCGCAGGCCCTTGCTCTGCGCGGCGCGCTCCATGAACTGGATCACGCCCTCGAGCAGTTCGCGCAGGTTGAAGCCGGTGACTTCGAGTTCGAGCTTGTCGGACTCCAGCTTGGAGTAATCCAGGATGTCGTCGACGATGCGCTGCATCTGCTGCGACGACAGGAAGGCGGTGCGCACCAGCTCGAGATGGTCGGGCGCCAATGGCGCATGCATCAGCAGGTCGAGCATCGGCGTGATGCCGTTGAGCGGCGTGCGGATCTCGTGGCTCATTGTCGCCAGGAATTCACCCTTGGCCATGACGGCGGATTCCGCGGCGCTCTTGGCCTGGCGAAGTTCGGCTTCGAGCCGGGTGCGTTCTTCGAGTTCACGCTGCAGTTCGCCCAGTGCCAGCTCGTCCTGGCGCAGACGCTCGTCGGCCGCCTCGAGTTCGCGCACGCTCTGCTGCATGTGCACGCCGACGCCGATCGACGCGATCACCGCCACCAGCGCGAGCACCAGGGCCAGGACCTGCCAGGGACCCGGTACCGACAGTGCGGCCAGCACCATCGTCAGTGCCGCGCCGCCGGCGGCGCCGAACGTGAGCCAGCGCAGGATCAGGGCGGACGGTCGACGACGGGCGATCATGAGCGTCGACGGGCCCCTAGAGCACGGAGTGGTGGAAGTCGAAGTCCAGCACGTTGTCGACCCGCTGGACGAGGTTGCCCTGGATGAAATCGATGCCGCTCATCCACAGCGTGGCGGCCGCCTGCGGGTCCTCGACCTGCTGGCCGATCACCTGCAGTCCCAGGCGGTGCGCACGCTCCACCGCCACGCGCATCTCGTCACGCACGCGCGGTTCGTCGAGCTGGCGCGAGTAGCGCGCCGACAGGCGCACGAAGCCGAGCGGCAGCTGGGCCAGGAGTGCGTCCGCCTCCTCGCTGGCGCTGTACTGCCCCAGGCACAGCTGCACGTCCGCCGGCACCATCCGCGCGCAGAAGTCGCCCAACGACAAGGCGTGGATCAGTGCATCGTCCTGGCGCACGTCGAGGACCAGCGCGGTGCCGGGCAATCCCGCCGCGGACAGCTGCTGCAGCAGCCAGTCGGCGTGACCGGCCAGGGTGAGACTGCGCGAGGACTGCGATACGAACAGCCGCATCGTGCTGCCCACGCGCTTGCGCTCGACGAGGGTGGCGATGGCCAGTTCGATGACCCGGCGGTCGATCTCGAGCAGCAGGCCTGCCAGTTCCGCCGCCGGCAGCACCTGCGCGGCGGAATGCAGCTCGCCATCGCGGCCACGCAGGCGCAGCAACGTCTGGTACTGGGCCTGGTCGCCACCGGCCACTGCCACGATGGGCTGGAACGCAAGTTCGATCCGCTGCTCGGCCAACGCCTCGCCCAGTTCGTCGCCCAGGCTGCCACGCACGTTCACCGGCACGCGGGGCGCCGGGATGTGGACGCTGATGCCGACCGGCGTACCACGCGACTCGCGTAGCGCCTGCTCGGCGGCGGCCAGCGCGGTCCCCGGGTCGTCGTAGCCGTGGGCCAGGTCGGCGTAGCCCACGAGCGCACGCAGGCGGATGGACTGTCCTGCCAGCGGGAAGGGATGACTGCCGATGCCGTCGCGCAGACCACGCGCCCACGCATCGAGCCCGCTGCGGGCGATGTCCGGCGCGAACACCAGAAATGTGTTGTCGTTGAGGCGTGCGGCCGCGGACGCACCGACCAGGTCGCGCAGATGCCGGCTGGCATCGGTCAGGATGGATTCCAACCCCGCATAGCCGTAGCGGTCACGCAATGCCGTGATGCCTTCGACCTCCACGAAGCCCAGCGCGCCGCGTGGCTGCGCAGGAATTGCCGCGGCCAGCTGTTGGAGCAGGCGCAGGCGGCTGTCCAGCCCGGTCACGGGGCTGCGTGCCGGGTCCGGCGCATGCTGGAGCGCGCGTGCGCGGCGGATCCGGTTCTGCACCGTCGACACCAGGTGCCTTGGACGCACCGGCTTGGTCAGGAAATCGTCGGCGCCCACCTCGAGCATCTCGAACTGGCGCTCCGGGTCCGCGTCGCCGGTGAGGAACACGACCGGTATATGCGAGAACGCGGGTGCCTTGCGCAGCTGTGCGGTCAGCTCGGCACCATCCATGCCGGGCATGTGCAGATCCATCAGCACCAGGTCGGGCTGGAAGTCCGCCAGCGTCTCCATGAAGGTAGCGGCCACGAACAGCACACGTGCCTCCATGCCGGCGCCGTTGAGCACGCTTTCGGCGAACAGCGCCTGGCTGGGATCGTCCTCGACGACCAGCACGCGCTCGGGTGTCGCGGATGCTTCCAGGGTGCCCGGGGCGACGGTCTCGTCGCGCGCCGGCTCGGTCGGATCACCGGGCGGAACGGGGTGGCCGGCATCGGCCACCCAGCGCCTCCAGTAGGCGGCGGGCGGGAATTCTGCGCGGTGTCTGCTGTCGGAGTCGGACATGGAGGCGGCACTGTGACGCGATGGGGGAATGCGGACAACTCTAACTGGTGTGTCCACAGTCGCGGACGGCCCTGCGTCTCAGGCCGCGCGTGGCCTGCGCCCGGGCAGGCGTCGCCACACCCACCGCATCAGCAGCACACAGGACACGACAACCCCGATCACCAGTGCCAGCGCAAGCCACGGATAGGCGAACACCAGCGCCAGCACGCCGACCGACAGGATGTCTTCGCCCGTGGACGCGGCGACATTGCTGAAAGGTTCGGGGGATGCGTTCAACAGCAGTCTGCTGCCGGCCTTGAGCGTGTGGCTGGCGAGTGCGACACCTGCGCCGGTGGCCAGCATGCCTGCAGCGAGATCCCCGTCGGGCGACAGCGTCGCCGCCGCCAGGAACGCCCCGGCCGGCACGCGGGCAAGCGTCTGCAACAGGTCCCACGCCGAGTCCACGCCGGGGATCTTGTCGGCGAAGAACTCCACTACGGCCAGCGTGCCCGACACGCCCAGCACCCAGGGCGAGGTGGCCGCTTCCAGCGCGGGTGGCAGGTCCAGCCATCCCAGTGCGCCCGCAAGACCGACGCCGAATACGGTCAGGTAAGCGCGCACGCCAGCCAGCCAGGCGAGCAGCACGCCGACCGCGAACAGATGGGCTTCGGACATCGCGACGCTCCGTGGCGAACGACAACGGGTGCACAACGCCGGCGAGTATAGGACCGGCTTCGCCTTGACGCGGCGCGACGGCGCTGGCTATACCGTGGCGATGAACGACACTCCACCTCCCGTGGCCAAGCCGCCATCGGCCACCCGGCGCGCGCGCGGCCCGCGCATCGTCATCGCACTGGCAGCCGTCGTCGCGCTCGCGCTGCTGTTCGGTCTCTGGGGTGCCTGGCAGGTGTTCTCGCCGACCTCGGGCAACCCGCAGCGCCAGCTCGCGACGCAACAGACCGTCCTCGAGGGCCTGCAGCAGCAGGTCTCCACGCTGACCCGCTCCGACCAGATCAGCCGCGATGCGAACCGCGAATTGCAGGGCACACTGGCCGAACGCGACGAAGAGATCGCCGCGCTGCGTGCCGACGTCGCGTTCTACGAGCGTTTCGTGGGCGCGACCGCACAACGCCGTGGCCTGACCGTGCACGAACTGCGCATGCAGCCGCGCACCGACCAGGGCTGGCACTACACCGCAACGCTGACCCAGAGCCTGAGCCGCGAGGCGGCCAGTGTCGGCACGATGCGTCTGTCGGTCGAAGGCACCCGCGACGGTCGGCTGGAGACGCTGGAGTGGGATCAGTTGCGCCAGCGCGACGACGCGGCGCGCGTGGCGTACTCGTTCAAGTACTTCCAGCAGGTCGAAGGCGACATCGTGCTGCCGACCGGCTTCCAGCCCTTGCGGGTCGTAGTGCGGCTCGAACCGGAGCGGGGCAGCGCGGTCGAGCGGCCGTTCAGTTGGGCCGACGTGACGCCGCGTTCCGCACCCGGCGCTTGAAGCGGGGGGCACGCAGCCCCATCCTGTGTGCCATGAATGACGTGCTCACCATCGAAGGTCCCGGTTACCAGTCGCTGGAGCGTCCGCTGGATTTCACCCCCGCGGCTGCGGCCAAGGTGCGCGAGCTGATCGAGGGCGAAGGCAATGCCGCGCTCAACCTGCGTGTCTACATCCAGGGTGGCGGCTGCTCGGGCTTCCAGTACGGCTTCGAATTCGACGAGCAGCGCACGGACGACGATCTGGCCGTGGTGACCGACGACGTGACCCTGGTGGTCGATCCGCTGAGCCTGCAGTACCTGATGGGTGCGTCGGTCGATTACGTGGAAAGCCTGCACGGCGCGCAGTTCACCATCCGCAATCCGAACGCCAAGTCGACCTGCGGTTGCGGCAGCAGCTTCACCGTATAAGCGCCGCTGCGCGACGGTCGCCATTGTGGCGGCGGTCGGGGCGATAATCGCCCGATGGACTTCAGCTTCGCGGACGCGCCGCTCGATCGCGCAGAACATCTCCGGACCGACTCCGATGCCCTGGCCCGCTTGTGGCCGGAAGCGCGTGTGCTGGTGCTCGACGCCAGAGGCGATGCCTGCGTCGATGCCCACGGCATGCCGCCGGCGCTCGACGGCACGGTGGTCGGCAAGCGCCCCGAATCCGCGGTCTTCCTCGGTCTGCACGATGCGCAGGGCTGGTTCGCGTTGCCGGCCGTCGATGCGCCCGCCACGCTGGATGTGCCGGCGACGATCGATCTGCGCACCGCGGCCGCGCAATGGCCGGTGCGCGAGGCGACCGCATTCGCGCAGGCGCGCGCGGTGCTGCACTGGCGCGATCGCCACCTCTTCTGCGGCGCCTGCGCTGCGCCGCTCGAATATGCACGTGCCGGTTGGCTGGGGCGCTGCACCGGCTGCGGCATCGAGCATTACCCGCGTACCGACCCCGCCGTGATCGTCGCGGTGACCGATGGCCAGCGCCTGCTGCTCGGTCGCCAGGCCGCGTGGCCGCCCGGGCGCTATTCGACGTTGGCCGGTTTCGTCGAGCCGGGCGAGACGCTGGAGCAGACCGTCGTGCGCGAGGTGTTCGAAGAAAGCGCGGTGCGCGTGACCGGCTGTCGCTATCTTGCCTCGCAACCGTGGCCGTTTCCCGCCTCGCTGATGCTCGGCTTCATCGCTGACGCGGGGCCGGATGCACCGCAGGTCACCGACGAACTGGAAGACGCACGCTGGTTCGACGCCGACACCATCGGTGCCGCGCTGCGCAATGCGCATCCTGAGTTGAAGTTGTCACCGAAGTCGTCGATCTCGCGCTGGCTGATCGCGCACTGGCATGCGCAGCACACGGGCGATGCGACTGGCTGAGTGTTTCGATCAGCCCGGCGCGAGCAGGGTGAACGGAAACCACGGCAGGTTGCGCGCGATCCAGTAGATCAGCACCAGCGCGACCCAGGGTTTCCAGTCCGCGGCAACGCGGGCGAGCCGCTGCAGCCACGGCGGCCGCCAGCCCAGATGCCAGACCGCGAACAGCGGTGCCAGCGCGAGCAGCACGAACAGCAACGGGTTCATCGAGAACGCCCGCGGCAGGTCGCCGTGGGCAAGCGCGTGCAGACAGCGGGTCAGGCCGCAGGCCGGGCAATGCCAGCCTGTGGCGCTGTAGAACATGCACGGCGGAAACGGATTGCCGGGCGCGTTCGGATCGAACGTGCGCAGCAGCCATGCGCCACCCGCCGCCAGTGCCACGCCGCCGCCCGCAAGGGGGAGGGTCGAAGCACGGAGGCGGCGCGGCGCGTGGCTGCCGGCCAGCGACATCAGCTGCCGGCCTGCATCTGGTCGAGGATCATCTGGTACTGCGCCATGCCGCCGCCGAGGGTCAGCGAGTAGATCGTCCACAGCAGGCCGATGATGCACAGGCCGGTGGTCACCCAGCACCAGGTCTTGGCGGTGTTCGACGCGCGCTGGGCGCCGGCGAGATCGCCCTGGCCGAGCAGCGTGTTGACCTTCGCCGAGAACACGATGGCGACGATGCCGGGGATCGTGCCGATGATGCAGCACAGGCACAGCGACAGCACGGTGACCACGATGGACCACGCGAGATAGTTGGGCACGGTGCCCGGGGCGATCGGCGAACCGGGAAGCGGCGCTTCCGGGATGCCGTACGAGCCGGGTGGCGGCGGCGGAATCGAACTCATCGAGAAAGCTCCTGGGTGCTGGAACGGTTGGGAAATGTCGATGACCGCCGTCCGTGGACGGGGACGCCGTACTGTAGCGCCAGAGACGCAAAAAGCGATGTCACGAAAGACTCAGGCGGCGTCGCCGCGCAGCATCCGCACCTGCGCCTCGAGCGTGCCGGCATCGATCGACGCGCCGTCCTCGATCCGCGGCCCGGCCACGACGTCGATATGCGCACGCGCGCGGCGCGGCACGCGCATGCGGCCCATGCGCGAATCGCGATGGCTCCACATGCTCGACCACATCCCGCGCAGCGCCATCGGCACCACCGGCACGCGCTGACCGCGTTCCGCGGCGCGCTCGAGGATGCGTTCGACACCCGACTTGAACGCGGCGATCTCGCCGTCGCGGGTCAGTTTGCCTTCGGGGAAAATGCCGACCAGTTCGCCTTCGGCCAGCGCCGCATCCACCGCGTCGAACGCGCGCTGCATCAGTTCGGGATCTTCCTTCGCACCGGCGATCGGAATCGCCTTCGCGTGGCGGAAGATCCAGTGCATGCCCGGCACGTTGTAGATGCGGTGATACATCACGAAGCGCACCGGCCGCGGAATCGCCGCCGACAGGATCAACGCGTCCATGTAGCTGACGTGGTTGCAGACGATCAGCGCAGCGCCATCGGCCGGCACCGCGGATTCGATGTCGCGCAGGCGCAGCCGGTAGAGCACGCGCACCAGCAGCATGCTGGCGAAGCGCATCAGGAACTCGGGCACGATGGTGAAGATCCACAGCGCGACCAGACCGTTCGCGATCGCCAGCGCCAGGAACACCTGCGGAATGCTCAGCCCCGGCAGCGGCACGCGCACGCCGCCAAACGCGAGCTCGTCCATCTGCAGCAGCACGCCGAGGATCGCGGCGGTGACGATGAAGAGCGAGTTCTGGATGTTGAGCCCGGCGATCACACGCGAGAGTTCGGACCTCGGCGTGCGGCTCTGGATCAGCGCGAACAGCGGCACGACGAAGAAGCCGGTGAACATGCCGATGCCGGTCAGATCGATGACGATGCGCCAGCCGGCCCAGTCGCCGAGAAACTGCGCGATGGTCAGGCCGGTGGCCGGCGGGGCGCCGGGGCGCGCGAAATACAGATCCAGCAGGAACGCGGTGATGCCGAACGCACCGATCGGCACCAGGCCGATTTCGACCGAGCGGCCGGACAGCTTTTCGCACAGCAGCGAACCGACGCCGACGCCGATCGAGAACAGCGCGAGCGCGAAGATGTACAGCGCGGTGTCGTTGGCGACGCCGCCCAGATGCAGTTCGGCGTAGGTCGGCAGCTGCGCGGTCAGCACCGTGCCGACGAACCAGAACCACGACACGCCGAGGATCGCATTGCGCACCGCGAGCTGACGCTTGGCCAGACGCATGATCGCGCGCGATTCGGGAACCGGGTTCCAGTTGACCTTGAGCTCGGGCGCGCCGGCGTCGACTTTGGGAATCATCCGCGCGACGACGTTGCCAGCGACGGCCAGCACGATCACCGAGACTGCGGCTGCCTCGGGCCCGTAGCTGCCGGCCAGCTTGAACACCAGGCCGCCGTAGATCATGCCGACGAGGATCGAGATCGACGTGCCCATCTCGACCAGGCCGTTGCCGCCGGTCAGTTCTTCCGGTCGCAGCACCGACGGCAGGATCGAATATTTCACCGGGCCGAACAGCGTGGACTGCGTGCCGGTAAGGAACAGCGCGACCAGTAGCACCGGCATGTTCTCGAGCAGGAAGCCCGCGGCCGCGACCGACATGATCACGATTTCCATCGTCGTCGTGATGACGATGAGCTTCTGCTTCTCGACCTTCTCCGCGATCTGTCCGGCGATCGCCGAGAACAGGAAGTACGGCAGGATGAAGAGTGCCGGCGCGAGGTTGGTGTAGAGCGTGCGCTCAGCGGTGCTGACGCCGAGGAAGAACAGCAGCGCGATGATCGACTGCCGGTAGACGTTGTCGTTGAACGCGCCCAGCGCCTGGACCGTGAAGTAGGGCAGGAAGCGGCGCTGCTTCAGCAGCGCGAACTGGGACTGGCCGGACATGCAGGCTCCTGTGCGATTGCGCGGAGCCTAGCAGGCACGCATGTCGATGTGCGCGTCAGCGGGCGTGCGCTGCGGGCGCGTCGAGCACCAGATGATCGGCGAGCTCCGGACCGCCACCGCGGTTGCCGCTGCCGGCGACGATGTGCAACGCGCCATCGAGCGCGGTGACCTGGGTGCCGTGGCGGCCGGTCGGCAGCGCGGGCAGACGCTCCCATCGAGCCGCGGCGGGGTTCCAGGCTTCGATCTCGTCGTGCGCATGGCGGTGCGCATCACTTTCGCCGCCGAGCACCAGCACGCGGCCGGCATGCGCGATCGCGGACGTGCCGGAGCGTGGCGTCGGGATCGGCGCATCGAGCGTGGACCAGGTGCCGGCCGCGATGTCGTAGACGTCGACCGCGGCGACCGAACGCATCGGGGTGCCGCCCCCATGCGCGCTGGTGCGTCCGCCTGCGGCATACAGCTGTCCGTCGAGTACGGCCGCGTGGAAATGATCGCGCGCATGCGGCGCATCGGGCAGCTCGCGCCAGGCGCCGCTGGCGGGATCGAAGACGTCGAGCCACGGCACGTAGCCGCCGGTATGTCCGCGGGTCACGCCGCCGACCACATAGAACAGGCTGTCGTGCACGGCGACACCGCTGGCGCCGCGACGGCGATGTTCGGGCACGGCGGGACCTTCCTGCCACGCGTCCGCGGCCGGGTCGTAGGTCCACACGGCAGGCACGGCCGGTTCATCCGGAAAATCTCCGGTCAGCGCGCCGAGCAACCAGATGCGGCCCGCATGCGCGACCGCCTGCACGTGATGCACCTCGAACGGCGGCGCGGTGCCCTGCGTCCATCGGCCGGTCGCCGGATCGAAGATCTCCAGCGGACGTTCGCCGCGACCGCCGAGCAGGTACAGCTTGCCGTCGAGTGCGACGAAGGCGTTCTCGTGCCGTGCGGTCGGCGCGGTATCCGAGGTCTGCGGGCGCCAGGCAGGCGCATCTGCGGTCACAGCGGACGTATCGATGGCCGGAGGATTCGCGCTGCCGGCGAGCGGCGTCAGCGCGAGTGCGAGGACGAGCAGGGAACGACGGATCATGCGGGCTCCTTCGACGTGCGCGCGGCGGAATCGCCGCGCCGGACGCATCATCGTGCCGCAGCGCGTGTCAGCGTTCTGCCGAGACCTCGTCGCGCACCGCGCGATAGCGCTCTTCCAGTTCCTGGCGGATCTCGCGACGCTGCTGGCCCTGACGGAAGCGGCGACGCTCTTCGTCGGTCTGCGGTTCGCGCGGCGGCACCGGCGTCGAGCGACCGTCCTCGTCCATCGCCACCATCGTGAAGAAGCAGCTGTTGGTGTGGCGCACCGCGCGGCTGCGGATGTCCTCGGTGATGACCTTGATGCCGACTTCCATCGAGGTGCGCCCGGTGTAGTTCACCGAGGCGAGGAAGGTCACCAGCTCGCCGACATGGATCGGTTCGCGGAACGTCACCTGGTCGACCGACAGCGTCACCACGTAGCGGCCGGCGTAGCGGCTGGCGCAGGCGTAGGCCACTTCGTCGAGATACTTCAGCAGCGTGCCGCCATGCACGTTGCCGGAGAAGTTCGCCATGTCCGGCGTCATCAGCACGGTCATGCTGAGCTGGGCGTTGCCTGGGATCACGAGTGTGGCCTTGGCGGGAGGGAAGGGATCAGGCGTCGCCGCGTTCGCGTGCGATCGCGCGCCAGCCGATGTCGTGGCGGTGGAACTCGCCCGGCCATGAAATGCCGGCAAGCTCGCCATAGGCGCGCTTCTGCGCGTCCGCAACAGTCTCGCCGAGCGCGGCCACGCACAGTACGCGACCACCGGCGGTCACGGCCTGGCCGTGCGCGTCGAGTTTCGTGCCGGCATGGAAGACCTTGGTATCGGCCAGCGGCGGCGTGTCCCAGGTATTGATAACGTCGCCGGTGCGCGGGGTGTCGGGATAGTGTTCGGCGGCCATCACCACGCCGAGCGACGGACGCGGATCCCACTGCGCTTCGATGCCGGCGAGCTGGCCGTCGATTGCGGCCTCGACCAGATCCAGCAGGTCGGACTGCAGACGCAGCATCACCGGCTGGGTTTCCGGATCGCCGAAGCGCACGTTGAATTCGATGACCTTCGGCGCGCCCTGCGGGTCGATCATCAGGCCGGCGTAGAGAAAGCCGGTGAACGGCACGCCGTCTTCGATCATGCCGCGCACGGTCGGCTCGACGACCTCACGCATCACGCGCGCATGCACCTCGGGCGTGACCACCGGCGCGGGCGAATACGCGCCCATGCCTCCGGTGTTGGGGCCGGTGTCGCCATCGCCGACGCGTTTGTGGTCCTGGCTGGTCGCCATCGGCAGCGCGGTCTTGCCATCGACGATCGAAATGAAGCTGGCTTCCTCGCCGTCGAGGAATTCCTCGATCACCACGCGCGCACCGGCCGCGCCGAACGCGTTGCCTGACAGCATGTCGGTGATCGCGGCTTCGGCTTCTTCCAGCGACATCGCCACGATGACGCCCTTGCCCGCAGCGAGGCCGTCAGCCTTGATGACGATCGGCGCGCCGTGCTGGCGCACGTATTCGATCGCGGTGTCGGCATCGGTGAACACCGAGTAGCCCGCGGTCGGAATCGCGTGGCGCGCGAGGAAGTCCTTGGCGAAGGCCTTGCTGCCTTCGAGCTGCGCAGCGGCCGCGGTGGGGCCGAAAATGCACAGGCCGGCTTCGCGGAAGCGGTCGACGACACCCGCGACCAGCGGCGCCTCGGGACCGACAACGGTCACGTCGACACCTTCGGACTGCGCCAGCGCCAGCAGCGCATCGAGATCGGTCGCCGACACGTCGACGTTGCGGCAGCCGGCTTCCTTCGCGGTACCGGCATTGCCCGGCGCGACCAGAACTTCACCGACCTGCGGCGACTGCGCGAGCTTCCACGCCAGCGCGTGTTCGCGACCGCCGGCACCGATGACGAGGACCTTCTTCATGCGCAACAGACCGGATGCAAGGGGGCCGCCAGTTTACGGCGTCGCGGCGGCCCTCGCTGGACGCGGCGCCACGGCCGCGCCGCCATGCCGACGGGTCGTCCCGGACCCGATTGCTAGACTCGATCGTTTCGCCGCAACGGAGTCGTGACCGCCGATGGATCTGGTCCAGCTGATCGAGAACGTCCTGTCACCCATCGTCGGCGGCATCAACGGCGTGTTGTGGAACTACCTGCTGGTCGGCGTGCTGCCGCTGGTCGGCATCTGGTTCAGCGTGCGCCTGGGCTTCATCCAGTTCCGGCGGTTCCCGAAGATGATCTCGGGCCTCGTGCGCGGCACCGGCGATGACAATGCCGGCATCTCGCCGCTGCAATCGCTGTGCACCAGCCTCGCGTCGCGCGTGGGCACCGGCAATCTGGTCGGCGTGGCGATCGCGCTGACGGTCGGTGGCCCGGGCGCGATGTTCTGGATGTGGGTGGTCGCGTTCTTCGGCATGGCGACGGCGTATGTGGAGAGCGCGCTCGCGCAGCTGTACAAGCGACGCGACGCGGTGGGCCACTATCGCGGCGGGCCGGCGCTGTACATGGCCTACGGCCTGCGCAAACCGTGGCTCGGCGCGATCTTCTCGGTGTGCCTGATCCTCGCCTTCGGTTTCGTGTTCAGCGCGGTGCAGGCGAATTCGATTTCTGAAGCGGTGACCGGCGCCTGGGGCATCCATCCGGGCTGGACGGCGGCAGTGCTCGTCGCGCTGTCGGCGCCGGTGATCTTCGGCGGCCTGCGCCGGGTGGCGAAAATGTCGGAGCTGATCATTCCGGTGATGGCATTGGCCTATCTCGCGCTCGCGGCCTGGGTGATCGTCAGCAACATCACCGAGGTACCGGCGATGCTGGCGCTGATCGTGCGCAGCGCCTTCGGTCTCGACCAGGCGGCCGGCGGCGTGCTCGGCGGCCTCGCGGTCGCGTTGCTCAACGGTGTGAAGCGTGGTTTGTTCTCGAATGAAGCCGGCATGGGCAGCGCGCCAAACATCGCCGCATCCGCGACACCGGTGCCGCATCATCCGGCCAGCCAGGGTCTGGTGCAGTCCTTCGGTGTGTTCGTCGACACGCTGGTGATCTGCACCGCGACCGCGCTGATGATCCTGATGTCGGGCGCGCTCGACACGGCGGGCGGCGACGGCGCGGTGCTGACCCAGCAGGCGATGGCCTTCCACTTCGGTGACTGGGGACCGACCTTCATTGCGGTGGTGCTGTTCTTCTTCGCCGGCACGTCGATCTTCGGCAATTACGCCTACGCCGAAAGCGCGGTGATGTTCCTGCGCGGCGGGCGCATCTCGATCCTGCTGCTGCGCCTGGGCAGTCTGGCGATGGTGGCCTGGGGCGCGTTCGCCAAGCTCGACATCGTCTGGGATACCGCCGATGCAGCGATGGGCATGATGGCGACGGTGAACCTGATCGCGGTCGTGCTGCTGTCGGGTGTGGCGATCAAGCTGACCCGCGACTACGACCGCAAGATCCGCGCCGGTGATGCGTCACCGCGACTGGATGCGGCGGATTTCCCGGAGCTGGGCGATGCGATCGATCGCAGCATCTGGACGGCGGAGAAGACGGTGGCGCCGGTGGCGAACGTCAAGTAAGCGCGGCGACGTCTACGGGCGTCGATACGGTCCTGCGGGCGAAGACGGGTGTCGCTGCGCTGTACCCGTCCTGCGATGCGTTGGCCCGGCTCAGTCGCAGCCTTCGCGCTGCAGCGAGGCGGGCACGGTCCACGTGCCGCTCGCCACCTCGAACGGCACCTGGTGCGTGCGCTCGACGCGACGTCCGCAGGCCTCGCCCTGTTCGCGCACACGCAGCGGCCACGCGGCTGCGCTGGCATCGCGATCGTCGATATCGAGTTCGAACGACAGGTCGTAGGCGGCATCCGGCGCGCAGTCGTCGCGCTCGCCGCAGCCCGCCATCGCGCCGAGATTGTCGAGGCTGCTGCGCAGCGTTGCGGCGACCTTGAAGCCGTCGCCGTCGGGCAGCACGAGGCTGGTGTTGCCGACAGTGATGCCCTGTCCGGTGAACCCGTCCTCGACAACGAAGCCGTACAGCCTCGGACCGAAACGGCGTACGGCGACTTCGGCGACATCGCCGGTGCTGCCGAACGCATCCATGTGCGTGCGGGCGGCCGGCGTGACCGTGCCCGCGTCTGCCCGCAGCAGGAAGAAATCGACGCGGGCGGTGGTCGCATGTCCCGCATCGTCGGGCACACCGCATACAGCGACGAGCTCGGCGGGTGCGTCCGGCGTGCCGATCGCCTTGCGTGCACAGACCTCGCGCGACGCGGCATCGCTGCCGAGCCCGTCGGCGATCGGCGCGCCGGGCCAGTCGCCCTGCAATTGCGCGAGCTCGCCGTACTGGGTGACGAGGAAGGTCCGCACCGCACCACCCCCCAGACCGGTGACGGCTGTCGCATCATCGTGCGGCCTGTCATCGGTCCGCGTGGCGATCGCCTCGGGCGTCGAGGCCGGCATGGCGGCAGCGGCCGGTGGCGCCGGTGCCTGGCCGCAGGCGCCGAGCGCGAGCAGCAGACACGCGGGGAGAGCGGCACGCGGCAGCGTCGAGCGGAACCACAACATCGGCGCATCCTGCGAAGAAGATGCGCCGGACTCTAGCAGCGGCATCGGCGTGCACCATTCACGCCGACGTGCATGCGCGATGCGCGGCGATCAGTGGCGGAAGTGGCGCACGCCGGTGAACACCATCGCGATGCCGTGCTCATCGGCGGCGGCGATCACCTCGCCGTCGCGCATCGAACCGCCCGGCTGGATCACCGCCTTGATGCCGGCTTCCGCGGCGGCGTCGATGCCGTCGCGGAACGGGAAGAACGCATCGGACGCCATCACCGAACCCGGCACGACCAGCCCCGCATCGCCCGCCTTGATGCCGGCGATGCGCGCCGAGTACACGCGGCTCATCTGGCCGGCGCCGACGCCGACCGTACGATGATCCTTCGCGTAGACGATCGCGTTCGACTTCACGAACTTCGCTACCTGCCAGGCGAACAGCAGGTCGCGAAGCTGCGGGTCGGTCGGCGCGATCTTCGTCACGACCTTGAGCTCATCCGCGGTCACGTCGCGCAGGTCGGCGCTCTGCATCAGCAGGCCCGAGCCGACGCGCTTCACGTCGACGGTGTTGCGGCCGTCGCCATGCGGAATGCGCAGCACGCGCACATTGGCCTTCTTCGTCGCGTAATCCAGTGCGCCCGGCTCGTAGTCGGGCGCGATCAGCACCTCGACGAACTGGCGGTCGAGAATCACCTTCGCCGTCGCCGCATCGAGCGTGCGGTTGAACGCGATGATGCCGCCGAACGCCGAAGTCGGATCGGTCGCGTAGGCGAGCTCGTAGGCATCGCCGCAGGCAGCACCGACGGCGACGCCGCAGGGATTGGCGTGCTTGACGATCACGCAGGCCGGCGCGTCGAACTGGCGCACGCATTCCCACGCGGAATCCGCATCGGCGATGTTGTTGTACGAGAGTTCCTTGCCCTGCAGCTGCTCGAACGTCGCCAGCGTGCCCGGCGCCGGGTGCAGGTCGCGATAGAACGCCGCCTGCTGGTGCGGGTTCTCGCCGTAGCGCAGGTCCATGACCTTGACGAAGTTGCCGTTGCTCTGGCCGCCGAAGGGCGCGCGCTGCGCGGCGCCGGCATCGGAGGGTTCGGCGATCGACGAAAGCATGTCGCTGATGCGCGCGTCGTACTGCGCGACGCGGTTGAACGCGGCGACCGAGAGCGCGAAGCGCGTCTGCGCCGACAGCGCGCCGTCGTTGGCGTCGAGTTCGGCCAGCAGCGCCTCGTACTGCGCCGGATCGGTGGCCACCGCGACATGGGCGAAGTTCTTCGCCGCCGCGCGCAGCATCGCCGGGCCGCCGATGTCGATGTTCTCGACGATGTCGTCGAACTTCGCGTCGGGCGCGTAGGCCACGCGTTCGAACGGATAGAGGTTGAGCACCAGCAGGTCGATCGCGTCGATGCCGTGTTCGGCCATCACCGCATCGTCGGTGCCGCGGCGCCCGAGCAGGCCGCCGTGCACCTTCGGGTGCAGGGTCTTGACCCGGCCGTCCATGATCTCGGGGAAGCCGGTCACGTCGCTGACGTCGCGCACGGTGAGGCCTGCTTCGCGCAGCGCCTTCGCGGTGCCGCCGGTCGACAGCAGTTCGACGTTGCGCGCGGCGAGCGCGCGGGCGAGATCGAGCAGGCCGGTCTTGTCGGACACGGACAGCAGAGCGCGGCGGATCGCGGTGGGCGCGCCGGACGGAACGGAGACGGTCATGGAAGTCGACTGCGGGCGAGGGAGCCCGCAATTATAACGGCGCTGCGCCGACGGCTCAGACGAGCGCGTATTCGCGCAGTTTCTTGCGCAGCGTGGCGCGGTGGATGCCCAGCATCGCCGCGGCGCGGCTCTGGTTGCCGTCGCAGAAATTCAGGACTTCGACGAACAGCGGAATCTCGAGTTCGCGCAGCGCGACCTCGTAGAGGTTGTCAGTGTCGTTGCCGTTGAGATCGCCGAGGTAGCGCTGGATCGAGGTCGCGACGTGCTCGCGCAGCGGCGTGTGCGGTGCTTCGCGCGGGCTGCTGTCGGTGCGGTCTGCGTTCAAGTCGACTCTCGGAAAGGCGGCGTCGCTGTCGCGGCCGGAAGTCGAGGACGACGGCTGTGCGGACGGCGGAGCGGCAGTCCAGTCTAGCGCGGCCCCCGGGTGCCTGCCAGCGTGGTTTCAGAGAAAATCGAAGGCGAACGAGACCGCCCGCGCGTCGGGCTCCACCAGGTGCAGACGGACCTGCGCGCTGTCGCCGGCGGCAAGTGTCGGCTGCGTCGGCGCGTCGGGCAGATAGTCCTGTGCGGTGAACACGCGGGTGCCCAGCGCCCGTCCGTCGATGTCGGACAGCGTCAACCGGAGACGTGGCCACGCCTGTGCCCAGCGCGCATCGTTGCGGAACGTCGCGGTCGCGAGAAGCTGGTCGGGACGCGTGCCGTCGGGCCGCACATCGCGCGCGAGCACGGTCAGTGCAGCGGGCTCGTGCCACGGCGGCAGACTGCAGCGCAGGACGCCGCACAGGCGCGCGAGCGTCGGGCGCCAACCCGGATCGGACGCGAGGCGTGCGCGATCGGCCAGCAGCACCTGCAGGCCGAGCAGCAGGCTCAACGCAACGACGGCGCCGGCGAGGATGCGGTGCTGCCGACGCATGCGCGCATCGAGCGGTCCGTTCGCGCCGCGACGCGCGAAGCTCGGGGACGTGCGCGTCGCAGCAGGCGCTGGCACCGGCAGCGGCGGTGCACGCTCTGCGGGCGTCGGAGGCGCAGGCGTCGTGCCGGTGGCAATGGTGTTCGCGTCGTCCTGGACTGTCGCGTCGACGGACACCTCAACCGGGCGTGACGCTTCGACGCCCTCGTTCCGTACCGCGTCCGGCAATGCGGGCGCCCCGTCCACTGATGCCGCCCGTTCCTGGGACGCACCGGTCGCGTGCGCAGCCGGCGCTTCGGATGCAGGCACCGGTTGCGCCGGGGTGTCGCCTGAGAGCGGCACCACTTCCACCGCTGGCGTCGGCGGCTTCAGCAACGACGCGACCGAGACCTGCGGCGTCGCACTGCGCAGCACGCCGCGGCAACGCGGGCAGCGTTCCGGCGGCTGGTCCGTTACCGGGTCGGTGGCGACCAGCGAACCGCAGTGCTTGCAGTTGATGAACATGCGGCTATTGAATCACGCCGCCGCGCCGCCGGATGCGGTGTCAGGCCGGCTTGCGGACGCCGTCGATGCGTACCCAGTCGCCCTCGCGCGTGACCGCCAGTTGCTCGAACCACGGCCGGTAGCGACGCAGCAGGTCTTCCTCCTGTCCATCGAGGATGCCCGACAGTGCGATGCGCCCGCCGAGTGCGACACGTTCGGCCAGCGTCTCAGCCAATGCATCGAGCGCGGTCGCGAGGATGTTGGCGACGACGACCGGATACGTGCCCTGCGGTGCCTCGGCCGGCAGGAACACGTCGAGCGCGGCGCCGACCTCGTTGCGGTCGGCGTTGTCGCGCGAGGCGAGCAGCGCCTGCGGATCGTTGTCGATGCCGACCGCACGCGCAGCGCCGAGCTTGAGTGCGGCCAGCGCGAGGATGCCGCTGCCGCAGCCGTAATCGAGCACCTCGGCATCGGCGAGCACGCCCTCGGCCGACAGCGCGTCCAGCCACTGCAGGCACAGCGATGTGGTCGGATGCGTGCCGGAGCCGAACGCGAGGCCCGGGTCGAGCCGGATCACCACCGCATCGTCGCCGGCTTCCTCCGGCAGCTCCGCATTCCACGGCACGATCCAGGTGCGTGCGCCGAACTGCAGCGGCGCGTACTGGTCCATCCACGCGCGCTCCCAGTCCTGGTCCTCGACCTTGCGGAAGCTCGCGCGGCCCCAGTCGAGCCCCGCGTCGAAAGCTTCCAGCGCGGACAGCACCAGCAGCGCATCGGTGTCGTCCTCGAACAGCGCGGTCAGCACGATCGCATGCCACAGCGGGGTCTCGCCGACGCCCGGTTCCAGGATCGCCTGTTCGTCCGTGGTGTCGGCATCGGCGTCGATCATCGTCACGGCCAGCGCGCCGATGTCCTCGAGGGCATGGGCGTAGCGCGGCTGCTCGGCTTCGGTGCAGCGCAGGCTCAGTTCGAGGAAAGGCATCGGGGTGGTCCGGGTGGGGCAGGGGGTCGGGCATCTTGGTGCCCCGGTCGGGGCGCGTAAAGGGGCGAACGGTGCCGCGTGTCGCAGACGGCCGATGACGGTCCGGACCGGATGTGCGCACCATCACCGCATCGACGCGCCCGGGCGCACGGTCCGGGCCGGCCGGACCGGTCCGGCCATGGGCGCCACCGCGGTCGGCTAGAATCCGCGCTTCAGAACCGCGTTATCGCCACCGCGACAGCGTCCGGCCCACCGATCACGGCGGCCGGATGCCGCAGGATCCGACGTGACCATCCGAGTGTTCGCCACCATCGCGCTGTTGGGAGCCGTCGTCGCCGCCTTGGCGATGTGGCGCCCGGCTGTGCCCGGTGTGGACGGAATCGCGCCGGACGCGGTCCCGCATGCCGACGTGGAGGCGAGCGGTGGTAGCGCAGCGCCCCCGTTCTACGCGGCCACGCGCCCGGAGGCGGAGCGCGCCGTCGCATGGTCCACGGCCACGCGACCGCTGCACCGCCAGTTCGAGCAGGCCGACGATCTGTTCGCGTTCCGCCAGCAGCTGCAGCCGATGGCCGATGCCGGCGATGCCGACGCGCGCTGGGTGCTCAGCCGCGTCGACGAGTACTGCGCCGGTTTTGCGCGTGATCCGGCGGGGTTCGAACGCGACAGCACGCTGATCGACGGCCTGCAGCTGGACGCGGCCCGCGCGCTGGGGAGCGCGCGCGATCGCATCGGTGCGCGCTGCGGCCGCTTCGTGCCCGGCGATGCGCCGACGTTCGTGCAGCTGGTCGAGCGGCGCCAGGAAGCGGCCGAGGCCGGCAGCCTCGCCGCCGAGGCTGCGCTGCTGGCAATGGGCGCACCGCTGCAGGACGACATGGACTACCGGCGCGATCTGGTCGGGCGCGTGCAGGCCTCGCGCGATCCCGAGGCGTTCGTCGCGCTGTCGCCGGCCATGGGGGTTGCTGCGAGCGGCGACGTGGCGCTCGCCGACAGCGTCGCCGGCACCCAGGCCAGCGAACTGGCCTGGCAACTCGCGGCCTGCGATCTCGGTCTGGACTGCAGCGCAAAGGGCGTGCTGATGACCGAGTACTGCGCCAACGGCGGCATCTGCGCACGCGATGCGCGACAGGATTTTTCCGCTTTCGTGCGTGACGCGGCGGTGCCGCGGCAGGGCGCGGAAGAACTTGATCGAATGAAGAAGACCCTGGTCGAGGACGCCCCCGCGTCCCGCCAATTGCTCGGAATGGTGACACGATGAAACGCATGCTCCCCCGCAAGCTCCGCTTCTGGCTCTGGGCGACGCTGTTCGTCGGCTACTCGGTGGCCGTCGCAGGCGTGGTCGTCGACGCGGTCGGCGAGAACTACCGACGCCTGGCGCAGGTGGCGGAGACCACGACCGCTGCGCCGCTGGAGCAGCGCCAGCTCGGTGCCGCGCAGATCGCCGCGCTGTATCGCGCGCAGAGCGCCACGCCGTTCCTCGCGCTGCCGCCCGGCAACACCTTCCGTGTCGTGTGGCCGGACGGCTCGACCGAGCTGGTGCGCATCGTCAGCCAGTCGAGTCCGCATGGCGCAGTGCCGATCGACGGCAGCCAGATCGAAGCCGCGCCGCAGCTCAATGGCGCGCAGGCCGAACTGCAGGTGGTGCCGGTGTCGGTCGCACCGCGCCAGGCGGCCAGCGTCGCGGAATAAGACGACTCAGTCCGCGCGCTGTCGCAACGCCCGCGCATGGCGCCGCCGCTCGGCGACGCCAGACCAGAACATCGCCGAGTGGAACTGCGCAACGCACAGCGCCAGCAGCGTCCAGACGACATCCAGATTGAGATACACGCCGGCCGCACGGTTCAGCACGGCCCATTCCGAACGGCGCATCGCCAGGCTGCCTTCGCCGAACACGCGGTGCAGGGCCTGGCCGGTCGACAGCGACTGCCAGTCGCCGTAACGCAGCAAGCCGGACGCACCGAGGCCGATGCAGGCCACGATGCCCAGCGCCCAGACGACCGCCAGCCACATCGGCGCGGCGTGCAGCACGCGACCGCGCTGCGACAGCTGGACCGCACCGAAGCACCACGCCAGCAGCAGCAATGCGGAGACCTGGAGAAACACCATCGACGGCTTCCTGCGCGCAGCGGTAGGGCGCTACAGGATGCCCGGCGCGCGCCGGCTGCGGCATGAAGCCAAGGGGCTGCGTGTATCCTGACGTCCCGTCGTGGCGGGCGGCCCGTACGCCACCGGCCCCGATGCGCCCCGCGCCCCACGCGCCTTCCAGCCCCGCAGACACATGACCGGATCCACGCTCCCGTCCTATGACGCGCATGCCGATGCCTATGCGGCATCGTTGCGTCTGTCCGTCGCACCGATGATGGACTGGACCGATACGCACTGCCGCGAGTTTCACCGGCTGCTGGCGCCGGGCGTGCGGCTGTACACGGAAATGGTCCACGCCAAGGCGGTGATCCACGGCGATCGCACGCGGCTGCTGGCGAAGACGCCGCTGCAGTCGCCGCTCGCGCTGCAGCTCGGCGGCAGCGAGCCCGACGCGCTCGCGCAGGCCGCGCGCATCGCCGCCGACCATGGCTTCGACGAGATCAATCTCAACTGCGGCTGTCCGTCCGATCGCGTGCAGGCCGGGCGCTTCGGCGCCTGCCTGATGCGCGAGCCGGCGCTGGTCGCCGACTGCGTTGCCGCGATGGCGCAGGCCAGCGACGTGCCGGTGACGGTGAAGTGCCGGCTCGGCGTGGACGACGATGACGATTACGACGCGTTCGCGCGTTTCGTCGACGGCGCGGTGGCCGCGGGCGCGTCGATGATCGTCGTGCATGCACGCAATGCCTGGCTCAACGGCCTGTCGCCGAAAGAAAACCGCGATATCCCGCCGCTGCGCTACGACTGGGCGCACCGGCTCAAGCGCGAGCATCCCGCCCTGCCGGTGGTGCTCAACGGCGGCATCGCCACGCAGGCGCTCGCGCTGGAACAGCTGGCGCACGTCGACGGCGTGATGCTGGGGCGCGCCGCGTATCACGATCCCTATCTGCTGCACGTGCTGGACGCGGCGCTGTCCGGCGCACCGCTGCGGCCGCGCGCCGATCTGCTGCGTGCGCTGCGGCCCTACGTCGAAGCGCGGATGGCCGAGGGCGTCTCGCTCAAGCACATCGTCCGCCACGTACTGGGCCTGTTCCACGGCCAGCCCGGCGGTCGCCTGTATCGTCAGGTGCTCAGCGAGGGCGCGCATCTGCCCGGCGCGGACTGGTCGCTGGTCGAGCAGGCGCTCGCGGCGACCGAGGCCACGGCTGCGCGCCACGCCGCCTGACCGCCGATTCGCGCGCCCGGGATGTCGCGAACGCGTTCGTAGCGCATCTCCGGCTGAACGGATACAGCCATGTCAACGAAAAGTTAAGGACGGATTCAACCCGTTTGCCCGACCATCGACAGTCCAGACCCGACCCAGAACAGGAGCGGCCGTGCCCGTCCCGTCGTCCACAACCCGAGTCCGACTGTGCGCAGGTGTGCTGCTGTTGAGCGCCGCGTCGGCTGGCGTGGCCGCGCAGGATGCGCCTGCGAATCCGGAAGCGGTGCGGACTGCCGAGAGCGGTCCGGAGATGCGCGCATCGTTCTCCCGTCCGGCCAGTGGTCGCCAGCGTGTGCACGATTCGATGTCCGACTCGGTCCGCCGGATCGAGCGCCAGACCCGCGGTCGTGTGCTCAGCATCGAGCAGATGCACTCCGACGGGCGTGACCTCAACCGGGTCAAGGTGATGGACGACAGTGGCCGCGTCCGCATCTACGTCGATGACCCCGCGCGTCCGGGCCGTGCACGCGGCAACGACGATTGATCCTGCATCCTCACCCCCATTCACGGCCGGTCCGGCCGTCAGACCGGAGTTGACCCATGCGTATCCTGCTCGTCGAAGACGAAGCTCCCCTGCGTGAAACCCTTGCCGCGCGCCTCAAGCGCGAAGGCTTCGCCGTCGACGCCGCCCAGGATGGTGAGGAAGGTCTGTACATGGGCCGCGAGGTGCCGTTCGATGTCGGCATCATCGATCTGGGCCTGCCCAAGATGTCGGGCATGGAGCTGATCAAGGCCCTGCGCGAAGAGGGCAAGCAGTTCCCGGTGCTCATCCTGACCGCGCGTTCGAGCTGGCAGGACAAGGTCGACGGCCTCAAGCAGGGCGCCGATGACTACCTGGTCAAGCCCTTCCACGTCGAAGAGCTGCTCGCGCGCATCAACGCGCTGGTCCGTCGTGCCGCGGGCTGGAGCAAGCCCACGCTCGAGTGCGGCACGGTCACGCTTGATCTGGCAGCGCAGACCGTCAGTGTCGAAGGCAAGAACGTCGACCTGACCAGCTACGAGTACAAGGTGCTCGAGTACCTGATGATGCATGCCGGCGAACTGGTCTCGAAGGCCGACCTGACCGAGCACATCTACCAGCAGGACTTCGATCGCGACTCCAACGTGCTGGAAGTCTTCATCGGCCGCCTGCGCAAGAAGCTCGATCCCGAAGGCACGCTCAAGCCCATCGAGACCGTGCGGGGCCGCGGGTACCGGTTCGCGATTCCGCGCAACGGCGAGAGCTGATCGCCCGCGCTGGCCGCAGTTGCGGCCAGCGCCCTGACCGCCCGCCCGGTGCCGCCGGTGCCGGGCAGGTCCTATGATTCCCGCAATGGCGTCCCACACTCCACTGTCCGCGCGGCTGCGTCCGCGCTCCCTGCGCGCCCGGCAGCTGCTGGCGGCGAGCATGGGCCTGCTCGCGTTCCTCGCGCTGGCGGGGTACGCGCTCGATCGCGCCTTCATCAACGTCGCCGGTGAAGGGCAGCGCGAGCGGTTGCGCAACTACGTCTATTCCTACGCCAGCGAGATCGACTTTCTCCGCGGCGGGGACATGTACCTGTCCGAATCCTCCGCACTCGACGAGCGCTTCCAGCGTCCCGGCAGTGGCCTGTATGCGGAGGTCGTCCTGCCCGCCGGGTCGTGGGCCTCGCATTCGGCGTCCGGACCGCAGTTGCCCGAGGCGACCATGCTGTCGCCGCGGGAGGAAAAGTTCGAAGGCCCGCTGGCGATGGTGCAGAGCAACGGCACCCCCGGCGAGGTGTACCGCTACGGACTCGGCCTGGTCTGGGCACCGGACGGCCGCAGTGACGAAGAGTTCGGCTACACCATCTACGTGATGGAAGACGCCGGCATCGTGCCGCGGCAGGTGCGCGTGTTCCGGGCGGCGCTGTGGGTCAACCTCGGCGTGGCGGGTGTGATCCTGCTGCTGCTGCAGGGCCTTATCGTGCGCTGGAGCCTGTGGCCGCTGCGCGGTGTCGAGCGCGAACTGGTGCGCGTCCAGCGCGGCCAGGCCGAGCGCATGGGCGTCCAGCATCCGCGCGAACTGCAGCCGCTGACCGAGAGCATCAACGCGCTGATCGACAGCGAGCGCGAACATCTCGCGCGGCAGCGCAACACCATGTCCGACCTGGCGCACAGCCTGAAGACGCCGCTGGCCGTGCTGCGCTCGCGTCTGGACGCCGGCAGCGGCGATGCGGAGCTGCGCGAGGAAGTGGAAACCCAGCTGCAGCGCATGACGGATCTGGTGACCTACCAGCTCGCTCGCGCGGCTTCCAGCGGCCACCAGCTGTTCTCGGCCGCGATCGAGATCGAACCGCATGCCGAGCAGATCGTGCGCGGGCTGGAGAAGATCTACGCGTCGAAGGGCGCGGTCTGCGAGTTCGAGATCGACCCTGCCGCGCGCTTCCATGGCGAACCGGGAGATCTGCAGGAACTGCTCGGCAACCTGCTGGAGAACGCATTCAAGTGGGCGGGCTCGCGCGTGCTGCTGACGGTGCGTCCCGGTGAGGCCGCGCCCAACCGCAGGCCCGGTCTGGAGCTGATCGTCGAGGACGACGGCCCCGGCATTCCGGCCGACCGTGTCGCCACCGTGCTCCAGCGCGGCGTACGTGGCGACGAGCGCGTCCAGGGCCACGGCATCGGCCTGTCGATCGTGCAGGACATCGTGCACAGCTATCGGGGCGAGCTGCATGTCGGCCGCTCGGAAGAGCTCGGCGGCGCCTGCTTCTCGGTACGCCTGCCGCCCGGTTTCTAGGCTTTCGCCTGGAACGGCGAAGGGCCGTAGAGCCGTGCCAGATGCGCGGCGACATCCGGCAGCACCTCACGCAACAGCGCCGGCGCACTGAAGTGGTATTCGCTGCAGACGGCGAAGAATTCTTCCGGTGCTTCGGCTGCATACGGATCGATCGGCATCTCTTCGCCGGCGTCGACGCGTTCGACGAACGCATCGAAGCTGCGCTGGAAATCCGCCGCCCACGCGCGCTGCCAGTCGCGCGGCAGTGGCGGGGTGCCGTCGAGCAGTCCGTCGAGCGCGTCGATCTTGTGCGCCATCTCGTGCACCGCGACGCAGAAGCCGGCGTCGGGTTCGGCGATGTCGGACTCGACATCCGCCCACGACAGCACCAGCGGACCGCTTTCCCAGGATTCGCCGATCAGTTCGTCGTCCCACTCGTGCATCACGCCCGCCGCATCGACGTGGCTGCGGTTCACCCGGAACGCTTCGGGATAGACGATCAGTTGCGACCAGCCGTGCAGGCCTTCCTCGCCGAATTCCAGCAATGGCAGACAGCACAGCGCGGCGAGCATCGTGCGCGCCGGGCCGTCGAGCTGCAGCCCGGCGACCGGCGTGATGGTCTTGCGGTGCAGGAACAGCGCGGTCAGCGTGCGCAGGCGCTCGCGCCGCGCCACGTCGAGCGCGCGGACCCACGGCAGACGGGCCGTCGCAGCGGTCCAGTCGTCATCGGAAACGGAGGCGGGCGCGCCTGCGAACAGGCGCCGGATCAGCGAACGCACGTGCGCACAGATGCCGTCAGCGGAACATGCCGGGCAGGAAGCTGTGCCAGCGCGGCCCGCGCGCCGGGCTTTCGATCTCGCCACCGGCACCCGTCGCCGGGCGGGTCCTCGACGCATTGCCGGACGTGGGCGCACGGCGCGTGCCACCAGCATCGAGCAGGGGCTCGGCCTGCGGCGCAACGGTCGTGCGCGGGCAGGGGTCGGCCGCGGCATCCGCAGTCGCGTCGCGGGCAGCCGCGGGCAGGCTGGCGCCCAGCAGGAGCATGCAGAAGATCAGTCGTGCGGACATCGGAACACCCCGGCAGGAAGCGGACGCACAGCCGGCCGATCATACCGCACGTTCCAGCGCGGTGACGCTGTGTCGCGATGGCGGGCGACACGCGGCGCCGGCCTCGCCGATAATCGGGCGATGCCGTCATCGCCACCTCCCCTGTCCGCCGCGGTGCCGCCCGAACGCGCCCTGTTGCAGCGCCTGATCGAAGGGCCGGTGTCGGGCGACGCACTCGCACGCGAATCGGGCCAGACCCGGGCTGCGGTGTGGAAGCGGATCGGCCTGCTGCGTGACGCCGGCGTGCCGGTCGTGGCGCGTCCTGGTACGGGGTACGTCCTCGCGCAGCCGATGTCACTCCTCGATGCCGCAATGATTCTGCGCGCGCTGCCCGACGATGCCGGTGCGGGCCTCGCCGCGCTCGATGTCGCCTGGAGCGTGGATTCCACCAATGCCGAACTGCTGCGCAGACCCATGCCGGGCCCGGCCGCCGAGGTGTTGCTGGCCGAGCGCCAGACCGGTGGGCGTGGCCGGCGTGGCCGCAGCTGGCAGTCGCCACTGGCGGCGCATCTCTATCTCTCGTTGCAACGCGGCTTCGAAGGCGGGCTCGCGCGGCTCGGCGGGCTGAGTCTGGTGGCCGGCATCGCGGCGGTCGATGCGATCCACGCGCTCGGCATCGGCGCGGTCCGTCTGAAGTGGCCCAACGACCTGGTCGTCGTGGACGCGGATGGCCTGCGCAAGCTCGGCGGCATCCTGGTCGAGGGCGGCGGCGAGCATGGCGGGCCGGTGCGGGCGGTGCTGGGTATCGGCGTGAACGTGCGCATGCCCGAAGCGCAGGCCGCTTCGATCGACCAGCCGTGGACCGATCTGGCCACGTGCTGCGATGACGCGCCGCCGACGCGCAACGCGCTCGCATCGGCATTGCTGGCTGCCTGGCTGCCGGCACTGGATCTTTTCGACCGGGAAGGCCTGGCGCCGTTCCGCGAACGGTTCGCGCGCATCGACGCGCTCGGCGGGATGCCGGTCGAGGTCTACACGGGCAATGGAACGGTGCATGGCGTCGCCGCCGGCATCGCAGACGACGGTGCATTACGCGTGGTGGTGGACGGCGAGACACGCGCCTTCCATGCCGGCGAAGTCAGCGTCCGCAGGGAGGAGCACGCATGAGCACGTGGTTGTTCGACCTCGGCAATACCCGGTTGAAATTCGCATCGATCGACAGCGATGGCCGCATCGGCGTCGTCCAGGGCACTTCGCATGTCGAGGGCGGCTTCGATCCCGAATGGCTCGAAGCACTGCCGGCGCGGATCGACACCGCCATCGTCGCCAGCGTCGCGGCGCCGGCCTTGCGGATGATCCTGCTCGACGCGCTGGCCGCGCGTGGCGCGCAGGTGCAGCTGGTGCAGACCTTGCCCGCGATCGACGGCCTGACGATCGCCTATCCGGATCCGGCGCGTTTCGGCGTCGACCGCTTCCTCGCGTTGCTGGCCGCGCATGACGGCCGCGGCCCCAGCTTGGTGGTCGGTGTCGGCACCGCGCTGACCATCGACCTGCTCGACGCCAGTGGCCGCCATCACGGCGGACGGATCGCACCGTCGCCCACGCTGATGCGCGAGGCGCTGCACCGTCGCGTGGCGCAGCTCGCGCCGTCGGGCGGCCGGTATGTGGAGTTCGCCGACGACACTGACGATGCGCTGGTGTCGGGCTGCGAGGGCGCTGCCGTCGGGCTGGTCGAACGCAGTCTGTCCGAGGCGACGCAGCGGCTCGGCGACACGCCGCGCCTGCTGCTGCACGGCGGCGGCGGCGCGCCGCTGCGTGCGCGTCTGCCGGACGCGCAATGGCGCGCCGATCTCGTCCTGCACGGCCTGGCGCGCTGGCACCGCGCCAGTGCCGGCGTCGCGGCACCGGAAGGCTAGGCCGGCATGCTGCTGCGCGCGCTGGTCGTCCTGCTGGTGATCCTCAATTTCGGCGTCGCTGCCTGGTGGGCGCTGCGCGGCGAACCCGGCGATGCGGTGCAGCCCGATGTCGCCGGCACGGCGACGCTTCGGCTCGTCGGCGAGGCGGATGCCGGGGACACGGCACCGGCGGTCGAACCGGCCGTAGCGCCTGCAGATGCCGAGCCCGGCTACGCCTCGGCACCGGTCGCTGTCCTGCAGCCCGGCGATCCGCCGCAGTGCGTCGCCCTCGGCCCCTTCGCCGACGCCGCCACGCGCGATGCCGCACGCGCGCGCCTGACGGAAATCGCGGTGACAACACGCAGCCGCGAGGTCGGCGAGACGCCGCGCGGCTGGCGCGTGTGGCGGGCGCCGCTGCCTGATCGCGCCGCGACCGACGCGGAAGTCGCCCGGCTCGTGTCTGCCGGCTTCAACGACTACTACGTGATCGCCGACGGCGCAGAAGCCAACGGCATCGCGCTCGGCCGGTTCGGCAGCGAGGCATCCGCGCAGGCGCGGGCGCAGGCCTTGCGCGCGTCGGGCTTCGAGGCCGAAGTGGAGCCGCTGGGCAGTCTGCTGGTGCGGTACTGGATCGACGCGATGCTCGCCGACGGCGGCAGTGGCGAGGACCTGCGCGCACAGGCGGGTGCAGCGCGCAGCGAAACCGGGGACTGCGACGCATTGACCGTTGCGGGTTAGAATTCCGCCGCGGCACTGCCGCATGCCATGCCGGCATAGCTCAGTTGGTAGAGCAACCGCCTTGTAAGCGGTAGGTCCCCAGTTCGAATCCGGGTGCCGGCACCATTCCGACGCGAGTTCCCGCGTGCCGCGCCTCCACGGCGTTCTCCCGGCCGCCGTGATGCCGGCGGCAGCGTTGCCGGCGCGACCCGCGTTGCCGCCCGCGTTCGCCAGGAGCGTCCATGCAGCAGTCCTATCTCCCCGTCTCGATTTTCGGCGTGCCCACAGATGTCGGGGCAGGCCGTCGCGGTGCATCGATGGGCCCCGAAGGCCTGCGTGTCGCCGGTCTGGTCGAAGCCCTCGTCGCGCGCGGTATCGAGGTCGACGATCTCGGTGATCTGGGGGGGCCGAAGAATCCCTGGACCGGCCCGCGCGACGGCTATCGCCATCTCGACGAGGTCGTGGCGTGGAACCGTGCGGTGCTGGAGGCATCGTCGGCCGAACTCGCACGCGGCCGCATGCCGATCATGCTCGGCGGCGACCATTGCCTGGCGATCGGGTCGATCGCCGCGGTCGCCAACCACTGCCGGGCGAACGGCCGCAAGCTGCGCGTGCTGTGGCTGGACGCGCACACCGACTTCAACACCTCGCAGATCACCCCGTCGGGCAACGTCCACGGCATGCCGGTGGCCTGCCTGTGCGGCATCGGCCCGGACGTGCTGACGCAGCTGGGCGGCGCATCGCCCGCGATGCAGGTCTCGCAGTTCCGGCAGATCGGCATCCGCTCCGTGGACCAGGACGAGAAGCGGCTGGTCAAGGCACACGGGCTGGACATCTACGACATGCGCTACATCGACGAGGTCGGCATGCGCCGGGTCGTCGAACAGGCGCTCGACGGCCTGGACGCAGACACGCATCTGCACGTGAGCTTCGACGTCGACGTGCTCGATCCCAGCATCGCGCCCGGCACCGGCACGCCTGTGCCGGGCGGCATCAACTACCGCGAGGCGCAGCTGGTGATGGAGATGATCGCCGACAGCGGGCGTCTGGGTTCGCTGGACGTGGTGGAGGTCAACACCGCGCTCGACCACGGCAACGCCACCGCCGAACTGGCCGTGGACCTGGTCGAAAGCCTGTTCGGCAAGTCCACGCTGATGCGTGACTGAAGCGGCGTTCTTCACGCGGCGGACGCATGGTTGAACGGGCGGTGTGACACGCCGCATCGATGCACACGGCTTTCACGAGGCAGGTTCCTATAGTCGCGCCATGGTTGTGGAGGTCCGCAGCCGTTTCGCAACGAAACCGGAATCCCTGGAGAATCCCATGAAGCGTTTGACCGCACTGATGCTGCTCGCCATGTTCACCGTCGGCACCCTGTCCGCCTGCAACACCATGAAGGGCGCCGGCCAGGACGTGCAGAAGGTTGGCGAGAAGGTGGAAGACAGCGCCAACAAGACCGGCGGCACCACCACGCGTCCCTGATCCACGCAGTCCATCGCATACGGGAAGGCCGGCGCAAGCCGGCCTTTCTGTTGTGCGGCATCCGGCCATGTCCGGGTGCTGGTGGCGCGCATGCCCGGTTCTACCTACCCTGAGCATCGTGTCCACGAACCCGGAATCGCATGAGCGAGCGTGTCGTCGAGGTCGTTGCCGGTGTCATCACCGACAAGCGCGGCCGCATCCTGCTGTCGCGTCGGACACCCGGCCGGGACATGCCCGGTCTGTGGGAATTCCCCGGCGGCAAGCGCGAGGCTGGTGAGACGCCCGAGGCGGCGCTGGCGCGCGAGCTGGACGAGGAGCTGGGCATCCAGGTGACCGTGGGCATGCCGGTGATGTGTGTGCCCCAGGCGTGGCCCGGCAGGCGCCTGCGGCTGGATGTCCGCCACGTGGTGCAGTGGCAGGGCACGCCGCGTGGGCGTGAGGGGCAGGCGCTGGCCTGGGTCGAGCCCGGACGGCTGGGCCGTTACGACATGCCCTCCGCCGATCTGCCGGTCGTGGCCGCGCTGCTGACGCCCGACCGGTATCTGGTCACACCGCCGCCGGGCAACGACGATGCGGCCTGGCTGCGGGGACTCGACGAGGCCTTGCGACTCGGCGTCCGCCGCGTCCAGTTGCGCCTGCCCGGCATCGACATCGAGCGCCAGACCACGCTGCTGCAGCAGGCGACCCTGCGCTGCCGCAGGCGGGACGCGCAGTTGCTGTTCAACGGTCCGGTTGATACCGCGCTGGCGGCCGGCGCCGGGGTCCATCTGACATCGACTGCGCTGCACGCCGCGACCGTGCGTCCGGTGCCCGACGGCACACTGCTCGCCGCGTCCTGCCACGATGCCGACGACCTCGCACAGGCAACGCGCCTGGGCTGTGATTTCGTGGTGCTGGGACCGGTCGCCGAGACCGCCAGTCATCCCGGCATGCCCGGCATCGGGTGGACCGCCTTCGCGCGCCTGCGCGAGACGAGCGCGCTGCCGATCTATGCGATCGGTGGAATGACGCCCGACGACATTTCCGAAGCCCGGCGGCATGGCGCCCAGGGCATCGCCGCGATCCGCGGCCTGTGGCCACGCGCAGAAGATCCGGGGCAGACGGGCGACTGATCCGCCGCGCGTGCGGCCCGCGCTACAGGCCGGGCGTGATCTGCCCGCGATACCGGCGGTCGAGATCCGCGACCGCCGCGTCCAGCGCTTCCAGCGTGCCGTCGTTGACGATCACGTCATCCGCAATCGCGAGTCGCGCGTCGCGCGAGGCCTGCGCGGCCACCATGCGCGTCGCCAATGCCAGGTCGATGCCGTCGCGGGCCAGCAGCCGTTCCAGCTGGATGTCCGGCGGCATGTCGATGACCAGCACCCGGCGCAGCCACGGATAGGCAGCGCGGCCACCTTCGGCCAGCAACGGAATCGCCGCCACGGCGTACGGGCCGGCAGCCGCCTCGCAGGCGCGTTGCAGGGTTGCACGCACCAGGGGATGCACGATGCCTTCCAGACGCGCACGCGCGTGCGGATCCTCGAAGATCCGGCGTCGCATCGCGGCCCGGTCCAGCCCACCGTCGGCCGACAGCGCGTCCGCGCCGAAGGCCTCCACCACGGCTGCCAGACCCGGGCTGCCGGGCGCGACCGCCTCGCGGGCCGCCACGTCGGCATCGGCCACCACGATGCCGCGCGCCTCGAACGCCCGCGTCGCCGCGGTCTTGCCCGAGGCGATGCCGCCGGTGAGGCCGATGATCAACGCAGGCATTGCCGGGCAGGGGTCAGCCGAGGCCGGCGATGCGCATGTAGGCGCCCACCAGATCGTGACCCCACATGAAGGTCACCCAGCCGGCGATGGCGAGATAGGGCCCGAACGGAATCGGCGTCGACCGGTCGCGGCCCTGCACGGCCAGCATGATCGAGCCGATGATCGCGCCGGCCACGGCCGACAGCAGGATGATCGGCAGCAGTCCGCTCAGCCCACACCAGGCGCCCAGCGCGGCAAGCAGCTTGAAGTCGCCATGGCCCATGCCTTCCTTGCCGGTGGCCTGCTTGAACAGCCACCACACCGTCCACAGGCTCACATAGCCCACCACCGCGCCCAGCAGGGCCGGTTTGGCGGGCATGTAGAGCGTGTCCAGACTGGCGATCAGGCCCAGCCACATCAGCGGCAATGTCAGCGAATCGGGCAGCAGCTGCGTGCGCACGTCGATGCCGGACGCCGCGATCAGGAAGCCGGTGAGCACCAACGCGCCGAAGCCCTGCCAGCCGAAACCGAACTGCCACACGCAGGCCAGGAACAGCAGCATCGTCAGCAGCTCGACGGCCGGGTACTGCGCCGAGATCGGTGCCTTGCAGCTGCGGCACTTGCCGCGCAGCGCCACCCAGCTCAGGACCGGGATGTTCTCGTACCACGAGAGCTGATGCCCGCAGTGCGGGCAATGCGAGCGCTCGACCACGATGCCGGGAGGCGGCGGGTCGTAGAGTTCCGGCTCTTCGAGGATCTCGCGCGCGTCGCGCTTCCACTGCCATTCCATGCGCCGGGGCATGCGCAGGATCACCACGTTGAGAAAACTGCCCACCAGCAGGCCGAGGCCGGCGGCGAGCGGGTACCCGAGTGCGGGGTTCTGATCGAGAAACGCCATCCGTCAGCCCATGGCCGCCATGGCGATCTTGAAGATCGGCAGGTACATGGCGATGACGATCGAGCCCACCAGCGTGCCGATGATCACCATCACGAACGGTTCGATCAGGCTGGAGATCGTATCCACGGCGTTGTTGACCTCTTCCTCGTAGAACTCGGCCACCTTGAACAGCATGGTGTCCAGCGCGCCGGCCTCTTCGCCGATCGCGGTCATCTGCACCACCATGTGCGGGAACAGCGCGGTCTGCTTCATCGCCAGGTTCAACTGGTAGCCCACCGACACGTCGTCGCGCATGCGCAGTACCGCGTGCTCGTACACCGTGCTGCCGGTCGCGCCGGCCACCGAGTCCAGCGCTTCGACCAGCGGCACGCCAGCCTTGAAGGTTACCGCCAGCGTGCGCGCGAAACGGGCGATCGCCGAGTTGTGCAGCACCTTGCCGATGATCGGAATGCGCAGCATCAGCCGGTCCACACCGTGTTGCATCTTCGGCGAACGTTTGTAGAGGTAAATGAAAATGCTGACAGCGGCCATCATCACCAGCAGCATCAGCCACCACCAGCCCACCACGACATCGGAGATCGCGAACATCAGCTCGGTGAATGCCGGCAGGTCGGTGCCGAAGCTCTGGAACGTCTCGCGGAAAGTCGGCACCACGAAGATCATCAGCGCCGCGCAGACCAGGATCGCCACCGCGATGACCGCGGCCGGGTAGAACAGCGCCTTCTTGATCTTGCCCTTGATGGACTCGATGCTTTCCTTGTAGTTGGCGATCGTCTCGAGCACGGTTTCCAGCGCACCGGCCGATTCGCCCGCGCGCACCAAATTGCGGTACAGCTCGTCGAACTGCACGGGGTGGCGGCTGAGCGCTTCGTAGATCGACGCGCCGCCTTCGATGTCACCGCGGATGTCGCCGATCAGCTTGCCCATGCGCGGATTGCGCTGGCCGTTGCCGATGATCTCCAGCGACTGCACGATCGGCACGCCGGACTTCATCATCGTGGCGATCTGGCGGCTGAAGACCGCGATGTCCTTGGCCTTGATCGACTTGCCGGCAGCGCCGAACAGCGGCTTGGACTTGACCTTGACGGTCTTGGGCTGGATGCCCTGGCGGCGCAGCTCGGCGCGCAGCAGGTTCGCGTTCCGGGCCTGCTGCTCGCCCTTCATCACGGTGCCGCGCTTGTCGGTGCCTTCCCACACGAACGTTTCGAGCGCCGGCATCTCGCGGACGGACCGGGCGGCGGGCTTGCGGACTGCAGTACGTGTGGTGGACATCATGGACTCCCCGGGCGCCGGCTCCCCAGCCGGAATGGTCCGCCGCATGGTAGCGGGTTGCGGCGGCATATGGGGTCCGCGGTTGTGACGTCCTGCGGAATTCGGCTGATCGTCCACGCCATGGACCCTGCCATCACAGTCTCGCAGGCCTCAGAGGTAACGACTCCAATGGACGCGGACCGCCATCGTCGGAGTGGTGGGCGCCGTCCCGCCGCCGCAGGTGCCGTTGAGCATGCAGGGCTGGGGCAAGGGGTCGTAACCGGCGGGCAGCCCGCGCAGGTCGATGGTGGTGCTGCCGCCGGCCGCGTGATCGGCCGATCCCTGTCCCAATGCAGTGACCGACCCGCGGATGGTGGTGCTGCCACCCGCGGTGAACATGTCGCCAGCCAGCACACTGCCGAACACGTTCACCGAACTGCCCAGCGCAATCTTTCCGCCCTGGTATCGGCCATTGGCGCCGTAGCTGCCTGCCAGTACTGCGTAATGCCCCAGCGTCGTGCCGGCGGGCGGCGTGAGCGTGCGTTTTGTCATGTCGCACCAGTTGGTCGGGTAGCGACCGGCGAACTGTCCGTTGACGCAGATGCCGCTGTAGTTGATCGAGTTCCCGTCTTCCCGTCGGGTACCGCCCGCGTAGCCGGCAAAGGTCATCGAGAAGATGCGGGTGCTGCCGGAGGTGGAGACATCGCCTGACGCGACGAAGGTGTTGTAGTAGTCGCCATTGCGGACATTGAGGTTGCCGTCGAACCAGGCGACGCCCGGAGAAAGCCCTTGGCCGTCAAGGCGCCATTCGCGCGTCGAGGCGTTGTAGGTCACACAGCCGTTCCACTCCGAATGGCCGCGGCAGATCGGCATGGGAGTTGTCGGAACGGGCGCCGCGCAGACCGGATTGGCTGCCGTGGACGCTGCCGTCAGGGTCTTGCACAGATGGTCCTTGTAGGGCCCGCTTGAGTAGTCGGCGATGAAGTAGGTGTCGTTCGCGATGCCGTGGATGTTGCGCAGGGTGACCACGCGGTAGCCGTTGCGGTCCACCTTGAAGACGTAGTGCGCCTGCGGCTCCACATCGTAGGCATTGAAGGCGGTCGCCTTCAGGACCACGGGCGATGCCGGCGCGATGGGCACCTGATGTCCCGGCACGATCCGCACCCGGTCACGATCTGCGGGGTTGGTGACGGTGACCGTCTTGCCGACCACGCCCGACTGCGACCCGCCCCAGTTCGTATCCACGAAGTGACCGACCGCCTGCAGGCCATTGGCCTGCGAAATCTGTCCCGAGGAGATGCGTACGCTTGCGCCGGCGCGCACGCTGCGCGCGCTGGAATTGCCCTGCAGATCGACCGCGTAGATCTGTCCGTCAACGTCCTTGCCGGGGACCTGGTTGGCCTGCGCGCAGAACGGAGACAGGGTGCCGCGGTCGCTGCGGCCGATGGCGGCGATGTCGCCCAGTTGAACGCCGCCATTGGCGAAGATGGAGCCGTTGGCCACCATGGTTGGGCCGCTGGCGCCTCCGGTCACGCAGATGTCGCCGCGGGAAGACACCGACTCCCGCACTGTGACAGAGCCGTCGAAGCGGATATCGCCATTGGCGCGCAGCACGCCGAACGACGAGCCGCTGTTGATGCGCACCGAGCCGGTCGACCAGATGGTGTCGACACCGGTGATGGAGTTGCCGCCGGTCGTGAGATCCCCGTCGACGTTGAGCTGGTAGCTGGTGCCCGGGTCCTTGCGGATGGTGATCGCGCCCGACAGATTCAGATCCCGGATGAAAGTGATCGCCGCCGAGTAAGGCGGTGCGGCGTCCTCGCCAGCGGGCGTGTCCCCGTCGGCACCGACCTCGTACACCACGTCGACGGTCGAGCGCGTAGCCGCGCTGCCTTCGCCGGCATCGGCGGCGATACGCGCGCGGACGCGGTAGCTGCGCGCGGTTTCCAGCCGAGAGATCTCGGTCAGCACCGCATGGATGCCGTCCTGCCCCGGCAGGGACACCACCATGCCGCCATCGCGCGCGCGCGCCACGGCGCCAGCGCCCGGCCATGCGGACGCACCGGCGCTTGTGCTGCTCGCCCGCGCGCTCTGGCTGCCATCGATGCGGAACGGTCCGCTGCCATCGGCCCAGGTATCAAGTACCTGGCGACCATTGGTGTCATTGGCCAGATCCACCAGGCCCAGTCGCACGATCTCCACGCCGCGCCATGCGGCCGCCTGTGCCGACGTCGCCGAGTGGGTCGTGAGGTGGCGTTGCTGCGTGCCGCGCAGCCCGTAGACGGTGTAGAGCACGGTGGATGTCACCGCCAGGCCCAGCATCACCGTCGTGAGCAGGGTGGCCGCGCCGCGTTGCCGTTGCAGCGGGTGAGAAGTGCCGTTGGAGACTTTGCGCATCAGGCCTTGCTCTGCAGGAGTCGAACGCGCTGACCCAGATTGGGCAGGCACGTGGAAAACACTTCACCGGCCGGCGGGTGGTAGCGCGTGGCGTTCTGATGCTGCTCGTAAGGCAGACAGCCGACATCCGGCAACTGTTCGAACCGCAGCAGACTGACGTCGATCGCGCCCGCATCCCGCGTGGCGGCCGCAGCCAGGGTGCCGTCGATGACCGCCAGCTCGCGTGCCGTGCCGGCGACCAGCGCGCCGGCGCAGGCAGTGGGCTGCAGCATCGACAACGTCCAGGTGCCATCGTTGGCCGCGCTCAGACGCAGGCCTGCACAGGTGAGCGGTCCATCCAGATCCTGGCGATAGCGCCAGAGCACGCGGTTGTCGCTGACCTCCAGGCTGTTGGTGCCCGCGTCCACGCCGAACCCGGCCTGCTGCAGTTCGATCTGCGCGCCCAGCAGGGCAGAGGCCAGCTGGCCCTCGCGCTGGGTGGTGCCGGTGGCGGCGGTCGCGGCTTCCACGGTCACCTTGTAGATGGCCAGCATCGCCGCGATACCCAGCAGCGCCAGCAGCATGCCGACCATCATCGAGACCAGCGAAGCGCCGGCCTCTGCACGACGGCGGGCATGTGGCGTGGCGGTCGCCGTCATCGGGTCTGACGCTGCGGGAACGCGGTATCGAAGGCGATGTCCGGTCCGCCGATATCCAGTCCGCTGGCACCTACCGACACCTGGATGCGGGCCGGCATCGCGACCTTGCTGGCGGTGTACTGGGTGCCGAAGACCACATCCGTCGTCCCCGGCTGGCAGGTCACCTTGGCCTTGGCCGCGGCCAGTTGCGCGGGCAGTGTCAGCGACACCTGGCCGGCGTCGCACAGCGCCAGACCCTGGTGCTGCAGCCCCGCGCGCACCTGCTGCACGGCCATCTGCTCCACGCGGGTGCCGTGCTGGGCCACCAGCACCCGCGACAGCACCTGCGACAGGCCCGCGCCGATCACCGCGGTCAGCGCCACGCCGACCAGCGCCTCGAGCATGATGTCGCCGCGCTGGCGGCGCCCGAAATCAGAGCAGGTGGACATCGGGCATCCCCCGGTTGTCGCCGCCGACGTGCAGTTTCAGAACGCGCTGCCCCTGGCAATCTGCAGCCCCGGTCATCAACGCACCGCGGCTGTCGTACGCGGCCAGACACACCGTCGCATCGCCGGCCGGGGCGTCGAAAGCCGCCACACCGACGCTGGCATGCACCGGGCCGGACCACACCGTCGTACCGGCGCTGCGGACTTCGAATGCATTGCGCGCCGTGCCCACGCCGGGCGCGGTCCACAACACGCGCGTCACGGCGGTGCCCGTCGCCAGGCCCTGCGGGTTGCGGATGGCGCGCGCACGCGCCTCGCCCACGGCCTGGGACAGCGTGCCGCGGGCCTGCATCTGGCGGTTGTCGTCGATCCACTGGCGGCCGAACGAGGCGCCGCCCGACATCAGCACGGCCATTACCGCGAGGGTGACCATCAGTTCCACCAGGGTCACACCACGCATGCGATGCGCGGTCACGCGCCTCACCATGTCGTGTCGCTGACGGTGGGGCAGCCGCTGATGCCACGGGTGCCGTCAGCGGTCAGGGTGATGGTGCAGCCGGCCAGCGTGCCGCTGCCGCTCGCGGTCAGCGTGTAGCCCGCCGCGTTGCTGTAGGCGAAGCCGAAGTCCGACGGTTTGGAACCGCTGGTCCAGCCCGGGAACGCGGCTTTCACCGCAGCCGCATCCTTGGCGGCCGCGGCGGGGTAGCCGAGCGTGCGCTGCCGGTGGTTTTCCACCAGCGCCGACAGCGCCTGCAGGTCGGACTGAGCCGTGCCGATCTTGGCGCGTTTGATGAAGCCCTGATAGGCGGGCAGCGCGATGGTGGCGAGAATCGCGACGATCGACACCACGATCATCAACTCGATCAGCGTGAAACCCGCCATCGGGGCGGGAAAACGTCGGGACGCGGCAGGCCGGACCTGTCGCGTGCACATGTGGGGGGTGCGCATGGGGCAACTCGGAATAGCGGACGGAAGACGCTGCGTCCGTGCGCGTCGGGGCGTATCAAGCAAATGCCATGCCAGATCCTGACGGCCGCCGGGTGTCGCCGTCCCTAGCCCCGTCGGCGTGGAGGTGGCGTGACAGTCGGGCGTGAAGTGACGACAGGCGTCGCCTTGTGCCGGTCTGCGAAGCGCACCGGTGTCATCTGCCACCTCAGGCAGCCCTGACGCAACGCGCCGGGCGATGACGCCCGGCGGCGGACTCAGTCCGTGGTGACGCGGTTGATCTCCGCCAGGCTGGTCATGCCCTGCTGCGCTTTGCGCAATGCGGACTGCCGCAGATCGCTGACGCCAGCGCGCTGCGCGGCTTCGGCAATCTGGATCGCGTTGCCGCCCTGCAGGATGATTTCCTGGATCTGCTCGCTCATCGGCATCACCTGGTATACGCCCACGCGGCCGCGGTAGCCATTGGTGCAGTCGTCGCAGCCCACGGCTTCATAGATCTCGATGCCCGCGCGCACCTGGTCCTCGCTGAAACCTTCGGACAGCAGGGCGTGGTCGGGCAGGTCCACCTTGCGCTTGCACTTGGGGCACAGCCGCCGCGCCAGTCGCTGCGCGATCACCAGCGTCACCGAACTGGTGATGTTGTACGGCGCGATGCCCATGTTCATCAGGCGGGCGATGGTCTGCGGCGCGTCGTTGGTATGCAGGGTGCTGAGCACCATGTGGCCGGTCTGCGCGGCCTTGATCGCGATTTCCGCCGTCTCGATGTCGCGGATTTCGCCGACCATGATGATGTCCGGATCCTGTCGCAGGAACGAACGCAGCGCCGCGGCGAAGGTCATGCCGCGCTTGTTGTTCTGCTGCACCTGATTGACGCCCGGCAGGCGGATTTCCACCGGGTCCTCGGCGGTCGAGATGTTGCGGGTCTCGTCGTTGAGGATGCCCAGCGCGGTGTACAGCGAGACCGTCTTGCCCGAGCCGGTCGGGCCGGTCACCAGCACCATGCCGTAGGGCTTGTGGATGGCGTCCAGGAACAGCTTCTGCTGTTCGGGCTCGTAGCCCAGCTTGTCGATGCCCAGCTTGGCCGCACTGGCATCGAGGATACGCAGCACCACCTTCTCGCCGAACAGCGTCGGCAGAGTACTCACGCGGAAGTCGATCTGCTTGGTCTTGGACAGGTTGAGCTTGATGCGCCCGTCCTGCGGGATACGCTTCTCCGCGATGTCGAGCTGCGCCATGACTTTGAGGCGCGCGGTGATGCGCTGGTTGAGCTTGACCGGCGATTTGGCGACCTGTTTGAGGATGCCGTCCACGCGCAGGCGCACCCGGTAGTCGGTCTCGTAGGGCTCGAAATGGATGTCCGACGCGCCGCGCTTGATCGCGTCCACCAGCACCTTGTTGACGAATTTGACGATCGGCGTGTCGTCCTTGCCGTCGACCACGTTCTCCAGCTTGCCGCTGCCGTCCTCGTCGGTGCCGACCTCCAGCGTCTCCAGCCCGTCGGAGTCGTCCAGCGAGTCGCCGAAACTGTCATTGGCCTGCAGCCAGATTTCCAGCGTGCGGCGGATGCTGTCCTCGTCGACCAGGATCGGTTCCACCGTCAGGTTGGTGTGGAACTTGATCTCGTCCAGGGCCTGGGTGTTGGTCGGGTCGGACGTGCCCACGAACAGCCGGCCGCCACGCTTGAACAGCGGCAGCACCGCGTGCTTGGCCAGCAGTTCCTCGCTGACCAGCTTCACCGCATGCGCTTGCGCGTCCATCGTCGTGGGGTCGAACAGCGGCATGCCGAACTCGACCGCATTGGCGGCCGCCATCTGCGCCGCGGTGACCAGCTTGTGCTCGCGCAGATAGATCGACACCTGCTTGCGCGCGGCGGTCGCCTTGTCCAGCGCCTCGCGCGCGGTCGCCTCGTCGAGTGCGCCATCGAGGACCAGCCGACGGGCGATACCGGTGATGCCGACGAGGTTGACGGTGGAAATGGCATTCATGCGACGCAGGTCCCGATGGGCGGATGCAGGCACTTTAGCGCACGGCATGGAGCAGGCAGGCCACGCAGCGCCGACAGAAGATCAGAGCAGGACGCAGGACCCGGTGCGCATGTCACAACGGGTCTGTCGGGTGCCGGGCAGCTGCGGCGTGCCCGTGATGTCGACGCCCAGTGCCGTCGCGTTCTCGGCGCTGGTGCAGGCGCCAAGCGGTGCGATGGCGGGGGTCTGCTGGTCCTGCAGCGCGACCAGTGCAAAGCTCGCGTAGTGCTTCATCTCGGCCTGGCACGCGCTTTCAGCCGTGCGTACGCGGTACTGGTTGTAGGCGGGCAGGGCGATGGCTGCCAGCACGGCGATGATGGCGACAACGATCATCAGTTCGATCAGGGTGAAGCCGCGTGCGGGGCGGTGCATGGGTGGCGTCCTAGTAGTGCGTGTGAAAGCGGACGCAATAACCGGGCCAAAGAGGGAAACATTCGAGAGACGCTGTCTTTCGAATAACGCATTGGGACAGCCGTCGTGATCTTGAAGAGCGTTCCTGGGGGGGATTGCGCCCGTGTCACGAACTGCGAGGGCGCCTCGATGATCGAGAAGCACGGTCAGCGGCAGTTTCCCCGGCTGACAGGTCGCCCGGCTGGACGCACGCCCGAGAACCGGCCGGTCCTGGCCTCGACCCATGCCTTGAACGTGTCGCCGCCGAACGCGCGTTGCTGTTTGAGATGGGCGCGGATCTCGGCCGCCAGTCCCGCCGGGAGCGCGTCTTCGAACAGCTGGCGATAGGCGGTTCGGCGTGAGGCAGGGTCGGGTGCAAGCGCCTGATAGGTGTCGTGGGGCGTGAGCAGCAGATCGTGGTGGCCATACGCGTTGCTGCGGAAGCTTGACCACGCGTAGTCATCCGGACGCTCGACCATCCATGCCCTGACGGGATTGAGCTCGATGTAGCGCATGCAAGCCAGCAGGTAATGGTCCGAGTCGACCAGACAGGCTTTGTATCGCCCTTCCCACAGCGTGCCGGTGCGGCCATGCCGTCCGTTGAACAGCCCAACGTAGTTGCGCGAGAAGGTCTGCATCAGGCGCGACAGTGCGCCGACTCCGGCGGCGGGATCAGCAGGTGGACGTGATTGGTCATCAGGACGTAGGCGTGGAGGCAGCACCCGAAACGCGTCAGTGCCTGGGCCAGCACGTTCAGGTATCGATGGCGGTCTCCATCGTCCAGAAAGCAGGGCAGGCGATTGTTGCCGCGTTGGATGATGTGTTGGGGATGCCGGGTAGGTCGGGTCTGGGGTGGCGGGCCATGGGTGGACCATGCCCGGCGCGTTGCGCGCTTCGTATAGGCGCTGTGGCGTTCGCGTTGTCAAACTCGGATGTTGCAAGAGTGGGCACCGTCATACCGACGGGAATCGATCCGGGTTAAACAAAAAACCCCGCCGAGGCGGGGTTTTATGCAAATCATGGCGTCAAGTCGAACGCGAAGGTGGCAGGGCAAGGCTAGCTACTTAATTGTCCCTGACACCGTTCTTTCTATCATTCAGTCGGGGTTCGGGGTCGTGCCGCCGCCAGCTGCCAGCTGACAAGTCGCATTGCCAGCGTTACAGGTCGTGCCGCGGGCACCGTCCGGGGACGCAGGCGCAGCGAACGTGATGGTCCCATTGCTTGCAACAGCGGCGTCGTCGATAGCGACAGTGCTTACGCCACACGCTTGATTATCGTAATCCTCAACTTCCATGTCGGCATGGACTGCAGCTACTGCAGAGTTCACGTAAGCCTTTGCCTCGCCGAGGCATGCATTTTCAGCCGCGCGAATCCGATAATTGTTATAAGCCGGCAACGCAATCGCCGCCAGAATCGCGATGATCGCAACAACGATCATCAGTTCGATCAGCGTAAAACCCTTCTGATTCTTCATGGTATTTCCCCTAGGAGTGGATGAGTCACGTGCCGCGTGGCCGGCTGGTGCCGATCCCTGGGCAGCCGTGCAACCTGCACGTGCACGGGGACTGATGCATAACGCGTGCCAACTGCTTCACGCGCGGTCCACGGGGCGTTGCTGGACACGAAATCGCGCTACGGACTGCATGTTGGCTGAACGAAGATGACCCGATGGGTCACATGGTGACGCTTAGGGTCCTTGTGAACGGACATACGCGTCGTTGGCGTCGTCTGCAGCGGTGGGCACTCACCACGCGCGTGAGCCGGGATGTGGTCGTGCTTGAGGGCGTCACTTGCCTGGGCGCGGACCGCGCCGCGCCTCAGTCGATGCCGAGCTTCTTGAGCTTGTAGCGCAGCGCGCGGAACGTGATGCCGAGGGCTGCCGCGGTCTTCGTCTTGTTGTAACGGTGTTCCTGCAGCGACTGCTGGATGGCTGCGCGCTCGATGTCCTCGATGAAGGAGGGCAGGGCGGTGCCGGCAGTTTCGTAGGGGCTCACGGTGCGCGGGTCGCGCGGCGGGGGCGCGGCGCTGGGTGGCAGGGCCTGGTGGGTGCCGGTGACGAAGGGGGATGTCGTGCGTGCCGCGGTCTGGGCGTTGCCGCGCGGGACGGGCAGGTGCAGGTCGGCGGCGGTGATGCGCTCGTCGTCGGCCATCGCCAGGGCACGTTCGAGCACGTTTTCCAGTTCGCGCACGTTGCCGGGAAAGCCGTAGCCCTCCAGCGCGGCAACGGCATCGCTGCTCAGGACGGGCGCCGGGCGGTGCATGGCCTGCGCGAGGCGGCGCAGGATGGCGTCCGACAGCAGCGGCAGGTCGCCGGCGCGGTCGCGCAGCGGCGGCACGTTCAGACCGATGACGTTGATGCGGTAATACAGGTCGTGGCGGAACCGGCCGTCGCTGACCAGTTGCGAGAGATCCTTGTGGGTGGCCGACAGGATGCGCACGTCCACCTGCACTTCGGCCGACGCGCCCACCGGGCGGATCGACTTTTCCTGGATGGCGCGCAGCAGCTTGACCTGCATCGGCAGCGGCAGCTCGGCGACCTCGTCGAGGAACAGCGTGCCGCCGTCGGCGGCCTGGAACAGGCCCGGCTTGTCGCTGTGGGCGCCGGTGAAGCTGCCCTTCTTGTGGCCGAAGAACTCGCTTTCCATCAGTTCGGTGGGAATCGCGCCGCAGTTCACCGGTACGAACGGACCGCTGGCACGCGCGCCCTGGGCGTGGATGGTGCGGGCGACGAGCTCCTTGCCGGTGCCCGACTCGCCGTTGATGAAGACCGGTGCCTGGCTGCGGGCGACCTTGGCGATGGTGTTGCGCAGCGTGACCATGGCCTCGGAGGTGCCGAGCAGGCGGCTGGCGTGTTCGTCGGTGTTGCGCTTGGCGCGCTCGCCCAGTTCCAGCGCCTGGTGGACCAGGCCGCGCAGGACGTGGATGTCGACCGGCTTGCTGACGAAGTCGAACGCGCCGGCCTTCAAGGCGTCGACGGCGGCTTCGACGTTGCCGTAGGCGGTGATGACCGCGACGGGCGTGCCGGGAAAGCGGGTGCTGATCTCGCCGACCAGGTCCAGGCCCGAGCCGTCGGGCAGGCGCATGTCGGTCAGGCAGAGGTCGTAGGGGGACGCGCCCAGCAGTTCACGCGCGGCCGCCAGGGTGGGGGCCGTCTCGGTGCGAAGCCCCATGCGACTCAGGGTCAGGACCAGCAGTTCGCGGATGTCGTGCTCGTCGTCGACGATCAGGACGCTGCGGTGTTCGCTCATCGATCAGGTAGGCAGGCGTTTTTGATGTGACGCATGGTGACAGCTTTCGACAAACGTGACGACTTTGACACCGGTGACCCCATGGCGCGGCCCGGACGGCGTGGGGCCGGGCCGGATGTGCGCCGTCGCCGCCTAGCGCTGCAGCAGCGTCTGCCGGGCGGCCATGGTGACCCGGAAGCAGGCACCGCCGCCGGGCACGGCCACGTATTCAAGATGCGCCTCGTTGGCCCGGCACAGCTCGTGGGCGATGTACAGGCCCAGACCGGTGCCGCTTTCGGACGTGGTGAAGAACGGCCGGAACAGCTGGGCGGCCACGGCATCGGGAATGCCGGGGCCGCGGTCGAGCACGCTGAGCGTGGGGCAGTCGCCGACCTGCTCGATGTGCAAGGTGATGCGGGGCGGGCCGCCGGGCAGGCGGCCGTAGCGCACGGCGTTGTTGGCCAGTGCGGTCAGGACCTGCTGCAGGTGGCGCGGGTCGAAGATCGCGCGCAGCGCCGGCTGGGCGCTGCTGATGCGGACCTCGGCGTTGTCCTCGGTGACGATGAGGCGGAAGTCGTGCAGGAAGGCCTGCGCGGCGCCGACCAGATCGACCGGCTCGGGGCGCGCGCGTTCGCGGCGGGCAAGTCCCAGCACGCTCTCTACGATGCCGTTGGTGCGCATGCATTGCTGGTGGATGATCTGCAGCAGCCGGCGGTCGGCCTCGCCGATCTGGTCGGATTCCTCCAGCAGCTGGGTGGCGTAGCTGATCGCCGCCAGCGGGTTGCGGATCTCGTGGGCGAGGCCTGCGGAAAAGCGGCCCATCGTCGCCAGGGTCAGCGATTCGGCGCGGCGCGAGACCAGCGAGGTGTCATCCAGGAACACCAGGGTGTTGTCGCTTCCGGCGACCAGTTTCACGAAGCGCGGCATCACGTCGGCATGCTCGCGCAGCGCCAGCGGCGTGCTGTCGACGGCGCCGTTGCGCATCCATTCGGCCAGGCGCATCGCCAGGGGCGGCGCCAGCTGCGAGAGCGGGCGACCGTGCACGCCCTCTGCGTTCGGCGCGCCGGCGTCGCCCAGCAGCAGCATGGCCGCTTCGTTGGTCAGGCGGATGCGACCGGCGCCATCGACCAGCAGTACACCGGTCTGCATGCGGCGGATGATCAGCTCGTTGATTTCGGCCAGGTTGGCCGCCTCGGCGCCACGCCGGTCGGCCAGCGCCTGGGTCTCGCGGACCTGGCTGCCCAGCTGGCGGGTCAGCGAGGCCACGGCGAAAAAGCCCAGCGCGAACATCATCATCTCGGCCAGCGGCCGGTCGAAGGTGCCGGTGCCGAACAGGCCGATGAAGCGCTCGGCCAGCAGGGCGGCCGAGGCGGCCGCTGCGATCAGCAGGCCGCTGCGCAGGCTGACGAACAGCGACGCGGCGCCGATGTTGAACAGCAGCAGCATCGCGATGCCGGGCGCGACTTCCGGCACGGCGTGGGTGACCAGGGTCGCCACGGCGATATCGACGCCGACGCCGACGATCGCGTGGTGGTGGGCGTGGGCGGCATCGGCGCGTCGCGCATGCAACAGCAGGCCGCTGGCGGCGATGAGGTAGCCGATGCAGGTCGCGATGGCCACCGGCCGGTCGGTGATTTCGCCCAGGACCGCGCCCCAGGGGCTGAACACCAGCAGCGCCAGCAGCGCCGCTTCCAGCACGCGATACAGGGAAAACAACGCCAGTTCCCGCTGCAGCAGCGAGGGAGGCATCGGGTGCGCGGCAGGCTGGGGCACGTGGCGTGATCCCAGAGGACGGGGTGCCGAGTATAGGAGGCGCCGGCGGGCGACAGGACCGGCGTTTTGCCCGCCGCCGCTGCATGGGCGAGAATAGCGGACCCCATCGGCCCGCCGCGCGCTCAGCGCCGCCCGTCGACCGGTGTCATTTCCTCCTCCGTACGGACCCCACATGAACTTCCACGAATACCAGGCGAAGCAGTTGTTTGCCGATTACGGCATCCCCGTGCCGGCAGGACGCGTTGCGTCCACCGCCGACGAAGCAGTCGAAGCAGCGAACTCCCTGGGCAATGGCCCCTGGATGGTCAAGGCCCAGATCCATGCGGGCGGTCGCGGCAAGGCCGGCGGCGTGAAGTTCTGCAAGACCACCGACGACGTGAAGGCCGCGGCTGCCAAGATGCTCGGCACCAAGATGGCCACCTATCAGACCGCCGGCGTCGAACTGCCGGTCAATCTGGTGCTGGTCACCGAAGCCGGTGAGATCGCCAAGGAACTGTATCTGTCGGTGCTGGTAGACCGCGGCACGCAGTCCATCACCTATATCGTCTCGAGCGAGGGTGGCGTGGACATCGAGCAGGTCGCTGCCGAGACGCCGGAGAAGATCGAGAGCCTCAACGTCAGCTTCGTCGAAGGCTTCCAGGCCTACCAGGGCCGCGAGATCGGCTTCAAGATCGGCCTGACCGCCAAGCAGGCCAACCAGCTCGCCAAGATCATGGGCGGCCTGTACACCCTGTTCAACGAGAAGGACCTGGCGCTGGTCGAACTCAACCCGCTGGCGATCCTCGACAATGGCGACCTGTACGCCCTTGACGGCAAGGTCGACTCCGACGACAACGCCGCGTTCCGTCACAAGGATCTGGCGGCGATGCGTGACGCCACGCAGGAAGACGAGGCCGAGGCGCGTGCCAGCCAGTACGACCTGAACTACGTGACCATGGACGGCAACATCGGCTGCATGGTCAATGGCGCGGGCCTGGCCATGGCGACGATGGACGTGATCGCACTCAACGGCGGTTCGCCGGCGAACTTCCTCGACGTGGGCGGCGGCGCGACCAAGGAGCGCGTGACCGAGGCGTTCAAGCTGATCCTGTCGAGCGACAAGGTGAAGGCGATCTTCGTCAACATCTTCGGCGGCATCGTCCGTTGCGACATGATTGCCGAGGGCATCATCGCCGCGGTCAAGGAAGTGGACGTCAAGGTGCCGGTGATCGTGCGCCTCGAAGGCACGAACGTCGAAGCGGGCAAGAAGCTGCTGGCCGAATCCGGCCTCGCCATTACCGCAGCCGACGACATCAACGACGGCGCCAAGAAAGCCGTCGCGGCTGCCGCGTAAGCCCACACATCATCTGTAGAAGCGCGCTTGCGCGCGGTCACGGTCTCCGTGATCCCGCGCGCGTTTCTACGACACCACAGGATTTCCAATGAGCGTCCTCATCAACAAGAACACCAAGGTGATCGTGCAGGGCTTTACCGGCCAGCAGGGTACCTTCCACGCCACCCAGATGGTGGAATACGGCACCCAGGTCGTCGGCGGCGTCACGCCCGGCAAGGGTGGCACCACGCACATCAACCTGCCGGTGTTCAACACCGTGCGCGAAGCGGTCGAGGCCACCGGCGCCGATGCCTCGGTGATCTACGTGCCGCCGCCGTTCGCGGCCGACGCGATCCTTGAAGCGGCTGCGGCCGGCATCAAGGTCATCGTCTGCATCACCGAGGGCATTCCGGTGCTCGACATGCTGCGCGTCAAGAACGTGCTGAAGTCGCATCCGGACGTGACCCTGGTCGGTCCGAACTGCCCGGGCGTGATCACGCCGGGCGAGTGCAAGATCGGCATCATGCCGGGCCACATCCACATGCCGGGCAAGATCGGCATCGTGTCGCGCTCGGGCACGCTGACCTATGAAGCGGTCAAGCAGACCACCGCGGCGGGCCTCGGCCAGTCGACCGTCATCGGTATCGGCGGCGACCCGATCAACGGCCTGAACTTCGTCGACTGCCTTAAGCTGTTCAACGAAGATCCGCAGACGCTGGGGATCATCATGGTCGGCGAAATCGGCGGCGACGCCGAGGAAGCGGGCGCCGAGTACATCAAGGCGCACGTCAAGAAGCCGGTCGTCGGCTTCATCGCCGGCGCGTCGGCCCCTCCGGGCAAGCGCATGGGCCACGCCGGTGCGATCGCCTCGGGCGGTTCGGGCACGGCCGAAGGCAAGTTCAAGGCGATGGAAGCGGCGGGCGTCAAGACCGTCCGTTCGCCGGGCGACCTGGGCGAAGCGATCGCTGCGCTCGTGAAGTAATCGCGCCTCATCGCGTGATGGGAAAGGCCGCCTCCGGGCGGCCTTTTTCTTGGCCGGTCGCCTGTGTGCGATGCGGCGCGCACGCGTGCGCCGCGCGCTGCCCGCGGCAACCGCGCCGCTATGATGGATGCCCCCGTTCCAGGCGTCCTCTGACATGACCGAACCCCTGCGTATCGCCCTGGCCCAGTTCGACTTTCCGGTCGGCGATGTCGGCCGCAACGCCGAGCGCATCGCGGAGATGATCGCCACGGCGCGCGACGAATTCGGCGCGGCGGTGGTGGTGTTTCCGGAACTCGCGATCAGCGGCTATCCGCCCGAGGACCTGCTGATGCGCCCCGGCTTCCTGATCGACTGCGAAGCGGCGCTGATGCAGATCGCCAAGGATGTGCGCGGCATCGTCGCCGTCGTCGGCTGGCCGGAATCGGCGGGCAGCGTGCTCTACAACTCGGCCAGCGTGCTGCGCGACGGCAAGGTGGAACGCACCTACCGCAAGCGCGAGCTGCCGAACTACAACGTGTTCGACGAGCGCCGCTACTTCCATGTCGACCCGGACGGCGAACCATGCGTGGTCGACGTGGGTGGCGTGCCGGTCGGCGTGCTGGTCTGCGAGGACCTCTGGTTCCCCGAGCCGCTGGCCGATACCGCGGCTGCGGGCGCGACCGTCGTCGTGGTGCCGAACGCTTCGCCCTACGAGCGCGGCAAGCACCGCCAGCGCGATGCGCTGCTGGCCGAGCGCACGCGCGAGAGCGGCGTGGCGCTGGCCTACGTCAACGTCGTCGGCGGGCAGGACGCGCTGGTGTTCGATGGCGCATCGGTCGTCGCCGATGCCGACGGCACCGTGCACCCGGCTGCGGTCGCATTCGACGACCAGTGGCTGGTGGTGGACTTCGATCCCGCCACGCGCGCGTTCTCGCCGGTGGTGTGGGTCGACGATGGCGACGAGAGCATCGACGCGCTGGCCTGGCGCGCGGTGGTGCGCGGCACGCGTGACTACTGCGGGAAGAACGGATTCTCGAAGGCGTGGGTCGGGCTGTCGGGGGGCATCGATTCGTCGGTGGTGCTGGCGATGGCCGTCGATGCGCTGGGCGCCGACAACGTCACCGCCGTGCGCATGCCGTCGCGGTTCACCGCAGGGCTGAGCAACGACCTGGCGGCCGAGCAATGCGAGGCGCTGGGCGTCCGCATGCTGACCATTCCGATCGAGCTGCCGTTCCAGGGATTCCTGGACACGCTGTCGGATGCGTTCGAGGGCAAGGATGTCGACATCGCCGAGGAAAACCTGCAGTCGCGCACCCGCGGCGCGATCATGATGGCGCTGTCGAACAAGCATGGCGGCTTGCTGCTGACGACCGGCAACAAGAGCGAGTACGCGGTGGGTTACGCGACGATCTACGGCGACATGTGCGGCGGCTATGCGCCGATCAAGGACCTCTACAAGACCGAGGTCTTCGGCCTGTCGAAGTGGCGCAACACCGTCGCCGGCGCGCCGGTGATTCCGCCCGCGGTGATCGCGCGGCCGCCGTCGGCCGAGCTGCGCGACAACCAGCTCGACCAGGATTCGCTGCCGCCCTACGACGTGCTCGACGCGATCCTGCGCCGCTTCGTCGACCAGGAGGAATCGCGCGACGAGATCGTGGCCGCCGGGTTCGATGCCGCGACCGTCGACCGTGTGCTGCGGCTGGTGCGCATCAGCGAGTGGAAGCGCCATCAGGCTGCGCCGGGACCGAAAATCTCACGCCGCGCGTTCGGTCGCGAGCGCCGCTATCCGATCAGCAACCGGTATTCGGGTTGAGCGGCGCGTCGATGCTTGCCGCGGCCGCATGCACCCGGCTCGGCGTGCGCGGGGTGCGGCAGTGCGCGGCGGATCGCGACGGGCGGCGCGCATGCTGAGCCTGATCCAGCGCGTCAGCCAGGCCGCGGTGCGCGTCGATGGCGAGGTCGTCGGCCAGACCGGCCCCGGCCTGCTGGCCCTGGTGGGCATCGAGCCGGGTGACGGCCCGGCGCAGGTCGCGCGCATGGCCGAGCGCCTGTTCGCCTACCGGGTGTTCGCCGACGAGGCGGGGCGGATGAACCTGTCCCTGGCCGACACCGGCGGCGGCCTGCTGCTGGTCAGCCAGTTCACCCTCGCCGCCGACACCCGCTCGGGCAACCGCCCGGGTTTCAGCACCGCTGCGGCGCCGGAAACGGCTGAACGGATCTTCGATGCACTGGTGACCGCATGCCGTTCGCGACAGTCGGGGGTGGAAACCGGGCGCTTCGGTGCCCATATGGAGGTCAGCCTGGTCAACGATGGCCCGGTCACCTTCCTGTTGCGGGCATGAACCCGGCCCTCCAGGTGGTATAATTACGGGTTCACTTTGACAACGGTGCGCCACATGGCGAATGAACGTCCCGCCCAGCAGTCCGACATCAAGCTCCTGATCAGCAAGGGCCTGGAGCAGGGCTATCTGACTTACGCCGAAGTCAACGATCACCTGCCCGACGACATGGTCGATCCGGAGCAGATCGAAGACATCATCGGCATGATCAACGGCATGGGCATTGCGGTCCATGAGGTCGCGCCCGATGCCGAGACCCTGTTGCTGGCTGGCGAGTCCAGCGGCAACCGGGAAGTCGACGAAACCGCGGCCGAAGAAGCCGCGGCCGCGCTGACTTCGCTCGACACCGAGGGTGGCCGCACCACCGACCCGGTGCGCATGTACATGCGCGAGATGGGTACGGTGGAGCTGCTGACCCGCGAAGGCGAAATCGCCATCGCCAAGCGCATCGAGGAAGGCCTGAACCAGATGATGGCCTCGGTGGCCAGCTTCCCGGGTTCGGTGCAGTTCCTGCTCGAAGAGTACGAGCTGCACAAGACCGGCAAGAAGCGTCTGGCCGAAGTGGTGGCCGGCTTCAACGACCAGTTGCTCGAAGAGCTGGCGGCCGAGGAAGAAGCGGCTGCAGGCAACGCGCCTGCGGCGGTCGAAGCCGAGGAAGAAGCGGACAGCGACGAAGACGAGTCGGACGATTCCTCGGACGAGGAAGAGAGCACCGGTCCGACCGGTCCGGATCCGGCGGAGGTCCTGCGTCGCATGGACCTGATGGGCGACCTGTACAACAAGTTCCAGAAGGGCTACGCCAAGAGCGGCGCGACCGCCAAGCCGGTGATCAAGCTGCGCGCCGAGATGGCCGAGATCTTCATGACCTTCAAGCTGCCGCTGCCGCTGACCGATGTGCTGGTCCGCAAGCTGCGCGAAGTCGTGTCGGGCCTGAAGGACCACGAGCGTCGCATCCTCGACCTGTCGACCCGCGTCGCCAAGATGCCGCGCAAGGACTTCATCCGCGCATGGGACGGCAACCAGACCAATACGGCCTGGGCGGACGAGATGATCAAGCGCAAGCAGAAGTGGTCGTCGGGTCTGAAGGACGTGCGTGACCAGATCGTCGCCGAGCAGGAAGCCACGATCGCGATCGAGAAGGCGATGGGCGTGACCCTGGGGGATCTCAAGGAGATCAACCGGGCGATGGCCTACGGCGAGACCAAGGCCCGCCGCGCGAAGAAGGAAATGGTCGAGGCCAACCTGCGTCTGGTGATCTCGATCGCCAAGAAGTACACCAACCGCGGCCTGCAGTTCCTCGATCTCATCCAGGAAGGCAACATCGGCCTGATGAAGGCGGTCGACAAGTTCGAGCACCGTCGCGGCTTCAAGTTCTCGACCTATGCCACGTGGTGGATCCGCCAGGCGATCACGCGTTCGATCGCAGACCAGGCGCGCACGATCCGTATCCCCGTGCACATGATCGAGACGATCAACAAGCTCAACCGCATTTCCCGCCAGATGCTCCAGCAGTACGGCCGCGAGGCCACGCCGGAGGAGCTGGCCAAGGAAATGGACATGCCGGAAGACAAGATCCGCAAGGTGATGAAGATCGCGAAGGAGCCGATCTCCATGGAGACTCCGATCGGCGACGACGAGGACTCGCACCTGGGCGACTTCATCGAGGACACCAACGTGGAGTCTCCGATCGACGCGACCACCAACACCAACCTCATGGAGACGGTCCGCGATGTGCTCGGCGGCCTGACCCCGCGCGAGGCCAAGGTGTTGCGCATGCGCTTCGGCATCGACATGAACACCGACCACACCCTCGAGGAAGTCGGCAAGCAGTTCGACGTCACCCGCGAGCGGATCCGCCAGATCGAAGCGAAGGCGCTGCGCAAGCTGCGTCATCCTTCGCGCAGCGAACAGCTGCGGAGCTTCCTCGACGTCGAATGAGTCGAGGCTGCGTGCCCCACGAAAAAGCCCGCCGGAAGGCGGGCTTTTTCTATGGGTGATGCGGCCGCGCGGATGCGGTTTCAGAGCACCGTCGGTGTCGCCGTGCCCACGATCACCACATCCGCCTTGCGGCGTGCGAACAGGCCCACACTCACCACGCCCGGGATCTGGTTGAGCTTCGCTTCCAGCGCGACCGGGTCGGTGATCGACAGGCCGTGGATGTCGAGCACCCAGTTGCCGTTGTCGGTCTTCACGCCTTCGCGCCACACCGGCTGGCCGCCGGTGGTTTCGAGGATCGTGCGGGCGACGAGGCTGCGCGCCATCGGGATCACCTCGACCGGCAGCGGGAACGTGCCCAGTACCGGCACCTGCTTGGCGGGATCGATGATGCAGATGAACTGCTTGCTCGCCTCGGCAATGATCTTCTCGCGCGTCAGCGCCGCGCCGCCGCCCTTGATCAGGTGCTTGCCGGGATCGCATTCGTCGGCGCCGTCGACGTACAGCGCCAGCGGGCCGGTCGCGTTGAGGTCGAGCACGTCGATGCCGTGGCCGCGCAGGCGCTCGGTACTCTGGTCCGAACTGGAGACCGCGCCGTCGATGCGGTGCTTGATGCGCGCCAGCGCGTCGATGAAGTAGGCGACCGTCGAGCCGGTGCCGACGCCGACGATCATGCCGTCTTCCACGTACTCGATTGCCTTCTCGGCGGCCAGGCGCTTGCCTTCGCTCATCGCTTCTTCTCCAGGGACAACAGCAGTTTCCACTGCGCGGACGTGACCGGCAGCACCGACAGGCGCGCGCCCTTGCGGATCAGCGCGAACTCTTCGCCGAGCGCCGCGGCATGCTCGCGGATCTCGGACAGGGGGATGGGGTGGGCGAGCGTGCGGACATAGCCCACGTCGACCAGGAACCAGCGAGGGGTCTCTTCCGTCGCCTTTTCGTCGTAGTAGTCGGACGACTTCTTGAACTGGGTCGGGTCCGGATACGCGGTGCTGGCGACCTCGGCGATGCCGTAGATGCCGGGCACGGCCGCGTTCGAGTGGTAGAAGAACACCTGGTCGCCGACCTGCATGCCGTCGCGCATGAAGTTGCGCGCCTGGTAGTTGCGTACGCCGGTCCATGGTTCGGTGCCGACACGGGCGAGATCGTCGATCGAGAATTCGTCCGGCTCGGACTTCATCAGCCAGTAGCGCTTGCGGGTGCTCATGGTGTCTCGTCAGTGATGGCGGTCGGGAACAGCGTGCCCGCTTCGGTGCAGACCGCATCCAGCGGCACGTCCCAGTCGGCGGCGTCGAGTGCGTCGACCTGCTGCAGCGCGAACGCCGCGCCCACCAGCAGCGGCGGCGCGGCTTCGGTGCGTCGGAACGCGAAGCTGCGGTCGTACCAGCCGCCGCCCATGCCGAGACGATGCCCGCGCGTGTCGAAGCCCACCAGCGGCGTGACGACCAGGGCCATGTCGCGGGCATCGAGGGCCGATGCCGGTTCGACGTCGGGCTCGGGAATGCCGTAGCGGTTGGTGACCAGCGGATCGCCGGCACGCCAGGGCGCGAAGCGCAGCAGGTCGTCGTGCAGCACGGGCAGGCAGTAGACCAGACCGGCAGGCAGGCGCATCTGCAGGACGTGCAGGCCGATCTCGCCATCGCTGGCCCAGTAGCCGGCGATGTAGCCGGTGGCGGGCAGCATGGGCAGTGCGAAGAGTTGCGACGCGAGTCCTTCGGCGGCGGCAATGCGCGCGGGCGCCGGCAGCGCGCGACGCTGGTCGCGCAGACGGCGGCGGAGGGTGGGGCGATCGATCATGCGGCCGGGCTCGTCGTCGGAAGTGCCGGCGACGCGGCAGGCGGGCTCAAAAAATACGTTCTCCGCCGATGCCGATGCAGGCGAAACGACCTTGAACCCGGGGTTCAAGTGGGAACGCTGGGATTCCTTTGGGCTTTCCGCTCGGGGGCGGACTGGCACTCCCGGTTTCCTGACGTCCCCGGTGTCGTTATTAAGGGACAAGGCGAATGTTTTGCACGCTGTCGAACACGGCAGAGAACGCACACGCAGTATAGCCAAGTGCTGTCGCGCGCGCGGGCCGTCCGTCGGCTGCACTGCAGATGCGACGGCAGAGATTCAGTTGTGTGTGCAGCGCGTGCAGCGCCACCGCAGTCAGCGCGGATCCACGTCCGCGGCGTCGAGGCGACGATGCAGCGCCGCGACGGCGTTCGCGATCTCGCGGCTGCCCTGCGACTGCCCGTCGCCCAGCAACTGCAGTTCGTGCGCCAGGTTCAGTGCGGCCAGTACCGCCACCCGGTCCACGGCCGCCATGCGGTTGGCGCCGCGGACTTCGCGCATGCGCGCATCGAGCACGCGGGCGGCGGCCATCAGGCTGTCGCGTTCGTCGGGCGCGACGCCGACGGTGTACTCGCGGTCGAGCACACGCACGCTCATCGGCTCGTTGCCACTCATGTGTGCTGCTCCAGCGACTTGAGACGCGCGATCATGGCTTCCACCCGCGAGCGTGCCTGTTCGTTCTTCGACAGCAACTGGGCACGTTCGCCGGTGATGGTTTCCTGCTGCTGGCGCAGGCTGCGGTTCTCGTCGCCCAGGATGCGGACGCGTTCGAGCAGCGCGTCGATGCGCGACGTCAGTCTCTGGAGCTGGGCGATGACGTCGGGCTGATCCATTTCCGCACCATAGGCAGCGCGCCGTTGGCGGTCAAGGCAGGGCAGCGAGCCGCTCGCGACGCAGCGGTGGGGCCGTGGCGGCGCGCCGGTTGCGCACGAACGCCAGGCACTGCAGCGTATCGAGCGGCGGGGAGATCCAGAAGCCCTGGATCTCGTCGCAGCCACGTTCGGCCAGGAACCGCATCTGCGCCTCGGTCTCCACGCCCTCGGCCACCACGCGCAGTCCCAGCGAGTGCCCCATCGCGATGATCGTCGGGGTGATGGCCGCATCCTCGATGTCGTGCGGCAGCCCGTCGATGAAGGCCTTGTCGATCTTGATCGTGGTGATCGGCAGACGCTTGAGATAGGCGAGCGAGGAATAGCCGGTGCCGAAGTCGTCGATCGCCAGCGACACGCCCAGCGCGCGGAACGCCTGCAGATGCGTCGCGGTCTGCTCGGCGTTGGCCATCAGCACGCTCTCGGTGAGTTCGAGCTCGAGCAGGTGTGGCGGAATGCCGGTGTCCTGGAGCACGCGCGCTACCACGCCGGCGAAATCGCCGCGCAGCAACTGCAGGACCGACACGTTGACCGAGATGGTCAGGTCGTCCAGTCCGTGCTGGCGCCAGCGCTGCAGCACCAGGCAGGCTTCGCGCAGCACCCATTCGCCGATCTCCAGGATCAGCCCGCTTTCCTCCGCGATCGGAATGAACTCGGCGGGCGCGATGTCGCCGTGCTCCGGGCTCGACCAGCGCAGCAGGGCCTCCACGCCGGTGATGCGCTCGGGCGACAGCGACATGCGCGGCTGCAGCACCAGTCGCAGTTCGCCCCGGTCGAGCACCTTGCGCAGCGCGCCGGACACGGTGGCGCGCTGGCGCACCGCCAGATCCATGTTGTCGTCGTAGCGCATGAACGTGCGCCGGCCTGCCGCTTTGGCCTGGTACATCGCCGTGTCGGCCTGCTTCAGCAGTTCGGTGGGGACCTGTGCGTTCTGCGGATAGAGGCTGATGCCGATCGATGGCGAGATCGACACCTCGCGGCGATCCTCGAGCACCAGCGGTGTCTCGAAGGCGTTGATGATCTCGCGCGCGACGTGTTCCGCATCGCCCGGTTCGCGGACGTCCTCGAGCACCACGGTGAACTCGTCGCCACCCAGCCTGGCCACGGTGATCTGCTCGCCGACGGTGCGCTGCAGGCGTGTGGCGACCGCGCGCAGGATGCGGTCGCCGGCGGCATGGCCCAGGGAGTCGTTGATGTCCTTGAAGCGGTCCAGGTCGAGGAACAGCACCGCCAGTCCGGCATCCTCACGATGCGCGCGCACGATCGCCCGCGACAGCCGCTCCGACAGCAGCGCGCGATTGGGCAGGCCGGTGAGCGTGTCGAAATTAGCGAGGTAGCGCAGTTCCTGTTCGGCGCGCTTCTGCTGGGTGATGTCGTTGAGGACGCAGACATGCAGCACGCAATCGTCGTCCGCCACACGCACCGTGCGCAGCTCCAGCGCGGCCAGCAGCTCTTCGCCGTCCTTGCGCCGCTGCCAGATCTCGCCGCTCCACTGGCCACCGGCACGGGCGTGTTCGCGCAGCTGCTCCATGAGGCCGGCATCGTTCCGGTAGCTGTCGAGCAGGGAGATGCTCTGGCCGACCAGTTCGTCCTCTCCGTAGCCGGACATGCGCAGGAACGCGGGATTGGCCGAGACGTAGCGGAAGTCGGCACACAGCACGATCACCGCCTCGCCCATGCTGCGCAGCACGGCGCCGGCGATCTGGCGCTCGCGTTCCGCCTCCCGTGTCGCGGTGACGTTGAGCGCGGTGCCCGCGATCCGCATGACCGAGCCGTCATCGCGACGTTCGACCGCGCGGCCGCGGACGCGGACCCAGATCCAGTCGCCCGCACCGTCGGCAATGCGCAGCTGCACCTGGAAGCGGCTCGATGCGCCCTGTAGATAACGCTGCAGCGTGTCGAACGCCAGCGCGTGGTCGTCGGGGTGCAGCAGCGCCTCGGCGGGCATGCTGTCTTCGAGGGTGCGGCTCTCCGCATCACCCGTGTCGCTGATGAGGCGGCGCAGGATGCCGCTGGCGATGTCGTAGTCCCAGTAGCGTTCGCCGGTCGCCCACAGTGCGAGCTCGAGCCGGTCGCGGCGATCGTGGATCTCGGTGAGGTAGGCGTGCTCGCTGCTGCGGCGGCGGACGACCACGACGACCAGCAACACCAGAAGCGCGATCAGAACCGCGGCGCCGGGCACGTGCAACTGGCTGGGTTCGATCACGCGGCGACACTCCATGCCGGGTTCGGCGTTGCGAATATAGGCACGCCGGCGCTGGCGCAACAAGCGGAGATGTGGCGGCGTGGGCGCGCGGTGCGGCGGAGGGCCGTTGGTACAATGAAGGGCCCCGTCCCGAGAGTGTCCGCCGTGTCCGAAACCCTGCCTGCCCTTGCACAGATCGAGGCGGAAATCCGCCACCTGCAACTGGCGGTCTCCGGCAGCGAGCTGCATGGCGGCCTCAGCGGCTGGCTGGCCGGCGGCGGCGACGATACGGGCGCCTGGCTGGCGCCGGTGCTGGCCGATCCCGCCTTGCCCGCGCCCGCGCAGGGCAGCGCGCTCGATCGCCTGCGGGTGGTGACCGCCGCGCAGTTCGAAGACCGCAACTTCGCCTTCGTGCTGGTGTTGCCCGAGGACAGCGCCCCCCTGGCGGAGCGCAGCGCGGCCCTGTTCGACTGGTGCCGCGGCTTCCTCGGCGGGTTCGGACTGGCCGCGGGTGGCCGGCCGCCCTTGTCGGAAGAAGGCAGCGAAGCGCTGTCCGATCTCGCCCGGCTCGCCGCTGCGCATCACGACGCCGACGGCGAGGATGACGACAGCGAGGAGGATGCGCTGCTGGAGATCGAGGAGTTCGTGCGTGTGGCGGTGTTGCTCCTGCACGGCGATGCGGCGCTGGGCCCCCGTCACCGCAGCCGGTTGAACTGACATGGCGGGCGCGACCGGCATCACCGCGGCCACTTACGAGAAGCGTCGGCGCCAGCTGATGCGGCTGGTCGGCGACAACGCGATCCTCGTGCTGGCCAGCGCGCCCGAGCGGGTGCGCAGCCGCGATACGCATCACGCCTACCGGCAGGATTCGGACCTCTGGTATCTCACCGGCTTCGCCGAACCCGATGCGGTGCTGGTGCTGGTGCCGGGCCGCAAGCACGGCGAGGCGCTGCTGTTCTGCCGCGAACGCGACCTGGAACGCGAAGGCTGGGACGGTCCGCGGGTCGGTCCAGAAGGCGCGGTCGAGGCGCTGGGCATGGACGATGCGTATCCGATCGATGATCTCGACGAGATCCTGCCCGGCCTGCTCGAAGGCCGCACGCGCGTCTATTACCACTTCGGCCGCGACACCGAATTCGACCTGCAGCTGATCGGCTGGCTCAACCGCGTGCGTGCGCAGGTGCGGGTCGGTGCGCAGCCGCCGCATGAATTCCTGGAACTGGGCCATCTACTCGACGAGATGCGTCTGTTCAAGGATGCCGGCGAACTCAAGCTGATGCGGCGCGCGGCGAAGATCAGTGTCGAGGCGCATGCCGCGGCGATGCGCGCCGCGCGTCCGGGCATCCACGAATACGCGCTGCAGGCCGAACTCGAATACGCGTTCCGCCGGCACGACGCGAGTCCCGCCTACGAAAGCATTGTCGGCGCAGGCGCCAATGCCTGCGTGCTGCATTACCGCGCCAACAATGCGCAGGCGCGCGACGGCGACCTGGTGCTGATCGATGCCGGCGCCGAGTACCGCGGCTATGCCGCCGACATCACCCGGACCTTCCCGGTCAACGGTCACTTCACGGCTGCGCAGCGTGCCCTGCACGAAGTGGTCGAATCCGCGCAGCAGGCCGCGCTCGCACAGGCGCGGCCGGGTGTCGCCTACGAAGCCGGCCACAACGCCGCGGTCGAGGCGCTGACCGAAGGCCTGCTGCGGCTCGGCCTGTTGAAGGGCAAGCTGGCGAAGAACATCGCCGACGGCAGCTACAAGCGGTTCTACCGGCACAAGACGGGACACTGGATCGGTCTCGACGTGCATGACGTCGGCGACTACCGCATCGAAGGCGAATCGCGGCTGCTGGAGCCGGGCATGGTGTTCACCATCGAGCCCGGCCTGTACGTGTCGACCGACGACACCAGCGTCGATGCGAAGTGGCGCGGCATCGGGATCCGGACCGAGGACGACGTGCTGGTGACGAAGACCGGGCATGAAGTACTGACGACCGGTCTGGCGCGTACGGCCGACGAGATCGAGGATTTCATGGCGCGCAGATAAGCGCGCGTGTCCGGTCCGCAGCGCGCATGGCGCGCGCTGCGTCTTCAGGTGTCAGCGGGCGCTCGACGCGCCCGTCATGATCAGGCGGCCGCGTTCTCTTCCGCCCACGCATCGCGCGTGAGGTTCTCGGGTGCGTCGTCGGTGCAGACCACATCGTCCTCGATGCGGATGCCGCCGTAGGGACGGAAGGCTTCGATGCGATCCCAGTCGATGCTGTCGCCGTGGCCGGCCGCCTTCAGGTCCTCGAGCAGCATGTCGACGATGTAGACACCCGGTTCGATGGTCACGACCATGCCCGGCTCCAGCACGCGGGTCAGGCGCAGGAACGGATGGCCATCGGGCTTGGCGATGACGCCGCCGGTCTCCGACGCCGCGAAGCCGGCCACGTCGTGCACCTGCAGGCCGATGCCGTGACCCAGGCCGTGCGGGAAGAACGCGGCGCTGACGCCGGTGGCCAGCGCGGCTTCCGGCGACACCTTGATCAGGCCGAAGTCGCGCAGCACGCCGGCGAGGGCGAGATGCGCATCGAGATGCATCTGCTTGTAGTCGGTGCCCCCGCGCACCTGCGCGACCATCGCCTGCTGCGCGGTGTCGACCGCTTCGATCATCGCCTGGAACTCGCTGCCGGTATCGGTGGCGTAGGTCCGGGTGATGTCGGCGGCGTAGCCGGCGTGACTCGCGCCGGCATCGATGAGGAAGCTGCGCACCGGATCTGGCGGCAGGCGTCCAAGCTCGGTGTAGTGCAGCACTGCCGCATGCTCGTTGAGCGCGACGATGTTGCCGTAGGGCAGTTCGTTCGCGTCCTGACCGGCCGCCTGGCAATACGCCAGATGGATGCCGAACTCGCTGGCGCCTGCGCGGAACGCACGCTCGGCCGCTGCATGTGCACGCACGCCACGGCGCGAGGCTTCGCGCAGCATCGACAGTTCGTACGGGGTCTTGAACGCACGGTGGTAGTCGAGATGGTCGATGACCGCCTGCGGATTGTTCGGCTTGTAGGCGCCGTAATGCCCCAGCGCACTCTGCGGCTCACCGAGGATCGCGCAACGCGCGGCGTTCTTGGGCAGATGCTGCTGCGCATCTTCGGGCTTGCGGATCACGACGATGTCGAAGTGCTCGACCCAATAGCCCGACGGCGCTTCCGGCACGACATGCCAGTAGTCGCGCGGCTGCAGATACACCAGCTTCGGTCGTGCGCCCGGCGTGATCACCAGCCAGCTGCCCGGATTGCGCGTCAGCGGCAGCCAGGCCTTGAACTGCGGATTGACCGCGTACGGATAGTCGCGGTCGTCGAACATCTGGTAGTGCAGCGTGCCGCTCGGGATCACCAGATGATCGAGTCCGGCGCGATCCAGCGCGGTGGCGGCGCGCGCCTGCAGCGTCGCGAGGTGGTCGGCGTAGAGGCTGGCGGCGGACGGAGCAGGCGTGGACATCTTGATCCCGGGGCGGCGAATGGATCGGCCTATTCTGCCGTATCGACAGCGGCGCGTTTTCCTGCCGGGCGGCGGACTTTGCCTGATCTGCGGCGTCGCGCGTCCTGTCGTGTCTTCGCCATCGCCCCGCGTTGGCTGTTGCGCGCCTTTCCCGGATGGACATGCACGCCGCGCGACTCGCATACGGCGGACGCCGCACGGCGCCCGCTGTGTCTGTTCACCGGAATGCCTGGGTCTGGAGGATCGAGCGCGGGCGTAGCGACCGTGACGCCGGACACGTCAGGCGTAATGGCTCCCCGGCGCATTGACCCATCCCTGCAACCGGTGCGCCAGCACCGGCGTCGTTGCGATGAAACGGAAGCCCGCCCAGCGGACGCCGGCGAGTGTCGCTTCATCGAGCCACAGCAGATGGGCGCCGACTTCGATGCGTGTGTCGGGGGCATCGGGCAGGGTGAAGGTGAACTGGTAGAGCGCATCGTCCAGCAGGGCTTCCTGGGCGATCAGCAGCATGCCGGTCGCCGACAGATTGCCCACACGACCGATCACGCGATCCGTCATCGCGTCGGTCACCAGGATGACGTCGGGCGCCTTGCGTCGTTTGGCGCGGCGGAATTCCTGCTTCATGCGCTTTCCTCCGGAGCACCCTGCTCGCCACGGGCGGCGAAGCTGCGCAGTACGCCCAGCGCCGTCTGCCAGGCGCGGTCGACGAGACGGCTGCGGTCGTTGGTCACCACGCGGGCGTTGCCCGAGGCCATGCGTCGCGCCACGGCATCCAGCGACTGCTCGCCGCAGCGCTGGCCCCGCTGGTTGACGAACAGCACGTGATCGCTGAGCGGGCTGAACCAGGACATCCGCCTGCGGACGATGTCGCCCTGCTGGCCTGTGGTGAATTCGATCCACGTGCCGAACGGCAGTGTCCGCAGGTAGTCGTACTGGGCCTGCTCCTCGGGCGACCGCGGGGGCAGCGTTTCGCGACGCGGCGCACCGGCTTCGTCGCCGAGCCGCGCACGCGCCTTGAGCCGCATCGCCAGTTCGGTCCTCGACGCGGCGTCGTCCGCGTCGTCGTGGCGGCAGGTCAGACGCTGGGCGATCACGGTGGCTTCTTCCCCGTGGTAACCGACCTGACCGAGTGCGCCTGCCACCTCTGTCTGCAGTGCGGCGTCGCCGGGGGGCGCCTCGCCCAGTGACAGGTCGACGATCTGACGGGTCGTGGCCAGTTGCCGCTGCGCCTCGTCCGAGGACTCGCCATGGCGCAGCAGGGTCAGCGTGACCACATCGGCCCAGGCCTGGTCGAGCAGGGCGCGCGCGAACTTCGGGACCCGGCGCTCGCCGATGATCGTCGACATCAGGTCTTCCGCACGGGCGCGCGCGGCGACGAGTTTCTCGCGGCCGCGCGCGGCTTCGACGTGGCGGCGCTCCTGCAGCTCGGCGGTGCGCGCCTGTGCCTGCAGCTGCGCATGCACGCGCGAATTGCCTTCGTCGAACACCGACAGGTCGGTTTCGTAGTTGTCGACCACATACGCGACGGCTGCGCGCAGCGCGGCTTCGGCGCGGGGATCGAGGGCGCCATCGTCGTGCCACGTGGCCGCGCTTTCGGCGACGGTATTGAGCAGTTGCCGGGCGGGATGCAGCTTGCGGGTGAAGAACGAATGGTCCTGCAGGGCGGCGCGAAGCACCGGGATCTGCAGCTCACGCACCAGCGGTGCGGCCGGGGCTTCCTGGCGGATCTCCTGTTCGATGTGGCCGTACAGCATGCCCAGCAGTTCGAACGCGTCTTCGTCCTGGGGTGCCAGGCTCGCGCCCTCGCCATTGCGCTGACGGGCCTGGGCCAGCAGTGCGCGTTTGAGTTCCGGCAGGCTGCGACCGGCGCGTCCGTCGTGCCCGACATGCTGCAGCTGGCGCAGGGCATCGGACACCTCGCTGGTGGCGAGCTGACGGCGCGGCAGGGCGGGCTGGGCGCGCGGCTGGAACTTGCGCAGCAGGTCCCGTCGGCCGGACATCAGCTGCTGCAGACGGGCGTATTCCGATTCGTGCGTCTGCGGATCGGCGAGCGGGTCCTGCCGGTCCACGGGGTCGCCCCAACCGGTGTAGGGCTGCTGGCCCGCAGCGGCCTGTGGCAGTGGCGGCGGCGCGGCCGTGCGATCGGGCAGCACTTCGACCGGTTCGGCCCGTGTGCGGATCGGCACGAATGTCAGTGCCGGCAGGATGCCGTCGTCGGCGAGCTGGGCATCCAGGCGTTCGAGCACCGTGGCATACCCCGAAAGCACCACGCGGTCGAAGACCCGGTACAGCAGCAGTCGCGCGTCGTGCTCGATCTCCAGCGCACGCGCCGCAACGGCGATCGCCCGGCACAGGCACTGGGGACCGAGCGGCAGCCGCTCGGCATCGAACGCCGGTGCGGCGGCGAGGACGCCGAAGCGTTGTCCCAGCAGGTGCAATGCGAGATTCGCGCGGCCTTCCTGGCGGCTGGCGATCTCGCGCAGCACCGTGCCCTCGTCCATCACGCTGTCGTCGACCAGGCTCAGGGTCCAGAACGTGGACGCGTTGCCGGGCGCGGCGGGGCCCGGGGTAGCGACAGGCGTCCGCACCGTCGCGAGCGAGCCCTCCAGTGCCAGCAGGAAGCGCGGCACCAGATCGGCACGGATGGCGCGGAATGTCCGCAATGAAGCCATGTAGCCGGCCTGGAGGCCCGGATCGCGGGCCAGATCCGCAAGCCGGAACAGCTCCCGTTCGAACTCCGACACCAGCGTGCCCAGGCCGGTGTCGAGTTCGGTGGACACCAGCGTCAGCGCACGGTCCAGCGTGCGTCGCACGCGGGGAGGCAGACCTGCCGCGGCGAGCGATCGGGGTGACGGGATGGACGGTTCGGTCACAGGCATTCCGGTTGCCAGGCTGGACATTGATCACGCTTCTTTAACACGCCGTCACGACCGCGACCAGCGTCGCCACCGACCGACCGTGGACTGCACGGGCAGACGTGTTGCGCGGGCGCTTCGTTCGCCCGGGATGCCGCGATGCGGCGCAGCCTTGCGGAGGCTTCAGTCCTCGAGGAACAGGGCGACGACGTCGTTGGTGAAACGCCGGCCGAGTTCGGTCGGCACCACCCGGTCGGCGTCGCGCTGCAACCAGCCCCTGTCGATGGCGATGGCCAGCGGGGCATCGATGGTCGAGGGCCGCAGGCCGGTCGTGGCCTCGAAGCCGGAGAGGGTGAAGCCGTCGACCAGTCGCAGCGTATTGAGCATGTATTCGAACGGACGACGCGCCGGCTCGATGCGTTCATCCCCGCCGATGCCGGCCTGCGTGCCGGCGCCTGCCAGCCACGCAATGGGGTGCTTGGATTTCCAGCGGCGCAGGATCGTCTGCTCGCTGCCCAGCGTGAGCTTGCCGTGCGCGCCGGCGCCGATGCCGAGGTAGTCGCCGAAGCGCCAGTAATTGAGGTTGTGCGCGCACTGCCTCTCGTCGCGCGCGTACGCGGACACTTCGTACTGCGCGTAGCCGGCGGCGGCCAGCAGCGCCTGGCAGCGCTCCTGCATGTCCCAGGCGAGGTCATCGTCGGGGATGCCGGTCGGCGGTCGCGCGGCGAACACGGTGTTGGGTTCCAGCGTGAGCTGGTAATGCGAGATATGCGTCGGCGCGAGATCGATCGCGCGCAGCACATCCGCCTCGGCCATCGCCAGCGTCTGGTCGGGCAGGGCGTACATCAGGTCGAGATTGAAATTGTCGAAGCCGGCGTTGCGGGCCAGATCGACGGCTGCAGCCGCCTGCGCGCTGTCGTGGATGCGACCGAGCTTCTTCAGCGTGGCGTCGTCGAAGGTCTGGATGCCGAAGCTGATCCGGTTCACGCCAGCGCGCCGGTAATCCTCGAAACGGCCGTGCTCGGCGGTGCCGGGATTCGTCTCCAGCGTGATCTCCGCCTCGGGCGCGAAACGCAGCCGCGAGGACGCGCCCTGCAAAATGCGTTCGATCGCATCGGCCGGAAACAGGCTCGGCGTGCCGCCGCCGAAGAACACGCTGTGCACCGTGCGGCCCCAGACCAGCGGCAGATCCTGGTCGAGATCGGCGAGCAGCGCATCGACGTAGGCGTCGAACGGGGGCGTGCCGCCCTTGAACTCGTGCGAGTTGAAATCGCAGTACGGGCATTTGCGCACGCACCAGGGCAGGTGCACGTACAGCGAGAGCGGCGGCGGGATCAGCATCGACAGAAGGTCAGGGCGGCGAGCGACATGCGCAAGTGCGCGCGGCGCTCGATCAGGCGAGCAGGCCGGACGACGCCAGCCGGTCGCGCAGCGCCTGCAGCGCCAGCGCGCGGTGGCTGATGCGGTTCTTCTGCTCGGGCGGCATCTCGGCCGCGGTCAGACCGTGCGTCGGATCGAGGAACACCGGGTTGTAGCCGAAGCCGTTGTGACCGCGCGGCGCGTCGAGGATGCGGCCTTCCCAGCTGCCTTCGGCGATCAGCGGCTGCGGATCGTCGGCGTGGCGCAGCAGCACGATCACCGCATAGAAGCGCGCAGTGCGTTGCGCCTCCGGCAGGCCATCGAGTGCCTGCAGCAGCTTGGCGTTGTTGGCGGCATCGTCAGTCGGGCTGCCGGCGTAGCGCGCGCTGTAGAGACCAGGCGCGCCATCGAGCGCATCGACGATCAGGCCCGAGTCGTCAGCCAGCGCCGGCAGGCCGGTGACGTGCGAGGCATGCCGCGCCTTGATCAACGCGTTCTCGACGAAGGTGGTGCCTGTCTCGGGCACATCGTCCACGCCGAGTTCGCGCTGCGGCACGATCGTCAGCGGCAGGTCGGCCAGCATCGCGCGCAGTTCGCTGAGCTTGCCGGCGTTGCCGCTGGCCAGGACGAGGGTCTTCATGCGGCAGGCTCCAGCAGATCCCATTTCGTGCCGTACAGATCGACGAACACCGCGACGGTGCCGTAGGGCTCGACGCGTGGCGCTTCGAGGAAGGTCACGCCGGCCGCGGTCATCGACGCGTGGTCGCGTTCGAAGTCATCGGTATAGAGAAAGTGGTCGACCCGGCCGCCGGTCTGGTCGCCGATGCGCGCGCGCTGCGCGTCATCGGCAGGCTGCGCCAGCAGCAGCGACGCGTCGTCTGCCTCGCCGGGACCGATCTGCACCCAGCGCTTGCCGTCGCCGAGTGGTCGATCCTCGAAGACCCGGAAGCCCAGCGCATGCGTGTACCACGCGATGGCCGCGTCGTAGTCGGCCACCAGCAGCGTGGTCAATGCGATGCGCCGCTTCGCGCGTCTGGATGTCATCCGGCGAGGGCTTCGCGCTGCAGGGCGACGAGCTGGGCGACGCCGGCTTCGGCCAGCTGCATCATCGCGTCCATCTCGGTGCGGCGGAACGCGTGGCCTTCGGCGGTGCCCTGGACTTCGATGAAGCCGCCGCCGTCGTTCATCACGACATTCATGTCGGTGTCGCAGTCGCTGTCTTCGGCGTAATCGAGATCGAGCACCGGCACGCCGCGATAGATGCCGACCGAGACGGCCGCAATCGCGCCGTGCACCGGGTCGCGGGTGATCTCACGACGGCCGCGCAGCACGCCGATCGCATCGACCAGCGCGATGTAGGCGCCGGTAATCGCAGCGGTGCGGGTGCCGCCGTCGGCCTGCAGCACGTCGCAGTCGAGCGTGATGGTGCGTTCGCCGAGTGCCTTGCGGTCCACGCAGGCGCGCAGGCTGCGGCCGATCAGACGCTGGATTTCCAGCGTGCGGCCGCCCTGCTTGCCGCGCGAAGCTTCACGATCGTTGCGGGTATTGGTGGCGCGCGGCAGCATGCCGTACTCGGCCGTCACCCAGCCCTCGCCCTTGCCGCGCAGGAAGCCCGGCACGCGGTTCTCCACGCTGGCCGTGCACAGCACGCGGGTGTCGCCGAAGCTCACCAGCACCGAGCCCTCGGCATGGCGCGTGAAGCCGCGCTCGAAGCGCACGGCGCGCAGCTGATCGGCAGCGCGGCCGCTGGGACGGGTGAAGTCGGACATGGAGAGCCTGCAGGGGGAAAGCGGGCATGGATTCTAGCAGTGGCGCCGGAACCGCCCCCGCGGGCGGTGGCATACTCGTCCGCCGTTTTCCGCAGTGAACTTGCCGATGATCCGCAGCATGACCGCCTTCGCTTCAGGCGAGCGCAGCACCGAGTGGGGCACGCTGGGCTGCGAACTGCGCGCGGTGAACCACCGTTTTCTCGAACTCGGCACGCGGATGCCCGAAGAGATGCGTGCGGCCGAACCCGCGCTGCGCGAGCGCATCGCGACGAAGGTCTCGCGCGGCAAGGTCGATCTGGGCCTGCGCCTGCGCAGCGCCGAGGGCGGCGGCGAGCTGCAGCTCAACCAGGCGCTGCTGACCCAGTTGCAGAATCTGGCCCAGGACCTGCGTGGCGGATTTCCGGAACTGCGCGCCAGCCTCACCGAGTTGCTGCAGTTCCCCGGCGTTCTGCAGTCGCGCGGTGTCGATCCGGCGGTGCTGCAGGTCGAAGTGCTGGCGCTGCTCGACACCGTGCTCGCAGACTTCATCGCCGCGCGCGAGCGCGAGGGCGGCAAGCTGGTCGCCGCGATCCTCGAGCGCGTCGACGGCATCGCCGCGATCGCCGCCGAGATCCGTGTGCTGATGCCGCAGATCGGCGAGGCCCAGCGCGCCAAGCTGCAGGCGCGTCTCGACGATCTGCCGCACCCGGTGGAGCCGGGCCGCATGGAGCAGGAGCTGGTGCTGTGGCTGCAGAAGCTCGACGTGGACGAGGAACTCGATCGCCTCGACAGCCACGTCGTCGAGATCCGCCGCGTGCTGGGCCAGCGCGAGCCGCAGGGGCGTCGCCTCGATTTCCTGCTGCAGGAATTCAACCGCGAGGCCAATACGCTGGGCTCCAAATCGGTCGACCGCCGCAGCTCGCAGGCGGCGATCGAACTGAAAGTGCTGATCGACCAGATCCGCGAGCAGGTCCAGAACATCGAGTGATCCCGCGCGGGCCGTCCGCCCTCCGGCGCGGGCCCGCGTAAAGCGGTACGATGCGCGGCCTTTCGAGCGCTGGAGACGGGCGTGACCCCCGAATCCCACCCTGCCGCGGACACGCCGCCGATGCGCGGCACGCTGTTCATCGTCGCCGCGCCGTCGGGCGCCGGAAAATCCAGCATCGTCAACGCCTGTCTGGCGCGCGATCCGGATATCGCCCTGTCGATCTCGTTCACCTCGCGCCTCGCGCGTCCGGGTGAGCGGCATGCCGAGCACTACCACTTCGTCGGCAAGGACGTGTTCCAGCAGATGATCGATGCCGGCGATTTCTTCGAGTACGCGCAGGTGCATGGCGACTGGAAGGGCACCGCGCGCCAGTCGGTGGAACCGCAGCTTGCCGCCGGCAAGGACGTGCTGCTGGAGATCGACTGGCAGGGCGCGCGCCAGGTGCGCGACAAAGTGCCAGAGGCCGTGAGCGTCTTCATCCTGCCGCCGTCGCGCGAAGCGCTGGACCAGCGCATGCGCAAGCGCGGCCAGGACAGCGAAGCGGTGATGGCCCAGCGCCTGGCCGCGGCGCAGGAAGAAATGTCGCATTACGACGAGTTCGACTTCGTCGTGGTCAACGAGGATTTCGACACCGCCGTGGGCGAGATGTGCGCGATCTTCCGCGCCAGCCGCCTGCGTCGCGAGCGCCAGGCCGAGCGTCATGCCGCACTGATCGCGCGCCTGTTGCGCGAACAGGCCGTGGCAGCGGCCTCGAACGCAGGCTAACTGTTTGATTCCTATAGCCGGCGCTTGCGTCGGCATGGGCCCGGCGCTACGATGCGCGACCCTTTTTCGTCAATTCGCGCGGCCGATCCGGTCGCCGGGAGCCCGTATGGCCCGCATTACCGTTGAAGATTGCCTGGAAGTCGTCGACAACCGCTTCGAGCTGGTCATGATGGCCGCCCGTCGCGCGCGTCAGCTCGCCAATGGCGTCGAATCGCAGCTCGACAACAGCGAGAACGATGACAAGCCGACCGTGCTGGCGCTGCGCGAGATCGCTGCGCGCCGCATCGACCAGCCCTACATCGAAGCGGTCGACAAGTCCGAGCGTGAGCGCAAGGAGCGCGAGGCGCTGGAGTGGGCGGCGGCTGAAGTCGTTGCCGATGAGGACATGGCCAAGGGCGACGATCTCTGATCGTTCCCGCCGCGCCTCCGGGCGCGGATTGCACGTCCCCCGACGACCCCGCCCCGGCGGGGTCGTCGCGTTTGCGGCACCGTGACGGAACGGCGATGTGACAGGCCTGTCACATGGTTCCCAAAGTCCGACCTTGGCCGTAGGCTTCGTGGATGACGCCCGCCGCACCTGCCACCGCCTTCGAACTGCCCGCCGCGCCCGCTGACGACGCGCTGCCCGAGTACGTGCGCGAGCTGGAACGGGCGGCGTTGTACCTGCCGGAAGCGCAGCGCGTGCAGCTGCGTCGTGCATGGACGGTCGGCGCGGCCGCGCATGCCGGGCAGATGCGCAAATCGGGTGAGCCCTACATCACCCACCCGGTCGCAGTGGCGGTGGTGCTGGCCGAACAGAAGGTCGACATCGAGACCCTGGTCGCGGCGATCCTGCACGACACGATCGAAGACACGCCGCTGACGCGCGAGGCGCTGGCATCCGCGTTCGGCGAGACCGTCGCCGAGCTGGTCGAAGGCGTCACCAAGCTCGACAAACTCAACTTCGGCAGCCGTCAGGAAGCGGATGCGGAAAGCTTCCGCAAGATGATGCTGGCGATGGCACGCGATCTGCGCGTGATCCTGATCAAGCTCGCCGACCGCCTGCACAACATGCGCACGCTGGGCGCACAGCCGGGCCCGTCGCGCGAGCGCATCGCGCGCGAAACGCTCGACATCTACGCGCCGATCGCCCAGCGCCTGGGCATGAACAAGATCAAGGCCGAGCTGCAGGATCTCGGCTTCCATGCGCTGCATCCGATGCGGCACATGATTCTGGAAAAGCGCATCCGCAACCAGCCGCTGGTGCGACGCGAGGCCCTGGCCAGCATCGAGGCGCAGCTGGCGCAGCGGCTCGCCAGCGCCGGGCTGCAGTACCGCCTGGTCGGGCGGGTCAAGTCGCCGTGGAGCATCTACAACAAGATGCAGGGCGAGGGGAAAACCTTCACCCAGGTCATGGATGTTTTCGGCTACCGGATCATCGTGGGCAACGCGGCGGACTGCTACCACGCGCTGGGCATTGCGCACTCGGTGTTCAAACCACTCGATGGCCGCTTCCGCGACTTCATCGCGATTCCCAAGGCCAACGGCTACCAGTCGCTGCATACCGTGCTGTTCGGCCCCTACGGCGCGCCGATCGAGGTGCAGATCCGCACCGAGGAAATGGACCTGATCGCCGAGCGCGGCATTGCTGCGCACTGGGCGTACAAGCACGGTGGAGACGGTCCCAACAGCGCGCAGTCGCGCGCGCATACGTGGATCGCCGGGCTGCTCGAATCGCAGCGCGCGACCGGTTCGTCTCTGGAGTTCCTCGAGAACGTCAAGGTCGATCTGTTCCCGGACGAGGTGTACCTGTTCACGCCGAAGGGCGACATCATGTCGCTGCCGCGCAATTCGACCGCGCTGGATTTCGCGTACTCGGTGCACACCGACATCGGCAACCAGGCGGTGGCTGCGCGTGTCGACGGCAAGCTGGTGCCGCTGCGCACGATGCTCGCCAGCGGCCAGCGCGTGGAGATCGTCACAGCGAAGTCGTCGATGCCGCGGCCGCAGTGGCTGGAATTCGTCGTCACCGGCAAGGCCCGTACCGCGATCCGCGCCCAGCTCAAGCATCTGCAGCACGAGGACGCGGTGCAGCTGGGTCACCGCATGCTCGACCGCGCGCTGGAACTGCTCGGCACCTCGCTCGACCGTCTGCCGCAGGAACGTCTGGACGCCTATCTCGTCGAAGCGAAGTATCCGCGCCTCGAGGAGCTGATGGCCGACATCGCGCTCGGCAACTGGATGCCGGCGCAGGTCGCGCTGGCGCTCGCGCAGCACGACGGCGGCGTGCCGACCGAGCAGATCGCCCGCGCTGGCGAGACGATCCGCATCCGCGGCGACGAGCGCGGAATCATCACGTTCGCCAACTGCTGCATGCCGATCCCGGGCGACGACATCATGGGCTACCACACCACCGGGCGCGGCATCGTCGTCCACCGGCAGGAGTGTCCGAACGTCGCCGAGTTCCGCAAGTCGCCCGAGCGCTGGGTCGCGATCGACTGGGACCGCGATGTGGTCGGCGACTACAACGTCGCGCTGCGCATCGAGGTCGAGAACCATCCCGGTGTGCTGGCGCAGGTGGCCGCCGCGATCGCCCGCGTGCATTCCAACATCGACGGTGTCGAGTACCTCGAACGCGACAGTACCGTCGCGGCGATCCGGTTCTCGATCGAGGTCAAGGGCCGGAAGCATCTGGCCGAGGTGATTCGCCGGACACGCCGATTGCCGGTCGTACATGGTGTGCAGCGGATGTAATCCGAGGTGCCGCATCGCCTGCGCCCGCTAGAATGGGTGTTTTCCCGCTGCCGGAGTTCCACGATGCCCCGTACGCCCGTTTCCACGCCGGATGCACCCGCCGCGATCGGTCCTTACTCGCAGGCCGTCCGCGCCGGCAACACCGTGTACTTCTCCGGTCAGATCCCGCTCGATCCCGCCACCGGCGAAGTCGTTGCGGGCGACATCACCGACCAGGCGCGTCGCGCATTCGACAACCTCAAGGCGGTGGCCATCGCGGCCGGCGGCAGCCTCGACGACATCGTGCGCGTCGGTCTGTACGTGACCGATCTGGGCGAGTTCGCGCAGGTCAATGCGGTGATGGCGGAATACTTCGCGTCGCCGTATCCCGCGCGCTCCACCATCGAAGTGCCGGCACTGCCCAAGGGCGTGCGCTTCGAGGTGGATGCGGTGATGGTGCTCGCCTGACCGAAGCCGCCCGCGCATGAGCCGGTCCGCCACGCAGGCGCCGACGCTCGCGGACGCGGGCCAGACGCCCGTCTCGGCATTGTCGGGCGTCGGTCCGGCAGTGGCTGCGAAGCTCACCGCGCGCGGGCTCGCCACGCTCGGCGATCTGTGGCTGCACCTGCCACGGCAGTACGAGGACCGCACCCGCGTCACGCCGATCCGCCACCTGCGCGGCGGCGTGCCGGCCCAGGTCGAAGGCGTCGTCGAAGCGGTCGAGAAGGGCTTCCGGCGTCGGCCGATGTTGCGCGTGGCGATCGGTGATGGATCCGGCGGCACGCTGGTGCTGCGGTTCTTCCACTTCCGCGCCGCGCAGGTCGCGCAACTCGCGGTCGGCACCCGCGTGTGCTGTTTCGGCACGCCACGTCCGGGCCAGCAGGGCCTGGAAATCGTGCACCCGAACTACCGGGTGCTCGAGGGCGACGCGATCACCGTACTGGATGACCGGCTCGATCCGGTCTATCCCGCCATCGAGGGCATCGGCCCGCAGGTGCTGCGCCGTCTCGTGGGTCAGGCGCTGGACCGGCTGCCCGCCAGCGCCACGCTGGAACTGCTGCCGGACGATGCGCTGGCGTCGCTTGCGATGCCGTCACTGCGCGATGCGTTGCTGTACGTGCACCGCCCACCGTGTGACGCCGACCTGCAGATGCTGGCCTCCGGCCTGCATCCCGCCCAGCGCCGGCTGGTGCTCGAAGAGATGCTTGCCCACCACCTGAGCCTGCGCCGGCAACGTATTTCGCTGCAGTCGCACCGTGCACGCGCGCTGCGCCCCGGTGCGCTGTCCGGAGCGCTGCAGGATTCGCTGCCGTTCGCACTGACCGGTGCGCAGGCGCGCGTGTACCGGGAGCTGCTGACCGATCTGGCCAGGCGCAAGCCGATGCTGCGCCTGGTGCAGGGTGATGTGGGCAGCGGCAAGACCGTGGTGGCCGCGCTCGCCGCCGCGGCCGCGATCGACGGTGGCCGCCAGGCTGCGCTGATGGCCCCGACCGAACTGCTGGCCGAGCAGCATGCGCAGACCCTGCGCGCCTGGTTCGAGCCGCTTGGCATCCGCGTTGCCTGGCTCGCCGGCAAGGTCACCGGACGCGCCCGCGCGGCCGTGCTCGAGGAGATCGCCTCGGGCGCGGCGCAACTCGTCGTCGGCACCCACGCGCTGATGCAGGCCACCGTCGCTTTCCATGATCTCGCGCTCGCCATCGTCGACGAGCAGCACCGCTTCGGCGTGCACCAGCGCCTCGCGCTGCGCGACAAGGGTGCCGACAGCGGTTGCGTGCCGCATCAACTGGTGATGACGGCGACGCCCATCCCGCGCACCCTGGCCATGTCCGCGTACGCCGATCTCGATGTGTCGGCGATCGACGAACTGCCGCCGGGCCGTACCCCCGTGCAGACGGTCGTGCTCAGCAGCGAACGGCGGCCTGCGCTGATCGAGCGGATCCGTCACGCCTGCGCGGAAGGCCGGCAGGCCTACTGGGTCTGCACCCTGATCGACGACTCGGACGAGGTCGTCGCGCAGGCCGCGCAGAGCACCTTCGAGCAACTGTCGGCCGCATTGCCGGCGCTGCGCCTCGCGCTCGTACACGGACGCCTGAAACCGGCCGCAAAGCAGGACGCTATGCGTGCGTTCAAGCAGGGCGCGGTCGATCTGCTGGTCGCCACGACCGTCATCGAGGTCGGGGTGGACGTGCCCAATGCATCCTTGATGGTGATCGAGAACGCCGAACGTCTCGGTCTCGCCCAGTTGCACCAGTTGCGCGGACGGGTCGGTCGCGGCAGCGCCGCATCGAACTGCGTGCTGCTGTACCAGTCGCCGCTGTCGAGACTGGCGCGGGAACGTCTGGACACGATGCGGACGACCAGCGACGGCTTCGTCATCGCCGAGCGTGATCTGGCATTGCGCGGACCCGGAGAGCTGCTGGGGACCCGGCAGGCAGGGCTGGCCGAATTCCGGATGGCGGATCTGGTCCGGGACGCCGATCTCCTGCCGGATGTACATCGTCTAGGCGCTTCGATCCTGACCCATCGTCCGGATCTTGCGGACCGTCTGGTGGAGCGGTGGATCGGAAGCGCGTCACGGTATGCGGATGCCTGAAACGGCGGATCGGAACCGCAGCAGGGCGCGATCCTGATCTATTCATATTGACGACGCTCACGTTTCGTTCATGATGGGCGTCGCAGTTGGCAGGATTGGCGCTGCGGTTTCATCTCCAGAGGTCTGTGCCGGTGGTATTCCATCCACACTGCACGAGGCTGGCTGGTTCCAGGAAGGAGTACCGGTGGTGCAATACCGCGTTTTCATTGCGGACGATCATCCGCTCACGCTCGCTGGCGTGCGCGCGGAGATCGAGCGCGCCGGAGATTCTTTCGTCATTGCCGGGGAGGCGGCGAGCGGCAAGGCGCTGCTTGCACTTCTGGAGCAGGCGAGCCTAGCGCGATCGGCGGCCGGGTGTCTGCTGGTCACCGACTTCTCCATGCGCGTCGGGCGGCTGCGCGAATGCGACGGCATCAACCTGCTGCAGACCCTGCGTCGCCAGTTTCCGCTGCTGCCTGTCATCGTCCTAACCGAGATCGGCAGTCCGGCGATGCTCCGGGCGATGGTCGAATCGGGTGTGCGCGGTCTTGTCGACAAGGTGTCTGCACCGAACGAGCTGCTCGTGGCCATCCAGCGTGTGGCTGCGGGGCGCATCCATTTCTGCCAGCGGATCCGTGCGGCGCTCGATCAGGCCGGTGGCGCAGAGAAGGGTGTCCGCATCTCGCCGCACGAAGCCGAGGTGATCCGCCTGTTCGTCGGCGGCTTGACGGTGAGTGAGATCGCGGTGCGCCTGTCGCGCAGCGTCAAGACCATCAGCCGTCAGAAGAGCGATGCGATGCAGAAGCTGGGTGTGGAAAACAACAGCCAGCTGTACGGGTACGCGCGCGACCACGGCTTGTCGTGACTGCAGGGGTGGCGCTGCATGGGGTCGCCGATTCCGGCGTCACCGGCAATAATGCGGGCATGACCCGACCGATTCCCCTTCTGATCGACACCGATCCGGGTGTCGACGATGCGCTGGCACTGCTGCTCGCGCTCGACGATGCCTCCCATGAGGTGGTCGCGCTGACCATCGCCGCCGGCAATGTCGGCCTGACGCATACCGTGGCCAATGCGCTCAAGCTCTGCGAAGTGATGGGGCGTGACGATATCCCCGTACACGCGGGCAGCCCGTCACCCCTGCTGCATGCCGCGCCCGATGCGGCCTACGTCCACGGCAATGACGGTTTCGGTGACATCGGATATTCCGCGGCGAAGCGCGGTGTGGAAGACGAGCACGCCGCGTTGGCGATCATCCGGCATTCGCATCTGCATGCCGGCCATCTGGTGCTCGTTGCGCTCGGACCCCTGACCAACGTCGCGCTGGCGCTGAAGCTCGACCCGACGTTGCCGTCACGCGTCGCGCGTTTCGTGGCGATGTCCGGCGCGGTGACCGGGCACGGCAACATCACGCCCTGTGCGGAGTTCAATGCCTACTTCGATCCCGAAGCGGCGAAGATCGTGTTCGATGCGTTTCCCCGCTTCGACCTGTCCGACTGGGAGGCCACGGTCGCCCATGGTCTGCCGCATGACGCGGCGCTGGGCTGGATGCAGGCGGGCGGTGAGGTCGGGCATTTCTATGAATCGATCTCGCGCAAGACGCGCGAATGGTCCGCGGACCGGCGTGGTGACGAGTGGCACTCCGCCGATGCGCTGGCGATGGCGTGGGTGCTGGAGCCGGACGGCGCGCTGGAAGTTGTCGAGCGGCCCCTGGATGTCGTGCTCGATCACGGGCCGGCGCGCGGTGCGACTGTGGTCGACTGGTCGCGGCAGCTTGGCCGCCCGGACAATGCCCGCATCCTGATGCGCTACGACACCTCGCGTTTCCACGCCCGGATCCGCAGTGCGCTTTCCCGCTGACGCGCGACTTGCGCGATGGGCAGGACGATGGTTAAAATGCCGCTCTTCCCTTGCGCAACTCTGGTGCCCGCCATGAAGGCCGACATCCATCCTGATTACCGTGAAGTCGTCTTCCAGGACGTCACGTCCGATGGCTTCAAGTTCCTTACCCGCTCGACCCTCGCCTCTTCGGCGAAGGAAAAGATCCAGTGGGAGGACGGCAACGAATACCCGCTCATCAAGATCGAAGTTTCTTCGGCCACGCATCCGTTCTATACCGGTCAGAACAAGATCATGGATACGAGCGGTCGCGTCGACAAGTTCCGCAAGCGCTACGCCAAGTAAGCGCGTGCGGGATGGTGCGTACCGCGTATGCGGTGCGTATCGCTCGACGACACCGGCGGCCGCCCTCGGGCGGCCGTCTGCGTTCCGGATCATCTGCATGCCTGCTGCGATTTCGACGTGGCAGGCATTGCCGTGTTCGACTTTCGTGCAATGCCGCGTACCGGCGCGCATGGAATCGCTATGCGATAATTGACGCATTGCGGCACGCGCCGCCCGCCAGGCCGGATGGCGTCGCCGTCCGGGGAAATGAGGAGCCTCCAGAGTGTCTGAATCCAACGCCAAGCTCGACCAGGTCACGCTCGATGCCGCCGGCAAAACGGTGACGCTGCCCGTTCTGCACGGCACGCTCGGCAACCCCTGCATCGACATCTCGAAGCTGCCCAAGGAAACCGGCTGCTTCACCTACGACTCCGGCTTTACCGCCACTGCCAGCTGCAAGTCGGCCATCACCTACATCGATGGCGACGAAGGCGTGCTGCTGTACCGCGGTTACCCGATCGACCAGCTGGCCGAGAAGTCGAGCTTCCTCGAAGTCGCGTATCTGCTGCAGGCCGGCGAACTGCCGACCGCCGACGAATTCGCCAAGTTCGAGCACGAAGTCACGCATCACACGATGATGCACGAGTCCCTGAAGAGCTTCCTGCAGGGCTTCCGTCACGATGCGCACCCGATGGCGATGCTCGCCGCGTCGGTCGCGTCGATGTCGGCGTTCTATCACGACACGCTGGATCTGCAGGATCCCGAACAGCGCCGCCTTGCCGCGATCCGTCTGATCGCCAAGGTGCCGACGCTGGCCGCGGCCGCGTACCGGTACTCGATCGGTCAGCCGATCCGCTATCCGCGCAACAGCCTGAACTACGTCGACCGCTTCCTGCACATGATGTTCGAAGTGCCGAGCGAGCCGCTGGAGCTCAACCCGGTCGTCGCCAAGGCGATGGACCTGCTCTTCATCCTGCATGCCGACCACGAGCAGAACGCGTCGACCTCGACCGTGCGTCTGGTCGGTTCGACCGGTGCGAACCCGTACGCTTCGGTCGCAGCCGGCATCACCGCGCTGTGGGGCCCCGCGCATGGCGGCGCCAACGAGGCGGTGCTCAAGCAGCTGGCCGAGATCGGCACGGCGGACAACGTCGAGAAGGCGATCCTGCGCGCGAAGGACAAGAACGACCCGTTCCGTCTGATGGGCTTCGGTCACCGCGTCTACAAGAACTTCGACCCGCGCGCGAAGATCATCCGCGAGATGACCCACAAGGTCCTCGGCGAGCTGGGCGTCAACGATCCGTTGCTCGATGTCGCGATGAAGCTGGAAGAAGCGGCGCTGAAGGACGACTACTTCGTGGAGCGCAAGCTCTACCCGAACGTCGATTTCTACAGCGGCATCATCTACAAGGCGCTCAACATCCCGACCGAAATGTTCACGGTGATGTTCGCGATCGGTCGCACCGCCGGCTGGGTCGCGCACTGGCTCGAGCAGCAGGTCGACCCGGAAGCCAAGATCGGCCGTCCGCGCCAGATCTACACCGGCTACGACGTGCGTGACTACCAGGACAGCGCCAAGCGCTGAGGCATCGGAAGCAGGCCGCTTGGCCGGCACCCGTGTCCTGTAAGGGCGGCCTATTGGCCGCCCTTTCTGTTTCTGAGAGCGCGTGTGTCGGGAGCGCCCCCGGAAGGGGGCGTGCCAGAGGCTGATGCACGTGGCCCCGGCCAGACCGGCCCTCTGTCATGCGCGAGGCGCCCGGTTGGCGCGCTCGCCCGAGTGTCTGGCTCGGGCGCGGCCGCGAAGATCATTGCCGCGCAGTGCTCGGCTGGGGCGCGCCTACCCCAGGAATCGCACCCTGTCAGTCGGCGCCGTGCTCCAGCGCGATCAGGCGCTCGAGCTGGGCGCGCGAGGTGCGGCGCATCGGTCGTTCGTCCACCCCGGAGAGCGGGGCCTGGCGCAGTGTCGCCTCAGGCAGGACCGTCAGGTCGAACGTGATGTCGTCGGCGGCAAACACCCAGACATCGAAATCACCGGCCCGCTCGCGGTCCAGGCGCACGCGTCGCACCCGGTTGTCGGCCGGAATGCCGTGATCGTCGAGGAAGCGGGCGACCACAGCGGGATCGTCCGTGTGGAGGTGCAGCGTCACTGCCGAATGATCGTCAGCGGTGCCTTCGAGTACGGGGCCTGCGAGCCGGGGCGAAAAGCGTTCGAAGAAGCCCAGGGCGCGCACGGCCGCTTCGCGACGGGTGCGCACCGCATCCATGTGGCGCACGCCGACGAACAGACGCTGATGGTCGCGCAACGCATCTTCGATCTCGCGGTTGCGGGGCAGGGATGCGTCGTCATGGATGCCCAAGCGACTCGCGGCCTTGAGCTTGGCCTGATGGAAGTCCCGGATTCCGCTTTCGGCCATCATGCGCGCGGCTTCCTGGGCGACACGGTAGCGGCGTTCGCGGGTGCGGGTTTCCGCGTGTTGCTGGGCGCGGTGCATGCACGTCCCCTGTTCCAGTCACCTGCATGGACTCTACGCCAGCGTCGTGACGGGTCAAGGTCGCGATGCGCGGCCTCGGCATCAGCGCGCCCGCCGGGAGACTCGATCAAAGGATCTCGCAGCGTCATGCCGACGCTGCGAGCGTGTGTCAGAAGATGTCGAAGGCTTCTTCGGCCGGCACGTCGTCGATCTGCAGATCGATCTCCGATTCCATCCGCTCCAGGTCCTCGGCTTTGACGTACTCGACGATGCCGCCGTCGGATGTCGTGGGCAGCAGGCGCCCGCCCGGCGTCACGGATACGCGCACCATGCCCTCCGGCGGCGTATTCGGTGATTCCGGTGTGCCGTCGAGCGCAACACGCATGAAGTCGATCCAGATCGGCAGCGCCGAGCGACCGCCATACTCGCGGAAACCCAGCGAGCGGTTGTCGTCGCGGCCCACCCAGACCGACGTGACCAGATTGCCGCCGAAACCGGAGAACCAGGCGTCGCGGTGATCGTTGGTCGAGCCGGTCTTGCCACCCACGTCTTCGCGTTCCAGCACGCGCGCGGCGGCGCCGGTGCCGCGACGGACCACGTCGCGCATCATCGAGATCATCTGGTAGGCCACGCGTTCGTCGATCGCACGCGGTGCCAGGACGGGTGCGGCACCGTCGGCGCGGGGTTCGGGTGCGGGTGCCGCTTCGACGGCTGTCGCAGCGGTCACTTCGCGTTTCTCTGCGGCAGGTCCCAGGTTGAACCCGTCGACCACGTGGCCGGGCGTAGCGGGCTGGCCCGGCGTGCCGCCGGTGTCGCAGCCACGGCAGGCACGTGCAGGATTCTCCTTGAAGATCGAGATGCCTTCGCGGTCGCGGACTTCATCGATGAACCACGGCGTGACGCGGAAACCGCCGTTGGCGAACACCGCGTAGCCCCGTGTGACGTCGAGCGGCGTCAGCGATGGCGTGCCCAGCGCGATCGACAGGTTCGGCGGCAGCTGCGATTCGTCGAAGCCGAAGTGGCTGATGTAGCGCCGCGCGTAGTCGACGCCGATGGCATCGAGCAGGCGCACTGCCACCAGGTTGCGTGACTGCACCAGCGCTTCGCGCAGGCGCATCGGGCCGACGAACCTGCCGTCCGAATTCTGAGGGCGCCAATCCTGGCCGCGGCGCATGCGGAAGAGCACCGGCGCGTCGAGGACGATCGACGCCGGATTGAAGCCCTTTTCGAAAGAGGCCGCGAAGATGAAGGGCTTGAAGCTCGAGCCCGGCTGGCGGCGCGACTGCGTGGCGCGGTTGAAGTTGCTGCCGGCGAAGCTGAAACCGCCGATCAAGGCGCGGATCGCGCCGTCGTCGGGTTCCATCGACACCAGCGTGGACTGGGCGCGGGGCAACTGGTCGAGCTGCCAGGTGACGGTCGGCGGCGGCAGGTCCTCGGGTGCGGTATCCGCAGCAGCCTTGGCGGGCGTCTCGATCCGGCGCACGCGGGTGAGATCGCCGCGGGCGAGCAGCGCGGCGGGATTCTTGCCGGTCCAGCGGCTTGCGGCGGCCTCCAGCGTCACCGTGCTGCCGTCTGCCAGCACGACGTCCGCCGTTCCCGAGCCACTGCGCGTCACGATTGCCGGCAGCAGGCCGCCCTGCGGCGCAATGCCGCGCAGGCGTCGGGCCGTGGTGTCGATGTCCTCGTCGGCTGCCAGCTCGAAGGTGTCGGCAGGCTTCACCCAGCCATGGCGATGGTCGTAGGTCGACAGGCCGTTGCGCACGGCCAGTTCGGCGGCGGCCTGCATCTTCGGGTCGATCGTGGTCGTGACGTGGTAGCCGCGGGTCAGGACGTCTCCACCGTAACGGGCCACCATCTCCAGGCGCACCATCTCGGCGACATAGGGCGCGAACACCTCGATCGGACGCTCGTGCGGGCTTGCGTGCATCTCGACGGCGCGGGCGGCGGAGGCTTCCTGCGGGCTGATGAAGCCCAGCTCCTGCATGCGCGCGAGCACGTACACATCCCGGCGCTCCTTGGCGCGTTCGGGATTGCTGAGCGGATTGCCGCTGGACGGGAACTTCGGAATCGCCGCGAGCGATGCCATCTCGTCGAGATCGAGCTCGTCGAGCGACTTGCCGTAGTAGAACTCGGCGGCCGCCGCGACACCGTAGGCGCGGTTGCCGAAGAAGCTCTTGTTGAGATACAGCTCGAAGATCTCGTCCTTGCTGAGGTTCTGCTCCATCTTCCTGGCGAGCAGCATCTCGGCGAACTTGCGTGTGAAGCTGTACTCCGAGCTCAGGAAGAACTGGCGTGCGACCTGCTGGGTGATCGTGGAGCCGCCGGGGACGCGGCGATCCCGCGTCGTGGCGAGCAGCCAGAGCGCGCGGGCGACGCCGCGGTAATCGATACCGCCGTGTTCGTAGAAGCGCGCGTCCTCGGTAGCGAGAAACGCCTGCTTCAGGCGGTCCGGAACGTCGTCGATGCGGACCGGGTAGCGGCGGGTTTCGCCGAACAGCGCAATCAGGCGCCCGTCGTTGGCGTAGACGTACATCGGCTCCTGCATCTCGATGTCGCGCAGCGCTTCGACATCGGGCAGCTTCGACGCGACCGCGGCATACAGGATGCCGCCACTGATCGCACCCAGCACCGCCAGCACCAGGACCAGGACGACGGTCCAGCGGACGACGCGGCGGAGCCGGGAGGGACGTGGCTTGGCAGGGGATTCGGTGACTGGGCTCATGGCCGCGGAGTATAGGGGAGCGGGCCGGGCGGGCGCTGGCGGCCGCCTGACCGGGCGGGTGCGGTGGCCTGTCGCGACGGACGATCGGCGCCCATCCGTGCAGGCTTTTCATCCCTCCCGGATGGTCGCGCGTGTTGCCAATACCCGGAAAGTCCGCTATTTAATGCGCCGGGACACGAGGCGTGGCTAAACGCCCGTGGCAAAGGGGATATTTCGTGGGGCTCATCACAAAAAGCCAGGTGCCGGTCATCGGCATCGATATCAGTTCGACTGCGGTCAAGCTTCTGCAGCTGTCGCGGCAGGGCACCCGGTATCGCGTTGAGCACTACGCGGTGGAGCCTCTGCCGCCCAATGCCGTCGTCGAAAAGAACATCGTCGAGGTCGAGGCGGTCGGCGAGGCGATCCGGCGTGCCGTGTCGCGCTCCGGCACCAAGGCCAAGCACGCGGCCGCGGCCGTGGCCGGATCGGCGGTGATCACCAAGACGATCCCCATGCCGGCGGACCTCGACGAGGACGAGATGGAATCGCAGGTCGAGCTGGAGGCGGTGAACTACATCCCGTATCCGATCGAAGAAGTGAACCTCGATTTCGAGGTGCTGGGCGCAGTGCCGGGCAACGTGGAGATGGTGCAGGTCCTGCTGGCCGCCTCGCGTTCGGAAAACGTCGAGCTGCGTGCCTCCGCGCTGGACCTCGGCGGTCTGACCGCCAAGGTCATCGATGTCGAGGCATTCGCGGTCGAAAACGCGTTCGCGATGATCGCCGGCACCCTGAGCATCCCGTCCGATGGCGTGGTGGCGCTGGTGGACGTGGGCGCGACGATGACCACGCTCAATGTGCTGCGCAACGGGCGCAGCCTGTACTCGCGAGAGCAGGTGTTCGGTGGCAAGCAGCTCACCGACGAGGTGATGCGCCGCTACGGTCTCAGCTACGAGGAAGCCGGTCTGGCCAAGCGCCAGGGTGGCCTGCCGGAGAGCTACGAGGTCGAAGTGCTCGAGCCGTTCAAGGAAGCCATGGTCCAGCAGGTGAGCCGCCTGCTGCAGTTCTTCTATGCGGGCAGCGACTTCAACCGCGTCGACCAGGTCGTACTGGCCGGCGGGTGCGCATCGATCCCCGGCGTGGCCGAGATGGTCGAAGAGCAGCTCGGTGTGCAGACCGTGCTGGCCAATCCCCTGGCGCAGATGACGCTGGGTCCGCGCGTCCAGGCGCACGCGCTGGCGCAGGATGCACCCGCGCTGATGATCGCCTGCGGCCTCGCGCTGAGGAGCTTCGACTGATGTCCAGGATCAACCTCCTCCCGTGGCGCGCCGAACGGCGCAAGCAGCGGCAAAAGGAATTCGGCGTCATGGTCGGCCTCGCCGCGGCGGTCGGCGTGGTCCTGTGGCTGCTGGTCAACATGTACTACAACGCGCAGATCGACGGCCAGAAGGCGCGCAACGCCTTCCTCCAGCAGCAGATCGCCCGCGTCGACACGCAGATCACCGAGATCGACGCGCTCGAGTCGCAGCGCGCGCGCCTGCTGGCACGCAAGGCGGTCATCGAGGAACTGCAGGGCAACCGTTCACAGATGGTCCACCTGTTCGACCAGCTGGTGCGCACGATTCCCGATGGTGTGCTGCTGACCTCGCTCAAGCAGGAAGGCCAGACCCTGACGCTGGAAGGACGTTCGCAGTCCAATGCGCGCGTCAGTACCTACATGCGTTCGCTGGACAGCTCCGGCTGGATGACCAGCCCGCAGCTGTCGGTGATCGAAGCGCGTGACGGTGTGCCGGGCCTGCCCTACGCCTTCACCCTCAACGTGCAGCTGTCGACGCCGGCCGCCAAGGAAGCTGCCGCGACCGGAACCGGTGACCCGATCGACGACGCGCCGGGCGCGGCGCCGGCTGCCGCACCCGCCGCCGAAGGAGCCGCATCGTGAGCAAGAAGAAGGTGTCGCTGCGCGATCTCGACGTCAACAACACCGGTGCGTGGCCGCGCGAGTACAAGATCGGCGCCTGCATCATCGTCGGCCTGCTGATCTTCTTCCTGCTGTGGTACGTCATCACCCGGGAGAAGGGCAACGAACTCAAGGGACTCGAGACGCAGGAATCCGATCTGCGCCGCGACTTCGAGGACAAGCAGGGCAAGGCCGCGAACCTGGAACCGCTCAAGCAGCAGCTCGCGCAGATGGAGCAGCAGCTCCAGCAGATGCTGCGCCAGCTGCCCAGCAAGACCGAAATGCCCGATCTGATCGTCGACATTTCCCAGACCGCGATCGCCACCGGCATCCAGAACGACCTGTTCAAGCCGGGCGAAGAGCTGCCCCGCGAGTTCTACGCCGAGCAGCCGATCGCCCTGCGCATGGTCGGCACCTACCACCAGTTCGGCGCCTTCGTCAGTGGCGTGGCCTCGCTGCCCCGCGTGGTGATCATGACGATGCACGACATCTCGCTGAAGCCGCGCGGTGGTGGCAGCGGGACCGATGGCCTGGCCGCGATCGGCCCCAATTCGAGTCTGGAACTGTCCGGGACCGTGAAGACCTACCGCTACCTCGACGAGGATGAAGCGGCCGCGCAGGCGCAGGTCGTGGAGGGCACGCCGTGAGGGCCGCCGCACGCGACACGATGCTGCGCGGCGCCGTGGCGCTGGGGATCGCTCTGGCCGTCGGTGGCTGTGGCCGGGGCGTGACCAGTGAGCCCGGACAGGCCCCCAATCTGGAAGTCTGGGTGGAAGAGGTCAGGCAACGACCCGCACCGGCGCTGGAGCCGCTGCCGGTGATGCAGCAGTTCGAGACCTTCGAGTACTCGGCGCAGGGCATCCGCGACCCCTTCAGCAACGCCTTCACCGACGACGGCACCGGCAGCGGTCCGCGTCCGGATTCCAACCGGCGCAAGGAGATCACCGAGCAGTTCCCCCTCGACGCCATGTCGATGGTGGGCACGATCGGAACCGGCAGCCGGATCGTGGGGCTGGTGCTGGCGCCGGACAAGGTGACCTACCGCATTACGCCCGGGAACTACCTGGGTCAGAACGATGGCCGCGTGACATCGGTCAATGAGAACCGCATCGAGCTCGTCGAGCTCGTGCCCGATGGCGCCGGTGGCTGGTTGGAGCGCCCGGCTTCGCTCGCGCTGAACGAACAATGATGAGGGGAAGCAACATGACCGTGAGCAATGCGGGTGGCCAGCGGACGGGCCGGATGAACTCGATGCGTGCCTGCGCGCTCGGGCTCGCCATCGGGCTGGTGGCGACGTTCAGTGGTGCCCAGGCGGCACAGGCGCCTGCGCCTGGCCTGTTGCTGCCCATGCTGCAGGCATCGGCGGTCGCGGCGCAGCCGGGGGGCGCGCTGGCCGTGACCGATCTCGACTTCCGGCGCGGCGACGGCGGCTCCGGCAAGCTGGTCCTGCGTTTCGATGGCGACGGTGCCGCGCCCGACCTGCGCACGCAGGGCGACAACATCGTGGTCAATCTGGGCAGCGCCACGCTGCCCGCATCGCTGCAGCGCCCGCTCAACGTCACCGACTTCGCCACGCCCGTGCAGCGCATCGATGCGCGTCAGGGCGCCGATGGCGCGCAGGTCGTACTGAGCGCGCGCGGCGATTTCGAGCCGATGGCCTATCAGAGCGGTCGCGACTACATCGTGGAGATCATCCCGCGTACCGGGGCGGCTTCGGCCGAACGTGCAGTGGGTGCGGCGAGCACGGCGGCCACCATGGGCCAGTCCGCGGCGGCGACGGTGTCCGACACCCGCTCGTACGGCGGTGCGCCGGTGACGTTCAACTTCCAGGACGTGCCGGTGCGCACGGTGCTGCAGCTCATCGCCGACGAGTCGAACCTCAACATCGTCGCCAGCGACAGTGTCGCCGGCAACGTGACGCTGCGTCTGCAGAATGTGCCGTGGGACCAGGCGCTGGACATCGTGTTGCAGGCCAAGTCGCTCGACAAGCGTCGCAGCGGCAACGTGGTCTGGGTCGCGCTGCAGAGCGAGATCGCCGCGTTCGAACAGGCCAAGGAAGATGCGCGCCTGGCGATCGAAGAACGCGCGGAGATGAGCACCGAATACATCCCGATCAGCTACGGCAACGCCGAAGACATCGCCAAGCTGCTGACCGAGGAGAGCAAGACCTCCGCGCGCGGCGGCGGCAGTGGCGGCGGCGGTGGCAGCGGCAGCCAGAGCCGTGATGCGGGCTTCCTGTCCTCGCGCGGCAGCCTGAGCTTCGACCGCCGTACGAACACCCTGCTGGTGATCGACATCCCGCAGCGTGTCGCGGAGATCAAGCGTCTGGTCATGATGCTCGACAAGCCGGTCGACCAGGTCGTCATCGAAGCGCGCATCGTGATCGCGAACGAATCGTTCGCCCGTGATCTGGGTGCGCGGTTCGGGGTCAGCGCGACCAAGGAGCGCGTGAATGTCGGCGGTGCACTAGATGGTTCGCTGACGCCGGGCGGACTCAACGTCAGCCTGCCTGTGGCTCTCGAAGGCGGTGCGCCATCCCTCGGATTCACGATCCTCGGGCGCACGATCGACTGGGCCGTGGAACTGCAGGCCCTGCAGACAGAGGGTCGCGGCGAGATCGTGTCCAATCCGCGTGTCGTCACCAGCAACCAGCGCGAGGCAGTGATCCGTCAGGGCCAGGAAGTCGGTTACCTGACCGTGACCGGTGGCCAGAGCAACAGCGTGCCGACCGTCGAGTTCAAGGACGTCCTGCTCGAGCTCAAGGTCACCCCGACGATTACAAACGATGGCCGCGTGTTCCTGGCGATGGACATCAAGAAAGACGAGATCGAGCGCTTTGTCAGCTTTGGTGAAAGCGGTGAAGTGCCGCTGATCAGCAAGCGCAACGTGACCACGGCGGTGCTGATCGACGACGGCCAGACCGTCGCCATCGGCGGTGTCTACGAGTTCACCGATCGCGCCTCGCTGCGCAAGGTGCCGTTCCTGGGCGATATCCCGGTGCTGGGCAACCTGTTCAAGAGCCGGGGACGCAGCAAGGAAAAGGCCGAGCTGCTGATCTTCGTGACCCCGCGCGTCATGCGCGTGGCCCAGCGTCCGGCCGGCTGACCGGTCCGCGCTGCGGCATCTGCGACGGGGCCTTCGGGCCCCGTTCGCGTTCCGGCGACCGGCGGTTTGGCTGGCGTTGAACCACCGGCGCGGGTTCCGGTCAAACTGGCCTCCTGCGCGACGTGCGCATGCGAACGGGAATGGCGATGGATCTGGAGGAACGGGTCGCGGACGGCCTGCATGCGCGTTTCGTCGCGCTGCGCGACGCGCTGTCGGAGGAGATCATCGGGCAGTCTGCGCTGGTCGAAAGGCTGCTGGTCGCGTTGCTCGCCGACGGTCATCTGCTGGTCGAAGGCGCGCCGGGCCTCGCCAAGACGACGGCCATCCGCGCGCTGGCGGCGCGGCTCGATGCCGACTTCGCCCGCGTCCAGTTCACCCCGGACCTGCTGCCGGCCGACCTCACCGGCACCGAGATCTGGCGGCCGCAGGACGGGCGCTTCGAGTTCCAGGCCGGCCCGATCTTCCATCCGCTGCTGCTGGCCGACGAAATCAACCGGGCACCGGCCAAGGTGCAGTCCGCGCTGCTGGAAGCGATGGGCGAGCGGCAGGTCACGGTCGGTCGCCAGACCTACCGTCTGCCGGACCTGTTCCTGGTCATGGCGACGCAGAATCCGATCGAGCAGGAAGGCACGTTCCCCCTGCCCGAAGCGCAGTTGGACCGCTTCCTGATGCACGTGCGCGTGGGCTACCCCGAAGCCGATACCGAGTCGCGGATCCTGGCGCTGGCACGTGGACGTGCGCTGGCCCAGCTCGATGCGGTGCCCGAGCCCGTCGAACGCATGCCGCTGGCGCAGCTGTTCGAAGCGCGACGCGCGGTACTGGCCCTGCACATGGCGCCGACGGTCGAGCGCTACCTCGTCGAACTGGTGCTGGCCTCGCGCGATGCCGCGCGCTACGACCCGGCGCTGGCCGGGCGGATCGCCTGGGGCGCGAGCCCGCGCGGTTCGATCGCCCTCGAGCGATGCGCGCGCGCCACCGCTTGGCTCGCCGGTCGCGATTTCGTGACGCCGGACGATGTGCGCAGCGTTGCGCCCGACGTGTTGCGCCACCGTGTGCTGCCGAGTTACGAGGCGACGGCGGAAGGCTGGGACGGCGAACGTCTGGTGCAGGCGCTGATCGAGCGGGTGCCATTGCCGTGAATCCCGGCGCGGACCCTGCACCGGGCATCCGGCCCTCGTTGGCCGAACTGGTCGCATTGCGTCCGGCGGCCCATCAGCGCGGTCTGGTGCGGCGCGCGCGCAGCGGTGTACGGGCGCTGGCGCCGTCACCGCACCGGGGGCAGGGCATGGAGTACGCCGAATCACGCGACTACGTCGCCGGCGACGATGCACGCCACATCGACTGGCGGGTGACCGCGCGGACCGGGCGACCGCACACCAAGATCTTCCAGCGCGAGCGGGAGCGCCTGACGCTGATCGTCGCCGACACCGCAGCCGCGCTCTATTTCGGTACGCGCGTGCGCTTCAAATCCACCCAGGCGGCACGTGCCGGCGCGATCGCGGCGTGGGCGGCGGCTGCCGACGGCGACCGGATCGGCGCCCTGCGTGGCACCGCGATCGAGCCACCCGTTGCACCCGCTGGCGGTACACGCGGGGCGCTGCGCGTCCTGCATGCGCTCACGCGCTGGTACGCGGCGCCGCCCGACGGCGATACGGGGCTGGGCGTGGCGATGGATCACGCCCGGCGCCTGTTGCGTCCCGGGTCCAGGCTGCTGGTCCTGGCCGATGCCGGCAGTGCGGCCGCCGTGCCCGCGCGCGACTGGGCGGCAGTGGGCGCGCATTGCGATGCGCTGGTGCTGCTGCTCGACGATCCGCTCGAGCGCCAGCCGCCGGACGCGCGCCTCGGATTCGCGCATGCGGACACACGCATCGACCTGGACCTGTCTGGCGCGGAACAGCGGGCGCGTTGGCGCGACGCGTTCGACATCCCCCGCGACACCGCCGTCGGGCATCTGCGCCGCGCCGGTATCGGCGTCGAGTCGCTGTCCAGCGATGCGCCCAGCGACGTCTGGCTGCCAGCGTTCGCGCGCGCCCGGCAGGGCTGATCGATGGCCATCCCCGATCTCGTCCTGCGCGACATCCACCAGCCGACCGCACCCTCGTGGTGGCCGCCTGCACCCGGCTGGTGGTGGTTGGGTGCCGGACTGCTCGTCGTGGTGCTGGCGCTGGCGGGCTGGCGCCTGTTCCGGGCATGGCAGCGGCGGCGCTGGATGCAGCTGTTCGATGCCGACGTGGACGCAGCCACGGGTGGCGCAGCCCGGATCGCGGCGATGTCCGCGCTGCTGCGCCGGGCGGCACGTCGCCAACGGCCCGACGCCGACCGTCTGCAGGGGCAGGCCTGGCTGGCATTCCTCGACGCCGGCATGCCCGGCGCACCGTTTACGACCGGGACCGGCAGCGCATTGCTCGACGGGGCGTTCCGGCGGGACGCGGACGCAGTCGACCTGCCGGCGCTGCAGACGCTTGCACGCAGCCGCTTCGTCGCACTGATGGTGGGTCGGTGAGCGGCGATCTGCCCGCCTGGCTGCAGGGCATCGGCGAGGTCTTCGCCTGGCCCTGGCTGCTGCTGGCACTGCCGTTGCCGTGGCTGGTGCGCCGGTTCGTGCCTGCATCGGCGACGACCGGGCATCACCTGCGTGTGCCGTATCGCGGGCTGGAGGCACTGGCGGCGCCGCGGTCCACATCGCGCGCGGCAGCGACGCCGTGGCTGCTGTGGATGGCCTGGTGCCTGCTGTGCATCGCCGCAGCGCGGCCATTGCAGTGGGGCGAGGTCGAACAGCCGCCGCGCAGTGCGCGTGACCTGATGCTGGCCGTCGACCTGTCGGGCAGCATGAGCGAAGAAGACATGGTCGTCGGACGCCGTCCGGTCGACCGGCTCACCGCGGCAAAGGCGGTCATCGCCGACTTCCTCGAACGCCGTGCCGGTGACCGCATCGGCCTGATCGTGTTCGGCCAGCGCGCCTATGCGATGACCCCGATGACGCTGGACCGTGAGACCGTGCGCCAGCAGCTCGATGCGACCGTCGTGGGTCTGGTCGGGCGCGAGACCGCGATCGGCGATGCGGTCGGGCTGGCGGTCAAGCGCCTGCACGACGCGCCCCGCGGCCAGCGCCTGCTGATCCTGTTGACCGACGGGGTCAGCAACGCCGGCGCCTTGACGCCGGACAAGGCGGCCGAGCTGGCGCGCGATGCCGGCGTGCGCGTGCACACCATCGCGTTCGGCAGCGACGGTGGCGCCGGTGGTCTGTTCGGCTTCCAGATGCCCGGTGGCGAACCGGCCATCGACGAGGCCGCGTTGCAGCGCATCGCCGATACGACCGGAGGACGTGCCTTCCGCGCCCGGGACACGGCTGAACTTGCCGGCATCTATGGCGAGATCGATCGCCTGGAGCCGGTCGCGCAGCCCGGGCCGGCCGTGCGCCCGCGCATCGAACGCTACCCCGTGCCGCTCGCGGCGGCCTGCGCCGTGCTGCTGCTCGCGCTGCTGCCGCGTCGGCGTGTGCTGGCAGGTGCACCGGCATGAGCCTGCCCTTCGACCTGCTGCAATTCGCGCGTCCCGCCTGGCTGTGGGCGTTGCTCGCGCTGCCCCTGCTGGCCTGGATCTGGTGGCGACGCCGACGCGGCGCCGATGCCTGGCGCGAGGCGGTCGATCCGCACCTGCTCGCACATCTGCGCGTGGCGCGCCCCGACCGCCGCAGCCTGTCCGGGCTGGGTGCCTGGTTGCTGGCCGCGCTGCTCGCGGTGCTGGCGCTGGCCGGGCCCGGCTGGCGCGCAGTGGAGGTGCCTCTGGAGGCCCGCGACATGGCGCCGCTGGTGGTGGTCATCGATCTGTCGACGGCGTCCACCGCCAGTGACCTGCCACCGTCGCGGCTGTTGCAGGCGCGGGCCAAGCTGGCATCGCTGCTTGCCGAGCGTAGCGCCGGCCAGGTCGCGCTGGTCGCCTATGCCGACGACGCGTTCACCGTCGCGCCGTTGACCGACGACGCGCGCAACGTGGCGCTGTATCTGGATGCCCTGTCGCCGGAGATCATGCCGGCCGACGGACATCGCGCGGATCGCGCGATCCCGCACGCGGTGGGACTGTTGCGACAGGGGCAGGCGGTGCGGGGCGACATCCTGCTGCTGACCGGCGATGCCGATGCCGCCGCCGTGGCCGAAGCGGGCATCGCCGCCCGCATGGGGTACCGGGTGTCGGTGCTCGGCCTGGGCACGGTGGCCGGTGCGGCCTATCGTGACGGTGCCGGTGCGCTGTCGCATGCACGACTCGACGCCGCGACGCTGCAGGCGCTGGCGGCCGCCGGCGGCGGGCAGTACCGGCGCTTGACGATCGACGACGACGATCTCGATGGGCTCGACGTCCTGCGTCCGGACGCACTGGCCGGTCCTGCCGCATCGCGCACGGACGCCAGCGTGCGTCGGGTGCTGGACGAAGGCTACTGGCTGCTGCTGCCGCTGCTCGCACTCGTGTTGCTGGCCTTCCGTCGCGGTACCGGCTTCGCCTGCGTGGCGGCCCTGGCGCTGGTGCCGGCTTTGCTGCCGGTGCACGCGCAGTCCCCGGCTGCGACGCCCTGGCAGCGTGCCGACCAGATCGCGCATGGGCAGATGCGCGATGGCACCCGGGCCTATCGCGGCGAACGCTACGACGAGGCCCTGAAGGCCTGGACCGCGCTGCCCGGTGCCGATGCCGCTTACAACCGGGGCAATGCGCTGGCGCGAATGGGACGCTTCGACGATGCCGTCGCCGCCTATGACGAGGCGCTGGCACAGCAGCCGGGTATGGACGATGCGCAGGCCAACCGCGCGGCCGTGATCGCCGCGCGCGATCGCAAGCCGCCGCCGGGTCCGGGCCAGGACCCGCGTGCGCCGCCAGCGCCCCGTGATGGGGATGGCGACGCGAAGCCCGGCGATGCGGGCGATCCGTCCGACCGTCAGCCCGGCGATGCGCAGGGGCAGGGGAAAGGCGAGCCGCGACCGCAGGATGCAGGCGCGCAGCCCGACGCCGGTGATGCCGGAACGCCGGTGGATGCGCAGGCCCAGCGCGACGCCGACGATGCACAGCGTGAGCGCATGCGGCGTGCGCTCGAGGGGCAGGCGGATGCGCCGCCCGAAGCGGCCTCTGCCACTGATGCGGACGCACAGCCCGGCGACGAGCGCGAGCAGGCCAATGCCGCCTGGCTGCGACGGGTACCGGATGATCCCGGAGGATTGTTGCGGGCCAAGTTCCGGCTCGAACACGAGCGTCGCGCCGCAGGAGGTGATCGATGAGCACAGCGGGTCGGATGGGCATGCGGACGACCGCCCGGGTGGTCGCGGTGCTGACGCTGCTGGCGCTGATGTGCGTGGTCGGTACTGCATACGCGCAGACACGCGCCTGGCTCGACCGCGAGCAGATCGCGCTCGGCGAGACCACGACGCTCAACGTCGAGACCGACGCTGCGACGGATACGCCCGACTGGGCACCGTTGTCGCGCGATTTCGAGGTCAGTGGCCACACCAGCCGGCGACAGGTGGAACTGACGGGCGGGCGTCGCAGCACCCGGGCGTTCTACGGCGTGGCCCTGAAGCCGCGCCGCGAGGGCGTGCTGGCGGTGCCGGCGCTGCAGGTCGGCACTGCCCGCACGCAGCCGCTGTCGCTCAGCGTCGCGCCTGCGCCGGCCGCCTCCGCACGCAGGGGCGGGCCGGTCTTCATCGAGGCCGAGGTCGACGCGCGCGCACCCTATATCCAGCAGTCGGTCGGGTATGTCCTGCGGCTGTTCTATGCGACGCCCCTGCTGTCGGGCAGCCTCGACCAGCCGGCGCCGGACGGCGCATCGCTGCAGCGCATCGGCAGCGATGTGCAGTACAACCGCGACATCGGCGGACGCCGCTACAGCGTGGTCGAGCGCCGCTACCAGATCGTGCCCGAACGGAGCGGCACGCTGACCATTCCGGGCGCGCGGTTCGAAGGCCGCGGCGCGAGCGGCGGCCTGTTCGACGACATGTTCAACCGGGGCCCGCGCGAACTCGCCGCGACCGGCCCGGCCAACGTGCTGGAGGTCCGCGCGATGCCCGCCGCTGCGCCACAGCCCTGGCTGCCGCTCCACGGTGTCCAGGCGCGCTGGCTGGAAGCGCCCACCGACGGCCGCGCCGGCGCGGCGAGCACATTCGTGCTGGAGGCCGTGTTCGATGGCGCTGTGGGCGTGCAATTGCCCGAGATCGGCCTGCCGCCGCTGCAGGGCGCGCAGGTGTTCGCCGAGCCGCCGCAGTACGACGAGAGTTTCGAGGATGGTCGGCCGCGGGTGCGGTTGACCCGTCGCTACTCGGTCGTGCCCCGGGACGCAGGCACCGTGCAGGTCCCCGGTCCGCGTATCGCCTGGTGGGACGTGAACGCCGATGCCGCACGCGCGAGCGGCCCGCCTGCGGTATCGCTGGCCGTTGCCGCCGGCGAAGCGCAGCCTGGTATTTCGGACGCGGCGGGGCAGGCCGACACGGTGCCGCTGTCCGTCGCCCCGGCGCCGGCCACTGGCAATAGCCGTTTCTGGCCCGCGATCGCGGCGGTGTTCGCGGCGCTGTGGCTGGCGACCGCGTGGCTGGCATGGCGGTTCCGGCAACAGCGGACTGATGGCGGGACGCGGCCACCGGCAGACGCTCCAGCCGCGCCGACGCGGGCGGCGTCCGCCGGCACGTCCGCGCAGGCGCATCGCAGACTGATGCAGGCCCTGACGACCGGTGAACCGGTCGAAGTGGAAAGCGCGCTGCTGGGCCTGCCGGCGGCGGGTGCACGCGATCTCGACACGCTGGTGGAGCAGTTCGAGTCCGCGCCGCAACGCGCGGCCGTGCAGCACTGGCAGCGCGCGCGCTGGACCGGCGGCGACCTGCCGGCTGCGCGTCAGATCCTGCGCGACGCGTTCCGGGGCGGCGTCGCATGGCGGACCCCACCGCGCGCCGACCGCGCGGGACCCGCATTGCCGCCGCTGTACCCGCACCGCTGAGCCCGGCTTCCTGCTAGCCTCCGCGCTTTCCCGCGGTCCTCCATGCCATGGCCGATTCCGAAGACGTTGCCGCGCGTGCGCGGATGCCGCTCCACTGGAAGATCGCGATCGGTTTTGCCGCGGGCCTCGCCCTCGGCCTGATCGCTCATTACACCGGCCTGACCGCGTGGACGCTGGCTGATCCCGCATCGGCCGCCTGCACCGGCGCGGAGCCGTCCTGGCAGTGCCGGCCGCTGATCGAAAGCTTCGTCGGCTGGGTCACCGAGCCGCTCGGCACGTTGTTCCTCAGCCTGATCTTCATGCTGATCGTGCCGCTGCTGTTCTCGGCGCTGGTGATCGGCGTGTCGGAAATGGGCGATGTCGCGGCGCTGGGCCGGATCGGCTGGCGCACGCTCGCGTGGACCGTCGTGCTGTCGGGCATCGCGGTGGTGGTGGGACTGGTGATGGTGAACCTGTTCCGGCCCGGCGAAGGCGTGGATCCCGCGCTTGCGCAGCAGTTGTTGGCCGAAGGTGCGCAGCGCACCGCGGCGATCGTGCGCGACAGCAAGGAAGGCGCGACCGGCATGGACATGCTGATGTCGATCGTGCCGCAGAACGTGGTGGGCGCCGCGTCTGACAACGCCAACATCCTGTCGCTGATGTTCTTCGCGCTGATGTTCGGCATCGGTCTGGTGCTGACCAAGTCCGAAGCCACCGCGACGCTCAAGCGCGGCATCGAAGGCCTGTTCGAAGTGTCGATGACGCTGATCGGTCTGGTGATCCGCCTCGCGCCGATCGCGGTGTTCTGCTTCATGTTCAATCTGGCCGTGCTGTTCGGCTGGGATCTGCTGCTGCGTCTGGGCGCGTATGTGCTGGTGGTGGTCGGCGCGCTGGCGCTGCACATGCTGGTGACGTATTCGCTGGCGCTGAAGTTCGTCGGTGGCTGGTCACCGCTGGCGTTCTTCCGCGGCGTGCAGGAAGCGATGCTGATGGCGTTCTCCACCGCGTCCAGCAACGCCACGCTGCCGACCGCGCTGCGCATCGCCGACGAGAACCTCAAGCTGCCGCGCAAGGTGTCGCGCTTCGTGCTGACCGTCGGTGCGACCGCCAACCAGAACGGCACCGCGCTGTTCGAAGGCGTCACGGTGATCTTCCTGGCCCAGTTCTTCGGCGTGGATCTGTCGATCTGGCAGCAGGTGCTGGTGATGCTGGTCTGCATCCTCGGCGGCATCGGCACGGCGGGTGTGCCGTCGGGCTCACTGCCGGTGGTCGCGCTGATCTGCACGATGGTCGGCGTGCCGGCCGAAGGCATCGGCCTGGTGCTGGGCGTCAACCACTTCCTCGATATGTGCCGGACCACGGTCAACGTGACCGGCGATCTCGGCATCGCGGCGCTGGTCTCGCGTGGCGAGGACGACGCGCCCGAGCCGTTGAAGACGGCCTGACGTCGCGCGGATCTGCAGATACGAAAACGCCCGGCAATGCCGGGCGTTTTCATGAAGCGGAACGCGATGCTTACTGCAGCAGCGAGCGCAGCATCCAGGCGTTCTTCTCATGCGTCTGCAGACGCTGGATCAGCAGATCCTCGGTCGGATCGTCGTCGGCGTCGTCGGCCACATCCAGCGCCTTGCGTGCGCTACGGCATACGGCCTCGTTGCCGACGACCAGCTGGCGCACCATTTCGCGCCAGTCCGGCGCCTTCTCCAGGCCCGGCTCTTCCTTGATCGACGACAGCTGGATGAACTCGCCATACGAACCCGGCGCGTTGTAACCCAGCGCGCGGATGCGCTCGGCGATCTCGTCCAGCGCGTTCCACTGTTCGGTGTACTGGCCCTCGAACATCACGTGCAGGGCGTTGAACATCGGCCCGGTGACGTTCCAGTGGAAGTTGTGGGTCTTGAGATACAGCGTGTAGGCATCGGCGAGGAACACCGACAGATGCTGGGCGACCGCCTTGCGATCGGCGTCGCTGATCCCGATATCGATGGCCGGCGCCTTCGACTGCGCGTCCGGCGACGCGACGGCCGGGGCGACCAGTGTCTTGGAGGATTTGGACTTGTTCGACTTGGCCTTGGCCATGACAGGACTCCGGTGATGAGGGGATTGCGCCCACAATATGGGCGCATCCGTTGTGGATTTGTGACTTGAGGGCGGGTTCGAGCGTGACGCAGCATTCCAGCGACAAGGCGGTGAACGGCGCGTTGAAGCACGCGCAGGCCGCGATCGAAAGCGCATCGACGCGCGACCGCGGCCGCCTGCTCGGACTGCTCGGTCGCTGGCGGCGCTCACCCGGCGATGCGTCGGCGCGCGAGACGTTCGAAACGCGCCTGCAGGCCTCCATCCGGCAGCGCGAGACGCGCGCCGCGCAACTGCCGCGTGCCGAAGTCGATCCGGTGCTGCCGATCGCCGGCAAGGCCGAGGAAATCGTCGCGCTGATCCGTGCGCACCAGGTCGTGGTCGTCGCCGGCGAGACCGGTTCGGGCAAGACGACGCAGCTGCCCAAGCTGTGCCTGACCGCCGGCCGCGGCGCCGCCGGACTGATCGGGTGCACCCAGCCGCGCCGCATTGCCGCGCGCACAGTGGCCAAGCGCGTGGCCGAAGAGCTGCAGGTGCCGAGCGGCGGCCTGGTCGGTTACCAGGTCCGCTTCAACGACAACGTCAGCGATGCGACCGCGATCAAGTTCATGACCGACGGCATCCTGCTGGCGGAAATCGCGTCCGACCGCTGGCTGTCGGCCTACGACACGATCATCATCGACGAGGCGCACGAGCGCAGCCTCAACATCGATTTCCTGCTGGGCTATCTGAAGCAGCTCCTTGGCCGGCGCCCGGATCTCAAGCTGATCGTGACCTCGGCGACGATCGACACCGCGCGCTTCGCCGAACATTTCGACGGCGCGCCGGTGGTGGATGTCGAAGGCCGCGGCTTCCCGGTCGGGGTGCGTTACCGCCCGCTGGACGGCGAAGGAGACGACGCCGGCGAGCGCAGCGTGCTCGACGGCATCGTGGCGGTCTGCGACGAGATCATGCAGATGCGCGGCACCGGCGACACGCTGATCTTCCTGCCCGGCGAGCGCGAAATCCGCGATGCGCACCAGGCGCTCGAGCGCCGCAAGTACCGGCACACCGAAGTGCTGCCGCTGTATGCGCGGCTGTCGGCGAAAGACCAGGACCGCGTGTTCAATCCCGGGCCGCAGCGGCGCATAGTACTGGCGACGAACGTCGCCGAGACCTCGCTGACGGTGCCGCGCATCCACTACGTGGTCGATCCGGGGCTGGCACGCGTCAAGCGCTACAGCCCGCGGCAGAAGCTGGATCGTCTGCACATCGAGCCGGTCAGCCAGGCCAGCGCCGACCAGCGCAAGGGGCGTTGCGGCCGTATCGCGCCGGGTACGTGTTTCCGCGTGTTCTCGGAAGCGGATTTCGCCTCGCGTTCGGCCTATACCGATCCCGAGATCCGCCGCGCATCGCTGTCGGGCGTAATCCTGCGGATGCTGTCTCTGGGGCTCGGCGATATCGAATCCTTCCCGTTCGTCGAGCCGCCGGATCCGCGCGCGGTCGCCGACGGCTGGCAGCAGCTCGCCGAGCTCGGCGCGATCGACGGCGGACGCCGGCTCACCGCGACCGGCCGCACGATGGCGAAGCTGCCGGTCGACGCCAAGCTCGCGCGCATGCTCGTCGCCGCGCGTGCGCATGGCTGTCTCGATGCGATGCTCGCGATCACCTCGTTCCTCGGCATCCAGGATCCGCGCGAGCGGCCGGCCGACCAGCGCGGCGCGGCCGATGCGGCGCACGCGCAATTCGCCGATCCGAAGTCCGAGTTCGTCGGCATCGTGAAACTGTGGGACGGCTACCGGCAGGCGCACGCCGACCTCACCCAGTCGCAGCTGCGCAAATGGTGCGACCGTAATTTCCTCGGCTTCCTGCGCATGCGCGAGTGGCGCGAACTGCATCGCCAGCTGCGGCTGCAGTGCGAGGATCTGGGCTGGTCGATCGAAGCACGCGACGCCGCCGTCGTGGACACGGATCCGCGCATGGCTGCACGTGCGGACGCCGCCGCCTTCATCGCGCTGCATCGCGCGTTGATCGCCGGTCTGCCGACCCAGGTCGGCCATCGCGCCGATCCTGGTGGCGGGGGCCGCGTGTCCGGCCAGTACGAAGGTCCGCGCGGACGGCGCTTCCAGCTGTTTCCCGGCTCGCCGCTGTCGAAGAAGCCGCCGCCGTGGGTCCTGTCGGCGACCTTGCTGGACACCGAGAAGGTGTGGTCGCTGACCAATGCCGCGATCGAGCCGGACTGGGTCATCAGTGAACTCGATCACCTGCTCGCGCGGCGCCATCACGATCCGCGCTGGTCGCGCTCGCAGGGGCGCGTGGTCGGCAGCGAACAGATCAGCCTGTTCGGTCTGGTGCTTGCACCGAAGAAGCCGGTCGATTACGGGCGGCTGTATCCGGACGAATCGCGCGCGCTGTTCCTGCGCGACGGACTGGTGACCGGCGAGATCAACACACGCGCGACGTTCGTCGAGCGCAACCTGCGTACGCTCGAACGCGCACGCGAAGAAGAAGCCAAGCAACGCCGCTCGGGACTCGTCGTCGACGAAGACTGGATGGCGCAGTGGTACGCGCAGCGCCTGCCCGCCGACGTGCTGTCGGCGCAGGCGCTGGATGCGTGGTGGCGCAAAGCGCCCGAGGCAGCGAAGCAGGCATTGGCCTGGAGCCGCGACGATCTGCTGGTCGCCGATGCCGTGGACGCCGATCTGTTCCCGGCCTTCATTGCGCTCGGCGACGCGCGGCTCGCCGTGTCGTACCGCTTCGAGCCGGGCGCGGTCGACGACGGCATGACCGTCTCGGTGCCGCTGCATCTGCTCAATGCGATCGATCCGGTGCGGTTGTCATGGCTGGCACCCGGCTTCGTCGAGGACAAGGCGGCGGCCTTGATCCGCAGCTTGCCGAAGGCACTGCGCCGCAATTTCGTGCCGGCGCCGGATTTCGCGCGTGCATTCGCGCAGGCCTGGCGCGACGGCGATGCCGACGCGTTCACCGGCACCCTGGCGCGGTACCTCAAGAAGCTCGCCGGTGTGGACATCACCGCGTCGGATTTCGACGAGACGGCGCTGGAGCCGCACCTGCGCGCGAACCTGCGTCTGGTCGACACCGGCCGCGATCGAAAGGGCGCTACGGTGCTCGCCGAATCGCGCGATCTCGATGACCTGCGCCACCGCTTCGGCGAGCGCGCGGCGCGCGCCTTCGCCGCGCACGCGGCGGACGGCCTGCAACAGGGCGGGCTGACGACGTTTCCGGAGACGCCGGTCCCGGTGTCGATTCCCGGTGCCGGCGGCTTGCCGGCGTATCCCGCATTGCAGGACGACGGCGACAGCGCGTCACTCGCGGTCCACGCCGACGCGACGAATGCGCGGCGCCTGCATCCGCAGGGCGTGCGGCGCCTGCTGACGATCGCGCTGGCGGATCGCGTGCGCCACGCGCGCAAGCAGTTGCCGGTCGCGCCGAAGACCGCGTTGCTCTATGCCGCGATCGAATCCGCCGCGCCGCGCGACGGCAAGCCGGGCGACCGCTTGCGCGAGGATCTCGTCGATGGTGCGCTTGCCGCGCTGCTCGCCGACGGACTCGAGACGATCCGCGACGCCGACGCCTTCGCCGCGCATCGTGACGCGGTCGGCAAGGCGCTGTTCGGCGAAGCGATGGCGCGCCTGCGGCAGGCGGAGGCGATCCTCGATCGCGTCGCTGAAGTGCGCGCGAAGCTCGAATCGAAGCTGATGGGCTGGGCGCGCGCGAACCTCGACGACATGCAGGACCAGCTCCATGCACTCGTGCCGCCCGGCTTCCTGCGCAATACACCGGCCACGGCACTGGCGGAGTACGCGCGCTGGCTGCACGCCCTGTCGCTGCGGGCCGAACGCGCGCAGCGCGATCCGCAACGCGACCAGCAGCGCATGCTCGATGTCAGTCCGTTCGTCGAGGCGCTCGCCGATGCCGCAGCGCGCGGACACGTCGCCGATCCGGCCTGGCAGGCCCTGCGTTGGGATATCGAGGAGTTGCGGGTGTCGCTGTTCGCCCAAGAACTGGGTGCGAAAGGCGGCGTATCACCGAAGAAACTGGCAGCGCGGGTCGCGGCGCTGCGCTGACCCGTGCGAGGTTCCCACCGGTGCGGCGTTGCGCACCGGTGGGGTGACGCGCGTCAGCGGACGCGCTCGACCTTCGCCTGGGTGTTGTAGCCGTCGATCTTCAGCCACCACACGCCCATGAAGCCGGGGCGGATCCTGACACCGACGTCATTGCCGCGCGCGCCGTCCAGGCGCGTGGCGTCGATCTGTCGCCAGACCTGGCCGTTGGCGAGCGTGTACTGGCGGCCGCTGGCGAATCCTTCGAAGGGACCGGTGATGGTGCTCTCGATCGGCTCGCGGGACTGGGCGGCGGCGGGCATGCTGGCGGCATCGGTCGCGGCTTCGCGCCGGCCTTCCTCGCGTGCCTGCGCAATGCGTGCTTCGACGTCTGCTGGCGGCGCGACGCCCGCCGTCGTGCCGGCAGTGCCGTCTGCCAAGAATGCGTTGAGGCGCGCAAGCTCCGATGCATCGAGCTTGTCCAGGCCTGCAGCCCGGAACTGGGCGGCGCTCATCCGGTCCTCGATCCGGGTGTCCTGCGCATGAAGCGGCGCAGTTGCGAGAAGTGCCGCGATCAAAACGCTGTGGACTGCACGCATGCTCTGTTCCTCCGGTCTGGGCGCGGCTAGTGTAGACCGTCCTGCCCGCATCGAGCGGCCGATGCCCGTGCGACCGGACAACCTGCGCGACCGACTGCTGACCCTGCCGACACTGCGGGTGTCCGGCGATGCGGTGCGCAACCTGCTGGCATCGCTGCCGGACGACACGGAGATGGCCGAAGGCGCCACCACCGTGCTGCTCGACACCGTGGGCGCGCTGGGCCTGCTCGGCGCCGACGTGGACGTGATCGCCACCGCGCTTGCCGACGCGGTGCCTGCGTGGCGGCCGGCGCTGGAGTCGCGTGTGCCGGCGATCACGCCGTTGCTCGAAGGGCTCGCCGCCGCGCACCAGGTGTGGTCGTTGCATGCCGAGCACGCCAGCGAGGGCAATCCGGAAGGCCTGCGCCGCCTGTTGCTGGCCCTGATCCGCGATCTGCGGCTGGTGCTGGTGCTGCTGGCGCGGCAACTGGCGCTGATGCGCGCGGCCGTGCGTAGCGAGGATGACGTCGCGCGTCGCGCACTGGCGTCGCTGACCCGCGACATCCACGCGCCGCTCGCCAACCGGCTGGGCATCTGGCAACTCAAGTGGGAACTCGAGGACCTGGCGTTCCGCTATCTCGAGCCGGAGACCTACCGGCGGATCGCCGGGCTGCTCGATGACAAGCGCTCGGGTCGCGAGGGCTACATCGAGCAGGTCCGCGTGCAACTGGGCGAAGCGCTGGCGTCGCAGGGCGTGCGCGGCGAGGTGGCCGGGCGTCCCAAGCACATCTACAGCATCTGGAAGAAGATGCAGCGCAAGCAGGTGCCGATCGGCGAACTCTACGATCTGCGCGCCGTGCGTGTGCTGGTCGACGACATTCCCGGCTGCTACGCCGCGCTCGGTGTGGTGCACGCGCTGTGGACGCCGATTCCCAGCGAGTTTGACGACTACATCGCCCGCCCCAAGCACAACGACTACCGGTCGCTGCATACCGCGGTCGTCGGGCCGGACGGCAAGACGCTGGAAGTCCAGATCCGCACGCGCGAGATGCACGAGGCCTCCGAGCTCGGCGTCGCCGCGCACTGGCGCTACAAGGAAACGGGCGGATCGCAGCGCTCCTCGGCTGGCAATGCCGCGCTCGAACGCCGTATCGAGTGGATGCGGCGTCTGCTCGACGCACACACCGAGCCCGCACGCGATGGCGATCCGTCACTCGCCGGCGCGCTGGGCACCGAACTGGTCGAGGACCGGGTCTTCGTGCTGACGCCCAAGGGCGAGATCGTCGACCTGCCGCAGGGCGCCACGCCACTGGACTTCGCCTACCACGTGCACACGATGGTCGGGCACCGCTGCCGCGGCGCCAAGGTGGACGGCCGCATCGTGCCGCTGGACTCCACCCTGCACAGCGGCCAGCGCGTCGAGATCCTGACCGCGAAGACACCCGCACCCCGACGCGACTGGCTGGTCGCGGCCAACGGCTTCCTCGCCAGTGCACGTTCGCGCGAGAAGGTGCGCAACTGGTTCCACAAGCTCGACCGCGCACGCAACCTGCAGGCCGGACGCGAGCTGCTGGAGAAGGACCTCCGTCGTCTGGGCCTGCTGCAGGCGGATCTGGTGCCGGTGCTGCAGCGCTTCAACGTCGCGACGGTCGACGATCTGTACGTGGTGGTCGCGCTGGGTGATGTCGGCCCCAACCAGGTGGGACGTGCACTGCTGGAACTCGAACGCGAGCGCGACGCACCGGCCGAGCCGGCTGCGCCGACGCTGCCGCTGCGTCAGCCGCGACGCGTGCCCAAGGCCACCGATTCCCAGTTCCATGTCGTCGGCGTCGACAACCTGCTGGTGCAGGTGGCGCGCTGCTGCCGCCCGGTGCCGGGTGAGCCGATCGCCGGCTATCTGACGCGCGCACGCGGGGTGACCGTGCACCGCCGCGATTGCCCGTCCTTCCTGCGCCTGTCGGCGAACGAGCCGCAGCGCGTGCTGCCGGTAGAGTGGGGGCGTGCGGGCGTCGGGCACGAATCCGATGTCCTTGTCGAGGCGGTCGATCGGCGTCACCTGCTCAAGGACCTGAGCAATGTGATCGCGCAGGAGGATGTGCACGTGCTGTCCATCCAGAGCGAAACACTGGACCTGTCCCGCGTGCGTCTGCGGCTGCGCGTGCGGGTGGCCGACTACGGCCAGCTCGCCCGGCTGCTGGGCAAACTCGACGACATGCCGGGCGTGGATGCCGCGCGCCGGTGACGCGATTGTTCAGCGGGGGCTTCCATACTGCGCCGCGTGCGCCACGAACCCGACATGCCTGATCCCGTGATGCCGTCCGAGCGCCAGCCGCTGGCCCGGCGTGCGTCGCCGTCCGCACGGACGGCCGCACTCCAGGTCGCGCACCGGCGGCGGACATGGTGGATCGCCGCCGCGGTGCTTGCGGTGACGGTGCTGCTGGTCGCTGGGGTGCGTGTGCTCGTGGTCGACCGGCTCTGGCCGGAGAACCGCGTCCAGGCGCTGCTCGACGATGCGTCCGCCGCCGCGACGGCCGGGCATCTGAGCGCACCCGACGGGACCGGCGCGCGTCAGCTCTACGAAGCGGCACTCGCGCTCGATCCCGACGACGCACGTCCGCGGGCGGGTCTGGCCGGTGTTGCCCGCGCAGCTGTCGCCGAAGCGGCGGCGGCCGTCGACGCCGGACGGTTCGAAGACGCACACGCAGCGCTGCGGCTCGCTGCCGAACTGTCCGCGCCGCGCGAGCACGTCGATGCGGTGACATCCGCACTGCGGCGGCGCGAAGCGGCGGGTGCCGGACTGGACGGACTGGTGATTGCGGCACAGGCGGCGCAGGCTGCCGGCAGGCTCGACGGCGACGATGCCAGCGCGCTGCCGCTGTACCAGCGGGTGCTGGCGTTGGCGCCCGACGACGCGGATGCGCTGCGGGGCCGCGAGGATGTGCTGGCGCTGCTGCAGGAGGATGCGCGGGCGGCGCTGCGGACCGGTGGGCTGCGCGAGGCGTCCGATCTGATCGCACGCGTCCGCAGCGCCGATCCCGGTCACGTCGATCTGCCCGATACCCAGGCACGCCTGACCGAAGAGCTCGATGCGCTGCGCCGGCGCGCCGCGCAGAGCCTCGAGGCAGGCAGCATCGAGCGGGCGGTCGCCGAATGGCGCACGCTGCTGGCGTTCGATGCTGCGGATACGCGTGCGCAGCGCGGATTGCTCGATGCCGGCGCCGCTTACGCGCGCCGTGCCGAACGGATGGCGCAGGACTTCAACTTCGCCGACGCCGATGCCCAGTTGCGCGAGGCGCGTGCCCTGGCCGGCGAGACCGATGCAGTGCGGATCGCCGGCGAACACGTCGAGCGCTCGCGTGCACGGCATGCGCGTCTCGCGCCGACGCTGCCGCCGGCCGAGCGTCGCCAGCGCGTCGACGCGCTGCTGCGGGAAGCGGCGGCGGCAGAAGCGCGCGGCGATCTGCTCACCCCGCCCGGTGACAGCGCCTACGACAAGCTGCGCGCGGCACGTCTGGTGGCGCCGGACGATCCCGCGATCACACGCGCGTCCGCACGGTTGCTGCCGTCGGCGCGGCAGTGCTTCGATGCCGGCCTGCGCGCCAACAGCCTGGCGCGTGCGCGCGGATGCCTGGATGCGCGCGAGGTGCTGGGCGACGACGCCGGTGCGGTCCGCGACGCGCGCCGGCGTCTCGCGCAGCGCTGGCTGGCGATCGGCGACGAGCGTCTGGGCGCAGGCAATCTCGCCGGCGCCGAAGCGGCGCTCGCATCGGCGCGCGATGTCGATGCCGGCGTGCCGGGCCAAGCCGAGTTCGCGCAACGCCTGCGCGCGGCGTCACCGGGCCGGAACTGATCGCGCGTCAGGCGTCGAGGAACACGCGCCGCACCGTGTCGCGCGCGGCATCGAGCGAGAAGTGCGCCTGCACGTTCGCCAGCCCGTTCGTCGACAGGCGCGCCCATCGCGTTTCGTCCTGGTAGAGCGCGACGACCGCATCGGCGAACGCGCCGGCGTCGTCGGCCAGCAGGACGTCTTCGCCATCGACCAGATGCATCCCCTCGGCCGCGCAGGGCGTGGCGACGACCGGCTGGCCATGCGCCATGCTCAGGTTGACCTTGCCCTTGACGCCGGCACCGAAGCGCAGCGGTGCGACCGCGATGCGGCAACCATCCATGTAGGGCGCGATGTCGGGCACGTGGCCGTGGATCTCGACACCGGGCGTGCCCGCGAATGCGGCGATCGTGTCGGGCACATAGCCACCGATGCAGTGGAAGCGCACCGTCGGCAGCGCGGCACGGATTCGTGGAAACACGTCGCCCAGGAACCAGCGCATCGCGTCGACATTGGGCGGATGGCGGAAGCCGCCGACGAACACCAGGTCGTGGCGGTCGGCGAACGCGGCGCCGCTGCCGGCGATCTCGTGCAGGTTCGACAGCACCGTGACCCGCGCGTCGGGCGCATCGCGCGAAAGCACTTCCGCTTCGGCGGCACTGACGACGAGGGTGTCGTCGCTGCGCGCGATGACATCGAGCTCGAGTGCGCGCGTGCGTGCAGCCGCCCGCACCAGTGCGGCATCGTCCGCGACCTCCGCGCCGCGCTGCTCGCGCACGTAGTGCAGATCGATGCTGTCGAAGACCACGCGCGCCTGCGGCGCATGCGTGCGCACCAGCGGCAGGAACTCGCGCGCGATGTAGTGGCGGCACAGCAGGACGCGCTGGAAGCGGGGGCCGTGGGTGCGCATCCAGCGGGCCACGCTGCCGACATGCGGGTCGTGCCAGACCTCGACACCGATCGCCTGCAGCGCGCGTGAGGCATCGCCGGCATGGCGGCGGTCGGCCGGCAGGAACACCACGTGCACACCGGCCTCGCGCAGCAGGCGCATCAGGTTGACCAGTCGCAACGAGGCCGAATCGCGGTCGGGACTCGGCGTCAGGTTGTCGACGATCAGCACCTGCGGTGTGCCGGGCCTGGGCAGCTGTCCGGCCGCGACCGGATCGACCGGTCGTGATGCCAGCGCGTCACGCCAGCGCGCTTCGAAGACCGGCAGGTTGCGCGCCTGCGCGGCCTTCATTCCGCTGCCGGGATCGGTGCCGGCGGTCGCGCCTTCCAGATGCACCACGCGCGCGGTCGCCTGTACCAGCACGCGCAGCCCGGCATCGCGCACCTTGAACGCGAGGTCGGTGTCCTCGTAGTAGGCCGGCGCATAACGGACGTCGAAGCCGCCGAGCCGATCGAACAGCGCGCGTTCCAGCATCAGGGCCGCGCCGGACACGTAGTCCACGTCGGCGCACCATGCGAAGGCCGGATGCGCAGGATCGGCGAAGCGGCCACGGCTTTCGCCGCGCCCGTCGCGTGCCAGCATCGCGCCTGATTCCTGCAGACGCCCGTCGGGATACACCAGCTGCGCACCGACGATGCCGGCGCCGGGCTGCGCGTCGAAGGTCGCGTGCATCGCATCCAGCCAGCCGGGCTGCGGCACCGTGTCGTTGTTGAGGAACAGCAGGAAACGGCCACGCGCGATCGCCGCGCCTGCGTTGCAGGCGCCGATGAAGCCGAGATTCTCCGGCAGCACGTGCAGCCGCAGGCCATCGACCTGCGCCAGCAGCGCCCGCGTGTCGTCGGGACTCGCGTCGTCGACGACGATCACTTCGAACGCCACGCGCGGGGGATGCGCGGCGATCGCGCGCAGGCAGGCGAGCGTTTCGCCGACATGGCCGTGCACCGGCACGACGATGCTGACCACCGGCGCGTCGGAGGCAGGCAGCGCGAACGGCGCGAACGGCGACAGGTCCGCCGTCAGCAGCGACTGCGCGGCAGTGGGCGCGAACAGCCCCAGCTGCGCGCTGACCCGCTGCCAGGTGGCGAGGGGGCCGCGCGTGCGCAGGCTGGCCAGGCCGCGGCGGCACAGGCCCAGCGCACGCGCCATCCAGAAGCGGGCGCCGGCCAGGGAAAACGACATGCGTGCGTAACTCCAGCTGACTGTTCGGGGTGCGGCCCGGCTCCGCGCCGGAGCGCTGGGATAGACTGCCCGGCGCTATTGTGGCATCCACATCGGCCCGCGCCCTGCGGGTGCAGGAACTCCATGGCCCGGATCGACTACGAAGACGACGACAGCGAGATTCTCGACGACGACGCACCCCCTGCGTGGCGCCGTCGCCTCGTCACCGCGCTGCTCGCGCTGATCGGCCTGGGTCTGGGCTTCCTGATTCCGTACACGCTCTATCTCAATCACCAGGTGAGCGAGAAGTTCGGTGCACTGACCTGGCAGGTGCCGACGCGGGTGTACGCGCGTCCGCTGCAGATCACACCCGGCGTGGCGATGAACGCCGCGACGCTCAAGACCGAACTCGATGCGGCCGGCTATCGCGAAGGCGACGGCGTCCGGCTTGGCACCTATGCGACCGAGGGTGCGCGCTGGACGATCTCCAGTCGCGGCTACCGCGATGTCGACGGCGCCGTGGCGCCGGGTCGCGTGCAGCTCACGCTGTCGGGTGGTCGTGTGTCGCGGCTGCGCGACGGCGATGGCGAACGTGCGCTCAAGGTCGCGCGCATGGATCCGGCGCGCATCGCGACGTTGTATGGCCAGCGTCAGGAGGAGCGTCGACTCGTGCGCCTCGACGAAGTGCCGCAGCTGCTCACCGATACGCTGCAGTCGGTCGAGGACAAGGACTTCGCGCATCACCACGGCATCGACCTCAGCGGCATGGCGCGCGCGGCGATGGTGAACCTGCGCGCAGGCGAAACCCGCCAGGGGGCCAGCACGCTGACCCAGCAGCTCGCCCGCAGTGGCCTGCTCGGCATCGGTCGCGAACAGACCTATACGCGCAAGTTCAACGAAATCCTGTACGCGATGCTGATCGAAGCGCGCTACGGCAAGGGCCCGATCCTGGAGGCCTATCTCAACCAGGTCTATCTGGGCCAGCGCGGTGCGCAGGCCATCCATGGTGTCGCCGCAGGCGCGGAATTCTGGTTCGGACGCCGGCTCGACGATCTGGAGACGGAGCAGGTCGCGCTGCTCGTCGGCATCATCCGTGGTCCCTCGCATTACGACCCGCGGCGGAATCCGGAACGTGCGCTGGCACGACGGGATTTCGTACTCGGCCGGATGCTCGAGTCCGGTCTGATCGACCAGGCCACGCACGACAGCGCCGCGAAGCGTCCGCTGGGCGTGACCGACACGCCGGGCAGCATCGCGGCGAACCGGTTTCCGGCCTATATCGACCTCGTCCGGCGCCAGCTGGCGCGTGACTATCCGGCCGGCGAACTGCAGGGCGCGGGACTGGCGGTGATGAGCGCGATGGCGCCGTCCGCGCAGGCCTATGCCGAGGGCGCCAGCGTGCGCACGCTCGAAGACCTGAGCACCGGCAAGCGCCCGCCGCTGCAGACGGGCCTGGTGGTCACGGATGTGCACTCGGGCGAAGTGGTCGCGGCCCTCGGCAGCCGGAACCCGCTCGAACACGGCTTCAACCGGGCGGTGGAGGCGCAGCGTCCGGTGGGCTCGCTGCTCAAGCCGTTCGTCTATCTGCTGGCGCTCGGCAATCCGGCGCAGTACTCGCTGGCCAGCTGGGTCGACGACTCGCCGGTGACGATCACGCTGGAGAACGGACGGCGCTGGACGCCGGGCAATTCGGACGGTCGCAGCCACGGCACTGTGCGGATGATCGACGCACTCGCGCGGTCCTACAACCAGGTCACGGTGCGCATCGGCATGGATGTCGGTCCGCGTGCACTGGCGGACCTGGTGCACGTGCTGGCCGGCGTGCGCGCGGAGGCCAATCCCGCCTTGATCCTCGGCTCGATGGACCAGAGCCCGTACGCAATGGCGCAGCTCTACCAGTTCCTCGCATCCGGTGGCGAGATCCAGCCGCTGCGCACCGTGCGCGGCGTCATCGACGAGCAGGGTCGCGTCGTGAAGCGTTACGACAATGCGCCGCGCCCGGCGCAGGACGGTGATGCGATCGCCGCGCGCATGGTCACGCTGGCCCTGCAGCACGCGGTCACCTCGGGCACCGGTCGCCAGCTCGTCAACGATGGCCTGGGTCGGCTCAATGCCGCTGGCAAGACCGGCACCAGCAACGACGGTCGCGACAGCTGGTTCGCCGGCTGGACCGGCGACCATCTGGCGGTGGTCTGGGTCGGCAACGACCAGAACGAACAGACCGGTCTCTACGGCGCCACCGGTGCGATGCGCATCTGGTCGGGGTTGTTCCGGCGCCTGCCGAGCGCACCGCTCGAGGTCGGCGATGCCGGGCTGGAATGGCAGTGGGTCGCGCAGTCCAACAGCACCGACGCCGATTGCCCGGACGCGCGCCGTTTCGCCTTCGTCGCCGGCTATGCGCCGCCGTACCAGCCGTGTCCGACCTACGATCCCAACCAGACCTTCGTCGACGAGAACGGCAATCTCGTCGATGCGACCGGCGCGCCGGTGCAGCAGGAGCGTCGCGGCTGGCGCGAATGGTTCGGCATCGGTCGCAACGAAGAATCCGCACCGCCGCCGGAACCCGCGCCGGCCGAACCGGCGCCCGCGCCGATCAACGAGGAGTCGCCCTGATGCGTTTGATCCGCATGCGTACCCGGCTGACGGCAGTCGCTGCCGTTTTCGTACTTGCCGCCTGCGCCAGCCCGTCGCCGACCACGGCCGATGCCGCCCCGGTCTCGACCATCCCGCCCGCGGCCATGGTCCAGGCGATCCGCGCATCCGCCGGCGATGGCGATGGCGAACTCGCCGTGCAGCCGCTGCGCGATCCGATGGTCGAGGACCTGCGCGCACGCGCGGTCACGCTGGAAGCGCAGGGCGATCTGGCGGGCGCCGTCGCCGCACTCGACGAGGCGATGACGATCGTCGACAGCGATCCCGCACTGCTGCAGGAGCGCGCGGAACTGGCGATCCTGCAGAACGATCTGCCCATGGCCACGCAGCTCGCCGAACGCGCCTACGCGCTGGGTGCGCAGGTCGGTCCGCTGTGCCGTCGCCACTGGATCACGCTCGAACAGGTGCGCCTGTCGACCGGCGATGCCGAAGGCGCGACCCAGGCACGCGGCCAGGCTGACGGCTGTCGCGTCGCCGGGCCCAATCGCTACTGATCGCGCCACCGGCCGGGCCCGTGCTCGACGCGCGTGACGCCCGCCTCGCGGACCGCAGCCGCGAGGCCCTCGTCGAAGGCGGCCTGCTGGCGGAACGGATTCCCGCGTTCCGGCCGCGCGTCGCCCAGCAGTCGCTGGCGATGTCGGTGGCCGATGCGATCGACCAGCGGGCCACGCTGCTCGCCGAGGCCGGCACCGGCACCGGCAAGACCTTCGCGTATCTCGTGCCGGCGCTGCTGTCGGGTCTGAAGACGATCGTCTCGACCGGGACGCGCGCGCTGCAGGACCAGCTGTTCCACCGCGATCTGCCGCGCGTGCGTGATGCGCTCGGCAGTGGATTGCGCAGCGCATTGCTCAAAGGCCGCGCGAACTATCTGTGCCTGTATCGCCTGGAGCAGGCGCGTGGCGAACCGCGGCTGGCCTCGCGCGAACAGATCCATCAGTTCCAGCGCATCGTCGCCTGGGCCGGGCGCACGCGCATGGGCGACATGGCCGAACTCGACGGCCTGCCCGAAGACACGCCGCTGTTGCCACTGGTCACCTCGACCGTCGACAACTGCCTCGGCAACGACTGCCCGTTCTGGAGCGAGTGCTTCCTGGTGCAGGCGCGCCAGCGTGCGCAGGCCGCGGACGTGGTCGTGGTCAACCACCATCTGCTGCTGGCCGATCTGGCGCTGAAGCAGGAAGGCTTCGGCGAAATCCTGCCCGGCGCGCAGCTCTTCATCGTCGACGAGGCGCACCAGTTGCCGGAACTCGCCGCGCAGTTCTTCGGCGAGGGCATGAGCGCACGACCGCTGGTCGAACTCGCGCGCGACGCGATCGCCGAATGCAAGGACGTGCCCGGCGCGTTGCCGGTGCTGCAGTCGCCTGCGCATGCGCTGGAAGAGGCGACGCGCGCGCTGCGCACCGCGATGGACGGACTGCCGCCACGCGGCACCCGCTATCGCGCGCTGTACGAACCCGCGGTCGAGGACGCGCTGCACGCGCTCGACGACGCACTGCTGCATCTGCGCGATGCGCTCGGTCCATTGCGCGAAGCCTCGCCCGGCTTCGACAGCTGTCACGCCCGGGCGCTGGCTTTCGTCACGAAGCTGCGACGCTGGAACGATGGCAGCGCGGCGGCGGATTCGATGTTCGACGACGACGCGCCCGTCGAGAGCGCCGACGCGCCGCCGCTCGATGACGGCGTGCTGTGGTACGAGCTCACGCCGCGCGGCTTCCGTCTGCAGCGCACGCCGCTCGATGTCTCCGCGCCGCTGCGCGCGCATCGCGAAGCTTCGGGCGCGGCGTGGATCTTCACCTCGGCGACGCTGGCGGTCGACGGCCACTTCGATCACATCGCCGAGCGCCTCGGTATCGAAGCGCCGCAGACCCTGCTGACGCCGAGCCCGTTCGACTGGCCGCACCAGGCGCTGTGCTATCTACCGCCGAAGCTGCCGCAGCCGTCGGCGCAGGACTACACGCGTGCCGTCGTCGATGCGGTGCTGCCGGTGCTCGAAGCCTCCGCTGGCCGCGCATTCCTCCTGTTCGCCTCGCATCGCGCCCTGCGCGAAACCGCGGCGCTGCTGCGCGATGGCAGCCGCGACTGTCCCTGGCCGTTGTTCGTACAGGGCGAAGCGCCGCGTCACGTGCTGCTGCAGCGCTTCCGCGAGTCGGGCAACGGCGTGCTGCTGGGCGCTGCAAGTTTCCGCGAAGGCGTCGACGTTGCCGGCGATGCGCTGAGCGTGGTGGTCATCGACAAGCTGCCGTTCGCCGCGCCCGACGATCCGGTATTCGAGGCAAGGCTGGATGCGATCCGCCGCGCCGGCGGCAATCCGTTCCGTGACGAACAGTTGCCGCAGGCGGTCATCGCGCTCAAGCAGGGCGTGGGCCGTCTGATCCGCACCGAGTTCGATCGCGGCGTGCTGGTGCTGTGCGATCCGCGACTGCTCGGCCGCAGCTACGGCGGCGTGTTCCTCGATTCGCTGCCGCCGCTGCCGCGCACGCGTGAGATGTCGACCGTTGCCGCGTTCTTCGCATCGCCTGCGACAATGCCGGCCGACGCAACCGCGTCGTCCCCGCTTCCGGAAATGCCGCCGTCATGAAACTGCTCGCGTTCGAAACCGCCACCGAAGCCTGCTCCGTCGCCATCTGGGACGACGGCCGCGTGCTGGAGCGCTTCGAGATCGCGCCGCGACGGCACGCCGAACTCGCACTGCCGTGGGCCGAGGCGCTGCTGCAGGAAGCCGGCATCGCACGCAGCCAGTTGGATGCGGTGGCCGTCGGTCGCGGGCCGGGTGCCTTCACCGGAGTGCGCCTGGCGATCGCAGTGGTGCAGGGCATCGCACTGGCGCTCGACCGCCCGGTCGTCGCGTGCTCCACGCTCGAAGTCTTGGCGATGCGCGCGCAGGCTGCGCCGGGCACGCAGGTGCTGGCCGCGATCGACGCGCGCATGGGCGAGGTCTACAGCCAGGCCTTCGTGCACGGCACCGATGGCCTGCGCGCACTCGGCCCGGCGCGTGTGTGCGCGCCCGGCCTGGTCGAACTCCCCGACGAGGCATCGGCGTGGTCCGGCGTCGGCACAGGATTCTCCGCGGTCGAGGGCGCGCTGCAGTCGCGCCTCGGCACGCGCTTCGCGCAGGTCGATGCGGCCGCGCTGCCGCACGCGGCGGATCTGGCGCACCTCGCGGCGGCGGCATTCGCGCGGGGCGAGGCGATCGCGCCCGAGCGCGTCGAACCTGTCTACCTGCGTGACAACGTCGCGCTGACCCTCGTCGAGCAGGTCGCGCTGCGCGCGTCCCGCCGCGCCGCGGAACCCGGTACGCCGGGCGCGGTCTGACGCCTGACCGGATGGAGATGCCCAGATGACCGCACACCCCACGCCCCCATCCCCCTGGCGCTCGGGGCAGCGCGGTGCGCGCCTGCGCATGTGGTTGCGGCGCGAGGCGCTGCCGCTGGTGTGCCTGCTCGGCCTGTTGCTGGTGGCGCGTTCGTCGCTGGCCAATCACTACTACGTGCCCAGCGGCTCGATGGAGCCCACGTTGCTGCCGGGCGATCGCGTCGTCGTCGACATGCGTGCCTATGGCCTGCGCGTGCCCTTCACCCAGTGGGCGGTGTGGGCCGGCGATGCGCCGACGCGCGGTGATGTCGTGGTGTTCCGCTCGCCGTCGGATGGCATCCGCCTGATCAAGCGTGTGGTCGCCGTCGGCGGTGACCGTGTGGATCTGATCGATGGACGTCTGGCGATCAACGGCACGCCGCTGGCGCTCGATCACGATGCGCCCGAAAACTTCGGCGATGTACAGGTCACCCTCAACCTCGATGCGGGCGGCGGCCCGGATCTCGATGACCTGCGTGTGCCCGACGGTCAGGTGCTGGTGCTCGGCGATCACCGGGGCGCCAGCATCGACGGGCGCTACTTCGGCTTCGTGCCGGCTGCGGCGATCTACGGCCAGGCGCGCGGCGTGTTCTGGCGTACGGGCGACGGTTTCGGCTGGCGCCGGCTCTAGGCGCCCATCTCAGCGGTCGTCGACCAGTTCGCCGCCCGGCAGGAAGTTCCAGGTCCGGGTCACGTGCAGCACATCGATCTCGTCGCCAGTCGCGGGCAGTGGCGGATAGGGCTCTGCGAGGCGCGCAATGCGCAAAGCCGCATCGTCGAGCATCGGCGTGCCGCTGCTGCGGATGATGTCGGCGCGCTCCACCGAACCGTCGCGGCGGATCGCCACGCTGATCACCAGCTCGCCGGCCAGCTGCCGGCGCCGCGCTTCGTCCGGGTAGTTGAGGTTGCCGACGCGCTCGACGCGATCGACCCATTGCCGCAGATACGCGGCATAGGCGTACTCCTGCGTACTCGCCGACACGAACTTGCGTTTGGGCCGGCGCGCGTAGCGCTCCGAACGCATGTGGATCTCGGCCGCGAGCCGCGCCATTTCCAGATCGCGTTCGATCTTCTCCGGCCCGCGCGGCAGCGTCGACGGCTCGCTCTGTGTGGTCGGATCTTCGACGGGCAGCGTCGTCTCGCCCCGCGTGCTGGCGACCACGCGGTCGAGCGGCGGAGGCTGCACATCCGGCGACTGCGCGCGCAGTTCCATCGGCGCGACGCCGGTGGTGTCCTGCGGTACCTGGCCGATCTGCGCCTCGCGCGGGCGGTTGGTCTGCTCGTGTTCGCCGCCGCCCTGGTTGCTGGCCTGGGCGAGGAAGTCGGCCTGCGCCTGGGTCAGCGGACTCGTGGTCTCGGTCAGGATCACGTCCAGCGTCGGCATCACCGGCGCGGCGTCCTCGGTCGCGAAGCCGATGCCCAGCACCAGCAGGCCGTGCACCAGCAGCGACAGCACCAGCGTCGCACCGAGGCGCGCGCCGTCGTCGATCTGCGGAGGCGGCGGGGCGGCCTGCATCGTCGGCAGTGCGGGTCGCGTCAGGGCGTGTGCGTCGCGACCGGGCCGCGCTCGATCGCGTCGAACAGCAGGCCGGCGATGTTGGTGCCGTAGGCCGCGTCGATCTCGCGGATGCAGGTCGGGCTGGTGACATTGACCTCGGTCAGCCAGTCGCCGATGACGTCCAGACCGACGAAGCGCATGCCGCGCGCGGCGAGCGTCGGGCCGACCTGCGCGGCGATCCAGCGGTCGCGCTCGCTCAGCGGACGCGCTTCACCGCGGCCGCCGACCGCAAGGTTGCCGCGGAACTCGTCGCCCTGCGGAATCCGCGCCAGGCAGTAGTCGACCGGTACGCCATCGATCAGCAGGATGCGCTTGTCGCCAGCCACGATTTCCGGCAGATAGCGCTGCGCCATCGCCAGGCGACGGCCGCCATCGGTCAGCGTTTCCAGGATCACGTTGAGGTTGGCGTCGCCGGCGACGGCGCGGAAGATCGAGCGACCGCCCATGCCGTCGAGCGGCTTGAGTACGGCGTCGCGATGTTCGGCGACGAAGGCCTTCAGCGACGGCGCATCGCGGCTGACCAGCGTCGGCGGACAGCACTGCGGAAACGCCAGCGCGCCCAGCTTTTCGTTCATGTCGCGCAGGCCCTGCGGATCGTTGACGATCATCGCGCCCTGCCGCTGCGCCACGCCGAGGATCTGCGTGTCGCCGACGAACTCCGGATCGACCGGCGGATCCTTGCGCATCAGCACCACGTCGCCGTCGCCGAAACGGCGCAGCGCCGGCGTGCCGAGGGTGTACCAGTCGCCCGGGTCTTCGCGCACGGTCAGCGGCGCGGTGCGTGCGACCGCCTCGCCGCCGGTCATCGCCAGGCCACCGGGAATCACGTAATGCAGGCGATGGCCGCGGCGCTGCGCTTCGAGCAGCATCGCGAACGTCGAGTCCTTGGCGATCCTGATCGACCCGATCGGATCCATCACCACGACGACATCCAGGGACATGCGCAACGCCTGCAGGGAGAGAGCAGCCGATCTTATCAGGGGGCATCGCGCGTGCCGCGCCGCCGCATTTGAGGCTTCGCGCACAAAGCGTGCGGAAATCTTGACAGTCCGACATCCGGGCGCGGTATAACACCTGCCTGCAGCGGCGTTGCCGACGTTCCGCGCCGCGCACCAGGGGAGACTGCATGACCACTGACGACAAGCCGTCCACCGGCAGCCTCGATGGACTGCGGGTGATGGTGATCGACGACTCGAAGACCATCCGCCGGACCGCCGAGACGCTGTTGCGTCGCGAAGGTGCCGAGGTCGTGACCGCGGTCGACGGCTTCGAGGCGCTGGCGAAGATCGCCGACCAGAAGCCGCAGATCATCTTCGTCGACATCATGATGCCGAGGCTCGATGGCTATCAGACCTGCGCGCTGATCAAGAACAACCAGGTGTTCCGCCACACGCCGGTGATCATGCTGTCCTCCAAGGACGGCCTGTTTGACAAGGCGCGCGGCCGCATCGTCGGTTCCGAGCAATACGTCACCAAACCGTTCACGCGCGAGGAACTCCTCGGCGCCATCCGTACGCACGTCAACGCCTGAGGGGGCAGGGACATGGCTCGCATCCTGTTGATCGAGGATTCGCCGACAGACACCGCTGTGCTGACCCAGTGGCTGGAGCGGCATGGCCACCAGGTGCTGGCATCGGCCAACGCCGAGGACGGCATCGCGACCTGCCGGCGCGAGCGTCCCGACCTCGTGCTGATGGACGTGGTCCTGCCCGGCATGAGCGGGTTCCAGGCCACGCGTGCGCTGGCGAAGGATGACGACACATCGGGCATCCCGATCATCATCATCAGCACCAAGGGCATGGAGACCGACCGCATGTGGGGCATGCGGCAGGGCGCGAAGGGCTACATCGTCAAGCCGCCGACCGAGGATGCGCTGATCAGCCAGGTCAACGCGGTTCTCGCGGGATGACTGCGGACGTACGGACAGGCGAGGCGCCTGCCAGCGGCGCGTTCGCGCTGCTGGCCGAGTACGAGCGGCGCAGTCTGGCCCACAGCGTAGGCCTGCCCGACCAGCTCGACGCGCCGGGCCTGTGGCGCGGCGTGGGCTATCGCGTCGGCCGGCGCATGCTGGCGTCGTCGTTCGAGGAAGTGATCGAGATCCTGCCCATGCCGCCGGTCACCAGCGTGCCCGGGGCGCAGCCCTGGATGCTGGGCGTGGCCAACATCCGCGGCAGCCTGCTGCCGATCGTCGACCTCAAGCAGTTTCTCGAAGGCGAGCGCACGGTGCTGCAGGAAAGCCAGCGCGTGCTGGTGGTGCGTCAGCCCGGCGGTGACGTCGCGCTGACCATCGACGAACTGTTCGGCCAGCGCAGCTTCCTCGAGGAAGACGAGGTCTCGGCCGACCGCATCGCCGAAGGCCGCTATGGCCACTTCGTCGAGCGCGCCTACGCCCATGCCAACGCGACCTGGGGGGTCTTCAGCCTCGACCGGCTCGGTCGCACACCCGAATTCAGACACGCCGCGGCCTGAAGGCCGCCGACGCACCCGGAACCAGGAACGGACCCGCAGCATGAGTACATCCACCGACACCCTCGTCGCCAAGCGTCGCACGCTGGGCACCAACTTCTGGGTCGTGCTGCTGGTCGTGGCCGGCGCCGTTCTGGTGCTCAACACCGGCTACAGCACCTGGAAGGCCTCGCGGCTCGGTGGCGCCAGCACGGCGGCCTCGAACCTGCGCGTCGACAGCCAGCGCCTCGCCAACCAGGGCACCGAGGCCGTGCGCGGCAACGCGGCGACGTTCGAAGCGTTCAAGGCGACGCGTGCGCGGATCGACGACGACATCCAGCGGCTCAACAGCAACTACGGCCAGACGACGGGTGTGTCTGGCCCGGTGGCCAAGGTCATCGACACCTGGGCACCGCTCAATGCCAGCGCCCAGCGGCTTGCGGACAGTGAGGCCGCAGTGACCGCATTCGCCGGTCAGGCCCAGCGCTTCAGCCAGGGCGTACCGCAGTTGCAGGCCCTGCTCGACGAACTGGTGCGCGCGATGTCGAGCAGCGGCTCGCCGTCCTCGCAGGTGTACATGGCGCTGCGCCAGGTGGTGATCGCCGGCGACATGGCGCGCCGCGTGACCGAGGTGCAGTCCGGCGGCGCCGGCGCGGCGATCGCAGGCCAGGGCCTGCGTCGTAACGCGGAGGATTTCCAGCAGGTCATGACCGGCCTGCGCGAAGGTGACCAGGCGCGTGAGCTGCAGGCGCTGACCAACGGCAACGCGCTTGCCGCGCTGACCCGCGCCGACGAAGCCTGGGGGCAGATGCGGGCCGAACTCGAAGCGATCCTCGGCAGCAGCGAGCAGCTGTTCCAGGCACAGGCCGCCGCCGGCGCCCTGGTCGCCGGTTCCGACGCCCTGCTCACCGACAGCGAATCGCTGTTCAGCGCCTTCACCGCGTTCGGCTCGCTGACCGACCGCAGCCTCATCGGCAACATCTGGATCAGCATCATCGCAGGCCTGGTCGCACTGGCCGCCATCGCCGGTCTGCTGATCGCGCTCAACCGCGCGCAGCGCGAGCGTTACGAAACCACGATGGAACTCAACAACCGCAACCAGGAGGCGATCATGCGCCTGCTGGACGAAATGGGTTCGCTCGCAGAGGGCGACCTGACGGTCAAGGCGACGGTCACCGAAGACATGACCGGCGCGATCGCCGACTCGATCAACTTCGCGATCGAGCAGCTGCGCAGCCTCGTGCAGACGATCAACGACACCTCGGTGCAGGTTGCCTCCAGCGCGCAGGAAACCCAGGCCACCGCGATGCATCTGGCCGAAGCCGCCGAGCATCAGGAGCAGGAAATCAACTCCGCGTCCGACCGGATCAACGAGATCGCGGTCAGCATCGACCAGGTCTCGAAGAACTCCGCCGAATCGGCCGACGTGGCGCAGCGTTCGGTGCAGATCGCGACCAAGGGCGCGGGTGTGGTGCGCGAGACGATCGCCGGTATGGACTCGATCCGCGACCAGATCCAGGAAACCTCGAAGCGCATCAAGCGGCTGGGCGAGAGTTCGCAGGAGATCGGCTCGATCGTCGAACTGATCAACGACATCTCCGAGCAGACCAACATCCTGGCGCTCAACGCCGCGATCCAGGCGGCCTCCGCCGGTGAAGCCGGCCGCGGCTTCGCGGTCGTGGCCGATGAAGTGCAGCGCCTCGCGGAACGCGCGACCAATGCGACACGCCGTATCGAAACGCTGGTGCAGACGATCCAGTCCGACACCAACGAAGCGGTGACGTCGATGGAGCAGACGACCTCCGAAGTGGTCGCCGGTGCGCGCCTGGCCGAAGACGCCGGCACCGCGCTGGGCGAGATCGAAAGCGTCTCGACCAGCCTCGCCGACCTCATCCAGGGCATCTCCTCGGCCGCGCATCAGCAGTCCTCGGCTGCGACCAACATCACCACGGCGATGCATACGATCCAGTCGATCACCAGGCAGACCTCGCAGGGTGCGAACCAGACCGCGGCATCGATCGGCAACCTGGCGCAGCTGGCCGCCGACCTGCGTCGCTCGGTCGCCGACTTCAAGCTGCCGGCCTGAGCCACGGAACGGACTCCATGACGGTCAGTTTTTCCAGGGCGTGCCGATCCCCTGACGGGGTCGCCGCATGAGCGGCCTGCGCGACGCCATCGACCACACCATGCTCGGCTGGATCAAACCCGAGCTGGACGAAGTCCTGCGCCAGGCGCGGCTCGAGCTGGAGGGGTTCGTCGACGATCCCCTCGACGTCAGCCGCATGCGGCTGTGCGCGGGCTATCTGCACCAGGCGCAGGGCACGCTGCGGATGGTCGAGCTGTACGCGCCGGCGACGGTGGTCGAGGAGATGGAGCTTCTGGCGGAGGCGCTGCGCAGTGACACCACCGCTGATCGCGACGTCGCATCGGCTGCCCTGCTGCGCGGCATGCTGCTGCTGCCCGATTACCTCGAGCGGTTGCAGAGCGGGCATCGCGACATTCCGATCGTGTTGTTGCCGTTGCTCAACGAACTGCGCGCCGCGCGCGGTGAAGGCGGGCTGGGCGAAAGCATCCTGTTCGCGCCGGATCTGGCACGTGCTGTGCCGGAAGCCTTGCCGGCGCAGGCTGCGGAGATCGATGGCGAGGCCGCGCTTCGCCAGTTGCGTGTCGCCCTGCAGGCGTGGCCGACCACCGGCGCACCCGGTGATGCCGGTGCACTGGTCGCCGGCGTGTCGGCGCTGTCGGCACGCGCAGAGTCGGAATCGCAGCGGCGCATGCTGTGGGTGGCCGCCCATGTTGCCGAGGCGATCGCCGATGGCGCGTTCGCGCCTGCCACGCTTGCCGCGCTGCGTCCCGTGTTCGCCAGCGTCGAGCGCGAGACACGCCAGCATGTGCAGGCGTCGCGCCTGGATGCCGCACTGTCGGATGGCGCGCAGGAACCGACGCGCCAGCTGCTCTACTACGTCACCGATGCGGAGGCCACGCATCCGGCGCTGGACGTCCTGCGCGAGGCATTCGACCTGCAGGCGCAACTGCCCAGCGAAGCGGAACTCGAACACGCGCGCGGCAGTCTGGGCGGGCGCAACCGGGCTCTGCTGAGCACGGTGTCGTCTGCGGTCAAGGAAGATCTGCTCCGGGTCAAGGATGCACTCGACCTGCATCTGCGCACCGGCGCGACCGACACCATCGGGCTGCAGCCCGAGGTGGAAGTGCTGGCCGGCGTGGCCGACACGCTGGGCATGCTCGGTCTCGGCGCGGCGCGAACCGTCGTGCAGCAGCAGCGCGATGTCATGCGCGACATCGTCGAGGGCCGCACTGCGGCCACGGAAGACACGCTGCTCGATGTCGCCGGCGCACTGCTCTATGTCGATGCGACGCTGGACGAGCAGGTCTCGCGCATCGGCGGCGACGGTCCCGACGTCGCCCAGGACACGCTGGCCGTCGAGGCCCAGCAGTCGCTCGCGGTGCTGATGCGCGAGGCCATCGCCAATTTCTCCGACGCGCGCCAGGCCCTGGTCGCGTTCGTCGAAACCAGCTGGGATCACGCCGAACTGCAGGAAGTGCCGCGTCTCCTCGCCGAAGTCGGCGGTGCGCTGGCGATGCTGGAACTGCCGCAGGCCGCCGACTATCTGGCGGGCGTGCGGCTGTATGTCGAGCGGGAACTCATCGCGCGCCAGCGCGTACCCAACGGCCGCCAGCTCGATACGTTCGCCGACGCGCTCGCCAGCCTGGAGTACTACCTGGAGGCGTTGCGCGAGCAGCGTTCGAACCGGAGCGACATTCTCGACATCGCGCGGGGCAGTCTCGAAACGCTGGGCTACTGGCCGTTGCCGTCCGAAGCGGACCGGGTGGACGACGACACGGCATCGCCGCTTGCCGATGCCTACGACGCCCCCGAGGTCGACATCGGACTGCTGGCGCGCGGCATCGAGGCGTGGACACCGCCGACGTCGGTTCCCGAGCCGGCTCCACCTGCGATCCCGCCCGCTGCGGTTCCCGTAGCACCGGCGCGCAATGTCATCGGCGGCTTCGCCGATGTCGGTGACGAGATCGACGACGAGATCCGCGAGGTGTTCCTCGAAGAGTTCGCCGGCGAGATCGAGAATCTCGATACGCTGCTGCCGCCCTGGCGCGCCCAGCCGGCGCACGTGGAACTGCTCCGCCCGATCCGTCGCGTGTTCCACACCCTCAAGGGCAGTGGTCGCCTGGTGGGTGCCAAAGCGCTGGGTGAATTCAGCTGGTCCATCGAGACACTGCTCAACCGGGTGCTCGACGGCAGCCGCGTGGCCAGCCCGGCGGTGGTCGAGATGGTCGACCAGGCCTTCTTCACCCTGCCCGAGCTGCTGGCGGTCCTGCGCGGTGATGCGCCCCTGCGCGCGGATCTCGAAGCGCTCCAGGCCAATGCCGCCCGGATCGCCGACGGCGACGAGACCGCGCCCGCGCGTCCAGCGCCGCTGGCCGTCGTCGCGGCGCCGGATCCGGCAACGGCGCCGGCTGTCGTGGACGAGGCGGATGCGACGTCTGCAACTGGCGCCCCGGATGTGACGGCTGCAGGCGAGCGGATCGATGACGACGCAGGTGCGGTTGCCGATGAGACCGTCCCGGCGTCGGTAGACGGGATGCTGCTGGAGATTCTGGACGCCGAAGTTCAGGGCTATCTGCTGAGCGTCGGCGACTGGCTCGGCGCCGTCGCGGCCGGTGTGCCGGTCGATGGGGAGCGTCTGCAGCGCGCGCTGCACACCATGCATGGCGCGTTCGCCATGGCCGAGGTGCCGGCCATCGGGCTGCTGCTCGGCCCTGCAGAGGAGTATTCGCGACGCCTGCTCGCAGCCGGGAGGCTGCCTGCTGCCGACGATCTTCCGGTGCTCGACGCAGTCTGCGTGTCCGTCCGCGAAGCCCTGCGCGAACTGCACGGCGATGAACCCAGGATCGCCGTGCAGCACGATCTTGCTGCGCGGATCCGCGCGCTGCGCGATGCGCTGCCGGACGTCCCGGCGCACTCGTTCGAGTTTGATCCGCTCGACATGCTGGAAGATGGACAGGCAGAGGCTTCGGACGCCGGAACCGGCGGTGCGGTGCCGGCTCCGCTCGAACCTCTGCCTGCCGACATGGCACGTGCGGAGGACGAACGTGTTGAAGCGATACGCGCTGAAGTTGCGCAACTTGAAGCCGAACGTGTCGAAGCCGAACGTGTCGAGTCCGAACGCGTCGAGGCCGAGCGTGTCGAAGCCGAACGCGTCGAAGCCGAACGCGTCGAGGCCGAACGTGTCGAAGCCGAACGTGTCGAAGCCGAACGCGTCGAGGCCGAACGCGTCGAGGCCGAACGTGTCGAAGCCGAACGTGTCGAGTCCGAACGCGTCGAGGCCGAGCGTGTCGAAGCCGAACGCGTCGAAGCCGAACGCGTCGAGGCCGAACGTGTCGAAGCCGAACGTGTCGAAGCCGAACGCGTCGAGGCCGAACGCGTCGAGGCCGAACGTGTCGAAGCCGAACGTGTCGAAGCCGAACGCGTCGAAGCCGAACGCGTCGAAGCCGAACGCGTCGAAGCCGAACGCCTCGAAGTTGAGCGTGTCGAAGCGGAGCGCGTCGAGTTCGAACGCGTTGAAGCCGAACGCATCGAAGCCGAACGCATCGAAGCCGAACGCATCGAAGCCGAACGCATCGAAGCGGAACGCGTCGAGTCCGAGCGCATCGAGGCCGAACGCGTTGAAGCCGAACGTGTCGAAGTTGAGCGTGTCGAAGCGGAACGCGCTGAAGCCGAACGTGTCGAAGCCGAGCGCGCAGAAGCCGCGCGCCTCGAAGCCGAACGTAGCGACGTAGCGCAAATCGACGTCGGACGGCCGGGCCAGGCCACGGTCGATCAGGCAGCCGCCGCTGCGGTGGCTGCCCTGCGCACGCAGGCCCTGCTCGATGCCGGCGTCCTTGCGGCGGAACGCATCCGGTTCGAGCGGCAGGCACGGGCAGCACAGGCACAGCCGGTGCCTGCACCTGCATCCATCGACGCGGACGCACCCGCCGCATCGCCGCCGTCGGAGGCCGCAGCGCATGTATCGGTTCCTGACGCTGGCGTTGCAGATACCGGGCAGGCACCCCTCGACGTGGCGGCAACGGCAGCAGTGCCGGACGAGGACACTGCGGACCCCGCCGGACAGGTGCGCCCGGTCGCGAGCCCGGATTCCGGCGCCGCGGCTGTCCCGGTGTCGGACGAGGATCCGGATGCGCCGCTTTCGCTCGAGGGCCTGGACCCCGAGCTGATCGACATCTTCGTCGAGGAAGGCATCGACCTGCTCGACCACTCCGACGCACTGCTGGCGCAGCTGCGTGCATCGCCCGAGAACCGCGACGCGATCGCGGGCCTGCAGCGCGACCTGCATACCCTCAAGGGTGGCGCGCGCATGGCCGGGCTGATGGAAATCGGTGAGCTCGGGCATGCAATGGAGACGCTGCTCGAGTCGGCTGCCGAGCGGCAGCGGACGCTGCGCCGCAACGACGTCAACCTGCTGGAGCAGGGCTTCGACCGGCTGCATACGATGGTGTCGCGTGCCGGCGAACGCCGCGCGATCGGCGCCTCGTCGGCGCTCGTCGATGCATTCAGCGGCAAGCGGAGCGATGAGACATCCGCGGATACCGCGCGTCCGGACGAAGCGCCCTCTCGTATCGGGCTGGCGCCCCTGTCGGCGCCGTTGCCCACGGCGGAGCCGGGCATCGACGACGACGACGGCGCGCTGCGTGGTTCGCAGGAACAGGTGCGCATCCGCGCCGATCTGCTCGACAAGCTGGTCACCTACGCCGGCGAGGTCGCGATCTATCGCGCGCGTCTGGAGCAGCAGCTCGGTGCGTTCCGCGGTGCGATGAACGAACTCGCGCAGACCAATACGCGTCTGCGCGACCAGCTGCGCCGCCTCGACAGCGAAACCGAAGCGCAGATCGTCGCCCGCTACCAGCGCGAGGGCGAGGACACCGATACCACCTTCGATCCGCTGGAGCTCGATCGTTTCTCGACGCTGCAGCAGCTGTCGCGTGGTCTCAGTGAGACCGCGTCCGACTTCGGCAGCCTGCAGCAGATGCTCGAAGACCAGACCCGCCAGTACGAGACGCTGCTGACCCAGCAGTCGCGGGTGAGTTCGGATCTGCAGGAAGGTCTGATGCGCACGCGCATGGTGCCCTTCGACGGCCTCGTGCCGCGCCTGCGGCGTGTGGTTCGCCAGGCCGCGCAGGACACCGGCAAGCAGGTGCAGCTCAAGCTCGACGGCACGCAGGGCGAGCTGGACCGCAACGTGCTCGAACGCATGGTCTCGCCGCTCGAACACCTGTTGCGCAACGCCGTCGCGCACGGCCTCGAAACGCCCGAAGCGCGGCGTGCCGCCGGCAAGGCGGACGAGGGCAGTGTGCGGGTGGCGGTGCGCCGTGAGGGTTCGGAAGTGGTGCTGGAAGTCGGCGACGACGGCGCAGGACTCGATCGCGCGGCGATCCGTCGGCGTGCGGAAGAGCGCGGCCTGCTGCAGCCGGGTATCGAGGTATCCGACTTCGAGCTCGATGCACTGATCCTGCAGCCAGGCTTCTCGACCGCGACCGAGGTCAGTCGCCTTGCGGGCCGCGGCGTCGGCATGGACGTGGTCGCCAGCGAAGTCCGCCAGCTCGGCGGCACGTTCGACATCCACTCGCAGCACGGCGCCGGCACCCGCTTCACGCTGCGCCTGCCGCAGACGCTCGCAGTCACGCAGGCGGCGTTCGTGCGCATCGGCGAGACCGTATTCGCGGTGCCGATCGCTTCGGTCCGCGGCGTCGGGCGCATCGGGCGCGACGATGCGAAATCCGGTGCGGTCTACCGGTATGGCGGCGAAGACTATCCGCTGCACGACCTCGGTCGCCTCGTCGGCCAGCCGGTCGCGCGCGCCGAAGGGCAGTTGCAGATGCCGCTGCTGCTGATCCGTGCCGGTGAGCTGCGCGCCGCGGTTGCGGTCGACGAGATCGTCGGCAACCGCGAGATCGTGGTGAAGCCGGTCGGTCCGCAGATCACGTCGATTCCGGGCATCTTCGGCGCCACGATCATGGGCGATGGCCGCGTGGTCGTGATCCTCGACATCGCGCCGCTGGTGCGACGCCATGGCGCGATGCTCGCCACGCAGCCCGACGTGCCGGCGCAGGCGCCCGAGCCCGTGGTGGAGCGCCGGGCCGTGCCCCTGGTCATGGTGGTCGACGACTCGGTAACGATGCGCAAGGTCACCGGCCGCGTGCTGGAGCGCCACAACTTCGAGGTGATGACCGCACGCGATGGTGTGGATGCACTCGAACGCATGGACGAGCGCGTGCCCGACCTGATGCTGCTCGATATCGAGATGCCCCGCATGGACGGCTACGAGCTGGCGACGCACATGAAGGCCGACCCGCGCCTGCGCGACGTCAGCATCATGATGATCACCTCGCGTACCGGTGAGAAACACCGGCAGCGCGCGTTCGAGATCGGCGTCGACCGGTATCTCGGCAAGCCCTACCAGGAGCCGGAGCTGCTGCGGCACGTCTACGCGCTGCTGAAACTGGAGCGCGACGATGACTGAAGCGATCCGCACCGTCGTGCTGTCGCGTGAAGGCGCAGCCTGCGACCGCGTGGTCGAAGGGCTGGCCGAAGCGGGTGCCGAACTGGTTGCGACACTCGACCCGTCGCAGCACGCGCCGGATGCGCTCGAAGCGCTGTCGCCTTCGGTACTGGTGGTGGTGCTCGATCCGGCAGACGAGGACGTGCTGGAAGCCTTCGAGCCGGCCTTCGCCGCGCCGGGTCGCACCGTGATCTTCGAAGAAGCCGCGCTGGTGCTCGAACGCACCGGCTGGGATGCCGCGCGCTGGGTCCGCCATCTGGCGGCGAAGCTGCGGGGCGTCGGCGATGTGCTGCCACCGTCTGCGACCAGTGACGCGGCGGGTGCCAGCACGCCGATGGCACTGGAATTCGACGCGCACACGGATGCTGCGCCCTCCGTCGTGCCGGACGCCGACGTGACATCCGACGGGTCGGAACCGTCGGCATCGGAATCGACCACCGACGATGCGATGCATCTCGCGTTCGACCCGGTTGCGGCCGAGTTCGATGCGCCAGCGAGAGCGCCGACACCGGCTGTGGAGTTCAGTTTCGATTTCGAACTGGCTGATTACGACGAGACCAGTTACACCCCGCCGGCCGCGCCCGCGGGCGAAGTGCGCGATCTGGACGAGAATCTGGCGGCGTTCCCGAACGCGACGTCGGTGTTCGACCCGCCGCCGGGCGATGTCGACGGGGCGGAGGCGGAGACTGGTGCGCCCGTGGTGTCTTCGGACGCATCGCCGGCAGACGCCGCACCGGAGCCGCTGACGCTGCTCGACAGCGATGCACTGCCTTCGTTCCGCGTCGCCGCACCGGCCGACGGGGATGCAGTTGGCGCAGCCACACCGGCCCACCCGTTGCAGCGCGACCTGGCCGAGCTCGAATCACGCATTTCCGGCCTGAGCCTCACCGATACCGACAGCTACGGCCAGGGCCCGGTCAGGGGCGTCGTGCTGATCGCCGGCGGCCTGGGTGGCCCCGACGCGGTGCGCCAGCTGCTGGGCGCCCTGCCCGAAGGGTTTCCGCGTCCGGTCCTGGTGCGGCTGCAGCTCGACGGTGGTCGCTACGACCGCCTCGTGCGGCAGATGGAGCGCGCGACTGCATTGCCGGTACAGCTGGCCGAGCCTGGCATGCGCGCTTCGCCGGGCGAGGTCTACTTTCTGCCGCCCGACCTGCTGCCGGAAGCCGTCAAGGGCGAGCTCCGTTTCGCGGAAGGCAGCGGCATCGCCGATCTCGCCGATGCGGTGCCGGCCGACGACAGCGCGCTGCTGTTTCTCAGCGGCGCGGATCCGTCGCTCGTCGACGTGGCGATGGGGCCTGGCTGGCAGGGCGCGCTGGTCGGTGGCCAGAGCGAAGAGGGCTGTTACGACCCGGTCGCGGCACGTGCCGTGGCGCAGCGTGGCGGTCCGTCGGGCAGCCCGACCGAGATCGCCGACTGGCTGATCGCGCGCTGGATGCCCGGTGCGCGACGTTTCGAATCCGGAGGGTTGTCGCTGTGAGCGCAGATCAGGAAATCCGCGGCGTGTTGATCCGCAGCGGTGCGACCCAGTTGTTGCTGCCCAATGCGACGATTTCCGAAGTGCTGTCCTACTCGCCGCCCGAAGCCGTGGCGAACGCCCCCGACTGGCTGCTCGGACGCCTGCGCTGGCGCGGTTGGCGCCTGCCATTGGTCGCGTTTCCGGTACTGTCCGGACAGGGCGAGGAGCGCGCGGATCTGGGCAGCAAGGTGGTCGTGCTCAAGACGCTGGGGGGTGATGCGCGCCTGCCGTTCTTCGCGCTGCTGACCGAAGGCTTCCCGCGGCTGGTGACGATTTCCGAAGCGAATCTGCTCGACGAATCCGACGGCGACGGCGATGCGCTCCCGTTCGCGGTGCGCGCCCGCGTGCGCCTCAACGACGACGTCGCGCTGATTCCCGATATCGACCTGATCGAACAGTCGGTGCGCGAGGCGCTGGCGGCCTGACGCGCCGCCGGCGCTCAGCTGGCGGAGTGTCCGATTTTGACGCCGGCGCTCAGCCGGCGAGATCGCCGAACCGCGCCTGCAGCGCCGCGATCGCGGCCATGCCGGCGGTCTCGGTGCGCAGGATCCGCGGGCCCAGTCGCAACCCGTTGAAGCCGGCGTTGATCAACGCCGCACGATCGTTCGCGGACCAGCCGCCTTCCGGACCGATTGCGAGCACGATGCTGCCGGAAGGCGGCGTCATCGTCGCGAGCCCTGATGTCGCATCGGGATCGAGCAGCCAGCGCGACGCACCGGGAGGCAGATCGGCGAGCGCGGCGGCCAGCGCGCGCGGCGGCGCGACTGCCGGAATCTTCGAGCGCCAGCTCTGTTCGCAGGCCGACACCACGACGCTGCGCCAGTGCGCCAGACGCTTGGCCGCGCGCTCGGCGTCGAGCTTCACTTCACTGCGATCGCTGGAGACCGGCACGAAGGCGGCGACGCCGAGCTCGGTCGCCTTCTGCAGGATCCAGTCCATCTTCTCGCCGCGTGCGATGCCCTGTACCAGGGTGATCGACAGCGGCGATTCCAGATCGATCGCGCGGCTGCCGGTGATCTCGGCCACAGCGCTGCGCTTGTCCACGCGGACCAGACGCGCGTCGTGATCGACGCCGTCGCCGTTGAACAGTACGCAGGCATCGCCTTCGCGCAAGCGCAGTACACGCACCAGGTGCGCCACGGCGTCGTCGGGCAGTTCGACCGGCTGGCCGGTGGCGAGCGGGCGATCGACGAAAGCGCGGATCACACGCATGCGGTGCCCGCCTCGATGGCTTCGGCAGTGACGTCGGCCAGCAACTGCAGCTGTGCATCGTCGATGCAGTAGGGCGGCATCCAGTACAGGATGTCGCCGAGCGGACGCAGCAGCACGCCGCGTTCGACCGCGTGCCGGTACGCGCGCAGGCCGACGCGCAGCGCCGGATCGAACGGCGTGGTCTTGTCACCATCACGGGTGAGTTCGAACGCGACGATCATGCCGGTCTGGCGCGTGTCGGCGACATGCCGGTGCGCACCGATCTGCGCCGCGAGTGTCGCCATCTTCGCTGCCGTGTCACTGTTGCGCGCCAGCACATCATCGGTGGCGAAGATGTCGAGCGACGCCAGCGCCGCGGCGCAGGCCAGCGGATTGCCGGTGTAGCTGTGCGAGTGCAGGAAGGCGCGTTCGCGTGAGGCGTCGAGGAAGCCGTCGTACAGCGCCTGTGTCGCCAGCACCGTCGACAGCGGCAGGAAGCCACCGGTCAGGCCCTTCGACAGGCACAGCAGATCCGGCTGCACCCCGGCCTGTTCGAATGCGAACAGCGTGCCGGTGCGACCGAAGCCGACCGCGATCTCGTCGGCGATCAGGAACACGCCATGCACATCGCACAGCTCGCGCACGCGCTTGAGATACACCGGGTCGTGCATGCGCATGCCGCCGGCGCACTGCACCAGCGGTTCGAGGATCAGCGCGCAGATCTCGCCGGCGTGTGCATCGAGCAGATGCGCCAGCGCATCGGCCGCGTCTTCGGCGTGGCCGGCCGCGCTCTGACCGGCGCGCGCGGTATAGGCATCGGGCGAGGGCGCGAACACCGACTCGCACAGCAGCGGCGCATAGACGCGGCGGTACAGCGGAATGTCGCCGACCGCGAGCGCACCGAGCGTCTCGCCGTGATAGCCGTTCTGCAGCGCGACGAACTTGGTCCGGCGCGGTTCGTCGCCGCGGTTCTGGAACCACTGGAACGCCATCTTCAGGGCGACTTCGACGCCCGCCGAGCCGTTGTCGGCGAAGAACACTTTGGTGAGCGGCGGGCGGCCCGGCTCGCGCGGGGCCACGGCGAGCAGGCGCTCGGCGAGTTCGACCGCCGCCGGATGCGTGCAGCCGGCGAGGATCACCTGTTCCAGCGTGCGCGCCTGCGTGGCGATGGCCTCGGCGATGCGTGGCTCGGCATGGCCGTGCAGGTTGGTCCACCAGCTGCTGCCCGAATCGAGGATCTTGCGGCCGCCCGCCTCGATCAGCCAGGCGCCTCCGCCACGCACGATCGGCAACATCGGCTGGATATCGGGATGCTCGCGCATTTGGGTGCAGGGGTGCCAGACCGCGGCGAGGTCGCGGGTCCGCCAGTCGTTGCCGTCGGCTAGAATGGCCGCATCGTGAATCTGTCCAGTCATCCCGTCATTATCGCTCCCCAGCGCCGCCGTCGTGCAGACGGGAGGGCGCGGGCATGAGTAAGACGCTGCCGACCATCCACGAGGTCACCGAGCACGAAGCGGCGCTGTACCGCATGGAGCGGCTCGATCTGGAGTTCTCCAACGGCGAACGGCGCCTGTACGAACGCCTGCATGGCCGCGGCCATGGCGCGGTGATCGTGGTGCCGATGCTGGATGCGGAGACGGTGCTGCTGGTGCGCGAGTACGCCGCCGGCTTCCATCGTTACGAGCTGGGTCTGGTCAAAGGCCGCATCGATGCCGGCGAGTCCGCGCTCGAAGCCGCCAACCGCGAGCTCAAGGAAGAGATCGGCTATGGCGCGCGCAGTGTCGAAGCGCTGCGCTCGATCTCGCTGGCGCCGCAGTACATGAGCCACCAGGCGACGCTGGTCATCGCGCGCGATCTGTATCCCGAGCGTCTGGCCGGCGACGAGCCCGAAGAGCTCGACGTGGTGCCGTGGAAGCTCGATGCTTTGCACGAGCTGATCCTGCTCGACGAGTTCTCCGAGGGTCGTTCGATCGCCGCGCTGTTCATCGTCCGCGACTGGCTGCGTCACCACGGTGGCTGACGCCGCCGGGCCCGTCACTGCAGCGGTTCGCGACGGCGTCATCGCGATCGCGCGCGCCGCGGCCGACGCGATCCTCGCCGTCTACGCCCAAGACTTCGACGTCATCCGCAAGGCCGACGCCAGCCCGGTGACCGCCGCCGATCTGGCCGCGCACCGCGTCATTGTCGAAGGCCTGCGCGCCCTGACGCCCGACATTCCGATCGTCTCCGAAGAATCCGCCGTCGTGGTGCCCGCTGCGGAGCGCCGCGCATGGACCCGCATGTGGCTCGTCGATCCGCTCGACGGCACGCGCGAGTTCGTCAAACGCAATGGCGAGTTCACGGTCAACATCGCGCTGATCGAAGACGGCGTCGCGGTGTTCGGCGTGATCCAGGCGCCGGTGACCGGTGCGCTGTGGCATGGCGCGCCCGGGCATGGTGCGTTCGTCCGCGAAGGCGATCGCGACATCGCACTGCAGGCGCCGCGCCATGACCCCTCGGCGCGCGTCGCATTGCGCGTGGCCGCGAGCCGCTCGCACCGCGATCCGCGCACGACGGCGCTGCTCGAGCGGATCGGCGATGTCACGCCGGTGCCGCTGGGCTCGTCGCTGAAGTTCTGCCGGCTCGCCGAGGGCGGCATGGATGTCTATCCGCGCTTCGGCCCGACCAGTGAATGGGACACCGCGGCCGGCCAGGCGATCCTCGAAGGCGCAGGCGGCGCGGTGCTCGACCGCCAAGGCCGGCCGTTCCGCTACAACCAGCGCGACACGATCCTCAATGGCGATTTCATCGCCCTGGGCGATCCGTCGCTGCCATGGCGCGACTGGCTCGACTCGCGCGACTCGCGCGACTGATCATCGCGTTGACGTCGTGCAGCGACGCCTTTCGACGCGCCCGTGCAGGCGCAGACACGCACGACGCTGGCTAGACTGGCGCACGCCGCATCCCACGTCTGGCCACAGGATTTCCCATGTCGCATGCCCCCGGCGATATCCATCGCATCCTCGACATCATGGCGCGCCTGCGCGATCCGCAGAGCGGCTGTCCCTGGGACGTCAAACAGGATTTCGCGTCCATTGCCGCCTACACGATCGAGGAGGCCTACGAGGTCGCCGATGCGATCGATCGCGGCGACCTGCCTGGCTTGTGCGACGAACTCGGCGATCTGCTGCTGCAGGTCGTCTTCCACGCGCAGATGGCGCAGGAGCAGGGCGCGTTCGCGTTCGGCGATGTCGTCGATGCGATCAGCGACAAGATGATCCGCCGGCACCCGCACATCTTCGGCGACGTCTCGGCCGACGATGCCGAGACCGTGCTGCGCAACTGGGAGGCGATCAAGCGCGAGGAGCGCGCCGCAGCGGGCGAGACGGACACGTCGGCATTGGCCGGCATCGCACGCGGGCTGCCGGAATGGCAGCGCGCGGTGAAGCTGCAGCAGCGTGCCGCACGCGTGGGCTTCGACTGGCCGGGCCCGGAGCCGGTGATCGCGAAATTGCACGAGGAGATCGACGAGGTGCGGGTGGAGTTCGACGCGGTCGCTGCCGATCCGGATGACACTGCGGCACAGGATCGACTCGAAGAAGAACTGGGCGATCTGCTGTTCGTCGCGGCGAATCTCGCGCGGCACGCGAAGGTCGATGTCGGCGCCGCATTGCGGCGCGCAAACCACAAGTTCGAGCGTCGTTTCCGTGCGATGGAAACGATGGCAGCGGCCGAGGGCAGTGCGCTCGCAGGCCAGTCGCTGGACGCGCAGGATGCGTACTGGAACCGCGCCAAGCAGGCCGAGCGCGAGACATGAAAACGCTGCTGCTGTTCGTCGCCACCGCGTTCTTCGAGATCGTCGGCTGCTATCTGCCGTGGCTGTGGCTGCGCAAGGACGGCAACGTCTGGTTGCTGCTGCCGGCCGCTGCGGCACTGGCCGCGTTCGTGTGGTTGCTGACCCTGCATCCCACCGCATCCGGGCGCGTGTACGCGGCCTACGGCGGGGTCTACGTCGCAGTCGCGCTGCTGTGGCTTTGGCGCGTCGACGGCATCGTGCCCAGCCGCTGGGATCTGCTGGGCGCCGCGCTGTGCCTCGGCGGCATGGCGGTGATCATGTTCGCCCCGCGCAGCGCCTGACGACGGTTGACGCACGCAGGCGCCGGTGCGATCAATGGCGCGTATACCGCCTGCTCTGGGAGGACGCATGCGCCGCTTCGCCAGTTTCCGCGAGTTCTATCCGTTCTATCTCGGCGAGCACGCGCATCCGGTGTCGCGGCGCCTGCATTTCATCGGCAGCTGCGGCGTGCTGGCGCTGGTCGGCGTGGCGATCTGGCAGCGCAATCCGATGTGGCTCTGGGCCGCGCTGGTCTGCGGTTACGCCTTCGCGTGGGTCGGCCACTTCTTCTTCGAGAAGAACCGGCCGGCCACGTTCAAGCACCCCATCTATTCCTTCATCGGTGACTGGGTGATGTTCAAGGACATCCTGACCGGCCGCATCCGCTTCTAGGCGGGCACTGCCGGGCCCGTGGCCCGTTCATGGTCGCTCCGGGACAGGTCCCGCCGGCACGCGGCTGCTAGACTGTGCAGCGCTGTCCGGGCTGGCGCCCATGCGCCGCGCGGCCACGTCTTTCCCACTTTTGCCGCGTGAGCGCGGCTGCAGGAGTCCGGATTCATGGCGATCAAGGTAGGCATCAACGGCTTCGGCCGCATCGGCCGCAACGTGCTGCGTTCGGCAGTGGAGAACTTCGACGGCGAGATCGAGATCGTCGCGATCAACGACCTGCTGGAGCCGGACTACCTGGCCTACATGCTGTCCTACGATTCGGTGCACGGCCGCTTCAAGGGCACGGTGTCGGTCGAGGGCAACACGCTGACCGTCAACGGCAAGCAGATCCGCCTGACCCAGGAACGCGATCCGGCCAACCTGAAGTGGGACGAAGTGGGCGCCGACGTCGTCATCGAGTCGACCGGCCTGTTCCTGACCAAGGACACCGCGCAGAAGCACATCGATGCGGGCGCGAAGAAGGTGATCCTGTCGGCGCCGTCGAAGGACGACACGCCGATGTTCGTGTTCGGCGTCAACGACAAGACCTATGCCGGCGAGACGATCGTCTCCAACGCCTCGTGCACCACCAACTGCCTGGCCCCGATCGCCAAGGTCATGCACGACAAGTGGGGCATCAAGCGCGGCCTGATGACCACCGTGCACGCGGCGACCGCGACGCAGAAGACCGTCGACGGCCCGAGCAACAAGGACTGGCGCGGCGGCCGCGGCATTCTGGAGAACATCATTCCGTCGTCGACCGGTGCGGCCAAGGCCGTCGGCGTGGTGATTCCCGAGCTCAACAAGAAGCTCACCGGCATGAGCTTCCGCGTGCCGACGTCCGACGTGTCGGTGGTCGACCTGGTGGTCGAGCTCGACACGCCGGCGAGCTACGAAGAGATCTGCGCCGAAATGAAGGCGCAGAGCGAGGGCGCGCTCAAGGGCATCCTGGGCTACACCGAGGACAAGGTGGTCGCCACCGACTTCCGCGGCGAGACCTGCACCTCGGTGTTCGACGCAGAGGCCGGCATCGCGCTCGACCCGACCTTCGTCAAGCTGGTCAGCTGGTACGACAACGAATGGGGCTACTCCAACAAGTGTCTGGAGATGGTCCGCGTGGTCGCGGCGAAGTAATCGCGCAGTCCCGCGACGCGATATCCGAAGCCCCGCACATGCGGGGCTTCTTGTTTCCGGGGCATCGCCGGTAAGGTGGCCGGACGCGCCGTCCGGCGCGGCGGGGGTGCCATGGAAGAACTCGTCGTACTGATCGGGCTTGCGCTGTTGACGGTGCCCGTCCTGCTGGTCGTCGGGCTGGTCATGCTGTTCGGCCTGCGCCGGCGCGTTGCCGAGCTCGAAGACCTCAGCGAACGGCTGCGTGCGGAGATCGCCGGTCGGGCAATGCCGTCCGCCGCGTCCGTGCCGGTCCGCGTGGCGCCCGCACCGGCTGTGACCACGCCCGTCGATCCATTGGCGCCGGCGGCTGCGGCGGCTTCTGTGCCGGTACCGCCAGTGCAGCAGGCGTCACCCGCGCCGGTCGCAGCGCCGCCACCGTTGCCGGCCGCGCCGCCGCGCGCGGCCTGGCGCGATGCGGACCCGGTCCGTCCTGCGCCCACCTCACACCAGCCGGCCACGCCTGGCGCGCCTGCCGGGCCGGACGTGTTCGAACGCGGCCTGCGCCTGGTCCGGCAGTGGTTCACCTCCGGCAACGTGCCGGTGAAGATCGGCATGCTGGTGCTGTTCGCCGGTGTCGCCGCGCTGCTCAAGTACGCCAGCGACGAGGGCCTGCTGCAGGTGCCGGTGTCGCTGCGTCTGGCGGGCGTGTCGGCGGCCGCGGTCGCGGGACTGGTGTTCGGCTGGATCCGCCGCGACAGCCACCGCACGTTCGCGCTGAGCCTGCAGGGCGGGATGATCGGCATCCTGCTGCTGGTGGTATTCGCCGCATCGCGGATGTTCGATCTGGTTCCGATGGGGTTCGCGTTCGCGGCGAGCGTGGCGCTGGTGTTCGGCGCCGGCGCGCTGGCGGTGCTGCAGGGCGCGATGGCGCTGGCGGTGTTCGCGGTGCTGGCGGGCTTCCTCGCGCCGATCTGGCTGTCGACCGGCAGCGGCAACCACGTCGCGCTGTTCGGTTACTACGCGGTACTCAATGCGGCGATCGTCGCCATCGCCTGGTTCCGGGCGTGGCGGCTGCTCAACCTGCTCGGTTTCGTCTTCACCTTCGGCATCGGCACGCTGTGGGGCGTGCTGGATTACGACGCGACCGACTACCCGTCCGCGCAGGCATTCCTCGCGCTGTTCTTCGCGATCTACCTCCTCGTGCCACTGCTGCATGCGCGCCGGCGCCCGCCGGGACGTCGCGATGCCATCGATGGCGCGCTGGTGTTCGGAACGCCACTGGTCGCCTTCTCGCTGCAGTCCGGCCTGTTGCGCCATGACACCACCGCGCTGGCGCTGTGCGCGCTCGGCGTGGCGGCGCTGTATGCAGGTCTGTCGTGCTGGCTGCGGCGTGGCGGACGCTTCGAAGTGCTGCAGCAGTCGTACGCGCTGCTGGCGGTCGGGTTCGCGACGCTGGCGGTCCCGCTTGCGCTGTCCGCGCAGGCGACCGCATGCGTGTTCGCACTCGAAGGTGCTGCGCTGGTGTGGCTGGGACTGCGCCAGCAGCGGCGGCTGCCGCGCTGGTCGGGCGTCGGCCTGCAGGTCGCGGCCGTGGTGGCCTATGTGTTCGCGGCCGGCAACACGACGGTCGACGGGACGCCATTCGCGAACGGACTGTTCGTCGGCGCGATGCTGATCGCGCTCGCCGGGCTCGCGATCGCCTGGGCCTACGCGCGCGCGCAGATGCGTGTGCCGGCACGCCTGGCCTGGATCTGGGCGCTGGCGTGGTGGCTGGGGGCGTGGGTGCTGGAACTGGAACGCGTCCTGCCGCAGGCGTCGGTGCCCGACGCATGGCTGGTGCTCGCCGCCGTGACCGCCTGGCTCGCTGCCGAGCGCCACCGGCGTGACCCCGATGTCGTGCTGGCTGCGACGGTGTGCGGTGCACTTGCGGCGGCAGTGCCGCTCGCGCTGTGGCAGGCCGATGTCCACCAGCAGCCGTTCGCTGGTTACGGCGTGTGGGCCTGGCTGGTGTTCGGCGTCCTCGGCGTGCGAAGCCTCGTCTGCCTGCGTGCGGGAGAGGGTGGCTTCGCGCGGGCGGCGCAGTGCGTCTGGTGGCTGCTGTGGCCGTTCGTGCTGTCGCTGCTGCTGGTGCGGATCGTCGACGACGTCGGCGGCGCATGGCGGCTGGTCGCGGTCATCGCGCCCTGGCTGGTGATCACCGCAGTCGCGTTGCTGCGCTGGACGCTGCTGACGCATCCGCTGGGTGCTGCGTTCGAACCGATGCGCGTGCCGTTCCGTGCGATCTGCTGCCTGGTACTGGCCGCATGGTGGCTGCTGGCATTGCGTACCGCCGGTGATCCCGCACCCCTGCCATGGATCGCGCTGCTGAATCCACTCGATCTTGCACAGCTCGCAGTCCTGTTGCTGCTGTCGCGCTGGTTGTGGAGTGGCGATGCGGCGGTCGGGATACCTGCACGCGTGCCGTTGCTGGCCGCCGGCGCATTCCTGCTGGTCACCGCGATCACACTGCGCGGCGCGCATCACTGGGGCGGCGTGGCATGGGATGCGACGCTGGCGGGCAGCAGTCTGGCGCAGACCAGCCTGACGGTGGTCTGGAGCGTGCTGGGCGTGCTCGGCTGGGTCATCGGCTCGCGTCGCGGCCAGCGCGTGCTGTGGCTGGCAGGTGCGGTGCTGATGGCGATCGTGCTGGCCAAGCTGGTGCTGGTCGACCGCAGCCACCTGGGCAACCTGTGGGGCATCGGCTCGTTCATCGCCTACGGCCTGCTGTGCACGGTCGTCGGCTTCTTCGCGCCGGCGCCTCCGCGCACCGCGGCACCCGAACCGGCGCCGGAGGCCGCCGCATGAGCCGCCTGCTGCGACGCATGAGTCTGCTGGCCTGCTGCCTCGCGAGTGCTGCAGCGGTCTCGGCCACGGACGACGCGGCCTTCGTCGCGCAGTGGGAACTGACGTTGCCGCCCGGTGATGCAGGGGCCTACCAGGTCCAGCTCGATGCAGCGGTCTATACGACCGCGGTGTCGCCCGCGCTGCGCGATGTCATCGTGGTCAACCGCGATGGCCGCCAGGTGCCGGCATTGCTGCAGTCCGCACCCACGCCGCCGGCACGCCGCACGACGCAGCCGCTGGCGTGGTTCCCGTTGCCGGCGACGGCTGCGCGCACGGGCAGTGACATCACGGCGATCAGCGAGCTCGACCCCGACGGCCGCCTGCGCCGTATCCAGTGGCAGCCGGCGCGCGACGATGCGCCGCCGGCTGCGTTGCTGGTCGACACCGGTGCGTCCGGGCAGCCGCTGCAGGCACTGGTCCTGGACTGGGGCACCGCGGCGTCGCCGTTCGAACGCACGCTGCATGTCGAAGCGTCCGACGACCTGCGCGCGTGGCGCCCGCTGCCGGCCGCGGCGCGCCTGCTCGATCTGCGTCGCGGCGAGGCGCGACTGGTCGAGCGGCGGATCGCGTTCGATACGCCAGCCCGGATGCGCTATCTGCGGGTCACGCCAGGCGCAGGTGCGGGCACGATGCCGGCCATCGTGTCGCTGGTCGGCGAAACGACGGTCGCAGGCGACGCGCCGGCACGGGAGTGGGTCGCGCTCGAAGCGACCGGTGCGCCCGACGCGGCCGGCGGCTTCGTCTACAGGCTCGATGCGCGCGTACCGGCGACCCGGGTCGACATCGGTCTGGACGGCAACGCGACCGCGCGCTGGACGCTGGCCGTGCGCGATGACGATGACGCGCCGTGGCGCACGGTGGCGCAGGACTGGCTGGTCTATCGCATCGGTGCGGATGCCGCCACGCGCACGCCGCCGCTCGGGCTCGACGCGCCGCTGCGCGCACGCCAGTGGCGACTGCTGCCGGATGCAGCGCAGGCAGGCGCCGCGCCGACGTTGCGCCTGGGCTACCGGCCGGAACGCCTGGTGTTCGTCGCCGAGGGCGCGCCACCGTTCTCGCTGCGCGCCGGCAGCGCGCGCTCGGTGCGCGGCGATGCGCCAGTTGCACCGGTGCTCGCCGATCTGCGTGCACGCAACGGCGGCAGCTGGACGCCGCCGGTCGCCACGCCGGGTGCGCGCGCCGCACTTGCGGGCGAGGCGGCGCTGGACGACACGCCGCCGCGCGACTGGGGCACGTGGCTGCTGTGGGGCGTGCTGGTGCTGGGCGTCGTGCTGGTCGGCGGTTTTGCGGTGCGCCTGCTGCGGACACCAGCGCCGGATCGATAGATCGACCGGGCGGCGCCCACGTCCGCCTGGTGCGGATGATCGACCTGCCGGTTTGCCTGCCCGCAGGCACAGCGCGGACAATGGGCGGCTGACGCACACGCGTTTCCCCCTCCCACTGCAGCGAGTCCAGCGCCCATGACCATCGTCCGCATGACCGACCTCGACCTTTCCGGCAAGCGCGTCCTGATCCGCCAGGATCTCAACGTGCCCGTCGACGGCGGCAGGGTCACCTCCGACCAGCGCATCACCGCGTCGCTGCCGACGCTGCGTTACGCGCTGGAGAAGGGTGTCGCGGTCATGGTGACCTCGCACCTGGGCCGGCCGAAGGAAGGCAGCTGGAGCGAGGCCGATTCGCTGGCGCCCGTCGCTGCGCGCCTGTCGGAGCTGCTGGGCATCGACGTGCCGCTGGTGCGCGACTGGGTCGACGGTGTCGAGGTCGCGCCGGGCCAGCTGGTGCTGCTGGAAAACTGCCGTATGAATGTCGGCGAGAAGGACGACGACGAGGCGCTGTCGAAGAAATATGCCGCGCTGTGCGACGTGTTCGTCATGGACGCCTTCGGCACCGCGCACCGCGCGCAGGCGTCGACGCACGGCGTGATCCGCCATGCGGCGACCGCGGCGGGTGGCCCGCTGCTGATGGCCGAACTCGATGCGCTGGCCAAGGCGCTCGACGCGCCGGCACGCCCGCTGCTGGCGATCGTCGCCGGCAGCAAGGTCTCGACCAAGCTCGAACTGCTGTCGTCGCTGGTCGGCAAGGTCGACCAGCTGATCGTCGGCGGCGGCATCGCCAACACCTTCATCGCCGCGCTGGGCCACAGCGTCGGCAAGTCGCTGGTCGAGACCGACCTGCTCGACACTGCGAAGCAGATCATGGCCGACGCCAAGGCACGCGGCGCCGACATTCCGGTGCCGACCGACGTCGTCGTCGCACCTGCATTCGCGGCAGATGCACCGGCGACCGTCAAGGCGGTGGATGCGGTCGACGCCGACGACATGATCCTCGACATCGGCCCGGACACCGCGAAGCGCTACGCGGCGATGATCGCGGATGCCGGCACCGTGGTCTGGAACGGCCCGGTCGGCGTGTTCGAATTCGACGCGTTCGGCAAGGGCACCGAAGCACTGGCGCGCGCGATCGCGTCGTCGAAGGCGTTCTCGATCGCCGGTGGCGGCGACACGCTGGCGGCGGTCGACAAGTACGGCATCGCCGACGATGTCTCGTACATCTCGACCGGTGGCGGCGCGTTCCTGGAATTCCTCGAAGGCAAGACGCTGCCGGCGGTTGCGGCGCTGGCTGCACGCGGGGCATGACCGACGCGCTGTTCTTCGATCTCGACGGCACGCTGATCGATTCGGAGGCCGGCATCCTCGGCGGCATCGCGCATACGCTCGAGGTGCTCGGCCAGCCGGCGTTGCCGCGCGAAGCATTGCTGCCGTGGATCGGCCCACCGTTGCGCGACAGCTACGAGACGCTGTTCGACGGGGACCGCGCGCGTGCCGAACACGCGGTGGCGCTGTACCTCGCGCGGTACGACGCCAGTGGCTGGCGCGAGCACACGGTGTATCCCGGGATCCCCGACGCGATCGCCGCCCTGCGGGCCGCGGGTTACAGGCTGGCTGTCGTCACGTCGAAGAACGAAGGCTTCGCGCGCCGGATCATCGACGCGTTGCCGTTCGGCACCGCGTTCGAGACCGTGGTCGGTGCCAGTGGCGACGGCACGCGCCGCTACAAGCGCGAGCTGATCGCCGAAGCCCTGTCGCGCCTGGCGATCACCGCGTCGCAGGCCACGATGATCGGCGACCGGCGCTACGACATGGAGGGGGCAGGGCAACACGGCATGCGCGCAGTCGGCGTATCGTGGGGTTTCGGCAGCGACGCCGAGCTCCGGAACGCAGGTGCGGACGTGGTCGTGGCATCCCCCGGGATGCTGTTTCCGGTCCTCGCCCGGGGCGCCTGACCGGACGATCGTGGCGCCGTTCCGCCCTTTCACGCAATGCGCGTGCTGCTCCGCAGCATGCGATTGACTACCGGTGGACATTACACTCGGCCCATGACCAAGACCGACCTGCCTTCCGTTCCGGCGCACCGTCGCCGCACCCGTATTCTCGCCACGCTGGGCCCCGCGACCGACGCGCCCGGGGTCCTCGATGCGCTCATCGCCGCCGGCGTCAACGCCGTCCGCCTCAACTTCTCGCATGGCGATCCTGCCTCGCAGCAGGTACGCGCCGAAGCCGTGCGCGCCGCGGCCGATCGCGCCGGCGTCGAGATCGGCATCCTCGCCGATCTGCCGGGCCCGAAGATCCGCATCGAGAAATTCGCCGAGGGCAAGGTGCAGCTGCGCGCCGGCGCGCGCTTCGATCTGGTCGCCGATCCCGCAGCGCCTCCGGGCACCGTCGACGAAGTCGGCGTCAGCTATCTCGGCCTGCCGGGCGACGTGGAGGCAGGCGACGTGCTGCTGCTCGACGATGGCCTGATGCAGTTGCAGGTCACCGCCGTCGAAGGCGCGCGTATCGTCACCACCGTGCTCAACGACGGCGTGCTGTCGAACCGCAAGGGACTCAACAAGCAGGGCGGCGGGCTGTCGCTCGGCGCGCTGACCGACCACGACCGCCAGCTGATCAAGGTCGCGGCCGACATCGGCGTCGACTTCATCGCGGTGTCGTTCTGCCGCAACGCCGCCGACATGGAAGAGGCGCGTTCGATCGCACGCTCGCACGGCAGTGACGCCGCGCTGGTGTCGAAGATCGAGCGCACCGAGGCGATCGACAACCTCACCGAGATCATCGACGCCAGTGATGTGGTGATGGTCGCGCGCGGCGATCTGGGCGTGGAGATCGGCGATGCCGAGCTGCCGGGCCTGCAGAAGAAGATCATCCGCGAGTCGCTGGCCCGCAACAAAGTGGTGATCACCGCGACGCAGATGCTGCAGTCGATGGTCGAAAGCCCGATGCCGACGCGCGCCGAAGTGCTGGACGTGGCCAACTCGGTCATCGACGGCACCGATGCGGTGATGCTGTCGGCCGAGACGGCTGCCGGCGCGTATCCGGTGCGTGCGGTCGAAGCGATGGCGCGTATCTGCGTCGGCGCCGAACGCCAGTTCGCCCACGACACCGATTTCGAGAAAGCACCGCGCAATCTGGAGCGCGCCGACCATGCGATCGCGATGGCGGCGATGTTCCTGTCCGAGCACGTTGGTGTCGGCGCGATCGTCGCGATGACCGAATCCGGCGGCACCGTGCGTTACCTGTCGCGTTTCCGCGGCGGCGCGTCGATCTATGCGTTCGCCCGCCACGATGGCGCGCGGCGGCGCATGTCGCTGATGCGCGACGTGTTCCCGTTCAACTACGACAGCCGCGGCCAGACGCCGCGTGAAGCCGCGCGTGGCAGCGTGCGCCTGCTGGTCGAAGCGGGCCTGCTCGGCCCCGGCCAGCGCGTCGTGTTCACCAGCGGCGAGCACATGGAAACCCACGGCGCTACGAACACGCTGCGCCTGCTGCAGGTGGGACCGGACGGGCGCGCCGAGGGCCTGGGCGAGCTGTAACACGCGGCCTGCGCGCGCCGGATTCTCGGAAGCGGCGCGCGGCAACCCGATGTCTCCGGAAGCCCGGCCGATGCGCCGGGCTATAATCGCGGCCCTTTCCCGTCGCGATCCCGGAACCCCGTCATGAGCATCGAACAACTTGCCGAAACCGCCCAGGCCATGGTGGCGAAGGGCAAGGGCATCATCGCGATCGACGAGTCGACGGGCACGATCGGCAAGCGCTTCGAGCAGGTCGGAATTCCGAACAACGAAGAGAACCGTCGCGCGTACCGCGAGCTGCTGCTGACGACGCCGAAGCTGTCGGAGCACATCAGCGGCGCGATCCTGTTCGACGAGACCCTGCGCCAGTCGACGAAGGCAGGCGTACCGTTCGCGAAGTACCTGACCCAGCACGGCATCATCCCCGGCATCAAGGTCGACAAGGGCACGCATGCGCTGGCGGGTTTCCCGGGCGAGCTGGTGACCGAAGGCCTTGACGGCCTGCGCGCGCGCCTGGAGGAGTACTACAAGCTCGGCGCGCGCTTCGCAAAGTGGCGCGCGGTGATCACGATCGGCGAAGACATGCCGTCGGGCACCTGCATCGACGTCAACGCGCATGCGCTCGCGCGCTACGCGGCGCTCTGCCAGGAGCAGGGCCTGGTGCCGATGGTCGAGCCGGAAGTGCTGTTGGAAGGCGACCACGACATCCAGACGTCGTACGAAGTCACCGAAGTCGTGCTGCGCGGTCTGTTCGATGCGCTGTACAGCCAGAACGTCATGCTCGAAGGCACGATCCTCAAGGCGTCGATGGTGCTGCCGGGCAAGGACTGCGAGGAAGACGCGGACATTGAAGAGGTCGCCGAAGCGACCCTGATGTGCCTGAAGTCGTCGGTGCCGGCGATCCTGCCGGGCATCGTGTTCCTGTCGGGCGGCCAGTCCGACGAACTGGCCACCGCGCATCTCGATGCGATGAACCGTCTCGGGCCGAACCCGTGGCCGCTGTCGTTCTCCTACGGTCGCGCGATGCAGCAGGCCGCGCTGAAGCTGTGGTCGCAGGATCTGGCCGGCAACGTGCGCAAGGCGCAGGACACCGTCTATGCGCGCGCCCGCGACAACGGTCTGGCCGCGCAGGGCAAGTTCGACGGCTGATCGCGGCAGCGGATCGTCTCTGGAAACGCCGGCTTCGTGCCGGCGTTTCCGTGTCCGGCCTTTAGCAATCCGCGAGCGCGGCTTCGTAACGCGCGCGCATCGCGGCGTCGTGGCAGCAGAACAGCACCTGCGTCGGCGTGTCGCCGGTCCACGCGCGCACGGTGTCGACGGCGATCTGCACCGCTTGATCGATCGGATAGCCGTAGACGCCGCAGCTGATCGCCGGAAATGCGATGCGTGCGAAACCATGTTCGTGTTCGGCTGCGAGCGCGAGGCTGTTGCGATAGCAGGCCGCGAGCGCCTCGGCTTCGCCGGCATCGCCGCCGCGCCACACCGGGCCGACGGTGTGGATCACCGACTGCGCCGGCAATCTGAAGCCCGGCGTGATCCGCGCCTCGCCGGTCGGGCAGCGCACACCCGGACGCACCTCCGGCAGGGCGCGGCACGCCTGCAGCAGGGCAGGCCCGGCAGCGCGATGGATCGCGCCGTCGACACCGCCGCCGCCGAGCAGGGTTTCATTCGCGGCGTTGACAATCGCATCGGCGTCGACGCGGGTGATGTCGGCCTGACGGGCTTCGAGAATCGGCATGCGCTCAGGCTCGGCGCCGCGGCGTGGAGGCCGGGTGAGTCTTTCGCGCGGAGGCGGCGATTAGGCTGGTCCGGCATTTCCGAGCGCCGAGGTCATCGATGAGCGTCGTTTCCCGATCCACACGCCTGCATGTGCCGCTCGCGGTCCACGACGCGCTACGACGCGGCAGCGCCATCGAGGCGATCAAGCAGTTGCGCGAGGCGAATCCCGGGCTGAAGCTCGCCGACGCGCGCGACGCGGTGCAGCGTCTGGCGGAAAACCCGTCGGATGCGCTGGATCCCGATGACCGGTTCCGGCCCGCGGGCGGCGCCGCGCCCCCGTCGAGCGGCACGCTGCCCAGCGAAGTCGCCGCGAAGCTCGCGACCGGCAACATCGTCGACGCCGCGAAGCGTCTGCGCGAGGTCAAGCCGGGACTGAGCGACCAGGCGGCACGCGACGCGATTGCGAAGCACAGCTCGTCATTGATGCGCGAGGCGCGCCAGGAAACCGTGGTGCGCGGCGACAGCGGCCAGTTCGGCTGGCTGGGCTGGGTACTCGCGCTGGTGATCGTCGGCGGTGGCCTGGCGATCTGGCTGGGCTGAGACGTCCGCCCGGGGACGTCGGACGCATCGGCGCACGCGGATGCATGCGCCGATGCATAGAGCGGTCAGGGCAGGCCGGCCAACCAGTCGTCGTCGGAGCCTTCGTTGACGTCGGCGAACAGCGGCGTAGAGAAATAGCGCTCGCCGGTGTCGGGCAGCATCATCAGGATCACATCGCCGTCTTGTGCGGTCTTCGCCACTTCGAGTGCGGCGGCCGCGGTCGCGCCGGCGGAGATGCCGACGAAGATGCCTTCCTCGGCGGCGAGCCGGCGTGCAGTCTCGATCGACAGGCCGTCATCGATCGAGATCACTTGCGCGGCGATGTCGCGATTCAGCACGGCCGGCACGAAGTCCGGCGTCCAACCCTGGATCTTGTGCGGTGCCCATTCCTTGCCCTGCAGCAGCGCGGCGCCTGCAGGTTCGCAGGCGGTGACCTTCACTTCCGGACGCGCGACCTTCAGCACTTCGCCCACGCCGGTCAGCGTGCCGCCAGTGCCCCAGCCGGTGACGAAATGGTCGAGCCGGCGGCCGGCGAAATCGCGCAGGATCTCGGCGGCCGTGGTCTGCCGGTGATACGCCGGATTGGCGGGATTCTCGAACTGGCTGGCCCAGAACCAGCCGTGTTCCTCGGCCAGCGCCTTCGCGCGCTTGACCATGCCGCTGCCACGTTCGGCGGCGGGGGTGAGGATGACCTTGGCGCCATAGGCGCGCATCAGCTTGCGGCGTTCGATCGAGAAGGTCTCGACCATCGTCGCGACGAACTTGTAGCCGCGCGCCGCGCAGACCATCGCCAGCGCCACACCGGTATTGCCCGACGTCGCCTCGACGACGGTGTCGCCCGGCTTGAGCAGGCCCCGCTGTTCGGCATCGAGAATGATCGCCAGCGCGAGGCGGTCCTTGACCGAGCCACCGGGGTTGAAGGATTCGACCTTGGCGTAGAGTTCGACGTTCGGCGGGGCGATGCGGTGCAGACGCACGACCGGCGTATTGCCGATGGTCTGGAGGATGTTGTCGTACAGGGCCATGGGGGATGCCTCGACACGAGCGCTGGGCGCGGTCGGACCAGACTGGGCCATAACGCACGAGGCCGCCAGCGGTTGACGTGGAACGCTGTTTTTTCATGCCCATCCGATGGCACAGGGAACGTCACGGACCAGCGGGTAAGATCGGGCGGTTTTCCGTACCGGTAGCGCTCCCTTGTCCCAGCAGCACGTCTCTGTCCGTCCCGCATTTCCGCTGCGGGCCCTTGGTTTGGCCGCCGCACTCGTGCTGTCTGCCTGCGGAGGAGGCGAGGCCGGACCGTCCGGTCAGGCCGCAGCCGCGGCCGTGCCGGTGACGACGACCGTCGTGCAGCCGCGCCAGTGGAACGACAGCGTCACCGCGCTGGGTACCGTGAATGCGCGCGAGTCGATCACCGTGACCGCGAAGGTCAGCGAGATCGTGCAGGGCGTCCACTTCGACAGTGGCGACGAGGTCGCGGCCGGCGCGCCGCTGATCACGCTCAGCGGCAACCAGCAGCAGGCCACGCTGCAGGCGGCCGAGGCGGCTGCCATCGACGCCGACAGCCAGTACCGCCGCGGGACCGAACTGGTGGAAACCCAGCTGATCGCGCGGGCATCCGTCGATACGCTGCGTGCGAACCGCGACTCGGCACGCGCCAACGTCGCCGAGATGCGGGCCAACATCGGCGACCGCACCATCCGCGCGCCCTTTGCCGGCGTGCTGGGCCTGCGCCAGGTCAGCCTGGGCGCGCTGGTCACGCCGGGCACGCCGATCGCCACGCTCGACGACATCGGCGCGGTCTATGTCGACTTCCCGGTGCCCGAAACCCAGCTGTCACGCGTGATCACGGGCCAGCGCCTGTTCGGCCGCATCGCCGCGTTCCCCGGCCGCGATTTCGAGGGCGTGGTGCAGACGGTCGATGCGCGCATCGATCCGCAGTCGCGCGCGGTCACGGTACGTGGCGCCTTCGAGAATCCTGATCGCGAACTGCGCCCCGGCATGCTGGTGCAGGTGCGCCTGCAGCAGGCGGCGCGCGAGGCGCTGATGATTCCGGAGATCGCGGTGATCCAGGTCGGCCGCGACACCTTCGTCTATCGCGTGCGCGAGGACGAGACCGTCGAGCAGGCGCCGGTGACCGTCGGCGTGCGCGCCGAGGGCCTGGTCGAGATCCTCGAGGGGCTGGAACCCGAGACGCGCATCGTCGTCGACGGCACCGGCAAGCTGCGCCCCGGCATGCAGATCACCGAAGGCACGGTGCAGGAAGCGAAAGCGCAGCAGGCCGACGAGGCCGCACCGGCGGGTGACACGCAGTGAAGCTGTCCGATCTCTCGATCAAGCGGCCGGTCTTCGCGGCCGTCATCAGCCTGCTGCTGGTCGTGCTGGGCATCATGGCGTTCATGCGCCTGACGGTGCGCGAACTGCCGAACGTCGATCCGCCGATCGTCTCGGTCGACGTCAGCTATCCGGGCGCATCGGCGGCCGTCGTCGAGACCCGCATCACCCAGATCCTCGAAGACGCGCTGGCCGGCATCGAGGGCATCCGCACGATCGAGTCGCGCAGCCGCAACGGCCGCTCCGACGTCACCATCGAATTCAATCTCAACCGCGACATCGAGGCGGCGGCCAACGACGTGCGCGACGCGATCAGCCGCGTCATGGACCGCATGCCGGTGGAGGCGGATCCGCCGGAGATCTCGAAGGTCGAGGCCGACGCCGACGCGATCATGTGGCTCAACATGCGCTCCACGGTGATGGACACCATGGAGCTGAGCGACTACGCCGACCGTTACGTCATCGACCGTCTGTCCTCGCTCGACGGCGTGGCCCGCGTGCAGCTGAGCGGCGCGCAGCGCTACGCGATGCGCATCTGGCTGGACCGCGATGCGATGGCGGCGCGCGGCATCACCGCCAACGACGTCGAGACCGCACTGCGCAACGAGAACGTCGAACTGCCGGCCGGCCGTATCGAGTCGGAAACCCGCGACTTCACCCTGCGCGTGGAGCGCGGCTACCGTGAGCCCGAACAGTTCGCGACGATTCCGCTGCGCCGTGGCGCCGATGGTTACGTGATCCGCATGGGCGACGTGGCCCGGATCGAACTGGGCACGGCCGAGCGCCGCTCCTACATGCGCAGCAACTCGGTGCCCAATGTCGGCCTCGGCATCGTGCGCACCTCGATCGCCAATGCACTGGACGTGGCCCACGCCGCGCGCGCCGAGGCCGAGCGCATCCAGCAGACGCTGCCCGAAGGCACCGAGATCTTCGTCGCCGCCGACAACACGGTCTTCATCGACGCGGCGATCAGCCGCGTGTACTGGACGCTGGCCGAAGCGATGGGCCTGGTGTTCATCGTCATCTGGCTGTTCCTCGGCAGTCTGCGTGCGGCGCTGATTCCTGCGATCACCGTGCCGGTGTGTCTGGTCGCAGCGTTCATCGCGCTGTACGCGTTCGGCTTCTCGATCAACCTGCTGACCCTGCTCGCGCTGGTGCTGTGTATCGGCCTCGTCGTCGACGACGCGATCATCGTGCTGGAGAACGTGCAGCGCCGCGCCGATCTCGGCGAGCCGCCCCTGGTCGCGGCCAAACGCGGCACCGCGCAGGTTGCGTTCGCGGTCATCGCGACGACCGCGGTGCTGGTCGCGGTGTTCCTGCCGGTCGGTTTCATGGAAGGCAATTCGGGACGTCTGTTCCGTGAACTGTCGGTGGCACTGGCCGGCGCGGTCGCGTTGTCGGCCTTCATCGCGCTGACGCTGACGCCGATGATGTGCTCCAAGCTCGTGCGTCCCCAGAATCACAAGAAGACCGGCTTCAATGCATGGAGCAACCGTCAGCTCACGCGCCTGTCCAACGGCTACGGGCGCCGAGTCGGCGGGCTCGTCGCGCTGTCGGGTGGTCGTCTGCTGTTGCTGGTGGTGGGTGCGATGGCCGCCTGCGCCGTGGCTGCGGCACTGCTGTACTGGCGCGTGCCCAGCGAGCTGTCGCCGGCCGAGGACCGCGGCCGGTTCTTCATCGGTGTCGACGGCCCGGAAGGTGCAGGCTACGACTACACGGTCGCGCAGATGCAGCAGGTCGAGCGGATCTTCGCGCCGCTGGTCGGCGAGGACCAGCCGATCGAGCGCGCCAACTCGCGCGTGCCGCGCGGCTGGGGCGGCAGCGAGGACATGCACACCGGACAGATCGTGGTCTTCCTGCAGGACTGGCGCACGCGTGATGTCAGCACCGCGTCCGTCGTCGAAGAACTGCGCGGACAGCTGGCCGAGCTGCCGGGCGTGCAGGCGCGCGCCAACGTGCCGGGTGGTCTGGTCGGTGGTCGCGGCCAGCGCTACCAGCTGGTACTCGGCGGACCGGACTATGCGGAGATCGCCCAGTGGCGCGACCGTATGCTCGTGCGCATGCGCGAGAACCCGGGCATCCAGGACCCGGATTCCGACTACAAGGAAACGCGCCCGCAGATGCGCGTCGATATCGACCGTGCACGCGCGTCCGACCTCGGCGTCTCGGTGCAGGAGATCGGCCGCACGCTGGAAACCATGATGGGCCAGCGCCAGGTCACGACCTTCGTCGACAACGGCGAGGAATACGACGTGCTGCTGCAGGCCGACCGCGAGCGCCGCATGTCGCCGTCGGATCTCACCGGCACCTTCGTGCGCGGCCGCGACGACACGCTGGTGCCGCTGTCGAACCTGGTGACGCTCAGCGAGATCGCCGAGCCCGGCAGCTTCAACCGCTTCAACCGTCTGCGTTCGATCACCATCGCCGCCGGCCTCGCGCCGGGCTACACGATGAGCGAGGCGATCGCGTGGACCAACGCGGTCGCGGCCGAGGAACTGCCGGACTACGCGCAGGTCGACTGGAAGGGCGAGAGCCGCGAATTCCAGGAAGCCGGCGGCGCGGTGCTGCTGACCTTCGCGATGGCGCTGCTGATCGTCTATCTGGTGCTGGCGGCGCAGTTCGAGAGCTTCATCCATCCGCTGTCGATCATGCTGACGGTGCCGCTGGCGGTGCTCGGCGCGCTGCTCGGGTTATGGGCGACCGGGGGTACGCTGAACCTCTTCAGCCAGATCGGCATCGTGATGCTGATCGGCCTGGCGGCGAAGAACGGCATCCTGATCGTCGAGTTCGCCAACCAGCTGCGCGACGACGGCCGCAACGTGCGCGAAGCGATCGCCGAAGCCTCGGCGGTGCGTCTGCGTCCGATCCTGATGACTTCGGCGGCGACGATCATGGGTGCGATCCCGCTGGTCGTGGCCGGCGGTCCGGGGTCGGCGAGCCGCGCGACGATCGGCATTGTGGTGATCTTCGGCGTCGCGTTCTCGACGCTGCTGTCGTTGTTCGTCGTGCCGGCGTTCTATGCGCTGCTCGCGCCGTTCACGCGTTCGCCGGAAGCACTGGCGCACGAACTCGAGCGACTGGAAGACGAGACGCCCGTGGTCAGCGGCCATGCCTGATGCCGCGCGCTGGGACGCGGTGCGCCTCGGCGGTGCGGGCTTCGTGCTCCGCCGCTGGCGCGCCAGTGATCTCGACGCGCTGCTGCACCACGCGGACGATCCTGCGATCGTCCGCGGTCTGAGCGACCGGTTTCCACATCCCTATACACGCGCCGATGGCGAGGCTTTCCTCGCCGGGCGCGTCGTCGATCTGTCGCTGCCGGTGCTGGCGATCGAGATCGACGGCGCGGCCTGCGGCAGCATCGGCGTGCGCCATGTCGCCGGCGGCGAGCGCGCGCACTCGGCCGAACTCGGGTACTGGCTCGGCCGCACGCACTGGAACCGCGGCGTGATGCGCCAGGTTGTCGCGCTCTACACACCCTGGGTGATGGACGCACTGTCGCTGTCCCGGATGCAGGCCAATGTGCTCGACATCAACCCGGCCTCGGCGCGGGTGCTGCAGGCCAACGGCTTCGTCGAGGAAGGCCTGCTGCGCGGCGCGATCCGCAAACCCGATGGTCTGCACGATCTGCGCGTATTCGGCTTGCTGCGCAACGTTGCCGACGCCTGATCCGCCCCAGAAAAGCGGTCGTGGCGCGGCACGCAGCGTGGAAATGCAGGTATCGTGTCCGCCAGTTGCGACGGGGGTCGCGACAGCCACCCGACCGGAGCATCGCGCCACGTGGATACCTTACTCAGTGCATTGAACGGGCTGATCTGGAGCAAGGCGCTGATCGCGCTGTGCCTGGGCGCGGGCCTCTGGTTTTCGTTCCGCACCCGTTTCATGCAGGTCCGCGGCTTCGTCGAGATGACCCGGCTGACCTTCAGCGGCAAGAGCTCGAATGCGGGCGTGTCCTCGTTCCAGGCACTGGCAATGTCGATGGCTGGCCGGATCGGCATCGGCAACATCGCCGGCGTCGCGACGGCGATCGCCTTCGGCGGCCCGGGCGCGGTGTTCTGGATGTGGGTGATGGGGTTCCTCGGCGCCTCGACCTCGTTCGTCGAGTGCACGCTGGCGCAGATCTACAAGGAAAAGGACAGCGAAGGGCGCTATCGCGGTGGCCCGGCGTACTACATCGAAAAGGCCATGGGCCTGAAGTGGTACGCGCTGGCGTTCGCGTTCGCGACGCTGATCGCCGCCGGTCTGCTGATGCCGGGCGTGCAGGCGAATGCGATCGCCGACAGCATCGCCAACGCCTGCGTGGGCACTTCGGTCTGCGGTGACCTGTCCGGCCAGTGGATGGGCATGGAAGCGCGCACCGCACTCAAGGCCGGCATCGGCATCACCGTGGCGCTGATGCTGTCGGTGATCATCTTCGGCGGCGTCAAGCGCATCGCCGCGTTCGCCGAGCTGGTGGTCCCGGTGATGGCGATGGCCTACATCTTCATCGCGGTCGCGGTGATGATCATCAACTACGACTTCGTGCCGACGATGTTCCGCATCATCTTCGAGAGCGCGTTCGGCGTGCACGCCGGCTTCGGCGCGATGCTGGGCCTGGCGATCGAGTGGGGCGTCAAGCGCGGCATCTACGCCAACGAAGCGGGCCAGGGCACCGGTCCGCATGCGGCGGCCGCGGCCGAGGTCTCGCACCCGGCCAAGCAGGGTTACGTGCAGGCGTGGGCGATCTACTTCGACACGATGCTGGTCTGCACCGCGACCGCGTTCCTGATCCTGGCGACCGGCATGTACAACGTGATCATGCCCGACGGCACCGTGCTGCATCAGGCACTGCCGGGCGTGGAAGCGGGCTCGGGCTTCGCCCAGGCGGGCATCGAATCGATCCTGCCGGGCTGGGGCGCGGCGATGGTCGCCGTGGCGCTGTTCTTCTTTGCGTTCACCACGATCATGGCCTATTACTACATGGCCGAAACCAACCTCACCTACCTCAACAACCACGTCGCCCGTCCGACCCGCACGCTGCTGCTGCGCCTCGCGATTCTCGGCATGGTGATCTTCGGCGCGGTGCGCAGCGCGGAGATGGCGTGGATGCTCGGCGACATCGGTGTCGGCCTGATGGCCTGGCTCAATATCGTCGCGATCCTGATCCTGCAGAAGCCCGCAATGCTCGCATTGCGCGATTACGAGACGCAGAAGAAGCAGGGTCTCGACCCGATCTTCGATCCCGACAAGCTCGGGATCCGCAACGCCGATTTCTGGCGCAAGGCCCCCTGATATGACGAAGTCCCCCTGGTCCGGCAGTGGCCGCGACACGCCACGCACACCAGCGCCCGCCCCCGGGCGTGACAGCCCATGGGGCGCGCGTTCGCGTCCCGCGACGTCGGCCCCGCCGCCGCGCGCGCCCGCGCCGCGGCCCGACGTGCGCGCGGACGAAGCGGATGCCGGTGAGACCGAAGACCGGCGCGAAATGCGCCTCTACGGTCGAAACGCGATCGATGCCGTGTTCGCCCGCCGACCCGAATCGATCCGCAAGCTGTACCTGCTCGAGGCCCGTATCCCGCAGTTGCAGCCGCTGTTGAAGTGGTGCGCAGCGAACCGCATCGGCTATCGCGTCGTCGCCGAAGACGACCTGCGCAAGCTCGCGGCCAGTTCGCACCACGAAGGCGTCGTCGCTGATGTGTTGCGCGAAGCGCCGCAGTCGCTGGGCACATGGCTGCAGGCACTGCCGGACGGCCCCGTGTGTGGGCTGTGGCTCGACGGCGTCGGCAATCCGCACAATCTCGGCGCGATCCTGCGCTCGGCGGCACACTTCGGCGCGTCCGCGGTGCTGCTGCCCAAGACCTCGACGCTGGCGCTGTCCGGGGCCGCCGCGCGCGTCGCCGAAGGCGGCGCGGAATCGGTGCCGTTCGTGCGTCTTGGGCGCGACGACAACGCGCTCGCCCAGCTGCGCAGTGTCGGCTTCTCGCTCGCGGCCACCGTCGTGCGCGGCGGCGAGAACCTCTTCGCACGCCCGCTGCCCGAACGCATCGTGTTCGTGATCGGCTCGGAGGGCGAAGGCATGGACCCCGACCTCGCCAAGGCCTGCGATCTGCAGATCGGCATTCCCGGCAGCGGCAAGGTCGAGAGCCTCAACGTGGCATCGGCGACGGCCGTACTCCTGGCGCAGTGGACCCAGCACTAGCACCGGGCGTGAGCCACTGGCGTGATCTCGCGTCATGGCAGGCGGATGCCGCGGCCGCGAGAGCGTCAGACCATGTGCTGCAGCTGGATGGGCGCGTGCGTCCGGGTCTGTGTGATCTGTGCGGATCGGCGCGGGGATTCTCGCCCGCTTCCGGACCGGCAGACGCGCGGGAAGGACTGCAATGCCTGAGCTGTGGCTGCAACGCGCGCCAGCGCGCTGCAGGTCGCCTGCTGCTGGAGCAGCTGGCTGCGCACGCGCAAGCCCGGATCCATCTGACCGAGCAGGCGAGTCGTCTCTATCTCGCTGTGCGGCGGCGGTTTCCGCGTACGAGTGGCGCGGAGTTCATCGGCAGCTGGCACAAGCGGCTGCGTCTTTCGTTCTGGCTGTGGCGCAAAGGGGTATTCGAGATCGTCCGGCACGGCGACGTCACCGCATCCGGTTCGGCGGATGGCGCTTTGGACGCCGTGCTCAGCCTCGATGTGCTCGAGCATGTGCCGGACGCGCGCAGCGCGTTCTCGGAGCTGGCGCGGGTCATCCGGCCTGGCGGCGTCCTCGTCGCGACGATTCCGTTCTATGACGACGCGTTGCAGAGCACGCAGATCGCGACGCTGTCCGCCTCGGGCGCCGTCGAGTTCGTCGGCGAGCCCGAGTACCACGGCGATCCACTGGGCAGCGGCGTGCCCTGTTTCCATCATTTCGGATGGGCGGTGTTGCAGGACCTGCGTGACGCCGGCTTCAGCGACGCGGCAGCGCATCGCGTGTCCGACGCCACGCGCGGTCTTCCGCACGGCATCTGGGTGATCGTCGCGAATCGCTGATCGCGATCCGCAGCTGGATCAGTGCGCCGGCGCGTCTCCGGTCTTCGGCGCGCTGCCGAAATCTCCTTCCGCTTCCGCCGCCAGCCACGCGAACACGGCATAGGCGGCGGTGTTCTGCGCGACCGCGTCGGGATCGACCTTGTCGAAGGTGTCGTTTGCGTTGTGGTGCAGGTCGAAATAGTCGGTGCCGTCCTGACCGAGCCAGCCCCAGGCGCCACCCCGGGCCGCCAGCGGCGAGATGTCCGGACCGGGGCCGCCTGCGTCCTGCAGATAATCAATGCCGAGCGGGCGCAGCACTTCGGCAATGGCGTCGCTGGTCGCACGCTGGCCGGCGGGTGCGCTGGTGTTGAAGCCGTAGATGCGCCCTGCACCGAAGTCGCTTTCCGCACCGATCACGTGCCGTGCGATCACGTCCGGGCCGCCATGCGCCTGGGCGTAGGCGCTGGCGCCGATCAGGCCCTGCTCCTCGTTCGCGAACGCGACCACGCGTACCGTGCGACGCGGCCGCTGGGGCAACTGCGCGATCAGGTGCCCGGCCGCCATCGTGATGCCGACGCCGGAGGCGTCATCGACCGCGCCGGTGCCCAGGTCCCAGGAATCGAGGTGCCCCGCGATCAGCACGATCTCCTCAGGCACTTCGCGCCCGGTCAGTTCGGCGATGACGTTCTGCGAGGTGTAGTCGCCGTTCCAGCCGACATCCAGCGCCAGGTGCACCTGTACCGGGCCGCGCGCGAGCAGGCGGGTGAGCTGGTCCGCATCGGGCAGCGACAGCGCGGCGGACGGGATCGGCCGCACGTCGGCATCGAAGCGGGTCAATCCGGTATTGGCGACGCGGTGCGGACTCGTACCGATCGAGCGCATCAGGTAGCCGGCAGCCCCCTTGCGCGCCGCGATCGAGGGACCACGGCTGCGGACCGGTCCGGCGACGCCATAGCCGCTTCCGTCGCGCGAACGCGCCATCGGGACATCGACGAACGCGAGCTTGCCGTGGAGTGCGGCGGGATCAGCCGCTTCCAGCGCGGCGATGCTGTCGAAGCGCACGAGTTCGGCGGTGACATCGCCGGCCGGGCTGCCGCCGAGCGCGGTGATCACCAGCGGCTGCGCATGCGCGCCGACGACGGCCGCGTGTTCGCTGCGGCGCTCCCATTTCGGAAATGTCACCGGTTCGGTCCACACCTTGTCGTAGCCCAGCGCCTCGAAACGCGCCTTGGCCCACGCGACCGCACGCGCGTCGGCTTCGCTGCCGGGCAGGCGCGGGCCGACCTCGGTGGTCAGCGATTCGATCAACGCGTACGCGGTGCCGTCCTGCGCGGCGCGTTCGCGCAATTGTGCGGCCTGTTCGAGTGCGGCCGCCGACAGCGGCGTGGCCTCGCGCGATTGCGCGAATGCGGGAGATGCGGCCAGCAGCGCGGTCGACAGCAGGGCGATGGCCAGAGGCCTGATGGACGGAACGCGCATGTGGACGACTCCAGCGATGAAAGGGATCGGCGATACAGAAACGGGCCGCGGCAGTGTCGCGCGCGGCCCGTGGGATGGCTCTGACGTGTGGAACGCCGCGTCAGGGCTGCGTCCGCAGCGAGTCGCGGATCTCGCGCAGCAGCTTCACTTCTTCGCTCGGCTCGGCCGGCTTGGCCGCTTCCGGCGCCTCGGCCTGCTTGCGCTTCAGGCGGTTGATGAACTTGACCGCGAGGAAGATCGCGAACGCGACGATGGTGAACTGGATGATGGTGTTGATGAAGATGCCGTAGCCGATCGCGACCGCGGGAATCTCCTCACCGGTGGCGGCGTCGATCGTTGCCGCGCGCAGCGTGATGGCCAGTTCGGTGAAATCGACATTGCCGATCAGCCAGCCGATCGGCGGCATGATGATCTGGTCGACCAGCGCGGTGACGATCTTGCCGAACGATGCGCCAATGACGACACCGACCGCGAGATCGATGACGTTGCCGCGGACCGCGAACTCCTTGAACTCGGACAGAATGCCCATGGATCACTCCTGCACTGTATTTGGGGAACAAGCGCGGACGACTATACCGACGGCGGAGTGATTTCGAGATGCAGTTCGATCGCGTCGTCGAGCCTGGCGACGCAGCGGTCTCCGGGCTGCAGCGCGGCGACACCGGCCGGCGTGCCCATGAAGACCAGATCGCCTGCGCGCAACGCGAACAGCTTCGACAGTTCGTGCAGGATCTCGGGCACGTCCCAGATCAGCTGGTCGAGTGTCGACACCTGGCGCTGCACACCGTTGACCTCGAGGAGAAGCGTGCGCGATTCGAGCGCGCCGATCTCCGATGCCGGCACGAGTTCGCCGACCGGCGCGGACGCATCGAAACCCTTGGCGATATCCCACGGCAGGCCCTTGGCCTTGGCCGCTGCCTGCAGGTCACGACGGGTGAGATCGAGACCGACCGTGTAGCCGAGCACCAGCGCCTGCGCGTCCGCGACCGCGAGCACGCCTGCCGGCGCGTCGGCACCGAGCGCGACGACCAGTTCGACTTCGTGATGCAGATCCTGCGTGGCGCTGGGGTAGGGCACCGCATCGCCGGTCACGACCGCATCGGCCGGCTTGGCGAAGAACACCGGTGTCCCACGTGCGGCCTTCGAGGCCGGCGCCTCGGCACCCATCTCCTTCGCGTGATCGGCGAAGTTGCGGCCGACGCAGTAGACCCGGCGTACCGGGAAGCGGCCACCGCCCCGCACCGACAGGCGCACGGGCTCGAGAGCGGGCACGACATCGCGCGCGGGATCGGTCATCGCGGGTCCTCGGCGCAGCGCGCCATCAAGATGGGGGACAGGCGCGGCGCAGTCGCCGCGCAAGTTGGATCAGCGCAGTGCGGCGTGGTCGCGCTCGCGCACGACGCGATATTCGGCATCGACGATGCGCGTGTCGCGGCGTGGCGCGGGGCCGCGCACGAGCAGGCGACGAGCGATGCCAAACAGGATCATCGCAGCGCCGATGAAGACACCGGCGACGAGCAGCACCGCGAGCATCGCCACGCCGACCAGGCCGAGCGCGATGCGCAGCAGCGGATGACGCGGTTTACGCGGCGCGAACATCGCGCGCACGCCGGAGGCGTCGAATCGGGCATGGAGATCGCGGAAGAAAGGCTTGGACATGGGTTCCGTAAACGTCGTGACACAATGCGGCCTGTGTGGCCGATGACCAGTATCGGTCCGGGGCCAATCGGAGTTGTAATGTCTTCGTTAAATCCACGTGAGGGGCATCCGCCGCTGCTCGCGCTCGACGCCATTGCCGACGGCGGATTCGCCGAAGTGGAGGCAGTGCTGGACGGTGATGCGGAATCGCTGGTGCTGTTCCGCGAAGGCACACGCGTACAGGCGTGGTTGAACATCTGCCCGCATGCAGGGCGCCGTCTTGATTGGGCGCCGGGCCAGTTCCTGCGCGCGAAGACCGGTGAACTGGTGTGCGCGGCGCATGGTGCGAGTTTTTCGCTCGTCGACGGTGTATGCGTCGCCGGGCCATGTCGCGGCGAATCGCTGCGCTCGGTCGCGGTGCGCGTGCAGGACGGGCAGGTCGTGCTGGATTGAATGTGGCGCGCTGCGTGCCGGCGTGCGATTGAACGGCTTCGATCAGAACAGCAGATTGACCATCAGCACGACGATCACCGTATAGATCAGCGAGATCGGCAGGCCGATCCGCCACAGCTCGCGCGCCTTGTAGCCGGCCGGGCCGATGATCATCGACATCACCGGATTCGACTGGGTCATGAAGTTGTTCGACGCCGACAGCGCGACGATCAGCGCGAACGCGGTGGGATTGCCGCCCACCGCAAGCGCGAGATTGATCGCCAGCGGCACCACGACGATCGTCGCGCCGACATGACTGATGACCATCGAGAACGCCGCCGTCAGCAGCGCGACCGCGATCTCCAGCACCCAGATCGGCAGACCGCTCGGCAGGCGTTCGATCGTGTGCCCGGCGACCCACGCCGCCGCGCCACTGGAATCCATCGCCCAGCCCAGCGGAATCAGGCAGGCCATCAGGAACACGGTCTTCCAGTTGATCGCGCTGTAGGCCTCGTCCATTTTCAGCACGCCGAACACCAGCATGCCGGCGACACCGGCCATCAGCGCGACCGATGTCGGCACGCGCGAGGACAGCGCGATCAGCATCGTCACCGCGAAGATCGCCATCGCGATCTTGAACTTGTGCGGTCGCTGCTCGCCCTTCGGGTAATCGGTGACGATGATGAAGTCGAGGGATTTCGCCGTGTTCGCCAGGTCCTGCCAGATGCTGTGCAGCACCAGCATGTCGCCGGCGCGCAATGGCATGTTGCGCACGTCTTCGCGGATCACCTGCTTGTCGCGGTTGATCGCGAGCAGGCGCACGCCGTACTTCTTGCGCAGGCTCAACTCGGCTGCCGACTTGCCGATGAACTTCGAGGTCGGCGGCACCACGGCTTCGGCGATGCCGGCGCGGCTGGGGTTGAACAGATCACCGAAATTACGCAGGCGCGTGCTCAGACGCAGGAACTGGTTCTGGGCGAAATCGGCGACCTGCTGGCGCTGGCCCATCGCGCCGATCACGCTGCCGACCCAGATGCGCGCATCCGACGGCGGTGCGAGTCGTGACTCGTTCTCGGACTTGAGCGCGAGCAGCACCGGCGCGTCGTGGATCGATTCCGCTTCGCCGAAGGTCATGCCGACCAGCGGACTTTCCGCGGTGACCACGAGTTCGTAAACATCGCCGTCGATGCCGTAGGCGCTGGCGAAGTAACTCTGCGTGCGCGCCGGCGTGACATTGCCTTCGCCGTCGCCCAGATCGCCCAGCTGCCGGTTGCCGCGGAAATGGAAGTAGGCGAGGGCGGCGGCCAGCAACACCAGACCGATCGGCAACGGCGCGAACATGTTTAACGATTCCAGCGTCGCCGAGCCCGAGGGCAGGTTGGCGTTGGCCGCGGTCAGCAGATCGTTGAGCAGGATCAACGGCGAGGAGCCGACCATCGTCAGCGTGCCGCCCATGATGATGGCCACGCAGATCGGCAGCAGCATCTGCGCCAGGCGCAGACCCGAACGAGAGGCCAGACGCGCGGCGACCGGCATGTACAGCGCCATCACCGACGGGTTCTGCATGACCGAGGAATTGAGGCCGGCGATACCGGCGGTCAGCATCAGCAGCCGGTCTTCCTGGCCCTTGGCCCGCCGCAGCAGCCAGCCCGCGAGGCGGTTCAGCGCGCCGGTGCGGTCGAGGCCCATGCCGAGGATCATCGTGGCGATGACGCTGATCGTCGCGTTCGACGAGAAGCCGTTGAACACGTCTTCCGGTGCGACTAGACCGGTCAGCCCCAGCATCACCAGCACCACCAGCGCCACCAGATCCGCGCGCACGCGCTGGAACACGAAGAGCACCATCGTCAGGCCCACGAGGGCCAGGACGATCTTCATGTCGGTGGTGAGGGCGAGCGCGGTGTCCATCAGCGTCGCAGGCCGTCCTGGCCATCGGTGATGCGTGGAGCGGGGCGGGCGCAGGCCATCGGCAACAGACTGCGCGGCGCCGCGTGCAGCGGATGTCGAACCCGGCGTCCTGGGGCCCGTGTCACGGCACTAGCGTCCGGCGGCGTCTTCGGCGACGCGGTCGTACAGCAGATCCCAGACGCCGTGTCCGAGCTTCTGCCCGCGGGTTTCGAAATGGGTCTGCGGCCGCCACGGCGGTCGCGGCACGTGGCCACGTGGACCGGCACGATTGCGCAGGCCGGGCGTCGCGTCGAGCACGTCCCACATCTGCTCGGCGTAATCGGCCCAGTCGGTCGCCAGGTGCAGTCGGCCTTCGGGGCTGAGCTTGCGCACCAGCAACGCCGCGAACTCCGGCTTCACCAGTCGGCGCTTGTTATGGCGCTTCTTGTGCCAGGGATCCGGGAAATAGATGCGGATCTCGTCGAGCGCGCCGTCTGCGATCTCGTGTTCCAGCACTTCGACCGCGTCGTGGTGATACACGCGGACGTTGCCGTTGCCGTCCTCAGCCAGCGCATTGAGCACGCGGCCGACGCCCGGCGCGTGCACTTCGATGCCGATGTGGTCGCGCGCGGGATCCAGCTGCACCGAATGACGCAGGGCCGTGCCGTTGCCGAAACCGATCTCGACGATGCGCGGCGCACTGCGGCCGAACACTGCGTCGAAATCGCGGGGGGTGCCCCCACGTTCGGATGGTGTGTAGTCCAGGCCGAACTTCGGCCAGGCGTCATCGAACGCGCGCTGCTGGGCCGGCGTGAACCGGCCCTGGCGCAGCACGAAACTGCGGATCTCGCGACGGCCTTCGGTTGCCGTGAACGGCTTCGGCGGGGCCTTGGCACCTTCGCTGGAAAACGGGTTGGTCATGGAATTGTCTGGTCGTTCCGCAGCGATGCTGCCGTCCGTGGCGCAGCGACAGCGACTCCGGGCTGCCCGGCCCGGCCATCCGTGGCCGGGCGTTCGCCGATGTGCGCGGCAGTGCCGCGCGAGCGACATCTGCTCACCCGATAACGCCATCGACGGGCGAAGACGCGCTCGCGAACCGCTTGCGCGGAATCCGGCCGGCGAGGAACGCCTCGCGACCGGCTTCGACTGCCTTGCGCATCGCGCTGGCCATCAGCACGGGATAGCGTGCGCCGGCGATCGCGGTGTTCATCAGCACGCCGTCGCAGCCCAGCTCCATCGCGATCGCGGCATCGGACGCGGTGCCGACACCGGCGTCGACGATGATCGGCACCTTCGCGTTCTCGATGATCTCGATCAGGTTGTACTTGTTCTGGATGCCCAGGCCCGAGCCGATCGGCGCGGCCAGCGGCATCACCGCGGCGCAGCCGATCTCTTCCAGGCGCTTGGCCAGGATCGGATCGTCGGAGGTGTAGACCATGACGTCGAAGCCATCCTTGACCAGCTGCTCCGCAGCTTTCAGCGTCTGCACCACATCGGGGAACAGCGTGCGCTGGTCACCCAGCACTTCGAGCTTGGTCAGGTTGTGGCCGTCGAGCAGTTCGCGCGCCAGGCGGCAGGTGCGCACCGCGTCTTCGGCGGTGTAGCAGCCGGCGGTGTTGGGCAGGATCGTGTAGCGGTCCGGCGGCAGCACGTCGAGCAGGTTGGGCTCGCCCGGGTTCTGGCCGATGTTGGTGCGGCGGATCGCGACGGTGACGATCTGCGCGCCCGCGGCCTCGGTGGCCAGGCGGGTCTCGTCGAGATCCTTGAACTTGCCGGTGCCGGTCAGCAGGCGGGAAGCGTAGGTCTTGCCGGCGATGATGAGGCCGGCATCAGCAGGGGATGCAGTGGTCATCGGGGGATTATCGCGCGTATTGGCGAGTTTGAGGCGTGTCCCGATGGCCAGTGCGCCGTAACAGAGTCGATCTGTCGAACATGCCTGCTGCAACCGTCCCACACCCTCGGGCTCGTATTGCCGGCTTGCGCTGGGTTTCGGCGCGTGTTACCGATTGCAGGCAGCTTTCGACGCATGGTGCAACTGTCAGGAGACCGGGGTGATGAAAATGGAAGAGCGGTTCGGCTTTGTCTGCAGTGGGTTTCTGCTGGTAGCAATGTTGAGCTTTTCGGCAACCATCGAAGCCAACGATCGTGCTATCGATGTGAGTGGGGAGTTCGGTCTGCAGCGCGAGGAAGTGCTCCGGGATCTTTCGGACGGCAAAACCTATGCGGAGATCGCCCCGGTAGATCGGGATCGGGTGGTGCAGGCGCTGACCCGCATCGGAAACACGCTCGGGGGCGTGTCGTCTATCGACGAGCTGAACGAGGATGCCCGACTCTCGGTCCATAACGACCAGGATGTGATCAACACTGTACTGACGCGCGCACGCGCGGACAGTCGGCTCATATGCGAGAGACGCGCGCAAACCGGTTCGCATCGTCGAACCTCGGTGTGCACGACAGTGGCGCAACGTAATCGACTCCGAGACGAGTCCACCGACGAATTGCGCAACAGTCTTTACCGTACCCCGGGGCGTCAGATAGGCAACTGACGGGGCGAAGGCGTAAAGCGCCTCAGCCGCCGCCCAGCGCGTGCACGATCTCGACCCGGTCGCCGTCGTGGATCGTGTGCTCCGGATGCCGCCCGCGCGGCACGATTTCGCCGTTGATTTCGACCGCAACGCGGCGGCCGGCCAGTCCCTGTCGGATGAGCAGTGCGGCGATGGTGCTGCCGGTGTCGATGGCGAGATCCTCGCCGTTGAGTCGGATGTTCATGGCGGAATTGTCGCCGCTTCGTGCAGCCGGCGCACGTGTGCCGCACTGCGGCGTGCCGACTCTGGAGCCGGGTGGGATGATCCCGCGATTCGGCGCCATGCGCTGCCGGATGGACCGGCGGACACACGCCGGCCACTTCGAATTCCCAGGAGAACCCCCAGATGTCGTCCAGGCCCATCCGTGCCGCCCTCGCTGTCGCGCTCGCCGCGGCTGCCACCCTGCCTGCATTCGCAGCCGAGACGTTCTCGCGCACCGTGTTCTTCGGCGACAGCCTGACCGACTCGGGCTATTTCCGCCCGGTCATCGTGGGGCAGGTCGGCGCCCCCGGTGCACTCCTCGGTCGCTTCACCACCAATCCGGGCCTGACCTGGGCCGAGCATGTCGCGGACCGCTACGGCACCCGCGCGGACGCGAACGGCAACGGGCAGGTCGGCGACAACTACGCCGCCGGTGGCGCACGCGTGTCGGCGACCGCGGTCACCGCGCTCGGCCAGGCGCCGTCGCTGGCATCGCAGGTCAACACCTACCTGACCGCCAACGGCGGCCGCGCGGACGCCAATGCGCTGTACACCGTGTGGGGCGGCGCCAACGACCTGTTCGCGGTCGCTGCCAACCCCGCGCAGGCGCAGCAGATCATCGGCTCGGCGGTCACCGCCCAGGTCGGTCTGGTCGGCACGCTGCAGGGCGCGGGCGCCCGCTATGTCGTCGTGCCGTCGATCCCCGACATCGGCCTGACCCCGCAGTCGCGCGCCGGCGGTCCGGTGGCGATGGCGACCGGCACCGCGCTCGCCAACGCCTACAACACTGCGCTCTACGCCGGCCTGGCCGGCCAGGGGCTGCGCGTGATTCCGGTCGACACCTTCCACTTCTTGCAGGAAGTCTCTGCCAGCCCCGCGCTGTACGGGTTCGCGAACGTGACCTCTGCTGCCTGCCGCGCGCAGCCGGGCGTGGGCGACTCGTCGGTGTTCTGCAATCCGAATTCCTACGTCACGCCGACAGCAGCCGACAGCTATCTGTTCGCCGACGGCGTGCACCCGGCCAGCCGCGCGCACGAAATGATCGCCGACCTGGCGATCGCGATGATCGACGGCCCGCAGCAGATCGCGGTGCTGCCGCAGTCGGCGACCATGACCGGCCGCGCGCGCGCTGATCGCATCAACAACCGCCTGAGCCTGGCACCGGTACGCAGCGAAGGCCGCAGCTGGTGGGCCGACGTGCGCGCCGACATGCAGCGCTACGACCATGGCGATGCCTACGACGGCGTCGGCCCGGCCCTGACCGCGGGTCTGGACTGGACCTCGGGCAGCACGACCTTCGGCGGCTTCGTCGGCTACGGCAAGCAGGGCAACGACTGGGGCCTGCGTCGCGGCAACTGGGACCAGAGTGAAGCGACGGTCGGCGGGTTTGTCGGCTGGCGCGCCGACAGCGGCGCCTGGGTCAACGCGCAGCTCAGCTACACCTGGCTCGACTTCGACACCGACCGCACCGTGCAGATCGGCCCGGTGACGCGCGTGCATTCCGGTCAGGCCGACGGCAGCAACGTCACCGCCGCGATCGGCGCGGGCTGGAACTTCGGCGAGGGCGCGCTGCAGCACGGCCCGGTGCTGTCGCTGGTCGCGCAGCGCATCGAGGTCGACGGCTTCGCCGAAAGCGAGCCGACCATGTCGAGCTCGCTGGCATATCCGTCGCAGGACATCGACTCGCTGATCGGCAGCGCCGGCTGGCAGTTCGCCTATGCCGCCAGCGACGCGTTCCGTCCCTACGCGCGCCTCACCATCGATCGCGAGTTCGAAGACGCGCCGACGGAAGCCTTTGCGCAGTCGCAGTCGCTGCCGTCGACGCTGCCGTATGCAGTACCGGCGCGCGGCTACGACAACAGCTACGCAACCGCGACGCTGGGCACGCAGACGAAGCTGTTCGGCCTCGACGCCAACATCGGTGCCAGCCTGACGATCGGCCAGAAGGCCGGCAGCCACACGACCGCGTTCGCGACGATCGGCGCCGGCTTCTGAAGCCGCGCTTCGCGCTGGCGGCGACGCTTGATGCGTCGTTGCCAACGCGCGCGGCGGCGGCATAGACTGCCCACCTCGCGCGGGTGTAGTTCAATGGTAGAACTGCAGCTTCCCAAGCTGCTAGCGTGGGTTCGATTCCCATCACCCGCTCCAACAGGTTCCAGTGGTATCCGGGCGGCGACACCATCGAACTGGTGTCGCCGTTTTCGTTGGTGGCCCGTCTCTCTTCGCTGTGCGTCCTTCCGGTGATTCGATGAAGCTCGCGATCCTCTCCCGCAACACCAGGCTCTATTCGACACGCCGTCTGGTCGAGGCCGCGCGCGTGCGTGGGCACACCGTGCGCGTGCTCGATCCGCTGCGCTGCTACATGCGCATCAGCAGCGAGGGGTTCTCGATGCGCTACAAGGGCAAGCCGGTCACCGGCTACGACGCGGTGATCCCACGTTTCGCGGTCCAGGTCACGCGCTACGGCAATGCGGTACTGCGCCAGTTCGAACTGCTGGGGACGTTCGCACCCAACCCGTCGGCGGGATTCGCGCGCGCGCGGGACAAGCTGCTGTGCCAGCAGTTGCTCGCCGCCGAGGGTCTGGGCTTGCCGGTGACGGTATTCGGCGACAACCCCGACGACACCGACGACCTGCTGGCGATGCTCGGCCCGCCGCCGCATGTCATCAAGCTCAACGAAGGCATGCAGGGCGCCGGGGTGATGCTGACCGAGAAGCCGTCGGCATCAAGAGGCGTCGTCGAAGCGCTACGCGGTCTGTACGCGAGCTTCGTCATGCAGGAATTCATTGCCGAAGCCCAGGGCGCGGACCTGCGCTGTTTCGTGGTCGGGGACCGGGTCATCGGTGCGATGCAGCGTCAGGCGCCGCCCGGCGATTTCCGTTCCAACCTGCACCGGGGCGGTATTGCGACGCCGGTCGAGACGACGGCCGAGGAGCGTGCGGTCGCGGTACGCGCCGCACAGGTCATCGGCCTGGGCATCGCAGGCGTCGATCTGCTGCGGTCCGCGCGCGGGCCGCTGGTGCTGGAGGTCAATGCCTCGCCGGGGCTGGAGGGCATCGAGGAAGCGACCGGGGAGGACATCGCCGGGGGCATCGTCGACTATCTCGCGGCCCACGTCGGCGCCCGAACACCGCCCCGTCGCACACGCCGTGTCACGCCGAACGGAACTTGAACGTTTTTTTTCCGGATTTCGACGTTTGCGTCCGTAATCTGCACGTCCGGAATGCGCTCGCGCTCTCTCTCCGTCCCGGGTCACCGGGGCAGCAGCGGATGACGGCAATCGGGGCAACACTCCTTCGGCCCGGGCGGTTTCCGCCCGGGTCTTTTTGTGTCTGCCGGTGTGCCGTTCCATCGGAGTACGCCAGAGGCCCGTCCCGGCGATCTTTGTATGCGCGGCGACGACGTGCGCCGTGGAAGCATTGCGGGGCTGTGCCATCATCCGGCGCTGTACCGCATTCACCGTAATGCGCGCCCGCGGGCGCGACCCCAAGGACACCCAATGCACATCCTCGTCATCGAAGACAACCAGGACATCGCGGCCAATCTCGGGGATTACCTCGAAGACCGCGGACATACCGTCGACTTCGCCGCCGACGGCGTCACCGGCCTGCACCTGGCCGTGGTCCACGACTTCGACGCGATCGTGCTCGACCTCAACCTGCCGGGCATGGACGGCCTGGAGGTCTGCCGCAAGCTGCGCAACGACGCACGCAAGCAGACCCCGGTGCTGATGCTCACCGCGCGCGACAGTCTCGACAACAAGCTCGCCGGGTTCGATTCGGGCGCCGACGACTATCTGGTCAAGCCGTTCGCGCTGCAGGAAGTGGAAGTGCGGCTCAACGCGCTGTCGCGTCGCGGCAAGGGCACGCACACCCGCGTGCTCGACGTCGGTGAGATCGAATACAACCTCGACACGCTGGAAGTACGTCGCGGCGGCAAGCTGCTGCAGCTCAACCCGACCGCGCTGAAGATCCTGCAGTCGCTGATGGAGGCCTCGCCGGCGGTGGTCACCCGCCAGGATCTCGAGACCCGCGTGTGGGGCGAAGAACTGCCCGATTCGGATTCGTTGCGCGTGCACATCCACGGCCTGCGTGCGGTGATCGACAAGCCGTTCGACACGCCGTACATCCAGACCCGTCACGGCATCGGCTACCGCATCGCGGTTCCCGATGCGGCCAACTGAGGCCACCCAGGGCCGACCGGCCCGCACGCGTGGGCGTCGCCGCTACCGGCGGCGTCTGCGCAGTCGCATCATCCTGTCGTTCGTGCTGCTCGGTCTCGGGCTCACGACGCTGTTCGCATTCCTGACCCAGGAAGCGCGCGACCGCGTGGAGAACACGCTGGTCGAAGACCTGATGAACCGGAACATCGACGAGTACGCGCGTCGCTACTACGTCGACCCGACACGCAATCCGGCGGCCCCTGTCCAGCAGATCCAGGGGCGCGTGATCCGGCGCGACCGCTTCGAGGAACTGCGCCGGGACCAGCCGGACTGGTACGAACTGGGCGACGGTATCCACAACCTCAGTGGTATCGACGAGGACGGCACGCCTTTCATGTACAAGCTCGCGGTGCGCAAGACGCCCGACGAGTGGTTCTTCCTCGCCTACGACATGAGCGAGACGATGCGCGGCGCGACCCAGTTCCAGCGCGCGATCTTCGGGTCGGTCGTGCTGGTGTCACTGTTGTCGCTGCTGATCGGCTGGTGGTCGGCGTCGCGCGTCATGAGTCCGGTCTCGGCGCTGGCGAACCGGTTGCGCAGCTCCGGCGACACGTCGACACCCGAGGCGCTGGCGCCGCATTTCCCGGACGACGAAGTGGGTCAGCTCGCGAGTGCGCTCGACGACTACGCATTCCGGCTGACCGAGGTGGTGCAGCGCGACCGTGAGTTCAACGCCGACGTCAGCCACGAGCTGCGCACACCGCTCGCGGTGATCAAGGGTGCGGTGGAACTGTTGCTGTCGCGGCCCGAGCTCGACGCCAAGACCCGCACGCGCCTGGAGCGCATCCAGCGCGCCGAGCAGCAGTGCACGGATCTGATCAGCGCATTGCTGCTGCTGTCGCGCAACGAACGCGGGCATGGCGCGACCGATGTCGGTCGCGTGGTCGAGCAGTTGTTCGAAGCACATCGCGGCCAGCTGGGCGGCAAGGCGCTCGAACTGCGTCTGGAGACCGGCCCGCAGCGGCTGGTCGTCGATGCGCCCGAGGCTGCGGTCACGGTCGCACTCGGCAACCTCGTCGGCAACGCGATCAAGTACACGCAGGAAGGCGAGGTGGTCGTGCGTCTGGGCGAGTCGACCGCCGAGGTTGCCGACTCCGGGCCCGGCCTCAGTGCCGAGGACGCGGCACGCCTGTTCGAGCGCGGCTATCGCGGTACCCATGCCGAGCATTCGCAGGGCGGCGGCATCGGCCTGTCGATCGTGCGTCGCCTGTGCGCCCTGTACGGCTGGCAGGTGCGCGTGGTGCCCGGTGCGGTGCAGGGCGTCGTCGCCACCCTGTCCTTCGGCCCCGAACGGCCGCCGGTGGCGCCGGAGCGGCGCGGGCACTGAGCGGTGGGTCGGCGGGCGTGCCCGCCGACGCAGGCCCTGTGCCGTGCGGACCGGCCGTATCGTGGGCGACACCTCCGCGCGACGCGGGTGGTCGGCAGGTACCGTCCCGGCGTTACAGGCTCAGCCACCAGCAATCGAGGTGGCGCCTCAGGCGGAGGACGGTCTGGACCGCGCCGGTCCCGCTGTCGCCGGTCTGCTCGATCCGCAGCGATGACGGCGGGCGTTCCGGCGCGGCGGTGGGGATGTCGCGTGCGTTGACCCAGCCGGTGAATCCGGTGTCCGCCTGCGCGACCACGGTCTGCGCGGGCCGCTGGGCGACGATGTCGAGCAGGGGGCGCTGGGCGATCGCATCCAGTCGATCGAGAATCTGGTACCCACCCGCGTGGCTGATGCCCTGCCAGTGATAGAGCCCTGCGAGGCGGTTGGTGTCGCGCTGGTCGATTGCGAACTGCAGTTCCTGGATCAGTCCGCGCAACGTGCGCTGGCAACTGATCCGCGGTTGCCTGGCCTGCGCGCCGCCGCGGCGGGGCGTATTCGCGGTCGCGCCCAGCGCCGCGCAGGGCCGGTCGGTGTAGATGGTGCCGCCGTCAGGCGCGGTGCAGCGTCGGACCTGCGCTTCGGCGGGGGACGGCCAGCCAGGCGCGGCGATGACGACCAGCAGCAGGACGGGCATGAGGCGGCGTGACATTGCGGGAGCCTAGCCGCTGCACGGTGGGGGCGACAGTGACGACCGCGCCGGATGTTCAGGACAGTCGCGCGAGTACGGCCTGTGTGGGCCTGGCGAGATTCAACGTATAGAAGTGCAGCGCCGGGGCGCCGCCGGCGATCAGGCGTTCGCACAGGCGCGCCACGATTTCGGTCCCCAGCTCGCGCACCGCGTCGGTGTCGTCGCCGAAGGCGGTCATCTGGCGCTGCATCCAGCGCGGGATCTCCGCGCCGCAGGCCTCGGAGAACCGGCGCAACTGGCTGAAGTTCGAGATCGGCATGATGCCGGGGACGATCGGGACATCGACGCCCAGCCGCCGCGCGCTGTCGACGAAATGGAAGTAGGCGTCGGCGTTGTAGAAATACTGGGTAATGGCTGCGTCCGCGCCCGCATCCACCTTGGCCTTGAAATGCCGCAGGTCGCTGTGGGCATCGTCCGATTGCGGATGGATTTCCGGATAGCAGCCGACCTCGATATGGAACAGGTCGCCGAACTCGGCGCGGACGAACGCCACCAGATCGGCGGCATACCGCAGATCGCCCGGACGGCCCATGCCCGAGGGCAGGTCACCACGCAGCGCGACGATCCGCCGGCAGCCGATCGCGCGGTAGAGCTTCAGCAGTTCGCGGATTTCCTCGCGGCTGCCGCCCACGCACGACACGTGCGGTGCGGCTTCCAGCGCGTGACGCTGCTTGAGCCGGCGCACGGTCTCGGGGGTGTGGCTGAGCGTCGATCCGCCGGCACCGAAAGTGCACGACACGTACTCGGGCGCGTGGACCGCCAGCTTGCGCGTGGTGCGGTCGAGCTGCGCGCGCTGGTCATCGGTCTTGGGCGGATAGAACTCGAAGCTGATCGGGATCATCGCTGCAGGGTCTGCGAGTGTCGGGAAAGTCTATCTCTTTATCGAGATGGAAGCATGCAATCCGGTTGCAGGGTGTTCCGCTCTCGCATCGGGACCGCCGGGCCGGACACAGCGTTGCAGGGGATTTCGCCGGCCGATCACAAGCACGGGCCTATAATTGCTGCACTGCAGCAGCATCCCGTGCACGAACAGGAGCACTTGGCGCGCTGCCCAAACTGGAAGTGCCCGAGATGAAAAAGCTGCTCACGACCCTCGTGGGTCTGTTCGTGCTGTCGGCCGTGGCCGGCGTCGTGTTCCTCTACTGGCCGCTGTTCGAGCGTTCGCCGCCCGAGCCGGAAAATGCCGAGCCTGTCGACGTCGTCCTGATCGGCGCGGGTGTCATGAGCGTCACGCTGGCGACCTATCTCCAGGAACTCGAGCCCGACTGGCGCATCGAGATGTACGAGCGCCTGGACGGCGTCTCGCTGGAGAGCTCGGATGGCTGGAACAACGCCGGCACCGGACACTCGGGCTTCGCCGAACTCAACTACACGCCCGAGCGCGAGGACGGCAGCATCGAGACCGCGCGCGCTGTCGACATCGCCGAGCAGTTCGAGATCTCGCGCCAGTTCTGGTCGCACCAGGTCGAGGCAGGTCGCCTCGGCACGCCGACCGATTTCATCAACGCCACGCCGCATATGAGCTTCGTGTGGGGCGATGCGAACATCGATTACCTCCGCCGTCGCCACGCCGCGCTGTCGAAGGAGCCGCTGTTCAACGGCATGGAGTACTCGGAAGATCCGGCGCAGATCGCCGCGTGGGCGCCGCTGATGATGCAGGGGCGCGATCCCGCGCAGAAGATCGCCGCGACCTGGATGCCGCTCGGCACCGACGTCAACTTCGGCGTGATCACCCGCCAGCTCACCCAGGCGCTCGAGCGCAGTCCGAACTTCGGCCTGCATCTGCGTCACGAAGTACGCAAGCTGCAGCGCGAGGACGACGGCACCTGGACCGTCGCCGTGCGCGATCTCGCCACCAATACGACCCGCTCGATCCGCACGAAGTTCGTCTTCGTGGGTGCCGGCGGCGCCGCGCTGACGATGCTGCAGCACTCGGGCATTCCGGAAGCCGCGAACTATGGTGGCTTCCCGGTGGGTGGACAGTTCCTCGCCGCCGACAATCCGGCCGTCACTGGACGCCACGACGTGAAGGCTTACGGCAAGGCGGAAGAAGGCTCGCCGCCGATGTCGGTGCCGCATCTCGATGCGCGCATGCTCGACGGCAAGCCGGTGCTGCTGTTCGGCCCGTTCGCGCTGCAGAGCACGCGTTTCCTCAAGCACGGCTCGTGGTTCGACCTGTTCTCTTCGGTCAACAACCACAACGTCGCCGGCATGATGCGCGTCGGCGCGGAGAACCGGGATCTGGTCGGCTACCTCGTCAGTCAGGCACTCCTGTCGGACGCGGACCGCATGGCCGAGCTGCAGAAGTACTACCCGGATGCGCAGCCCGCCGACTGGCGTCTGGTGACCGCCGGCCAGCGCGTGCAGGTGATCAAGCGCGATCCCGAGAAGGGCGCGATCCTGCAGTTCGGTACCGAGATCGTCACCGACGCCGACGCCAGCATCGCCGCACTGCTGGGCGCGTCGCCGGGTGCGTCGACATCGCCCAAGATCATGCTCGACGTGATGCGCAAGGTGTATCCGGCGCAGATGGAAGGCCCTTGGCGCGATCGCATCGAGCAGATCGTGCCGTCGTTCGGTCAGACGCTCAACACCGATGTCGCGCTGACCAACCGCATCCGCGGCATGACCAGCCGTGTGCTGCAGCTGCCGTACCACGAAGTGCCGGGCGCGGCGATCGGCGACGGCCAGCCGCCGGCGGCGAACGACGAACTGCACGGGCCGGACGAAGGTCCCGACGAGGCCGAGCTCGACCGGCGCATGCAGGCGCTGTGATCGACCGGATGTCGTAAGCGGAACGGGAAAGGCGGGCCTCCGGGCCCGCCTTTTTCATGCGCGACGCCGGCGCGATACCCTGTCGCGCCATCGATCCGGCCCACCTCGATGTCCATCGTCCTCACACCCTTCGCCCGTCCACGCCTGTTTCCGCGCACGCCGCGCGGCAACACCATCCAGGACATCACGCCTGCGCAGTTCGAGGCGCACCTCAACAGCGAAACGCCGCACGCGGTACTCGATGGCTACGCGCCGTTCTGCAAGCTGCACGTGCATCGCAACTGGACCTCGACGCGCTGTCTGACGGTGCCGGTTACCGACGCCAACCGGCACCTGCTGCGCTCGGGTTACGAAGCGCGAAACAGCGCCGAACTGCCGGTTCTTGTGCGCTGGTTCGAAGGCGTGGAATCGCCGCGTGCCGAATATCTCGTCGTAATTCTCTACAGCGCCGAACAGCTCGCGAAGGAAGGCTCGCCGATCGATGCGGACTGGGGCATCGTCGGCTGCATCTACACCGCCGAGCCGGAAGAGATCCCGATGGCCCCGATCACGATGCTGCGCAACGCGCTGGGTTTGGAGGAGGGCGGTTCCGGCGTGCCGCTTGATCGCGAGGCCTACCGGCGCAGCGTGGAGTTCTGGGAACGGAACGCGAACTGGCGGCCGTAAGGCGGCCAGAACATCGCCGCACGAAAAACGGGCGCCTTTCGGCGCCCGTTCCGTGTCGCATCCGCGAAGCGGTTCGATCAGTAGCGGTAGTGGTCCGGCTTGAACGGGCCTTCGACCGGCACGCCGATGTAGTCGGCCTGTTCCTTCGACAGCGTGGTCAGCTTCACGCCGATCTTCTCGAGGTGCAGGCGCGCGACTTCTTCGTCGAGCTGCTTCGGCAGCAGGTACACCTTGTTCTCATAGCTGTCCTTGTTCGCCCACAGGTCGATCTGCGCGAGCGTCTGGTTGGCGAACGAGTTCGACATCACGAAGCTCGGGTGGCCGGTGGCGCAGCCGAGGTTCACCAGGCGGCCGTCGGCCAGCAGGAAGATCGCGTTGCCGTTGCCGAAGATGTACTTGTCGACCTGCGGCTTGATGTTGATCTTCTCGACGCCCTTCAGTGCGTTGAGCGCGTCGACCTGGATCTCGTTGTCGAAGTGGCCGATGTTGCAGACGATCGCCTGGTCCTTCATGCCCTGCATGTGCTCGACCGTGATGATGTCCTTGTTGCCGGTCGTGGTGACGTAGATGTCGCCGCGGCCCATCGTGGACTCGATCGTGTTGACCTCGAAGCCTTCCATCGCCGCCTGCAGCGCGCAGATCGGATCGATCTCGGTGACGACGACGCGCGCGCCGTAGGCACGCAGCGACGCGGCGCAGCCCTTGCCCACGTCACCGTAGCCGCAGACCACGGCGACCTTGCCGGCCAGCATCACGTCCATCGCGCGCTTCAGGCCGTCGGCCAGCGACTCGCGGCAGCCGTAGAGGTTGTCGAACTTCGACTTGGTGACCGAGTCGTTGACGTTGATCGCGGGCACCAGCAGCGTGCCGGCCTGGGCCAGCTGGTACAGACGGTGCACGCCCGTGGTGGTCTCTTCGGAGACGCCCTTCCACTCGGCGACGGTGCGGGTCCAGAAGTCCGGACGCTCGCTGCGCACGCGCTTGAGCAGTGCCTTGATGACCTGCTCCTCGTGGCTGCCGCCGGAGCTGTTGACCCAGCTCTCGTCGCCCTTTTCGAGTTCAAAGCCCTTGTGGATCAGCAGGGTCACGTCGCCGCCGTCGTCGACGACCAGCTCTGGACCGATCAGGCCGCCCTTGCCGTCGGGGAAGCTCAGCGCGTCGAGCGTACAGTCCCAGTATTCCTCGAGCGACTCGCCCTTCCACGCGAACACCGGCGTGCCGGTCTTGGCGATCGCGGCGGCGGCGTGGTCCTGGGTCGAGAAGATGTTGCACGACGCCCAGCGCACGTCGGCGCCGATGTCCTTGAGGGTCTCGATCAGCACCGCGGTCTGGATCGTCATGTGCAGCGAACCGGTCACGCGCACGCCCTTGAGCGGCAGGGTGGCGGCGTGCTTCTTGCGGATCGACATCAGGCCCGGCATCTCGTGCTCGGCGATGTCGAGTTCCTTGCGGCCCCAGTCGGCGAGCGTGATATCGGCGACCTTGTAATCACCTTCGGTCGAGAAGGTCTTCAGCTGTGCGTTCATAGCAGGCTCCGTAGTGGAATGCGCCACGCGCATTCGCGATTACGGGCGCCGTTCACAGGACACCGCGCCGAGCCTGGCCGTGCATTCCACGGTCGCAGCGCCCCTCGGCGAGGCGATCCCCATTCTATCGCAGGGCATGTCGGAGGCGTTGCAGTCTGAACATGCCTTCAGCGGGGAGGCGTCATCTGGGGTTTACCCCAGTGCGCCTGGCGGCTCGGGCAGGCGAGCATCACCGGTCTCCCGATCGAGGTGTGCAGATGGTCAACATGGTCCACGACGGCGGCGGTTCCGCGCCGGTCACCCAGCCGGGCGCGCCGGTCCAGCCGTCTTCCGACGCACGCGCGCACCGCGCCAATGGCACCGAGACAATCGATTCGCTTGCCGCGCTTTACGCAGTCAGCCCGGAATCGATCGTGGCTGCCAACCCGCAGCTCGCGAATGCCCCGTCCAACGGCGGCAATCCCATCCAGGCCGGTGACCAGCTGCAGATCCCGGCCTCGCCACAGAGTGTGGCGGGCGACATCGAGACCGGCGACGCGAACCACTCCACCACCGACGTCAAGGTGACGCTGAAGGATGCCAACGGCAGCATCACCTGGCAGCCGGACAGCGCTGCGCTGAAGCTGACCGACGAGCAGAAGACGGAGCTCGATTCCAATCGCCCCGAGGGCGCCGGCAAGCACACGAAGGGCGCGTCGATCTCACTGGCCAACGAGCATTCGGTGACGCTCACCGAAAGCCGGGGTGACGACAGCACCAGCTTCTCGGTCAAGACCCAGACGGAGGTCACCCTGTCGGCGGAGGCCACCGCCGGCGGCCGGGCCGGCGGTGCCGATGTCGCGGCCAGCGGTTCGACCGGGTTCGAAAGCACCTACAAGGTCACGTTGCCGGGCGAGGCGACGGTGGAGCAGGCGGCCGCGGTCAATCCGTTCGACCCGACCACCGTGCCCGTCGGCGGCAGTGTGACGCTCGACAGCCAGACGTTCGCGGGCACCTCGCTCGAAGGGTCGTTCCGCCACATCGCGGCCAAGTCGGAGCTTCAATACAACGCGGGCGTCAGCTACACGCTCGAGCGGGTCGACTCCGACACCGTCCGTGTCACGACCGGACCGACCGAGACCCTAAACGCGTTCAACGGCGTCGGCATCAAGGTCGGCGACGTGTCCGCGCTGGCCGGGCGCGAGGACCAGCTCCACGGTGCGACGCTGCAGACCGCCGAGTTCGACATCTCGACGGCGGAAGGCCAGGCCGCGCTGTCGCACTTCAACACCACAGGACAGATCGCGGACACCACGCCCGGCGTGGGCAACGTCGCCACCATCGACCGGATCGACTTCTCGTCGCAGACCCAGTTGCGCGCAGAGGCCGGCGATCTGAGCCTGGTGCTGGGCGGCCAGGCCAATCTCGGCAGTTCGGTCAAGGTGACCTACCCCGACGGGTCCTATTCTCTGACCACCGATCTCGGCTATGGCGCCAACGTGCCGCTCACCGTCGAACAGCGTTTCGATGCGCAGGGCAACGAACTGCCTGGCGAACGCCGCTTCGAATTCGAGGTCAGCACCGACCGGCCGGAATACAACTGGATCGAGCGCAACATCCTCGGCAAGAACGAGGCAAGCGAAGAGCGTTTCCTCGCCGAGCAGCTGAACTGGGCGATCGATGGCGATCCGTCGAGCGGTCGCGTGGCACCGGGCGAAACCGTGACCCTGTCCTTCACCGAGTCGCAGATCGATACGCTGATCGGACAGATCCAGTCGACCGTCGAGGGCAACAACATCGCCGGTGCCAACAACGATCTGCAGTTGCTGTTGAACAGCCGCGACGGTGGCGATGTACCCAACTCGATGGAGTTCGCCGTGTCGCTGGCCCGCAACCTCGGCAGCGAGGACGGTGGATTCATCGACAAGCTGTTCCGGATCTCGTCCGGCGCCGATGGCGACAACGCCAACAGTGTCTACGACGGCATCGATGTGTCGGTGAGCGGCGATGCATCGCGCGGCGGCGGCATGTAACGCACCGCGACCGGTACGATTCTGCGGCGGTGGATTCCGCCGTGTTTCCAGGGGCGCACGTTGCGCCCCTTTTTTCTGCCTGCACGATCGCGCGGATGGGTGCGAGGGTCGCGAGGCCGCGTTCCGCGCCGGTCGTCTGCCCCGGTCCGCACCGTTGCGCAAGTCCCGTCGGTCCTCCGTCGGATGCCGCGGAGGCACATCGCGTGCCGGTTATGCTCGACGACCCGTGTGCTTCCGGATCGCCTGCCGATGTCCCCAACGACCTCCCGCCGTCGACTGTCTCTCGTCGTCTCCGCCACGCTGCTCGCCGCAACGCTCTGCAGTGCGCCCCTGTTCGCGCAGTCTGCACCGGCGGCGACCGCCGACGCAGGGGGCTACCAGTTGCCACCCGATGCATTGCGCGCGATCGTCGACGCACCGCGTCCGCCGCGCTTGTTGTTGAGCCCGCAGCGTGACCTTGCGGCATTCCTGCAGACGCCCGCGCTGCCGTCGATCGCGGAGGTGTCCCAGTCCGAGCTCAAGCTCGGTGGTATCCGCATCAATCCGAAGACGTATTCGACCAGTCGCGCCTCGTTCGTGACCGATCTGTGGCTCAAGCCGATCGACGGCGGCGACGAGCAGCGCATTGCCGGACTGCCGGAGCCGCTGTCGCTGGCTTCGCTGCTGTGGTCACCGGACCAGCGGCACATCGCCTTCAGCCAGGTCGACATGCAGGCGGGCGAAGTGCAGCTGTGGATCGTCGACGTCCAGACGCGCCAGGCACGTCGCCTGCTTGCGCAGCCGCTCAACGCGGTGGTCGGCAACGGTTTCGAATGGATGTCCGACAGCGCCGGACTGCTGGTGCGCCTGCGCCCCGACGGGCAGGGCGCGGTGTCGCAGGAGGAGAGCGTCCCCGCCGGACCGAACGTGCAGGAAACCGGTGCCGGCGGCACGGTGCAGCAGCTGCGGACCTATCAGGACCTGTTGCGCAGCGAGCAGGATGCACGCGTGTTCTCGCACTACATGACCAGCCAGCTCGCGCGCGTTGCGCTCGACGGGACCGTGTCGCCGATCGGCACGCCCGGCCTGACCACGAGCGCGACCGTGTCGCCCGATGGGCGCCACATCCTGCGGCAGCAGATCGACCGGCCGTTCTCCTACCAGGTGCCGTATACGCGGTTCCCGCGTCGTATCGAGGTGGTCGGCCTCGATGGCCGCGTCCAGCACACTGTCGCCCGGCTGCCGCTGGTCGAAGGCCTGCCGGTCGGCAACGATGCAGTGCCGACCGGCGTGCGGTCGGTGGCATGGCGCAGCGATGCGCCGGCCACGCTGTCCTGGGCCGAGGCGCAGGACGGCGGCGATCCGGCACGCGAGGTCGCGGTGCGCGACATCGTGTACATGCAGGCCGCGCCGTTCCGCGGACAGCCGCAAGTCCTGGCCGAACTGTCGATGCGCTATGCCGGCACACGCTGGGGCAGCGGCGATCTCGCGCTGCTGAGCGAGTACTGGTGGCGCACCCGGCAGATCCGCGAATGGCGCCTGCATCCCGATGGCGGCACGGCGCCGGTCAAGATCCGTGACGGCTCCTACGAGGACCGCTACGCCGATCCGGGCCTCGCGGTGATGATGCCCGACGACACCGGCAACAGCCGGCTGTTGATCGCTGCCGACGGCAACAGCATCTACCGCATCGGCGATGGCGCATCGGAGGAGGGCGGCCGGCCGTTCCTGGACCGGCAGAATCTCGCGGACGGCAGCACCGAGCGCCTGTTCCATTCGCAGGCCCCGTACTACGAGTCGCCCAGTGCGGTGCTCGATGCCGAGGCCACGCGCCTGCTGACCTCGCGCGAGACCCAGACCGCGCCGGCGAACCACGTCGTGCGTCGTCTGGACGCGCCCGATGCGGCTCCGGTGCCGCTGACCGCGTTCGAACATCCCACGCCGCAGCTGCGCGACGTGCAGAAGGAACTGGTGCGCTTCAAGCGCAAGGATGGCGTGGACCTCAGCGGCACGCTGTATCTGCCGGCCGGCTATGACGCCGGGCGCAACGGCCCGCTGCCGATGCTGATGTGGGCGTATCCGGGCGAGTTCAAATCCGCCGACGCCGCCAGCCAGGTCACCGACTCGCCGCATCGCTTCAACGCGATCGGCTTCTGGGGGCCGCAGGCCTATCTGGCGATGGGCTACGCGGTGTTCGCGGATGTGTCGATGCCGATCATCGGTGAGGGCGATGCGGAGCCGAATGACACCTACATCGAGCAGCTCGTCGCCAGCGCCGAAGCCGCGATCGATGAAGCGGTGCGCCGCGGTGTCGCCGACCGTCGCCGCATTGCGATCGGTGGGCATTCCTACGGTGCGTTCATGACCGGCAATCTGCTGGCGCATTCGCGTCTGTTCGCCGCCGGCATCGCCCGCAGCGGCGCGTACAACCGTACGCTGACGCCGTTCGGCTTCCAGGCCGAGGAGCGCAACTACTGGCAGGCGCAGGAGACCTACCTGAAGATGTCGCCGTTCAACTATGCCGGCGACATCAAGGACCCGATCCTGCTGATCCACGGCGAGGAGGACAACAACTCCGGCACGTTCCCGATGCAGAGCGAGCGCATGTTCGCCGCGATCAAGGGGCTGGGCGGCAATGCGCGGCTGGTGATGCTGCCCAAGGAATCGCACGGCTACCGCGCGCGCGAATCGATCCTGCACATGCTCTACGAAACCAACGCCTGGCTCGAGCAGTACGTGAAGAATCGACCGGCGGAAGACGCGGCGCGCTGACGTCGATGGCCTCCCGCATGCGCGGGAGGCCGACTGCACCGCAGGACAGGTAGAGCGCAGCGCAGCCCATCATCGACCTGGCTGCGCGCGACGACAGAGCGCGAAGCGACGCATTCGGCATCCGGCGTACGGCGCGCTGTCTCCGCTGTGTCGCTCAGGCCCATTCCGGCGACGGCAACTCCGCGACCGCGCGCCGCATGCTGTCGTTCCAGTGATTGCGGATCGACTGCAGATACGCGTCGCCGTCTTCGAAGCGCTGCTGGATCTCGACCTTGAAGCTGTCGCGCCTGTAGACCAGCAGATCGATCGGCGGGCCGACCGAGAGGTTGGAGCGGATCGTCGAATCGAACGACACCAGCGCGCACTTGGTCGCGGTGACCAGGTCGGTGTGGCTGTTGATCACGCGATCGAGGATCGGCTTGCCGAACTTGATCTCGCCGGTCTGGAAGAACGGCGTCTCGCCGGCGCTCTCGATGAAGTTGCCTTCCGAGTACACCAGGAACAGACGCGGCGCTTCGCCGGCGATCTGGCCGCCGACGATGAAGGAGCCGCTGGGGTCGATGCCGCCGTCCCGCAGATAGGCCTCGTCGCGACTGCGGATCTCGCGCATCGCATCGCCGACCACCTGCGCCACCTGGAACATCGACTGCGCGTTGAGGATGCCGACGCGTTCGGGTTCGTGGCGTGCGCGATGCTCGAGCAGATTGAGCACGTTCTGCGTCAGCGAGAGGTTGCCCGACGACAGCGTGACCACCACGCGTTCGCCCTCCTGGGCGAAGACCCGCATCTTGCCCGCACGGCGGATGTGGTCCACGCCGGCGTTGGTGCGCGAGTCGGAGGCCAGCACGAGGCCCTCGTCGAGGTTCAATCCGATGCAGTAGGTCATGTCATGTCGCGGTACAGCGCAATTGCAGGCGCCATTGTGCCCCGCGATGACGGGCAGTGACAGCTCAGCTCGTGCGCTGCCGCTGGAACTGCCGGATCACCGGCGGTTCGGAGGGGGCGGCACCGGTGGTCATGAACTGCCGGTGGATCTCCACGCCCAGGCGCGACAGTCGGGTCATCGTGTCCTGCAACCACGGTTCCAGGCCGCCGGCGATGATCTCATCGATGCGCGCATAGCGCGACTGCGCCGCCAGTGCACCGGCCTGGCGCGCGACTTCCAGCGACTCGCCGCCCGAAAGCTGCTGCAGGATCTGGTGGATCGCGCCGACGCAGGTCTGCAGCGAGCGCGGGTTGTCGTCGTTGAGCAGCATCAGCGCTGCAACACCGGCAGGGCTCACGGACTCGCGGTACAGCCGGCGATAGGTCTCGAAAGCGGACAGCGCCTGCAGCAGCGCACTCCACTGGAAGTACTGCGTGGCGTCGCGCGCTTCACCGGTCTCGGGCAGTTCCTCGTCACTGCTGATCATGTCGAGCAGCCGGATCGACCACTCGGCGCGCTCGACGAATGCGCCGAGCTGCAGGAACTGGTAGCCCTCGCCGCGGCCGAGTGTGCCGATGGTGATGCCGCGGAATGCGGCCGAGCGGGTCTTGACCCAGTCCAGCGCACTGCTGAGGCCCTGCTGGCGCAGCCGGTTCGCATCCAGACGCCGGATCTCGAGCCAAGAGCTGTTGAGGTCCTCGTACATTTCCGCGGTGATGGCCACCCGCTGCGCGCGGGCATTCTCGCGCGCAGCGCGCAGGCAGCTCAGTACCGAGCCGGGATTGTCCGGCGACAGCAACAGGTGCTGCACGACGCCTTCGGCATCGATGCGCCCGTGCGATGCCTGGAAACTCTGCACCAGCCCGAGCGAGTCGAGCGCGCGACGCCACGGCGCCGCCTGCGCCTTGCCGCGATCGAGGCGCTCTGGCAGCAACGCGATGCGCTGCGCCATGTCGAGCAGGCGCGCGGTGTTCTCGGCGCGCTCCATGTTGCGGGCCACCCAGTAGAGATCGTTCGCGGTGCGGCAGAGCATGGGTCAGCGCCTGTTCGGATGGCCGGCACGCAGCGCGCCGACGGACGTGTGTGTGCCGGGGCGGGCGTCGCGGCAGACGGACATCGCGCGCCTCATGCCTCCATCACCCAGGTGTCCTTGGTGCCGCCGCCCTGTGACGAGTTCACCACCAGCGAGCCCTCGCGCAATGCGACGCGCGTCAGCCCGCCGGGCACCACATGGATGCGCTGTCCGCTGAGGATGTAGGGACGCAGATCGATGTGGCGGGGCGCAAGGCCGCTCTCGACATAGGTGGGGCAGGTGGACAGCGACAGCGTGGGCTGGGCGATGTAGTTGCCCGGATCGGCCAGGATGCGCGCCCGGAACTCCTCGATCTCCGCCTTCGTCGATGCCGGCCCGACCAGCATGCCGTAGCCGCCGGCACCGTGGACTTCCTTGACGACGAGTTCGGGCAGGTGCTCGAGCGTGTACTTCAGGTCGTCCGGATTGCGCAGCTGCCAGGTCGGCACGTTGTGCAGGATCGGCTCTTCGCTGAGGTAGTAGCGGATCATGTCCGGCACGTACGGATACACCGACTTGTCATCGCCGACGCCGGTGCCCGGTGCATTCGCCAGCGTGACGTTGCCGGCGCGGTAGGCGCCGAACAGGCCGGGCACGCCTAGCATCGATTCGGGCCGGAACACGGTCGGGTCGAGATAGTCGTCGTTGATGCGGCGATAGATCACGTGGACCCGCTGCGCGCCGCGTGTGGTCTGCGCGTAAACCATGTCGTTCTGCACGAACAGGTCGGCGCCTTCCACCAGTTCCACGCCCATCTGCTGGGCGAGGAAGGCATGTTCGAAATAAGCCGAGTTCGCCGCGCCCGGGGTCAGCACCGCGACCACCGGATTGTCGACGTTCGCGGGCGCGCACTGGCGCAGGATGTCGAGCAGCGCATCGGGGTACCGCTCGACCGGCGCGATCTGCTGGCGCGCGAACAGCTCGGGTGTCAGCCGCGCCATCATCCGGCGGTTTTCCAGCATGTAGGACACGCCGGACGCCACGCGCAGGTTGTCTTCGAGCACGTAGTACTCGCCGTCGCCGGCGCGCACCAGGTCGATGCCCGAGACGTGGGAATAGGTGTTGCAGGCGACCTTGAGCCCCTGCATTTCCTTGCGGTACTCGCTGTTGTCGAGCACCAGTTCAGCGGGGATGCGGCGGTCGCGCAGGATGCGCTGCTCGCCGTAGATGTCGCCGAGGAACAGGTTCAGCGCATGCACGCGCTGGCGCAGGCCGGCCTCGAGCATCTTCCATTCCCGCGCCGGCAGGATGCGCGGGACGATGTCGAACGGGATCAGCCGCTCGTTGCCCGATTCCTCGCCATAGACCGAGAAGGTGATGCCGACGCGGTGGAAGGAGATCTCCGCCTCGCGGCGCTTGTGCGCGACCTGCTCGTCGGGGGTGGCCTGTCGCCAGTCGTCGAAGCCGCGATAGTGCGGGCGGACGTGCCCATCGGCATCGTGCATCTCGTCGTAGCTGGGCGGCATCGTGTGACAGGCTCCGTGAGCAGCGCGCGGGCGGATCCGTGCTGCACTGCACAGATAGCATGCGAACTCGGCGATGCACAACGGGTGACGGCACCGGCCACGGCCCAACGGAAAACGGGCCGCATGTGCGGCCCGTTCCGGGATTGACGCAGTCGCGGCAGACGCCGCAGCCCGATCCCTTACTTCAGCTTCGCATCCGCACGCAGTGCATCGGCGCGATCGGTCTTCTCCCACGAGAACGACGTCGCGTTGTGCGAAGCGCCGGCGCCGTCGGTATAGCTGAAGTCCTTCGGCTTGCGACCGAAGTGACCGTAGGCCGCCGTCTGCTGGTACATCGGGTGGATCAGGTCGAGCATCTGGATGATGCCGTACGGGCGCAGGTCGAAATGCTTGCGGATCAGCTTCTCGATCTTCTCGTCCGGAATCTTGCCGGTGCCGAAGGTCGTCACCGAGATCGAGGTCGGCTCGGCGACACCGATGGCGTAGGACACCTGCACTTCGCAACGGTCGGCGAGGCCGGCCGCGACGACGTTCTTGGCGACATAACGCGCAGCGTACGCAGCCGAGCGGTCGACCTTCGACGGATCCTTGCCCGAGAACGCACCGCCACCGTGGCGCGCCCAGCCGCCGTAGGTGTCGACGATGATCTTGCGGCCGGTCAGGCCGCAGTCGCCCACGGGGCCGCCGATGATGAACTTGCCAGTCGGATTGATGTGGAACTTGGTGCCCTTGTGCAGCCACTTCGCCGGCAGCACGGGCTTGATGATCTCTTCGCGGACGGCCTCGATGAGATCCTTCTGCTTGACGCCCGGATCGTGCTGGGTGGACAGCACCACCGCATCGATCGCGGTCGCCTTGCCGTCTTCATAGCGCAGCGTGACCTGCGACTTCGCGTCGGGGCGCAGCCACGAGAGATTCGAATTCTTCTTCTTGCGGATCTGCGCTTGGCGCTCGACGAGGCGGTGCGACAGGTGGATCGCGGCCGGCATGTAGCTGTCGGTCTCGTTGGTCGCATAGCCGAACATCAGGCCCTGGTCGCCAGCACCCTGCTGCTCGGGGTTCTTGCGATCCACGCCCTGGTTGATGTCGGGCGACTGCTTGCCGATCAGGTTCAGCACGCCACAGGTCTCGCCGTCGAAACCGACGTCGGAGCTGTTGTAGCCGATGTCGAGGATCACCTTGCGGGTCAGCGCTTCCAGATCGATCCATGCGCTGGTCGTGACTTCGCCGGCGACGATCGCCACGCCCGTCTTGACCATCGTTTCGCAGGCCACGCGAGCGCGCTTGTCCTGCGCGAGGATCGCGTCGAGGACGGCATCGGAAATCTGGTCGGCGATCTTGTCCGGGTGGCCTTCGGAGACCGACTCGGAGGTGAAGAGATAGCTGGACATCAGGCCTATATCCCTATATTCGGATGAAAAGATGGGACGAAATGATACAGCGACCGCCCCGGAAATGCATTCTGCCCTGCAGAAGATTGCGCTGCGGTTAAGCGCGCCGCCGGCGTCCCGACTGTCACAGGCCTGAAAGCGCGCTGCAATGCGCGCGACGCGGCGCAGGCACAGGCTGCGCGCATCCCGCCCGCACTGGTTTCCCATGCTCCGGATCGAGGATCGCCTCCGGCAACGCTGGCCCGACTGGTTCCGCGGTCGCCGCGCCCGCATCACGCGCCCGCTGCTGCGTGGCATCGGCCACTGGTCGCGCTTCGACGACATCGACGCATTTCTCGCCGGCAGCGCCCACCTCTCCGGATTCGACTTCGTCGCCGCCTGCAGCGAGCACCTGGGCCTGCGCTTCGAGGTGAGCGACGCCGACGTCGCTCGCATCCCGGCGCGCGGCCGGTTGCTGGTGGTTGCCAACCATCCCTCCGGCGCACTCGATGCGCTGGCGCTGCTGGCCTGCATCGGCCGGGTGCGTCGCGATGTGCGCATCGTCGCCAACGATCTGCTGTCGACAGTCCAGCCGCTGGCGCCGCTGATGCTGGGCGTGCGGATTCTCGGTGGCCGGCCGACCGAAGCCAGCATCGCCGCGGTCGAAGCCGCGTTGCGCGAAGATGCCTGCGTGGTGATCTTCCCGGCCGGTGAAGTCTCGCGACTCGGCCCGGGTGGGGTGCGCGATTCGCGCTGGCGTCGCGGCGTGCTGCGCTTCGTACGCACGACCGGCGCGCCGGTGTTGCCGGTCCGTATCGAGGCGCGTAATTCGCCGCTGTTCTACGGCGTCTCCGCGCTATATCGGCCTGCGGGCACGGCGCTGCTGGCGCGCGAAATGTACGCGCGGCGCACGCGGCCGTTGCGTCTTCGCATCGGCATGCCGCTGGCACTGCCTGCCGATGACGATGGCGATGCCGTGCTGCGTTCGCTGCGCCGTCAGCTCTATGCGATCGGCACCCGCCGCGAGGCCTGCGCCGACGGCCAGGCGCCGCTGGCGCGTCCGGAATCGCCTGCACGTCTGCGCGCGGCGGTCGCAGTGACGGAATGTCTGTGCGAACTCGGCGCCGGTCAGCAGGTGCGGTTGTTGCGCGGCGACCTGCGCAATCCGCTGCTGCGCGAAATCGGCCGCCTGCGTGAGCTGACGTTCCGCCGGGTCGGGGAGGGCACTGGACGCGCCCGCGATCTCGACGCCTTCGATGCGCACTACGACCACATCGTGCTGTGGGACGACAGCGCGGCGCGCGTGGTCGGTGCGTACCGCGTGGCCTGCGGCGCGGACGTGCTCGCGCAGCGCGGACTCGAAGGCCTCTACTCGGCATCGCTGTTCCGCTATGCCGACGCGGCGCTGCCGCGCCTGCAGGCCAGCATGGAACTGGGCCGCAGTTTCGTCGTGCCCGAGTGCTGGGGCGGGCGCGGGCTCGATGCACTCTGGCAGGGCATCGGCGTGTATCTGCAACGTCATCCACAGGTGCGCTGGCTGTACGGACCGGCGTCGATCAGCGCGGCGCTGCCGCGCGATGCACGCGAACACCTGGTCGCGTATTTCCAGTGCTACCACGCCGGCGATGGATTCGCGGTCGCGCGCCGCCCGTTCGCGTTCGCCGGCGACGCGCCATCGTTCGGCGATCTTGACGCCGCATCCGCGCTGACGCGACTGAAGACCGGACTCGCTGCGTTCGGTGCCGGCGTGCCCACGCTGTACCGCCAGTACGTCGAGCTGTGCGAGCCGGGCGGCGCGCGCTTTCTCGCATTCGGCGTCGATCCCGACTTCTGCAATTCCGTCGACGGCCTCGTCGAACTGGACCTGCACCGCCTGCGTCCGCACAAGCGGCGCCGCTACCTGGGGAAGACCGACGCATGAGCCAGCCGACCCGACTGCCACCAGCGCGCCCGCATCACCGCGCGGTGTTCGTTTCCGATGTGCATCTCGGGGCCAAGCACTGCCATGCCGCGGAACTGGCCACGTTCCTCGATGGTCTGCGCTGCGACCGGCTGTATCTGGTCGGCGACATCGTCGATCTGTGGTGGATGGCGCAGCGCCGCGCGCGCTGGGGCGCGCCGCAGATCCGCGTGGTCGAAGCGCTGCACGCATTGCGCCGCGCCGGCACCACGATCGTCTACGTGCCCGGCAACCACGACCGCGCCCTGCGTCGCGTCTGCGGCCTTGCGCTGCCGGCGATGCAGGTGCGCAGGCGCACCGTGCACGAAACCGCCGACGGACGGCGTCTGCTGGTCACCCATGGCGACGATTACGACGCCATCACGCACTTCGGCGGCCTGCAGGAACGGTTCGGCGACTGGCTCTACTACCGCATCCTCACCGGCAACCAGTGGCTCAACCGCGCGCGCCGGCAACTGGGCATGCGCTACTGGTCGCTGTCGGAATTCCTCAAGTCGAAGAGCGGCGCGGCCGAGCGCTACATCGAACGCTTCGTGCAGGCCGGTCTCGACGACGCGCGCCGCCGCGGCCTCGACGGCATCGTCTGCGGCCACATCCATCGCGCGTCGCTGGTCGAACGCGACGGTCTGGTCTACGCCAACGACGGCGACTGGGTCGAAAGCCTGACCGCGCTGGCCGAGGCGCAGGACGGCAGCCTGCGCCTGCTGTCGCACTAGGGCGAGGTGCTCGCGGCCCTGCCTGCGCGGGACGCGAAAGTGCCGGCGGCACTCGTGCCGCGCGCGGCCTGAGGCATCGCCGTCGCGTGGCCGACTGCTAGCATCGGCGGATGGATTCCCTGACCCAGATCGTGCTCGGCGCATCGGTCGCCGCTGCCATCGTGCCTGCCGCCCATCGTCGTGCCGCGCTCGCAGCCGGCGCCGTGCTCGGCACCTTGCCGGACCTCGACGGCATTCCGATCGCGCTGATGACCGATGACCCGGTGCTGCGGATGACGCTGCATCGCGGCCTCACGCATTCGCTGCTGGTGCTGCCGCTGATCGCCGCTGCCATCTGGTGGCTGTTCAAGCGCTTCGGCAAGGGCCGCGTCGCCGAGTCGCCGGTGCGCTGGTTCTGGGCGATCGCGCTGGCGCTGGTCACGCATCCGCTGCTCGATGCGTTCACCGTCTACGGCACGCAGCTGTGGTGGCCGCTCACGCCACCGCCGGCGATGTGGTCCAGCGTTTTCATCATCGATCCGCTGTACACCATCTGGTTGTTGATCGGTGTACTCGTCGCCGCGTTCGCCGGCCCGCGCCTGATCGCCGGTCGCCTGATCGCCGCCGGCCTCGTGCTCAGCACGGTGTATCTGGGCTGGTCGCTGGTCGCCAAGACCCTGGTCGATCGCGAAGCCGATCGCGCTCTGGTCGCGATGGGCCTCGGCGATGCACCGCGGTTCTCGGTGCCGATGCCCGCCAACACCGTGTTGTGGCGCGTCGTCGCGATGACCGACGACGGTTATGTAGAAGGCTTCCGCTCATTGGCGGCCGATCGTGGCCCGATGCAGTTCACCGCATATCCTTCCGATGTCGCCGCACTGCGCGAAAACGCGGGCCTGCCCGCGGTGCAGCGGCTCGCGTGGTTCAACCACGGCTTCATGGGCGCGACTGTCGTCGACGGCACCCTGCAGCTCAGCGATCTGCGCATGGGCAACGAGCCGGACTACTTCTTCCGCTTCGACGTGGCACAGCGCGCCGGCGATGGTTGGCAGTCGGTTCCGCCGACGCAGGCGCCGATGGCGCGCGACCTGGCCGGGACATGGAACGCCACCTGGGCGCGCATCTGGCACGAGCCGGCAGCGCCTGGCCTGGACACCGGCGAGGCAGTCGGCAGCCATTGAGGCCGGATGCCCGGGACCTCAGGCGGCGAGTGTCGGCCTGACGTCACCAGCGACCAGCGCGTCGAAGTAATCGCGGGTCAGCGCGAGCTGCGCGTCGGCGCTTTCGGCGCGATTGACCACGCTGCGGAAGGCGGCGTTCTCCGGGCGATCCTTGGCGTACCAGCCCAGATGCTTGCGCGCGATGCGCACGCCGGACGTCTCGCCGTAGAACGCGTGCAGCGCTTCGAGATGGCCGAGCAGGATGTCGCGGATCTCGGTCAGCGTCGGCGGCGCCAGATGCGTGCCGGTGGCGAGAAAATGCGCGATCTCGCGGAAGATCCACGGTCGGCCCTGCGCGGCGCGGCCGACCATCACCGCGTCGACGCCAGTGTGTCGCAGCACTGCAAGCGCTTTCTCCGGCGAATCGATGTCGCCGTTGGCGAGCACCGGAATCGACAGCGCGGCCTTGATCGCGGCGATCGTGTCGTACTCGGCGGTGCCGGTGTAGTGCTGGTCGCGGGTGCGGCCGTGTACCGCAAGCGCGGCGATGCCGGCGTCCTGCGCGATGCGCGCGATGGTCGGTGCGTTGCGGTGTTCGGCGCACCAGCCGGTGCGGATCTTCAGCGTCACCGGCACGTCGACCGCACGCACCACGGCGTCGAGGATGCGCGCGACCAGTGCCTCGTCCTGCATCAGCGCCGAACCGGCCCAGGCGTTGCAGACCTTCTTCGCCGGGCAGCCCATGTTGATGTCGATGAGCTGCGCGCCATGGTCGACGTTGTAGCGCGCGGCGTCGGCCAGCATCGCCGGCTCGGTGCCGGCGATCTGCACGCCGACCGGCGCCGGTTCGCCGTCGTGATCCATGCGTCGCAGCGATTTTTCAGTCTGCCAGAAGCGCGAGTCGCTGATCGTCATTTCCGACATCGCCAGGCCCGCGCCCAGCCGCTTGCACAGCTGCCGGAACGGCTTGTCCGTGACCCCGGCCATCGGCGCCAGGACCACGTTCGGTTCGATGCGGTAGGGACCGATCTGCATGCCGCTATTGTCGCCGATCGGCGGACGCCGGCCAGGCGCGGTCGGCGAGAGGCGTTCAGCCGCCGGCGGTGAGCCGTGGCATCGCCAGTGCGGCGCCGACGTGTTCGGTCGACAGGCCGGCGTAGCGGTTGGCGAAGCGCACGTGCTCGGCGAACGGGTGGCCATGCGAGGCGGCGTAGGCCGCGGCGAGGGCGCCATTGAACGCATCGCCGGCGCCGGTGGTGTCGACCGGCTCCACCTTGTCGGCGGCCACGCGATAGAACGGGACGTCGTCGCCGCGCAGCAGGTCTTCGCGGTGCGAGACGAACGCGCCGGCGGCGCCAAGCGTGATCACCACGGTGCCGCGCGGCAGCAGGGTGCGGCACAGGCGGTGCAGCTGCGCATCGGGCGTGCCGGCGATCGCGTCGTTGTCGATGCGGTGGCTGGTGTGGCATTCCAGCAGCGCAGCGAACTCGGTCTCGTTCGGGGTCAGGATGTCGGCGGCGGCCAGCAGTTCGCGCAGGCAGTCGGCATTGGCCGGTGCGGGGTTGAGCATCGTGGTGGTGCCGGCCGCACGGGCCAGGCGCATCGCTTCGAGCACGCTGTCGAGCGGCGATTCGAGCTGGGCCAGCAGGACGCGTGCACCGGCGAGGGCCTGGGCCTGGCGGGCGAGCCACGCCGCGCTGAGGTCGGCATTCGCGCCGGCGCCGATCACGATGGTGTTGTGGCCGGCCTCGTCGACGTAGATGCCAGCCGTGCCGGTGGGGTGGACGCTGTCGTGGACCCGCAGGTCGATGCCGTCCGACTCGGCGAGCGCGCGGGCCTGACGGCCGCCTGCGTCATCGCCCAATGCACACAGGAAGCCGGTTTCCGCGCCCGCACGCGCAGCCGCGACCGCCTGGTTGAACCCCTTGCCGCCAGGACCGGTGTGGTACTGGCCGCTCAGGGTCTCGCCACGACGCGGCAGCGAGGCGCAGTTCCACACATGGTCGACATTGAACGAACCGACGACAACGACACGACTCACGCGCACATCCCCTTGTCCCGCATCACTGGCACCGCATTCCGGATCCGGCGTCTCAGACGCCGACGTAGGTCAGCACGCCGGCGATGGTGGCCGTCATCAGCGTGGCGATCGTGCCGCCGAGCACCGCGCGCAGGCCGAAGCGCGCCAGGTCCTGGCGACGGTCGGGGGCGAGCCCGCCGATGCCGCCGATCTGGATCGCGATCGAGCTGAAGTTGGCGAAGCCGCACAGCGCGTAGGTCGCGATCAGGCGGCCCTGCTCGCTGAGCACCACGCCGTCGACGCGGCCGTTGACGATGTCGGCCAGCTGCAGGTACGCGACGAATTCGTTGATGACGATCTTCTGGCCGATCAGCGAACCGACCACCGAGGCGTCCTGCCACGGCACGCCGATCAGCCAGGCGATCGGGGCCAGCACGAAGCCGAAGATCGTCGCCAGATTGGTCGGCTTGCCGATCGCTTCGGCCAGACCGGTGACTTCGCCGATCCACTCCAGCGGGTAGTTCACCATCGCGATCAGTGCGATGAAGGCCAGCAGCATCGCGCCGATGTTCAGCGCCAGACGCAGACCGTCGCCGGCGCCCGCGGCTGCCGCATCGATGACGTTGCTGGTGGTCTTCTCGACCTCCATCTTCACCGTGCCGCGGGTCAGCGGCTCGCCGGTTTCGGGAATCAGGATCTTGGCGATCACCAGCGTGGCCGGTGCGGCCATGATCGACGCGGCCAGCAGATGCTTGGCGTAGAACGCCTGCTCTTCCGGATTGCCGCCGCCGAGCATGCCGACATACGCGGCCAGCACGCCGCCGGCGATGTGCGCCATGCCGCCGATCATCATCGTGATGAGTTCGGATTCGGTCATGCGCGAGATGTAGGGGCGCACCGTCAGCGGCGCCTCGGTCTGGCCGATGAAGACGCTGGCGCAGACGCTGGTGGTCTCGGCGCCCGACACGCGCATCACCTTGGTGATCGCCGAGGCCATGATCCGCACGATGAACTGCATGATGCCCAGGTGGTACATCACGCCCATCAGCGCGGCGAAGAAGATGATCGTCGGCAACACCTGGAAGGCGAAGATGAAGCCATAGGTCTCGATGTTCATCAGCCCGCCGAAGATGAACTCCGAGCCGGCGTTGACGAACGAGAGCACCTTGACGAAGCCGTGTCCCAGGGCGTCGAACACCTCGCGGCCGCCGGGCACGCGCAGCACGACCGCGGCGAATGCGATCTGCAGCGTCACGCCGGTAACGACCAGTTTCCAGTCGACCCTGCGCTTGTTGTTGGAGAACAGCCACGTGATCGCGAGCAGCACGGCCAGTCCGAACAGGCCGAAGCCGATCCGCGTCAAGTCATCCATCATGGCCCCCGGGCCCTTCGCCAAGTCGCGCAGACTAGTGCAGCGGGGCGGCATGGGCAACCACAGCGCCTGTGAAAACGCCGTCGTTCAGGCGTCGCGCGCTTCCACGCGGTTGCGTCCGGCGCGTTTGGCCTGCTGCAGACGACGGTCTGCGACACCGAGCAGGGCCGACACGTCGCCACCGTCGGGCGGGAACGCGGCGAGTCCGGCGCTGAAGCTCAGCGGCAGCGGTCGCCCGTCGCGATCGACCACCAACGACTCGGTGCTCATGTCGCGTCGCAGCCGGTCCAGCCGCTCCCAGGCGCTGCCGGCCGGGCAGCGCAGCAGCAGCACGAATTCCTGGCCGCCGATGCGCGACAGCGACTCGTCGTCCTCCAGCATCGTCTGCAGCCGCAGCGCGATGCCGCGGATCGCGCGGTCGCCGGCGCGTGGGCCGGCGTCGGCGTTGATCCTCCGGAAGCCGTCGAGGTCGAGCAGGCCCAGCGTCAGCGAGCGGCCTTCGCGGCGCGAATCGGCGAGCTGCCGCGGTGCGTGCTGCAGCAGCCAGGCGCGGTTGGGCAGGCCGGTCAGGCCGTCCCGCCCCGACAGGTCCACCAGCCGCTGCATCCGGTACACGACGGCGCAGGCGATCACCGTCATCATCGCCAACAGCAACAGGCGTTCGACCTGTCCGGCAACCGAGGCCACGCCATAGCCCAGCGATGCGGGGCGCGCCTCGCCGGTGCCGGCCATCAGCACGATCACCAGCACCGCGTACTGCACGACCGCCAGCCCGCCGACGTACAGCGCCAGGCGGCCGTCGTTGCGGAGCGCAGTCAGTGCGATCGCCAGCATGTAGAAGTTCCACACCACCACACTGTTGAGTGCGGCTGCCGGCTCGCGGGTTGCCAGCAGCACCAGCACCAGCGTGGTCATGCTGATGTCGTAGCTGGCGGTGGCGTAGGGCAGCCAGGGATGACGACGCTGGCGCCGCGCGAGCGCCAGCCACACCTGGGCCATCAGGTTGGCGAATGCCGCCAGCGCAAGTCCGACCACGACCGTGCGGGTGCCGTGGCCCCCGACCGCGGCGATCAGCGGCAGCAGCAGGATCAGCAGGGAGAGCGCTGCGCGGACGCGCGCGACCATCAGTTCGCCGCCGGCACCGAGCTCGAGCATCACCTCGTCGGCGCGGCCGAACAATGTGGCGACGACGCCCTGCCGGGTGCGTTGCGGTGCGCGCATCAAGACGGTCCCTGTGGCAGCTGCGGCAGCATAGCGCGGGCGGTGGCCGGTGGACGGCGGGCATACTTCCGCATTCCGACCGTTCCAGGAGTTCCCATGCAGTACCGCCGCCTCGGCTCGTCCGGCCTGCAGCTGTCCGCGTTGTCGTTCGGTGCCTGGGTCACCTTCGGCAGCCAGATCGGTCGCAGTGAAGCGCGCAACCTGGTCGCGGCTGCGTGGGACCACGGCGTCAATTTCTTCGACAACGCCGAGGGCTATGCCAACGGCGCGGCCGAAGAGGTCATGGGCGACGTCATCGCCGATCTGCGCCTGCCGCGCGACGGCTACTGCGTGTCGAGCAAGGTGTTCTTCGGCGCGGCCGCCGATCCGCGCCCCACGCAACGCGGCCTGTCACGCAAGCATGTGCGCGATGCCTGCGACGCGACGCTCAAGCGCCTGCGCGTCGATCACCTCGATCTGTACTTCTGCCATCGGCCCGATCCCGACACCCCGGTCGCCGAAACCGTGTGGGCGATGGATGCGCTGATTCGCCAGGGCAAGGTGCTGTACTGGGGCACGTCCGAATGGCCGGCGGCGCTGATCCGCGAGGCCGCCCAGATCGCACGCACGCACCATCTGCACGGTCCGACGATGGAGCAGCCCGAGTACAACCTGCTGCGCCGCGAACGCGTGGAACTGGAGTACGCACCTTTGTATGCAGAGCTCGGACTCGGCACGACGATCTGGTCACCGCTGGCGTCCGGCCTGCTGACCGGCAAATACGCCGATGGCGTGCCGGCCGACAGCCGCCTCGCGCAACCGCAGCTCGAATGGCTGCAGGGCAGCGTGCTCGGCGACGCGAACGCCAACCGCGTCGGGCGGGCAGGGCGCTTCACCGCGCTGGCCGCCGAACTCGGCGTAGCGCCGGCGCCGCTGGCGATCGCGTGGTGCCTGACCAATCCGCACGTCTCGACGGTGCTGCTGGGCGCGAGCCGGGTGTCGCAACTGCTCGAGAACCTGGAGGCGCTGACACTGCTCGATCGTTTCGACGACAACGTCTGGCGGCGGGTGGAGGCGGTGACCGGCTGACGGGTATCGCGCCGAAGTGGTCCGTGCCCGGCGGCGAGGAAACGCCCGGGACAGGGCATGGCCACGCGCAAGCAGGCCGACCCGCACCCCTGCTTGACTAGTGAATGAGAATCACTATCATCGGAATCCCCTACCGGAGGATCCCGACATGCGCGTGTCCCAGTTCCAGGATGCATCCGCTCCCCGCGACGCCCACGACGCCGGCAACGTCCATCCGTTGACCCGCACCCCCGAGGTCATCGAACTCGACAGCGTGCAGTTGCTGCGCGGCCAGCGCGAACTGCGCATCCGGCACGGCAACGAGATCTACCGTCTGCGCCACACCCGCAACGACAAGCTGATCCTCACCAAGTAAACCGCTTTCGCGCGTCGCCGCCCGGTCCCGATGGATCGTGCGGGCGACGCGCCGTGTTGCCCTTCCTCTCTCCAGAGGCTGCCCGCCCGCGCGATCCTCCCCCGCGCCCGCCAGCTCGCCGATCTCCACTTTTCGCGAGCGCCCATGCGTCCCAGCCTGCTGTCCGTCTCCCTGGCCCTGTGCCTGTCGTCCACCGCCGCCGTCGCCGCACCCGAAGGCGAGCCGCGCGACTTCGACCAGATCGTCGTCACCGCCACCCGCACCGAGCGGGCGATCAGCGACGTACCCAATACCGTCGACGTGATCGACCGCGCGCGCATGGACACGTTGCTGGTGCGCGACATCGCCGACCTGTTCCGCTACGAGCCGGGCATCACCGTCGGCAGCAGCTTCGGCCGCTTCGGCCTCAACGACATCCGCATCCGCGGCCTGGGCGGCAACCGCGTGCGTATCCAGACCGACGGCATCGCGGTGCCCGATGCGTTCGCGATCGGCAGCTTCTCCAGCGCCAACCGCAACTTCGTCGATCTCGAGACGCTCAAGCGCGTCGAAGTGGTGCGCGGGCCCACGAGTTCGCTGTACGGCTCCGACGCGCTCGGTGGCGTGGTCTCGTTCGTCACCAAGGACCCGTCGGACTACCTGCGCGCAGGGAAGACTGCGCACTTCGGCGCCAAGATCGGTTTCGAGGGCGCCAACGAGGGCCTGTTCGCCGGTGCGACTGCCGCCTTCGGGGGCGAGCGCTGGTCGGGCCTGGTCGCGGTGAGCCATCGCCAGGGCAAGGAAACCGAGAATATGGGCGAGGTCGGCGGCCAGGGCGCCGCGCGCACGCAGGCCAACCCGCAGTCGTCGAACGGCCGCAGCGTGCTCGGCAAGCTGGTGTTCGCGCCCAGCGATACGCAGCGCTTCAAGCTGACGGTCGAAGGCAACGAGGATGATGTCGACACCGACGTGCTGACCGCCCGTACGACGACACGCTCGCCGTTCCCGCCCTTCACCGAGACCAGGGTGCTGTGGCAGGACGGGCGCGACCACCAGTCCCGCGCGCGCATCACCTTCGGCCACGAGATCGACGGATTGTCGCTGGCGTTCGCCGACAGCATCGATTGGCAGGTCTACCGGCAGGACTCGCGCACGACGCAGGACACAGCGGAAGAGCGTACGCTGACGACGACTGGCAGGCCGGTCGTTCGGGATCGTCGCGAGCGCACGTTCCATTTCGATCAACGCAGCTACGGCATACAGGCCAATGCGCGAAAGTCTTTCGATACCGGGCGCGTGCGTCATGAACTCGTGTACGGGCTGGATGTCGATCAGACCGAGACGAGGCAGAAGCGCGACGGCCGCTACACGGACCTCGACACCGGCGCGGTCACCAACGTCATGCTGCCCGATGTGTTCCCTGTGCGGGACTTCCCGATCAGCGATACGACCAAGGCCGCGCTGTACGTCCAGGACGAGATCATCTTCGCCGACGGTGCGTTCCGGCTGGTGCCGGCGCTACGCGTCGATCACTACCGGCTGTCCCCCGACGTCGACACCATCTTCCGCGAAGACAACCCGACCACGCAGGTCGCCGACCTCAGTGAAACCAGCGTGTCGCCGAAGCTGGGCTTCGTGTGGACGTTCGCCGATGCCTGGTCGCTCTACGGCGGCTACGCGCGGGGCTTCCGCGCGCCGCCCTACAACGACGTCAACATCGGTTTCACCAACTTCCAGTTCGGCTACACCGCGATCCCGAATCCGGATCTGAAGTCGGAAACCAGCGACGGCCTGGAACTAGGTCTGCGCTACTCGAGCGACGCCGCCTACGCCAGCCTCAGCACCTACTACACGCAGTACGACGACTTCATCGAGTCGACGCGTTACACCGGTATCGATCCCGTGTCCGGGTTGATGGTCTACCAGTCGCAGAACATCGCCGACGCGCGTATCCGCGGCGTCGAGTTCAAGGGCGGCGTGTACTTCGACAGCTTCGCACCGGCACTGGCTGGATGGTCGCTGAGGGGCGCGGCGGCGTGGTCGCGTGGCGAGGACCGCACCACGGGTGAGGCGTTGACGAGTGTAGATCCGCTGACCGCGACACTCGGCGTCGCGTTCGACCAGGCAGCATGGGGCGCCGAACTCGCTGGCCGCTTCGTCGGCCGTCGCGACCGGTTGCCGACGGCGCCGGCCGGCAGTACCTACTTCGAAAGCCCCGGCCATGCCGTGCTCGATCTCTATGCGCACTGGAATTTCGCACCGGGCACGCGCCTCAATGCCGGGGTGTTCAATCTCGCCGACCGCAAGGTCTGGCAGGCGGGGCTGGTGCCGTTGATCGCTGCGAGCAGCGCCACGCTCGACCGCTACACCGCGCCGGGCCGCAACGTCGCGGTCAGCCTGTCGGTCGACTTCTGACCATGGCCACCGCCCTGTCGCCGTCCACTACATGCGTCGTCCCCACGCCGTCGCAACTGGCGGCGCTGGGCACGGTGTTGTGTCTGCACCGCCCGGGTGCCGCGCGCGAACTCGGCGGCTGGTCGTCGGCACTCCGCGCGCAAGCGCATTCCGGCCTCGACTTCGACGGCATGCACGAAAGCCTGCGCTTCTTCGATGCCGACGATGTCTGTTGCTGGCAACTGCACCTGCTGCCCGACAGCGACTTTCTCGCCTGGGAGCGTCTCGCCGGCAATCTCCCGCGTTGCAGCGATGTGGCGCCCGGCGGCATCGGCGAGCGTCTGTGGCGCGGCCTCGCACAGCGCATCCGTGGCGGCGCCTGGGAAGCCAGCGTGCTGCGCTTCCAGTCGGTCCCGGCGGCGCCGGAGGAGGGCGGCCCGATGCTGGTCGCCAGTCTCGGCACGCTGTCGCCGCTCGGCATCGACTGCGCGCGTCGCATCACGCGCGGCAACGGCATCACCCCGTCGTCCTCGCTCGACGACTGCTGCTGCCGACGCGCAGCCGCGGCCGCCAGAACCGCGTCGCCAGACGCGTATCGCCATCTGATCCATCTGACGTTTCCCCACTACGAGGTTCCACCGACATGACACCGCAAGCGACTGCGCTGGCACTCGCCGCCCTGCTGGCCGCCACCGCCGCACCGGCTGCCACCCGCACGCCCGCCACCCCGCCTGAGGCCGACCGCAGCGCGATCCTCGGCATGCAGGGCGAATACACCGTGCGTTTCCTGTTCGACGAGACAGTCGTCCTCGCGCCGGGCTACACGCGCAAGGAACCCAAGCGCAGCGGCGGCGACGAAGTCGTCATCGTCGTCGAGGACACGCCGACGAAGATCGTGCTGCAGCATCTGCTGCTCGACGTCAAAAGCGGTCACGTGATCAAGCACTGGCGTCAGGACTGGACGTTCGAAGCGCCGACGCGCTGGGAGTTCGCATCCGATCAGGCCTGGCGCCAGCGCAGTGTGCCCGCCGAGCTGGTGCAGGGCGGCTGGACCCAGTGCGTGTTCGAAGTCAGCGATGCGCCGCGCTACTGCGGCAGCGGTCGCTGGGTCCACGGGAACGGCGCATCGACGTGGACGTCGGATGCCGGCTGGCGTCCACTGCCGCGCCGCGAATACACCACCCGCGAGGACTACAACGCGCTCGCCGCGGTCAACCGCCACACCATCGTGCCCGGCGGCTGGACCCACGAGCAGGACAACCGCAAGGATGTCCGTGATGCAGCCGGCGCCGTCACCTCCAGCATCGTCCGCGAGACCGGCTTCAACGATTACGTGAAGACCGATGCGATCGATTTCACCCCGGCCTACGACTACTGGAAGGCGACGCAGGACTACTGGGCACGGGTGCGCGCGCGCTGGGATGCGCGACTGTCCGCACCTGATGGCGTGCACCTCAAGACGAAGGTCGACGGCATGGCACTGATCATCCCGTTCTTCGAACAGGCGCAGACCGTGCAGGACGGCGGCAGCGTCAGCGACGCTCAGATCGATGCCGTGTTCGCCGAATGGGTGGACACGCCTCGCGACTGAGCGCAGCGCTGACGGGAACCGGAAGGCGGGCGATGCCCGCCTTCCGCGTGTCGGGCGGGGGCGTTACAGGGCTGCGCCTATACTCGAAGCCAGCGGCATCGGCCGCCCGCACACAAGGATCGATCAATGGGAACCGGACTGTTTCTCGCCGTGGTACTGGCACTCGCCGGCGTCATCGTGCTGTTCAAGACCGTGCGCATGGTGCCGCAGGGATTCGAGTGGACCGTCGAGCGCTTCGGCAAGTACACGCATTCGATGGCGCCGGGCCTGCATTTCCTGATTCCCGTGGTCTACGGCGTCGGCCGCAAGATCAACATGATGGAACAGGTGCTGGACGTGCCCAGCCAGGAAGTCATCACCCGCGACAACGCGGTCGTGCGCGTCGACGGCGTCGTCTTCTTCCAGGTGCTGGACGCGGCCAAGGCGGCGTATGAAGTCTCGAATCTGGAGATCGCATCGATCGCGCTGGTGCAGACCAATATCCGCACCGTGATCGGTTCGATGGATCTCGACGAATCGCTGAGCAACCGCGAGCGCATCAATGCGCAGCTGCTCAACGTCGTCGACCACGCCACCAACCCCTGGGGCATCAAGGTCACGCGCATCGAGATCCGCGACATCCAGCCGCCGCGCGACCTCATCGATTCGATGGCCCGGCAGATGAAGGCCGAGCGCGAACGCCGCGCGGTGATCCTCGAGGCCGAGGGTCACAGGCAGTCGGAAATCCTGCGCGCGGAAGGCGACAAGCAGTCGTCGATCCTGCAGGCCGAGGGCAAGAAGGAAGCCGCGTTCCGCGAGGCCGAGGCGCGCGAGCGTCTGGCCGAGGCGGAAGCCAAGGCGACCGAAATGGTGTCCAACGCGATTGCGAACGGCGACGTGCAGGCGATCAACTACTTCGTCGCGCAGAAGTATGTCGAGGCGTTCAAGGAACTGGCGATGGCGCCGAACCAGAAGTTCGTGCTGATGCCGATGGAGACCAGCGGCCTGATCGGTTCGATCGCCGGCATCGGCGAACTCGCGCGCGAAGCGTTGTCGGGCAAGCCGGCGTCGCCCACGCCGCCGCCGGTCCAGCGTCCGCGCGCCGGAGCCTGAGCCATGGACTGGATGCGCTGGGATGTCGCGGGTTGGGGCGCGCTGGCCTTGCTGCTGATGGCGGCCGAGACGCTGGCGCCGGGTGCGTTCCTGTTGTGGATGGGCTTCGCCGCCGCGGCGGTGTTCCTGATCGCGCTGTTCGCTCCCGGACTGACGCTGCTGACCCAGGTCGCACTGTTCGTCGTGCTGAGTTTCTTGTCCGTGCTGGTCTACCAGAAGTTCTTCCGCAAGCGCGCCCGTCAGAGCGACCAGCCGCTGCTCAACCGCCGCGCGCAGCAGCACGTCGGTCGCGTGTTGCCGCTGGAGCAGGGCATCGTCGACGGCCGCGGCCGGATCAAGATCGGTGATGCGTTCTGGGTCGTCGAAGGTCCGGACCTCGTCGCCGGTACGCCGGTGCGCATCGTCGGCACCGACGGTGTGAACCTGCACGTCGAAGCGGCCTGAGCCTCGGTTGCCGGGGCGCAGCAGCGCCCCGTTCCGACCTGCGATAATCCCGGCTTTCCGCTTGCGAGCCGGCCAGATGACGCAGAAGACGATCCTCAACGATGCCCACCGTGCGCTCGGCGCACGCATGGTCGATTTCGGCGGCTGGGACATGCCGCTCAACTACGGCTCGCAGATCGAGGAACACCACCACGTCCGCCGCGACGCCGGCATGTTCGACGTCAGCCACATGACCGTCGTCGACCTGCGCGGTGCGGGCACGCGCGATTTCCTGCGCCGCCTCGTTGCCAACTCGATCGACAAGTTGAAGGTGCCGGGCAAGGCGCTCTACACCTGCATGCTCACGCTGGACGGCGGCATTGTCGACGACCTGATCGTCTACTTCATGGCCGACGACTGGTTCCGCCTGGTCGTCAATGCGGCGACGCGCGAGAAGGACCTGGCGTGGATCGCAGCGCAGGCCGCCGACTTCGATGTCGCCGTGACCGAGCGCCCCGAGCTGGCGATGATCGCCGTGCAGGGCCCGCAGGCGCGCGACACGGTCGCCGCGCTGCTCGGCGACGGCAACGGCAAGACCGTCGCCAAGCTCGGCCGCTTCGCCGCCGCCGCGCTCGAAGGCACCTCGTTCGGCGATCTGTTCGTCGCCCGTACCGGCTACACCGGCGAGGACGGTTTCGAGATCGTCGTCGGCGAGTCGCACGCGGTCGCCCTTTGGACTGCGCTTCACGAAGCAGGCGTCGCACCGGCCGGTCTCGGCGCGCGCGACACGCTGCGTCTGGAAGCCGGCCTCGCGCTCTACGGGCAGGACATGGACGAAACCGTGTCGCCGTTCGAAGCCGCGCTTGGCTGGACCGTCGTGCTCGACGAAGGCCGTGCGTTCAACGGCCGCGCACTGCTGGAGTCGCAGGCCGATGGCGCGCCGCGGCAGATGATCGGTCTGGTGATGGACGACAAGGGCGTGCTGCGTCACGGCCAGACGGTCGCGACCGCGAACGGCGCCGGCGAGATCCTGTCGGGCACGTTCTCGCCGACGATCGGCAAGGCGATCGCGTTCGCACGCGTGCCGGCCGGCGAGCCGGGCGAGGTCACCGTCGACATCCGCGGCCGTCAGGTCCCGGTGCGCGTGGTCAAGTTCCCGTTCGTCAAGAATAGCCAGCCCGCCGACGGCGTCTGATGCGCGCCGCTCGGCATCGTCGTTACACTAGCCACACCTTCCCGATCGAACGTTTCCCCCGGAGCCGACCATGAGCGAAATCCCTGGCGACCTGAAATTCCTGAAGTCCCACGAGTGGGTCCGTATCGAAGGTGACGGCAAGGTCACCATCGGCATCTCCGACCATGCCCAGGGCCTGCTCGGCGACCTGGTCTACGTCGAACTGCCCGCCGTCGGCGACGACATCCAGGCCGGTACCGGCGTGGCTGTGGTCGAGTCGGTCAAGGCGGCGTCCGATGTCTACGCGCCGGTCTCGGGCACGATCACCGCCGTCAACGAAGCGCTGGCCGACAAGCCGGAGACGATCAACGAAGACGCCTATGGCGAAGGCTGGTTGTTCGTCGTCGAGCTGAGCGAGCCGGAGCAGCTCAACGAACTGCTCGCGCCCGACGATTACGCCGAGCAGCTCGAGGGCGAAGAAGACTGACGTCTTCGCTCGAACGTCGTGCACATCGACCGGTGCGTTCCGAGAGGAGCGCGCCGGTTTTCGTTTCCGCCGTTCCGATCCGGCGACGTGACGGCGACGTCGTGCAGGATCGTCGTGGCATGACCGTCGATGTCCTTCGACGCACGACGCGAACAGCGGATGACGCGTTCGAAGGCCGCGCATTTTTCGCGCAAACCGATCCCGCAACCGCGCAAATGCATCGCAAGTGACGTCGCCCGATTTACGTTGCGGTCGGCTGGGTGATCGGTCTTTCACCATGCCGGACATGCAGCCGCGCGTTTGGCGCAACCGCGCGCCATCCACACGCGTCTTTCCCGTGATGCCTTTTTTTATGATGTTTTTCGAATGCGTTGTGCATGCGATGTTCGATGACACAGGTCCTGGCGCAGCGAGGACGTGGCATCGCGGCAGGACAGCGCCGCGCAGGTGCGACTGCAGGCACGCAAGAAAATAGCGACGACCTGTTGACAGTGGAAAAAACCGTGATTAGGTTCGCCGCAACACATGTCTGCAATGAAACGAGTGAGTCGAGCCACGACACCAGCGCGCAGCACAACTCGGAACTCCGCCAGGAACATCAACAGGTGGATGCGGGCATCGTCTCCACTGCGAAACCTCACCCCTTTTTTTCGACGTCCGCATCCGCTCCGGCGCATGTGGATGTCCGCTCCACCGGGCGACGTCGTGAAGTCGACGACCTCTCCGTTTTGAATCCGGTCCGATGCGCGGCGCGCGTCGGCGGTTGTGCGCGGGTCCAACTCCCGCGCGCCGTTTGAGAACTGGGCCGCTGTACCTGCAAGTCCACTGACGAGGAGAGCCATTCCATGGCCACGAAGAAAGCCGTAAAGAAAGCGCCTGCCAAGAAGGCGGCCAAGAAGACCGCGAAGAAATCCACCGCCAAGAAGGTGGTGAGCAAGGTCAAGAAGGCAGTCAAGAAAGTTGTGAAGAAGGTCGCGAAGGTCGCCAAGAAGAAGCCGGCGAAGAAGACCACCAAGAAGGTCGCCAAGAAGAAGGTAGCCGCCAAGAAGACCGCGAAGAAGGCGGTGAAGAAGGCTGCGAAGAAGACGACCAAGAAGGCCGCCACCAAGAAGGTCGCGAAGAAGTCTGCAGCGAAGAAGGCGACCAAGAAGACCGCCAAGAAGTCGACTGCGAAGAAGGCGACCAAGAAGGCCGCAACCAAGAAGACTGCGAAGAAGTCGACCGCCAAGAAGGCCACGAAGAAGGCCGCCACCAAGAAGGCTGCGACCAAGAAGTCGGCGACCAAGAAGGCTGCAACCAAGAAGGCTGCAACCAAGAAGGCTGCAACCAAGAAGCGGGCTCCGGCCAAGCGCGCGAAGAAGTCGGTGCTGCCGGAAATCCAGACGCCGCTGGTGAACTCGCTCTGACGTCACGCTGACGATCCGTCGTCGAAAGCTCTTCCTCCGCGTGCCCAGGCGGAGGAGGAGTTTTTTTTGGCCGACGCACACGCACGAAGATCGAGGCGCCGGCATTGCAGGGCGCACGATGCGCGTCACGCGGCGACGCCGCGGGTTGAAATCGACCCGGGGGTGACGTGAGAGGTGCGGCCAGCGTACCGGCAGCGCTTTGGCCTTATTCGGGGGTCGCGGCTGCGCGCTGGGTCGTGCTGCCGCTCGACTGTGTCGTCGGCGAGGTCCGCGCACGCTGTGCGTGCAGCGTCTCGAGATTCGGATCCACGTCGAGCCAGCGCTGGGGCGGCAGGCCAATCGCGCGGTCGAGGATGGTCGGCAACATGCCTGACGGCAGGCTGCTCTCGCTGTTCCACAGGACGACCATGCCGAAGTCGCGCCCGGGAATGAGCGCCATCAGGCCGCGATAGCCCTGCACGGCGCCACCGTGGAAGACGACGCGTTCGCCGGCGTAGTCGTAGACGCGCCAGCCCAGCCCATAGCCGGCGGCATCGAGCCGATCCCGGCGCCAAGACGAATTGCGCATCTCCGGCGGCGTGCCGACGATGGGCGCCTGCAGCGTTGCCAGCAACGGCGCCGGCAGTACATCGGGCCGATGCCCGGTCTGCGCGACGAGCCACTGCGCCATGTCGCTGATGCTGGCGTTGACACCGGCCGCCGGGGCGAGCCGGTAATAGGTCGGCTTGGGCATCAGCGACGTCCAGCCGCCACCAGCGCGGACGTGAGGCTTGGCCCAGCGCGTGCTCGCCTGGATGCCCTCGAGTCCATAGCTGGCATCGTTCATGCCCAGCGGCTTGAAGATCCGTCGCGACACCGCTTCGCTGTAGAACTGGCCCGAAGTCGCGAACACCACGTCACCGACCAGACTGAAGGCGACGTTCTGGTAGGCGTAGCAGTTGCCGGGCTGGCAGGTCATCGGCAGCGCCGACAGACGCTGCACGAGATCGTGATAGTCGGCGTTGCGCTCGATGTCGCGATCGTAGGCATTGCGGCCCAGGCCGACGCGATGGCTCAACACGTCGGCGACCGTGAGCTGCTGCGCTGCCGACGGATCGGAGAAGCGCAGCGAGGGCAGGTAGTCGACGACGTGGCTGTCCCAGCGCAATGCGCCCTCGGACACCAGCATGCCGGTGATCGTGCCGGCGAAGGATTTCGACAGCGACGCAAGACGGAACACCGTATGCGCATCCACCGGCTCGGCGGCCTTGACGTCGGTGATGCCGTAACCGCGTGCGCTGAGCACTTGGCCCTTGTGCACGATCGCCATCGCCAGGCCCGGTACGCGCTGGTTGGCGACGAGATCCTGCGCCATCGCTTCGAGCAGGGTGACGTCGAATGTCGATGCCAGCGGACTGGCGCGGCCGGGAACCATCGGCTGCGGCTTGACCGCATCCTCGCGGCTGACGACGGCGGGATGTTCGTCGAGCGGCACGATGGCCGTGATGTCTTCGTCGAGCTCGTTCTCGACTACATCGGCAGAGGTTGGCGCCTGCGCGGCGGAACCCAGTGCGGCAGGCAGCAGCAGGCCGATCAGGCCCAGCCGTGCGAGCGGCCGGCGTGCTGGATGTCGGCTTTTCATCGGTCGGCCCCCCTGCGTATGCTCTGGTGCTGCGGCGATGATAGCGCCTGTGTAATGGATTGCATGAACAAGGGGAAGTTTGATGGCTAGCGCATTGATCCTGCTGGTATTGCTCGTGGTGATTGCCGCGGCTCTGGCGCTGTGGGGCGTCGGTATCTACAACGGGCTGATCACCGCCCGCAACGCATACAAGAATGCGTTCGCCCAGATCGACGTGCAGCTGCAGCGTCGTTTCGACCTGATTCCGAATCTCGTCGAGACCGTGAAGGGCTATATGAGCCACGAGCGCGAGACGCTCGAAGCCGTCACCCAGGCGCGCAATCTGGCGCAGGCCGGCCTGTCGGCGGCCAAGGCCGATCCCGGCGATCCCGCGGCGATGGCGCAGCTCGCGCAGTCGCAGGGCATGCTCAATGGCGCGCTCGGTCGCCTGCTCGCCGTGTCGGAGGCCTATCCGGACCTCAAGGCCAGCCAGAACATGCTGCAGCTCACCGAGGAGCTGACCAGCACCGAGAACAAGGTCGCGTTCGCGCGCCAGGCCTACAACGATTCGGTGATGGCCTACAACAACAGGCGCGAGGTGTTTCCCTCGAGCGTCCTCGCCGGCATGTTCAATTTCAAGGCAGCGGCGCTGCTCGACATTCCGGCCGATCGCGCCGAAGTGCGTGAAGTGCCGAAGGTGACGTTCTGAGGTTGACCCGCCCGCTGTCACCGGTCGCCTCGCGATGAACTTCTTCGAGCGCCAGGCGCAGGCGCGGCGCAACAGCACGCGCCTGATCACGCTGTTCTCGCTCGCGGTGCTGGGCATCGTGCTGATGGTCGGTGTGCTGGTGCTGCTGGTCGTCGGGCCGCGTCCCGGGCCATTGCTTGCGGCCGCGGCGGCGACGCTCGCGGTGATCGGACTGGGTTCGCTGTTCCGCATTTCGTCCCTGCGCAGCGGTGGCGACACGGTGGCCCAGCAGCTCGGCGGCGTGCCGGTTTCGGAAGACACGCGCGATCCGCAACTGCGGCGGCTGCGCAACGTGGTCGAGGAGATGTCGATCGCGTCCGGCGTGCCGGTGCCGAAGATCTATGTGCTCGAACAGGAAGCCGGCATCAACGCGTTCGCGGCCGGCTATTCGACGTCGGATGCGGTCGTCGCGGTGACCCGTGGCGCGCTCGACCGGCTCAACCGCGACGAGCTGCAGGGTGTGGTCGCGCACGAATACAGCCACATCCTCAACGGCGACATGCGGCTCAACATCCGTTTGATCGGCGTGCTGTTCGGCATCCTGATGATCGGCATCATCGGCCGCAAGATCCTGATACACGGTCGTGGCTTCAGGAACAGCGCGACGATCGTGGTGGTCGTGGGCGCGCTTGCGGCCATGGCCGTCGGCAGCCTCGGCATGTTCTTCGGCCGCATGATCAAGGCCGGTGTCAGCCGCTCGCGCGAAGTGCTGGCCGATGCATCGGCAGTGCAGTTCACCCGGCAGACGACGGGCATCGCCGGTGCATTGAAGAAGATCGGCGGTCTCGACAGCGGCTCGCGTCTCGCGCACCGCGAGGATGCCGAGGAGGTCAGCCACATGCTGTTCGGCGACGGCGTGGGCCTGAGCGGACTGTTCGCCACGCACCCGCCACTGATCAAGCGCATCCAGGCGCTGGAGCCGGGCTTCCGTCCCGAGCAGCTGACGCGCCTGCAGCAGCAGTGGATGACGAATCCACCCGATGGTCTGCAGGAAGACGTGGCGCTGGGTCTGGTCGCACCGGGCGAGGCATTGCCGCAGAAAGATCGCGCGCTGGCGGTGACGCCGCCGATGGTCGCCGCGCAGGTCGCGCACCCCCACGACGACGATTACGCCCGCGCGCATGCGCTGGTCACGGCCATCAGCGACCCGCTGCATGATGTCGCCACCCATCGCGAGGCAGCGATGCCGCTCGTGCTCGCTCTGCTGTTCGACGACAGCGATGTCGTGCGTGGTCGACAGCACACCGAGATCGTCGCGCGCATGGGCGCGTCGGTGGCGACGGAAGCAGCGCATCTGCACGAAACCCATCTGTCGGACCTGCACCCGATGCTGCGCATGCCGCTGGCGGCGTTGGCGTTCCCGGTGTTGCGTCGGCGTCCGCGCCCGGAACTGGCGACGTTCCTCGACACCGTGCACGCGGTGGTGCACGCCGACCAGCAGGTATCGCTGTTCGAGTATTGCCTCGGCCGGTTGCTCGAAGTGCAACTGCGCGAAACGCTCGACCCGGGGCGCCACATCCGCTTCGGCCGGCGCAAGCCCGGCAACGTGAAGCAGGAATTCGCGACGCTGCTGGCCGTCGTCGCGCAGGCCGGCAATCCCGGCGACAAGGCTGCCGCACAGCGTGCGTATCTCGCCGGCATGCAACGCGTGCTGCCGCGCGATCACGTGCCGTACGCACCGCCTGCGGGCGGCGTGCAGGCGCTGGACGATGTGTGGGAACCACTCGACGCACTCGACCCGCTGGCCAAGCAGGTGATGGTCGAGGCGATCACCGCGGCGGTCAGTCACGACGGCCAGGTCAGCGTGGCGGAGTCCGAACTGCTGCGCACGATCTGCGGCGTGCTGCATTGCCCGCTGCCGCCGTCGCTGGAACAGCTGCCGCACTAATCCGCGGAAGCGTGTTCAGCCCGTGCGGATGATGTCCGCCGCGCGCTCGGCGATCATGATCACCGGCGCATTGGTGTTGCCGCCCGGCAGGCTCGGCATCACCGACGCATCGACGACACGCAGTCCGTTGACGCCGCGCACGCGCAGCTGCGGATCGACCACCGCGTCATCGGCGATGCCCATGCGGCAGGTGCCAACCGGGTGATAGACGGACTCCGCCTTCGCGCGGACGAATTCGGCCAGTTCGGCATCGCCCAGATCGTTGCGCGCGGGAAAGATCGGCGTACCGCGGATGCCATCGAACGCGGCCTGCGACAGGATCGTCCGCGAGATGCGCGCGCACTCGACCATCATCTTCAGATCGAAGCCGTCCGCATCACTGAGGTAGTTCGCCTCGATGCGTGGCTTGTCGCTGACGCGGTTGCTGACCAGCGTGACGCGGCCGCGACTGCGGGGGCGCAGGAAGCAGGCGTGCAGGGTGTAGCCGTCGCCGGCCAGACGGTTGCGGCCGTGATCGTCGAGCATGGCCGGCACGAAATGGAACTGGATGTCGGCGCGGTCGTCGGGTGCGAGCGGCGAGCGGTAGAAGCCCCCTGACTCGGCGAGATTGCTGGTGCCCGGGCCGCGACGGCCACGCACGAAGTAGTCCCACGCGATCGCGGCATCGCTGACGCGGTCGTAGGTGATGCGTTGCGTGGCGTGGAACAGCGTGCAGATGTCGAGATGGTCCTGCAGGTTGCCGCCGACGGCGGGTGCGTCGTGCACGACTTTGAGGCCCTGCCGGCGCAGATCGCGTGCCGGGCCGATACCGGACAGCATCAACAGTTGCGGCGTGTTGATCGCGCCGCCGCACAGCAGTACCTCGCGCGTTGCCGGCTGGTGGAACGCACCACGTGCGGTCGAATACACCACGCCGGTCGCGCGTCCATCTTCGAACGTCACGCGGCTGGCGATGGCGCCGGTCTGGATCGTCAGATTCGGTCGCGCGCGCGTGGCGCGATCGAGGTACGCCGTCGCCGCCGAACACCGTGCGCCATCGCGCTGGGTGACCTGGTACAAGCCGACGCCCTGTTGCTCTGGCCCATTGAAATCGTCGTTCGCGGGCAGCCCCGCCTGCTGCGCGGCCTCGATGAACATCCGCGACACCGGATTGACGTAGCGCAGATCGGACACCGTCAGCGGTCCATCGCCGCCATGCAGTGCATCGCCTCCGCGCGTGTTGCCCTCACTGCTGCGGAACCAGGGCAGCACGTCGTGCCATGACCAGCCCTGCGCGCCCTGCGCGGCCCAGTCGTCGTAGTCCCCCGGCACGCCGCGGGTGTAGCACATGGCGTTGATCGAACTGGACCCGCCGAGCACCTTACCGCGCGGCCACCACAGCGTCCGGTTGTCGAGTTGCGGTTCGGGCGCGGTGTCGTAGTCCCAGTTCACGCCCTTGCGGTTGACCAGCTTCGCCAGGCCTGCGGGCATGTGGATGAAGGGGTGCGCGTCGTTCGGCCCCGCTTCGAGCAACAGCACACGCACGTCGGGGTCGGCGCTGAGCCGGTGGGCGAGCACGCAGCCGGCAGAACCGGCGCCGACGATGATGTAGTCGTAGACAGGAGCAGGGCGGGGAGGCATCGCGGCACGGCAGGTCAGGGGACTGGAGCATATGCTCCTCGCAAAGCACTGTACCGGTGATGTGCTGGTCGCCGTCATGGTGTTGCGTTAACGTGCCGCGTCCGCCAGGAGCCCGCCATGCGTCCCCCCGTCATGACGCCGCCACGCCCGCGGCTGCGCGCCGCGCTGGCGGAGTCGCCGCCGCTGTGGTGGGCGCTGCTGTATTTCTTCTGCCTGCTGTGCGGCTACTATGTGCTGCGCCCGGTGCGCGATGCGATGGGCGCATCGTCTGACGCTTCCGCGGTGTTTCCGTCTTTCCTGCTGGACTGGGCCGCGACGCGCGGCATCGCGCTGGGGGACTTCACCCTGCAGGTGCTCTTCAGCGCCACATTCGTCGTCATGCTGCTGTTGCAGCCGCTCTACGGCGCGCTGGTGTCGCGCTTCCCGCGCCGGGTGTTCCTGCCGGTGGTGTACCTGATCTTCATCGTCTGTCTGCTCGGTTTCCGCTGGGCCTTCGACACGGATCTCCAGGGCCGCGGCGCGCTGTTCTTCATCTGGATCGCGGTCTTCAATCTGTTCGCGGTGACGGTGTTCTGGAGCTTCATGGCCGACGTGTTCGATAACGAACACGCCAAGCGCTACTACGGCTACATCGGTGCGGGCGGCACGATAGGCGCCTTCGTCGGGCCGTTCATCACGACGATGCTGGTCGGTCGGATCGGCGTGGCGAACCTCACGCTGGTGTCGGTCGGTTTCTTGTGTGTGTGCCTGCTGTGCATCCTCAAGCTGCGCAGCTGGGCGCGGCGCAACGAGGCGACGCGCGCCGAGCAGGGCGAGCAGGCGATCGGCGGTTCGATCTGGGCCGGCTTGAAACTCATTGCCGCCGATCCGCTGCTGCGCGGCCTCGCGCTGCTGATGTTCTTCGGCGTCGGCGTGGGCACGCTGCTCTACAACGAACAGGCCGCGATCGTGCGGCGCCTGTATCCCACCGCCGAGGCGGCGACGCGTTACTACTCGATCATCGACTGGGCCGTCGCCAGCCTGACGATCCTGGTGCAGCTGCTGCTGACGCGCTGGCTGCTGCGGCGCTACGGCGTAGCGCCCCTGCTGCTGCTGCCGGCGGTGGCGATCCTGATCGGATTCGCGCTGCTGTCGGCCTCGCCGCTGCCGCTGCTGATTGCGACCGTGCAGGTGATGACCCGCGCCAGCGAGTTCTCCTTGGCCAAGCCGGCGCGAGAGACGCTCTACACCCGGGTAAGCCGCGAATCGCGCTACAAGGCCAAGGCGGTCATCGACACCGCCGTGTATCGCGGCGGCGACGTGACCTTCGTCTGGGTGCACAAGGCGCTGTCGGTGCTGGGGTCGCAGCTGGTGTTCGTGGCCGGCATCGGCATCGCGCTGGGCATGACCTTCGGCGCATGGCGGGTGATCCGCGCCGAGCGCAGGCTGCCGGAACAGCCGGTACCTGCCCGGCCTCCGGAGCACACCCATGGCAAGCCGTCGTGAGTTCCTCGCCCACAGCCTGACCGCCGCGACGTTCGCCGCGCTGCCGGCCGCCGTCTTCGCCTCGACCGGGCGCGCCGCGCGTCCGCTCAAACTCCTGATCCTCGGCGGCACGGGCTTCCTCGGCCCGCACTTCGTCGAACGCGCGCACGCACGTGGCCACACGCTGACCCTGTTCAACCGCGGCCGCAGCAACCCGACGCGCTTCGACGGCACACCGCTCGCCGGTATCGAACAACTGCGCGGCGATCGCAAGGACGATCTCGCCGCGCTCGAAGGCGACCGCCGCTGGGACGCGGTGCTCGACACCTCGGCGTACTTCCCCGACGACGTCGCGCGCAGCGCGGCGCTGCTGGCCGGGCGCGTCGGTCACTACCAGATCATCTCGTCGATTTCGGTCTACGCCCGCAACGACATCGCCAATGACGAGGACAGCGCGCTGGCGACGCTGGGCGATCCGTCCACCCGCACGATCACCGGCGAGACCTACGGCGGGCTCAAGGCCGCCTGCGAGCGCGCCGCGCAAGGCGCATTGCCCGGCCGCACATCAGTGGTGCGGCCCGGGTTGATCATCGGGCCCGGCGATCCGACCGACCGCTTCACGTACTGGCCCGCACGCGCCGATCGCGGCGGCGAGATCGCAGCCCCCGGTGCGCCAGACAATCCGACCCAGTGCATCGATGTGCGTGACCTCGCGGCATTCCTGCTGCAGCTGATCGAACAGGACACGACTGGCGTGTTCAACGCCGACGCGGCGCCCGGCACGCTTGATATGGGGCGTCTGCTCGACAGCTGCCTGCGGCAGGCGAAGGCGGCCGGCGGTGCGTCGGATGCAAGGCTGACGTGGTTGCCCGCGGATTTTCTCGAGGCGCAGGGCGTGAACGCGTGGTCCGACATGCCGGTCTGGATCGCGCCGGTGGGCGAGTATGCCGGCTTCGGACGGACACGCGTCGATCGTGCGATCGCGGCCGGGCTCACCCATCGCCCGATCGACGACACGGTGCGCGACACGCTGGTCTGGTGGCGCGCGCAGCCGGCCGAGCGCCGCGCTGCACTCAAGTCGGGACTGACGCCGCAACGTGAGGCCGAGGTGCTGGCGACGTGGCACGCGCGGAACGCCTGACCGGGCGCCTCCCACATACGCGTGATGGATGTTGGCAACGAGTCGTCCTTCGCGCGCTCAGCGCAGCGCGGCCACCGTGAACAGCACCGCGCCGATCAGGAATGCCGCGCTCAACGCATGCACCAGCAGGTGCTGCAGGCGCAGCCAACTGCAGCGCCAATCTCAGCCACCAGAAGCCGGCCATGCCGGCGAGCACCGCACGCCCGAGCGGGGTGTTATCCAGGTCGCCGGGCATCACGAAGCAGAGCAGGGCGACCGCGCCGAATACCCACACCAGCTGTGCGTTCGCGATCTGCACGATCGCGCGATTGGGGCGCGTCGTCGTCTGCAGCGTGCGTGGCCAATCGAACAGCCGCCAGAAGCCGAGATGGAACAGTGCAAAGGCTGCGCTGTGCAGACCGCAAAGGAGAACCAACCAGTCGGGTGCGGCCCGCATCTGCGCGTGCTCAACCGCTGCGAGTGGCGCGCGGTGAGACCCACATCGCGATCTGCGCGCGGAACACCGCATCGCCAGCCGGATCGCGGATCACCACGTCGACCGGCAAGGCATAGCCCGAGTCGGACTCGACAGGCTGGATCGCAGGCGTCGCCGTGGCGGTCATCGTGCCGACGGCCTTCTTCAGATATTCGACGGTCATGCCCCTGGGAATCCAGCGCATCGACACAGGAATGCTGACGTCGGTCGTCAGGCCGCCGATCAGTTCGGCGAGGTTGCACAGCGCGATCGCATGCACGGTGCCGATGTGGTTGGTGACCGCCCGACGATGGCGCATCGTCGCCTCGCCCTGGCCGATGCGTAGTGCAGTGATGCGTGGCGCGATGCTGGCGAAGTAGGGCGCCTTGCGGCACACGAGGAAGCCGAACAGCCAGGTACCGCCCGGCCAGCGGATGAGGCGATTGCGCAGCGTCAGCAGTGGGGCGGTCATCGCGTGCTCCGAAGACATGGTGAAAACCGGAATGCCGGATACGACAACGGCGGGACTGGCCCGCCGTTGCCGGTGTCACGTCACGTGTGTCGCTCAGGCTGCTTCGCGCGACGCGCTCGACGGCTGCGTCGGCGCGCGATAGCCCGCCGAACGCAGTTCCTCGGTATCGAAGTCATCGACGGTGATCGCATCCAGCGTGAGTTCGCGAAGCTCCACCAGCAGCGTGCGCTCCTCGGCGGTGATGTGACCTTCGCTCACGGCTTCGTCCAACTGCGCGCCGTAGTCCAGCGCCTCGATGCCCTTGCTCTTCATCGCCTTGAGGAACTTGCGCTCGACCGGCTCGGCTGCGATTGCCTTGGCCAGATAGCTGTCGATACGGCCGCCCGGATTGTTCTCGCAGGGCGTCATGAACACACCCTCGGCCAGACGCGAGCGCGCTTCGTTCGGCGCCATCAGCAGCGCGGCAACGCGACGCGACAGGCGATCGCCCGGTGCCTCGGCACGACGGCCCCACGGGAAGATCAGCAGCCACATCAGCCAGCCGACCGGACGGATCGGGAAGTTGCGCAGCGCAGCCGACAGTGCGAGTTCAATCTTGTGCACGCTGTCGTGGAAGGCCCACGCCAGCAGCGGCTGGTCGGCCTGCGGCGCGCCTTCGTCGTGATAGCGCTTGAGCATCGCGCTGGTCATGTAGACATGGCTGAGCACGTCGCCGAGGCGGCCCGAAAGCGATTCCTTGAACTTCAGCTTGCCGCCGAGCGTCAGCATCGACACGTCGGCCATCAGTGCGAGATTCGCGGAGTAGCGATCCAGCTTCCGGAAGTAACGGCGCGTGTAGTCGTCACCAGGTGCCGCACCGATCTTTGCGCCGGTCAGGCCGAACCAGAACGAACGCACGGCGTTGGAGATCGCGAAGCCGATGTGGCCGAACAGGTTGCGGTCGAATTCCTCGAGACCGCGCTGCGCGTCCGGGTCCTGCGCCGCCTTCATTTCCTTCATGACCCACGGATGGCACAGGATGGCGCCCTGGCCGAAGATCAGGAGACTGCGCGTCATGATGTTCGCGCCCTCGACGGTGATGCCGATCGGCGCGGCCTGCCAGCTGCGGCCGACGAAGTTCTTCGGGCCCAGGATGATGCCCTTGCCGCCGACGACATCCATGACATCGCTGACGACTTCGCGACCCATCGAGGTGCAGTGGTATTTCGCGATCGCCGACGGCACCGACGGCACGTCGCCGCGATCGACCGCAGCCGCTGTCGCCTGCGACAACGCACTGATCGCATAGGCCTTGCCGCCGATGCGCGCCAGCGCTTCCTCGACGCCCTCGAAGCGACCAACCGACAGGCCGAACTGCTTGCGGATGCGCGCATACGCACCGGTCACGACCGCGCCTGCCTTCGCACCGCCCGAAGCGGTGGACGGCAGCGTGATCGAGCGGCCGACGGCGAGACACTCGTTGAGCATGTTCCAGCCCTTGCCCGCCATGTCGGCGCCGCCGATCAGCTGGCTCAGCGGAATGAAGACATCCTCGCCGTGGATCGGGCCGTTCTGGAAGGGCGAGTTGAGCGGGAAATGGCGACGACCGATTTCCACACCCGCCGTCTCACGCGGCACCAGCGCCAGGGTGATGCCGATATCGTTGGTGTCGCCGATCAGGCCGTCCGGGTCGTACATGCGGAACGCAAGGCCGATCAGCGTCGCGACGGGCGCCAGCGTGATGTAGCGCTTGTCGAAGGTCAGGCGCACACCGAGTACGTTTGCGCCGTTCCAGTCACCCTTGCAGACGATGCCGTAGTCCGGAATCGAGGTGGCATCCGATCCAGCGAACGGGCCGGTCAGGCCGAAGCAGGGCACTTCCTCACCCACTGCGAGTCGGGGCAGGTAGTAGTCCTTCTGCTCTTTCGTGCCGTAGTGGTTGAGCAGCTCGCCGGGGCCGAGCGAGTTCGGCACGCCGACCGTCGAACTGACCACGCTCGACATCGATGCCAGCTTCTGGATCACCTTGTGGTGCGCCAGCGCCGAGAACCCGAGGCCACCATATGCCTTGGGAATGATCATGCCGAAGAACTTGTTGGCCTTGATGTAGTCCCACAGCTCCGGCGGCAGATCGGCGTGGACGTGGGTGATCTCCCAGTCGTTGATCATGCTGCAGAGCTCTTCGACCGGCCCGTCGAGAAATGCCTGCTCCTCGGCGGTGAGCTGCGGCTTGGGATAGTCGAGCAGCTTCTGCCAGTCGGGATCGCCGGTGAACAGTTCACCTTCGAAACCGACCGAACCGGTTTCCAGCGCGATGCGCTCGGTCTGCGACAGCGGCGGCAGCACCTTGCGGAAGAATTTCAGCAACGGCGTGGTGATCAGCGATTTGCGCACCGATGGGATCAGCAGCGGCACTGCGATCGCGGCGACCAGCAGCGCGGCGATGACGGTGGCGACGCCATTGGCGCCGAGCAGCCAGCACGCGAGCAGCACAGTGACCGTGATCGCCGCCCAGTAGACGAGACGAAGACGGTGGTAGGCGGCGAAGGCACCCACCAGCAGGAAGGCGAGAAAGGGGATCGCGACGCTCATCATCAACTCCGGCAAACGCATTACAGAGGACGGGGCCGGCGCTGGGCCGGCTGCACGGGCGGATCCCGATGCTGACCGTACGGTCGAGTATGGTGACGGTTTTCGATGGTGTCAATGCTGCCAGCCGGCCTGTGTCCGGCATGTCGATACTGTTGCGGATGGATGCGTATGGATAGACTGTCGCAATGAGCAGACCTGCCCCGAAATCCGCGGTGCCCGCCCAGTCGGGCGACGCTTCGCCCGCCGAACGTCCAAGCCGTCTGAGCGCCGATGACTGGGCCCAGGCCGCGCTCGACCTGATCGCTGAAACCGGCGTGCAGGCCGTCGCGGTCGAGCCGTTGGCGCGCCGTCTCGGCGTGACCAAGGGCAGTTTCTACTGGCATTTCCCGTCGCGTGATGCGCTGCTGCAGGCCGCGCTCGAGCGGTGGGAAAACGTCGAGCAGGAAGCGCTGTTCGGTGCGCTCGAAAAAGTGCCCGACGCCCGTGAGCGTCTGCGCGCGCTGTTCCACATGGTCGCGCGCGAGTACAAATCGCACGTGATCTACAGCGCGCTGCTCAAGGCACAGGATCATCCCATCGTGCACCCGGTGATCGAACGCGTCTCCAAGCGCCGCCTCGACTATCTGACCGCCTCGTTCCGCCAGGCCGGCCTCGGCCGCGAAGACGCGCAGCATCGTGCGCGCCTCACGTACGCGGCCTACGTCGGCTTCCTGCAGCTCAACCTGCAGCTGCACCAGGCACGCATGCAGCAGGATGAGTTCGACGCGTACGTCGAGCATCTGGCGCAGACGCTGGTTCCTGCCTGATAGGCGCGCACCCGCGAGGCGCGACAGAGGATGGACCTGCAAATTCGTTTTTGTGCCAGCGCGGCCCGGCGGCGGGGGCTAGAGCCTGCAGATGATTGACCAGCCGAGCAGCCGACTCGTGTCGCGAAGTTCGTCGCACGAGATGATTTCCAGTCCCACGCGAGCGAGCGCATCACGCAGATGACCGCATGTCACCTCGTCGAGCGCACTCGCGACGAGTTCGCTGGATCGGAGCTGCGCATCGCGGATGCCGTCGCGATAGGCGTCGAGTTGCGTCTGCGCGGCTGCGGCGTTCCCTGATGCGAGAGTTTCACCGATCAGCCGTCCGCACACCGCCCGGCCCTCGAGCAGAGCATCCGGTGTCGCCAGAGTCGACGCCACATCGGCGAGATCGTGCAGTGCGCTGTTGTAGGCGCGACGTGCTTCGTTTCCAGCGGCGGGCATGTCGGATGCGGTTTTGACCATGGCCGCGAAGGGAAGCACCTCGTGTGCCCGATCAAGGAGATGCGCATCGGCGAGAAGCCAGTCATAGGCTGTTACATCGTCCCTTGCGACTTCGCAGAGGGCGGAACGCGCGTGATGGAGGACCATGGCCGCAATCGCGCCAGGCGCCATGACACGACGTAGCTCGGGAATCGACAGGTCTAGATCGGTGTACTCAAAGCCGTATTGGCTCGACACGAACTCGAAGCGGCCGGACTCGAACGGCAAGACTTCGGCAGTCGTCCCGGAATGGAAGATCAGCGTTCCAGGCAGCGACGATGACAGTGTGGGAGGCGAGATACGCGCGCAGTCGATTGCATCGATCCGAGTGCCTTCTGCGACAAACATATCCGCAAACATGACGGGAAGCGCGCCATTGCCGGTCGCGATATCCAGGATGCGTGTGGCAGAGGGTGCCAGCCCGACAGCGCGCTCCCAGAAACCAGCGATGGCACCGCTGTATCCGGCGTCGAACGACCCCTCGAGAGTGTGCGCGAATCCATGTGCCCAGTATCTGGACCATGCAGCGCGCCTGCGTGCGGTTTCGTCCTGTTTCATCTGCCAAGTATGCGGTGCTTCTGCGTTCGATCGAACTATCATGGTTGTCGACGGGACTAGGGTGGCAACGTATGCAGGCAGGTAGCCGATCAATCGCGAACGCGTATGACGAAGTTCCATACCATTCGATAGCCCTGCCGCAGACGTCGCCGGAGCGGCTCGCTTCCCTTGCGACCCTGTGGGGGCTGGAGCCGCGTTCGCCGAGCGACTGTCGTGTTCTCGAGATCGGTTGTGCAAGCGGCGGCAACCTGATCCCGCTGGCTTGTCGAAATCGCGGATCACACTACGTCGGGATCGATATCTCCCCCGCTCAGATTCGTGCCGGTCAGGCTTGCGTCGAGGCGCTAGGCCTGCGGAACATCGCTCTCGACGTACGGGATGTCGCCGACTGCGACGATCTTGGCGACTTCGATTACGTCATATGCCATGGTGTTTACAGCTGGGTGCCCGAACACGTGCGGTCAGCGATCCTTTCGCTTTGCGCACGGTCACTGACGCCTGACGGCCTGGCTTATATCAGCTACAACACCTATCCGGGGTGGAAATTCCAAGAAGTCGTCCGTGACGCGATGATGTACTGGGCCGATGGGGCGAAGACGCCTGCTGAACGGCTTGCACGGGGCAAAGGAATCGTGGACTTTCTCTCGGGCGCGGCGGCCGAAGACTCTCTTCTGCAAAGGGTGATGCATGAGCAGGCTGGTGGCTGGGGCGATGCGCGCCACGATTACCTTCTGCACGAGTATCTCGAAGAGCATAACGCGCCCTGCTACTTCTCCGCCTTCGTGGAGCGCGCGGAAGCAAGCGGTCTGGCCTACGTCGGCGATGCAATTCCCGCCACCATGTCGTCAGCCGGACAGAGGCCGGAGGTCGTGAAGGCCTTGCGTGCCGAATGCGGTAGCGACCGGCTGCGTTTCGAGCAGGCCCTGGATTTCGTAGTCGGGCGAAAGTTCCGGCAATCCGTTCTCACGCGTGGGGTTGATCGTTCCGGGATCTCGATATCGGCTTCCGCGGATCGACTCCAGCGGCTGCACTTCGGCGCACCGATCCGAGCTGTGGGGCAGATGGGCTCTGCGACGCGTGGAGATGCGCGCGAGTACGAGAGTCTGGCTGGGCGGCGTTTCACTCTTTTTTCTCCGGTCGCAAAAGCTGCTGCAGATGCGATCGGCCAGGCATGGCCCGGCACCCGGGACTGGAATGCACTCGTCGGCGCGGGGGACGGGCATTGGGACGAGGCCTTCAGAGTCCGCGAGCTCACTACGTTCCTGTCATTTGCCGTCGAGTGTGATCTTGTCAGGACACGCGTGTCAGGCATCGATGTCCCCGATGGCGGGGGAGCGCCCGTCGCGCAACGCGAGGTGCGGGACATGGTGGCATTCGTCGCCCGCGACGCGTCGCCCGTGATCGCGAATGCGTGGCACGACCCGGTGCCCTTGGACGAGGTGGAGTTGCTCCTGCTGCCGCTCCTTGATGGTACGCGTGCAGAATCCGCTCTCGTCCAGGTCATTCTCGACGCAGTCGCCGACGGCAGGCTGCGGGTCTCGGACCGGGGGCGGACGCTGGCCGGTCTCGAACTCGACGAAGTTGCGATCAGACTCGTACAGAACGCTGTGGCGACATTGCGAACAAAGCTTCTGGTGAGCTGAGAGCGGTCCCAGTCGTCCAGTTCTGCAAGGGGTCTAACGCACCCGCAGCTGGCACCACGCTCCATTTCGTAGGAAAAAAAGAGGGGCGCTTGCGCGCCCCTCCTTCTCAAGCATTGTCGATCCGATCAGAACTTCTGCTCGTAGCGGACGTACGGCGAGCGGCCGTAGGCGTCGTAGAGGCTGAAGTTGAAGGGGCGACCGTCGAACGCGATCAGCTGGGGGAACTTGTCTCCGACATTATTCACGCCCAGCGTCACTTTCCCGTTCCAGGGTGCGTTGTAGGACAGCTGGAGGTCATGGGTCGTGTACGAGGATGTGTAACTGGCGTCCGATCCATGGTCGCCGATATGGCGGATGTTGTAGCCGAAGCCCACATCACCAAAACTCCACTCGTTCTGCAGAGTCGCACGGATCTGCGGGAAGCCCTGGATCTTCACCTGATCCTCGCCACCGTCAATGGTGTATTCGTTGACGTACGTGACCTGCAGCTGGTTGCGGAGCGCGCCCCAGCTGTCGAAAGCGAAGTTGGTGCGGAGGGTGAGATCCACGCCGTCCGTCTTGACTTCACCCTGGTTGAAGTAGCAGTTGTGGATTTCCGACAGGGGATTGCCCAGCGCGGTGGTGATGTTCGGGTTGCGCAGGAGGCTGCAGGGTGCGCCCGGAACCGGCGTCGGGTCATCGCCGATATCGATGTCGATCAGCTTCTGCGAGCTGAAGAACGCGATGCGGTCTTCAATCTTGATGTTGTAGTAGTCGGCCGTGATGCTCAGCCAGTCGGCCGCGTCCCACACCACGCCGAACTGGTACTGCGTCGACTCTTCCGCACCCAGGCCTTCCGCCCGCTCACGGTACGAATCGACCTGGATGCCGCCCAGGCCACCTGTTGCGGCGCAGTACGCGGCAGCATCGGCATACTGCTTGCCGGCACCGACCTTGCTCGGGTTGATGTCGCCATTGAGGAGACACGTAGCCGGATCGAAGACGGTATCAGCCGAGAACGCTGTGGCCTGCGAGATAACATCCAGCGTCGGGGCGACGAAGCCCTGCCCGACCGACGCACGCAGTGTCAGCGCGTCAAACGGCTGGAAACGTACGGAAAGCTTCGGTGCGAAGTTCGTGCCGAAGTCCGAATAATCCTCGTAGCGACCCGCGAGATTGGCTTCGAACATCGATGTGATCGGAAACAGCCATTCGAAATAAGCTGCGCCGACGCGACGGCTATCGCCTGCCGAAGCGCCCGAGCTGCCGAGTACCACGCCGGCAGCGGACAGAGAATCGTAGATGTCTGCGAAGTCTTCTTCGCGATACTCGGTGCCGAGTACCAGGGCAGAGGAGCCGCCGCCCATTTCGAAGAGGTCGTTGAACGTGACGCTCGCGTAGGCTTCCTTCGTGGTGAACTCGCTGTCGCGGCTGATGGTCGCCTTGATCGAGTTCAGCACTTCGGCCGGCGTGCTTGCCGGATTGTAGATGTTGTAGCGACCGTCCTCGATGGCCTGCTCGGCCAACGACTGGACGATGTAGTTCCGGCCCAGCTCGAGGAACTTGTAGGTGTTGTAGCGCACACCTGCGGTTACATCGATCGAGTCACCTACCGTGCCGTTGACGCCCAGGTTGATGTCGTAGACGTTCGCGTCGGTGTTGTTGTCACGGTTACCCGCAGCAGCGAAGCGGTGATAGAGATATGTGATGTCGCCGGGGGACGGATTCGCCGCACTGTCCGGGGAAATCGTCACCAGGCCCGGTGTCGGCGCGTAACGGCCGAACGACTTGGTGTTCGACACGCTCGTGCGGAGATAGATCGACCAGTCGTCGTTGATATCGAATTCGCCGTTGGCGAAGAACGACTTCTGCGTGATGCTCGCTTCGTCGGCGGCAACAGCGTTGAAGTTGTAGCTGCAGCGACCGTCGGACTGGGTGCCGGTGCCGCTGAGGATGTAGAAGTTCGGGTCGGTACAGCCACCCGGAACAGGCGAGACGATGTCACCGCTCGGACGACCACTGGTGATCGCACCGGTGTCGGGATCAACCGATACGTAGTTGTTTCCGTAGACGCTGACGCCGAGACGCTGTCCCCAGGGACGCTGGTTCGTATAGATCATCGCGCGACGGTTCGTTGAAACACCCGCGATGACGCGGCCGCGCTCACCGGTGACGCCGACGACGGCCGAACCCTCATCGGTCTCGCCGACGGTGGGGAACGACTTGCCGATCATCACGGACGCGCCGTTGAAGTCTTTGCGGGTGATGATGTTGATCACGCCGCCTACAGCGTCGGCGCCATAGATCGCGGATGCGCCATCGGTCAGGATTTCGATGCGCTCGACGGCGGCAAGCGGGATGACGTTGAGATCCTGGGAGTCGGCGGCGAACGGCGACTTCGGTGCACGGTGTCCATCGATCAGCACCAGAGTGCGCTGAGAGCCAAGGCCGCGGAGATCCGCGAACGCACCTGCCTGTGCAGAGCTGCCCGACTGGGGACGGAACTGACCCGTTGAGCTGAAGTTGGTCGAGCGCAGATAGTCGGAGACGGACGTCTCGCCGCTGGCATCGATCTGGGCACGGCTGATGACCGCAACGGGCACAGACCCTTCGATGTCTGCGCGGCGGATGCGCGAGCCGGTCACTTCGACCCGGTCAAGCGTCGTCGCGTCAGTGGAGCTCGATCCTTCGTTGGTGGTTTCCTGTGCAACAGCGGAGCCGAGGCCGACCAGAGTGGTCGCACCTGCAACGAGCGCGAAATTGATCGCGTCTCGCAGTTTGCTTGTCTTCAACATCTCTCTCTCCAAGAAAGGGCAGGACACGTCTTGCACCTGTAGGGGGCCGCAAACGGAAAGTGAAAGGCCAGAACCTGCAAGGTGATCCGATGTTAGCTGTGGTAGAGAAAGAATTAAAGAGCTGTTAAGAAACAGAACTGCTTATTTCTTATTCATGTTTGTGAAAGAGTTCTGCATAGTTGCGCCATCTTCCCACTGATCCTTGATGGATGGGCTGTCTGACCTGCCAGCGACTTGGAGTCGCGATTGGACGATCGCTACCCGCGTAGTCTTCTTGCCCGTCATCCGGCGCAAGCCCTGCTTCGACCAGAAGCCGGGATGAAGCGCGGGGCGGATCTTTCACAAGCTCCTCGTACACGGAGGGATAGATGTGCAAGCGCGTGGTGTCGATCCAGTGTTGCATCAGATCAGCCTGGATACGCCCGTACGCTATGACGTCTTCTATACGGGTTGCGAATGTGGATTCGATGGCGAAATTCTCACCGAAGATCGATAGCGCGACATCTCGCAGGTCGCGTTGACACCACACGATAGTGCTGCCTGGAAACAGGCGGTCGATCAGCCACAGGTGCAGGAAGTTCAGGGGCGCCTTGTCGATCAGGGTCCGGGTGTCGCTGGGCGCACCTCGACCGGCTGCAGTCAGCCAGCGCGCCTGCGCTTCACCCAGCCAGCCCGGGTCGAGCAATCTGTCTGGCGCTGATCGGACTTCCCGAGCCAGAAGACCGATCTCCGTGAGCTCTCCGGCCCCATGGACACCCCTTCGCGAGGCAAGGATCTGCTCGGTGAGTGTCGTACCGCTGCGCGGCATGCCGACTACAAAAATCGGGTGAGCCGCTGGAGTTGCGGCTGCGCGACTTGATGGCGGTGGTAAGGACGCATGGAGGCTCTTGACCTCCAAGACGTATCTCTCAAACGCGTGATGCGAATAGGGTGGCGCGTAGGAGCGTCTGGCGTCATTGGCCACGATCCACGCATCCGCTGCTTCGACATGCCGCGCCTTCATGTCCAGCACTTTTCCAAGAGCGTAGCCGAGCATCGCCTTCTCTTGCGCTGAACTCGTCTCGCCGAACACATGCGAGCGTGCCTCGGTGATGGATGCCTCGTCGGTCTCTCCGCGATCGACCGAAAGCAGGCCCGCAAGCGGAAAGGGCCAGCCGGGCTTGAGTTCAAGTGCGCGGATATAGGCTTCACGCGCATCAATGCGTCGGCCGAGGTCCTCCGAGATTTCTCCGATCGCCACCCACAGGTCAGGTGAATCCGGGAGGAAGCGGACGCCCTCTTCAAGCAGCGATTTGGCATCATCGAAGCGCCCCATGCGAGACATGGATTCCGCAGCCCGAAGCCGATAGTTGACGTCGCGCGGATTTCGCATCAGCAGGCTGGTATAGAGCGGGAGCGCATCCTCTGCGGATCCCCAACGGAACAGAGCGTCTGCCAGAGGCGCCGTAATCCGGCTGTCTGCGGGTCGCATTATCGACGCGTGCTCCAGTGCCTTGATCGCGGGAGCACTCAGGCCGAGTCGCGAAGCGGTCATGCCGGTCAGCAGCCATCCCTCTGCATTTCCGGGGTCCGATTCGGTAACCGCCTGAAAGTGGGGGAGCGCATCGCCGAGACGCCCCGAAGAAGCGATGACCTGCCCGAGCGCCAATCTGATGTCCATCGCGCCGGGACTGATCCGGAGGGCGTCCCTCAAATGGCTTTCAGCCTTGCTCAAGTCTCCGGCAGCAGCGCATCCGCGGGCCTGTCCCAGAAGAATCCGGGCTTGGTTCTGTGCAGGTTGCAACATGTTTTCCAGTCGGCGATCGCGGTGGTGCTCACGCTATCGGCTGATGTCGGCTGCGACAACCATGCATTTGCGACCTGCAGCTTCTGATCGAACCCGCTGCTCGTTCTGACGGTCGATGTAGAAGATGAAGTGCTTGGACACCGAAATTTCTGCGGCCGAGCGAGGGCCGACTATTGCCTCAGATAAAGCGGTATGCAGGACTGTCAAGGTAATTGGAGATACCCGGCAACCTTCATCCCTCGATCGCTCAAAGGTCCTGCTGGTACCGGATGTACGGCACCGCGCCCTCGTCTTCCGCACTCTCGGTCATTTTCGAGAACGGATTCCTGCCGCGGGTGATGACGTTGTCGGCACCTACGGTCAGCTGCCCACTCCAGGGCGTACGCCAGCTCACGCCCACGCCGACGCCTTCCCACTTCGGCAGGCCGGGGGTGTCGACGACCTGGCCGACGATGTTGGCGCTGAAACGGCCGATGCCGCCGCCGACGGACACGCTGCGGCTGGACCAGTGATCCGAAAGATTGGCTGGCGCTGCGGATGTCGGAATCAGGGTCGCCTTGGCCAGTGTGCCGGCCAGTGAGACGTAAGCGTCATCACCGATATTGCGCTGGGCGAAGACGGTGAGGTCGTGGACGTCGACTGCGCCCGCCGACCCGGCCCGGGAGGGGCTCAGCCAGGCGGGAAGCGTCTCGCGACCTTCCCCGACAGTCAGGCCGACGCCGCCGGCCGGACGGCTGAAGGCTGCGCTGGCGGTCGCACGGCGGTCGCCGGGCACGGCATCGCCCACCGTGGCCAACTGGCAGTTGCGGGCCAGGCTGCTGACCGCACCGGTGAAGCTGCTGCCGGGGCTGCACAACAGGGCAAGTGAACTGCCGGCATCGAGGCCGAACGCGGCATCGAACTGGCTCCCGCCTGCGCGCCAGCTTCGGCTGGCGGGATTGGTGCTGGCAGGTTCGAGTACGAGGAACGCTTCGACCTTTCCGGAGGTGTCGAGTACAGGCAGGACCGTCTGGCCACGCTTCTCTTGCGCAGCCACACCCGAGGCCGCCGCGAGGGCGATTCCGAGGGCTACAACGAGGCGCGTGACGGGCAGATGCATGGCCTTGTGACCCGGTCTGAACCGGAAAGTTCCCCAATCGTTCGATCCAAGACTCTATGGCATTTATGTTTATTTAACAATCAAGGGAGTGTGACGGCGGCCACTATTGCAGACGTTCCGATGCCACGATGTCCGTGCTCGGCGCTTCGACAAGATCTTCGATCTGCGCGGCCGTGAACCGGTAGTGCTGTCCACAGAACTCGCAGATCACGAGCGCCTCGTCGTCGACTACTGCAGCGCGGGCCTCGTCCGCCCCCAGGGAGGTCAGCATGTCTTCGACCCGGGCCCTGGAGCAGGAGCAGCCGAAGGTCAGCGGACGTGTCCCCAGCAGTTGCGGTGCATCATCGGGAAACAGGCGCGACAGGAGCGTTTCGACGGGCCATCGGAGCAGTTCGGACGTCGTGAGCGTGTCAAACAGCACGCTGGCGCGATTCCAGCCGTCTTCGTCTCCACCGTCGCCGGGAAGCTTCTGCAGCATCAGGCCGGCGGCCTCGTTGCCGTCTACCGTCAGCAGAACGCGGGTGGGCAACTGCTCGGACTGCCGGAAATAGTCCTCGAACGCGCCCGAGAGGGACTCTGCAGTCAGGCCGACCAGTCCCTGGTAGCGGTTCGGTTCGCGGTTCGCGGAGGGATTCTCGATCGTGATCGCCAGCAACGCCTCGTCGCCGAGGGCGCGCAGGTCGCGGGAGACATCGGCGCCGTTACCGTCGAAGCGTGCGATGCCCCGAATGGTTCCAGCCGCGGTGCACTCGGCGAACAGGGTACGCAGCGGCCCGGGCGCGCGCAGTTGCACGGACAGACGACCGTCGACCTTGGCATGGCCGGTGAACAGGGCGGATGCGACGCAGGCTTCGCCCAGCATCTCGTCGATAGCCAGCGGATACGGACCATTCGCCTGCACGGACTGCCATGCCTCGCGGAGGTGGACACGCACGCCGCGCACGCCGGCAGTCTGCAAGAGGAAACGGGACAGGCAGTCGCTGTCGGGTGGGGTATCGGTCATGTCGGCTCGCAGGAATTTCGATTGGCGGTATCCGGGGCGACCGATAGAGTGGCCGCCATGGAACCTCTGGAAGCACGACAAGATGGGGGCGCAGACGGCGCGCGGCAAGCGCGTCCGTCCTTTGCCCGGCGATGGTTGCGACGGCTGGCCTCGCTGGCGGTGCTGGTCGCGGTCGCACCGGTGTTTCAGGTCCTGCTGCTGCGCTTCGTCGACCCGCCGTTCTCGTCGTTCATGGCGATCCGGCAGGTCGAGGCGTGGACGGGGCGGCAAGCCGACTTCCAGCTCCACTACCAGTGGCGGAACTTCGACGGGATCGCGCCGTCATTGCCGGTCTCGGTGATTGCGGCCGAGGACCAGAACTTCGCCAGGCACCGGGGCTTCGACCTCGAGGCGATCGAGAAGGCGCGCGCGCACAATGCCCGCGGCGGACGCATGCGCGGTGCCAGCACGATCAGCCAGCAGACGGCGAAGAACCTGTTCCTGTGGGGCGGACGCAGCTGGGTGCGCAAGGGTCTGGAGGCGTACTACACGCTGCTGATCGAAACACTGTGGCCGAAGACGCGGATCCTCGAGGTCTACGTCAACGTGGCCGAGTTCGGCGACGGCATCTACGGCGCGCAGGCGGCGGCGAAGCGACATTTCGGCAAGGACGCCGCCCAACTGAGCGCCAGCGAAAGCGCGCGACTGGCGGCGGTGCTGCCGAGTCCGCAACGCTATAGCGCTTCGCGGCCTGGCCCGTATGTGCAACGACGCGCGCAGTGGATCCAGCGCAACGCGCGCCAGATCGGCGGCGAGTCCTATCTGGAGGCGCTCAAGTGAGTGCCCACGATCGGCTGACCATCGTCATCGCCGCGTTCGACGAAGCGCATGCGTTGCCGGTCCTGCATCCGCGCATCGCCGCGGTCATGGAGACGCTCGCCGCGGACGGCATCGAGACGCGTGTGCTCTACGTCGATGACGGCAGTGGCGACGCGACCTGGGAGGTGCTGCAGGGCATCGCGGCCGGCGACGCGCGCGTGGCACTGCTGCGGCTGTCGCGCAATTTCGGCAAGGAAGTCGCGCTGACCGCAGGCCTCGACGTGGTGACCGAGGGCGCGGCGATGATCCTCGATGCCGATGGCCAGGATCCGCCGGAACTGATTCCGCAATTCGTCGCGCACTGGCGCAACGGCTACGACGACGTACACGGCACGCGGCTGAGCCGCGAAGGCGAGAGCTGGCTCAAGCGGTCGACCGCCCATGTGTTCTATCGCGTCATCCAGCGCCTCGCGAAGACGCCGGTGCCGGCCGACACCGGTGATTACCGGTTGTTGTCGCCCCGTGCGCTCGATGGGCTACGCCAGTTGCGCGAACGGCATCGCTTCATGAAGGGGCTGTTTGGCTGGATCGGATTCAACCGCATCGCCGTGCCGTACGCGCGCGAGCAGCGGATTGCCGGACACACCAAGTTCGGCTTCTGGCGCCTCTGGAATTTCGCGCTCGACGGCGTGACGAGTTTTTCGACCGCACCCTTGCGACTGGCCACCTATGTCGGCGTGTTCACGGCCTGCGGCGCGTTCGCGTTCGCGCTGTACGTGATCGGAAAGGCGCTGATGTACGGCGACCGCGTCGCGGGCTGGCCGACGATGATGGCGGTGATCCTGTTCCTCGGCGCCGTGCAGCTGGTCGCGCTGGGCGTGATCGGCGAGTACCTGGGGCGCCTGTACGAAGAATCGAAGCAGCGTCCGCTCTATCTGGTGAGTGCCTGGCACCCGGCGCCCGGACCAGGCGCGTTGAACCAGCTGTCCGACGTCTGATCGTCTACTTGGCGTAAGGCCCGCCGCAACCGCTGTCTTCGCCGCCGCCCAGTTCCAGCGTCGCGAGCAATGCGGCCGGCGGGGCGATCGAACCGAGCGCGAGGGCGATCGCGCCGCGCAGGCCCAGACGCGCGAGATCGGGTCGGAAGCTTGGCGATGCGAACGTGCCGCTGATCGTCAATGGCGTACGCAGCGCGAGGATGCTGCGGTCCTTGGGGCGTGGACGCAGCAGCAGATCCAGTTGTTCCTCGCGCAGATTGATCGTGCCTTCGCCGAGGATGATGGTGTCGGTGGTGTCGAACGCGAACGCGCGGCTTTCCATCACGCCTCGCTGCACGCCGAAGTCCGCGAACGCGCAACGCACCGGGATCTGCTTGTCGTTGCCGATCAGGTATTTCAGCGTCTCGTAGACGTCGATGCCGGCCAGCTCGACCAGCAGGTTGCTGACCCGTCCGGCGCCCATGCCGATCGCGACGTTGCCATTCGCGCTGCCGAGCATCGCCGCGACCGAATTGCCGGTGCCGGCGAGATTGAAATCGCCGCCGATCCGGCCGACGGCTTCGCCGGCGAGCGTATCGGGCGGGAACAGCCCGCCGAGGCTGATGCGACGCACCGAGGCCTGCAGTCGGGTCTGGATGACGTCCTGGCGCGCGTCGAGCCGGATGTTGGAGCGGATGTTGCCGCCGGCCACGCCGAAGTTCAGCGGCTCCAGCTGCAGCAGACCGGCATCGAGCTTGAGATGCGCATCCATGTCGTCGATCGGCAGCTTCGGCGCATTGATGCGCTGCGCGCGCAGGCGCACGTCGGCGTCCATTGCCCGTAGCTTCGCGAGGTCGTAGGGCGTATCGGGCAGCACACGGCCCTTGGCCGCGAGCGCGCGTTCGCGTTCGACGAGTTCGGGGTCGAGCGCGTCGCCTTCGGTATCCGGCGTGCCGCCGATGAAGCCGGCGAGATCGTCGAAGTCGAGGCGCTTGGAGACCAGATCGGCCTTCAGGAACGGACGTTCGCCGCCGAGCGTGATCGCGGCGGAACCGCCGAGATCGCTCTGGCCGACCTTGCCGGTGAAGCCGTCGTAGTGCCACGTGGCCGCATCGCGGGTCAGGCGACCATCGAGTGCATAGGGCGGCGTGTCGGGCAGGGCGACGCCGACGAGCGGAAACAGATCGGCGAGGTTGCGTCCCGACAGTGCGAACTGCAGATCGAAGTCGCGCAACTGGAACGGCGCGACCAGCGAACCGCGCACATGGGCGCGCGTGGCACCGGCGCGGGCACGCAGATCGATGCGATACGGCTTGTCCGTGTCCTGCAAGGCGAGTGGCGATTCGGCCACGCCCTCCAGCGTGAACCGGTTGTTGGTCCAGCTGCCGCCGCCTTCGATGCCGATCGCCGGCGCGGCATCTTCGCCGCCGCGCGATTCACGGCTGGCGAGACGCACGTCGATGTCGGTCTGGCCCGGCACATCGAGATAGCGCAGGCGCCCGTCGTCGACCCAGAGGCGTCGGATCTGCGGCGGTGGGCCGTCGCCACCGCCACCGAACGCGATGTCCCAGTTGCCGGTGCCGCCTTCGGGATTGGTTTCCAGACGCAGGATCGGTTTCACCAGCCTGATTTCGGGCAGCCGCACTTCGCGCTTGAACAGCAGCGGGAAGACCTCGACTTTGATCTCCAACCGCTCGACCGAGGCCATCGTCTGCGACTCGGACCAGTCCGCATTCGCGAACCGCAGCGCATCGGCGCGGACGGTCGTCGTGCGCCCCAGGTCGACATCGAGATCGCCGCCGATGACCAGTGCGCGGCCGGTGCGGGCTTCGACGATGCGCTCCACCGGACCCTTGAACCAGTTCCAGTCCCACAGCAGCACCAGCAGCACGATAGCCACCAGAAGCACGAGCGCGATGATGCGCAGCGGTCGCGACGATGCAAATCGACGGAAGCGCGGACGCGGCGTTGCGGAAGGTGGGGGCGTGGTCGTCATGGGGGGCCTTGTTCAGCCCCACCATCGACGCGCCGCGGTCAACTGCGGGTGAATGTTCCGTTGCGGTTCGGCATCACGATGCTTCCGCGGGCCCCGAGTCCGGTAGTGCGGTTTCGGTGCAGCGCACGGTGCGGCCGTTGTCCTGCGACAGTTCGGCGCCGTCATCGGTGGTGACGAAACGCAGGCCGACCTCCGACCACACCGGCGGCTGGCTGCCGCGGATCACGCCGAGATTGACGATGCGGCCATCGGTCATGCGCAGCCGGGCGAAGCGACCCTCGCGGATGATCTCGACGACGGCGGCCGTCGGGCAGTCGTAGGCCGCGGTGACGGTTTCCGGCGCGGGCGCAGGCGTCGCGGGCGGCGGCGCGGGCGCGGCCACGGGTGCAGGCGGCGCCGGTGGTTCGGCGGAACAGGCCGCCAGCATGACGACGGCGAGGGCGGACAACATCGGGGCGGATCGCATGCGGAACTCCGGCGTGGGCGACGATCGCTTGATTGTCGCGACGCGCGCGCAGGCGATCAACGCGCCGGCACGACCTGGGCCAGCACGGCCACGTAATGGCAGACGCTGCCGCCGATGCAGAACAGGTGCCAGATCGCATGCGCGTAGGGAATCGAATCGCGCATATAGAAGAAGGTGCCGGCCGTGTAGAACACGCCGCCTGCGATGATCCAGCTCAGCGTCCAGGTGTCGAGCGCTGCGGCAACCGGTCCGATCGCGATCACCACCAGCCAGCCCATCGCCACATAGATCGCGGTCGACAGACCGCGGAAGCGGCCGGTGTAGAACAGCTTGAACACCACGCCCGCCAGCGCCAGCGTCCAGATGATGCCGAACAGCCACCAGCCCAGCGTGCCGCGCAGGCCAATCAGCGTAAAGGGCGTATAGGTGCCGGCGATCAGCAGATAGATCGCGCAGTGGTCGAATACTTTCAGGCGGCCTTTGGCCACCGGATGTTCGACCGCGTGGTACAGCGTGGACGCCAGATACAGCAGCAGCAGCGAGACGCCGAACACGATCGATGCGCCGAGTTGCCAGCCGTTGCCGTAGAGCGCGGCCAGGGTGATCAGGACCGCACCGCCGGCGAGCGCGGCGGTCGCGCCGAGACCATGGGTCAGGGCGCTTGCAAACTCTTCACGCTTCGCGCGCAGCGAACGGGGCGGGGCGGTGATCATCGACGTCCGGCTGGGGGGTTTGGACTGCCGCGAAGTATGACCGCGCGCCCGTGTCCTGTCAGAGGTCGCGGCGCGGATCAGTCCACCGACACCGCATGCGCGTGCTCGCGCGTGGCAAGGAACTCGACACCCTCCGCGCGCTCCTGGGCCAGCTGCAGGTTCACCCGGGTCGGGGCCAGATAGACCAGCTGATCGGCGGCGTCATAGGCCAGATTCATCGCGTGCTTGTCGCGGAAGGCCTCGAGCGTTTTGGCGTCCTTGCAGCGGATCCAGCGGGCGGTATTGACCTGCACCGCTTCGAAGCTCGCGTCGACGCCGTATTCGTCCTTCAAGCGGTACGCGACCACGTCGAACTGCAGCACGCCGACCGCGCCGAGAATCAGGTCGTTGCTCATCAGCGGCTTGAAGAACTGCGTCGCGCCTTCTTCCGACAACTGCGCCAGGCCCTTCTGCAGCTGCTTGAGCTTGAGCGGATCGCGCAGGCGCGCGCGGCGGAACAGTTCCGGGGCGAAGTTCGGGATGCCGGTGAAGGCGATGTTCTCGCCTTCGGTGAAGGTGTCGCCGATCGAGATCGTGCCGTGGTTGTGGATGCCGATGACGTCGCCCGGAAACGCCTCGGCGGCGATCTCGCGATCACTGGCCATGAAGGTCAGCGCGTTGGCCAGCTTGAGCGGCTTGCCGGTGCGCGGCTGGAAGACTTTCATGCCGGCTTCGAACCGGCCCGAACACACGCGCATGAATGCCACACGGTCGCGATGCATCGGATCCATGTTCGCCTGGATCTTGAACACGAAGCCGGTGAGCTTGTCTTCCTGCGGCGCCACTTCGCGCGTCGTCGTTTCGCGCACCTGCGGCGGCGGCGCGTGGTCGACGAAGAAGTCCAGCAGCGGCTGCACGCCGAAGTTGTTGACGCCCGAGCCGAAGAACACCGGCGTCTGCTTGCCGGCGCGGTAGGCGTCGAGATCGAAGGGATGGCTGGCGCCCTGCACCAGTTCCAGTTCGTCGCGCAGATCGGCCAGCATCTTCTCGCCGATCTTCTCGCTCAGACCCGGCGCATCGATCGACGGGAAGATCGTCGAATCCTGACGGGTGAAGTTGCGGCCCGGCTCGTAGAGATGCACTTCGCCGGTCACCAGATGCACCACGCCCTTAAGGCGTTGGCCCATGCCGATCGGCCACGTCACCGGCGCGCACTGGATGCCGAGCACGGTTTCGACTTCATCGAGCAGGTCGATCGGGTCCTTGCCCTCGCGGTCGAGCTTGTTGATGAAGGTCATGATCGGCGTGTCGCGCAGCCGGCAGACTTCCATCAGCTTGATCGTGCGTTCCTCGACGCCCTTGGCGACGTCGATCACCATCAGCGCCGAGTCGACCGCGGTCAGCACGCGATAGGTGTCCTCGCCGAAGTCGGCATGGCCGGGCGTATCGAGCAGGTTGACGACGCGGCCCTCGTAGGGGAACTGCATCACCGAGCTGGTCACCGAGATGCCGCGCTCCTTCTCCAGCGCCATCCAGTCGGACGTCGCATGGCGTGCGGCCTTGCGACCCTTGACCGAGCCGGCCATCTGGATCGCCCCGCCGAACAGCAGCAGCTTTTCGGTGAGCGTGGTCTTGCCGGCGTCGGGATGCGAAATGATCGCGAACGTGCGGCGGCGGGAACTTTCGGAGGCGATATCGGACATGCGGGCGGCCGCGCGGGTGCGCGCAGGCTGGAATCGGGAAGCCGCCGATTATACGCCGCCGTGCGGCGGGCTCAGGGCTCGGGCCGCCCTGCCTCGGCCTGCACCTGTCCGAAGCGCAACGGGCCGTTTGGCCCGGCCATCCGGAACGGCAGTGATTCGAGCCGCATGCCGCGGTTGGCCTGGACGACGAAATGCAGATGCGGCGCGGCGCTCAGGCCGGTGTTGCCCGAGAAGCCGATGATCGTGCCGCGCAGCACGCGTGCGCCGGGTGCGACGACCACGCCGGCCTGCTGCAGGTGCGCGTAGAGCGCCATCGTGCCGTCGTCGTGGAGGACGCGGATGAAGTTGCCGCGCACGCGGTCGTCGCCCGCATCCACTATCGCTTGCGGATCGAGGCGCGCGGTCGCGCCGGACTCGACCTGCATCACCAACCCGTCGCGCGCCGCGAGGACCGGCGTGCCGGCGGGCACCGCAAAATCGACCGCGTGCCGGTTTTCGTCATCGGCGTGACTGAAGCCGCCGCCGAAGCCCTGGGCGATCCGTACGGGCGCGTCGCGCAGTGGATACAGATATTCGACGTTGCGCGCACGGGCGCCCGGCAGACCGGGGATGGCGACGAGCCGCAGGCGCGTGCCGGCGGCGCCATCCTGCAACTGCGCGATCACGAGGCGGCTGTCGCCCGGCACCGCGACGCGTGCCGGCAGGGCCGGCGTGGCGATCGGCGGCGGACCGTCGGCCAGTAGCGTCACTTCCACCGGCCCGGCGAGATGGTTGATCGCGGTCGCCTCGGTGCCGCCGAAGCGCGGGCGCAGTTCGAGTTCGACGCTCGAAGCGCGGGTTGGCGAGGTGACGGCCTCGACCGAAGGCGCGGGTGGCGGCGTCGTGGTGCCGGGCCAGGTTCCGCTCGACGGCGTCTGCGCGAGCGCGGCGCCGGATGCGCACAGCGCCAGCAGCGCGAGCGCTGACTGCCATCGCCGCATCGGCATCAGCGCGCTCAGCGGCTGCAGTCGGGATCGAGCTGCAGCGCGGTCGCGACCTCGCGCAGATCGAACGCGACCACCGATGTGTCGTCGTCGACGGCGAACAGCGCACCGGCGGGGAAGCGCGCGGTAGGCGAGGGATGCAGTGCGATGCCGTCGGTCGCGGCGACGTGGGCGCCGGTGAAGCTGCCGGCCGGCGTCAGGTGTTCGCGATCGAACACCCGGAACACGGTGCGTGGCCGCTGCTGGTCGGCGACGATCCAGTAACCGCCGTCGACACTGCATGACCACAGCGCGATGCCTTCCGGTTCGGCATCGAATGTGCCGGCCGGCAATGCGCGGCCGGTATACGCGCCTTCGAGCGTGTAGACGTGGACCGTCGCGTTGTGGCGCAGATCCTCGTCGGCGATCAGCAACTGGTCGTAAGCGGCGTCACCGGCAATCGACTCGACGATGCGCAACGCGGTCTGCGCATCGGTAGCGCCGAAGCTGCCCAGCGCGGTGACCTTGGGCGCGGCGCCGTCGTGCGATTCGAAGCGGTAGCGGCGCACGCGCTGGTCGAGGCGGGAGAAGTCCGGCACCTGCTTGTGGTCGGCGCCGTCCATGAAGCTGTCGGTGACGTAGACATCGAACGCGTCCGGCGCGGTCTCGTGGACCCATAGACCGTAAGGGCTGCGGAGGTCGTCGGCGCCAAACGCGGCCAGCGGGGTGAAGCCGGGGAGCGAGAACACCTGCACGCGGTGGTTGTCGCGCTCGGCGACGAACACCAGATCGCCGTGCACGGCGATGCCGTTGGGCCGGTCGAACTGGCCGGGCATGGCCCCGCGGGCACCCACGGTGCGCAGCATCGCGCCGGTGTCCGCATCGAACACGCGCAGCTGATGCGTGCGCTTGGCCGTGGCGATCAGCCAGGTGCCGCCCTCGGGCGTCGGCCAAGTGGCGAGCGAATCCAGTTCATCGCCCGCGTGCGCGGACGAGCGCCAGGCTTCGACGATCGCCGGTCGGTCGGCCGCTTCCGCGCCTGCCATGGCATCGGCTTCGGGCGCGGTGGGACGGGGGGAACTGGTGGTGCAACCGGCCAGCAGGGCGGCCGCGAACAGGAGGGCGATGCGCATCGTCGGATTATGCCGAGCGCCGCGTCATCTGCGTGACCGGTTGCATCCGAAATGATCCATCGCTGCATCCGGATGAAGCGATTGACTTTCCGGAATCGCGCTGGCAACCTGCACGCTCCATCGAGACCGGCGGAGGGGCAGGCCCTTTGATGCCGGGGCAACCTGATGGGATCCGCGTTTCGCGCGGCGTCCATCGCGGTGCCAAGTCCTGCGGGGACCTGTGTGTCCACCGGAAGATGGTGATGCCGTATCGGCGTTCGCGCCGGTGTTGTATTCCGCCGACAGGCGACTTCCGGTGATTCCCGCGAGACGCGATGGCCCAGTCCATCCGGAATCCCGTGCCATGAGTCTCGTCGACACCGCCTACCGCCCCGAACCCACGCCCGACGCGGCGTACGTGCACGCGCTCGCTGCCGATGCGCTGATTGCGCATGACGTCACCCGCGGCAGCCTCGACGTGCAGCTCGCCACCCGGCATGCCGGCATGCGTCAGGTCACGCTGCGGTATCAGCTGCAGGGCCCGGCAATGGCGCCGGTGGTGTTCGTCGCCGGCGGCATCTCCGCGCACCGGCATCTGGCGGCGAACGCCGCGCATGCTGAAGCCGGCTGGCTGGAAGAGCTGGTCGCACCGGGCCGTACGCTCGATCCGGCGCAGCTGCGCCTGCTGGCCTTCGATTTCGTCGGTGCCGATGGCGCGCTCGATGCGCCGATCGACACGACCGACCAGGCCGATGCGATCGCCGTGCTGCTCGACGCGCTGGGCATCGCGCGCTTGCATGCCTTCGTCGGCTATTCCTACGGTGCGCTGGTCGGCCTGCAGTTCGCGGCGCGCCACGCGACCCGTCTGCAGCGGCTGGTCGCGGTCAGCGGTGCGCATCGCGCGCATCCCTATGCGGCCGCGTGGCGCGCGCTGCAGCGGCAGGCCGTCGCGCTGGGCCAGCTGCAGTGCGCCGATGCGCAGGGCCTGTCGCTGGCGCGCCAGTTCGCGATGCTCAGCTACCGCACGCCGGAAGAATTCGCCGAGCGTTTCGACGCCCCGCCCGAAGTCGTCAACGGCCGCGTGCGCGTGGCTGCCGAGGACTATCTCGATGCCGCGGGGGCGCGTTACGTCTCGCGCACGCCGGTCACCGCGTGGCTGCGGTTGTCGGAATCCATCGACCTGCACCGCGTCGATCCGCGCGACATCCGCGTGCCGACCACCGTCGTCGCCGTCGAGGGCGACCGCCTCGTGCCGCTGGCCGATGCGGTGACGCTGCTTGAAGGCCTGGGCCCAAACGGCCAGTTGCGCGTGCTGCGCTCGCCCTATGGCCACGACGCCTTCCTCAAAGAAACCGACCGCATCGATGCACTGCTCGCGACCGCGCTGCGTGCCCCCACTTCCGGAGACCCCGCATGAGCATCCACGCCCCGACCGACGCCGCCTGTCAGCCCGCGACCCGCGCCGTGCGCGCCGGCATCGATCGCGATCCGGCCTACGGCGCGGTGACGCCGCCGATCGTGCTGTCGAGCAACTTCAGCTTTGCCGGCTTCGGTGAGAAGCGGCAGTACGACTACACCCGCAGCGGCAATCCCACGCGTGATCTGCTCGGCGAAGCGCTGGCCGAACTCGAAGGCGGCGCGGGCGGTGTGATCACGCCGACCGGCATGGCCGCGATCACCCTGGTGCTCAATGCGCTGCTCGAGCCGGGCGATCGTCTGGTCGTGCCGCACGATGCCTACGGCGGCAGCTGGCGCCTGTTCGATGCGTTGGCGCGCAAGGGCCACTTCGAACTCGTCACCGCCGATCTCACCGATCCGCGCAGCCTCGCCGACGCGTTGGCGAAGCAGCCCAAGCTGGTGCTGGTGGAGACGCCGTCGAACCCGCTGCTGCGCATCACTGACCTGCGCTTCGTCATCGAGGCCGCGCATCGCGCCGGCGCGCTGGCGGTGGTCGACAACACCTTTCTGTCGCCCGCGCTGCAGCGCCCGATCGAATTCGGCGCCGATGTGGTGCTGCATTCCACGACCAAGTACATCAACGGCCACAGCGACGTGGTCGGTGGCGCGGTGATCGCGCGCGACGCCGAACTGCATGCGCAGCTCGCGTGGTGGGCGAACGCGCTGGGTATCACCGGCTCGCCGTTCGACAGCTTCCTGACCCTGCGCGGCCTGCGCACGCTGGATGCGCGCCTGCGCGTCCATCAGGAGAACACCGCCGGCGTAGTCGCGCTGCTCGACGCGCATCCGGCGGTCGCGCGCGTCCACTATCCGGGTCTGGTTGACCATCCGGGTCACGCGATCGCCGCGCGTCAGCAGTCGGGCTTCGGCGCGATGCTGTCCTTCGAACTCGCCGGCGCGCCCGGTGTGGCGCAGGAAGATGTGGTGCGCGCATTCGTCGCTGGCCTTCAGCAGTTCACGCTGGCCGAATCGCTCGGCGGTGTGGAGAGCCTGATCGCGCATCCGGCGACGATGACGCACGCGGCGATGACGCCGGCGGCGCGCGCTGCGGCCGGCATCTCCGACGGTCTGCTGCGCCTGTCGGTCGGCATCGAAGCGCTGGACGATCTGCTGATCGACATCGAGGCCGGCCTCGCTCGCGCCGCGACCGTGCTGGCCGCGGCCACGCGTCCGTCCCGCGCAGGCGTCGAAGCATGAGTACCGTCGTGCAACTGCGGCAGGGGCGCCGCGCGCAACCGCGGCCCGCGCGTCTGGCGTTGCTGGGTACCGGCACGGTCGGCTCGGCGTTCGTCGAACGTTATGCGCGACTCGCCAAGCAGGGCGTGGCGCTGCCCGAGGTCGCGTGGCTTTGCAATTCGCGGACCCAGGTCGGCGGTGGCGATGATCTGCATGCCGCGCTCGCGCAGGCCCGCGCCGCGGCGCGTCGGCGCGCCGGATTCCCGCCGTGGGCCGAAGGCGAAAGCCCGAAGCCGGGCGACATCATCGTCGACGCGACCGCGAGCGAAACCGTCGCCGACTGGCATCCCGAATGGCTGACCCGCGGCGTGCACGTGGTGACTGCGAACAAGCTCGGCACCGGCGGCGATCTCGGGCGCGCGCTGTCGATCGGCGATGCGCGCGCGATCGGCGGCCGCTATGGCGACAGTGCGACGGTGGGCGCCGGCCTGCCGCTGTTGCGCAGCCTGCGCGCGCTGATCGACGGCGGCGATCGCATCCACGCGATCGAGGGCGTGCTGTCGGGCTCGCTGGCCTGGCTGTTCTCGCATCACGACGGCAGCCAACCGTTCTCGGCGCTCGTGCGGCAGGCGAGCGCGGCGGGCTACACCGAGCCGGATCCACGCGTCGATCTGTCCGGCGAGGATGTGCGCCGCAAGCTGCTGATCCTCGCGCGCGCCGCGGGCATCGCATTGCCGGCGCATGAAGTCGTCGTCGAATCGCTGGTGCCGGATGTGCTCGCGCGCGCCGCGGGTGCGGATGTCGATCAGGCGCTGGCCGCACTCGACGACACACTCGAAGCGCGTCGCGCGGAGGCGGCCGCGAACGGTGATCGGCTGTGTTTCGTCGGCCGCTTCGACGCCGACGGTGCACGCGTGGGTCTGCGTGCATTGCCGGTCGGCCATCCACTGTGTGCAGGCAACGGCACCGACAACCGTGTCGCGATCCACAGCGATCGCTACAGCGCGCAGCCGCTGGTGATCCAGGGCCCGGGCGCGGGCGCGGAGGTCACCGCGGCGGCATTGCTCGATGACGTGCTGGCCATCACCCACGCGCAGGTGGTCTGACGGCGGCGCAAGTTTCGGAAGTCCCTGACTGGGGCGAACCCTAGATCGGGTGCGCCCCGGTGTCGTGGGCGCTGCGCGCGCGCTGGAATGGCGTCATTCAGATTCCATCCAGCCAGGGGCCCACCGTGACCGACAACCTCAGCATCTCCGTCTCGCTCAGCATCAGCGGTCAGCTGCCAGCCGTGCAGAGCGCCGCCAGTACGCAGCGCACCGCCGACGGCCGCGTGCAGTTCGAAAACGAGAATTACCGCATCACCGCCGGCGACAACGACGAAGTCATCGTCTTCAACAAGGGCACCGGCGAGAACTACCGGATCTGGGGCGACCCGCACGTCGAGATCGACGGCAAGCACGCCTTCGATTTCTGGGGCCAGACCACGTTCCAGCTCGACGACGGCACCAAGGTCACGATCGAGACCACGCCGTGGGCGCAGGGCGGCGACGGCGCGACCGTGGCATCCGTAGTGACGATCACCGATGGCGACTACGGCGTGCAGATCAGCGGCGTGGACAGCAACACCCATGGCGATCTGTCGTTCCAGGAATTCGCCGGCGGCGGCCGCGTGCTTGATGCCGCGGTGCGCGACGGCAACGTGTTGCTGGAGAACGAGAACGGCAGCGGCTTCATCGCCGTCGACCGGAATGGCAACATCCAGAACGTCGATCAGGCCTTCATTCTCGCGACAGACGAACTGAAGAACGGCGGGCCGGATTTCCTCGCCCACTTCGCCGAGATCTTTTCGTTCTTCACCGGCCTGATGGCGATCAACTTCAACGGCGGCCTCGCGCTCGGCAGCGACAACGCTCATCGTGATCCCGAACCGGTGGCGAAGCCGGCGGTGCCATGGCAGTTCAGCCTGACGCTGTCGATCAGCGCCTGAGCCGCAGCGTGCCTGTGTGCGGCGCGCGTTCCGGCCAGTGCCCGGTCGCGCGCCGCTGTCTTCATCTGCCGTGATGCTTCTGAGTTTCCGGTGACGACCAGCGGGATTACGCAGGCGGGTCGCGTCCGCACAGCAAAGGACGAGGTCAGGTTGCTGCGTGTCCCGAGTGTCCCGCATCGCGCTCCGGACCGATCGCCAGCGACCGGACGTCCACCTTGGGCAGCAGCCTCCTGGTGAAGTAGCCATCCTTGTAGTACCGGATCTTCCGGCACAGCACCGGGTGCGCCAGCCCCTCGTACAGCACGATCTCCTTCTCGGGCCCCATGGCCTTGAGTTCCTGCGGCAGCATGAGCGCGCGCCGCTCCAGGACTTCGTTGTCGGACACGTTGCGGGCGCCGCCATGCGAGTGCGTGCGGGCGCGACGTCGAACGGTGGTGAAGCCCAGCATCTCGGAGTAGTCGTTTGCGTCCTGCTGCTCGCGCGGGGCGTAGATGATCTGCAGCGCATGGTTGGTGATGATGGTGCGCGAGAGCTCCTTGCCATAGACCGCGTCCAGCTGGGCCATCGACTGGATGATCGGCAGCAGGCGCAGGTTGTAGCCCGCCATGTAGGCAACCGCTTTGGTGATGATGTCGACGCGACCGATCGATGTGAACTCGTCCATCAGCAGCAGGCACTGGTGCTTCAGCGAAGCGTCGTTCTGCGGCAGGGTCCGGGTGTTGACGTTGATCAGCTGGCTGAAGAAGAGATTCACGATCAGCCGGCTTTCGGCCAGCTTGCTGGGCTGGATGCCGACGTAGATGGTCATGCGTCTGCGGCGCACGTCGTCGAGGCGGAAGTCGTCGCCGCTGGTGGCCGCGTCGAGTACAGGATTGAGCCAGGCATTCAATGGTTCGCGGAACGCGCCCATGATCGAGGCGAAGGTCACGTCGGCCTGGGAGAGCAGACCCGCGAATGCAGTGCGTGCCTGGTCACCGAGAAAGGGAGCCCGGGACAACGTCTGCAGGTAGGGCTTCAGCTCGCTGCCGTCGCCCGAGGAGAGCCGCAGTACTTCGCCCAGCGTGGGCGTCGGTGCATCGTCCTGGTGATCGGCGCGTTCGAAGAGGTACAGCGTGAACGCGAGGAAGGCGTTGCGCGCCTGGCCGGTCCAGAACCTGTCGCGGTCGTCACCGTCGGGATACAGCATCGCGGCGATCGCCTGCAGATCCGAGACGCGGAACGATGGATCCGACGCCACGTAGGTCATCGGGTTCCAGCGATGCGACCGCCGGTCGTCCGCAAACGGATTGAACAGGAAGATCTCGTGGCCGATCGATCTGCGCCAGCCCGAGGTCAGATCGAAGTTCTCCTGTTTGATATCGAGTACGACGGCCGACTCGCGGTAGTCAAGCAGGTTGGGGATCACCACGCCGACACCTTTGCCCGAGCGTGTCGGCGCTGCGAGGATCACGAACTGCTGGCCCGACAGACGCAGCAGCTTGCCGTTCATCCGGCCGAGAATGATGCCATCGTCGCGATGCTTCAACAGACCCGTGTTGGCGAGATCGAGCATGCCGGCGAAACGCGCGCGGCCATGGATGTTGCGATGGCTGCGCAGCTTGAACAGCATCACCACGAGCGCCAGCCATACTAGGCCCATCAATCCGAAGCCGATCCCCCCAGCGGTCCAGATCCGCCAGGCATGCGGCGCGACCTGAGGATGTCCGACGACGCTGGCGTAGGCGTACCAGGTGCCGATGCCGAGCAATGCGGTGTCCAGCCCGAGCAGCACGAGCACGAGATAGCCCGCGAGATAGAGCGCGGCCACGACCGTGCCGATCGTGACGAGTGCGGCGCCAATCCAGCGCTCAGCCGACATGTGGCGCCCTCCGGTCGCGCTGCCCGGTGGCTGCTGTGCACACGGTCATGGCGCCGGTTGCCGCGTATCGACGAACACGTAGTCATCGTTCGAGGACCAGCGGCTGAGTCCATCGTCGAGCTTGATGCAGGGGCGACCGTCGCAGGCGGTGATGGCGACCTGCTGCAAGGCCTCGAGCACGTCCGCGCGCACGCTGGCGCGTTCCGCACGGTCCAGATTGAGCTTGGCGACATAGCCACTGGCGCCGATCAAGGCAGTCCCGCCGAGCACCAGCGCCAGCAGGGCTCCACTACCCAGCAGGCGTGATCGTGCAGTCAGGCCTGCCTGGGTGCGGTCGAGGTGCGCGATGAGGTGCTCGATCCGTTGTGCGGCCGATTCCGCACGCGTGGTGGTGGCATCGAGCTGACCGGTCAGGGCATCCCGCACTGCCGTTGTGGTGGCCCGCAACACTGCGTCGCGACCTGCCGCGGTGTGCTCGGCGACCCCTGCCGCCGCACTCTGCAGTGCGCCGGCTGCCTCGCGTTGATCGCTCGCGGCCTGTTCGCACTGCCGCGTCAGGTGCGCGGCGAGCAGTGCCGCGCTCGCAATGAAGTCTTCCATCTGCGTCCGTTCCATGGCTTCCGCTGACGATGTCTTCCCGTGGGGAGAAGGATGCGGGCACCTGCATCGCCGCAGCGGATCTGGTTGTCCGGAACAAAGGGTCGGGAAATCACCCGAGGGTTTGCGGGATTCGCGTCATCGCGTGTCGGCCGAGGCCTGCACGCGTCGCAGGAAACGTCGGGAGAGCGGTTCCGATCCGGCCGAAACCCCTTGATTCAAGAGGTTTCCCACTGCCTGTGCCACACCGTCCAGATCGCGCCCTCCGGTGCTGAATCGAAAGACCGATGCGTTGACGGGTTTTTTCCGGGTCGCTTAGCGTCGGCCGTCATCGCATCGCAGGCGCCGGCAGAGACGGCACGCGATGTAGCCAGGGGACGCACTTCGGCGATCGCGCGCTCGAACCGCGAACGCAGCGCCGTCGAACGTGCACATCGGGGGAGGAGCGCGTGGGCACAAGCACACCATTTGCAGGATGGATGTCTGCAGGGATGACGGGCCTTGGCCTGTTCGCACTGGTTGGCTGCGCAACGCCGCAGGCGGCCGACCCGCGGGGACAGTGGCGGCCTGTTCACCAGTTTGCAGAAGCGCCGCAGGTGCTCCCCCTGCAGCAGGCCTACATGTTCCAGGCCTTTCCGTCGGATCGGACGCTCAAGGCGCTGCTCACCCGCTGGTCGAATGATGCCGGCCTCGCGCTCTCTTACCAGCACGCCAACGATTACACGCTGCACGCGCCAGTCGCGTTGCTCAGGACCACAAGCATCGAACAGGCTGCGTCCGCGTTGACGGCTGCCTATGCGGCGCAGGGCGTGCGGATATCGGCTGACCGCGGGGCGATCGTGGTCAGTCAGACCCACGTTGCGTCGGTCGCAGCGGCCTCCGGTCGCCCGGACTGACGGAGCGGACATGTTCGGAAAGCGCACCGCATCGCCCGAGATCGACAAGGCCGTCGCGCAGGGCGTCAGTTACGAACTCACGCTGACCGACCAGATCCGGCGCAGCGAGCGACGTGCCTGGCGTATTGCCGGGTGCGCAGTCGCGATGTCGCTGTTGCTCGCTGGCGGGTACGTGCTGTTCCTGCCGCTCAAGGAGCGCGTGCCATACCTGGTGATGGCCGATCCCTACACCGGAACCGCAAGCGTTGCGCGCCTGGCCGGCAACTTCGACGAGCGGGACGTCACGATGGAGGAGGCGATCAACAAGAGCAACGTCGCCCAGTTCGTGCTCGCGCGCGAGTCCTACGACTCCGGGTTGATCGGTCAGCGCAACTGGCGGACCACGCTGTCCATGGCCGGCCCGGCCGTTGCGCCCGCCTATATCAACCTGCATTCGGAACAGAATCCCGAGCGCCCGTTCCGGCTGTACGGCACGGGTCGTTCGGTCAGGACGCGGATCCTGAGCATCGTGCTGATCGGTGGTGGCGAAGGCCGGCGTCCCGCGGGTGCGACCGTGCGCTTCCAGCGCAGCCTCTATGACAAGTCCAATGGCCGGCTGGAGCCGATCGATGCGCGGATCGCAACGCTGGAGTTCAGCTACAACCGGGAGCTGCGGCTGAGCGACGAAGACCGCCTGCTCAATCCGTTGGGCTTCCGGGTGACCAACTATCGCGTCGATCTCGACTTCGCTGCCGCACCGGTGCCGGAACGGGAGTTCCCGGTGTATCGCTCCGCGGCACCGGCAACAGGAATCGAAGGCGTCGACGCGGAGCCGAGGGTGCCCGCCAGGGACGGAGAAGACGTATGACTCGTGGCTTACGTACCCGGCCGGGCGTGAATGGGTTCCTCGTCGCGGCTGTCCTGCTGCTGGCAGGTCCACTGCCGGCACTGGCGCAGGTCGTGGAGGAGTACGCCTACCAGCCCGACGCCGTCTACCAGGTGCGGACCGGGCTGGGCATCACCACGCAGATCGAGCTCAGCGCACACGAGCAGATTCTCGACTACAGCACCGGCTTCAGTGGCGGCTGGGAGATCAGCCGCCGCGACAACGTGTTCTACGTCAAGCCGCGGAATGTCGATGTCGACACCAATCTGCTGGTGCGCACTGCCGCGCATGCCTACATTTTCGAGATGAAAGTCGTCGCGAGTGACTGGCGCTCGCTCGACCAGGCGCGCGCCGCCGGGGTGCAGTACAAGATCCGTTTCAGCTATCCCGGTGATACCCGCTTCGCGCCCGATACGACCGAAGCGCCGGAGGCTGCCGCCGAACTGAGCACCGGCCTGCATCCGGACCGCCACTACCACTTCCGCTACGACTACACCCAGCATCGGCGCACGCCGCACTGGCTGGTGCCCTCGACGGTCTACGACGATCGTCGCTTCACCTACATCCGCATGGGGGATCGCGCCCGTTTTCCCAGCGGCAACTTTCCTGCAGTGTTTGCCCGGGACAGCGAAGACGGCGAAGAGTTCGTCGTCAATTCGACGGTCGAAGACGATGTGATCGTGGTCCATGGGACCTATCCGTTTCTGGTCGTCCGGCACGGCGCACACGTCGTCGGCCTGCGCAGGAGTGCCGAGCCGTGAGCGAGCATCCCGTCGACAACGAACGCCCGCCTGCTCCTGGCGGTCGCGGCCCTGCGAATCCCTACGAGGCACGAGTCGGCCAGCAGACAGATCTGGACGCGGACGCGCCCGTGCTGCAGTCGTCCGAGGTCCAGCGTCTCAACCGTCGCGCGCTGGTGTTTCTCGCAGGCATCGTGCTGCTGCTCGGTGGACTCGCATTCTGGCTGTTCTCGGGCGGCGGCCCGAGCGGCGAGGACGCGCGTCCCCGCACGCAGGTGGCCGAACAGATCGTGATTCCTGCCGCGCCGCGGGATCTGCCCGAACTTCCCGTCGCAAGGATCCCTGCACCGCAGCCGGAGCTGCCGCCACTGCCGGTGATCGAAGATCCGCGTCCGGCATCGTCAGGCGGCATGGGCGATGCGCTGTCGGGCGGCATGTTCTCCGGCAGCCAGCAACCCTCCTTGCTGGAGCGGCGCATGCAGGATGTCGCAGCAGGATCGGGCACGTCCGGCATACCAGGGGCGGGGCCTGACGGAATGACCGGGATGCCTGACGGTTTCAGCGCAGCCGCGCCGGTGTCCGTCACGCAGGCGCCCGCCGATGGGCCAACGAGTGCACGTCCGCTCTACGGCCCCGATACGCTGCTGCTGCGCGGCACGTACATCCGCTGCGTGCTGCAATCCCGCGTCATCAGCGACTTCCCGGGATACACCTCCTGCATCGTCACCGAGCCGGTGTATTCGGTGAACGGTCGGCGGTTGCTGCTGCCGCGTGGTTCGAAGGTCATGGGTTTCTACAACGCCGACAGTGTCATCGGCGATCGCGCGGGCATCGTCTGGGACCGGATCACGACGCCGACCGGCCTCGACGTCAATATGCGCAGCCCGGGCGTGGACGGGCTCGGCTCAGCGGGCAACGCAGGCCACTACACGGCGCACTGGGGACAGCGGCTTGCCTCGGCCCTGTTGATCAGCATGCTCAGCGACGCCTTCAAGTACGCGGCTGCGGAACACGGCCAGCCACAGGCCTCATTCGGCAACGGCTTCGTGGTGCAGAACCCCTACGAGAGCAACACCGCGCGCACGCTCGAGCGGATGGCCAACATGGCCCTGGAACGCAACATGGCGCGTCCACCGACGGTCACGATCAACCAGGGCACGGTGGTCAACGTCTACGTCGCACGCGATGTCGACTTCTCCGCGGTGGTGCGCTGAGCCGGCCATGGACCTCCAGCCCGCCACCGTCGCACAGATCTCCAACCGGTTCCTCGAGTACCAGTACGAGGTGCTCGGCATCGGTGCGCACATGCAGTCCGCGGACGTGACCGAGATCTGCATCAACCGTCCGGGCGAGCTGTACCTGGAAACCCGGGAAGGCTGGCGCCGCACGGACGTCCCGTCGCTGACTTTCGAGCGTGCACGCCAGTTCTGCACTTCGATCGTCAATGAAAGCAATACGGGCCAGCGGATCACCGATGTCGATCCCATGGTGTCGCTGACGTTTCCCACCGGGCAACGCGCGCAGTTCGTGATTCCGCCCGCATGCGATGCCGGCCGCGTGTCGATCACGATTCGGCTGCCGTCGCGCTACGCCAGGACACTCGACGAGTACGAACGCGACGGCTTCTTCGCCGAGATCCCCGAGGCGTCGGCGTCGATCAGCGACCAAGACCGGGAACTGCTCGAACTGCGCCGCGCGCGCGATTACGCCCAATTCTTCCGCCAAGCCGTCCGCTACCACAAGAACATCGTCGTGGCCGGCGCGACCGGCAGCGGCAAGACCACATTCATGAAATCCCTCGTCGACCATATCCCCGAGCAGGAGCGGCTGGTGACGATCGAGGACGCACGCGAACTCTTCCTGCGCCAACCGAACGTAGTGCATCTGCTGTACTCGAAGGGCGGCCAGAGCGCGAGCAACGTCACCGCCAAGAGCTGCATGGAGGCCTGTCTGCGGATGAAGCCGGACCGGATCATCCTCGCCGAGCTGCGCGGCGACGAGTCGTTCTACTTCATCCGCAACTGCGCCTCCGGCCACCCCGGTTCGATCACCAGTTGCCACGCCGGCAGCACCAGCCAGACCTGGGACCAGCTCGCACTGATGGTCAAGGCATCCGCCGAAGGCGCAGGTCTGGAGTTCGACGTGATCAAGCGTCTGCTGCGCATGACCATCGAGATCGTCGTCCACATCAAGGCACATGCAGGTCGACGCTTCATCACGGGCATCGACTTCGATCCCGAACGTGCGGTGGCAGCATGAGCCGGGCCTGCACACGCATGCATCTGCGCGCAGCGGTCTGCATGGCCCGGATGAGGAGGGCACACTGATGCTGCCCGGCATGGAACTGATGGGCTGCGCGGGGCTCGCTGTCCCCGCCGAGGTCATGCACCACGTGGTACAGGTCGAGTCCTCGTACAACCCGTTCGCGATCGGGGTGGTCGGTGGGCGGCTGGCGCGCCAGCCGCGGAGCCTCGAGGAAGCGCTGTCGACCAGCCGCATGCTCGAGCGCGAGGGCTACAACTTCTCGCTCGGCCTGGCACAGGTGAACCGGCACAACCTGCGCCATTACGGCCTCGACTCGCACGAGAAGGCGTTCGACATCTGCCCGAACCTGCGCGCTGGCGCGCAGATCCTGTCCGAATGCCATACGCGTGCCGGCGGCGACTGGGGCAAGGCCTTCAGCTGCTACTACTCGGGCAACTTCGTCACCGGCTACCAGCACGGCTACGTGCAGAAGGTGCTCGCCTCCTGGCAGGCGGTGGCGCCGGCGCAATCCATTCCGGTGATCCGCAATGGATCGGCTTCCGCTCCTCCTGCGCGCGTCAGCGGCGCTTCCGCGCAGTCCGCAAGAGTGGCCAGCCGCGTGCAGGAGGCGGCCCGCTCCCCGCAAACGGACGCGTCCGAAGTCGGGGCCGGGCTATCCGGGCGAGCAGCACCCGCAGACACGCCCGTGCACCTGCAGGCAGACGGGAATGCGCAGACCCCGTCGATCGGCCAGGCGCCTGGTGCCACATCGCTGCAGGTCGACGACGACGCCCCGGTCACGGTGCAACTCAGCGCTGCGCCGGCCCAGCAAGCCGCGCCGTCATCGAATACGCCTCGCCAAGCCGCACCACCGGGCCAGCCGGCCGACACCGCATTCGTGTTCTGAGCGAACCGGACGACATCGAACCTCCCACCGCCAACGCCAACGCCGAGGAAATCATCATGCAGAAGACCATCATTCCGGACCGCGCCCGCAACGCCCGCACGCAGCTGCGTGTCTCCCTCGCATGCGGGTCGCTCGCGCTGCTTCCGGTCGTCGCCTGGGCCCAGGACGTGGCGGGCGCGACCACGCGTGTGCAAAGCTTCTTCGGCAACATCAACGCGCTGTTGAACATCGCCTCGATTGCGGTCGTCACCATCGCAATCATCTTTGCCGGCTACCAGATCGCGTTCAACCACAAGCGCATCGGCGATGTCGCGCCCGTTCTCATCGGCGGTTTCCTGATCGGTGCCGCGGCGCAGATCTCCAAGATGCTGCTGCCCGGCGATGTCACGTCGACCGCGATGACCGTGATCCAGCTGCTCCCGGGTCATGCGTAAGGACATCCTGTTCCGGGGCTGCACGCGTCCATCGATGTTCATGGGCGTCCCCTACCTGCCGTTCGCGGTCGGGGCGGGCGCGTGCCTGTTGCTGACGTTCTACATCGACATGTTCTTCCTGGCCCTGCTGCCCTTCGTGATCATGGTCATGCGACAGATGGCGCGACGCGACGAGATGATCTTCAGGCTGCTCGGGCTGCGCTGGATGTTCCGGCTCAGGGCCCGGAATGTCAGCCGGGCCGCGGGTGTCTGGGTATTCACCGCCAACAGCTACCGGGCGGAGATCCACGACGGCCGAAGGACCTCCTGACCATGCGAGCGCCCGCCACGTCGATTGCCGAGTTCGTGCCCCTGTCGGCCCATGTGTCGCCGCACGTGGTCAAGACCACCGGCGGCGACTATCTGCTGACCTGGCGTCTGGGTGGCCTGCCGTTTGTCGGGCGCGACACCTGGGAACTCGAACATCGCCACGCAACGTTCAACCGCCTCCTGCAGACATTGCGCGCGCCGGATTTCGTCAACGTGGCGTTCTGGGTCCATGACGTGCGCAGACGGGGTCGCGTCGAGATGCCGGCCACATTCGCGCAGGCGTTCAACCAGTCGCTGTCCGACCATTACTTCGAAGCGCTCTCGACGCAGAAGATCATGCAGAACGAGCTGTACCTGACGATGATCTTCCGCCCGGTCGTCAGCGGGAAGAAGCTGATGGAGAAATCTTCCGACCTGGTGCGTCTGCAGGCCGAGCAGGACCAGGCGGTGGCCAAGCTCATCGAGCTTGCCGGCAATGTCGAGGCGGTCCTCAGGGACTACGCACCGGTGCGGCTGGGCATGTACTCGGGCGAGAACGGCGTGGTGTTCTCCGAAACGCTGGAGCTCTTCGCGTACCTGCTCAATCGCATCGACGCGCCGGTGCCGGTGCTGCGCGCACCGGTCTGCGACTACCTCGCGGTGAGCGGTCACACGTTCTCCGCCCGCACCGGGGACTTCGTGATCAGTACGCCCGGCGGCGGCAACCAGTACGGCGCGATCCTCAACATCAAGGAATACACCGACGCGACCTGGCCGGGCATCCTCAACGCGCTCAAGTACCTCGACTTCGAGTACGTGATCACGCACTCCTTCAGTCCGATGGGTCGCCAGGATGCCTTGAAGGTACTCGACCGCACCAAGGGGATGATGATCTCCTCCGGGGACAAGGCGGTCAGCCAGATCGGCGAGCTCGATCATGCGATGGACGAGATCGCCTCGGGCAACTTCGTGCTCGGCGAGTACCACTTCATCATGGCGCTCTACGCCCCGGACCAGCAGGCGCTGGCGCAGCAGATCGCCACGACACGCGCCGAGTTGTCCAACGCCGGCTTCGTGTCGGTGAAGGAGGACCTCGCTGTCTGCGCGTCGTTCTATTCCCAGCTGCCGGCGAACTGGAAATTCCGTACCCGGCTGGCCAACGTCAGCTCGCTCAACTTCCTGGGGCTCTCGCCGCTGCACAATTTCGCGACCGGCAAACGTACGCAGAATCCATGGGGAGAGGCGGTCACCGCGCTGCAGACCACCAACGGTCAACCCTATTACTTCAACTTCCACGCCACGCATCCGGCCGAGGATTCGCTTGGGGAGAAGGCGATCGCGAACACGATGGTGATCGGCAAGTCCGGCACCGGCAAGACGGCGCTGATCAACTTCCTGCTCAGCCAGGTGCAGAAGTTCGATCCCGTGCCCACGATCTTCTTCTTCGACAAGGACCGCGGCGCCGAGATCTTCGTGCGGGCCTGTGGCGGGGCCTATCTGGCGCTGGAGAACGGCGCGCCCACCGGTTTCAACCCGTTCCAGTGCGCGCACACCGAACCCAACGTCCAGTTCCTCGCCGGGCTGATCAAGGTGCTCGCCGGAAAGTCCCAGTACACCGCGCGTGAGGACGAGGACATTCACCGCGCGGTCGGGAGCATCCTCGACATGCCTCCCCAGCTGCGGTCGATGGGCAACTTCCAGAAGAGCCTGCCCAACATGGGCGACGACGGCCTGTTCGCGCGCCTGCGCAAGTGGACGGCCGGTAACGCACTGGGCTGGGTATTCGACAACCCGGTGGATGTCATCGACCTGGAGCGGGCCAGCATCATCGGTTTCGACTACACCGATGTGATCGACAACCCCGAAGTGCGCGTACCGGTCATCGGCTATCTGTTGCACCGGCTCGAAGCACTCATCGACGGCCGTCCGCTGATCTACGTCATGGACGAGTTCTGGAAGATCCTCGACGGCGGTGGTGCGTTGAAGGATTTTGCCAAGAACAAACAGAAGACCATCCGCAAACAGAACGGCTTCGGCATTTTCGCCACACAGAGCCCGGAAGATGCGCTGGCGAGCGACATCTCCGCAGCCCTGATCGAGCAGACGGCGACGCTGATCCTGCTGCCCAATCCGAACGCGTCGCGGAAAGACTACGTCGAAGGTCTGAAGCTGACCGAAGCGGAGTTCGAGGTCGTCCGCTCGCTCGACGAGCGTTCGCGCAGCTTCCTGGTCAAGCAGGGACACGGCTCGACCGTCTGCCAGTTGAACCTGCGCGGTATGGACGATGCGCTGGCAGTCATCTCGGCAAGCACCGACAACATCGAGATCATGCATCGGGTCGTTGCCGAGGAGGCGGCGTCTCTCGGAGTGGAGTACGGCGATCTAGATCCAGAAAGATGGTTGCCCGCGTTCTACGCACGGCGGAAAGGATCGGGACGCAACCGGCCGGTGCAGACCCGAGGCGAGCCAGTCGACCAACCCGAAGCCGCCGCGCTGGCGGATCGATGAGCTTTCCAACCCGCACCGGCACAGGAGGTGTCGCATGAGGTCCAGGACGATCCATCAGGCGAGGACGCACAGCCTCGAGAACGGCCTGCAACGCACGTTCGGACTCCGCTTCGGGTGGCCGCGCATGAGGCGCCGGTTCGTCTTCGCGATCGCAGCGGCGGCTGCCCTCGCGACAGGGGCAGCCGCAGCCGCGTGGCAGGTCCATGATCGCGAGACCTATCAGCAGGTCCAGCAGCTGCGCGACCGGATCGGCGGAGGCGGCACCACTACCGTTGTCGGCGAACTGCAGAAGGTCAACACGCGACTGCAGGTCGGTCACAAACCGACCGACGGGACCGTCGAACTCGTCGACGTGCCTGAAGGCGCGGTCGAGCTCGACCCGGCCGGGCCCTCGGCCGCGCCTTTGAGTATCGGCAGGCTTTGCCCATCGGGCGTAAGGAGCGGCCTTGGGCAGCAGCAGCGTACGCTGTGCCAGGAACTGGTGGAGACCGAACTCGCCCAGTACGCATTCGCGATACGCATGTTCGAACGTGCCGCGGAACACCACGCGCGTCTGGAATCGATCGAGCAGCGCCGACGCGCACTGGGCACCGAGGACTATGCCGACCTGCAGTCCAACTCGAACGAGCTGCTCGCGCTGACCGCGCTGATGGACAACGACCGTGACCGCTACCAGACCTATATGCGTGCCTATGAGGCGCGTGTCGCATATATCCGGCATACGCAAATCGCGCTGACCCGGAATGTATTCCGAGGCCGGGGCGGTGTGGACGTGCCCACCTCGTTGTAACGCATCTGGAGTTCGACATGGACAGTCTGGCCGGCTTCGCACAGTGGGCGTTCTTCGCGCTGGTCTTCGAGTTCCTCAACTCGCAGATCGCCTCGTTCCAGACCGGCCTGATCGCGCGTGGTACCCAATTCGTCAGTGGGCTCGCACTCACCCTGTGCACCCTCTGGGTGCTGCTGCAGGGATTCATGATCGTCACCGGGCGTAGCCGCGAATCGATGATGGGCCTGGTCGTCGGTTCGTTAAGAGTGTTTCTGATCGTCTCAGCCGCCACCGCGATGTCGTTCGCCGGCACCAATCTGACCAGCTTCCTCGCCGACGGACTGCCCAAGTCCATCAACACCATCGTGGCCGGCATCGACGAGAAGCCCGAGGATTCGATCGACAAGAACCTCAAGATCATGGGTCTGATCTTCGCCTTGGTCGACACAGTCGGAATCGGCGATAACGATCCACAGAACAAAGACAGTCAGAACCGTACGGTCGCGTTAACGGCCATCGGCATCGCCGGGCCATCTGTGGTCGGGGGCGCGATGTTGCTGCTGTACAAGATCGCGCTGGTGCTTTTCGTCGGCTTTGGGCCGTTGTTCATCCTGAGCCTGATGTTCGAACAGACCAAGGAACTGTTCAAACGATGGCTGCTCTACGGTCTCGGCACGATGTTCAGCCTCGCCGTCCTGTCATTCATGGTGTCGGTCGCCACGAAACTGGTGGCTATCACCGCCGCCGCCATGCTGTTGCAGTACACGCTGATCACCGAGGATGGGTTCGGTATACCCGGCGTCGTGCCTTCAGGTGGCCTCAACGCGGCGGCAATCCAACAAGGCGGAATCGGTTTGTTGATGTCGGTGCTCATGGTGATGGCGCCACCGATGGCCGCGATGTTCTTCAGCGGTACGCTTGGGCAGTTCGCGGCGAACTCCAGCTTTGGTAATGTCGGTCGCAACAGTACTGGCCAAGAGACGGACTACACGCAAAGAACTTCATCTGTTGAGCCGCCACCGTCTCATGGCACAACTACGACAGAAACCACGAAGAGAGTTGGGTAACGCTGCTGCGTTCGTCATGGAGGACGTGAAGTGAATTTACGTAGGTTCTGTGTTTTATTCGTTCTCATTGTTGTCTGCAGCGTCGGCTGGGCTCAGCAGCCTGGAACGGTTGAGTACAACACCGTATTTCTTCCTGCACACGGCGTTGGCGATACCCGCACGCCGATTCGAAACCAGTCTTGGGGGGCGTTCTCGATTGCGATGCTCGATGAGGGCGAAATATCAATGACTGGCTGGGCAATCAATCACGACACCGAGGCGAAGGCAGTACAAGCATCATTGGAAATGTGTTCTCGTCGCGGAGGGGTCGGCTGTGAAATCAATCTCGTTTTTATGAACCAGTGCGCGGCCGTTACGACCTCCGACGGTGGCACCTACGCGTCGAGAGATCGGACGCTGAGACTTGCGCGAAGCGCCGCCAGAAAGCCATGTCAATCGGACTGTCGGATTCTCTACGAAGGGTGTGCTCGCCCGAGGTAGAACGAAATGAGTGTTTCGCGCGCTGATTGAGTAGCAGTTTCAGAACTGGTGGACATAGGAAGCGCCGTAAGCAATCGGGTCAACCCGTGCGGTGCCCAGCTCGTTGCCATCCAGCCGCACCGCACTGTCGATGTCCATCCACCGCGCATCCAGCCGCAGCTTTCCGCGCCCGACCCGGATGTCTATGCCGGCGTGCAGCGCCAGCCCCCAGGAATCACCGAGTGCAAGCGTCGAGCCGGTCAACGCGCCGCGGGCCTCTTCTTCGAAGAACTTTGTGTAGTTGATGCCCGCGCCGGCGAAGGGGGCGAGGCGTGCCGTTGGTGCGAAGTGGTACTGCAGGCTCAACGACGGCGGCAGGTGCTTTGCGCTGCCGATATGGCCCATTCCGGCGATGTCGAGGTCATGGCGGAAGGGGGCGGCAGCGAGCAGTTCGACACCGAGTCCGTCCCGGATGAAGTACTCGACCGCGACGGTCGGTCGGGTACTGCTGCCGACCTTCAACGGCAACGTGCCGCCAGCCAACTGGCCGTTGTCGGATTTCGGGTTCACCTGGTGGACCCCCAGGGCGATGGTCCAGTCGCCGGCGGACTGGGCGGCGGCGGGGACGGCGAAGGACAGGCCGGCGAGAATGCACAGCATCAGGGCGGAACAGCGCATCGATGACTCCAAAGGCGGGGGAAACGCCGTCAGTGTCCGGTGACTGCATGTGCGCCGCCTTGATCGTGATCATTGCGCGCCGGCCGCGGGAGAGGCAGATGCAGTGCGCATTCCACGGGCGGAATCGTTACGCCGCGGATCACGACAGCGCTCCAGGAACCGGAAGCGATGTCGATGTTGATGCTGTGCCGTGCCGCCGTCGACACGGCACGTGCCACTACTCTAGAAAAATCAGCCAGGCCGCGACCACGATCAGCGCGAAACCGGCCCAGTGGTTCCACTTCAGCGGCTGATCGAGATACCAGGTCGAGAAGCCAGCGAACACCAGCAGGGTGATGACCTCCTGCATGCCCTTGAGCTGCGGCGCCGAGTAGACCGCAGCGCCGATCCGGTTCGCCGGGACCATCAGCATGTATTCGAAAAAGGCGATGCCCCAGCTGACGACGATGACCGTCAGGATCGGCACGCTGCGGTACTTGAGATGCCCGTACCAGGCGAACGTCATGAAGATGTTCGAGCCCACCAGCAGGAGGATGGGCAGATAACGCTCGTAGCCGGGCATGACGCGATTTCCGAAGGTGGAAGGGGCGGCGCAGATCGTAGCGCCAAGCCCGCCGTGACGCGGTCGGTCCACGAAATCTTCACAAATCCTGCACTGTGAAAGTGGGAAATTCACAAAGCTTAATCCACACGCACCCAGCTACGGAGTCGTTCATGCGCGCAGGTCAGGAACCCGGAGGCCTCGTCCTCATCGTCGAGGACAACCGCAACATTTCCGAGATGGTCGGCGAGTATCTGGAGGGTCGCGGCTTCGAGGTCGACTACGCCGCCGATGGTCTGGACGGCTACCGTCTGGCCACCGAAAACAACTACGACGTGATCGTGCTCGACCTGATGCTGCCGCGTCTGGACGGTATCGAAGTCTGCAAGCGCCTGCGCGAAGACGCGCGCAAGTCGACGCCGGTGCTGATGCTGACTGCGCGCGACACTCTCGACGAGAAGCTGACGGGCCTGAGCTCGGGCGCTGACGACTATCTGACCAAGCCCTTCGCGATCCAGGAACTCGAGGCGCGCCTGCGTGCGCTGATCCGCCGCGAGCGCCGCCAGGTCGGTTCGGAAGTGCTCAAGGTCGCCGACCTCGTGCTCGACCCGGCGAGCATGCGTGCCACACGCGGCGGCACCGAACTCCAGCTCTCGCCGATCGGCATGAAGCTGCTGACGATCCTCATGCGCGAATCGCCCCGTGTGGTGAACCGTCAGGAGATCGAGCGCGAGATCTGGGGCAACAGCCTCCCGGACTCCGACACCCTGCGCAGCCATCTCTACAACCTGCGCAAGATCATCGACAAGCCGTACGACAAGCAGCTGCTGCACACCGTCCAGAGCGCGGGCTACCGGATCGCCGACATCGAACAGTCGCCGGCGTGATCCGACGACGCGACGCCTGACGATGCCCCAGGGGCTCCCCAGTCGCATCCGTGATGCGTTCACCTTCCAGGCCGTCATCGCTGGAATGACGCTGATCGTCTGCGTGATGACCGCGGCCTTCATCGGTCGCGAGGTCGTCGCACGGCAGTGGCTGCAGGCTGAAGCCGATGCCTGGTGGCAGGCCAAGGTGACGGACGCGGCGTATCCCCCGCCGTTCGGTGTGAACCTGCAGGGGTACTTCGTACCGGCGGAAGGTGGCGAGCTGGAGGCCATCATCGGTGGAGACCGCGCGGTGGCGAACCTGCTGTGGTTCAAGGATGCGCCGGATGGGTTCTCCTCGCGGCGCGACACCGAAGGCGTGCTGCTGGTCGATCGACGCCCGGCTGGCGTGCTGTATCTGGCCGCGTCGCTGTCGCTGTTCGACCGCATCCTCGCGCTGGCCGCAGGCGGGCTGGCACTACTGTTGATGGCGACGATCTTCGTCGTCTCCTGGATGACCTACCGCACATCCAAGCGCTTGGTGTTGCCGATCCACCGGCTGGCCGACGAAGTGGGGCGCTGGAATCCGTCCGACAGCGATGACGGGGTCACCGCAGCGTTGACCACGCGCGACGATGCCGGACGCGAAGCGCAGGCATTGACCGGTGCCCTGCATGGCCTCGGCGAGCGGATCGGGGCGTTCGTGCGCCGCGAGCGGGAGTTCACCCGCGACGCCAGCCATGAGCTGCGCACACCATTGACCGTGATCCGCGTCGCCAGCGACATGATCGCGGCCGATCCTGCAACGCCGCCGCACCAGCAGCGTCCGCTGCTGCGCATCCGTCGGGCGACGCAGGACATGGAAGCGGTGATCGATGCGCTGCTGGTGCTCGCGCGCGAGCGCGGCGTCATGCCGCAGAGCGAAGTCTTCGACGTGGTGGAAGTGGTCGAAGAGGAACTCGACAAAGTGCGGCCGCTGTTCGACGGCAAGCAGCTGACGCTGGATCTCCAGATCCATGCAAGGCCGCGACTCGATGCGCCCCCGCGCGTGCTCGGCGTCATGCTCGGGCACCTGCTGCGCAACGGCTGGGCGTTCACCGAGACCGGCGGCGTTGAAGTGGTCGTCGACCGCGATCGCATCATCGTCCGCGACACCGGCATCGGCATGACGCCGGACGTGCTCAAGCGTGTCTACGACCCGTTCTATCGCGCCGATCCCTTTTCGCAGTCCGGCAAGGGCATCGGGCTGTCCATCGTGCGCCGCCTGGGCACGCGCTTCGGCTGGCCGGTGGCGCTCGACAGTACGCCCGACCAGGGCACCACGGTCACCATCGTGCTGGGCGACCGCCTCGTCTGAACCGACGCCTGCGCCGTGGCGGGGACCGGCGCATGGGACACAAAAAAATCGGTGCAGCGGTCAACTCCACGCCGCGCGATGCGTTAGCGTCTCCAGTTGCCCATCAAGACCGGACCCATGTCGACCCGTCCCAAGCCCCGTCGCCGCGCCGTATCGCGGTTCGTACCTGCCATCGTGATCGCCGTCGTTGTTGCGGGCGGCCTGTGGTTCTGGTCCCAGCGCAATGCAGCCGCCGCAGAAGGTGCCTGGCGCACCACGCCGGTCGAGCGCGGCGACATCCGCGTCGTGATCTCGGCTACCGGTACGCTCAGCGCGACCTCGACGGTCGTGGTCGGCAGTCAGGTCTCCGGCCAGATCACCGACGTCCTGGTGGACTTCAATGATCCGGTCGAACAGGGTCAGGTGCTCGCACGCATCGACCCGGCGACGTTCCAGGCGCAGATCGAACAGGGGTCGGCCCAGGTCAACAGTGCGCGGGCCTCGCTCGCGCAGGCACAGGCCAGCCTGCGCAACGCCCAGCTCGACTACGACCGCAAGGCATCGCTGGCCGGCCAGCAGCTGGTTGCGCGCAGCGATGTCGATCTCGCCCGCGCTGCGCTGGATCAGGCCAAGGCGCAGGCGACATCCGCCCAGGCGCAGATCGTGCAGCAGACCGCATCCACGCAGACCTCGCGCATCAACATGGAGCGCACGGTGATCCGCTCGCCGGTCGACGGCACGATCCTCACGCGTTCGATCGAACCCGGGCAGACCGTCGCCGCAAGCCTGCAGGCGCCTGAGCTGTTCACCATCGCCGAGGACCTGCGCAAGATGCGCATCGAACTCGCGGTGGACGAGGCCGACATCGGCCAGGTGCAGGTCGGCCAGACGGTGACGTTCACCGCCGATGCATTCAACGACCGCCGCTTCAACGGCACCGTCGAGCAGGTGCGGCTGGCGGCGACGACGACGAACAACGTGGTGACCTATCCGGTGGTCGTCGCGGTCGACAACGCCGACGGCACGCTGCTGCCTGGCCTGACCGTCAATGCGGAGATCGAAGTCAGCAACCGCGAGGACGTGCTGAAGATCGCCAATGCGGCGCTGCGTTATCGCCCGGCCGACGCCGCCGACATCGCCGCGGCCGCGCGTCCCGAAAGCGGCAATGCACCGCGCGGCGGCGGGTTGGCCGATGATCTCGCCGCCGCGGCTGCCGCAATGCAGCTCACCGCGCCCCAGCAGGCCGCGTTCGACACCGCGCTCGCCGCAATGCGCGAGCGCCAGCAGGGCCCGCGTCCTGGCGGCGCACAGGGCGGTCAGCGTGGCAATACCGGTGGCGGTCCGCCGCCGGGCATGACGATGGGCGGTGGCAGCAGTGATCCCAGCGTGCAGGCGCAGATCCGCCAGAGGATGATGGACCGCTTCCAGCAGACCTTCGCCGGCTTCACCGCGACGCTCGACGCCAACCAGCGCGCGCAGTGGAACCGCACACTGGCTGCGACCGTTGGCGCGACCCGCGTCACCGTGTACCGCCTGGTCGACGGACGTCGCGAAGCTGTGCCGGTGCGACTGGGCGCCAGCGACGGCAGCATGACCGAGGCCTCGGGTGGTGTGTCGGAAGGCGATCTGATCGTCACCGGCGAGCGCGCGGCGACCCGATGAGCACGGCCGACGTTGCGCCGCAGGCCGGCACCCGCCCGCCGGTCATCGAGACCCGCGGGCTGGAGAAGATCTATTCGGCCGGCACCGAGGCCGAAGTGGTCGCGCTCAAGGGCGTGCACATGTCGATCGCCCACGGCGAGTTCGTCGCGATCATGGGCCCGTCGGGCTCGGGCAAGTCGACGCTGATGAATCTGGTCGGCTGCCTCGACACGCCGACCGGCGGCCAGTACCTGTGCGACGGCATCGATGTCGCCACGCTCGACCGCGAGCAGCTGGCCGAGCTGCGCCGCGACAAGATCGGCTTCGTGTTCCAGGGCTTCAATCTGCTGCCGCGCATGACCGCGCTCGAGAACGTCGCGATGCCGCTCGGCTATGCGCGCGTGCCGAACGAGGAGCGCGCCGAACGTGCGCGCGAGGCGCTGGCCTCGGTCGGTCTGGAGAATCGCGGCACGCATCGTCCGAGCGAACTGTCGGGCGGTCAGCAGCAACGTGTGGCGATCGCACGCGCGCTGATCAACCGGCCGCCGGTGCTGCTCGCCGACGAACCCACGGGCGCGCTCGACACCAGGACCGGCGAGGAAATCCTCAGCCTGTTCAAACGTCTGCGCGACGACGGCCACACCGTCGTGCTGATCACCCACGATCCCGAGGTCGCCGCGCACGCCGACCGCACCTTCGTCATGCGCGACGGCGAGCTGCACGAGGAAGGCCCCTACGACACCCGCGCGCGCGCGCAGACCGGAGTCGCGTCATGACCTATCTCGACGTCCTGCGCACCGCGATCTTCGCGCTGCGCGGCAACTGGATGCGCAGCGCGCTGACGTCGCTGGGCGTCATCATCGGCATCGCCGCGGTCATCGTCATGGTGTCGGTGGGCCAGGGCACGCAGGCCGAGATCGATCGCATGGTGTCGGGCCTGGGTTCGCAGCGACTGGACATCTCGCCCGGCTCGCGGCGCACGCCGGGCGGCGCGCGGCAGGCGAGCAGCAGTTTCTTCACCTTGAACGAAGGAGACGCCGAAGCGATCCGCGGCGAGATTCCCGAAGTGCAATTGGTGTCGGGTTCGCTGCGTGGCAGCAGCCAGATCGTGTTCGCCGAAAAGAACTGGGCCAGCAGCTGGCAGGGCGTGCAACCGGACTTCTTCGAGATCAACGGCTGGACGGTCGTCGACGGCTCGGGCTTCGAGCCACAGGATTACAGCGGCGCCGGCAAGAACGTGATCATCGGTGAGACCGTGCGGCGTGAACTGTTCGGCGAGGACAGCGGCGTTGGGCAGACGGTGCGCATTGGGCGCACGCCGTTCGTGGTCGTGGGCGTGCTGAACTCGAAGGGGCAGGGCGGCTTCGGCCAGGACCAGGACGACGTGATGATGGTGCCGCTCGAAACCGGACGCCGGCGTCTGCTCGGCGCGATGGGCATGCCGGCGGGCGCGGTGATGCAGATCGCGTTGACGGTCGGCAACGCGGACGATCTGCCCTACGTGCAGGGCGAAGTGGAAGCGCTGCTGCGGCAACGTCATCGCATCGCGCCGGGCGCGGAAGACGATTTCAGCGTGCGCAACATTTCCGAGATCGTCGCCACGCGCACGGCGACGACACGCCTGATGTCATTGCTGCTCGGCGCGGTCGCGACGATCTCGCTGATCGTCGGCGGCATCGGCATCATGAACATCATGCTGGTCTCGGTGACCGAGCGGATCCGTGAAATCGGCCTGCGCATGGCGGTCGGTGCCGGACCCACCGATGTACGCCGCCAGTTCCTCGCCGAAGCGATGCTGCTCTCGCTCGGTGGCGGCGTGCTCGGCATCGCGATCGGCGTCGGCGGCGCCTTGCTGGTGGGCCGCTTCAGCGATCTGCCGACCGCGCTCAACAGCCAGATCGTGCTGCTGGCGGCGGGCTTCTCGGTCGCGACCGGTCTGTTCTTTGGCTACTACCCGGCGCGCAAAGCCTCGCAACTCGACCCGATCGACGCGCTGCGGCAGCAGTAAGGGTCGGCAGGGAAAGGGCGCCGGAAGGCGCCCTCTCTTCAGGTGCGTCCGCGCAGGCGGCACGTGCAGACCCGGACGGCTCAGCGCACCAGGTACGGCCCGATGATGTCCCGCCACAGGACATAGCCGGCGGCGTTCATATGCAGGCGATCCGCGATGAACAGGTCTTCGCGGGGGACCCCGTCGGCGTCCAGCATCGGCGTGAAGACGTCGATGTACGCGACGTTCCGCTGGGTCGCTGCCCAGGTGCGCAGTGCGTCGTTGGCGTCGCGCTGGATGCCGAGCAGGTGCGCGCGCGACGGGCTGGGCTTGATGCCGAGCAACGCGATCGGCGTGCCGGGCTGGACGGACCGGATGCGCGCCACGAAGGCTTCGGTGTCTGCAAGCACCTGCGCGGCGCTACGGCCTTCCGACACGTCGTTGTCACCGGCATACAGTACGATCTGCCGCGGCCTGTAGCGCAGCGCGACCTCGTCCGCATACCAGATCGCGTCGCGGACCTGCGAACCGCCGAAGCCGCGGTTGAGCACCGTGACGTCCGGAAAGTCGGCAGCCAGCGTCTCCCACATGCGCACCGACGAACTGCCGGTGAAGACGATGGGGCGCTCCGGGGGCGGTGTGACGGCATCCTCGGCGGCGAAACGCGCCATGTCGGCGGCCCATTCGGACGAGGACACCGGGTCCAGATCGGCTGGCACGCCGCCGCCGCTGGTGCAGCCGGTGAGCAGGCCGGCTGCCAGCAGCACCCCGGCACACAGGGCCCGGCAGCTGCGGAAGACATGGGACATACGCATCGCGTCGCTCCTGGAAAGATCCGGCGGGCAGTCAAACAGTCGCCGCCCTGCAATGCAAACCGCTGCCACCGTCGCGACGCGGACGATGTGTCAGAATTGCCGCAACGCGACTGCCTGACGCTCCGGCCCACCATGTCACCGACTGTTCCGCGGCCCGCGCATGGCCGCAGCGTGGCGCGCCCCGTGCGCGGTGTCGTTCGGCAGGGGCCCTGACCCGTGGCAGACGGGATCGGTCATCGCCCGCGCGGTTTCGGCCGCATGCTCCAGGCAGCCGTCTGGTCATGCCAGGGTCTGCGTGCGGCCTGGCTGCACGAGTCTTCGTTCCGGCTTGAGGTGTATCTGCTGGCGGTGCTCGCGCCACTGGCGCTCTGGCTGGGTGCCGATGGCGTAGAACGTGCGCTGCTGCTCGGCAGTTGTCTGCTGGTGCTGGCCGTGGAACTGCTGAACTCGGCGATCGAAGCCGTGATCGAGCGCTACGGCCCTGAATTCCACGAACTCGCGGGCCGGGCCAAGGACATGGGCTCGGCCGCGGTGTTCGTCACGATGGTCAATGTAGTGGTGGTGTGGGGCCTGATCCTGCTGCCGCGCTGGCTGTGAGCGTGGTGGCGGCCGGGCGCCGCGCCGATCGAATCTCAATGAGGATGTGTCACCGATGATGGAATTGATTACCGACCCGCAGGTCTGGATCCTGCTGATCACGCTCAGTGCGATCGAAATCGTGCTCGGCATCGACAACCTGGTCTTCATCTCGATCGCGGTAGCCAAGCTGCCGGTCGAGCAGCGCGAATTCGCGCGCAAGTTCGGCATCGCGGTGGCGTGCATCACGCGCATCGGCCTGCTGCTGATGCTGGCCTGGCTGGCCGGCTTGACCGAGCCGCTGTTCGAACTGTTCGGCCGCGGCATCTCGGTCCGCGATCTGGTGCTGATCCTCGGCGGCCTGTTCCTGATCGTGAAGGGCGCGATGGAGATCCGCGAGCAGCTCAAGGGCGAGGACGGTGAAGCGCACGGCACGCTCGGCAAGGCGACCGCCTCGTTCGGCGCGGTGATCGCGCAGATCGCGGTCATCGACATCGTGTTCTCGCTGGACTCGGTGATCGCCGCGGTCGGCATGGCCGGCGATTACGTGCCGGTGATGGTCTGCGCGATTCTGCTGGCGGTCGCGGTGATGTTGCTGGCGGCGCAGCCGCTGGGCAAGTTCATCGACGCGAACCCGACGGTGAAGATGCTGGCACTGGCATTCATCGTGCTGATCGGTGCCTACCTGCTGCTCGACGGCCTGGGCGTGCATGTGCCCAAGGGCTACATCTACGGCTCGATGGGTTTCTCGGCCGCGGTCGAGATGCTGAACCTGTGGGCCAAGCGCAACGCGATGCGCGTGCGCGGCGAGCGCACGCCGCCAGTGAACGAGCCGACCGATCCGTTGCCGCGCTGATCCGATGACGATCCTCCATCAGATCGATCCGATCGCGGTCCACCTGCCACAGGTGGGCCCCTTCCAGCCGTCGATCCACTGGTACGGCCTGATGTACCTGCTGGCCTTCGGCACGGCGTGGCTGCTCGGTCGCAGCCGCATCCGTGCGGGCCGACTGCCGGGCGTCAATGTCGAGCAGTTCGGCGATCTGCTGTTCTACGGGATCCTCGGCGTGATCCTCGGCGGCCGGATCGGCTACGTGCTGTTCTATGCCTTCGGTGATCTGCTGCGCGACCCGCTGATGCTGGTCAAGGTCTGGGACGGCGGCATGAGCTTCCACGGTGGCCTGCTCGGCGTGCTGGTCGCGGCCTGGTGGTGGACGCGCAAGCAGGGCCTGCACTTCTTCGATGTCATGGATTTCGTCGCGCCGTGGGTGCCGCCGGGTCTCGGTCTCGGCCGCGTCGGCAACTACATCGGCGCCGAGTTGTGGGGCAAGTACACGCAGGCCGGCTGGGGCGTGGTGTTCCCGACCGATCCCGCGTTTCGCGGCTGGTCGGCCGAACGCCTGCAGAGCGAATTCGCAACCGGCGCGCTGGACCAGTTCGCCCGCCATCCCTCGCAGCTCTATCAGGCATTTCTCGAAGGCCTGGTGATGTTCGTCGTGCTGTGGTGGTTCTCGCGCAAGCCGCGGCCGCGCTACGCGGTATCGGGCCTGTTCGCGCTGCTGTACGGCGTGTTCCGCTTCATCGTCGAGTTCGTCCGCGTGCCCGATGCCGAGCTCGGCTATCTGGCGTTCGGCTGGCTGACGATGGGCCAGGTGCTGTCGCTGCCGCTGATCGCGCTGGGCCTGTTCCTGCTGTGGCGTTCGCGCAGTGCGCCGACCCTGCAGCCGGTGCCGCCCGCGGCCACCGTCGAGACGAAGTAAGCGATGCACGCATCGCCCCGCATGATCCGGAGATCGCGATGAAGCAGTACCTCGATCTGCTGCAGCACGTCCTCGAGCACGGCGCCGAGAAGTCCGACCGCACCGGCACCGGCACGCGCAGCGTGTTCGGCTGGCAGATGCGCTACGACCTCGATGCCGGTTTCCCGCTGGTGACGACGAAGAAGCTGCACCTGCGCTCGATCATCCACGAGCTGCTGTGGTTCCTGCAGGGCGACACCAACGTCGCCTACCTGCGCGACAACAAGGTCAGCATCTGGGACGAATGGGCCGATGCCGACGGCGAACTGGGCCCGGTCTACGGCAAGCAGTGGCGGCGCTGGACGACGGCCGACGGCCGCACGATCGACCAGATGCAGTGGCTGGTCGACGAGATCCGTCGCAATCCCGATTCGCGTCGCCTGGTGATCAGTGCCTGGAACGTCGGTGAGCTGTCGGAGATGGCGCTGATGCCCTGCCACGCGCTGTTCCAGTTCTACGTCGTCGACGGCAAGCTAAGCTGCCAGCTATACCAGCGCAGCGGCGACATCTTCCTCGGCGTGCCGTTCAACATCGGCAGCTACGCGCTGCTGACCCACATGGTCGCGCAGGTCACCGGCCTGGGCGTCGGCGATTTCGTGCACACGCTGGGCGATGCGCATCTTTACTCGAACCACTACGAGCAGGCCCGCGAGCAGCTGACCCGCACGCCGCGTGCGCTTCCGACGCTTCGGCTCAATCCGGACGTCACCGATCTGTTCGGGTTCCGCTTCGAGGACATCGCGATCGAAGGCTACGATCCGGCGCCGGCGATCAAGGCGCCGATCGCGGTATGAAGCTCGCGCGCATCGCGCTGGCGCTCGTCGCGTCGTTGGCCGCTGCGGGCTGCCAGCAGATGCCGACGCGCGATGCCGGTACCACGGCGAAATCCGCTGCGTGCGCCGGCGCATCGCCAGTCGATGCCGCAGAGACGTTCTACCGTCAGGTCGTCGCGTTGAATCCCCGCGGCCTGCCGTCGGCTGACGAGATGCGCACGCTCGGACCGTTGCTGTCATCCGGCATGCAGGCTTCGATCGCGCAGGCACGTGTCCGGCAGCAGGCCGAAATCGCGGCGTCTCCGGACGACAAGCCGTCCTTCATCGAAGGCAGCCTGTTCACCAGCCTGTTCGAAGGTCCGACTGCGGTGCTGTCGGCAGAGGCCGATCCCGCTGCGCCCACGCGCGTGGCGGTCGAGATGACCTATGCCGGGCAGGGCGACGCGCGCTGGCGCGACCATGCGCTGATGCGCTGCGAGAACGCGCAGTGGCGCGTCGACGACGTCGAGTTCGGCGGCGACTGGGATTTCGCGTCCGATGGTCATCTGCGCGACGCGCTGGACGCCGAATGAGCCAGCCGACGCTGGTCCTCGTCGCAGCGCTCGATCGCCACCGTGCGATCGGGCGCGGCAATGCGATGCCGTGGCATCTGCCCGACGACTTCCGCCACTTCAAGGCGCTGACGCTCGGCAAGCCGGTGCTGATGGGGCGACGCACCGCGGAATCGCTGGGACGCGCGCTGCCCGGACGCACCAACCTCGTGCTGACCCGCAGCGGACGTGTGCCGTTCGCCGGTATGCAGGCGGTCGCAACGCTCGACGAGGCGATTGCCATCGCGGGCGCGCAGAACGCGGGCGAGCTGTGCGTCATCGGTGGCGGCGAGATCTACACGCTCACGCTGCCGCAGGCGGACGTGCTGCAGCTGACCCACGTCGACACCGCAGTGGACGGGGCTGATGCGTTCTTTCCCGCCTGGGATGCCGCGGCGTGGCGCGAGATCTCGCGTATCCCGCATGCCGCTGATGCGCGCCATGCGCACGCCTTCGACTTCGTCGAGTACCGCCGCGCGTGATCTAAGCGGTGCAGATGCGCCTCGCTGACTGACGTCAGGCTTGGACCTTCCGCGGCGGCAGGCCGGATACATCGCGGCCAGGCACCTGCACCAGATGCAGGGTTTCGGCATCGAGCTGCAGCGCGGTGAGCTTTCCGCCCCATACCGCACCGGTATCGAGCGCGTGCACGCCCATGCCCAGGAACAGGCCCAGCGTCGACCAGTGGCCGCACACGATCTTCAGGTCGCGCTCGGCGCGGCCGGGCACTTCGAACCAGGGATAGATGCCGGGCTGCTGCGTGCCGGGCGTGCCCTTTTCCTCGAATGCGATGCGCCCGCGCGGCGAGCAGTACCGCATGCGCGTGAACACGTTGATGATCGCGCGGTCGCGGTCGTAACCCGTGAGGTTCGGCGACCACGCCGGGCGATCGCCGTACATGTTGCGCAGCAGTTTCTTGTAGCCCGGGCCGCGCAGCTTGTTCTCGATCTCGCGCGCATGGCGCTGCGCCAGATCGACATCCCAGCGCGGTGCGAGGCCGGCGTGCAGCATCATCCAGCCGAGCTCGCGGTCGACGTGCAGCAGCGGGCACGCACGCAACCAGTCGAGCAGCACGTCGCGGTCGTGCGCGAACAGCACGCCCTGCAGATCGGCGTTGACCTTGCGCTGGTCTTCCTCGCGTCGCTCGGCGATGGCCAGCAGCGAGAGGTCGTGATTGCCGAGCACGCTGACGACGTTGTCGCGCAGCGAATGCACCAGGCGCAGCGTCTCGACCGATTCGCCGCCGCGGTTGACCAGATCGCCACAGAACCACAGACGATCGACCGCCGGGTCGAAGCGGATCGCTTCAAGCAGTCGCTGCGTCGGGCCGTAGCAGCCCTGCAGATCGCCGATCGCCCAGACGGCCATCAGTGCAGGGTTCGCGGAATCGAGAGCGTGAACGGCGGAATCGGCGCATCGAACTGCGCACCGTCGTCGCCGACCATGTCGTAGGAGCCTTCCATCGTGCCGACCGCGGTCGACAGCACAGCGCCCGAGGTGTAGGTGAAGGCTTCACCGGGTTCCAGGCGCGGCTGTTCGCCGACCACGCCGTCGCCGTGCACTTCCTCGATCCGGCCATTGGCGTCGGTGATGACCCAGTGGCGGGCCATCAGCTGCGCGGGCAGGCGGCCGGTGTTGCGGATGCGGATGGTGTAGGCGAACACGTAGCGGTCGTCGTCGGGCGTCGATTCCTCGTCAAGGAAGCGCGTCGCGATCTGGATCTCGAGTGTGTAGTCGGCTGTCTCGTCCATGCTGGAGACAGTGTATCCGCAGGCCATGAATGCATCGACTACGGTGTCACCGGATGATTCGCGAGACGCACGAAATCCGCGACTGCGAGCTGCTCGGCGCGCAGTTGCGGATCGATGCCGGCAGCGGTGATCGCATCGCTGTCCATGAGCGTCGACAGCGCATTGCGCAGCGTCTTGCGGCGCTGGCCGAACGCGGCGCGCACGATGTCGGAGAAGCGCCGTGGATCGTCGATGCCGACGGTGTCGGCCGGACGCGGCTTCAGGCGCACGACGGCCGAATCCACCTTCGGCGGCGGACGGAATGCGCCGGGGCCGACGACGAACAGCATCGTGACTTCGCAGTAGGCCTGCAGCATCACGCTCAGGCGGCCATAGACCTTGCTGCCCGGGCCGGATGCCATGCGCTCGACGACTTCCTTCTGCAGCATGAAATGCATGTCGGTCACGACGGCCGCATGGTCGAGCGCGTGGAACAGGATCGGCGAGGACAGGTTGTAGGGCAGGTTGCCGACGAGCCGGATCGGCGCGTCGCCGGCGAGCGCGGTGAAGTCGACGTCGAGCACGTTCGCGTGTATCAGCTCCAGTGCGCCATGTGCAGCGGCCTGCAGCGTCAGCGGTTCGAGCAGATCGCGGTCGAACTCGATCGCGGTCAGCGCGCCGTGGCGCTTGAGCAGCGGAAACGTCATCGCACCCTGGCCGGGGCCGATCTCGACGAGCCGGTCGCCGGGCTGCGGATTCACCGCGAGCACGATGCGATCCACGACGCCACGCTCGTGCAGGAAGTTCTGGCCGAGGGATTTCTTCGGCGGCTCGGAGAACGCGCCGGGCGCGGCAGGGGAACGCATCATCGTGTGATCAAGCCGAAACGTAAGGAGGGGTGGGTCACAGCAGGCGCGTGCCGGCTGCGATGTCGCCGTCGGGCATGCACAGGCGCACATGGCCGTCGGCATCATGGAAACCGGTAACCAGGCATTCGGACATCAGCGGGCCGATCTGCTTGGGCGGAAAATTGACCACGCCGACCACCAGCCTGCCGATCAACGTCTCGGGCGTGTAGTGCGCGGTGATTTGCGCGCTGGACTTGCGCACGCCGAGCTCCGGACCGAAATCGACGTGCAGGATGTAGGCCGGGCGGCGCGCTTTCGGGAATGGTTCGGCCGACACCACGCGGCCGACGCGCAGATCGACGCGCATGAAATCGTCCCAGCCGATCAAGCCGTCCGCGCTCATGCGGCGTGTCTGCGGTTGCGGCCGAGCGCGGCGCACTGCGTGATCGCGGCGAACAGGCTCGACGGGTCGGCGCGGCCGCTGCCAGCCAATTCCAGCGCGGTGCCGTGGTCGACGGCGACGCGCAGGTAGGGCAGGCCGAGGGTGAGGTTCACCGCGGATTCGAAGCCGCTGTACTTGAGCACCGGCAGGCCCTGATCGTGATACATCGCCAGCACCGCGTCGGCATTGGCCAGACGCGCGGGCAGGAACGCGGTATCTGCCGGCAGCGGGCCCTCGAGCAGCAGGCCGCGTGCGCACAGGCGTTCGAGTACCGGCGTGATGGTCTCGATCTCCTCATGGCCGAGATGTCCGGCTTCGCCGGCATGCGGATTGAGGCCGAGCACGGCGATGCGCGGCGCGGCGATGCCGAAGTCCGTGCGCAACGCGGTGTCGAGGATCCCGATGACGCGTTCGAGCAGCGGCGCGGTGATCGCGTCCGGCACGGCGCGCAGCGGCAGATGCGTGGTCGCCAGTGCAACGCGCAACGTCGGGTTGGCCAGCATCATCACGACGTCGCAGCCGGCGTCGTGGGCCAGCAGTTCGGTGGTGCCGGTGTAAGGCACGCCACCGGCGTTGATCGCCGCCTTGTGCACCGGGCCGGTGACCATGCCATCGAAGCGGCCGTCGCGGCAGCCGGCCGCGGCATGCAGCAAGCCGTCGAGCACGCTGCGGGCGTTGCGCGGATCCGGGGTGCCGAAAGCGGTGGCCGCGGCGTGCGGCAGTTCGATCAGGCGCAGCGTGCCGGGCGCCACGTCGGTGGCTTCGGCATCGGTGAAGGTGATCGACAGGCCGATGGCTTCGGCCGCGCGTTGCAGGGTGGGACGGTCGCCGATGGCGACGAGGTCGCAGTCCCAGGCGCGCCAGGCGGCGCGCACGCAGAGTTCCGGCCCGACGCCGGCCGGTTCGCCCGGGACCAGCGCCAACCGGACAGGTCGCATCTCAGCCGCCGCTGCCGATCTCGGGATCGCGGTTCGGACCGACGCGGACGCTGACATAGGCTTCGCCGCGCAGTTCGCGCACGTAACGATCCCACTCGTCTTCGAGCTTGCGCTGGCCGATGGCCTCGCGGACCTGGGCCCGGCGGTTGTTGTCATTGCCTGCCGCCTGGCGCGTCGCCTGGCGCTGGACGATGTGCCAGCCGGCCTGGGTGCGGAAGGGCTCGGACACGTCACCGTCGCCGATCGCCGCAACCTGTCCGCCGAAGTCAGGGCCGAACTCGTCCTGGGTGAACCAGCCGAGATCGCCGCCGTTGGCCTTGGTCGCGTTGTCTTCGGAGTCCTCGCGTGCCACTTCGGCGAAGTCGGCACCGCCGACGATGCGGGCGCGCAGGCTGTCCGCACGCCCCTTGGCGGCGGCGTCGTTGCCCGGCTCGCTGCGGATCAGGATGTGACGCGCCTGGTACTCGGTGACCGAGCCGGCGTCAGCCGACTCCGCGGCCTCGCGGCGATCGACGAGCTGCAGGATCTGGAAGCCGCTCGGGCCACGGATCGGGCCGAGGGTCTGGCCGGGCTGCAGGCCGGTGACCGCAGTCGCGAACGCAGCCGGGATCTCGTCGGCACGACGCCAGCCCAGATCGCCGCCTTCCAGCGCGTTCGGGCTGTCGGAGTAGCGCACGGCCGCTGCCGAGAACTCCATCTCGTTGCGGTCGAGAAGGGACTTGATGCCGTCGACCTTCTGCTGGCCGGTCTGGATCTGCTCCGGCGTCGCGCCTTCCGGCAGCGCCACCAGGATATGGGCCAGACGGTACTGCGCGCCGGTCGCTTCCGCCGACAGCGCCGCGTCGACTTCGGCGTCGCTGACCGAGATGCGGGTCTGCGCGAAGCGCTGGCGCATGCGCTGGATCATCAGCTCCTCGCGCAGCGAGGCGCGGAAGTCGTCGAACGACATGCCGTCGCCCGCCAGCTGCTGGCGCAGCTGATCCATCGAGAAGTTGTTTTGCTGGGCGATCGCGGCGATGGCCTGGTCGACTTCCTGGTCGCTGACGCGCACGCCGGTCCGCGATGCATTCGCAGTCTGCAGGCGCATCGTGATCAGGCGCTCCAGCACCTGGCGCTCGAGGATTTCCTGGGGCGGCAACTGGTCCTGACGTGTCGCGTACTGGCCACGGATGTTGGCGACCGCGCGGTCGAGCTCGCTGGCGAGGATTACGTCCTCGTCCACCACCGCGGCGATGCGGTCCAGCGGCTGCAGGTCCTGCGCGTGCGCAGTCGATGCGAACAGCGCGGCAGCGGCCGCGAGGGAATAGATCAGTGTCTTCATTGGCTCAGGCCGGGGGTCAGGGTTGCATCGTCGTCACTGTTGCGCAGCTCGGACGGCGGCACGAGATAGAGGTCATCGCGGTAATAACCGAGAATAGCACGGCGCAAACGGTCTTCCGTGTTGGGTCCGGCCGAGCCCAGACCCTTCAGTTCAAGTTCGAACATGATGGCGTTGTTCAGCTCGCCTTGGCGGTTGCGCAGGTAGCGACGGCCGACGACGCGGGCCGCGAGACAGCAGCTGTCCCACTGCACACCGGCCACGGCTTCGAGCAGTCGGGCCTCGGTGAACGAGTAGTAATAGCGGCCGACGATGCTCCAGGCCGGGCTGATCGGGTACAGGAAGGACAGATCGGCCTGTTCGATCAGGTCCGCGCGGCGGCGGTAGGCAAAGTTCGCGATGCCTTCTTCGCCGATCAGGTAGCGCGTCCGCAGCGACATCAGGTCTTCGCGGCGGAACTTGGGGTCCCACTGGTAACCGGCGCTGACCGTCCAGCGGTCGTTGATGGCATAGGTCGCGTCGGTGACCCAGGCGGAGCGGCCCTGTTCGACCTGCGCCTCGCCCGGGACCGTGACCCGCGAGTCGGAGAGGTAGACGATCTGGCCGAGGCTCGCAGACAGCTTCTCCTGGCCGTCGGATTCCCGGATCAGGCGCGTGCTGACCGCCATTGTGATCTGGTTGGCATCGGCCTGGCGATCGGCACCCGAGTAGCGGTTATCACGGAACAGCTGGCCCCAGCCGAAGGTCAGCGGGCTGGTATCGAACAGGGGTAGCGCCGACTGGTCGCGGAACGGCGAGTTCAGATAGAAGAGCCGTGGCTCGAGGGTGTGCAGGTACTGCTCGCCACGCCAACTGGTATTGCGGTCGAAAAACAGGCCCGCGTCGATCGAGCCGATGGGCTGACTGCGGCTGGGCGAGCTGTTGCGGTAGAGCGCTCGTGTATCGGCGGGTACCGGCACATCGCCGGGGATGCCAAGTTCTGCCCGGGCGCGCTGGTCGGCCAGTGCATCGGCCAGGGGCCGATCCAGTGAGTAGCTCGTATGCCGGAATGCAAGCGTCGGACGTACGAACCAGGCGGCACCTTCGAATGGCAGCGAGACGTAGGGCTTCAGGTCAAGGCGGCTGCCGCCTGGGCGCGCGGCATCGTCGAGATGGGCAAAACGTGTCGCAGTCGCGTCCACACCGGCGTTGATCCAGTCACCGTATGGACGTTGCCAGGTGAATGACGCCTGGGGCATGCGGTTGTAGGGAAGGATGCGTTCTGGAAGCGTGTAATCGGTCAGCAGCTGGTAGTCGGCGAGCACACTGGCGTTCCAGAAACCCCGGTCGCCAGAGCTGCCCTGACCGAACACGCCGATCAGGCTCACCGCGCTGACCGCCGAGATGCCGTCGACATTGTTGCTCGAATCCTCGAGGTAACGCGGGTCACTCATCCAGGTCAGGTTGGTGCGACCCTGCCACGTGGGGTTGATGTCCAGCGACCCACCGAAGTTCAAGAATGCTCGATCGGCCTTGCGCCGGTTCTCGACGATCAGCACCTGCGTTTCCTCCAGCTCGCGTTCGCGAGTGGTCAGCTTGTCCGACGGCAGATAGGCGAGGTCGAGTTCGCCACGCGCGCGCCCGGTCTGGAAGCGGAACTCGGCGCCCAACTGCACGCCGCGCCGGCTCATGAAGCGCGGCTCGAGCGTCAGATCGTAGTTCGGCGCGAGATTCAGGTAGATCGGCTGGGAATAGTCGAAACCGTTACGACCGGACTGCGAGATGCGCGGGAACAACAGACCCGACAGACGGCGCTCGTCGATCGGGAAGCGGAACCACGGCACGTACAGCACCGGCACCTTGCCCACGCGCAGGGTCGCGTTGCGCGCGGTACCCATGCCCATGTCGGTGTCGATGTCGATCTGGCCGGCCTTCAGCTCCCACCAGCGGTCGCTGGGCGTGCAGGTCGAATAGGTCGACCCGAGCAGGGCACCGACGGTGCCGTCCATGCGGATGTGGTCGGCGCCGCCGTTGCCGCGGCGCGCGGTCAACTGGTACTGCACGCTGTCCATGCGATAGGACTCGGCGATCGTGTCGCCTTCCACGCGGTCGGCCACGATGCGCATGCCACGGTCCTGGTAGCGCACGTTGCCGTCGGCGACGAAGGTGCCGTCGTCCTGGGAGAACTGCAGATCGTCGGTGCCCAGGAACTGGTCGCCGCGGCGCAGGGTCACGTTGCCGCTGACGTTGCCGGTGAAATCGCTGTCCACGCCGGCCAGGCCGTCGAAGGCGTCGCCGTCGATGTCGGTCGGCTGGGTCTCGCGTTGCTCGACCGTGCCCACCGGTGCCTGGGCGTCGGTGAAGGCCGGCACCGCGTCCTCGATCGGACACAGCGCCCAGTAGTTCGGACGGAGCTGGTCGTCGGCGTTGGCGGACAGCGAAATCGCGATGCAGAACGGAAGGGGAAGCAAGCGGAGGGCTGTGCGCACGGTCGATCCGTTCAGCGGTAAAAACGGGCGCCAGCATGACCGATCCACAGGGCAGCGGCAATGCGGCCTCGATACATGCTGTTCACGTGCGAGATCGCCGGTTTCAGCGGCCTCGAGACGCTAGCCCACGGCTGTTCAGCCGGACAGGGCGCGCAGGTGCGCGACGCTGCTCTCGCGCAGTGCCTGCAGGTCGTATCCGCCCTCGAGCATCGAGACGATCCGGCCTTCGCAATGCCGCTCGGCAATGGTCACGAGTTCGCCGGTCAGCCAGCCGAAATCCTCGGCATCGAGCTGCAGTTGCGCCAGCGGATCGCGCCAGTGCGCGTCGAAGCCGGCCGAGATCATCACCAGCTGCGGCGCGAAGGCGTCGATCTCGGGCAGCAGCCGTTCGCGCCAGGCCTCGCAGAAACGCCGGCTGCCGGTGCCGGCGGTCAAAGGCAGATTGACGATGTTGCCGACCCCGCGCTCGTCGCGCCGCCCGGTATCGGGGAACAGCGGCATCTGGTGCGAGCTGACGTACTGCACGCGCGGCTCGGTCTCGAAGATCGCCTGGGTGCCGTTGCCGTGGTGCACGTCGAAATCGACGATCGAGATCCGGGTCAGGCCGTAGCGATCGAGCGCATGCGCGGCCGCGACCGCGATGTTGTTGAACAGGCAGAAGCCCATCGCGATGTCGCCGGTGGCGTGGTGGCCGGGCGGACGTACGGCGCAGAAGACGCGGCGCTCCGTCCCGCCCTGCACCGCGTCGACCGCGGCGACGCCGGCGCCGGCCGCATGCAGCGCGGCCTGTGCCGAGCCCGGGGACAGCACGGTATCGCTGTCGAGCGGAATGCGGCCGCTCGGTTGCGAATCGAGCACCGTCTCGAGCAGCGTGGCGTCGTGGACGCGCAGCAGCTGGCCGCGTGTCGCGGGCGGCGCCTGGCGCAGGTCCAGATCGGGGAAGGCGGCGCGCAGTGCCTCGATGACGGCCGCGAGGCGCTCGGGACGCTCGGCATGGCCGGGGCCGGTGTCGTGGTCCAGCAGGCTCGGGTGCGAGAACACCGGCACCTGCCGCGGGTCGCTGCTGCCGAAGCCGACCGGATGGTGCATCAGCTCCGCCTCCCCTGGTGCCACAGCACTTCACCGTGGCCGCTGGCGCGCGCCAGCACCCGCGCAAGGACGAACAGCAGGTCCGAGAGCCGGTTGAGGTAGCGCACCGCCTGCGGGCGGACGGCCTCGACCCGGGACAGCGCGACCGATTCACGTTCGGCACGGCGGACCACGGTGCGGGCGATGTGGCAGCGCGCAGCCGCTTCGCCGCCACCGGGCAGGATGAAATCCTTCAGGGGAGGCAGGTCGTCGTTATAGCGGTCGAGTTGCTGCTCCAGGCGCTCGATGTCGGCGTCTTCGATCGCGGCGTGGCCGGGGATGCACAGCTCGCCGCCCAGATCGAACAGCTGGTGCTGGACGGTCGTCAGCAGGACGCGGATGTCGTCGGGGACGTCAGTGGCCAGCAGCAGGCCGATCGTCGAATTGGCCTCGTCGACCGTGCCGTAGGCGGACACCCGCAAGGCGTCCTTGCCGACGCGGGTCCCGTCACCAAGACCGGTCGAACCGTCGTCGCCGGTTCGGGTGTAGATCTTCGAGAGACGGTGGCCCATCGCCGGAACGCGTCAGTCGGCGTGCAACGGACGTGCGCCGGTCATCGGCCTCGGCAACACGCGCGTCAGCAGCACGTGGGCCATCGCGGCGGCGCCGACGTACAGGCCGGCGACGCGCATGTAGGGCAGCAGCCAGTCGCTGTAGTTCTTCCACCAGCCCGCGAACGTCGGCTCGGCGACCGAGGCGCTGATCCAGTAGAAGCTGCCTTGCGCCAGCAGATGGCAGACCGCGACCGAGACCACCAGCGCGACGACCAGCTGGCCGGTCGCGACCGGCGCGGACGCCGCCAGGCGCCGACGCAGCAGGCCGCCACCGGCCCACATGACGAAATAGGCAGGCACCAGACACCAGTACGCCGGCGACACGCAGTAGTGCTGCCAGAACGACAGGCCCTGACGCGTGATCACGAACCAGTCGATCACGACCGCCAGCACCATCAGTGCCGGGAATGCCCAACGCTGCCAGGAAGCAAGGTAGAAACCGCCGATGAAGAACACGGCCCAGGACGCATCCGGAATGGCGCCGAAGTGATGCACGCGCGTCGCCGCCATCAACGCGACCAGCAGAGCGAGGATCGTGGCGCGGCGGGCAGTGACGGACATCGGACGGTTCCGGGCGGGGCGGGGAGTCGGCTGCCAGTCTACCTGCGGCATGCGCCCGGCGTCGTGGCGCGCGGGGTGCGCGCGTATCATCGCCGCCATGGTGGACGCACATCCAGAACAGCAGTATCCGGTCCTGATCGTCGGCGGTGGTCTGGTCGGCGCCAGTCTTGCGATCGCCCTCGACCTGGCAGGCATCGATGTCGCGCTCGTCGAGGCCACGCCACCGGCGGCGATGCCCGCAGTGTTCGACGAGCGCAATCTCAGTTTCGCCGAGGCCACGGTCAACGCATTGACCGCGCTGGGGGTGCTGCAGCATCTGCGCGCACCGACCGGCCCGATCCGCGAGATCCATGTCAGCCGCGCCGGGGACTTCGGCCGGGTGAAGCTGGCCGCGCGCGATTACGGGCGCGACGCTTTCGGCCAGGTGGTGGTCGCACGTGATTTCGGTGCGGCGCTCGAGGCCAGGCTGGGTGGGCTGCAGCGGGTTGTGCGGCTTCGGCCCGCGCGCTTCGTCGGTTTCGACGGCATCGAAGACGGCGCGCGCATCGTCCGGCTCTCCGGCCCCGGGGGCGAGTATCGCGTGCGTGCGCAACTGGTGGTGGGCGCAGACGGGATCGACAGCGCAGTCCGGCAGGCCTCGGGCATTGCCGTCGAATCGCACGACTACGGGCAGACGTTGTTCGTCGCCCGCCTGCGCACCGCCCGCGCCCCGGACGGCCGCGCGTTCGAACGCCTGACCGATACCGGTCCGACCGCCCTGCTGCCGCGTGGCGACCGGCATTACGGGCTGGTCCACGGGGTCGCCAGCGATGAGACCGACGCGGTAGCTGCCCTCGACGATGCGGCTTTCCTTGCGCGTGTGCAGGCGGCCTTCGGCTGGCGGGCCGGGCGCATGCAGGAGGTCGGACCGCGGAGCCGCCACCCCGCAAGACGTGTGGTGGCCGAACGTTGTGTCGACACGCGGGTGGCCCTGGTGGGCAACGCTGCGCAGAGCCTGCATCCGATCGGCGCCCAGGGATTCAACCTCGGCCTGCGCGATGCGCTCACCCTCGCCGAATGCATCGCGGGCGCTGCCGATCCCGGCGCGTCGGCGCTGCTCGAACGCCACGCCGCGCGTCGTCTGGACGATCGCACCCGCACGCTCGCGTTCTCCGACGGCCTCGCCCGCGTGACGTCCAATCCCGCGCGCCTGCTGCGGCCGCTGCGCAGTCTCGGCCTGCTGGCGATCGATCGCGATTCCGCCTTGCAGGCGATGCTCGCCGGCGGTGCGATGGGCTATCGCGGCGATGTGCCCGCGCTCTGCCGCGGGGCCGCCGCGTGAGCCGCCGCGAGCGACGCGATGTCGTGATCGTCGGCGGCGGCGTGGTCGGTGCCGCCTGCGCGCTGGCACTGGCCGAGCAGGATCTCGATGTGGTGCTGGTCGAGGCGCGCGCGCCCGCCGCATGGTCGGCGGCGAGTCCCGATCTGCGCGTCTATGCATTCGCGCACGACAGCGCCGGCCTGCTGCGTTCGGTTGGTGCCTGGGACGACATACGCGCCGCGCGTGCACATCCCTACCGGCGCATGCAGGTCTGGGATGCGGGCGGCGGCAGTGAGCTGGTGTTCGACGCCGACCAGCTCGGCATGCGCGAGCTCGGCTGGATCGTCGAGCACGGCCTGCTGGTCGATCGGCTGTGGGCGCGACTGGCCGCGGCCGGTGTCGACGTGCGTGCGCCAGCACAGGTCGAAACGCTGGAGCAGGACGCCGACAGCGCGACCCTGCGCCTCGATGCGGGCAGCCGTATCGAGGCGCGTCTGGCGATCGCCGCCGATGGCGCCGCATCGACGCTGCGCACGCTCGCCGGCATCGGCACCCGCGCGCACGACTACGCGCAGGCCGGCGTGGTCGGCTATGTCGACAGCACGGAACCGCATCGCGATACCGCGTGGCAGCGTTTCCTGCCGACCGGTCCGCTGGCGTTGCTGCCGGTTGAACAGGGCTGCAGTTCCATCGTCTGGACGCTGCCCGCCGATGAAGCCACGCGCATGCGCGAACTCGATAACGCGGCGTTCTCGGATGCAGTGACGCGCGCGTCCGGTGGCCGGCTCGGCACGCTCACGCCGGTCTCGCCGCGTGCCGCGTTTCCGCTGCGGCGCCAGCTGGCCGATGCGCAGCTGCAGGGTCGCGTGCTGGTGATCGGCGATGCGGCGCATGTCGTGCATCCGCTGGCCGGGCAGGGCGTAAATCTCGGCCTGCGCGACGTGATCGGGCTGGCCGACAGCGTCGCCGATGCGCGTCGTCGCGGCGCGCGTTGGGATGCCCCGCAACGGCTGGCGCGCTGGGCGCGTATGCGACGCAGCGAAAGCGCGATCGCTGCCCATGCCTTTGAATCGATCAACCGCGCCTATTCCAACGAGGCACTGTTGCCAGTGCTGCTGCGCAGCCATGCGCTCGGCATTGCACAGGCCTTGCCGCCGTTGCGCAATCTGCTGTGGAAGCGGGCGGCGGGACTTTGAGTCCTGCGGTCCGGTTGCTGGTCGCCACGCTGCTGGCGTGCGCCGCATCGCCGGCGTTCGCGATGACCCAGTGCCCGGTCGAATCGGTCAAGCCGGGCTGGTTTATCGCCCTCGGTGTCGGCGTGCTTGCGCTCGCCGTGTGTATCGGACTCGCCGCGCCGGTGTTCACCTGGCGGCGCACCCGTGCATTGCGACCGGGCATGCGCGCGCTGTGGTTGCTCGGCGCCTGCGTCGTGATGCTGGGGTTGTGGCTCGCCGGCCTGATGATCTGGCTCGGCGCGTTCGTCCTGCCTTGCTGAGCGCGCGCCGTCAGTGCGCGAGCGCGGGCTTGCCGCGCATGCGCCGGATCAGCGCGATGATGCCCACCACGATGCCGCCGGCAACGATGCCGACCACCGCGTTGATCACCGTCGGCAGCATCGCGCCGAGCACCATGCCGACTTCGGGCAGTGCACCGAGGCCGGTCGCCGCATCGTCGATCCAGGTCTGCACGTCGTGCACGCCGTGGGTCAGGATGCCGCCGCCGACGAGAAACATCGCCGCGGTGCCGACGATCGCCAGTGTCTTCATCAGCCAGGGCGCGACGCGCAGGATGCCGCGACCGATCGCCTGCGCCGCGCTGGACGCGCGCTTGCTCAGATAGAGGCCGGCGTCGTCGAGTTTGACGATGCCCGCGACGAGGCCATACACGCCGACCGTCATCAACGCCGAGATGCCGACCAGCACGCCGACCTGGGTCGCGAACGCAGCGCCGGCGACGGTGCCGAGGGTGATCGCGATGATCTCGGCCGACAGGATCAGATCGGTACGCACGGCGCCGCGGATCTTGTCGCGCTCGAATGCCACCGGATCGACGTCCGGGCCGGCCAGCGCTGCGGTGCGGCCGGGCTTGGCGGCATCGTCCTCGGCCTTGTGCAGCACTTTGTGCAGCACTTTCTCGAACCCTTCGTAGCAGAGGAACAGGCCGCCGGCCATCAGCAGCGGCGTGACCAGCCACGGCAGCCATGCGCTGATGGCGAGCGCGGCCGGTACGAGGATCAGCTTGTTGCGCGCCGAGCCCTTGGCGACCGCCCAGACCACCGGCAGTTCGCGGTCGGCCTGCACGCCAGTGACCTGCTGCGCGTTGAGGGCGAGGTCGTCGCCGAGTACGCCGGCGGACTTGCGCGCGGCCACCTTGGTCATCAGGGCCACGTCGTCGAGCACGGTGGCGATATCGTCGAGCAGGGTCAGCAGGCTGGACGCCATGCGGGCGGATCCGGAAGGGGTGGCGCGCGCAGTATGCAGCCCGGATGTGGCGGCTGCGTCAGTACCGGTGCGATGCCGGCTGCGTCTTCCAGCTGGCGCCCGAACGGTGTCCGGATTGCGCGCGTCCCGCGCGTCGGCTGCGCCATCCGGAGGCGCGCGCGGCGGAGCCTCTAACAGGTTCTAGCGTGCGAGCGCCCAGGCCGCGAGGCCGAAGGCCAGCACTGCCACGGTGGTCGAGACCACGGCCAGCACCTGCGCCCGGAGCAGGCGTTTCTCGACGCGCGCCGCGCCCAGCTGCAGCACTTCGATGGTCTTCTGCATGTCGGCGGCCAGCTTGCCGATCGAGTCGGCGTTCTGGCTCGCCGCGTCCTGCAGCTCGGTGATCTGCGCGTCGATCACATCGTTGCGGCGCTGCTGCCCCAGGTCGACCAGGGGTGGCGGCGTGCGGGTGAAGATCGGCCGTGCCAGCCGGACGATTTCCGGCAGGTACGGGGCGACGACGGTGATCCAGCCTGCTGCCATGACGCGCTCTCCGGGTTCGGACTCAATCGACGCTGGCGTAGACCGTGATCTCTTCGCGGTCGTGATAGAGCTGACGCGCGCGGATCACCAGGTTCTCGTGCTCGCCGGCGTTGTTGGCGAACAGATCCAGCGCCAGCAGCGTTTCCTGCCAGCGCTTCTTCATCGGCAGCTTGAGGTTGAACACCGCATTGCGGCACCAGCCTTCGCGGAACCAGGTCGCCATGCGCTCGGCGACCTTGCGCGGCTGCTCGACCATGTCGCAGACCATCCAGTCGACCGCGCCCACGGGCTGGTAGCGGAAGCCGTCGACGCGGTGGTGGTCGACCAGACCGGTCTCCATCAGGTCGGCCTGCATCGGGCCGTTGTCGACCGCGACCACACGCATGTGCTCGCGCGTCAGCACCCAGGTCCAGCCACCGGGCGCAGCGCCCAGATCGACCGCACGCATGCCCGGCTTGATGCGCGCATTGCGCTCGCGTTCGGTCAGCAGCGCCATGAACGCTTCTTCGAGCTTCAGCGCCGACCGCGACGGCGCATCGGCGTGCGTGCGCAGGCGCGGAATGCCCATCGGCCACGGTGCGCTGTCACCGACGACCGACTGCGCGATGAAGGCATGCGTGCCCGACAGGAAGAACACATGCAGACGCGGGAACCGCGCCTCGTCCTTCTGGCTCAGGAAGCCGCGCTTGCGCAGTGCCGGACGCAGCGCATTGGCGAAGCTGCGGGCGAGGCCGGCCAGCTGCTTGCCTTCGTCCGAGTCCGGATGCTCGACCACCAGCTCACCATGGCGGCCGCGGCCGGCAAGAAGCTCGAAGATCGGTGTGATGCGGTCGGTCGGATCGAGATCGCGCAACTCCGCCAGCAGCATCAGCTTCTGTCGCGCGAAGATCAGTTCGCGGAACGGCAGTTCGCTGGTCAGCGACGGGCCGTTGTCGGAATGGAACAGCACATAGCCATCGCCGCGCCTGGTCTGGGCGTAACCGGCGACATGCACGCCGGCTGCGCGCTCGGTCAGTTCGGCGGCCAGGTCGGGCTCGAAGCCCGGGCGGCAGTAGCAGAGCAGGCCGCTGACCGCATGCAGCGGGGAAGTGGCCTCGTCGGCCGGTGCGGCGGCGCCGGTCTGATCGGTGTCGATATCGGTCATGTCAGTACTTCGCCCCATCGGTTTCGCCATAGGCGCGCAGCACCGCACGCGCGTCATCACGCCGCAGGTCGCGCACGACCTCGATGCCGCGCTGGTTCAATGCGCCGACCCAGTCTTCGGGCAGCGGGCCTTCGTCGAACGGCGTCAGTGCCTCGACGTCTTCCGAACGTGCGCCGATCAGCAGCCGGTCGATGCCGGCCCAGACGGTCGCGCCGTAGCACATGCAGCAGGGCTGCGAAGACGTTGCGAGCGTGACCGGACCGCCGTGCTCGTTGAGGCGCGGCGTCTGCAGGCGCTGCTGCGCGAGCATGTAGGCCATCGTTTCGGCGTGCGCGACCGAGCAGGTATGCGGCATCACCCGGTTCACGCCGACGGCGATGATGCGGTCGTCGCTGCCGAACACGGCCGCGCCGAACGGACCACCGCTCTGCGCCTCGATGTTCAGGCGCGAGAGATCGATCGCGAGTGCGACCTTGGCGTCATCGCCGGCGTAGTCGCGCGACACGTCGACGTGTTCGTGCACCCACGCGGGCAGGGTCAGGTGGACCTGGGCATACAGCATTGGAATTTCCGGAAAATGAAGCGGGGGATCAGCGCGGCAGGCGACCCGGTTCGGGTGCCTCGCAGCGCGAATTGACGCAGGCGCAGGACGTGATCTCGGCGAAGCCGCAAACCCCGACGATGCCGCGTCGGGCGCAGTCGGCCTGCACCGCCTGCGGGTCGACCTGCGCGTTCGCGTTGACGCAGGCCGGCTGGTAACCGCAGCAGCTGCCGACGTTCCTGACGGCGCAGTCGCTGTCGACGCGGCAGCTGGTGTCGAGCCGGGGTACACCCGGGGACGCAGCCGGTGCGCCGATGACCGGTGTACCGGCGGGCGGCGCGACCTCGGTCACCGGCGGCGCAGGCGCTGCGCATGCCACCAGCGCCAGCAACAGCAGGGCAGGCAGCAGACGGAACGGCAGGGCGCGCAGGCGGATCATGCCGGGGATGTTACCGCCCCGGCGCGCCCAGCGCCCGCAGCCGGCAGCCTTCGCCGCTGCATCGCAATGCCCGGATCAGCCGCTCGCCGGGCGCGCGGCAGCGTCCGGATTCCGCGATGCGCGGCCGCGTTTCAGCCCGCGGCCCTGTCTGCCGCCCAGGTATCGCGCAGGGTCACACTGCGGTTGAACACCGGCTTCGCGGCCATGTGGTCGACGCGGTCGGCGACGAAGTAGCCCAGACGCTCGAACTGGAACGACTGCTCGGGCGCGGCCGTCGCGGCAGCCGGTTCGACGTAGCCGGTCACGCTGCGCTTCGACTCGGGATTGAGATGGTCGCGGTAGGTCTGGCCGGTCGATTCGTCGTCGGGCTTCTCGACCAGGAACAGGCGATCGAAGAGGCGCACTTCGGTCTCCACCGCATGCGCGGCGCTGACCCAGTGGATCGTGCCCTTGATCTTGCGGTTCGCGCCTTCCGTGCCGGGACGCGATTCGGGATCGAGCGTGCCGCGCAGTTCGACGATCGCGCCGCTCTCGTCCTTGATCACCTCGTCGCAGCGCACGATGCCGGCACCGCGCAGGCGCACTTCGCCGCCCGGGATCAGCCGCTTCCAGCCCTTGGGCGGCACTTCGGCGAAGTCGTCGTGCTCGATCCACAGCTGGCGCGAGAACGGCACCTCGCGCACCCCCTGTGCTTCGTCCTTGGGGTGGTTCGGGAAGCTCAGGGTTTCGGCGTGGCCATCGGGCAGGTTGGTCAGCACCAGCTTCAGCGGGTTGACCACGGCCATGCGGCGCGGCGCGCGGGCGTCGAGATCGTCGCGCAGCGCGCCTTCGAGCACCGAGAAGTCGATGACCGAGTTCTGCTTGCTGATGCCGACGCGATCGACCAGCAGGCGCAGACTTGCCGGTGTGTAGCCGCGGCGACGCAGGCCCTGCAGTGTGTACATGCGCGGATCGTCCCAGCCGTCGACCAGGCCTTCGCCGACCAGCTGGGTCAGCTTGCGCTTGCTCATCACCGTGTAGTTAATGTTGAGGCGCGAGAACTCGATCTGGCGCGGCTTGGCGGCCACGACCGGCAGCCCGCGTTCGGTCAGCGACGCCAGCAGGTCCGGATTGCCGGCCAGATCGACGCGGTCCACCACCCAGTCGTACAGCGGGCGGTGATCTTCAAATTCCAGCGTGCACAGCGAATGGGTGATGCCTTCGATCGAATCGCCCAGCGCGTGGGCGAAGTCGTACATCGGGTAGATCGGCCAGGCGTCGCCGGTGTTCTGGTGGGTGACCTGCTTGATCCGGTACAGCGCCGGGTCGCGCAGGTTCATGTTGCCGCTGCTCATGTCGATCTTCGCGCGCAGCGTGCGCGTGCCGTCGGCGAACTCGCCCGCGCGCATGCGCCGGAACAGGTCGAGGTTTTCTTCGACGCCGCGGTCGCGGAACGGCGAGTTGCGGCCCGGCTCGATCAGCGTGCCGCGGTACTCGCGGATCTGCTCTGGGGTGAGATCGCAGACGAAAGCGTCGCCCTGTTCGATCAGCTTCTGCGCGGCGCGGTAGTACACGTCGAAGTAATCCGAGGCGTGGCGCAGCTCGGCCCACTCGAAGCCCAGCCAGCGCACGTCGTCCTCGATCGCGCGGACGAACTCGAGGTCTTCCTTTTCCGGGTTCGTGTCGTCGAAGCGCAGGTTGCAGCGGCCGTCGAATTCGGCGGCGATGCCGAAGTCCAGGCAGATCGCCTTGGCGTGGCCGATGTGCAGGTAGCCGTTCGGCTCCGGCGGGAAGCGCGTGCGCACCGCGGCGTGTTTACCGCTGGCCAGGTCCTCGCGGACGATCTGCCGGATGAAGTCCTGGCGTGCCGGGGCGGCGGCATCGGTCGGCGAGGCGGCGGATTTGGCGGTGCCTGCGGAAGACATGTCGGGGGCTCGGATGCGGTGGCGGAGAGCCGGACAGTGTAGCGGACGGCCCGGCCGTGACCGGGATACAGCGGTGTGCAGGCCCTATCTTCCGGCGTCAGCTCTGCCATAATTCCGCGCCGCAGGAAGCGGTGGCACGAAGTTTGCGTGTTGTGGATGGATCTCAAAGGGGGCAGGGCATGCGCGAATCTGCGCGTGCGGACATGACGGTATCCGGATACTGGCCGAGCGCAGCGGCTGGATGGGCGTGCCTGTGGAGGTGAACACCCGCCATCCCGCCATGCCCGGCCACGGGTGGGTGCTGGCGACCTGTCTGTTGCTGCTGCTCGGACTGTTTGCGGCGCTGGTGGCCACGACCCAGCTGCGGCCCGGCGAGACGCGTCCGCTCGAAGTGCGGGACGCCCCAGACGGAACCCTGGAGCTGCGGTTCGACCTGCCCGACGAAGCGACCCAGCGCTGGGCGTTGTGGTTTCCGCGCAAGCCGGTCGACACGCTGCAGGTCTCGACCCCCGATGGCTGGCATAGCGAGGTGCTGGGGTTCTTCCGCGTCGGGGATCAGGAAGGGATCCTCCCCGCAGGTTTCGGATTCGTGCTGCCGCAGGGGGCCGCCGGCGCCATGCGTGTCGATGTGCATCTGGAAGGCGGGCTGAGGGACGGCGTGCTGCCGGTCGTGGCACGGGTGGCCGACATCCGCCGGATCGAGCGCTCGGGTGTCGCCCTGGCGGCGGCCGTCTACGGTGGCCTGTTGGTGCTGGCCGCATTGGCGCTGGCACTGGCCTACGCCTCCCGCGACCGGATGTTCATCGGTCTGTTCGCCTTCGTCATGCTGCTGGTGCTGCTCCTGCAGGCGATGAACGGCCACCTGTACGGTCTGCCGGGCGTGCGCCTGTTCGGGTTCTGGCGCCTGCAGGGCCTGTCGGTCCTGATGCTGCTGCACAGCGCCACCACCCTCTGGCTGGTGGAAGCCTGGGCGATGGACAGGTCGCATCGACATGCGCGTGCGGTGCGCGGGATCGGTCTGGGACTGGTCGCAATGGCCGCGCTGTGCATGCTCAACCTGCCGATCCTGGCACCCGTCTCGCAGCCGTTGGCAGCGGCGGGCGGCACGGTGTCCAGCGCCGCATCGCTCTGGCTGCTGATCTGCGCCTGGCGTCGGGGACTGCCGATGGCAGCCGCGCTGGGCGCAACCGCCGCGCTGTGGACCTGCGTCGGGCTCTGGCTTGCACTGGCGCGTCTGGGGCTCGTGCAGCACGGCCCCTTGCTGCAGTTCGCCTACCAGGGCGCGGCGGTGGCGTTCGCGCTGCTGCTGGCGTTGGCGCTGATCCGCCGGATCGGCGACTACCGCGAGCAACGCGACCGGGATCGACGTGCGCGCGTGGAGACCGAGAAGAAGATGCGGCGCGAAGCGGCCCGCTCGGATCTGTCGACGGCCCTGCAGGGGCGGCTGGACGGACTCGATCCGGGTGAACTTCCGGCGCACGGGTTCCGGCTGCTGATGGACCATCTGCTGCCGCTGGTGCCCGCGGAGTCTGGCGTGGCGATCCTGCGGGGCTATCAGGGGCGCGACCATCTGCTGGTCGAGCCGGCCGCAGCGCTGGATGGTGTCGAACACGAAATCCGCCGTCGCAGCCTGGTCCTGCGTCGACAGGCGATGGCCGGGCTGCCTCTGCAGCAGCCGGTCCGGATACCAGCGGGCAGTGCGGCGACGACGATGGAAGCGCTGGTCCCGTTCCAGGTGCGTGCGCCCGGCTGGGGCATGCTGCTGCTGCGTCGAGCGGGAAGTGACGGTTTCAGCAGCGAAGAGCTGTCGGTGATCGCGGACATGGCGCGCGTGCTGCAACTGCACGTCGACCAGGCGGCTGCAGCCGTCAAGCTGCGGCGTTCGGCGGAAATGGACGCACTGACCGGCAGCATGAACCGGCGCACGATCGATCTGTGGATCGAGCGGGTCTTCGCCGAGGCCGAGCGGAGTGGCCGGCCGGTCTCGGTGCTGTTCATCGATCTCGACCACTTCAAGTCGGTCAACGACCGGTTCGGACACGCCTGCGGCGACGAATGTCTGCGCGAGGCGTCCAGGACCCTGCGCGGGGTCCTGTCGGAGGCAGACCTGTTCGGCCGCTACGGTGGCGAGGAGTTCGTGGCCGTGCTTCCCGGCCGCGACGGTGCCGAAGCGCGTGCGATCGGCGAGCGGCTGCGCAGCGCGGTGGAGAACATCGAGGTGCGCCACGAGGGCCGGCGGGTGACGCTGACCGTCAGTATCGGCCTCGCCACACGCCAGCGTGGCGAGAACACGCCTGCGGCGACGATCGCGCGCGCCGACAAGGCGCTGTACGCGGCCAAGCGCCAGGGCCGCAATTGCGTGCAGGTGGCGCCCGCCGTCTTCAGCTGAGGGCGCCGCAGCTGAAGACCGCCGCGCGGCGCTGCTACGCTGCGCGTCCCCCACGCGAGTCCTTCCCGATGCACGACACCCCGGCCGGTCGCGCCGCACTCGCGTGGATGCTGACCGGCGCCGCGCTGATCGGCACCAACGGGCTGATGGTGCGTCTGGCCGGCACGCCGCCGACGGTTTCGGCCTTCTACCGGATGCTGTTCGCCGGCGTGCTGCTGGCGCTGTTCGTGCATCTGCGCCGCGACTGGCGTCCGCTGCCGCGACGCATGTGGTGGCTGGCACTGCTGCCGGCCACCGCGTTTGCCGCCGACCTGTGGCTGTGGCACCGGAGCATCCTGCTGATCGGCCCAGGCCTGGCGACGCTGCTCGCCAATGCGCAGGTCTTCTTCATGGCGCTGGCCGGCGTGCTGCTGTTCGGCGAACGCGTCGGCCTGCGGTTCGTCGCCGGCATTGCGCTGGCGTTCTTCGGCCTGTGGCTGATGCTGGGCGCGGACTGGGCGACGCTGCCGGCCGATTACCGCTGGGGCGTGTGGCTCGGGCTCGCGACCGGGCTGTGCTACGCGGTCTACAACATCGGTCTGCGCCATGTGCAGCGTGCCGGCAATGTCGGCGCGTCGGGCGCAGCGGCCGCCGCGCCGGTGGCCCAGGTGCTGGCGATGGTGTCGCTGCTGTGCGCGGGGCTGCTGGGGCTGGCCGGCGTCGCCGAGGGCGTGTCGTTCGCGATTCCGACCTGGCAGGCGCTGGGTTGGTTGCTGCTGCTCGCCGCGCTCGGCCACTGCCTGAGCTGGATCCTTATCTCGCGCGCCATGCAGCACCTCTCGGTCGCACTGGTCGGTCTGCTGCTGCTCGTGCAGCCGGTCTGCGCGTTCCTGCTCGATATCCTCGTGCTGCAGCGCGAAACCCTGCCCCGCGAATGGATGGGTCTTGCGTTCACCCTGGCCGGCATCTTCCTCGCGAGCCTGAAGGGCCGGACGCGGGTCCCGCAGCAGCCGAGCTGACGCCCTTGGAAGCGGGCCCGCGCGCCCGCATCCAGAACGGACGGCAATCTGCCGCGTCCCCCGGAGATATCGCGATGCTCGGAATCGGAGCCTGGAAACAGCGTCTGCCGCGGCCCCAGGACGCGCTGCCCGGTCGCGATACACCGGTGACGCTACACAACGCGCACGCGGTGCACGGCCGCCCGCTGCAGGATGCGTTCGAAGGCCTGGAGCAGGTGCAGTTCGGCATGGGCTGCTTCTGGGGCGCGGAACGCAAGTTCTGGTCGCTGCCGGGGGTGGTCACGACCGCGGTCGGCTATGCCGGCGGCGTGACGCCGAATGCGACGTATCGCGAAGTGTGTTCCGGACAGACCGGCCACACCGAAGTCGTGCTCGTCGTCTACGACCCGGCGCAGGTCGCGTTCGAGACCCTGCTGCAGACGTTCTGGGAAAGCCACGACCCGACCCAGGGCATGCGCCAGGGCAACGACGCCGGCACCCAGTACCGCTCTGCGATCTACTGCACGACGCCCGGACAGGCCGCGCTGGCCCATCGCAGCCGCGACGCCTACGCGGCGAAGCTGCAGGCGGCGGGGTACCCGGACATCACCACCGAGATCCTCGACGAGGCGCCGCCGTTCTACTACGCCGAGAACGAGCACCAGCAGTATCTGCACAAGAATCCCGGCGGGTATTGCGGCATCGGCGGCACCGGCGTGGCCTGCCAGGTCGGCGTGCCGCTCTGAATCGTTTCGGTGAACCGTGCGGCGCCCGGGTTGGCGCCGCACGCAGTGCGATCAACGATCGGCGGGCGCGACTTCCAGTACGCGCAGGCGCAGGGTGCGACCGCCGCTGACCGGCCAGTCGATGCGCTGGTCGATCGTCAATCCCAGCAGGGCCGTGCCGACGGGCGCGAGGACCGACACGCGGCCGGCGTCCACGTCCGCTTCGTGCGGATAGACGAGGGTGAGCGTGTGTCGGGCGCCGGTGGCGTCGTCGATGCATGTCACGCGTGCATGCATGCCGACGGTCGCGTCGGCGGGCGCATCGTCCGGCAGCAGGTCGGCGCGATCGAGTTCGCGCTGCAGCGCGGCTGCGCCGGGATGTTGTCGCCAGGTCGGTGAGGCGAGCAGCGCGTCGAGGCGCGCGAGGTCGTGACGGGTCAAACGGATCGACGGTGCGTCGGAGGGTGGCAGGCCGCTGGTGGAGTGCGATGACATCAGGATTTCCTCGGGTCGGGAGAGCGCTCGAACGACGCCCATGAGAAAGGCGACGCTGTGCGCCGCCCGGGGTCCATTGTGCCGTGTCCTGCGTACGCGGGACGACTCAGGCCGCAGCGTGCTCGAACAACGCGGGCGGCAGATCGCGCAGCACGCCCGCCAGTTCCAGCAGGAACGCGTGCATGGCCGAGCTGCGCCGCCAGACCAGGGCGATGCGCCGGGTCGGGCGGGTGTCGCTGAAGTCGAGAAGGCGCAGATGCGGTGACGGTGCAACCGGCGGTTTCGTCGCCAGCACCGGCAGCAGGGTCACGCCGACGTTCGCGGCCACCATCTGCCGCAGCGTTTCCAGACTGGTGGCGCGGAATTCGGCGTGTTCGCCGGCGCCCGACAGGCGACAGACATCGAGCGCCTGTTCGCGCATGCAGTGTCCGTCCTCGAGCAGCAGCAGCTTCTGCGACGACAGCTCCTGCAGGCTCAGGCGTTCGTGTGCGGCGAGTGGATGCTGGTCGGAGACCGCGAGCAGGAACGGTTCCTCGAACAGGAACTCGGCATGCAGCGCGTCCTCGTCGACCGGCAAGGCGAGGATCGCCGCATCCAGGCGCCCGTCGCGCAGCCGCGTCAGCAGCACGTCGCTCTTCTCTTCGACCAGCAGCAGTTCCAGCTGCGGAAACCGTGCGCGCAGCGGCGGCACCGCGTGCGGCAGCAGATACGGGCCGAGGGTCGGAAACAGGCCGAGCCGGATCGAACCGGCTTCGGGATCCATGCTGCGCCGGGCCAGCGCCTTCATCTGCTCGACATCGCCGACGATGCGGCGCGCGCGATCGGCCACCTGCACGCCGATCGGCGTCAGCATGACCTTGCGCGGTGCGCGTTCGACGAGAGCGACGCCGAGTTCTTCTTCGAGCTTGCGGATCTGCGTCGACAGCGTCGGCTGGCTGACGAAACACGCGGCCGCGGCGCGGCCGAAATGCCGCTCGTCGGCGAGCGCGACCAGATAGCGCAGGTCGCGCAGGTTCACGGCGCGCACTCCGCACATGTCCCAGATCGCGCAGGCGATGCCGGGACGTGCAGGGCGCGTTCCGTGCGCGGGATCACGCCGCTTCGGCCTCGGCCGTCTCGACGACCGGCACGCGGATCAGATGGTCGAACGCGCTGAGCGCAGCCGTGGCACCCTGGCCCATCGCGATGACGATCTGCTTGTAGGGCACCGTCGTCGCATCGCCGGCGGCGAACACGCCGGGCATCGAGGTCTGGCCGCGGTCGTCGACGATGATCTCGCCACGCGGCGACAGCGCGACCACGCCCTTGAGCCACTCGGTATTGGGCAGCAGGCCGATCTGCACGAACACACCCTCCAGTTCGACACGGTGGCTGTCGCCGCCGACGCGGTCGCGGTAGACCAGCGCATTGACCTTCGCGCCGTCGCCGAGCACTTCGGTCGTCTGCGCGCTGGTCACGATGCGCACGTTCGGCAGGCTGCGCACCTTGCGCTGCAGCACTTCGTCGGCGCGCAGCTGCGCGTCGTACTCGATCAGGGTGACGTGAGCGACGATGCCGGCCAGATCGATCGCGGCTTCGACACCGGAATTGCCGCCGCCGATCACCGCCACGCGCTTGCCCTTGAACAGCGGGCCGTCGCAGTGCGGGCAATAGGCCACGCCCTTGTTGCGGTACTGGTCTTCGCCGGGCACGCCCATCTGCCGCCAGCGGGCGCCGGTCGACAGCACCACGGTGCGCGACTTCAATGCGGCGCCGTTCTCGAGCTTGATCTCGACCAGGCCGTCATCGCCGGCCGGCACCAGCTGCGTCGCGCGCTGCAGATCCATGACGTCGACGTCGTACTCGCGCACGTGCTGCTCAAGCGCCGCCGCCATCTTCGGGCCTTCGGTTTCCTTGACCGAGATGAAGTTCTCGATCGCCATCGTGTCCAGCACCTGGCCGCCGAAACGCTCGGACGCCACGCCGGTGCGGATTCCCTTGCGCGCGGCGTAGATCGCCGCCGCCGCGCCGGCCGGACCGCCGCCGACGACGAGCACGTCGAAGGGCTTCTTCGCCGCGATCTTCGACGCTTCGCGCTTGGCCGCGCCGGTATCGAGCTTGGCGACGATCTGCTCCAGCGTCATGCGGCCCTGGTCGAACTTCTGGCCGTTGAGGAACACGGTCGGCACCGACATGATCTCGCGCGCCTCGACTTCCGCCTGGAACAGCGCGCCGTCGATCGCCACGTGGCGGATGCGCGGATTCAATACTGCGGCGAGGTTCAGTGCCTGCACCACGTCCGGGCAGTTCTGGCACGACAGCGAATAATAGGTTTCGAACAGGTAGTCGCCATCGAGCGCCGCGACCTGCTCGATCGTGTCCTTGGCCGCCTTCGACGGATGTCCGCCGACCTGCAGCAGCGCCAGCACCAGCGACGTGAACTCGTGGCCCATCGGCAGGCCGGCAAAGCGCACGTCGATGTCCGTATCCGGCGACGTCAGTGCGAACGACGGCTTGCGCGCGTCGTCACCGGCGGTGTCGACGGTGATCTTCGGGCTGGCGTCCTTGAGGTCTTCGAGCAGCGACAGCAGCTCGCGCGACTTCGCGCCGTCGTCGACCGACGCCACGATGTGGATCGGGCGCACCGCGCGCTCCAGATAGGCCTTCAACTGCGCCTTGAGATCGGCTTCCAACATGGCAACGCTCCTGACGACGGGTGGGGGCGTCCGCGACGCGCCGTTGAGCGGCGCATCGGAACCGGGGGAGAGGGGTGGACCGCAGCCGGCGGGGGAGGGGGCCGGCTGCGGTCCACCCCCATCCGCGCTGGGCAGGATGGGGGTGGAAACGGCGCGGTGGACTGCGCCGTCGGGTCGCGTGAATCAAATCAGCGTGATTCAGATCGAGGCGATCAGATCTTGCCGACGAGGTCGAGCGACGGGGCGATGGTCTTCTCGCCGTCCTTCCACTTGGCCGGGCAGACCTCGTTCGGGTTGGCGGCGACGTACTGGGCAGCCTTGAGCTTGCGCAGGGTCTCGCTGACGTCACGGGCAATCGCGTTGTCGTGGATCTCGAGGGTCTTGATCACGCCGTCCGGGTTGATCACGAACGTGCCGCGCAGGGCGAGGCCGGCTTCTTCGATGTGCACGCCGAACGCGCGGGTCAGCTGGTGGGTCGGATCGCCGACCAGCGGGAACTGAGCCTTGCCGACGGCCGGCGAGGTTTCGTGCCAGACCTTGTGCGAGAAGTGCGTGTCGGTGGTGACGATGTAGACCTCGGCGCCCAGCTTCTGGAACTCGGCGTAGTTGTCGGCGGCGTCTTCGACTTCGGTCGGGCAATTGAAGGTGAAGGCGGCCGGCATGAAGATCAGGACCGACCACTTGCCCTTGAGGCTCTCGTTGCTGACTTCGATGAACTCGCCGTTCTGGAATGCGGTGGTCTTGAACGGCTGGACTTCGGTGTTGATGAGGGACATGAAAGCTCCTGGACTGGGGAAGGCGGGCGACTCGAAAATCGCGGCCGGCGAATCCGGCTGCGCATAGAGTAGGCGGCGCCTATCGATATGGGAAATCGATTATAGGAATTCAATCGATAGTCTTGGGCTATCGATTTCCGTTCAGGAATTGACGGCGGGAAACGGTTCCACAGGGGCTTGCAATCGCTGTTGCGCTGCAGCAATATCGGGTCAACAGGCGTCGCGCAGCGGTTTCACGCGGCGCCAGCGGCCCTCCGGGGCTGCGTACCGGGTTCCGTGTCCGTACCTCCCTCCCACACGTCCACGGAATTTTTGAAGGCGGCTTCGGCCGCCTTCATTTTGTCTGTTATTCGGCTTCGGTCGGATCCAGACCGATGAACGTCCGGATCGCCGGCAGCACCTCGGGCGCGCGCTCCGGGTCATAGAACGCGGCGGCGGTGACGAAGTGGTTGCCGCCCGAGATGATCTCCAGCGTCGAGTCCACGCCCTTGCGACGCAGCGCGAAGTCCAGCTTGCGGCTGTTGCCGACATCGACCGTGCGGTCGCCGTCGCCGTGGATCAGCAGGAACGGCGGCTCGTCGCCGTCGACGAACCGCACCGCCATGGCCTCGGGCCACTGGCTGCGCGGGCCGAAGATCTCCTCGAGCTTGCCGCTGATGACGAAGTCGTAGGGGCCCGACAGGCCGATCACGCCGGCCAGATCCCTGGGCTTCAGATCGACCGCAGCGAGGTGCCCCGCGTCCGTGCCCAGCAGCGCAGCGATCTGCGCGCCCGCCGAATGGCCTGCGATGAACACACGCTTCGGGTCGCCGCCGTATTCGGCCGCGTGGTCAACGGTCCAGCGCACCGCGTGCGCGGCATCGCCCATGAAGGCCGGGAAGCCGGCGGCCGGCCAGGTGCGGTAATCCGCGACGATCGCCACCACACCGTTCTGCGCCAGGCGGCTGCCGACGAACCGGTATTGCGCGCGCGTGCCGTACTGCCAGGAGCCGCCGTAGAAGAACAGCACCACCGGCGTATCGGGCGCTGCGTGTTGCGGACGGTAGATGTCGAGCGCCAGACCGCGCGTGGTGTCGTAGACCGCAGTGGCATCCGGCTGTGTGCTGTCGCGATTGACGAAGCCGAAGAACGCGCTCTGACAGCCCGAGACCAGCAGGGCGAGCGTGGCGGCAACACAGGCGTGGATTGAACGGCGCATCGGTGATCTCCTCGAGGTGCGACACCATGCCCGGCCGGGGGCCGGCTACGATGTGAAGTCATGATTACGAATCGAAGTCCCGCGCTGGATGCATTGCTGCGCGACGCCGCCGGCCGCATCGACGCGACCGACGCGCGCTGGCTGCTCGCGCACGCCGCCGGCCGATCGCAGACCTGGCTGTACGCGCATGCACGCGATCCCGCGCCCGACGGCGTAGCTGCACGTTTCGAATCGCTGGTCACGCGCCGCGCCGCGGGTGAGCCGGTCGCCTATCTCACCGGTGTGCGCGGCTTCTTTGGGCTGGATCTGGCGGTGACGCCGGCGACGCTGATTCCGCGGCCGGAAACCGAACTGCTGGTCGAGCTGGCGCTGGCGCGGCTGCCTGCAAAGGACGCGCGACTCGCGGATCTCGGCACCGGAAGCGGCGCGATCGCTCTGGCGATCGCACGCGAACGACCCGACGCCGCGGTGTTGGCGACCGATGCCAGCGTCGACGCACTCGCAGTCGCCCGTGCGAATGCGCAGGCGCTGGAGGTGTCGAGCGTGCGTTTCGCCCACGGCGACTGGTATGCACCGTTGGCCGGCGCCCGATTCGACGTAGTCGCGAGCAATCCGCCTTACATCGAAGATGCCGACCCGCATCTGGCGCAGGGCGATCTGCGCTTCGAACCCCCTTCGGCGCTGTCGTCGGGTGCCGATGGTCTGGACGCGATCCGCGTTCTCGCCGCGGGTGCGCTTGCGCACCTCGCGCCGGGCGGCTGGCTGCTGATCGAACACGGCCTCGCGCAGGGCGCGGCGGTACGCGCGCTGTTCAATCAGGCGGGCCTCGTCGAGGTCGCGACCGAGCGCGATCTTGAAGCCCGCGACCGCGTGACGCTGGGCCGTGCGCCCGGGCTCCAAAGGGCCGGCTGATAGACTGGGGACCGGTTTTCCCCGGATCCACGCGCATGCGCCAGCTCTATCCCGCCATCGAACCCTTCGACACCGGCACGCTCGCCGTCGACGACCGCCACACGCTCTATTACGAGCAGTGCGGCAATCCGAAGGGCAAGCCGGTGGTGCTGCTGCACGGCGGTCCGGGCGGCGGCTGCAGCCCGAAGATGCGCAGCTTCCACGACCCGGCCAAGTACCGGATCGTGCTGTTCGACCAGCGCGGGGCAGGGCGTTCGACGCCGCATGCCGATCTCGTCGACAACAGCACCTGGGATCTCGTCGCCGACATCGAGAAGCTGCGCACGCATCTGGGCATCGACCGCTGGCAGGTGTTCGGCGGCTCCTGGGGCTCGACGCTGGCGCTGGCCTACGCGCAGACGCATCCGCGCCAGGTCACCGAGCTGATCCTGCGCGGCATCTTCATGCTGCGTCGCTGGGAACTGGAGTGGTTTTACCAGGAAGGCGCCTCGCGCCTGTTCCCGGAAGCCTGGCAGCAGTACATCGCCGCGATTCCGGAGAGTGAACGCGGTGATCTGATCGCCGCGTTCCACAAGCGCCTCACCAGCGACGACGAGGCCACCCGCCTGGCGGCCGCGCGCGCATGGAGCGTGTGGGAAGGCGCGACGAGCTTCCTGCACATCGACGCCGATTTCGCCGACAGCCATGCCGACGCGCAGTTCGCGTTGGCCTTCGCGCGCATCGAGAACCACTACTTCACCAACGCGGGTTTCTTCGAGGTCGACGACCAGTTGCTGCGCGATGCCTACCGCATGGTCGACATCCCCGGCGTCATCGTCCATGGCCGCTACGACGTGGTGTGCCCGGTGCAGAGTGCATTCGATCTGCACCAGGTGTGGCCGAAGGCCGAACTCGTCGTGACCCCGACCTCGGGCCACTCCGCGTTCGAAGCCGAGAACGTCGACGCGCTGGTGCGCGCGACCGACCGTTTCGCCTGACGCACGCGCCGCAGTCGATCTGCGGCGACGTCATCTCCCATCTCGATGCGCGACGGCCAGCCCGTCGCGCACAGGAAATTCCGATGTCTGAAGAAGAACTCGTCGTCAAGGACAGCAACGGCGCCCGTCTCGCCGACGGTGATGCGGTTACCGTGATCAAGGACCTGAAGGTCAAGGGCACCAGCGTCACGCTCAAGCGCGGCACGCTGGCCAAGAACATCCGTCTGACCGACGACCCCGACCTGATCGAATGCAATGTCGAGAAGGTGAAGGGCCTGGTGCTGCGGACGGAGTTCGTCAAGAAGGCCTGAGGTCCATCCGATGGATGTACTCGAACACAATCGGGCGGCCTGGAATCGCGAATCGACGTCTGGCAGCGGGTGGACGATGCCGGTGGACGCCGAGGTCATCGCGGCCGCGCGACGTGGCGACTGGTCCGTCATCCTGACGCCGAACCGCACGGTGCCACGTGACTGGTTCGGTGCGCTGGATGCGCGTGATCTGCTGTGCCTCGCATCGGGCGGCGGACAGCAGGCGCCGGTACTGGCCGCGGCAGGGGCGCGCGTCACCAGCTTCGATCTGTCGGACGTGCAACTCGAAAAGGACCGCGCCGTCGCCGAGCGCGACGGGCTGGCGCTGCGTTGTGTGCGCGGCGACATGGCGGACTTGTCGGCATTCGCGGATGCGAGCTTCGATATCGTGTTCCACCCAGTGTCGAACATCTTCGTGCCCGACGTGGAAGTGGTGTGGCGCGAGTGCGCCCGCGTGCTGCGGCCTGGTGGACGCCTGCTGGCCGGCTTCATGAATCCGGCGTTCTTCCTGTTCGATCATGACGAGGCGACGGACACCGGTGCGTGCGTCGCGCGGCACCGGCTGCCTTACGCCGAGCCGGACAGCTTGAGCCCCGACGCGCGTGCGGCATGGAACGCAAGCGGACGTGCCGCGGAGTTCGGGCATTCGCTGCAGGCCCAGATCGGCGGGCAACTGGCGGCCGGTTTCCGCCTCGCCGGTCTCTACGAGGACGACTGGGACGACGCGGTCACTCCACTGAACCGCCTGATGCCGGTCGCCCTTGCGACCCTGGCGCTCCGCGCGCCATGAGCCTGCCGGGTGCATCAATCCGCGGGTGAACCATCCGGATTGAAGTCGACCATCCACAGGCCGGCCCAGAGCTTGAGATCGAGCTCGAAGCCTTCCGCATGTTTTTGCATCAGCCACGCCGGCGCAGTCGCGCGCGGCACGGTGTGGACGATGATCGCTTCGTCGTCGACGCCACCGCCGTCACCGACCCGCGTCAGTTCGCGCGCACGTACGAAAGCGACGCGCTCGTTGCTCATGCCGGCGGTGGTCGGGCCGGTCAGCAGCACGTCGACGCGGCCGGCGGACCAGCCGGTTTCCTCGATCAGTTCACGCCGCGCGGCGTCTTCCAGCGAATCGGTGGAACCGCCATCGCCGACCAGGCCAGCCGGCATTTCGATCGTGCGGGCGCCCAGCGGCACGCGGTACTGCTCGACGAACAGCACTTCGTCGTCGGGCGTCACCGCGATCACCAGCACCGCCATGCCGTTGCCGCCGTGCGTGCGTTCGCAGGCTTCCCATTTGCCGTGGCGGACCAGCCGCAGCCAGTCGCCCTGATAGAGGACTTCGGTGTGTTCGCGCATCGATGGATTCGTCATGCGCCGATGCTAACGCGCGGCCGTGACGACCGACAGCGCACTCAGGCCATCGCGGGCGGCGCGTAATCCAGGCCGGCGACGCTGTGCAGCCGACGCCGCGTCAGCGGTCCGAAGCGCAGCGCTTCGCACAGTGCGTGCAGCGCTGCGGCATCGCCGCTGCGACGCGCGAATCCGGTCGTGCCTTCGCCGAGCGGCGCATCGCAGGCGATCGTCGTCAGCTGGCGGTACAGACGCGCGGCATCGGCGTGTTGCCGCAGCTTCGGCCCGACCTGTCCGGCGCCGCGGAAGCGCAGGAACTGGATCTCGTCGCTGCGTTCGAGCAACGCGTCGAGCGTGCGGAAGTGATGCAGCAGACTGGCAGCGGTCTTGCTGCCGATGCCAGGCACGCCGGGGATGTTGTCGACCGCGTCGCCGCACAGCGCGAGATAGTCGGCGATCTGGTGTGCTTCGACGCCGTGGCGGTCGCGCACGCCGGCCGCGGTCCAGCGCACGCCGCGCGCGTAGTCCCATTGTTCGTCCGCGCCTTCGAGCAGCTGCGACAGGTCCTTGTCCGCCGACACGATGATGCCGTGATGCGCGCGGGCACGCCCGGCGACCAGTGCGCTGCCGATCAGATCGTCGGCCTCGTATTCGGTGTCGGCCAGCACCACGAATCCGAGCGCGCGGCACAGCGCCTTGCACTGCGCGAACTGGCGACGCAGTTCGTCGGGCGCGGGTGGGCGGTTGGCTTTGTACGCCGGGTAGATGCGGTTGCGGAAACAGCTGTCGAGCGCTTCGTCGAACGCGATCGCGATGTACTGCGGATTCGTCCGCTCCACCAGCTCGGCGAGAAAGCGCGCGAAGCCGTGCACCGCATTGGTCGGCCAGCCCTGCGCATCGCGGAACTCGTCGGGCATCGAATGCCAGGCGCGGAACACGTAGAGGCTGGCGTCGACCAGGTACAGCGGCGCGGTGGGCGGCGCCGGCGTCGCCTGCAGCGTCTGCGGCGGCAGGGTCACGGTGCGTGCCAGTCGGTCAGCAGGGTAGCCGGGTCCGGCCGCTCGCGTTCCGGCGCTTCGATGCGCGGCGTGCCGATATGGATGAAGCCGGCGACGCGCTCGTTCGCATCGAGACCGAGCAGGGCGAGCACTTCGGGATCGTAGGCGGGCCAGCCCGACAGCCACGAGCCACCGAAGCCCAGTGCCTGCGCGGCCTGCAGCAGGGCGAAGCAGACGCTGCCGGCGGTCAGCAGGCGCTCCACCTCGGGAATCTTGGTGTCCTCGGGATCGAGGACCGCGACCACGACGATCACCAGCGGCGCATGTGAGAACCGACGGCGGTCCTTGTCGAGGGCGCCGTCGCCGATGCCGGGATCGCGTTCGAGCGCGCGCGCTGCGAGCCGTTCACCGAGTGCGTCGCGATCGGCGCCTGCGATGCGAAGGAAGCGGAACGGCACGCGCTTGCCGTGATCGGGCACGCGCGAGGCCGAACGCAGCATGCGCAACAGGGTGGCGTCGTCGGGGCCGGGCGCCTCCAGTTGCCGGGCAGGCACGGAGCGGCGCGTGTCCAGTGCCGTCAGGGCACCGTGTTCAGAATTTGCGGATGTCGTCACAGACCTGTCGTCGGGGTTGCGGAATCTTATGCACGGGGCAGACTGCCCTTCCCCCGATTCTCCTCCAAATGACCCATCACCACGACATCGGCACCGGTTCCGCTCCGCGTGCAGGTCCGTCCCGCGATGCTGCGCGCGTGCTCGAGACGCTGCGCCATGATGCGGTGACGGCGCTTGGCGGCCTGCTGTCGGGGTTCTGGAGTGCGATCGAAGAGCAGGTCCAGCTGGCCGGCCTGGCGCGGCACGACTACATGGTGGCGCAGGAGGAGCGGGTTGCCGTACTCGACCTGAGTCATCGCGCGCTGGAACTGGCGACGCGCTTCCGGAAGACCATCGAAAGCGAATTCGACCAGTGGCTGGCCGACCAGCCTGCGCCGCAGGCGGCCGATGCGCTGTCGCTGATGTCCGAAGGCGAGCTGGAAGTCCATCTGGCCGCCCAGCAGATCATCGAACTGATGGACCATCAGTTCCTGCATCCACTGACCGCGCTCGGCGAGCGCCTGCATGTGCTGGCCAATCGGCTGGGCATCGAGGGCGTCCACGCCAATCCGCTGCGCCCCGAGGTGCCGGTCAAGGCCTTCATGCGCCTGTTCGAGGCCGACGAGTTGCCGCCTGGCCTGCGGACAATGGTGTTCAACCAGTTCGACAAGCGGCTGCCGTCGATCCTGGGCGAGGTGTACGCACGTGCGAACACCTCGCTGGATGTCGCCGCGATCACCCCCGCCGTCAGGACCGCGGCGCAGCCGCAGGCCAAGGCCGGACGGGTCGTGCCGGCCGCACAGCAACAGCCGACCGTACGCAGCGACGCCGCGCAGGCGGGCTGGATACCCGACGGCGGGGTGGTGGAACATGCCGCCGTGTCCCCGACCGGCGATGCCGGACAGGCGCCGCACTACGGGCCATTGGCTTCGGGTCTGATGGACGTCCTGGCCGCACACGGCCATGCACCCGCAGGCGCCGCGGCGCCCGCGCAGACGCGTTACCGGGATCTGGTCCGCGAACAGCTTCACCAGTGGCGCGAACGTCGCGAGCGCGACGGCGCGGTCCCCGCCGACGATGGCGACGACGCGGTGCTGAGCATGTCGCAGCTGCTGAGCGTCGCGCGGATGCTGCAGGGCGACGATCCGGCGCCGTTCGCGCGTGCGCTGGTCGGCGATGACCGCCGGCAGCTCGCCGACGTGATCCGCGACCAGCTGGTACGCGGACTGCGGGAGCTCGGCGTGGATCCGGAGCAGACGCCGCTCGCCCGCGATGACGAGGATGCGATCGATCTGATCGGGATCCTCTTCCAGTCGCTGTTCGACGCCAACGATCTGCTGCAGCAGGCGCGTGACATCTACGGCAGGCTGGTGGTGCCGTATCTCAAGGTCGCACTGACCGACGATTCGATGTTCAACCAGCGGACCCATCCGGCGCGCCGGCTTCTGGATGCGGTCACCGAAGCCTGTGACGGCAATGCAGGCGAGACGCCGCAGGACCGCGACCTGCTCGACCAGACCGGCCGGGTGGTGGACCGCGTGGTCGACGAGTACGAGACCGATCAGGCCGTGTTCGACCTTGCCGCGGGCGAGTTGCGTGAGCGTCTGGACCAGCAGCGTCGCCGGTCGGAGGTCGCCGAACGCCGTGCGGCCGAGGCGATCCACGGCCGGGAGCGCCTGCAGCAGGCCCGGCGCGGTGTCGACGACATCGTCGCCTCACGCCTGGCGGATCGGCCGCTCACGTCTGCGGTCGCGTTCTTCCTGGATCAGCACTGGCGCCACCACCTCACCCAGACCTGGCTGCGCGAAGGGCCCGAGTCGGAGCGCCACCTGTCGGCGATCGGCATCGGTGACGCGATGGTCCAGGTCGATGCCGATGCCGCCCATGCGCTGGGCAGTGCCGTCGCGGACGAACTGCTGGCTCTGCAGGTCCCGCTTGCCAGTTGTTATTCGAGCTGCGGGATGGACGCCGGGGCTGCGCGTGATGCGCTGGCCCGCATCATCTCGGCGCTTGCATTGCCCGATACGCCGCGGGCGGTCCATGCGCCGCACGCCCTGGAGGGAATGGAGGACGTGTCGGAGCCGGACCTCCATCTGGCGGGTGGCCACGATGCGCTGGAATTCGATCCTACGGTCGCCGCTCGCATGCGCCAGATCCGGGTCGGCCAGGGCCTGCGTCTGATCGACGGCAATGGACGTGAATCCGCTGCGCGCGTGGCCTGGATCAGCCCGTTGACCCATCGCCTGCTGATCGTCAACCGCCGGGGCGTGCGCCGGATGGTGGTGTCGCCGGAGGAGCTGGCCGCACTGGTCGGCGCCGGCCGTGCGGTCGTGCGTGCCGTCGATGCACCGTTCGACGAAGCCATGAAGCAGGTGTGGCAGCAACTCAACGCGGCCAATGACGTGCTGGGCGATACCGCCATCGCCTGATCAGGCCGGGGTGTCGGGGCACGAAGACGGCACCTGGCGTTGAACGGGTGATTCTCGGGAGGCGGAGTGGTGCTGCGCCTGAGCCGGGACTGGTGCAGACCATTTGGGTTACACACCCGCAGGCCTCGTGGACGACGTCCCAGCGCTGCGCTGTCAGCCGGTTTGGAGAGCCGAGCTTGTTCGACGACCGGTGCCCGCAGCAGTGGTGGGATGCAGCCACTGTTGCCGCGATCGGGCGTTGGCGATGGCGTCGTTTCTCGGCGCATCGGAGCGGGCCGCGCAGGCCAGCACGATCCGATCCGGGCTAGGATGAGATCGACTCCAGGCGAGGACGATGTCGATGGCGGTGACGATCGGCGTGGCGCGTGAGACAGCGGTAGGCGAACGGCGCGTCGCGCTGACGCCGGAGACCTGCAAGAAGCTCGTGGCGGCTGGCGTCGAGGTGCGCGTCGAGCGTGGACTCGGCAGGTCCGCCCATTTCTCCGATGACGCCTATGCCGATGCCGGCGCGGCCCTGGTCGACGATGCGCACGCGGCGTTGTCCGGCGCGGCTGTGGTGCTGTGCGTGCGACCGCCGGAGATCGAGCGCCTGCAACAGCTCGACGCCGGTGCGATGCTGGTTGGCGTGCTGCAGCCGGAAGCCGACGCTGCGCGCGGCGACGCGATCGTCGCGCGCGGATTGATCGCGTTTCCGCTCGAGCGTCTGCCGCGCACGACGCGCGCGCAGTCGATGGACGTGCTCAGTTCGCAGGCCGGCATGGCCGGCTACAAGGCGGTACTGATCGGCGCGCAACTCGCGCCGCGCTTCTTTCCGATGCTGACGACCGCGGCCGGCACGATCCGGCCGTCGAAGGTGCTGATCGTCGGCGCCGGCGTTGCAGGCCTGCAGGCGGTCGCGACCGCGAAGCGTCTCGGCGCGCAGGTCGAGGGCTTCGACGTGCGCCCGGAAACGCGCGAGCAGATCGAATCTTTGGGTGGACGCTTCCTCGATCTCGGCGTCAGCGCCGCGGGCGAGGGTGGGTATGCGCGCGCGCTGACCGACGAGGAGCGCGCCGAACAGCAGCGTCGTCTCGGTGATCACCTCAAGGGCATCGACGTCGTCGTCTGTACCGCGGCGGTGCCGGGGCGGCCTGCGCCGAAGATCGTCACCGCGGCGATGGTTGCCGGCATGCGGCCGGGCAGCGTGATCGTCGATCTGGCGGCGGAGAGCGGCGGCAACTGCGAGGCGACGCGGCCAGGCGAGACGGTGGACGTCAGCGGCGTCATCGTCGCCGGGCCACTGGATCTCGCCTCCATGGGCGCCACGCACGCGAGCGAGATGTTCGCGCGCAACATGTTCAATTTCGTCCAGCTGCTGCTCGTCGATGGCGCGCTGGCACCGGACTGGAACGACGAGTTGCTGGCGAAGACGGTGTGGCCGGTGCGCGCTGCAGCGGAAGATGCTGCGGCCTGAAGTCTTTGGCGTCCTGACTCATGAAGTCGGGAAGCGATGGGTTTCGCTGCGCGCTACCCATCCTGCGGATAACGCTCCGCCGTCATCAGGGGCCGCGCGATTCGCGACGCGGCGGTGCCGGATTTTCCGCGGCCCAGCGGCGGCGCTGTTCGGGCGTCATCTGCTTCCAGCGTTCGCGCAGGGCTTCGCGCTCGGCTTCCGGCAGCGTGCGCAGTTTGCTGTAGAGCGCGCGGGCTTCTTCGCGCTGCTCGGGCGGCAACTGTTTCCAGCTGTGCATGCCGTGACGCGCTTCGGCGCGTTCGGCCGGCGTCATCGACTGCCAGCGTCGTGCGTGCTCGAGCATGCGGCCGCGCTCCCGCGCATCGGCGCTGTTCCAGCGCTCGCGCACGGGGCCGATCAGCTGTTCGCGCTGCGCGGGGGTGAGCTGGTCCCACGCGGCGGGCGCCGTGGACTGGGCGAGCGCGGTGTCGCTGCACAGCAGCAGCAACGGCAGTGCGGCGGCGAGAAGAACGGTTCGGGTCAGTGACATGGTCATTCCACGGCAAGCAGGGTGGATTCGTTGGCGGCGAGCCAGCGATAGAAGTCGGGTGATTCGTCGTAACCGGCGAGGGCTTCATCGACGCCTTCGTCGATGTGCGCGGCCGATTCGGCCGCCGCGAGGACTGGCGTTGCCGTCGGCGCATCCGCGGCCGGCATCAGCATTCGTGCGCCGATCGCGAGCGCACAGGCTGCAGCGAATCCGGTCGCCAGCGGCATGCCCCAGCCGCGACGCGCGGGCGTAGTTCCCTGCGACGCGGCATGGCGTGCGCGGTGCAGGCGCGTGGTGGTCGCAGGCGTGATCGTGTCCTGCGCCTGGACGTAGAGCGCGCGCAGCGCGGCATCGTCCTGCGGGTCGTGAGACCGGTTCATCGGAATTCCTCCAGGTGCTTCTGCAGCGCTTCGCGGGCGCGGAACAGATGGGTTTTCACCGAGCCCTCGCCGCATCCCATGATGCGGGCGGTGGTTTCGACATCGAATTCTTCGAGCACGCGCAGCGAGAATGCTTCGCGCTGGCGCCTCGGCAGCTGCCGCAGGGCCTCGGCCAGCCGCCCCCAGGCCTCGCGCCCGTCGTGGTTGCGGGCCGGGTCCGGACCGGCGTCGGCCCAGTCGATCTCTTCGCCGTCCGGCATGCGCGCATCGCTGAGCCAGGTCAGCCGGAACGTGCGCCGACGCTGCACGTCGATGATCCGGCTGCGCAGCACCGTCCAGAACAGCAGGGTCCATTCCGACGGCGGTCGATCGCGATAGCCGAGCATCTTGATCATCGCGTCCTGGACCGCGTCCAGCGCATCGTCGCGCTGGCGGAGGCCGAGTTCGGCGAAGCGGAAGGCGCGGCGTTCGACGCTGGCGAAAAAGCCTTCCAGCGTCGTCGGCGGTACGGGGATGGCGGCGTCGGCCGCGACAGAAGTGTCGGTCACGTCGCCAAGCCTACCGTGCGCGATGTGCGCATGCGGGTCGGGAAAGTGGCTGCCATCCATCGTCGGGTCGTCGCCAGTGGCGGGGGTGTGCACAGGTCAACGCGCGTGCCGCGTCGCGGTTGACATGGGCGGTGCCGCGCGGCTGGCGCGCCGTTCAACGGCGGTTATGATGCGGACGACGGGCCCGGGGAATCGCAATGATCGATGGTGTCGTGGCGCTGTACATCTTCATGCTGGCGGCGATCGCCGGTCACGTGATCATCTCGCGGGTGCCGGTGATCCTGCACACCCCGCTGATGTCGGGTTCGAACTTCATCCACGGCATCGTGCTGATCGGCGCGATGCTGGTGCTCGGCCACGCGGACACGACGCTGGAGAAGGCGATCGGCTTCATCGCCGTGCTGATGGGCGCCGGCAACGCGGCCGGCGGCTATGTGGTGACCGAGCGGATGCTGGAGATGTTCAAGCCATCCGGCCGTCCGGGGAAGCCGGAGTGAGGGCCGCCAGCATTCCGATGGCCTCGCACGTGGGGCGCATCGCATGAGCGGCCTGCAGTGGCTCGTCGCTGCCAGCTATTTCATCGCCGCCACGCTGTTCCTGCTCGGCCTGCAGCGCATGGCCTCGCCGCGCACCGCGCGTTCGGGCATCCAGTGGGCCGGCGTCGGCATGGTGCTGGCGACGGTGGCGACGTTCTTCGTGCCGGGGCTCGCGAACATCGGTCTGATGCTGGTCGCGATCGCGCTGGGCACCGGGCTCGCCTGGGTGTCGGGCAAGAAGGTCGCGATCACCGACATGCCGCAGATGGTCGCGCTCTACAACGGCCTGGGTGGCGGTTCGGCGGCGGCGATCGGTGCGGTCGAACTGCTGCGCTGGTCGGCGGCGGGCGGCGCGCCGGCCAGGTTGTCGCTGGTGCTCGCGGTGCTGGGCGCATTGATCGGCGCGATCGCGCTGTCGGGCTCGGTGATCGCCTGGGCCAAGCTCGACGGGCGCATGGACAAGCGCTACGTGTTCCCGGGCCAGCAGCTCTTCAATCTGGCGGTGTTCGTCGGTGCGCTGATCGCCGGCGGCCTGATCGTGCACGCGCTGGGCGTGCCGGCGATCGTGGTGTTCTTCGTGCTGGCGCTCGCGCTGGGCGTACTGATGACGCTGCCGATCGGCGGCGCCGACATGCCGGTCGTGATCTCGCTCTACAACGCGCTGACCGGTCTCGCGGTCGCGTTCGAAGGCTACGTGCTGGGCAACGAGGCGCTGATCATCGCCGGCACCATGGTCGGCGCGGCCGGCATGCTGTTGACGCGGTTGATGGCCAAGGCGATGAACCGCTCGATCGCCAGCGTGCTGTTTTCCAGCTTCAGCGCCGGCGGCACCGCGGCGGCGATCGAAGGCAGCCAGAAACCGATCGAGGCCGCCGATGTCGCCGCGCAGATGGCGTATGCGGAGCGCGTGGTGATCGTGCCCGGCTATGGCATGGCCGTGGCCCAGGCGCAGCACAAGATCTGGGAGCTGAGCCAGCGGCTGATCGAACGCGGCGTCAAGGTGCGCTTCGCGATCCATCCCGTCGCCGGGCGCATGCCCGGGCACATGAACGTGCTGCTGGCCGAGGCCGGCGTGCCCTACGACCTGATCGTCGACATGGACGACGTCAATCCGGAGTTCCCGAACACCGACGTGGTGCTGGTGATCGGTGCCAACGACGTGGTGAATCCGGTTGCGAAGACCGACCCGCAGAGTCCGATCTACGGCATGCCCATCCTCGATGTGGTGCTGGCGAAGAACGTCGTGGTGATCAAGCGCGGCAAGGGCACCGGTTTCGCCGGCATCGAGAATGCGCTGTTCTACGCCGACAACACCCGCATGCTCTATGGCGATGGCGCCGAAGCCGCTGGCGCGCTGGTGGCGGAACTCAAGGCGCTCGACGGCGGCCACTGAGCCGTCGCGCGGTTCAGCGCGACGCCACCGCCGCGATCACGAGCGCGGCACCGAGCCAGGCCAGATCGACTGGAGCGTTGGCCAGAGATGCCAGCGTGTACGCATGGTGCGGGCCGAGTTTGAGCAACGACTCCCACGGCAGCATGCCCATCGGGCGGGCGAGCTGCGAAGCGACGATGCCGAAGTTCGCGATCACGATCGCCAGCGCGGTGGCCGCGGTGCCGGCGAGTGCGCGGACCAGACCGGGCCGGGCACGGGCCAGTCGCAGCAGCCAGGCTGCATCGAATGCGGCGATGACGGCCATCCAGCTCGTCTGCGCGTCGCGCGCGTCGGCCAGAAGAATCCAGGCGGCAGCGATGCCGAAACTGCCGAGCAGCAGCAGAGCAGTCGCCGTCGGCCAGCGACGGGCGCCCGCGGGGTGGTGCCTTGGCGGCATGGAAGGCTGCGTCGCGGAAACGGCCGGCCAGCATACCGGCGCGCAGCGATACAATGACAGGCCTTGTTGTGGCCGCCCCTGGCCACCATCTGATGGTCCTATGTACTCCCGCAGCAGCGAACCCGTCCGTTTCGAGCGCGATTGCGCCGCCGTCCTTGTGCCGGCCGGCGAACACGTGACCCTGCCCGCGGGCAGCGCCGGCTACATCACCCAGGCACTGGGCGGCAGCTACACGCTGTTCGTGGAGGGCAACCTGTTCCGGATCTCCGGCCGCGATGCCGATGCGATCGGCAAGGAACCGCCGGTGCCGCTGGAACTGCCCGACGGCGCCGACGATGCCGCCGTGGAGCGCATGGTCTGGAACCAGCTGCGGACCTGCTTCGACCCTGAAATTCCGATCAACGTTGTCGATCTGGGACTTATCTACGAAGCCGAGGTGCAGCCAACCGACGATGGACAGCGCCGGCTCGAGGTCAAGATGACGCTGACCGCGCCCGGTTGTGGCATGGGCGACATCCTCGTCGACGACGTGCGCAGCAAGCTGGAGCTGATTCCCACGGTCGTCGAGGCCGATGTGGAACTCGTGTTCGATCCGCCGTGGAACCGCTCGATGATGTCGGAAGCCGCGCGCCTCGAAACCGGCATGCTCTGACGGGCCGCGCGGCCCTCAACGCAGCAGCGGTCCAGCCGACCCGTCCATAAGGCGAGTGCGGGCGGCGACACCTCCGAAACCGGATCCCTGTTCCCCCTCGAGGCTCCTGCCTGCGGGTGGCTTTGCCGTGCGCGGTATTCGGATCTGATGCCCCGAACCTCCCGTCCTCCCCGACGCTGCCCCCGGAACGACATCCCTGCATTCAGTGTGCGTTCGGTACCGGAACCGCGATCGACATCGCAGTTATGGGATATCCATCGCATTTATTTACTAAAAATTAACGGTCTATTGCGTTGCGAAGGCGCTGCAGTGTCGCGTAGCGTCAGTTTGCGGCCGGTTTTGTCACGTCCGCGTTCGTTCCGGAGTCGGCGTTGCCCGAAGTTCAGGCGGCGATGCGGCTTCCGGATCTGCCGCTCACGTTGCGGCCTAGCCACGGTCTGGGGGTCATCGGATGTCGAATCACCCGCATCAAGCGCCGCGCCGTCGTCTGCTCGTCGCCGCCACCTCTCTCGCAATTGCGGCTCTGGCGCCGCTTTCGCTCAACGCCACGGACCGGCTCAACCTGGGCGGTCTGCAGTCTGGCGAGAGCCACGACCGCTTCATCGTCAAATACCGCGACGGCTCGGCCGTCCAGGCAGATCCGGCCACGATCGACACCGCGCTGCGGGCCTCCGCCAGCCGGATCGCCGTCAGCGGCGGCGGCAAGCAGCTGCGTCTCGAGCACGTCCGGCGCATGACGCTGGGTGCCGATGTCGTGCGCACCAGCCGCAAGCTCGACCGCGCCGACGCCGAATCGCTGATGCGGCAGATCGCCGCCGATCCGAACGTCGAATTCGTCGAGGTCGACAAGCTCAACCAGGTGTTCTGGACGCCGAACGATCCGCGCTTCAGCAGCCAGTACGGCTTCGGCACCGGCGCCGGCGGTATCCGCGCGACGACCGCCTGGGACACCACGAAGGGTGCGGGCGCGGTTGTCGCCGTGCTCGATACCGGCATCACCAGTCACAGCGATCTCAACGCGAACATCCTCCCCGGCTACGACTTCATCATCGATGCCGCGGTGTCGGGTGACGGCGGCGGGCGCGACGCGGATCCCAGCGATCCGGGCGACTTCTACAACGGTCGCGCGTCGAGCTGGCACGGCACCCACGTCGCCGGCACGGTCGCGGCGGTCACCAACAACGGCATCGGCGTTGCCGGTACCGCGCCCGAGTCGAAGGTCGTGCCGGTGCGCGTGCTCGGTCGCGGCGGCGGCTACGACTCCGACATCGCCGATGCGGTGATCTGGGCGTCGGGCGGCACCGTCAGCGGCGTGCCCGCGAACGCCAATCCGGCCGAGGTCATCAACCTCAGCCTCGGCGGTGCCGGCACCTGCGGCAATGCGATGCAGAGCGCCATCAACGGTGCGGTCAACCGGGGCACCACGCTGGTCATCGCCGCGGGCAACAGCAACGCCAACGTGTCGGGCTTCTCGCCGGCCAACTGCAGTAACGTGATCTCGGTCGCGTCGAACACCAGCACCGGTGCGCGTTCGAGCTTCTCCAACTACGGCGCCGGCATCACGATCTCGGCGCCGGGTTCGGGCATTGTCTCCACGCTCAACAGCGGGCAGACCACGCCCGGCAGCGAGAGCTACGCGTCCTACGACGGCACTTCGATGGCGGCGCCACATGTGGCCGGCGTCGTCGCGTTGATCCAGTCGGTCTCCAATCCGGCCAGGACCCCGGCGCAGATCAAGACCCTGCTGACCAGCACCGCGCGTGCGTTCCCGTCGACGCCGTCCCAGCCTATCGGCGCGGGCATCGTCGATGCCGCGGCGGCCGTCGCGGCTGCGACCGGCGGCACGGTCCCGAATCCCGATCCGGGCCCGGGCACCGGCGGTCTGCAGAACGGCGTGCCGGTCACCGGTGTGTCGGGTGCGGCCAACAGCACGCGGACGTGGACGTTCACCGTGCCGTCGGGTGCCCGCAACCTGGTCATCGCGATCTCGGGTGGCAGTGGCGATGCCGATCTGTACGTGCGTCGGGGCAGCGCGCCGACCACGTCGACCTACGACTGCCGGCCGTACCGCACCGGCAACAACGAAAGCTGCGCGTTCGCAACGCCACAGGCGGGCACGTACCACGTGCTGGTCCGCGGCTACACATCGTTCTCCGGGGTCACGCTGCGCGCCAGCCACAACTGAAGGCGGGTTCGGGGAGTTCCGGGGGAGGAAGGGCAGGCAGCGGACGTCGTGATCGTGATGTCTGCCGCCGGCGGAGCATGCCGCACGCGGTGTGCTCCGTTTTTATCTGTCACCACTGAGGGGTAGAGAACAGGATGAAGACTCTTATCGCATGCATCACCGCCGGCACGTTGTCGGTCGGCGCTGCCGCGGCGGCGACGCGCGACGCGCGACCGGCTGCGTTCGACAACCGGTTGCCGGCCGAACAGACGATCGAACTCAAGCGCATGCCGGCCGTCGACGCCGCGCGCCTGCGGGCCGAAGACGCGCGCCAGGATCGCGCGCTGGGCCAGCGCCCCGTCCGCTTCGCGACGCCGCACGCCGTCAATCTGACGCCGAACAACGCGGGTGACTGGGACGAGATCGCTGGCGGCGATCTGGTCTGGCGCCTGCGCGTCGAGTCGAAGGATGCGTTGTCGCTGAACTTCGGTTTTTCCGATTTCCATCTGCCCGAAGGCGCGCGGCTGCTGATCTATCCCGAAGGCTTGGACCGGAACGCGAATCCCGAAGCGATCCGTACGTTCACCGCTGCCGACAACAAGGCCAGCGGCAGCCTGTGGACGCCGCTGGTGCCGGGCGACAACGCAGTGATCGAGGTCGTCGTGCCCAAGGCGCGTGTCGGCGAGCTCAAGCTGCGCCTGACCAGCGTCAATCACGATTACGTCGGCTTCGGACGCCTCGCACGCGAGGGCGCATTGGCCGAGACCAAAGGCGTGTCGGGCAGCTGCAACGTCGACGTGGTGTGTCCGGATGGCGACGAGTTCCGCGACGAGATCCCGTCGGTCGGCGCCTACTCGCGCTTCGGCACGTTCTATTGCAGCGGTTCGCTGCTCAACAACACGTCCGGCGACCAGAAGATGTATTTCCTGACCGCCCATCACTGCGGCATGGGCACGCCCGATGCCGCTGCCAGCATCGTCGTCTACTGGAACTATCAGAACTCGACCTGCCGCACCCCGGGCAGCCCCGAGAGCGGCGCCAACGGCGACGGCAGTCTGTTGCAGAACCAGACCGGCGCCGTGGTCCGTGCGACCAGCGCGGCCTCGGACTTCACCCTGCTCGAGTTCGACGACGCGGCAGACCCCACGTTCAACCTGAGCTGGTCGGGCTGGGACCGTCGCGACATTGCGCCGTCGGGCGCCACGGGTATCCACCACCCGCGTGTGGCCGAGAAGCGCATCACGCACTCCGACAATCCGCTGCGTATCGAAGGCTACAGCGGCGCCAGCGGCACCTCGCATCTGTGGGTGCAATGGAACCAGCGGGGCACCACCGAGGGCGGTTCGTCCGGCTCGCCGATCTACAGCCCCGAAGGGCGCGTGGTCGGCCAGCTGCACGGCGGCCGGGCTACCTGCACCACGACCGGTTCGAACCACGTCGACTGGTACGGCCGTCTGTTCACCTCCTGGACCGGTGGCGGTACTGCGGCAACGCGTCTGAGTGACTGGCTGGATACGGCCGGGACCGGCGCCCAGTTCGTCGACACCATCGGTGCCGATGGCGGTGGTGTCCCGGGCGCACCGGATGCGGGCTTCGACTTCACGGTCGACAACGCGACCCTGACCGTGAGCTTCACCGACACGTCCAGCGACGACGGCGAGATCGTCAGCCGCGCCTGGGCCTTCGGCGACGGCACCACGTCGACCGCCGCCAATCCGGTCAAGACCTATGACGAGGCCGGTGTCTACTCGGTCGCGTTGACGGTCACCGACGACGAGGGCAATACCCACACCCGCACGCAGCAGGTGGAAGTGGGCGACCTCGGCCCGGATGCGACCGAACTGACCAACCGCACGCCGGTGACGGGGCTGTCGGGCGCGGCCGGTACCGAACTGCTCTACAGCATCACGGTGCCGGAAGGCGTCAGCGGACCGCTGTCGATCTCCACCTCGGGTGGCAGCGGCAACGTCACGCTGTACGTCAGCCGCGACGAGGAGCCGCAGGCCGATGCCTACGACTACATCTCGCAGCGTCCGGGCAACAGCGAGGCGGTGCGCATCGCCAATGCCGAAGCCGGCACGTACTACGTGAAGGTGGTCGGCGTGACCGCGTTCGCCAACGTCAGCGTGCAGGCGCGCTACGCCCCGCCGGGCGGCGGTGGCGGCGATGGTGGCCTGCAGAACGGCGTGCCGGTAACCGGGGTCGGCGGTGCGACGGGCAGCCAGCAGTTCTGGACGGTCCAGGTGCCGGCCGGTACCAGCACCCTGACGGTTGCGCTGAGTGGCGGTACGGGCGATGCGGATCTCTACGTCCGGGCCGGCGCCCAGCCGACGACCACCGTCTACGATTGCCGTCCGTACCTGCTCGGCAACAACGAGACCTGCACCATCAGCAACCCGCAGGCGGGCACCTACCACGTGCTGGTCGACGCCTACACGACCTTCAGCGGAGCGTCGCTGGTCGCGACCTGGTAACCGCACGAGGCGTTCACCCCGGGCACGCCCGGGGTGGAGGCATCATCACGGGGTCGCACACAGATGCGTGCCCCGCGGAGACCGCCATGTACCGACCTCATCATTTCGCGCGGCGCTTCGGCGCCGCGTTCTTCTTTCCGGCCGTGCTGCTGTCGGGGTGCGCGATGGGCGGCGATCCGCCCGCCACCACGTCCAGCGAGGTCAGCGCCATGCAGCAGCGTTTCATCGTCCGCTACACACCCGGCAGTGCGCCGGAACGCGATCCCGCGCTCGTCGCCGAGCGCATTTCCGAGAGTGCCCGCGGCGCGGGTCTGGTCGATGCCAGGGGCATGCCGGGCAAGGTGACCTGGCTGCGCCGGCTGGCCGTCGGCGCCGATGTCGTGTCGATCGATCCCGAACTCGATGCCGCGCAGGCGCAGCGGCTGCTCGAGGCGCTCAACGCCGAATCCGATGTCCAGTACGCCGAGCCCGATGGCCGCATGACCATCGGTCCGGGGCCGGAAACGCGGATGCGCGGCCCCGCGGTCGACTGAGGCTCAGCCCAGCGGTTCGAAGCGGTTGGCTTCGACGTTCTTGCGGACCTTCAGCGGGTCCCAGATGCGTCCATTCATGGCGACATAGACGCCCGGCGGCTTCGACTGCACGGCGCCGACGGCGGTGCCGATGTTGAACTCCGCGTCCGAGCCACGGAACCGCGCCGGGCTCAGCGCGCCGGTCAGGATGATGGTCTTGTCGGCGATCGAGGACAGCACCTTGGCGGTCTCGACCATCGAATCGGTGCCGTGGGTCAGCAGCACGTGCTTCGCCGGCTGCGCGGCGATCGTTGCGCGGATCAGCTCGCGGTCGTCATCGGTGATGTGCAGCGAGTCCTTGCGGATGATCGGAATCACCCGGAACCGGAACGCGACGCCGAGTTCCTCGAGCATGCGTCCGATCTGCGGATCGCCGACCTGGAAATCCGACTTGTCGTCGAAGTAGATCTTGTCGATCGTGCCACCGGTGGTGACGATCAGCAGTTCGTCCATCGTGATGCGGTCCTGCAGGGCAGCGAATCGGGCCGCCCATGATACCGGCGCGCGCGGCATCCGCCGCCAGCGCGTTCAGTCCCTGGGCGCACGACCCTTCGAAAAACGCGCCCGCATGCCGGGCAGGCTGGCCGAGAACACGACCGCCAGCGACAGCGCGATGCCGGCCCACGGCCACAGGCCGAGCTCGGGGTGCGACCAGGCGTACATCACCCCGTGCGAGAACCAGAACAGCGCGGCGATGCCCGACCACAGCGGCGCACTCGGCCGGCGCAGCAGCACACCGGCGAACAGCAGCAGCGGCGGCAGTACGAACACCAGCAGGGCCGCACCGAAGTGCGCATCGTTGCGGTGCCACGCCGCGTACAGCAGCGCGATCAGCAGCAGGGACGTCGCCAGCACGCGCGTGGACGGGGGCCGCATTCCACTCACGCGCCGAGCTTCGCGGCGAGCGTGGCGATGCGCCGGCCGAGCGCACGCGCGAGCACGGCCTCGTCATCGGTCGGCTGCGGATCGTCCTGCTGCCCGGCGACATGGCTGGCGCCATATGGCGTGCCGCCGCCGCGCGTGGTCGTCAGTGCCGGCTCGGTATACGGAATGCCGGCGATCACGCAGCCGTGGTGCAGCAGCGGCACCAGCATCGTCAGCAGCGTTGCTTCCTGGCCGCCGTGCTGCGTGGCGGTCGAAGTGAACACACCGGCCGGCTTGCCCACCAGCGTGCCGCTGGCCCATTCGGCGCCGAGGCCGTCGAGGAAATGCTTCAGGGGCGCAGCCATGTTGCCGAAGCGTGTCGGACTGCCGAGCAGGAGGCCCGTGCACTCGGCAAGGTCTTCGCGCTCCACGTACGGCGCACCGTCCTCGGGCACCGGCGGCGCCGCCTCGCGGGTGACGGCCGCGACCGGCGGCACCGTACGCAACCGCGCCTGCATGCCCTCGACCTCACCGATCCCGCGCGCGATCTGCCGCGCGAGCCGGGCGACGGAGCCGTTGCGGCTGTAGTAGAGAACCAGAATGTCGGGCATGGGATCGCCTGTATGCGAGAGGGAGCTGCGGGCCATCGAAGCCAGGTTGCCGCGCGATGGAACTGACGCGTCTGGCGGCGCTTGCGCTGCATTCGCTGCGACGACAACCGTGAGCAGGCCATGGTACCGAAGCGGAGGCTGCTCGAAGTCCCGCGCCGGCGGGCGAAGTGTCGGCGGATGCGCCTGCGACACCGGCATCGATGGATGTGAAGTCCGCTGCGGGCGCTGCAGTGTAGGGAAGCCATCTGTCCAAGCCGCATGGTGCACGTGCCTCTGCTGATCCACGGCAATTGCGGTCCCGATCCCGCCAATGTCTTGGGCTTGGATACGCCCCGTCGTCGCGGGTGAACGCTGGGCGAATCGAACACATGTGTTCTGCCTGCCTGGAGACGCAATGCGTCGCGAGGTGCCATTGCATGTTTCCGTGCCGCTCGATGCGCGGCAAGGGCGGCGTCCGCCCCCGGTGACTTGCGCAATTGTCAGAAAACACTTGGATCAAGTGGGAGAACGACCCGATACGCACCGGTCCGATAATTTTATGAACAAGAATATATTCAATAAAAACAGTTGCTTGAGTTTAAATCATGAACGGTTCATGCATCAGTATTCAGCTCGTAATCTTTTAGGGGTTGTTTTTTCAGAAACCTGTTGATTGTTAAGAGGAGGTTATCCGATAGTCGCGACGCCGCCGCTCCGCGCGGTTCCGTTCGGGTTTCAACCTTCTCTTGGGGAGAACAGCAATGTCGAAGCATCGTGGTGCCATGCGGTTCCGATATTCCGCTTTGGCGCTGGCTTTGGGCCTGGGTCTTGCAACGAGCGTCGTCTCTGCGCAAAGCACGACGGGCAGCATCTACGGCAACGTGGGGACCGGGGGCGGCGACGTCGTTCTCGAGAATCTGGATACCGGCGCACGCCTGACGCTGCGGCCGGATGCGAGCGGTCGCTATACCGCCAATGCGTTGCCCACAGGCCGCTATCGCGTGACGCTGCAGCGGGACGGGGCAATCCTGTCCCAGCGCGACGGCGTGCAGGTGCTCGTTGGACGCGGCACGGAAGTCGGATTCGTTGCAGGCGCCGGCGGGACCGAAGCCACCAACATGGCCGCAGTGACCGTGACCGGCCAGTTGCACCAGATCGACGTGTCGCAGATCGAATCGCGAACCGTGATCACCAAGGATGAGCTCGACCGGCTGCCGATCGCGCGCAATCTGGGTCAGATCTCGCTGCTGGCGCCTGGCGTGGTGAGCGGCGACTCCCGCTACTCGAGCAACGGGGCGGCCCTGCCGAGCTTCGCCGGTTCTTCGCAGTCCGAGAACGCGTATTACATCAACGGCTTTTCCGTCATCAATCCTCTGACCAATATCGGCTACACGCAGCTGCCGTTCAACGCGATCAGCCAGGTCCAGATCTCCACCGGCGGCTACGGTGTCGAGTACGGCCGCGCGACCGGCGGCGTGGTGAACGTGATCACCGCCCGCGGCACGAACGACTTCGAAGCGGGCGGCCAGGTCATCTGGCGTCCGGAAAGCCTGATGGCCGCGCCCCGCAACATCTACTACGGGCCCAACGAACGGAACCTCGGCGCATTCGGTGATGCCGGGCGCATCTACCAGTACCGCAACCAGAATACGTTCGGCCGCAAGACCTATTCGGCGTACGTGGGCGGGCCGATCATTCCCGATCGTCTGTTCTTCTACGCTGCAGGCGAATTCGTCGATCAGGAAGGGCAGGGCACCCGCATCGTCGCGAACTCGAATGCGACGGTGAACGGCACCGCGCTGCAGACCGGCTGGAACGAGAACCAGACCGACATTCCCCGCTGGCTCGGCAAGATCGACTGGCAGATCAACGACGATCACCGCGTCGAGCTGACCGGTTTCATGGACCGGAACAAGGTCGAGGACGCGTACTTCGGCTTCGATTACCGCAACGAGGCATATACGCATGACTTCGTGCAGCGCGGTGGGCTGTTCACCGACGACAAGAACACCACCTACGTCGCGAACTACACCGGTTACTTCACCGACGATCTGACCATCACCGCGATGTATGGCGAGGCGAAGTACGAGCACATCAGCCTGCCGTTCAACTACGACGCGTCGTGCCCGCGGACTTCGGTGACCTCAGCGCCGCCGGGTCTGACGATCCCGAACTGCCAGAACGCCACGGCCGCGCTCCTGATCCCGGACGCCAACGACAAGACCACCGGCTACCGCTTCGACATCGAGTACCGGCTGGGATCGCACACGCTGCGTGCGGGTTACGACTACCAGGACGTGAAGTCGTTGACCGGCACCAGCCTGCCGGGCGGCGCGACGTTCAACTATCTGCGTGCGACCAACCCGAACGAGGCCATCCTGCCGTCCGCCGGTATCGGTTCGCCCGCGTCGGGCGGCGGTTTCGGCACGCAGGGTTACTACGTGCAGCGTCTGGTCAACGGCGGTCGTTCGAGCATCGAGGTCGAGCAGAAGGCGCAGTACATCAAGGACCTGTGGCAGGTGACCGACAACGTGCTCGTCGAGATCGGCGTGCGCAACGAGCAGTTCGCCAATTTCAACAGCGCCGGACAGGCCTTCGCGGAAAAGAACCGCCAGATCGCGCCCCGCTTCGGCGCGACCTGGGACGTCAACGGCGATGCGAGCCTCAAGCTCTTCGCCTATGCCGGTCGCTACCACCTGGCAATGCCGCCGAACGTCGCGTATCGCGGTGCCGACGGCATCGTCAACACGCAGGAGTTCTTCACCTACACCGGCGTCGACCCGGTGACCGGCGTGCCGACCGGTGCGACCTCGCTGGGCCCTGTCTACTCGGCGAACAACGAGTTCGGTCTTCCGAAGGATCCGCGGACGGTGGCAGCGGATGACCTGCGCTCGCACTACCAGGATTCGTTCGCACTGGGCATGGAGCAGCGGCTGGGCGTCTACAACGTGGGCGCGAAGCTGAGCTACTCGACGCTGCGCAGCGCGATCGACGACTTCTGTGATTACCGTCCGTTCGAGGCCTGGGGCGCACGCAATGGCTACAGCGAGGACGACGCCGAGTACTTCGCCAACACCTTCAGCTGCGCACTGTTCAATCCTGGCGAGAGCAACGCCTTCTATCAGGATTACGACGGCGACGGCACGCTCGAGTACATCTCGCTGAGTTCGGCTGACCTGGGTTACCCCAAGCTCAAGCGCAAGTACTACGCGCTCGACCTGTTCGCCGAGCGCCCGTTCGACGGCGTGTGGTACGGCAAGCTCGACTACACGTTCTCGCGCAACTACGGCAATGCGGAAGGACAGCTGCTGTCCGACCTCGGCCAGGCGGACGTGTCGCAGACGCAGAACTTCGACTTCCCCGAACTGATGCGCGATGCGAGCGGCCTGCTGCCCAACCACCGCAAGCATCAGATCAAGGCGCTGGGCATGTACCAGTTCGCGCCCGAGTGGATCGTCAGCATGCGCGGCATCTATGCCAGCGGGCGGCCGCGCAACTGTCTGGGAGGCTACGACTATCCAGACCGCGCGACCAATCCGTCGGTGGGCTACGGTTCGAGCTTCTTCATCTGCGACGGGCGGCCCGTGCCGCGCGGCACCTTCGGCAACCTGCCGGCGGTGTATTCGCTCGACCTGGGCCTGCGCTACGCACCGAAGGCGGTCGAAGGTCTGCAGTTCGCGGTCGATGTCTACAACGTGGCCAACCGCCAGTCGGCGACCGGCATCTGGGAGCGTCGCAACCAGGGCACGTCGGTGACGACCGTGTCCCCGGACTGGGGCCGCGTGATCAACTACACGGCACCGCGGTCGATCGAGTTCACGCTTCGCTACGACTGGGGTCGCGGTCGTAGCGGGTCGAGCAGCACGCCGTCGGGGGGCGCACGCCCGAACAGCTGACGATCTGCAGGGCCGCCCGCAGCTGCGGGCGGCCCACCGTTGCGAGGGTCCGCGCCGTCGTAATGGCGCAGCGGGCCTGCAGTGCGTCGCGCGATGACAGGTGTTCTGCAAGCGCCGCCGATGCGCCATCGAGCGGGGCAGCCGCTGCCCATGCATCCCTGCACAATCGGCTTTGCTACGCTTCGCCGATGGAGCCACTCGCCACTTTCAACCGCTGGACCGAACGGATGGCGGACCGCGCGCGCGCGCTGAGTTTTTCGCGCTTCCTGTGGCGTCGCTTCATCGACGACCGTCTGTTCGAAGCTGCGGGCGCGCTCGCGTTCACCACCGTGTTCGCGCTGGTGCCGCTGTCGATGGTGGTGTTCGGCGTGCTGTCGGTGTTTCCGGCGTTCGGGCAATGGCGCGACCGGCTCAGCGACTACATCTTCTCCAATTTCGTGCCCGACTCGGCGCGCGCGGTGGAGCAGGTGCTTCTGCAGCTGTCCACCAACACCGGCCAGCTGACGACGATCGGCGTGATCGCGCTGGTGATCTCGGTGCTGGTCACGTTGCTCAGCGTGGAGACCACGTTCAACCGCATCTGGCGGGTCAAGTCGGCGCGGCCTACCTTCGGCCGGTTCCTCGTGTACTGGACCGTGCTGACGCTCGGCGCGCTGGTCGCCACCGCCAGTCTGGCGGTGTCCGCACGGTTCTTCGCGCTGGAGATCTTCAGTACCGATTCGGGACGTCTGCTGCGTGGACTGATGCTGTGGGCGGCGCCGATGCTGATCGAGATCGCGGCGTTCACGACGATCTTCCGCGTGGTGCCGCACCGCACGGTGCAGTGGCGCCATGCGCTGGCCGGCGCGTCGCTGGCGGCGCTGCTGTCGGAAATCGTGAAGTGGGCGATCGGCCTGTATCTGGGCAGCTTCGATGCCTACGAGAAGATCTACGGGCAGATCGCATTCCTGCCGATCTTCCTGTTGTGGGTCTATCTGAGCTGGGTCGCGATCCTGCTCGGTGCATCGTTCGCGTCGTCCATCTCCGCCTTCCGCTACCAGCCCGCGCATATGCGTCTGCCGCGTGGCTACGAGCTGTACGGGCTGCTGCGCATGCTCGGCCGGTTCGCCCATGCACGCCGTGAGGGGCGCGGGCTGCACAGCGACGAGATCCAGTCGCTGGAACCCATGCTCACCGACACGCTGGTGCAGCAGATGCTGGCGCAGCTGGAGGAGATCGCGTTGCTGCGCCGCGCCGAGACCGGCGAGTGGTTGCTGGCCCGCGATCTCGGCGACCTCACCGTGGGCGATCTCTATGAAGCCTGCGAGTTGCGCATTCCGGTCGCCGAGGCCCGCCTGCCGTGTCGTGACGATGCGCTGGGCGTGGCCGCCGGCGCCGCACTCGACCACCTGCGCATTCCGTTGCGCGACCTGCTCAAGCGGCCGGTCGCCAGCCTCTACGATTCCATGGAGACCGCTGCATGACCCGTTTCATTCCCTGCGTCGCACTCGCCCTGATGCTGGCCGCCTGTTCGCCGGACGGGCCGGCGCCCGCGACCCCGGGCACACCCGATGCAGCGACACCGGACAGTCCGGGCGATGTGCCGGCCGCCCAGGCGACCTCGAAAACGCATCCGACGCTGCAGGTCGAGACCCTCGACGGCGACACCTTCGATCTGGCCGCGCATCGCGGGCAGTGGGTGGTGGTGAATTTCTGGGCGACCTGGTGCGCCCCGTGCCTGAAGGAAATGCCCGAACTCTCCGCGCTCGACGCGATGCGCGAGCATGTGCAGGTCGTCGGCCTGGCCTACGAGGAGATCGAGGCGGACGACATGCGCGCGTTCCTGCAGAAGCACCCGGTGGTCTATCCGATCGCGATCATCGACACCTTCGACCCGCCCGCCGATTTCGACACGCCGCCCGGCCTGCCGATGACCTATCTGATCGGCCCGGAGGGACAGGTGGTCGAGAAGATCCTGGGGCCGGTGACGGCCGAACGGCTGGAAGCGCTGATCACCGCAGCAGGCGGACCCGCGCCGCAGGCGTAGGCGACGCTGCCCGGCATGTGTCTGTCGGGCTCAGGGAGCCGGCAACAGCCGGCGTTGTGTGTCGAGGCTGACCATCAGGTCTGTGCGCGCTGGAAGCGTGCGCAGCGCATGCCGGCTGACCCGCTCGTAGTGCTGCACGAAGCGTGCGATCCGGGCGCGGTCCATGCCGCTGCGTCCGGGATTGGCCGCCTGCAGCGCCTGCTCCTGCTGCCAGCGCCACTCCGGCACGATGTCGAACCCGGGCGGTTGCAGGAACAGCAGGCGATCGATGCCGGCCCAGAGCGGTGGATAGTCGCGTGCGAGCGCGTCGTTGCACCAGCCGCGCCAGATGCCCTCGACATCCTCGTCACGTTCAAGCGCGTTGATGGGCGCCACCAGCGCCGCGTCGTCCTCGGCGGTCGCGCCGACGCACCAGCCTTCGAAGACGAGCAGGTCGAGGTCGTGGACCTCCGGCCATGCGCTGGCCGGCAGACGACGATCGTCCAGCTTGTCGAAGCGCGGCAGACGGACCGGGGTGCCTGCCCGGACCGCGTCGAATACCGACAGGCCGAGCGCGACCTCGTGGGTGCCCGGCGGACCGCGCGTGGCCAGCAACGGATGGACATCCTCCGCAAGGGCCGCGCGGACGTCGCGATCGAAATAGAGATCATCGAGCGACAGCACCGCGCCCCGCAGGCCACGCGCCCCGGCTGCGGTGATGACCTGCGCTGCGAGCGTGGATTTGCCGGTGCCCTGCAGACCGCTGATGCCGAGCACGCGCGGCGGTTCGCCCGGGCGCAGACCCTCGAGCAGTCGGTCGACGAGTGGGGCCGGCCAGGGGCCGTGAGTCGGGGATGCGGACATGCGCGCCACGATAGCCGGTCCCGGCGCGCGTGCTGCGGCGCGGTTCGACAACGTCGCGGCCTGCGGCGATCATCGAGACATGAGCAACGCGACCACGACCCTGCTGTCCGAAGCCCTCGAGACCTTCGCCACCCTGTTCGACGAGGCGGAGGCCGCCGGCGAACCCGATCGCACCGCGATGACCGTCGCCACCGCGGCGCTGGACGGGCGGCCGTCCGCGCGCACCGTGCTGCTGAAGGCCTGGGACGAGCGCGGTTTCGTGTTCTACACGCACCTCGATGGCCGCAAGGGCCGCGAGCTGCAGGAGAACCCGCACGGCGCGCTGCTGTTCCACTGGCCGCGGGTGCGCAACGGCGTGCAGGTGCGGATCGAAGGGCCGGTGGTGATCGTGTCCGACGACGAGGCCGATGCGTACTTCGCGTCGCGTCCGCGTGGCAGTCAACTGGGCGCGTGGGCATCGAAGCAGTCCGAGGAACTCGCGACGCGCGAGACGTTCGAGACGCGCCTGTCCGATCTCGAACGCGAGTTCGAAGGTCGCGATGTGCCGCGTCCGCAACGCTGGTCGGGTCTGCGTGTGCGGGCGGACCGTATCGAGTTCTGGTACGGCGCGCAGTACCGGCTGCACGAGCGCTGGCTCTACGAGTGCGATGTGACCGGCGACTGCCGCAAGCGGATGCTGTATCCCTGACGCAGTGCGTGACCGCGAACCGATCGGTCGAAGGCGGTCTCGCAGTCCCGGTCGCGCGTGTTTGCCGGAACAGTGGGTTGCGATGCCGTCGCCCCGCACCTCTCGGCGGGGGCCTAGCATGGCGCCTCCCCACACCGCAGGTGCAGTCCCATGCAGCGCATCGCCCTTCTCGGCATCACCGGACGCGCGGGCTCGCGTATCGCCAGCGAACTGCTGGCACGCGGCCATCGCGTTACCGGCATCGCCCGCAATACGTCCGACACCCAGGCCCAGGCCGGGCTGATCCTGCAATCGGCCGACGCCTCGCGCGCCGATGCCATCGCGCCGCTGCTGCAGGGCCATGACGTGGTCGTCAGCGCGACGCGCTTCGATGGCGGCCCGACCGCCGACGTGCTGCTCGATGCCGCGCGCCAGGCGGGCGTGCGTCGCCTCCTGGTCGTCGGCGGCGCCGGCAGTCTTGAAGTCGCGCCGGGCGTGGCGCTGATCGACACGCCGGAATTCCCGGAGATCTACAAGGCCGAAGCCGGGGCTGGCCGCACGTTCCTCGACAGCCTGCGCGGTGTCGATGACGTCGACTGGACCTTCGTTTCGCCCGGTGCAGTGTTCGAGCCCGGCACGCGCACCGGCGCATTCCGCACCGGCGGCGATGCCCTGCTGGTCGGCGCGGACGGCAACAGCGCGGTCTCGATGGAGGACTACGCGATCGCCTTCGCCGACGAGATCGAGCATCCCGCCCACGTGCGCCAGCGTTTCAGCGTGGCTTACTGATGGCTGCTGCCGGACGCGGCACCGGTCGCTACTGGGCGCTGGTGTTCGCCGGCGGCCTGATCGAAACGGTCTGGGTGGTCGGGCTCAAGGCCGCGACCACACCGCTGGGCTGGGCGCTGACGATCGGCGCGATCGCGGTGAACTTCGCATTGCTGATGCGCGCGATCCGCTTCCTGCCGGTCGGCTCGGTCTATGCCGTGTTCTGCGGGCTCGGTGCAGCCGCGTCGGTGATCGCCGAGACCGTGTGGTTCGGTGAGCCGGTGCAGCCGGCGAAGATCGCGCTGATCGCATTGCTGATCATCGGCGTTGCAGGCCTGAAGCTGGTGACACCGCTGGCGCCGGCGCCCGACGTGGAGACAACGCCATGACCGGCTGGCTGTTTGTGTTCGCGGCCGGTCTGGCGGAAGTGGCCGGCGTGGTCGCGATGAACGCGATCAAGCAGCGGCCGAGTGCACTGGCCTATGCACGACTGGTCCTGTGTTTCGGCGTGAGCTTCGGCCTGCTGTCGCTGGGGCTGAAGAGCGGCATGTCGATCGCGATCGCCTATGCGGTCTGGGTCGGCATCGGCACCGTGGGCGCGGTGGTCGTCGGCATCCTGCGCTACGGCGAATCGGCGCGGCCGCTGCGGCTGTTCTTCGTCGCGCTGGTGCTGGCCGCGGTAGTCGGACTCAAGCTGATCGGCTGAGCCGCGTCGTCAGCGCGGGATATCCCGGTTGAAGCGCAAGGTGGTGCGCGCGCCGTCCTCGGCTGTGATCTGCAGGTCGATGCGCAGCGTGTCCGGGCCGCTGACACGGGCGACGGCGACGTGTTCGACCAGACCATCGAGATCCACCGAATCGAAGGCCAGCGTCTGACGTACGCCGCGCAGATCGCGCGCATTGCCGGTGATCTGCACCGGCACCGGTACGTCGCCGCGTTGCACGCTCACCAGCACCAGCGCCCGGTCGCGCGCCGGTTCGATCGCGTAGCGCCGCGCGACCGCCGCACCCATGTGCGCGGCCGGCACCACGCTGGCCATCACTTCGGCATCGCCGAGCATCGTCTGTGCAGGCATCGCGGCGTTCTGCGCACCGCCCGCCGCGCCGCTTTCGACGGGTGGCGCCTGTCCGCAGGCGGTCGCGAGCAGTGCGAGCCCGACGATGCATGCGGCGCGCGCGATCTCAATCATTGGCGGCCGACAGCTCGCCACCACGGCGCGCGGCATTGGCGACGGCGTCTGCCACGAGCGTGCGCAGGCCGCCGGCCTCGAACGTCTCGATCGCAGCCTGGGTAGTGCCGCCGGGCGAGGTGACACGGCGACGCAGGTCGGCCGGTGCCTCGTCGGATTCGACCAGCATGCGCGCCGCGCCCAGCACGGTCTGCAGCACCAGCGTGCGTGCGTCCTGCGGGGCGAGGCCCTGCGCGATCCCGGCGTCTTCCATCGCCTCGGCCAGCAGGAAGATGTAGGCCGGTCCGCTGCCGGACACGGCAGTGACCGCATCCATGCGCGCTTCGTCATCGATCCACACGGTCTCGCCGGCGCTTTCCAGCAGCGCCTGCGCGCGTGCACGGCCGGCATCGTCGACGCGCGCGTTCGCGAACAGGCCGGTCACACCGGCACCGAGCAGGGCAGGGGTATTGGGCATCGTACGCACCACGGGCACATTGCCGCCGAGCCAGCGATCGAGCTGTGTGGCGGTGATGCCCGCCGCGATCGACAGCACCAGCGGCTGCGTGGTCTGTGCCACGTCGGCCAGCGATTCGCAGACCCCGCGCAGCACCTGCGGCTTGGTCGCCAGCACCCAGGTCGCGGCGCCATCGGCGGCTTCGGCCACATCGGCGTAGACGCGCACGCCGAAGTCGCGGACCAGGGCGTCGCGGGTATCGGCATTGGGATCGACGACGCGGACATGTGCGGGATCGTTTCCGCGGGCGATCAGGCCGCCGATCAGGCTGCGGGCCATGTTGCCGCCGCCGATGAAGACGATGGGCGCGGCGAGGGTGTCGTGGATATCGGTCATGGTGTCTTCGCAGTCGGGAACGGGTCGATGGTAGCCGACCGCCTGCGTGGGTCCGGTCAGCGCGCCGGACGTGCGCCGAACAGCGCCGAGCCGACACGCACCATCGTCGAGCCTTCTGCGATCGCCAGTTCCAGGTCGTCGCTCATACCCATCGACAGCGTGTCGATCACCGGATCCTGTCCGGCCACGGTGTCGAACAGGCGGCGCATGCGCGCGAACGCGTCGCGCCGCCGCGCGGGCTCCGCGTGCGGGGCGGGGATTGCCATCAGTCCACGCAGTTGCAGGCCCGGGGCCGCACGGATCGCGGCGACCAGCGCCGGCACTTCGGATGGCGCGCATCCGTGCTTACTCGACTCGTCGTCGATGTTGACCTGCACCAGCACGTTCAGCGCGCCGCGTGCGGCCGGGCGATGCGCGGCCAACGCGTCGACGAGTTTCATCCGGTCGACCGTCTGCACCCAATCGAACAGCTCGGCCGCCTGCCGGGCTTTGTTCGACTGCAGATGGCCGATCAGATGCCATTCCAGCCCCAGGCCCGCGAGCGCCTCGATCTTGCCGGCCGCCTCCTGCACGTAGTTTTCGCCGAACGCTCGCTGGCCCGCCGCGGCGAGCGTCGCGATGGCCGCGGCCGGATGCAGCTTGCCGACCGCCAGCAGGCGCGGCGTCACTGGCCGCACTGCGGCGTGGGCCGCGTTGTGGATGCGTGCAAGCACGGCGTCGAGCGCGGGACTGGCAGGGGACGACGACACGGGCGTGGGGCCTCCGGGAGCGGGTGTGGATGGACCGGAACGGGTGGCGGGCGCCTGCGGGTCCGGGTCTATACTGCCGCCGGGGACGGGAGCGACGCCAGCCGGACGGCAGGTTTCGAAGCCCCGTGCGGATCATCATCAAGGGGAAGTGCATGGATATCGCCGAGCTGCTGGCGTTTGCGGTCAAGAACAAGGCGTCGGACCTGCATCTGTCGGCAGGGCTGCCGCCGATGATCCGCGTCGATGGCGACGTGCGGCGCATCAACATTCCCGCGCTCGAGCACAAGCAGGTCCACGCGCTGATCTACGACATCATGTCGGACAAGCAGCGTCGCGATTTCGAAGAATTCCTCGAAGTCGACTTCTCGTTCGAGATTCCGGGTCTGGCCCGCTTCCGCGTCAACGCGTTCAACCAGAACCGCGGCGCCGGTGCGGTGTTCCGTACGATTCCGTCGGAAGTGCTCACTCTCGAAGACCTGAACTGTCCGCCGATCTTCCGCCAGCTGATCGACCAGCCGCAGGGCCTGATCCTGGTGACCGGCCCGACCGGTTCGGGCAAGTCGACCACGCTCGCGGCGATGATCGACCACATCAACAAGAACGAGTACGCGCACATCCTCTCGGTCGAGGATCCGATCGAATTCGTGCACACCTCGCAGAAGTGCCTGATCAACCAGCGCGAAGTGCACCGCGATACGCATGGCTTCAACGAGGCGCTGCGCTCGGCGTTGCGCGAAGACCCCGACTACATCCTGGTCGGCGAACTGCGCGACCTGGAAACCATCCGCCTGGCGCTGACCGCTGCGGAAACCGGCCACCTGGTGTTCGGCACGCTGCACACCTCCAGTGCGGCCAAGACCATCGACCGCATCATCGACGTGTTCCCCGCGGGCGAAAAGCCGATGGTGCGCTCGATGCTGTCGGAGAGCCTGCGTGCGGTGATTTCGCAGGCGTTGCTCAAGAAGGTCGGCGGCGGACGTACCGCCGCATGGGAAATCATGGTTGGCACCCCGGCGATCCGGAACCTGATCCGCGAGGACAAGGTCGCGCAGATGTACTCGGCGATCCAGACCGGTCAGGCCGCAGGCATGATGACACTCGACCAGCATCTGCAGGATCTGGTCAAGCGCGGCCTGATCACGCGTCCGGCAGGCAAGGAATACGCCAAGGACAAGCGTCTGTTCGAATGATGCGTGAGCGGTGAGGGGGTGGGACGCCAGTCGTCAAACCCCGCGCCCTCGCGACCCCCTGACGTCTCACGCCACACGTCTTACGGGACACCACATGAGCAGCATCGACTTCACCTCGTTCCTCAAGCTGATGGCCCACCAGAAGGCCTCGGATCTGTTCATCACCGCCGGCATGCCGCCGTCGATCAAGGTGCACGGCAAGATCTCGCCGATCACCCAGAACCCGCTGACGCCGCAGCAGGCGCGCGATCTGGTGCTCAACGTGATGACCCCGCCGCAGCGCGAGGAATTCGAGAAGACCCACGAGTGCAACTTCGCGATCGGTGTCTCCGGCGTCGGCCGCTTCCGCATCTCGTGCTTCTACCAGCGCAACCAGGTCGGCATGGTGCTGCGCCGGATCGAGACGCACATCCCGAGCGTGGACGAGCTCAACCTGCCGCCGATCATCAAGACGCTGGCGATGACCAAGCGCGGCATCGTGATCTTCGTGGGCGCCACCGGCACCGGCAAGTCGACCTCGCTCGCCGCGATGATCGGCTACCGCAACCAGAATTCGACCGGCCACATCATCACGATCGAGGACCCGATCGAATTCGTGCACAAGCATGCGGGCTGCATCATCACCCAGCGCGAAGTCGGCATCGACACCGACAGCTGGGAGGCGGCGCTGAAGAACACGCTGCGACAGGCGCCTGACGTGATCATGATCGGCGAGGTGCGGACGCGCGAGGGCATGGACCACGCGATCGCCTTCGCCGAAACCGGCCATCTGGTGCTGTGCACGCTGCATGCGAACAACGCCAACCAGGCGATGGACCGCATCATCAACTTCTTCCCCGAGGACCGTCGCAACCAGTTGCTGATGGACCTGTCGCTGAACCTCAAGGGCGTGGTCGCGCAGCAGCTGATCCCGACGCCGGACGGCAAGGGCCGGCGCGTCGCGATGGAGATCATGCTCGGCACGCCGCTGGTGCAGGACTACATCCGTGACGGCGAGATCCACAAGCTCAAGGAGGTCATGAAGGATTCGACCAACCTGGGCATGAAGACCTTCGACCAGGCGCTGTTCGAGCTCTACCAGGCCGGCGAAATCTCCTACGAGGACGCGCTGCGTTACGCCGACTCCGCGAACGAGGTGCGCCTGCGCATCAAGCTCGCCCAGGGCGGCGACGCACGCACGCTGTCGCAGGGTCTGGATGGCGTCGAGGTGGCGGAGGTCCGCTGACCGTTCGCATCCCTCGCCAATGCCTGTACAGACGCCCCGCATCCGCGGGGCGTTGCGTTTCCGTCGGGTGTCCGCAACGCAGTGTTGCCACAGACCGTCACGCCGCAGCGCTATCGTGACGCTGCCTTGTCGCCAACTTGACCCCGTCCGGGGGACAATGGAGCGCATTCATTCACCAAGGAGATCGCTGATGGCCTACACCCTCCCCGAGCTGGGTTACGCGTACGACGCGCTCGAGCCGCATATCGATGCCAAGACGATGGAAATCCATCACACCAAGCATCACCAGACCTACATCAACAACGCCAATGCCGCGCTGGAAGGCACGCAGTGGGCGGACAAGTCGGCTGAAGAACTGATCGCCGATCTCGATGCGCTGCCGGAAGACAAGCGCGGCCCGCTGCGCAACAACGCCGGTGGTCACGCCAACCACTCGCTGTTCTGGACGGTGATGTCGCCCAAGGGCGGCGGCAACCCGGTCGGCGACGTCGCCAAGCACATCGACAGCGACCTCGGTGGCTTCGACGCGTTCAAGGAAGCCTTCACAAAGGCTGCGCTGACGCGCTTCGGCAGCGGCTGGGCCTGGCTGTCGGTCGACACGTCCGGCGTGCTGAAGGTCGAGAGCAGCGCCAACCAGGACAACCCCCTGATGAAGGGCGTCGGCTCGGGCAACACCCCGATCCTCGGCCTCGACGTCTGGGAGCACGCGTACTACCTGAACTACCAGAACCGTCGTCCCGACTACATCGCTGCGTTCTACAACGTCGTCGACTGGAACGAAGTCGAGCGTCGTTACCAGGAAGCGGTCAAGGGCTGAGAGTTCGCCCCTTGATGCAGTTCCGTTCCGGCCGCGCAAGCGGCCGGAATGCTGTGGGGCCTACTGCGGCGGGTCGTCACGGCGTCGACGCGACAAGGTGACCCACGCGATCAGCCTGCAGATCCCGAACCAGACGGACAGCCAGACGAACGCCCCCCAGGGCCGCGGTCCGAAGAGCCACAACGTCTGCTGGCAACTGACGGTTCGGAGGCGCGCCATTGCCGCAAGAGGCACGGCGGTTCCAGTGTGTAGAGGTGAATCCTGCCTGCAGCTATCAAGACGCCAATCAAGGCCGACGACGCTGTCAGGAGCCACAGTGCGAGGCGAACGACATGAGAGATCGTTGGCCGCTCCATGGATGCCTCCGCCTATGCGCGCGTCGCCCGCGCGATGTCCTGCATCACCGGACAGTCCGGCCGGTGCGCACCGGGCAGGTAGCCCAGGCTCATCAGGAATTCGCCGGTGATCTCGCCGCCGGTAAAGCGGAAGGTCTTCTTGAACAGCTTGACCCACGACGCCTTGTCGCGCGGCGCGCCGTCCTCGATCGCATGGGCGTCGAGCCAGTCCACGAAACCGCCGTGGCTGTCGCGCAGGCGCTGGATCACCTGCGCGTTGTGGATCGCCGCATCGACCTTGAGCCGGTTGCGGATGATCGAGGCGTCACCGAGCAGGCGCGCACGGTCGGCCTCGCCATAGCCGGCGACCGCATCGACGTCGAACCCGTCGTAGGCCGCGCGGAAGCCCTCGCGCTTGCGCAGGATCGTCTCCCAGCTCAGACCTGCCTGGTTGATCTCCAGCAACAGGCGTTCGAACAGCACGGCCTCCTCGCGCTGCGGAAAGCCGTACTCGGTGTCGTGATAGGGCCCGTGGACTGGATGTCCGGGGGCAATGTCGCAGTAGCCGCTCATCCGCGCAGCATAGGCGGGCGCGGACACCGTCGCCATCGGGTCCGACCCGGGTTGCGGCATTCACATGCATCGCGCCACCATGCACCGTCGCCCCTGCACGGATCTGTCGATGGAAATCGCCCACCGCCGCGTCGCCACGGTGCACTTCAGCCTGTCCGATACGACCGGCCAGCACATCACCAGCACCCGGGGACATGAGCCGCTCGTGTACATGCATGGCAGCGGATCGATCATCTCCGGGCTCGAGGAGGCGCTCGAAGGCCGCAAGGCCGGCGACACCTTCACCGTCGACATCCCACCCGAGCAGGGCTTCGGTCCGCGCCACGACGGCTTGGTGCAGGTCATCCCGCGCAGTCTGTTCAGCGGCAGCAGCACGCCGGCGATCGGCGAGAAGCTGCGGGCGCAGACCGAGAAGGGTCCGCTGGACGTGGTAGTCACCGGGCTCGATGCCGATCGCATCACCGTCGACGGCAACAACCCGCTGGCCGGGCGCACGCTGCGTGCGGACGTCGAGGTGGTCGCGGTACGGGTGGCCACGGCGCAGGAGATCCAGTTCGGCCTCTAGCGGCACCCGGCTTGCCGCATCCCCGACGTATCTGCCGCAGGTCTTGCGGTTCAGCGTCGCGTGGACGGGCGCACGGTGCCTGTACGTGCGCCCGGATAGAATGGGTCCATGTCGTTTTTCGCCAACCACATGCTGGTCGCGCTGCCCTCGCTGCAGGACCCGAACTTCTCCCGCACGGTGGCGCTGATCTGCCAGCACGACGCCGAAGGCGCAATGGGCGTCGTCGTCAACCGGCCTTCGGAGTACAGCTTCGGCGATCTGCTCGAGCAGATGGGAATCCCCCTGCGTGATGCGCGTCTGCGCGATCGCCGTGTCCTGGCGGGCGGCCCGGTGCACCCGGAGCGCGGCTTCGTGCTGCACGACGGTCAGGGCGGCTGGGATTCGACGCTTTCGATCACCGGTTCGCTGCATGTCACCACGTCGCGTGACGTGCTCGAAGCGATGGCCGCCGGCGAAGGTCCAGCGCACGCGACCGTCGCGCTGGGATGTGCCGGCTGGGGCAAGGGGCAGCTGGAGCGCGAACTCACCGAACACAGCTGGCTGACCGTCCCGTGCGATCCGCCGCTGGTGTTCGAGACGCCGCTGGATGCGCGCTGGCAGGCTGCCGCGGGCCGCATCGGCGTCGACATGATGCACATCGCCAGCCACAGCGGCCGCGCATGAGCGACGCCCCGAAACCGGCAATCCGCCGCGATGGCACGGTGCTCGGCTTCGATGTCGGTTCACGCCGGATCGGTGTCGCGGTCGGCAGCGCCTTCGGCCACGGCGCGCGCGCGCTGGCGGTCATCGACGTGCACGGCGAGCAGATCGACTGGCAGGCGGTCGACCGCCTGCAGAAGGAATGGCGGCCCGACGGCATGATCGTGGGCGATCCGATGACGCTCGAAGGCGGCGACCAGCCCGCCCGTGCACGAGCCCACGCGTTCGCGCGCGAACTGGTCGCGCGCTACCGGTTGCCGGTGGTGCTGGTGGACGAACGCGCCAGCTCGATCGAGGCTGCGCAGCGCTTCGCGATCGATCGCGCCGAAGGTCGCCGCAAACGTCGCGACGCTGCGGCGCTGGATGCGGTCGCGGCCGCGATCATCGTCGAACGCTGGCTGGCGTCACCGGACGAAGGCGTGCCGGTCTGAAGCGTCGTGCCCCGGGGTTGCTGGAATCGCCCGGGTCGTCTGCCGCTTACATCGATTCGCCACACGCGGCACTCGCCGCATCCGCGCCGCTGCGGGACAATGGCGCTCCCGACGCCGCACGTGCCCCGCAATGACTTCTGCTCCCGATGCCCAGATCGATGCGACCGGCCGTCTGCGCCATCTGCTGACGCTCGACGGCCTGCCGCGCGCGACTCTCGAAGCGCTGCTCGACCGGGCGCAGACGATGGCAGACGCCGGCGAAGTCAACGCGCGCCTGGCCGGCATCGCGGTCTGCACGCTGTTCTTCGAACCCTCGACGCGCACGCGGCTGAGCTTCCAGCGCGCCACCCAGCGCCTCGGCGCGGATGTGCTCGGCTTCGATGCCTCGACATCGTCGACGACCAAGGGCGAGACCGCGCTCGACACCTTCCGCAACATCGAGGCGATGGGCGTGCGCGGTTTCGTCGTGCGGCATTCCGACGACGGCGCGGTCGCCGCGCTCGCATCCGCCGCCGCGCCGGACACCGCGCTCATCAATGCCGGCGACGGCCGCAGCGCGCATCCCACCCAGGGCCTGCTCGACATGCTGACCCTGCGTCAGGCCAAGGGCACGGATTTCTCGGGCCTGAAGGTCGTCATCGTCGGTGACGTGCGGCATTCGCGCGTCGCGCGCAGTGATCTGCATGCGCTGCGTGCGCTCGGCGCCGGCGAGATCCGCGTCTGCGGACCGGCGTCGCTGCTGCCCGATGCCACGCTGCTGTCGGGCTGCACGGTCTCGCACGATCTCGACGCGGCGCTCGAAGGCGTCGACGCGGTGATGATGCTGCGGCTGCAGCGCGAGCGCATGGCGGAAGGGCTGGTCGATTCGCTCGAGGATTACCACCGCGACTACGGTCTCGACGCGCGTCGTCTGCGTCGCGCCGCGGGTGATGCCGTGGTGCTGCATCCCGGGCCGATGAACCGTGGCGTCGAGATCGACGACGACGTCGCCGATGGTCCGCAGTCGCTGATCCTGCGCCAGGTTGCCAATGGCGTCGCCGCGCGCATGGCAGTGCTGGAAACGCTGCTCGGCTGAGGGCCGCGCCGGCGCGAATCCGGTATGGTGCGGCGTCCCTTGGCCGCGCCCACACGATGTCCTCGAACGATCCCGATGCTTCCCTGCCGGCGCAGGCCGCCGCCGCGCCCGCGCACGCACTGACCCCGCGCCAGCTGGTGATGATGGGTCTGGGCAGCGCGATCGGCGCCGGCCTGTTCCTCGGTTCAGGCGTCGGCATCCAGACCGCCGGTCCAGCCGTGCTGGTGTCGTATCTGATCGCCGGCGCGCTGGTGATCGTGGTGATGCACGCGCTCGGCGAGATGGCCGCGGCCAAGCCGGCCAGCGGCGCGTTCTCGGTGTACGCGGCCGATGCGATGGGCCCGGTCGCCGGTGCAACGGTCGGCTGGTTGTGGTGGTTGCAGGTGGTGATCGTGATCGCCGCCGAAGCGGTCGGCGCGGCCGGGTTGCTCGCCTCGATCTGGCCGTCGCTGTCGGTACCCGGTCTCGCGGTGTGTTTCATGGTGGTGTTCACCGCGATCAACCTGCTGGGCGTGCGCAACTTCGGCGAGTTCGAATTCTGGTTCGCGATTCTCAAGGTCATCGCGATCCTCGCCTTCATCGCAATCGGCATCGCCCTGGTCGCAGGCTGGCTGCCGGCGGTGGCATCGCCGGGCCTGTCGAATCTGCTGGGCCCCGACGGCTTCGCGCCACGCGGCTGGGCCGGCATCGGCGCAGCGTTGCTGGTGGTGGTGTTCGCGTTCGGCGGCACCGAGATCGTCGCGATCGCCGCGGCGGAAACCAACGATCCGGCGAAGAGCCTCGCGCGTGCGATCCGTACCGTCGCCTGGCGCATTCTCGTGTTCTATCTCGGCTCGATCGCGGTGATCGTCGCCGTGGTGCCGTGGGACAGCCCGGCGCTGTCGTCGCCGTTTGCCGCCGTGCTGCAGGTCGCGCGCATTCCGGGCGCGGCGACTGCGATCACGCTGGTCGCGGTGATCGCACTGCTGTCGGCGCTCAACGCCAATCTCTATGGCGCCTCGCGGATGATCTGGTCGCTGGGTCGCCGCGGCGATGCGCCGGCCGTGCTCGGTCGTAGCGACCGCCGTAACGTGCCGATCGCCGCCGTCGTCGCGAGCGTGACCTTCGGGTTCGCCGCTGCCGCGCTGGAACTCGCATTCCCGCAACGCGTGTTGCCGGTGCTGCTCAACATCGTCGGCGCGACCTGCCTGCTGGTGTGGACGCTGGCGCTGGTGTCGCAGTACATCCTGCGTCGCCGCGCCGACCGCGCGAACGCACCGCTGCCGTTCCGCATGCGCGCGTTCCCGGTACCCACGCTCGCCGCCCTGGCGGTGCTCGCGCTGATCTTCGCGATGCTGATCGCGTCCCCGGATACGCGCGCGCAGTTCCTGTCGATGGCCGCGCTCACGCTGGCCATCGCCGGGCTCAATGCAGTGGCGCAGCGCCTGCGGCGGACACCGCCGGCAGGCTGAGATACGTCAGCGTGTCTGCTGGAACAGCCAGGACCACAGGTCCCCGGTGCGGTAGGCCGCATCCCAGCTGTTGTGGTTGGCGTCGGGAAACTCGGTGTAACGCACATCGGCGCCGGCATCACGTAGCGCGGCATGCATGCGTCGCGACTGCTCGGGCGGCACCACATCGTCGAGTGCGCCGTGGAAGATCCAGACCGGAATGTCGCGCAGACGACGCGCGGCCTCGGCGAACGGATCGGCGGCCCTGTGCGTGGATTCGACGAACAGCGTGTCCAGGTCCGGCCGTGAGCCGGGCGGGGTGATGCCGCCGCAGACCGGCACCAGCGCAGCGAAGCGTGTCGGCTCGCGCAGTGCCAGCGACCAGGTGCCATAGCCGCCGCGCGACATGCCGGTCAGCGAGGTGCGGCTGCGGTCGCCGTCGAATTCGGCGGTCGCCGCATCGAGCGTCGCCAGCGCCATCGTGGCGGTGTCGCCTTCCCAGGATTCGCCTTCGGGTGATTGCGGGAACACCACCAGCGCCGGGAAATCCGCCGCGTGCGCGCGCACGTAAGGCCCGAGTCCGGCGTGGATCTGCGTCTCGCCGTCTTCGCCGCGCTCGCCCGAGCCATGCAGGAACAGCACCACCGGCAGCGGACGCGGCAGCTGCGTCGCCGGCACGAAGACCTGGTAGACGTAGCGGCGGCCGTTCGAGGTGAGCTCGCGGCGTACGAAGCGGCCGGGTGCCGCGCCCGACGCGGGCAGTGCGCTCACGCAACCCGACAGCACAGCGGCACCGCCGGCGAGCGCGAGACCACGCAGCAGACGGCGTCGTGCACTGGAATGGGAGACGTTGGACATGCGATCACTCCGGAATGGATCAGGCGAAGGTCCACAGACCCAGCGCCAGCAGATGCAGAACGATCATTGCGACGAACATCTGGCGGTAGGCCGGTTTGGCGCGTTTGTGACGCAGCAGTTGCTGCGCGAACCCTGCGGCGGGCCAGCCGCCGAGCAGTTCGAGCAGATGCAGATGCGCCTCGGGCGTGCGCCAGCGCCCGTGTCGCGCGGCGTGCTTGTCGAGCGCGTAGGCGGCCGCGGTCAGGACATTGAGACCGGCCAGCGCGGCGAGTGCGAGGTGCGGCAGGCGTCCGGACACGACCCCGTATCCGAGCAACGCACACCAGGCCACGATCGCGATCAGCAGTCCGCGCATGCCGCCCGCGGGTGCGGACGGTGCACGCGCATTGCGGTGCTTCGACGTGGCGCGCGCCGTGCGCGGTGATTGCGCCGTGCCGACCGCGGCGACGTTCACCGCACGCCAGCGCCCGTCGGCCTGCCGTTCGGGCGTGTAGCGCACGCGTGCGCCGACGTCGGGACGCGCGCCGCTGCGATCGAAATCGCGGACGTGGAAGAACAGGCGATCCGGTCCATCGGCAGCGGCGTCTTCTGGCGTGATGAAACCGAAGCCGCGCGCGTCGTCCCAGCGTTCGATCCGACCGAATCCGGCACGTGCGCGCATGCTCGTCGCCTCAGCGCAGCATGATCGCGGTGGCGAGGCCGAGGAAGCTGAAGAAGCCCACGATGTCGGTCACCGCGGTGACGACCACGGTGCCGGCGACGGCGGGATCGACGCCCATGCGCTTGAGCAGCAACGGCAACAGCGTGCCTGACAGCGCGGCCGAGCAGAAGTTGATCACCAGCGCGGCGAAGATCACCAGCGAGAGCACCCAGTCGTGGAACCAGACCAGGGCCACGAGGCCGACCAGACTGCCGATCAGCAGACCGTTGATCAGCGCGACACGCAATTCCTTCCAGAGCAGGATGCGCGCGTTGCTCGCGCCGACCTGGCCCAGCGCGATGCCGCGCACCATCAGGGTGAGCACCTGCACCGCGGCGTTGCCGCCGATGCCGGCCACGATCGGCATCAGCACCGCGAGCGCGACGATCTGCTCGATCGTCGCCTCGAAGCGGCCGATCACGAACGCCGCCAGGAACGCGGTGCACAGGTTGATACCCAGCCACACCACGCGACCGCGCACGGCACGCTTGATCGGCGAGAACAGATCCTCGTCCTCGTCCAGACCGGCGGCGGACAGCGCCTGGTGCTCGGCCTGCTCGCGGATGATGTCGATCACGTCATCGACCGTGATGCGGCCGAGCAGGATGTTGCCGTCGTCGACGACCGGCGCCGAGACCCAGTCGTTGTCGGAGAACTGGCGCGCGACCTGTTCGGCGGATTCGCCGACGTGGATCGAATCGAGCTCGTCGTCGATCAGCTTGTTGATCGGCGTACCGGGCTCGCGCGTCACCAGATCCTGCAGCGCGACCCAGCCCGCCAGCTGATGGCGGCGGTTGACGACGTACAGATGGTCGGTGTGCTCGGGCAGTTCACCGCGCAGGCGCAGGAACCGCAGCACCACGTCGACGGTGGTATCGGCGCGCACCGTCACCACGTCGGGATTCATCAGACGGCCGGCGGTGTCCTCGGGATACGAGAGCACCTGCTCGAGACGTTCGCGGTTCTCGCGATCCATCGCCCGCAGCACTTCGTCGATCACCGCATCGGGCAGGTCCTCGACAAGGTCGGCCAGATCGTCGATGTCGAGATCCTCGACCGCGGCGACCAGCTCGTCGGCATCCATGTCCGCGATCAGGCTTTCGCGCACCTCGTCGCCGACGTGGACCAGCACCTCGCCGTCGTCCTCGGGATCGACGAGGCCCCACACGACCATGCGCTTGTCGTGCGGCAGCGATTCGAGGAGGTTGCCGATTTCGGCCGGCGCGAGCGTGTTGATCAGCCGACGCACCGGTCCCAGACGGCCGCTGTCGAGTGCATCGGACAGCAGGCGCAGCTGGCGCGCGGTCTTGTCGGGGCGGACGGCTTCGGCCATGTAAAGCTCCGTTGCGCGTCGCGACAGTCTCGGCGCGACAGGGGTCAGATGTGCATCCCGCCATTATCCGGGAAAGCGCACGTCTTACGCCATCGTCCCTGTGTCGACGGGCAGGTGGGCTTCATGCGGCCGGCCCATGTGACACGCGCGCGCGCCGGTGAATCAGCGGCTCCGGACAACAGCGAAGTGCGCGCGGACTCAGTCCGCCGCGTGCACGGGCTGCACCGCATCGAGCCAGCGCTCGATGCTGGCACGGTCACGCGCGCGCAGCAGCGCAGGGGCGCGGGCACGCAGATGGCCGAGGTCGAGTGCGCGGATCGCGCGGCGCACTTCCAGCAACGGCGACGGATGCAGGCTCAGTTCTTCGATACCGAGCGCGAGCAGCAGCGGGGTGAAGCGGGCATCGCCTGCAATCTCGCCGCAGATCGACGCGGGCATGCCGCGAGCGCGGGCGACGCGTACGACGCTGTGCACAAGTCGCAGCACAGCCGGGTGCAGCGGCGAATAGAGATCGCCGAGCGCGTCGTTGTTGCGGTCGGCCGCGAGCAGGTACTGCACGAGATCGTTGGTGCCGATCGAGATGAAGTCGAGATCGCGGGCAAAGGTCGGCAGCGCGATCGCCGCCGACGGCACCTCGATCATGGCGCCGAGCGGAATCCGCGCGGCGGTCTCCTGACCTTCGCGCGCGAGATCCTTGAGCACGCGCGTGAGCAGCAGCCGCACCGCGACGATTTCCTCGCGGCCGCTGACCATCGGCACCAGGATCCGGACCGGTCCGTAGCCGGAGGCACGCGCGATCGCACGCAACTGGGTCTCCAGCAGACCGGTACGCGCCATCGACAGGCGCACACCGCGCAGGCCGAGCGCAGGGTTGGGTTCGTTGCGCAGCGCGAGGCCGCTGTTGTCGGCCTTGTCGGCGCCGATGTCGAGCGTGCGGATCGTAACCGTGCGACCGGTCATGCCGAGCACCAGATCGCGATAGGCGCGGAACTGCGCGTCCTCGTCCGGGACCTCGCGGCCCTGCAGGAACAGGAATTCGGTGCGGTACAGGCCGATGCCCGCCGCGCCCAGCGCATGCGCCTCGGCGACGTCCTCGCGTGACTCGGCATTCGCGTACAGGCGGATGTCGATGCCGTCGAGGGTCTTGCTGGGCTCGCGGCGCAGGCGGCGCAGCTGTTTGCGCTCGCGCTTCTCCTCGCGCAAGCGTGCGCGGTAGACGCGCAGGTCGGCGGGACCGGGCTCGACAACGATCTCGCCGGTGGTGCCGTCGATGACCAGCACATCGCCGTCGTTGATCGCCCCCAGCGCCTGTGGCGCATTGACGATCAGCGGCAGGTGCAGGCTGCGGGCGAGGATCGCGGTATGCGACAGCATGCTGCCGCCCGAGGTCACGATGCCCAGTACACCCTGCGCGTGCAGTCGGCCGATCTCTGAAGGCGCGATCGCATCGGTGACGAGGATCTCGCCTGCCACGCCCTGCAGTTCCGCCTCGTGGTCGTGCAGCGCGGCATGCACCCGACCGATGACATGGTCGATGTCCTCGATGCGGCTGCGGAAGTAGGCATCGTCCATGCCCTCGAACACTGCGGCCAGCCGGTCGCGTTGCAGACGCAGCGCGTAGTCGGCGCCATACAGGCCCGAGCGCACGAGTTCGTCGAGACCGTGCAGCAGTTCCGGGTCTTCGAGCAGCAGGGTGTGCAGGTCGAGGAACTCGCCGACTTCGTGTGCCAGAGCGCCATGCAACTGGTCGCGCATCGCGCGGATTTCGCCGCGCACCTGCTCGATCGCGGCGTGCAGCCGCGCGAGTTCGGCCTCGGCCTCGTCCGGCGCGACCCGGGCCTCGGCGACTTCCAGCGCATGCGGCTCGCGCACGCGTGCACGGCCAAGCGCGCTGCCGCGTGAGGCACCCTGACCGTGGAGGCCCTGCCGCATCAGCCCTCCTCGTCGAACCTGCGCTCGAACAGTGCGGCGGCGGCCTCCATCGCAGCGGCTTCGTCCTCGCCGTCGAGTCGCAGCACGACGTGGGTCCCGTGCCCGGCAGCCAGCAGCATCACCCCCATGATGCTCTTGGCGTTGACCTCACGGCCCTTGGCGACGAGCGTGGCGTTGCAGCGGAAGCCCGACAGCACCTGGACGAGCTTGGCGGTTGCACGGGCGTGCAGGCCGAGCTTGTTGGCGACGAGCAGTTCGCGTTCGATCATCGGGAAGCAGTCCTGGTACAGCGCGGGGGAAAGAGGGTGGAGCGGTACGACTCAGGCATCGTCGAGCAGGACGCCGTTGCGGGCACCCGCAGCCGCGGTCGCAGGCAACCCGTCGAGTGCGAGCTCAGGATAGTTCATCACCCTGAGCAGCATCGGCAGGCTCAGCCCCGACACACGCCTGGCCGGCGTGCCCAGACGCGCGAGCTGCGCGGCGACGTTGCTCGGGCTGGCGCCGTACAGATCGGTCAGGATCAGCACGCCATCGCCGCTGTCGACGCGCCGCATCGCCGCGCTCGCACGCGGCAACGCAATATCGGGGTCCTCGTCGAACGGCATCTCGAACACATCCGTCTTCAACGGGAGCTGCTGCATCAGACGGGTCGCGACGGCGAGCATCGCCGAGCCGATGCCCTCGTGGGTCAATAGGAGTACGCCAACGGCCATCTGCAGACGTTAGCAGAGCAGGGGGATCACCCGGAAGCATTGCGGACGCGATGATGCGTCCATGCGCACGCACGCGCCTGCCTTCAGTCGAGTTCCCGGTGCCAGGTGGCCACGTCGCGCCAGCCCTGTTCGCGCGCATGCCGCGCCAGCGTCTCGGCGAGGTACACCGAACGGTGGCGACCGCCACTGCAGCCGAACGCCACGGTGACGTAGCTGCGCGTGTCGCTGCGCAGGCGGGGCAGCCAGTTGCCGAGGAACTGCGACACCTGGGCAACGAACTCGCCGACCAGCTCCTGGCCTTCGAACCACGTGCGCACGTCGGTATCCCGGCCCGACAGCGGCCGCAGTCGCGGATCCCAGTGCGGGTTGGGCAATGCGCGTGCATCGAACACGAAGTCCGCGTCGGGCGGCACACCGCGCCGGTAGGCGAAGGATTCGAACAGCAGCGAGACCGACTGGTCCTGGGCCAGGTCGAGCTCGGTGACGATGCGCCGGCGCAACTGGTGGACGTTGAGGTCGCTGGTGTCGATGACCGTGTCGGCGAGACTGCGAAGCGGCCGCAGCAGATTGCGTTCGAGCGCGATCGCATCGGCCAGCGACAGGCCGATCCGGCTCAGCGGATGGCGTCGGCGCGTGTCGGCGAACCGGCGCAGCAGCACCTCGTCGCCGGTCTCGAAGAACACCAGTCGCGGGTCGAGACCCAGCGCGCCGACGTCGGCCAGCCAGCCGGGCACCCTCGACAGATCGGTGTGGCGGTTGCGGACGTCGATGCCGACTGCCAGCCGACGCGGCGGTTCGTCCGCGCGGGTCAGGTTGGCGACGAAGTCGGCCAGCATGCCGGCCGGCAGGTTGTCGACGCAGTAGAAGTCGAGATCCTCCAGCGTACGCAGCGCGACCGACTTGCCGCTGCCCGACAGACCGCTGACGACATAAAACAGCGGCGGTGCGGTGTCGCTCACGAGGATCCCCGTTCGAGAAACTGCGAATGCCGGGCAAGGAACGCCGCGGCCGGATCCAGGCCCTTGGTCCGCAGGATATGGGTGCGCGTGGCGGCCTCGGCCAGCACCGCCAGGTTGCGGCCGGGCATCACCGGCAGGGTGATCAGCGGAACTTCCAGATCCAGCACCTGGCGTACGCCCAGATCACCGGTCAGGCGCACCATGCCGTCGCCGTCGCCCGCCATCGTGTCGGCGTTGGGCCGGCTGAGATGGATGATCAGCCGCAGGTACTTGTTCCGCTTGACCGCGGTGTCGCCGAACATCTGCCGGATGTTGAGCACGCCCAGGCCGCGCAGCTCCAGCAGGTCCTGCAGCAGTTCGGGGCAGGTGCCGTCGAGCACGTCGGGCGCGATCTGGGTGAACTCCGGCGCATCGTCGGCCACGATGCGGTGGCCGCGGGTGATCAGCTCTAGCGCGAGTTCGCTCTTGCCCGAGCCGGATTCGCCGGTGATCAGCACGCCGATCGAATACACCTCCATGAAAACGCCATGCAGGGTGATGCGGGGCGCGAGCTGGCGGGCGAGGTGGTACTGCAGCAGGTTCAGCAGCTCGTGGCCGCGGTTGGGCGAGCTCCACAGGGGCGTCTGCGACTCTTCCGCGGCTTCGCGCAGATCCTCGGGGCAGGGTTGTCCCTTGCTGATCACCAGCGCGAGCGGGCGGTACTGCATGACGCGTTCGATGGTCTCCCAGCGCAGTCGCGAATCGAGACCGTCGAGCCAGGCCAGTTCCTCGGTGCCGAGGATCTGGACCTTGTTGGGATAGATGATGTTGAGATAACCCGCGAGCGACGGACGTCGCGCGATCGTGTCCACCGCTTCGAGTACCCGGCGGGCACCGTGTTGTCCGGCAAGCCAGCGCAGGGCCAGCTTGTCCTGCAGATGCGCGAAGAGTTCCTGGGCCTGGATGCTTGCGTTCATGCCGGAAGCTGCCCGCTTCGCGGCGCGCGTTCGAGCAGGTGGTTGCGCAGCCGGGCCAGGTCGCGCGCATCACGCAATGCGTCGCGGAACTCGGCGTCGGAGAAATGTTCCACCAGTCCGGACAGGGTCTGCAGATGCTGGTCGACCTGGTGGTCGGGCACGCACATCGCGAAGACGAGATCGACCGGCTGGCCGTCCGCGGCGCCGAAATCGATGGGGTGTGACAGCCGGAGGAATGCGGCACGGGGTTCGCGGAACGCCGAACTGCGTGCGTGGGGAATCGCGACACCGCGTCCGATTCCCGTACTGCCCATCTGCTCGCGCGCACGCAGTGCGTGGGCGAGCAGCGGGGTCAGGGTGGGAGAGTTGCCGGCCAGCAGACGCGCGGCGGCATCCAGTACGACATCACGCGAGCCGGGCGCCACCAGCATCACGATGCGGTCGGCGGCGAGGAGATCGATGAAGGACATGCCGCGCGTTGCCCGGGGCTTTCGACGTGGAGCCGCAGCCTAGCCGAAAGTGCCGTCGCGTGCAGGGTTCTCGCCGCGATGGTGGTCGACGACCTTCTTGCGGTGCTTGACCAGCAGGCGGTCGAGCTTGTCGGCAAGCTGGTCGATGGCGGCATACATGTCGGCGGCGCTCGCATCGGCGTGCAGCGTCTTGCCGGCGATCAGTACGGTGGCTTCGGCCTTGTGGTGTGGCTTGTCGATGCTGAGCTGGGCGCGGATATCCAGCGGGCGATCGAAATGCTTGGCGAGCTTCTGCAGTTTCGTATCGACGTAATCGCGCAGGGCGGGCGTCACCTCGATCTGGTGGCCATGGGTTTCGACATGCATCGGCAACCTCCTTCTACGGTTCGGGAAGGACCCGCCCGCGATCGCGGGCGATCGGGTCCAGAGTAGCGCGGCCGGGGCGCGGTGCAAGCGCCGTCGGTCACATCTACATCGACCACGTTAGGGCGGAGGAAGTTCAGGCGATGCGAACGCGCTCGTGCGAGGACACGATCTGCAGGGCTTCGCGGTACTTCGCCACCGTACGCCGTGCAACGGGAACGCCTGCGGCCTTGAGCAGGTCGGCCAGGCGCGCGTCGGACAGCGGCTTGCGCGGGTCTTCTGCATCGACGAGCCCGCGGATCATCTGCTGGATGGCGGTGCTCGACGCCTCTCCGCCACTGCCGGTGCCGACGCCGGAATCGAAGAAGTCGCGCAGCGGAAGCGTGCCGCGCGGGGTGTGCACGTATTTGCGCGCGACCGCGCGTGACACCGTGGACTCGTGCATGCCGATCTCCTCGGCGACCTCGCGCAAGGTCAGCGGCCGCAGTGCGCGCTTGCCGAACTCGAGAAAGCCTGACTGCTGCCTCGCCAGGCAGCGCACCACCTTGAGCAGCGTCTCACCGCGCGCCTCGATGTTGCGGAGCAGCCAGCGCGCTTCCTGCAGTCGTCCCTTGAGATAGCCGGCGTCACTGGAGCCCGCGTGCTGGATCATCTGCTCGTAGCCGCGATGGATGGTCACGCGCGGAAAATGCGAGCCGGCCAGCGTGACCTTCCAGACGCCGTTCTGGCGCGCGATCACGCAGTCCGGGGTGACGTAGTTGTCGTGCGGGACGTTGCCGATCTGCGCGCCCGGGCGCGGATCGAGACTGCGCAGCAACTGCAATGCGGTCGCGGCTTCCTCGGGCGGGCAGCCCAGCGCATCCGCCAGTCCCGGCGCGCCGAGCTTGGGCAGACGTTCGATGTGATCACGTGCGGCCAGCAGCGCGACCGAGCGGCCGGGCGTATCGACGTGCAGCGGTTCGAGCTGCAGGCGCAGGCATTCGCCGAGATCGCGTGCGCCCACGCCGACAGGGTCGAAGCGCTGCACGCGGCACAGCACCGCAGCGACTTCGCCGGCGGTGGCGCGCGTTTCCGGCAACAGCGCCGCGACGATGTCGTCCAGCGATTCGCGCAGATAGCCGTCGTCGTCGATCGCGTCGATCAGCGCGATGCCGATGTTGCGGTCGCGCGGCGAGATCGTGCTCAGGTGCAGTTGCCAGGACAGATGGTCCTGCAGGCTTTCGGACTGGATCATGCGGTCGGCGGCATCGCCGTCACCGTCGTTGTCGCCGTGGCCCTGACCGCTGCCGCTGCCGCGTTCGTTCCAGCCGTCGTCGCCATCCCACGCAGCGGCGGGTTCGGCATCGCCGTCGCGACCGTTGTCGTCGTGATCCTGACGGCTGTTGTCCTGGTCCTGCGTGTGGCCGCGTTCGGACAACGGCTGCGCGGAGATGGACTCGGGTTCTTCCCAGTCGAGCAGCGGATTGCTTTCGACCGCGGTGGTGATCTCGGTCTCGAGTTCCACGGACGACAGCTGGAGCAGATGCAGCGCCTGGCGCAACTGGGGCGTCAGGACGAGGTGTTGCCCCAGCGATGTCTGCAGACGTGGCTTCATCGACTCCGGAACTCTCCGACCGGATGCGTGCGCCGCCTACAGACGGAAGGATTCCCCCAGGTAGACGCGACGCACGTCAGGATTGGCCAGCAGCGCTTCCGGAGCCCCCTGCGCAAGCACGCCGCCGTCACTGAGGATATACGCCCGGTCACAGATCCCCAAGGTCTCGCGGACGTTGTGATCGGTGATCAGCACACCGATGCCACGTTCCTTGAGATGGGTGACGATCCGCTGGATCTCGCCGACCGAGATCGGGTCGACGCCGGCGAAGGGTTCGTCGAGCAGCATCATGCGCGGATTGGCCGCAAGTGCACGGGCGATCTCGACCCGGCGCCGCTCGCCACCCGACAGGCTGGCGCCGGCCTGGTCGGCGACGTGGGTGATCTGCAATTCGTCCATCAGGTCGGCCAGCGCTTTCTGGCGACCGGCCTTGTCCAGGTCCTCGCGCAGCTCCAGCACCAGCATGATGTTGTCGGCGACGCTGAGCTTGCGGAACACCGACGGTTCCTGCGGCAGGTAGCCGACGCCGCGCTTGGCGCGGGTGTACATCGGCTCGGCAGTGATGTCGTGGCCGTCGAGCACGATGCGGCCGGCATCGGCCGGCACCAGGCCGACGATCATGTAGAAGCATGTCGTCTTGCCGGCACCGTTGGGGCCGAGCAGACCGACCACCTCGCCGGCATCGAGCGTCAGGCCGAATTCCTTGACGACCTCGCGCTGCTTGTAGCGCTTGCGCAGACCTTCGGCGACGAGCATCAGCGGCCGCCCTGCGCCGCAGGCGCCGGCTGCTGCGCCGGGGTCTGGTTGCGCGGCTGGAACTGCATACGCACGCGCCCCTGGCCTTCACCGCCGCCCTGCACCTGGCCGGTCGACATGTTGTAGACGATGCGCTGGCCTTCCATCTTGCCGCGCCCCGGCTGGTTGACGACGGCATTGCCGGTCAGCACCACGGTGTCGTTGGGCATGTTGTAGTCGGCCTGGGCCGCAGTCGCATCGACCCAGCCGCCGTCGTCCATCTGCTGCTTCATCTTCACCGGGCCACCGGTGAGGATCACGCGCTGGAATTCGCCACGGCTGCGGCGCACGTCCGCGCGGGTCGCCTGGATTTCCAGAGTGCCCTGGGTGATGGTCACGCCGCTGGTGAACAGGCAGGGCAACTGCTCGTTGCTGACCGAACAGTCGCTGCCGCCGGCGTCGACGTCGAGCGGCTGGTTGCGGTCCGAGGACTTGGCAGCTGCAGCCATCGGCAATGCCAACGCTGCAAGCAGGAGGAGACTAGCGGCGGGTGTTGGGGTCATTGCGGAGTTTCACATTGGAGAGGAGTTCGATCCGTCCCGAATCGAGGTCGGCGCGCATGCCGGTGCCCTGCATTGTAGAGCCGGGCTGTACGACATCGACCAGCGCCTCGGACGTGGCGCGATTGCTCTGCGGGAACACGTCCAGCGCCTCGGTGCGCATCGTCGTGGGCCGCGGACTGCCTTCTGGACTGTCGGCGACGACGTCACCGCGCAGGCGGACTTCATCGTTGTCTTCCGATACCCACCCCGTCTGTGCGCGGACCTGCCAGCGCCCGTCGCCTTCCTTCTCGGGGATGTGGAACAGCGGCGTCACCAGATCGAGGGTGCGCGCGCCGGGCGTCTGCTGGAGTTCGGGGGCCTGCAGCGAGAACGCTTCGCGGCCCTCGCTGTCGAGCGCGACGATGTCGAAATCACGCAACAGGTAATCCGTGCGGCCGTCACCGGCACCGTCGGCCGCGATGCTGTCCTGTTGGCGCCAGGCCGACCAGCCCGACACGAGCGCGCCGACCAGCAACACGACGGTGAGGACGAGGCGCCAGTTCACGAGACACGCCCATCGGCATGGATGCCGGCCAGGCGGCCCTGCGCGTGCAGGATCAGATCGCACAGTTCGCGCCCCGCGCCGCGTCCACCGTTGGCGCGGGTGCGCCAGTGCGCGCTGTCGCCGGCGCAGGCGTGCGCGTCAGCGGGCGACACGGCGAAACCGACGGCGCGCATCACGCCAACATCGGCCAGGTCGTCGCCCATGAAGGCCACTTCGTCCAGCGTGACGCCGAGCGAAGCGCACAGCGACTCGACGCGCTCGCGCTTGTCGGCGACGTGCACATGCGCCTCCACGCCGAGGTCCGCGGCGCGGCGCTCTACGATGCCGCCCTTGCGCGCGGTCACCAGCGCGACCGCGATGCCGACCTTGCGCAGCAGCACCAGGCCCTGACCGTCGTGGACATGGAAGGTCTTGATCTCGCGGCCGTCGCTGTCGAAGCCCAGGCTCCCATCGGTCAGCGTGCCGTCGACGTCGAAGCACGCCAGGCGCACGCGGGCGGCGCGGGCGAGGATCGCATCGGAGACATCGGCAAAGGGGGCAGGGGCGTCGGGCATGGTTTCGAAGGTATCGGGCATTGAATGAATGGGCGCCGGCTCAGACCACGCGGGCGCGCAGAAGATCCTGGATGTTCAGCGCGCCGACCACCCGGCGATCGCCGTCGATGACCGGAAGCATGGTGATCTTCCGGGTTTCCATCAGGCGCGCCGCCTCGACCGCGAGCGCATCGGCCGCGATCGCGATCGGGTCGCGGGTCATCACGTCGGCAATGCGCGCATCGCGGACGTCGATGGCCGGATCGGTCAGCGTGCGGCGCAGGTCGCCGTCGGTGTACAGGCCGATCAGGCGCTGGGCCTCGTCGACGACCACGGTCATGCCCAGTCGCTTGCGGCTCATCTCCAGCAGCGCGTCGGCCAGCGAAGCATCGGCGGACACGGTCGGAATCTCGCCGCCGCCATGCATGACGTCGCGGATGTGCAGCAACAGGCGGCGACCGAGGGCGCCGGCCGGATGCGAACGGGCGAAATCGTCGGCGGTGAAACCGCGGGCCTCCAGCAGCGCGACGGCCAGCGCATCGCCCATCGCCAGCGACGCCGTCGTGCTCGCGGTCGGTGCCAGCGCCAGCGGACAGGCTTCGGCCGGCACGCTGATGTCGAGGTGGATATCGGCGGCCATGGCCATCGTCGACGTGGCGCGTCCGGTCACAGCGATCAGCGCATTGCCCTGGCGCTTGAGCACCGGCAGCAGCATCAGGATCTCGTCGGACTCGCCCGAATACGACAGCGTCAGCACGACGTCGGCGTCGGTGATCATGCCCAGATCGCCGTGACCGGCTTCGCCCGGGTGCACGTAGAAGGCCGGGGTGCCGGTCGACGCGAAGGTTGCAGCGATCTTGCGGGCAACATGGCCGGACTTGCCCATGCCCATGCAGACCACGCGGCCGCGGCACTCGAGAATTCGCGCGCAGGCGGCGGAGAATTCGCCGTCCAGCCGCGCGGCGACCGCCTGCAGACCTTCGACCTCGACCGCGAAGACACGTCGTCCGCTGGCGGCGAAACCGGACCCGGCAGCGGTAACTTCACGGGGGTGGTCGACCATATCCGGCACAGGGCTTTTCCGTTAGGCTAAGCCGTTCATTTTATGCGCTTTCCGGCGTGAATGCCCCGCGACAGGCGGCGTCGGCGATGACGGCTCATCCGCGCTTCACGCAGCGGTCGCAGCGACGTTCACGGCCCGGCAGCGCGGCCACAGGACCCGATTCTTGGATACCCAGACCATCACCGACCTCATCCAGCAGGGTCTGCCCGACGCCGTGGTGCACGTGCAGGGCGACGACGGCGTGCACTTCGAGGCGCTGGTCGTCTCGCCCGCATTCGCCGGCAAGCTGCCGCTGGCACGCCATCGCATGGTGTACGCGACGCTCGGCGCGCTGATGGGTCGCGAGATCCACGCGCTCGCACTCAACACCAAGACGCCTGACGAACACGCGGCCGCCGGCGCAGGACAGGGCTGATGGACAAGATCATCGTCACCGGCGGCGCCACGCTGCAGGGCGAGGTGCGGATTTCCGGTGCCAAGAACGCCGTGCTGCCGATCCTGTGCGCGACCCTGCTCGCCGATGCGCCGGTCGAAGTCACCAATGTGCCGCATCTGCATGATGTGCTGACGACGACCAAGCTGCTGTCGGGCCTCGGCGCCGGCGTGGAACACGACGTCGACAACGGACGCGTCACCGTCGATCCGCGCAGCGTGACCAGTCACGTCGCGCCGTACGAACTGGTACGCACGATGCGCGCCTCGATCCTCGTGCTCGGCCCGCTGCTGGCCAAGTACGGCGCCGCGGAAGTGTCGCTGCCGGGTGGCTGCGCGATCGGTGCGCGCCCGGTGGATCTGCACATCAAGGCGCTCGAAGCGCTGGGTGCGACGATAACCGTCGAACACGGCTTCATCCGCGCGCAGGCCGAGCGTCTGCGCGGTGGCCACGTGGTGTTCGAGACGATCAGCGTCGGCGCGACCGAGAACGTGCTGATGGCGGCGACGCTCGCCGACGGCACCACGCTGATCGACAACGCCGCGCGCGAGCCGGAGATCGTCGATCTCGCCGAATGCCTGATCGCGATGGGCGCCGACATCCGCGGCGCGGGCACGTCGCGCATCGAAGTGCGCGGTGTCGAGCGCCTGCATGGCGCCACGCATGCCGTCGTCGCCGACCGTATCGAGACCGGCACCTTCCTCGTTGCCGCGGCGATGACCGGCGGTCGCGTGACCGCGGTGGGCGCGCGTCCGGACACGCTGGGCGCGGTGATCGAACGCCTGCGCCAAGCGGGCGCGACGGTCGAGATCGACGGCGATCGCATCACCGTCGACATGCACGGCCGTCGTCCACGCGCGATCGACATCGTCACCGCGCCGCATCCCGGTTTTCCGACCGACATGCAGGCGCAGTTCATGGCGATGAACTGTGTCGCCGAAGGCAACGGCACGATCGACGAGACGATCTTCGAGAACCGCTTCATGCACGTCAGCGAGCTGATGCGCCTGGGCGCGGAGATCGACATCGACGGGCCGCGCGCCAGCGTGCACGGTGTCGAACGCCTCAGCGGCGCGCCGGTGATGGCGACCGATCTGCGCGCATCGGCGTCGCTGATCCTCGCCGGCCTGGTGGCCGAGGGCGATACGACGATCGACCGCATCTACCACCTCGACCGCGGCTACGAGCACATCGAACGCAAGCTGTCCGGTCTGGGCGCACGCATCCGGCGGGTGAAGTAGGTCATGGCGTTCAGGGGCCGGTTGTCGAACCGCCGCATCGCGCTGTTCGCGACGATCGCGGTCGTGCTGCTCGCGCTGGGCTGGATGCGCTACACCAATGCTGCGGCACTCAGCGGCATGCCGTTCAAGGACATGGACTGGAACGAGGACGGCGAGCTGACCCGCGGCGAAGTGCTGCAAGGCTTCTTCACCATCACTGCGGTGCGCACGCGCGACGGCAACCGCAGCTGCGTCGACTATCGCCGCCGCGGCTCGGCCGAATCGATCCGGGTGGAGTGCAGGACCGAAACCGCGCCCTGATGCGCGGTCGCCGGAACCCACAAAAAAGGCCCCGCGATGCGGGGCCTTTTGCGTGATGCGACGTGCGGATCAGTTGACCGACTGCAGGCGCATGTCGATGTGGTCCTTGCCGTCGCGACGCTGCAGCAGACGCGCAGGTACCGGCATGTCGTCGACGATCCACGCGATGATCTCGCGGCGTCCGTCAGTACGCACGACCTTGGTGGCCTGCAACGCACGACCGCCGACGGTCACCTGCTCGGTGCCCTGGCGCTCGAACACCTGGCGCCTGGCGCGGCCGTCTTCGACCAGACGGTAGCGTAGCGGCGACTTGCCGGCCTGCACGTCACGCACCAGCACGAGGTTCATCAGCATGCCGTCGAGATCGCCGGCCTGCAGCTTCACCGGTCCGCTCTGGCCGTCGCGCACGTCGCCGGCGAAACGGGCTTCGCCCGCGTTCCAGTCGTACGTGGTGTTGAGTTCGCGGTTCTTCATCAGCATCGCCGCGAGGCCGGATTCGCCGCGCTGCGAGTCGCTGCTCGACACCGGACGCCACTGCTCGCCATTGGCTTCGAAGGTCGTCGTCTGTTCCAGACGCGCGCCGGCGCCCGCCACCTGCAGGTCGTACTTCCATCGGTTGCCGCCTTCCTGCGCGAGATTCATGTTCGCCTGCGCGCGCATGCCCATGTAGTTGGCCTGGTAGGTCGCGGTGAACGGCTCGATTGCCATCGCGGGCAGCGCAGCGAAGGCCAGCAGCGCAGCGCCGGTGGCGGTCAGCAATCGGGTCATGGGGGCTCGTGTCTTCATTGTGGTGCTCCTTGGTATTCGACCAGGCGCAGGTCCACCGCGTCCTCGCCATCTTCGCGTTGCAGGATCCGGACCGGCGTCGGTACGCCGTCCGCGACCCAGATGATCATCTCGTCGTTGCCGCCGTTGGTTCGTGAAACGCGCAACGCCGAATAACTGATGTCGCCGACCTGCACGAGCTCCGGCTCGGCCGCCGCCTGATACGCGTACTGGCGCACGCGGCCGCCGTCGACGAAGCGGTACTGCAGTGTCGCGTTCGGCGCGGCATCTCGCATCACTGCCAGATTGATCAGCAGCGCGCTCATGTCGCCGGGCTGCAGCGGTACCGGATCGCGGCGACGCTTGCTCAGATCGCCGGTCCAGCGTGCGACGTTGTTGGCCCAGTCGTAGACGCCCTCGACCTTGCGGTTGAAGAACACCGCAGCCTTGCGCGTCGTGCTCTGGCGCAGCGGGCGGTAGACGGTGCCCACCACGTCGAACAGCGTGTCCTGTTCCAGATTCAGACCCAGGATGCCGGCGAACCCGCGGTTGCCGCGGATGCCCAGATCCACCTGCCACTGTGCGCCCTGCGGTTGCAGGCGCATCGTCGCCGTGCCGGCCTGCTTGCCCTGGTGCCAGGCGTCGTAGGTCGCGACGAACGGCTCCAGCCCGGCACCGCGCGCGGCCGTGGGCCACGCGACGATCAACAAGGCGGTCGCGAACAGGGAGAGGAGGGCGCGCATAGGACGGGCATCATGCGAAGCGATCAGTGGCTGCCAGCTGAAGCGGCGCGGCGGCGCGCTGGCCGTCGACATGAACGCCGTCTTCATGCAGCCGCACACGGTCGGCGGCGATCCAGCGCAATGTCTCCAGCAGCAGCGGATGTTCCCGGCCCAGCACGCGCGCCGACAGCGTCTCGGCATCGTCGCCGGGCAGCACCGGCACCCGCGCCTGCGCGATCACGGGGCCACCGTCGAGCTCGGCGGTCACGTAATGCACGCTGGCGCCGTGTTCCGGCACGCCGGCATCGAGCGCGCGCTGGTGCGTGTGCAGGCCCTTGAAGTCGGGTAGCAGCGAAGGATGGATGTTGATCATCCTGCCGGCGCGCGCGGTCATCACCTCGGCGCCGATCAGGCGCATGTAGCCGGCGCAGACGATCAGGTCAGGTGATGCGGCATCAAGCGCGCCGAACAACGCGGCGTCGTGCGCGGCGCGGTCGGCGAAGTCGCGCGGACGGATCGCATGGGCCTGCAGGCCGGCGTCGCGGGCGCGCACCAGCGCCTGCGCGTCCTTGCGGTCGGACCAGGCGCCGATGACGTCCGCGTCCAGCGTGCCGGCCGCGATCGCATCGAGGATCGCCTGCAGATTGCTGCCGCGGCCCGAGGCCAGTACCGCCAGTCGCAACGTCATCAGCGTGCGCCCGTGGCGTCGAACAGGGCGCGGGTGTCGGGGCGCTGCACGATCACCAGCGTCGCGATGCCCAGCGCGGTGCCGAGCGGCACATGCAGGCAGAGCAGCGCGGCGACGGTCGTGCACAGGCCGGGGCGCGTGTGCCGCAGCAGATGCAGCCCGGACCAGATGCACAGCACGCCGCCGATCAACGAGCCGATACCCAGCATCGCGAAGACCGCGATCGTCGCCTTGCCGACGGGATCGGTGAAGCCTTCGGCGGCTTCCTGGGTGAAACCGAACACCAGAATGATGCCGAAGACCACGGCGCCGGCGAGCGAGAGCCCGCCGAGGATGAGGTGCAGCACGCCGAGCGTGCGCAACTGGCTGGACGCCGTGGCAGGCAACACCGGCACGCGCAGCACCGGCGATGCGGCCACCGGCGGCGCGTACGGAGACGCGGGTTCGGATCCGGCCGACACAGCGCCGGAATCAGCCGATGCGGACGCGATCGCCGTCGCCGGCTTCGATCACTTCGCCGATCGTCCAGTGGGCGAGATCCAGGCCATCGAGCGCGGCGCCGAACGCGGCCACGCTGTCGGCCGGCACCACCAGCACGAAGCCGATGCCGCAGTTGAACGTGCGCCACATCTCGTGATCGGCGACTGCGCCTTCGCGCTGCAGCCACTCGAACACCGGCGGCTGCGGCCAAGATTTTGCGTCGATCGTCAGGCCAAGGCCGTCGGGAATCACGCGGATGATGTTCTCGGTAAGGCCGCCTCCGGTGACGTGGGCCATCGCGTGCAACTGCGGGCCGAGATCGCTGCGCAGCAGTTCAAGCACCGGCTTCACGTACAGCGTGGTCGGTGCCATCAGCGCGTCGACCAGATTCACGCCGCCGACTTCGACATCGGTCGGGCGACCGGCGCGCTCGAAGATGCGGCGGATCAGCGAGTAGCCATTCGAGTGCGGGCCGCTCGATGCGATGCCGACCAGCACGTCGCCGGCCTGCACCTTGCTGCCGTCGCGCAGCTCGGATTTCTCGACCGCGCCGACGGTAAAGCCGGCCAGGTCGTATTCGCCGATGCCGTACATGTCCGGCATCTCGGCGGTCTCGCCGCCGATCAGCGCGCAGCCCGACAGCTCGCAGCCGCGGGCGATGCCGCCGATGACGGACGCGGTGGTGTCGATGTCGAGCTTGCCGGTGGCGAAGTAGTCGAGGAAGAACAGCGGCTCGGCGCCCTGCACCAGCACGTCGTTGACGCACATCGCGACCAGATCGATGCCGATCGTGTCGTGGCGGCCGAACTGCTGGGCCAGCTTGAGCTTGGTGCCCACGCCGTCGGTGCCGGAGACCAGCACCGGCTCCCGGTACTTGCCCGAAAGGTCGAACAGCGCGCCGAAACCGCCCAGGCCACCCATGACCTCGGGCCGGAAGCTGCGCTTGACCAGCGGCTTGATGCGTTCGACGAGTTCGTTGCCCGCGTCGATATCGACGCCGGCATCACGGTAGGTCAGGGGAGTGGGTGCGGTCACGGCAGCCGTCGCAAAGCGGGAAGACCGGTGATTTTAGCAGCCGGCCGGCTCCCGGGCGCAGGCCATGCGTCGGCATCGCCACGGACCGTCCGCATCGTTTATGGCACCATCGCGCCTCGATGACGCCCCGATCCAGGACTTGCCGGATGCACCGCCAGAAGCGCTCGTTGGACATGATGACGTGGCTGGTGGCCGCGCTGCTGGGCCTGTGTGCCGTTTCCGGCACCGCTTCCGCGCAGCGCGTGGAGGGCGACCGGGCCTCGGCCGTCGGTCTCTACGCGGCCGAAATTCCGGTCCGCAGCCAGAGCGAGTCCGAGCGCGAGGCCGGCTTCACCCGCGCGCTGGCACAGGTGCTGGGCAAGCTGTCGGGCGACCGCAACGCCGCCCAGCGTCCGGGCGTAGCGCAGGAACTGCGCCGCGCCGCCCAGTACGTCGAGGGCTACGACTACCGCCAGGACGAGGGCGTGTCCTCGCGCGGCTCGCCGACCTTCACCACCACCTTGGTCGTGCGCTTCCGCGAGGACGACGTCGACGCCGTCGCCGGCGCGCTGGGCCTGCCGGTGTGGCCGGATCCGCGGCCCAAGCCGGTGATGTGGCTGGCGATCGACGACGGGTCCGGCCCGCGTCTGGTCGGGCTGCAGCAGAACAATGTGGCCCGACCCGCCCTGCAGCGGGCCATCGAGCGCGGCTATCGTCTCGGCCTGCCGACCGGCAACGCTGCCGAACAGGCCGCCGTCGGCGCGATCTGGCGCGGTGACACGGCGTCGATCGCGCGCATCTCGGCGCGTTACAACCCGCCGATGCAGCTCATCGGCAAGCTCTACCGGGACGGCAGCGACTGGAAAGCCGACTGGATCTTCGTCGACAGCGGTCGTGTCCTCGCGCGCTGGAGCGAGACCGGTGCCGATGCGCGCCGGACGCTGGCGACCGGTGCCGATGGCGCTGCCGACGCGCTGACGAAGCGTTACGCGCGCACCAGCCCGACCGGCGCGCCGTCGACTCAGGCGATCGTGTTCTCCGGCATCAACAGCAGCGCCGACTACATCAAGCTGTCCGCGCAGCTGCAGCGCATGTCGGTGGTGCGCGGCATCCGTCCGGTCCGGGCGACGCCGCTGGGGCTGGAAGTGCAGCTCGATCTGCTCACCGGCCTGACCGGCTTCCGCCGCATGGCCGACGAGAATGTGTTCGTGGAAGCCGACGGCAACATCGAGGGCGTCACGCCCGTGTTCCATCTGCGTTGATCCCTTCTTCGCTGCACCGCACGGACCGCCACCGATGATCCAGACCGACCCCGCGAACGCCGACATCGCGCGTTTCCTCAAGCGCCTGCAATGGGGTCTGGTCGCGTTCGCCGTCGGCTATGTGATCTGGCTGCTCGGCCCGATCCTGACGCCCTTCGTGCTGGCGCTGCTGCTCGGCTGGCTCGGCGATCCGCTGGTCGACCGCCTCGAGCGTCGTGGCCGGTCGCGCGCGGTCGCGGTGACGCTGGTGTTCCTGCTGATGACGCTGCTGCTGGCGCTGGTGCTGATCATCCTGGTGCCGATGATCGAGCGGCAGATCGTCACCCTGATCGACAGCCTGCCCGAGTACCGCGACTGGCTGCTCGGCACCGCGCTGCCGTGGATCGAACAGCGCACCGGTTACGAAGTGGTGTCCTGGCTCGATACCGAGCGCCTGATCGAACTGATCCGCGGCCACTGGCAGCAGGCCGGCGGTGTCGCGGCGACCGTGCTGGCCTATGTGTCGCGCTCGGGTTTCGCGATTCTCGCGCTGGTCATCAATCTGGTGCTGGTGCCGATCCTGGCGTTCTATTTCATGCGCGACTGGGACCTGCTGGTCGACCGCGTCGCGGCGCTGATCCCGCGCGACCACATCGACACCGCCACGCGCCTCGCTCGCGAGACCAGCGAGTCGCTTGGCGGCTTCCTGCGCGGCCAGTTTCTGGTGATGCTGGGGCAGGGCGCGATCTATGCCGTCGGCATGTCGGTCGTGGGTTTGCGTCTGGGTCTGCTGATCGGCATGGTCGCCGGCCTGATCAGCTTCATTCCTTATCTCGGTGCGACCGTCGGCATCCTGCTCGCGCTGATCGCGGCCATCGTGCAGGCGCAGGGCTTCGACTGGCAGTTGCTGATCCTGATCGGCGTGGTGTTCACGATCGGCCAGCTGGTCGAGAGCTACGTGCTGACGCCGCGTCTGGTCGGCGACCGCATCGGCCTGCACCCGGTTGCGGTGATCTTCGCCGTGCTCGCGGGCGGCCAGCTGTTCGGCTTCCTCGGCATGCTGCTGGCGCTGCCGGTGGCGGCGGTCGTCAACGTGCTGCTGCGCTACGCGCACGAGCGCTACACGCACAGCCGCCTGTACGCCGGCGACAAGCCGGATATCGAGATCGCGGGCGCGGCGACGTCGCAGCGTCCGGTGATCATCGTGACCGACACCAAGGGTCTGGACGGCGAGCGTTGAGCCAGGCATGAGTGGTCCATCGCCCCAGTTGCCGCTGGCGCTCCGGTATCCGCCGGACCAGCGGCTCGAAACCTTCGTCGCCGACGATGCCGCGTTGCTGCCGCAGCTGCGCGACTTCGCGCTGGCCGGCGTGCGCCGCGGGCTGTATGTCGAAGGCGCCTCCGGCACCGGCAAGACCCATCTCGCGATCGCGCTGTGCGCGGAAGCCGACCGGCTCGGCCGGCGCGCCGTCTATCTGCCGCTGCGTGGCATCGCCGGCCGCCTGCGCGACGCTGCGCAGGCACTCGATGGTCATGATCTGGTCGCGATCGACGATGTCGATGCGATCGCCGGCGACCGCGACGACGAGGTCGCGTTGTTCGATCTGCACAACCGGCTGCACGACGCCGGCCGCGCGGTGTTCTACACCGCGTCTGCATCGCCGGATGCGCTCGCACTCGGCCTGCCGGATCTGCGCTCGCGACTCGGCCAGTGCATCCGCGTGCCGCTGCCGGTGCTCGACGACGCGGGCCGTCACGATCTGCTGCGCCTGCGCGCCGAACGTCGTGGCCTGCAGGTCGACGCGGCGACCATCGACTGGCTGCTGCGTCGCCATGATCGCGATCTCCCCGCGCTCACCGCGCTGCTGGATCGTCTCGATCACGCCTCGCTTGCCTCACAGCGCCGACTGACGGTGCCCTTCGTACGCCAGGTGCTGGCGCTCGACTGAGCGCGCGACTGGCGAAAGCCTCTCCAGGACGCTCGCGCGAAAACTCAACTCAAGGTTGCATCCAGGTGCGCCAGCCGCTCGGGCGTGCCGACATCGGTCCAGCGCCCCGGATGATGCGCGCCGGTCACGCGGCCGTTCGTCATCGTCGCGCGCAGCAACGGCGCGAGCTTGAATCGCGGCGGCTCCAGATCGACGCCCGGCGCGCTACCGATGATGTCGCGCCAGTCGTGCAGCAGGGCCGGGCGATAGACGCCGATCCCCGAGAACGTCAGCTTCGACGCGCCATCGCTGCGTACGTCCGCGCCGTCCAGTGCGAAATCGCCTGCGGGGTTGTGCGCGGGATTGTCGACGAGCACCAGATGCGCATCGCCCTCCGGCTCGGCCGGCAGCTGCGCGAAGTCGTAATCGCTCCAGATGTCGCCGTTGACCGCGATGAAGGGCGCATCGTCCAGCAGACGCAGCGCGTGCAGCATGCCGCCGCCGGTTTCCAGTGGCGGCGCACCTTCGTGCGAGTAATGCAGCCGCAATCCCCAGCGACTGCCGTCGCCGAGTGTCGGTTCGAATCGCTCGGCGAGCCATGACACATTGACCACGACATCGCGTACGCCGAGCGCGGCAAGTTTTTCCAGATGCCAGACGATCAGCGGCTTGCCGCCCGCCGCCAGCAGCGGCTTGGGCGTGGTGTCGGTCAGCGGCCGCATGCGTTCGCCCAGGCCCGCGGCGAAGATCAGGGCCTGGCGATGGCGGGCAGATGCAGGCGCGTTCGACACGGCGGATCCAGCAGGGCGGGCGCGACAGCGTACCCGTCAGCCGCAGTGCCGGCGAGCCGGCCCGCGGCTGAACGTCATCAGCGCATTGCCGCGTGCGCGGCACAAGCCGGGCGCATCATCGACTGCATCTCCGCAACCGTGCATCCGCAGGAGCCCCTCATGGTCCCGACCGTCCGCCGCCGTCTTCGCACTGGAGCAGCGCTGCTCGCGGTGCTCGCACTCGCCGCCTGCGGGAGCTTTCCGCGCACCACCGACGCCGAGAAGTACGCGCTCTACGACGCGCATGCCGGCGAAGCGGTCGATCACTTCCGCTACTTCGGTTCGATCAACGGCTGGACACCGCTCGGCGATTCGGCGCTCGCGGTGTGGACGCGGCCGAGCGAGGCCTGGCTGCTGGATCTGACCGGCACCTGCCAGGACCTCACGTTCACTCCGGCGATCGGCCTGACCAGCAGCATGGGGCGCGTCAATGCGCGCTTCGACAAAGTGCTGGTGCGCAGCCGCGGTTCGATCAGCATGCCGTGCCACATCCAGCAGATCCGTCCGCTGGACATCAAGGCGGTCCGCGCCGCCGAGAAGCGCAATCCCGAAGGCGCGCCTTCGATGGATCAGGCGTCGGACGCAGGCACGTAACCGGCGACGGTGCCGGTCTGGCGTTCGAACAGGTACTTGCGCATCTCGCCTTCGAGGAAGGCGCGGTGCTTGGGATCCAGCGGCGACAGCCGGTTCTCGTTGATCAGCATGGTCTGGTGCGCCAGCCAGCGCGCCCAGGCCGGCTTGCCGATTTCGGCGAAGACCTGCTTGCCGAGTTCGCCGGGCCAGGGAACGAAGTCCAGGCCCTCGGTTTCGGTCTGGTCGTGGACGCAGAAGACGCGTCGGCTCATGGTCAATCCTCCAGGGCGATGCGCGGCGCGAGCAGCAGCGTGCGGATCGGGGCGGGAATGCCGAGCGTCGCGAGTTCATCGCGTGCCACCCAGCGCAGTCGGTCATTGTCGCCCACGCGGTGACGGGCCGGGAGGCCCGACCAGTGCAGCGGTTGCAGGCGCAGTCTGAAATGGGTGAAACCGTGCTGCACCGGCAGCAGGTGTTGCGGCGTATCGAGATCGACAGCGTCGACGAGACCGGGTGCGTGCATGCGCAGCCAGTCGAGCGCGCGCGCATCGTCTTCGGCCTGCGGCAATGACCACAGCGCGGCCCAGATGCCGGTCGGCGGGCGCTTTTCCAGCAGCACGCGGCCCTTTGCGTCTTCGAGCAGCAGCACGCTGGCTTCGCGCTCGGGTAGGGCCTTGGTGGGCCTTGGCGTCGGCAGTTCGTCGACGCGGCCCTGCGCGAACGCGGCGCAATCCTCGTTGACCGGACAGAGCAGGCACGCGGGGTTGTGGCGCGTGCACAGCGTTGCGCCGAAATCCATCTGCGCCTGCGTGTAGTCAGCCAGGCGCGTGTCCGGCAGTAGCGTCGCGGCGATCGCCCACAGCTGTTTTTCGATCTTCGGTTGCGCAGGCCAGCCTTCGACGGCGTGGCGCCGCGCGAGCACGCGCTTGACGTTGCCGTCGAGGATCGGAAACGGATCGCCCCAGGCCTGCGACAGGATCGCGCCAGCCGTGCTGCGGCCGATGCCGGGCAGGTCGAGCAGGGCGTCGAGGTCTCGTGGCAGATCGCCGTCGTGCAGCTCGACGCAGCGCTGCGCGGCGGCGTGCAGATTGCGCGCGCGGGCGTAGTAGCCGAGGCCCGACCACAGCGCGAGCACGGTGTCCTGCGGCGCGTCGGCAAGTGCGCGCACGTCGGGCAACGCGTCGACGAAACGCTCGAAGTAGGGAATCACGACTCGCACCTGGGTCTGCTGCAGCATGATTTCCGACAGCCACACGCGATACGGCGTGCGCGGGTGCTGCCACGGCAGATCGTGCCGACCATGCACGTCGAACCACGCCAGCAGACGCGCCGCGTAATCGGTGCGTGCGATCACGGCGTCGTGTCTCCGCTGCCGTCGTCGAAGGTGATCTCGACGCCTTCCAGCACTGCGCCGGAGACTTCGACGCGATCGGCGGTCAGCTGTCCGCGCAGGGGCGGCAGGGGTGAGCCGGTCGAGAGTGCATCGAACCAGCCGAGCATCGCCGCGATCCGCGCCTCGCCATCGAAGCGCGCATGTTCGTGCTCGAGCCGCAGCGCGATCGGCGCCGACGCATCCGCCGGACCGTCATAGCGCAGCGCGAATGGCAACGGTTGTGTCGAGTCCGACAGCGGTGGCGGCAATGCCGGCCATGCGTCCGGCCACTGTGCGATGCGGCCATCGAGCGCGAGGGTGAGTCGTTCGCCGAGTGCGACGCGGCCACCGGCGACGAGATCCGGCACCACGCCTTCGCCGCGCAGGGCGATGCCCATCGGCGCGAAACCCAGCACGTTGCCGTCGCCGCCGACATGCAGCGCGCCGTGCAGACCGAGTACGAACGGCAGCGCATCGGCAGCGTCAGCGCCCTTCCAGCGCGCATCGATCGCGATGCGCAGCGGCGACAGTGCGAAACCGGGCATGTCCGCATCGATGCGTGTGGCATCGGCCTGCAGCGTGGTGTCGAGCCGGCCGGATGCATGCACCACCACGAGCGTGCCACGCGCCTGCAACTCGCGTGCATCGACTGCGCGATCTGCGTGCACGCGCAGCCGGAACGGCGCCTGGAGCGCGTCGATGTGCACGGTGCCGCCGACCTGCGCGTCGAGCGGCCGGTCGGCATGCAGGGCCGGCAGATCCAGCGCGAGTCCGTCGACATACCAGCCATCACCGTCGAGGCGGCCACGCACGATGCGCACGCCGTCGGTGATCGTCGGCACCTTGCCGTCGCCCGGCGGACGCGCATCGAGCCAGCGCAACAGCGACGGCAGATGCAGGCGCGGTGCATCCAGTTCGACGCGGCTGATTTCGAGATCGGCGCCGCGGCTGCGGATGGTTTTCCACGGCAGCGACAACAGCATGCGGTCCGCATGCAGCATCGGCACGTCGGACGTGGCCGATCCGGTCGCGGCGATGCTGACGTCGCGCACCACCAGTTGCGGCGTGCCGCGCAGACGGTATTCGACATCGCCTTCGAAGCTGATGCGCAGGCCCAGCGTGGGTTCGATGCGCGCCAGCACCAGACGCAGAGCGCGTTCGGGCGGCAGCAGTACCTGCACCAGCAGCGCGGCGACGATCGCCAGCACCAGCGCGATCAGCAGCAGGCGCAGCCAGCGCAGGCGCCGCGGCGCCGATGGCTCGGGCGCCGGAGCGGGGTTGCTCACGCCCCCAGCGTCTCCGGCAGCATCGCGTCGACGAAGGATTCGGCGTCGAACACCCGCAGATCTTCCGGACGCTCGCCGATGCCGGCGAAGCGGATCGGGATGCCGAACTCGCGGGCCAGCGCGAACACCACGCCGCCCTTGGCGGTACCGTCGAGCTTCGTCACGACCAGGCCGGTGACCTGCGCCGCGGCATTGAACTGGCGCAGCTGCGACAGCGCGTTCTGGCCGGTGGTGCCGTCGATGACCATCAGCACTTCGTGCGGCGCGGTCGGGTCGATCTTGCCGAGCACGCGGCGGATCTTGCCGAGCTCGGCCATCAGGCCCTGCTGCGTGTGCAGACGGCCGGCGGTGTCGGCGATCAGGATGCCGGTGCCGCGCGACTTCGCCGCCTGCAGCGCATCGAAGGCGACCGCGGCCGGATCGGCGTCCTGGCCCTGGGCGACGACGGGCACGCCGTTGCGTTCGCCCCAGGCCTTGAGCTGAGACACTGCAGCGGCGCGGAAGGTATCGCCGGCCGCGAGCATCAGCGCGTGGCCTTCGTCCTTGTAGCGCTTGGCGAGCTTGCCGATCGTCGTGGTCTTGCCGACGCCGTTGACGCCGACGGTCAGGATCACGAAGGGCTTCGCGTTCGTGTCGATGACCAGCGGTTTCGCGACCGGCTCGAGCATGGCGATGAGATCACCGCGCAGCGCTTTGAGCAGATCGTTGGCATCGACGAACGCGCGCGCCTTCATGCGTTTGCGCAAGGACTCGACCAGTTCGGTGCTCGCGGCGACGCCGACGTCGGCGGTCAGCAACGCGGTCTCGATCTCGTCGAGCAGATCTTCATCAAGCTTCGGATTGCGGGAGAACAGACCGCCGAAGCTCTTCGCGAACGTGCTGCCGCCCAGGCGCTCGCGCCAGCCGGACTTGCCGGGCGCGGCGGCGGGCATGGTGCTCGCGAACACATAGTCGGCCAGTGCCGCAGCCGGATCGACGAACGCGGGCGGAGGAGGCGCAGGTGCGGGCGTTGCAACGGGTTCGGGAACGACCGGTGCGATCTGCGTCGCCGGCAACGCCGCATCGGCGGGCAGGCGCTCGGCATCGAGCGGCTGCAGCGGTGCCGCGATCGGATCGACGGCCTGCGTATCAGGCGCAGCAGTCGGCGCAGGCGGGGGAACGACAGGCGCCTGCGCAGGTGCAGGTGCGGGCGCAGCGGGCGGCGCGAACGCAGCAGCGATGTCTTCGGCGCTGAGGCGGCGTCGGCCGCTGTCGGCCTCGGGCTTGTCGGGGGATTTGTCGCGCTTGAACCAGCTGACCATGCGGCGGTCGGGTCGGGGATGGGGGAGAATGGCGCGCATGGTATCACCCGCCTTTCAGGCGCCCCGTGCGGGCGCACACGTATGAAGACCCCTCGTAGCGGCGGCTCGGGCAGGTCGTCACCGAACGTCAACCGCAACACCGGGCCGGGTCGGGTGCGCATCGTCGGCGGCCGCTGGCGCGGCACGCGTCTGGATGTGCCCGATGTCGCCGGGCTGCGGCCGACCTCGGACCGGGTCCGCGAAACCCTGTTCAACTGGCTGCTGCCGGTGCTGCCCGGTGCGCGCGTGCTCGATCTGTTCGCGGGCACCGGCGCGCTCGGGCTGGAAGCCGTCTCGCGCGGCGCGGCCAGCGCGGTGCTGGTCGAACGCGACCTCGGACTCGCCGCCGCCCTGACCGCAACCGCGGCACGCCTGTCCGGCGGCGAAGTGGTCTCGGTCCAGCGCGGCGATGCGGTGTCGATGGCGGGCGCGCTGCCGGCCGGCAGCATCGACATCGCTTTCGTCGATCCGCCGTTCGCCGCCGACCTGTGGGCGCAGGCCTTCGCCGCGCTCGCGCCGGCGCTGGCGACGGACGCCTGGCTGTACGTCGAATCGATGGCCGAACGGCCCGCGCAACCCGGTCCCGGCTGGCAGCTGCACCGTGAGCTGGCGACCCGCGAAGCGCACTGCGCGCTGTACCGGCGCGCCGGCTGATCGCCGCGCGCGCCGCTGCTACACTTGCCGCCCGCGCCACGTTCCATCCGATTCCTTCGACAGCGAACGCAAGCCATGAGTGCGAGCCGCCACCGTATCGCGGTCTATCCCGGGACCTTCGATCCGATCACCAACGGCCACGTCGACCTCGTCGACCGTGCCGCGCCGCTGTTCGAAAAACTGATCGTCGGCATCGCCGAAAGTCCGGCCAAGCGCCCGGCGATGACGCTCGAAGAGCGCGTCGAACTGGCCCGCGTCGCGACCGCCCACCACACCAATGTCGAAGTCATCGGCTTCGACTCGCTGCTCGCGCACTTCGTGCACGAAGTCGGCGCCGGTGTGCTGCTGCGCGGTCTGCGCGCGGTGTCGGATTTCGAATACGAATTCCAGCTCGCCAGCATGAACCGGCATCTGATTCCGGATGTCGAAACGCTGTTTCTCACGCCGGCCGAGCAGTACGGCTTCATCTCCTCCACGCTGGTGCGCGAGATCTCGCGTCTCGGCGGTGACGTGTCGGGCTTCGTGCCCGCCGCTGTCGATCGCGCATTGCGCAAACACTCGCAACGCTGACGTTGCCCATCAAACACCAGAGAAAAGAAGAGGGAATCCCATGAAGTCCATCACCCGCGCAATGCTGATCGCCTGCCTCGTCCTGCCGGTCATCGCCTGTGGCAAGAAGGAAGAGCCGCAGCAGGTCGAGGCCGCGCCGGTCGCGGTGCCCACCACCGAGGACAAGACGGCGTGGAACGCCTATCTCAACGATGTGGCCGGCCGCCACATGGAAGGCGTCAACAACTCGCCCTACGTCTATCTGGTGCCGCCGGCGCCTGCGCCTGCTGCCGATGCGCCGCCCGCAGAGGCCACGACCGCCGATGGTGACCCGACGCTGTCGACGCCGGTCGACGGCGCGTATGAGCGTCTGCTCGAGAAGGCCGAGCAGGACGTCGCCCGCGGCATCACCCGCGGCAACCTGCTGATCTTCGCGGGCCTGGATTCGTCGCGCACTGCCGATCTGATGGTCGCCTCGTTCGCCAAGGTCGGCGCCGGCACCATGAACGGCGTGCGTGTGCTGTTCATCGGCAGCGCAGCGGACAGCGAGCGCGTCAAGGCCGTCGTCGAGCCGACCGGTTCGGAGTACGTGTTCATCGACAACGCCGCCTGATCCAGCGGTTCGACGGCGGCCGGCACGTCCGGTCCGCCGTTCTCGACAACGCCACCGCGCGCAGGCCCGGTGGCGTTGTCGTATCTGAAAGACGCGCGGTGGACCGAGTTCCACCCATGGAACGCCGGCACCACGGCGCACGCTCTACAATGCGCACATGTCCTTGAAGATCAACGAGCTCTGCGTCAACTGCGACGTGTGCGAGCCGGCTTGCCCGAACCAGGCGATTGCCCAGGGCGAGACGATCTACGTCATCGATCCGGCGCGCTGCACCGAATGCGTGGGTCACTTCGACGAGCCGCAGTGCGTGGTCGTCTGCCCGGTCGAATGCATCGACCCCGATCCTGATATCCCTGAAACCCAGGTGCAGTTGCTCGCCAAGCTGGCGCGCCTGCAGCAGGAGGCGTCATGAGCCGTTCCCGCTTCGCGTTCGCCGGCATGCCGGCGCTGCTGCTGTCGATGCTGCTGCTCGCGATCGCGCCGTCCTGTGCACGCGACGTCCGTGCGCCGGACGCGCCTGCGGCCAGCGCCGTGCAGAACACGGCGACGCCGCCCGGCAATGCGGTTGCGTCCGCGCACACGCTGGCGACCGAGGCCGGCCTGCAGGTCATGCGCGAGGGCGGCAATGCCTTCGACGCGGCGATCGCGACCTCGGCGGTGCTGTCGGTGGTCGAGCCGATCTCGTCCGGCCTCGGCGGCGGCGGCTTCTTCCTGCTGCACGACGCCAGAACCGGACGCGACATCTTCGTGGACGCGCGCGAGACCGCGCCGGCCAGCGCGCAGTCGGATCGCTATCGCAAGGCCGACGGCAGCTTCGACCGCGACCGCGCCGAGAACGGCCCGTGGTCGGCCGGCATTCCGGGCCTGCCTGCGGCGTTCGTGCACATCGCCGAGACCTACGGTGCGCTGCCGCTGTCGAAGTCGCTGGCGCCGGCGATCCGCATCGCCGAGGAAGGCTTCCCGGTCTACGCGCGGTTCGCGCGCGGCTACCAGTCGCGTCGCGCGGTGATGGAGCGCTACCCCGGCACGCGCGCAGTGTTCCTTGCCGATGGCCAGGCGCCGAAAGAAGGCGACACCTTCCGCCAGCCCGATCTCGCGAACACCCTGCGCCTGCTGGCCGAGCGCGGCTTCGACGGGTTCTACGGTGGCGAAACGGGCGCCAAGCTCGTTGCCGGCGTCAATGCAGAAGGCGGCGAATGGACCGCTGCGGACCTGTCCGCCTACAAGGTGGTCGAACGCGAGCCGATCCGGTTCCGCTATCACGACTGGGACGTGGTCACCGCGCCGCCGCCGTCGTCGGGCGGCATCGCGATGGCGCAGATGCTGCAGATCCTCGAGCCCTGGGATCTGACGAAACTGGACAATGCCGCGCGTACGCACCTGGTCGTCGAGTCGATGCGCCGCGCGTTCCGCGACCGCACCTTCTATCTGGGCGATCCGGACTTCGTGAAGATTCCGCAGCGCATGCTGCTCAGCCGCGACTACGCCGCCGGCCTGCGCGCGACGATCAATCCGGCCAAGGCGACGCCCAGCGATCTGCTGTCGGGCGATCCCACGCCGCTGGAAGACGAGGAGACCACGCACTTCTCGATCGTCGATGCCGCCGGCAACCGCGCCGCGGTCACCCAGACGGTCAACCTGCTGTTCGGCAGCGGCCTCGTCGCGCCCGGCACCGGCGTGCTGCTCAATAACGAGATGGACGATTTCGCCCTGCAGCCCGGCGTGCCGAATGCGTTCGGCGTGATGGGTTTCGATGCGAACGCGCCGAAGCCGGGCAAGCGCCCGTTGAGTTCGATGACGCCGACCTTCCTCGTTTCCGACGATCGCGTCGCCGTGCTCGGCACGCCCGGTGGCAGTCGCATCATCACGATGGTGCTGCTGGGCATCCTCGGTTACGACGCCGGCCTCGATGCGCAATCCGTCGCCGCGCTGCCGCGCTACCACCACCAGTGGATGCCGGACACGATCTCGGCCGAATCCGACGCGTTCTCCGCCGACACCGCGGCCAAGCTGCGCGCGATGGGCCACACCGTCGATCTGCCCGGCGATCGCGCTGCGGGTGGTCGCGGGTCCAGCCACGTCTGGGGCAACCTGCAGACCATCGAATGGAATCGCGCGAACGGCACGCTCACCGGCGGTAGCGATCCGCGCAATCCGGTGGGTTCGGCGAAGGTGGAACCCGTCGCGCGCTGAGCGGCTGCGCCTGGAATCGCGCACACATCCGGCGCGGGAGGCGTCATGACGCGGAGGTCGATCCGGAGCATTTCCCTCGCACCGGACCGGTGTCCTGCAACGCGCCGGCCGCGGCACGCGTCTCTGTTCCTGATCTGCGCTCCTGAAACCATACTGGCGCAGGTCGTGCGTGATGACGCCCGCCGCTCCAGCACCTGCCAACCCGCCGCGGCACTCGCCGCGCGTTCCCTGCACCACGCCTTCGAGACGACACCATGACGCCACGCATCTCGCTTCTCATCGCATCGCTGCACGTGCTGCTCTATCTGGTGCTGACGGTTCGTGTGGTCCTGCACCGCAACGTGCACAAGATCGGGATCGGCACAGGCGGCGACGAGACCCTGTCGCGCAAGGTCCGGGTGCACGCGAACTTCATCGAATACGTTCCGCTCGGCCTGCTGTTGCTGGCGCTGCTGGAACTGGCGGCCGTCAACACGACGCTGCTGTGGACGTTCGGCATCGCACTTCTGGTCGCGCGCGTGCTGCATGCGATCGGGCTGGGCGGTTCGGCGGGGTATTCGTTCGGCCGCGGCACCGGCGCGTTGCTGACCTTCGCGACGCTGTTCGCGATGGCCGCCTTCGGCATCTGGCGTTTCGTCGCCGGGGCGATGATCGTCCCCTGAGGGTGTTTGCGCAGGCGCGCGTTCGCGCGCGCCTGTTCTCGTGCTTTGTTCTCGTGCTTCAGTCGACTCGCGTGCCGAAGATCTTGTCGCCGGCATCGCCGAGTCCCGGCAGGATGTAGCCCTTCTCGTTGAGGCGTTCATCGATCGAGGCGGTGTAGACCTCGACATCCGGGTGCACCGCCTCGAGTGCCTTCAGGCCCTCAGGTGCCGCGACCAGGAACAGTCCCTTGATGCGGCTCGCGCCCGCGGCCTTGAGCATCGACACCGTCGCGATCAGTGTGCCGCCGGTCGCTAGCATCGGATCGAGGATCAGCGCGGTGCGATCGGCCATGTCGCCGACGAGATTCTCGTAGTAGGGCACCGCTTCGAGCGAATCCTCGTCGCGTTTGATGCCGACCACGCTGACCTTGGCCGCGGGAATGAGATCGAGCACGCCCGGCAGCATGCCGATGCCGGCGCGCAGGATCGGCACCAGGGTGATCTTGCGGCCCTTGATGCGGCGCACGCGCACGGTGCCGGCCCAGCCTTCGACCTCGGCATCCTCGGTTTCCAGATCCGCCGTGGCCTCGTAGGTCAGCAGCGTTGCGACTTCAGCCGAGAGTTCCCGGAAGGTCTTGGTGCTGTTGTCGGCGCGGCGCATCAGGCCGAGCTTGTGCTGCACCAGCGGATGGCGGACTTCGACGGTTTTCATGGCAGGACCTGTGCGGAAACGATGCACATAGGATCGCATGCGACTCCGCAGCAGGCGCCTCCGTCTCCGGAACGTAGAGGGGCCGGACAGGCCGGCCCCTCGTCACACAGGGTGCTGCGATGGATCAGAACTGGTAGCGCACACCGGCCAGCCACGAGCGGCCGAAGCCTTCCATTTCCAGCACGCGGTTGCGCTGACCCTGGAAGCGCACCTGGCGGGTGTCCTGGAGGTTGTTGGCCTCGCCGAACACGGCCCAGCCCGCACCCAGCTGGTAGCTGGCGGAGAGGTCCAGGCTGGCGCGGTCGTCCCAGTACACGTTGAGCGCGGTATTGCTCACGTCGAAAGCCTGGATGAACTTCGAGCGGTAGTTGTACGCGATTCGTGCGTTCAGGCCGTACTTCTCGTAGGTCAGTGCGACGTTGTAGTTCGTGCGTGATGTGCCGGGCAGTTCGGTCTTGCCGAGGCCGAACGGAAGCTCGGCTTCGGAATCGGCATAGGTGAAGTTCGCATAGATGCCCAGGCCGTCGAGCGCGCCGGGCAGCATGTCGAAGGTCTGCTGCCAGGTCAGCTCGGCACCGAAGATGCGGCCGTTCTCGCCGTTCTCCGGCCGGGTGATGCGCTGGCGCACGTCCGCGGTGGTGCCATCGGCCTGCGGCACGTCCTGCCAGAGTTCGGTGCTGTTGGCGACGAACAGCGGGTTCTCGATGCGCTTGTAGAACAGCGCTGCCGAGACCAGGCCCAGCGGGCGGAGGTAGTGCTCGAACGAAACGTCGAAGCTGTGCGCGTAGGCGGCCTTGACCTCGGGATTGCCCACCTGGATGTCGTTCCATGCGTTCTCGCCGAGGATGCGGTACGGCGCGGTGTGCATGAAGTCCGGGCGGTTGAGGCCCGTCGAATACGACGTGCGCAGGATCGTGTCGGGCGAGAACTCGTAACGCAGGTGCAGGCTGGGCAGGACGTGGCCGTAGGTCCGGCTGGCGGTGACCGGCGTGACTTCGATGATGTTGCCGTCTGCATCGGAGCGCAGCGAGGTGGCGGTGCCTTCCAGCTCGGTCCGCTCGTAGCGCGCACCGGCAATCATCGTCAGGTCGCCCCAGTTCGCGTCGACGCGCGCATAGGTGGCGTAGATGTCTTCGGATGCGGTGTAGTCGCCGGTGATCGAGGCGGCGTCCAGCCGTGCGTGGTTGTCGCTCTCGCGCAGCGGGTCGGCGTACTTGTTGAAGATGTCGCGGCAGAAGCGGCGGCCCGTCAGGAAGTAGTCGAAGTTGTTCGACACGCTGTCGCACAGCATGTCCGAGTAGCTGATGCCCAGTGCGTTGAAGTCGGCCGCGCTGCCGTTGCGATGGCGTTCGTCGTCGAAGCGCTTGTCACGCAGTCGTGCACGCACGCCGAACCGGAGGTCGCCGGTGTCGCCGACGAAATTCTGCGCGCGGGAGAAGTCGACGCGGAAGCTGTCTTCGCTTTCCTCGCTGTACTCGTAGCGTTCGTTGAGGCGCCGGAACTGGTACCAGTTCTCGGGCAGGTTGACGCCCGTCGCCGGTGCGTCCGCGCGTCCCAGGATCGTCCAGACGGGGAAGTCGGGGTTGCTGTAGTCGTAGGCCATCCGCGGGCGCACCGAGGAGCGGAACACGTACTGGTCGCGCGGTTCCGTGGTCTTGGTGGCCTTGCTCTGCGCGGCCTGCCAGTCGACGCGCCACTGGTCGCCCAGGTAGTGCTCGCCGCCGAGGTTGTAGGTGCGGATGGACTTGTCGTACGTGCGCTCGCGCAGCTCCTTGTCGAAGGTCGCGCGCCCGGCCACGCCGGAGCGTTCGTCGGAGCCCGCTTCGTGACGCTCGAGTTCGATGGCGAGCGTGTCGCGGAATTCGCGGTCCTCGAAGTTGGCGTCCGAAGCCACGAGATAGAGCAGGTGATCGGGGTTGATGCGGTAGTCGAAGCGGCCGGTCAGACCGGTCCGCGTGCGCGTGCCCTCGTAGTCCTTGATCTCGACGACGGTCGGCAGGATGTCGCCGTCCACGTCTTCGTACAGCGCTTCGACGTTGTCGGTGAAGCGTTCCTGCTTGCTGAGCGAGCCGGAGATCAGCACGCCGAAGTTGCCTTCCGCGCCGAAGCGATGGCCGACCGTGGCGTTGTAGCGCTGGTTGTCGCCGTCGCCGAGCTGGTACTTGCCGCCGGCGGCGGACGCACGCAGGGTCAGGTCCTCGCGGTCGAGCGCGCTCTGGGTGCGGATGTTGATGTTGCCGGCGATCGCATCGCCATCCATGTCCGGCGTGATCGCCTTGGTGACTTCGAGCGCGGCGATGACATCGGCGGGAATGGTGTCGAGCTCGACACCGCGGCTGGTGGCGTCGGGATTGGCCAGCTGCACGCCGTCGATGGTGACGGTGGTGAATTCCTTGGGCGCGCCGCGCATGGTGACGTAGCGGCCTTCGCCCTGGTCGCGTTCGATCGACACGCCCGGGATGCGCTGCGTGGATTCGGCGATGTTGTTGTCCGGGAACTGGCCGAGCAGATCGGCCGAGACCACGTTGACGTAGTTGGTCGAGGCGCGCTGCTGGTTGAGCGCCATGGCCTGCGCGTCGCGGCTGGCGCGCACTTCGACCACGCCCATGTCGGTCGCGGCGACCGTGCTGCGCAGCGTGACTTCGATCTGTGCGCCGCGCGTGTCGCCGACTTCGACGTCGGACTGGTGGCGTGTGTAGCCCAGGTAGTCGACCTGCAGCGGGTAGCGGCCCGGGGCCAGGCCGGTCACGCGGAAGAAGCCTTCGCGGTCGGTGCTGACCTGGCGGCCGTCGACGGTGACGATCGCGCCTTCGAGCGACACGCCGCGCGAGGCTTCGCTGACCTTGCCGACGATCGTGTTCGCCATGGCGGCGATCGTGTCGACGCTCGACGGCTGTGCGGTGGCGGGCTGCGGGCAGGCCAGGGCGAGCGTGGCGGCGATGGCCGCGGCAAGGACGGTACGACTGGGTGACATGGGGACTCCGATGGAAGATGCGTGTGCCGGGGGCATGGCGAAGCCGCAGCCGTCACGTCGCGGCAGGCGGCGTGCGTTGCGTGTGTGCGTTGTGGCGTGCGTCGCGTATCGGCGACGCCCCGTTCCCCCGGGGTCGGCATCTTGCGACGCTTCGATGACAGTTCTGTTGTGGTGGCGCGTCAGTGCGATGTCGCGGTGCGCATGCAACGTGCCTGCAACCTCGCGCGGCGATCATGACGCCCCGTGTCGATACGCATGACGGTCCCGCGACATCGATACGACCGTGGCGTGGCGATCGCCACCTCACCTCTCCACGCAGAATCTTTCGACATCCGTCGCCTGCGATGCCTTCGCAACCGTCGGATGCGGCTTTACACAAGGACACACCACCCATGACACACGCGCTGCCCGTACGCCTGCCCCGTCTTCTGCTGCTGAGCGCCGCGCTGCTCGCGATGCCGCTTCATGGCATGGCGGCTGGCGAAACACGCGTCGAGCCGAACACGCTCGTGCCTGAAGGCATCATGCGCTACGCGCCGAGCGTGTTTCCCGACCGCATCGTCGCGTCGCCGGCGCAGGACGCATCGACGGGCTTTGGCGTGTCGTGGCGCACGGCAGTGCCGGTCGACGCATCGCCGGTCGTCGATGCGCTGGTCGTGGAAATCGTGGTGGCCGGCGACTCGCCGGACATGGGGCCGCGTCGCCGGGTTGCCGCGCGCAGCACGACCCTCGACAGCGAGAACGGCAGCGCGGAGTTCCATCGCGCCGAAGTCGATGGCCTGCAGCCAGATACGCTCTATGCCTGGCGTGTGCAGGGCGGCGGCACCTGGAGCCCTTGGATGCAGACGCGCACCGCAGCCGCTGCCGACGCGCCGCTGACGCTGCTGTACTTCGGTGACACCCAGAACAAGAACGCCAGCCTGAGCACGCGGGTGCTGCGCGAAGCGCACCGGCATGCGCCCGACGCGAAGCTCGCGTTGTTCGCCGGCGATCTGGTCAGTGGCGGCGACGGCGAAGACGACAACGAGTGGGGCGAGTGGTTCGACGCGGTCGGCCCGCTGGCAACGATGGTCGTCAACGCGCCGGCGCCCGGCAATCACGAGTACTGGGAAGAATTCGAGGACACTCCGCAGGAGCGTCGCGTGCTCGGCGGCCACTGGCCGCGCACCTTCGCGCTGCCGGCCAATGGCGCGCCCGGCGCGGAGAAGACCAGTTACTGGTTCGACTACCAGGGCGTGCGCGTGGTGGTGCTCGACGGCACGTCCGCGCTCGATCTCGGTACGGCCGAAGCGCAGGCCGCCTGGCTGGATCGCACGCTCGCCGCCAATCCGCATCCCTGGTCGATCGCGCTGATCCACCAGCCGATGTATTCGCCGCGCCAGGATCGCGACAACGTCGCCCTGCGCGAACATGTGTTGCCGGTGCTGGACCGCCGCCGCGTCGATCTGGTGCTGCAGGGTCACGACCACGTTTACGGGCGTCGCCCCGGTGAGGACGCGTCGCGCGCGACGCCGCAGTACCTGGTGTCGGTGGTCGGCGCGAAGCAGTACCGCCTGTCGGACGGCGCCCGCCGCGACATGGCGCCGACAGCGGAAGACACCCAGCTGTTCCAGGTCATCCGTCTGGACGGCGACACGCTGCATTACGAATCGCGCACCACCACAGGCCGTCTCTACGACGCGTTCGAGATCCGTGGCGCCACGCTGGAGACCCGCACACTGCACGAGATCACCGAGGGCCGCATCGCACCACGCGACTGCGCGCGCGACGCAACGCTCAAGGGCCGCGCCGACCGGTGCTGGGAGTGACGCGTATGCGCAATCGCATGTCTGCAACGGTGCTGGCTGCCGCGCTTGCCTGCGTGATGTCGCTCGCAGCGCACGCCGCGACACCGCCCGCGCACGATCGCCAGCCGGCGAACGCGCCGGACGAAGCGGTGTTGCTGGTCGAGATTCCGGCCGGCGGGTTCACCAAGTACGAGAGCGATGCCGAAGGCCGGATCTTCGTCGACCGTTTCCTGTCGATGCCGATGGCCTACCCGGCGAATTACGGCTCGATGCCCGGCACGCATGCCGGCGACGGCGACCCGCTCGACGCGCTGGTGCTGACGCGCGCGCCGCTGTATCCGGGCGTGCTGATCCGCTTCCGTCCGCTGGGCGTGCTGCGGATGATCGACGGCGGCGAGCCCGACGAGAAGATCATCGGGGTGCCGGCCGACGACGTGGATCCCACGTACGCCGGGATGCGCACGCTCGACGACCTGCCGGCGATGGAGCGCGAGCGCATCGAAGCCTTCTTCCGCGTCTACAAGGATCTGCCGGCCGGCAGCAAGCGCGTCGAACTGTCGGGCTGGGGCAGTGCGGACGAAGCGCGCGCGCTGATTCGCGCCACGATCGACGCGGCAGCACGCTGAGCGTCGTCCGGAGAGAGGCAGCATTCGCGGTGCGAGCCGCCTGTGCGGTTACGCGCAGTACTGTGACCGCGCCAGTACCGCGTCCTGCAGCAGTGCGTGGTCGCGCGTACTGAGCGACGGCGCCTGGGACAGGGTGTCGATGGTCCGCCGCAGCGCCGGGCATGGACTTTCCGTATAGCCCGGCGGCCACAGGCCGATCAGCTGCGAGAACCCGCGCACGACGTCGGCCGGTGTGATCTGGCGACGCATGCGGAAGCGCTCCGGCGCCGCTTCGGGACGCGAAGCGGCGCGCTCCCACGGCAGCGTTTCGGCGATCGCGACAGGCACCTCGGCCTGGCCGAGCAGATTGCCGTAATCGAGTGCGACGCCCGACGTCTGCGTGTGCATCAGCGTCGCTTCGTCGCCCGGTGCATGCGTCCCATCCGGCACGGCGACGGCGGGCCGTGGCGCCGATGTCGACCGCGGCGTCTGCGGGACGACCGGCGCGGCGTCCGTGCGCCCGGCGACGGTGTCGACGGATGCTGGCGCCGCGCGCGTGGGGATGAAGACGAGGCGGGTGACGACGGTGGACGCATGCGTGCGCGTGGTGTCGTGACCGCTGCGCCAGCCCAGCAGCCACAGCGCCATCAGGGCAGGCAGCAACAGGGCGGTCGCCAGTGCGGCCAGCGCATGCGGTTCGTCATCGCGCAGGCGCGGTGTTCGGTGCGTCGACGACATGGGCATCCTTGCCTCGGGAACCGACAGGATAGTCCTGCGGTGCAGCGCCTTCCATCGCCGGACGTGTGTCCGCCGCACAGACGCAGCGCGCGGTCATGCGTGCGCCGGCAGGATCTCCTGCCGACGCGCGCGTTCGCTCAACCTTCGGCGGCTTCGGCCGCCTGTGCCTCGCGCGCCGTCTGCAATGCGCCATCGACCGCATTCCATGCCTGCGCGAGATCGACGGATGCGCCATTGGCCCACACCGCGTGGATGGTCCGCGTTGCGCGGATGTCGGCCAGCGGATTCCCGCTGACGACCAGCACATCGGCGCGTGCGCCGGCTTCCAGCCGGCCGAGATCGGGCTGGCCGAGGATGTCGGCGGCAACATGCGTCGCGGCCTGCAGCGCCTGCACCGGTGTCAGGCCGGCGCCGACCAGTGCATCGAGTTCCTGGTGCAGCGCGGGGCCCGGCACGATGTACGGTGCGGCGGGCGCGTCGGAGCCGGCGCCGACCGGCACACCAGCGGCATGCAGGCGCGGCAGCAGTGCATCGAGCAGGCGCTGGTCGGCGCGTGCGCGGGCGTGTGCGGCCGGCGGCTCGAGCACGCCTGCCAGATGCGACCAGTAGCCGTCGAAGTGCGGCGCGATGCGGTCGCCGCCGGGCAGGCCGTCGCGCTCGAGACTGTCGGGCGCGAGGAACTGGGCGGTGTTGCCGGCCGTCGGCACGACAGCGACCGCGCTGGCGGCGAGATCGGCGACGATCCGATCGATGTGCGCGGCGTCGAGCGTCCCGGCGAAGGGATCGCCGCCGAGCCGTGCGTACGCCAGCGCGGCGCCGCCGATGTGCTCGAGCGTGGTCACGCCCGTCGCAGCCGCCTGGCGGGCGTCGACGTCGGCGCCCGAGAGGCCGCGCGTGACCACCAGCCCGAGGTCGCTCATCACCGGCAGGTCGTGACGTGCGGCCGCTACAACGGCCGCGTCGAAGACGTCCGGCGGCAGTTGCTCATAGAGCTTGATCCAGTCCACGCCATGCTCGGCAAGCGCCGCGATCGCGGTCTCGGCCTCGGCGGCGTTGGTTACCGTCAGCGAAGGCTGTGCGCCGAGTGTGTCGACGTCGAGCGGCCGCGGGCCGTCGGGTGTCATCACGCTGTCGGGCCCGTCGATCAACGGGCCGGCGGCGAAGATCCGCGGCGCACCGGGCGTTCCGCGCAGCTGCGCGATGTTGTCGAGGGTGTTGCCGGCATCGCGGATGGTGGTCACGCCCGCGGGCACGAAGGCGCCGATGAAGTGCGGCCGCGCGTGCACATGCAGATCGATCAGTCCCGGCAACAGCAGGCCGTCGCCGTAATCGTGCTGTGCGTTCGCGTCGTCCCAGCTGCAGGCCTCGCGTTCGCCGGCGCAGCGGATGCGTTCGCCGGCGATCACCACGACGCCGCGTTCGATCACCGTGCCCGCGCGCGCGTCGAATACCCGGCCGAGCAGCACGGCATCGGCCGGGGAGTTCATCGAGGCTGTGGACGGCTCGCTGCCGCAGGCCGAGAGAAGAAGCGCCGCACACGGAAGTGCGAGCAGGGCAGAACGTCGAATCATGGTCACCACGCTGTCGGAAAAGCGCGCGGATCGAGGGCGACGGTGCACGTCTTCCAGGCACGTCCCGCGACTTGGACGCCGCGTCTGCGCCCGGGCGGACGCAGACCGGTGCCGGCCGCGCGGGGTGCAGACCTTATCAGGCCGCGGCGGCGTCCGTCTGGCGCGGACCTTCGCGCAGCGCCTTGCCGACCATCGACACCAGCAGTGCGATCTCGTCGTCGCCGATGTTGAAGTGCGGAGTGAAGCGCAGCGAATTCGTGCCGCCGTGGATCACGCCCATGCCCTGTTCGCGCAGCCATTCCTCGGTCGAGCCGGCGCCGTAGCACTTGAACTGGGGCGCGAGTTCGCAGGAGAACAGCAGACCGGTGCCCTGGACCTTGGTGATCAGTCCACCCAGTTCGGCCTTCAACGCTTCGAGCGCCTCGACCGACTTGCGGCCGGCGTCGCGGATGTTGGCGCGCACCTCGGGCGTGAGCTGCGCGAGCACCGCGCAGGCGACGTCCAGCGCACGCGGATTGGCGGTCATCGTGTTGCCGTACACGCCGCTCTTGTAGAGCTGCGCGGTGTGCTCGGTCACCGCGAGTACCGACAGCGGGTACTGGCCGGCGTTGAGGGCCTTCGAATACGTCTCCATGTCCGGGGCATCGAGACCTTCGAAGCCCGGGTAGTCGACGACCGACAGCACGCCGTGCGCGCGCAGGCCGGCCTGGATCGAGTCGACCAGCAGCAGGCTGCCGTGGGCACGGGTGACTTCGCGCGCGGCGGCGTAGAACGCCGGCGGCAATGCACGACCGGGGTCGCCTTCGCCCATCACCGGTTCCAGGAACACGGCTTCGACGAACCAGCCGTTCGCGTCCGCATCGGCGAATGCCTGGCGCAGCGCGTCGGCGTCGTAGGGCGCGATCGTGATCAGCGAATTCTCGTCGCGGAAGCTCGCGAGGTACTTCTTGTAGGTCGCGCGCGAGGAGTCCGAGTACAGCGCCGGACGCTCGGTGCGGCCGTGGAAGCTGCCCTTGACGACGATGCGCTTGATCGTGCGGCCGGCATGGCGGCCACCCGGATCGGTCTGGGTGCGGGTGTTGATGTCGGCGATGCGCGCGGCCAGGCCGACCGATTCGGAGCCGGAGTTCAGGCACAGGAAGTGGCTGTAGGGACAGCCGCCGTCACGGGTATGGCCGATCTCGCGGCGCAGCGCGCGGTCGAGTTTCAGCTGCGACAGACTCGGCGTCATGATGTTGGCCATCGGCACCGGCTGCGCCATCGCGGCGATCACATCCTTCGGCGTGTGGCCGAAGCCGAGCATGCCGTAGCCGCCCGAATCGTGCAGCACCGCGCCCTTGAGCGTGACGATCCACGGGCCGCGTGCGCTCAGTGCGACGTAGGGGTTCACCGCATCGCCGGGATAGAAGTTGATGTAGCCCGCCTGCACGGCGCGCGCCTGCGCGTCCTCGTCCAGATCGAGCAGGTCGGCGAAGTCCTGCGTCAGGCCTGCATGCGCCTGTGCGGCGGCCTGCACGGCCTCGACGAGTTCGGGGTGCGTCGCGGCGAAGCGTTCCAGCACGTCGTCCGGCAGGCCGGTGGTGCGGCGGGTGCCGCCATGGGCGCGCAGGGGGGCGAGGGTCTGGATCACGGACATGCGGGTCACTCCTTGGAACGTCGGGGAGGGCCGGGCGCTGGGCACGCTGGAGCGCGATCAGGCCGGCGGTCTCTCCATTATCTGGACGATTGTGTCGAACGGAAGCGACGGAACGACGAGCGATGGGTAGAATTTCGGCAGATCGCCGAACCGTTGCCGCACCTATGTCCACCGAATCCGCCGATGTCCGCCTGCTGATCCTGCTGCGGGAGAACGCGCGCCTGTCGACGGCGGAGATCGCGCGCCGCCTGGGGCTGTCGCGGACCACGGTGCAGAGCCGGATCGAGCGGCTGGAGCGCGACGGCGTGATCAGCGGCTACACCGTGCGCGTGCGCGACGATTTCGAGCAGGGCCACATCCGCGCGCAGATCATGATCACCGTGCGTCCGCGGCAGACCACACCGGTGGTGACTGCACTGCGTGCGATCGATGCGGTGCGCACGCTGCACTCGGTCAGCGGCCCCTACGATCTGATCGCGCTGGGCGTGGTACCCACGGTGGCCGACATGGACGAACTGACCGATCGCATCGGGTGCATCGAAGGCGTCGAGCGGACGACCTCATCGATCATCCTGTCGACGAAATTCGACCGCTGAGTCCGGACGGTCGGCGCCGGCCGCTCAGTCGGCGGTGTCGTCGAGTGCGGGCAGCAACGTCCGCGGATCGCCATCGTTGTCGACGGGCGTCACGCCCAGCAGGCGCGCCAGCATCGGATAGAGATCCACGTTGTCGAACCCGTCCAGCGTCACGCCGCTGCGGAACGCCGGGCCGTGCGCGATGAACACCGCGCGCATCTCCGGTGTCGCCGGATCGTAGCCGTGCGAGCCGCGGGTCCTGCCTTCGCGCCGGGCGAGCCCCGCGCGCGGAATCGCGTCCCAGCCCGGATGCATCTGGCAGACGATCGGCGGCACCCGCGGATGTGTGCCGAAATGCCAGCGCGCCGGCATCTCGCCGCGGCGCCAGCAGTCGTACTGCGGATGCGCGCCAAGCAGGCGCTGTTCGACGCGGGCCTCGTAGCCCGGGTTCGGAATCACGCCGATCACCTGGCCGGTGGACACCACGCGTGCTTCTTCCATGGTGACCATGTCCTCGATCGCGATCGACTGGCCAGGTGGCACCTCGGCCATGCCGTGGTCGGAGACGAGCACCAGGTTCACGCGGTCGTACAGGCCGCGCGCGCGCAGGCCGTCGAGCAGGCGCCCCAGCGCGGCGTCGACATCCCGCAACGCCGCGTGCAGCTCGGGCGAATCCGGGCCGTGGTTGTGACCGGCCGTGTCGGTCTGTTCGAAGTACAGGGTGGCAAAGGCGGGGCGGGTCGCTGCGGGGCCGGAAAGCCAGCCCAGCACCGTGTCCACGCGCACGTCGAGCGGACGCGTGTCCTCGAACGGCAGCCAGGTCGTGGGACGCACGCCACGGACCGGTGCCTCGCTGCCGGGCCACGACAGCGTCGCGGTGCGCAGGCCAGCATTCTCGGCAGTCACCCACAACGGTTCGCCGTCGCCGTACCAGTCGCCATTTCCGACCGCGTCCCGGTCCGACAACCGGAAGTCGCCGAGCGCGGCATCGTGCATCGAGTTGTGGATCAGACCGTGGCGGTCCGGACGCAGCCCGGTCACCAGGGTGTAGTGGTTGGGAAAGGTGAGTGACGGATAGGACGGGCGCATCCATGCCTGCACGCCTGTGGCGGCGAGCGCGTCGAGATGCGGCGTTTCGCCGCGACCGAGATAGTCGGGGCGCAATCCGTCGAACGAGACCAGCAGCAGGGTCGGACGCGCATCCGCGGTATCCGATATCGAAGCGGTCGTCGGGTCGGTGGGCGGGTCGGGCGGCGTGGCGCAGGCAGCCAGCAGCAACAGCGGAAGCAGCGCGAATGCGCGCGCAGAAGAGACGGAAATCATCGCGGCAGGATACCGGGACGACATGACATCCCGCAGTCAGCGGCATGAAAGCGGCACGACAGGACCGCACGACGGCTGAACATGGAACGCCCGTGAACCCGGGTACGGTCCGGCGCGCGTATCGTATGTCCACTGGTATCTGGCACCGCAGGAGGTGCGCGATGAGACATGCATGGTGGACGACGGCCCTGTTGGCCGGCCTTGCGTTCGGCGCAGCCGGTCAGGTGGCGCACGCGCAGCAGCAGGAAGAGGAAGAAGAGTCGGCGCGTGACCGCGGTCAGCGGACCAGTGCGGCCGATCGTTTCTGCATCCGCGAGACCGGGTCCCGCATCACGGCGTCCCGCAATGCACGCTCCAAGCGTGCCGAGCAGGAGTGCGTCACCGGCGGCGGTCGCGTCTATACGCGTGAGGACATCGACCGCACCGGCTCGACCGACGTCAAGGACGCACTGCGCAGGCTCGACCCGTCGATCTTCTGAATCGGATCGATCGCGAGACAGGCAACGCCCGGCTCCGGCCGGGCGTTTCCGTTTCCGGCGTCAGCAGGCGTCGCTGTGCCCGGTGCTCCACAGCAGGCCGCGCAGCAGCTGGGCTCGGAACACCGGATCGGCGTACAGCGCCGGATCGTGCCCCAGGCCGGTGTACCAGGCGCGGCCGCCGGCATTGCGGTGGCACCACGCGATGGGATGGTCCTCGCCCATGCGTCCGTCGGGATGCGAGGCGGTATCGATCGACGCGGTCACCCGCACGAAGGACCGCGGATTGCGCCGGTAGTCGTAGATCTCGTCGGTCACCCGCCACTCGCGCAGGCCGTCCGGTCCGGCGTCGTGTTCGAACACCACACGCACCGACTGCAGGCCTTCGGGATGCCGCGAGAACCACGCGCCTACCAGATCGCCGTACCAGGGCCAGGTGTAGCCGCTGTCGGCGGCCGCATGCACGCCCATGAAACCGCCGCCCGCACCCACATAGCGTTCGAACGCGGCCTGCTGTGCGGGATCGAGCACCTCGCGCGTCGTGCTGACGAACACCACGGCCGCGTAGCGCGACAGACCGGCGTCGTCGAACAGCGTCGCGTCTTCGGACGCGTCGACCGCGAAACCGGACTGCACGCCCAGGGCCCGCAGCGTGTCGATCGCGACCGGAATCGAATCGTGGCGGAAACCGGCGGTGCGCGAGAACAGCAGCACGCGTACGGGCGCTTCGCTTGAAGCGGGCGTGGCAGGCTGCGTCGATCCGGTCTGCGCGGCGCAGCCGGCAAGCGCCATCGTCCACGCGGCAATGAATAAACGAAACGTCACGGGCCGAGGATAGGGCGGCCGCGTCCGTGCGCTCACGCCGCAGCGCACCAGTCGGCGCCGGGATGCGATGCGATAATCGCCGCATCGACTTCAACGGAATGCCGCAATGACCGACGCCTCGCGCCACGACCCGTCCCGCACGATCCGCGCGCCGCGCGGCAGCGAACTGACCTGCCGGTCGTGGCTCACCGAAGCGCCGTTCCGCATGCTGCAGAACAATCTCGATCCTGATGTCGCCGAGCGGCCCGAGGACCTCGTCGTCTACGGCGGCATCGGCCGCGCTGCGCGCGACTGGGCCTGCTACGACGCGATCCTCGAATCGCTCAGAACCCTCGGCGACGACGAGACGCTGCTGGTGCAGTCCGGCAAGCCGGTGGGCGTGTTCCGCACCCACAGCGATGCGCCGCGCGTGCTGATCGCCAACTCCAACCTGGTGCCGCACTGGGCGACGTGGGAGCACTTCCACGAACTCGATCGCAAGGGCCTGGCGATGTACGGCCAGATGACCGCGGGTTCGTGGATCTACATCGGCAGCCAGGGGATCGTGCAGGGCACCTACGAGACCTTCGTCGAGATGGGGCGCCAGCACTACGGCGGCGACCTGACCGGCAAGTGGATCCTCACCGCGGGCCTCGGCGGCATGGGTGGTGCACAGCCGCTGGCCGCGAGCCTCGCCGGCGCGTGTTCGCTCACCATTGAATGCCAGCAGAGCCGGATCGATTTCCGCATCAAGACCCGCTACGTCGACGAGCAGGCCACCGACCTCGACGACGCGCTTGCGCGCATCGAGAAGTACACGCAGGCCGGCGAAGCGAAATCCATCGCGCTGCTGGGCAATGCGGCCGAGGTGCTGCCGGAACTGGTGAAGCGCGGTGTGCGTCCGGACTGCGTCACCGACCAGACCAGCGCGCACGATCCCGTGCACGGTTACCTGCCGATCGGCTGGAGCGTCGAGCGCTGGATCGCCGAACAGACGGCGAATCCAGAATCGGTCCGCGATGCCGCGAAAGCCTCGATGCGGGTGCACGTCGAAGCCATGCTCGCCTTCCACGCCGCCGGCATTCCCACCGTCGACTACGGCAACAACATCCGTCAGATGGCCCAGGACGAGGGCTGCACCAACGCCTTCGATTTCCCCGGCTTCGTGCCGGCCTATGTGCGCCCGCTGTTCTGCCGCGGCATCGGCCCGTTCCGCTGGGTCGCGCTGAGCGGCGATCCAGAGGACATCGCGAAGACCGACGCCAAGGTCAAGGAACTGATTCCCGATGACGCGCACCTGCACCGCTGGCTCGACATGGCAGCCGAGCGCATCGCCTACCAGGGCCTGCCGGCGCGCATCTGCTGGGTGGGCCTGGGCGTGCGCGACAAGCTGGGCCTCGCGTTCAACGAGATGGTGCGCAACGGCGAACTCAAGGCGCCGATCGTCATCGGCCGCGATCACCTCGATTCCGGCTCTGTCGCGTCGCCGAACCGAGAGACCGAAGCGATGCAGGACGGTTCCGATGCTGTCAGCGACTGGCCACTGCTCAACGCGATGCTCAACGTCGCGGGCGGCGCGACCTGGGTGTCGCTGCACCACGGCGGCGGCGTCGGCATGGGCTACTCGCAGCACTCCGGGGTGGTCATCGTCTGCGACGGCACCGCGGAAGCCGACAAACGCATCGCCCGCGTGCTGTGGAACGATCCCGGCACCGGCGTGATGCGCCATGCGGATGCGGGCTACGACATCGCGAGGGACTGTGCGAAAGCGCAGGGGCTGAATCTGCCGATGGTGCGCTGAGGCGCGACGCCTTCGGGCAAGCGCTCATGTCGATCGCGCGCGTGTGCAGGCGGCCCATGGTCGCGGCCCGCGCCCGGTAGACGACGTTGCAAGCGGGTGTGACAGCAGACATCCAGTTTCCGGGGAGGGGTGCGATGAAGTGCGTTGAACGTCTGGCCGCATGTGCGGTGTTGTCGATCTCGATCGCCCCGTCCGCGTTGGCCGCGCCGCTCCTGCGTGGCGACGCGCTGCACGTCTGCAACGCGCTGAGCGGTTTCACCAACCTGCGCGAAGGACCCAGTGCCAGCAGGTTCGACGTCGTGGCCCGGATGCCGAACGGCCAACGGCTCCGATTCGCGAATGCCGAGCGGACGCCCGAAGGGCATGTCTACTATCGCGTCGCCATGCTGGATGCGGAGGGCGACGCGATGCGCAGCGGCTATGTGCACCACGAGGCCGTGCGCGCCAGGTGCGACATTCCGCCCACGCAGAACGATGCGCTCGCGCGGCTGGCGACCAGCATCGCCGCGGACAATCCGGAGCTCGCTGCGTCCGACATCGTGGCCGTCAATGCGGACTTCGATGGCACTTCGATCGACCTCAAGCATCTGCCGCAACTGCATGACCTCTCCGCACTGGCGGCGTGGAAGACGCTCGAATTCATCGATCTCACCGGGTCGGGCGTCACCGATCTGTCGCCGCTGTCCGGCCTGCAGTCGCTGAAGACGCTGAGCCTCTACGAAACAGCCGTGCGCGACATCACGCCGCTGTCGTCGCTGCGCGCGCTGCGGACGCTGAATCTCCACGGCACGCGGATCGACGATGTGGATGCGCTGTCGGGGCTGCCGGATCTGCAGACGCTCTATATGTCGTCGAGCAGCGTGCGCGACATCTCCGCACTCGCCTCGCTGCCCGATCTGCGTCTGTTGACCCTGTCGGAAACGCAGGTGCGTGACTATGCCCCGCTCGGGGCGGTGTCGTCCCTGCGCACGCTGAGCCTCACCCGCGGCGGCGTGCGCGACACCTCATTCCTCCGTAACAAGCCGCTGCTGCGGTCCGTCAATCTGGACGGGAACGCGATCGTCGACCTGTCGGTGATCGCGACCCTGCCGGTGGTCGAGGATGCGGCGCTCAGCACCAATCCGTTCACCGACATCGGCCCGCTGGCAGGCATGCAGACGCTCAGAACGCTGTCGCTGGCCAACAGCAGGACTGTGGACTATCGCCCGCTGGCCGCGCTGACGTCGCTGACCGGGCTGGTGCTGACCGGCAGCACGGTCGTCGACCTTGCGCCGCTCACAGGGCTGACCAGGCTCGAATCGCTTTCGCTCGGGGAGACCGCCGTTGCGCGTATCGATCCTGTGGCGAACATGCCGTCGCTTCGCATCCTGGGGATGCACAACACGCGGGTCAGCGAACTGTCGCCGCTCGCAGGCCTGCATCGCCTGGAGCGGTTGTCGATCTCCGGCACGTCCGTCGACGATCTGTCGCCGATCGCGGGTCACCGGGCGCTGCGTGTGCTGGCGCTGCGGGGGACGCAGGCCCGGGACTTCTCGATGCTTGCGGGCCTGACCGCACTCGAGGATCTGGATCTGGCCAGCACGCCGTTCACCGCGATGGCGACGCTTGCGCCGCTGGCATCACTGCAGACACTGACGCTGTCGAGGACATCCGTCGACGATGTCTCGGTGCTCGCAGGCTTGCCCGAACTGCGCTGGCTGACCCTGGAAGAAACCCGCGTGGACGATGTGTCACCGCTGCGGTCCATGACCACGCTGCGCTCCCTGCGGTTGACCGGGTCGCCGGTCGGGAACGTGGACGTGCTGTCGGCACTGGCGGACGCGGGGCTCGATATCCGGAGCGACTAGTGCAATCAGGAGATCACGGGTCCAGGTTCAAGTTTGGGCGTGCACCTCTTCCAAAGGCCCACCAGGCTTTGGTGTTGTGTGGTGAACTGGAGCCTCGATGGCGGCCGTATCCCCCTCCCAATGAGACATCGGGTGATGACCATGAACGCTTGTGTGCGCGGGGCGATCGCCACGCTGGTGCTGTTCCTTGCATGCGTCGCCCATGCGCAGACGCAGCAACCGCTGCTGGACGCCATGCAGGCGATGGGGGTGGGATCAGCGGCGGTCGATTCGAAGGCCGGACGCGGTGATTCGACCATCAATGGACCTGAATTCGACCAGGCCAGCAACGAGTGGCGGATGATGATCGAACGGGGCGAGGGCGCCGCTTACCGGCGATTCTTCGTGTCGCTCAACGAGTCTTCCGGCCTGGTCTGCGTACATGCGCTGACCAGCGAGTGCGCTCCGCGCGACGACGCCATGCGGGCACTGCGGGATGCGCGCGACAAGCGGCGTGGCCTTGCCGACGCAGCGTTGAATCCTCCTCCCGATCTGCAGGGCGTCATGATTGCGGTGATACGCCATCAGCTGGACGCTGGCGGTTACCTGGCGAGCAACCGCATGCCGCTGTATGTCTCGCTGCATTTGCCCGGTGACGATCGCCCGATCGACCTTTCCGAGGAATCGATTCGATCTTTGGGTGATACGGGCCTGCAACTGCTGGCTGGTTCCGAATGGAGAGCGCCGGAGAGCGGCGCGCAAGAGCACACCGCGATGAGGATGGGCGTCGGCACGCCGACGCGACGGGCGGACGGGGGCTACGACATCACGTTCGGATTCTGGTGCGGCCCGCTCTGCGCTTCCAGCCATACGGCGGTCTCGCGCCACGGGACGTCGGGCTGGCACGTGATCTCCTCGGAGATGAAATCGATCTCCTGATCAGCAGGTGAGGTTTGCAGGTTCACTCACCGAGCTGTCGCAGGAGCGTTACTGGATGGACAAGATGCTCTGTCGAGATCACAGACGCGGCATTCGCGCGCGGAGCGCGGTTCTGTTGCTAGTGATGTCCTTTACGACGCTTTCGGCACAGGCCTGCATCGTCGCGCCATCGAGCGAGGCAATGGCGCCCAGCGTCGCGGCGGCCCAGCTCGTCGCCCACGGTGTGGCGTCGGGCGAACGCTTGGATGATCGAAGCAACAGCCTTTGGATTCTTGTCGATGTCGACAAAGTGTCGCGCGGTTTGACGCCGTTTCGCGTTGAGGCAATTTCTCCATGTGGCGTTGTTCTGCCAAAAGGGACGCGCGTGGTGGTGCTGGGGAACGGCCCGCGCTTGACGGTGTTCAGTGCGTGGACGCTGCGCGATGCAGGCGTGCCCGATCTGGCGCCCGCTCGCTGAGGCAGTGCTTGTTTGTCGCAGAAAGTCTCCGCAAAGCCTTCAGTCAGACACGCTTTGAACGAGCCAGTCGACGATCGCATCGAATCTTTGCTGGTCGAGCGCATGCCCACGCTCGACGCGCAGTTCGGTGATGAAGTCACCGGCGACCTTGGCCACGACCTGATCCGCGTCCCGCGAATATTTGTCCTCGCTCCCCGACACGACCAGCGTCGGGCGCGGGCCGATGGCCGCCAGCACGTCGTGCGTGTCGATCAGCTGCGCCAGGCCCGGTACCGCTTCGAACAGGGTGATGCCGGTCTCTTCGCGGCGTCGGGTGTCGAAGCTGCAGACCGCGCCGCTGATGCAGGCGAAGCGGCAGCGCGGGTCGACGGCAGCGTGGTACAGCGCGGTGTAGCCGCCGTACGAATGGCCCACGATGCCGACGCGGCGTGCGTCGAGTCCGGCGGCGTCGATCAGCACGCTCAACGCACGCTGGGCGTCGTCGAGGCCCTTGCGCATCAGCGTGTCGCCGTCGAGCAGGCGGTAGCTCATGGCGCTGTAGTGCTGCAGCCAATCGTAATAGTGCGGCTCCACGCCGTGCACTTTGCCGCGGCGATCCTCGAACGTGAGGGCGTCCGGCGCCAGCACTGCGAGGCCGCGACGTGCGAGCGCCGGGCCGAAGGCCTGGAACTGGCTGCCGACATCGCCGGCGATTTCGCTCTTGCCGAAGTGGAACTCGCCGTTGTGCTGGTGGAAGACCACCACGCCGCCTCGGGTGCTCTGCGTCGTGGGCATGAAGAGGAACGCTGGAATGATGTCGCCTTCCAAGCCGCGGTATTCGATCCGTTCCCGGGTGAATCCATCGAACGTATCGACGTCGCCATGTTCGAACGCGACGGGCACAGGCGCCGCAAGCTGGAGACGCTCTCGAAGCATCGCGCCGATGTTGCAGGTCATGACGTTCCCCATAAAAGGTGTGTGCCGATTCCGGTGTTCGAGTCGCGTTCCTGACGCCTGCGCATGTATCGAACGCGCGAGCGCATCAGTGATGCGTGTGCGCGTCGTCATCCGGAGCAGGCGCGTCAACAGCAACGCCGCGGTCCTGCAGCCAGCGCTGCATCTGCGCGATCTCGGTTTCCTGCGCGGCGATGACCTGCTGCGCGAGGGCGCGCACTTCCGGGTCGGTGCCGTGTTCGAGCACGACGTGGGCCATGTCGATGGCGCCCTGGTGATGCGGAATCATGCCGCGCATGAAGTCGACATCGGCATCGCCGGTGAAGCCGGCGCCCATGCCGGCGTGCATGGCGTCATTGACGCGCTGATAGGCCAACGTGGATGCGCTCGCGGTGTCGCTTTCAGCTGCTGCGGCCGCGGGCACGGATTCGACGGCTGCAGGCGGCGTTGCGTTGGCCTCGACCGTGGATGCGGTGTCGGACGCTTCGGGCGTGCAGGCGGCGAGCAGGGCGGTCATCGCCATCAACGGGATCAGGCGCATGCGGGTGGTCCTCGGGGTTGCGTGGAGCGCGACACCATGCCCGGTCGACTCGGCGCCTGTCCAATGCGCGGCAACACGTGCAGGGTGCTGCCGCGCTGGGCGCGGCTGGCGTTGTGGGCAGACGACCCGGATCCACCGCCGCCCGGGCGCGTATCGCGGCAGACAGGGGCCCGCAGGTGCGCCGATCCGCGCGTATCGATGCGTTCGCGTCCGGAGTCGCCTCGCCGGCCGGCAACTGGGAGAATGCCGGGAACCGCCGCCGTTCCCGCCGAGATCTCCTTGAACCCTTCGACCCAGAACGACACGCTCCAGGCCGCACGCGACGCCGAGCGCGTCGAACTGGCGCTCGCCGCCGGGGCCATCGTCGGCACATGGTTCTGGGACATTCCCCGCGACAACGTCACGATCGACGACGCGCTGGCCGAGGCCTTCGGTCTGGATCCGGCCGTGGTGCGCGGTGCGCTGCGCCTGGACCAGATCCTGGACTACGTGCATCCCGAAGACCGGTCGGGGCTGAAGGGCGCGATCGACGACGCGGTGCGTCGGGGCGGGCGTTACTCGCACGCCTACCGGACCCTGGGCCGGGATCGGCAGTACCGGTGGATCGAGGCGATCGGCCGGGTCGATCACGACGCCGACGGACAGGCCGTCGGTTTTCCGGGTGTGCTGATCGACATCGAGGAACGCCGGCGGATCGAGGCCGAGCGGGATCACGCCCAGACGCTGCTGCGGTCCTTCGTCGAGGCCGCGCCGGGCGTGGTCTACGCCAAGGACCGCCAGGGCCGCATCCTGATCGGCAACCGCGGGACCACCGAACTGATCGGCCGCCCGCCCGAGGCCTACATCGGCCGCACCGATGCCGAACTGCTGGGCGATGCCGCGCAGGCCGCCGCGGTGATGGCGACCGACGAACGCATCATGTCGAGCGGACGCGCGGAGCAGGTCGAGGAGGAGGTGAGCTTCCCCGATGGACGGCGCGCGTGGTGGCTGTCGACCAAGGCGCCATTGCGCGATGCCGACGGCACCGTCACCGGCCTGGTCGGCACCTCGCTCGACATCACCGATCGCAAGGCCGCGGAAGCGCGTCATCTGGAGATCGAGGAGCGCTACCGGCTTGCCGCGGGCGCCACCAACGATGCGATCTGGGACTGGCGCATCAACGACGGTCATGTGGTCTGGAACGAGGCGCTGTACACGCTGTTCGGCCACGCCGAAACCGCGACCGGTGCGCAGTGGTGGCTCGACCACATCCATCCCGAGGACCGGCACCGGATCGACACGCAGATCCACGCGGTCATCGAGGGGGATGGCTCGGTGTGGACGGGCGAGTACCGGTTCGAGCGCGCCGATGGCAGTTATGCGGCGGTCCTGGATCGCGGCACCGTGCTGCGCGACGCCGCCGGCGAACCGGTGCGCATGATCGGGGCGATGCTGGACCTGTCGGCGAGCAAGGCCGCCGAAGCCGCACTGGCGCAGAGCGAGGAGCGGCTGCGTCTTGCCACCGACGCCGGCGACATGGGGTTCTGGGATGTGGACCTCGTCAACAATGCGTTGATCTGGCCGCCCCGCACCAAGGCCATGTTCGGCATCTCCGGCGATGTCGCGGTGACCCTGCGCGATTTCTACAAGGGTCTGCATCCGGAAGATCTCGCAGCCACCACGGCCGCATTCGACGCGGCGGCCGATCCGGATCGGCGCGCGCTCTATGACGTCGAATACCGCACCGTCGGACAGGAAGACGGCGTCGTGCGCTGGGTCGCGGCCAAGGGCCGCGGCCTGTTCGAGGGTGACCGGTGCCTGCGTGTGCTCGGTGTCGCCATCGATGTCACCGCACGCAAGCGCGCCGACGCGCGGCTCAAGGAACTGAACGAGCGGCTGGAAAGCCGGGTGCTGGAAGAGGTCGCCGAGCGCACGCGTGTGGAAGACGCACTGCGGCAGAGCCAGAAGATGGAGGCGGTGGGCCAGCTGACCGGCGGCATCGCGCACGACTTCAACAACATGCTCGCAGCCGTCGTGGGCCCGCTGGATCTGCTGGCCTCGCGGCTGAAGGACCACCCCGATCCGCGTACGAAGCGCTACATCGACATGGCGATCGACGGCGCCAGTCGCGCCGCGCAACTCACGCAGCGCCTGCTGGCGTTCTCGCGGCAGCAACCGCTGCAGCCGGTCGCGGTGGATGCGAACCGGCTGGTCGCGGGCATGTCGGATCTGCTGGCGCACTCGCTGGGCAGCAGCGTGCGTCTGCAGATCGAACTCGGCGCCGACCTGTGGCCCACGCATGTCGATGCCAACCAGCTCGAGAACGTGATCCTCAACCTGGCGGTCAATGCGCGCGATGCGATGCCCGGTGGCGGGCGACTGGCGATCGCGACACGCAACTGCACGCTGGCGCCCGGAGATGGCGGTGGTGTGCAGGACGTGCCGCCCGGACAGTACGTCCTGATCACCGTGACCGACGACGGCTGCGGCATGCCGCCCGAGGTGATGGCCAAGGCCTTCGATCCGTTCTATACGACCAAGAAGGTCGGCAAGGGCACGGGGCTCGGTCTGTCGCAGGTCTACGGTTTCGTCAGGCAGTCGTCGGGCCACGTGCGCATGTCGTCCGAGGTCGGGCAGGGCACGGTCGTCCAGATCTGGCTGCCCAGGCTCGAGGGTGACGCCGGCATCGTGGCGCCTGCCGTTGCCGATGCGACCTCGCTTGCGACGGGACACCGGCAGCTGGTCCTCGTCGTGGACGATGAACCCGCCGTGCGGCAGTTTTCCACCGATGCCCTGCACGAACTCGGTTACCGCGTGCTCACCGCCGACGGTGCGGCCAGGGCGCTGCAACTGCTCGATGCGCACCCCGACATCGTCGTGCTGTTCACCGACGTCGTGATGCCCGAGATCAACGGACGCCAGCTGGCCGACGAGGCATTGAAACGCAGGCCGGATCTCAAGGTGCTGTTCACCACCGGCAACAGCCGCAACACGCTGGTGCAGGACGGCGTACTCGATGGGGGCGTGCAACTGATCGGCAAGCCGTTCACGGTCGATGCGCTGGCCACACGCATGGCCGCGGTGCTGGGCGCCACGCCCGACGCCTGAGGGCGATCGCAATCCAAGGCGGCGCGGCCGGAAGTCATGATGGCGAACGCCACGGGCGCGTGGCAGGCGCGCCCGCTGGATTTGCTGCCTGACCCCTGGAGCGCCTGGCGTCGCTCGCGCGGGTCCGCCTCCATCGCCTGACACGACGGGTTGTGCGACGGCCTGCGCGTCGCCATCTTGTGGGGACCCGCGAACTGCCGGAACTCCCATGAGCCGTTTCGATCTCACCCCGCCGTCCGCCGAACAGCGCGCCGCGCTGGAAGCCGACCTGTCCGCCGACGAACGTCGCGTGCTGCTGCAGCACGGCACCGAGGCGCCGTTCTGCGGCGTGTTCCTCGACAACAAGCGCGAGGGCGTCTACTGCTGCCGCCTGTGCGCGCTGCCGCTGTTCCGCTCCAGCGCGAAATTCGATTCGGGCACTGGCTGGCCGAGTTTCTTCGCGCCCTACGACGCGGAACACATCACCCTGATCCGCGACACCAGTCACGGCATGGTGCGTGTCGAGGAAGTCTGCGCGCGCTGCGGCAGCCATCTGGGCCATGTGTTCCCGGACGGTCCGCCGCCGACGCACGAGCGGCATTGCCTGAATTCCGTCGCGCTCACCTTCGTCGGCGAGGGCGAGGCACTGGCTGATCCGTTGCAGCGCGGCGGTGCGGAAGCCGGCGCCGCCTGAGGCACCGCTTCGATCCGCACAAGCAAACGGCGCCCTCGAGGCGCCGTTCGTCTGACAGCCGTGGGTCAGGGCGTCAGCACGACCTTGCGGCAGGCGTCTTCCTTGCCGTCGAAGATCTCGTAGCCCTTGGCCGCATCGGCCAGCGCCATGCGGTGCGAAATGATGACGTCCGGCTGCAGCCGGCCTTCGCCGATGTGTTCCAGCAGCTCGGGCATGTACCTCTGCACGTTGGTCTGGCCCATCTCGAAACGCAGACCCTTGTCGAAGGCATCGCCGAACATGAAGGCGTGGATGAAGCCGGCATACACGCCCGGCACGCTGACGGTGCCCGCGCGGCGCGTCGCGGCGATGCACTGGCGCAGTGCGGCGCCGCTGCTGCCTTCGAGCTTGAGCTGGGTGGCGATGGTGTCGGCCTTGCTGCCTTTGGCCTCGAAACCGACGGCGTCGATCGTCGCGTCGACGCCGCGGCCATTGGTCTGCGAAATGATTTCTTCCGCCGGGTCGTCGGTGTCCTCGAAGTTGATCGGAATCACGCCGTAGGTCGCGACGGCGAAGTCGAGGCGGTACTGGTAGCGGTCGATCATGAAGATGCGCTCGGCGCCGAGCATCTTCGCGCACGCCGCGGCCATCAGGCCGACCGGGCCGGCGCCGAAGATCGCGACCGTCGACCCCCTGGTGACGCGCGCATTGAGCACGGCCTGGTAGCCGGTCGGCAGGATGTCGGACAGGAACAGCACCTGCTCGTCGGGCAACGCATCGGGCACCACGATCGGTCCGACATTGCCTTTGGGTACCCGCACGTACTCGGCCTGGCCGCCGGGCACGCCGCCATAGAGATGGCTGAAACCGAACAGCGCCGCCGGCGGGCGCATACCCTTGGAGTTGAGTGCGGCGCCCGTGCCCGTGTTGGTGGTTTCGCACGCGGAAAACTCGGCCAGACGGCAATGGAAGCAGTCGCCGCAGGCGATGACGAACGGAATCACCACGCGGTCGCCCTTGCGCACGTTGGTCACATCACTGCCGACGTCTTCGACGATGCCCATGAACTCGTGGCCGAGGATGTCGCCCTTGTGCAGCTCGGGAATCTTGCCGCGGAACAGATGCAGGTCCGAGCCGCAGATCGCGGTCGCGGTAACGCGCAGCAGGATGTCGTCGGCGTCCTGCAGGACCGGATCGGGCACGGTGTCGACCCGCACATCCTTGCTGCCGTGGTAGGTGAGCGCTTTCATGTCGTGATCCTGTGCTTCGAGTGCGTCCATGAGGCACAGGCCCGATGGCAGGAACACGTGACGCGGAAATCGTGATGGCGTGATTCGCAACCGCCGCAGCGGGGTGGATCGCCATGCCACCGCGGTGCGCCGCGGTCGCAGGCGGCGTCGCCGAGCGCCGGAACAGGTGTCGCATTCCGTTACAGGCCGCGATGAATACGCGCATCGCGCGCCGTGTGGGGGCGGGGATGCGCGGATGCGGCGCGCGTTCAGCCCGCTTCGAACGCCTCGATCTCGTCGAGCAGGCGCTGGCTGCGGCGGATGCCGTCCGCGCCATCGGCGCGATCGGTGGGGCCATCTGTTCCGGTGCGCAGGCGCGCACGAGTGCGCCAGGCATAGCCCCAGGTCGCCGCAAGGCCGACACAGCCGATGACCAGGCTCCAGACGATCCAGACCGGCGTGGCGCCTGACGCAGGCGCATCACCGAGACCGGCAAATGCGACGACCACCGGCAGCCACATGATCCACCAGGGTGCGCCGCAGAGTCCCGAGTTCAACGCGTGCACACGCAGCAACGCGGCCAGCTGTCGCTGGATCTGCAGCACCGGCGCGGCGTAGTCGATGCGTATCGCAAGGACCAGCATCGCGGCTGCGCCCAGCACCGTCAGCACGCCGAATGCATGCACCGCGATGCCGGCGATGCGCAGCCCGGCGACATCCGTGTTGCGGGTCCAGCAGGCGACGCCGAGCACGATCAGGCACAGGCCCAGTTCGAGCTGCAGCCAATGGCCGACTTTCAGCGGGAGCAGCTGACGTTTGGCCCGCGTCATCCGTGTTTCGCGCAGCAGCGCGAGCTGCACGGCGTCGCTGCGGGCCATGCGTGCTTCCAGCGATTGCCAGGCGGTCTTCAGGTCATCGGGTTCCATGGCGGGTCCTCTACAGGGCTTGGCGGATGCGCTGACGCAGCCGGCTGATCTTGGTGGCGACATTGGTCTCGGAGAGACCGAGGATGTCGGCGATGTCGCGGTGGCTGCGGTCGTCGAGGTAGAGCAGCAGCAGGGCGCGGTCGAGCGGCGCGTGGTCGTGGATGAAGCGGTGCAGGGCGCGGACCTGCTGTTCGGCCTGCGGATCGCGCGGCGCGGGGTCGGCGAGGTCGTGCAGGGTCTCGTCGAGCGGCACCGCGTGGCGATGGCGCACGGTGGCGCTGCGGACCGCGCTGATCGCCACGTTCAGCGCGATCCGGTACATCCAGGTGCTGAAGGCCCTGGCCGGGTCGTATTTCGGCCACGCGCGCCACAGCTGCACGGCGATTTCCTGGGCCAGATCGGCGCGGTCGTCCGGATCGCTGCAATAGCTGGCCGCCACGGTCGCGACGATGCCGTGGTGGTCCTGCAGCAGCCGGGTGAACGCGGCGCGGTCATGCGCGAGGGGCATCGTGGTGTCCATGGAGTCCGTGTCGAACCTGTCATGAGGTGGTTCGTACCGGGGCGGCAGATATCACACGCCTGCCGGACAGATCCGGCAAACCGTCCGTCGGCACGGGCTGGAAGGCCCCGCCCGCGCAGGGCATCCATCTAGTCCCTCTTCGCTATTGACGCCGATCACCCCCGCTCCGGTGCCTATACTCGCCATCCCTTGCCCCCACGCAGGCCCCCCAACGATGACTGCTTCAAGCTCCGTGGCATCACCCGCCGCTCCCAATGCGGCCCGACCGGCCAGCCTGCGCCGGTCCGTGTCGAACACCCTGAAGGGTTCGGCCGGCAACCTCGTCGAGTGGTACGACGTCTACGTCTACTCGGTGTTCGCGATGTACTTCGAGTCGCAGTTCTTCTCGCCCGACGACAAGAATTCCACCCTTTACGTCTGGGCGATCTTCGCCGCGACGTTCCTGATGCGCCCGATCGGTGCCTGGTACTTCGGCCGCTTCGCCGACCGCTACGGCCGGCGCCTGGCGCTGACGGTGTCGGTGTCGGTGATGGCCGGCTGTTCGTTCCTCATCGCGATCAGTCCGACCGCCGCGCAGATCGGCATCTGGGCGGCGGTGCTGCTGCTGATCGCACGACTGGTCCAGGGCTTCGCGACCGGCGGCGAGTACGGCGCCAGTGCGACCTACATGTCCGAGGCGGCGATTCCCGGCCGTCGCGGCTTCCTGTCGTCGTTCCATTACGTGACCCTCGTCGGCGGCCACGTGCTGGCCCAGGCGACGCTGCTGGCGATGCTGCTGATGCTCGACACCTCGCAGATCTCCGAGTGGGGCTGGCGCATCGCGTTCGGCATCGGCGGTCTCGCGGCGATCGTGGTGTTCTGGCTGCGTCGCACGATGGACGAATCGCTGGAGTCGGGTTCCATCGAAGCGGCCAAAACCGGTGGCGCACAGGCCTCGGGCTCGATCCGCGAGCTGTTCGTGAACCAGTGGCGTCCGCTGCTGCTGTGCTTCCTGATCACCGCGGGCGGCACCGTCGCGTTCTACACCTACTCGGTGAACGGGCCCAAGATGATCCAGGCCGCGTTCGCCGGCGACGACGTCATGGTGGGCACGCTGATCAATCTGGGTCTGCTGACCTTCCTGATGCTGCTGCAGCCGGTCGGTGGCTGGCTGTCGGACAGCGTGGGCCGCAAGAGCCTGCTGGTGTTCTTCGGTATCGGCGGCGTGCTCTACACCTGGTTCCTGGTGACGGCGCTGCCGCAGCAGACCAGCGCGCTGTCGGCCTTCATCATTCTGGGTGTCGGTTTCATCATCCTGACCGGCTACACGTCGATCAACGCGGTGGTGAAGGCCGAACTGTTCCCGACGCACATCCGTGCGCTGGGCGTGGGCCTGGGCTACGCGCTGGCGAACTCGGCCTTCGGCGGCACCGCGCCGCTGCTGTACCAGGCCGCGCTGACGTCGGACCAGGTCATCGCGTTCGCGGTGTACGCCACCATCATCATCGCGGTCTCGCTGGTGGTCTACGTGTTCTTCCTGAAGAACAAGGACCAGAACTGGCTCGATGACGAAGCGCACATGCGCGACCGGATCGCCAAGCGCGGCTGATCGCAGCGTGACCGATGCAGCCATCCGCCCCACGCCGGGGCGGGTGGCTTTTTTTTGGGGCCGCTCGTCAGCCGAGGGTCAGGCCGGCGGCGGCACCGGCGCGCCATCGAACCGGTAGATGTCCATCGCCAGAAAGCCCATGTCGATGCCGGCATCGATGCGTTGCGCGTGCATCGGCGTGCCGCCTGCGCCCATCGCGACGTACAGCGGCAACAGATGCTCGTCGGTCGGATGCGCGCGTTCGGCGAACGGAGCCTGCTTCCGGTAGTCGAGCAGTGCGTCCACGTCCTCGCCCGCCAGCCGCTGCTCCACCCAGTCGATGAAGGGCTGCACATACGGCGCCTGACGGGCTTCGTCGTAGCTGCGCCAGTCATGCAGGTTGTGGGTGATGCTGCCCGAGCCGATCACCAGCACGCCCTCGTCGCGCAACGGCGCCAGGGCGCGGCCAAGCTGGAACTGGTGCGCGGGGCCGAGTCCGGGCTGGATCGACACCGGCACCACCGGAATGTCGGCATCGGGATACAGCAGGCGCAGCGGCACCCAGACGCCGTGATCGAGACCGCGTTGCGGGTCGAGCTGCGGCGCCAGTCCTGCCGCCTGCAGCAGCCCGGCCACGCGCGCGCTGAGCGCGGGGTCACCGGGCGCCGGGTACCGGATGTCGAACAGCGCCTGCGGAAAGCCACCGAAGTCGTGGATGGTCTCGGGCTTCGCCGCGCCGCCCACCAGCGGCGCGCGTGCCAGCCAGTGGGCGGACGCGATGACGATCGCACGGGGCCGGGGCAGCGTGCGCGCCAGCTCGGCCAGGCGTTCGCCGACCTGGCCCGGTTCCAGCGCGGTCATCGGCGAGCCATGCGAGATGTAGAGGGCGGGCAGGCGGGTCATCAGGCGTCTCCAGACACGATGCGGACAGGCTATGCCCGTCAGCGGGGGCGATAAACGGCCGCGCCGGCGAAGAACTGTTGCGGAGCGGGGCACAATCGCGGTCGCCCGTGTCGATTCACTGATACGGGGAATCCAATCCCGCCCTTGTGGCGTATGACCTCATGTCTCCGCCTGCACGTTGCCCACACGGCGCCATGCCCAAGCTGCCTGCCACCGCCGTCTCGAAGGTCACGCCCCTGCACGGGGCGGTTCGCATGTCCAAGCTGCTCGCCGATCCGGCTCCCGATGCGGTGTTCTGGTCCGACCAGATGAGCCGTGTGGCTGCGAATGCCGACGTCGACTGCTTCATGCGCATCTACGACCACTTCGCGCCGCGGCTCAACCGCTATCTGCTGGGCCAGGGCATTCCCGCCGCGCAGGCCGAGGATCTGGTGCAGGAAGCGATGCTGCGGCTGTGGCGCCGCGCGCGTTCCTTCGATGCGAAACGCGCCAGCCTCGGCACATGGCTGTTCCGCATCGCGCGCAACCTGCATATCGATTCGCTGCGTCGCGGCGCGTTGGCGACCGCGTGGCCCGACGATGTCGAACTGCTGCATGACGACGATGGCGAGATCGGCGCGAGCGGGCCGGAAGCCTTCACCGATCATGTCGGCCTCGGCCGCGCGATCGATGCGCTGCCGGTCGGGCAGGCGCGTCTGATCCGCATGTCGTATCTCGAATCGAAGAGCCACTCGGAAATCTCCAATGAACTCGGCATGCCGCTGGGCTCGGTGAAGTCCACGCTGCGGCGTGCGTTCGCGAAGTTGCGGCGCGGGCTGGGAGGCGAGGCATGAAAGTGCCGGTCCGCCATCTCGATCACGCGACCCTGGTCGGTTACTCGGCTGGCGCGCTGCCGGTCGCGTTCGCGGCCGTCGTCGCCAGCCATCTGGAACTGTGCGCGACCTGTCGCGCGCAGTTGCATGCGGCCGATGCGATCGGCGCGCGGCTGATCGAGCAGCAGGAAGGCGCGCCGTTGTCGGCACCCGCGCGTGATGCATTCCGTGCGCGACTCGAAGGCGCCGCGCCTGCGCCGCCTGTCGTCATCGCCGAGCCGGCACCTGCCGATCCTGATCTCCTGCCCACGCCACTGCGGCCGTGGTTCGGCGAGCGGTATTCCACGCTGCGCTGGCGCGCGGTCGGGCCGGGCATCCATCTGTTGCGCGCGCAGGACGAGGCCCTCGGTGCGCAGTTGCTGATGCTGCGCACGGCATCGGGTAAGCGCATGCCGATGCACAGCCACGGCAACAACGAACTGACCCTGATCCTGCGCGGCGCCTACGACGATGTGCTCGGCCACTTCGGCCCCGGTGATGTCGCCGATCTCGATCACGAGACCGAGCACCAGCCGGTCACCAGCCACGGCGTGCCTTGCATCTGCGTGGCCGCATCCGATGCGCCGATGCAGTTCAGCGGCTGGATCGCGCGGGCGATGCAGTCCGTGCTGCGGCTCTGACCGCGGCGGGCCGGCGGCCCGGCCGGATCGAAAGCGGAAGCGCGGTCGCGACCGTTACCTTGGTTGATGACGTTCGCACGCCGTGTCCGGCGTCCGACAGCGTCGGTGCGCCTGGAGATCGCAGGGCCTGCGACGTCGTGCTGATACACAACACGTCGGCCCGGATCGCGCACGCATATGCTCACCACGCTCGCCATCGCCCACTACCGCTCGCTGCACACGCTGGTCGTGCCGATGGGGCGGCTGAATCTCGTCACCGGTGCCAACGGCAGCGGCAAGTCCAGCCTGTATCGCGCGCTGCGCCTGCTCGCCGAAACCGCGCAGGGTGGGGTGGTGTCGGCGCTGGCGCGCGAAGGTGGTCTGCAGTCCACGCTGTGGGCGGGGCCGGAAACACTGAGCGCACGCATGCGCCGCGGCGAGGTGCCGATCGAGGGCGGGCCGCGCCAGCAGCCTGTGTCGCTGAAGCTCGGCTTCGCCGGTGAGGACTTCGGTTATGCGATCGATCTCGGTCTACCGGTGCCCGCGCGTTCGCTGTTCGCGCAGGAGCCCGAGATCAAGCGCGAAGTGATCTGGAGCGGGCCGTTCCTGAGGCAGGGCAACACGCTGGTCGATCGCCGCGGTGCGCTGGTGCGGGTGCGCGACGGCCGCGAATGGCGCGTCGCCGGTGAGCATCTGAATCCGTTCGAGAGCCTGTTCGGCCAGATCGCCGATCCGCGCAATGCACCCGAAGTGCTGCAGCTGCGCGAGACGATCCGCGGCTGGCGTTTCTACGATCACTTCCGCGCCGATGCCGATGCACCGGCGCGTCTGCCGCAGCTCGGCACGCGCACGCCGGTGCTCAGTCACGACGGCCATGATCTAGCGGCGGCCTGGGCGACGATCCGCGAGATCGGCGATGTCGAAGCGCTGGATGCCGCGGTCGCCGATGCGTTTCCTGGCGCGCGCGTCGAGGTGCTGGTGGAAGGCGGGCGCTTTTCGCTGCAGTTCCGCCAGCACGGGTTGCTGCGGCCGCTGTCGGCCGCCGAACTGTCCGATGGCACGCTGCGCTATCTGCTGTGGATCGCCGCGCTGCACACACCGCGCCCGCCGCCGCTGATGGTGCTCAACGAACCCGAGACCAGCCTGCATCCCGATCTGCTGCCGGCTCTGGCGCGGCTGATCGCCGGTGCATCGCAGCGCACCCAGGTCTGGGTGGTCTCGCATGCGACGCGGCTGATCGCCGCGCTGGAACAGGATCCCGACTGCAATCCGGTCCAGCTGGTCAAACGCGACAGCCAGACGACGATCGAAGGGCAGGGCATGCTGGACGCGCCGGCCTGGCACTGGCCGGAGCGCTGAGGCCGGACACGAAAACGGCCCGTTGCCGGGCCGTCTCCGTTGCACACAGGTGTGCGGTGCTCAGAGGCGCTGCGCGCTTCCGCTGGCGATGACCTCGTCCACGATGGCCTTGGCCCGGCGGCTTGCAAGCGCCTGTGCCTCGACCTGCTGTTTTGCGAGCTCGCTCTGTTCGCCGGCAAGCGCGGCCTGCTGCCGGGCGAGCGTGCCCATCTGCGCACCGAGCTCCTGCGACTCGTCCTGCAGCGTCAGCAGGATCTGCCTGCGCGAGGTGTCGTCGCCTGCGGCTGCAGCCTGCACCGCGATCTCGGCGATGCGCCCACCGATCTCGCCTTGGCGAGCGCCCAGCGTGCCCTGTTCCGTGCCCAGCGTGCCTTGACGGCCCCCGAGCGCGCCCTGCTGCGCGCCGAGTTCAGTCACATCCTCGAAGGCGTCGCGGAAGCGGGCGAGGGTCGCGGCATCCCGGACGACGTATCGCGCATCGCCGCGACGCACCCACAGCACCGGCGCGTTGCCCTGCTGCGCCGCACGCGCTTCGAGCAGTTCGTCGGTCGAACTCACCGCGACACTGTGCTCGCTGTCGAGCAGGACGTAGGACTCGGCGCCCGGCGTGCGGCCCAGGGTGAAGGTGCCGCGGATTGGCGTGCCATCGGTCTGCCGCGTGCTGGTGCGGACCATGTGCACGTTGCCACGCGCCGCGCTGGGGTCGAGAGCGGCAGGCGCGGGCGGCGCCGGCGGCGCGGGCGGTGTCGCCGGCAGGCGCGGTGTTGCGGGCGTCGCCGGGATGAGTGTGACGCGCGGTGCGGGCGGTGCAGGAGGCGCTTTGGGGGCGGCTGGCGCGGCGGGAGCCGCCGGCGGAGGCGGGGGCGCGGCACTGGTCACACGGTAGGGCAGCACGCCGACGGCGGCGACGAACAGGGTTGTCGACAACGCGATCGCGCGCGACATGGGGCGTGTGGTCTGCAACATGGTGAGTCTCCGCTTGAGGAAGGTGTAGTCGGGGGAGGCACTGGCCAGCCCGGCATCGGGACGCGGCGCGATACCGAGTCGCAGCAGCAGTTGGGCGTATTCGCGGGCGCCGTGTTCCTGGCCTGCGAGCACGGCGGCATCGCAGGCGCCTTCGCGGGCCAGGCCGTATTCGCGCACCGCCAGATGCGCGAGCGGGTGGAACCAGAACAGGTGCTGCGCCAGCGCCGGCAGCAGACCGAACCAGAGGTCGCGGCGCTGCAGGTGCACCAGTTCGTGGGTCAACGCCATGTCGAGTTCGTCGGCGCGCAGGGTGTGCGCGTAGCCCTGTGGCAGCAGCAGAACCGGATGCCAGGGGCCGATCAGTTGTGGCGATGCGATCGCGTCCGACACGCGGACCTCGGGCGCGGTGCGCAGGCCGTACGCATCGGCAGCGAGTGCGAGTGCCTGCAGCAGCGTCACGTCATCGCACGGCGCGGCGGCTGCGACGAGCCGGCGCGAGGCCTGCAAGCCCAGCAGGCTGCGCGCGACCGTTGCCGCGACACCGAGCAGCCAGAGAACAGCAATTGCCACCATCCACGACCATCCGGACGGTGCGGCCGCCTCGACCTGCACCGGATCGAAGGTGGCCGGCAGGGCCGTGAACGTCGATTCCATCTGCATGACTGCCGCGGATGGCGCGACGATCTGTTCGACCGCAGGCAGCAACGGCAGTGCGACCGGCGACGACCACGCCAGGCCAACGACGAGCTGCAGGGCGACCAGCCACCACAACCAGCAGCGCGCATTCGCCGACAGCCGCGGCAGGACGCGGCACAGTGCCCAGACCAGCGTCACCAGCAGGGTGCTCTGCACGCTCGCCGCAAGCAGGCGGGGCAGCAGCAGTTCGATCCACGTGGCGAGGACCATGTCAGGACTCCTTGCGCTTGGACTGGAGGGTCGCGACCAGCGCCTCGAGCTCGGCGAGTTCGTCGGCACTGACGTCCTTGCGCTCCGACATCCACGCGACGAACGGCGATACCGAGCCCTGCAGCGTCTTCTCGACGAAACTGCCGACCGCGTTGCGCACCACGTCGTCCTGGCGCGCGGTGGCCGAGTAGCGGTACACGCCGCCGTCGCCCTGCTTGCGCTTGAGGTAGGCCTTCGCGCGCAGGCGCTCCATCATCGTCAGCACCGTGGAGCGGGCCAGCCCGCGCGGCTCGCCGAAGCTGGCCGCGACCTCGCCGACCGAAGCGGCATCGTGTTCGGCGATGTGTTGCAGCAGGGCCAGTTCCTGGTCCCCGACGGTCTTGCTGCGCATGGCGCGTTCCTTGGTGATTACAACTGTAGGCAGATTGCGCCTGGCTACAGATGTAGTCAATAGGCGGGAAGTCACTCCTGCGCATGGCACCCGCCAGCTGGAAAGGGCAGGGCTTGCGTCGTGGCCGGCCGAGGGAACCGGGCGCGTTGCAGTCGATGGGCGCCGCGTTGCGCGGCATCGCGCAGAGACCTGCCATGTCCAATGCCGTACGTCACGCGCTATCACGTGGGATGGTCATCGTGCTGCTCTGGGCGGGCGCGGACATTGCCACCGCTGCCGGTGGCAACAGCGGCGACGCGGGCAGGTTCGCGATGCAGGCGCACGCACAGGCACTGGTGGACGGGTTCGTGGCGGACGTGCGCGCCCATGACGATCCGGCGTTCGAACGCATTGCAGTCGTCGTGCACACGACACCGTCGCTGACACATCTCGACCGCGAACGCCGCACGATCGTCGTGCCGTGCTGGCACGCATTGGCCCCGGCCACGCGCGCCGCCTTCGAGCAACGCGCCGGTGACGCGGAGGGCGGACGCCGGCTATTCGAACTGATGGTCAGCCGGTTCCTCGTCGTGCAGCAGGCGGCAATGCTCCTGTCACCCGGCGGCCCGGACCATTACCGCAACGAAGCGGACGCGAATGCGCGCGCCGTCGCGTACTGGATGCGGAACGCCGAAGGCCAGGCGCTCCTGTCAGCGCTGCAGCCGCTGGTGATCCGGGCCTTCGGACGGACGCCCGATCCGGTGCCGGAGGACACCACGCCTTCGGTCTACTTCAATCGCGGACACGATGCCTTACGGTTGGCACCGATGCCTTACGGCTGGTTCCGCCTGCGCGCCATCCTCAGCGCGCTCGATGCGCGACCTGTGGACACGGGACGCACGTCTGCGGCCCGGTAATGAAGCAGCGCGAGGCCTGCCGTCCGCGTTGGCAGCCAAAAACGTAGGTGCAGGTGTTGCGGAAAAGATGCGGCCCATGAACCAGCGTGCGTCGCTCAGTCCAGGCCGAACGATCCCGTCCGCACCTCGCCCGCACGCGCGTAACGCGCCACGACGATGCCGGTCGGTGAAACGATCGAGGTCTCCAGCGCGAACGACGCGGCCTCTGCGTCGTGTCCGAACAGCCGCTTGCCAGCGCCGAGCAGGACCGGGAACGTCATCAGCTGCAGGGTGTCGACCAGATCCGTCGCCAGCAGCTGCTGCACGAGGGCGCCGCTGCCCTGGGTCAGCAGGTCGGGGCCGTCCTGCGACTTCAGTGTGCGCAGCGCGCCGATGACGTCGTTGCCGAGCGCGCGGCTGTTCTGCCAGTCCAGCGATTCGGGCCGGTGTGTGGCGACATGCTTGGTCACGCCGTTGAACAGCCGGGCAAGCCCGGCGTCTCCGCTGTCGGCCGGGACGCGCGGCCAGTGTGCGGCGAAGATGTCATAGGTACGGCGCCCGAGCAGCAGTTCGAAGGGCTGCGCGAACAAAGCACCCACAGCCTCACCGAACACGGCATCGGCGAAGGGCACCGTCCAGCCGCCGTGGACGAATCCGCCCGTGGTGTCTTCCGCCGGTCCGCCTGGACCCTGCAGAACGCCGTCGAGGCTGACGAACGCGGCAACGATGAGCTTGCGCATGGGAGGTCTCCGGTTGCGGATCGGCCGCCGGTTGGCGGGTTTCATCATGACGACGCACGACGGCCCGCGAAATCGACATCCGACGCGAGGTGTCCGCAACGCAGGTCACGCGCAGTCCAGGGTGCCTGACCCATCAGGACCGCCGGTCGGCGGGGGACCCGTCCCGTGCGATCCCGGACGAGGCGATCCGCTGCGATGGGCCTGCTGGATGTCCGGCTGCGGGCACCCGCTGCGTTCGAGAGGAGGGGCGCCTCGTTCCCGCCGCACCGCGAAGACATTCTCCATGTCCGGATTCCTGTCCTGCTTTCTGTCGCGCGCGCTGGTCGGCCTCGTGTTGTGGACCGGTGCGAGCGCCGCGGTGTCCGCTGCCGACTGCGCGTGCCAGTACACCGACAAGGCCGCGCTGCAGTCCGGCGCGCAGACGATGGTCGACGGCTTCGTCGCTGCGGTCCGCGACAACGGCGAGGCCGATTTCACCGGCGTACCGGTCGTGGTCGACACCACGCCCAACCTGATCTACGTCAGCTTCGATCGCCGCGCGATCTTCGTGCCGTGGTGGGACGACATGGACCCGGCCGCGCAGGACATGTTCACGCAGCTGGCCGGCGATGCGACTGCGGGTCGACGCATGTTCGACCTGCTGTTCCAGCAGTTCTTCGTCGTGCACGAAGCCGCGCACTGGCTGCAGTTCCAGGCCTCCGGTCTGCGCGGCAACGCCGACTTCCTCGGGCAGGTGGACCACTATCGCAACGAGTCGGAAGCCAACGCGTTCGCGGTCGCTTACTGGATGCGCACGCCGGCAGGCGCCGCATTCCTCGACGAGATCGCACCGGTCATCGCCAGGGCGCACGCGAAACTGCCGGACCCGGTACCGCCCGGCACCACCGCGTCAGCCTATTTCAACGACAACTACGAAGCGCTCGGCCGGGACCCCATGCAGTACGGCTGGTACCAGTTCCAGTTCGTGCTCGATGCGCTTGCGCAGCGCAGGGCGCTGTCACTGCCCAGGCTGCTTGCCGGCCTCGACCGCGGTGATCGGGAGACGCCGCGGATCGGCGTGCTGTGGGTCGATCCGAACGCCCCGCCGAGCCTGCCGGGCGATCTGACGCCCTGACCAGGGCCGGCTCCGCCACCCGGTGACGCGTCCGCAGATGCGGGATCCGGGCGACGGGATCGCGTTACAGGCGGGCGTCGACGTCCGATGCGGGCAGCACGGCTTTGACGTCGAACAGCACCGCGCCCGGCTTGCCGAACGCGCGCAGGCCGTCGGCGCCGAGTTCGCGGAACCGGGTGTGCGCGACCGCGAGGATGACCGCGTCGTAGGCGCCGGGCTCCGGCGTATCGATCGGCGTGAGTCCGTACTCGTGCTGCGCATAGGCCGACGCGACCCATGGATCGTGCACATCGACTTCGATGCTGTAGCTCTGCAGTTCGCGCACGACATCGATCACGCGCGTGTTGCGCAGGTCCGGGCAGTTCTCCTTGAACGCGAGGCCCATCACCAGCACGCGCGCGCCGGCGGTCTGGATGCCGCGCTGCTGCATCAGCTTCACCACGCGCTGGGCGACATGCAGGCCCATGCTGTCGTTGATGCGGCGGCCGGCGAGGATCACTTCGGGGTGGTAACCGATCTCCTGCGCCTTGTGCGTCAGGTAATACGGATCGACGCCGATGCAGTGGCCGCCGACCAGGCCCGGGCGGAACGGCAGGAAATTCCACTTCGTGCCGGCGGCTTCGAGCACTTCGTGCGTGTCGATGCCGAGGCGGTCGAAGATCAACGCGAGCTCGTTGACCAGGGCGATGTTGACGTCGCGTTGTGTGTTCTCGATGACCTTCGCCGCTTCGGCCACGCGGATGCTCGACACACGATGCGTGCCGGCTTCGACGATGTCGCGATACAGCGCGTCGACGAAACCTGCTGCCGCGTCGCTGGAGCCGGCGGTGACCTTGAGCGTGTTCTCCAGCCGGTGCTGCTTGTCGCCGGGATTGATGCGCTCGGGGCTGTAGCCGACGTGGAAGTCGTCGCGATAGCGCAGGCCGGAAGCGGCCTCGAGGATCGGCACGCAGATCTCTTCCGTCGCGCCCGGATACACCGTCGACTCGTAGATCACCACGCCACCGCGCTGCAGCGTGGCGCCGACCGCGCGACTCGAAGCTTCCAGTGCCGAGAGATCGGGTCGCTTGTAGGCATCGACCGGCGTCGGCACGGTGACGATGTGCACGTTGCAGCCTGCGAGATCGGCCGCGTCCGCGCTGTAGCGCAGATGCACGGCTGCGCGCAGTTCGTCTGGCGACAGCTCGCGGGTGTGGTCGTCGCCACGCTGCAGGCCTGCCACGCGCGTCTGGTCGATGTCGAAGCCCAGCGTCGCGTGGCGACGCCCGAATGCGACCGCGAGCGGCAGGCCCACGTAGCCGAGGCCGATGACGGCGATGCGGATGTCGTCGCGTGCGGGCAGCGGTGCGGTCATGCAGGGAGTCGCTCGTTGGGCAATCGGCGCAGTGTAGCGGACGCCCGCAACCGGCCTCAGGTGCCGGCGAGCCAGGCGGCGATCGCATCCGGTGTGCGCATCCACGCGAAATGGTCGGCGTTCGCGCCCAGGCGCGCGGCGTCGAAACCCTCGATCGCGGTGTCCGTGCTGCCGAGTTTGCCGAGCAGGAAACGCAGCGACGATGGCGGGCCGAGCCAGTCGTCGTCGAGCCAGGCTGCGCGGACGGGCACATCGACACGCGCCATCGCCGCATCGATGTCGACATCGACGCCGGCGGCCCCGTAACGCCCGCGCAATCCGCTGCGCGTCCAGTCGGCGATCACGCCGCGCGATTCGTTGCCGGCGAAGCGCAGCCGGCGCCCTGGCAGCACACCGCGCGTACGCGCGAGCCACGCCATGAAGCGGTACAGCGGTGGCAACGTGTAGCGCACGCGCGGCGGAAACGCGCGCCAGTAGGGCGCGCCGCTGGCGACCAGCCACAGCGCGTCGGCCGCATCGGGCTGCAGCGCGAGATGGCAACAGGCGAGCTGACCGCCGAGGCTGTGCCCGCCGGTGACGCGTGTCGCGCCCGGCACGGCGGAATCCAGCGCCGCTTCGCTGCGCGCGATGTCGGCCAGCAGTTCGCGATAGCCCCAGTCGTGCGCGCGGCCGGCGCGCAGGCTGCTCGAGCCGATGCCGCGCCATTCGTGCAGGCCGACGGCGATGCCGCGCGCAGCCAGCGCGTCGGCGAAGGGCAGATAATGCTTCGCGGGCACGCCCATCGCCGGCAGCCACAGCAGCCGCCGCGTCGGCGCATCGGGCAGGCGCATGATCAGTTCGAAGCGGTGGCCGTCACCGCTGTCGAGCGGTTCGACGCGGTCAGCCGCCGTGCTCACGACGCCAGCGGGCCCAGGTGGCCGAGCACACTGACCGCGCTGCGTCCTGGGCGGTAGGCGTCGCGCATCGCGCGGTGCACGTAGTCGATGCCGGCGCGGCATGCAGTCGCGGCGTCGTCGCCCAACGCGAGGCGTGCGGCGATCGCCGATGACAGCGTGCAGCCGGTGCCGTGGCCGTCGATGTCGAGCCGTGGCGCGCGATGTGCGAAGGCCGCATCGTCATCGGCGTAGCGATCCACGACTTCGTCGCCTTCGTCGAGATGGCCGCCCTTGAGCAGCACGCCGTGGGCCCCGAGCGCGCGCAGCGCCGCAAGTGCGGCTTCGGCGTCGGCGCCGGCGGCGATGCGGCGGCCGAGCAGCAGCTCGGCTTCCGGCAGGTTCGGTGTCAGCACGCGTGCGCGTGGAATCAGGCGTGTGCGCAATGCGCCGAGCGCGTCGTCGTCGAGCAGCTTCGCGCCCGAGGTCGCGATCATCACCGGGTCCAGCACCACCGGCACGTCGGGAAACAGCGCCAGCGCGTCGGCCACCGCGTCGACGATCTCCGCGGTCGCGAGCATGCCGATCTTCACCGCACGCACGTCGAAGTCGTCGAAGCAGGCGTCGATCTGCGCGCGCAGGAACGCGACGGGCGGCGCATGCACGGCGGTGACGCCGCGGGTGTGCTGCGCAGTCAACGCGGCGATCGCGGACAGGCCGTGCACGCCGTGCGCGGCGAAGGTCTTGAGGTCGGCCTGGATGCCGGCGCCACCGCCGGAATCGGAACCGGCGATCGTGAGCACGGAAGGCGGGCGGGGCGCGGACGGATCGGTCATGCGCACATTGTGCAACAGCGCCCGGCGCGGAATGCAGCGTGCACGCATCGACCGGCCGCGTGTGCGGCCGGTCGTGCGCGGGTCAGAGCACTTCGGACGCGAAGTCGGCCAGACGCGAACGCTCGCCCCGACGCAGCGTCACGTGCGCGCTGTGCGCCCAGTTCTTGAAGCGGTCGACCGCGTAGGTCAGGCCCGACGTCGTCTCGGTGAGGTAGGGCGTGTCGATCTGTTCGACGTTGCCCAGGCACACGATCTTCGTGCCGGGACCGGCGCGGGTGATCAGTGTCTTCATCTGCTTGGGCGTGAGGTTCTGCGCCTCGTCGAGGATCAGATACCGCGACAGGAACGTGCGCCCGCGCATGAAGTTCATCGAGCGGATCTTGATGCGCGACGCCAGCAGATCGTTGGTCGCCGCGCGGCCCCAGCTGCCGCCTTCCTGGTTGTGCGTCAGCACTTCGAGGTTGTCGGTCAGCGCGCCCATCCACGGCGTCATCTTTTCCTCTTCCGTGCCGGGCAGGAAGCCGATGTCCTCGCCGACGCTGACCGTCGCGCGGGTCATGATGATCTCGCGGTAACGCTGCTGGTCCATCGTCTGCGCCAGCCCTGCCGCGAGTGCAAGCAGCGTCTTGCCGGTGCCGGCGGTTCCGAGCAGGGTGACGAAGTCGACCTCCGGATCCATCAAGGCGTTGAGCGCGAAATTCTGCTCGCGGTTGCGCGCGTTGATGCCCCAGACCGCGTGCTGGCTGTGGCGGAAGTCGTCGACGATCTGCAGCGTCGCGCGGCCGTCTTCCACTTTCGTCACGCGGAACTCGGACTCCTCGTCACCCGGCAGATACAGGAACTGGTTCGCGTACCAGCCGTCCTCTTCGGACACGGAAAGGTCGTAATACGTGCGGCCCTTGTCGGTCCACGAGCGCAGATCCTTGCCGTGGATCGTCCAGAAATCCGCCGGCAATGCGGTCGCGCCGGTGTAGAGCAGGCTGAAATCGTCGAGCGCGCGGTCGTTCTCGTAATCCTCGTTCGGAATGCCGGCGATCGCGGCCTTGATCCGCAGGTTGATGTCCTTGGAAACGAACACCACCGGGTAGTCCGGTTCGGTGCGTACCAGGTCGAGGATCGCGCCGAGGATCCGGTTGTCGGGCGCGGCTGCGCCGAACGAGGTCGGGTCTTCGCTGGGCGTCGTGGTCTGGAACCGCAGCTTGCCGACGCTCTGCGCGCCGCGCAGCTGCAGGCCCTGCGGACGCAGCAACGGCAGGCCGGTCGCGATCTGTTCGCTGCCCGCCGCTTCGATCAGTTCGTTGAGGAAGCGGCTGACCTGCCGCGCATTGCGGCTGGCCTCGGTGGTGCCTTTCTTGCCGTTGTCGAGTTCTTCGATCACCTGCATCGGCAGGTAGACATCGTGCTCCTCGAACTTGAACAGCGCCGTGGGATCGTGCATGAGCACGTTGGTGTCGAGAACGTAGACGCGCTTGCCTTTGGTCATCATCGGAGTGTCGGCGTTCCGTGTTGAAAAGGGATGACGGGAGTGGAGCTTTCGTTGCACACGCACGGCCGCGCCGCCGTGACCCGCGATGCGGGACGGCGAGTGGCACGTTCGGAAGTGGCCGTCACTGCGACTGCGCAGCCTGCAGTGCGTCGAGTACGGCCTGCGCATGGCCCGGCACACGGACCTTGCGCCATTCGGCCGCGATGCGGCCGTCGGGATCGATCAGGAACGTGCTGCGCTCGATGCCCAGCACGGTCCGGCCATACATGTTCTTCTCTCGGATCACGTCGAACGCGCGACACAAGGCTTCGTCCGCATCGCTGACGAGCGGAAACGCGAAGCCCTGCTTGGCGCAGAAGTTGTCGTGCGATTTCACCGAGTCGCGCGAGACGCCCAGTACGTCGGCGTCGAGCGCCTGGAACTGCGGCAGCAGCGCGCTGAAATCCAGGCCCTCGGTCGTGCAACCGGGCGTGGAATCCTTCGGGTAGAAGTAGAGGACGAGCCAGCGTCCGGCGTGGTCGGCCAGTGTGGCCTTCGCGCCGCCCGACAGCGCCAGTGGCAGCTGCAGGGTGGCCTTTGCGAGCTTCTTGCGTGTTCCGCTCATCGTTCGAACGGGCGTTCCATTGCGACGGTCGTGATCACAATGCGCGCGTGTTCCTGCTTTCGCAAGCGTCCGCGCGCATCACGTCAGAACTTCATCGGATCCATGATCGCGTCGAGGTTCAGGTGGTCGCAGAACTCGAGGAAATCGTCGCGGAGCGCGGCGATGTGCATGTTCGCCGGGATGCCGATCGTGATCTGCGCCGAGAACATGTCGGCGCCGGTCTGCATCGCGCGATAGCGCGAGGAGTGGAGGCTTTCGATCGTGATGCCCTGGCGATCGAAGAAGTCGGCCAGCTGGAACAGGATGCCGGCCTTGTCGGCCGCGACCACTTCCACCACGTAGGGCAGCAGGTTCGACTGGATCGGCTTCGGGCCCGTGCGATACCACACCAGCTTCAGGTCTTCCTCGCGCTCCAGGCGCGTGAGCATCGCTTCGAGCTTGGCGACCGCATCCCAGGGGCCGTTCGCCAGCGCCGTCACCGAAACGTCCCGGCCCACGGTCGACAGGCGCGTGTCGACCATGTTGCACCCGCTGTCGGACACGCGACGCGACACCGACAGCAGCGGCGAAGCCGGATGCGTGGTGTACGCGTTGATCAGCAGGTAATTCTCGTTCGGCGAGGGCCGGGCAGCGGTATCGGATTCGGTCAAGGGGGCGTCCGCGGCGGGAAATCTGTTCGACTGCAAGGGTCGATGGCGACTGGAGGGTGAACGGCGGTCCGGGCAGGGCCGGATGCGACGGTCAGCATACTTGCCCGCGCTTCGTGGCCGCAAGTAACATCGGCCAGCATTTTCCGGGCCAAACTGCGTGTTTCCCGGCCTCCACGTTTCTCTGCGACCGCACTGCGGCCGCCCATCGGACTCCCATCTTGCGACTTTCAGGCAGCATCACCGCACTCGCCACCCCCTTCGACGCCACCGGTGCACTCGACCGCGCGGCGTGGAAACGGCTGGTCGAGTGGCAGCTGGCGGCCGGCACGCAGGGACTTGTGGTCGCCGGATCGACCGGCGAAGCGGCGACGCTGGAAGACGATGAATACGAATGGCTGGTCCGCAGCGCGGTCGAACTGGCTGCCGGCCGCGTGCCCGTGCTCGCCGGCACCGGCCTGTCGGCGACGTCGAAGACGATCGCCGCGACGCAGCGGCTCGCGCAGCTCGGCGCGGACATCGCGCTGGTCGTCGTGCCGGCGTATGTGCGGCCGACCCAGGACGGCCTGCTCGCGCACTACCGCGCGGTTGCCGATGCCGGCGGCCTGCCGGTGCTGCTCTACAACGTGCCCGGTCGCACCGGCACCGACATGCTGCCCGGGACCGTCGCCGAACTGGCGAAGCACCCGCGCATCGTCGGCATCAAGGAAGCGCACAGCGGTGTCGAACGCATGCAGGCGCTGCTCGCGCTGCAGAGCGAGGATTTCGCGGTGTTCAGTGGCGACGATCCGACCGCCGCGCGCGCGATGCTCGCCGGCGCCGATGGCGTGATTTCGGTCGTATCGAACCTTGTGCCCGGCGCATTCCGCAAGCTGTGCGATCTGGCCCGCAGCGGCCAGGCCGACGCCGCGCATGACTTGGACGCGCGCCTGCAACCGCTGCACACGTTCTGCGGCATCGAACCCAACCCCATTCCCGTCAAGGCGGTGCTGAGCAGGCAGGGCCTCGGCCATGGTCTGCGTCTGCCTTTGACGACACTGGCCCAGGCGCATGACGCGCAGGCCGACGATGCGACGCGACTCGCGGCGGACCTCGAAATGTCCTGCCGTGCCCGCGCCGCCTGATTTCCCAGGAGATTCCACGATGCGTCCACCCCGTTCCTCCATGCGCTATCTCGCCATTGCCGTCGTCGCGGTCGCAGTCGTGGGCACCAGCGGCTGCCGCTGGTTCAAGAAGGACAACGCGCTGTACGCGCAGAGCCCGGAAACCCGTCCGCTCGAAGTCCCGCCGGATCTCGACCGTCCGCGTACCGACGGTGCGATGGCACTGCCGGAAGCGACCACTTCGGTGACCCGTTCGGGCACGGCGGCAGCGCCGGCCGATTCGAACGTGTCCTTCAGCGCTACCGGCACACGCGATGCGGTGTTCGCACAGGTCGGCGAGGCGCTGGCCGGGATCGACGGCGCCACCGTCAACAGCCGCTCGCAGGTGCTGGGCACCTACGACGTGTCCTACGCCGGCAGCCAGTTCCTGGTGCGCGTGGCGTCGCAGCAGGGCGGCGCCGTGGTGTCGGCCGTCGATCCGCGCGGCGTGGCCGCGACCGGTGATGCGCCGACGCGTCTGATCGCGTCGCTGCAGGCGGCGCTGGCACAGTAAGGGCGGGCAGGCGGCGTCCGCGGTTCGGACGTCGCTGATCCCTGGATACGGAAACGGGCGCCTCGGCGCCCGTTTTTCGTAGTGCGAGTGCGGTGCGCGGATCAGCGCTCCAGCAGTGGCAGCTTGTCCGGCTTGCCTTCCCAGTCCTTGGCATCTGCCAGCGCATCTTTCCGCGTGGTGATGACCGGCCACGCCTTGGCGAGATCGGCATTGAGCGCGACGAACGCTTCCTGCCCCGCCGGCACGTCGTCCTCGGGATAGATCGCGTTGATCGGGCATTCCGGCTCGCACAGCGTGCAGTCGATGCACTCGTCGGGATCGATGACGAGGAAGTTCGGCCCTTCGTGGAAACAGTCCACCGGGCAGACCTCTACACAGTCGGTGTACTTGCACTTGATGCAGTTTTCGGTAACGACGAAAGGCATGGATTCGGATCGGGTGGGGCGACGACGGGCTGCACTTTAATTCATCGCCCCGGGCGCCGGTGCGAAGTGTTCGCATTTGCGGAAGAGGTGGCTTCGCCCAGACAAGGATGGCGGGCGGCCGTGTCGTCCTGGAGCGCGAGCCGGAATCCCGGCTTCCGGGTCGCCCGCCGTTACCGATGGGTTCTCGATCGTCTCGCAAGGCAGAGGCGTGTGCTCGCCGGGGCAGTGGTGTGCAGCGCGTTGACGGGTAGCGGGTCGGCGGGCAGCGGCCATGAGCAACGCTCGATGCTCTGGGCGAGGGGCTTTGCCGCTCGTCAGCCCGTCGGCAGTCCCGGGTCGGCGGCTGGCGTGCACAAACGCAGACAGCCCACGCCTTGCGGCATGAGCTGTCTGCTTTGATATGGTGCTCCCTACGGGATTCGAACCCGTGTTTTAGCCTTGAGAGGGCCACGTCCTGGGCCTCTAGACGAAGGGAGCTGGGTGCCGCGAGCGGCTCCGGTTGGACGACCGGTCTGCAAACGCGTCTAAGACGTGTGCAGCTTGCTAGTATAGCAGGCTTGCTGGCGCCGCAACGGCCGCCTGAGAATTTTTTCAGACTTGATGCATACCGATTCCGCTCCGATTCCAAGCGCCGTCTCCGCCGAGCTGCGGACCATTCCGCGCGACCAGCACACCATCTCGCGGCGGCAGATCAGCCAGAACGCGCTGCGCGTGCTGTACCGCCTGCACGAGGCCGGTCACGAGGCCTATCTGGTCGGTGGCGCGGTGCGCGATGTGCTGGTCGGCCTGACCCCGAAGGACTTCGACATCGCGACCGACGCGACGCCGGAGCAGGTCAAGGGCCTGTTCCGCAACTGTCGCCTGATCGGCCGCAGGTTCCGCCTGGCGCACGTTGTGTTCGGCCGCGAGATCATCGAAGTCGCCACGTTCCGCGCGAATGTCGACGACGGCAGTGGCGACCGCGAGGTCCACGACGGCGGTCGCCTGCTGCGCGACAACGTCTACGGCACCATCGAAGACGACGCGGTGCGCCGCGACTTCACCGCCAACGCCCTGTATTACGCGATCGCCGATTTTTCGGTGCGCGACTACACCGGTGGCTTCGAGGATGTGCAGAACCGGGTCATGCGCCTGATCGGCGATCCCGACACGCGCTACCGCGAAGACCCGGTGCGCATGCTGCGCGCGGTGCGTCTGGCGGCCAAGCTCGGTTTCACGATCGAACCCGGCACCGCGGAACCCATTCCGCGCCTGGCCTCGCTGCTGGCCGAAGCCGCGCCGGCGCGACTGTTCGAGGAATGCCTGAAGCTGTTCCTGTCCGGACATGCGGTCGCCAGTTTCGAAGGTCTCGAGCGTCACGGCCTGCTGCCGGCGCTGTTTCCCGAATCCGCGGCCGCGCTCGCCAGCAACCGCAGCGGCGCGTTGCGCTCGATGGTGCTCGCGGGGCTGGCGTCGACCGATGCGCGCGTCGCCGCGGGGGATCCGGTATCGCCGGCGTTCCTGTTCGCCACCCTGCTGTGGCCGGCGTTCTGCCGCGCGTGGATGAAGCTGCAGGCCGACGGCGTGCAGCCGGTCGAGGCGCAGCGCCGCGCGGCCGACCGCGTCACGCTGCACCAGGTGACCACGGTCGCGCTGCCGCGCCGTTTCTCGCTGCCGATGCAGGAAATCTGGCTGCTGCAGGCGCGCTTCCCGTTGCGCCAGCGCAAGCGGGTCACGCGCACGCTGTCGCATCCGCGTTTCCGCGCGGCGTTCGACTTCCTCGTGCTGCGTCAGACCGCGTCCGATGCACACACGGCGGACGTCGCGTTCTGGGAAGAAGCGCAGAACGACCCGGATCACGCGATCGCGCTGTATCCGGGCGAAGACGACGTGGACGGCGAAGAAGGCGCACCGCGTCGTCGCCGTCGTCGCCGCCGCGCGCCCGCGACCGCCGGGTGACAACCTGCCCCGCACGCGTTGCGGGCGCCGTGCCCATGGCGCTGCACCGTTGAGCGTGCGCGCCTTCGTAGGGCTCGGCGGGAATGTCGGCGACGTGCCGAATGCCCTTCGCGAGGCCGTCGAATGTCTTGCGGCCTTGCCCGGGACCACGGGTGTGCGTCTGTCGTCGCTGTACCGCACGCCGGCCTGGGGACGCACCGACCAGCCCGACTTCGTCAATGCAGTGGCAACGCTCGACACCGCGCTCGCGCCGATGGATCTGCTCGATGCGCTGCTGGCGATCGAGCTGCGATTCGGTCGCGTCCGCAGCGACGAGGCCGGCGACCACTGGGGGCCGCGCACGCTCGATCTGGATCTGCTGCTGTACGGCGATGCGGTGGTCACGCTGCCGGGACTGACCGTTCCACACCCGCGTCTGCACGAACGCGCGTTCGTGCTCGTACCGCTGCTGGAACTGGATCCCGGATGCGTGATTCCCGGTGTCGGTCCGGCAAGCGACGCGTCCGCAGCCGTGGATCATGCGGGCATCGAAGCGCTACGCTAGTGCGATGAACACAACGTCTTCCGCGCCGGTCACCGTGCCCGCGCTGTTCGAGGCACGCGCCGCCGGTCGCCGGCTCGCGATGCTCACCGCCTACGACGCCGGCTTCGCCCGCACCTTCGATGCCGCAGGCGTGGATCTGCTGCTGATCGGCGATTCGCTGGGCATGGTGGTCCAGGGACACGGTTCGACGCTGCCCGTGACCGTCGACGACATCGCGTACCACACGGCCTGCGTGGCCCGTGCGGTGCAACGCGCACTGGTGATCGCCGATCTGCCGTTCCAGGCCGACGCGACACCCGAGCGCGCGCTCGATGCGTCGACGCGGCTGCTGCAGGCGGGCGCCGGCATGGTCAAGCTGGAAGGTGCGACGCCGAACAAATGCGACGTCGTACGTTTCCTCGTCGAGCGCGAGATTCCGGTCTGTGCGCATCTCGGCCTGACCCCGCAATCGGTGCTGCGTTTCGGCGGCTTCAAGATCCAGGGGCGTGGCGATGCCGCGGCGCAGGCGCTGCGCGACGATGCGCGCGCGATCGCCGAAGCCGGCGCGACGCTGATCGTGCTTGAAGGCGTGCCGGCGTCGCTCGCTGCCGAAATCACCGCCGCCTCGCCGGTGCCCACGATCGGCATCGGCGCGGGCCCGGATTGCGACGGCCAAGTGCTGGTGCTGCACGACATGCTGGGTCTCGACAGTGGCCATCGCCGGCCGAAGTTCGTCCGCGATTTCCTGGTCGAAGGCGGCTCGGTCGCTGGCGCCGCGCGCGCCTACATCGAGGCGGTGCGCGACGGCAGCTTCCCGGGGCCGGAGCACTCGTACAAGTAAGCAGGGCGTCGTGGCCGGGCAGGCGACCACGCGCGTCTAGCGATGACCTGCTGAGGTGTGCGCGCTGACGCCCGGGGACGCAGATCTGCGAAAATCGACGCTTCTCCATCGCCGGACTCGCCGTGATCGACACCGTCCATGACCTCGCCGCGCTGCGCGCGCGGATCGCCGACTGGAAGCGCGCGGGCCTGCGCGTCGGTCTCGTGCCGACGATGGGCAACCTGCACGCCGGTCATTTTTCGCTGGTCGAGGCGCTGCGCCCGCACGTGGATCGCGTGGTCGCCAGCGTGTTCGTCAATCCCACCCAGTTCGGCCCGAACGAGGATTTCGCCCGCTATCCGCGCACGCCGGACCAGGACGCGCAGGGTCTCGCCGCCGCGGGCTGCGATCTGCTGTGGCTGCCTTCGGTCGAGGCGATGTATCCGCTGGGCCTGCACAACACGGTGACCGTGCGGGTACCGGGCGTGACTGAAGTGCTCGACGGTGCGCATCGACCAGGCCATTTCGACGGCGTGGCGACCGTGGTCGCGCGTCTGTTCAACCAGGTGCAGCCGGACGTCGCCGCGTTCGGGCGCAAGGACTACCAGCAACTGGCGGTGATCGCGCATCTGGTCGCCGATCTCGCATTTCCGGTGGAACTGCTGCCGGTCGCGATCGCGCGTGAGGCCGACGGCCTGGCGATGAGCTCGCGCAACCAGTATCTCGACGCCGATGCGCGCGCCCGTGCGCCGGCGATGCACGCGGCGTTGCGCGCACTTCGCGACGCCATGCAGGGCGGCGCACCTGCAGCGCAGGCGGCGGGCAATGCCGCAGCGGCGCTGCGCGTGGCGGGCTTCGTGGTCGATTACGTCGAGGTGCGTGCGCCCGACCTGTCGGCCTACGTCGACGGCCAACAGGCTGCCGTCGCGCTAACAGCGGCACGGCTCGGCGCCACACGCCTGATCGACAACCTCGAATTCAGCATCGACGGTACGCCGACAGCCCGCTGAATCTCCCGTCGCTGCGGCAGGCGGTGATGTTGCGATGCCGCAGATGGTCCCTATACTTCGCGGTTCCTGCGGGCTTCCCGCGTTGTCCGATGCCGTGACCCGGCCGCATCCGTCATGCAACTCACCCTGCTGAAAGCCAAGATCCACCGCGCCTCCGTCACCCACGCCGAGCTGCATTACGAAGGCTCGTGTGCGATCGACGGCCGCCTGCTCGACCTGTCGGGCATCCGCGAGTACGAGCGCATCGAGATCTACAACATCAACAACGGCGAGCGCTTCGCGACCTACGCGATCCGCGCCGATGTCGGTAGCGGCATCATCTCGGTCAACGGCGCCGCCGCGCACAAGGCCGGCGTGGGCGATCTGGTGATCATCTGCGCCTACGGCGCGCTGGACGAAGCCGAAGTGGCGAAGTTCAAGCCCAAGCTGGTGTACGTGGACCGCGACAACCGCATGACCCACACCAACGATTCGATTCCCGCACAGGCCGCCTGATGACGACAGCGGCGCGGCGGATCGAAGACACGCTGGCGCCGCACGCGCGTCGCCTCGATTCGGCGCGCATCGCCGACCTCGTCGAAGCCGATGCGGTGCGTCCGCAGGATTTCGCGCTGCGCATCGGCGGGCTCTACGCCAGCTTTGCGCGCCAGCGGCTCGACCGCGACGCGCGTGACGCGCTGGTCGCGCTCGGTGACGCCGCGGCCTTGCCGCAAGCGTTCCGCGCGCTGTTCGACGGCGTCATCGTCAACACCTCGGAGAACCGTCCGGCGCTGCACATCGCGCTGCGGTCCGCGCTGTCGGACACCGCCATTGCGCGCGACGCGCATGCGCAGGCTGCCGAAGCGCGCGTGCGCATGGCCGAACTGGTCGCGCAGCTCGAAGCGTCCGACGTCACCGACATCGTCAATGTCGGCATCGGCGGTTCGGATCTCGGTCCGCGTCTGGTCGTCGACGCGCTGAAGGATTTCGGCACCGGTCGCTTCCGCGTGCATTTCCTGACCAACGTCGACGGCAGCGATGCGCAGCATCGTCTGGCGAAGCTCGATCCGGCGAAGACCGCCGCGATCCTGGTTTCCAAGACCTTCGGCACGCAGGAAACCCTGCTCAACGGCGCGGTGGTGCGCGACTGGCTCGGCGGCAGCGAACGCCTGTACGCGGTCAGCGCCAACGTGCCGCGCGCCGAGGCCTTCGGCGTCGCGCCCGAGCGCGTGCTGCCGATGTGGGACTGGGTGGGCGGGCGTTATTCGCTGTGGTCAGCGGTCGGTTTCTCGATCGCACTCGCGGTCGGCATGGACGGATTCGAAGCGCTGCTCGCCGGCGCCGCCGACATGGACACGCACGCGCTGCAGGCGCCGATCGGCGAGAACCTGCCGCTGCTGCACGCGCTGACGGGCGTGTGGAATCGCAACGCGCTCGGCCTCGCCACGCACGCCGTATTGCCCTATGACGAGCGCCTCGCGCTGCTGCCGGCGTATCTGCAGCAGCTGGTGATGGAAAGCCTCGGCAAGTCGGTCACGCCCGATGGCGAAGCGGTCGGCATCGATACCGTGCCGGTGCTGTGGGGCGGGCCGGGTACCAATTCGCAGCACAGCTTCTTCCAGGCGCTGCACCAGGGCACCCAGACCGTGCCGGCCGATTTCATCGGCGTGGTGAATCCTGCGCATCCGCATGCGGACAACCACGCGGCATTGCTGTCGAACCTGCTCGCGCAGACCGAGGCGCTGGCCAACGGCTATTCGGCCGACGATCCGCAGAAGTCATATCCGGGCAATCGCCCCTCGACGCTGTTCCTGCTCGATCGCCTCGACCCGCGCAGCCTCGGCGCGCTGATCGCGCTCTACGAGCACAGCGTCTACGCGCAGTCGGTGCTGTGGGGCATCAACGCCTTCGACCAGTGGGGCGTCGAGCTCGGCAAGCGCATTGCCGGCGAACTGATGCCGGCGGTGCAGGGCGATGACGTGGCGGTGGCCGATCCGGTCACGCGCGCACTGCTGGACGAGATCCGCGCGCGCCGCGCGCGCTGATCGATCGCTGTTCGCGCGGGCGCGTCCCGCGCCTGCGGAGTCAGTACACGCCGTGGCGCGCCAGCGCCCAGTCCACGTGCTCTTCGATCAGAAGATCGCCGGAGTCGCGGCGCGTGCGCAGCGCGGCGATGGTCTCCGGCGTCGTTGGTGCATTGCCGAGCGCAACGGCAAGATTGCGCAGCCAGCGGCGATGTCCGCTGCGGCGGATCGGCGAGCCTTCGGTACGCTGCAGGAACTCGTCCTCGTCCCAGGCGAACAGCTCGGCCAGGCTCGCGGTGTCGAGGCTGTTGCGCGCGCGGAAGTCGGGTTCGTCGGTGCGCTTGGCGAACTTGTTCCAGGGGCAGACCAGCTGGCAGTCGTCGCAGCCGAAGATGCGGTTGCCGATCAGCGGGCGCAGCGAGACGTCGATCGCGCCTTCGTGTTCGATCGTCAGATAGGCGATGCAGCGCCGCGCATCGAGCCGGTGCGGCGCGATGATCGCGCGCGTCGGGCAGACGTCGATGCAGCGGACGCAGGTGCCACAGTGCGCGGTGGCCGGTGGATCGATCGGCAGTGCCACATCGACGTAGATCTCGCCGAGGAAGAACCAGGAGCCGCCATCTTTGTCGATCAGGCAGGTGTGCTTGCCGATCCAGCCGAGCCCCGCGTTGCGTGCGAGCGCACGCTCGAGCACCGGTGCCGAATCGACGAATACGCGATGGCCGAACGGACCGATGTCGTCCTGGATCCGGTGCGCGAACTTCTGCAGCCGGTTGCGCATCAGCTTGTGATAGTCGCGGCCCAGCGCATACCGCGCCACGTAGGCGCGGCTGCCGTCTGCGAGCGTATCCCAGGCGCTGTCGTCGTCGTTGCGGCCGTAGTCGAGCCCGACCGAGATCACCCGCACCGTGCCGGGCAGCAGCTCTGCGGGGCGCGCGCGCATGTCGCCGTGGCGGGCCATCCAGTCCATCGTGCCGTACAGCCCCTGCGCCAGCCAGTCGCGCAGGTGTGCCTCGTCTTCCCGCAGATCGATGCCGGCGATGCCGCAACGCTGGAAACCCATGTCGGCAGCGATCGCTTTGATGCGCGCGGCAAGGGCGTCGGGCGTCGCAGTGGATGCGGCAGCAGGGGCGGCGGGCAGGTTCACGATGCGCGAAGTATAGAATCCGCGCGATGAGTGCTTCCTGTGCCACGCCCGTGTCCGGCGCTTCGCTGCCGGGCATCCCGCTGTACGACGCGGCCGCGTTGCGCGTGATCGAGGCTGCGGCGCTCGCGCACGCCAGCGATGCGACCACGCTGATGCGACGGGCCGGTCGAGCCGGCTGGCGCACGCTGCTGGCGCACTGGCCACAGGCGCGCCGCATCGTCGTAGTCTGCGGGCCGGGCAATAACGGCGGTGATGGCTACGTGCTGGCGACTCAGGCACTGGGCTCGGGCTGCGACGCAGTGGTCGTCCGGCTCGCCGCGCATGCGCCGCGCACCGATGCAGCGCAAGCCATGTGCGCAGCGTTCGAGGTCGCGGGCGGTAGGATCGTCGTGTTCGACAGACAGTTGCCGGCTGCGGACATCGTCATCGATGCGGTGTTCGGCATCGGTCTGTTCCGTGCCCCCGACCACGAAACCGCTGCACTGATCGAGGCGATCAACGTTGCCGGCGTGCCGGTGTTCGCACTCGACACGCCCAGTGGCCTGTCCGGCGATCGCGGCAGCGTGGCGGGTGCCGTCGTGCGCGCGACACGCACGCTGCAGTTCCACGCGCCGCAGATCGGACTGCAGACCGGCGACGGCCCGGATCATGCCGGTGCACTGTCGCTGGATACGCTCGGCGTCGACCCGCAGTGCTTCGCGGATGCGCAGGCGCAAGCGCGTCGGATCGATGCACGCGATCTCGGGCGCTGGCTGCGGCCGCGTCCGCGCAATGCGCACAAGGGCAGTCATGGGCGCGTGCTGTGCATCGGTGGCGATCACGGCACCGGGGGCGCGGTACTGCTCGCGGCCGGTGCCGCGTTGCGTGCCGGCGCAGGCCTGGTGGAAGTCGCGACCCAGGCTGTGCACGTCGCCCCACTGCTTGCGCGCTGGCCCGAGGCGATGGTCCGCCGGACCGACAACGTCTCGGCACTTGCCGGTGGCTTCGTCGCCGCCGACGTCATCGCGCTCGGTCCCGGCCTCGGGCAGGGCAGCTGGGGCCACGCCCTGTTCGACGAAACGCTCGATGCGGCCAGTGCAGCGGGCACGCCGCTGGTGCTCGATGCGGACGCGCTCAATCTGCTCGCCGCACGCCCGCGTGCGTTGCCGACTGGCGCGATACTCACCCCGCATCCGGGCGAAGCCGCGCGGCTGCTCGATCTCGATACCGCCGCGATCCAGCGCGATCGGCCGGCGGCGGTGCGCGCACTCGCCGCGCGCTGGAATGCGGTCGTCGTGCTCAAGGGCGCCGGTACGCTGGTGTGCGCGCCTGGTGGCCTGCCGTGGCTTGTTGCTGCCGGCAATCCGGGCATGGCCACCGGCGGCACGGGCGATGTGCTGACCGGCGTGATCGCCGCGCTGCGCGCGCAGGGACTCAAAGCCGAGCACGCGGCTGCCTGCGGCGCTTTGCTGCACGCCGTGGCCGGCGATACCGCCGCGCGCACGTCGGGCGAGCGCGGCCTGCTGCCGGGCGACCTCATCGAAGTACTGCGCGCCTGCGCGAATCCGGAACCGAACGCATGATCCGACGCCATCTTCCCGACGCCGCCGCGACCCGCCTGCTCGCCGAGATCCTCGCCGCGCACCAGCCGCGCGGCGCCGTCGTGCATCTGCAGGGTGATCTGGGGGCCGGCAAGTCCACCCTGGCCCGCGGCTGGCTGCGCGCGCTCGGCGTGACCGGCACGGTGCGCAGTCCCACGTACACGCTGGTCGAGCGCTATCCGGTGGATGGGGGCGAGGCTCTGCATCTGGATCTGTACCGGATCGGCGACGCCGGCGAGCTGGACTTCCTCGGACTCGACGACGTCGATGCCGCGCTGTGGCTGGTGGAGTGGCCCGAACGCGGCGCCGCAGCGTTGCCGGCGGCCGATCTGGAGATCCACCTGGCGATCGACGGATCGGGGCGCTCGGTGGAACTGATGCCGGACGGCGGGTCCGGAAATGCCTGGCTGGCCGCTGTGCTGGACGATCCCCGTTTGTCGACCCTTCCTGAACCGAAACCATAGGAAGGATCTGCAGGCCACGGATTTGAAAGGGAAAACGGCTTGCAATGTTCCAAGCGCGGTGATTGACTAGCCGCCATGCGCATCCGGGGGATCAATCTGTCTCAGCTCGCGTTGGCGGTCGCCCTGATCGCCGCGCTGTGCTGGAACCTTGCCTACGGCGCCGAGCTGCGCGGGGTCGACGTGCGCACCGGCGCCACAGGTACCCGCGCGGAGCTCAAGCTGGACGCCCGCGCCGAGTATTCGGTGATTTCCCTCGCCAATCCCGACCGCCTGGTCGTCGATCTCCCCGGCACCCGCCTGCGGACGACGGCGATGCCGGCCGGCGCGGGCACGATCAAGTCCGTGCGCAGCGGCCAGCCGGTCGCCGGCACCACCCGCATCGTGTTCGACCTGACTTCGTCGGTGCAGGCGATGCCGCCGCGCATCGAGGACGGCCCGGACGGTCCCAAGCTCGTCATCGAGTGGCCCGGTGACGGCGCGGCCGATCCGATCGCGCGCATTGCCGCGGCAACCACGCCGGCGCCCGCCGGTGCAGTGCCGACGGCGGCGCCCCCTAGCGATCCCGCACTGGCATCGAACGATGCCACCTCGCGCCTGATTTCGAGCATGGGGCCACAGCAGGGTCCGGCCGAGTCGGCGCCTGCGCCCGCCCAGGCCACCGCGCAGGCACCTGTCACGCAGTTGCCTCCGGCGCCCATCTCCACGCCGCCACCCGCGACCCAGCGCCAGATCGAACCCGCGGCACAGGTTCCGATGCCGGCCGCAGTCGGCCCGGGCATGCGCCCGCTGGTGATCGCGATCGATCCCGGCCACGGTGGCCGCGACCCCGGCGCGATCGGCCCGGCCGGTACCCACGAGAAGAACATCGTGCTGGCGATCTCGCGCGAGCTCGCGCGCCAGATCAACGCCACGCCCGGCATGCGCGCCCACCTGGTGCGCGACAACGACACCTACATCGAACTGCCGCAACGCGCACTGCGTGCGCGCCGGGCCAAGGCCGACATGTTCGTGTCGATCCACGCCGACGCGGCCCATAACCGCGCCGCGTACGGCTCGTCGGTCTATACGCTGTCCACGCGCGGCGCGTCGTCGCAGCAGGCGCGCTGGCTGGCCGACCGCGAGAACAGTGCCGATCTGGTCGGCGGCGTCTCGCTGTCGCGCGACACCCTGTCGAACGTGCTGCTCGAGATGGCGCAGAGCGGTCACATGCGCGCATCGCAGGATGCAGCCACGCATGTGCTCGCCGGCCTGCGCGGTGTCGGCAAGACCCACAAGGCGAACGTCGAGTACGCGAACTTCTCGGTGCTGCGCAATGCCGACATGCCGGCGATGCTGGTCGAGACCGGTTTCATTTCCAACGCCGAGGAAGAGCGCCGCCTGCTCGACCCGGCGCATCAGCGTCGCCTTGCGACGGCCGTGCTCAACGGCATCAACACCTATTTCACCGCGCAGCCCCCGCCCGGCACGCTGTACGCCGCACGCGCCGCGGCATCGGCAGCCAACGGTTCTGGCAGCGCTTCGGGTGCGGCTGCCGGCGGCAGTCCCTGATCCGGCATCCGCGTGTCTGACGGCCGCGCTTTGCGCGAGCCGCTATCATCACCACTGATTCCTGCCGCGACGTGCCGCGTCGCCGATGCCTCCGTGCCGATCCGCCAACTGCCCGACATCCTCGTCAACCAGATCGCCGCAGGCGAAGTGGTCGAACGCCCTGCGTCCGTGGTCAAGGAGCTGGTGGAGAACGCGCTCGACGCAGGCGCGCGCCGTGTCGACATCGACCTCGAGGAAGGCGGCGTCCGCCTGATCCGCATCCGCGATGACGGCGGTGGCATTCCACCCGATGAGCTGCCGCTGGCAGTGTCGCGCCACGCGACCAGCAAGATCGGCTCGCTCGACGATCTCGAAGCGGTCGCCACGCTCGGCTTTCGTGGTGAAGCGCTGCCTTCGATCGCGTCGGTGAGCCGCTTTTCGCTGATTTCGCGCCGCGAAGACGACGCGCACGGCTCGGTGCTGGAAGTCGAAGGCGGTCGCGTCGGCGAAGTCACCCCCAGGCCGCATCCGCGCGGGACGACGGTCGAGGTGCGCGATCTGTTCTACAACGTGCCGGCGCGACGCAAGTTCCTGCGCGCCGAACGCACCGAACTCGGGCATATCGAGGAGTGGTTGCGTGCGCTGGCGCTGGTGCGCCCGGATGTGGAACTGCGGGTCAGCCACAACGGCAAACCGTCGCGGCGCTACAAGGGCGACGAGGATCTGTTCTCCGGTGCGCGGCTGGTGGAGACGCTGGGCCGCGAGTTCGCCGACAGCGTGTTGCGCATCGAACACAGCGGCGCGGGTCTGCGGCTGCACGGCTGGATCGCACAGCCGTCTTACTCGCGTGCCAGCGCCGACCAGCAGTACCTGTACGTCAACGGTCGCGCGGTGCGTGACCGCAGCGTCGCGCATGCGGTCAAGCAGGCGTTCGCCGACGTGATGTACCACGGCCGCCAGCCGGCCTACGTGTTGTTCCTCGAACTCGACCCGACGCGCGTCGACGTCAACGTGCACCCCGCCAAGCACGAAGTGCGCTTTCGCGAGGCGCGCCTGATCCACGACTTCGTCTACCGCACGCTGCACCAGGCGCTGGCTGACACGCGTGCAGGGCAGGCGGGTCATTCATCGGCGGAGGCGGCGATGACGGGGTTCGCAGCCGCGCCGGTGTCTGCGGGCGCGTCGATGCCCGACTGGTCGCGGCCGATGCCGCAGCCGAATCTCGCGCTGCGCGTCGACGAAACGCGTGCGGCCTATGCGGGGCTCTACGGGCCGACGCCTGCGCAGATCGCATCGGGTGCCGAGACCTGGACGCCGTCGCCGATGGCACCCGACGCCGCAGTCGACGATGCCGGGACCCTGGTGCCGCCGCTCGGCTACGCGGTCGCACAGCTGCATGGCATCTACATCCTGAGCCAGGCCGCCGACGGCATGATCGTGGTCGACATGCACGCCGCGCACGAACGCATCGGCTACGAAAAGCTCAAGACCGCGCACGACGGCGAAGGCGTCCGCACGCAACCGCTGCTGGTACCGCAGACGGTCGCGGTGTCCGAGCGCGAAGCCGATGTCGCCGAGGCCGAAGCGGGGACGCTCGCCGACCTCGGGTTCGAGGTCTCGCGCGCCGGCATCCAGTCGCTGTTGCTGCGGGGCGTACCTGCATTGCTTGCGCAAGGCGACACCGAAGCGCTGCTGCGTGACGTGCTGACCGACCTGCGCGAGCACGGCGAAAGCCTGCGCGTGCGCTCGGCGCGCGACGAACTGCTGTCGACGATGGCCTGCCACGGCGCGGTACGCGCCAACCGGCGTCTGACGGTGCCTGAAATGAACGCCTTGTTGCGGCAGATGGAAGCCACCGAACGCTCCGGGCAATGCAATCATGGCCGTCCGACGTGGGCGCATTTTCCGCTCACCGAGATCGACCGCTGGTTCCTGCGAGGACGCTGACATGCTGCGATGGCGCCACTGCTGCACGATCGGACTGGTGGCGTTGCTGGCCGCCTGCGGCGAGACGTCCGCGCCCGAGGATCCGTCTGCGCGTGCCGACGCGGCGCGACTCGACGTGATGTTCTCGGCGCAGACCCGCGTCTGGCAGGACACGCGCCGCGCGGAACTGGTCGCGCCCGATGGCTGGCTGAGTCTGATCGGCCTGCATCGCATCGAACTGGAATCGCATTTCATCGGCAGCGGCGAGACGGCCGGCATCCGCCTGTCGATGGGCCCCGGCAAGCTCGGCCTGCTGCAATCCGACGACGGCGAGTATGCGTTCACGCCCGAGCGCGGCGTCGCGGTGACGCTCGACGGCGCGCCGGTGCGTGATCGCGTGTCGCTACAGACCGATGCAGATGCGGCACCCAGCGTGCTCGGTTTCGACTCGGGCAAGGGTGCGCTGACGATCATCGAACGTGGCGGCTCGGCATTCGTACGCGCGCGCCACGAAGACGCGCCCACGCGACGTCGCTTCACCGGTATCGGGTACTGGCCGACCGCGCGCGACTGGCAGGTCGATGCGGAGTTCGTGCCGGCGGCGGCCGGTGCGACGCTGCCGATCGCCAACATCCTGGGCATGGTCGAAGACACCCCGACGCCGGGCTCGGTCGCATTCGAACGCGACGGCACGCGCTACACGCTGCAGGCGATCGAGGGCGGCGACGGCACGCTGTTCCTGATCTTCGCCGACCGCACCAGCGGCCACGGCAGCTACAGCGCCGGACGTTATCTCGATGCACCTGCGCCGGGCACCGACGGCCGGCTGCAGATCGACTTCAACCGCGCCTACAACCCGCCGTGCGCATTCACCGCATTCGCGACGTGTCCGCTGCCGCCGGCCGGCAACCGGCTCGATCTCGCGATTCCCGCGGGCGAGAAGGTCTACGTACCTGCGACCACGGTATGACACCGAACTCCGAACAGGACCGCTCCCGCATGCGTCGATCCGCACCGATCCGTTTCTTCCGCGCGTGTGCCGTGCTGGTCTGCCTGTTCGCCGGCGGCGCGAGCCAGGCCGAACTGCCGCCACTGGAAGCGCCCGCGATCCTGCTGTCGCCGGTCGTCGTGCCGGCCGACGGTCTGCAGGAGACACCGGCCATCGGCTACGGCGCGCTGGCACCGGCGCCGGTACCGCTGTTGTGGCGGGTCAGCGGCGAGCATGGCGCGTTGTATCTGCTGGGCTCCTTCCATTTCCTGACGCCAGCGGATTACCCGCTGTCGGAGGACGTCGCGCGCGTCGTGTCCGGCGCTGGCGAAGTCGTGTTCGAGCTCGCGCCCGAAGAACTGCATTCGCCGACGCTGGGCCTGCAGATGATGCAGGCGGGCCTGCGCAACGATGGCAGCCAGCTCGACGACGAGATTCCGGCACAGACCGCGACGCAACTGCGCGCATGGGCCGACACGAATGCAGCATCGCTGCAGGGCGCAGGCGGCGCATCGAACCTGCAGCTGTTCGAGCCCTGGTTCGTGTCGCTGCTGGTGACGACCACTGAACTCGGCCGCTTCGGCCTCGAGGCGAAGCTGGGCATGGATGCGCAACTCGCGCGTCAGGCCCAGGCCGCCGGCACGCCGACTGCCGGTCTGGAATCCGCGCAGCAGCAGATCGAACTGCTCGACGGCATGGGCCGCGTCGAGCAGACGCAGATGCTGCAGGAAGCGCTGGAGCAGGCGGGCGCGGGCGCCGAATCGATCCAGGCCCTGCACGAGACCTGGCGCGCCGGCAACGCGGACGCGCTGTGGCAGGAGATGGGCCTCGACATGCAGGCGCGTTTCCCCGCGCTCTACGCGCGCATCAATACCGAGCGCAACGACGCCTGGCTGCCCAAGCTCGAACAGATGTTGCAGCAGCAGGGCGACATCCTCGTCGTCGTCGGCGCACTGCATCTCGTCGGGCCTGACGGTGTCGTCGAGAAGCTCGCGGCGAAGGGGTACGCGGTCGAGCGCGTGTGTTCGACCTGCGCGCCGACCGATGCGACGCTGCCTGCGACACCTGCATCGGTGCAGCCCGAACAAGGCACCTGACGTGCCGGCCGTCTAGGCGGCCGCGACCATCTCGATGCAGTCCACCGGACACGCCGGCACGCAGAGTTCGCAACCGGTGCAGGCATCGACGAGCACGGTGTGCATCAGCTTCGAACCGCCGACGATCGCGTCGACCGGGCAGGCCTGGATGCACTTGGTGCAGCCGATGCAGTCGGCTTCGATGACCAGCGCGACCGGCGGCAGTGCATGGTGCTCGCCGCGCTCGCGGTCGAACGGCAGCGCGATGGTCTCGAGTGCGCGGGCGAGCGCGCGCGCGCCGGCATCGCCGCCGGGCGGACACCGGTCCACGTCGGCCTCGCCGCGCGCCATCGCGTCGGCGTAGGGGCGACAGCCGTCGAAACCGCACTGGCCGCACTGGGTCTGCGGCAGCAGGCGGTCGAGACGTTCGACGAGAGACGGCGGCATGCGTGGCGTTCGGCTGGGCGTGCGGGCTGGGCAGGGATCGCGGCGATGCCGCGCCGGCTCAGCGGACCGGCATGCCCGGCTGCGCGGCGGCGTCGGCATCCAGCAATGCGAGCGCACCACCATCGAAACCGGCCGACAGGATCATCCCTTCGCTGATGCCGAAGCGCATCTTGCGCGGCGCGAGATTGGCGATGAACACCACGTTGCGCCCGACGAGCACGTCCGGCTCGCCGTAGCTCGCGCGGATGCCGGAGAAGATCTGACGCGTGCCGAGATCGCCGGCGTCGAGTTCGAAGCGCAGCAGCTTGTCCGAACCTTCGACGAACTCGCAGGCGACGACCTTGCCGATGCGCAGATCGAGCTTCGCGAAATCGTCGATCGAGATGTGCGCCGGCGCATCCGCGTCAGCGGCCTTCGCGGGCGTCGTGACAGGTGCTTCGACCGGCTTCTTCACCGCGGCGGGCGCGGCCGGTGCGGCGGCGAGGGTGTCCTTGGAAGCGTCCGTCATGGCGTCGATCTGCTTGGAGTCGATTCGGGTGAAGAGCGGGGCATAGGGTTGGATGACGTGGCCGAGCAGCGGCGCGTCGAGCGCGGCCCACGTGTCGGCCGGTGCGGCGAAGAACGCATCGACGTCGCGCGACACACGCGGCAGCACCGGCCGCAGCGCCGTCGCCAGTACGCGGAACAGGTTCAGACCCTGCGTGCAGACCGCCTGCAGTTCGGCATCGCTGCCATCCTGCTTGGCGATCACCCACGGCTTGCGGTCGTCGATGTAGCGGTTGGCCTCGTCGGCCAGTGCCATGACCTGACGCAGCACACTGGCCGGCTCGTTGCGCGCATAGGATTCGCGGATCGGCGCCAACGCCTCGACGAAGCGCGCATAGGTTTCCGGCTCCGGCAACGCATCGCCCAGACGGCCCTCGAAGCGCTTGCCGATGAAGCCGGCACAGCGGCTGGCGAGGTTGACCAGCTTGCCGACGACGTCGCTGTTCACGCGCGCGATGAAATCGCCGAGATTGAGGTCGAGGTCGTCGACACCGCCCGAGGATTTCGCGGCGAAGTAGTAGCGCAGCGCCTCGGGATCCAAGCCCTGGTCGAGATACGTACGCGCCATGACGAAGGTGCCGCGCGACTTCGACATCTTCGCGCCATCGACGGTCAGATAGCCGTTGACGTGCAGGCGCGTCGGCGCGCGCAGACCGGCGCCGTGCAGCATCGCCGGCCAGAACAGGCCGTGGAAATTGACGATGTCCTTGCCGATGAAGTGGTGCAGTTCGGCACCGCCTTCGGGTGCGAGCCAGGAATCGAAGTCCAGACCTTCGCGTGCGCACAGCGCCTTGAAGCTGCTGAGATAGCCGATCGGCGCGTCCAGCCAGACGTAGAAGAACTTGCCCGGGTGACCCGGAATCTCGAAGCCGAAGTAGGGCGCATCGCGGGAGATATCCCAGGCGCGCAGGCCGCCTTCGCCGTCGAGCCATTCGGCCAGCTTCGCCTTGACGCCCGACACGGCGACATCGCCCGCCAGCCACTTGCGCAGGAAGGCTTCGAAATGGCCGAGCTCGAAGAAGAAGTGCTCCGACTCGCGCACTTCCGGCGTCGCGCCGCTGACCACCGAGACCGGATCGATCAGGTCGCTCGGGGAATAGGTGGCGCCGCAGTTTTCGCAGTTGTCACCGTACTGGTCCGGCGTGCCGCATTTCGGGCAAATGCCCTTGACGTAGCGGTCCGGCAGAAACATGCCGCGCACAGGATCGAACAGCTGCGCGACATCACGCCGCGCGATGTGACCGCCCGCATCGAGACGCGCGTAGATCGTTTCGACCATCGTGCGGTTGCCCGCAGAATGGGTCGAGTCGTAGTGATCGAAGTCCACGCCGAACGCTGCGAAATCGCGCTCGTGCCCGACCTGGATATCCGCGATGAAGGCTTCAGGCGTCGTCCTCGCCTTTTCGGCCGCCAGCATGATCGGCGTGCCGTGCGTATCGTCCGCACAGACGAACCGCGCCATATCTCCGTCCATGCGCCGCGCCCGCACCCAGATGTCGGCCTGGATATAGCCGACCAGGTGGCCGAGGTGCAGCGGCCCGTTGGCATAGGGCAGGGCAGTGGTGACGAGCAGCGTGCGCGACATGGGGCGGGGCTTGAAGGAGCAGGCGGAGCGGGATTATCGCATGTGCGCTTGCCGTCAAAAAAAGAGCCCGGCCGAAGCCGGGCTCTTTCATGCAGCAGTTACAGGTTCATCAGAACTTGTAGGTGGCGCCCAGATACACGAAGCGACCCACACTGTCATAGAACGCAGAGCTGATGTCCGCGCCGAAGTAGTTCGCCGGCGGATCCTTGTCGAACAGGTTGTCGGCGCCGATGTACACCTTGATGCCCGAATCCGGGAAGGTATAGCCGACCTGCGCGTTGTGATAGACGTACGAACCGTTGCGGATCGGGTTGGCCTGGCCCGGATTGCTCTGGTAGGAGGCCGGCTCCACGCGCAGGTTGTGGTGCATGTAGCGCATCGTCCACGACGCGTCCCAATCGTCGCGGTTGTAGGCAGCTTCCAGATTCGCGCGGTAACGCGGATCGCTGACGGACGTGACCCACTCCTTGAACTCGTTCGGGAAGTCCTGGAAGGCCCACTCGCGCGACTGGATCAGGCGGGTGCCAACCAGGCGCGTGACAGCATTGCCGCCTGCCAGGTCGAAACGGTAATCGACCTCGAAATCGACGCCGACGCGACGCGACTTGGCGAGGTTCTCGTTCAACGCGGTCCAGTTGTAGATGCTGTAGCTCGGGAAGGCACGACCCTGGGGGTCGTTGTAGCCGCCAACCGGCGCACGGAGGATCTGGTCGCAGAAGATGTTATTGGTCACGCCGCCGGGCGAATCGACGCAGCGCGTCGCATTGGTCTGCGCGCTGACCGCACCGATTGCGTCATGCAGCGTGATGCGCCAGTAGTCGATCGAGACACCCAGACCCTTGACGAACTCGGGCTGCCACACAAGGCCGAACGAGACCGTGTCGGCTTCTTCCGGGTTGAGGTCCGGATTGCCGCCGCTCACGCCCGGACGGTTGGCGGAGTACTCATCTTCCCAGTTTGCAGGAACGCCGAGCGCTGCGCAGTTAGCCTGGCGAAGCGCGACATCGGCTGCCGTGGACGGGCGGTTCGGGTTGGTGATGCGTGTGTTGCAAGGATCGTTGATGACCGCAAAGTTCTGCGACTGCGGATTGAACAACTCGCCGATGCCGGGTGCACGTACGGCCTTGGCCGTGGTGCCGCGGAGGCGGAGGGACGGGATGATCTGCCAGTCAAGACCGACATTCCAGGTCGTCGTCGTACCGATCGTGCTGTAGTCCGAATAACGGCCAGCGAGGTCAAGCGACAGGCGCTCGACGCCAGGCAGATCGGCGAGCAACGGAATCGTGGTTTCCGCAAAGACGTCAGTGACGTCGTAGCGGCCGCCACGGCTGGAAATCGCGTTGAGGAAGGTCAGGCCGAGAGCAGACAGCGCGTCGGTGTTTTCCTGGCTCTCTTCACGGCGATGCTCGATACCACCTGCAAAACCGACATTGCCGGCGGGGAGCGAGAACAGCGCGTTGTTGGCGACCGAGGCGCTGTAGACCGTCTGCTTGAGCTTCGAGGAATTCAGCGAATTGGTGTTGAACCACGCGGCCGCTGCCGGATTCGCGGCCACAGCACCATCACCGAAGACCGAGAACGGCACGCAGCCCTGGACCAGTGCAGCGTTGTAGCGCTGACCGGTGTGGACGTTGATGGCATTGGGGTCGAGCGTGGAGCGGCACACGATGTTGCCCGTCGCAGGATCGCGCACGGCATCAAGACCTGCATGCCAACGCTCGTTGATGCGGTTGTTGAGGTTGATGCGTGAAATCGTCGACTCGCCGAAGTTGACCGAGGTCTCATAGCTCCAGTCTTCGCCGAGGAAGCCTTCCAGGCCCACCACGATGCGCTTGGTGTCACGATCGACGCGCTCACCGCGGCGGCCTGCATCCACGTTCATGCGATTGACGTTCAGGACGCGGTAGGAGCCCGGAGTGCCCGGAACCGGCGTTCCGAAGGTGACGGTGCTCAATGCAGTCGGATTCGCGCCAAGGAACGCAGCCAGCTCCGGCGAGATGAACGCGTTGTCCGGACGGACACGGATGGACTGGTCGAATGCCGACTGGCCGAAGAAGTGTGATTCGGTCTTGCTGTACTTCGCCTCGGCGAAGACGTTGTGGTCGTCGCTCAGCGCGAAGTTGAACATCGCGTTGACGCTCGTGCGATTGAATTCGGGCTCAAGGTCTGCAAGGGCGTTGAGATCGGTGAATTCGCAGTCGATACAGGAGTTGGCATTGAGCCAGCCGCCGTAGGTGTTGCGGACGAAGCTGCCATCAGGCAGGAAGCGGTAGCGCTGCGTCGGATTCGCCGGGTTGAAGGCGCCGACGTTGAAAGTGCCACCGTAGGACAGCGAATGATTGCCGCCCGGGCCGTCCAGGATCGTCTGCGGATTGGCCTCGCTCGACGGCTGGCTCGGATCGAAATTGGGATTGGGACGCGAAACCAGATAGCGGCGGCCGATTTCCCGGCTTGTGCGGCTGAAGCGGTCCTGCTCGCTGCGCTCAACCGAGATTGCCGCGTTACCACGGCCATCGGCGAACTCGCCGCCCGCGGAGACGCTGGCAAACGCGCGACCGAAGCCGCCTTCGCCCGCTGCACCACGCTGGGCGCGCATCTCGACACCGTCGAACGACTTCTTGGTGATGAAGTTGACGACACCTGCCACGGCGTCGGCGCCGTAGACTGCGGACGCACCGCCCGTGATCACTTCAACGCGCTCGATCCACTCCACGGGAATGGTATTGACGTCGACAGCGGTGGAGCCCGGCGTGGCGCCTACGTGGCGGCGACCGTTGACCAGAACCAGCGTGCGCGACGTACCCATGCCGCGCAGGTCCAGCAGACCCAGACCGGCAGTACCGATGAAGCGGGTCGAGTTGCCGAGTGTGTAGTTCGGGCTCAGAGCCGGCATCTTGGTCATCAGATCGGCGATGGTGACGGCGCCGGTGGCGCGGATCTCTTCAGCAGAGATCGCGGTGACCGGCGACGGCGTTACGAAACCTTCGCGCGCGATGCGCGAGCCAGTAACGTTGACGCGATCAAGCGTCTGCGTGTCGGTCGGCGCGGTGTTTTCCTGCGCGTGTGCAGCGGTCGCTGCGGTAGCAAGAAGCGTGGTGGCGATCGCCGCATAGAGCGGCGAGATCTTGTTCACAATCATTGACATCCCCATTGATGAAAAACCGCAAGCCGCCCAATTCCTTCCGGCTTGCAAACATCTGCTTAACGCAGGTTTAACCTATTTGCCATAAGGAAGTAACAAGTGCAAGTCTTTTTGCGCCTGCTTCCGATCAAATCCGGCGAAATCGCCGCGGGGAATGTGGTGCGGTCAAACGTGCAGCCCTACGGACGCACGAGCGTGTTGCGACGCAGCATAATTTTGCGCCATTCGTTTCAGGATCAATAGCTTGGCCCCCTCGCATGAAGCCGTGGACGTGCGTCGCGGTTCCGACGCCGTCGGTGGCGACCGGAACCGCGGCCGATGGAGGCGTGCTTACTCTCGCTGCCAGATCTGTTCGCGACAGATGAAGGCGATGCAGCCCGACACGCCCAGGCGGTTGGGGTCGATCAGCTTGGCTTTGGACCTGTAGGTCTTGCCATTGGCCGGATCAAGGATGGTGCCGCCGGACCACTCGCTACCTGCCGGTCTGAGATCCCACAGGATCGTCATCCCGGTGATGGGCTGATTGCGACGTTCGCCACTGCACTTGTCACAGGTGGGATTGGGACCCCGGTCGGATTGCAGCACCCGAGCGACACGGCCACTGAGCGTACCGTTGGCTGCCTGGCTGATTTCAACGATCGACTTCACACTGCCGGTCTCGTCGTCGATCGTCTTCCACCGTCCGACCGGCGACTGCGCTGCCGCAGCCATCGATGCAAGCAGGAGCGGCAACGCGGCCAGCGTGCTCAGGCGCATTCTCATATTGTTCAACACTTTGGTCTTCTCCTTTCACGTCATGCGACTGGCAAATGCCCGCATGGATCGACGTTGTTATAGCCGATCGGCCGGACGCTGTGAGGCGCGGTGCAGCGACCTTCGGTCGTCGGGATCTGGCCAGCCCTGGCCGGCACGCAGGGGGCTCAGCTCGTGCGTGCGGAACCCGGCCGGCACTCCGGCATCGGGCCGATCTGGAGATGGAGGTCGAAGGCGCCTGTCCATCGGGCGTCTGGATGCCTGAGTGACTGGACTTCGCTTGGTGCCCGTATCTTTGGCGAGGATGTGACAATGGAACGCCTAGGTCCGGTCGTTGTCATGCACACGCATCCCGTTGTTCCACGTTCCGTTCAAGGTGCACTGTCGCCACTCCCCCGCATCCGCAACATCATCGCCATCGGCTCCGGCAAGGGCGGCGTCGGCAAGTCGACCACTGCGGTGAACCTCGCGCTTGCGCTCGCGGCTGATGGCGCGCGGGTCGGGGTGCTGGATGCCGATGTGTACGGGCCAAGCATCCCGATGATGCTCGGGCTTTCAGGCAAGCCGGACAGTCCGGATGGCAAGTCGATCCTGCCGATGCGGGCGCATGGCATCGAGGCGATGTCGATCGGGCTGCTGGTCGATCAGGACACGCCGATGATCTGGCGCGGGCCGATGGCGACATCGGCATTGACGCAGCTGCTCAACGACACGCTATGGGGGGGCGACGAGGCGCTCGACTATCTGCTGGTCGATCTGCCGCCTGGCACGGGTGACATCCAGCTCACGCTGGCGCAGAAGATTCCGGTGGCCGGCGCGGTGATTGTGACCACGCCGCAGGATGTGGCGACGCTCGATGCGCGCAAGGCGCTCAAAATGTTCGAGAAGGTCGAGGTCGCGGTGCTCGGGCTGGTCGAGAACATGGCCCAGCACGTGTGCTCGAACTGCGGGCATGTCGAGCATCTGTTCGGCGACGGCGGTGGCCAGCGCATGGCGACGCAGTACGGCGTGCCGCTGCTGGGTTCGCTGCCGCTGGAGATCGGCATCCGCGCGCAGGGCGATGTCGGCGTGCCGATCGTCGTGGCGGCGCCGGATTCGCCTGCCGCGCAGGCCTATCGCGCCACGGCGCGGCGGCTGGTGGCGGAACTCGAGAAGCGGCCGCGGGCGCCGATGTCGATTTCCGCGTCGCTGGTCTGACACCGCGGCGGTGGCGGGGTGACGCAGGCGGGCTGGGCGGCGACAATGCGCGTCCAGGCCGCCGCGCCGCAGGAACCCCACGATGAGCATCAAGAGCGACCGCTGGATCCGCCGCATGTCCGAGCAGGGCATGATCGAGCCCTTCGAGCCGGGCCAGGTGAAACAGGACCCCGCCGGCCAGCGCATCGTCAGCTACGGCACGTCGAGCTACGGCTACGACGTGCGTTGCTCGCGCGAGTTCAAGATCTTCACCAACATCAATTCGACGATCGTCGATCCGAAGCACTTCGATCCCGGCAGCTTCGTCGACATCGAGGCGGACGAATGCATCATTCCGCCGAATTCGTTCGCGCTGGCGCGCACGGTCGAGTACTTCCGCATCCCGCGTGACACGCTGGTGGTGTGCCTGGGCAAGAGTACGTACGCGCGTTGCGGGATCATCGTCAACGTGACGCCGCTCGAGCCGGAATGGGAAGGGCACGTCACGCTGGAATTCAGCAATACGACACCGCTGCCGGCGCGCATCTACGCCAACGAAGGTGTCGCCCAGATGCTGTTCTTCCAGTCCGATGCCGACGACGTGTGCGAGACCTCGTACAAGGATCGCGGCGGCAAGTACCAGGGCCAGCGCGGCGTCACCTTGCCTCGGACCTGAGCCAACGGACCTCACGAACGGGCGTATCCCGCTCTGGGCACAAGCGAGTGGGCGGTGTGGCTGACCGCCGTTGATCGTGGGTCAGCGCCTGCCGCTCTGGATGTCGCGCGTGCTCCGCATGTGTCGGGTTGGATGCCGGTCCGGGCAGATCTGAGTACTGCCCGCTCGCCTACACATGCGGGCGTGTGCGCCGGTCGAAGCGGTTGCCGAGTCGCGACCGGCAGTAGTTCAGTCCGGCAATGCGGCCTGCAACTGACCGATGCGTTCCACGAGCTGTTCGGGCGTGTAGGGCCGCGCGGCGACACGGCCCCAGACCGGTGCCGGCCACGCGGGATCATCCTGTTCGCGGCCGATCACATGCACATGCAGCTGCTCGACCATGTTGCCGAGCGCGGCGATGTTGAGCTTGTAGGGCCGGAACGCATCGCGCAGCAGGCGCGCAGCGATGTCGATCTCGTCGGTCAGCTTGCGACGCTGGTCGGCATCGAGATCGATCATCTCGCGCGCGCTGGCGATGCGCGGCACTAGCACCAGCCACGGATAGTTGGCGTCGTCCATCAGCCGCAGCTCGCACAGCGTGAGCGTCGTCAGCGGGTGGGTGTCGTCGGCCAGCTGCGGATGCAGCGCGAAGGCGGTGTGGGTCATGGCGTCGCGTCCTGCCGCAGGGCGGCGTCGAGGAAGGCGAGGGTGGCGCGGCGTGCGGCGGCTGCGCTGGCTGCGTGATAGTGATCGGGGTCGACATCGCGGTTGAAGCCGTGCCCGCCCGGATGCACCAGCAACTCGGCGTCGGGCTGGGCGCTGCGATGGCGCTCGATGTCCTCGGGCGAGATCGCGGAATCTTCGGTGCCGAACTGGAACAGCATCGGTGCCTGCAGCGGTTCGTCGAGGAACGGCACGGTGCGCGCGCCGTAATAGCTGACCGCGGGCAGCGCCAGGCGCGTATTGGCGAGAAAGGCCAGCGTGCCGCCCCAGCAGAAGCCGACCACACCGATGCGGCGATGGCCTTCGGTCTGCAGCGCGCCGCGGCAGCTGCGGAGGATGCCGACGGCACGTTCGGTGCCCAGCGCTTCAACGAGTTCGCGGCCGCGCGCGAAGCCTTCGGCGTCGTAGGCGAGTTCGACATGGCGCGCGACCGGGTCGAACAGTGCCGGCGCCAGCGCCACGTAGCCCGCGGCCGCGTAGCCATCGGCGACGCTGCGGATATGCGCGTTGACGCCGAAGATCTCCTGGATCACGACGACCGCGCCGAGCGCGGCAGCGCCGTGGGGCGGATCCGCGCGCCAGGCGTTCACCGGTCCGGAGGGCGTGGCGAGGATGACGTCCCGGCCCATGGGGGAATCCCTGTTCAGGTGGCGCCCCGAGTCTAACCGAGTCGCGAACGGCGAATCCGTGCGGCCGGTCCACAGGCGGGCCGGCGGTATACTGCGCGGCCATCGCGCGCGGGCGTCACGCCGCGCGAGCGCGATCCCAGCCGCCCTCGGCGGCCATCTCCAAGCCACGGTTCCCATGTCCGCAGCCAATCCCAAGGTCGGGTTCGTCAGCCTCGGCTGTCCGAAAGCCCTCGTCGATTCCGAACGCATCCTCACCCAGCTCCGCGTCGAGGGGTACGACATCGTCCAGACCTACGACGATGCCGACGTCGTCGTCGTCAACACCTGCGGCTTCATCGATTCGGCGGTGACCGAATCGCTGGACGCGATCGGCGAGGCCATCGCCGAGAACGGCAAGGTCATCGTGACCGGCTGCCTGGGCAAGCGCGAAGAGGTGATCCGCGAGGCGCATCCGGGCGTGCTGTCGATCAGCGGCCCGCAGGATTACGGTTCGGTGATGCGTGCGGTGCACTCGGCAGCGCCGCAGTCGCACAATCCCTTCCTCGATCTGGTGCCGCGCCGCGCGGCGCTCGACGACATCGGCATCAAGCTGACGCCCAAGCACTACGCGTATCTGAAGATTTCCGAAGGCTGCAACCACCGCTGCAGCTTCTGCATCATTCCGTCGATGCGCGGCGATCTGGTTTCGCGCCCGGTCGACGACGTGTTGCGCGAAGCCGAGAAGCTGGTGCGCGGCGGCGTGCGCGAACTGCTGGTGATCTCGCAGGACACTTCTGCCTATGGCGTCGACGTGCGTTACGCCGAGCGCACCTGGCGCGAGCGCCAGTACGCCACGCGCATGAAGGCGTTGTGCGAAGGGCTGTCCGAACTCGGCGTGTGGACGCGCCTGCATTATGTGTACCCGTATCCGCACGTCGACGACATCATTCCGCTGATGACCGAGCGCCACGCCGACGGCATGCCGAAACTGCTGCCGTATCTCGACGTGCCGCTGCAGCACGCCAGCCCGCGCATCCTGAAACTCATGAAACGTCCGGGCGCGATCGACAAGACCCGTGAGCGCATCGCGCGCTGGCGCGAGATCTGTCCGGAGCTGACGATCCGCAGCACCTTCATCGTCGGGTTCCCCGGCGAGACCGAGGACGACTTCCAGCAGCTGCTCGACTTCCTCGACGAAGCCCAGCTCGACCGCGTCGGCGCGTTCGCCTACTCGCCGGTCACTGGCGCGACCGCCAATGCACTGCCTGATGCGGTGCCCGAGGAAGTGAAGCAGGAGCGCCTCGCGCGCTTCATGGAGAAGCAGGCGGAGATCTCGACGGCGCGGCTCGAGGCCAAGGTCGGCACGGTGCAGATGTGCATCGTCGACATGGTCGACGGCGATCTCGCGATCGCACGTTCGATGGGCGATGCGCCCGAGATCGACGGCGTGGTGCAGATCCAGGACGGGCGCGAGGCCGACCTGCAGCCCGGCGATTTCGTCGATGTCGCGATCATGGGCAGCGACGAACACGATCTCTATGGCGAGGTCGCCGAGGTGCTGGCGTGATCCGCCGCGCGGTGCTGCTGGCCATCGCGCTGCTCGCTGCGGGTGCGGTACACGCCGCCGACGGGCTCAGCGGGACCTATCAGCCGGCGGACGCGGGAGGGGAAGCATTCCCGGCCGAGGCGCAACTGGTGGTGCGCGCCGAAGGCCGCGGCTGGCTGGCGATGTTCCGCGGCGAAGGGCTGGCTTTGTTGCCTCTGACCGGGTTGGAACAGGCCGGCCTGTTTCCCGGCGTCGGCAGCGAGGCGCGACTGCAGTGCGCCTATTCGCAGGCATTCCTGTTGTGCCGCGTCGCCCCGGGAACGGAGTTCCCGGACAAGAACTTCACGTCGACGACCGGCTACTTCACCGCGATGTCCGACGACCGGATCTTCGAGATGCGGCGCGTCGACTGATCAGTCCAGCGCGCGGCCCAGCCGCCAGTAGCCCATGCAGGCCACCGCACGTCGATCGATGTCGAGTGCGCCGATGAGGTGACGCCGCATCGCCATTGCCGCAGCGGATTCGCAGGCGATCCATGCGTGGAAGCCATGGTCGCCCGCGGCGCTGCGTTCCCACAGGATCCCGGTATCGGGATCGATGTCGAGCCGGGCGGATGCGTCATCCGGCGCATGGATGGCGGGCATCAACCGGTGCAGCGCCGCCTGCAGCCGAGCACCGTGCGCGTGTTCGCCGCGCGGCAGCCAGTGGATCGCCGCGCCCACTGGCGCGCGCAGGTCGAGCTGGTCTGCGGTGTGCGGAACTTCGAGTAGAGCGACGACGCGTGGCGGATCGGGCGCCAGCGCCAGCTGTTCGAGGATGCCGGCGATCGCAGGCAACGCGGTTTCGTCACCGACCAGCAACACCTGGCGCAGCCCCGGGGGTGGTCGCCACTCGAAGCCGTCGGGCGCGCCGTCGAAATCCGCGTCGGGCGCCAGCATCACCAGTGCATCACCAGTACCGGCACGCAGGGCCCAGGCCGAGGCCGGACCGTTGTCGCCATGCAGGACGAAGTCCACATCGACTTCGCCCTTGTCGGCGCGCAGCGCGCGGATCGTATAGGTGCGCATCGGCGGTCGCGAGTCTGCCGGCATCGCGCGGTACTGCGCGTACCAGTCGTCGCCGTCCGGCAGGGCGGGCATCGTGTCGCCGTCCAACGGGAAGAACAGCTTCACCCGCTGGTCGGGTGCATGCGTGGCCATGCCGGCGACGGACGCGCCGTGCAGGGTGAAGCGGACGAAGCCCGGCGAGAGCGGGGTGCGGCGCAGGACGTGGAGCGGGAACTTGCGGTACGAGGCACGGGACATGCAGCGGATCCGGACATGCGCGGAGCGCGGGAAGGATTGGCTGCGTCGACCGGCGACGTGGCTGGGTGAGGGATTACCGGCCGTCATTCTAGAAGATCGGAATCCACGCGCGGCTGAAGCGCGGTTGCCGGTGCGTGGCTGGGTGCGATGGCGTATCGACGCCGCGCTTCGTCTGCAGGCCTGTGCGCCTGCGGTGCCGGATCAGTAGGTCGCCTCGACCGCATCCACGTAATCCCAGGTCGCCACCTCGATCGCGTCGATCGCGGCGATCGCCCAGGGCAGCAGGCGCCGGCCTTCGTCGCCGCCGTCGTCGCGCATCGTGCCCGCGGCGTTGTAGTCGACCAGGGCCTGCCATGCCGGAAGACGCGCATCGACGGTGTCGCGCAGCCGGCGTAGCGCGGCGTCGGCCACGGGCGCCGAACCGGGCGTGGAGAGGGTGGCGCTGGCCCGTGAGTGAAAGTCGGCCCCGAAGTGATGGGTATCGGTACGGGCGCGCCAGAACGCGCCGAACCGGAAGCGTTCGTCGTCGGCCGCCATCGGTCCACGCGGGACACCCGGCGGGGTCCGGTCGATCAGGAAGCGTCGCAGGCGGTGCGCGAGATCCGCGTGCGCCAGCGTCCTCGCGTCGGATGCCGGGCTCGCCGCGTTGTCTTGTGAGGGCGCCGGCGTCGATGCGTCTCGCGTACATGCGGATAGAGCGAGCGACGCGAGCGGCAGCAGCAATGCGGTCAGAACGCGTGCGGCGAAGCGGGCGTTCGAGCGCCGTCGCGGCGCAGGGCAACCAGACGCACTCACGCCGCGCGATAGTCCACGGCGAGCACCGCGAAGCGCACCAGACCGCTCGGCAGCTGCGCCTCGAACTCGTCATCGACACGCTTCTTCAGCATCGCGCGCGCCAACGGCGAATCGATGCTGATCCAGCCGGCCTTCGCATCAGTCTCGTCGGGCCCGACGATGCGGTACTGCGCGAGTTCGCCGCTGTCGGTGTCTTCCAGCTCGACATGCGCGCCGAAGAACACGGCGTCGGGATCGCTGGGCGCCGCATCGATCACGCGCAGTGATTCCAGCCGCTTCGACAGATAGCGCACGCGCCGGTCGATCTCGCCGAGCTGCTTCTTGCGATAGGTGTATTCCGCGTTCTCCGACCGGTCGCCTTCCGCGGCGGCGGCCGACAACGCCCGCACGACCTCGGGCCGGCGCACGCGCCACAGATCGTCGAGCTCGGCCTTCAGGCGCGCGTGGCCTTCTGGCGTGATCAGTGCCGTGCTCTTCTCGGCGGGTGGGCGCCAGCGGCTCATCGATCGCTCACTTCAGCCGGATCCCGCCGAGCAGATTGCGCACGATGCGGTTGGTGATCGTGCGCACTGCCTGCTTGCCGGCGCTCTGCACGGCGCCCTGACGGCGCTTGGTGCCGAACAGGAATTCATTGATCGAGCGGCCCACGCCACCTTCGCCCGCGTCGGCCTCGGCTTCGCGCGCGGTCTTGGCGGGCGGTGCCTTGGCCTGCGCGGTCGCATCTTCGGCGCGCTTTGCGAGCAGTTCGGCGGCGGACTCGCGGTTGATCGCCGTGTCGTACTTGCCGCCGACCGGGCTGTTCGCACGCACCTGCGCGCGCTCTTCCGGGGTGATCGCGCCCATGCGGCAGCGTGGCGGGGCGATCAGGGTGCGCTCGACCGGCATCGGCACGCCTTTGTCCTGCAGCGTGGAGACCAGCGCTTCGCCAGTGCCGAGCTGCGAGATCGCGCTGGCGACATCGAGTGCCGGGTTGGGCACGAAGGTCTGGGCGGCGGTGCGCATCGCCTTCTGGTCGCGCGGGGTGAACGCACGCAGCGCGTGCTGCACGCGATTGCCCAGCTGGCCGAGCACGTTGTCGGGCACGTCGTCGGGAAACTGCGAGCAGAAATACACGCCTACGCCCTTGGAGCGGATCAGGCGCACCACCTGTTCGATGCGCTGCTGCAGCGCGGCCGGCGCATCGTTGAACAGCAGATGCGCCTCGTCGAAGATGAAAACGAGCTTCGGTTTGTCCAGATCTCCGACTTCAGGCAGCGTCTCGAACAGCTCCGACAGCAGCCACAGCAGGAAGCTCGAATACAGTCGCGGGCGCAGGATCAGCTGGTCGGCGGCGAGAATGCCGATGACGCCGCGACCATCGGTGGACGTGCGCATCAGATCGTTGAGTTCCAGCGCCGGCTCGCCGAAGAAATGATCGCCGCCGTCCTGTTCCAGCCGCAGCAGCGAGCGCTGGATCGCAGCCACCGACTGCGGGCTGACCAGGCCGTACTGTGTGGAAATGTCCTTTCGCTCGTCGGTCACCACGCCCAGCAAAGCGCGCAGGTCTGCGAGATCGAGCAGCAGCAGGCCGCGGTCGTCGGCGAGTTTGAACACGATGTCGAGCACGCCCGACTGGGTGTCGTTGAGTTCGAGGATGCGCGACAGCAGCAACGGGCCGACTTCGCTGACCGTCGTGCGCACCGGATGGCCGAGCTTGCCGTAGAGATCCCAGAACACCACCGGGCTCGCGGCCGGCGCCCAGTCGGCGACTCCGATGTCTGCTGCGCGTGCGAGCAGCTTGTCATTCGATGTGCCCGCGACCGCCAGTCCGGCGACATCGCCTTTGACGTCGGCCATGAACACCGGCACGCCGATGCGCGAGAAGCCTTCGGCCAGCGTCATCAGGGTGACGGTCTTGCCGGTGCCGGTCGCGCCGGCGACCAGGCCGTGGCGGTTGCCGAGCTTGGGCAGCAGGTGGACGGGCCCGGCCTCGGGGGTGGTGACGGCCTTGCCGAGCAGGATCGGGTCCATCGCGCGCGCGCTCCATGTGGTGGATGCCGCGATTCTAGCGACTGCGTCGCGGTTCGCGCTGCATGCCTTGCCGCGTCGTGACGGGCGGGGCTACCCTGCGGGCCCTGTCTGCTGGACCCCCGTCACGATGCGAGATTCCGTTTCCACGACGCTGCGCCTGGGCGCCCTCGCGCTGGCGCTCGCGCTGGCCGGCACGGCCACCGATGCGAACGCGCAGTCGCGCCGCGACCGCGAGGCCGGCGAGGCGCTCAACCAGCGCATGCTCGATGCCGAAGCCCGCTACCGGCAGGCACTGGTGCAGATCGCCAACGACGATCCGGCAGGCATGACGGCCAGCAATGCGGCGCTGGAGGACATGGAAGACGTGATGCTGGCCTGCGAGAAGCAGCGCGGCTGCAGCGTTCCGCAGCTGCTGACGACCTACAAGCGCCTGCTCAAGTCCGATGCCGACGCCCAGGCCGGGCAGGGGCCGGAGGATGCTGACGTCGATGGCCTCGAAGGCACGCTGCCCACCGCGGACGTGCCGGCCGCCGCCAGCGCGTCGGCGCTGCTGGCCGAGGACGAGCGCTTCAAGCGCATGGTCCAGCTCAATCCCGCCGTGCAGGCCTCGATCCGCCGCTGGCTCACCGACATGCGCGTGTCGCTGATGACCAGCCACGAGAACTACCAGTACATGCAGCACCTGATGTCGCCGGCGTTCAAGCGCAGCGGGCTGCCGGAGGCGTTGCTGTTCGGCATCCTGGCCAAGGAGTCCAACGGGCGCGTCCATTCGCGTTCGCGTGCCGGTGCCGCCGGACCGCTGCAGTTCATGCCGGCGACCGGTCGTCGCTTCGGTCTTGGCCCCGACGGCACCGGATTCGACACGCGTTACGACCCGCGCCTGTCGGCCGATGCGGCCGCGGTCTATCTCAACGAGCGCTTCGCCCAGCACGGCAACGAGATCGAGTACTGGCTTGCCGGCTACAACGGCGGTGAGGGTCGCGCGCTGCGCGTCTACCGCGAGGCGGCTGGCCGCAGTTTCTGGGATCCGGACGTCTACAACCAGTTCCCGGCCGAGACCAAGGACTACGTACCGATGGTGATCGCCGCGGCGTGGCTGTACCTGCATCCGCAGGAATACGGCCTGACGTTCCCGAAGATCGACACGCGCCCGGCGACCTTCACCCTCGAGCGCCCGGCCTCTATCTACGAGCTGACGATCTGCCTGGGCAATGGCAATACCCGCGACGGCTACATGCGCGCGCTGCGCAATCTCAACCCGAGTTACGAGGCCGAGAGCCTGCTGCCGGCCGGTACCACGCTGGCCGGCACCACGCGCATGGCGAGCCTGTACCGGCGCTGGTGCGTGCGCGGCGAGCGCGCCGATCTGGCAGCCGAACTGGTCAACAGCGATCCGCGCGCAGCGATCGTGCGCACGGGTGCGATCGAAGTGCTGTCCACCGAAGGTGACGTGACACCTGCGGTGCAGACGCCGCCGCCGGCCGCGCCAGCGCCCGCGCCGGCCCGCACGCATCGTGTCGCTCGCGGCGAGACGCTCGGCAGCATCGCCCAGCGTTACGGCTGTGATGTACCGGTGCTGGCGCGGGCGAACGGCTTGCGTGCCCCCGCGTATGCAGTCCGGCAGGGGCAGTCGCTGCAGCTGGAAGGCTGCACGCGCTGACGGCAGCGCGCCGATAGGCAGACCTGCAGGCACCTGTGCCTGCAGGTTTGGGATGCAGCTTCAGGCGCCGGTGCGCACCGCCAGCCGCTGCCCCAGCCGCACGGGCGATTCGGCGTGCAGCGACGGATCCAGATCCGCCACACCCTTCGGCAACAGCACGATCACCGTCGAGCCGTAGTTGAAGCGTGCCATCTCTTCGAAGCGCTGCAGGGTGATGCCCTGGCCGCGCCAGTCCTTGCGCTGGATGCGGTCGCCATAGGCGGGAATTTCCTCGCCGCTCCAGACCGTCTCCACGCCCGAGACCAGCAGCGCGCCGACCATGACCTGCACCATCGGACCGAAGTCGGTGTCGAAGTGGCAGACCAGACGCTCGTTGCGGGCGAACAGGCGCGGCACCTTCGAAACCGCCGCGGTGCCGACGCTGAAAAGCCGGCCGGGGACGTGCACGGTTTCGCGCAGCGTGCCGGTCCATGGCATGTGCACGCGGTGGTAGTCGCGCGGCGACAGGTAGACCGTCGCGAAGCTGCCATCGAGATACGGCGCGGCGTCGGCTGCGTCGCCAAGCAGCTCGGCGACGGTGAACGACTGCCCCTTGGCCTGGAAGATACGGCCCGCTTCGATCGGGCCGCACTGGCTGATATGGCCGTCGGCCGGCATCACCAGTGCACGCGGATCGGGATCGGCGACGCGTGCGCCCTCGCGCAGGGCGCGGGTGAAGAACGCATTGAAGCTGGCGTAGGACTCGGGATCGGAGTTCGCCGCTTCCGACAGGTCGACGCCGAACTTGCGCACCACGGTGTCGATCAGCCAGCGGCGCGTGCCGGGGTTCTGCGAATACGCCAGACGGCGTGCCAGCGACGACAGATAGCGGTGCGGCAGGGCGTAGGTCAGCGAGGTGACGAGGCTCATGGGCGGTGCTCGGCCGTCAGGCGCAGCAGATCGGCGGCCACGGCCTCGGGGCGCGGGGTCTCGGCGTTGAGCACGCTGCCCGAGACCACGCCGGCCATGCGGCCCTGCGGATCGAGCACGGCCAGCGAGGCGCTGTGATCGACGGTGTAGGCGCCGTCGGGCGCGTCGCGGTCCAGCGGCACCTTGGCGAACACCATCGACAGCGAACGCGCGAAGCGCTCCAGCGACGGGATGTCGGCGGTCGCGGCCAGCGTGTCGCGATGGAAGGCATGCGCGTAGTCGCCGAGGCGCTCGGGCGTGTCGCGCTCGGGATCGACGGAGACGAACAGCACGCGCGGGCGCGTCGCTTCGGGCAGCGCTTCCCACTGGCGCTGGGCCTGGGCGAGGTGGGTCAGCGTCATCGGGCAGACGTCGGGGCAGTGGGTGAAGCCGATGAACACCAGTGTCCAGTGACCGGCGAGCTCGCCCGGCAGCAACTGCGTGCCATCGGATTGCTGGAGCGCGAAATCGGGCAGATCGCGCGGCGCGGGATACAGCTGCACGACCTCCAGCTGCGGCGTGGCGGCGCTGCTGCTCGAGGCGAAATACTTCTGCGCGACCAGCAGGCCGAGCCCGCCGGCGAGCGCAACGCAGAGGATGATGAGGGTGGTCCTGTTGAACATCGCGAAGTCCGGTTCGAGCGCCGGGCATGATAACCGGCACGCCGTCGGGGGCCGCGGCAGGCCGGTGACCTATAATCCGCGGCCATCAAGCCGTCCCGAGCTCCGCGCGCCATGACCGAAGAACTGCAGACGATCGTCGACCTGATCCGTTACGGCGCCAGCCGCTTCAACGCCGCCGGCCTGACCTTCGGTCACAGCTACGACAACGCGATCGACGAGGCCACCCAGCTGACCCTGCACGCGCTGCACCTGCCGCACGACCTGAGCCCGGTCTATGGCCAGTCGCGGGTCACGCTGTCGGAGAAGGAAGACGTGCTGGGCCTGTTCCTGCGCCGCATCGAAGAGCGCGTGCCGGCGGCATACCTGACCGGCGAGGCCTGGTTCGCCGGGCTGAGCTTCAAGTCCGACGCGCGTGCGCTGGTGCCGCGTTCGCCGATCGCCGAACTGATCCTCGCCGGCTTCGAGCCCTGGCTCGGCGGCCGCGAAGTGCGCCGCGCGCTGGACCTGTGCACCGGCTCGGGCTGCATCGCGATCGCGATGGCGCACCACAACCCGGACTGGCACGTCGACGGCATCGATCTCAGCGACGAGGCCCTGACGCTCGCCGCCGAGAACGAAAAGCGGCTCGAAGTGCCCAATACGCGCTTCCTCAAATCCGACCTGTTCGACGGCCTGCAGGGCGAGCACTACGACCTGATCGTCACCAATCCGCCCTACGTCACCAACGACGAGACCGACGCGCTGCCACGCGAGTACGCCTATGAGCCCGAGATGGGCCTGCGCGCAGGCGACGACGGCCTGGACCTCGTGCTGAAGATCCTGCGCGACGCCCCGCTGCACTTGACCGAAGACGGCTTGCTGATCTGCGAGGTCGGCGAATCCGAGCAGCACCTGATCAAGCTGCTGCCGGAACTGCCGCTGTTCTGGATCGAATTCCAGGTCGGCCAGATGGGCGTGTTCGTGGTCGAGCGCCACGATCTGGTCACGCACAGTGCGCGCATCACGCAGCTGGCGGCGACGCGCGAAGCTGCGCACGCGCCGGCGGCCGCGACCGGCCGCAGCGGAACGGACCTGTTCTGAGCAAGGTCCGCTGACGCGAGTGCCCCGGTTGCGGAACGATCCGGGGCGACGCGGATGTGCCGGAGGCGAGAGCGGCCCTTTCGCGCGGCGCAGGGCGCTGGCCGTTCCAACGGTTCGTCCGGAAACCATGCGTCCACGCGCGGCCCCGGCGCGTTAAGCTTGCCGGCCCGCGTTTTCGTGCCGCGTCGCTCCGACGCCCCGTCCCATGTCCAGCAACAGCTTCGGCCAACTGTTCACCGTCACGACCTTCGGCGAAAGCCACGGGCCGGCGATCGGCTGCGTGGTCGATGGCTGTCCGCCGGGCATCGCGTTGACGGTCGAGGATTTCGCCCACGACCTGGCGCGGCGCGCGACCGGCAAGACCCGGCACACCTCGGCGCGGCGCGAGGCCGACGCGGTCGAGATCCTCAGTGGCGTTTATGAAGGTGTGACCACCGGGACGCCGATCGCGCTGCTGATCCGCAACACCGACGCGCGCAGCAAGGACTACGGCAACATCGCGCAGCAGTTCCGGCCCGGGCATGCCGATTACGCCTACTGGCAGAAGTACGGCATCCGCGATCCGCGCGGTGGCGGCCGCTCGTCGGCGCGCGAAACCACGATGCGCGTCGCCGCGGCGGTGATCGCCAAGAAGTGGCTGGCCGAGCGTTTCGGCGTGCGCGTGCACGGCTATCTGTCGCAGCTCGGCGAGATCGTGCCGGCGCAGTTCGACAGCGCCGCGATCGACTGGGACGTCGTCGAATCGAATCCGTTCTTCTGGCCCGATGCCGCGCAGGTGCCTGAGCTCGAAACGTATATGGACGCGCTGCGCAAGTCCGGCGATTCCGTCGGCGCGCGCGTGACTGCCGTGGCGGACGGCGTGCCGCCGGGCTGGGGCGAGCCGATCTACGGCAAGCTCGACGGCGATCTGGCCGCGGCGATGATGTCGATCAATGCGGTCAAGGGCGTCGAGATCGGCGCCGGCTTCGCATCGATTCCGCAGAAGGGCAGTGAACACCGCGACCTGATGACGCCGCAGGGCTTCGCCTCCAATCACGCTGGCGGCGTGCTCGGCGGCATCAGCACGGGCCAGCAGATCGTGGTGTCGACGGCGTTCAAGCCGACGTCCAGCCTGCGGCTGCCGGCCGATGGCCTGGATACCGACGGCAACACGGTCGAAGTGATCACCACCGGGCGGCACGACCCGTGCGTGGGCATCCGCGCGACGCCGATCTGCGAAGCGATGCTGGCGCTGGTGCTGATGGACCAGGCGTTGCGCCATCGCGCGCAGTGCGGTGATGTCGGCACGGTGACGCCGCGGATTCCGGGACGCATCGATGACTGAGTCGCGGCCGAAGGTCTGGGTGTCGCAGCCCTTGTTCGACGACATCGTCGAGCGGCTGCACGCCCATTTCGACGTAGTGCAGGTGCCGGACGTCAGCGAACACGACGCTGCTGCAATCGCCGCCGCATTGCGCGAGGTCGACGGCGCGCTGGTGACGCTCAACGAGCGCATCGGCAGCGACGCGATTGCAGATGCGCCGAAGCTGCGCGCGATCGCCAACGTTGGCGTCGGCTACAACAATCTCGACGTGCCGGCGCTGCATGCGCGCGACATCGTCGCGACCAACACGCCCGACGTGCTGACCGAGACCACGGCCGATTTCGGCTTCGCGCTGATGATGGCCGCAGCACGCCGCGTCACCGAGGCCGAGCGCCATCTGCGCGCCGGCAAGTGGCAGGGCTGGAACTTCAAGGGTCTGCTCGGCGCCGATCTGCACGGCAGCACGCTGAGCATTCTCGGCATGGGCCGGATCGGGCAGGGCATTGCGAAGCGTGCGTCCGGCTTCGACATGCGTGTGATCTATCACAACCGCAGCCGCCTGCCGGCCGATGTCGAGCGCGAATTCAAGGCGTCGTATGTCGATTTCGACGCGCTGTTCGCGCAGGCCGATCACCTGGTGCTCGTGCTGCCGTACTCGGCCGCCAGCCACCACATCGTCGACGCCGCCGCACTGGCGAAGATGCAGCCCACCGCGACGCTGACCAACATCGCGCGTGGCGGTATCGTCGACGAAGCTGCGCTTGCCGATGCGCTGGCAAGTGGCCGTCTGGCCTCGGCCGCGCTGGACGTGTTCGAAGGCGAGCCCGCGGTCGATCCGCGCCTGCTCGCGCTCGACAACATCGTGCTGACCCCGCACATCGCCAGCGGCAGCCTCGCCACGCGTCGCGCGATGGTGACGCTCGCAGTCGACAACCTGATTGCCGCGCTCGGCGCGGGTCCGGATGCCGGCCATCCGCCGAGTGTGATTGCGCCGGCGAAACAGGACGATACCAACGCGAAACGTCCGGGAACCGCCTGAGCATCAGGGCGGGCGGTTCCCCGAAGCCCCAGCTGTGCAGCGCCCGCGCGCCACGCGCGACCCACGTCCAGATCTTTTCGAGAAGTTGTCCATGTCCAGTTCCCAGAACCGCCGTTTCCGCGTTGCCGTCGTTGGTGCCACCGGCGCCGTCGGCGAGACCATGCTGTCGATCCTCGCCGAGCGCGATTTCCCCGTCTCCGAACTCGTGCCGCTCGCCAGCGAGCGCTCGGCCGGCACCACTGTGAAGTTCGGCGACGACGACATCGTCGTGCAGGATCTCGCCACCTTCGATCCCGCCGGCATCGACATCGCCCTGTTCTCCGCGGGTGGCGACACCAGCAAGGAGTACGCGCCGAAGTTCGCCGCAGCTGGCGCCGTCGTCATCGACAACAGCTCGGCGTTCCGCTACGACGACGACGTGCCGCTGGTGATCAGCGAGGTCAATCCGGAAGCGGCCCGCCAGCGTCCGCGCGGCATCATCGCCAACCCCAACTGCTCGACGATGCAGATGCTGGTCGCGCTCGCACCGCTGCATCGCAAGGCGGGCATCGTGCGCATCAACGTGTCGACCTACCAGTCGGTGTCGGGCGCAGGCCGTTCGGCGATGGAAGAACTCGGCCGCCAGACCGGCGACCTGCTGAACTTCCGCAGCATCGATCCGCAGAAGTTTCCGGTGCAGATCGCGTTCAACCTGATCCCGCAGATCGACGCCTTCCTCGAGAACGGCTTCACCAAGGAAGAGATGAAGCTGGTCTGGGAGACGCACAAGATCCTCGGCGACGACAGCATTCTGGTGAACCCCACCGCGGTGCGCGTGCCGGTGTTCTACGGCCATTCGGAATCCGTCGCCGTCGAACTGCGCGAGCGCATCACCGTTGACGAAGCGCGCGCGATTCTCGCGACCGCGCCGGGCGTGGAAGTCGTCGACGAGCGCGTGAGCGGTGGCTGGCCGACGCCGGTCACGCACGCCTCGGGCCGCGACCCGGTGTTCGTCGGCCGTATCCGCGAGGATCTCTCGCACCCGAACGGCCTCAACCTGTGGATCGTCGCCGACAACATCCGCAAGGGCGCTGCGCTCAACGCGGTGCAGGTCGCCGAACTGGTCGCCGCCGAAGGCTGATCGCGCGCCACGATGCGTCGCAGCCACGGCTGCGGCGCGTTGCGTGGATACTGGAGTGATGCGGCGGACGCGTCGCGCGTTGCGGAGCGGGAGTCCGCGCCGCTACAGTCGCCGGATGAATCCGGAGCATCGGCAGCAGGCCCGGCAATGCCGGGTGGGGCAAGCCGCAAGAACCAGGGGATGTTCGTGTCGCGCACCTTGAAGCGTCTGTTGCTGGCCGGCGGCCTGTTGGCCCTGGCCGGGCCCGTGCTCGCGCTGGGACTGGGCCGCATCGAGGTCCGTTCGCAGCAGGGCCAACCGCTGCTGGCCGAGATTCCGGTCGTCTCCAGCGATCCGGCCGAGCTGCGTCAGCTGCAGGCGCGCCTCGCATCGCCCGAAACCTTCGCGCGCATCGGCCTCGAGCCGCCGCGCGGCGTGGTGTCCGATCTGCAGTTCAATGTCGCGCTCGACCGGAGCGGCCGGCCGGTGATCCGTGTCACCAGCGCCGCACCGGTGACGCAGGAAGCGCTGACGTTCCTGGTCGAAGTCGACTGGGGGCAGGGCCGTCTGGTCCGCGAGTACTCTGCGCTGGTCGCCGTGCCCGATACCGTGGCCGCGCCCGCGCAGGCGACGATCCAGGCGCCCGTGGCCGCGCCCGCACCGAGCATCGTGCGTCCGCCGGTCACGCCTGCGCCCGTGCAGGCACCGCCCGCACCGCCGCCGCAGCAGGCTGCCGCGCCCGTCGAGCCGGCACCTGCCAACAATTCGATCGCGACGACACCGCCTCCGCCGACTCCGACGCCTGCACCTGCACCGACACCCGCACCTGCGGCGCGTCCTGCCGCTGCAGCCGTCACGCCGGGCGATGCGCTGCCTGCGGTGCGCGCCGGACAGACGCTGTCGTCGATCGCCGCGCCGCTCGCCGACGAAGCCGGCATCAGCGTCAACCAGGCGATGTTGTTGCTGCTGCGCACGAACCCGGACGCCTTCATCGGCGGCAACCTCAACCTGATCCGTCAGGGCGCGGTGCTGCGGGTGCCGGCGCGTGATGCCTGGACCCGGTTCAGCGCCGCCGAAGCCAATGCCGTAGTGCGCGAGCAGGTGGGCCAGTGGCGTGAGATGCGCCGTCCCGCGCCGCAGCCCGCAGACTCCGTGGCCGAGGCGACGCCGACGACGGCGGCCACCACGCCGCCGGCCGCTGCCCCGCGCACCGCCGATGCACGACTCGAAATCACACCGCCCGCCAGCGACAGCCAGCCGGCGGGCACCCAATCCGGCATCGCTGCCGGCGCTGGAGGCGACATGCTGCGTCAGGAACTGCAACAGGCCAACGAGACCGTCGCTGCGCGCACCGCGGAAATCGACGAACTCAAGGCCCGCCTCGACGATCTCGAACAGCTGCAGCAGCAACAGCAGCAGCTGATCCAGCTCAAGGACGCCGAACTCGCCGCCGCGCAGCAGCGCATGGAAGCGAGCAACCAGCAGCCGACCAGCGTGGCTGCGCCGATGCCGTGGCTGTGGTTGGGTGTGTCGATCCTCATCGTCGCGGCGCTCGCATTCCTGCTCGGCCGTCGTGGCCGCACGCAGACCACGAAGCGTCCGTTCGACAGTGCCGCGCTGGCGGCCGGTCTGCCGACGGCGACCGTCGAACCGGCGGCGCCTGTCGTGACCGTGCCGGAACCGGCGACGCCGCCTGCATTCGTACGTGAACCGCCAGCGCCTGGCGTCGAGCCGGCACCGGTCGTCGCGCCGCCCGTGTCCGGCGGTCCGACCTGGCATGCGCCGCCGGCATCGGCATCGGCATCGGCCGTCGAGCCGATCGAACCCGAGGCCGCGCCGGTGATGGATGTGACCCCGGCGGTCAACGCGCCGGTCGAACTCGACGGCGGCGACGCCGTCGAGACGCCGATCGGTGTGGAGCGCATCGAGCTGGCGCGCGCCTACATCGACCTGGGCGACACCGAGACCGCGCGCAGTCTGCTGCTGGAAGTGGTGGAAGGCGACGATCTGCCGGCCGCCGCGCAGGCCGCGCAGCTGCTGCGCACCCTGGACTGAGACACGCGATGCGGGTCGCGATTGGCGTCGAGTACGACGGTCATGGTTTCCACGGGTGGCAGCGGCTGGGCAAGGCTGCCGAGACCGGTCCCGGATCCGTGCAGGCCGCGCTCGAGAAGGCGCTGTCGCGCGTCGCCGCGCATCCGGTCGTGACGACGTGCGCGGGGCGGACCGATTCCGGCGTGCACGCGCGCTGCCAGGTCGTGCATTTCGATACCGATGCCGTGCGCACGCCGCGCGCGTGGATGCTCGGCACCACCGCGCATCTGCCGCCGGCGGTCTGCGTGCGCTGGGCACAGCCGGTGCCTGACGATTTCAGCGCCCGCTTTTCAGCGCGCGCGCGTCACTACCGCTACCGGCTCATCAACCGACCCGTGCGGCCTGCGTTGCACCGGCAATACCTGTCGTGGGACCTGCGCCCGCTCGATGCCGATGCCATGCACCGCGCCGCGCAGGCGCTGCTGGGCGAACAGGATTTCTCTGCATTCCGCACCGTGCACTGCCAGGCCCCGCATGCGCGTCGTGACCTGCAACGCATCGCGGTGACGCGCGATGGCGACGAGGTCATCGTCGAAGTGCAGGCCAATGCGTTCCTGCACCACATGGTGCGCAACATCGTCGGTTCGCTGCTGGATGTCGGCGCCGGTGAGCAGCCAGAGGGCTGGATCGCGGAACTGCTGGCGGGTCGCGACCGCAGCGTCGCCGGTGCGACTGCACCGGCTGCGGGCCTCGTATTCCTGGGGCCGTTGTATCCGCCGGAGTGGGCACTGCCGGCGGAAGTGACGCTGTCCTGATATCCGGGCGCATGGCGCCCGGAATGCTGGGGTCAAAAGCGGGCTTCGAGGCCGAGCGTTACCAGGTCGGCGCGATTAATGGTGGTTCCATACACCGTGCTGTTCCAGTTGCGATAGACGTAGCTGCTGGCGTACGCGTGATAGGTGTATGCGAGCGTCAGATTGAGGTGGCGATTGAAGTCCACACCGAGGCCGACACCTGCGTAAGCACCGTCCACGATCTCGCTACCGAATCCGGTATCGGTATCGGCGCGCCAGTAGCCGACGCGTGTCATCGCGAACAATGGGCTGCTGCCGAACTGGAAACGCGCGTTTGCACCGAGGCTTGCGTAATCCGCCTTGCCGGTGCGGTAGGTCGTATTACCCTCGGTGAAGATCGTGCTGTCGATGCGGCCGTACACGCCTTCGATACCGACCTGCACGACCGGACCCGCCTGCCAGCGGTAGCCTGCGCTGATGGCCCGGGTGTCCTGGCGGACGTCATCGACAATCCACGCTTGGCCGGCCTGCGCGGCCACGAAGAACGCGCCACGCGTGCCATCGGCGGGCGGAGCGGCGTGTGCACTCTCCGATGCATGCGCGACCAGTGCGCTGGCGGCCGGTGCGTACGTCTGCTGTGCGGGTGCGACGTTTGCAGGTGCAGCGTCGGTGCTGCGCGTGTCGGTCGGCGCCATAGCTGGTGCATCGGACTGCGTACGTTCGCGATATTCGGTCCAGGCGGGCGACAGGCTCTGCGCGTGGACCGGCAATGCCGCCGCCAGTGCAACGAAGAGAAGCGCGCGTGGAATGGATGTGGATGTCATGGAGTTTTCCCCTGTCGTGCAGCCGCAGGCATGCCCGCATCCCTCCGGATGCGGCGCGCGCTGGTGCGCGAACGAGCTGCGTACCGGACGCGCGTCGGACATGACGCGGACCTCGAGATCGGGGCGATCCATCGGATAGAACGAAGGGCGCGGCAGGACAGCGGTCGTGACCGCACATCCCTGTCCACCTGTCGTCGTCCCTGACGGCACCCCCTGCCGGCGGCGCGTAGCGTGTGCATCGCCCGATGCGCTGTCAAGCGCGCGAATGCGCGCGGGCGACGTTAGGCTGTCGCCATGTCACGCACCTCGATCAAGTTCTGCGGCCTGACCCGCGCCGAAGACGTCGCCGAAGCGGTTGCGCTCGGCGTCGACTGCATCGGCCTCGTGTTCGCGGCGCGCAGTACGCGTCGGCTCACGCCGGACGCTGCGCGCGTGTTGCGCGAGGCGGTGCCGGCGTCGATCCGGGTCGTCGCGTTGACGATGGACAATCTGGTCGATGAAGTCGCGGCCATCGTGTCGACCGTGCGGCCGGACATCCTGCAGTTCCATGGCGCCGAGGACGACGCGTTTTGCGCGCGTTTCGGCCTGCCGTACTGGAAGGCGATCGCGATGGGCGGCGATCCGGCTGCGGCGTTGCGCACGCTGGATGCGTGGCCGAACGCCTCGGCATTCCTGTTCGACGGCCATGCGGCGGGCGAGCCCGGCGGCAGTGGCGAACGCTTCGACTGGGCGGCGCTGCCGGCGTCGCTCGATAGACCGTTCTGGCTCGCGGGCGGACTCGATGCAGGCAATGTCGCGCAGGCGATCGACGTGGCGCGCCCGGCGGGCGTTGACGTGTCCAGCGGCATCGAATCCGCACCGGGCATCAAGGATGCAGCGCGGATGCGCGCGTTCGCCGACGCGGTGCGCGGCACGCGCTGATCGTCAGGGCTGTCCGGGTCCGTCGCTCGCGCGTCGACGCGCGGGCATTCAAGTCATGCCAGTTCCTGCCTGAGCCAATCCGCCAGCGCATCGAGTCGCGCATCATCGTCGTCGCGACGCGTCGCCAGGATCCACTGCGCATCGGTTTCGACGAAGCCCCACGGCGCAAGCAGACGACCGGCGGCGAGATCGTCGGCCACCAGCTCCTGCGGCGCGATCGCGACACCGAGGCCAGCGGCCGCGGCTTCGAGCAGGAAGTACAGATGCTCGAAGCCCGTGCCGAGGTCACCGGGCGATGCGGCGCCTTGCAGCGAGGCCCACGTCGGCCACGCCTGCGGACGCGAGGTGGTGTGCAGCAGCGGTTCGCGCAGGAGCGCGTCGGGCGTCAATGCTGCGAGGCGTGTCGCGTCGGCGTGGCGTGCACTGAGCACCGGACCGATCCGCTCCGATGCGAGTGCGCGCACCGTCCACGAGGCCGGCCACGGCGGCGTGCCGATCAGCAGCGCCGCATCGAATCCGTCCAGCGACGCCGGAAACGCGCCTTCGTGCGGCGACAGATGCAGCTTCAGATCGGGCAGGGCATCGGTCAGGTGCGGCAGTCGCGGAATCATCCAGCGGGCAAGCAGGCTGCCCGGGCAACCGAGCACCCGCGCAGGCGACGTGCCCGAGCGACGGATAGCTGCCGCAGCGCCCTGCAAACGCGCGAACGCATCGCCGGCTGCGTCGCGCATGCGCATGCCGGCCGGCGTGAGCCGCAGGCCGCGGCCGGCGCGCACGAACAGCGGCGTGCCGAGCGCGTCTTCGAGCAGGCGTACCTGACGGCTGACCGCACCGTGGGTCACGTGCAGCACTTCGGCCGCGCGGCTCAGACTGCCCAGGCGCGCGGCGGCCTCGAAGGCACGCAAGGCGTTGAGCGGGGGCAGGTCGGTGTCGGTCATGTGAGATTTCCTGACATAAGCGTCAGATCTTATCGATTCTGGACGCAAGACGTGTGCGTTAGAGTGCAGACCAGCCCGCACCGTGCCCGCCCCGATGTCGCAGTCACCGATCACCGATTTCCACGCCTATCCCGATGCCAACGGTCATTTCGGCCGCTATGGCGGGCGCTTTGTCGCCGAAACGCTGATGGGGCCGATCGCCGAGCTTGCGGCGGCATACGACACCGCCAAGGCCGATCCCGCGTTCCAGCAGGCTTTCTACAAGGACCTCGCGCATTATGTCGGCCGGCCGAGCCCGATCTATCACGCCGAACGGCTCAGCGATGCCGTCGGCGGCGCGCGCATCCTGCTCAAGCGCGAGGACCTGAACCACACCGGCGCGCACAAGATCAACAACACCATCGGCCAAGCGCTGCTTGCCAGCCGCATGGGCAAGACCCGGATCATCGCCGAGACCGGCGCCGGCCAGCATGGCGTCGCATCGGCGACCGTGGCCGCGCGGCTGGGCCTGGAATGTGTCGTGTACATGGGCGCGACCGACATCGAGCGGCAGAAGATCAATGTCTACCGCATGCGCCTGCTGGGCGCGGAAGTGGTGCCGGTGACCTCGGGCTCGGCGACGCTCAAGGACGCGCTCAACGAGGCAATGCGCGACTGGGTGACCAACATCGCCGACACCTTCTACATCATCGGCACAGTCGCCGGTCCCGATCCGTATCCGCGCATGGTCCGCGACTTCAACGCCATCGTCGGCCGCGAAGCGCGCGCGCAGATGTTGGCCGAATACGGCCGCCTGCCCGATGCGATCACCGCCTGCGTCGGTGGCGGTAGCAACGCGATCGGCCTGTTCCATGCGTTCCTCAACGATCGCGATGTGCGCATCGTCGGCGCCGAAGCGGCGGGCGACGGCATCGATACCGGGCGCCATGCGGCATCGATCGCCGCCGGTCGTCCGGGCGTGCTGCACGGCAACCGCACCTATGTGATCTGCGACGACGACGGCCAGATCACCGAAACCCATTCGGTCTCCGCCGGCCTCGACTACCCGGGCGTCGGACCCGAGCATTCCTTCCTCGCCGACGCCGGGCGCGCGCAGTACGTCGGCATCACCGACGACGAAGCCCTGGCCGCCTTCCACCAGCTCGCGAAGACCGAAGGCATCCTCGCCGCGCTCGAATCCAGCCACGCGATTGCACAGGCGATCAAGCTCGCGCGCGAGCTGCCGAAGGACGCGATCGTGCTGGCGAACCTGTCCGGCCGCGGCGACAAGGACGTGCACACGATCGCGCAGCGGGAGGGCTTCGTGTTGTGAGGTTTGTCGCGGCATTCGCTGTGACCCTCGCACTGGCTGCCGCCACATCCTTCGCACATACGCCAGTCGCCGGTCCGGCTGGATTGACCGACAGCGTTTCCGGCCTGCGTGTCGGCGATCGGTTTCCGATTCCGCCTGGCGATCCTCGCTGGCGTATGGAGAACTGGCCTGATCCGATGTCGTGCACGCAGGTGTTTGGAGGCAGCCTCCCAGAGGGCATCTCCATGATGGTCATGGACGGGCGGATCGCGAGATTCGAGATTTTCTCGTCCCTCGCCGTTGTACCGACGTTGGAGCCCAGTGCGCCATTCGGATTGCGAACGGGAATGAGCATGGCCGAGGCGATGGTGCGGCTACCGTCCGGTGTGATCATCGAAGAACACAAGTACAACTGGCCGGGTGGTTATTACGTCACCTGGTACGACGTTCTGCGTCGTCGTGCGATCCGCATCCAGGTCGCGGATAGCCGATTCGTCGACGTCATCCTCTGGGGGGAGATCGAGGCTGTGAGGCTGACGGAAGGCTGCGTCTGAAGCCACCGCCCTTGTTTTGGTTTCCCCTCGCTACCGCAACCATCATCGCGCGTCGCCGACTTGGGCGCGCCCACCTTCTTTCATGTTCCATAAGCTCGACGAGTTCATTGCCATGTCCCGCATCGACACCCGTTTCGACACACTTCGCGCCGCCGGCCGCAAGGCGCTGATCCCCTTCTTCACCGCCGGTGATCCCTCGCTCGAGGCGACGGTGCCGGTGATGCATGCACTGGTCGCGGCCGGGGCCGATGTCATCGAACTCGGCGTGCCGTTCTCCGACCCGATGGCCGATGGCCCGACGATCCAGCGCAGTTCCGAGCGCGCGCTGGGGCGCGGCGCGGGCATGACCTATGTGCTCGATGCGGTGCGCGCGTTCCGCACGCAGGACGACGCCACACCGGTCGTGCTGATGGGCTATCTCAATCCGGTCGATATCCGCGGCGCGCAGACCTTCGCGAAGCAGGCAGGCGACGCCGGTGTCGATGGCGTGCTGCTGGTCGATCTGCCGCCGGAGGAAGCCGACGAGTTCCGCGTCGCCTTCGATGCCGCCGGCATCGCTCTGGTGCTCTTGGCCTCGCCGACGACCACCGACGCACGCATCGAAGCGCTGTGCGCGGGCGCGCAGGGCTATCTGTACTACGTCAGTTTCGCCGGCGTCACCGGCGCGGCAGACCGGCTCGATACCGCGCGGGCGTCGTCCCGCCTGCGGACGATCCGCGCCGCCAGTCGTGCGCCGGTCGTGGCCGGTTTCGGCATCCGCGATGCCGCGAGCGCTGCAGCGATGGCGGTCGATGCCGATGGCGTCGTGGTCGGCAGTGCGCTGGTCGCGGCGCTCGATGGCGCAGCGGATGCGGACGAGGCCGCCGCACGTGCGGCGGCATTCCTCGCGCCGCTGCGCCAGGCGCTCGACGCAGGCTGAACGAGCGCGGGATTCAAGCCGTCCCTGCAGGCGGGCGAGGGCTCGACGTCTTCCGCTCCGGGATGGGCTGGGGCAGTACTTGCCGTACGGCCCCCACCGGAAGCCCAACGGGCCGTCGGTTACACTTCCGCGCTTTGCGGCCCCGTTGCGGCCGTCGGGAGAAATACCCCCATGTCCTGGTTGCAGAAGATCATGCCGCCGCGCATCCGCACCGATGCGCCCGCGGCCAAGAAGCGCAGCGTTCCCGAGGGTCTGTGGGAGAAGTGCGAGCGCTGCAGCACCGTGCTGTACGGCCCGGAGCTCGAAGAGAACCTGGAGGTCTGCCCGAAGTGCAACTTCCACCGCGCGATCCGTGCGCGCGCGCGCCTGAAGGCGTTCCTGGATGCGGGCAGCCTGCAGGAGATCGCGGCCGATCTGGGCCCGACCGACATCCTGAAATTCAAGGACCAGAAGAAGTATTCGGACCGCATCAAGGCCGCGCAGCGCGCCACCGGTGAGCGCGACACGCTGATCGCGATGCAGGGCACGCTGATGCAGCGCCCGATCGTCGCCTGTGCGATGGATTTCGCCTACATGGGCGGCTCGATGGGGTCGGTCGGCGGCGAGAAGTTCGCCCGCGCAGCCGAGCAGGCGCTCGCGCTGGGCACGCCGTTCGTGAGCTTCGCCGCGAGCGGCGGCATGCGCATGCAGGAGAGCATGTTCTCGCTGCTGCAGATGGCCAAGACCTCGGCCGCGCTGGCGCGCCTGCGCGAAGCGGGCCTGCCGTATATCTCGGTGCTGACCAATCCGACCTACGGCGGCACCTCGGCCTCGTTCGCGATGCTCGGCGACATCAACATCGCCGAACCCGAAGCGCTGATCGGCTTCGCCGGCCCGCGCGTGATCGAACAGACCGTGCGCGAGACCCTGCCCGAAGGTTTCCAGACATCGGAATTCCTGCTCGAGCACGGCGCGATCGACCAGATCTGCGACCGCCGCGAAATGCGCGACCGCATTGCCCGCCTGGTGGCGCTGCTCGGAAAGCAGGACATGCCGACCGAGGCCGCTGCGTGAGCCGCAGGTACTTCGGTACCGATGGCATTCGCGGGCGGGTCGGTGAGGGGTCGATCTCCGCCGATTTCGTGCTGCGTCTGGGCAATGCCTACGGCCATTCGCTGCGTGGACGCGGCGGTGACTGGCGTCGCCCGCAGGTGCTGATCGGGAAGGACACGCGCATCTCGAACTACATGTTCGAGGCGGCGCTGGAAGCCGGTCTGGTCGCGGCCGGTGTCGACGTGCAGCTGATGGGCCCGATGCCCACGCCTGCCGTCGCGCATCTGACGCGCTCGCTCGGCGCGGACGGCGGCATCGTCATTTCGGCCTCGCACAATCCGCATCACGACAACGGCATCAAGTTCTTCAGCGCGCAGGGCGAGAAGCTCGACGACGCGACCGAACTCGCGATCGAAGCCGCGCTCGACCAGCCGTTTCGCACCGTGGCCTCCGAGAAGCTCGGCAAGGCCGTGCGCACGCGCGATGCGGTCGGCCGCTACGTGGAAGCCTGCAAGGCCTCGGTGCCGCGCGGGTTCGATCTCGACGGCATGCGCATCGTCGTCGACTGCGCGAACGGCGCGACCTACCAGGTCGGCCCGATCGTGCTGCGCGAACTCGGCGCACAGGTCGAGGTGATCGGCGCCGAACCCAACGGCGTCAACATCAACGATGGCGTCGGCTCCACCCATCCCGAACACCTGAGCGAACGCGTCAGCCGCAGCGGCGCGAACCTCGGCATCGCCTTCGATGGCGATGGCGATCGCGTGCTGTTCGTCGACGCCAATGGCACCGTGCGCGACGGCGATGACCTGCTGTACGTGCTCGCGCGCGACTGGCAGCAGTCGGGGCGCCTGCAGGGCCCGGTCGTCGGCACGCTGATGAGCAACTTCGGCCTGGAGCGCGCACTCGGCGAGGCCGGTATCGGCTTCGCGCGGGCCAAGGTCGGCGACCGCTACGTGCACCAGATGCTGCTCGAACACGATGGTGTGCTCGGCGGCGAAACTTCCGGACATCTGCTGTGCTTGGATCGCGCGACGACCGGCGACGGCATCATCAGCGCGCTGCAGGTGCTGGAAGTGTTGCGCCGTCGCGGCGAGTCGCTGCAGGAAGCGCTGCACGGTTTGTCCAAGGTGCCGCAGAAAACCGTCAACGTGCGTTTCGAAGGTGCGTCGAAACCCGCCGAGGCGCCGGCCGTGCAGGCCGCCCTTGCCGAAGCGCAGGCCGCCGTGCAGGGCCGCGGGCGCGCGTTCCTGCGCCCGTCGGGCACCGAGCCGGTGGTGCGCGTGACCGTCGAGGCCGACGACGACACCCTGATGCAATCGACACTCGATCAACTGGCCGACGCCGTGCGCGCGGCCGCTGCCTGATTCCAAGGAGTCCGCGATGCCCCCCCGTATTCCCACGCTCGACATCCGCCGCTTCGACACGGACCGCGAGGCTTTCGTTGCCGAACTCGGCGCCGCCTACCGTGAGTGGGGCTTTGCCGGCATCAACGGCCACGGCATTCCGCAGGCGCAGATCGACGGCGCCTACGATGTGTTCAAGGCGTTTTTCGCGCTGCCCGAAGCCACCAAGAAGCAGTACCACGTGACCGGCGGTGGCGGCGCGCGCGGTTACACCGCGTTCGGCGTCGAGACCGCGAAGGGCGCCCAGCACTTCGACCTCAAGGAGTTCTGGCACATCGGCCGCGAGATTCCGGACGATTCGAAGTACCGCGAGGTGATGCAGCCGAACCTGTGGCCGACCGAAGTGCCGGGCTTCCGTGAACACGGCTACGGCCTGTACCAGACGCTCGATGCACTGGGCTCGAAGGTGCTGTCGGCGCTGGCGCTGCACATCGGTCTGCCGGAGGACTACTTCGTCGACAAGACCGACTACGGCAATTCGATCCTGCGCCCGATCCACTACCCGCCGATCACCTCGGACGACATCCCCAACGAGCGCGCTGGCGCGCACGAGGACATCAACCTGATCACGCTGCTGGTCGGCGCGTCGGCGGCGGGTCTGGAAGTGAAGTCGTCGCGTGGCGAGTGGGTGCCCTTCACCTCGGACGCCGACACCATCGTCGTCAACATCGGCGACATGCTGCAGCGCCTGACCAATCACGTGTATCCGTCGACGACGCACCGCGTGACCAATCCGCCGGGCGAGCAGGCGCGCAAGCCGCGTTATTCGGTGCCGTTCTTCCTGCACCCGAATCCGGATTTCGTCATCGACGTGCTGCCGTCGACGGTGACCGCCGACAATCCGAGCCGCTATCCCGAAGCGATCACCGCGCAGGGCTATCTCGAAGAGCGGTTGCGCGAGATCAAGCTGAAGTAGGGCGTCAGTGGCGTCAGATGCAAGCAGAAACGGCGCCCGAGGGCGCCGTTTCCGTCATTGGGGATCGCGAGTTTCTAGAAGCCGTAGACCACATTGACCGTCGTCAGCCGGTCCGTGCGGCGGCGATCGTCGGACACATCGGTGTTGTGGCGGATCTCGAAGCCGGCCTTCAGCGCCAGCGCATCGGTCATCCGCACCTGTACGCCGAACTCGTTGCGCACGAAGGTGTTGTCGCCGCCGGATTCGATCAACAGCGTGTCGAACAGTCGCGTCGTTTCCGTCAGCTGGTGGCTGAAATCCATGAAGCCGCGCGCGATGGCCTCGTTGTTGTGCACGCGCACGTCCTGTTCCTTGGACCAGCGGTAACCCGGGCCGATCTCGAACACCAGCTTCGTCTCCTCGGACATGAAGGCCTCGAAGCCGTAGCCGCCGGCGATCGTGGTCTGGTATTCGTCGCTGCTGAAGTGGTCGCGCTCGTTGCGGCCCGAACCGAACACGTAGTGCCGCTCGGCGAAGCGGTAGCCCGAGGAGCCGAACAGCTCGTAGCGGCGCGCGTTTTCCAGACCGTCGCTGGTGCCGTAGAGGAACGAGGCGAGCACCGAATGCTTCCAGGTGTCGTCCTCGCGGGCGAGCTTGAACTTGCCGACCACGGTCTCGCTGTCCGTATTGCCCTTGGAAATCGCCAGACCCAGCTCGCCACTGCCGCTCCAGCCCTCCTCGACGGCGAATGCGGACAGGGGCATGAGGGCGCAGGCGAGCGCAGCGAGAACGGGTAGACGCATTGGGATCTCCATCGGACACGGACACGGTTCGACACACACGAAAGCACCGGCGAATGCCGGTGCACGTCTATTTTGCAACGTGAACAACGTGGTTTTGAACCCGTGGGATCCGTCGCACACTTTTCCAGCGCGTATCGGCGGCCGGACGGATGTGCAAACGCCGCGAAAAACCCGCCGGGAAACGCCAGAAACCGGTAGCGCAGCGGGAACGCTTCTGGTGCAATGCATGCGCCGTCCGCATGCGGCGGTACTGGGGAATCGGGAACATGATCGCGTCGAACAGGCTGCGCCTGTGGGTGAGGCAGTGGTGCCTGTGTGCGCTGGGCGTCTGCGCGATGGGCAGCGCGGCGGCCGCATCGCTGACCGTGGCGGTGGACGGGGCCGGCGAACACCTGGAGGGTGCGGTCGTGAGCCTGCATTCGTCGGCCGCGCGCGCCGCGGTACGACCGATGTCGGCGGAGATGGACCAGCGCCAGGCCGAGTTCGTACCGCATGTCCTGCCGGTCACCACCGGCAGCCGGGTGCGGTTTCCCAACAGCGACAATTTCCGCCACCAGGTCTATTCGTTCTCGCCCGCGCAGCGCTTCGAGTTGCCGCTCTACAGTGGCCGCCAGGCGCAGCCGGTGGTGTTCGACACGCCGGGCGTGGTCGAGCTGGGCTGCAACATCCACGACTGGATGCTCGGCTATGTGGTGGTGCTCGACACCCCGTATTTCGCCACGACCGGTTTGGATGGCGCTGCGCGCATCGACGCACCGGCGGGCGACTACACGCTGCAGGTCTGGCACGAGCGGCTCGACGACGGCCCCGGCGCGCGCGTGACACGTCGCGTGCAGGTGGGGGCGACACGGGTCGAGCGGGTCACGCTGGAACTGGAGGCCGCGCGGCCCCCGCCGCAACCCGCCGACGCGCGTCTGCGCCATCTGCAGGAGCGGTTCCGGAGTCTCAAGCGTGGCGGATGAGGGCTTGCTGCCCCGGCGCGGACTCGGGTTCCGGGGCCGGATCGTCCTTGGATTCCTGCTGCTGCTGATCGGCGCCCAGGTCGCGACGCTGACGATCGTCGGTCTCGCCGCCGAGCGCGCGGTGCGCGAGCAGCTGGGCGACCAGCTCAAGGTCAGCGAGCGCGTCTGGGCGCAGCTGTCTGCAGCCAGCGCCGAGCGGCTGCAGGAATCGGTGTCGGTGCTGGCCAACGATTTCGCATTCCGCGCCGCGGTCGCCACGCAGGACCAGCCGACGGCCGAAATCGCGCTGCTCAACCACGGCATGCGCATCGATGCCGATGTCGCGCTGCTGCTCGCGCCCGATGGCGCGGTGCAGGTGTCGATCGGTCCTGAAGACGATCCGGCAACCGCGCGCGCGATGGCGCCGCTGCTGGCCGAGGCCGAAGCCAACGGCCGCGCCACGGGCGTGGTGCTGCTCGACGCGCGGCCGTTCCTGATGGCGGTGGTGCCGGTCATGGCGCCGCGGCGCGTGGCCTGGGCGGCGGTCGGTCTGCATTACGGTGAAGCACTGGCGCGGCGCTACCGCGGCATCATCGGCATGGACGTGGTGTTCGTCGAAGACGACGGCGACTACGTCCGCGTGCTGGCCTCGACCCTGCCCGAGGCACAGACCGCGGCGCTGCGTCTCGACCGCCGGGCCGCGCGCGCCATCGATGGCGCCGATGTCGATCTCGCGCTCGATGGCCGCCACTACGCCGCACACAGTTTCAGCGCCGCGCTGATGTCCGGCCGCCAGGTGCAGGTCATGCTGCTGGCCGATCTGGACGAAGCGCTGACGCCGTATCACCGCCTGCGCGACCAGATCCTGTGGCTGGCCGGGTTCGCCGCGCTGGTTGCAGCGGTGCTGGCGGTCCTGGTGGGGCAGGGCATCGCACGGCCGGTGCAGCGTCTGGCCGATGCCGCGCGCCGGATCGGCGCCGGCGATTACGACACCACGCTGCCGGTGCGCGGCCGCGATGAACTCGCCGATCTCGCCCGTGCCTTCAACGGCATGCAGCGCGAGATCGGCCAACGCGAAGCGCGCATCCGCTTCCAGGCCACGCACGACGATCTCACCGGCCTGCCCAGTCGCGGTCACGCGCTCGGCGTGCTGGAACGCACGATCGAACGCGCCCGCCAGCAGGGCCGCAACTGCGCAGTGCTGATCCTCGACCTGGACCGTTTCAAGGAGATCAACGACGCGCTCGGCCACGCCTACGGCGATGCGGTGCTGACCGGCGTCGCCGATCGCCTGCGCGCGGCGGTGCGTGGCGAGGATCTGCTCGCGCGTCTCGGTGGCGACGAATTCCTGGTGGTGCTCGACGACGCGGATGCCGACGCGGCCTGCGAACGCGCGCGCCAGCTCGCGCAGGTGCTGGAGACGCCGTTCCGGCTCGAAAGCACCCAGGTCGGACTGGAAGCCAGCATCGGTGTCGCGGTCTATCCGGGCCATGCCGACGACGCGGCCACGCTGCTGCGCCGCGCCGACATCGCGATGTACGAGGCCAAGCAGCAGCACGTGCGCGTGCTGGTCTACCGGGCCGGCGACGACGAACATCACCTGCGTCAGGTCGGTCTGATGGGTCTGCTGCGTTACGCACTCGAGCTGCAGCAGTTCCGGCTGGTGTTCCAGCCCAAGATCGATCTCGCCAGCCGCCGTGTCGTGCACGTCGAAGCGCTGTTGCGCTGGACCACGCCCGAGTATGGCGACGTGATGCCCGACGAGTTCATTCCGCTGGCAGAACGCTCCGGAGTGATCCGCGCGATCACCCACCACGTCGTCGACGAGGCCTTGCGCCAGGCGGCGCCGTGGATCGCCAAGGGCCTGATCGAAGGCGTCGCGGTGAACCTGTCACCGATGGATCTCGTCGACGGCGATCTGCCCGAGTACGTGGCCCAGCGCCTGCAGGTCCACGGCGTGCCGTCGCGCAGCCTGGTGCTGGAAGTCACCGAACACACGGTGATGCGCGATCTCGAAGCCGCGCGCACCACGATGCACCGGCTGCGCGGGCAGGGCGTGCGGCTGTCGATCGACGACTTCGGCACCGGGCATTCCTCGCTCGCGCAGCTGCGCAGCCTGCCGGTGGATGAGATCAAGATCGACAAGAGCTTCGTTGCCGATCTGGGCAATGACAGCGGCGATGCGGTGATCGTGCGTTCGGCGATCGAGATCGGCCACAACATGGGGCTGAAGGTCATCGCCGAGGGGGTCGAAGGCGAAGCGAGTCTGGCGATCCTCGAGGCGCTCCACTGCGACATGGTGCAGGGCTATCTGTTCTCGCGGCCGCTGCCGCCGGAGGCCTTCGTCGACTGGTGCATGCGCTTCCAGCGCGAGCAGGCCGACGCATGACGCGCCACATTCGCGCGCTGGCAGTCGCGGCGCTTGAGTGCCTGCCGGCGTTGGCCTGCCAGGCGGGCGACGCGCGCCTGCTCGCGACCGGTGGGGCCAGCCAGATCGAAGGCGCTGCGGGCGGCGGGCTGGTGCCCTGGGCGGTGCTCGCGGGTTACGGCACCGAGGACCAGCAGGGCGGCACCGCCTTCGTGACCGCGGTGCGCACCGGTGACTACGGACTCGACGTCATCGGCGCTGCCTGGAGCTGGGACAACCGCATCGAACTGTCGATCGCGCGGCAGGCGTTCTCGCTCGACACGCTGCGCGACACCCTGTCGTTGCCGACGGCGCGCTTCCGCCAGGACGTGCTCGGCGCGAAGCTGCGGTTGCGCGGCGATCTGGTCTACGGACGTGGCCCGCAGATCTCGCTCGGCGTGCAGGCCAAGCGCCAGCTGGATTTCCAGGTGCCGTCGCTGGTCGGCGCACGCGACGACGACGGCATCGATGTCTACTTCAGCGCATCGCGCCTGATGCTGGCTGCGGCCGGCGGTCGCAACCTGTTGCTCAACGGCACCCTGCGCGCGACGCGTGCCAACCAGGCCGGCCTGCTCGGGTTCGGCGGCGACCGCCGCTCCGGTTACAGCGTCGTCGCAGAAGGCAGTGCCGCCGTCCTGCTGGATCCGCGCTGGGCGGTCGGCATCGAATACCGGCAGAAGCCGGACAACCTCGGTTTCGCCCGCGAGGACGACTGGCGCGACGTGTTCGTCGCCTGGTTCCCGAGCAAGCGCGTCGCCGTCGTCGGTGCGTGGGTCGATCTGGGTGACATCGCCACGCTGCAGCGCCAGCGCGGCGCCTACCTGTCCGTGCAGGCGAGCTTCTGATGGTGAGTCGCGCGCGCATCCGGATGGTGCTGGTCGCGGCCGTGCTGGCCTGCGGTGTATCCGCCTGCGCCACGCGTCCCGCTGCGCCTGCACCCGCGCCGGTCGACGACTCGGTCTATCGCGACCTGGGCGGACAGGTCGGCATCGAGGGCATCGTCGACGATCTGCTCGACGTGGTCGTCGAGGATCCGCGCATCAACTTCCAGTTCGCACTGGCCAACATCGTGCGCCTGCGCGCCATGCTCATCACCCAGTTCTGCAGCGTGTCCGGCGGCCCGTGCCGCTACGACGGTCTGTCGATGGAAGAGGCGCACGCGGGCCGCGGCATCACCACGGCGCAGTTCAACGCGCTGGTCGAAGACCTGATTCTGGTGATGGAGCGTCGGCGTGTGCCGGTCGCGGCGCAGAACCGGCTGCTGCGCCAGCTCGCGCCGATGCACGGCGACGTCACCGGTCCCTGAACCGGGCCGGCGGGTGCATCGGCTATCCTTTGCGCCCCTCGTCACAAGGAGTCGCCCATGCGCCGCAGGATCGTCGCCGGCAACTGGAAGCTGCAGGGCAGCCGCAATTTCGCCACCGATCTCGTCGAGGGCATCGCCGCCGGCCTGCCGGGCGGGGTGGAAGCGATCGTGCTCCCGCCGTTCCCGTATCTCCCCCTGCTGACGCAGTCGCATGGCGGACGTGGCGTGGCCTTCGGTGCGCAGGACGTCAGCGCGCATGCCAAGGGTGCCTACACCGGCGAAGTGGCCGCTTCGATGCTGGCCGATGTCGGCGCCGTCTACACGCTGGTCGGCCATTCCGAGCGCCGCCAGTACCACGGCGAGGACGACGCGCTGGTCGCGCAGAAGTTCGTCGCCGCCCGCGCTGCGGGCCTGGTGCCGATCCTGTGCGTGGGCGAGACCCGCGAGCAGCGCGAGGCCGGGCGCACCGAGGCCGTCATCGCCGCACAGGTCGAGGCGGTACTGGCCGAGGCCGGCGTGGCCGCGTTCGACGGCGCGATCGTCGCCTACGAGCCGGTCTGGGCGATCGGCACCGGTCTGACCGCCAGCCCCGAGGAAGCGCAGGCCGTCCATGCGTTCCTGCGTGGCGTGGTCGCGAAGCAGGATGCTAGAATCGCCGATTCGCTGCCCTTGCTGTATGGCGGCAGCTGCAAGCCCGACAACGCCGCCGCGATCTTCGCGCAGCCCGATGTCGACGGTGGGTTGATCGGCGGCGCCTCTCTGGCGTCCGACGACTTCCTGGCCATCGTCGCCGCGGCCGCGCGCTGAGCGCGGGCGGCGCTTCCGACACAAGGCCCGCTTGCGGGCACCCCAGAGCACCGACGCAATGCTGCTGACCGTATTCAATATCCTGTTCGTCATCATCGCCATCGCGATGATCGCGCTGATCCTCATGCAGCGCGGTTCGGGCGCCGCAGCCGGCTCCGGCTTCGGTGGCGGCGCTTCGGCGACCGTGTTCGGCGCCCGTGGCTCGTCGAACTTCCTCTCCAAGGCCACCAAGTGGCTGGCGATCACCTTCTTCGCGATCACGCTGTTCATGGCGTGGTACGCGATGCACCGCGCCAACCCGAATGCGCTGGACATGGATCTGGGCGTGATGGGCGGCGAGGTCCCGACGGCTCCGGTCGAGGGTGCGCCGGCTGCGCCGCAGGCGCCCGCCGACGCGACGGTGCCGGCGGCACCGGCTGCGGAAGGTGCTGTTCCCGCAGCGCCGCCCGCGCAGGAAGATTCTTCGCAGGAATCGCCGCAGCAGGCTCCCCAGAACGATTGATCAGGGGTACAATGCGCGGCTCGCCGGGCGGCATGCCAGGCAGACGGTTTCAGGTTGATCAGCCCAGGTGGCGGAATTGGTAGACGCACTACCTTGAGGTGGTAGCGGCTTAGGTCGTAGGGGTTCGAGTCCCCTCTTGGGCACCAACCGGAAAAAGCGGCACGATGCGAGTCGTGTCCGCGAACGAAGAGCCCCGCGCAAGCGGGGCTTTTTCGTATCCGATCCGGCGTTTCAGGTGTGGACGCGAATCATTCTCGCGACGCGCCCGTGCGTTGTCCGGCTGCATCACCGGAAGTTCCGGTCAAGCGGTCCGGCGGGGTCGGAAATCGTTTACTCATGAGTTCTGTAAACGGTACAATTGCCGCGATCGGGCGATCGCACACCACGTGCATCGCCCGGCCTTCGTGAAGCGCTTCGACGCTTCGAGAATGCGGCGTTTAGAGGCGCCGAGCCAAGGCCGCACATCGCGGCCGTAGCCGAGAGAACATCCGAGTGCTGGCCGAATATCTGCCGACCCTGCTGTTCCTGATCGTTGCCACGGGGATCGGCATTGCATTGCTGATCATTGGCAACCTGCTGGGGCCCAAGCGCCCGACGCTGGAAAAGCTGTCGCCCTACGAGTGCGGATTCGAAGCCTTCGAAGACGCGCGCATGCAGTTCGACGTGCGCTATTACCTCATCGCGATCCAGTTCATCGTCTTCGATCTGGAAATCATCTTCATCGTGCCCTGGGCCACCGTGTTCCGCGAACTCGGCGTGCTGGGTCTGATCGAGATGGGCATCTTCGCCGGCATGCTGCTGCTCGGCTTCGTCTACGTGTGGAAGAAGGGAGCGCTGGAATGGGAGTGAACCAGACCGTCGCGCGCCTGATGAACAACCCGCTGCCGGAAGGCCGCGTGGACGACATCCTGCGCCCGGAAGGCGAGAACCCGCTGCTCGAGCGCGGTTTCGTCACGACCAGTTCCGATGTGCTGCTCAACTGGGCACGTACCGGCTCGATGTGGCCGATGACCTTCGGTCTCGCCTGCTGCGCGGTGGAAATGATGCACGCCGGTGCGGCGCGCCTCGATCTCGACCGCTACGGCGTGGTGTTCCGCCCGTCGCCGCGCCAGTCGGACGTGATGATCGTGGCCGGCACCCTCGTCAACAAGATGGCCCCGGCGCTGCGCAAGGTCTACGACCAGATGCCGGATCCGAAGTGGGTCATCTCGATGGGCAGCTGCGCCAACGGCGGCGGCTACTACCACTACTCGTATTCGGTGGTCCGCGGCTGCGATCGCATCGTGCCGGTCGACGTCTACGTGCCGGGCTGCCCGCCGACGGCCGAAGCGCTGATCTACGGCATCCTGCAGTTGCAGAAGAAGATCCGCCGCGCCACCAACTTCGGCGACACCAAGACGGGGCAGCGCGATGCGTGAGTCCTCCACCGCGTTCGCGGCGCGCCTGCGCGCGCGCTATTCCGACGCCGACGTGGCAGTCGCATTGCCGCGCGGCGAGGTGACGATCACCACCGCCGGCGACTGGCTCGACACCGCGCGCGCCTTGCGCGACGAGTTCGGTTTCGAAATGCTGATCGACGTCTGTGGTGTCGACTATCTGAGTCACGGCAGCGACGAGTGGGACACCGACGTGTCCTCCGAAGGCTTCAGCCGTGGCGTCGAAGGTCGCGGGCCGGGCCGTTTCAAATTCGGCGAAACCGGCAGCCGCCAGGTCTCGCAGCCGCAGGGCGAAGCCGATATTCCGGTGCCGCAGCGCCGCTTCGCCGCGGTCGCGCAGCTGCTGTCGCTCCAGCACAACCAGCGCGTGATGCTGAAGTGCTTCGCGCCCAGCGACGATCTGCCGGTGGTGTCTTCGCTGACCGTGCTCTGGCCGGTCGCGAACTGGTTCGAGCGCGAAGCGTTCGATCTGTTCGGCGTGATCTTCGAAGGTCACCCGGATCTGCGCCGCATCCTGACCGACTACGGTTTCGTCGGTCATCCGTTCCGCAAGGATTTCCCGTTGATCGGCAATGTCGAAGTGCGTTACGACGCCGAGCGCAAGCGCGTGGTGTACGAGCCGGTGACCTCGGTCGAACCGCGTGTCGGCGTGCCGCGCGTGATCCGTGACGACGCCCGTTTCGCGACCGCAAGTGGCGAACAGGCCGCGCGTCGCGTGGAGGCTGCCAAGTGAGCGCCGTGCCGACCACCTCGCTGCACACCAATGCGACGCCGAGTGCGGAAGCGCTGAAGCAGGAAATCCGCAACTACACGTTCAACTTCGGTCCCCAGCATCCGTCCGCCCACGGCGTGCTGCGCCTGATCCTGGAAATGGACGGCGAGACCGTGATGCGCGCCGATCCGCACATCGGCCTGCTGCACCGTGGCACCGAGAAGCTGGCCGAGTCGAAGCCGTTCAACCAGTCCATCGGTTACATGGATCGCCTCGACTACGTGTCGATGATGTGCAACGAGCACGCCTACGTGCGCGCGATCGAGACCCTGATGGGAATCGAGGCGCCCGAGCGCGCGCAGTGGATCCGCACGCTGTTCGACGAAGTCACGCGCATCCTCAACCACCTGATGTGGGTGGGCTCGAACGCGCTCGATCTCGGTGCGATGGCCGTGATGCTGTACGCGTTCCGTGAGCGCGAAGAACTGATGGACGTCTACGAGGCGGTGTCGGGCGCGCGCATGCACGCGACCTATTACCGTCCCGGCGGCGTCTACCGCGATCTGCCGGCGCAGATGCCGCAGTACGCCGAGTCGCGCTGGCGCAAGGGCGAGAAGCTCAAGCGTTTCAACAAGTGGCGCGGCGGCTCGATGCTCGATTACCTCGAGGCGTTCGCGAAGGATTTCCCCAAGCGCGTCGACGAGTACGAGACCCTGCTCACCGACAACCGCATCTGGAAGCAGCGCACCGTCGGTATCGGCGTGATTCCGCCGGACCTGGCCAAGGCCTGGGGCATGACCGGCCCGATGCTGCGTGGTTCGGGCGTCGAGTGGGATCTGCGCAAGACGCAGCCTTACGCCAAGTACGCCGAAGTCGATTTCGACATCGCGGTGGGCGTCAACGGCGACTGCTACGACCGCTACCTCGTGCGCGTGTTCGAAATGCGCGAGTCGGCGAAGATCATCCAGCAGTGCGTCAACTGGCTGCGGGCGAATCCCGGCCCGGTCATGCTGGACAACTACAAGGTGTCGCCGCCGTCGCGTGAGTCGATGAAGGACGACATGGAAGCGTTGATCCATCACTTCAAGCTGTTCACCGAGGGCTACAGCGTGCCCGCCGGCGAGACCTACAGCGCCGTCGAAGCGCCGAAGGGCGAGTTCGGCTGCTACCTGGTCTCCGACGGCGCGAACAAGCCGTTCCGCGTGCATCTGCGCGCGCCCGGTTTCGCGCACCTCTCGTCGATGGACGCCATCACCAGCGGACACATGTTGTCCGACGTGGTGGCGATGATCGGTACCTATGACATCGTGTTCGGAGAAGTCGACCGATGAAGGCGACTGGCAATTTCGAGAACGCCCGCAACGTCGACCCGATGGTCGTGCTCAGCGGCGATACGCGCGCGCACATCGACCACTGGCTGACCAAGTTCCCCGAAGACCGCAAGCGGTCCGCGGTGCTGCAGGGTCTGTTCGCGGCGCAGGAGCAGAACAACGGCTGGCTGACCGACGAGTTGATCGCCGGCGTCGCCAAGTATCTGGGTCTGCCGCCGGTATGGGCCTACGAGGTCGCGACGTTCTACTCGATGTTCGAGACCGAGAAAGTCGGCCGCAACAACGTCGCGTTCTGCACCAATATCAGCTGCTGGCTCAACGGCGCCGAGGATCTCGTCGCGCACGCGGAGAAGAAGCTGGGCTGCAAGCTGGGTGAATCCACCGCCGACGGTCGCGTCTTCCTCAAGCGTGAGGAAGAGTGCGTCGCTGCGTGCTGCGGCGCGCCGGTCGTGGTCATCAACGGTCATTACCACGAGAAGCTCACACCCGAGACGGTGGACGAGCTGATCGACGGTCTGAAGTAAGGCATCGCGCGGACATGGCACATCACCATCCCAAGTCTTCCGAAGGTTACGGGCCCGTCGGGCCTGCGCCGCAGGAACACCAGGCGGTCTACACCACGCTGCATTTCGACAAGCCGTGGTCCTACGAGAACTACCTCAAGACGGGTGGTTACAGCGCGCTGCGCAAGATTCTCGAAGAGAAGATTCCGCCGGCCGACGTGATCGAGATGGTCAAACAGTCGGGCCTGCGCGGCCGCGGCGGCGCGGGCTTCCCGACCGGTCTGAAGTGGAGCTTCATGCCCAAGGGCGAGATGCAGAAGTACATTCTCTGCAATTCGGACGAATCCGAGCCGGGCACCGCGAAAGACCGCGACATCCTGCGTTACAACCCGCATTCGGTCATCGAGGGCATGGCGATCGCGTGCTACGCGACCGGCTCGACGGTGGCCTACAACTACCTGCGCGGCGAGTTCCACCACGAGCCCTTCGAGCATCTGGAAGAAGCCACCGCCGAGGCCTATGCCAACGGCTGGCTGGGCAAGAACCTGCTCGGCTCGGGCATCGACGTCGACATCTACAACGCGCTCGGCGCGGGCGCATACATCTGCGGCGAAGAAACCGCACTGATGGAATCGCTGGAAGGCAAGAAGGGACAGCCGCGCTTCAAGCCGCCGTTCCCGGCCAACTTCGGTCTGTACGGCAAGCCGACGACGATCAACAACACCGAGACCTACGCGTCGGTGCCGGCGATCGTGCGCAACGGCGCGCAGTGGTTCATGGATCTGGGCAAGCCCAACAACGGCGGCTGCAAGATCTTCTCGGTCTCCGGCCACGTGGCCAAGCCGGGCAACCACGAAATCCGCCTGGGCACCTCGTTCGCCGATCTGCTGGCGCTGTGCGGCGGCATGCGCGAAGGCCGCACGATCAAGGGCGTGATTCCGGGTGGTTCGTCGATGCCGGTGCTCCCGGGCGAGACGATGATGGGCCTGACGATGGATTACGACGCGCTGCAGAAGGCCGGTTCCGGCCTCGGCTCGGGCGCGGTGATCGTCATGGACGACACGACCTGCATGGTGCGCGCGTGCCGACGCATCGCGCGCTTCTACTACAAGGAGAGCTGCGGCCAGTGCACGCCGTGCCGCGAAGGCACCGGCTGGATGTACCGCATGCTGTGCCGCATCGCCGACCACACGGCGACGGTCGAAGACCTGCAGATGCTGCGGGCTGCGGCCGGCCAGATCGAGGGACACACCATCTGCGCGTTCGGTGAAGCGGCCGCATGGCCGGTGCAGGGCTTCCTGCGCCATTTCTGGGACGAATTCGAGTACGCGATTGTCAACAAGCGCTTCCTCGTCGACGACCAGCGCAACGGCACCGTGGTGCCCAAGGCGGTCGCCGCATGAGCGCGCAACCCGTGAATCCGAACCTGCCGCCCGACCACGTCACCGTCTTCATCGACGGCGTCGAACTGGCCGCGCCCAAGGGCTCGATGATCATTCATGCCGCCGACAAGGCCGGCATTCCGATCCCGCGTTTCTGCTATCACGACAAGCTCGAGATCGCCGCGAACTGCCGCATGTGCCTGGTCGACACCGAAGTCGGCGGCCGCGGTGCGCCCAAGCCGTCGCCGGCCTGCGCCACGCCGGTGATGGACGGCCTGAAGGTCTTCACGCGCAACGAGAAGGCGCTCAAGGCGCAGCGCAACGTGATGGAGTTCCTGCTGATCAACCATCCGCTCGACTGCCCGATCTGCGATCAGGGCGGCGAGTGCGAACTGCAGGATCTCTCGCTCGGTTACGGCCGTTCGGTCAGCCGCTTCGCCGAGCGCAAGCGCGTCGTCGCCGACGAGGACCTCGGTCCGCTGGTCGCGACCGAAATGACGCGCTGCATCCAGTGCACGCGCTGCGTACGCTTCACCGCTGAAATCGCCGGCACCTACGAGCTGGGTGGCATGCAGCGCGGCGAGAATCTGCAGATCGGCACTTACGACGGCAAGCCGCTGACAACCGAACTGTCGGGCAACGTCATCGACGTGTGCCCGGTCGGCGCGCTGACCAACAAGGTGTTCCGCTTCCGTGCGCGTCCGTGGGAACTGATCGCGCGCGAATCGCTCGGCGGTCACGACGCGCTGGGCAGCAACCTGTTCCATCACCTGCGCCGCGGCGACGTGATGCGCACCGTGCCGCGCGACAACGAAGCGGTCAACGAGTGCTGGATCTCCGACCGCGACCGCTATTCGCACCAGGGCCTGACGGCCGATGACCGTGCGGTGCATCCGCTGGTCAAGGACGGCGGGCAGTGGCGCGAGGTTTCGTGGGACGAGGCGCTCGAGCGCGCGATGAAGATCCTGCGCGACAACGCGGCCGACGAACTCGGCGTGCTGGTGCATCCGTCGACCTCGAACGAGGAGGGCGCGCTGCTGGCACGTCTGGCCGAGGCCCTGGGCACCGGCAACCTCGATCACCGCATCGCCCAGCGCGATCTCTCCGATGGCGCCATCGCGGAAGCCTTCGCGATGCCGGTCGCCGAACTCGAGCAGGCGGATGTCGTGCTGCTGGTCGGCAGCAACCTGCGCCACGAAGTGCCGCTGCTGCATCACCGCGTGCGTCAGGCGTGGAAGCGCGGCGCCAAGGTGTACGTGGTCAATCCGGTCGATTTCGAGTTCACCTTCGACATCGAAGACAAGGCCATCGTGGCGCCGTCGAAGATCGCCGAAACGCTGCAGGTCGCCGAGCTCGGCGACGCGCTGCGCGGCGCGAAGCACGCGGCGATCATCGTCGGTGCGCAGGCGGAAGCCAGCGCGCACGCGGCCGATATCCGCAAGGCCGCTGCTGCACTCGCCGCGGACACCGGCGCGTCGCTGTGTCGCATTCCGCATGGCGCAAACGCACTGGGTCTGTCGCGTCTCGGCGTGCTGCCGACCTCGCGCGATGCGAACGCGATGCTGGCCGAGCGCCGCGGCGCGTATGTGATCTACGGCATCGAGCCGGGTCTGGACTTCGCCGACCAGGCGCAGGCGTTGCAGGCGCTGGGCGCGGCGCAGGTCGTGGCCTTCAGCCACTTCGCCTGCCAGTCCACGCGCAGCGTCGCCGACGTGATTCTGCCGATCGGCGCACTCGCCGAAATCGACGCAACGCTGACCAATCTTGAAGGCCGCGACCAGCAGGCCACCGCGGCCGGCAAGCTGCCGGGCGACGCGCGTTCCGGCTGGCGTGTGCTGCGTGCCCTCGGTGGTGCGCTCGAAGCTCCGGGCTTCGAGTTCACCGATCTCGCCGGTCTGCGTGCGGGCCTGCAGGGCAGGGCGGTGTCGGTTGCCGCTTCCGCGGCGCCGGTCGTCGATGGTGATGGCTTCGAGCTGGCCGTCAGCCAGGCGATCTATCGCGTCGACGGTCTGACCCGTCGCGCTGCCGCGCTGCAGTCGCATCCGCTGACCTTGGGTCCGCGCATCGTGCTGCATCCCGACGACGCGGTCGCCAGCCAAGTTGCCGATGGCGGCATGGCCAAGGTCTCGAACGCGGTGGGCACCGCGACGCTGCAGGTGGCGATCGACGATCGCGTCGCACCGGGCGCGGCGTGGGTGGAATCGGGCTACGGCGCCACGGCGGCGCTGTCGGCCGGCAAGGTCAAGGTGGTGGCGGCATGAGTGCGACCCAAACCGGCGTGACCAACACCGCATCGCTGCTGGGCGATCTGTCGGCGCCGCTGTACGACTGGCTGATGTCGCTGGGCGCGATCGGCCTGATCCTGTGGATCGTGCTCAAGATCCTGCTGATCGCGATGCCGGTGATCATCTGCGTCGCGTTCTATGTGGTCTGGGAGCGCAAGCTGCTGGGCTGGATGCATCAGCGCCACGGTCCGATGTACGTGGGCATGGGCATCTTCCAGGCCTTCGCCGACGTCTTCAAACTGCTGTTCAAGGAAGTCATCCAGCCGACCAACGCGCAGCGCGTGCTGTTCGTGCTGGCGCCGCTGATCACGCTGGCGCCTGCATTCGCGGCCTGGGCCGTGGTGCCGTTCGATGCGCAGCTGGTGCTGTCGAACGCCAACGCCGGTCTGCTGTATCTGCTGGCGATGACCTCGCTCGGTATCTACGGCATCATCCTCGCCGGCTGGGCGTCGAACTCGAAGTACGCGTTCCTCGGTGCGATGCGCGCCTCGGCGCAGATGATCAGCTACGAGATCGCGATGGGCTTCGCGCTCGTCGGCGTGATGGTCGGTGCGGGCAGCTTGAACCTGTCCGAGATCGTCATGGCGCAAGCCGGCGGCAAGGGCCTGTTCGACTGGTTCTGGCTGCCGATGCTGCCGCTGTTCGTCATCTACTTCATCTCCGGTGTCGCCGAGACCAATCGCGCACCGTTCGATGTCGTCGAGGGCGAGTCGGAAATCGTCGCCGGTCACATGGTCGAATATTCGGGGTCGGCGTTCGCGCTGTTCTTCCTCGCCGAATACGCGAACATGATCCTGATCAGCTTCCTGGTCGCGATCTTCTTCCTCGGCGGCTGGCTGTCGCCGTTCCAGGGCTGGGGCATTCCGCTGCTGTCGGTCGACGGCTGGTGGTGGCTGTTCGCGAAGGTGTTCTTCTTCGCCAGCTGCTTCATCTGGTTTCGCGCCTCGTTCCCGCGCTACCGCTATGACCAGATCATGCGGCTGGGCTGGAAGGTCTTCATTCCGATCAGCATCGGCTGGATCGTGGTCACCGCGCTGATGGCGTACTTCGGAATCTTCGAGGCAGGGCAGTAATGGCCAAGTTCGTTGCATGGTTCAGGGGCCTGTTGCTGCTCGAGTTGCTCGGCGGCATGGCACTGACCTTCCGGTATCTGTTCCGGGACAAGTACACGCTGATGTACCCGATGGAAAAGACCCCGCAGTCGCCGCGCTTCCGCGGTCTGCATGCGCTGCGCCGGTATCCCAACGGTGAAGAGCGCTGCATCGCGTGCAAGCTGTGCGAGGCCGTGTGCCCCGCGCTGGCGATCACGATCGATTCCGAACAGCGCGAGGACGGCACCCGCCGCACCACGCGCTACGACATCGATCTGTTCAAGTGCATCTACTGCGGTTTCTGTGAGGAGTCGTGCCCGGTGGACTCGATCGTCGAGACCCATCTGCACGAGTACCACTTCGAGAACCGCGGCGAGAACATCGTGACCAAGCCGCAGCTGCTGGCGATCGGCGACCGTCTCGAGAGCGAGATCGCAGAACGCCGCGCCGCCGACTCCGCGTACAGGTAAGTCATGAATTTCGACCTGATTGCATTCCTCGTCTTCGCCGCGATCACCGTGATGTCCGCGGTGGCGGTGATCAGTGCCCGCAACCCGGTGCACGCGGCGCTGTTCCTGGTGCTGACGTTCTTCTCCACCGCCTGCACCTGGCTGCTGGTCGGCGCCGAGTTCCTCGGCCTCGCACTGGTGCTGGTCTACGTCGGCGCGGTGATGGTGCTGTTCCTGTTCGTGGTGATGATGCTCGACGTGGACGTCGCGCCGATGCGCGAAGGCTACGTGCGCTATCTGCCGGTCGGCCTGATCGTCGCGGTGGTGATGCTGGTCGAGATCGTCACCCTGATCGGCGTCCGCGCGAAGATGGCGCCATTCGCCGCCGATGCGGTCGACGAGGCGGGCGTATCGAACACGGTGTGGATCGCACGCCGCTTGTTCACCGACTTCCTGCTGCCGTTCGAAGTCGCCGCGGTCATCCTGACCGTCGCGGTCATCGCCGCGGTGATGCTGACGCTGCGCCGCCGTCCCGGCACCAAGCACCAGAATCCGGGCGAGCAGGCCCGCGTGCGGGCGTCCGATCGCATGCGCGTGGTCAAGATGGACGCGGTGCGTCCGGTCGTCGAGCCCACACCGGGCGAAGGCGAGGGAGAAGCGAAATGACCGAGCTGTTCGGGACCGGCCTCGCGCTGGGACACTACCTCTCACTGGGCGCGGTGCTGTTCTGCATCAGCGTCGCGGGCATCTTCCTCAACCGGAAGAACGTGATCATCCTGCTGATGTCGATCGAGCTGATGCTGCTCGCGGTCAACATCAACTTCATCGCGTTCTCGCGCGAGTTCGGCGACGCCGCCGGGCAGATCTTCGTGTTCTTCATTCTCACCGTGGCTGCGGCCGAGGCCGCGATCGGTCTCGCGATCCTGGTCACGCTGTTCCGCAACCGGCGCACGATCAATGTCGCCGAACTCGACACGTTGAAGGGCTGATCCGGGCATGGAGAACGCTGTTTCCGAGATCATGATTTCCCAGACCACGCTGGTCGCGATCGTCCTCGCGCCGCTGCTGGGCTCGATCATCGCCGGCCTGTTCGGCCGCCAGGTCGGCCGCGCCGGTGCGCACACGGTCACCATCGCGGGTGTCGCGATCAGCTGCGCGCTGTCGATCTACACGCTGTGGCAGCTGATGCAGGGCGCGCCGACGTTCAACGAGAACGTCTACACGTTCTTCGAAGTCGGCAACTATTCGGCGCACGTCGGCTTCCTGATCGACAACCTCACCGCGATGATGATGGTCGTGGTGACGTTCGTGTCGCTGCTGGTGCACGTGTACACCATCGGCTACATGTCCGAGGACCCGGGCTACCAGCGCTTCTTCAGCTACATCTCGCTGTTCACCTTCTCGATGCTGATGCTGGTGATGGGCAACAACTTCCTGCAGCTGTTCTTCGGCTGGGAAGCGGTGGGCCTGGTGTCGTACCTGCTGATCGGTTTCTGGTTCAAGAAGCCGACCGCGGTGTTCGCCAACATGAAGGCGTTCCTGGTCAACCGCGTCGGCGACTTCGGCTTCCTGCTCGGTATCGCCGGCGTGCTGTACTGGTTCGGCAGTCTCGACTACGCGACCGTGTTCGCCGCGGCGGATTCCACCATCGGTGGCGGCCAGACGATCGAGGTGATCACCGGTTTCGAGTGGTCGGTCGCGACCCTGGTCTGCATCTGCCTCTTCATCGGCGCGATGGGCAAGTCGGCCCAGGTGCCGCTGCACGTGTGGCTGCCCGACTCGATGGAAGGCCCGACCCCGATCTCGGCACTGATCCACGCCGCGACGATGGTCACCGCCGGCATCTTCATGGTGGCGCGCATGTCGCCGCTGTTCGAACTGTCGGAAACCGCGCTGCAGTTCATCCTCTTTATCGGTGCGACCACGGCCTTCTTCACCGGCCTGATCGGCATCGTGCAGAACGACATCAAGCGCGTCGTCGCGTACTCGACGCTGTCGCAGCTGGGTTACATGACCGTCGCGCTCGGCGTGTCGGCGTACTCGGCCGCGGTGTTCCATCTGATGACGCACGCGTTCTTCAAGGCGCTGCTGTTCCTGGCCGCAGGCTCGGTGATCATCGGCATGCACCACGAGCAGGACATGCGCAAGATGGGCGGCCTGCGCAAGTACATGCCGATCACGTTCTGGACCAGCGTGATCGGCACGCTGGCCCTGGTGGGCACGCCGTTCTTCAGCGGCTTCTACTCCAAGGACACGATCATCGAGGCGGCCAAGCACGCCAGCGACGGTGGCGGCTGGGTATTCCAGTACGCGTACTGGTCGGTGCTGCTGGGCGCGTTCGTGACCTCGTTCTACAGCTTCCGCCTGCTGTACATGACGTACTTCGGCAAGGAGCGTTTCCGCGACGCGCATGCGTCCGACGCCCATGCCGCGCATGACGCGCACGGCCACGAGACGCATCACGAGCCGCTGCACGACGACGGCCACGGCCATGCGGTCGCAGCGACCGGTCACGACGACCATGCGCACGACGACCATGGCCATCACGGTCCGCACGAGCCGCACGAATCTCCGTGGGTCGTGACGCTGCCGCTGATCCTGCTGGCGATCCCGTCGATCCTGATCGGTTACTTCACCGCCGGCCCGATGCTGTTCGGCACCGACTGGACCGGCCATCACGAAGTGCGCGGGTTCTTCGACGGCGTGATCCACGTGCTGGCGTCCAACGACGTGCTGGCCGCGCTGAAGGAAGAGCTGTGGCACGGCCCGGCGGCGTTCGCGCTGCACGGCTTCATGGCGCCGGCGTTCTGGCTGGTCGTCGCGGGCTTCGTGCTGGCGACCGTCATGTACTGGTGGAAGCCCGAGCTGGCGGCGAAGGCCGCGCACGTGTTCCGCCTGCCCATCCGCGTGCTCGAGAACAAGTACGGCATGGACGACCTGTGGATCGGCGGTTTCGCCGGCGGCGGTGTCGGCCTCGGCAAGCTGTCGCGGGTGTTCGATACCAAGGTGATCGACGGTGTCTTCGTCAACGGTCCGGCGCGCGTCGTCGGTCTGGTCTCGGGCGTTGTCCGCCGGCTGCAGTCCGGTGCTCTCTACCACTACGCTTTCGCGATGATCGTGGGCCTGATCGTGCTTCTGGCCATCCTCATCAAGTACTGGCGCTGACGGAATACGATACGTGTCGAACTGGCCTCTTCTCAGTCTCCTGATCTGGCTGCCGATCCTCGGCGGTGCGTGCGTGCTCGCTCTGGGCGAACGCCGCCCCGACGCGGCGCGCTGGGTATCGCTGGCGTTCGCGCTGCTCGTCTTCGTCCTCAGCATTCCGCTGTTCACCGGTTTCGACTACGGCAACGCGGGCCTGCAGTTCCTTGAGCGGCGCGAGTGGATTCCGTCGCTCGACATCGAGTACCACCTCGGCGCCGACGGCATCTCGATTGCGCTGATCATCCTGACCACGCTGACCACCGCGCTCGTGCTGATCGGCGCGTGGGGTTCGGTGACGAAGCGCGTGTCGCAGTACTTCGCGTCGATGCTGATCCTCGAAGGCATGATGGTCGGCGTGTTCTCGGCCGTGGACGCGATGCTGTTCTACGTGTTCTTCGAAGCCATGCTGATCCCGATGTTCATCATCATCGGTGTCTGGGGTGGCGCGAACCGCGTGTACGCGTCGGTGAAGTTCTTCCTGTACACGTTCCTCGGCTCGGTCTTCATGCTGGTCGCGCTGATCTATCTGTACATCCAGGCCGGCAGCTGGCAGCTGCCTGATCTGTACGCACTGCGCCTGTCGTCGACGGAGCAGATGTGGATCTTCTTCGCGTTCCTCGCCGCTTTCGCGGTGAAGGTGCCGATGTTCCCGGTGCACACCTGGTTGCCGGATGCGCACGTCGAGGCGCCGACCGGCGGCTCGGTGATCCTGGCGGCGATCATGCTGAAGATCGGTGGCTACGGCTTCCTGCGCTTCAATCTGCCGATCACGCCGGATGCGGGCCACGAATGGGCCTGGCTGGTCATCGGCCTGTCGCTGATCGCGATCGTCTACGTGGGTCTGGTGGCACTGGTCCAGCAGGACATGAAGAAGCTGGTCGCGTATTCCTCCGTGTCGCACATGGGCTTCGTGACGTTGGGTGTGTTCATCGCGTTCGCGCTGATGCGCGACGTACAGGGTGGTTCCGACGCCGCGCGTCTCGGCCTGCAGGGCGCGATGGTGCAGATGGTCTCGCACGGCTTCATCTCCGGTGCGATGTTCTCCTGCATCGGCATCCTCTACGACCGCATGCACACCCGGAACATCAAGGATTACGGCGGCGTCGCCAATGTGATGCCGTGGTTCGCTGCGTTCTACGTGCTGTTCGCAATGGCCAACTCCGGCTTGCCGGGCACCTCGGGTTTCGTCGGCGAGTTCATGGTCATCCTGGCCGCGTTCCAGAGCCATCCGCTGATCGCGTTCTTCGCGGCGATGACGCTGATCATCGGTGCGGCCTACACCCTGTGGCTGGTCAAGCGCGTGCTGTACGGCGAAGTGTCGAATGCGCACGTCGCGGCGCTCAAGGACATCAACGCCCGCGAAGCACTGGTGCTCGGCGTGTTCGCCGCCGGCACGCTGCTGATCGGCGTGTATCCCAAGCCGCTGACCGATCTGATGGAGCCGTCCATCGCGCAACTGGCGAACCTGATCGCCGCAAGCAAGCTTTAAGGACACCGTTGCGATGATTTCTGCCCCGATGACGCCTCCCATCCGCACGCTGGCCGAGCTGGGCCCGATCGTGCCCGAGCTCGTGATCGTGCTGGGTGCGTTCGCCCTGCTGATGCTCGACCTGTTCATCGACCCGCGCCGCCGGATCATCACCCACGTGCTGGCCGTCGCGACGATGCTTGCCGCCGCCGCGCTGATTGTGTTCGGTGTCGGTAGTCACGGCAGCATCCTCGCCGACATGTTCGTGCGCGATGGTGGTGCCGACGTGCTCAAGGTCGCCGGTCTCGTGGTCGGCGCCGTGGCGCTGGGCTACGCCTGGACCTGGTTGCGCGAGCGCGACCTGTACCAGGGCGAGATCCCGGTGCTGTTCCTGTTCACGACCGCCGGCATGATGCTGCTGGTGTCGGCGAACAACCTGACGATGGTCTATGTCGGTCTGGAACTGCTGGCGCTGTGTTCCTACGCACTGGTCGCCTGCGACCGCGACAGCAAGCTGGCCTCCGAAGCGGCGATGAAGTATTTCGTCCTCGGTGCGCTGGCGTCCGGCATGCTGCTGTTCGGCATGTCGCTGATCTACGGCGCCACCGGCACGCTGTCGCTGCCGGAGATCAACGATGCGATCGGCGGTCTTTCGGACGACGGTCGCGTGCTGATGCTGACCGGCATGGTGTTCCTGATCGTCGGCATCGCGTTCAAGTTCGGCGCCGCGCCGTTCCACATGTGGCTGCCCGACACCTACCACGGTGCGCCGACGCCGATCGTCGCTTTCATCAGCTCGGTGCCCAAGATCGCCGCGTTCGGCATGGCCTGGCGCCTGATGGAAACCGCGCTCGGCCCGCTGCACGACCAGGCGCAGATCCTGCTGTCGATCCTCGCCGCGCTGTCGCTGGTGGTCGGCAACCTGTTCGCGCTGGCCCAGACCAACCTCAAGCGCATGCTCGCGTATTCGACGATCTCGCACGTCGGCTTCCTGTTCCTCGGCCTCGCCGGTGGCGGGCAGGTGGGCTACGCGTCGGCGATGTTCTACGTCGTCAGCTATGCGGTGATGTCGGCGGCCGCGTTCGGCGCGATCGTCATGCTGTCGCGCAACGGTTTCGAAGCCGATCGCATCGACGACTACAAGGGCCTGAACCAGCGCAGCCCGTGGATGGCCGGCATGGTCCTGTGCATCATGGCCTCGCTCGCCGGTGTGCCGCCGTTCCTCGGCTTCTGGGCCAAGCTTGCAGTGCTGCAGGGCGCCCTGCAGGGTGATCTGCTGTGGCTGGCGATCGTCGGCATCGTGTTCGCGGTCATCGGCGCGTTCTACTACCTGCGCGTGATCAAGGTCATGTACTTCGACGCACCCGAGGCCGCGCCGATGGCGCAGCGCGCCGGGACGCCGATGCGCGTGGTGTTCGCACTGAACGTGCTGGCCTTGCTGGTCGTCGTGCCGTTCTTCAGCCCGCTGATGGCGTGGTGCCAGCAGGCATTCGCAGCCTAATCGTTTCAGCGCTGGTAATACGCGCGTCATCTGGTTAAGATGCGCGCCCGGTCACTGCAATGTGGTGATCGGGGGAAGTTCGAGGGACGCGGAATCGCTCGAAACTTCTTGCAATATCGAAGAGAAATCTTCATAATTCCGCTTCTGATGCGGGGTGGAGCAGTCTGGCAGCTCGTCGGGCTCATAACCCGAAGGTCGCAGGTTCAAATCCTGCCCCCGCTACCACATTCAACGCGGTACAGAGGACGCACTCCAGGGTGCATCCGGCGCGAAGAATCTGGGCTTTGCCGAAGCAACTGCTTCGCTTCGGCGCCGACATCCAGTGGTATCGGACAAGGGGCCCTCAGGGCCCTTTGTCGTTTTCCACGATCGGAAAACCGCAGGCGCCCCGGGTCATCGCGGCGCGCCCCCAGCGGCGTCGATCGTGCGGTACCGGACACACAACCGACGAGGGACCAGTGGCGGACAAGGCGACTCAACTCACGGAATTGCTGGCACCGACGGTCGCGGCCCTCGGGCTCGAACTGCTGGGCATCGAATACCTGACAGCGCCGGGTGGCGCGCTCGTGCGCATCTACATCGATGTGCCGGCGGACGCCGAGGCCGGTCAGGCCGATCCCGAAGGCGAGGGCGGGCAGGGCGTGACGATCGAACACTGCGAGGCGGTCAGCCGCGAAGTGTCGGCGCAGCTCGACGTCGAAGATCCGATCACCGGCAACTACACCCTCGAGGTGTCGTCGCCCGGGATCGACCGTCCGCTGTTCAACGTCGCCCAGTTCGCGCAGTTCCAGGGTCAGACCGTCAAGGTCGGCCTGAAGCTGCCGCAGGACGGGCGCCGTCGCCTGACCGGTCGCATCACCGCGGTCGAAGGCGACACCGTGACGTTCGACGTCGACGGCAATGCGTTCACCGCACAGGCCGACAACATCGAAAAGGCCCGCGTGGTGCCCGACTGGGCCGCGCTGGGCCTCGCCGCGTCGAAGGACAAGAAAGAGAACGGCCGCGCTACCGGTGCGACCCGCAAGGCCAACCACACACCACGTGACAACAAGCGGTCGACGGATCCGTCGACCGGTGCGGAGTGAATGAAAAGATGAGCAAGGAACTGTTGCTGGTCGTCGACGCGGTCGCCAGCGAGAAGGGCGTACCGGAATCCGTGATCCTGGAGGCCATCGAAGCCGCGCTGGCGACTGCCGCCAAGAAGCGCTACGTGGACCAGGACGTGCTGACCCGCGTCGCGATCGATTCGAAGGACGGTAGCTACGAGACCTTCCGCCGCTGGGAAGTGGTGGCCGACGACGTCGTCATGGAATCGCCGGATCGCCAGCTGCGCCTGATGGACGCCGTCGATGAAGCCGAAGGCGTCGAGGTCGGCGATTACATCGAAGAACAGATCGAGAACGTCGACTTCGGTCGCATCGCCGCACAGGCCGCCAAGCAGGTCATCGTGCAGCGCGTGCGCGAAGCCGAGCGCCAGCAGGTCGTCGATGCGTGGAAGGATCGCGTGGGCGAGCTGGTCACCGGCGTGGTCAAGCGCGTCGAGCGCGGCAACGTCTATGTCGACCTCGGCGGCAACGCCGAAGCGCTGATTCCGAAGGACAAGGCGATTCCGCGCGATGTCGTGCGCGCCGGCGACCGCGTGCGCGGTTTCCTGTTCGACGTGCGCAGCGAGCCCCGCGGCCCGCAGCTGTTCATCAGCCGCGCCGCGCCGGAATTCATGATGGAGCTGTTCAAGCTCGAAGTGCCGGAAGTCGGCCAGGGCCTGGTCGAGATCAAGGCCTGTGCACGTGATCCGGGCGACCGCGCCAAGATCGCCGTGCTGGCTTACGACACCCGCACCGATCCCATCGGCGCCTGCATCGGCATGCGCGGTTCGCGCGTGCAGGCGGTGTCGAACGAATTGAACGGTGAGCGCGTCGACATCGTGCTGTGGTCGGACAACCCGGCGCAGTTCGTCATCAACGCGATGGCCCCGGCCGAAGTGCAGTCGATCGTCGTCGACGAAGACAAGCACTCGATGGATCTGGCGGTCGCCGAAGACAAGCTCGCCCAGGCGATCGGCAAGGGCGGCCAGAACGTGCGTCTCGCCAGCCGCCTGTCGGGCTGGCAGCTCAATGTGATGACCCAGGACCAGGTCACCGCGAAGTCGGATGCCGAGCAGGCATCGGCGCGCGCCCTGTTCCAGGAGAAGCTGGAAGTCGACGAGGAAATCGCCGGCATCCTGGTCGCCGAGGGCTTCAGCACCGTCGAGGAAATCGCCTACGTGCCGGTCGGCGAGCTGCTGGCGGTCGAGGGCTTCGACGAGGACATCGTCGAGGAACTGCGCGGCCGTGCACGCGACTCGCTGCTCAACGACGCGCTGGCTGTCGAAGAGGACCTCGACGAGCACGCGCCCGCCGACGATCTGCTGGCGCTCGACGGCATGGACGAGGCGACCGCGTACGCGCTGGCCGCCAATGGCATCCGCACCAGCGAGGACCTGTCGGACCTCGGCGCGGACGAAGTGGTCGAGTTCGGCATCGAGGACCTCGACGAGGTCCGCGCCGCCGCACTGATCCTCGCCGCGCGTGCCGAAGAGATCGCGCGCCTGGAAAGGGAAGGCTGACGGGTCGCGCCCGGCCGGTGCCATGCACCCGCCGAGAACGCGGCCGCAGGCCTCGGAAGACGCTCCAGTTCGGAACGCATCCCATGCAGCGGTAGAATGACAAATCCACTGCGCCCCGCACTTCGCGGCGGCGCGCAAGGAACCGGAATCACGAATGTCGCAACAAACCACGATCCGCAAGCTGGCCGCACTGGTGAATACGCCGGTCGAGAAACTGCTTGAGCAACTGTCCGAAGCGGGCATGCCGTTCAGCGATCCCGACCAGAGCGTGACCAGTGCCGAGAAGCTCAAGCTGCTTGGTTTTCTCAAGCGCGCGCACGGCAAGGGCGATGCCCCGGCCGAAGAAATCGCTGCGCCCAAGAAGATCACGCTCAGCCGCAGCCGCAAGCAGGAATTGACGGTCGGTGGCGGCAAGAACCGCCAGACGGTCGATGTCGTCGTGCGCAAGAAGGTCACGCTGAGCCCTTCGGCCGCGGTCGACCCCGATGCCGAGCGCGCCGAGATCCTGCGCAAGCTCGAAGAGTCGCGCGCGAAGAACCTGTCCGAGCAGCAGCGTCTGGCGCAGGACGACAAGCGTCGCGCCGACGAAGCCGAAGCGCGCAAGCGCGAAGCGGAAGCCGAGGCCGAGCGTCTGCGCCAGGTCGCCGCGGCCGCTGCCGCTGCGCCGCCGGAAGAGGCCGCGGAAACCACGCGCCGTCCGCCGGCTGCGCACGGTCACGGTCACAAGCCGCCTGCGCCGCCGCGCGCCGATGATCGCAACGCGCCTGCCGGAGCCAAGAAGGGCAACCGTGGGTCGCACGCGATGGTCAGTGGCGTCGAGGATGACGACAAGACCGCGCGCTTCGCCGGCCAGATGCATCTCAGCGCCTCCGATCGCGCCCGTCGCAGCACCAGCAACACGCGTGGCAAGCCGCAGCGCGGCGGCCCGCAGCGTCGCGGCAATGCGCCGTCGCGCAGTGGCGGCGGTCCGCACGGCTTCGAACGTCCCACCGCGCCGATGCAGCGCGAAGTGGCGATCGGCGAAGCGATCACCGTGGCCGACCTTGCGCAGAAGCTTGCGATGAAGGGTGGCGACGTGGTCAAGGCGCTGTTCAAGATGGGCGTCATGGCGACCATCACCCAGTCGATCGATCACGACACCGCCGTGCTGGCCGTCGAAGAACTCGGCCACATCGCAGTGCGCGCTGACGCCGACGACGCCGAGAGCGAGCTGATCGCGCACGTGGGTGAAGCGCAGGGCGACCAGGTCGTGCGTCCGCCGGTCGTCACGATCATGGGTCACGTCGATCACGGCAAGACGTCGCTGCTCGACTACATCCGTCGCACCAAGATCGCCTCGGGCGAAGCGGGTGGCATCACCCAGCACATCGGCGCGTATCACGTCGAAACCGACAAGGGCGTCATCAGCTTCCTCGACACCCCGGGCCACGCGGCATTCACCTCGATGCGCGCACGCGGCGCCAAGCTCACCGATATCGTGATCCTGGTGGTCGCGGCCGACGACGGCGTCATGCCGCAGACGGTCGAGGCGATCAAGCACGCGAAGGCGGCGAAGGTGCCGCTGATCGTGGCGATCAACAAGATCGACAAGTCGGGCGCGGATCCGTCGCGGGTCAAGAACGAACTGCTCGAGCACGAGATCGTGGCCGAGGACTTCGGTGGCGACACGCAGATGGTGGAGCTGTCGGCCAAGACCGGTGACGGCGTCGACGATCTGCTCGATGCGATCTCGCTGCAGTCCGAAGTACTGGAACTGCGCGCAGTGGCCGAAGGCCGCGCGAGCGGTACGGTCATCGAGTCCTCGCTGGACAAGGGCCGCGGCCCGGTCGCGACGGTGCTGGTGCAGAACGGTCTGCTGTCGCGTGGCGATTACCTCGTCTGCGGCGTGCAGTACGGCCGCGTGCGTGCGCTGTTCGACGAAACCGGCAACCAGGTGCCGACGGCCGGTCCGTCGATCCCGGTGCAGGTGCTGGGTCTGTCGGGCGTGCCGGATGCGGGCGATGATTTCGTCGTCGTCGCCGACGAGCGTCTGGCCAAGGACGTGGCCTCGCAGCGCGACACCAAGCGCCGCGAAACGCGCCTGGTGCAGGCTGCGGGCAACCGCATGGAAGACATCATGGCGCAGATGGGTCAGGCCGAGCAGCAGCTGTCGCTCAACCTGGTCATCAAGGCCGACGTCCAGGGTTCGGTCGAAGCGCTCAAGCAGTCGCTGGTCGCGCTGTCGAACGAACAGATCCGCATCAACGTCATCGTCTCGGGCGTCGGCGGCATCACCGAGTCGGACGCCAACTCGGCGGCTGCGGCGAAGGCCACGATCATCGGCTTCAACGTCCGTGCCGACGCATCGGCACGCAAGGTGATCGAGAACAGCGCGCTGGATCTGCGCTACTTCTCGGTGATCTACGACGTGATCGACCAGGTCAAGCAGGTTGCCTCGGGCATCCTCGGCATGGAGATCCGCGAAGAGATCATCGGTACCGCCGAAGTGCGCGACGTGTTCCGCAGCTCCAAGTTCGGTGCGGTTGCCGGCTCGATGGTCATCGAGGGTGTGGTCAAGCGCAACAAGCCGATCCGCGTGCTGCGCGACAACACGGTCATCTTCGAGGGCGAGCTGGAATCGCTGCGCCGCTTCAAGGAAAACGTCGACGAAGTGCGCAACGGCACGGAGTGCGGCATCGGCGTCAAGGCCTACAACGACGTCAAGCCGGGCGACCAGATCGAGTGCTTCGAGCGCATCGAGGTCCAGCGCACCCTGTAAGGGCACGCCGGATGCAATGCCGGCGGCCGGGCTCCGTACACACGGACCCGGCCGTCGTCGTCTAGGGCGGTTCCATCCGCCGTGTTCCAGAGTTTCTTCCGTCCCATCGCAACAGGTTCCCATCCGTGCCCACGAAATCCTTCCACCGTACCGACCGCGTCTCCGCCCAGCTCCGTCGCGAGCTCGGAACGCTCGTGCGCGAGGCAGTCTCCGAACACGGCTTGCCGTCTGTCAGCGTGTCCGACGTCGAGGTCACCCGCGACATGGCCCACGCCAAGGTCTTCGTGACCGCGCTGCAGTCCGAGCGCGCCGACGAGGCGATGAAGGGCCTCAAGGCCGTCGCGCACGAGATCCGCTTCCGCCTGGCGCGTGCGGTGAAGCTGCGCCACGTGCCGGAGCTGCATTTCCATTACGACGATTCGGTCGATCGCGGCGAGCGCATCGACAATCTGCTGCGCGATCTCGACGACGGCCGTCCGGCCGAGTGAGTCCGGCGCGGCCACACGGCCGCATCGCAAACGCCCACGCACGCGCCCGCCCATGACGAGCCGCACCCAGCACAACCGGCCCCGCACGAAGTTCCGCAAGCTCGACGGCATCCTGCTGCTCGACAAGCCGCGTGGCATGAGTTCCAACCAGGCGCTGCAGCGCGTGCGCCACCTGTTCCGTGCGGACAAGGGTGGCCATACCGGCAGCCTTGATCCGCTGGCGACCGGCCTGCTGCCGGTGTGCTTTGGTGAGGCGACCAAGATCGCCGGTGGCCTGCTCGGTGCACGCAAGGCCTACACCACTGTCGCCCGTCTGGGGCAGGTCACCGATACCGATGATGCCGACGGGGAGATCCTGCGCGAGCGCCCGGTGCCGGCGCTGACCATCGAGACCCTCGATGCCGCGCTCGGCCAGCTGGTCGGCCGCATCCAGCAGCGCCCGCCGATCTATTCCGCACTCAAGCGCGGCGGCGAGCCGCTGTACGCCAAGGCGCGTCGCGGCGAGACGGTCGAAGTCGACGTGCGTCCGGTCGATGTCCACGCATTCGAACTCCAGTCGGCGGCCGATCTGCTCGACGGCGTGCTCGAACCCGGCGGCATGCCGCAGTTGCGCCTGCACGTCGAGTGCGGCTCGGGCACCTATGTGCGCAGTCTGGTCCGCGATCTGGGCGAACTGCTGGGCTGTGGCGCGCATGTGGCCGAGCTGCGCCGGCTCTGGGTCGATCCGTTCCGCGATCCGCGCATGTGGACGCTGGAAGACCTGCAGGCCCTGGCCGCGCGCAGCGAATCGCAGCTCGAAGCCTGCCTGCTGGAAATCGAGGCCGGCATGCTGGCCTGGCCGAAAGTGCACGTCGATACACGCCAGGCCGCGCGTCTGCAGAACGGCCAGGACGTGCCGGGATCCTACGCACCGGTAGGCGAGGTGGCCATCATCGGGCCGGCCGGCCGCGCCGAAGGTCTGGGCCAGGTGGCCGAGGATGGCCGCCTGAAACCGCAACGCATGTTCCGCCGCGCCGACGCGAACGACACCGGGGCCTGAATGGCCGCCTTGTCCGGCTGTCCGGCCGGCGGTACAATTTCGCCGCCTTTTTCAAGGCACACTGCAGCATCCATCCACAGGCGGTCCGGGCGGTACGCGACGGTCACACGACCGGTCGCTGTCTTCTGCGGGACCCGCGTCCAGAGAGCATGAAATGACCAGCACCATCGACAACGGCAAGATCATCGAAGACCACAAGCGCGGCGACAACGACACCGGTTCCCCGGAAGTCCAGGTCGCCCTGCTGACCGCACGCATCGTGCACCTGACCGAGCACTTCAAGACGCACAAGAAGGACCACCACAGCCGCCGCGGCCTGCTGATGATGGTCAATCGTCGTCGCAGCCTGCTCGACTATCTGCACCGGAAGGATGCGGTTCGTTACAAGGCCCTGATCGAGAAGCTCGGTCTGCGTCGCTAAACCCGATACACACCACGGCGCAGAAATGCGCCGTGGTTCTTTTTTGGGCGTGCCAGCGCCCTGCTGGCCGGAACACGGGTTCCGGACGGTTCATCGCAAGAGACATCAAGGAATTCCAACGTGGCAAAAGTGACAAAGAGCTTCCAGTACGGCAGCCAGACGGTGACGCTCGAGACCGGCGAGATTGCGCGCCAGGCCGGCGGCGCCGTGATGGTGTCCTGCGATGGCACCCAGGTGCTGGTCGCCGCGGTCGCCAACAAGACCGCGCGCGAAGGCCAGGATTTCTTCCCGCTGACCGTCGACTACCAGGAAAAGTTCTACGCCGGCGGCCGCATTCCGGGTGGCTTCTTCAAGCGTGAAGGTCGCGCCACCGAGAAGGAAACGCTGATCTCGCGTCTGATCGACCGTCCGATCCGTCCGCTGTTCCCCGATGGCTTCCGCAACGAAGTCCAGATCATCGCCACCGTGATGTCGATGAACCCCGATGTCGACGGCGACATCCTGGCCCTGCTCGGTGCATCCGCCGCGCTGGCCCTGTCGGGCGCGCCGTTCGACGGCCCGATCGGCGCCGCCAAGGTCGGTTACAAGGACGGCCAGTACCTGCTGAACCCCACCATCTCCGAGCTGAAGGATTCGGACCTCGAGCTCGTCGTCGCCGGTACCGCGAACGCCGTGCTGATGGTCGAGTCGGAAGCGAAGGAACTGTCGGAAGACGTGATGCTCGGCGCCGTGATGTTCGGCCACCAGCAGATGCAGGTCGCCATCGCCACGATCAACGAGCTCGTCGCCGAAGCCGGCAAGCCGAAGTGGGAATGGTCCGCGCCGGCCGCCAACGAAGGCCTGATCTCGGCCATCCGCACCGCGGTGGGCGAGCAGCTCGCCAGCGCGTTCCAGGTGCGTGACAAGCTCGAGCGCAAGGACGCGATCTCCAAGGTCAAGAAGGCGATCCTCGAAGCCGTGCAGCCGCACGCCGAAGCCAACGCCTGGTCGAACAGCGAACTGTCGAAGGAATTTGGCGAGCAGGAATACCAGACGATGCGCGACTCGGTCCTCAAGACCAAGGTCCGTATCGATGGTCGCGCGCTCGACACCGTGCGTCCGATCGCATCGAAGGTCGGCATCCTCCCGCGCGTGCACGGCTCCTCGCTGTTCACCCGTGGCGAGACGCAGGCGATCGTCGCCGTGACCCTTGGCACCGCGCGCGATGGCCAGATCATCGACGCCGTCGCCGGCGAGTACAAAGAGCACTTCCTGTTCCATTACAACTTCCCCCCGTACTCGGTGGGCGAAGCCGGCCGCATGATGGGTCCGAAGCGTCGCGAGATCGGCCACGGCCGTCTGGCCAAGCGCGGCGTGCTCGCCGTGATGCCGACGATGGAAGAATTCCCGTACACCATCCGCGTCGTCTCGGAGATCACCGAGTCGAACGGTTCCTCGTCGATGGCGTCGGTCTGCGGTTCCTCGCTGGCGCTGATGGACGCGGGCGTGCCGATCAAGGCACCGGTCGCCGGTATCGCGATGGGCCTGGTCAAGGAAGGCGACGACTACGTCGTGCTGTCGGACATCCTGGGTGACGAAGATCACCTCGGCGACATGGACTTCAAGGTTGCCGGCACCACGAACGGCATCTCGGCGCTGCAGATGGACATCAAGATCCAGGGCATCACCGAAGAGATCATGAAGGTCGCGCTGGCCCAGGCGAAGCAGGGTCGTCTGCACATCCTCCAGGAGATGAGCAGCGCGCTGACCACTGCCCGTACCGAACTCAGCGAGTTCGCGCCGCGCCTGATCACGATCAAGATCCACCCCGACAAGATCCGCGAAGTCATCGGCAAGGGCGGTTCGGTCATCCAGGCGATCACCAAGGAAACCGGCACCCAGATCGACATCCAGGACGACGGCACGATCACGATCGCATCGGTCGACGCCGCCGCCGGTCGCGCCGCGAAGGAACGCATCGAGCAGATCACCTCGGACGTCGAGCCGGGCCGCATCTACGAGGGCAAGGTGGTCAAGCTGATGGACTTCGGTGCATTCGTGACGATCTCCCCCGGCAAGGACGGTCTGGTCCACGTGTCGCAGATCTCCAACGATCGCGTCGAAAAGGTCGGCGACGTGCTCAAGGAAGGCGACGTCGTCAAGGTCAAGGTGCTGGAAGTCGACAAGCAGGGCCGTATCCGCCTGTCGATGAAGGCCGTCGAAGAAGGCGAGGGCACGCCGGCCGAGTAATCGCCAGCGTTGCATGTGACAGGAAAACGGGCCGCGCAAGCGGCCCGTTTTAGTTGGGGGCGTCAACGGGGCGCGCGCGGTCGCCACGTGACACATCCTGCATCGACATCGCGGTCCGGCCCTGGGCGCCGCTCTCACTGCTGTGCGGCGGAGGCGATGCCGGCACCGTCCTCGATCGGTCACGGCCCGCATTGCAGCCGGTCAGCGCGGTACGGCACAACACCGCGCAGCGGTTGGCAAGCGAATCAGGTCGCGCTGTCGTCGGTACAGATCCATGGTGCATTGCCGTCGTGCAGCCACGCGGGCAACTGCCAGAGCGGCGGTCCGCATCAACCTGACTGCGCCATCTAGTCCCATCGGGTGAGTTTGCGAAAGGCGTTCATCTGGCAGGCTTGCGGCATGCAGACCGAAACCTCTCCCCAGACACCCGTCAAAGCTCCGACTCCCGGGCCCGCGCTGAAGCGCAAGAAGCTGTGGCATCACCTGTATTTCTGGGTGTTGCTCGGCATTGCGGCAGGCATCGCCATCGGCCTTGCGGCGCCGGAAGTCGGCGCGCAGATGAAATGGCTCGCCGATCTCTTCATCAAACTGGTCAAGGTCGTTATCGCGCCGACCATCTTCGCGACCGTCGCGGTCGGCATCGCCGGGCTCGGCAATCTCGCCAAGGCCGGTGGCCTCGCGCTCAAGACCGTCGTCTATTTCAACGTCACCACCGTCTTCGCACTGGGCATCGGCCTGGTCGTCATCAACCTGCTGGGCCCGGGCCGCATGCTCGGCCTCGACATCGCCACCTTCGACGCCTCGGCGGCCGACGGCACGCTGCAGAGCGCGGGCGCGGCGGCCGGCGACGGCCTCACCGGCTTCCTGCTGCATCTGGTGCCCAGTTCGTTCTTCGGCGCCTTCGTCGAAGGCCAGCTGATCCAGGTGCTGGTCATGGCGATCCTCGTCGCCTGTGCGATCACGATGCTCGGTGAGCGCGGCAAGCCTGCCGTGGCCGCGCTCGACACGATTGCCCAGGTGATGTTCGGCGTCATCAAGATCGTCATGTGGTTCGCGCCGCTGGGTGCGATGGGTGGCATGGCCTTCACCATCGGCGAGTACGGCAGCGCGATCCTCGGCTCGCTCGGCTACTTCATGGTGAGCTTCTGGCTGACCTGCCTGCTGTTCCTGATCCTGGTGCTCGGACCGATCTGCTGGTGGTCGGGTTTCAGCATCTTCAAGTACATCCGCATGATCCGCGACGAGCTGCTGATCGTGCTCGGCACCTCGTCGTCGGAGACGGTGCTGCCGCGCATGCTGACCAAGCTCGAAGCGGCTGGCGTGCCGAAGTCGGTCGTCGGGCTGACGATTCCCACCGGCTATTCGTTCAATCTCGACGGCACCGCGATCTACATGACGATGGGCGCGATCTTCATCGCCCAGGCGTTCGGCATCGAAGTCCCGCTGGGCACGCAGATCGCGCTGCTGGTCTTCATGCTGATCTCGTCGAACGGTGCAGCCGGTGTGTCGGGTGCGGGCCTGGTGACGCTGGCGGCCTCGCTGGCTGCGTTCGAGAGCGTGATTCCGCTTGCGGGCATCGCCTTGATCGTCGGCATCGACCGTTTCATGTCGGAAGGTCGTGCGCTGACCAATCTGACCGGCAACGGCATCGGCACGCTGGTGATCGCCCGCTGGACCGGACAACTCGACCGCGAGCGTCTGGCCGAGGTGCTCGACAATCCGTCGCTGGTCGATCCCGACCGTCTGCTCGCCGAGAAGAACGCTGCCGAAGCAGCGGCGCCGGCCGACGCCGTGCCGGTCAAATGACCCCGATGGCCGCCCGTCGACGCCGCGTGCGTTGAACGGGTAGACGCAGCCGTTGCGCACGCAACGGTTGCGCGTCCACCCCATAGCCTTTAGGTTGCAGTCCATGCCCCGCATCGCCGCCAACAATCGCAACCGCAACGCACTGCGCACGAATAATCGTGCGCGGCCGATGCGGGTGTGGGAGCTGGCGCAGCAGTAAGACAGGACGCGCAGGCACCGGAACACGAACCCGCATCGGCCGCGATGCGGGTTTTTTTGTGTCCGCATCCGGCTCCCCCGACATCGCAATCCACGACATCCCAGGAGCTTCACCATGTGTTCGATCTTCGGCATCTTCGGCCTGCAACCCGGCGACGACGCAACCGTTCTGCGCCGGCAGGCGCTCGAGTGTTCGCAGCGCCAGCGCCACCGCGGCCCCGACTGGAGCGGTGTGCACGTCGACGACCGCGCGATCCTCGTGCACGAGCGTCTCGCGATCGTTGACCCGGCGGGCGGTTCGCAGCCGCTGCTGTCCGAGGACGGCGCGCTGGTGCTCGCGGTCAACGGTGAGATCTACAACCACCAGACGCTGAAAACGGAACTGCGCGTGCCGTACGCGTTCCAGACCGCATCGGACTGCGAAGTGGTCAGCGCGCTCTACCGCGAGCACGAAGCCGACGGCAGCGGCCCGTCGGCGTTCCTCGAGCGGCTCAACGGCATCTTCGCGTTCGCGCTGTGGGACCGCGACAGCGGCCGCGCGATCATCGCCCGCGATCCGATCGGCGTGGTGCCGCTGTACTGGGGCCATGACCGGGAAGGCCGCCTGCGCGTCGCATCCGAGATGAAGGCGCTGGCCGACACCTGCGCCGATGTCGCGCAGTTCCCGCCCGGTCACTGGTACGACAGCGCGACCGGCGTGCTCACGCAGTACTACAAGCGGCCGTGGCGTAACTTCGATGCGGTGGAAGGTGTGGATGTGTCGCTCGACGATGTGCGCGAGGCCTTCGAGGCTGCGGTGCATCGCCAGCTGATGACCGATGTGCCCTACGGCGTACTGCTGTCGGGTGGTCTCGATTCCTCGCTGGTCGCCGCCGTCGCTGCGCGCTATGCGCGGCATCGCGTCGAGGACGGCGACCAGAGCGAAGCCTGGTGGCCGCGCCTGCACTCGTTCGCGATCGGTCTCAAGGGCTCGCCGGATCTCGCGGCTGCCGCAATCGCCGCCGAATCACTGGGCACCGTGCATCACGGATTCGAATACACCTTCGAGGAAGGGCTCGATGCGATTCCCGATGTGATCCGCCACGTCGAGACCTTCGACGTGACCACGATCCGCGCGTCGACGCCGATGTTCCTGCTCGCTCGCCGGATCAAGGCGATGGGCGTGAAGATGGTGCTGTCGGGCGAAGGCAGCGACGAGATCTTCGGTGGCTATCTGTACTTCCACAAGGCACCGGACGCGCGGCAGTTCCACGAGGAGCTGGTGCGCAAGCTCGATGCGCTGCACAACTACGACTGTCTGCGCGCGAACAAGTCGATGATGGCCTGGGGGGTGGAGCCGCGCGTGCCGTTCCTCGATCGCGAGTTTCTCGACGTGGCGATGCGCTTCGACGCCGCGCACAAGATGATCCAGCGCGGCAGCGACGGCTATCAGCGCATGGAAAAAGGCGTGCTGCGCGCCGCGTTCGACGGCCACCTGCCGGACGAGATCCTTTGGCGGCAGAAGGAGCAGTTCAGCGATGGTGTCGGTTACGGCTGGATCGACGGGCTCAAGGCGCATGCCGACGCGCAGGTCAGCGATCGCGAACTCGCGGCCGCGGCGAGCCGCTTCCCGCACAACCCGCCGCAGACCAAGGAAGCGTACTTCTATCGCAGCGTGTTCGAGCGTGTGTTCCCGTCGCCGGCTGCAGCTGCAACCGTGCCGGGCGGCAAGTCGATCGCCTGTTCGTCGCCTGCTGCGATCGCCTGGGACGCCGCGTTCGCGAATGCGGCCGACCCATCGGGACGTGCGGTCGCCGGCGTGCACAACGCGGCGGTGGCGGCCTGAGTGCAAGCCCTTCCTCCCGAAGCGAGGAATAGCCATTTCCGCGAGCGGATGAGGCGCGCACCTGGGGCGACGCTGAAACAATCGTCATTCCCGCCTTCGCGGGAATGACGCGCAAAACCGGACTTGATCAAAGGCGCTTCAGAGCTTGCCCGCCATCCGCGCCAGCGTCGTATCGCGCCAGAAGACGTGATGCAGCGCGACCATCGCGACGTGGCCGGCGACGACGGCGAGCAGGGTCCAGGCGATGACGCCGTGCGACAGGTTCGCCGGCGCCATCAGCCATTCGAGCTTTTCGCCGGTGGCGGGAAACAGCGGCACGCCCCACGGTGCAAAGCCGCGGCCGCTGCCGTATTCCCGCAGCAGCGCGACGGTCGGCACGTAGGCCATCAGCGCGTACAGCAGCGCATGCCCCGCGAGTGCGAGGCGGCCGACCGGCGTCGCCGGATGCGGCGGGCGATTGCGCCACTGCGACAGGCCCCAGGCGCCGCGCAGCAGGATCGCCAGCATCAGCAGTGTGCCCACCGGCTTGTGCGAACCGACAAGGAACGCGGTCAGCGGATGCTTGCCCAGCGTCAGCTTCACGCCCATGCCGGTGAACTGCCACGCGAACAGCGCGCCCATGCCCCAGTGCAGCGCCCGCGTGACCAGGCCGTAGCGCAGCGGTGAATCGGTCCAGCGAGACGGCATGGGTGCATCCAGGGCGGAAATCCGGTGCACAGTTCAGCCGGGCGCCCGCGTGCTGTCAATCGTCTTTGCAAACGCGGGAACGGCGCCACGACAGCGATTGCCGCAGACAGCTCCCGGCGTGCTGGAGACAGGCGGCGGGCTGCGGAACAAACGATCCAGCTGCCGCCTCACCATCGACCCCCGTACGGGACCCCGGCGACCCCAGCCCGTAAACTGGGTGTCACGTTTCCAGACACACGAGCAGCACAGTGATCATCCATCCCAAGGTCCGCGGCTTCATCTGCACCACCACGCATCCGACCGGCTGCGACCACAACGTGCGCGACCAGATCGCCGCCACGCAGGCGCGCGGTGTGCGCGACGACGGTCCGAAGAAGGTGCTGGTGATCGGCGCGTCCAGCGGCTACGGCCTGGCGGCACGCATCAGCGCGGCGTTCGGCTTCGGCGCCGACACGCTCGGCGTGTTCTTCGAGAAGCCCGGCACCGAGAAGAAGCCCGGCACCGCCGGCTGGTACAACTCCGCCGCGTTCGATCGCTACGCGAAGGACGCCGGCCTCTACAGCCGCTCGATCAACGGCGATGCGTTCTCCGACGCCGCGCGCGCGCAGGCGATCGATCTGATCAGGAAGGAGATGGGCGGCCAGGTCGATCTGGTCGTCTATTCGCTGGCCTCGCCGGTGCGCAAGCTTCCCGACACCGGCGAAGTGAAGCGCTCGGCGCTCAAGCCGATCGGCGAGGCCTACACCTCGACCGCGATCGACACCAACAAGGACCAGATCATCGAAGCGTCGATCGAGCCTGCGACCGAGCAGGAGATCGCCGACACCGTGACCGTGATGGGCGGCGAAGACTGGCAGCTGTGGATCGACGCGCTGCGCGAAGCCGGCGTGCTGGCCGACGGCGCGAAGACGGTGGCCTTCAGCTACATCGGCACCGAGATCACCTGGCCGATCTACTGGCACGGCGCACTGGGCAAGGCCAAGGCCGACCTCGACGCGACCGCGCGTCGCATCGATGCGCAGCTCGCCGAAACCGGCGGCAGTGCGAACGTCGCCGTGCTCAAGTCGGTGGTCACCCAGGCTAGCGCCGCGATTCCGGTGCTGCCGCTGTACATCGCCATCGCCTTCAAAGTCATGAAGGAGAAGGGTCTGCACGAAGGCACGCTCGACCAGCTCGACCGCCTGTTCCGCGACCGCATGTACCGCACCGATAGCGCAGCGGCCGAGGTCGACGATGAAGCGCGTCTGCGTCTCGACGACTGGGAATTGCGCGACGACGTGCAGGCGCAGTGCAAGGCGCTTTGGCCGCAGATCACCAGCGAGAACCTGTTCGCGCTGACCGACTACGCCGGCTACAAGCACGAGTTCCTCAAGCTGTTCGGTTTCGAGCGCAGCGATGTGGATTACGACGCCGAGGTGGATCCGGTGGCGGAATTCGATGTAATCGAACTCCGCGACTGATTGCCCACGCGGTCCGGACAGAACCCCGCACCCGCGGGGTTTTTTTGTGCCTGCCTGCCGCCGGAGCTGCAGGCGTCTCGGGCGACGAGACGCACGTCTGCTCCACTGCAGTCCCATCGTGCGACCGCCATGACCCTGTTCGCTTCCGACACTGCGATTTCCCTCGTCGACGACATCGAGGGCGGCATCCGCTACTGGCCGAGTGCCGTGGATCCGCACACCGCGATGTCGTGGTTCGAAGCGCTGCGCGACGGTGTGCGCTGGGTGCGGCAACGTCGGCCGATGTACGACCGGATGGTCGAGGTGCCGCGCCTGCTCGCGGCCTGGCCGGTCGACTTGCTGCCGCGGCACCTGCCTCTGGCGGCGATGCTGGCCTGCGTGCAGCGGCTGGCGCCCGCGCCCTATACCGGCGCCGGTCTGAATTTCTATCGCGATGGCCAGGACAGCGTCGCGATGCACCACGACACCCTGCGCACGCTGGTGCCCGGTCATCCGCTGGTGCTGCTGTCGCTGGGCGCGCCGCGGCGCATGCTGCTGCGCGCCCAGGACGGATCTGCGAAGGCGATCGCCGTCGAGCTGGCGCCGGGCAGCGTGCTGGCGATGAGCCATGCCTCGCAGCGGACGCACCTGCACGGCATTCCCAAGACCACGCGGCCTGTGGGGCCGCGGATCAGCGTCGTGTTCCGGGTGCGTCCGGAGGCGGTGCGCGACGACGACCGCTACGGCGACTGACGCCGCAGACGGTTGACGGTTCAGCGCGGCACGAGCCGCAGCGTGTGTGTGGTCGCCTGCGGCAGGAACGGCGATGCCCGTCCCTGTGCCCAGTCGTCGTGGCCCGCGCCCCAGTAGGGCGACAGCGGGTGCCCGCTCTGGCCGCCTGGCATGTGGGTGATGCCGTCGGCCTCGTGTCCGGGTGCGACGACCATGCGCTGCGAGGCGCCGAATGCCGGCCCCTGGACGCGCGGCACGGTGCCGTCGCCGGGCAGCGGGTCGGCCGGCATGCACAGGGCACGCGTGCCGACCAGTGGCAGCGCTGCCGCCAGCGGATGACAGATCGCGGCCGTGTTGCGTTCGCCCCAGGTGCGCTCGGCCAGCGGGCCGCTCCCGGCCAGACTGTCGCGCACCTCGCGGGCGGCGTCTTCGAACAGGGCCTGCCAGCCCCCGTCGACCGGCGCGCAGACCTCGTGCTGCGTGTCCGCAGTGCAGGCGAACCGTCGCGCCAGCAGGTGTGCCGGACGTTGCTGGGCCAGCGGCCAGGCGACGCCTTCGAAGTTCGGAGGATCGGGCACTTCGAACGCATCACCTGCTGCAACTGCGGCAGGCGCCGCGAGACCGGCGGCGAGACGCGCGTGCACCGCCAGCCGCCACGCACGGACGAGCCGGTAGCCGACGGACTCGACGCTGGCGTGGCCGCTCCAGTCGCGTGAGGCATCGGCCAGTGCACGCAGTGCGCTGTCGCCGGTGGCGTCATCGGCGACCTCGCCGAGCAGCGCATGCCAGCGCGACAGCAGCAGGGCGCGATCGTCGAGCTGGATCGCCAGCAGGTCGGATTCGCTGAAACGCGCGTGCGCGGCGAGGCGCTCGCGGATCTGCCAGGCGCGGATGCCCAGTGCGGCCCCGCCGTCGCCGATGCGGGCGAAGTCGGCGCCGTCCACGACACGGCTGTTGGCGGTCCACAGGCGGTCGGCGTCCGGTGAGCGCAGCAGCGGGGACGCATCGGTGGCGATGGTCCACGGTGCGCACAGGTTCGTACCCGGTGCGGCATCGCGGGCCGGTGGCGGCTGCGAGACGCTGCGGCCATCGCAGCCTGCGCCGCGCACCGGAACGGGGCCCAGCAGACGCCAGGCGATCCGGCCGCTGCGATCGCCGATGACCAGGTTCTGGGTCGGCGTGGCGGTCCGGTCGGCGACCGCGAGCGCAGCGTCGAGATCGCCGGCGTGCGCGAACTCGGCGAGACCGAAGTTCAGCGCACCGGGCAGATGGGCGGTCCAGCGCAGGGCCAGCGCAGTGCCGTCGGCATCGTGATGGACGACGGGTCCCCAGGCGCTTTCGTCGACGGCCAGCGTGACGGGTGCATCGCCGGCGACCTCGATGCGTTCCTCATGCCGCACGACCGGCGTGCAGTCCGCGGCCGGGTCGTCGCCGCAGGGCACGATCTGCTGCCAGTCGAGGTAATCGCCGTAGCTGTTGGTGAAACCCCAGGCAACATGGGTGTTGCTGCCCACGATGACGGCCGGCAGGCCGGGCAGGGTGAAGCCGGTGATGTCGACCTGTCCGCCCGGGGCACGTGGATCGGGATAGCGCAGCCGCGCGCGGAACCAGATGTTCGGCGCGCGCAGGCCCAGATGCATGTCGTCGGCGATCAGCGCGCGGCCATCGGCGGTCAATGCGCCGGAGACGGCGAAGTTGTTGCTGCCGCGCGCGGCATCCGCCGACGCGAGTGCCGCTGCGAAGAGGTCCGGGGCGGGGCCGCGTGCGGACAGGGACGCCTGTGCCTGCGCGTCATCACGTGGCGGTACCGCCAGGGCACGCAGGTCCACGACATCCGCGCCCGGCAGGACCGCATCGCCTCGCGGGCCGCCGAACAGTGGCGCATCCCAGGCGCTGCCATCGTGCGCGAACAGGGCCACCAGTGCGGGCGGCAGGGCCTGGCTGAGTCGATGCATCTCGAGCTCGCGTGCGTTGCTGGCGTCCTGCAGGTCGAAGTACATCGCAAATCCGGTCAATGCCGAGTCGGCCGGCGCCCATGGCCGGGGCGTCTGGCGCAGCACCAGATAGGGCCACGGCCGCGAGCCCAGCGCTGTGAGGCCTGCATTGGCGCCGTCCGCGTAGGCCTGCAGTTGCGGCATGCGTGCGCCGGCGACATCCGCCAGCGATGCATCCACGCGGGCGCGCATGCGGTGCACGCGATTGGCGCGATCGACATCGAGTGCGCGGCTGCCGAACAGGGCGGAGAGCTCACCGGCCGGCACGCGGCGCATCAGGTCCATCTCGAAATACCGTTCCTGCGCATGCACGAAGCCGAGCGCGCGCATCGCGTCGGTTTCGCTGGCGGCGGTGATCGTGACCACGCCATCGGCATCGCGCTCGATGGTCGCCGGCGCCACGAGGCCGGCCAGCGGCTGGTCGCCGTCGAGCGTCGGCAGGCTGGCGCGCAGCGACAGCCAGGCGACGAGGCCGGCCGCGACGAGCAGCACGACGAGTGCGAGCACCGCCCGCAGGATCCATTTGCGCATGCGCGATTCCCCGGCCGCGACAGATGCGGCGCGGTCCGATTATTCCACGGGCATGTTGCGGGCCGGCCCGGTGACTCAGTTGCGCGCGTGCTCGGCCAGCCCGGACACCACGCCCAGTGACGGATCGCCGCGCACGATACGCGCCTGCGGAAAACGTGCCTGCGCCGCGGCCTGCACATAGGGCGCGCCGGACATGCCGCCGGTCAGGAACAGGCTGTCGGGCGGCGCATCGAGATCGCCACGCACCTCGTCGAGCAGGCCGCCGATGGTGTCGAGAAAGCGCGCGCTGGCGGTTTCGAGATCGACCCGCGTGGCCGCCACGTGCAGACCCCGTTCGATGTAGTCCAGTGCGTGGTCCGCGTCATCGTGCCCGCTCAGCCGCACCTTCATGCCTTCGACGCCGCGGTACAGGCGGGTGGTGCCGCCATCGCGCTGCAGCGCCTCCAGCCGTGTGCCGAACGGCGCGTCGACGTGGCGGAAGTCGCGGGCATGGAACTCGCGCTGGCGGGGCATGTCCTGCACCGTCGCCGCCTCGACGAAGTGATGCACCGGAATGCGGCTGGCGCCCTTGCCGAACAGCGGCATGACCTGGGCCATGCTCAACGCGAGATCGACGTCGGTGCCGCCGTTGGCCACGCCCCAGGCGCGATGCACGCGCGGCGCGCCATCGCCACCGACCTCGGCCAGTGCGATGTCGGTGGTGCCGCCGCCGATGTCGACGACTAGAGTCGTGTGCCGCTGCGGGCTTTCGGCGTGGTAATGCAGGGCCGCAGCTGCAGGTTCTTCGAGGAACTCGATCGAATCGAACCCGGCCTGCGCCGCCGCGTCGCGCAGCAGGGCCAGCGCCTGTTCGCCGCCGGCTTCGCCGAGCGAACTGCGGAAGCGCACCGGCCGTCCCAGCGTGGCCGAGCGCACCGTAGTGCCGAGCTGCTGGCCCGCGGTCAGGCGGATGTGTTCGAGGATGTGCGCGGCGATGCCGGTGATCGTCTCCTTGGCGCGCGGGTGCAGGTTGAAACCCAGCATGGACTTGGGCGACTGCACGAGATTGCCGCTGCCTTCGAGCAGATAGTTTTCGATCGCCGCTTCGCCGAATACCGCGTGCTGCAGGTCCGCCGCCGACGCGTGCGCATCGCGCATGCGGGCGTCCAGCCACTGCCGGCGCACGATGCGGATCGCGTCGCGGCGCAGTTGCGCGGACGGACGCGGCGCACCGCCTGCGCGGGCCTGGTCGTTGCGCAGGCTGCGGATCAGCGCCTCGACCTCGGCTTCCATCGCGTCGTCAAGCGCGAACGCGTCGAGATCGGGCAGGGTGGTCGGGAAGAACACCGCGGTCCGGAACTGCGGGTGCCCGTCGAACTGGATGTGGACCAGACGGTCGCCGATGCGCGCAGCGGCGGCGGAGTAGCTGGTACCGAAATCGATGCCGATCTTCATGTGGACGCCCGATGGAAGGCGCCGGAGTCTACGCCGAAGCGCGCAGCAACGCATGCGACAGCGGGATGCGCGGCACGGCCGGACGGCTGACGGAGCGGGCTGCCTGAGAATGCGAAATGCATGCATTCCCATCCGATCATCGTCATCCGCAGGTCGGCATACTGCGGGCATTCCAGCGTTGCGAGCAGCCGTCATGAAAGGCCATTCCGAAGTCGTCGATTACCTGAAGTTCCTGCTCCGTGGCGAGCTGGCAGCCCGCGACCAGTACTTCCTCCATTCGCGTCGTTACGAGGATCTGGGTCTGCACGATCTGTACGCGCGCATCAACCACGAGATGGAAGAGGAGACCCAGCACGCCGATGCGTTGCTGCGACGCATCCTGTTCCTGGAGGGCACGCCGGACATGCGGCCCGATGCGTTCGAACCCGGCGTCACGGTCGAGGAGATGCTGCGCAAGGATCTCGATCTCGAGTATCTGGTCCGCGACAACCTCGCCAAGGGCATCGCGCTGTGCGAGCGGCACGGCGATTTCGTCAGCCGCGAAGTGCTGGTGACCCAGCTCGCCGACACCGAGGAAGACCACACCTACTGGCTGGAGAAGCAGCTGCGGCTGATCACCATGATCGGTCTGGAGCGCTACCAGCAGAGCCGCATGGGCGAGGCTGCAGGCACGCACGCCGGCGTGGGTTGAACGCGGGGGCGGCGTTCAACCCATCGCGTACGTTTCGAGGACGCCCGCGCCAGTCGCGGGCGTTTCCGTTTCCGGAGCCCGCAGTGCCCGGGTCTTCATCTCGGCCTGCGCGGATTCGGGACGTCGGCGGGGATGCGCGCATGCGTCCACGCGCAGACGACCGGAACCGGTCGACAGAAGGCCAGGATCAATCCCGGCGCGCCACCCGGTAGACCGCGGTCGACAGCGCGGTCACCCCATCGGCCATGAATCCCGGCTCGTGCGCCAGGATGTCGCGCCGCTCGACGGCGTCGATCCGCCAGTCGTCATCGAGCAACGCATGCACCTCGTCGGCCACCACCGAGAACGGCGGGCCGGACTTCTCCGCCTGCGGATACTCCAGCGTGACCAGCAACCCGTGACATCCCGCCGGCAGACGCCGCCACGCGGTGGCCGCATAGGTGCGGCGCAGATCTGGCGGCAGTGCGATCAGGGCCGCACGGTCGTAGACGGCGGTGCAGTCCGCGAGCACGTCGGCCTGCAGTGCGAAGGCGTCGCCGACGATCAGCTCATAGGCACCGGCGACGAAATGCACGCCGGCAGCCGTTTCATGCATCGCCGGCACCAGGTCACGTTCGACGAAGAACTGGCGCACCGCCAGTTCCGACAGTTCGACACCGAGCACGCGATGGCCGCATCCGGCCAGCCAGACCATGTCGAGCGACTTGCCGCACAGCGGCACGAACACGCGGGCATCGGTCGCGAGGCCGAGCGTGGGCCAGTGTTTCAGGAGCAGCGGCAGGGGCGCATCGAGGTGGAAGCCGATGCGGTTGTGCGACCAGCGTTCGTGCCAGAACCCGGGGTGCATGACGGCTCCAGAATCAGGACGGCGTCGCGATCGCGACGATCAGATGCGCGTGGCGACCGGTCGTCGCCACGCGCGCATGCAGCGCATCACTCGACGTGCAGCCCTTCGACCTTCTGCCAGCCGCGCGGCAGCAGGCCACCACGCGATGCACGTGCGCCGATGTAGGCGTCGAGTTCCTTGAACGACAGCGTCATCGTGCGTGCGCCCGAGCGCACCAGCAGCGCGCTGCCCGGCGCGACCACAGCGAGTGCGACCACCTGTTCGGTACCGCGCTTGGCTTTCGGAATCTCGATGATCTTGTTGCCTTTGCCCTTGTCGAGTTCCGGCAGTTCGGCGACCGGAAACACCAGCAGATGACCGGCGCTGGTCACCACGACCAGACGGTCGGCATCGACAGCGCGCACCGCGGCCGGCTGCAGAACCGTCGAACCCGGCGACAACGACAGCATCGCCTTGCCCGCCTTCTGGCGGCCGGTGAGGTTCTCGAAGCGGGTCACGAAGCCGTAGCCGTGCGAAGACGCGACCACGAAGCGCGCGTCGGCTTCGCCGGCCACGACCGCCTGGAACGAGGCACCTGCAGCCGGCGAGAAACGGCCGGTCAGGGGTTCGCCGTTGCCGCGCGCCGACGGCAGCGAATGCGCGACGGTGGAATAGCTGCGGCCGGTCGAATCGAGGAACGCGACCTGCTGCGTGGTGCGGCCGCGCGCGAACGCGAGCAGGCTGTCGCCGTCGCGATAGTTCATGCCGGCCGGATCTACGTCGTGGCCCTTGGCTGCGCGCACCCAGCCCTTCTCGCTGACGACGATCGTCACCGGCTCGCTCGGCACCAGATCGCTTTCGTCGAGCGCCTGCGCGGCGCCGCGTGCGACCAGCGGCGAACGACGCACATCGCCGTACTTCTTGGCATCGGCCTGCAGTTCGTCCTTGATCAGCTTCTTCAGCTTGGTCTTGCTCTCCAGCGTCGTGATCAGGCGGTCGCGCTCGCTTTCCAGCTCGGCCTGTTCGCCGCGGATCTTCATCTCTTCCAGGCGCGCGAGCTGGCGCAGACGGGTTTCGAGGATGTAGTCGACCTGGTCGTCGCTGAGTTCGAACCGCGCCTGCAGCACGGCACGCGGCTCGTCCTCGGTGCGGATGATGTGGATCACCTCGTCGAGATTGAGGAACGCGACCAGCAGGCCATCGAGCAGGTGCAGGCGACGCTCGACCTTCTCCAGGCGATGGGTCAGGCGGCGGGTCACGGTGTTGGTGCGGAACTGCAGCCACTCCGACAGCAGCATCTTCAGGTTCTTGACCTGCGGACGCCCGTCGAGCCCGATCACGTTGAGATTGACGCGATAGCTCTTCTCGAGATCGGTGGTGGCGAACAGATGGCCCATCAGCTGTTCGGCGTCGACGCGGTTGGAGCGCGGAATCAGCACCACGCGCACCGGATTGGCGTGGTCGGATTCGTCGCGGATGTCTTCCAGCCACGGCAACTTCTTGGCGCGCATCTGCGCTGCGATCTGCTCGATCACCTTGCTCGGGCTGACCTGGTGCGGCAGCGCGGTGATGACGATGTTGGTGTGTTCTTTCTCGAACGTCGCGCGCGCGCGCACGCTGCCGTGGCCGGTCTCGTACATGTGCAGCAGGTCGGCGGACGGCGTGATGATCTCGGCGCTGGTCGGATAGTCCGGGCCGCGCACGTGCTCGCACAGGTCGCGCACGGTCGCGTCGGGATCATCGAGCAGACGCAGACAGGCGCTGACGATCTCGTTGACGTTGTGCGGCGGCACGTCGGTGGCCATGCCGACGGCGATGCCGGTGGTGCCGTTGAGCAGCAGGTGCGGCAGACGTGCCGGCAGCCACGAAGGCTCCTGCATCGTGCCGTCGAAGTTGTCGGTCCAGTCGACGGTGCCGTGGCCGAGTTCGGCCAGCAGCATCTCCGCGATCGGCGTCATCTTCGATTCGGTGTAACGCATCGCCGCGAAGGATTTCGGATCGTCGCTGGAACCGAAGTTGCCCTGGCCGTCGATCAGCGGGTAGCGGTACGAGAACGGCTGCGCCATCAGCACCAGCGCCTCGTAGCACGCGCTGTCGCCGTGCGGATGGTATTTGCCGATCACGTCGCCGACGGTGCGCGCGGACTTCTTGGGCTTCGACGCCGCGCCCAGGCCCAGCTCGCTCATCGCGTAGATGATGCGGCGCTGCACCGGCTTGAGGCCGTCGCCGATGAACGGCAGCGCGCGGTCGAGCACCACGTACATCGAATAGTCGAGGTAGGCGCGCTCGGCGAACTCGCGCAGCGGCAGCTGCTCGAAGCCATGGAAGGGGGTGCGGACGGACTCGGTCATCGGGACAGCATCTACGGTGGAACCGGGATTTTAGCGGGTGGTGGTCGCAGGTGCTGCGTTGCGATGCGTTGTCGACGCCAGCGGGCAGGGGCCAGGCCCGCCACCGGGCGCCGACGGGGCATCGGCGGTCGGCGGATGCGTGGCGGGTATCATGGTCACGTATGGACACCAAGCCGAGACCGCGCAGTTACGCCGAGCCTGCCGGCGCCGCGCGTCATGCCGCGGCCGGCAGCCCGAAGCGTGCACCGCACGGCGGCTGCGACGGCTGTCTGGCGCGCCCGCTCGCGATCTGCGCGTCCATTCCCGAGGCCGACACCCACGCGCTCGAAGCCACCGCCGGTGAAGTGTTGCTGCCCATCGGCGCCACGCTCGCCAGCGAAGGCGATCCACGCCGCGAGGTCTACACCGTCACCCGCGGCATGCTGCGCCGTGTGCGCCTGCTGCCCGACGGCCGCCGGCTGGTCGCAGGCTTTCTGATGACGGGCGATTTCATCGGCTTCAGTGGCGCGCCGCAGTACCGGCATACGCTCGAAGCGGTGACCGACTGCGTGCTGTGCGTGTTCCCGATGCAGTCGATGCGCAGCCTGTGCCAGCGCTATCCCGACCTCGAATCGGGAATGCTCGCCCAGGCCTGCAGCGAACTCGATGCGACGCGCGGCAGTCTGATGCTGCTCGCCCGGCTCGGCCCGGGTGAGCGTCTGGCCGGGTTCCTGGTCGAACTGGGCGAGCGCCAGCAGCGGCGCGGCGGGGCAGTCCATCACGTGGACCTGCCGATGACCCGCGCCGACATTGCCGACCATCTGGGGCTGACGATCGAAACGGTGAGCCGCAGCTTCACCAGGCTGCGGCAGAGCGGGGCGATCGCATTCGAGGATCCGCGGCGGATCGATCTGGTCGACGTGCCGGCGTTGCGACGCGCAGCCGGGATGTAACGGGTCGCCGCGCCATGTGGTTGCCTGGCGGTCATCAGGCCCGCGCGGCGCCAGGCGATACTGCAGGCGACAGGAAGCGGGGACGACCCCGCCGCTCCATCCAGACAGGGGACGACCCCATCGCAACGATGGAGGTTTCTCGTATGTCCTGGACCATTCTGGTACTTGCCGGCCTGTTCGAGATCGGCTGGGCGATCGGCCTGAAGTACACCGAGGGATTCACGAAGTTCTGGCCGACGGTCGGCACGGTCACGGCCATGGTGGTCAGCATCGGCCTGCTCGGCATCGCGATGCGCGAATTGCCGGTCGGCACGGCCTACGCGGTCTGGGTCGGCATCGGCGCGGTGGGAACGGTGATCCTGGGGATCGTGCTGCTGGGCGACGCCGCAAGTCCCGCGCGTCTGGTGAGTCTGGCCCTGATCGTGGCCGGGATCATCGGGCTCAAGCTCGCCGGTTGATGCGCACGGCCTGCACGGTCAGCCGTGCAGGCCGCAACACAGCTTTCCGGCGCGGGCGGGCCCGCGGGTGCTGGCATGCGCCAGCCGCATCGTCGACCATGGCCGGCCCACGTCGGTCCGTTTCGCACGGGCTGCCTGTCGACTGTTGCCGGAATTGCCTGTGCTGAGCGTCGTTGCGATCGTTCTTGCGTCCTATCTCGTCCTGCGTGTGGTGCTGCCGCTGCGACTGCCCTGGCCGGTCCGCGCCGGGTTGGCGGTGCTGGTCTACGGGCTGGCGCTGCACCATCGCATCGTCGCGCGCTTCGCCGGCACCATGGCCTCGCCGGAGTTGCCCAAGCTCGTCATCGCCGCGCTGGGCACCGGTTTCATCGCCCTGCTGCTGACCGCGGTGTTCGTGCTGCTGCTCGATGTCGTCACTTTGCTGGTCTGGGCGCTGCGTCGACGCCGGGCGCTCGGCACCTTGCGCGGGCCGTGGCTGCGGCCCGGCGCGGCGCTGCTCGCACTGCTGATATCGGGCTATGGCACGTGGCAGGCGATGGTGGTGCCGCAGGTCCGCCAGGTCGAGGTGTCGATCGCGGGTCTGCCGCAGGCCTTCGACGGCTACCGCGTGCTGCAGCTGACCGACATCCATGCAAGCCGGCTGCTGACCGGCGACTGGGTCGCCGGGGTCGTCGCCGCGTCCAACGCGGAGCAGCCCGACCTGATCGTCATCACCGGCGACCTCGTCGACGGCAGCACGACCGCACGCGCCGACGACGTGCGCCCGCTGGCGGACCTGCGCGCGCCCGACGGCGTCATCGCGATCACCGGCAACCACGAGTACTACAGCGCCTACAGCGAATGGATGGACGCGTTCCGCGCGCTGGGCATGGTGGTGCTGGAGAACGCGCACCTGCGCATCGAGCGCGGACCTGCGGCACTGACCATCGCGGGTGTCACCGATCCGGTCGCCGCAGGGCGCAACCTGCCCACGCCGGATCTCGACGCGGCGCTGGAAGGTGCGGACCCGCAGGCCACTGTGATCCTGCTCGACCACCGCCCGGTCGAGGCCCGCACGAACGCCACGCGCGGTGTCGCGCTGCAGCTGTCGGGCCACACGCACGGCGGCCACATCGTCGGCATGGACCGGCTGGTCGCGCGGGCCAATGGCGGTTTCGTCTCCGGGTTGTATCCGGTCGACGGCATGCAGCTCTACGTCAGCAACGGTGCCGGCCTGTGGCCGGGCTTCGCGACGCGGATCGGCGTGCCCTCGGAGATCACCACGATCACGCTGCGGCGCGCGCCCGACTAACGGCTGCGGTCAGTCGTCGGTGTCTGTCGCGTCCGGGGCGGCCGTCGCCATCGTCGGCCAGGCGTTGGCGATGCGGCAGAACAGCTGCGCGGTCAGCGTGGTGTCGTACAGCGCCGAATGCGCCTGCGCCTGGTCCCACTGCAGGCCGGCGGCCTGGACCGCGCGCGCGAGGACCGTCTGGCCGTACGCCACACCGGCCAGCGTGACCGTATCGAACACGCTGAAGGGGTGGAACGGGTTGCGCTTGTGCTGGGTGCGGGCGACCGCGGCGTTGACGAAGCCCAGGTCGAAATGCGCGTTGTGCCCGACCAGGATCGCGCGCTGGCAGTTGTGGTGGCGCACTGCATTGCGCACGTGCGCGAAGATGTGGTCGAGCGCGTCGCGTTCGGGCTTGGCGAAACGGAACGGGTGGTGGATGTCGATGCCGGTCACTTCGAGCGACTGCGGATCGATGTGCGTGCCGTCGGCCGGTTCGACGTGCGCGTGCACGGACGCACCGGGGACGAGGCGTCCGTCCTCGTCGAGATCCAGCGGAATCGCCGCGATCTCCAGCAGGGCGTGACGGCGTGACTCGAACCCGCCGGTTTCGACGTCGACGACGACCGGCAGGAAGCCGCGGAAGCGGCGGGACATCGGCAAATGGGACGTGGCGGCATCGTCTGCGGATGCCTGGTCGGGTGCTGCGGTTTCGATCATGCGCGCAAGCCTAGCAGAGCCGGGCGACGCGGCCGGCACGTGTGCGGGCGCACACGTGCCGATGGCGAGCATTGCGTCGCGCGGCGCTCAGGTGACGGTGTTGGTGAAGTCGCGCTTGTCGCGTGGCGGCAGCGGCTCGTCGCCCTTGACCAGGAACCAGACGTTTTCGGCGATGTTGGTCGCGTGGTCGCCGATGCGCTCGATGTTCTTGGCCATGAACAGCAGATGCGTGCAGGGCGTGATCGCGCGCGGATCTTCCATCATGTAGGTCAGCAGTTCGCGGAACAGGCCGGTGTAGACCGTGTCGATCTCCGCGTCCTGGGCGCGCACGCGCTGCGCCGCTTCCGGATCGCTGTCGCGGAACGCGACCAGCACTTCACGCACCTGGCGCACTGCCAGCTCACCGAGCACGGTCAGGCCGCGGGTGTAGGGCAGGGGCGGTGCGAGGTTGAGCGCGGTGGAGCGCTTGGCCACGTTGGCGGCGTAGTCGCCGATGCGTTCGATGTCGGCGGCGATGCGCAGCGCGGACAGGATCTCGCGCAGGTCGCGCGCCATCGGGCCGCGCAGCGCCAGCTTCATGACGTCCTGGCTGACCTCGTGCTCGAGCGCGTCGATCGCGTCGTCGTTGGCGATGATGCGCTCGGCGGCCTTGTCGTCGCGACGCTCCACGACGTCCAGCGCTGATTCCAGCTGCGCGGCGGCCATCTCGCCCATCCGCAGGATCTCGTTGATCAGACGGCTGCGCTCGTCGTCGTAGCTCTTGACGATGTGGTCGTTCAGTTGGTTGGGCATGGCGGGAAACCTGGAAGAGTGGCGACGATGTGCGATGGGGAGCTCGGGTCAACTGCGAACCGGCAGACTGCGCCCGTCCGGCCACACACAGCGCGTGTGGCGTTCGGCAGGCCGCGCGGCAATGCCGCGCAAGCCGGCCTGTCTCAGCCGAAGCGACCGGTGATGTAATCCTCGGTCTGCTGCTTCGAGGGATTGGAGAAGATCGTCTCGGTGGTGTCGTGCTCGATCAGGTCGCCCAGATACATGAAGGCGGTGAAATCCGAGACGCGCGCCGCCTGCTGCATGTTGTGGGTCACGATGACGATCGTGTAGTCGACCTTGAGTTCCTCGACCAGCTGCTCGATGCGACTGGTGGAGATGGGGTCGAGTGCCGAGGTCGGCTCGTCGAGCAGCAGCACATCCGGACGCAGCGCCACGGCGCGCGCGATGCACAGACGCTGCTGCTGGCCACCGGACAGGCCCAGCGCGTTCTGGCCCAGCTTGTCCTTGACCTCGGTCCACAGCGCCGCCTGGGTCAGGGCCTGCTCGACGCGCACGTTGAGCTCGGCCTTGGACAGCTTTTCGTGATGGCGGATCGCGTAGGCGACGTTCTCGAAGATCGTCATCGGGAACGGCACCGGCTTCTGGAACACCATGCCGACCTTCGAACGCAGACGGTTCATCGGGTACTTCGGCGACAGGATGTTCTCGCCGTCGAGCAGCAGCTCGCCGCTCGCCGTCATCTTCGGATACAGCGCATAGATGCGGTTGAAGATGCGCAGCAGGGTCGACTTGCCGCAGCCCGAAGGACCGATCAGCGCGGTCACGCGCTTTTCGGGAATCTCCAGGTCGATGCTCTTGAGCGCGTGGAAATCGCCGTAGTGGAAGTTCAGCCCGCGCGCGGCGATCTTGACCGGCGTCGGCGCCAGTTGCGTGCGCGCATGCGTCGCCAGCTGGATGCGCTGCGACGGAGCGGTGTGGAGGTCGTTCATGGACGGGTCCAGGCTGAGGTTAGTCATGGGAGATCTTGTTGCGCAGCAGGATGGCGCGAGCGCCCAGGCTGACCAGCAACACGAAACAGGTGAGCACCAGCGCGCCGGCCCAGGCCAGCTGCTGCCAGGACTCGTACGGGCTGCCGGCGTACTGGTACATCACCACCGGCACACTGGCCATCGGCTGCATGATGTTGTTGTTCCAGTACTGGTTGCCGAACGCGGTGAACAGCAGCGGTGCGGTCTCGCCGGAGATGCGGGCCAGCGCGAGCAGCACGCCGGTGACGATGCCGGCCGAGGCGCTGCGGTAGAGGACCTGCACGACGACCTTCCACTGCGGCACGCCGAGCGACAGCGCGGCCTCGCGCATCTGCGTGGGCACCAGCTGCAGCATCTCGTCGGTGGTACGCACGACCACCGGCAATACGATGAAGGCCAGTGCGATCGCGCCGGCCAGCGCCGAGAAGCGGCCGCCGGTGGTCATCACGAATGCGGTGTAGACGAACAGACCGAGCACGATGGACGGTGCCGAGAGCAGGATGTCGTTGATGAAGCGCACCACGACGCCGGCCTTGCGGGCGCGACCGAACTCCGACAGCCAGGTGCCAGCGGCGACGCCCAGCGGCGTGCCGATGGCGATCGCCATGCCGCACATCACCGCACTGCCGAAGAAGGCGTTGAGCAGGCCGCCTTCGACCATCGGCGGCGGCGTCATCTGGGTGAACAGTGCGGGATTGATGCCGCCGGCGGCCTTGGACACCAGCGTCCACAGGATCCAGCCGAGGAAGAACAGGCCGAACGCGGCGGTCAGGCATCCCATCGCGATGGCGATGCCGTTGTGCACGCGGCGGCGCGCGTAGAGGCGGTCGGCGACCTGGCGCTCGCGCTCGGTGACGGTGGCGACGGCCATTACTTGCCCTCCTTGCGGGACAGCTGCATCAGCATCAGGCGGGCGATGGCCAGCACGACGAAGGTGACCAGGAACAGCACGAAGCCGAGCAGCAGCAGCGCCGAACGGTAGGTCTCGGTCGCCTCACCGAAGTCGTTGGCGATCAGTGCCGCGATGGTGGTGCTGGGCTCGAGCAGCGAGGGCGTCAGGCGCACCGAGTTGCCGATGACGAAGGCGACCGCCATCGTCTCGCCCAGCGCGCGGCCGAGGCCGAGGAACACGCCGCCGATGACCGCAGAGCGCGTGTACGGCAGCACGATGTCCCAGCTCACTTCCCACTTCGTCGCGCCGAGCGCGTAGGCCGATTCCTTCAGACGCGTCGGCACGGTGAGGAACACTTCGCGCATGACCGCCGAGATGAAGGGGATGACCATGATCGCGAGCACGAAGCCGGCGGTCAGCGTGCCGATGCCCAGCGGCGGCCCCTGGAACAGGATGCCGATGCCGGGAATCGCACCCAGGTAATCGTTGAGGAACGGCGTGACGTAGGTCGTCATCACCGGCACGAGCACGAACAGGCCCCACATGCCGTAGATGATCGAGGGAATGCCCGCGAGCAGTTCGATCGCGGTGCCGACCGGCCCGCGCAGCCAGCGCGGCGCGACCTCGGTCAGGAAGAAGGCGATGCCGAAGCTGACCGGTACCGCGATCAGCATGGCTATCAGTGCAGTGGTGATCGTGCCCAGGATCGGCACGAGCGCACCGTAGCGGTTCTCGACCGGATTCCAGTCGGCGCTGGTGAAGAACGACAGGCCCTGCGAGGACAGGGCATCACGCCCGCCCCACAGCATCGACAGTGCGGCGCCGGCAAGCGCCAGCATCACGAAGACGACGGTGGCGGTCAGGACGATCTTGAACAGGCGATCGGCGCGCGCATCGCGGATATCGCGTTTGCTCGGAGCCGGTGGCGCGGCATGGAGGGTGGCGGCGTTCATGGGGAGTCCGGAAAAGGAGAGCCGCGGAGCGGTTCGGGACCGTCGTTCCGGCGGAGGCCGGAAGGCTGTTCAACAGCCGGAGGGCGGGTCACCCCGTGACCTGGCGCGTGGGAGCGCGTCCAGGTCACGGGATGACGCGACGTCAGCCGCGCGCACCGCGCGCGGCATGGGGCATCACTTGAACTCGGCGGCCCAGTAGGCCTCGATCTGCTGCACCAGCTCGGGCGGCAGCGGCACGTAGTGCAGCTCGCTGGCCTGCGTCTGGCCCGACTCGAACGCCCACTTGAAGAAGTCGAGTGCGGCCTGGCTGCGCGCGGCGTCCTTCGGCTGCTTGTGCATCAGCATGAAGTTGGTCGCGGTGATCGGCCACGCGTCCGGACCGGGCGCGTTGGTGATGACCAGGTTGAAGTCCTGCGCGCTCGCCCAGTCGGCGGTCGCGGCAGCGGCTGCGAAGCTGTCCTCGCTCGGCTGCACCCAGTTGCCGGCCGCGTTCTGCAGCGAGGCGTAGGGCATGTTGTTCTGCAGCGCGTACGCCAGCTCGACGTAGCCGATCGAGCCCTTGATCTGCTGCACGTACGACGCGACGCCTTCGTTGCCCTTGCCGCCCACGCCGGCCGGCCACTGCACCGAGGTGCCTTCGCCGACCTTGGACTTCCACTCTTCGCTGACCTTGGACAGGTAGTTGGAGAAGTTGAACGTCGTGCCCGAGCCGTCCGAACGGTGGACGATGCTGATCTTGCCGGCCGGCAGGGTCACGCCCGGGTTGAGCGCGGCGATCGCCGGATCGTTCCAGTTGGCGACCTTGCCCAGGAAGATGTCGCCGAGCAGCGCGCCGGTCAGCTTCAGCTGGCCCGGCTGCAGGCCGTCGACGTTGAGCACCGGCACCACGCCGCCGATGGCGGACGGGAACTGGCCCAGGCCCGCGGCCTGCAGTTCGGCGCTGTCGAGCGGCTTGTCCGACGAACCGAAGTCGACCGTGCCCGCCTTGATCTGGGCGATGCCGCCGCCCGAGCCGATCGACTGGTAGTTGACGCGGTTGCCGGTGGCGGCGTTGTAGTCGGCCGACCACTTGGACACCAGCGGGAAGATGAAGGAGGCACCGGCGCCGGAGATGTCGGCGGCGACGCGGTCGCCGGCCGGCTGGGCCGGGGCGGGCGCGCCATCGGCGGTCTGGCCCGCGGGGGCGTCGGTATTGCCGCCACACGCGGCGAGGAAGATGAGCGAGGACAACGCGAGGGCGCCAATCCGGACCGTCTGACGGGACATGCGGAACTCCATGTGAAGGCGGCAACGCTGGGCGTCGCCTCGGTCCGCACATGAAATGATGTTTTTGTTACAGCCGTATGACGCCCGTCATCTCCGGCTGTGACAGCCGCAACCGACGGGCGCGGCGCAGTGCGCTACCAAGGCAACGGGGGCGACATCAGACGCTCACTGCGTCGTGACACATGCACCCGGGCGCTCGGCGTTGATCGGAGGCGCTCGGGCGCCTGGAGACCGCGGATGCGCAGCGGTGCGCCCGGTCGACGCCTGCACGCCCGGCCACCCGGCGTGGCGGAACAGGCAAAAAAAAACGGGCCCGAAGGCCCGTGGAGGAAAAGAGAGAGACGTGCGTGTTCTGTGGTGCTGGGTTCAATAGCGGGCGTTTTCGGCCCAGTAGCGTTCGATCTGCTGCACCAGCGGCGCGGGCAGCGGCACGTAGCCCAGTGCGCGTGCCTGGGTGCCACCGTTGGCGTAGACCCAGCGGAAGAACTCCTGCGCGTTCTTGGCGCCGGCACGGTTGCGCGGCTGGCGGTGCATCAGGATGAAGTTGGTCGCGGTGATCGGCCAGGAGTTCTCGCCCGGCGCATTGGTCATGACCAGGTGGAAATCGCGGGTCGCAGCCCAGTTGGCGCTGGCGGCGGCAGCCGAGAAGGTTTCTTCGCTCGGATTGACGAAGTTGCCGGCGGCGTTCTGCAGGCGCGAGTAGGCGAGGCGGTTCTGCAGTGCGTACGACAGTTCCACGTAGCCGATGCCACCGCGGATCTGGCGGACGTAGGCGGCGACGCCTTCATTGCCCTTGCCGCCGATGCCGACCGGCCACTTGAGCGACGTGCCTTCACCGACGCCGCTCTTCCACTCCGGGCTGACCTTGGCCAGGTAGTTGGCGAAGTTGAACGTGGTGCCCGAGCCGTCCGAGCGATGCACGACGGTGATGCGCATGTCGGGCAGGTTGATGCCGCCGTTGAGCGCGGTGATCGCCGGGTCGTTCCAGCGGGTGATCCGGCCGAGGAAGATGTTGGCCAGCGTCGCGCCGTCGAGCTTCATCGCGCCCGCAGCCACGCCGTCGACGTTGATGATCGGCACCACGCCGCCGATGACCGACGGGAACTGCACCAGGCCGGACTTGGCGAGGTCTTCCGGCGTCAGCGGTGCGTCGGACGAGCCGAAGTCCACCGTGCCGGCCTTGATCTGGGCGATGCCGCCGCCCGAGCCGATCGACTGGTAGTTGATCTGCTTGCTGGTGGCGGTGCGGTAATCGGCGGACCAGCGGGTCATGGCCGGGTAGACGAACGATGCGCCTGCGCCGGTCACGTCGTTGGCCATGGCGGGTGCGGCGAACGAGGTCGCCAGCAGCGTGGTCGACAGCGCGACGGCCGTGACACGGTTCTTGAGCAGTGCGTACATGGGGTTCCCTGGAGTGATGGACGGCCTGTGTCGCCGCGGGCCGTATTTCACGCGGGGACCATGACGGTTCCGGGTCAATCGGGTGACGGATCGATGACGCGGTGCGGGCGCAGCGGTCCGGGCTGCGGAATGCGATGTCATGTTTCTGTCATCTGCGCGCCATCGGACTGTCAGCAAACCTGCGCAGTCTGCGCACCGTCGCTAACGGGCGCTTAACGCCACGACGGTTGCAGCCGGCGTGGCACGCGTGCGGAGGGCGATCCATACCTCACTCTCCTCGGGAATCCACCATGCGTCATTCCATCCTGGCCGCGTCTGTCGCACTTGCCGTCGCGTCCGTGTCGTTCTCCGCCGCCGCCCAGAGCCAGAACCGGGATTCCGAAGTCGCCGCACTGCGTGCGCAGCTGGCCGAAATGCAGGCCAAGATCGACGCACTCGAAGTCCGCACCGATGCGCAGTCCGACATCAACATCGGCACGCAGGAGAGCCTGGACAAGATGGCGACCACGATGCCGGTCGTCGACACCAAGGGCGGCCTGAAGGTCACGTCCGCCGACAAGAAGTTCGAGTTCTCGGCCGGCGGCCGCATCCACTTCGACGCCTACGCGTTCGACCGCGACACCGCGGCGAGCACCGGCACCACCGAATTCCGCCGCGCGCGTCTGACCCTGCAGGGCAAGGCCTACGGCTGGGACTACAAGCTGGAGCAGGACTTCAGTGCGGGCAGCGGCCTTGAGGGCTTCCGCGACGTCTATATCGCCAAGTCGGCGCTGGGCGGCAAGTTCACCATCGGTCACTTCAAGCCCTACCGCTCGATGGAGGAACTCACCAGCTCCAACGAGATCCTGATGATGGAGCGTCCGTTCTCCACCGCGACCGGCCTGTTCAACGGTCGCCAGTTCCAGCAGGGCGTGGGCTACATGCGCGCCGATGGCAACTACACCGCGGGCCTGTCGGTGTTCAACCTGCGCAGCGCCTCGGGCGTCCGCAACGAGGGCGTCGGCGCGGCCGGCCGCGTCACGTTCGCGCCGATCAACACCGAAGAGAGCACGCTGCACTTCGGCGGTTGGGCGAGCCAGGAAAATCTCAACCAGGGCTCGGCCGATTTCACCGCCGCCGCGAACTACGCCGGCCGTCGCGGCCCGTCGCAGACCATCGCCACGACCACCGGCGCGAGCCGCAACCAGGTCACCGCGGTCGGCGTCGAAGCCGCCGGTTCGTTCGGCCCGCTGTTCTTCCAGGCCGAGTATGCGAACGCGACCTACGGCCGTCCGCTCGGCGGCGACCAGGATCTGGCCACGTGGTACGTGCAGGGCAGTTGGCTGCTCAACGGTGGCCACAAGGCCTACAAGCCGGGCAACGGCATCTTCGCCTCGCCCAAGGTCGCCGACCGCGGCCTGTGGGAGCTGACCGCGCGCTACGACACGATCGAGAACAAGGACGTCTCCAACATGGACGTCAGCAGCTGGATCGTCGGCATGAACTACTACGTCAATCCGAACCTGCGCTTCATGTTCAATTACACGAAGGGCGACAACACCTTCACCGGTGACGAGACCGGCCAGTACGCACTGCGGACCCAGTTCTCGTTCTGATCGAAGCGAACCGTTCGTCCGGAAGGCCCGCGGCGATTGCCGCGGGCCTTCTGCGTTCTGGGCGGCCGGTCAACGCGTCTGGGCGCTGTCCGCACCGGCGAGCGCCTGTGCCTGCCGCAACACGCGCAGCAGATTGCCGCTCCACATCGCCTCGATCTGCGTTTCGGTGTATCCGGCCTCGAGCAGCCGCGCGGTGATCTTCGGCAGATCCGATACGTCTTCCAGTCCGACCACACCACCGCCGCCGTCCCAATCCGCACCAAATCCGACATGCTCGGGCCCGGCGACTTCGATGATGTGCAGGATGTGGGCGAAGTAATCGTCGAGCGTGGCCTTCTTCAGACCATGCTTCGCATCCAGTTCGCTGCGCAGGCGGTCGAACTGCGCGTAATTGGCCTCGCTCAGGTTCGCGCGGCCGCCGAAGCGTTCGTACAGCGCGCGCAGATCGCTCTGGTAGGCGCGCGTGGCGCCGGTGTCGATCAGATAGCTGCCCAGCGAGTTCACCAGGATCACGCCGCCGTGTTCGGCAAGCGTGCGGATGCGCGCATCGTCGATGTTGCGCGGATGCTCGAAGACCGCGTCCGCGCCGGTATGGCTGAGGATGATCGGCGCTTTGGACAGCTCGATCAGCTGGTCGAATACCGCGTCGGACGCATGCGAGTGATCGAGCACGATGCCCAGTCGGTTGGCCTCCGCGACGAGTGCGCGGCCTTTGTCGCTGAGCCCGTTCCATTCCGGCGGCGTACTCGCCGAATCGGCGAAATCGTTGTTGGAGGTGTGCACCAGTCCGAGCACGCGTACGCCGAGGCGGTGATACAGCGCCAGCAGTGACGGGTCCGCGCTCAGCGGCGAGGCGTTCTCGATGCTGATGTAGACCACACGCTTGCCGGCATCGCGGATGCGCACGGCGTCGTCGGCGGTGAGCGCGAGTTCGAAGGTGTCGGGATGCGCGGCCAGCAGCTCGCGAATCTCGACCAGCCGCACCAGGCCTGCGTCACGCGCCGCGCGATCGTCTTCGGGGGTCCGTCCGCGCTGGCCGGTGTAGATCACCCACAGGCCGCCGTCGAGACCGCCTTCGATCATCTTCGGCAGATCCACCTGGCTGGCCAGCGGCGGCTGGTCATTGCGCTGCAGGATGTCCCAGCCGTCGCGGCCGAAGAACATCGGCGTGTCGAGGTGGCTGTCGAGGGTGAGGATGCGTTCGTGCAGGGCGCGGGCGTCGGCGGAGACGGTGTCGTCGGCGAATGCGGGGGCGCAGGCGAACGACAGGGCGAGGGCGAGACCGGACAACAGTGGTTTCATGCGGGCGCGTCGGTGAGGGAACTGTCCCGATGGTCGCATCCCGCGGCGTCGCGGTGCATGCGGAGACGGACTGGCGACATGCGCGGAACGCAGCGTCAAGTGCCGTCATGCACCGGTCGCACGCGGCAGGCTGCGGGTAGCATGTGCAGCCGCACGCTGCGGGAGACGGTGCCGACACCGGTCTGCCATGCCTCGCGGGCCCATCGTTCCGATTTTTTCCGGGGAGTTCCGTGAGCAAGCCGCAATCCAACCGTATCCGTCTGCTGCAGGCGGCAATGGCCACCGTCGCCCTCGTGCCGTGTCTGGCCCTCGCGCAGACGGTCGAGCCGGTCGATCTCGATGTCGTCGCGCAGATCCGCCACGAGGCGTTCAACCGTTCGCAGGTCGCGGCCAACCTGAAGGAACTGACCGAGACCATCGGCCCGCGTCTGACCAATTCGCCGGCCTATGTGCGTTCCAGCGAATGGGCACGCGACAAGCTGACCGGCTATGGCCTGACCAATGTGCGCGACGAGGTCTACGACGAGGCCTTCGGCCGCGGCTGGGAGTTTCGCGCATCGCGCGTCGAGCTGCTGACACCGCGTGAGCTGCCGATCCACGCGCTGCCCAAGGCGTGGACGCCCGGCACCGATGGCCCGGTCGAAGGCGAACTGGTGCGCGCGACGTTCAAGACCGTCGAGGACATCGAAAAGCAGCGCGGCAAGCTCGCGGGCAAGATCGTGCTGCTCGACGAAGCGCGCGCCTACAAGCCGGCCGACAAGCCCGACTTCCGTCGCCACACCGAGGAAGACCTCGGCGAACTGCAGACTTTCCCGGTGCCGCAGGACCGCGATCCCGAAGCGCAGAACAAGCGCCTCGATGAGTACCGCAAGCGTCAGGAACTGGTGCGCGCGCTCAACACCTTCTTCGCCGAGGAAGGCGTGCTGGCGACGCTGTCGATCAGCTCCTGGGACAACGGCATCGTCCGCGTGATGGGCGGCGGTGGCCGCAAGGCCGGCGATCCCGAAGGGGTGCCGGACCTCGTCGTCGCGGCCGAGCACTACAACCAGCTGGTGCGCGCGGTCGACAGCAAGCAGGCGCCGCGCCTGCGCGTCGACGTGCAGGCACGTTTCACCAGCGACGCCGATCTGCCCGCGACCAACACCTTCGCCGAACTGCGTGGCAGCTCGAAGGCGAACGAGACGGTGATCATCGGCGCGCATCTCGATTCCTGGCACACCGGCACCGGCGCGGCCGACAACGGCGCGGGCGTGGTCGTGATGATGGAGGCGATGCGCATCCTCAAGGCGATCGACGCGCGCCCGAAGCGCACGATCCGCATCGCGCTGTGGGGCGGCGAAGAGCAGGGCCTGCACGGTTCCGCCGGCTACGTCGCCACGCATCTGGCCGACTGGCCGGCGCCGACTGACCCCGAGCAGATCGCATTGCCGCGCGCCTTCCAGCGCGGCACCGGCCCGCTGCAGCGCCGCGCCGGTTACGACCGCTTCTCGACCTACTTCAACTTCGACAACGGCACCGGTCGCATCCGCGGCATCTACGCGCAGGAGAACCACGCGGCCGTGCCGGTGTTCCGCGCGTGGCTCGAGCCGTTCGCCGATCTCGGCGCGACGGTCGTGACCACCCGCAACACCGGTTCGACCGACCACATCTCGTTCGACCGCGTCGGCCTGCCGGGTTTCCAGTTCGTGCAGGATCCGGCCGACTACTTCAGCCACGTCCACCACACGCATCTCGACACCTACGATCACGTCGTGCCGGACGACCTGAAGCAGGCCGCGGCGATCATCGCCTCGTTCGCGTACCACGCCGCAATGCGCGACGAGCGCCTGCCGCGCAAGCCGTTCACCGACCGCGACGAATGACCGCCCAGGCACGATGGCGCCTGCGCCGTCGTGCCGTCCGGCAGGTGATGCATCGCTGGAGGTCCGCCCCCTTTTCGTGCGGGCAGGTGCGCAGGCGGAGGCCGCGCGGTTGCGGCGACGCCGTCCGGGCAGCCGGTCTCGGCGCTATTCCACCGCGCCCGGCGTCTTGTCCTTGAACCGGCACAGATCCCGCACCACGCACGTCGGACAGTCGGGCTTGCGCGCCTTGCACGTGTAGCGGCCATGCAGGATCAGCCAGTGGTGCGCGCCGAGCAGGAATTCTGCCGGCACCACGCGCATCAGCCGGTCCTCGACCGCGCGCACATCCTTGCCCGGCGCGAGGCCGGTGCGGTTGGACACCCGGAAGATGTGCGTATCGACCGCGATCGCCGGTTCGCCGAACACCGTGTTGAGCACGACGTTCGCGGTCTTGCGGCCGACGCCTGGCAGGGCTTCGAGCGCAGCGCGATCGTTCGGCACCACGCCGCCGTGCTGTTCGACGAGGAGGCGGCAGGCGGCGATGACGTTCTTCGCCTTCGCGTTGAACAGGCCGATCGTCGCGATGTGGCGCTTGAGCGCGTCCTCGCCGAGATCGAGGATCGCCTGCGGTGTGTTCGCGACCGGATACAACCGCCGCGTGGCCTTGTTGACGCCGACATCGGTGGCCTGCGCCGACAGGATCACCGCAATCAGCAGTTCGAACGGGGTGGTGTATTCGAGTTCAGTCGTCGGCTCGGGATCGATCTCGCGCAGGCGGGCGAGAAATTCATGGATCTCCGCGCGCGTCATCGTCGGGCCGCGCCGTCTGGGCGCGGCGGTCAGGGCCGCACTCATGGTGTGCCGCCGCCGGCACGCGCCTTGGCGCGGGCGAGCAGGGCGGCCGCGCCGGCAGGCAATGCGGGGCGGGGTGCCGCGACATCGGCAGCGACCACGGGCGCCGGCACGCGGCGTCCCGCATCACGCTCGGCTGCGCGTTGGGCGAGCCGCAAGCGCCGCGCCTGGTAACGCGCACGCGCCGCCCACGCCTCGCGCAACCGCCGGCGTGTCGCCAGCAGCAGGCTGCGCGCATCGCCGTCGAGCGCATCGGCGCAGGTGTCCGGCCAGGCATCCATCAGGCCGGCTTCGATCGCGGCGTCGACGTCATCACCGCGCAGCAGCGCGACCAGATGGTCGAGGAACTCGGGGGTGGGGGCGCTGGCGGCGGGCTGGCGGTCCGACATGGCGGGCAGGCGACTCAGCGGTTCGCGAAAGCGGGTTTCCGGCGCTCGAGAAACGCGCGGGTGCCCTCGCGCATGTCCTCGGTCGCGAACATCAGGCCGAACTGCGCGGCCTCGTATGCAAGGCCTTCGCCGATCGCGCTTTCGCCACCGAAGTTGACGCAGTCCAGCACCCCACGCAGCGCGAGCGGCGCGGCATTCGCCAGCTGTTGGGCCAGTGCGAGCGTCTGCGTCTGCAGGTCGGACGCCGGCACGACGCGGTTGACGATGCCCAGCGCCAGCGCGCGCGCGGCATCGACCGGCGCACCCGTCAGGCACAGCTCCAGCGTCGCCGCGCGGCCCGCAAGACGCAGCAGGCGCTGGGTGCCGCCGAAGCCCGGAATCAGGCCGAGATTCACTTCCGGCTGACCGACTTTGGCGGTGTCGGCGGCGATCCGCAGATGGCAGCACATCGCCAGCTCCAGTCCTCCGCCCAGCGCGAAGCCGTTGACCATCGCGATCACGGGCTTGGACAGGGTTTCGACCCGGCGCATCATCGCCTGGCCACACAGGGCGAAGTCGCGGCCCTCGACCGGGCGCAGGTCTGCCATCTCGGCGATGTCCGCCCCGGCCACGAAGGCCTTCGGGCCGGCGCCTGTCAGCACCACGACGCGGACGGTGTCGTCGTCGGCGGCCGCGTCGAACGCGTGGTGCAGCGCATCCAGCGTGGCCGAGTTCAACGCGTTCAGCTTGTCCGGACGGTTCACGGTGATGACGCGCACGGCGCCCTGGTCTTCGACGAGCAGCGGGGATTCGGACATGGGCACTCCGGGCGCAAACGCATCGCCCGGGGAACTTGTGGGGGCGGGCGGGGTCTAGTTGGGGGTCGTCAGTGGCGGTTAAGCCCTTCGGCCGTTATCCTAGCGCGTCCACAGGGGGCGGTTCGACCGCCCTTTTGCGTGACAGGCGATATTGAAATCTGACCTAGCGGAGATCCACGGAATGAAGTTGCGTTTTATTGCGGCCGCCGTCGCGGCCATCACGTTCAGCGGCGCGGCGTACGCGCAGCAGGCGGCGGCCCCAGCGGCCAACGCGAACGACAGGACCACGCTGAGCTACGCGTTGGGTTTCGATCTCGGTAACCGCCTGGCGGAAACCGGTGAGTCGGTCGACGTCAACACGATCATCAAGGGGCTGCAGGACGGTCACGGTCGCAAGGACCCGACCTACACCCCCGAGCAGATGGGCACGGCCTACAACGGCTTCCAGCAGCGCATGCAGGAGCGCATCGTCGCCGAGCGTCGCGCGGCACTGACCCAGAACGAGGGCCAGGCCACGACGTTCATCAACGAGTACAAGGCGCGCGAAGGCGTGATCTCGTTGCCGAGCGGCGTGATGTACCGCGTTGTCGAAGCTGGCGCCGGCGCCAAGCCGACCGCTGCGAGCACTGTCGAAGTCGCCTACCAGGCCCTGATCGTGCCGGCCGGCATCGGTCTGAGCCAGGAAGACCAGACGCCGCCGTTCCGCGTCTCGGAAGCGCCGATCGCCGGTCTGCGCGAAGTGCTGCCGCTGATGCCGCTCAATGCGGTCTACGAAGTGGTCTTCCCGCCGGGCAAGTTCGTCACCGGTGAAGGCACGCAGGAAATCGCCCGCCAGCCGGTCGGCGTGATGGTGAAGCTGCTCAGCACCCGCTGATCCGCACTGCGACTTGAGATACCCGACGCCGACGTGCCTGCACGTCGGCGTCGTCGTTTGCGGCACGTCGCGCTTGCATGCAGTCGTGGGCGTCGGCGCGCGGCCCCGCGCACCGGCGCATCGTTAGAATGACCGGATGGACGAACGCCCCCGCGCCATGCCCACACCCTGCACCGGCGTCTGTACGCTCGACGCACACGGCATCTGCCATGGCTGTCTGCGCAGCCTGGCGGAGATCAGCGACTGGTCGCGTATGAGCGACGCCCGGCGCCAGTGGCTGATGGATGTCGAGCTGCCCGCACGCGAGGCAGCCCGCGGATGAATGCTGTCTTCGACGCCGCGTTCGACGCAGGCAGCCTGGCGCGCGCGTTGCATCCGCTGGATGCGCCGCCGCCCGCGCGTGGCTGGAATGTCGACGAGCTCGACGGCCTGCTGGACGGCACGGTCGTGCTGCGCGAAGCGGCGGTGCTGGTCGGACTGGTGCGGCGCGCCGATGGCCTGCAGGCGGTGCTGACGCGGCGCACCGATACGCTGCGCCACCACGCGGGGCAGGTCAGCTTTCCGGGCGGCCGCGAGGAGCCGGGCGATGGCGGGCCGCTTCAGGCGGCGCTGCGCGAGGCCTGCGAGGAGATCGGTCTCACCGCATCGCAGGTACAGCCGCTCGGCTATCTCGATCCGCTGGCGACGATCACAGGCTATCGCGTCACGCCGGTCGTCGCGCTGCTCGATCCCGATTTCGAAGCGGTGCCCGAACCCGGCGAGGTGGCCGAGGTGTTCGAGGCGCCGCTGGCGTTCCTGATGGCGCCGGGCAGCCTGCGCCACGTCGACATCGAGTTCCGCGGTCGCATGCGCCACGTCCTCGAATACGAAACCCTCGCCGCTGCGCCCACGCATCGCATCTGGGGCGCGACGGCGTCGATCCTGCTCAACCTGCGCGATCGTCTGGAGCGCGCATGAGCGCGCGCTGGACCACGCTGGTCGACGCGCCGACGCTGGCGGCATCGCTCGGCGATACGCGCGTGCGCATCGTCGATTGCCGCTTCACCCTGGCGGTGGCCGGCGCGGCGGATGGCGCCGGCGAAGCGGCGTGGCGCGACGCGCATGTTCCGGGCGCGGTCTACGCGCATCTCGAACGTGATCTGTCGGGTCCGAAAGGGCCGGGCCTCGGCCGTCATCCGTGGCCGACGGCCGACGCGTTCGCCGCGACGCTGTCGCGCCTCGGCATCGCGCCGGGCATGCAGGTCGTCGCGTACGACGACAGCGACGGTGCCTTCGCCGCGCGTCTGTGGTGGCTGCTGCGCAGCTTCGGCCATCCGCAGGTGGCGGTACTCGATGGCGGCTGGGCGGCGTGGCAGGCAGGCGATCTGCCGGTCGAAACGACAGAGCCGAACGTCCAACCCGCGCCAGCGCGTGCAGGTGCCTTCGACGAAACGCACCTGTTGCGCGATGCCGACGCCGTGCAGCGTCATCTCGATGCCGGCGGCCTGCTGCTCGACGCCCGCGCGGGTGCACGCTTCCGCGGCGAAGTCGAACCGCTGGACCCACGCGCCGGCCATGTGCCGGGCGCGCGCAACCGGCCGTATGCCGACAATCTCGAAGCGGGGCGGTTCAAGCCTGCCGGTGTGCTCGCGTCCGAGTTCGACGCCCTGATCGGCGGTCATGCGCCTGGCGATGTGGCGGTGATGTGCGGCTCCGGCGTCACCGCCTGCCATCACCTGTTGGCGATGGCGCATGCGGGGCGCGATGGCGCGACGTTGTACGCGCCTTCGTGGAGCGGGTGGGTGGATGCGCCCGAGCGTGCCGTGTCCGTCGGCGCCTGATCGTCAGCGACCCAGTCGCGCCACCAGCGCCCGCAGGCCCGCCTGCGTATCCGGCGCATTCCAGGCATCGACGAAGCGATCCAGTTCGATGTTCTGTTCCGACAGCGCATCCACCAGATCCGCACGTGCGATCGCGCGGGTCTCCAGCATCGGGGCGCGGGGCAGGGCGAGCAGGGATTCGAGCCACAGGCGCGCGCGCAGCGGGACCTCGTCGATGCCCGCCAGTTCGTCGACCAGGCCCAGGCGCAGCGCTTCCCCGGCATCGACCAGCAGACCGCCGACCAGCAGGCGCTCGGCCTGACGCGCGCCGATCGTGCGCCGCATCAGCCGCTGGATGCCGTCCGGTGCGACCAGGCCGACCTGGGTTTCGTTGAGACCGATGCGGTACGCGCCTGAGGCCATCACGCGGTAGTCGCAGCACAGCGCCAGTACGCAGCCGCCGGCGGGCGCATGGCCGGCGATCGCCGCGGCGATCGGCATCGGTGCACCGGCAAGCGCGCGCGCCGCGGCGAAGAACGCGTCCCAGGCCCCGCGCAGCGATGCGGTATCGGGCAGCGACAGCAGATGCGGCACGTCGAGGCCGCCGGAGAACACCTTCGGGCCACCGGCAAGCACGACGCCGCCGACGTCATCCGCGGCTGCTGCCTCGATGGCATCGCGCAAGGCGAGGCACAGCGCCGGATCGAGCGCATTCGCCGGCGGGCGGGCGAGCGTGAGCGTGCGGATCGGGCCGTGGTCCTGGATCTCGATCAAGGCGGTCATCGCGTCGGGTCCATGCGGGAAGACTCCGCATGGTAGCGGCAGTGCGATGACGGGCCGTGGGCCAGGCACTGGAAACGCAGCGCCTGCAGGTAACAGGCGCTGCGTTGAATCAGCCGGCGGCGAGCGCCTTCGCGCGCACCGATTCCGGCAGCGTGACCGGCCGCCCGGTGGCGCGGTCGATCCACACCATCACCACGTGGCCGTCGGCATGCAGCGTGGCGCCGTCGTCGGACACGATGCGGTGGCCGATCGTCACGCTGGAGTTGCCGAGACGATCGGCCAGCAGCTCGACGACGATCTTCGACGGATACGGAATCGGCACCTTGTAGTTCATCTGCACCGCCGCGAGCAGCGGCGCAGTTTCGTCGGTGACCCAAGGCTCGCCCACCGTGTCGAACCAGCGGATGCGCGCCTCTTCGAGGTAGGTCATGAAGTTGGAATTGTTGACGTGGTTGAACGCATCGAGATCGCGCCAGCGCAACTCGATCGGCATCCGGATCAGCACCTTCGACTCACTCATGCCTTGGCTCCCTTCTTCTTCGGCGCCTGCTTCGACGCGGTCTTCTTCGCACGCGGCGGCGTCGCTTCGACCGCTTCGGAATCCGCGTGCTTCGAGCCCGCCTTCATCAGTTCGGCGCGCACCTTCGCATCGGCCTCGGCAGCCTTCGTGGACGCGCCCTTGCGCGGCAGCGGCTTGGGCAGATGCGTCGTGGCCTTGCGCGCAAGCTTGCGTTCCGGCTTCGGCGCCGCTGGTTCCGGCAGCTTCGTCTCGAGCAAGCGCGCGAGGAAGTGGCCGGTATGCGACTGCGGCATCGCCGCGACCTGTTCGGGCGTGCCCTCGGCGATGATCTGGCCGCCGCGATGTCCGCCTTCCGGGCCGAGATCGATGACCCAGTCCGCCGTCTTGATGACGTCGAGATTGTGCTCGATCACGACCACCGTATTGCCGTCGTCACGCAGCTTGTGCAGCACGGCGAGCAGATGTTCGATGTCGTGGAAGTGCAGGCCGGTCGTCGGTTCGTCGAGGATGTAGAGCGTGCGTCCTGTATCGCGGCGCGAGAGTTCCTTCGACAGCTTGACGCGCTGCGCCTCGCCGCCCGACAGCGTGGTCGCGCTCTGGCCCAGCTTGACGTAGGTCAGGCCCACATCGACCAGGGTCTCGAGCTTGCGCGCGATCGGCGGCAGGTTCTCGAACAGGACCAGCGCGTCCTCGACCGTCATCTCCAGCACGTCGTGGATGCTGTGGCCCTTGTAGAGGATCTCCAGCGTTTCGCGGTTGTAGCGCTTGCCGTGACAGACGTCGCAGGGCACGTAGACGTCGGGCAGGAAGTGCATCTCCACTTTCAGCAGGCCATCGCCCTGACAGGCTTCGCAGCGTCCGCCGCGCACGTTGAAGCTGAAGCGTCCGGCTGCGTAACCACGGGCACGCGATTCCGGCACCTGCGCGAACAGCTCGCGCAGCGGCGTGAACAGACCCGTGTAGGTCGCCGGATTCGAGCGCGGCGTGCGGCCGATCGGCGACTGGTCGATGTCCACGACCTTGTCGAACAGGTCCAGCCCTTCGATCTCGCGATACGGCGCTGCCTTGTGCGACGCGCCGTTGATCTCGTTCGCCGCCAGCGAATGCAGGGTGTCGTTGACCAGCGTCGACTTGCCCGAGCCGGATACGCCGGTGATCGCGGTGAACAGGCCCGAATGGATCGTCAGATCGACGTTCTTGAGGTTGTGGCCGGACGCGCCGAGCAGCTTGAGCTGCATCTTCGGATTCGGCTTGTGGCGCCTGGTCGGAATCTCGATGCGCTTGCGGCCGCTGAGGTACTGGCCGGTCAGCGAGCGCGGTGCCTTGAGCACGTCTTCATACGAGCCCTGGGCGACGACTTCGCCGCCGTGCACGCCGGCGCCGGGGCCGATGTCGACGATGTGGTCGGCGAGACGGATCGCATCCTCGTCATGCTCGACGACGATGACCGTATTGCCGAGATCGCGCAGCCGCGTCAGCGTGCCGAGCAGGCGCTCGTTGTCGCGCTGGTGCAGGCCGATCGACGGTTCATCGAGCACGTACATCACGCCGACCAGGCCGGCGCCAATCTGCGACGCCAGGCGAATGCGCTGCGCTTCGCCGCCAGACAGCGTGTCGGCCTTGCGCTCCAGGGTGAGGTAATCGAGACCCACGTCGACGAGGAAGCTCAGGCGTTCGCCGATCTCCTTGACGATCTTGGCCGCGATCTCGCCGCGCCAGCCGGGCAGCTCCATCGTGTTGAAGAACGTCAGTGCCTCATCGATCGGCAGCACGACCAGCGACTGCATCGGCCGGTCGGCGACGAACACGTTGCGCGCCGAACGGTTGAGGCGCGCACCGCCGCAATCGGGACACGGCCGCTCGCTGATGTACTTGCCCAGTTCCTCGCGCACCGCCGAGGACTCGGTCTCGCGGTAGCGACGCTCGAGGTTCGGCACGATGCCTTCGAAGCGGTGCTTGCGCTGCGTGCGCGCGCCCGAATCGGTGATGTAGGTGAAGTTGATCGTCTCGGTGCCGCTGCCGAACAGCACCGCGTCGCGCGAGGCCTGCGGCAGTTCCTGCCACGGCGTGTCGACGTCGAAACCGTAGTGCTTGGCCAGCGACTGCAGCAGCTGGAAGTAGTACGCGTTGCGGCGATCCCAGCCGCGCACCGCGCCCGCGGCCAGCGACAGCTCCGGATGCACGACCACCCGGTCGGGATCGAAGAATTCGCTGACGCCCAGGCCGTCGCAGGTCTGGCAGGCGCCGATCGGCGAGTTGAACGAGAACAGGCGCGGCTCGAGTTCCGGCAGCGCGTAATCGCACACCGGGCAGCTGTACTTGGACGAGAACAGATGCGGTGCGACCGAGGCATCGTCGATCGCCTGCACCGACACCATGCCTTCGCCGAGCTTGAGCGCGGTCTCGAAGGATTCGGCCAGGCGCTGCTTCATGTCGTCACGGACCTTGAAGCGGTCGATCACGGCCTCGATCGTGTGCTTCTGGCGCAGCGCGAGCGTGGGCAGCCCATCGATCTCGTAGAGCACCCCGTCGACGCGTACGCGCACGTAGCCCTGTGCACGCAGCTGCTCGAACACCTGGGCATGTTCGCCCTTGCGCTCGCGCACGACCGGCGCCAGCAGCATCCAGCGCTGCGCGGGATCGAGGGTCAGCACGTGGTCGACCATCTGGCTGACCGTCTGCGCTTCCAGCGGATAGCCGTGATCCGGGCAACGCGGACTGCCGACGCGTGCATAGAGCAGGCGCAGGTAGTCGTAGATCTCGGTGATCGTGCCGACCGTCGAGCGCGGATTGTGCGAGGTCGACTTCTGCTCGATGGAGATCGCCGGCGACAGACCCTCGATGTGGTCGATGTCGGGCTTCTCCATCACGCTCAGGAACTGGCGTGCGTACGACGACAGCGACTCGACGTAGCGGCGCTGGCCTTCGGCATAGATCGTGTCGAACGCGAGCGACGACTTGCCCGAGCCCGACAGACCGGTGATGACGATCAGCTGGTCGCGCGGCAGGTCGAGGTCGATGTTCTTGAGGTTGTGGGTACGTGCACCGCGAATGCGGATGGTATCCATCGCCATCGGCTGGGAATCCGGTTGTGGAACAGGGGGGAGGACGGTCCGGCCCTGCGCGGCGGCACAGCCGGTGCAGCGCAAAGGCCAATCGATCAGACTACCGAGCCCGACAGATGGGGGCAAACTCCGGTTCGACCAGTCTGCGTGCGGGCTGTCGCAGGATCTGCGAATGGCCGCCGTTCATCGCGGAGCGCAGGCGACGGGGCGGGGCGGCACGGGCCGCGGCTGTCCTTCGGGCACGCGCGAGCTATCCGCGCGGCAATCCCGGGTCGACTTGACCGCAAGTCACTGATCCCATTAAAATCCCGCTCCTGTCCGCCCTCGATGGCGGCAGTGAGACCACAATAACTACAGAGGAAGTCTGGTCATGAGTTATGCAGTCCTCGTCACGGGCGGTAAGCAGTACCGCGTGATGGCAGGTGAAACCCTTCGCGTCGAGAAGCTCGAAGGCGACGTTGGTAGCGAGATCAAGTTCGACAACATCCTGCTGCTGGGCGACGGTGATGGCGTGAAGCTGGGCGACGCGCTGAAGGGCGCGACGGTTGCCGCGACGATCAAGTCGCACGGCCGCGCCGACAAGATCCGCATCATCAAGTTCCGTCGCCGCAAGCACTCCATGAAGCAGCAGGGACACCGTCAGTACTACACCGAAATCGAGATCACCGGCATCGCCGGTGGTAGCAAGTAAGGAGCAGCAGGCATGGCACATAAAAAGGGCGTAGGTTCTTCGCGCAACGGCCGCGACTCCAACCCGAAGTATCTCGGCGTCAAGATCTACGGTGGCCAGGCCATCGAAGCCGGCAACATCATCGTGCGTCAGCGCGGCACCCAGTTCCATCCGGGCGCCGGCGTCGGCCTGGGTCGTGACCACACGCTGTTCGCGCTGGTCGACGGCAAGGTCAACTTCGCGACCAAGGGTCCGAAGAACCGCCGCACCGTCAGCGTGCTCGCCGAGGCCTGAGCCTCCCGCGACGCGTGACACCGGAAAGCCCCGCTTCGGCGGGGTTTTTCGTTGATGGCCGCCACGCGGCGGCCGTCGATTCTCCACCCGGACGCCGGTGATGCCATGCATCGCGATTCCGCGCCTCGGGTAAGCTGGCTGGCGATGTGCGTGGTATCTGCCGCGCATCCACAGCCCGCGTTCCTTTTTCCGTTCCGCTTTTCCGGTTGCCTGTCATGAAACTCGTCGACGAAGTCGAAATCACTGTCACCGCCGGCAATGGCGGCAATGGCTGCGTCGGATTCCGGCGCGAGAAATTCATTCCGCTCGGCGGCCCGGATGGCGGCGATGGCGGTGCCGGCGGCAGCGTGGTGATCGTCGCCGACGAGAACCTCAACACCCTGGTCGACTTCCGCCACCAGACCATGTTCCGCGCCCAGCGCGGCGAGAACGGCATGGGGCGGCAGATGTACGGCAAGGGCGGCGACGAGCTGGTCATCGTGGTGCCGGTCGGCACCGTGGTGCACAACGTCATGACTGACGAGGTCATCGGCGATCTGACCGCCCATGGCCAGCGCCTGCTGGTTGCGCGGGGTGGCATCGGCGGCCTCGGCAACATGCATTTCAAGAGCTCGACCAACCGCACGCCGCGCCAGTCGACACCGGGTGAGCAGGGCGAAGAGCGCACGCTGCGGCTGGAGCTGAAGCTGCTGGCCGACATCGGCCTGCTGGGCTTCCCGAATGCCGGCAAGAGCACGCTGATCCGTGCGGTGTCGGCAGCAACCCCGAAGGTCGCGGACTATCCGTTCACCACGCTGTATCCGAATCTGGGCGTGGTCAGCGTCGAGCCGGCGCGCAGCTTCGTCATCGCCGACATTCCCGGCCTGATCGAAGGTGCGGCCGATGGCGCCGGCCTGGGCGCGCTGTTCCTGCGCCACATCCAGCGCACGCGCCTGTTGCTGCACCTGGTGGAGATCGCGCCGCTCGACGGCAGCGATGCCGTGGACCAGGTGCGTGCGATCGAGCGCGAGCTTGAGAAGTTCGACACCGCGCTGCTGGACAAGCCGCGCTGGCTGCTGATCAACAAGGCCGACACGCTGCTGCCCGAAGAAGCCGAATCCGAGGCTGCGCGCATCATCGATGCACTGGGCTGGACCGGCCCCTGGTTCCTGATCTCCGGCCTGGCGCACGAGGGCACGCGCGAAGTCATGCTCAAGGTGCAGTCCGCGCTCGACGAGCTCGACCGCGACGAGCGCGAAGCAGCCGACGCGGTGTGATCCGTGCGGGCGGCGAGGTCGCTGCCCGTCCGTGCATGAGACGGGTCGTGCGGGCGTATCCCCGCGCGATACGGCACTCGGGCAGCATGCGTGTCGCGCAGTCGCACTGTGGCGGCCACCACTCGCACGGCAAGCAGTTCTACTGCTGCAGAGCGCCTTTCAGGCGCGCGGACATGCGATCCCTCGCGACCACGCAACTCCCTGGCGGATGGAATGGCGACGCCTGTGCGCCCACAGCTCCGCTGGCGCAGCCTGTCAGAAGACGGACTTCACGCGCGAAGCACGCAACAAAAAACCCGGCCAACGGCCGGGTTCTTTCGCATCGACCGCCGAAGCGGCCGGGCGTTGATCAGGCGGCGGCCTTGATCGCCTTGATACGTGCGGTCAGGCGGCTCTTGTGACGGGCTGCCTTGTTCTTGTGGATCAGACCGCGCGAGCTGAAACGGTCGAGGATCGGCTGGGCGACGTTGAACGCCTCCTGTGCGCCGGTGGCGTCGTTGGCGTCGAGCGCCTTGAGCACCTTCTTGACGGCGGTGCGGAGCTGCGAGCGCTGGGCGGAGTTGCGCGCATTGCGCACAACGGTCTGCTTGGCGCGCTTCTTGGCGGACTTGATGTTTGCCACGATGGATTCCTGGAAGCTGGACGTGTGAAAATCCGGCTTGGCCGGACGAACTGGAAATTTGAGCAGGAAATTATGGGTGTTTCAGATACTTGCGTCAACCTGCACGGCCTGAACGGCGCTTTCCGGTGACGGCCCCCGATCCGGCGGCTTCCAGCCCGGCCCCGAAGAAGCGCGGCGGACTGCTGCGTTCGAGCGCAGTGTTCAGCGCGATGACCCTGATCTCGCGGATCGCCGGCTTCGCCCGCGACATGCTGCAGGCGACGCTTTTCGGCACCGGCGGCGCGATGAGTGCGTTCATTGTCGCCTATCGCATTCCGAATTTCCTGCGTCGCGTGTTCGCCGAGGGTTCGATGGCGATGGCCTTCGTGCCGGTGCTCAATGAGATCAAGGAGCGCGGGGATCGCGCCGCGCTGAAATCCTTCATCGACCACATGGCCGGTGCGCTGTGCGCGGTCGTGCTCGTGGTCTGCGCATTGGGCATGTTGCTGGCACCGGTGATCGCGCGTCTGTTCGCACCGGGCTGGGTGGATCAGCCGGAACTGCTGGGCCAGACCGCGCAGATGTTGCGCATCACGTTCCCGTATCTGTTCTTCATTTCGCTGATGTCGCTGTCGGCCTCGATCCTCAACAGCAACGGCAGGTTCGCGCTGCCGGCCTTTACGCCGGTGCTGCACAACCTGACGATGATCGCGGCGATGCTGTGGCTGGCGCCGCGCTTCGCGTTGCCGCCGGAGGGGCTGGCCTGGGGCGTGCTGATCGCGGGTTTCCTGCAACTCGCGCTGCTGTGGCCGGCGCTTGGTCGCCTTGGATTGCGCCCGCGTCTGCGTCCCGGATTCAGGCATCCGGAAGTGCGCAAGGTCGGCAGGCTGATGCTGCCGACGCTGTTCTCCTCGTCGGTCGCCCAGGTCAATCTGCTCGTGGGCACTGCGTTCGCGTCGCTGCTGGCGGCAGGCAGCGTGGACTGGCTGTATTACTCGGACCGTCTGATCGAATTTCCGCTGGGCCTGTTCGGCGTGGCGCTGGGTACGGTGATCCTGCCGCATCTGTCGCGCCGGCATGCGGCCGAGGATGCGACGGGCTACAACCAGTCGCTGGACTGGGGTCTGCGCATGGCGCTGCTGGCCGGCGTGCCGGCGGGTCTGGGCCTGCTGTTGCTGGCCGAGCCGATCACCGCCACGGTCTACAACTACGGCGCGTTCGGCGCCGACGACACGCGCATGGCGGCGATCAGCCTCACCGCGATGAGCCTCGGTGTGCCGGCCTTCATGCTCAGCAAGGTGCTGGCGCCCGCGTTTTACGCGCGGCAGGACACCAAGACCCCGATGCGCGCGGCGATCTGGACGGTCGCGGCGAACGTGCTGCTGACGATCGCGCTGACCACGCCGCTGTGGCTCTACGACGTGCCCGGTGCGCATGGCGGCATCGCCCTGGCGACGGCGCTTGCGGGCGTGGTCAATGCGGCGCTGCTGTGGCGGTATCTCCGCCAGCGCGGGATTTTCACCCCGGAGCCCGGCTGGGCGACCTATGCGCTGCGCCTGACCTGCGCCTGCGTGGCGATGGCGGTCGTGGTGCTGGGTTTGCGGTTCTGGATCGGTGCCTGGACCGACATCCACGGTGCGCTCCATCGCATCGGCTGGCTGGTGCTGGTGATCGGTGCGGGCGGGGCGACTTATGTGGTGGCCATGGTCGCACTGGGGTTGCGGCCGCGGCACCTGCGCCACTGACCCGCGCTCGTGCGCGAGGCAGCTGAACCCGGGTCAGGTCGGGTGGCGGCTATACTTGCCGGTCACTTTTTCCCGCGGGCGTCCACTGGTGCGCCCGCCGCAACGGACCCACATGAGCAGGCTGTTCCGCGACATCGCCGGCGGGCCCCTCTGTGCCGACGGCAGCGTGGTCTGCATCGGCGCGTTCGACGGGCTGCATCTCGGGCACCAGGCGTTGGTGCGGCACGCGGTCGCGCGGGCGCATGTGCTGGGCGTCGACGCCGCCGCACTGAGTTTCGAGCCGCTGCCGCGGGAGTTCTTCGCCGCTGCATCGCCGCCGCCACGGCTCGGACCGGTGCGTGCGAAGTTCGAAGGCCTGCGCGGTCTCGGCGCGGACGTCGTCGGCCTGCTGCGTTTCGATGCGCGCATGGCGGCGATGTCGCCCGAAGCCTTCGTCGATGCGGTGCTGGTGCAGCGCCTGCGTGCGCGCGAAGTCTGGGTCGGCCCGGGTTTCCGCTTCGGCCACAAGCGTGCCGGTGATCTGGCGACACTGCAGGCCCTGGGCCGCGAGGCGGGTTTCATCGCCGGCGAGATCGAGCCGCTGGTCGTCGATGGCGAGCGCGTGTCCAGCACCCACATCCGCAATGCGCTGGTGGCCGGTGATTTCGAACACGCCGCGCGCCTGCTCGGACGGCCTTATGCGGTCTCCGGGCGCGTGGTGCGCGGCAAGCAGCTCGGCCGCACGCTGGGCTATCCGACCGCGAACCTGCGCTTCGGCGGCAAGGTGCCGGCGCTGCGCGGCATCTACGCCACGCGCGTGCACGGCATCGGCGACGCGCCTTGGCCGTCGGTGTCGAGCTTCGGCACGCGGCCGACGGTCGGTGGCGTCGAACCGCTGCTCGAAGCGCATCTGTTCGATTTCGACGGTGATCTTTACGGCCGCCGCATCGAAGTCGAATTCGTCGCGCGTCTGCGCGACGAGGAAAAGTTCGACGACCTGCCGAGTCTGGTCGCGCAGATGGATCTCGACGCCGCACAGGCGCGGGCCGTCCTCGCCGCACCGCATTCCCCACGACACGAAACGCAACGACAGGACTTCGCGTGAGCGCAGACGCCAGCAACTCCAATCCCTACAAGTCGACGATCCATCTGCCGGCGACCGACTTTCCGATGCGTGGCGATCTGCCCAAGCGCGAGCCGGCGATGCTGGCGCGCTGGGAAGAAGAGGGCCTGTACGCGCAGCTGCGCACGCACGCACAGGGACGCCCGCAGTTCGTGCTGCACGACGGCCCGCCGTATGCGAACGGCTCGATCCATCTCGGCCATGCGGTCAACAAGATCCTCAAGGACATCATCGTAAAGTCGAAGGGCATGGCGGGTTTCGATGCGCCTTACATCCCGGGCTGGGATTGCCACGGCCTGCCGATCGAGATCGCGATCGAGAAGAAGTGGGGCAAGGTCGGCGTCAAGCTCGATGCGGTGGAGTTCCGGCAGAAGTGCCGCGAGTACGCCAACGAGCAGATCGACATCCAGCGCCGCGACTTCAAGCGCCTCGGCGTGCTCGGTGACTGGGACAACCCCTACCGCACGCTCGATTTCCGTTTCGAGGCCGACGAGATCCGCGCCCTGGCCAAGGTCGTCGACAACGGCCATCTGACCCGCGGCGTGAAGCCGGTGCACTGGTGCTTCGACTGCGGCTCGGCCCTGGCCGAAGCCGAGATCGAATATGCCGACAAGGTCTCGCCCGCGGTCGACGTCGCCTACGTCGCGCGCGATTCCGCCGCGTTCGCGCATGCGTTCGGCGCGACGCTGCCGGCTGACGTCGACGTCGCGCTGCCGATCTGGACGACCACGCCGTGGACGCTGCCGGCATCGCTCGCCGTGTCGCTGGGCGCCGATCTCGAATACGCGCTGGTCGAAGGTCCGCTTGCGCAGGACGGCCGTCGCCGCTGGCTGGTGCTGGCCGATGCACTGGCCGAACGCGCGCTACGTCGCTACGGCGTCGACGGCGATGTCGTCGTGCACGGTCGCGTCGCCGGCAGCGCGCTCGAACACCTGGTGCTCGCGCATCCGTTCTACGCCGAGCGCGATATCCCGGTGATCCTCGGTGATCACGTGTCGGCCGAAGACGGTACCGGCGCCGTGCACACCGCGCCCGGTCACGGCCAGGAGGACTACGTCGTCGGCAAGGCCTACGGCTTGCTCGATCTCTACACCGCGGCCCAGCTCAATCCGGTCGATGGTCGCGGCGTGTATCTGCCGTCGACGCCGCCGATCGGCGACACCGTGCTCGCGGGTCTGCACATCTGGAAGGCCAACGACGTCATCGTCGATGCGTTGCGTGCGCAGGGCAGCCTGATCGCGTTCGCGAAGATCGAGCACAGCTATCCGCATTGCTGGCGCCACAAGACGCCGATCGCGTTCCGCGCGACGCCGCAGTGGTTCATCTCGATGTCGCAGGCCAACCTGCGCAACGACGCGCTGGCCGCGATCAAGGACGTCACCTGGTATCCCGAATGGGGCCAGGCGCGCATCGCGGGCATGGTCGAAGGACGCCCGGACTGGACGATCTCGCGCCAGCGCACCTGGGGCGTGCCGATCGCGCTGTTCGTGCATCGCGAAACCGGCGAACCGCATCCGCGCAGCACCGAGCTCATGCGTCTGGTCGCCGATCGCGTGGAAGCACACGGCGTCGACATCTGGTACACGCTCGACGCCAGCGAACTGCTCGGCGACGAGGCCGCGGATTACGACCGCATCACCGACATCCTCGATGTCTGGTTCGACTCGGGCGTCACCCATGAAGGCGTGCTGCTGGCGCGTGGCTACCAGAAGCCGGCCGACCTCTATCTCGAAGGCTCCGACCAGCATCGCGGCTGGTTCCAGTCCTCGCTGCTGACCGGCGTCGCGATCGACAAGGCCGCGCCGTACCGGCAGTGCCTGACGCACGGCTTCACCGTCGACGAGCACGGCCGCAAGATGTCGAAGTCGCTCGGCAACGGCATCGAGCCGCAGGACATCATGAAGACGCTGGGCGCCGACATCCTGCGCCTGTGGATCGCCTCGGCCGACTACAGCAACGAGATGTCGCTGTCGCAGGAAATCCTCAAGCGCACCGCCGACGCCTATCGCCGCATCCGCAACACCGCGCGCTTCCTGCTCGGCAATCTCGCCGGCTTCGAGCCGGCGCGTGATCTCGTCGCGCCGCAGGACATGGTGGCGCTGGACCGCTGGATCGTGCATCGCGCGGCCCAGTTGCAGGCGCAGATCGAAGATGCCTACGCGCGCTACGACTTCGCCGAGATCGTGCAGGCGCTGTCGAACTTCTGCAGCGTCGATCTGGGTTCCCTGTATCTCGACGTCACCAAGGACCGGCTGTACACGATGCCGGAGCATTCGGTCGGCCGTCGCAGCGCGCAGACCGCGATGTACCACATCGCCGAAGCGTTCACGCGCTGGATCGCGCCGGTGCTGAGCTTCACCGCGGAAGAGCTGTGGAGTCATCTGCCGGCGCCGGTAGGCGGCACCCGCGAGGCCAACGTGCAGTTCGCGACCTGGTACACCGGCCTGACCGGGCTCGGCAGCGATGCCGACTGGTCGGCGCAGGATTTCGACCGCGTGCTGGAACTGCGCGAGCGCGTCTCCAAGGTGCTCGAACCGATGCGCGCCAGCGGCGAGATCGGCGCGGCGCTCGATGCCGAGATCGAACTGCGCTGCGGCGTGTCGGACGCGAACTGGCTGTCGCCGGTGGTCGACGAACTGCGCTTCCTGCTGATCAGCGGTGATGTGACGATCGTCGATGACGCCAGCGCGACCGCGATCGGCGTGACCGCGCGTGCGACGGCCAAGCCCAAGTGCGTGCGCTGCTGGCAGCGTCGTGACGATGTCGGCGCGCATGCCGAGCATGCGGAGTTGTGCGGCCGCTGCGTGGAGAACATCGCGACCGATGGTCGCGACGGGCAGGGCGAGCTGCGGAGGTGGTTCTGATGGCCAAAGTGACGCCCAATGCCCTGCCGTGGCTGGTGCTGTCGGTGGTGGTGATCGTGCTCGACCAGCTGACCAAGTACTGGGTGCTGACTTCGCTGCCCGAGTACACCGCGATCCCGGTCATCGACGGTTTCTGGAACTGGTACCGCACCTACAACACCGGCGCGGCGTTCAGCTTCCTGGCGAACGCGGGCGGCTGGCAGAAGTGGTTCTTCACGATCCTCGCGATCGGCATCAGCGGCATGCTCGGCTGGTGGCTGGCCAAGACCCCGCGCCGCGACTGGCGCACCGCGCTGCCGTTTGCGCTGGTCATCGGCGGCGCACTGGGCAATGTGATCGACCGGCAGATCCATGGCCACGTCGTCGATTTCATCCAGTGGCACTGGCAGGACTATTACTGGCCGGCGTTCAACCTCGCCGATGCCGCGATCGTGGGCGGTGCGATCGGAATCGCGTTGTTCGGGTTCTTCCCGGCGAAAAAGAAGGCCTAGTCGGTTCAGCGGAGGCGGTCGCGCCGGCTGGGCGTCCCGCGCCGTGAAAAGCCGACGTGGAAGTGGCGTCGGGTCCCTGTGCCATGCCGGAGACACTCCGTCGCGCCCGTTGCCGCTTCATTCCTGCTGCCTTCGGTAAACTAGCCGCCATGGACATCGTCCTCGCCAACCCCCGCGGCTTCTGTGCCGGCGTCGATCGCGCGATCGAGATCGTCAAACGTGCGATCGAGACGCTCGGCGCGCCGATCTATGTGCGCCATGAAGTCGTGCACAACCGGTTCGTCGTCGAAGATCTCAAGCGCCGCGGCGCGATCTTCGTCGAGGAGCTCGACGAAGTGCCCGACGGCGTCACCGTGATCTTCAGCGCGCACGGCGTTTCGCAGGCCGTGCGCGAAGAAGCCACGCGTCGCGGTCTCAAGGTGTTCGACGCCACGTGCCCGCTGGTGACCAAGGTGCACTTCGAGGTCGCGCGCCACTGCCGCGCCGGCCGCGACGTGGTGCTGATCGGTCACGAAGGCCACCCGGAAGTCGAAGGCACGATGGGCCAGTGGCGCGCCGAGGCGGGCACGGGCTCGATCTATCTGGTCGAGGACGAGGCCGACGTCGCCGCGCTGGTCGTCAGCCAGCCCGAGAACCTTGCCTACACCACGCAGACCACACTGTCGGTCGACGACACCCGCGGCGTGATCGCCGCGCTGCGCGAGAAGTTCCCGGTGCTGCAGGGGCCGAAGAACGACGACATCTGCTACGCCACGCAGAACCGTCAGGACGCCGTGCGCGACCTCGCGCGCGAATGCGATCTGGTGCTCGTCGTCGGCTCGCCGAACAGCTCCAACTCCAACCGCCTGCGCGAGCTGGCCGAGCGCGACGGCGTGGAGGCCTATCTGATCGATGGCGCCGAGGAAATCGACCCGCGCTGGGTCGAAGGCCGCCGCCATATCGGCGTGACCGCAGGCGCCTCGGCGCCGGACATCCTCGTCCAGGGTGTGCTCGACCGCCTGCGCGAACTCGGTGCGGACGGCCTGCGCGAGCTGTCGGGCGAGCCGGAGAACATGGTCTTCGCACTGCCCAAGGAACTGCGCCTGCAACTGGTCGATTGACCGCAGGCGCCGCGCTCCCTAGAATTCGCGTCCCAAGCCGGAATAGCTCAGTTGGTAGAGCGGCGCATTCGTAATGCGTAGGTCGTAGGTTCGATTCCTATTTCCGGCACCATGTTAAAGCTGTAAAAACAAAGGGTTGGCCGGTTTTCCGTCCAACCCTTTGTCGTTTCAGGCAGGGAAAAACAGGGATTTCCAGCCCCATCTTTTCCCAAAGTTTTCCCGAGGCCCATGGACGGAATGCTCCCTCTTCTGCGCGAGATGTTCCCCGGCAAGGTCATGCTGTCGGTGGAAGACGTCGCCCTGGTGATGGGGCGCACGGGTGCAGGCGGGTATGAGCAGACCCGCGAACAGCTCGCGGCCGGTGTCATTGTTCCGGGGCTTCGGAAGATGGGCGGCTCCTGGCTCGTTCCCATCACCGCGTTGGCAGCAGCTCTGGATCGCCTCGTGGCCGTCGACAACAACGGTCTGGCGTCACCCAAGCCGCTACCTGCCCAACGCGCTGTCATCAATCCTGAGCGCGCTCCAGAGCGTCCTAACAAGGGCCGCATACCCAACCGCCTCAAGCAGCAGCAGATCCGCGCTCTGGCCTTCTGGGGGAGCGTGCTGGCACTGGTCAACGCCAAGCGCTTCGACAAGGCATGGGCGCCAGGCGTGCCGTCCGGCGAGCCCACGCGCTTCTGACCTGACCAAAGACGAGTTTTCATGGCCCTGACTGCTGCACAAGCCCACAAGCGCGCCGCTGATCTTTTCTTCGACAAATTCGGTGTCCGCACCGTGGAGCGCCTTGAGAAGCTCATCGACGCGCAAGCTGAGAGAGCTCGGAGCAGCAAGTTTCGGAACGCCAAGGATCACGAGTTCGACAACACCGAGCTTTCCTTTAACGAAGCGGCCGGCGTGCTGGCGGTCAGCACCGCGCAGCTGGAGATGCTGCTGAAGAACCACCCCACAAAAAAGCCTCTGTTCCAGGTCAAGGGCACCAAGAAGCGCACAACGCGCCTCCTTGCCCTGCTCGAGTGGCGCGACTATCTGCGCAGGAACGGGGCTTGGTTGCCGTTGACCGCTCGCGGCGCGGCCCCCGATGCGTTGCTCACGGCCAAGCTGCCGTTTCTCGTGAGCAAGGGTGGGGGCGCCAAGCAAGTGTTCTTGGAGCCTCTCGTGGGCGACGAGCTTTCCGACGCGATGTTGGCGCGCATCGACGCAATCTTGCGGCGCGAGGTGGGCGTAGGCGTGCGGGTGTGCACCCTGGCTCAAGCCCTCCAGAAGCCATGGAAGGACGCAGGCATCAAGGTCGCTTGGCGGGCCTCCTACGACAAGTTCTTGGTCAAGCAAGTCGATCGGCTTGAGTCAACGGCGCAAAGCCTGCGCGAGGCGAGGGCCTTGCTGAAGAAGACGCAGTTGGAAGAGGCATGGGGCCAAAAAGAGCTACCCGCACGAACCAAAGGCGATCGGCGCGTCTAAACGACGACTGAAAAATTTTGGACACCCTTCCAAACCCCCGGTCCCAAAAGGCCGGGGGTTTCTCATGATGGCTCCAAGGTCGGAGCGCCCCTAACGCCCCGGCCGGTAAGCACCGGCATCCCGCCGCCTGCTCAATCCCAACGCTGACCCTGGACGGCCTCATTGGGGCCGTGATGGCGAAGCTTTGCCTGGAGAGTCTCATGAACGCAAAAGCCGCCAGCAAGCCCCTTTCCAGCGCTTGCTACAAAGCCTGCGACAAGTTGCACACGACGGACGCCTGGTTCACGAAAACGCCCATTGTCGAAGCCCTTGGAGGTCGAGAGGGATTCGATTTGGATCCCTGCACGCCCGAAGACCCTTTGCTTCTGCCCGCACGGACGGCTCGTCGTTTGATTCCGCCTAGTGAAGACGGCTTGTCGACTTCTTGGCCGAAGACCGACTTCGTGTGGTTGAACCCGCCCTACGGAAAGGGCATGCCGAAATGGATGGAGAAGATGGCGAACCACCCGGGGGGAGGCGTTGCCTTGGTGCCGGCGCACATGGATCCGAAGTGGATGCACGATTTCGTCCTCAACCACCGAAACGTCAACGCGATCTTCATCACACGCGGCCGATTGAAGTTCATCCGAAGCAATGGAGTGGTGGGAAATGCATCCCCGTCCGGATCGGTCTTTGTTGCCTACGGTCCGAGGGCTGAGAAGAACCTGCTCGAAGCCCAGAAAAATGGCGTGTTGGTCGGGAAGTTCTTTGCCTTCCAGAGGGTAGTGAAAGTGTCGTCCGGTGGTTTGGCGGCAGCTAACGACAACGAGTAATCCTAAGTGTTCGTGTGTGACCAGGCGTTGGCGCTTTGCGCAAGGATGATTGTTAGCTTGAAATAGTTTTTCCAAAAGTTAGCCAGCACTCAATCAGGAGATAACCAGCGGATAACCAGCATTCAAATGACTGATACCGAAGGATAAATTGCCAGATGCTGGTTAACTGGTCAGGATTTCGAGTTATTTATGATGCGCCCCCTTTTGAGAAATACCCTAACAATGGAATGGGGCAATGACAGGGGGCGCGCGTAAGTAGACCTGAAAAGATAAGCAGTTAACCAGCACTAGCCAGAGAAGTTCAAAAGAAACAGAGGCTTATGGGCTTTTAGTCTGCTGGTTATCTCCTGGTTATCTGCTGGTTAACGGGTTTGAGATAACCAGCAATCAAAGTATTTTCCATTGAGGGGGGTTGACGGATTTGGGATTTCTGTTTTGTTGGATGTATCGCAGTTGAAATACGGAGACGCCGTGAATACCCCCGACAAGCCTTCCATTCGCAAAATCATGTTGACGCTTCGGGTCGAGCCGGAATTGAGCAGGCGATTGAAGCGAGAAGCTGAAAAGTCTGGCCTGACACCAAGCGAGAAGCTTCGGCGAATCCTTGATAGGGCGCTTCCCGAAGCCGCGTAACCCTTCCCCCAAAAAGAAATCCCCCGCCTGGCAGGGCGAGGGATCGATGGAGCTACCGCTATGTCTAATTTCAATCTGGCCGAAGATCGGCCTGCAGTCAACCCCTCAAACGTTGAATCGCTTCTGGTGAAACGTTGGCAGAAAAATGCCAAGGATCGCGACGTCAACTTGAAGCAAGAAGATACTTGGTTGAACAGCCATTCCAAAGTGCGACTGGGCAAGGGCGAAATCAAACCGCCCAGTCTCGATTCCATCTATGCCCGGCATCTCATGCTTGGCCTCGACGGCAGCATGTGGGCATGTGCAGAAGACGAGTTCGCATCCGAGTCCTGCCTCGTCTATCGCTGGACCGGGACGCACTGGGGCGTCATCCACCGTGGTATCGGCGAAGGCCTTTGCTCAAGCTGGCTCGACCGAGGCGTTCCCAGCAAGGCGGGGCAACGGGCAGCCCGCGATTGTTGGTCCTATGCGCGCACCCGGTTGTCCCAGACCAACCCCCTTCCCCAGATTGACTTGGGCCGGGCAATCGTGCCCTGTCAGGACGCCTATCTGGAAATCACAAAGAAGGGCATCAAGGCCATGGCGCCGGACCCCGAGCTGGGGATGTCCCACGCGCTGAACATCGCCTCTGGCGCCAGGCACGGTCACGCCTATGTCCCGCAGGCGCTCCCCGCGTCTTCGAAGCTCCACAAGTTCCTGAGCCGTGCGTTACCGGACCCGGAAGTTCGTGCGCTCGTCCAAGAGCAGTGCGGCATGACCCTGTTGCCAGGCAACTACCAGATGGCGACGTGGTGGTTCGGCGTGCCCGGCAGTGGCAAGAGCACGCTGGCCGAAGCTGTCGAGCTCATGCAAAAGCAGATAGCGCGGCTGAACCTTCAGACGTTGGGCAACACGTTTGCGCTGGAGGGAATCATCGGGGCCAACCTCATTGTGGTGGACGAGAACGAGTGCGAGAAATACCAGGAGGGCACGTTCAAGTCGCTGGTCAGCGGCAATGGGGTGTCGATCAACCGCAAGAACCTTTCGGTCATCAATTACCACTCCCGGGCCAAGTGGCTGCTCACCTCCAATCAGTCGCCGTATTTCCGTGACCGGAGTGGCGGCGTCGCCCGGCGCCTCACGATCGTCGAGTGGAAGGTCCAGATCCCCGAAACGGAGCGCGAGCAGGACTTCCACAAGGTGATCTTTGAAGAGGAGGGGCAACTCTTTCTCGACTGGATGCTGGAAGGCGCACGCCGAATCGTGGAGCGCGGCCGTTTCATGGCCGACCATGAGTTGCCCGCCGCGGCACGCGAGGCCAAGCAGGCCTCCGTCCACAATTCGGACTCGATCGCGTCTTGGGTCCACCATGACCGGGTGCTGTTTGGCGACGCCGCTGGCGGCCGCAAGGCCGAGCAGGCCATCACGGTCATCTACGAGCGTTACAAGAAGTGGTGCGAAGGGCAGGGATTCGAGGTCTTCGAAATCCTCACCCAGCGGCAGTTCACGGGTGGGTTGAAGACAGCCGGCTTCATCCAGGGCAAGGGCGCCAACCGTCAGTTCAAGGGCGAGCAGAAGGCCTTCTTCCCTTGCTCATGGGCCGGTGCTCAACCCGAGATCGAACCCTATGTTGAACTGACTCACGACCAGCTCGACGCGATGGAAGACAACAGTCTCCAGGACGCCATAAACGACCAGAAGGCGAAGGAAGAGATTCTCAAGGAGGAGAGGCGCAAGGCAGAGCAGGAGAAGGCTGAGCGCGTGGCAAAGTCCAATGAGGTGTTTTCCGATCGTCTTTCGAAAAAGCTTGATGAGAAGGCCGGACGCCCTGGCGAAACACTGCCAGAATCGCTGAAGGGGCTGTTTGAACCGCCGGTCCACGAACCCACTGCCAGGAATTTGAAGGTTGTTGGGGGCGATGCCGCGGGAAGCGAAACGAAATTCAGTAATGGCTAAAATATTGGCCGCTTGCCAACGAGAAATCCCGCTTTATGGTCAATGCAATGCCATTGAGCGGGAATTCTCATGCAATCCGACGCCTTCATTGAAGACGCCCTTTCCGATGCTGACGCCCTGGCCGCGTCTCCCCAATACCGTCTGACCCAAGCCGAGGGGTTCATGACCCTCGAGCGCGTCATCCCCGGCGAGCCCATCGAAGGGTTGCTGGAAGACCACGAGGTCTCGGCCCTAGTGCTCGAGCTCCTCGACGCTGGGCACACCCTCCGCATCCAGACGGCGTGAGGGACTCGACATGGGCCGATATCCCGCACGCCAGCAAGCAAAGGCACCGTCGTCCACCTATTCGGACTACGTCCAGCAGACCAGCGAGCAGCTCGCCGAACTGATGGCGGCAAGCCAAGCGCCGTTCCAGCGGCTCTGGGAGCCAGGCGCTGGCTCCATGTCGATGCCCTACAACGCCACCACTGGCAAGGCCTATGCGGGCTTCAACTCGCTCTGGTTGTCCATCCAGCAGATGGTGTCCGGCTACGCGGATCCTCGCTGGCTGACCTTCAAACAGGGGCAGGGCTTGAAGGCCCGCCTGACCAAAGGGTCGAAGGGCGTCAAGCTGGTGAAGTGGGTTGAGGCCTCTGTTGCCAAGACCGACGAAAAAGGAGACGAGGAGGGCAAAGGCGCATCCCGCCTGGTCCCGGTGCCGTTCACCGTCTTCAATGCCGAGCAGTTCGAAGGCTTGGCGCCAGCCCTGGTGCGCGAACCCCGACCCGAGCACGAGCGGCACGCCCAGTGCGAAGCGCTTGTCGCGGCCACGGGCGCTCGCATCTTCCATGGCGGAGACCAAGCGTTCTACCGCCCGGCCACGGACTCGGTCCACATGCCCGAGCAAGCCCAGTTCCACACTCCAGACGGCTACTACGCAGTGCTCCTCCACGAGTTGGGCCACTGGACGGGCCATCCCACGCGGCTGGACCGAGATTTGTCGGGTGACTTCGGAAGCGAAAGCTATGCGCGCGAAGAGCTTCGAGTAGAGGTCGCCAGCTTCATGGCAGGGCAACGACTAGACATCGGCCACAACCCTGCACGGCATGCCCGCTACCTCAACAGTTGGGTCAAGGTGGTTCGTGAGGACCCCAAAGCCATCCTAAAGGCCTGCCAGGACGCCGAAAAGATCTGCACCTTCCTCGGGGTGGAGAAGTTCGAGCACGTGCCCACGCAGCCGATGGAGAAAGCTCAGGAGCATGCGCAAGAGCTTGAAAAAACTTCCCCCGTCTCCGTGCCCGTTTCCACCCCCATCGCGGCCCACTCGCCAGCCCCTTCGCTGGTCTCCCTCCACGCGGCAGCGTTTGCCGGTGACGTCGACACCATCCTTGCCCACGCCAAGCTCGGGGCTGACTTCAACGCCATCGGCGAAGACCGTCGCGGCATGACGCCCGCCCACCTAGCGTTGAGCAAGGCCTTCGCCTTCGATCACGTTAGCGGCTATTGGAACGAGAGCCTGCACCACCTCAACGCCTTTCAGGCATTGCTGAAGCATGGGGCGCGGCTGGACGTCCCCAACGCCCTAGGCTTCACCGTCGAGCAGCAGGCGGATCGCTTGATGGGGCTTTTCAAAGAGGGAGGGCCAACGACACCAGAGAAGCTATTTGGCCAAGGACGAGCCTTGAATCGGCGAAAGGAAATGGAAATGAGCCTTTAATCCTTGCCATTGTTGACTGGCTATGGGATTTTTACCGTTCATTCGAAAAGGCTGGAACTCAATGGCGAAGTCGCGCGCGGATTTGTTGGCAGAGAAGAGAAAGCACGAAGAAGCACTGGAGGCGGCTGCCGCATCCCTTCGTGCTCTTGATGAGCAGGAAGCTTCGAAGGTTTACGAAAAGGTGGTTGAGCTGATCGGTCAGTCCGGTGAATACTTCAGTCTCGCCCAGCGCAATCAAATCGTGCGCTTGGTCAAGCCGGATGGGTCTGCCAAGCCGGCCAGCAAGGGTGGATCGGTCGCCCCCAAGTATCAGCTCGACACCGGCGAGACGTGGGCAGGCCGCGGCAAGACCAGCGCCGCCCTGACCAAGTGGGCTGGCAGTGCAGAAGGCAAGAAGTGGCGGAAGGAGAACCCGGGGCAGCAGTATCCGGCTTATCCGAACCCGAAAGCACCGAAGTAAAAACACCGTCTATCCGATCAGAGGGCTCCCAATTGGGGGCCCTTTTTCATTTCTAGGGGTTGCCAAACGGGGCGGCAGTGATTAGCTGGAGTGAACCCTAGATTGGAGAACCGCCTTGAACTACATTCTCGCAGCCGTCGCATCCGTATTGACCCTGCTCATTATCCCGCTTCAGGCTGACATGGTTGTAGCCGCAGCTTCCGTGGCTTGGGGTGTTGCGTTGTTTGCAATCGCAGCCGATGCGCTGGACGCCGAAGATGGCCTACCCATCGTCCGTGGGGTGCTCATCTGGGGCATTGCTTTGACGGGCATCTTTGCGGCGATGGCGGGAGTGTTAGGTTTCTTGCTTTGCACCACTTCTTTGGGGCTCGCCGCTTTGTGCGTTTGGAAATTTCAGCGTCACCAAATAATTTCTTGATGGGCCCTTGCCAAACCCCAATCGTTCTCTAAAAAGAATGGAAGGCCGAAATGTCTCGGTCCCCACTCTTTCTCTGGAGAACCTGTCTCATGCTTCAAAAATCCCTCCTCGCTTCCATCGCCCTTGGCCTCACCCTTACCGCTGCTACCGCACAAGCTCAAGACGCAAGTGCAGATTTACGCATTGAAGCGTTTGTCGAGAACAGCTGCATCATCCTTCCGACTGACATGTCGGGCCTCTCGCTCAACGGCACCAGCAATGGGCAAGCCACCTCCACCAACATCGCTGTCATGTGCAATGCGGGCACCTCCTACGCTGTAACTCCGGGAGATGGGCTTCACTTCGGTGCTGGTAGCGACGCCGGTAGGCGCCATCTCTCGGATGGCGGCGCCAACTTCATTCCCTACGCGTTGTTGCACGAAGACGGGTCCACGAGTTGGGGCGAGGGCGCTCAGGCAATCTCAGGCGTCGGGACTGGTCAATGGGAACAGCACGGAATCTTCGTTGAGTTCTTCAACGTCAATCGTGCGCCGGGCGGAACGTATTCCGACACGGTCGTTCAAACCGTTTCTTACAACTGATCAGCTCTGATTTAAGAGGCCCCGCATTGCGGGGCTTTTTTTTGTTTCTGTGAATTGACAAACAGAATTTGAGATTTAGGTTGGAATAATCCTGACCAGAGTGCACAACGTGATTAAGAACATTTTTCTGGCCGCTGCATTTGCAGCTGCATGCTCATTGAATGCGTCGGCTTCGAATGGAATTTCCATTCATCCTGTGACACTGGTTGCGCCAGCAGAAAGCCGATCTCACGCGGTGACGTTAACAAACGAGGGCGACAAGCCGATTCGGTTCCAGGTCGATGCCTACCAATGGTCCCAAGTGGATGGGCGAAACGTCCATGCAGCCTCTTCTGATGTGTTGGCGTCTCCAGCGATCGTGGAGGTTCCCTCAAAGGAAAGGCGGGTGGTGAGGGCCATGCGTGTGCAGGGGCAGGGCACTGCGTATTACCGTCTGCTGCTTCGCGAACTGCCAGAGCCTGCGTCGGTCGGCCAGTTGGTTCGAATGCCGACCAATCACAACCTTCCGCTGGCTTTCGAGCCTGCGAGTCAGGTGCTGCCCTCGTTGGCAGCAACTTCCCAGGCAAACGGTTACCTACTCACGAACTCGGGCGCCACGGCCGCTCGCTTGACCGCGATCGGTGCCCCTGGCCAAGAGCCCTGGCGCAAGGGCGCGCTGGGCTGGGTGCTCCCCGGGTCTTCCCTGCTCATCGAAGTAGCGCCAGGCCAACGCGCCGCAGCGCTTGAGCTGACGGTCAACGGCAAGCCAGTCACCGTTACACCAGGGCAATAATGCTCCGCACGTTGTTGCTGTTGGGTCTGCTGGTCTCCGCGAGCGTGCTTGCCGCGGACATCCCCGAGGGGGCGGCACCTGCCATTCTCCAGCCCCTGGTCAACGGCAAGCCCGTCGGCGAAGCCGCGTTGTTCTGGAGCCTGGACGGACAGTGGTTCGCAGACGCCAGCACGTGGGTTGCGCTGGGCGCCAAGCTTGCCCCGGGCACCCAAGGGTCTCTCTCCGCGGAAGAGGCGGACGTGGGCCTGAGCGTCGACGAGAACGCGGCGACGGTCGCGCTCACGCTCCCCATCGACCCCGATGCAACTCAAGCACTGAACCGACATGCTCGTGCGAGCGCGCCCTTGGCCGATGCAGCGCCAGGCGTGTTGGCCAACTACTCCCTGGCCGCAAGGACCAACTCCGATCGCCAAGCGTTGTCGGTGGGCCACGAGCTTCGCACTGCTGGCCGCTGGGGCGTGCTCTCCACCAGCGGGCAGTTCAACGCGGACAGCGATCGAGGCGGCGAGTATCGCCGTGGCATCACGCGCTGGCAGCGCGACGACCTCGAGCGCCAGCTCACGTTTCAAGCGGGTGACGTGTTCGCCACTACCCGCACGGGCGCGATGAACCTCGGCGGCGTGCGCATCGCCAAAGACCCTGGCGCGCTCGACCCTCTAACGCCCACGTATCCGGTTTCCTTCCTGGGCGGCATCGCGCTGGATCCTTCCACCGTGGAAGTCCTGGCCAACCAGGCGAGAGTGCTCAACGCCGACGTCGAGCGTGGGCAGTTCCGGGTGGAGGGCAGCGTGTTGTCGCCCGGCGCCAACCAAACCCAAGTCGTGGTGCGCGATCGCTTCGGCCGCTCGTCGGTCTTGAGCGACGCCCGCGTCTACGTTTCCCCATCGCTGCTGCGCCCGGGTCTTTCGACGTGGGACATGGCGGTGGGGCAGGTGCGGCAGGACGAAAACACTTACGGCCCAACGAGTGGCAGCGCCAACTTCGCTACCGGCGTGTCGGACCGCTGGACCCTGCGCGGAAGCACGCAAGCCGATGAGGATGGCCGGTCTAACGTCTCCGTTGGGGCAGTCACTGCCTTGGGCACGTGGGGCACGTTCGACATCGAGGCAGGACAGTCGACCGGGGGCGGGCGACGATGGGCAGCGGGCTACAACTACCAAGGGCCGAAGTTCGGCATGCGCATCGACCACGAGCGCAACGAGGAATTCTGGCGGCTGTCGAGCAATGCCTCGCCCCAGCCCCTCCAGCGCACCCGAGCTTCTGCGTTTTACCGTCCCACACGCTCGCTGTCGTTCCGCGCGAGCTACTCAGACTTGGTGTTCCAGCACTCCGAGCTGTCGTTCGCTGACGTGGGCGTCCAGTGGCGCCGTGGCCCCAGCCACGTGTCCGCAGCGGTGCTCCGAGATTTCACCCGCAGCGAGACCCGCATCGAGCTCGGCTACGCATATGCGTTCGATCGCGGGCGCGTGAGCGCCAGTGCCAGGTTGTCTCCTGCCCAAGAAGCCTTCGTGCTGCGGGGCCGCACCCAGGTCGACGTCGCCGGCACCGCGGTGCACGTGGGCCTGGACCTGGAAGACGGCACGCTGGGCCAACGCGCTCGCGCTTCCGCCGACTGGAGCACTGGCGCCGGCTATGCCCGCGCTGACGTCGAGCATCGCTTCGGAAGCACCGATGCGTCCGCTTCCTTTTCCGGAGCGGTCCACCTCGATCGGGGTGGCGTCAGCTTCCTCCAGCCAGGCGAAGCGTTCGTGGTCGTGGACGTGCCAGGCCAAGCGGACGTCCCCGTGCGGGTGCATGGCAGGCTCGCCGGCAAGACCAACGCCAGGGGGCGACTGGTGGTCGGCGGCATCTCTTCATTGACCCCTGTTCGGGTTCAAGTCGACGAGCGCGCGCTTCCCATGGGCGCACGCATCGGTGAGGCGGAGAAGACGGCGATGGCCAACCGCTCAAGCGGCATGCGGATGTCGTTCCCGTTGCTCACGCAAGGCGCGCGGACCTTCCGCCTGACCGGCCCCAGCATCGAGCCCGGCACGAAAACGGAGACGAACACTGAGTCGACCCTGGTCGGTTTCGACGGCGTGCTCTACCTCGAGCATCCCAAGCCCGGCATGGCCCTGAGAGTGGAAGGCGTGTGCACGGCAACGCTGCCCGAGGACCTAGGTAACGCGGAAAGCGTCTCGACCCTTCAGTGCCAATGATCCCGACGTTGGGGCAGGGGCCTTCATTCGCGGTGGCCTCTCAAGGGGGACCTTGGCTGCGCTACACGCACCCGCAAGGGTGAACCTCCTCCTCTGCGTTTCGGCCCTTCTCTGCGCCGCTGCCGCGGTGCTCGTTCTCGGGTGCGGTTGCTCGACCGGCGGACCCCACGAGGCGCATCCGTCGCGCTTGGCGCGAGGCAGGCGTTGCTCGTCGACCGGATGAGTGTGTGCCGCAGGAGCGGGCTTAGAAGCCCTGTCCGAGTCATCCATAGTCAATTAGCAGCACGTCACCATTCAACTTTCCAAAGCCCGCCGCCTGTGCATGTTCCACAATGATGAAGAGATTTCCAATCTTCATCACCAAGCAAACGAGCAAGACCCTTCTTTGCTTTATGCGCCCCGTTCGAAGATTGCCAAGCGGTATGCCCGCAGTCGCTCGTTTGTGCCATCTTGTCAGCCTTCCCGGCATTAGCGATCTTCTTGTAGAACCTAACTTCGCCCTTTACAGGGGCGCTATCTTCGTCGTTAGAAGCGCCAGAATCACCTTGTCCGACATCCGAGATAGTCGCGGCTTGTTGCAATTGGTAAGAGAGCGCTCGATTCCTCTGCTCTGACGCCTCAAGCTTCCTACTTAAATCATCAGCTATGGCCTGCAACTTCTCCAAGCGTTCTTCGGAACTTTTACGGACATCCCGAAGTTCCTTACTCGCGGTAAGTTGATGAAGCTCTTTAATCTTGTTTGGAGGGGTGATGGAAACGGCCGTCGCTGAAAGTATGAGGTTGCGCAACTTGGCCTGGAATCGTTTGGCGTAGGTCTCATCGTCCGCTTCGTCTTCTGGAAGGAGAGATTCCTCCGTCCAAACGAAAGAGCGCGGCATCTCTTGTGTTCCATTTGCTGGCCAATAGAGACGAACGGCCCCCATATAGCACGAGTGCCTTTTCCCAACTTTTGAGCTCAAGAACCGAGAGCCGTCCTCTGTGATGCGGATAACTTCCGCTGCACCGACAAGATCACGGGCGAGCTTATCGGCAAGACCAGGCCATGCTTCCTCCCCTTTATATTCGGAGACTAAGACGAGTGGCATCTTCCTCGATTGAGCATCGGAAATGCGTTGAACTAGATCAGACACTTCTTTGTCGGTGTCCACTACGCTGGTGACCCGGGGAATCACGGAGTTCGCGTAAATCCAATCGTCGTAAGCTTCGAGCAGGTCACGAATAACCGCTGGGCAGCGAGCGTCCGTATAGGCGTCAATGATTGCTTCCTGTGGGCTTGAAACGGAAAGCCCACAGAAGACGGTGATCGTTCCTTCAGAGCACAAAGCGGAGATGGTTGTTGAAAAATCCAGTCCGGAGGTTGATTTTTCGAAGAGCGTAAAATCGATCAGCTCATCCCCGTCATGCTCATGTTTTGAAATGGTGTAGATGCCCGTGTCATCTTGTCGAGTCTTTGATCGGAAGAAGCCGTCCGCCTGTAAAGGAACTTCAGCCCCCTTCTTGATCAACCAATTTTCAATGATGGTAATTACTTGGGCATGGCGCTTCTGAGCCGTCCCTAAGTCATTTGAAGGAAGCGAAAGGCTGTAGGCAGCAAGCTGGCGCATATGTATCAACCCTCTTCATAAAAAATTACGTTGCAGGTGAGATGGCGCCAAGTCCGAGTGTCATCGGCGATGGTGACGCTTCGGCAGAGCGTCAAGCCACCTTCAGAACAATGATCTCGTCCGCCTCAAGGGCTTCTTTCATGGCGCCGGGACGCTGAACCTCAAGCTGCAGGAGCGTTGCTTCGCAATGCAGCTTGGGCAACGTGTTCTTCCCGTCCTCAAGCAGCGCCTTGACGTCGGCAAGGTGCTCGTGGGTGATGCCAGCAGCGAACTTCCGATCGCTGGTGAGCCCGTGCACGCGCCTGGCATTCAGGTCGACGATGTTTGAGGACAGTTCTTGAACGGTCTCAAGCGCCTCGTTGGCAGCATCCACACGCAGCTGCAAGTGGGCCATCACCATGCCAATGTTCACGAGGCGCGCCTGCATGAGTTTGACGTTTGCAACGTCTTCTGCGTTTCCAAGCGACTGGAACGACAGGTTCTGCAGCAGGCGTAGATTGAACTGATACTCCTGCTGGAAGGGAAGGATCAGGTTGCTCATGGCTTGCAGGTTGTTGGTGGCGCAATGCTGCCTAGCAGTCTTGATTAGCGCATGAATGTTCGATTCGTCTCGCAGGATGGCGCGCTCCTGAGCCATCGAAGCCAGCCCCAGGAGGCGATCCACTTTTTCGCCTTGTGCTTGGATCAGGTCGCTGACCTTGTTGAGCTTGTTACAAACGATTGCGAAACCAGCAACCGAGACCGCAAGGTTCACCGCCGACATCACCAGGTTCGCCTGCTGCAGACCCTTGATGACGTCCATGCTCTCCTGAAGCTGCCCCATGCCACCGCTTATCGCGTCCACGCTGCCTTGCATCTCGCCGAGCTTGCTCTCGAGCATCTGCTTGAGCTGCTCCATCTGCTCACGACTCTTGGCTTGGTCGGCCGGGAACAAGATGTGGCTATGGATCTGGCCAGCCTTGGGGTGGCCCTTGGGGTAGCGAAGCACGCCGCCCCATTCCTTGAGCTCACCGGACCCGAGCATTGCTTCAACGTCGAGGCGTTCGGTCAGGATGCGGGTAACGTCGCCGGTAGCGTTGGTGTTTACATGCATGCTTCGAGCTCCTTCTTCAGCACCGAAATTTCTTCGTCCATCTGGCGGCGGCGGATCAGAGCAATCTGAAGCACGGCTGGCGTGGTGACGCGGAACGCGGGTCCCGCGACTTCATTGGCCGTGTAGGCAAGGCCCGCCACGGCTGCAGGAGGAGCCACCAAGGAGGCAAGGCGCCCACCGACGAAACTCATGATGCCCGTCGCGGTCCCGGTGCCAGCGATGCCGGCAACGGTGCTGCCAGCAGTCGCCAAGCTCCCCACGATCGCTGAAAGGGCATCCGAGCTAAAGCCACTGGGCCCGCCTGTCGGCTCACCTTCTTGCGGTTTGCCATGCTTTTTGATTGCAGCTTCGCCTGCCTTCTCTTCGATCTCGAACAAGTCGTCCTCGGGCAGGATCTTCGCACCGAGCTTCTCAGCGACATCGCTTGCGATTTCACGGTAGTCCAGTTTGTTGGACCGAACGGCGTTCATGAAGGTATTGCCGCCGAACAGCATCAGCTCGTCGGCGAGATCGCCAGCGATCAAGTGGAGCTTCTCCGCCAACCTGTGGCTCTGGATCTTGACGAGGCTCTCGCTGGACAAGGACACGCGGCCTTTGCCGCTGTCCGTAATGACGTCAGCAAGAACCGCCAGTTCGTCGTGCGTGGCACGCGAAAGCAGATCTGCCAAGGGCAGATCGCGTTTAACAATAGTGTTCATCCATCCCCCTGTGAGAACAGCACGTAGCTGTTCGGTTCTTCCCTGGCCGCATGGTGGCCGACCCTTCGAAGTCTCACACGCGCGCGTGCATCTCGCTATCAGGAATCGGGTGATTTTTGCTGAACTCAGCGAGCTATCCGTTGCTGTAGTCACGACGGCTGACCCAACGGGCGACTGATTGCCAATCCGCGTCACCTTCGGTCAGCACAACCGAGCGCAAGGCAAGCCTCCTCCACTGCGTTTCGGCCCACGCCCACGCCTCTCGCTGCCTCTGTCGGCGGGCCTGGGTGCGCGCGTTCCTGCGCCTCCCTTTCCCGGTTCGCGAGCAATCCGCTCAGCCCACTGGAAAACACCATGACCCTCGACACCACCTGGCTGGCCCACCTCAACGAAGCCTTCCTGCGGCACTTCGGCATCACGACCACCGACGCGGGATTCAGCGACAGCGACCTGGCCCGCTATGCCGACCTGTCCCCCAAAGACGCTGCCCTGGAGCTGGGGGCCGATTACGACCTCGAACGGATCGATGTCGGGTGGCGGTAGCCCGGGAAACATTTTTCAAGCCAAAGGCCTGCAAAGGCCATTTCGCTTATTGACAAATGGGAAATCGTCTATTGCATGGAGTGTATAGCAAGTTCATTACAAAACCCGAAACGTGAAAAAGAAAAACCTAACCCCTGAGCCTTGACCTACCCATTGAGAATCGACCCATGACCATTCGCGCCATTCGCAACCTCGCCGTCAACTTTGCCTGTGCTTTCGCTCTGCTCTACCTGCTTCATCTGGGCACCAGCAAGGGCCTCCCGCAGTTCCATCAAGCCCTGGCAGACGTCCAAACCCAGACCAAAGCAAAACCCCAATTCCAAATCCAATACCCATCCCGCCGTTGACATGCCCAACCCCAAGCGCAAACGCCTCCTGCTGCCCCCCGTCCGCGTCGAGCCCAACCTCTACGACGCGATTGCGGGCATAGCGAACCACGAAGACCGCTCCCTTTCGGACGTCATGCGTGAGCTCTTGAGGGCTGGGCTGAAGCAGCAACGCCTTTTTCTTCCCACCGGAGCCCCACGCCCATGAACTACCGAACCCTCGTTCTCGCCATCACCCTCGCCATCATCCCCGCTGTCTCAATGGCGCAATCCAATTCCACCTCCGCCAGCCGCTACGGCGCCAGCGAAGCCTTGAGCGTCCAAGACGCTCGCCTTGGGGAGGTCTTGATGGTCCGCCAGGTCACCCTTCAGAACGACCGCAGCTTCAACACTGGTTCTGCCGTTGGCGCAGCCGTGGGCTACGCCGCGGCCCAGCAAGTCGACGGCAGCTACCGCGACGCGGCGCGAGTCGCTGGCACGGTCATCGGCGGGGTGGCGGGCACGTCCGTCCAACGACGCTTGTCGGGCCGCAACGCCATTGAGATCTACATCCGTGACCTCGCGAACAACGGCAGGGTGGTGGTCATCGTCCAGGACCATACCGATGGCATCCAGCAGGGCGATCGCGTGTTCCTGGTGGGGTCGGGTAGCAAGACCCGTGTGGTGCGCGCGCCCGACGCCGACGAGGCCTACGGCAGCATCGAGCTGGGCAGGAAGGCTAGCTGGATTCACGACGGTTCCCCGATTGGGGGCGTGGCCATCGGCTGCGATCCGTTCGTGTGCCAGGGCACCACGAGCACTGCCATTGGCCGTGGAGCGCGCTGATGAGGGCCATCGCACGAATGAAGGGTTGTGCACGGACTTTCCGCTTCCTGATGGAGAAATTAGGGCTTTGCTCTGCTAAGAGCGATCAGGCCGTTGAAGCACTCACGAGCGGTGAGTTGTCAGCGCATGTCCAGCAATTTGGCTCGGTCGGTAGCGGTAGGAGTTGGTCCGGAAGCGTCTTGCCGGGCTCATGTCAGCCGCGCTTGCGTAGTGCAGGCTGCTCGTGGCGGAAATATCAATCTCGGTGGGAGCGCTGATGGACCTCCACATCGCCAGAGAGAAGATTGAAAAGGTTGTCGACGCGGGTGCCGCCATTGCGATGCGTCGCGACGACGAGGCGCTGGGCCAACTGTTCGACGTGTATCAAGAAGCGCTGCCTGGCGATCTCCTCCTGCTGGGAGAGGGCGAGGTCGTGGCGATGTGCCGCGCGGATAGCGCGGTGGACGTGGCGAAGGTGAAAAAGTTTGTGGCAGCAGAAGGTCGTCGTCTTCCTCCGCTATCGACCGCAGCGACGGTCCTGACCTGGGGCATGTGCCCGGGTTCCATCAGCTACCTCGCGGCAAGCTTGCCGTTGCCTGGCCGTCGCATCGGCCAAGGGGACCTGTGTGAGTCGGACCAAGACCAACCTCTCGATGGCAAGGGTGAGCGGGCCGTCTTCGTGGGCTCGAACGACTTCATCGTCAAAGGAATCAACGAGCTTACGGAAGAGGAGCGAGTTGAAGCCAAATCTATTCTTGCCAGTCATCTCGCCGCTATCGAGAAGGAATTCGAAGCAATCGAAGCGAAGGCGAAGGAATCCCTGGAGGAGCGATTCGCTGTTGAGCCGGGCAAACCGCTTCACCGTCTTGCGCTATGGAAAATCGAGGAGCTGGAACGCCAGCTCTGCATCCGGTCAGTCCTCACCTCGGTGGCGTGCTTCATGTGCGCCATGGGTGGCATGGCCCTGATGGCGTGGGTGGCGGCATGAGCGCGGGCCATCCATATGTCCCTGACGAAGAAGCGCTCATGGAGCTGTCCGAAAAGGATCTGACTACCCACCATTTCGTGTTCGGACAGACCAGGAGCGGTATGACCTCCAGTCACAACCGCAGGTGGACGCGGTGTTGGTTGACCGGCAACAGGCCTGTTGTTCAAAGCGACCTGTTTGACTCCAGCCACGACCAGGTCATCGGCAACGACACCCCCGAGCCATCGAATCCTGCCGACCTCTCGCGCGAGGGCAACGCGCAACTCGACGTCAAAGGCGTGCTCGGCATCGTATCGATGTCCACCGACATGCTGATTCAGATGGTCAAGTTGCAAGCGGATCTCAGCGAAGCTGGCGAAGAGCGTGACCGCGCCTTCTGGTTGGGGATGTGGGTCGGTAGCGTCGCCGGCGCCCTCGCAATGCTCGCCGGCTGGCTGATGGGACGCTGACATGCACCTCTCCGAGCCCTCATTCCTCCATTTCGTTTGGTTTTGGGTGACCTTCTTCGCCGTTCCCTTTCTTCCCTGTTTGGGCCCGTTTTTCGCGATGAACGCGTTCCACAAAGCAACGTCTTGGTGGAAGCGGTTCGCGCGAAGCCCTACGTCCCCGGGCAAGCTCGTGCGGGCGTTGTGGCATACGGCATGCCTCGGTCTGCTGACGTGGCTCTTGGCGACGTTCTTCATCCCCTTCTTCATCGGAACCTGGCTCAGGCCTTCCACCTACCTGCCCGTGACGAGCTTCCTCACCACTCTGCTGCTGGTGGGCTGCTGCTTCGGCTGGTTCAACACGCGCCGAGACACGACGTGGGAGCTTGAGGAACGATGAACCTGATCCTCACCACCGCCGCTGTCTTGTTCGGCTTCTTTGGGCCCGTGTCCTTCGTCCGCGCTTTCGAAGCGACCTCCATCGCATGGAAGAAGGCACGTCTCGACGAGCGCGGCTGGGCCACCGCGGGCCAGGGGGCCGCCTTATTCTGGAAGTGCCTCCAACTGGCGTTTTGGACCGTTGCCGTCGTGGGCATGGGCGCCACCCTCTACCTCCGCATGCAAAGCCTTGACTTCGACCCCGCAGCAAGCGTCTTGTTCAACGCCTGGCTCATCGGCTGCGCAACGTTCGTGTGGCTGCTCTTTGCCCGCAGCACGGTGGCCATGGGCGTCGCCTGGGTGGCCCTGCTCGCCCTGACGCACGCCACCGGCTACGTCTGGTTCTACGTCGCGTTGCTTGCGCTGTGGACCTTCGGAGTTGCCCGCACCGCGTGGCACGAGTTCGCCGCCAAGCAGGAACCGCAGGTATGACCCGCCCCCCAACGAGTCATTTCCTGCCAACCCATCGCTCGCCCGACGTCCATGATGGCGACTGGTTGTTCGAGGGCGTGGGTAGGAATGACCCACACTTGGAAATCCTCTACCGCGTTTCGCTGACCCAGCGCCTCGACGTCGATGCCATTGACCGTGCCTTGGACGCGCACCTGGCAGCGCATGGCGAGCTGGAGCAGGTGGCTTACGCGAAGGCCGCGTGCATGGGCTACGACCGCACGTTTCCGGTGGTAGAGGCTCAAGCCGACGATTCGGACTACGTGCGCGAGCACCGCGCATGGAATCCGCTCACGGCGCGGGAGCGGGCGTTCCAACCCGTCGGTCAGGCCAAAGCCTCTGCGGTCACGTCTGCGCCAGCGCGCATCACGCGGAAGTCGATCGGCTTGTAAGAAAAATTGTTCGACTGCCCCGCAGAGCAAGCGGTCATCGCCGCGATCAACGGCATCTCCGCGCGGAAACGCACGTAGTCCCCGGGCTTGCTCAACGGCGGCAGCACTGAGACCCTTCCGGCTTCGTCGAAAGCGACGTTCATGAAGACGTTGAAGGCGGTGGGAATGCGATCAATACCGATGCCGTAAGGCTCCAATGCCGCAGCCAAGTTGCCCTCGCACCCGGGGCGGCCTTCCTTCTCCCCGTAGAGCTTTTCGAACATTTTCTTGGAGCAAGGCGTCAGGGTGAAGTCGTGGCGCCCGCAGGTGTCTTCGACGATCGAGAACATGGGGTTGCTGCGATTGGAGTAGAGCGTATCCCCTGTGCTCAAGAACAGTTTCGATGCGTAGTCGATGGATCGCCCAGACGACAGGTATTCCGCGGTGTCTCCGCGCGCAAACGCCGTCAAGTCGCTGACCTGTTCGCCCTGCGGATCAACGATGATCAGCTCATCGCCTTCTTCAAGAACCACCGCTCGTCCGGAGCAGGGGGGAATGCGTGCGGCGTTCGAATCGAGTGACGTCACTTCGGGCTCCTGACGTGGAAGGGGCATGACCAGCCGGCTTCGGTCTTCCGACCGCTGTATTGACGCGTTTCGGCGGCAGCGCCGAAGTCTGCCAGGTTGGGATTGATGGATCCTTGAAGCGCGATGTCCCGCTCCCGGGTTGCGGCCTGCATCTTCTGATAGCGACCATCGGCGCGAAGCTTCTCGAACTGCTGATGCGAATTGAACACCAGGGCTGGGGTCACGAACTGGCGAGCCAGGCGAGAGGCGCCTGGGTGCAGGCCGATGACAAAGAACGCATGCCCCGCGAGGCTCAAACTGAAGTGCGGGTCATTGGGATCCCTGCTGACACCCTGTGCCCAACGTGTTCCGCGCTTCGCGTCCAGGTCATGCAGACGCTGGAGTTGCGACCAGAGCATGGCCTCGAATCGTTCTTCGTTCGTATCGACCGGATTGTTGAAAAGCGCAGCAAACGAATGAACGGTGGTGCTGTCCCCGGGCTGCTCTTCTACCATCCTTGCAAACGCGTCCAGCGCGTCCAGTAACGGAGCATCGTTGGTTCGTTCGCCCATTCTTCCGAACACATGGGGTTCGACAGCGCCCTTGGCCAACGCGGCCTTCGATCCGACGCATGGCCAGTCCGCTGCGCGAATTTTTTCGAAGAACTGCTCAGGCAGATCGCTTGCCTGGCGACCGTGCGCCGCCGCAGCGCGCATGGCATGAGGACAACGGGCGGGTGAGGGTGTCATGGGGATGCCGGAAAGCCTTGAGTGGGCCGCAGGCTATGCACGCTCGAGGAACGTGACCGTGTAATCCCGGAATTTTTTGTCTGAAGCGTTTAGCGCGTGGCAGGCGTTGTGTATTTTTCGCGAATCGCGAGGAAGTGAATGGCTGTGCCACTCGCTCGCTTCATCAATGGGTCGTTTCCAATTGATCATCGTCGATCGTGAAGCTGGTGATGCTGGCTGCGGACCGTCGTTCAAGAGATCGCTCAGGGCTCTTATCAGTGTGTGGCTGATTTGCGGCAGGGGTGGTCGAGGCGTTTAACGCCAACGCTGACCGCATGAGTTCAGGAGATGATTCGAGCTTCTGACACGGAGCAGCTGCCCCATGGCGTGTTGATCACCACGGGCGTATGGGTTTCCAGAGCGATGTCGGCGGCGATAGCGTGCGCGACCGCGATTGCCCCCAACGAGCCTTCAAAGGCCTCGCAATGCCTCTCTTCCGCAAAGACCTCAAACCGTCCGTTCTCCAGCTCCCTGATTTCGACCACGGGCTCCTCCTTGGATGCTTCGGATAGGCTCATCGTCCAAACTGCTCTCCATTGACGCTATCGGCTGAGGTCGATGGGTGGGGTCAGGAACCACCTACGCATGGAGCCCCAATGACGATGCAGTTCTCCTTCCTAGAGGCCCCCAGTGGGGTGGACCCTGCCCGGGCCCTCATCTACCTGTGGGAGGTCCTCGATCCAGCAGGCCAGGTGGTTGGCCGCTACGTCGGCAAGGCCAAGAATGGGGCGCACCGCCCTCGCATGGACTACCGCAAGAACGTCAACAACGTCCTCGCGGGTCGGCCCTACCGGCTCAACAAGCCCACTGCCTTCCGCGCCATCCATCGCACCATGGCCGAGGCCATCCAGTCGGGTCACACGCTTCGCCTGACCTTGTTATGCAACATCCCGGCTGGGGACAGCATCGATGCCATCGAGCAGATGTGGCAGCGGCACTACGGCCTGCGTTGATCAGTGGATCTTTGCTCCCATGCAAGGTGCCATCCATGGCGTTTCACGCCGGTCAAATGCCCGGAGTGATTTCCATGGGGAGCCCGCATGCAGCACGCGCCATGCGGGTGGAATCGAGTTGCAGGTCGGTCGTCGAAAGACTGCGCTGCATGCCAGCGAGCTTGCCGTTTTCAAAGATCGACACGTCGACGAAGCGGCCCGTGCACGACGCTACGTTGACCTTCCATGTCTCGAAGTGTTCACGCCCGTCCTCGGCGACGTATTTGACGTCCAGGGCACGCACGACGCTGCCTCGATCGTTCTCAAGCTTTGCGGTAGCAGGGGAATGGTAGATCGCCGGAGCGCCTGGGGCGGGCGTGACCAACGGTTGCCACACCGGAGGGGCAGCTTGCGCCAAGGGCGAGCTCAGAAGCGCGACAAGAACCAACTTCTTCATGGCTTTCTCGAAATAGAGGAGGGAGCGCAGGACTCAATTGGGATAGGCGACCCACTCGCCACTCTCCTTCGAGAAACGGAAGCGGTTGGTGAGCTCCATGGCCATGTTTCGGCCCATATGGCTGATGTGGGCTGTGCCGCCCACGTCGCACATCACACCATTGGCGTTCTCCGCCTTAACGCAGTTGGATAGGGCGAAGTTCTCGATGCGATCGAGCTTGCCGCCCCTCACTTCGTGCTCGTATGAGCGTGCGAGCGCTGACTGAGCGTCCTTATCAGATGGTTTGCTCGGTCCGCAGCCCGAGACGAGTAGCGCCAGGGCGCCGACTGCAAAAATCCGTTTCATGGTGCTTCCTTGTTCAACCAGGGCTTCAGAGGGTTAGGCGCAACTACATGGCGTGGGCTACCCAGTCGCCGCTTGCCTTCGAGTAGCGGAATCGGCCGTTCAACGGGATTTGCGCAGAGTGGCCCATCGTCCGGAGATTGACCGTGCCCGACGTGTCGCATGCGTAGCCGTCTGCGCCGTCGACCTTGGTGCAGCCATTGATGGCGAAGTTCTCGATAGTGGTGCCTTCACCACCCAGTGAGTGGTTGAAGAGCTTCGTTGCGGCCTGCTGGGCAGCACCCTTCGAGGGTGCGCCGCTGCAGCCTGCTGCGAAAAGAGCGATGACGCTGGCGATGAGGATCTTGTTCATGGGTTTCTTCCTTGTGCGCTATAGCTTGCTTACTGAGCCACGATTTCGAAAAGCTTCCGCGGGTTCTTGATGTCCCAGCGCTGGGGCTGCTGGACGGTGACGCGCGTGGGCGTGACCAACAACGTCTCCCTGTCGTCCCGCATTTCGGCCGCTTCGACTTTTCCGTAGACCTGGACCAGGTGCTGGCGCATGCCCTCCGAAACCCCCGATTCGATCTCACGTGCATCTGCTTCACCGTTCGGCGCGAAAGATGCAAAGAGTTCGCGCTGGTTGAACATCACCCGATAGCCCCTGGTCCCCATGTTGCCGCTGGGCGTGATGTAGGTCCGCTGACCGATGACCTCACTCAGCGGATAGGCGCCCTTGTCGAAGTCGAATTTCGGAATCTCGCTCTGAAAGTCGATCTTCACGTATGGATTGGTTTTGGCTTGCGCTATGCCTGCATTGATTTCCGACGTGATCTCCGCGAGTCGATCGCGCTTGTCGAAGGCGTCTTGGATGACGGAGTAGCCGGACCACCGATCGGCGAGCTTTTCGTAGGGCGGCGTTTGGCCGCTTACCGCGTAATACTGATAGATCGACGTCAGCGCATCGATTTCCTGGTAGTCACTTTCGGGGCGCTCGCTGAACTTCACGTCGGACGCAGCGTGTTCTCGGACGCACCGCCGAACCTGGACGTGGGCATGCACGTCACCATGCTTCGTCGAGCCCTCAAGGATCTTCTGAGCACTCTCAGCGCTGGTGGCTTGAAGCACCATCTCGGCATCCGAGCGCTTTTCGACACCCAGTGCCGGGATGGCCTCGGCAATGCCTGCGCTGCTGACCATGTCAGACACCAGCACGGTGCACACAAACGTGGACTTCTCGCCTCGGTCTGCATCCATCGCCGCCTTCATGCGGCCGGCGTCCCAGTCATCGCTCACGTGGTCGACCGTTGGGGTTTCGGAACCGTCAGACACGTTGGCGCTTCCCTCATCAGCGTCAGCCGCCTTATCTCCACAAGCTGAGAGAAACGCGAGGCTGGAGAGCAGAACAAGGAAGAGGGTGCGGTGGGTCATGCGAGTTGTCTTCATGAGGAGTATTTCTGTATTAGGACGGGCTCAACGGCCGCGGAGCAGGCGATCGAGCACGCGGCCCGCGCCCTCGGAGACAGCGTCGTTGACCGCTCCTTGGACCTGCCCTTGTGGTCGGACGCCAATGAAATTCACGGGGTAGTCGTTCAATCGACGAATCCGACCCTGGCCCACGTCTTCGAACGCCGAGAAGGTGGCATTGATATCGAAGCTTTCTCCGGCGGTCTCTCCGTCACGCATGTAGCGCACCGCGAAGAAGGTCACGCTCTGGGTCTGGCCGGGTCGCAGAACACCGGAGGTGTCGGCTCGCTTTTCATCCGACACAGCCATTCCGGTGACGCCGGCGACCCCCGTGTAATGCTCCCGATAGAGGGCGTAACCGTATCCACGGGAATCGGTCACGTTGTAGGACCGCCGCTTGTAGTTCAGCGCAATGGGAACCGATCCGTTGTTTCGGATTCGAAGCGTGGCGGTGACCCCGGTGTGCCTCGGCGTATGTCCCTTGGCGGGTCCGACTCGAAGAGACGCCACCTCGAACGACAGATCGCCCACTTGCTGGGCACTTGCTGTTGACGGGTCGATACCCTGGCTGGAGTTCTGTGCTGTGACAGTGCCCGCTGACATCACGAGTGCCGCTGCCAGTGTCGTGAGCACGATTGCGCGCCCGAAGTGTTGCTTCATTTCGTTCCCCTGTTCCGTGGGTTTGATCCACCGCTGAGGACGAAATATGGCTACCATCAAGCGATAGGGAAGCTTTCAAATTGGACTTGACAGGCAGGGAGTTGCCGTGGCCGACATGGATTCGTTGTTGCTCGATTTGTATGCGGGCGTCCGCGACCCGCACCGCCTGCGGACCTTCATCGCAGGCCTCACCCAGGAACTGGGTTGCCACACCGCCGCACTGACCCGGCGCGACAGTTCGCTGCGAACGGGCAGCGCCGTTGAAGCTGTTGGGTCGGCCGTGGATGCCGAGAACATCATTCGCTACGAGTCCGAATTCGTCGGCTCCAGCGACAACCTTTGGTATGAGCGTGCGAAATCCATGATGCGCACGGGTGCGGTCATCGTGGGTGACGAGCTCGCCACCTCCGAAGAGGTGCGCAGAACCCGCTACTACGCGGACTTCCTTCGCCATATCGACACGCAACACAGCGCCGGCTTGTGCGGCGTCATGGAAGGCTCGAAGGTCAGCATCCTCACCCTGTGCCGGTCTGCCCCGGCAGGGGCCTTCGAGTCCAGTCAGATCGCATTGCTGCGTAAGGTAGCCCCACACTGGGAGAACGCCTACGCGCTGCTGTCTCGGTTCGAGGAACTCGAGGCCAGCGATCGCAGCAACCTCCCCGCCTTGGTCGCGCTCGACGAACGTTTCCGGTGGATGAGCGGCAACAACGCAGCGTTTCTGCTGGCGAAGACGGGTGCTTGGCGCGGCGGGCCGGGTCAAGAACTTGAGCCGCTGAATCCGGTGTCGAAGGCCGCATGGCAAGCGGCCACACGCGGGTTGGCCCGACAGGGCGTCGTCGCAGCCATGCCCATCCCGATCTACAGCAAGGGTGGCGCTCCTGTGGGCTTCGCTTCCTTGAGACCCTACGGTCGCTTCGCGGAGGGTCAGAACCTTCCGCACTACGTCCTGACCGTCAACACGATCAGCTACGGCAGCAGCAGTGGTTTGCTCACGGGGTTGAAGGCCGTCTTTGGGCTGACGCCCTCAGAAGCAGCGCTGGCCGCAGCGCTCTACGAATCCGGGGACCTTGCGGACGCTGCAAATGCTCTCAGCATCTCGGTGCCCAGTGCTCGCACCCGCCTGCAGTCGGTGTTCCAGAAAACAGGCACTCGGCGGCAGATCGACCTGGTGCGGATGCTCGAGGCGTTGGTGGCGAGCTTGGGCTAGGCTTCTTAACGATCTGAGACCTGCTTTGGCGCCACTACACTTCTTTCAGCCAACTTTCTGGAGGGAGTTCTGTAGTAGGAGTGAGTCCGCTCCCGACTTCGATGACATGGCCATTGCTGTCTTCCAGCGTAAGCGAGAGGCCTCAAGTGAAGGTCCTAGAAGCGCATTGCTTCATCTTAAGCTTGCTGTTGCGCACTGGTCAGGCGCTCTCAAGCCGTGTTCTGCTGGCCCGCATGCGCCCCCATGATCGATACTTGGCGGCTAGCTCAAGAGGTCTTGCCGTATGCAACCAATTCGCAACTGTGCATGTCCGGTCGGGTGGGCTGTGCCGACTTACGCCGATAGGGCTGGCGCGAAAGCATGAACCCCGTTGAGATCGAAGAGGCCCTTTCCGAGCTAGCTGATAACCCGTTTAATCCCGCCGAGTTCCCTTTTCAGTTCCTGGCGGCGTTCGGCAACAACGCGCTGACACTCCAACGCTTGCGTAAGGTCGGGTCGGGCGGCACCAATCACTCGGACCTGGATGGAGGCGTTCTCCAGCGCAGCCACGTCCACTTGGCGGTGTGCGCACTGGGCAAGGTGCACGAAACGCTCGACGCCCTACGGGCCAGCCCGAAGAGCCGGCCCAACAAGGTCAAGCTGATCCTAGCCACCGACGGTGAAGCAGTGCAGGCCGAATACCTGGCCACCGGCGAGCCGCTGGCGTGCCCGTTCGCCCAACTGGCCGACCACTTCGGCTACTTCCTGCCGTTTGCCGGCATCACCACCATCCAGGAGATCAAGGACAACCCGATCGACGTCCGGGCGACGGGACGCTTGAACAAACTCTACGTAGAACTGCTGACTCACAATCCGGAGTGGGACACCGAGGAACGCCGCTCAGACATGAACCATTTCCTGGCGCGGCTCATCTTCTGCTTTTTCGCCGAGGACACGGACATCTTTCTCGGCGACAGCTTGTTCACGCGCACCGTGGATCGCATGACTGAGCCGGACGGCTCGAACACGCGCCAAGTGCTCGAAACGCTGTTCTCTACGATGAACCTGGAGGGTGCAGCCCGCGCCGCGGAAGATCTGCCAAGCTGGGCCCTGCCGTTTCCCTACGTCAACGGCGGGCTGTTCTCCGATCGCGTGGACGTTCCGCGCTTCACTCGCGCGGCCCGCTCCTACCTGCGGCGCGTGGGCGAGCTGAACTGGCGCCAGATCAATCCGGACATCTTCGGGTCGATGATCCAAGCGGTGGCCGACAAGGAGCAGCGCGGCTCGTTGGGCATGCACTACACCAGTGTCCCCAACATCCTCAAGGTGCTCAACCCGCTGTTCCTAGACGGATTGCGCGCACAGCTGGAGGCCGCCGGCGAGAACAAGACAAAGCTGCTGGCGTTGCGGCGGCGCATGGCCCACATCCGGGTTTTCGACCCCGCGTGCGGTTCGGGCAATTTCTTGGTTATCGCCTACAAGGAGATGCGCAAGCTCGAAGCCGAAGCGAACTGCCGCAGGGGGGAGGGAGACCGCAGGTCCGACATCCCGATCAACAACTTCCGCGGCATCGAGCTCAACGATTTCCCGGCAGAAATCGCGCGCTTGGCGCTCATCATTGCCGAATTCCAGTGCGATGTGCTCTACCGCGGCCAACAGCAAGCTCTGGCCACGGTCCTGCCGCTGGACAGCATGAACTGGATCACGCGCGGCAACGCCTTGCAGATCGACTGGCTGTCAGTGTGTCCACCCACCGGCACCGAGGTGAACATTCAGGGTGATGACCTGTTCACAGCGCCCAATGATCAACCCGATATCGATTTTGAGAACGAAGGCGGGGAGACCTATTTGTGCGGCAACCCGCCGTATGTTGGATCCAACACCAAGCCGCCCAAGGGAGCCTCCAAGGAACAGAAGGCCCGCATGAAGCGCGAGTCCGAGCTACGCAAGGCCGACATGAAAGCTATATTCGGCAAGCGCACTACAAAATGGGGATCCCTCGACTACGTCGCGGCGTGGTTCATGAAAGCCGCTGACTACGGCAGGGCCACGAAGGCAGCATCGGCATTCGTATCCACCAACTCCATTTGCCAAGGGAGGCAAGTAGCCACGCTCTGGCCCCTTGTTTTTGACACGGGCCACGCTATTGCCTTCGCCCACACCTCCTTCAAGTGGAAGAACCTCGCGACAAAAAATGCGGGCGTGTCCGTTGTCATTGTTGGCATTTCTAACGCGCCCACAAAGGAGCGGTTGCTCTACAGCAGCGGCGAGGACGGCCAGACCCTCCTTAAGGCAACCGATAACATCAACGCCTATCTGTTGGCCGGCCCAAACGTGTTCGTGGTGGAGCGCTCTCACACCCTGAGCGACCTAGCGACCATGAATTTCGGAAGCATGCCCAATGACGGTGGTGGGTTATTGCTGAAAGAAGATCAAGCCGAGGACGCCGTTCGGAATCATGCGGTTCCGCGCCGATTTGTTCGAACGTTTTTGGGGTCTGAGGAAGCGATCAACGGTAAGCGGCGCCGATGTGTTTGGATTCGTGAGGATGACCGCTCGGAAGCGTGTGCAAATGCATGGCTCGCTTTTCGTTTCTCTATCGTGCAGGCGCACAGGCAGGCTAGCGATCGCCCAACGACCCAATCGCTCGCGAGAGTTTCATACCGTTTTGCCGAGGTGAGGCAAACAGGAAATGAGACGCCCATTGTCGTTCCGTTGGTTAGTTCAGAGAATCGCGAATACTTGCCGTGGGCTTTGGGGAACGTCGGAGATATTGTTTCTAATCTCGCCGCTACCCTACTGGATGCGCCACTTTGGAACGCTGCAATCTTGGCTTCGCGCCTGCATTTGGTTTGGATCGGAACTGTTTGTGGAAAGTTTAAAACAGACTTTCGCTATTCCAACACCTTGGGCTGGAATACGTTTCCCGTTCCGAAACTCACCGATCAACAGAGGGCTGAACTTACAGGTTGTGCCGAAGAAATATTGCTTAGGCGGGAAGTTCACTTTCCCCAAACCATCGCGGAGCTCTACGACAAGATGCCGGAGGACTTGCGCCGGGCACACGAACGCAATGACGAAGTGCTGGAGCGGATCTACATTGGGCGGCGTTTCCGCAACGACACTGAGCGGCTGGAAAAGCTGTTCGAGCTCTACACGAAGATGACGGCCGCGCAGGGCATGTCGAAAGCCAGGGGGAGAAAGGCATGACGGACGACAATCCGACTGAGCAGCACACGGTGCCTTCCGTCGAGGTGGCATTGGCGCGCACCGGCACGGCCAGCAAGGTGGATGCTTACGGCATGCGCCCCATGCAGGCCCGCGCGTTCGCCAGCCGCGGCGCGCAATACCTGTTGATCAAGTCGCCGCCCGCATCGGGAAAGTCCCGCGCGTTGATGTTTATCGCGCTGGACAAGCTCCAGAACCAAGGCTCGAAGCAGGCCATCATCGTGGTGCCCGAGCGGTCCATCGGCGGCAGCTTCGCCGACGAGCAGCTAACTGCGCACGGATTCTGGGCGGACTGGGTCGTGCGCCCGCAATGGAACCTGTGCAATGCACCCGGAGAGGACAACGGCAAGGTGGCGCCCTCCAAGGTCAAGGCCGTAGGCACGTTCTTGGCCAGCGACGACACCGTCTTGGTGTGCACGCATGCCACCTTCCGGTTCGCCGTGGACGAGTTCGGCATCGAGGCGTTCGACGGGCGGCTTATCGCCGTGGACGAATTCCACCACGTCAGCAGCAACCCGGACAACAAGCTGGGCTCGCAGTTGGGCCAGCTCATCGCGCGCAACCAAGTCCACGTGGTCGCGATGACTGGATCTTACTTCCGCGGGGACGCGGTGGCAGTGCTGGCGCCCGCGGACGAGGCGCGCTTCGAGACGGTGTCCTACACCTACTACGAGCAACTCAACGGCTACACCTATCTCAAGTCGCTCAAGATCGGCTACTTCTTCTACACGGGCCGATATCTGGACGCGATCATGAAGGTGCTGACTCCGAGCCTGAAAACTATCGTCCACATTCCCAACGTCAATGCCCGGGAAAGCCTCAAAGACAAGCATCGCGAGGTGGAGGAAATCATGTCCCGGCTGGGCGAGTGGATGGGCTTGGACCCGGCGACGGGCTTCCACCTGATCCAGGTGCCGGACGGACGCGTCCTTAAGGTGGCGGACCTTGTCGACGACAGCGACGAGGCGCAGCGCTCTCGGGTGCTGTCCGCGCTGAAAGATCCGGCGCATAAAAACGACCGCGGCCACGTGGACATTATTATTGCGCTGGGGATGGCCAAGGAAGGGTTCGACTGGATTTGGTGCGAACACGCCCTGACTATCGGCTACCGCAGCAGCCTCACCGAGATCATCCAGATCATCGGTCGGGCTACTCGAGACGCCCCTGGCAAGGAGCTGTCTCGCTTCACCAATCTCATTGCAGAGCCCGCCGCCGACGAGGCGGTGGTGGTCGACGCGGTCAACGACACCCTCAAGGCCATCGCGGCCAGCCTGCTAATGGAGCAGGTGTTGGCCCCGCGCTTCGAGTTCACGCCCAAGAACTCCGGTGAAAAGCAGGGCTTCGACTACGGCGAACAGGGCTACAAGGCAGGCGGCACCAACGTGGGCATCAATGCAGCCACGGGCCAGGTCCACGTTGAAATAGGCGGCCTAGCCATGCCCAGCTCTTCGGAAGCCGCCCGCATTTGCCGCGAGGACTTGAACGAGGTTATTACCACTTTCATCCAAGACAAGACGGCTCTTGAGCGCGGGCTTTTCGACAAGGAAAACACGCTGCCCGAGGATCTTACGCAAGTTCAACTGGGCAAGATTGTGCGCGACCGCTATCCGGAGTTGAGCGACGTGGACCAGGAGGCGGTGCGCCAGCACGCCATCGCCGCGCTCAACGTAACTCAGCAGGCAAAGCAGAGGCTGGCCGAAGACGACGCCCAAAGCGAGACGGGCAACACCTCGCTCATCGACGGCGTGCGTAAATTCGTTAACGTCCGCGACCTCAGCATCGATCTTATCGACCGGATCAACCCTTTCGACGCAGCCTACGCAGTGTTGGCTAAAGCCATGGACGAGAGGGTGCTGCGTCAAGTCCAAGCCAGCATCTCTGCCAAGCGCGTGGCTATCGCCTATGACGAGGCCAAGGCATTGGCTCTGCGCGCCCGTGCTTTCCAAGCTGAGAAAAAACGGCCACCGGACATCACGTCTACCGACCCATGGGAGCGCAAGATGGCCGAGGGCGTGGTGGCCTTGGGCAAGCACGTCCAGCAGCGCAAGGCCGCAGAGGGTGCGGGCCGTGGCTGACACCGAGGACGACGAGGCACTGCTGGCCGAACTGGGCCACGTGCTGGCCCCGGTCAAGGCCACCGAGCGCACGGCCCAGGAGGAACGCTTACTGGCGGGCTTCCAGGAAGTGTCGCGCTTCGCCGGTGCCCATGGGCGCGCGCCCCAGCACGGCGAGGATCGCCCCATCGGCGAGCGCCTGCTAGCGGTGCGCTTAGACCGCCTGCGCGCGCTGACGCAGGCGCATCCGCTGCTACTGCCTATGGACAGTTACGGGCTGCTCCTAGAGCCGTCCAGCTTGCCCTCGGACGAGGCGTTGGATGCGGTGGATGATGAGGCGTTGCTAGCTGACCTCGGGGCACCTTTGAGCAGCGAGGACGACATCACCCAGCTGCGCCACGTCCGCTCGTTCGAGGAACGCAAGGCTGCCGAGGAGGTGGCGAACCGCACCCCGTGCGCGGACTTCGACCGCTTCGCACCGTTGTTCCAGCGAGTGGAGCATGACCTCCGGACGGGCATGCGCAAGACGCTGCGCTTCGGGCGTGACGCCAGCGTTGCCGAAGGCAACTTCTTCGTCCTGGGCGGACAGATGGCGTTCGTAACCGAGATGGGGGAGATGTTCCGCACGCCGAATGGCGAGCCCGATGCCCGGATGCGGGTCATCTTCTCCAACGGCACCGAAAGCAATCTGCTCCAGCGCTCCTTGCAGCGAGCGCTTTACAAGGACGACACCGGCCGACGTATCACCGACAACGACCAAGGGCCTCTGTTCGGCGACACGCTCGAGCCCGACGACATCGTCCACGGCACCATCTACGTTCTGCGCAGCAACTCGCGCAACGACTACGTGGCCGAGCACCGCCAGCTAATTCACAAGATTGGGATCACCGGCGGAAAGGTCGAAACCCGTGTCGCCAACGCGGCCAAGGATCCGACCTACATGCTCGCCGGCGTGGAGGTGGTGGCCACCTACCAGCTGTCCAACCTCAACCGCACGCGTCTGGAAAACCTCTTCCACCGCATTTTCCAGTCGGCCCGATTGGATCTGACGATACAGGACCGCTTCGGCAACCCGGTGAAGCCGCGCGAGTGGTTCTTGGTGCCGCTCCACGTCATCGACGAGGCGGTGCGGCGCATCCAAGACGGGTCGATCACCGACTACGTCTACGATGCGAGCCACGCAGCACTGGTGCGCCAAGACTGACATGGCGCCACTGGACAATAGAGCGTTGGAGCGTTGCCTCGGCGCGGCCTACATCTTGTTGAAGGAGAGTGGCCGTGAGGACGCTGCCGATTTGCTTCGCACGTCGGCTGCGTCCATCCAGCACGACGCTCATGACAACCTGAACGGTGGGACTAATTACTGGAACGTGGTCCTGGAAGTGGGCGCGCCCGAATTCGCTCGTTTGCGCTCCAAGATCAAGATCATCGAGGAGCAAATCGGCGAGGCGTTGTCCGAGGCCATCCCGCCCACTGGGGTGGACTTCTACGCCGCCAAACTGGTGCCTATCTTGGGGCAGGACGAGGACTGGCGCGCTTCGTCGCCATCAAGCATTCCTCGAAAGGTTCGCCAAAACATCCTCGACGGCATACGGCTGGAACAGGTGAACGTGTTCGGCGTCCTGGACGACACGGAGTTTCTTAGCCGAATTTACGAGCTCCGCCGCTTGCCATCTTATGACTCTCGTTACAAGGACGCGGCCGGGGACATCTACCAGCATCGGGTCAACAACGACGACTGGGACAGCTATTGGATCTTCGACGACGATCGATTCCCATTATTAGATGGGCCGGCCGATACGTTTCTGCGATTCCTGTCGGAACTGGTCCACCCGGTCGTGCGGCCTGATCGCGAGGAGGCGGCCCGAATCGTCGATCACTTCAACGACCAGCTGCGACGAGCGGGTTGGGAATTGGTCGAGGTAGAGCGCATTGCGGGACGGGCACGGTATGAGCCACGGCCGGCGAGTTCGAGCGGTCGTGGCGCATTCGAACGGGCCCGGTCGGTAGCGGATTCGTTGGATGCCGGGGCCATCGCCAAGCAAATTCAACGCATGGAGTATGCGGTAGAGAGGGATCCTGAGTTAGCGATTGGGAGCGCGAAAGAGCTGGTTGAGTCGTGCTGCAAGACCATCTTAGGCAAGCTCGGAATTGAGATCGGCAAGTCCGACGACATGAACGATTTGGCCAAGAAGTTGGCCAAGAGTTTGGACTTGGTGCCCGAAGGAATTGATGATCAGGCGAAGGGTGCGGATTGCATAAAACGAATACTCAGCAACCTCAATCAGATTGCTGGCAATCTCGCTAACCTTCGTCGTCTGTATGGCACCGGACACGGAAAAGCTGGCCAGCACCGTGGGCTCCAACCACGACACGCAAGGTTGGCTGTTGGCTCAGCCGTTGCCTTCGTTGATTTCGTCACGGAGACCTATCGAGATCGGCAGTCCAAGGCGCAACCAGTAGAAAAGGAGCAAGCGCGAGAGAGTTGAAAGTGGTTTGCCATACTGGCGCGTCTGCAAGAAGGGCATTCCACTTGAGCATTGAAGCTGACATCAACGAGCAGATCGACCGAATGAGGCATCGCGTTGTGCCCGCCAGTGAAGGCGTGCCAGTTTGGTTGGAGATCAGCAACGACGCGCAAGGTCAGGTCAAGCCAGAACTCGAACCGCAAAGGAACCGCTACCTCGAGCTGATGGATTTCGGAGAGCACGACCCCATCACCGATCCAGAGGACGAGCGTTGGGCAACCTACAACCGCCCCACTGAGGACCGGTTTGGCGGGGCAATCGGCATTGACGACCCTGTCCTTCTGAGGAGCTTTCACGCTGATGATCTTGCACTCGCGCTGGCTGTGCGGCGTGCGAAGTTCAAGCAACGCGTGCTTGATGGCGTGGCACTGCGCGAAACGGGGCAGGTGGGTGAGCGTTTCTTAAGTGATGCCGAGATGGACGAGGGCAAGGCCCACTGGCGCATGTCGCTGCGTTGGGTTCTTCCAAAAGAGCTGGCCAACCTTGACGCAAGCGTTCGAGATTCAGTCGACGGCATGCGCTTGGCGGTCAGCCACGAGCGACGCGAAGTGGTGTTAGTGACCGACCATCGCGAAGACGGGTTCTCAGCCATGGAAGCCGTGCGCGCCATGGTGCGCTGTCCCGAAGTGCCCGAGCATAGCTACGCTGTGCGCGTGGTTGTGGTGGTCTTCATGGACACTGAGCATTCCGACCCGTTCCTGGCGAACCCCTACGAGATGGTCACCCTGACCCACTACGCGCCGGAGAGCGTGGTTCTTGTGGGATGCGGGGATGCGGCCAACGAGGCGCTAGATCGAGCCGTGAAAGGCGGGGAGGACACCATCGCCGACCTACATGAGCGCGCCATTGAATTTTTCTCCCGCTGGCTACGAGCGGACGATCCCAAGGGGCAGCAATTGGAAGGCTGGACGACCTTGGTTGGAAGAGCGTTGCATGAAGATCATCTGCGGCATCGCGAAAGCCCCTTCGAAGCACTGAAGGAGGCTCTCTCTCGCATCCCATTGGATGATCGCGCCCAGCTTGCCGGCGATCACTACCTCTACCTCCGCAGCCTTTTGAGAAGCGATGATCGAGAGGATATGCCCCGGCGCCTGTCCTTCAAGCACAACGTCTTCGAAGTCCAAACGGATGCATGAGCGCTACCGCACCCTCATGAGTTGGTCCCAACGGGTCGTGTAGGCCGGCGACAACGCGCTCTGATTCATTCGCCATGCCGGCGCCTGGAGGGCCTTGCCCTTTGGGCGCCACCCCGAGGCCGCGAATTGCATGGTCCGGCGTCCGAACTTCTGATTGACCTCGTCCAGCACACCCATGAGCGGGGACGCCCGTTGGTCGACGCCCGAGAACAGGTCGCCTTGCTGGATGTCCGTGTTGCTCAAGTCGAGCAGTCCGACGCCGGCCTTCTTCCAGCGGTAGCCGGGCTTCCACAACGCTTTCGCCAGGCCATTGGCGACCATCAAGACTTCGCGCGTGTCTTGTGTCGAACGGATGAAGCGGAAGGCCTTGGAGGGATGGTATTGCGGGACATCGGGTTTGAAGGGGTTGGTATGGAAGAACAGCCACACGCCCCCGGCCTGCAGCGACCGGGCACGCAGCTTCTCGCACGCACGCTGGGCGAAGGTCGACACCGCCTGCTGGAGGTCTTCCAGCGATTCCACCTCGCGTCCGAACGACCGCGACACGACGATCTGCTTGCGGTCCGGCTCGCTCTCCTCGAGCTCCGCACACACCACGCCTTGGAGCTCGCGCTGGGTGCGCGCCAACACCACGCCATACCGCGAGCGCAGCGTGTCCCCATCGGCCCGGGCCAGGTCGGCGGCCGTCAGGATGCCGTCGTTGCCTAAGCGCGCGGCCCACTTCCTCCCCACGCCCCAGAGGTCCTCAATGGGGAACGACTCGAGTTCTGGTGACCCGGGCAGGGCGGTGAGCACGCCATGCGAGGTCTTCTTCGCACGTTTGTTCGCGAGCTTGGCCAAGGTCTTCGTGGGCCCAATCCCAACGCAACACGGGATGCCCGTCCACTTCAGGATTCGCGCCCGGGCTTCGCGCGCCACGCGTTCTCGATCGGTCTCGCGGATGCCATCGAACGTCACGAACGATTCGTCGATGGAATAGACCTCGACCTGTGCGAACAGGTCGCGAAGTAGAGACACAACCCGGCCGCTGAGGTCGCCATAGAGACCGAAGTTCGCTGACAGCACCTTGAGCTGCCGGCGCACGTTCGGCTCAACCAGGTGGATGGGCTCGCCCATGCGGATGCCCAGCGCCTTGGCTTCGTTCGACCTCGCGATCGCGCAGCCATCGTTGTTGCTCAATATGACCACGGGCTGGCCGCGCAGCGAGGGGTTGAAGACCCGCTCGCAAGAGGCGTAAAAGTTGTTTCCGTCGACCAAGCCGAACATGGAGTTCAATGTGTCCAAGGGATCTAAGAAATCTTCCGCTCAACTAGATATTGGGAGCGATGAGTGGAACGCTGCGAAAGCACGTGAGGCACAGGAGGAAAAGCAGCGCTCGGAGCGTGAGGCCGCAGAGGTGGAACGAAAAGAGCGTCAGCGGCGCGTCGAAGAGGTGGAGGAAAGACGGGAAAAGCTGAAGGAAATCGTCCCGCCCGATAAGAGAATCAGTGAGGAAGACGAGAAGCCTGAGCCGCCGATCATGTGATGCACTAGCGCCTCAACTGCTTTCGAAAGCTCCAGGTCACTACCCCCCAGACGTCGAGCTCCACGTCCTCGGCCACGCGGATCGGCGCTGACTCCCGGTTGCCCGAATGGAGCTCGTAGCAGCCCGCGCGAAGGCGCAAGAGTTTGACGGTGAAGCCCCCCTCCCAGTTGACCATGACGATGTCCCCAGGTCGCGCCGTTTTGCTTCGGTCCACCACCAGCGTGTCGCCCGGGAAGATACCGAAATCGACCATGCTCGTGCCCGTGTCGGCCTCGACGAAGAACGTAGCCACTGGGTTGTCGATGCACCGCTGGTTGAGGTCCAGAACGTCGTTGGCGCCGTAGAAATCTTCGGCAGGCGACGGGAAGCCGCATGTCGCGCGCACTGGCAGCAACGGCAGGGGCATCGGTAGGGCGCGGAGGTCGGCGGCACCCAAGAAGCCAAGGGGAAGAGGTGAGGACATGGGGCGGAGTCTCCGAAGGGGCCGTATCACCCGGTGAGACTTCCACCGGGTCAACAGCTTAGGGACGGGGCCAGATCGTTCGCCACTCGTATTTCGCTGAACAGGCTGGCGGTCTGTCAGGAGAGCGGCTAATTTGTGCGCCTTGCTCAAGGACAGGGGGAGCGATGAACAACGCTGGGGCCAACGGAACAGGCTGGTTGGGCCTGCTGTGGGGTGCGCTGATGCGCATCTGGGGGAGCATTCCCGAACGCAGCAGGGATAAGATCATCGAGTCGATCGTGGATGGCTTCACTGGAGTTCTCGGAGCCTTCTTCGATCGGGTGACCAAGGGCGCGCGCTTTGATGGTGCAAACACCGACAAGGGCGAGGCAGCAGCATGACGAACGTTCCAGAGTCGCTTTACGAATCCATGCAGCAAGACGCTGACGGGGGCAAGGCCGAAGGCGTGCAGAAAGTGATGGGCAGCGAGCTGCAGGCGGCGGGCGTGCCAACTAAGGTGAACACCGAACTGGCAAGCCTCGCACCATCTCTGTTGCGCTTGCTCGGTAGCGCCAGCTTCGGGGAGCAAACAGTGGGCCTAGTCTCGTCACCAGACTTCCTGAAGTCGTTCTCCGACGACCTGGGCGTTCCCCAGCCGGAGGAGAGTCGCGATGCGTTCATCGCGCGCGGCAAAGACGTGCTGCGAGACAAGCTCAGGAAGGCGCTGAAGGCCTGACAGCGACCCGGCCGATATCGTCGGCGATGGACGCTTGAGCCATTGTTTGAAGCGCAGGCGCAGAGGCGCCTGAATCAGGAACCGGCGCCCCTGCAATGGGGGCGCTCGATAAGGATGTTTTCTTCAACAGGGGGCGGTAAGTGAATTTTTTTCTGAAGGCGACGGCTGGAGTCGTGGTCACGTTGATTGTTGCTGGGTGCGGTGCTGAGCGTCCGCTGGCATGTGATGCGCCAGAAGTGCTTGAAGACGTCCGCCTGATCGTTTCTCAGCAAGCCAGGCCGGATCAGATTCTCAGTCAGCTAAGCGCGGTGGATCGAGAAGATGCACTGAAGTTTGTGCTGGCGCGGAGCATCAGCTACGACGAGTCGGTGAAAAAGCTCTCGTGTGAGGGCACGCTCCAGGCTGAGTTCGGAAATCTCGGCCGCAACGTCCATTCTGCGCCCGTCACTTACGACTCCCAGATCAACAGCTCGGGCGACAACGAAGTGTATGTGTCGATCGCTCCGGGGCACGTTGACGGCCTGAATGAGGCAATTGCCTGGAAGCGCCATCTCGAAGAGAAGAAGCTTGCGGCGGCCAACGCGGCAGCAGCGTTGCCTGAAGCTCCTGAGGTTGCTGAGCACGCGGCGAGCGCGAGACCGGACGATTACACGGAAGCAGAGCCCTACGCGGAAGAAGTCCCGGCTCCTGTTCCTGATAGCGCTGAGTCGCCTTTAGTCGTTGCACCGAGCTTTAACTGCGCGAAGGCTTCGACCAATGCCGAGCGCCTCATCTGTAGCAACGCAGAGCTTGCCGGCCTCGATGCGGAAATGGCCGACGTGTTCAAGCAGGCAAGGGCATCCGCGAGTGACGCGAAGGCGCTGGTCGCAGACCAGAATGCCTGGCGCCGCGAAGTCCGTGATGCTTGTTCCGACGTGACCTGCATGAGCAGTGCCTACGCCGATCGAATCCTCTACCTCTACCGCCCTCACTGATCCCAAGGAAGGAATCCATGACCCTCAAGAACTCAACCGCTTCCAGCATTGGCGGCGTTGCCCTGCTGCTCGCGCTGACTGCCTGCGGTGCTGCTACCGAAGACGCGACAACGCCGGCCGTCGAGCAGCCGGCCGAGAACGCAGCTCCTGCGCAATACGCGACGCAGGCTGCTGCGGAAGCGGCGGCAACCGACGAACCCAAGAACTTCTCCAATGCTCCTCTTAAGCCGAACCTTCCGCCCAATTCATCGGAATCTATGTTGAGGATGGAGACCTATGATCGAGCTCGCGTTCGGAACGAGTTCTGGGTCGAAGGCGCCGTCTACACGAGGTTCGCCGAGGATCGCACCTATCTCGATCGCTACCCCGTGTTCACCGATCTCCAATGTCAGATGTCGCATGGCGCGACGACTTTTTGGTGCGCGCACGGCCGCATGGGCGAGGACCTGGACGTGGATATCGCCAAGCACGTGACCTTCCTCTACAACGAAGACGTGTTTGCCCAGCAGGGCGAGATTGCATGCTCGCAACACCTGTGCATCACGCACGATGGTCTGGTGGCAGGCGCTCTCCAGCCGGCAATGTGGAAGTGGATGCAGGAGCAGTGCGAGTTCGACGATCGCAACTACTTCCGCTGCGCCAACTAACCCAGCTGATGCCCGATCGTTCTGGAGCGATCGGGCAAGCTGGTGATGACGTTTTCAGGTCATGTTTCAGGCGGGGCGTTTCAGCCCTGCGTGCCTGCTTCCGCCAGAGCGGGGAGGTAACGGTCGTAGCCGAGTTCTTCTATCCGACTGACGAAGTAGCGTCGAAGGTCCGGATCCGATGCCAGTTCTCGGTTGACGTCCGCTAGAAAGCATTCCCGCTCGGCCTTCAATTCTTCAACCACCCCGCTTATTGCAGCTGCAGTAGCGGGGTCTGGATGAGTCAGCGTCAACCTGAAATCAGGAACGGGTTGTTCGAGACGTTCCGCCGGAGTGTCGGAGGCTTTGGTCGCTTCGATGGCGGCCCGCATCTGCTCATAAATCGCCCTGAACTCAGGCCGCTCCATGTGTTCGCGATGCTCAATGTCGGTCCTGGCGAGCTTCAGCGCAGATTCGATCGTGTAGCGCTCCGCGTAGGCCTGCTGCTTAAGCTCGGACGTAGCACGCATCACTTCCGCGGAGCGCCGAAGCTTCTCGTTGGTCGCAGCCATGCCCTCGTTGAAGCGGTTCAACATAGACAGCAGTGACATGGTCAGGTCCTTCTGGGTGCGGATAGGGCGAGGGCTTCTATCCAAGGATGCGGCCGCGCTGGCGCGAGCTTCAAGGGCTAGCGAAACCCCATGTCGCCGGCTACCGTGTGGCTTCCGCCGGGGAGGGTAGGCGGGTCGGCCACGGAATGGCGCGGAGCGATTTCCGCAGGGGGATGAAAGGGATGATTCGACTGTGTCTGTTCGATCTCGACAACACGCTGGTGCGCACGTCTGACCTGGACGGCTTTCGCGGACAGGCCAACGTTGGAAACGATGGCGTCGACTACCGGGAGCGGCTTGCTCATGCGTTCGATGCGGATGCGCGAAGGCACCTCTACACGCCCGCCATTCTTGATCGGCTGAGGCGCGAGCTTCCTGAGATGAAGTGGGGCGTGTTCACTCGAGCGCCCCGTGCCTACGCGCAAACCTTGCTGGCCCGGGCCTACCCGAACTGGCGCTGGGATGCGGTTGTAGCCCGGGAAGACGTGACTCACACGAAGCCGAATCCTGAAGGGGTGTGGGCTGCGATTCAATCTACGGGCGTGGCGGATGCCTCTCAGGTGGCTGTGGTCGGCGACGAGAAGCCGGATGTCATGGCCGCCTATTGCGCTGGTGCGTGGTCCATCGTGGACCAGTCGAGCTGGAGCAGGCCTTGGGCCAGTGGGTGCTATTGGGCGATGGAGCGTGTGCCCGATGCCGTCATCCAGCAACCAACGGAACTGGTCAACGTCCTGCCCCAAATCAAGTCGCACTTGCCAGACCTTGAGTGCCGGCTGGCGGGCGCAACGGCCGACGGGCGCATTCGCTCCCGCTTCGACACCATTAATCATTTCCATCCGGATCGCAGAAAGCAGGCGGTCACCGTGTTCGGAAAGATGTTCTCCGATTACCAGGCGATTCGCCCCCGGTCCGAAACCCACGTTCTCACCCAGCAGATCCTCGCCCACAAGGAAGCCGTGCGCTTCCCGGACGAATGGATTCAGTCGATTCGCGCCTTCTTGGCGCGCATGGCGTCGCTTGCCGGACCTCAAAGGGACCTCGTCGTCACCGTCATCCCAAAGAAGCCCGGCGGCGTGCCGCGGATGGAGTCGCTGCTGGTTCAATTAGCGCGCTCGCTGGACGGCAGTCCAATCCCGAACGTCCAGTGCCGCATCCACCCTGAGGTCATGGCGTTCTCGGAAGGGGTGGCTTCGGCGCACCGCGACCACCTCACCGCCGCGCAGCGTTTCGAGAACGTGGAACGGCACTTGAGGGTCATTGACGCGGCGGCCATTCAAGGGCGCCCAGTCTTGGTCATCGATGACGTCGTGACGTCGGGAGCCTCCCTGATCTGTGCCTCCCGAGCCCTCACGGCCGCAGGCGCCGCGCAGGTAAAATGCCTGGCTCTGGCCAAGGCGGTGAGCGACAAATGAGTGAGGTCAGCGCCGCCACGGGCAAGCTGTTGGGCTTGTCGATGCTGCCAGGCATTGGCCCCGCGACGCTGCGCAAGATTGCCGCGCTCCCGCTCTTCGAGACCCAGTCCATCGAGTCGCTGGCCGTGCTTATTCCGGCGCTTGCGAAGGCCATCGACGTGGGCTCCTGGGACAAGGCTCTTGAGCAGGCCGAAGACCAGGTCGAGCAGGCCATCAAGGCCGAGGCGCGCATCCTGTCGCCCTTAGACCCTGACTACCCCGGCTTGCTGGCGAATACCAAGGACGACCCGTTCCTGCTCTTCGTGAAAGGCACGCTCGCGCCCAATCCCGAGAAGTCGGTGGCCATCATCGGCACTCGAGAACCCACGCCGCACGGACGGATCATCGCGGAGCGCATCACGCAGTTCTTCGTGGGCGAGGGGTGGAGCGTGGTTAGTGGGCTGGCTCTAGGGTGCGACGCCATCGGCCACCAGGCCACGATCGACGCGAAGGGGCACACGTTGGCCGTGCTGGCCCATGGCCTCCAGACGATTGCTCCGACCCAGCATCGCCAACTCGCCGACGACATCCTCGCGTCGGGTGGAGCGCTGGTGAGCGAATTCCCCTTCGGCAAGGGTGCCATCCCCCAGCAGTTCGTCCGGCGCGATCGCACGCAAGCCGGGTTGGCGCAGGGCGTGGTCATGGTCCAGTCGGACCTCAAGGGTGGCAGCCTGCACGCCTCGCGCGCCGCGCTGGACTACGGGCGTTGGCTGGCCGTGCCATACCCGACCGAGAAGGACCGCGCGGCGGGGGAGGCCAAGGTGCAAGCCAACCTAACGCTGGCCGATGGCTCGGAGTCGGAGCGCATGAACCTTCTGCACCTCAAGCTGCCTGGCGCATTGTCGAAGCTCGTCGTGCTGCGGACCAAGGACGACTACCGCGCCTGCCTGACCACCAGTGACCTGATGCCGGCCACGCCCGACTTGGGCAGCGCTACCCAACCGTCGATGTTCTGACCATGGGTATGGGCATCCTCGGCTGGCAGCTCCTGATCCTAGTCACCATTGTCGCGGCCGGGCGCTCGCGCGGCATCGCCGTCATCTTCTGGGTGATCTGGACCGCCGTGCAGGTCTTCGCTTTGCCGTTGAGCCTCCTCCAGTTCGGAACCATTTGGCTGGGCCACACTATTGCCGCTGCGCTCTTCCCGAGCAGGCCGTCTGACACCGTTAGGGCGTCGTCTGCACCTCCGACGGTGGCAGTGCCGCCTGCGGCGAAGAAAGAGCAAGCCTCTGCCATCGAAGACAGTAAGACCTCAGCATCCACGCCAGCTCAACCCGCGTCACTCAAAGATTTGTCTGAACTTCTTGCGCCGCTGAGTAAGGACTTTTCCCTGCCTCCACTGTCAGGTGTCAACGCTCGCGCGAGAGGCGACTGGTTAGCCAATCACCAAGGAAAAAAAGATCTCGAAGACGTTCGCCAACGAGTTCGTGAGATGTATCGAACGTCCTCGGGTGTCGATGAATCCGTGCTCAAGACCGTTCCTCCTTCAACGGCGAGCTCTGCGCCGGCCCAACGTCTCACGCTTGCTCCCGCGCGGACCCCGGCAAGACGCAATACGCCTCCCCCTGATCAGGGCATCTCAAAGTCGCTTCTCGAGCATCTTGAAATGCTCAATCGCAGTTCCGTCGATAGCACTCCAATCGATTTGCCCTCGAACGGCAAGAGTCCAGCGAAGACGCAAAATAGAATGTGTGTGAGGTGCGATCCCGAGGGATCGAAGGCAGTAGGCGGGATGCGTTACTGCGGCGACTGCGGAGCGTTTGTTGGGATGGCTCACTGAGCGTGCGGAATCCTAACGAAGTTGGATTGACAGATTTCAACGCGCCTTCAACCTCGATGCACCATCTATCGAGGCCTGCCCGTGACCCATACATCCGACCTTCAAGCCCAACTGGCCACCGCCGCCAACCGCGGCTACCTCTCCGCCTGCAAGCAACTCATCGAACAAGGCGCGAAGCTCGACGCACAAGACCGCACCCAGATGACGCCGCTCCACATGGCGGCCGAAGGGAACCACCCCCGGGCCACGGCCGCCCTCATCGAAGCCGGCGCCCCGCTGGAAGCGACCGGCTATGAAGGCCGCACGCCGTTGTTTCAGGCCTCTCTCTACGGGTCGAGCGACGCGCTGGGCGTGCTCATCGAGAAGGGTGCCAACGTCGAGGCGTCGAGCTCTTTCCATGCAAAGACTTACCTTCAGGCCTTCCACACGCAGCGACGCACCCCGCTTCATGCGGCAGCTTGGGAAGGGGATGGTGGCTTTCGGACCGACAATCAGCCCGACCACGTGGCTTGCGCGAGGAAGCTGATCGAGGCGGGCGCCAAGGTCGACGCTGCTGAGCGGCTCAAAGTGGATACTCGTGTCGTCGCTTCTTTTCCCCGATACGACCTCGATCTCACTCCGCTGAACCATGTCCAGACCCCCGCCATGGCCCACCTGCTCATCGACAGCGGAGCGAACGTAGCTGGGGCGGGCGGTTGGCAAACCCCTTTTCGCTCGGCCATCGACGGCCGGCATAGGGACGTTGCGGCCACCATCGTCAACGCTGGCTACGGGCCGAGCGAGAAGGACTGGCAAGCGTTCGACGAGGCGAGGGGGGATACGCGGGGTGAATTCGCGGACCGATGCGGCCGCCTCAAAGCTGAGCGTCTGGAGAAGCGGCTCGCGGTGTCGTTCTACGAGCCCGGGGTAACGCTGGCCCAGCACCCGGTGCGGCAGGCCTCGATTGGGCAGGAGAGCGGCGCTGGGGTGCGAGTGCGGTTCTGATCCCTCTTGCCGATGGTTCACCGTAAGGAGCCGGACTCCTTCTTGGTAGTCCAGTGGGCTTCAACGCACTCAGCCGGCAAGCCGTGCTTCTGGACGATGCGATGCAATCCCTCATCGACCTGCGCCCGATCCTCGGGGGAGGGCGTCGAGTCATGGAGATAAAGCGCTGCGCGGCTGAACGCCGAGAGCTTCCTGAGGTTGCCATCCTCGCTCGCGTCATAACGACCGAGGTCGGCGTCTAGATCTTCTAACGTGGCTTGCGCGTCGCTTAGCGTGGTCATAGGGTCCTCCTTGCGCGGGAACCTACGAAGACCGAGGTGGAGAACGCGTCAGTTCGAAAGGTCCTGGATAGGGCCAGTCGGTCGATGCCTGGAGGGCTTCAGGAACGGTGATGAACGCTGGACCAAACAGCGCTGATCCGAGCCTCAATGTCTAAGGCGGCGGAAGGGGGTAGCCAGAGGTTGGCTTCAGCCAGCAGAGGGGCGGTGAAGTCATCGAACACAGCGCGAGCGTCTTCGCTGTCAACGGACATCAGCAGATTTTGCATGTCGGACAGGCGTTCAATGCGATCGAGCAGATGCTTGAAGCGCAAATCGGCCGCCGCCTCTGCCCCTAAGGCTGCGGCCACCTCCAGCATCAATGACACTGTGTGAGCGCTGATGGGAGTCGCCTGGAGATCGAATTGGCATAGAGTGCCCAAGACCACCCCGTTCAAGTCGAGCAAGGGCACGCCGCAGTAGGCGGCCATCGACTCACGAGACGGATGCCCTTCCAGTCTTAGATCGAGGCCGGCATTCGTGATGACGATGGGCGCGCCGGCCGCCTTCACCAGGCTGCAGTAGGAGCCGTCGAGCGGAATGTTGTTGGGCAGGCCACTGGGCGTGTCGTCTCGGTCAACCAACATGAAGTTGACAGCGTAGGTGTCCTCCAACAAATAGAGGGCCGTGAATCGCAATTTCGACTCGTCGTTCAACAGCTCCAGCGCCGCTCGGATGTTCCCGGAAGCGATGAGGAAGCGAAGCTGTTCCCGCTGATCGTTCTCGATGTTGCGCACCGCCCCATCTTACTCGAATGGCTGAGAGGCGGGTTGGGATTATTCCTACATAAGGCGCCTGCCAAACAAAAATAAAAAAGTAGCTGAAACCATATTGACAGATGGGTATTCGTCTCTAGCTTTGAATTAAGCCCTTTAGAGATTCCCACTTTGAAACTTTATCCCATTAGTCCGGTCCCAAAAACGAATCGACGCCTCTTTCGTCAAACCCGCGTCTCCAATGCAATGGAAGCGGCGTTCAGCGCCGAGATTCAAAAGCATGGCTTGAGCCGAATCAAAGCGTTGACCATGCTCCTCGAGCAATACAACACTAACCCCTGGTCGTTCCACCCCAAACCCGAGCGCGAAGAAAGCCTTCACTACACCTGGGCCGCCTTTGCCGCTGACGTGGACCTCGTCGACACCTTCACCGCCCACTGCGCTGCCGCGGGCGTGTCGACCGGGGAAGGCGTTCGCCAGATCGTTCAGCGGTGCCTCGATACCGCCAGCGGCAAGCTTGCTTGGGACCGTTTGGCAACCCTGTTGGGGCCGGACTCCCGCCTGCTCGAAGGGCGTAGCGATGCGGGGACGCCTCCCGGCGACGACTCGAGTCGTGAGGTCAGATTTCTGAGACATCTCCAATCGCTCGGAAACAGCTTCTCCGAGTGCGATGAGGCGGGCCAGAAGGAGGCCATCACCGCCCAGATCGTGGCCGCAGAGTTCTTCAACGTTTGCCAGGTAAAGGCATGCCTGGACTGGGGGGTGCCGGTCAACGCCCAGAGCAAAGAGCAAAAGAACCGCACGGCGCTCCACGAAGCCATGTGGCAGTGCCACGGCGTGAAGTTGGTCGAATTGCTGCTGGAACGAGGCGCTGATCCGCACATCAAGGACGAAGACGGCAAAAAGCCCCTTGAGCTTCTTTACTACGGGGAAACCTGGACGCCGGGTCATGACGTTCTGAGGAAGCGCATGCTCTGCGAGCCGGCTGGGAGCGGAGGCAGCCAATGATTGAAGTGATTATTTTTAGCTTCGCAACGGGTTGCCTTTTGATGGGCGGAGGCCTCATGACGGGTGCTTTCGTCGAGCGGCGAAACATGTCGCGTCGAATCGAGCGGATGGAGCGGCGGCAGGAAGACGCAAGGCTGGCGTTGGAAGAACAGAAGGCTCTTAATGCGCTTCGTGAGAGCCAGCAGCGGCGTGAGCGGCTGGCGAGAGAATGGCAGGTTCTGCAGCGCTTGACGGGGTCCACGACAGGCGTGGCCCCAGACCGCTCACCGACCGTGGGCGATCTCCGTGCTGCGTTCAAAGACGACGATGCTTGCCACAAAGCAATCGAAAATTTACAGCCTTACGTCGACTTCCTTCCAGGGTGTGAACCGCGCTTTAGAAGCAGCATGATGGCCGAAGGAGCCTGGTTGGAAAGCGCGAGCGACCTTGACGAACTTCCAAGGCTGATAAGTGACATCTTCGGAGAGGGCGGGATGAAGCTTTACATCCACCGCTTGGCCACAACGAAGCTCCGTGAGCTCAAGGCCGAGCGACTCAACAACGCCTGGCAGCAATGCACCCCGGACCAGTCTCGGGGTCGCTTCTGATGGATTCAACAAGCGATCTTCCGGCGACGACTCTCCAAATGGCCCTTCGGGAATGGGAAGCGAACGAATGGAGACGCTTTGTGATGCCGACCGGTTACTCCGACGAAGCCTGGTGGAAGCATGACCTCCAGACGGGGCTCAATGAGCTCTTCCACGTCTTTGCGCACCTGGCATCGAGAGATGGCATGTCCATGGATAACGTGTTCGATGTCATGGATCGTCTGCTGGAGGCTGGAGCCGAATTGACGGACGAGCTTCGCTGGTTTCTGCCGATGCACTGTGCGTCAGGCTCACTGGACCTGAAGAACCACGGCCTCGAACCCAATGAGCTAGACCTCTTGCGAGGGCTGGCGATGCGCGGAGCAAGCGTGAGCGAACTGTTAGCGCAAGCGCAGGAGCGGGGCAGCATTCTTGGGCTAAGACAGCTCAACACGGTGATAGCGGAGGTGCGAGCCAAGCATCTGGGGCCGCATCTGGATAACGCCTGGCAGCAGGCCGCCCCAGCCCCGGCCCGTGCTCGCTTCTGATCGGAGCGATCCTGGATCAAGCTGGGAATCGCGTAAAAAAACCGGGATCAGCGAGCTGCTCCCGGTCAGGATGACGATCAGCCATGTTTCACACTTTGCGAGGACAAAAAGCGACCGATGTCTGATCTAACATCCAAAAAACGCCCCTTTTGTCATAGCAGGGCAGCTGCAATGACACTTGCAGTCTAGACGGTAAGACGCCGTTGGTGAGGCGGGCGCGAATCAGAAATCTTGAGCTACGAAGCCGGCGCAACGTCCTCTTCGATGTGCACTTCGTCGCCTTCGAAGATCACGAGTATCCCGAGGACGTGCACCGGCCGGTCATCGTCGCGGCGCACGCCTTGCGAGCGCTTCATGTCGAATTCGAGCTCGGTGCGGCGGTGGGCTGGAACACGCACGCGTCGAACCGATTTGCCCTGCGAAATCATGACCAAGACAGCGCTTTCGATTTCCGACAGAAGAGTCATGTGGTCAGTGTGACTCATCTTCCGTGCATGCACAGTAGTTGCCCCGTTGCTCGACATCCTTGCTTGTGGAAGCGTCTGTCACATCTACCTGTTGGATGGCACGACCTACGATGCGGTGGACATCACCGCCTGTCTGTAGCCATCCGACAGAAAGCTCTTTCTCGCCGAGCTCAATGTTCTCGAGTGGACGCCCACACTCTGCCCGCGCCGATTCAGCGATTAGAGCAGGCCATCCTTGGCTACGCCTCGCTGGGCAAATGCCCGTGCCCAGCTTCCCCACGCGCCCGTTTGGGGCATCGAGGTGTTGCGAGGGGGAGCGCAGCGGCTGGTGCCGGGTGCGGGAACGTCGGCGAGTGGGAGAGCGACCTGACGGGGCAAGGCAGGCTTTGTTCCGGGGTGGAAGCCGGGGCCTGGGGTTAGAAGCAACCGCGGCGCGAGCAAGAGCATGAGCCCCTCCGGGGGGGTGAAGGCGGTCAAGAGCGGCTGACGCCCGAGCGCGGTTTGAATCGAATTCCATGCGTCAAAGGAAGGGGATGGGGGCTTTCTCTGCCCCTTTTTTGTTGTCTGGAAGATTTGCGTTGAGAGAATTAACCAATAATCAAATCTGCGGGCTGGTGGCCGCAGTTTTGGAAAGAAGTATCCAAAACAATATTGACGGAATGGGATGTTTCTCTAATCTGGATTAATAGAAAGCGAAAACGCTTTCCCCTCAAAATCAGACGGAGATACACCATGAAGGTTGCTAACCGAAACGCCATCCTCGAAGCCGCCACCCAGAACGGCTGGGTCGAGATCCAAACAGGCGTCTACGTGAATTCGCTGGCCAATATTCTCGCTGAGCAGGCTGGATGGGACGAAGGCGACGAGGCCAAGAATGTAGATTTCAAGAAAGCCCCGTTTTGGCTGACCACCGACAGCGGCGATGCGCCCCAGCCGGTTCGAAGCGACAGCGATCTGCCCGAGATCGATGCCTCGGCTCTCAAGAAGCTGGTGAAGGGCGGTGGTGTGGCCGTCGACCGCAAGTTCGTTGACTGAGCGAGAGCCACGCCATGAAATTTATCCGCCAATCCGACATCGACGCGCTCAACGCACTGACTAGCGACAAGCTGGCAGTTCGTGCCACCGCCACGCGCATCACGTTCCAGCTCACGGCTGTCGTTGCCATTACGCACTTCAAGACCCTCGCCGCCGGTGGCCGTGCAGGGGCCGGGGCGTCGTTCGATGGCAAGACGCGCACGTTGACGCTTGAGCTTCAGCCCGCCTCATCCATGAAGCCTGGCTCGATGGCCATGGGCTGTGGCGAAGCGCCCGCAGAAGGGTTCTGGATCAACGATCGCTTCTATGAAGTCTCCAAAGCCGCCGTCGTGGACGTGCTCGCTATCTACCCCAACGACAACTTTGCGACGCTGCAGAAACTCGCTACGAAGCTCAAGGGCGGCAAAGTCCAAACTTTCGAGAGCACGAAAGCAGCTGCCACAGCACGACGTGAGAAGCAGAAGGCGCGCGAGGCCGTGCGGCCCGAAGACATGGACATGCCGGAATGGGATCCGGTGCAGCGCGAATGGTATGACCTGGAAATCGAGACCCGGCATAGCAATACGTCCGGACCGGGCGCGAAGGTGACGGCATGAGCATCACTATCGAGAGGCGAGAACCAGGTCTTATCCATTTCGCCTACGACCTGGGGGATCGCTACGGACATGCCACTATCGTGGAGGTCGGCGATTCTTGGAACGTCGTGGGATTCGAAGTCGACGACTACACCGACGACGAGAATTCAGAACTTTTCGATGCCATTTGTAGTGCCGTGGAGTCCAGCAACCTGCCAGAACTCATCGGCGCCGAGTCTAAGGACGCCGCCGCGTGACAAGCCTTGAACTCCGACACGCCATCCAAACCGGCAACCTGGCAGCCGCCCGAGCCGCGGTCTGCCATGGCGCCCCCCTGGTCGATGTCGTCCACCCCCCGTTGCTCGACGCCGTCGCATCGGGCAACCCCGACATGGTCCGCCTGCTCATCAACGCTGGAGCACCTCCGCTGGCGTATGCCGCACGCCAAACCGCCCAGGGTGCCGTAGAGCAGGCCTTGGGCTTCCCTGAAGCGCTAGCCGAGTCGGGTCCTGGTAGTGAAGAAGCGTTCCTCGAATGCCTGGAGCTGGCGGACTCGTTGGGGGCTGATTCGATGACGACGATTCGCCAGCGGCGACGCGCTTTCGTGCTTCGGTTCTTCCACCAACCCGAGCATCGCGTCACCCATCTGCACGGCATCGTCCGCGCCATTACACGTCAGTCTGTTTCGCTCCCAACCGTTTCCAATGATCTCCGGCGGCTGGGGTTGCGCTGATTTTAAAAAATGCTGATTACAGCCCGCAGATTTGGAAAGAAGTATCTGAAATGCCATTGACGAACTCCATTGCTTCTTTAACTTTAAGTTATAAAAGAAATGGATGAAACCAATGAGCATTGTTTCCGCTGCTACCAATGACCGAAAAGTCGCCCTCGTCGTCTGGTGTGCTGACCCCGAACGCCTCCGAATCCGCATCCTTAACGGCAAGAACCACCATCTCCCCGTGCGCGTCGCTCTTATTCGTTTCGACCTGGCTTTCATGCCTCGTGCAATCGAAACGTTTCAGCACAACGGCTTGCGTGGCGGGGACGCTTTTGAAGTCTTGGAGGTTCGTCGCGGAAATTACTCGTTCAAAGGGCCCCGGTCGGCATACAGCAAAGCGCTGACCGCCCTGCAGGCCCGTCTCGACGACGTGCTCGATGGTCCTGCCACTGTCGTCCACGGCTTAAAACTGCTGCCCCGCGAAGCGCGCTTCGAGACCCTATTCCCAGGGCAGGCGGTGGCGGCATGAGCGCCCATCTCGCATCTCCAATCGTCCTGAAGTCTGGTGCTTGGGGCGCTCGCGTCGCCAGCACTGGGGTCAACGAGGGCGACGAGCTCACCGTCATCGCAAAGTCCGGCTCGTCGTGGGAAGCAACCGTTGAGCGCGTTGTCTGGCGCGGGCCTGACGTGACGCTCTGCGAGACGAAGCGCCGGGACGTGGGGCGCTGTCGCGAGTGCGGCCGTGCCGCGGTCGACGCCGACATTCACCAGGCCATGGGTGGCTTGTGCGGCCACTGCGCCTTCGACGAATACGACATGTGAGAACCACCATGAAGACGACCAACGCCATCCGCGATCTCGAGCACTTGGGCATCTATTCCATCCACCAGGCCGGCTACCGCGACATTGCGTTGGAGCCTACCGATTTCGAGCACCTGGAGGATCTGGGCTGGGGCGACAGCTACCGCGCCCAGCATCCCGCGAGGTGGAGCATCTGGCTGGGGACCGAGCACGAGCACGTCATGGCCCGGGGCAAGGAAGTCGTTGTCGAGAAGTCGGAAGCTGGAAACTTCGAAGCGCTGATGCGGGCGTGGCGCGAGCAACAGCTTGAGAAGCCGTGGGACGTTCGGACCAACTGACCCCCGGTGAGCATCTACCGGGGGCTTGAGCCGTGGTTAGTCGTCCAGCGGCGGTTCGTATTCCAAGATGACGTCGTCGTCCTCATCGATCTCGGTAGGGTTGAACACCACGTTGGATTTCACCAGCGTGTAGAGGCCGCTTCGGAGCTCATGAAACACAGCGCCTGATTCGTAGCTCCCCGAGACCCCGTCTTTGTCCCTGAAATAGCCAACGGCGCTGACACTACCGGGCCCAGGAAAAAGAACGATCGACATGGTCGACGGAGTGGAGAGCTCGCAAGTGAGACCAGGCAGTTGCCTGATTTCCAACTCGCCATACACGTAGTCGGGGTCTAGATCATCCATAGGCCCCATGCGAGGCTCCGCATGGACGAGGGCGCGAACGAGGTATCGGGTGGAGGGCGTATCCATCGCACTGACAACGTAGCCCGAGGTCGGGTGTCTGCTTGCTTCGAGCAACTCGCAGAGCAAAGCCACAATAGAATCAGGATCCACGCCCTCGCAGATATCCAGGCAGCGAGACCTGGCGAGCGCTTGGTTAAGGCGCACGAGAACCGGGGTGGATGAGAGAGCAGGGTGATCATTCACGAATGCAAGCATGGCTGCCTGCGAATTGAATCCGTGCAGGGCGGCGATCAGTTGGTGGAGCTTGCTAGAGCCGACAGGCAGGCTTTCAGACGCAAGGCGACGCTTCGCCTGGTAGGCGATGGACTTCAGAAGTTGGGTGTTCAACGGTTCGCTCCAAATGGATCAGCTGCATCGAGCGCTTACATGCAACCTTGGAAGGCGAAAGCCGGAAGAAGGTGCGGGCGAAGCGGTAACGCGGGTGACGCAAGCCCCGTTTGAGTCGCTCGTAACTCCGGCGGGCGCAGCCTTGTCGGAAGGATAGAAGAGGGCAGCATGACGCGCAAGTCGTAAACATGAGTCGAGCGGCCCCCCCCGAGATGGCTACTGTGCAGGGCACCGCACCACGCATTTCAACTAAAGGGGACCATTCCATGCGCAAGCTCGCACTCACCGCTCTGCTCGCTGCCATTTCTGCTCCAGCCTTCGCCGCTCAAGGGGAGGTGTGCATTACGGAACCCAAGGCGCCGACGGATGAGTCTGCGCTTCAGGTGACGAATGAATCGGTGTTCAAGTGCCCGACCGTGGGCGACGTGACCGTGCCACAGGTCTACGAGAAGGGCTGGCGGGTGGTCCAGATGACCTCGGGCATGCCGATGGTTAGCCGCACCTCTCTGCCTAGCATCACGCACGTGATTCTCATCGAGAAGATCTAACCGCTTGAGTGTTTTTCAACTCTGTTCAGCGGTTACTCCGCAGTGATGCTTCTAAAAGGATGTGAGCATGTTTTTGACATATGACGAAGCGATGGGACGCTTTCGTGGCTCCAACGCGCGGGACGCGCAAACCATTGCTTCTACGGCAGCAGGTATCCGGAGCACACCCACGCTGATCAAGTGGGTGGCGTTCTTCACGATGCTTCCAGGCATCGGGGCAACCATCACGATCTTCGGCGCCATCATTGGTATCCCGTGGCTCATCGTGTGCGGGATCATTGTTTCGAAGGCCAACACAGCGCTTCGCAACATCAAGAGAGCGCAGGACGATTACACCCGCTCGCTAGCCGCCGGTCCAACCCATGTCGTTCAGCAGGAAACGAGCGCATGAGGATCCACAGTTACCATCCAAAGTCACTTGCGCTGGTCGGCCTTGCCACCCTGTTGGCCGCGTGTGGCAGCAGCAACAAGGACGAGCCCACGGCAGAGACCATCGCAAACGCAACTCAAGCCGCCTTCGGCGACCTCATGCCACCCCAGTTGGGCCGGCGCGTCGAAGTGACGAAGTGGGACAAGCTGACCTTCGATTGCACTGACGCAGGCGCGAACGTCCAGCGCGTGACCTGCGTCACCGACGGGAAGATCTTTATCGTGGGCTACGAGAACGGTGTGGAGTTGAAAGGCGGAGGTCAGGAGATTGACGCGCCGTTCGACATCACGTTCGAGAAGCGCGCCGAGGGCTGGGTCGCCGTCGACTATAGACAGAAGGCGAACTGATCCCAGCTTTGATGTGACGGCGAAGAGGCTGAAAAAACTTCCCAGCCTCTTCGTTGGTCTGTCCTCGCTCAGCTCTTCGTTTTGAAGCGATCCGCGTGCGCTCGGAGATGGGTAGCATTTGGGTGATGAGCCAGGAGCTCAGGCAGCCCCAGCTTCCTGCCATCCAGTTCCTGGTATTCGGTCCCACGCAACGAGGGTGCGATCGCAATCCGCATGTCATCCGCCACCCACACCAGGCCCAGGTCGAACAGGGTGTGGATGTCCGCGCGCAACAGAAGCCCGTTGTCCACCCGGTTCGTGTGCTCCCCGCGGTAGGGGAGGATGTGCGCCGCCTCCAGCACTGCATCGGCCGTGCATCCCGTGACGGCGCAGCGACCTTCATAAGCTTCGAGGAGCTGCCCCCGAAAGGTGGACTGACCGCGGCGCTGGGCTACCGCACGCATGGCCCACACCCGGGCATCGTGATCGCTGTCGAGGGGCGGGAGCTGGACGAAGGCCTGGGACTCGGCTTCTGCTTCGATCTGGGCCTGCTCCGACATGGGGAGAATGACCACCTCCCACTTGCCCTCCGCGTTCTTCTGAAGGTCTACGTGTCCGTGGATAGCAGGCATGAAGACGTCGTAGCGCACTCGATTCTTGGTGCCAGGCAATGTTGACTTGAACAATCGGTCGCGCGAATGACCGCTGTCGCTTCTCCAGTTCGAGCGTGCGTAGTCGTAGTGGGGTCGACTCGCCGAATTGACGGTCAAGTGCTCGAGGTTGGCGCGCAGATCCCCGATGGGGTCTTGAGGATGGTGAGTTTTCAGCCAGTCGCTGACATCATCGATCGTTCCGCCCCCAATGGTCTCGACGGCTTCAGCCACCCGCCAATACTTCGCAGTCGTGGGAGCGCTGACCAGAGCCGTGTCGCCGGTGCGCTCGAAGATCAGTCGAAACTCATCCCCCTCGAGCTGGTCGACGCGCCCCACCCATCCGGGTTCGGCCTTGAACACGTTGCGCGGATTCTTCGCGCTACCGGCAAGCATGGCTTCGCGATTCAACTGCGTTGAACGCACCATTCGCAGTGGCAGGCCTTCGGCTTGGGCCGCGGCCAAGTGCTCGAGCAACAAGTTGCGGCCTGGGCCGCGCCAGCGCACTAACGTGTCTTCGTAGACGAGCTTGCCGTTCTGTTCCCGGAGGTAGTGATCCCACACGCTGACGACGACTTCGCGTGGCTCGTCCTTGAGCGATGACACCGCCCACATACGATTCACCAGGCTGGCACCCAGGTGCGCGAACTCCGATTCAATGCCCAATGTTGCCTTCCTTGGGTCGAGGGTTTGGCCACCATCTTCCCTTAGCTACGCGCTTGCGCACCAGCGCCTTGTAGGCGTCTGGCGACGGAGCGGGAGCAGGGCGCTTGTGCCGGCGCAGGTTGCAGAGATAGCAGGCGGCAACGATGTTCTCGGGCGTGTCCTCTCCACCGTCCTGCTGTGCCAACAGGTGCTCGGCGGTGCATTGGAAGGGGCGAGCCGACCTGGGGCGGAGACCCAGTTCTTCAGGCGATTTCAGCCACATGCGGAAGCCACAATAGAAGCAGCGACCGTTCTGATCGTGGAAGGATTGGGTGCGAAGTTTTTTCAGGCTCATCGGGCATCCGGAATCTAAGGAACGATTCCCGTGCCCCCAATGATGGGTGGACCTCGGGCACCTGCCGCGTTGCACGGACAGGCCAAACACCAACGCTTCAAGCGAGTGGCATAGCTTTTATAAGCCGTTGAACCATGGACTGCAACTCACGCCAAGCAGGTCTGAAGCGGTCTAGATCTTGCGGCGGCGACTACCGAACAAGGCAACCGCCACCAGCGCAACTGTCGTCAGCGACCACACTGCCAATACGCCTGCGATCAGCGACCCACTTGCTCGTGCGGAAATCACATCGAGGCCCAGTCGAGCATGGAGCGAAAGGGTGAAGGCAGTGGTCAGCCAAACGATCGAGGCACACACCCAGGCGGCCCGAAAACGGGTGAGCCGCGCGCTACGACGCCGGATGGCCAAGAACTCCTCGCATGCGATGCGGGATTCCCGGGAGTGGTTGCCGCATTCCTCGAGACGCATGCGAAGATCCTGACTGGTGTTGGTCAACCCTAACCACCGGAGGTCTCAAGCTGTAAGACTGTCCTCGAGCATCATCGTTTTTAAAGGAAATCTCTTCTTAAGCCCGATACTCAGTGATGGCATCGGGCCCTACTGGTTTGACAAGGAATTCCCATGCCCGATTCGAAGACAAGACTCGTTTGCGACCGATCCCACATGCGAGAGGAATTGGAGCGCTTGAACCCCTCCCACGTCGCCGTTGCCTACGTGGGGCGTGACTGGCGGCAACTGTTAGGAAGCCCTGGGGCGCTTGAAGAGATCGTTCTTGCGCCCGTTCCGGGGACCAATCCCAAGGCCGTCAAAGAGTTGGTTGAGCTGCTGGGGTGGGACAAGGTCCATTTCTTCGATCAGCTCCACGCCAAGGTCTACCTTGGCGCGTCCGGCGTAATGGTTGGCAGTGCGAACCTGTCCTCCAACGCACTTCTTCCAGGCGGAACACAACTCTACGAGATGGTTGTTGTCACCGAGGACGCCGGCATACGTGAGCAAGCCATGCAGGAGTGGAGACGCTACCGCGCACTAGCGCGAAGCCTTTATCCGACCCAAGAAGACAAGATTGCTCGCCTCAAGGCGCTGCAGAAGAAAAATCTCGAGAGCGCTCTGCAGGACGTCAGGGACGCGCTGCCCACGAGGACTACGCCCTCACTTTCGGGGTTCAAGGTTGGCTCTCAAGCCATCCACCTTGAGTGGGGGCAGTCGAGCAGCGAGGCCGACAGCGATCCCAACGATACGAATTTCATCAACACCCGCGTTGGAAAGTCGAAAGACGAATACAACGTGGGTGACTGGGTGCTTCAGTGGGAATCCGACGACGAGGGGCGTCCGGCCGGCCGCGCACCGCTTACGTGGATGCGCGTCGATGAGGTCAGGTTGGGAGGAGCCATCGGGGAGGAGCTCTACGTGGATCAACTTGCCGAGCGGGTGGAGCCGACCAAAAACATGCTTCCTTTCAAGCTCGACCAGCGAGTGCAGAAGGCATTCAAGCAGTTGATCGCCAAGAGCGACCTTCGGCCTGATTCGCTTGATGATCCATCCAACGAGGCGATTCCGCTAACGGAAGTAAACGAATTTCTCAACGAGCTCCAGCAGCTCTACATCAAGACTGAAATGGCTTAACCGCAAAGAAGGGACAGCGGCAGCTGGGTTTGATCAACGCCGAATTCACTCTCAAGTGCAGTCTCACTTCTTTTGGTCTGGCACCTTGCCTTGTCTCGAGGCTGAGCCTGCCTTGTCGTGGCCTTTGTCGCCGTCCTCCCCACCAAGCGGCTCGCTGCCTTGGCCGGGGTTTCTTGAGCCTTCGCTATGATCCGATTGGCCTTCAGCCGTCTGATCGGCGAAAGCGCCTTCATTTCCGCTTTTCTTATGGTTATGCATGTGCAACTCCGAGTGATCTGTTTGGAGGTCTGTTAGTTAACAGCCTGCTGCTGTAGCCGCTTCGCAATGTCCAGATGGGCCGAGATGGCCGTGCGAGTTGTCTGCAGGTGCGTCTTGATACGCTCATCGGTGGCGCCTGGAATCAGGTCTGAGTCGAGCTTGGTCAAGGCTTCCTGGTGACCCATCGCCATGGCGTCGACCCATGCTTTCTGGAAGTTGTCTCCCGAAAGAGCAGAGAGCCGCTTGCCCTCGGCCTCGTGCTTGCGCTGCATCTCAAGCAAGTCAGGGGGCGTGTTGCCTGCATCGGCGTCGGTGCTTGCGGTGGTGGTCGCCGTGCCGCCCGCGACGGTCGTCATCTCGCTACCCGCCTGGCTACCGCTGCCGAGCAACGCGCGCGTCGATTCCAGGTTGCGTGTGTGTTCCGCCTTCAAGGTCTCTGCGTATGCGCGAACCTCGCCTTGCACGTTCTTCGCAAGCGCCGTTTCGGCCGCCTCGATTTCATGGCGATCGACTTCCATGACCGCCATCAATGCTTTGCGATCGCCCTCTGCCAGGCTGGATGTGCTCCCAGTCGGGGTTCCAACGTTGGCCGTGGCAGGAGGCATCTCCGATGTAGCTGCCAACCCACGGCTTCTGTCTTCGGTGTCGCCGGTGCTGTTGGGCTGATCAGTCGCGTCACCGCTTCCGCTGTCTACCATCGTGCTGTTGTTGTCGCCGCACGCCGAAAAAACCAACGCGAGTGTGCTGGCAAGCAGGGTCTTCGAGAACTTCATGAGCCGATCCAGCTAAAGGGTGTTGCTTGATGCTGCGCTGATCTCGGGCATGACGAGCGTGATTTGACGATGCCGATGGGAGTGAAATCCCAGAACCTTCAGCAATTTCTGAAGCAAAAGCATTTTTAGTGCTGACTGTTGCTCGAAACTTCCAAGCGCTCGCCGGTTCCATTGCTTCGCGTCGTAATGCACTCGCCTTTTCGAGGTGCGCGAAACCGCATGCCTACGCCTGCAATGGTCTCTACCAAGGGTTCATCGAAGCCGAAGTTCACCGCACGGCGCAACTGATAAAGGTGGCTCCGTAGAGAGTCGGATTCCGGCAACGCTGCGCCCCAAACCTTCCGCAACAACTCGTCTCGGGTCACGACGCGAGGATAGGCACGCATCAACGTGGCAAGTATCGAAGCACCAATTGGGAGCACGCTGATCTTCTTGCCATCGCGGATCACTAAGCTGTTCGCTTCATCGATGACAATTCCGTCTATCTCGATGATCTCCGGGGCCACCTCGTGGCGGTGCCGTCGCATCAATGCATGGACCCGAGCCGCAAGTTCTTCCGGAGCAAACGGCTTGCTCATGCAGTCGTCGGCCCCGGCATCAAGGCTTTCGAGCTTAATGTCTAAGGAGCTAAGTCCCGTCAGCATGATGACGGGTGTCGTGGGGTTCGAACGTTCGCGCAGCCGGCGGCAAACGGTGATGCCGCCCACGTCTGGCATTTCGATGTCCAGAATGATGGCGTCGAACTGTTGGTCGGTAGCCAGTCGGAGCCCATCGGCACCGCTTGATGCGTAGTCGACAGAAAAACCGTGACGTTCTAGCCAATCGCCTGCAAGGGCTGCCAAACGAGAGTCATCGTCTACTAGGAGGATGACCGGTTTACGGTGGAAACTGCTCATGTCCGACTCGACGTTGCGCACGGAGGCGGGTTACCACAACTAGCCCTGCCTGCGTCCCGAGATGGTGAAATGTCGCCGCTCAGTCGATTCAGAAAGCACGCGGAGCACGTGTATGCACCGCTCCGCGACATGCTGCGATCAGCAAGCCGGTTGCACACGAATCAACCAGGCGTCGTAACCGCTTCCTGACGATTTTGCGTTGTCTCGGCGATCAAGGGATCTCCGGGACGCGGTTCGCGAAAGCGATAGCCAACGCCAGGGATGGTGGCGATAAGCTCCTCCTCGAATCCAGTGTTGAGCGATTTCCTCAACTGGTAGAGGTGGCTCCGTAATGCGTCGGATTCCGGGATGCGCGCGCCCCAGATTTTCTTGAGCATCTCATCGCGGGTCACGACCCGGGGGTGGGCTCGCATGAGCTCGATGAGCATGGTCATCCCCGTTCCCTTGATGTGCAGATGCTTGCCACCCCGGGTCACGGTGTCGCTCCATGGGTCCGCGCGCACGTCGTCGATCTCGAAAGCTTCTGGCGCCACCTCGTTACGGCTGCGCCTCACCAATGCCTCAATCCGAGCAGACAGTTCCTGGGGTGAGAAGGGCTTCACCAGGTAGTCGTCCGCACCCGCAGCCAGGCCTTCTACTTTGCTTTCCACGGTGTTTCGGGCAGTGAGGAAGATGATGGGCGTTTCGGGGTTAGACGAATCACGAAGCGTTCGACACACCGCCAGTCCTCCCATGCCAGGCATGTCGAGGTCCAACACGATGACATCGAAATGGTCTTGCGAAGCCAAGGTCAGTGCCTCTTTGCCAGAAGCAGCAAAGTCGACGGTATAGCCGCTGTTTTCCAGCCAATCCCCCACCAGGCCCGACAGCCGGGCATCGTCGTCGACAAGCAAGATCGTGACTTCTCGATGTCGGGTGCTGCTCATTTCGGGGTCCTCCATCTGTCTTAGACGGCGCGGAGAAATACCCCCGGCACCATCTACTTCAAGTGAAGAATATTTCTACGGCAGCAACGTTAGGTTCTGTGCGGTCTGCCACAAAGCGTCAACTCTCTTCGACACGATTTTCACGTCATCGCTCAAAGAATTTTCGCAACGCTGAGAAGGAGGCAGCAGTGGAAAGTTCACCAGAAGAGATAGCAGAGAGCACCTCTGCTTCAAGGCCTGCTACCAATGTCAAAAGGGTGGCGAACGAACTGAAAAGTCGGATGCGGCTGCCCGACGCGGCGAGCAAGCGGGCGCTGGAATGGACCGTGGATTGCGGAACGCTTTCCGATGAGAAATTGAGCGAGGTGCTCGCGGTGCTCAAACGGTCGGGCTACAGGGGATCGTTCGAGCGTGACTTCGGCACCTTCGTGCACTTCAAATTGTCGTGGTAGGCGTGGAAGGATGAGGGCACGTGTGGGCAGCTCCTCTCAAGGGGCGCCCATGGCCCAATACCGATCAGGTCGCGCGGTTTGAACCAGACGTCGATCCAAATCGAACGACGTGGGGTCGCCAACCAGAAGTTGACGTGCGTCCTCATGCATGGGGTTGATGAGGTAGTTGAAAGCCTCCGGACTCACGGCGCTCGGGACCTCGAGCACCAGGCTGCTTCTCGCTTCCACCCACTCATCACCGATGGCTTGAACCTCGGGCTGGTAGTCGGGAGACCGCCATGTCGAAGGGAGTCCGGCCGCGACCAGGGTTAGCGTGCCGGGCACGGTGGCCTTGGCCAGGTAGAGAGGCGAGGGTGGGTCGCCGTCCAGGTGGGCCAAGTATTCGAGGATCGCCGTGGCGATTGAGTCTGCTGCATAGACAACCGACGTGCCTTCCGTGGTCCATCGGCCAGGCATTGAGCAGGGTCTGCGGAATGCGGTGTCGACTGCATCGGCTTCTACGACGCGCCAGAGCTCGATTTCTTGCTTCGTCGAGCGCGGCCAGGCGTCGGTGGGCGAGCTCGTGCCAGGCACGCTATGCGAAGGCGGATCGCTGGCCGGGAAGGTGTCCTCTACCGAGTCGTCGATTTGGCTCTCCGAGGGCTGACCAGCGTTTTGCGTCGCAGCCTCATCGAGATCTGGGGTGATTTGCACTTTCGACTCCACGTAATGAGCTTTGGTGCGCTTTTTCTCGCCTTGAACGTCAATGATGTGTCAATCACACCACGCGTTCTAGAGGCGGGTGCCCAAGCGTTGTTCCAGCTCGCGCGCCAAGCGGCGGCGGGCAACAAAGCCCTGGATCTGCTTGGCTTTGATGCTGGTCGCGCACAGGCGCAGCGCGCCGTCCCGATCTTCAAGCCGGTAGGTCCGTGAAGCCGCGCATAGTTCTGCTCGCGCGGCGGTGATGGTGACCACCGTGATTTCCAGCGACGCGAGGGGCATGTCTGCCTGCACCTCTGGGTTTTCAGCGCAGGCCCGCTCGATCATTGTCTTGAAGCGGCCAATGTCGATCTGGACGCCGCTGCAAAGGGGGCCGACATTGGTGGCGCCACGGCCATCGTCGGGTCCCGGCTGGTCGTCGCTGGGCAATTGTTCGTTGCGCTCCGGAATGACCGCTCGAACGCGGCTCCCATCTGGCCGGGTCAGGTCCAAGATGATGTCGAGCACGTAAATCGGCTCCAAGCCCAAGTTGGTCACGAAACAATGCGCTCCCATGCCGCGCCCGGCGCCAGAGGTAATCAAGATGGACGGACGCCGCTGACGGCGATAGCTGGCCAGGAAGGCGGTCAAATAGACCACCCAGATCAGGGCGGTCAGACCGGCCATGCCGGCGGAAATCAGCGGGGCGTAACCGAGAAGGGTTTGGAACACAGTCCAGCCTAGAAGCGGGCCGTGGATGGTCTCACTCATGACCGTAAGGCCAGGTAGAGGGCCGCGTTCTCGCGGATTGAGACCCGAGCATGGTTAGCTGGCAGGGAGGCATGGCGCTCTATGCCCATGAAAGGCTGCGACCCGGATCAGGCCCTCAGCCGCTTTGCGCTCGTGGCGAGGAACTGGCAACTCGACGGGAGGATGGTGATGATCACCGTAGATCAAGACGCGAGGCTCCGTGAGCTCTGGGATTGGGTGCTCGCCTATCTCCCCGCGGGCAAGACTCGCCGGCAATTCTGGGTAGCGTTCGATGCGCAGGCGGGCGATCTACCCCAGCAAGTGTGGGCGGACAATGCCGATGAGGCATTGCGCGAACGCTGGGTTGACCTGTTGAGCCTCGCAAGCGATCGGGGTTTCGATGGTCCCGAAAGCCTTCAAGATCAGCCGATGGCGTGAGGCTTAAAGCTACGCTAGCCGTGTTCTTTCAGTAGCAGGGCTTCACGCCACACGGCCCAAGATGCTCAGACCGAACGATGTTTCAACCTCCCTTGCGAGAAGACTGGCACCCGGAGCCGACATGCTTAGCCTCGAAGACATCGATGGTTACATCGAACGAATCTACGCGTTGAACGGGTGGGTGAACGCGATTCCAAATTCAGACGAATTCCGCGAGCGCACGACCATTCGTGAGTTCCAAGAGATGCTGGATGCGAAGCGCGTTGAGCTGGGGTTGACTCCCGAAGTCGACCAGGAACTCCGGACCATCAAGGGTAATGCCGAATTGGATCGTGCTTACCTGGAGCTTGGGATGACACTCGATATCAAGGAGCTGCTGGGGCCGTCTTACTTCGAGGACTTCCCGCTCAACTATTACGACATGCCCGAATACGAATCGGCGATCCTCGCGGTGGAAGCGTTCATGGCCAAGCAGCCAAAGAACGTGGGCGTCAGTTACGACGTGCTTGCGGAAGTCGTGCGGGACCACATGCTCAGCAAGAAAACGGGAGGCTAGCCATGTGCTACAGCGCAGAAGCCTGGACCTTGCTCGATGCGTTCAAGCAGGAGACCGGCTCCGAAATCGACATGAAGGCTTTTTGGGAGCTCTATCTGCAGCGAGATGAGCGGTATCGCGTTCGTAAAAGCGGTGCCGACACCATCAGAATTCCCAAAGGCATGGATCAGAATTTTTTGAGGCCGAAGACGGAGCAAGAAAGAGAGATCCAAGACCTCATCGGCGAGTGGAACGGACGGAAGCTTGCAGAGAGCGTCGACGAGCTTGAAAAACAAAAGCTGCGCTTGGCTACGGCCGAAGCAAAACTGGCGGTCAAGGAGACGAAGACAGCTCTCAACGAACAGCGCATTGCCACGAACAAAATCGCCCAGCTAGAACGATGGATCACGGACGCCAAGCGCACCTCGCTGAAGCCTGAAATCGACAACCGGATCTTCCCCGATTGGTATGTGCCAGTGATGATTGTCGAAGACGGGAAGAAGATCGTTCGACCCATGCGCTACCACTGCCGACCTGCTGGCATGGACCCTTCCATCGACCGCACGCGGGATGGTCGTGTGTCTGGCACATACAACGCTCGACGCGACAACCTCACTCGCTTCTGGCGTCACCAGTTCGGGCACACTCATGGCCTGATGATCGCTGAGACGTTCTACGAGAACGTCGATGACGGGAAGGGCGGCAACAAGGAAATTCAGTTCCGCCCCCGCACCGGTGAACCCATGCTGGTGGCCTGCTTGTGGTCGAAGTGGACCGACCCCACAGGCATCGAACCAGACCTCTACAGCTTCGCCGCTGTGACGGATGACCCCGAGCCTGAGGTGGCCGCGGAAGGGCATGACCGCACCATCGTCAATCTGAAGCCCGAAAACGTCGATGCCTGGCTAACCCCGGTGGGGCGCAGCACCGAAGAGCTTCTGGGATTGCTCGACGACAAGCGCCATCCCTTCTACGAAGTCGTTCGTAAGGCCGCGTAGCGACCGTGGGGGAGGGCGATCGGGCTGAGGTGCTCGACCGCCATCTCCGATTCACCAGCGGAGGGTGTAGCGAAGCTCGGCCTGGCGCGGGGAGCCGTAGAACGCACGGATGTTCGGGGCGGAGACATACTCGCGATCGAACACGTTGTTGATGTTCAAAGCGAGCTCCCCCCTCCTAGACAGTGGCGCGGCAACGCGAACATCCATCACCGCGTATCGTGGCTGGCGGGCGGTGAATACGTAGGGTGCAGCGACCGCGAGCTCGCTGCTGCTGAAGGCACGGGCGCCAAGACCTGCAGACCAGCCGTTCAAGACGCCAGCGTTTTCCAGTGTGTAGGTCGTCCAGAGTTTGAAGGACTGACGCGGCGAGAACCCATTGAAGTTGCTGCCTTCTTCGCTGCCGTAGCCAGACGCGAACCGGGACCGGGTGTAGGTGTAACCCACCGTCGCGTTCCAGCTCGGGGTGATCTGCCCCGTGAGCTCAATCTCAGCCCCACGGCTCTCCACTTCGCCTGCAGCAATGCGAGCTGACGGGTCCACCGGATCCTGGATGGCGCGGTTGCGGTCTCGGGCATCGAAGACCGAGAGGTTGAGCAAGACGCGGTCGTCGACGAAGCCGATCTTGCTGCCCACCTCCACTTGGCGCCCGACTAGGGGTGGAAGCAACTCCCCCGAAGCGTCGTCAGTGCCAAAGCTCTGGGGCCGGAAGATGTCTGCATAGCTCGCATAGACGTTTACGCGGGGAGACGCCGTCCACACCAAAGCGCCGTAGGGAGTAAACACGCCGCTTTCGTCGTAGTTCGGCGCCGTGACGCCATTGTTGGTCGTGTGCGACCGATAACGGCTCAGCCGGCTCCCCAAGTGCAGATGCCACTGCTGCGCAAGCTCGAACCGGCCCTGGGCATACACGCCTGCCTGGACGATGCGGGTGCTCCGTGGGGCAGGGCGGGCCAGCTCCACATAGGGCACGTCGGAATTTCCAAACTCCCAAAGACCCACCGATGGGGCATTGCGCGTCCAGTTGTCGAAGTCGAAACGCTCTACGTTGCCGCCGACAACAAACTCATGCACGCCGCCATAAGCATTGAGCTCGCCACTGAGGTGCACGTCCCCCGTCCACTGATCGCCTTCAAACCAAGTGGCCCGATTGATGAGGGCCGAGCGACCAGTGCTCGCGAAATTCGGGTGTGGGTTGTGAAACGCGAACCGCTTCTTGTCGTCGTAGTTGCGGTAGTCCACTTGCGCGCTGAGCCGCAGGCGTTCGTTGAACCGATGCTTGACCCCTAGGCCGGCATCGGTCCGATTGAAGTCGAATTTGCTCCAACTCGCACCGGCATACTGGCCGCGCGGGGTGTAGCGCTCACCGTCGTAAAGCGCGCCAAAGTTGGGATTGACGTTGCTTGATTGCGCTTGCGCATGGAATGAGAGGGTGGTGGCGTCACCCGTGTCAATCTCAACGATTGCATAGCCCTGCGCTTTCTCGTTTCCGACGTGCGGCAGCCAGCTGTTGCGCCGGTCGCCTGTCAGAACGGCACGCCCGCGCACTCGTCCGTCTTGGCGCAGCCGGCCAGACACGTCCATCGAACTGCGGAAAGCGTCCCACTGGCCCGCGCCGATCTCAAAGCTGCGCTGGGTGAAGGAGGTGGGGCGTTTGCGAACCAGGTTTACCGTGCCACCGAGCTGGCCTTGGCCCTGCATGAGCCCGTCCGGCCCCCGAAGAATCTCCACGCGCTCATACAAAGACGTGTCCAATCCCGCTCCGTAATACGTCGTGTCGAACGGGATGCCGTTCTCCGATACCAACATTGCGAAGCCACGTGAATAGAACATAGGGCCGTCGTCCAGATCCCCTTGATCGCGCACGTAGACGCCAGTGGCGCGCTCCACCACTCTGGAAATCGACGTGGTCTGCTCTTCGTCCAAACGCTTTCGGTCAATGGTTGTGACTGACCGCGGTGTGTCCTTCGCGCTTAGCTCAAGCTTGCCCCCCACGGTGACCGGCGCATCGGGCCGGGTGCCACGGACCCAAACTGGATCGAGGGTCTTCGCATCAATGGGCGAACTGGAGACCTCGCCCTCATCGGCAGTGGCTGCGGCCAGCGGTGACACCATCGCGAGAAAAATTGAAAGGGAGAGCTTGGAAAGATTCATTGATGTAAACGTCTGCAAAGTAGTGCCGGCCAAACAACGGCCGATCAAATTGGGTGGGCAGGGTCAATCGCCGAAGAGCGCGATCGCTCTCCGCGTTGGTCGGTATCGATGCCCACTGGTGGTGAGTTTGGAGCCCCAAAGGAATGTTATAACATCATGATGCCATGATGAAGGCGTGTGGCCTTGGAACGGCTATGCCTCGTCAGACACTCGCCGCATGACGGAATCAATGAATGAAGCTGGGTATCAAGGTCGCGTGTGTCCACATAGCTGTTGCAGTGGCATGCGTCGCGGCGATCGGGCCCGCGTGGGCATCCGATTTGGGAAGGGCAGGCTGTTTTAACTTCGACCAACTCACGCCAGAACTTCGGGCCAAGTCCGAGTCATATCTCATCCATGCCCTGGACACGGAACACCTCTATACGATCGCGGGTGGCATGAAGCCTATGAGCGGCGGGTTCTTCTCCGCTCAACTTCCCATGGAAGTCCCGACCACCGAGGATGTAGAAGAAGCCGAGGCAGATGTCGGGTCGCTCACGGAAAGTGCGGATCCAGACGAGAGTCAGGAGCGGCGACTCGCGTCTGCGCAGCAAGTGCTTGCGAGGGCAAACGCATGGAAGGAAGTTGAGAACCTCAGGACGATTCTCGCGACGTGGCGCTGCGGCGGGGAGATCTACGCGGACGTTGTCCATTACGCGTCCGCCCGCGGCTCGCACCGGTCGGTTCAAGGCGTGGTCTTCAACAGGCCATCGCTCCAGAAGACCTTGGAAGAAAAGCAAGGCTTCTTTGGTAGGTGGGCACTGACTCCCAACGCGAGCCCTGTCGAGGTGGTCATGGCGGTGGAGAATTCGACTGGCGTGTCGAGGTATGCGGGCTACGGCTACCTGTTCGGTTATCCGGACGAAGCGGTGACGTTCTTTGCGACGGCTTCAGCATCCCAGGAGGCAACCGGCCGATTCGTCGAGCGTGAGGCCCGCGCCATTCCAACCTTTCAACGGCAAGCTGGGCAGTTCACCTACGCGGTTCCGAAAGGCACACCCTTGACCGCAACAGACGTTGCGATGCGTGCGCGCGCAGCGGCCGTCCTGAAGGCTTACACGTTGCGACGGGCAGAGTTCATTGGACCCGGAAAGCCAGGGCCTGCATCTCTGTTGCGAGACTGGTTCTGCGACGAACACGATAGATGTAGTCCGTCCAACGCAGCTCGTTGAGCCATCAGTCGCGACCAACTGGGACAATGCTGGCGTCAAGCGAGCAGCAGGCTCTTTTACGCGGCATCGCAGGGTTCTTCGTCTCCGGGGATGAGCCCGTTGTCTCTCAAGATGCATTGCGTGGCGGACCAGTAATGATCATGGTCCTCGTCGGCAACCCTGTCTTCGATCGCCTCGACGTGGCACGCGTAAGCGTCCATGTGCGAGTGCGGCTCAGTGTTCGCCAGCATCTCTGGCACCCAGTTGGCCAGCGCCGCGATGGCTTCGTTGAGCTCCAGACGGGTCATCTTCATTCGACGAGGCTCTTCCGGCACCAGTGAAGGGGGTGTCGTTTGGATGCTTAGCAAAGCGCCAAGCGCAATGCAAAAACATGCACGGAGTAGGTCATTCGGCGGATGGACGTCCGCTTCACGCGGTCGGGCCTATCTAGGGTTCATCCCTTAAACCGTAGGAGAGCACGCATGTCTGACGACAAGAGCAAGACCGGCAGCCCCGATCGCGACCGCATCAATCTCTCGGAAGACTATGAAGTTCAGTATTGGACCAAGGAACTCGGAGTGACTGCCGACGAACTGCGAGCTGCCGTCAAAGCGGTGGGTTCAACCTCGAAAGCCGTGCGCGAACACTTGAGCAAGTAAGCCGGGACATGAGCCTGGTCGACTACCGTCGCAAGCGCAGCTTCGACAAGACCCGCGAGCCCGAACCCGGCAAGAAGGTTCCGAAGGGGCAGCGCGCCATTTTCGTCGTCCAGCTCCATCACGCCAGCCGGAGGCATTACGACTTCCGCCTGCAGGTAGGGGATGCGCTGAAAAGCTGGGCCGTCCCCAAAGGGCCCAGCTACGACCCTAGCGTCAAACGCATGGCCGTCGAAGTGGAAGACCACCCCGTCGACTACGCCACGTTCGAGGGCGATATCCCAAAGGGCCAATACGGGGGCGGGCACGTCGCGCAGTTCGACAATGGGGTGTGGTCCACGGAGGGCGATCCGGAAGCTCAACTGGCCAAGGGCCATCTTCGGTTCGAGCTGTTCGGCACCAAGCTCAAGGGCGGTTGGCACCTGGTCCGCTCTGGGAAGCCTGCCCGGCAACCCCAGTGGTTGCTCTTCAAGGAGAAAGACGACTACGCGGGCACGCTGGAAGCCGATGACATGTTGGCTGACGTGGCGGCTGCGCCCGCCGAGGACTTGAAGAGGGCCGGGGCTGGCAAGGCTGACAAGAAAAAGCTCAAGGCCGTGCCGGTTCGCAAGGGCCGCAAGAATGTTTGGGCGAAGAAGGCATTGGCGCTTGAAGGGGCGAAGCGCGCTGGCGCCCTGACGGGCCCCTTCGAGCCGCAACTGGCCAAGCTCGGCGAGTCGCCTCCCCAGGGGGAGCAGTGGATCCACGAGATCAAGTGGGATGGCTACCGCATCCTTGCCACCGTCAGCGACGGCAAGGCGCGGTTGTGGTCTCGGAACGCCATCGAGTGGACGGCCAAGCTTCCTGACATTCGCGACGCCGTCGAAGCATTGGGCCTGACGTCTGCCGCATTGGATGGGGAGCTCATTGCCGGTGCCGGCACCAAGGAGGACTTCAACCTTCTCCAGTCCACGCTTTCGGGAGAACGCCAAGGGGCGCTGGCCTATGCCCTGTTCGATCTGCTCCACCTTGATGGGGTCGACGTATCGGAAGCAACGCTCCTGCAGAGGAAGGAACTTCTTCAGGAGGTTTTGAAAGACGCCTCCAAGCACTTGGCTTTCAGTTCCCACATCGAGGGCGACGGTGACGCTGCCTACCAACTGGCCGGCGAGCGCCACTTCGAAGGCATCATTTCCAAACGCGCAGATCGGGCCTATCACGGTGGGCGCAGCGACGATTGGCGCAAGACCAAGCAACTGGCGAGCGACGAGTTCGCCGTGGTGGGCTACACGGCTCCCAAGGGCTCGCGCACGGGGTTTGGCTCCTTGCTGCTTGCCAAGCCCGACGCGGAGCACGGTTGGCTTTACGTCGGCCGCGTGGGATCAGGCTTCTCTGACGAACTGATGCGGGAGATCAGCGCGGTGCTGGGGAAGGGCGGTGGCAAGAAGCCCACGGCCCATGTCGGCACGACCGACACGGATCTGCGCACCGCGACCTGGTTCGAACCGCGATTTGTCGTGGAAGTGTTCTACCGCGGCATTGGTCGGCAACAACTGCTGCGCCAGCCGTCGCTGAAGGCGGTTCGTCCGGACAAGAGCGTCAACGATCTGGCGGACAGCGACCGGGTTGAAGTGCCTGCGAAGGCACCTCGCCTGTTCAAGACGAAGGCGCGGACGAAAGAAGTGGCAAGGAAGACGACCAAGGCCAGCAAGAAGGTCACCGAGCGATCGCCGCCGAAGATGTCGAGCCCCACGAAGGTGCTCTTCCCCGACATCAAAGGCACCAAACAGGAAGTGTGGGACTACTACTCAGCGGTGATGGACCACCTGCTGCCAGAAATTGAAGGGCGGCCGCTTTCCATCATCCGGTGCCCGAGTGGGACCGAGAAGCCGTGTTTCTTTCAGAAGCACCACACCGCCGGACTCGAGCTCGTCTCGTCGGCGAAGTTGAAGGAAGACAGCGGCATCAATGCCCACTACCTGGTCGTGGAAGACGCGGCAGGGTTGATGGAACTCGTGCAATTCAATGCATTGGAGTTCCATCCTTGGGGGTCGCATGCGGACAATCCCGACATGGCGGACCGCGTGGTGTTCGACCTGGACCCCGGTCCCGACGTGCCCTTCGCCGAGGTCAAAAAGGCGGCCACCGACATTCGAAAGCTGCTCGCAAGGCTGGAGCTCGAATCGTTCCTGCGCGTGTCTGGGGGCAAGGGGCTTCATGTGGTCGTGCCTTTGAACCCAGGGTGCGACTGGAACCTGACGAAGCGGTTTGCAAAAGGCTTCGCGGAGACCCTTTCCCAGACCGAGCCCACCCGATTCCTTGCCACCTCCACCAAGGCGCTTCGCAACAAGCGCATCTACGTCGACTACCTGCGCAACGGGCGTGGGGCCACGGCGGTAGCCTCGTATTCGCTGCGCGCGCGCCCTGGTGCCCCAGTGGCCATGCCGCTGTCCTGGAACGACCTGGGCAAGCTCAAGCGTGCGGATGCCTTCACCATGCGGGAGGTGCCCGCGATGCTGAAACGGCGGCGTAAAGACCCTTGGGACGGCATCAATGCCATCGAACAAAACCTTGCCCGATGGGCCCATGACGACGACTAGCTAGATTTCTAGCGCTTCCGCCTTCGATCGCACGAGACCAATCATGAAAGACGAAGCTGCTCAGTTGATATGCACGCACATCCACGTGCCAGAAATTCGGACTGAGATCTCCTCCGCATGCTTTCAGTTCGTTGTGCAACGAGCCCATCCCGCCACGGGCGTTAATCCCACTGATCCGGTCGAACTCCTCATGCCCTATCAGGTGCTTCTTTCCATTGCAGGTGCGCTGCCGCGATTGCTTGCCGACATGGAACAGATGGGTGCAGACAAGACCATCTTTGAAGTGCCTCCGGCTTCGAGCCACTGATGGCCACCACGACATCGACCGATCTTTCGCGAGGATGGGACCCCGCTGCGCTTCCTGATGAGGCATGGCCCCCAGACGTGGCTTTTCTGCCCTATGTGGGGCGGCGTTACAAAGAAGGGTGGGGTGCTCACCGAGTGCTGCTTTTGGGAGAGTCGCACTACCGCGAAGACGGCATGACCGATTCACCAGAAGACACCCGACCCTTTGCCCGGTCTCACTTCGAGGGCATGCAACAGGCTGCTCGAACATCTGGGCAAGGCATCTTCTTCAGCGCACTCGATCGCTTGCTGGCCAATAGCGGCACGCCGACAGCCGCCGCTGCTGCTGAAGCCTGGGAACGTGTCGCTTTCGTCAATTTGAGCCAGGTCTTGGCAGGCACGGCAAGCAACCATCGGCCAAAAATTCGGGACATGAAGAGTGGCGCGGACGTTCTCGTTCGAAGCATTCTTCCCATCTTGAAGCCCACGGTGATCCTCGTCTTGGGGCGTTTCACCTGGGACAAGCTGGCCCATGGCACGCACACAACGGACGTCGCGCCATATCAGGCTATGGACATCCATCGGCACGCCAGACGTGCTTACGTGGAGATGCGCGAGGTGTGGTCCTCGGACTACGAGGGGGGGCTGCCTGGATGACGTGGGTGTATCACCCGTCCCGCCACATCGACACATGGAAGGACCGCGCTGGGGCGCTTCGCCACCTGCTCGGGCTGCCGCTACCATCGGCGGATCGCCTCATGGATGACGCCGGCAATGACCAAACGAAACCCCTTCCCGCGGCATAGCGGCAAGAGCAAGCTGAAGCCCGAAGGCAAAGCCGTTGCTGCGGCCATGGCGCTGCTCGATCTTGTGGAAGAAAAGATTGACCAGAAGCAACTGGGTCGACGACTGAAGGAGGAGGTCGGTCTTCAGTGGACCTGGCTGTCGTGCATCCAATATTTGTCGGGGAAGGAAGCGGTCAACGCGATGGTTGAGCTTCCGAACGACTGGTCGCAGGGGGGACGCAACAAGGTGGAGCTGCTGGCCGCAGCGTTCACCGCCGCCCACACGGTGGCCAATGTGCGATCCGATGGCACGGCGCTTTGTGCAAGCGACCTGGCCAAGAGCATGGCAGGCATCGAAATGGAAGACTGGATCAAACTCCGGCTGACCGAGCAGACTGGCCGTGCCCACTGACCGCCTGGCCGCCCCCAGCTTCAAGCTGCTTTTTGCAGCGACCACCTGTCACGCCTGCCAGCAGAAGACGCCCACGTGCGCCCTCTGGGTGCCGAGTGTCGAGGTCATGGGGCCTGACGGCGAGGATCTGTCGAACTACGGCCCAGGGCTCCTGAAGAATCTTGAGTGGGTCACGCCCGCAGTGTCCGAGCAGTTGCAGGAGCACGCTCCGTGGCTGCGAATGTGGCATGCGAAGCCTACGAGCTACTTGGCACATCACTGCGTCCACTGCGATGCGATCCAAGGCGATTGGTATGTTTTCGGCTACGGCGCGGGGCCCTATTGGCCCGAAACGCGGGAAGAGGTAGCGGCGTTTCGGTGTATTCAGGGGGTTGGTGCCATCGAAGCAGAGGCCAGCCCGAGTTGGTCGGCGTGGATGGAGTGGGTCGAAGACGGTCCACCCGTTGCCGAGCAGGGCAAATAGGCTCGGCGATGGAGTGGGACACCAATCCATTGCTTCGGGAAGAGATCGATGCGCCCAAGCGCGGGAAGCCCTCTCCCTACGTCTGGTCGGACGTCTTGGGGGTCTGGGTGCTCACTTACGAAGGGCACGCGATTGCAAGGATTCAAGCGGATGGGAAATACAGCCTGCGATGGCGCGAACGCGTGCACGAAGGGAAAGCCGCGTCATTGAGGCAGGCGAAGCGTTTCATGGGGCGTTGGCTGGCTGCGCGTGGCAAGAACTCGCCGATGTCGGACCAGCACACGCCGTCCTCGAAGTTGGTGCCCTTGGCAGACTTCCTGAAGGACTACGAGGACGGAAGCCTCTGAAGGGTGCTTGGCTTTGAAAAGCTTTGCTCGGTGTAATCGCAGCTTCAGCAAGGGTCGGTAGGGTGACGATGCCCCGGCCGTGACACTCGCGTCGGTTTCCGGTCAGAACGGTCGACGTTGTGGCGGCCGGGGCAATCTCGGCTCAACGATTGTTCCTCAGCCGGTCAGACTCACTACCCGGCTGAGGCTGCTCAGCAACGGTACTCGCAGCACGCGGTAGGCGTCTCGATCGAATTGCCCCTCGGTAAGTCGTATGCGCCGAGCCGCTGTCAGCGTCGGTGCGCTGCCCATGTAACGCCAATCCAGCACTACGTGGAGCTGGCGCATGTCCGCGCCGCGTTCCTCCAAAGCGATCGCGCCTGGAAACGGCCAAGCCGCTACCTGTCGGTCGTCCAGGACTCCGCGTAAGCGCTCCTCGTGCTCCCCTAAGCTCTCCTTCCCATGGCAGGCGCCCGCGCATTGCTTGAGCATCGAGCGAAAGCATGGCCTGCCGGGGGTTCCCCGTTCGATCCCCAATAGGGTGTAGCAGAGGCGGTTGTCATCGGCGATGCGGCGAAGCGACGTCATGGCGGAACGCTGGCTGGAATACAGCCCATACAGCGCTTGGGCTTTCCCAGGGTCCTGCTCGGATGAATTGACGACTGACACTTGCCCGCGGTGCAGCTGAAGAGAGAACTGTCGAGTGGTCCGGCGCAACTTGCGGTTGTAGAGCGGATTGCTGGCCTTGATCAGCTGGGCCTCGAGCAACTGCGCACCAATGTCTCCAGCTGTCCTGATGTGCGTGATGCGGCGTGCTTGGCGCAAGAGCCGGGCTTCTTCGGGGGTGCGGAGGTGATCCATCACCCGCCCTCGGATGTCGACAGACTTTCCGATGTAGAGCGGCAGCACGTCGCCCTCGAGGCCATGGAAGGTGTAGACACCCGGGGCGCGGGGCAGGGCATCAAGCTCTCCGCGTAGGTGCTCGGGGTATTCGTAGAGCGCAGCCGCCTCGCGCCGTCGATCACGAACCGGTCGCATCTACCCCACCAAGCCTTTGTCGCCTCGCATCACCAAAGTCCACACAACAATCCATCCGCCTTCTGAGGGGCTGGATGATGCGAGAGTTCTATCGCGAAGGGTGAGACGAGTGGGAAGAAATGGCCCTGTTCTCAAGAGCTCCAGACATGGCGAAGACGTTTACAGAAGAAAAGAGCTGAAATCAAAGGCGACGCGAGCGAAGAGCCCCCGTTGGGGTAAAAGGCGTTGAAAAGCGGCGTTTCTTAATCAGCAATGGATGTTCAAATCTGCGGTCATTAGGCCGCAGTTTTGAAAAGAAGTCGCCTGGATTGCATTGACGAATTCATGGTCATCTCTATCATGACTATATGGGTAGGTAATAACTACTCATAAAAAATCAGACCGGAGACCAAACCCATGATCATCGACACCGTTGACTACCTGCTCGACAACCTCGCTCTGTTGTTCGTCGGCACCCTAATCACTGCGCCCGCGGTAGCGGTCATCGCCGGCACCCTGGCATGACCATGCGTAGGCCAGAAGCGCCCAAGACCGTTCAACCGGTCCCCACAACGCCGAGGCCTAAGCCGGGCCCAAACCCGAGCTATCCACCAACGTTCTGCGTCTATGGGCGCCGGGCTGGGGTGGAACTCTGAACCATCCATTTGGAGTAGGGCGTCCCTACCCAAAAACCATCAACCAGGACAGAACCCATGGACATCTTCATTTCAATCATAAGCATCCCCCTGATGGTTCCTGTCTGGTTCGCTGTAAGCCTCATGTTGGGCGACATGCTTTCTGACCGAGACCAATGGATGGGGGATTGAATGACCAGTCGGCTCCAACCAAACACGATTCGATCCAGCACATTAACGACGACGAATTGACACTTGACTGCACGTAGGGTTTGCCCCAATCGTGCAGCCATCCAGTGACGGAACAGGGGGATAAGGAAATGGCGAAATTTATGACGGCCCCAAACGGGCTCGGCGGTTGGATACTGGGGGCGGCCATCTTGGGTCCGGCAGCATTTCTCATCGCGGCGGCCTCCTTGGAGACTGCCCTCAAATACAAGAACTACCTTTTGGGCTTCGCAGGCTTGATTGCCAGTGGCCTCGTGCTTCTGTTCCTTCTTGTCACTCTCTTGCTCAGCATGCGCTACAGCCGATTGTGGGATTGGCACGTGCGAACGGGAATGTATCCAGGGGATGGCTGGAGCAATGGCGGGTTCTTGAAGGGGTTCCTTATCGGCGGTGGGTTCTGCTTCGTTGTGGCGTTCATTGCTTACCTGCTGATGGATGAGCAGCACCGAGGTTTGTTCCTCTTGGTGGGATCGGGCCCTGGCCTCATCGTTGGCGGCGTGATCGCTCTGCTCTGCGGCGTAGTGTCGAAGCGTTGGAGGGGAACCAGGATCCCAAACGTCGACCAATACGGACCCACGGACGCGTCCCACCCCATGCATCCGAACTACCGCCAACCCTAACAAGCACCCCTTGCCGTTCGTCCGCGCCCCTCTTTACTGGAGGGAATCAATGATGGACGGTAGGCATGAAGCGACAACAGGGTTGGGGTCTCATCGAATTGCTGCTGGGCGTCACCGCCGGTGGTGTGCTGGTCGGGCTTGCGTTGACGATCTACACGTCCGCGGCGCGCAAGCAAGCGATCGAAGACGCGCGCCATGGCATCGTCCTCCTGGTGGAGAACCTCGAGGATGGCGTGGGGCGCAACCAGTCCTACCGGGACCTCACGACCAGCCAGGCGGTCGACAAAGGGTTGATGCCGAGGGAGCTGATGGCGACCGGTATACCGGCCACCCGTTGGGGGCCGATCGACATTGCTTCCGCGGGCGCTCTCTTCGATGGGATGCGGATCGACCTTGGAGTGCTGCCAGCGGACATCTGCTCAGAGCTCACGCCAGCGCTGGCGCCCCTGGCGACGGAAATCCGAGTGGGGAACCGGGTGGTCGGTCGACACTACGAAGTGGTGGTCGAGAACATGGGCGCATGCGAGGAGGGCGGGCCACTGGTTCTAGAACGATTCGTGCCGGGGGTGGGAATAAAAGCGGTCTGGGAAACCTGGTGAACCAAGCAATGAGAAGGCCTCCTTTACGGGGGTCTTTTTTTGCGTGAAGGCCGCAGATTTCAACATTGGTCGCCATTTTTAACAGCGAATTGCATTGACAACGTTTCGTGGTTTGGTTGGATGGAGAAAAGGTAAACGAATGATTACCTTTGACCACAAAACCATCGACCAAGGAAACGAGCATGTATGTCAACCCATTGAACGTCACCATCCCGATTCAAACCCCCTACGCTTTTGCAGACGGGGAACTCCATAGCGATCCCACGGCCTCGACCCACTTCATCGGGTCGGAACGACGGGCACCACGCCGCGACCAAGCCAGCTGCCTGGACCGCCGCTTCGAGAAGGCACGAAGGATCACCAAGCTGGCCGAGCGCGCGGGCAAGGAACGTCAGCGCCGGGCCCGCAAGGGACGGGGAAAATGACCATGCAGACCTTGACCCTACGCATCGGACACGTCGCACCCAAGTCCGTGGAAACCCTCATCGACTCAATCCAGGCCTGCAACACTGATTGGTTGTCGAGAGAGATCCGGGCGTTGACCACCGTCTACTCGTCCGCCAGTCCAATGGCGAAGAACCCTCTGGACCAACAGATGCCCAACACGCGCTTGACAGCGCTCCATGTCGCTGCCAAGGCCTACGCCCATTTCCGAAACGACCGAAACCGCGCCTTCGTCTACAACCGAGCCGTTGCCTTGCTGCTCGAGGCTGGAGCCAATCCCTTCATCGAAGCGTTCGGCACCGCGCGTCCCCAAACCCTCCACGGTAAAACCCATTGGGTCATCGAAGGGGGTCTGACGGTTGCAGAAGTTTGCCAAGGACATGTGCCGCCAGCCCTTTCGGAATGGTTTGCCCAACACGTCGACGACAACCTCAAGCAAATGCACAACGTTCAAGAAGCCCATTCGACCACATTGGCCCGCGAGTCACGACGTCTAACCAATAAGCCAATGGCGCTGAATTGACGCTGTCCGAAATTACCTAACGAATAAAGAGGGCTTGCTTGCATTGCCATTGCAGTTACTTTGAATGGGTAGATCGTGCCTACCCAAAAAATGAACCGTAATGCGCATTTGCATGCTCAATTGGAAGGGCGGCTCGGGCCGGACCACCGTGGCGTTGAACCTGGCTGGCTTCTATGCCGAGAAATGCCCCGAGTCCCGGGTGCTTGTGGCCGACTGCGACGACACGAATCAAAGCTCCCTGGCCTGGGCGAGCCTTTCGGACGAAACGCCTTTCACCGTCGGCCGCACCCGCTCGAGGGGGTTCGATACCGAGATCCTCGATATGGGACCCAAGAAGCCCGCGAACGGGGTGTTGCCCCAGGCCGACGTCTATGTCGTTCCCACGAAGCTTGACGGCTCCAGCTACGTCGCCTTCCTGAGCACCATGGCAATGCTCGAAGAGCAGGGTGTGCCGGTGGTGGTGGTGGCCAACCAGATCAACGACCGTCGCGCCGAGCATCGCAACCGGCTCAAGGAGCCAGCGCTCCAGGGTGCTGTCCAGATCCGCGACCGCGCAGCCTGGGTGAACTACTACGGGGCAGGCGCCACCGTCTTCTCCATGCCCGGCAAGCACGTCCTGGCCGCTCGCGAAGAAATCTCCAACGTGGCCTTGGCCATCGCCGCCGCTGTTGAAAGGAAGGCACAATGAACGCACCTACCCATGAATCGAAGGCTCGCATGGCCCCCGGCAAGCGCGACCTCTCTGCAGCGGCAAAGCTCGTCCACGCCAAGCCCAAGGCACCTAAGAAGCGGTCGCAGCTCGACCCGTCTTCCATTCCTGACCACCTGCTCATCGCCGCGGGTGACGCGCCCGAGCGCTCCAGCTTCTTCGAGCACGACGACACCCAGAGGGCAATGACCCGGCAGGGGCGCAAGGTCTACATGGTCCTTGGGGCCAAGGCTGCGTTGCCGGACTACCGCACCCGCGAGAACGCCCGCACCCATCGCTCCATGATCACGGTCCCGCCCAAGGTGCGCGAAAGCATCTGCGAGCTCTTCGGCGTGGACAGCAGCGACGAGGTGGCCTGGTCTACGGCCCTCATCGCCCTGGCCGACTACGGCGCAATGGCGCTGCGCCGTGACAAGAAATGCCTCCAGGTCGAGCCTGCAGCCGACCCGCTTGCTGACGAGCGGAAGGAAGCCAAGAAGGCCATCCGGCACGCCTCACGGGATTGAAAAACCTTTCCCGTGCGGGCGTGCCAGCAACGCCAGCACATCCGCTTCCATCGCCAGCCACTCCCCGGGCCCGGGGTCCTTCACCCTCCCCAAGCGCACGTCTTCCTTGAATCGGTCTAGGCCCGCTCTGGCCTCCAAGTAGGCTTGCCGACGCTCCCACGCCGCGTCCTTTCGTCGCCGTTTCCGCCGCGCGATTTCCTTCGGTTTCGTTGAGAGTTCCCGCCCCCGGTAGGGCGCGGCCAGCACCGCATCGCTCGACGTTCCGCCTCGGGCCCTCCGCCTACGCAAGTCCTCGACTCGGGGCAGCAGGACGTCCCAATGGTCTACCCAGGCACCCGAGTCCTTGGGTTGCTCGACCCCTTCCAGGCTCAACCGCTGGACGATGGCGTGGTGCTCGATGAGCAGCCATAGGGTCTCCCGGGCGAGCGCCGACGACATTGAAAAAACTTCCGCGTCACCGATGCGCTGGCGGCGGGCCGCGCCGTGCGTGCGCAACAGCATGGCCGCCCCGCCCAAGGACTCCGGCAACCCGTAGCGGCTCGTCCAGCCGACCCAGGCGTGGGTCTTCCCGATGCAGGCATGGACGAGGAAGCGAGGGCGGGCGAAACGTTTTTCAAGCTCCTGCTCGATGCGTTCGCGGGGGGCACGAGCCGGGGCATGGACCAGGTGGTTGTGGGAGCGGAGCAGCACATCACGGCGTTGGGCAAGCACGGCGGCGCGGCTGTCTTCCGACCCCCGCTGGGCGAACGCCGGCCAGGCCAAAGGGTCGCGCTTCGCCTTCGACTTCACGCAGGACCGGCAAGCGACGACACGGTTTTCCCGGATACGGGGAGAGCCGAGCGCGGGGGAGATGAGGTCGACCTGCACGAGGCCGGCGCGGGGGGAATCGTTGCGCGGGGGGGAGCAACAGAAAACGCAGCGAGGGGGGGAAGCGGGATCCGGGGGGAGACGTTGCCAGGCGCGAAGGGAGAGCCGGGCGGGGGATTCCGATTCGAGGAGAGCGGAGGCAAAGGCGTGGGGAATGGAAGTGGGGCCTGGGCTCTCGGAGAACGAAATGGGGCTAGGGGCGTGCGGAGTGGGGTGGGGCATTGGTGCGTTCCCGGGAAATAGACAGGCGGTTCTATTTGTTTCTAACGCGCACTCCCAATAACGCAAGGTCGGACGCAGAAAAAAAACAGAACCTCTCCCGGGATGAACTGCAATGGGGCGGCGTTGGTTTCGTTCGCTTCGCTGGCTAAAAACCAACGGGGAGCATACACAAGACTCACCCTGGGTGGTTGGTCCCGGTGCACCCATAAATGGGCCAAAAAGAAAGACGAAGCGCAAAGCGGCGCGGAAAACCATGGTGGCACACCATGGGTGCATGTATTGCCCGAATTCGGTTAGGAATGGCTTGGCGGCGCGTTTTCTCGTGGTGGCTTTACTTTTCCGAATCTTCGTTTAGATCTGGAGAAACGGTAAATCAGGATTCAAGTGCAACGCGTCCATTTCTATTTCAATGACACAGACCATCGGCAGTTCCAATCGTTCCTGTCTGAGCAGGGGGTCGGAATTTCCGAATTCGTTCGGAACGCGGTCAAAGAGAAGATGGATCGCGATCGCATCGGTGCCAACGTCGAACTCGCCCGCGAAACCCTCGAAGACCTGGCCGACCAACTGCGCGTTGAGATGGCCCGCATGCGCAAGGACGTCTTGGACGACCACCAGCGCACCGCAGCGCTGCTTACGGAAGAGAACCGGGCCTCGCACGAGAAGAACGAGCTGCTCTTCAAAGCCTTCGTGCGAACGCTCGCCGGCACCGAAGCGCCCAGGCCTTCAGCGAACCCCGCGAAGCAGGCAAAGCCCACCGCGTCGACTTCCGTCATCCCTGGCGTCAACGACTGACGCCAAGCCCACCTCTTCCCTCAACCCCACGGAGCATTCCCTTGAACACTTCCCCCGCCATTGCCCTCGCTGTATCGCTTGCCTTGCTGACCGGTTCGGTCAACGCCCAGCAACGTCCTCCTACTGACCTTGACCCCGTCGAGGTCCACGACACCCGGCCCGCGATCGACAAAGGCGAGGCCGCACGCGCTGCTGGCGCCGGCTGCGCGATTGGCGGTTTGCTTGGAGCCCTCGCTGGGGTGGATGGCACCGCTGCGTGTGCGGTGGGCGGTCTTGTCGGCTTCGGCTTCAACTACCGCCGCCAGATTCGCGACGCCCGCGAAGTGGAAGCAGCGGCCCAGGCGGCTGGCATGACGGCCACCGTTGAAACGGGTGAGCAAGTCGACAACCGGGGGCGCAAGCAAGAAGCGCTGTCGGCCCTGACCATCGACTACGACCCGGTCGACATGGAGCGGATGGAAGCGCCCACGCGCGACATGCTCGACAAGCTGGCGAGCCTCACCAGCCGCGCGAAGAACAATCTGGTCGTGCGCTTCGAAGGCACCCAGGCCTGCACCGTCCCCCTGGAGGAACTGACCCGACGCGGCGCCTTGGCCAACCACACCATCGACAACCAGTGTGGGCGTTCCAGCGTCAGCCGCATCGTCGTCTCGCCCATGCCGGACGTGCGCTGATGAGTAGCGATGACCTGATGCGCAAGGCCCGCCTGGCCGCGTTGCGGGAAGAGTCGGGTGGGGCAGCGCCTCCCCCGAAGCCTGCCACCAAGAAGAGCGACGACGCGCTGGTGTCCGACGACACCAAGGCCGCCTTGAAGACGGCTGGCGCGTTGGCGGGCATGGCCGGCAAGTGGGGTCTTGGCAAGGCCAAGCAGGCGGCCATTGCCACCGTCGAAAAAACCAAACAGGTCCAAGACGCCGCGGCGCAGAAGCTCGAAGCAGCGAAGCAGGCGAGGGAAGACGAAGCAGCGAAACACGCGGCACCGGCTCACCAAGAGTCCGTCGACACGCCTGCATCTGCGGGGGGCGAGGTGTCCAACGGCATGGGTGTTGAGGCACCGGAGTTGCTTGACGTCGACGCCAACGCTGCTCCACTCGAAGGCGTCTCGCCCGAAGTCATCGAGACAGTGCTGGCCGAGATGGTGGAAGCGGGAATACACGACGGACGTGGCTTTCTCTCCCCAGAGCCACCAGGCGATGAAGCGCGGGAGGTCGTCCGAACTGTTCTTGAAGAGGCCGGTTATGTCGTGACGGACTCGATCGATGACCCCGAGCTCGTTCCTCCCCTGGAAGACCCCCTGGGCGAACCTGCGCCGTTGCCGGATGACGCCTACAGCGAGGAGCTGTCCCAGCCGAGCACAGGCACCGACGACACAACTCCCCGCAAGGCTTGGCCATGGGTCGTGGGTAGCGTGGTGTGCCTGGGCCTAGGGGCTTACTTCCTGTTCGGTCCCAGCGACACGGTCCCCGAACCGTCCACGCCTTCGGTGGTGACGCCCCCGGCAACGGTGACGCTGGAGCCAGCGATGGATCCTCCTGCAGAGGTCATGGAGCAACCCGGTCCTGCCCCAGTCGAGGTGGACGTGGCGCAAGTGGTCGAGCCCACGACTAAGCCCGAGGAAGCGCTGGCCCCCATCGCCGTTGAACCCCAGCCGGCGGTTGTCGAGCAGCCACCAGCGAAGGTGGAGCCCACGCCCGTTGCCCGGGCCGTCCAGGCCACGCCACGCGCCGAGCCACAACCCGCAGCACGTCCAGCACCACGCCCCGTCCAACGCGCTCCTGCGGCGGCTCCTGCGAAGGCAGAGAGCGCGTGGCAGGACAAGGCCAAGCAGGATATGGATCAGTGGGCCCGGGACATGGGGATCGAGTAACAAAAAAGCCGACACCCCGTGGCATCGGCTTCTTGTCTTGCCTGACGATGCTTTCGCGGTTACTTGGTGCCCCGTGGCATCCAAGAACGGCGATCAGCTCAATCAGCGGCGCGAGGCCATTTTTTTGTAAAGCTTGAAGACGCCGAATCCAGCAGCAGCACCGGCAACAGGAGCCGCAGCAACTACTGCTAGCCCAGCGGCCATTCCTCCACCAACCAGAGCGCCTACGGAGGCAAGACCGGATGCGAGAGCGGCGGCGCCGCTCGTTCCCACAGCAGCTCCAGCGGACACACCAGCGAGTGCCGACGTAGCACCAGCGGCCCCCCCTGTAAGTCCGGATACCGCCGCCAACGTTTCCGACTGCTTGGCAGGCACACGTGTGCTGCGCTTTGCGACTTTCTTACTCACGAATTCCCCCTGATGGAACACGCCCGCTCCATGCGAGCAGCGGAACGATATCACCAGTCCGGGTCAGAAAATGGTGCATCGAGAGGTAGGGGTTGCCAAACCCCGATTTTCCATTTTATTGGGTAGATGAAGCCTACCCAAAAAAACAAAAAGTCTGGTTCCCATTCCTGGGGCCGCAGTCAGAAGTATCACCCCCGAGACCGTCACCTCTACGCGCTGCTGTTCGCAGACGGCGGTTGCTACATCGGGCAGAGCGTCGACGTGGGGCAGCGCGAGAAGCAGCACAGGAGCAGGACCGGTGGCTGGGGGCGTCCCTTCGAGTGTGTCCACCTCGGCACCATCCATGGCACCGAAGACCAGGCCAAGGATCACGAGCACGCCTGGCGCCACGTTGCAGCGAGGAATGGCTGGCGCATCTACGCGAAGCCTCCGCGCGTGGCCGTCAATCACCGCCGGCAGATGAGCCCCCGGCGCTACCTCATCGCGCAAGGCTTGCGGTGGCCGCAGCAGCACGCCCGCAGGCGTGGCCTGATTGGCAAGAGGAGCCCCGTGACGTGGGTGCTCCTCGCCATGGGGCTCTTGTGGGTCATGCAGGCCGTGTGGCCCTGGCTCTGGGCGCTCTTACTTTTCTAAGCCGAAGCCCCGAGCTTGGGTCTTCTCTTGCTTGCGTTCGCGCTGACGGTTCGCCGCGTCCGCCTGCTTGGCCTTGAACCCGTGGGCGGCGTTCTTGGCCAGAAGTTGGTCATCTATCGACAGCTTGACCTTCTTCACCCCCAGCCGCCGCTTCTTCTCCTGACCCTTGATGCCATCGCCCAAAGCCGTGCCCTTGAGCTTCTCTTCGGCCAGGCGCATGCGGAGCATCTCGATGTCATCGCTGGACCCGTAGAGCTTGTAGCGGCCTGACGTGAGGCGGGTGAACGCCACGAGCGAAGAGTGGTTGTTCATCATGCCGGTGTGGGCGAAATGGTAGATGTCGCGCTTGCCAGCGCCCTGGGCCTTGTGAACGGTCGTGGCGAAGTTGTGGGCCAGGTTGGAGTAGTCGGCCGTGTTGAATTTCACCAGCCGTCCGTCGTCTTTCGGGATGTCGGACTCCATGCGCACAACCAGATCGAAGGTGCCGTTTTTCCCCTTACGGATGCCTTCGATGGTGCCTTGCTGACTGTTGAACACGCCCATCTTCCGGTTGGAGTCGGTGAACCGGATCCGGTCGCGATTGGCGAAAGGCAGATCCACGTGCTCGCCGTTGGCCTCGGTGGTTACCACGAACTCGCGCGTGTCGAGCTTCCCTTGCTTCTGCAAGCCCTCACGGATGGCCAGGTTGAGTGCGTGGACGTCGGCCCTCGAGTGGCACAGCACCAGCTTATCGGTGACGGCTGTTTCGTTCTCCAAGTAGGCCTCGACGAGGGCGTTGCGGGCGTCCTCCTTCTTTTCGTAGTCGTCGACGGCGTCCAGGGCCTCCATCGCTTCTTGAATCTCTTCGCCCTTGCTCTTGGTTGCGGCGAACGACCGGGTGGCCTTCTCCAGTGTCTTGAAGTCGCCGTCATGGCCACGCTCGTAGAACAGGGCTGCCAAGTCCTTGGCTTCTTGGGACTTCTGACGGCGAATCTCCGTGAGCATCGTGCGCTCGGTGGCCATCGATGCCAGGCTCATCCCGCTGCCGGCCCCAATGGGCTGGAGCTGCATGGTGTCGCCCTGAAGGATGACCTTTGCACCCCCGTCTTGGGCATACGCCAGCAGGCGGCGAGTCTGGTCCGTGTCGAGCATGCCGGCTTCGTCAACGACGAGCACGTGGTTGGGCGTGAGCTTCATCGTTCCCTTCTTCAGCCGGGACAGGGTCATGGCGACGCTGGCGCACGGCATGCCGCTCTCGTGCTCGAGCTTCTGGGCCGCGGCGTTGGACACGCACGTGCCCACCATCTCGCGTCCCTGCGCACGGAACGCCTCGGAGTAGCAGTCCGACACGGTTGTCTTACCGGTGCCAGCGAAGCCTTCGAGGATGGCGACACCTCCCGATTCGGCCGTGGCGTGGACCACCGACAACCGTTGCTCATCGGAGATCTGGAAGCCCTTGCGCTTCTCGTAAGCCGCAATGGCGACGTCGACCGATTGCTTCGGCAACAGGAGTTGAGTTTCCGTCTCCCGGGCCTGGACCCGATCGACGATTTCCTCCTCCCAGCTAACCATCCAAGGGGCTGCATAGCGGGCTTCGGTGTGGCGGCGGGCGAGGGTGGCGCCGCGGTCGGGTTCGGCCAGGCCTTCGGGCAGGATTTCCACGAGCTGGTTGTCCACCTTGAACGCTTCGATCTTTGCCTTGAGCTCATCGAAGCGGACGTTGCCGGCGTTCTCTTGACCCAAGACCTCGATCATTTCGGCCTCGGTCAGCACCGCTTCGTGCTGGTGCATGCGCTCCAGAATCTCAGCGTCGCTCCGCTGCTCCATCCACTGGTGGTCCTGCTTCTTCAGTTCCTCCAGCGTTGGCACATGGATGTGCTCGGGCAGGGTGTCCATCGTCTGCTTCCACATCGCTTGCATCTCAGCGAAGGTCGGCTCGTCCTTATGTCGGCGAGTCGCCAAGCAGGCGGTTTGCGCGTCGACCTGGTGCTCAGCTTGGTAGGCCAGAATCTCTTCGCGTCGCGAGGAGAAGACCTTGCACAGCTCGTCAGAAAGGCCGTTGACCTTGTAGAGCACCGCGCCGGTTTCACGACCCCGGACGTCGAGCTGCCGTTCCTGGTGCATGGAGAACCCTAGCTCCCGCAGGTTCATCATGAGTTCGTTCTTGTAGACGATGTCAGCAGCGCGCTTGTGCGTGTAGAACTCCTTGGCGTCGAACGTTCCCCACTTCCCATCGACGCCCTTGGTCACGCCAAAGGCGAGGCAATGAGAGTGGAGCTGCATGTCGAGGTTCCGCGAGGCCAGGTGGTCGGCCTGCATGACGATCAGGCCTTGCGTGCCAATGACGCTCTTGCCGCCCTTGTCGCGGCGCGTCTCCACCTTATCTTCCATGTAAGCCAGTGCCACGCCCACAGCTTTGCGGTGCGCGTCGAGGATGGCGTCTCGCTCCTTGCCTTCTGCCATCGCGAAAAGGATCGATGCGGGTTTGGGCGCAGACATGGTGATGTCGAAGCCGACCCGGTGGCCGCCTTCGAGCTTCTTGATGACGTTGCCTTCCTTGTCGAGCTTCGGCTTGCCGTGCCGATCGAGCTTGATGATTTCCACCGGCTCTTCTCCGGCGTTCTGGCACAGCGGCATGCCCGACGGCGAGTAGCCCTTGGCGAGCTGGAGCATGTCTGCTTTCGTGACGGCCTTGCCCAGAAGGTTGAGATCCGAGTCGCTGGCAAGCTTGCCCGTCCAGCGGGTCATCTCTTCGTTGTGGCCTTGGCCGTTGACGTAATACTCGGTAGCGAGCAAGTAGTCGACGACTGCATCTCCGTTGCCGTTATGGCCGCGGGCGTTCAAGCGTGTGACGTCAATCATAGTGCGGGTCCTCATTGCGCCGGTGTCGATGCGGCGGGTTACGACCCACTCCAGAATTGATCAGACTGCTAGTTCGTCAAGGTGGCATCCGTGCCACCACGCCCATAGATGGCTTCCATCTCCTCGAGCAAGGCATCCATCGGCAACGCTTGCGCTGCTGCGTCCAGCTCTGCATGCAGGCCGGGAGACACAGGTGCCGCTTTCACGTGCGAGGACTGACGTGGCTTGGGTGGAGCAATCGTCCATTTCGCCGCTTCCTGGGCGGCCCGTCGTTGTGGCGGCACCACTCCTGGGAAGTCCAGCAGCAACGGATCCCCGGACGTCTGGACGATGGCGCGGATGCCGAAACCGTTCGGCCCATAGCGCTTGCCTTTTCGAAAGCCCAGGCTGTCGGTGAGCTCGGTGGGGGACACCACGTTGCGGTTCTCTTCGTGCGCGGTCGGGTTCGGCCCGTGGTTGGTCCACGACACCTTGCGCTTGCCCAACAATCGGGCGATTTCATCTCTGGTATTGCCGGCGTTGACCGCGCAAACGATGTGCGTGCCCACCATCGATGACATGGCTTGGGCCTGGTTGTCGCCATAGACGTCTCGCAACTGCGCGAGGTCTTGAAGGCCTGCGAGGACCATGACGCCCTTCGATCGCCCCTTGTCGATGAGCGGGCCCAGATTGATGCGCCCCAGGCTGGGGAGCTCGTCGAGGATGAAGGCGAGGCATCGGCCCGATTCGTTCTCGCTCAAAGCTGGTGAGACGATGGAGGGCACCGCCACGTTGATCATCGCTGAGATGTAGGCCCGGGTCAGTTGGACGTCGCCCCCGGCTTGAACCACCACCTGCTTTCGCCCCGTGTAGTCGTCTCGAATCCAGTCCGTGATCGAGAACAATCGCTTGCCATGTTTCGGCCATGCCATGGCCAGCTCGTCGATGACGCGGGTCTGCCCGGCCAGGTTGGCCAGGATGCTAGCGGTGGTCTGGCCTTCGGTGTTCTCGATAAGAGGCGCTGCTTTGGGGTGGTGCGCTCGCATCAGCACAAGCATCTTCTCCGCGCCCTGCGCCAGCCCGTCGGCAAGTTCCTGCCATCCCCAGTCGATGCCCTTCGTGGTCTGGAGGTAGCGCAGCACGCCCGTGAGCAACTGCTGGGCCGCCACGCTCCAGAACTTCGATCCGCCGTCCGCCGACTCGGGGATGATGCTGGCGGCGAACGCAGCCGCTTGCATGGGTGTGCGGCAATCTCGACCGATGTCCCAGACGTAGCTTCGGCGATCGAAGGGCGAGACGATGACGGGGCGCTTCGAGAGCGAAGTCATGTCACCCTTGACGTCGAAGATGAAAACCTTCGAATCGCGGCGAAGGAGTTGCTGGACGATTGGGATGATGACCTGCGTCTTGCCCGCACCCACCGAGCCGTAGATATACACGTGGCGGCTCCAGTGCTTCTTCGGCAACACCAGATTTGGATGCAATGCGAGATGGTGGGGGTCCGCCTCCCGCTCTGCTTTGGTCAGGCTTCTGCGTTTCGCCTCCACCAACGCTTCCTTGCCTTCGAGCATTTGAGGGCCGGATTGGTGGGCCACGTTGGAGTGGGGCGTCAGGGCGCGCCTGGTGGCCCACGCCGAGGCAATGATCGCCAGCAGCAACGGAGCGCCGACCTTGCCTATCTGGTGCCAGGGGTGGCGCACGGCATCGAGGTAGATCGCCGCCTCCTCGCGCATGGAGATGCCGATGGTGGCGTAGTAGAAGGCGGTGGCAGGCGCGCCCAGCACGTGCCGGTTGAAACCGCCGATGTAGGGCCCTGGCAGAAGCAACGCGAGGGCGAGCAGGCCCACCCAGACCAGCACGAACGTCATCGCGCCAGCGATGAGACCTTGGTCCCAACGGCGCACCTTGGTGCTGGGAGCCACGTGCGCGGGCACAGCCCCGAAGGCGTCATAGACTTTTGGCATGGGCCGCCTCTGCCCGCTTCCTCCACTCCAGCAAGAGGCAGTTGAGGGCCGTGGAGAGCGTGTAGCCGTGCTCAAGCGCATACGACTCCACGTCCGCGTAGGTCTCCGGCGTGACCCGAGCGATGATCTGCATGCTCCGAACCGGGCGCGGCGATGCCTTGGGCTGGGTCATGCGAACACCGCCGCGAACAAGGACGGTGTCGGCGGTGAGCACATGGCCGGGAAGCGGTGCTGGAAGGGAGACGTGGCGCGAGCCGCAAAAAGCCTGGCGCGGCGGCTGGCGGCGCAATCGGAAACTTTTTTCTCGAGCGTCGGGTCCGGGCCATCGACCCACATCACCGCGTTGTCGAGGCCGGCGTCTTCTAGCGCGTCCATCGTTGATTGATTCACCGCTGGGCAGCCTTGGCTTCGACCGACGCCCCATTCCGACACGTAGGCCGAGGGGTGAAGCACCACGGCCCGGTCGCGGGCGTTGCTGTTGAAGCTTGCGAACATGCCATCCAACCGGCGGGAGAGGCCGTATTTCCCTTCGTAGGCTTCAGCGATGCGATACAGGCCCAAGGACGTCATGTGGCTCTCGGGCGTATTGGAAAAACGGGAGGGCACACCGAATCGGCTGGGATCAGATCCCGAACCGTGCGCGACCCGGTCGTGGACCACCAGGCGCGGCACGTCGCCCGATACATCGAACGCCCACAGCCGCTTGCTCATGGATCGCTGGTTCATGTCGATGACGACCAAGCGCTCAACGGAGTGGCCGCGGTCCTGGGCGCAGTAAGCCGCTTCCACCGCACGCTCGGCCACGTCTGGGGACAGTTCCGGTGCAACGGACAGCAGGCTGTCAACGGCTTGCTGGGTGGGATCGGGGAGGAAAAACGAAAAAGGGACCTCGCCTTTCCACACGTATGCGTGCGAGGGAAGGGCGAGGGTGGTAGTCAGCACAAGGGCGAAGGCAGCAATGAGTCGGTGCATCGGTCGGGGTCTCAAAGGGTAGGATATACCTACCCATAGAAATACAGAATTCGCGTTTGGCAACCCTTACAGGGACTGGCCAAACGAATCCTCGTAGCCCGACTGACGCTTCTTCTGCGGCCCCGCTTCGTTGCCGACGTTGCTCTGCGCGGCATTGGCCTGGGCAGTGCGTTCGGCGTAGGTGCTGACCCCTCGGGCGCGACGTGCAGCAATAGATCCGAACTGCATGCCCTGACCGTCTGACGCTTGGGCGTCGTTGCCCGAGGCCTGCGTGTTCCCTGCCTGCTGCGCCTGATCGCGCTTCGCCTCGAACGCGACGACCTCGTTGTGCGTCGCTCGACGCCCCAGTTGGGACTGAAGCCGGTTCTGGTCTTGCTCAAGCTGGCGATCCTGAGCAGCCCCCGCCACGGTCTGCGCGGCATGGCCATTGTCGTAGCCCTGATAGCCACGGAAGATCTGTTGAACGTTGGAGTCGAACTGGCGCATGTGGGAGGGGAGGTGGTCGTCCCCATGTTGCTTGGTGATCTCCTCCACTTTGCGAGCGCGTCGTTCTTCGAGCCGTTTCGTGAGGTCATCCAGTTGGGTGTTGTCAGCCGTTCGAACCGATTCCGAGAACCGTTCTTGGGTAGTGGCTGCCTTATCGTCCAAGGCGCCGTAATTCTGGCTCCATGTCTGCGCCGCCCGGTTGCTACCGATGGCTGGAGGATTGGCCTGCCTGAAGTCATCGCGCTGGACGCGGGATTCATACAAAGCCTGCTCCACGTCCAAAAGGACTTCTTCTTTGCGGTTAGTCGTCGATTCGGCCACGGGTCAATCCTTGAAAAGGGTATGACTCCAATGTGCTTGAAATTGTCCATTTGGCAATAGCAAAAGAGCCCCAATAAGAGGCTCTAATGCTTTCTTCATTGCTGGATCACTTTCTCAAAGCGTCCGCTTCGAGGTAATCGAGCTTCGCCAGGTCGATACGGCGTTCCCCGGCTCGGTTCAACACCACGAACGCCTGTCCCTTGGTGAGCAGCGAGGTGTATTCCTCGGGCAGGAAGATGGGCTGGTTCTCGATCTTGCCGCCTTGGGGCACCACAATGTTCTTGGACACGGAACGGTCATCGATGTCCATGATCCGCTGACCGTTCCATTGCGCCCCCTTCTGGGCGCGCAGTGTGGTGGTGTTGGGAGTGGCCACGACCAACTGCCCTGCGCCTTTCCGCTCCAACTCTTTCATGAGCTCGCGTTGCGGGTGATGCGGGTCGTTGAGAGGGCTGGCAGCCAGAGCGTTCAATCCACCCCAGTAATCCAGGCCGATGGTGGGCTGAGAGAACTTCACCATGGGCGCCGTGCCCAAACGCTTGGCGAAGTAGTCGTAGGTCTGCGGGCTGGTCCGCATACACACCAGGCTTTGGAACGTGTTGCAGAACTGCGTGGCTTTCATCTCGCCATCGAACGCGTTGACTAGCGATTCGAAACCTTGTGTCAGCATCACCGCACACATGCCCAAGGAGCGGGCCTTCGGAAGCAAGCGGCGCTCGGCGTCGGACACCAAGTCCTGACACTCGTCCATCATGACCATGAGCGGCGACTCGCCCCGCTCACGCCATTTCGAATCGCTGCCGCGCAAGGCCACCGAGTTGTAGACGCGTTGCTTGACCAAGGCTGCGATCAGGCGGCCTGCTTCCTGGTGCTTCTCTTCGGGCAAATCCACGCCCACGGCCTTCCAGCGTAAGCATTCTGAAACGTCGATTCCATCCTCGAGGTTCTTCCAGTGATTGCCTTCGCTGTCGAGCAAGTAAGGAGCGGAGAGCAAGGGCAGGATCCGGATGTCCACGTTCGTATAGAACGATGACTTCTGGTTCGGCTCCTTCGAAGGCCAGTTCACGGTCGCGTAGATGATCGCTTCGTCCAGGAGGCCTTGCTTGCCGATGTCGGGATGAATCGAGTTCGGGTCGCGGTCGGCCTTCGAAGGGTTGAAGCCCAGGAAGTCGAGCGCGGCCATCATCTCGGGTCCAGCCGTCCAGGAACCGTCCTCCTGCTTCTTGTCGTTGAACGTCATGTTGAACAAGCGGGCCAACGTGGCGCCGTTCCACAACCACTCGCGCGGGCGGTCGCGATACACCGCGAAGCGATCGTGCTGGGCTTGGAGAGCGGCCAGGCGCTCTTCCTCGTGGGCGACGTCCCCAGCTTCGCGGCGCTTCTGCTCGATGACGACGATCTGGCGGGTGATGTCGAGTTCCAACAACGAAGCCGAGTGCGCGCAGAACGCTTTGTAGGCCTTCTCATGCTTGTGGAGCGCTTCGAAGAGCACGCAGGAGTTACGGATGAAAATGTCCGCGCCTGCGCCCCAAATGCCCTCTTTGTCGTCGCCATTGGTGCGGGCGACAGAGTTCAAAGCGGTCGCGATTCCATTTCCGTCGAGGCCTTGAAACGGAGCGAACTTCACACCTGGGGTGACCATGACGTCGATGATGCTGGAGAGGTCGCCCGCCAAGGCTCCCTTGCCATCGAGCACCAACAGCCCACCGAAGCGGCTTTCCATCCACTGCATGGCCATCGGGCGCGCGACGCTGGCCGTCTTGCCGATGCCGGTCTCGCCGAAACAAAGGAAATGGGTGGTGAGATCCATCGCGGACAACACCATCTTCATGCCCTTGTCGGGCGCGTAGGGAAAGTGCTTTTTCGTCAGCCAGCCCGAGGCGTTGCCAACAACGAAAAGGGGCGAGGTGTCCTTCAACGCGCGTTTGGCTTGCTCCAGGCGCGGTTGCACGTGCGCGCTGCTCAAGCCGCCCGCCCGAGCCAACGTGTCGCGGTGGCTCATCTCGTTAAGCCACTTGGCGCGCTTCACGTAGTTCGCGTTGGCGTAGAAGACGGGGTAGATCGATGCCAAGGCAAAGTAGACCGCGGGGCGCAGCCAAGGCGGGAGCACCGCGGCCACAAGCACAGCCACCGTCAGCAACGTGCCGACGGAAGCAACTCGGCGAACTTTTTCGAAGAGGCTGCCGATGATCCCTTCCGAAACGTTGCTGTCGAACACCACGAACAACACAGCAAAGCACCAAGCTGCAGCCACCAGTGCCGCGGTTCCAGTGAGGCCTCCAGTGAGGGGCGCGGTGAGGCTCAGGCCGAGCGGCAGCAAGCCCACCAATCCGAGGGTTTTCACCGCCTCCCATCTGCTCTCACCGTGGGCCAAGGCGACGACGAATGGCGCGAACAGCAGCGATACCGGGATAGCGAGCAGCAACGAGAACTGCGCGGCCAAGAAGACAAGCAACGCCACAGTCGTGATACCGCCATACATGAGCGGTGTGGCCGTGCTGTCGTCTCCTTTGGCCTGGTCCGAAGGCATGAGGTATCCCGAGATGGCACGGCCCAACTTGGTGTTGAGCATGCGGGGCGTGGTGTCGCGAAGGTCTTCCGGCACTAGGGGCCAGAAGTCCTTGAAGAGGTCCTCGTCGAGGTGGTCGGGCACCGTCCACGTCTTGTCGGCGTTCTCGATGGCGCCAAGCCTCAGAAGGTCCGCTCGCTCTTCCTCGAACGCAGGCGCGGGCAGGGTGCGGCTAGGCAGCCGCTGCGGCGCATCGAAACGCCCTACGAGGTTGTCGTAGCGATCCAAGGCGCGCTTCAAGAGGCGGGCTCGGTAGCCCTGCTTAGGCGCGGTGATTTTTCGGGTTGCCTCAACCAGCGTTTCGCGCTCTTGTGCGTCGGCATTGGCCTTATCGGCCTTGCGCTCGGCCAGTGCGATGGCGATGTGTTGCTTCAGGGGCCGGATAGCGCGTGAGGGCAACTCGTCGGTGTAATCGAGGAAGTCGTGGAAGGTGAAGGATTTCATGGGTAGGGGGTTCCTCGGTCAGAAACAGTGGGGGTGTTTGGCTTGCTCATCGGCAAGCTGCTCGGGGGTGAAGAACCCCGGAATGGCAGCCAGTTCTTGAAGGGCTTTGCAGCGTTCGGCGCTGGCCGGCTCACCGGCTCCTTTGAGTTCGCCGGCCTTTCCAGCCACCGTTTCGGCGGTGCCAGCGACCCAGGACGACAGCCCCGGTGCGACGTCCGGCTGGCCGCCCTTGAACGCGACCGGGAGCAAGGCCACCAAACCCACGACCAGGATCGACAGGGCGGCGTTCACGCGGAAAACGGCGCTGGCGCAAACGGGCAATTCTTCCTGGCGGTATTCGTTGGCGAGGATCGAGTGCTCGCGATGCTCGTGAAGCTGATCCGGAGGCGGCAGGGTCCGATCCTCTTTGCAGTAATAGAACTGCTCCTGGATCTCCTCGCGAAGGTGGCCCAATCCTTTTTTCACGGGTGACCCAAGAAACAGGGTTCCAGCGGCTTTCATGAAGCGAGAACCCCAGCGGGGGCCGCTGGATTCTCGGTAGGCGACGAAGAAGTATTTAAGCAAGGGAGGGCTCCAATGGATTGGTCTCATTCAGGGGTAGCAAAGAAATGGAATTGCGCAATCCCCAAAAACGAACAAAGCCCCCAATGGAGGCTTTGCCGAGACGGATCACCTCCTTTCGTTACCAACCAATAGCCCATGCCACGCCTACTGCCGTGTCACTACCGCTTCGAGAGACACCAACAGAGAAAGCAGATGGCGATCCACGAGGTGTGGTCACATCGCGGGCGTAGCCGACCGAGAGGGCAATCTCCCCACCGCAATGCCCGCTGCCCATCGCGAAGCGGTTACGCGTTTTGAGGGAGGCAGTTGAGGAAGCCATCTGGGCGTTTGCCTGACCCATTGCGCAGACGCTGCTCACTCGCCGGTCCAGCCGATCCACGCGACGATCCACGTCTTGCCAGCGGTCATCTTGCTGACGCTGAAGCTCCCAAATCTGCCCACCGTTCACCGCATCCGTCGACCCGGCCTCGATACGTCCCGAGGTCACGTTGGTCACCCGCTGATTGCCCGCGTTAACCCCCGCCGTCGTCATAGACGGGCCGCCTTCGATGGACACGCCCCGGCTGTCCACCGTTGTGCCGCCAACACGAATCGAGCCTTGCTCCGAGAGCAGAACCGTGTCCGACAGGCTTGCGGTCTGGCTCTCGTCGTCGTTCGCGGTCACCTGGACGTTGCGGCCGGCATGGAGCACTCGCCCATTGCCCGGCTCACCTTTGTCGCCCTTGTCACCCTTGTCACCCTTCGGGCCTTGAGCGCCGTCTTGGCCATCGGTGCCGTCGCGACCGTCGTTGCCAGGTGCGCCGGGTGTGCCTGGCTCACCAGGATTGCCTGGGCTGCCAGGCTCTCCCGGTTCGCCTGGAGTCCCAGGGGTGCCGGGGCCCGTCACAGGCGGTGCGGACTCCAGCGCGAAGAGCCGACCATCAAGGTTGTCGAGAGCGCTGCCGACGTTTGAGTGGCTCGTGTTGTCGCGGAAGAAGTAATTCGGGCCCAGCAACTGGCCGTTGAGCGAGGACACCACCGCGCCGCCGCCAAGGGCACCGGCAACCTGGTTCAACTGGCCGACGTTGGCCGCGTCCGTCGCGTTGAGACCTGGTCCGACGTGGACGAGGCGGCGAGCCTCCCCTTCGCGGCCGAATGAGGTGGTGTTCTCCTCGTTGCACTCCGCGCTGTAGCCATAGGCCGAACACCGGCGAGCGTTGGCCTGGGCATAAGCGCCGGTTGCCGTCGTTTCTTCAGCGTTGGCTTGGGCCTGGTGGCCCACGGCCGTTGCTGCTTCGGCTACTGCCCCAGACAGGGAACCCACGGCCGTGGTGCCGTAGAAAGTGGCTTGGGCTGATTGACCGGCTGCAACGGAGTAGGAGCCCGCTGCGTTCGCGCTGTTGGCTCCGGTGCGCTGGCCCTCGGCTGCGAAGAATGGGTTTTCGACTGCGCCACCACCGCCGCCGTTGGCAATGGCCGTGTCCAACGCAGCCAGGGCCTGGCCGACGTTGGTGAAGGTGCCCAAGCGAAGCGCGTAGCTGGGGGCGGTGAAAGCGCCCGTGGCAGGGTCGTAGGTCGCGCCGCCGCCCAGGCCCGTGACTACGCCCGAGAGGGCAGGCACGACCTGTTGATGGATGACCGCGTCATTAGCGGCCGTGGCGAAAGCGACATTGGAGACACGGCGCTTGAGCGATTCATTGCCAACAGAGACTTGATTCTCGCCAGCGACAGAAGAGGCACCCAGTGCGACGCCATTGGCAAAGCCGGTAACCCTAGCGTTGTGGCCAACAGCTGTTCCCGCATACGACGCCCCGGCGTTTTGCCCTACCACAGTCGCGTTTTGGCCCGCTGACGAGTCATTACCTACCACAACCGAACCGACTCCATCGATACGGGAGCGGCTACCGAGAATGACTCCCCCACGAAGAGTCATGGAATCTGCCCCAATAACGATCGCGTGATCAGCGTAGGGGGATGCCCACGCCACAGCGTTGTTGCCGATGGCGATGTTGTTGGCTTCGCCTCGCGTGTTCGCACCGTCACCGATAACGATCAAAGCTGCGTGGGCATTCACGGAAAGGGTGGCCGCTACAACTAGGGCCAAGGTTTTCAGGGACGTGTTCAAGGGGCGGACTCCGAAGCGGGGGAATGGGTGAGGCGGTGGTCGCAAACGACTCCCCCCTCGTGGATCTGGACGTCGGCTCGAAACCGTTCGGGCACGCCAATGGGCGCCGCGATTCGTTCTTGAAGAACGGCGGGGCCCGAGTAGGGAATGGAAAGGGCGTAAACGCCCCTGGCGTCGGTTACCGCGTCGAAGACCTCGCCACTGACCACGTCGATAAGCGCGATGGGAACGCCGGGACGGGGGCCATTGGCCCAGACCGCGCCACGGATGTGGCAGGTTTCGCCCTGCACCAATCCAATTGGCCGTTCGGCCAGGCTCTCAATCAAAGACAGGGATTGGGCGTTTGCAATTCCTGTTAGGGAAAGACAAGAAAGAAGAAGGGCGATTCGAAACACGGGGCTTCCATGGGATGAGGTCTGTATCCCAGGGGTAGCAAAGAAATGGGATTGCGCAATACCCGAATCGAAAATAAAAAGGCCCCCGATTTCTCAGGGGCCTGCCCTGACCAGGGGCGTTTCCGATTGGACCCATTGCGCCAACCGGCTTTCTACCCATAGCAGAAGAATGGGTGAAAGCAATACCAGAAAGGGAGAGCTAGCTGGTTTTATTTTTGGCTTTCTTCTTGGCCAAGGCCTTCAGCCGCCTATCGCGCTCCGCTTCAGCCAGCTCCACGTCGCGGCCCAGGTCCTCGGCTTTGGGGTTGTAGTAGCGCATGAGCATCTTCGGGGTCTTGTGCCCCGTGATCCGCATCACCTTCTGAAGCGGCAGCAGGTCGGCGAGCTCAGTGGTGCGGGTGTGGCGCAAATCATGGAGGGTGGCATCGACCACTTTTGCTTTGCCGCAGGCCCGCGCCCATGCCTGGGTCAGGCTGTCGGGGCGAACGGCACGGTTTTCTCCCATCGCGAAAACGGGTCCGATGGGCGTGGGCACGTCTTCCGGAATCAGGGCGGTTAGCACCTTCACGACCTCTTTCGTGAGCGGGATGGTCCGGTGCTGGACCTTGCCCGTCTTTGGAGACTTCGTATCCTTGAACGTGGCTACGGGACTGTCGTCCAGGCGCACGTTTTCCCAACGCAGTTTCACGGCCTCGCTTCGTCGGCATGCAGTCCAACGCAGGAATTCAATGGCGCTGCGGGTGGCGGGGTTTGCGCCCTCCATCGCTTTCAGGATGGCTGACCATTCCTTGTCGGTCACGACCCGGTCCCGCTCGTTGTCCACGCTAGGGCGTTTGGCCGTCAGCACAGGGTTGGCGACATCGAAGTGCCACTCTTTTGCCGCCACCGTGAACACATGGGACAGAACGGCCAGTTGTCGCACGATGGTAGAGGGGGCCAAGAAAAATTGCTCATCGAGGACTCGAGCAACCCCATGTTTCGCCGTGCTACCAAAGTCCTGCGGCAGCAACGATTGGGCGGGGCGAGCGCAGAGCTTGGGAAAGCGGGCGCGTAGCTGGCGGCTGGTTCGTCTGTCGCCATCACCACTCTTCTTCCGAGGGCAGATCTCATCCTCATACCGCTGCATCCAGGCACCCAGGGTCTGGGTCTCAAGGAGTGCAGTTGTCGGTCGCTTCTCAACATGCAGCGCGGCGCGCTCGGCGGCAGCGAAGGCGGCGGCTTTCTTATGGACGGCCTCTCGACTATGGGGCGACGCCGACGGCGCGTCGATGTCGTAAGGGAAGGTGCGGTTGATGCGATGGATCTGCTTGGACGCGTCTTGGCGCTTGATGCGAACCTGCCATGAGCCCCCGCGGTCGTAGACGCCTTGCGTGGACTTGTCCTTCTTGGGGCGGGCCATGCTGACTCCTTGTCAGGATTGAGCCCCATTTTCCCAGAAATTTCCCTAACGTTCTACAAGTGCATGATTACATTGTTAGTATTTTACATTCGTAATGCGTAGGTCGTAGGTTCGATTCCTATTTCCGGCACCAGATCCACGAAAAAAGCGACCTCCGGGTCGCTTTTTTCGTGGGTCCGGGTCAAGGCTTGTCAGGTGGCATCGACGCGATTGCGTCCGGCGGCCTTGGCGCGATAGAGCGCGGCATCGGCATCACGGATCCAGTCCACGAGCGCGGCCTGCGTGGCGCGCGTCTCGGCCAGCCCGACGCTGACCGTGCAGGACAGGCCGGGCTCGGCCTCGAAGACCAGCCCGGACACCTCCGTGCGGACACGCTCCGCAATTACAAGTGCGCGTTCGCGGTCGGCGGGCCACAGCAGCAGGGCGAACTCGTCCCCGCCGAAGCGCGCCGGCACGTCGTCGCCGACAGCCGCGCCGCGCAACACTTCCCCGACGCGCCGCACCACGATGTCGCCCATTCCGTGACCGTAGCGGTCGTTGGTGGTCTTGAAGTGGTCGATGTCGATCAGCAGCAGCGCGGCCTGACGCCCGCTGCGCTGGAACAGCGTGAAGGCGTGCGCCGCACGTGCGTCGAAGTGGCGCCGGTTGGGCAGGTCGCTGGCCGCATCGGTGCGGGTGGCGAGTTCGAGTTCACGGTTCTGGCGCGCGATCGTGCGTCCGAGCCGCCAGGTCACCACGCTGAGCGCGAACTGGTAGCCGAACATCAGTGGCAGGCAGGCGATCATCGTACGGGCCGACGTCGCCGGCTCGAACGCCTGTCCGCCCGCGAACCAGACGACGACGAATCCCAGGCCCAGCGCAGGCGCCGCCCGGGCCAGCAGGCGCGCGCCGCCCGCCGCGAAGCGGTCTGCGGTCAGTACGGTCAGCAGGACGGCGGTCGGCAGCAGGTTCACGGCCATCGCGGCAATCCACGCACCACCCACGGCCGCGTCGAACAACAGGTTGCGGTACTCGACGGCTGCGGGGTCGCGGGCGCGCCCCGCAAGCCACCAGGCGATCTGTGGCCAGGCGAATGTGTTGAGCACAAGCGCCACCCAGACCCAGCCGGGAACGCCACGCTCCAGCAGGACCGACCCGATGGGCAGTGCACAGAGCAGGGTGCCGAGCATGCGCATGCGACGGATGCGTGCCACGAAACGTAGGGCGGGCGTCCGCGAGCGGTCGACGATGTCGTCGTAGTAGGGCACCTGCGTGGCCGGCTCGCTGCTGTGTGTGGACGTGGTGTGAAAATTCTAGACCTGCCGGGCGGCCCCGTACTGCTTTTGCGTTCGCCGTCGGGGGAAGCGTGACGTCCGGCAGTTGCGTTTGGGGCCGCGCGTCATAAGTGCGCAGCCTGCCCGCGTCTCCGGTGATGCGACGCCGCTCCGATATGCTGTGGCCGTCCCTTCATGACCCGTGCAGCCTGTGGCCAAGACCGCTTCCAAAGCCCGTACCGCCTTCGTCTGCAACGAGTGCGGCGCCGATTTCAACAAGTGGCAGGGCCAGTGCAGTGCCTGCGGTGCGTGGGATTCGATTTCCGAGATCGTGCTCGAAAGCGCGGCCGCCGCCAGTTCGCCGGCATCGCGTCGCAGCGGCTGGGCCGGAAAGATCGATGCGCCCAAGGTCATGGCGCTGAAGGACGTGCAGCAGGGCGAAGACGTGCGCGTGTCGACCGGCATCGGCGAGTTCGATCGCGTGCTCGGCGGTGGCCTGGTCGAAGGCGCGGTGGTACTGGTCGGCGGCGATCCGGGCATCGGCAAATCGACGCTGCTGCTGCAGGCGCTGGCGCAGATGGCCGGCACGCTGCCGGGCCTGTACGTCACCGGCGAGGAATCGCTGGCCCAGGTCGCGGGTCGCGCGGTGCGGCTCGGGCTGTCGCTCGATGGTCTGCATGCGCTGGCCGAGACCGGCATCGAACGCATCCTGCAGCACGCGTCCGAACTGCGCCCGAAGCTGATCATCGCCGACTCGATCCAGACGTTGTGGACCGAGTCGCTGACCGCAGCGCCGGGTTCGGTGAGCCAGGTCCGCGAATCCGCCGCGCGTCTGGTGCGCTATGCCAAGGAAACCGGTACTGCCGTATTTCTCGTCGGCCACGTGACCAAGGAAGGCGGCATCGCCGGCCCGCGCGTGCTCGAGCACATGGTCGATGCGGTGCTGTATTTCGAAGGCGACAGCGGCAGCCGCTTCCGGGTCATGCGTGCGTTCAAGAACCGCTTCGGCGCGGTCAACGAACTCGGCGTGTTCGCGATGGGCGACAAGGGGCTGAAAGAAGTGCCCAACCCGTCGGCGATCTTCTTATCCGGCGGCAGTACGCCGCAGCCCGGCAGTTGCGTGATGGTCACGCGCGAAGGCACGCGACCGTTGCTGGTCGAGGTGCAGGCGCTGGTGGATGCGTCGCCGCTGTCGAATCCGCGCCGCGTCGCGGTGGGCATGGAAGGCAACCGGTTGGCGATGCTGTTGGCGGTGCTGCATCGCCACGGCGGCATCATGACCGGCGACCAGGACGTGTTCGTCAACGTCGTCGGCGGCATCCGCGTGCAGGAAACCGCAGCCGACCTGCCGGTGCTGCTGTCGGTGCTGTCGTCGCTGCGCGACGCGCCGCTGCCCGACAAGACCATCGCGTTCGGCGAGGTCGGATTGAGTGGCGAGATCCGCCCCGTGCCCAATGGCGAAGAGCGGCTGCGCGAAGCGGCGACGCACGGTTTCAAGCGCGCGATCGTCGCCAAGGCGAATGCGCCCAAGACCGGCAGCTTCAAGGGCATGGAAGTGATCGGCGTCGAACGTCTGGCCGAGGCGCTGGAACACATCTGACGCGGCGCGCGGGCTAACATCGGGCGATGCCCCGAACGTCCATTTCGACGACCGCCGCGCGCGTCGTCTCCATCGTCCTGCATCCTTTTCTCGTGCTCGCAGCGCTCGCGCTGCTTGCAGCTTGGCGCGTCGATCCCGCATCGCTGTCGCGCACCGCGCTCGGTATCGGCGTCGCGATCGCGATCGTGTCGGTCTTCATCTGGCAGCGGCGCCGCGGCGGTCACTGGCAGACCGTCGATGCCTCACGGCGGCAGGAGCGCCCGCTGCTGTACGCGCTGGCGCTGCTGGTTGCCGGTGCCTACTGGCTGTGGATGGGCGGCCGCGCGTCGGCGACATCGAACGGCGTACTCGCCGCCGTCGCGATGCTGTGCGTCGCCGGCATCGCCAACCGCTGGATCAAGCTGTCGCTGCACATGGCGAGCCTGTCGTTCGCGGGCGTGGCTGCGTGGCCACTGTGGCCTGCGGCATCGATCGTCGCGCTGGCTGCGTTGCCATTGCTTGGCTGGGCGCGATTGCGGATGGCGCGGCACACGGTGCCCGAGGTGCTCGGCGGCACGGCGCTGGGTCTGATCACCGGCGTGGTCCTGCTGTCAGCCACCTGACGAGCGGACGCGGCAGGGTCCGATGCCCATCCGTCATGTGTCGGCGCAGATTGCGGGTGTGGCACTCCGCCGCGATCGACATCCATGACAGATGCAGATGCGCCGTTTCCGCAGAGACATTCCGAAGCGCTGGGCGATCGCGGTGTGGTGGCTGGTGCTGCTGTGCGCGCCAGCGGGTGTGCTTGCACTCGATGTCGCCGATCGCATCGGTGTGCCGGGCCCGATCCGGTTCGGCGACACCGATTTCGCGCTGCAATGGGTCAGCACGCCTTCGGCGGCACTCTACAAACAGGAATATGTGCCGGCCGGTCAGCGTGTGCAGCGCTACGACAGCATGGTCCTGATCGACGTGCGGCCAGTCGGCGCCGGTGTCGTGCAGACGGTGCGCGCGATGATCGAACAGATCGAGGCACGCAAGGCCACCGATCCGGTCGCCAACTACGATGTGCTCGTCAACGATGCGGGCGACCAAATCCTGCTGGATTTCGTGATGTCGGCGCGCGATGCGTCCGGCCTCATCGTCGAGTGGAATGCCTACCGCTACTTCCCCGGTCCGGGCGGGCAGGGCACGACGCTGATCGCCATCAGTCGTCGCGGCTACGACGATGCAGCGCGCAACTTTCTGGTGGATCTGAAGACGCGCCGGCAGCAGGACATCAGCACGCTGTCTGCCTTGCAGCCGTTCGACATCAAGCTGCTGGACCGCTGACGCCGACGTCGATCGCGTGTGGCCTCAGTGTCCGCCCGACGCGGCGCCGCCGAGCTTCGCCACGAACGGCGGCTTTGCCATCCACACGAACGCGATCACCACCAGGAACAGGATGCCGAGCAGGTGGAAGATGTCGTTGAAGCCGAGCTGTGCGGCCTGCTGCGCAATCATCTGGTCGAGCATCATCGCGCCGCGTTGCACGTCGCCGTTGCCAAGTGCGGTGACGGTCTGCTGCAGCGTCGGATCGTGCGCGGGGATGTGTTCGATCAGCTGCGCGTGATGCACCGTGGTGCGCTGGTTCCAGCCCCAGGTCGTCAGTGACGCCGCGAAGCTGCCACCGAGCGTGCGGCAGAACGTCGCCAGGCCCGAGCCCGCGGCGATCTCGTGCGGCTCCAGATCCGACAGCAGGATCGTCAGCACCGGCATGAAGAACAGCGCGACGCCGAGGCCCTGCCACAGCTGCACCGTCGCGATGTGCTGGAAGTCGACGTCGAGATTGAAGCCCGAGCGCAGGAAGCTGGTGAACGCCATGACCATGAAGGCGAAGCTGGCGAGCACGCGCAGGTCGAAACGCGTCGCGTACTTGCCGACCAGTGGCGTGAGCAGTACCGGCAGGATGCCGATCGGCGCGGTCGCGAAGCCGGCCCAGATCGGCGTGTAGCCGAGGTTGCGCTGCAGCCATAGCGGCACCAGCAGGCCGACCGCGAAGAACGCCGCGTAGCCGAGCACCATCGCGATCGTGCCGAAGGCGAAATTGCGGTGCCGGAACAGGCGGAGGTTGACGATCGGATCCTTCTCGGTGAGTTCCCAGATCAGGAACACCGCCAGGCCGATCACCGCGGTGATGCCGAGCCACACGATCTTGGTCGACTCGAACCAGTCTTCCTCGTTGCCGAGGTCAAGCAACGTTTGCAGCGCACCGACGCCGATGATCAGCGTGATCAGCCCGACGTAATCCATCTTCGGCGTTTCGAGCTTTTCGGGTCGGCCGCGCAGCTGGTTGGCGACGACGACGCTGGCGAAGATGCCGATCGGCACGTTGATGAAGAAGATCCATTCCCAGCTGTAGTTGTCGGTGATCCAGCCGCCGAGGATCGGTCCGCAGATCGGCGCGACCACGGTGACCATCGCGAGCAATGCGATGGCCTGACCGCGTTTGGCAGGTGGATAGATCGAGATCAGCAGCGCCTGGGTGACGGGATACATCGGGCCGGCGACGAAGCCCTGGATCGCGCGCGCGGCCACCAGAAATCCCATGCTAGATGCGAGACCGCACAGCAGCGACGCGAGCACGAACGCGAACGTCGCCCACACGAACAGCTTGCGCTCACCGAAGCGCCGGACCATGTAACCGGTCAGCGGCAGCGCGATCGCGTTGCTGACCGCGAACGAGGTGATCACCCACGTCGCCTGGTTGGAACTCGCGCCGAGATTGCCGGCGATCGTCGGCAGCGACACGTTGGCAATCGTGATGTCGAGCACCTGCATGAACGACGCCAGCGCGAGGCCGATCGTCGTCAGCGCGAGATTCGGCGGACGGAACGCGGTTGGCGCGGCCGGGGCAGGGGCGTCCGGCGCGTCTGCAGTGGTCGTGGACATGGCGGACTCGGCGGGCGGCGGATCAGCGACGGGCGACGGTGGTGGCCGGCAGGTTCTGCGCGATGGTGCGTTCGATCAGCGCATCGGCCTGCGCCAGCTGTTCGGCATAGGCATCGGTCGACAGCAGCGGCGTGTTGCGCGGCGCATCGACCGAGGCGAGCACGGCGCCATCCTGATCGCGGATGGCGACATCGACATGCATCGACAGGCCGAGTCGCAACGGATGCTCGACGACCTGCTCAGGGTCGAGTTCGATCCGCACCGGCACACGCTGCACGATCTTGATCCAGTTGCCGCTGGCGTTCTGCGCCGGGAGCAGCGAGAACGCACTGCCCGTGCCCATGCCGAGACTCGCGACGCGACCGTCGTATCGAACGTCGCTGCCGTAGAGATCGGCGTGCACTTCGACCGGTTGGCCGATGCGCATCTTCGTGAGCTGGGTTTCCTTGAAGTTCGCTTCGATCCAGACCTGTTCCAGCGGCACGATCGTCATCAACGTATTGCCCGGAGCCACGCGCTGGCCGAGCTGCACGTCGCGCTTGGCGACATGGCCCGACACCGGCGCGACGATCGCCATGCGCTGCAGGTTGAGCCACGCCTGGCGCAACTGGCCGGCGGCGGCCTGCACCTGCGGCTGGCTGGCGATCTCGGTCGCATCCACCAGCGCGCGGCTGCGCGACAGCTGGCCCTGTGAGCCCGACAGCGCCGCTTCGGCGCCGGCCAGAATGTCGCGTGCGTGCGCGAGTTCCTCGCGCGACACCGCACCGCTGGCGACAAGCCCCTCGCGACGCTTCACGTCCTCGCGCGCCTGGCGCACGGCGACCTGACGCGCGGCGAGATCGGCCTGGCCGGATTCGACGCTGCTGTAGAGCCCGCGCACCTGACGCACGGTGCCGGCAAGATTCGCGACGGACTGGTCATAGGCGACCTGCGCGTCGTTGGGATCCAGATGCACCAGCGCCTGGCCAGCTTCAACGCGCATGCCTTCGTCGGCATCGATCGACACCACTGTGCCCATCGTCTGCGGCACGATGCTGACCACATTGCCCTGCACGTAGGCATCGTCGGTGTCCTGGTGCCAGCGCGCGACCAGCAGATACCACGCGGCCCAGCCGATGCCGGCAATGATGGTCACAGCGGCGAGGATCAGAAGCGCGCGGCGGCGCTTGCCGTTCTTCTGCGGCACAGCAGCGGCAGCAGCGGAAGTGGATTCGGAAGTCATGGCGTGATCGTCCCGGCGTGGGTCTGCATGGAAGAGGTGGGTGCGGTCGGCACGAGGCCGCCGCCGAGCGCGCGGTCGAGATCGACCGATGCGCCGAGACGCTGCGCGCGCAATGCTGCGAGTTGCTGTTCGAGCTGGAACAGCGGACGTTGCGCGGCGAGCACATCGAGCTGGTTGCCGAGGCCCGCCTGGTAGCGCGTGTCGGCGAGTGCGAACGCCTGTCGTGCGGCTTCGGTGGCCTCACTGACTGTCGCGATCTGCGCATCGAATGCGCGCGTCGCCTGCAGGGCGTCGGTCACTTCGCGCAGGCTCGTCACCAGCGTCTGGTTGTAACTGGCGACGGCGAGGTCGTAATCGGCATCGCGTTGCGACAGGCCCGCGCGCAGGCGACCGCCATCGAAGATCGGCAGGCTGATTGCCGGACCGCCGAGCCCGAGCACCGCGTCACTTCCGAACAGGTCCGACAGATTGCCGGCGGCAAGACCGACCAGCGCACTGAGATTGACGCTCGGCTTGAACGCGGCCTGCGCCGCATCCACGCCGCGCGATGCGGCTTCGACCCGCCAGCGCGCAGCGACGACGTCGGCGCGATGGCCGAGCAGTTCGCTCGGCAGCACCGCCGGCACGTTCGGCGCGGCGGCCTGCAGCAGCTGCGGGCGTGCGATGTCGAGACCGCGGTCCGGACCCTTGCCCAGCAACGCCGCCAGCGCATTGCGCAGCGCGTCGATCTGCTGCTGCGCCGCTTGTGCCTGCTGACGCGCAATGCCGATCGACGTGTCGGCGTTGCGCAACTGCAGCTGGTTGTCGAGACCGGCATCGACACGCTGCGCGGCCAGATCGCGCAGGCGGCTCGCACGCGCCTGTTCGCGCGCGGCGACATCCTGCGTGTCGAAGGCCTGGGCCAGCGCGATGTAGGTGCGCGCGACGTTCGCCGACAGGTTGAGCCGCGCGGCCTGCGCATCTACTTCCGCGGCGCGTGCCTGGCCGGCGGCGGCTTCGAACGTTGCACGCTGGCCGCCCCACAGATCGGGCGCCCACGCGAAGTTCAACATCAGCACGTTGCTGGCTTTGAAGTCGCCGCCCAGCGGTTCGGGCGCAATGGTCGCGGGCAGTTGCACGCCACTCACGCGTGCGCTGGCAGCAAGCGTCGGGTTGCGCTGCACGTCGGCGAGTCCGGCCTGCGCACGCGCGCTGCGGGCGCGGGCATCGGCCGCCGCCAGCGACGGGCTGTCGCGCAGGGCTTCATCGATCAACGCGTCGAGCTGCGGATCGGCGAACGCAGTCCACCAGTCGGCCCGCGGGAAGTCGGCCGCGCTCAGCGACTCGCCGCCGAGGCTGCGCGTCGTGGCGAGCGTGTCGGCATCGGTGGCGGTCAGTTGCGGCGCGAGCCCGCGGCTGCTGGCACAACCGGCCAGCAGCAACGCAGCCGCCAGCGTGGCAACGATCGGCAATGCGGCAGCCCGCGCCCGGCGCGGGGCGCGTGTCGTGGAAGAAGACATGGTCACTGTCCGGGGAAGGAGAGGTTGTCGCGGACCTGTTCGAGGACGCGGATGAACTGCAGGCGCTGCGCCTCGTCCATGCCCGACATCGCGCGCTCGCGCACACGGTTGCCGCACTGGTCGATGTCGCGCCAGATCGCCTGGCCTTGATCGCTGAGCTGGATGCGCACCACGCGCCGGTCGCCGGGGTTGGCGTGGCGCTCGACGAGGCCGCGTTCGATCAGCTTGTCGATCAGCCGTGTCATCGCACCGGGGTTGAGCTCGGCTGCGCGCGCCAGATCGGTCGCGCCCGTGGTGCCGAGCGCAAGCTTCTTCAGCGTGATGTATTGGCTGAAACTCAGATCGTGGCCGGCGTTCGACAGCTCATCGGCCATCCGCGCCCACATGGCGTCGCGGACTTGCCGGAACAGCAGGCCCAGCGAAGAACCGCTGGCAGACGCGCAGGGGCGGGTAGTGTCCATGGCGGCGCATATTCCTCGCCCGTGCAATTGTTGTCAAGGCAAGTATTGTTGCGGCGGACGGAGCCGAGCCCGCAGGTTCGCGGCCGTTCAGATCAGGAATCCGTACTCAGCCGCCTGGCACAAGGTCATAGGGCTGGCGCAGCTTGCGCTCGGGCTGGTCAGGATCCGCGACGATCCGGTACATCCACGCCGCGGCATCGCCGGCAGCGCGCAGCCGGGTCGCGGCCAGGCCTTCGGCGACTTCGGTCTCCACCGCGATCACCCGGCCATCCGGGCCGAAAGTCAGCACCCAGACGAAGCGGCCGCTGTAGTCCGCCGGCGCGATGTCGGGCAGGTAGCGCGTGCGGCCGTTGACGAATGTGCGGTCGCCGCGATGGAAGGCGGCGGTGTCGAGACTGTCGGCGACTTCGATCGTCGCCTCCGCGGCAATCCGCCCGTCGAAACGCAGGATGACGTGGCGCATGCCGGGTGCGACGCCGAGCGCGGCCAGATCGATGTTGCGGCAGCGGACGACCTGCGACGGTGCGCCGGTTTCGGCGCCGACCCACAGCGGATGCCGCCCTTGCGCATCATCGATCTCCAGCCGCACCTCGACCGCGCGCCGCGGAAACGCGGTCGATTTCCAGCAGGCGAGGTGCGGGACCTCGGGCCGAGTCAGCAGTCCGAGCGCAACCGGCCGCGCGTCCGAGCCGGGTGCGGGGGCCTCCCATAGGAACTCGATATGGCCGTGGATCGGCGAAGCCGGTTCCGCACTATGAGATGCGAGCGCGCCCGCTGACGACAGGCACGCGAGTGCAGATGCGAGAACAGTGGTGAACGTCCATGCGCGCATGCGGGGCTTCCGGATCAAGAAAACGGGAAATTGTCAGAACGTGCGCGTCCGCGCCAGTCGTGCTGTCGCACCATCCGACAAGCGATCGCGATGCGCGGCCAACGCGTCCAGCTACGCACGCCGGTTGCGCCGTTTTTGCGACTGGATTTCAGGGTTCACGCGTGTCTCACGCACGGCCGGTGTCAGATCGCCGGGCAGGGGTTGCACGGACGCCGTCGAGGCACGACACGGCGCCCAAGCGGCGTAAGCCGCGGGAGGTCCATCGATGATGATCACGAACCGGCGCATGCGCCGCGTGTCCCGCTCGGCGCTGGCGGGTGCGATCGCCGCATCCCTGTCGATCCTCTCGGCCAACGCGAACGCAGAGTGTGTACCCGTACCCACGACGGGCAACGATGCGCATGTCTGCAGCAGCGACGAGTACACCGGTGATCTCGTCGATACCGGCGGCAGCAACAGCCTCACATTCCCGTCCGGCGGCAGCGGTGTCATCGATGGCAACGTGGTGTTCGGCGCAGGTGCGGACCGCATCGATATGCAGTCGGGTGCCATCACCGGCAACGTCACCCAGGGCGCCGGCAACGACAGCTTCGTGATCGCCGATGGAACGGTCGCAGGCGCGGTGAGCCAGGGCGAGGGCGTCGACCGTTTCGTGATGACCGGCGGCACCATCGGCTCGCTCAATCAGGGCAGCCAGCTCGATTTTGCGGAAGTCCACGGCGGGCGGATCGTCGGCCTGTTCTTCGCCGGCGACTTCTTCACGATGACCGGCGGCCGCATCGGCGAGGTCAATCTCGAGCAGGGCAACAACGAGATGCGAATGTCGGGCGGCAGCATCGACGGCAACGTCAGTGCCGCGCAGAACAACGATCTGCTGGAACTGTCCGCTGGCGACATCGGCGGCACGGTGAACTTCGGCAACGGTGCCAATACGGTGCGGATCAGCGGCGGCCGCATCGGCGGCGATGTGCTGACCGGCAGCGGTGTCGACGTGTTCGACATGCGCGGCGGCACGGTCGCGGGCGGGGTGAATCAGGGCGCCGGCGATGATCTGTTCGTGCTCTCCGGCGGCACGGTCGACGGTACGGTCCTGCAGGGTGACGGCAACGATCGCGCCGAGGTTTCGGGCGGTCGCATCGGCGGTGATCTGGATCAGGGAGAAGGCGGCAACGTCGCGCTGGTCGGTGGTGGCGAGATCGCCGGCGCACTGACGACAGGCGGTGGCATCGACACGCTTGCAGTCACCGGCGGCAGCATCGGCAGCGTCAGCCAGGGCGGCGGCAACGACGTGTTCGAGATCAGCGACGGTGTGGTGCTGGGCGCGGTCAGCCAGGGCACGGGTGTCGATCGCTTCCTGATGACCGGCGGCACGATCGGGTCTTTGAACCAGGGCAGCGAGCTCGATGTCGCGGAAGTCCGCGGCGGACGAATTGTCGGTCTGTTCTTCGCCGGCGATTTCTTCACGATGACCGGCGGCCGCGTCGGCGAAGTGGATCTCGAGCAGGCGAACAACGAGATGCGCATGTCCGGCGGCAGCATCGATGGCAACGTGCGCGCGGCGCAGGGCAACGACCTGCTGGTACTGACGGGCGGCGCGATCGGTGGCGGCGTGACGTTCAACAACGGCAACGACACGGTAATCGTGTCCGGCGGCCGCATTGCTGGTGACGTGCTGCTGTTCAACCCGGGCAGTGCGAGTGTGCAATTGCACGGCAACAATCTCGTGCAGGTCAGCGGTGGCGCCATCGGCGGTGGCATCACGACCGGGCAGGGCAGCGACCGCTTCGAATGGACAGGCGGCGGCAGCATCGGCGGCGACATCGCGCTGGGCGCAGGCGATGACCAGGCGACCCTGCGCGGTCTCGACGACACGTTGCTGACAGCGAGTGCGGCCACAGACCGGTTGATCGATGGCGGTACCGGTGCCGACGTCACGACCGGCAACGCCGTCGATCGGCTGACCTTCGACGGCACGACATCCGCCGGCGCTGCGCGGTACACGCGATGGGAACAGGTGGCGTTGACGAACGCTTCGGTGTTGACGCTCGACAGCGATTTCTTGCTCGGCGATGCCGGCTCTGCGACGGGCCGGTTCGAGATCGATTCGACCAGCCAGCTTCTCGTGGGTGCCGGCGCGAATGCGGCCGTCACGCCGTTCGTGTCCGGGCGCACCGCCACGCTGGTCAATGCCGGCCTGATCGACTTCACCAATGGCGCGTCCGGTGCAGGCGACCGGCTGACGATCGTCGGCGACTACATCGGCGCGGACGGTTCGATGCGCCTGGACACGGTGCTGGGCGACGACGATTCGGCATCGGACCGTTTCGTCATCTCCGGCGGCCGTGCCAGTGGTTTGACCGGCTTGGACGTCGTCAATGCAGGTGGCGCCGGGGCACAGACGCGCACGGACGGCATCTTGCTGGTCCAGACGATCGACGGCGCGGGCACGGATGGTGATGCGTTCGCACTCAACGCACCCGTGGCCGCAGGCGCCTACGAATATCTGTTGTTCCGGGGCGGCATCAGCGCGGGCACCGCGGACAACTGGTATCTACGCAATACCCTCGTGGCAGCACCGGTGCCGTCCCCCGGGAATCCCGACCCGCCGCCTCCGCCACAACCTGCGCCGGTGCCGCCCGTTGCGCCCGATCCAGGCGTTCCCGAACCCGCACCTCCGATCCAGCCCCCGCCGCCGCCGTCACCTGCGTTGCCGGGCGAACCAGTGCCTCCGCCACCGGAACCGCCGACCCCGGGCGCTACACCGCGAATCGATGAGGTGGTGCCCTTGTTCCGCCTCGAGACGCCTGCCTATGCGGTTGTGCCTCCGGCGGCCTACGAGATGGGCATCGCGATGCTCGGCACGTTCCACGAGCGCCAGGGCGAGCAGGGTCTGCTGCAGTCGGAGGGCGCGCTGTCCGCAGCTTGGGTGCGCGTGCTGGGACAGCGGCGAGAGCAGGCGTGGCGCGGCACAGCACGCCCTGCTTTTGATGGCGGATTGAACGGCGTGCAGGCCGGACTCGACGTGTATGCCTCCGGGCAAGGCGGTGAGGCCCGACATCGCATTGGCGTGTTCGCCGGCCAGACCAGGTTGCGCGGCGACGTGCGCGGTTTTGCGCTCGGCTGGGACAACCTCACCGTGGGCGACCTGCGGCTCGACGGCGACCACGTCGGCTTGAGCTGGTCGCGCATCGCACCGGGCGGGAGCTACATCGACGCGGTCGTCATGGCGTCCCGGCTGGATGGCGATACCCGCTCGAGCCGGAATCTGGGCGTACAGCTCGACGGCGACGGTCTCAGTGCTTCGCTGGAAGGCGGCTGGCCGATCGCGCTCGGTCAGCGCTGGGTACTCGAGCCGCAGGCGCAGCTGATCTGGCAACGCGTGGCGTTCGACGATGTCGCAGATCGGTTTTCCACGGTCGGATTCGATGCAGGCGACGCGGTAACCGCGCGCGTCGGTGCGCGGCTGCATGGCAGCTACGACACCGCCGTGGGCATCGCACGGCCCTACCTGAAGGCCAACCTCTGGCACGACATCAGCAGCACCGACCGCGTCGTTCTGGGCGGCGATGTGTTGGCCAGCGAGCGTCGGGGCACGGCGCTCGAGATCGGTGGTGGCGTGGTGTCGCGGATCAGCGACGGCGTCAGCGTGTTCGCGGTCGGCGATGTCACGCGCAATCTTGGCGGCGAGCGTCGGCGGGTGCTGGAGGGCACGCTGGGCGTGCGTCTGGACTGGTGACGCGCGACGTCAGACAGTGCGCCGCAGCACCAGCTCCAGCACGAATTTGCTGCCGAAGAACGCCAGCACCAGCAGCGCCATCGCGGCCAACGTCCAGCCAACGGCGCGGGCGCCGCGCCAACCGTGACGCCAGCGGCCGAACAGCAGGGCGCCGAAGGCCAGCCAGGACAGCACGCTGAGCACGGTCTTGTGCATCAGGTGCTGGGCGAAGAAATCGTCGACGAACAGCACCCCGGTGACGAGCGTCGCGGTGAGCAGGGCGAAGCCGACCCAGATGGTGCGGAACAGCAGCGATTCGAGTTCGGTCAGCGGCGGAAGCGCGCGCAGCCAACGATGGAATTCGCGCCGGCGCAGCGCGCGTTCCTGCGCCCACAGTAACAGCGCGAGCAGGGCGGCGACGGCCAGTGCGGCGTAGGCGAGCAGCGCGAACCAGGCGTGCATCTGCAGGCGCCAGTCGAGCGTGTCGGACGACGGGTGCGCGGCCTGGCCGTAGCCGAGTAGGGTCAATGCGGCAATCGGAAACACGATCACGCCCAGCGCCGCCATGCGACCACGCACGTCATAGAGCACCGTCAGCACGGCCATGCCCAAGCCCACCAGCGACAGCGCGGCGAAGAAATGCAGTTCGGCGCCGACCTCGCGCCACACCAGCACATGCGCGGTCACGTGCAGCGCGATCGCGCCGAGCGCGGGCGCCGCCCACCAGAGCCTGCCCGGCGCCGGCTCGCGTGCGACGCCGCGCACGAGCGCCGCGGCCGCCAGCAGATAGAGCAGGGCTGCGATGAGAACGATTGTCATCGCGCGAGTGTCTCATGCCGGGCGCATCCGGAGGGCGCATCGCGGCGTGCGGGCAACGGGCCGCACAGGGCGGCGGGCTATAATCGTCGGCCGTATTCCGTCGCATCGAGTCCCGCATGTTCGAGTCCCTGACCCAGCGCCTGTCCGGCACCATGGAGCGCCTGCGCGGCCGCGGTCGTCTGACCGAAGAGAACATCCGCGAGGCCACCCGCGAAGTGCGCATCGCGCTGCTGGAAGCTGACGTCGCGCTGCCGGTGGTGCAGGCGCTGATCGAGCGCATCAAGGTGCGGGCGGTCGGCCAGGAAGTGCTGAAGTCGCTGACCCCGGGCCAGGCGCTGATCAAGGTCGTCCGCGACGAGCTGACCGCGGTCATGGGTGCGCAGGCGACCGAGCTCAACCTCAACGTGCCGGCGCCGGCGGTGATCCTGATGGCCGGCCTGCAGGGCGCGGGCAAGACCACGACGGTCGGCAAGCTGGCCAAGCTGCTCAAGGAAAAGCGCAAGAAGAAGGTCATGGTGGTCTCGGCCGACGTCTACCGTCCGGCCGCGATCGAGCAGTTGAAGACGCTGGCCGAGCAGGTCGACGTGACGTTCTTCCCGTCTGAATCCTCGCAGCAGCCGGTCGACATCGTGCGCGCGGCGATCGCCGCGGCGAAGAAGTCCTTCATCGACGTGCTGCTGGTCGACACCGCCGGCCGCCTCGCGATTGACGAAGCGATGATGGACGAGATCAAGGCGCTGCATGCCGCGGTCAATCCGGTCGAGACGCTGTTCGTCGTCGACTCGATGACCGGCCAGGATGCCGCCAATACCGCAAAGGCCTTCGGCGAAGCGCTGCCGCTGACCGGCGTGGTGCTGACCAAGACCGACGGTGACGCGCGTGGTGGTGCCGCGCTGTCCGTGCGCTACATCACCGGCAAGCCGATCAAGTTCGTCGGTACCGGCGAGAAGGTCGACGGCCTCGATGTCTTCCATCCCGAGCGTGTCGCCAGCCGCATCCTCGACATGGGCGACGTGCTGTCGCTGGTCGAGCAGGTCGAAGGCCAGGTCGACAAGGGCAAGGCGCAGAAGCTCGCCGAGAAGGTCGCCAAGGGCAAGAAGTTCGACCTCAACGACATGCGCGACCAGCTCGAGCAGATGCAGAACATGGGCGGCATCGGCAGCCTGATGGAGAAGCTGCCGGGTCTGGGCCAGGTGCCCGAGCATCTCAAGCAGCAGGTCAGCCAGGGCAAGGAAGTGCCGCGGATGATCGCGATCATCGGTTCGATGACGAAGAAGGAACGGCGCAATCCGAACCTGCTCAACGGCTCGCGCCGCGCGCGTATCGCCGCCGGTTCCGGCACCACGCCGTCCGACGTCAACAAGCTGATGAAGCAGTACATGCAGATGGAAAAGATGATGGGCAAGATGGCCCGCGGCGGCATGAAGGGCATGATGCGCGGCCTGCAGGGGATGATGGGCGGCATGGGCGGCCGCATGCCGTTCCGTTGATCGCATGAGCTCCGCGGCCCGCCAGCGCAGTGACGCCTTCTGCTCGCGCTTCGGACTGCGCCTGCCGGTGTTGCTGTCACCGATGGCGGGTGCGTGCCCGGTCGCGCTGTCGCACGCGGTGATCGAGGCCGGCGGCATGGGCGCGATGGGCGCGGTGCTGTCGCAGCCTGATGACATCGGCACCTGGATGCACGGCCTGCGCGCTGCAGGAGACGGGCCGGCGCAGATCAATCTGTGGATTCCCGATCCTGCGCCGGTGCGTGATGCCGCGGCAGAGGCGGCGACAAGCGCGTTTCTCGCGCAATGGGGGCCGGCCGTGCCAGCCGATGCCGGTGATGCGACACCGGCCGATTTCGAAGCGCAGTGCGATGCGCTGCTCGCCGCGAAGCCGGCTGTGGCCTCATCGATCATGGGCGTGTTTCCCGCGCCGTTCGTCGCGAGGCTGAAAGACGCCGGCATCGCCTGGTTCGCTTGCGCGACGACGCTCGATGAAGCACTCGCGGCCGAAGCTGCCGGCGCCGACGCGGTCGTTGCGCAGGGTTTCGAAGCGGGCGGTCATCGCGGCGCCTTCGATGCGGCGAACGCCGATATGCAACTGGTCGGTCTGTTCTCGCTGATTCCGCGACTGGCGGATGCGCTGCGCGTGCCGGTGATCGCTGCGGGTGGCATTGCCGATGGGCGCGGCATCGCTGCGGCGCTGACGCTGGGCGCGAGCGCAGTGCAGATCGGCACCGCGTTCCTGCGCACGCCGGAGGCCGGCATCGCACCGGCCTGGTCCGCGGCGCTGGCATCGTCGGAGCCCGAACAGACCTGGCCGACGCGCGCCTTCAGTGGCCGGCTCGGCCGCGCGCTGGCGACGGATTACGTGCGCGCCGCCGCATCCGAGGGCGCACCACCGCCGCAGCCCTATCCCGTGCAGCGCGCATTGACGGCGCCGATGCGCGCGACCGCGGCGCGCGACAACCGGATCGATGCGATGCAGGCCTGGGCCGGCCAGTCGGCTGCGTCTGCGCAGGCGCGGCCTGCGGCTGAGCTCGTCGCCGACTGGTGGCGCACGGCCGACGCATTGCTGTGAATCGCATCGCATCGGCCACCAGCCTCTGGAACGAGGGCCGGCCTGCCGATGCGGTCACGCTGTCCGCGTTGCAGACTAATTACGGCCACCTGTCGACGATGCAGGTGCGGGGCGGTGCGGTGCAGGGATTCGGGCGTCATCTGACGCGCCTGCAATCGGCCAACGTCGAGCTGTTCGGCAGTGCATTGTCCGCTGCGCGCATCCAGCGCGAACTCGCATCGGCGCTTCACGCTGCCGCAGTCGACGACGCCACGCTCCGGGTTTCGGTCGGTGCGGTGGATGCTGCGGCGGTCGACCGGGGCGATGCCGTGGATGTGACGCTGCTCATTGCGCTGTCGCCGCCGCGCACTGCGCCCACGACGCCGCAACGGCTGCAGAGCTGCCGGCACCAGCGCCTGCTGGCACATCTCAAGCACCTCGCCACCTTGCCCTTGCTGCACGCACGGCGTACCGCCCGTGCCGCAGGCTTCGACGACGCGCTGCTGGTCGATGACGCGGGCTGGGTGCTCGAAGGCGCCTTGTGGAACATCGGCTTCGTCGAGGTCGAGGGCGGCATCGTCTGGCCGGAAGGCGATGCGCTGCGTGGCGTTACCGAGGGCCTGCTTCGTACAGGTGTCGACGCCGTGGGCATGGCCCAGCGCGTCGAACCAGTCCGGCTGGCGGAGTGCATCAGCTTCCAGGCGGCATTCGCCTGCAACAGCAGCGGTCTGTGGCCGCTGGCCTCGGTCGACCGGCAGGCATTCGCGCGAGATCCGGTCGTTCCGGAGGCGTTGCAGGCCGTTCTGGCGGCCGTGCCGTGGGACCCGCTGGAGGCCTGAGCGGCCCCGGCTTGCCGAGCAGGCGGGGGTTTCCGCTATAATCGCCGGCTTACCTCGCCACTCTGGCGACTGGGCAACACAGGAAGCAAAGCAAATGGTCAAGATTCGTCTGACGCGCGGTGGCGCCAAGAAGCGTCCGTTCTACCACATCATCGTGACCGACTCGCGCAGTGCGCGCGACGGCCGCAACATCGAGCGCGTGGGTTACTACAACCCGGTCGCCACCGGTGGCGAGCAGCGCATCGTCCTCGACACCGCGCGCGTCGACCACTGGGTGTCCAAGGGTGCGCAGATGACCGACAAGGTCCGCGCGCTGTACAAGGACGCCGGCAAGGTCGCTGCTGCGACCGCGGCTGCCTGATTGACGGGCCGCGCCTTCGGGCGCGGCCATTGTCGACATGAACGACCCGACGCGCCAACCTCCCCGCCGGATGATCCAGGTGGGCAAGGTCCATGGCGCGTTCGGTGTGCGTGGCGAAGTGAAACTCGAATCCTTCACCGAGCCGCGCAGCGCGATCTTCCGCTACCAGCCCTGGGTGCTGCGCGATCCGCGCGGCATCGAGCGCGAGTGCGAAGGCGCGAAGGGTCGCGAGACGCCGAAGGGCGTCGTCGCGACGCTGCCCGGCGTCGAGGATCGTGACGGTGCCGAAGCGACGCGTGGACTCGAAGTCTTCGTGCCGCGCGAAGCACTGCCGCCGCCCAAACCCGGCGAGTACTACTGGGTCGACCTCGAAGGCCTGCGCGTGCGCAACGTCGAAGGCGTCGATTTCGGTGTCGTCTCGCATCTGTTCTCGACCGGCGCCAACGACGTGCTGGTCGCGCAGGGCGATCGCGAACGCATGGTGCCGTTTGTCGTGCCGGACTACATCGTGTCGATCGATTTCGACACGGCGCTGGTGACGGTGGACTGGGATCCCGATTTCTAGGACGGTGCGCCGCGCCTTCGAATCGGCCGCTGTTGCCGTCGATACACCGCTGCGTCTGCAGGCACCTGATGCACTGCGCGATGCGACCGCAGGGGACACGCCATGACGTCCGACATCATTCCGAATCCAGACGACACCGCGTCCGCAGATGCAGTGCGCGCGTCCGCCGATGCACGCGCCATCCGCATCGACGTCGTCAGTCTGTTTCCCGATTTCATCGACCAGGCCGCAGCCGTCGGCGTGGTCGGCCGTGCGCGCGAGCGCGGGCTGCTGACGATGCAGGGCTGGAATCCACGCGATTACGCCGAGGGCAATTACCGCCGTGTCGACGATCGCCCCTTCGGCGGCGGCCCCGGCATGGTGATGCTGATCGAGCCTCTGCGAGCCGCCCTCGCCGCCGCACGTGCGGCGGACCCGGCGCCGGTGCGCGTGATCTACATGAGTCCGCAGGGACGCCCGCTGACCCAGACCAGGGTGCGCGAGCTCGCGGCGCTGCCGCGGTTGCTGCTGCTGTGCGGCCGCTACGAGGGCGTCGACGAACGCTTGCTGCAGGCCGAGATCGACGAGGAACTGTCGATCGGCGATTACGTGCTGTCGGGCGGCGAGCTGGCCGCGGCGGTCGTCGTGGACGCCGTCGCCAGATTGCAGGACGGCGCGCTGGGTGATGCGGAATCCGCGGTGCAGGACAGTTTCGAGGGCGATGGCCTGCTCGATTGCCCGCACTACACGCGGCCTGTCGAGCACGACATGGGCCGGGTGCCGGACGTGCTGCTGTCGGGCAACCACGCGGAGATCGCCAAGTGGCGGCGCCAGCAGTCGCTGGTCCGCACGCTGGAGCGACGCCCGGACCTGATCGACGAAACCGCGCTGGGCAAGGCCGATCGCCGCCTCCTGGCCGCCTGGCGGGCGGAGCAGGGCGGGAATGCGTCCGATGGATCGGGCGGCTGACGCCACCCGCCGGGGTGCTGGCATTCGCCGCAAGGCCGCGGCTATAATGCGCGGCTAACCCGTTTTACCCGAGCCGAAGAGCTCGCCGAGCCAGAGCGTGCGTCCACGTGCACCACGCCTATAACGACACCAACAGGCAACGATCATGACCAACAAGCCCTCCCTGAACACCCTGCTGCAGGAATTCGAAAGCGCCCAGACTACGCGCGAGCTTCCCGACTTCGGCCCCGGCGACACCGTCGTCGTCAACGTCAAGGTCAAGGAAGGCAACCGCGAGCGTGTGCAGGCCTACGAGGGCGTGGTCATCGCGATCAAGAACGCCGGCCTGAACTCCGCGTTCACCGTCCGCAAGATCTCGCACGGCTTCGGCGTCGAGCGCGTGTTCCAGAGCCACAGCGCGCAGATCGACTCGGTCGAAGTCAAGCGCCGCGGCAAGGTCCGCGCGGGCAAGCTGTACTACCTGCGCGGTCTGGAAGGCAAGAAGGCGCGCATCAAGGAAGACCTGTCGGCTTCGGCGAAGGCCAAGAACGACAAGGCACGCGCCGACAAGGCTGCAGCCGCTGCTGCGCCGGCGCCGGCAGCCGCTGCCGAGTAATCGGGACGCTCCGAGTCGCACGACGGCCGCCGCAAGGCGGCCGTTTGCGTTTGGAGTGCCGCGCGTCGTACCTGCCTGTATCAGGCGGTGTTCGATCGGCGGTGTCGGCGCCGGCACTGTGGCCTCAGGGAGATACAGGCCTGCGGTCGATGCGTTTCGAGCACCTGTTGAGGGGTCGCGGCGCCTGCGGCCCACGAGGGCCAGGCGTATCGACCGCCCACGCGGGGACATGTCGTCGGATCCCCAATCACCTGGTGCCTGCGAGCATTCGCCCTGTCCGTGCATACGGAAAGGGCGCTGGATCCGCATCCAGCGCCCTTCGTTTCGACCGTGTGGCGTCGCGCGATCAGTCGTAATCAGCTTCGAGCAGACGACCGGTGCGTGCCGAATATTCCAGCTCGACGATGCGGCCATCGTCCTGGCGGATGTCGATGTCGTATTCGCCGTCGTCGTAGGACACATCGATGACGCGGCCCGGATGACGACGCTGCGCATCGGCGAGGATGCTGTCGAGCGAGGCGCTGTTGGCGCGGAAGCGCGGGTCGGCCTTGGCGGCGGCCGCGGCGTGCACGCGGTCATCGTCGCCGCGGCGATCGTCGCGGTCCTGGGCGAAGGCGAGCGGTGCGGCGACGGCGAAAGCGGCGGCGGTGATCAGGCTGGCAATGGCGGTACGGGTCATGGCGATTCCTCGGTGTGGGATGGAGTGCACCGGTCTGCAACCGGTTGACGCCAGTCTCCCCATCGCGCTTAACGCGGTTCTGATCGAGCCGTTCACGGTTCTGTTAATCCGCCTCGCCACACTGGCGCCATGCGTACTCTCATTGCTCCGATCGCGCTCGCTGCCGTTCTGTTCGCCGCGCCGCTCGTCGTGCCGCTGCACGCCGATGCGCAGGATCCGCAAGGCACCGCCGACTACGCACGCGACGGCGTGCGCAGCGGTGAATTCGTGCGGCTCGAACGTCTGCTCGCGGATGCCGAGCGCCGCTATCCGGGGCGCGTGATCGAAGTCGAACTCGACCAGGACGACGACGAGTACGAAATCGAGATCCTGATGCGCGACGGCCGCGTCGTGGAGCTGAAGTACGATGCGCGCTCCGGGCGCCTGCTCAAGGTCGAGATCGACGACTGATGCGCATCCTGCTGGCTGAAGACGACGTCGAGCTCGCGTCGCGCGTCGCCGCTGCGCTCGGTGCCGCGGGATTCGCGGTCGACCGTGCGGAAGACGGCACCGATGCCGAGTTCCGCGGCCAGACCGAGGCCTATGACGCGGTCGTGCTCGATCTCGGCCTGCCGAATCTTGACGGCGTCTCGGTACTGCACCGCTGGCGCGAAGCGGGTCTCACCTTGCCAGTGCTGGTGCTCACCGCGCGCAGCCGCTGGCACGACAAACTCGCAGGGTTCAACGCCGGCGCGGACGACTACCTCACCAAACCGTTCCAGATCGAGGAACTGGTGCTGCGGCTGCAGGCGTTGATTCGCCGCAGCGCCGGCCATGCGTCGCCGCGTCTGCGTTGCGGACCACTGGAATTCGATGCGAATGCGGGCCGCTTCGCGCTCGACGGCGATCCGCTCGCGTTGACCGCGCAGGAGCACCGCATCCTCGCGTATCTGATCCATCACGCCGGTCGCGTCGTCAGTCGTGGCGAACTCGGCGAACATGTCTACGACAACGGCTTCGATCCTGATTCCAACGCACTCGACGTGTTGATCGGGCGCATCCGCCGCAAGCTCGGTGTCGCCCTGCTGCACACGGTGCGCGGGCAGGGCTTCCGGTTGTCGGAGACGCCATGAACGCGCGACGCGCGCTGTCGCTGCGCTGGCGTCTGTGGCTGGCCGGCGCGCTGGGCGTGGCGATCTCGGCGTTGATCGCCGGCGGTCTGCTCGGCGCGATGTTCGAACGCTCCGGACAACGCGCGCTCGACAGCCGGCTCGACGACGATTTCGCGACGCTCGCCGGCCTGCTCGAAGCGCGTGCGGATGGCGGCTGGCAGCTGCGCCGGCCGCCGGCCGACGAACGCTGGGCGCGCGTGTTCTCCGGCTGGTACTGGCGGATCGGCGAAGGCGCGGACGCGGTACGTTCGCGCTCGCTGTGGGACGACGAACTCGTCGCGCACGATGTGCCCGGCACCGCCGCGGTGTGGTCGGTCGTCGAAGGGCCGCGCGGCCAGCAGCTGCGCATGCGCGCGCAGCTGCTGCGGCTGCCCGGTGTCGCCGATCCCATTCCCGTGCACGTCGCCGGCGACCGCGGCGACGTCATCGCCGAGACACGCGGGTTCCGGCAGGCGGCGATGCTGGCTTTCGCGGGTGCGGCAGCGGCGCTGCTGGCATTGCTGGCCTGGCAGATCGAATGGGGCCTGCGCCCGCTGCGGCGCATGCGCGGCATCTTGCAGCGCGTGCGCAATGGCGACGACGTGCGATTCGGCGCCGAGCGCTGGCCCGCAGAGGCGGCGCCGCTGGCGGAACAGATCGACGATCTGCTCGACGAACACGCACGCCGCGTCGCACGCGCGCGCCACGCCGCCGAGGACCTCGCGCATGCACTGAAGACGCCGCTCGCCGTGCTTTCCGCGGAAGCGCAGCGCCCGGGCGACGACATCGCCGGTGTGGTGTCGACCCAGGTGCAGCGCATGCGCGGCGAGGTGGAGCGCAGGCTCGCGGGTGGCTTCGCGGTCGATGCACGGCAGCGCACGCCGGTCGCGCCGGTGGCCGAGGCGCTGTGCGGGCTGTTCGCGCAGACCGCCGGCGATCGCGTGACGCTGCACTGCGAGGTCGCCCCGGATCTGGTGTTCGCCGGTGCGCGCGAGGATCTGGAAGAGATGCTCGGCAATCTCGTCGACAACGCGGTGAAGTGGGCGCGCGCGCAGGTGCGGATCCACGCGACCTCCGCTGATGGACGCGTGCGGATCGCGGTCGACGATGACGGTCCCGGCATGCAGCCAGATGCACTGGAGCAGGCACTGCAGCGCGGCGTGCGCCTCGACAGCCGGATGCCAGGGCATGGCCTGGGTCTTTCGATCGTGGACGGCATCGCGGCCGGTTACGAAGGCCGGCTGGTACTCGAGAACCTGCCGGGCGGATTCCGCGTGCTGCTTGATTTGCCGGCCGGCGCACCGATATCGGATGCATGAGCGAAGCACAGGTTCCCAACGCCGCCGACACCGTTCGCCTCGATCTCTGGCTGTGGGCCGCGCGTTTTTTCAAGACCCGCGCGCTGGCCAAGCAGGCGATCGAGACCGGCAAGGTCGACGTCGGTGGTCAGCGTGCGAAGCCCGCGCGTGCGGTCCGTATCGGCGATGCGCTGCGCGTGGCGCGGGGCGAGGAAGTGTTCGACATTGCGGTCGCCGGACTGTCGGACACGCGTGGACCCGCGAGCGTCGCGCAGACGCTCTACAGCGAAACCGAGGCCTCGCGTGAAGCGCGCATGGCGCGGCTGGCCGAGGCGCGCGCTGCGCGTGCCGGCTACCAGGCGCCGGAGCACAAGCCCGACAAGCGCGCGCGGAAACTGATCCGCGCACTCGGCGATATCGACGCACTCTGAAGCGCGTTTCCTACGCGGGCAGCCACCCGCGCACCAGCGACTCCGAAACGGTCCACAGCCGCGCGGCCATCGCCGTGTCGCGTTGCGCGTCGCTCTGCGGCGCAGGCGCAAAGTCGCGGTAGAACGCGCCGTTGATGCCGGATGCCGCAGGCGACGCCGCCAGCCAGCACGGTGTCGCCGCGCCCTGTTGCACGCTGCGCGCGTCATCGCGGTATCGGTTGCCGACGTTGCGCAGGATGTTGCTGCGCGTGTGACCGGGCGACACGCAATTGGATGTGGCCCGTGTGGCCGCCAGGCGCCGCGACAGTTCCAGCGAGAACAGGCCGTTTGCCAGTTTGGAATGTGCGTAGCGTGCGTCCCAGCCCGCGCCGGAGAGAGCGTCGAACTGGATGCCGCCCGGCGGTGCGTTGCGTTCGTCGCCGCTGCCGAGCACGACCACGCGGCCCTGCGGCGCGGCGGTCACGCGATCGAGCAGACGGCGCACCAGCAGGTAGTGGCCGAGATGGTTCACGACGAAGGTCTTTTCGATGCCGCGGACCTTTTCCAGATCGTCGAGCACCACACCGGCATTGCAGACCAGCGCATCGAGCGGCACATCGAGCGCACGGATCGTGTCGCTCGCGGCGACGACGGAATCGAAATCGGCGAGATCCAGCACCACCGGTGTCGCGCGGCCTTTGACCGCCACGCAGGCCGCCTCGCCGGTGGCAGGCGACCGCGCGGTGCCGATCACGTGCGCGCCGCGCAGTGCGAGCACACGCATGGTTTCCTGACCGATGCCGGACGTGCAGCCGGTGACGACGATGGTGCGGCCGCGCAGGTCGAGGCCGGCGGTCGCATCTTCGGCGGTGCTCGTCGCATCGAGATCTGGCGTGCGCGCGAAGCCGGGCAGGGCGGTCGCCAGTGTGGCCAGCGCGCCGGCCTGCAGCAGGCGGCGCCTGCGTTGATCGAAATGCATCGGTCGTCGGGTCTCTGACGGTTCGGGGCGTCGAGTGTAGGACGGTCGCGTGGCGACATCACGGAGATGCAATGGCCGGAAACGCGAACGCCGATGCAGGAGCACCGGCGTCCGGTCACACCATCGCCCGAGAGCGATATCGCGCAGCGATCAGCGCAGGTCGTAGCGATCCAGGTCCATGACCTTGGTCCATGCGGCCACGAAGTCGCGCACGAACTTCTCCTGCGCATCGTCGCTGGCATAGACCTCGGCCAGCGCACGCAGGATCGCGTTCGAACCGAACACGAGATCGACGCGGGTGCCGCTCCACTTCTTCGCGCCGGTACCGCGCGCGCGCCCTTCGAACGTCGTGCGGCCCGACGGCGCCCACTCCGTGCCCATGTCGAGCAGATGGCGGAAGAAGTCGTTCGACAGCACGCCGGGTCGATCGGTCAGCACGCCGTGCTGGCCGCCGTCGTGGTTCGCGCCGAGCACGCGCAGGCCGCCGACCAGTACGGTCGTCTCCGGCGCGGTCAGGGTCAGCAACTGCGCACGGTCGATCAGCAAGTGCTCCAGCGGCACCACCGAGTGGCCCTTGGCGTAGTTGCGGAAGCCATCGGCCCAGGGTTCCAGCGCATCGAAGGATTCGACATCGGTCTGCTCCTGCGAGGCATCGCTGCGACCCGGCGAGAACGGCACGGTCACCGACACGCCGGCGTCCTGCGCGGCCTTCTCGACTGCGGCTGCGCCGCCGAGCACGATCAGATCGGCCAGCGACACCTGCTTGCCGCCCGCGGCCTTGCCGTTGAAATCGGCCTGCACCTGTTCGAGCGCAGCGAGCACCTTCGCCAGCTGCGGCGGATTGTTGATCGCCCAGTCCTTCTGCGGTGCGAGCCGGATGCGCGCGCCGTTCGCGCCGCCGCGCTTGTCGCCGCCGCGGAACGTCGATGCCGACGCCCATGCAGTCGACACCAGTTCGGAGACCGAAAGCCTGCTGGCGAGGATCGCCTGCTTCAGCGAGGCGACATCGGCATCGTCGATCAGCGCATGTTCGACCGCCGGCACCGGGTCCTGCCAGATCAGTACTTCGTCCGGCACTTCCGGGCCGAGATAGCGCGCGCGCGGGCCCATGTCGCGATGGGTGAGCTTGAACCACGCACGCGCGAACGCGTCGGCGAACTGGTCCGGGTTCTCAAGGAAGCGACGCGAAATCTGCTCGTAGGCCGGATCGAAACGCAGCGCGAGATCGGTCGTGAGCATCGTCGGCAGCTGCTTCTTCGAAGCGTCATAGGCGTGCGGAATCGTCGCTTCCGCGTTCTTCGCCACCCACTGCTGCGCGCCGGCCGGGCTCTTCGACAGCTCCCATTCGAAACCGAACAGATGTTCGAAGAAATCGTTGCTCCACTGCGCGGGCGTCTTCGTCCACGTGACTTCGAGGCCGCTGGTGATCGTATCTGCGCCTTTGCCGCTGCCGAAACTGTTGTGCCAGCCGAAGCCCTGCGCTTCGAGCGTGTGTGCCTCGGGCTCTTCGCCGACGTGTTCGGACGGCGCCGCGCCGTGGGTCTTGCCGAAGCTGTGGCCACCGGCGATCAGCGCGACGGTTTCCTCATCGTCCATCGCCATGCGGCCGAAGGTGTCGCGGATGTCGGCGGCGGCGAGCAATGGATCGGGATTGCCGTCGGGACCTTCCGGATTCACGTAGATCAGACCCATCTGCACCGCGGCGAGCGGGTTCTCGAGCTTGCGCGAATGCACGTCGCCGTCGGCATCGTCATCCGACACCAGCACGCCGTCGTCGCCATCCTTCGGCACGCCGTGCGAGCCGTGCGCATAACGCACATCGCCGCCGAGCCACGTGGTCTCGCGGCCCCAGTACACGTCGAGGTCCGGCTCCCAGGTATCGTCGCGGCCGCCGGCGAAGCCGAAGGTCTTGAAGCCCATGGTCTCCAACGCGACGTTGCCGGTGAGGATCATCAGGTCCGCCCACGAGATCGCGCGGCCGTACTTTTGCTTGATCGGCCACAGCAGACGGCGCGCCTTGTCGAGGCTGACGTTGTCCGGCCAGCTGTTGAGCGGCGCGAAGCGCTGCTGTCCGCGACCACCGCCACCGCGACCGTCACCGATGCGATACGTGCCGGCGCTGTGCCAGGCCATGCGCACGAACAGGCCGCCGTAATGGCCGAAGTCGGCCGGCCACCAGTCCTGCGAATCGGTCATCAGCGCGGCGAGATCGCGCTTGAGACCGTCGTAGTCGAGTTTGGTGAATTCGGCGGCGTAGTCGAAGTCCCCGCCCATCGGGTCGGACTTCGCGGAATGCTGGTTGAGCAGATCCAGGCGCAGCTGGTTCGGCCACCAGTCGCGGTTGCTGGTGCCGCCACCGGCGGTCTGGTGGAAGGGGCACTTGGCGTCGGTCGACATGGCTGGAGTTCTCCCGTTGGGTCGTTCGGCGATGTCACGTCGGCTGTAAGCCGACGGGCATCGGAAATCGAGTCTGCGAAAAACGGATGACAGAAGGCGTGCACGCGGCGGTGCCGCGCGCTGTCAATCCGCGATGGAATGCAAGGCGCGGCAGTGCGGTCGCGGTAGAGGGGAATCGATGTGCTGGCGCATAGCTGGCGGCCTCCCGTTCTGGACGTTCAGGGTAGGCGCAGTCATTGCCGAGAGGGAAATCGATTGTTCGCGTCTATTCGATAGGGGCGGGCTATCGAGATCCGGGACTATCGCGCAGGCCGCGGGCGCGCGAATGCAGGAAGGCTTCGATGCTCGTCGTTCCGGCGCGTGGGCCGGAGTCGCGCTTCAACGGCCGGATTGCCGCTCACCCTTTGTGATTCCCGCCCGGTGCACCGGAATCGGAATGGGTCCCAGCGTGGGCTGGGACGACGGTCATCAAGACGCGACAGCGGGAGTCGGCGAGCCGCACTCCTCAGAGCAATGCCCGCACCCGGTACAACGCTTCCAGCGCCTGCTTCGGCGTCAGCTCGTCAGGATCCAGCCCGGCCAATGCTTCGAGCGCCGCCGAGGCCGGCGCGAACAGGCCGATCTGTTGCGGACTGTCGAGCGTAACGGCCGACAGCGGTGCGGGCGTGGGACTGTCATGGCGTCGCTGTTCGAGTTCGGCCAGGCGCGCGCGCGCGTCGCGGACGACCGCTTTCGGCAAGCCGGCCAGCGCGGCCACCTGCAGGCCGAAGCTGCGATCGGCGGGGCCGGCCTTGACCGCGTGCATGAACACCAGCGTCTCGCCACCCTGCTTGTCGCGATGCTCGACCGCGTCGAGATGCACGTTGGCGATGCCGCTGCCCGGCTGTGCGAGCGCGGTGAGTTCGAAGTAGTGCGTCGCGAACAGCGTGTAGCTGCGGTTCGCGGCTGCCAGATGGCGCGCGCAGGCGTCGGCCAGCGCGAGGCCGTCGTAGGTCGACGTGCCGCGGCCGATTTCGTCCATCAGCACCAGCGACTGGTCGGTGGCGTGATGCAGGATGTAACTGGTCTCCGCCATCTCGACCATGAAGGTCGACTGGCCTTTCGCTAGATCGTCGCCTGCGCCGATGCGGGTGAGGATGCGGTCGATCGGTCCGATCACCGCGCGCGAGGCCGGCACGAAACTGCCGATGTGCGCGAGCAGCACGATCAGCGCGTTCTGGCGCATGTAGGTGCTCTTGCCGCCCATGTTCGGGCCGGTGATGACCAGCATGCGACGCGCGTCGAACTCCGCGCCGTCGCCGAGCACCAGATCGTTCGGTTCGAAGGGTTCGCGGCGCACCGCCTCCACCACCGGATGGCGGCCGCGTTCGATGCGGATGCCGGGCGCGTCGTCGAGTTGCGGACGCGACCAGTCCAGCGCCTGTCCGCGTTCGGCGAAGCAGGCCAGCACGTCGAGTTCGCTGAGCGCGCCGGCGCAGTGCTTGAGCGCCTCGATGCGATCGTTCAGCGCGTCGAGCAGCTGTTCGTACAGCAGCCGTTCGCGGGCCAGCGATCGTTCGCGCGCCGAGAGCACCTTGTCCTCGAAGGTCTTGAGCTCTTCGGTGATGTAGCGCTCGGCATTGGTCAGCGTCTGGCGGCGCGTGTAGTGCGCGGGTGCCTTCGCCGAATGCGCCTTGGAGACTTCGATGTAATAGCCGTGGACGCGGTTGTAGCCGACCTTCAGCGTGGAGATGCCGCTGGCCTCGCGCTCGCGCGCTTCCAGATCGACGAGGAACTGGTCGGCGTGATTGCTCAGCCGGCGCAATTCGGCCAGCTCGGCATCGTGGCCATCGGCGAACACACCGCCATCGCGCGCGAGTACCGGCGGTTGCTCGACCAGCGCGGTGGACAGCAGATGCGCTTCGCCTGCGTGCTCGCCGAGGCTGTCATGCAGTGCGCGCAGTCGCGGCGAATCGAGTGTGCCGAGGACGCCGCGCAGATCCGGTAGCATCGCCAGACCGTCGCGCAGCGTGGACAGGTCGCGCGGGCGCGCCGAACGCAATGCGATACGGGTGAGCACACGCTCCATGTCACCGAGCGCACGGAAACGCTCGCGCAAGGTGTCGTCGCCGCCGGAATCGATCAGCGTCTGCACTGCATGCAGGCGTTCGCCCAGCACGGTGCGATCGCGCAGCGGCCGATGCAGCCAGCGCCGCAGCAGACGTCCGCCCATCGGCGTGACGGTGGAATCGAGCACGCCGAGCAGGGTGTTGCGGGTGTCGCCATCGACACGCGTGTCGAGTTCGAGATGGCGGCGCGTCGCCGCGTTCATCGCGATCGCACCGTCGCCGCTTTCGACCGAAATGGAGGTCAGATGCGGCAAGCGCTGTTTCTGGGTTTCCTCGACGTAGCCGAGCAGCGCGCCAGCCGAGGCCACGGCCAGCGGTTTGTCGTCGATGCCGAAGCCGGTGAGGTCATGCAGGCCGAAGAACTGCAGCAGCTGGCGACGGCCGGAATCCGCATCGAACAGCCACGGCGGGCGACGACGCGCACCGGTGCGCTCGGACAGGAAGCCCGGCCAGCCGTCTTCGTCGGGCACCAGCAGCTCGGCCGGATCGAGCCGGGCGATCTCGGCTTCGAGCATGTCTTCGGTCGCGCACTCGCAGACCAGAAAGCGACCACCGGCGAGATCCGCCCAGGCGATGCCGTAGTGCCCGGCGCGGTTGCGTGCGACCGCCATCAACAAGGTGTCGCGACGTTCCTGCAGCAACGCTTCGTCGGTCACTGTGCCCGGCGTGACGATGCGCACCACTTTCCGTTCGACCAGGCCCTTGCTCGCCGCGGGATCGCCGATCTGCTCGCAGATCGCCACCGACTCGCCGAGTGCGACCAGTCGCGCCAGATAGCCTTCGGCCGCGTGATGCGGCACGCCCGCCATCGGAATCGGCGCGCCGGCCGAATTGCCGCGCTGGGTCAGGGTGATGTCGAGCAGCCGCGCCGCCTTGCGGGCGTCGTCGTAGAACAGTTCGTAAAAATCGCCCATGCGGAAGAACAGCAGCACATCGGGGTGATCGGCCTTGGCACCGAAGAACTGCTGCATCAATGGCGTGTGCTGGGGCGAAGACATCCAATCGCTCGTTAGGCCGGCCGCATAGTCTGCCCGAAACCGGCGTTTTCCGCGGTCCGCAGGGGCCTCGCGTGCGGCGCTTTGACGACGTGCGATTTCCATGCGCACGCGTGTGGAAGCTGTGTTAGGTTTCCGTTCACGGCAGGCGACTGCCGGGCGTTCCGGTCTGTCCCCCACGATGACCGGAGCGGCGGGGAATCCCGATGGCGCAATGCCGTCGGGGGTCGGTTTTCGGATGAACCACACCACGTCATTGGGGGACAACATGGATTCACGTAAGTTGCAGCGCAGCCTGCTCAGTCACGCTGTCGTCGTTGCGTTGGCCGCCACCGTCGCGGCGCCCGCGATGGCGCAGTCGACCACCACGGACGACGAGGCGCCCACCACGCTGGCGACGATGACCGTCACAGCGCAGAAGCGCGAGGAAGCCATCCAGGACGTGCCGATTTCGGTCACGGTGCTCGACGAGCGGCTGATCCGCGACACCGGCGTGCGTGACATCAAGGACATGCAGATCCTGGTGCCGGGGCTGACGGTGACCAGCACGCAGAACGAAGCGATCACGACCGCGCGCATTCGCGGTATCGGCACGGTCGGCGACAACGTCGGTCTGGAGTCTTCCGTGGGCGTGGTGATCGATGGCGTGTACCGTCCGCGCAACAGTGTCGGGTTCGGCGACCTCGGCCAGATCGAGCGCATCGAAGTACTGAAGGGGCCGCAGGGCACCGTGTTCGGCAAGAACACGTCGGCCGGCGTCATCAATGTCGTGACCCGTCGCCCGAGCTATGCACAAGGGGCCGAAGGCGAGATCACGGTGGGCAACTACGGCGCCCTGGGCGTGGCGGGTGCCTACAACGACGCCTTCAGCGACAACGCCGCGTTCAGCGTCTACGCCGCCAAGCGCAAGCGTGACGGCTGGATGGACGTGCGGACCGGCAACGGCCCTCGCGCCGGTACCGACGACTACGACCAGGACTTCCACACCGTACGCGCCAAACTGTTGTTCGAGCCGAGCGATGCGGTCGAAATCGTGTTCGCTGCCGACTACACCAGCCGCGAGGAGAACTGCTGCACCGCGGTGCATACGACGATCGGCCAGACCTCGCAGGTCATCAATGGCCTGACCGGCGGGCAGGGCATGGAAGTCTCTCCCGGGCCGTTCCCCGTCGCCGGCGATCCCTTCGCGCGCGTGGCCTACAGCAACCGCAGCACCGAGCAGGACATCAAGGAACACGGTGTGTCCGCCGAAGTGAACTGGGAGCTCGGCGCGATGGGCGGCGCGACGCTGACTTCCATCACGGCGCAGCGCAAGTGGGAGGCGATCAACGGCCTCGACTACGACTTCACCGCGGCCGACATCCTCTATCGCAACGCCGACAAGAACGAGTCCTACACCGGCTTCGACACCTTCAGCCAGGAGTTCCGTCTGACCGGTTCGACCGACCGTCTCGACTGGATGGTCGGCGTGTTCTATTCGGATGAAGATCTCGATCGCAACGAGTCGTACCGCGTAGGTCCCCATTACGAGCCCTACCTGTCGACGCTGGTCGGCCAGCAGGTGCTCGGCGGCCTGGCACAGCAGCTCGCGCCGTTCGGCGTTACGGTGAACCAGGCGAATCCGGCGACGTTCCTGTCGCAGGTGTCGGGCCGACCGTTCGGCACCAACTTCGCAGGTCTGGGTGCGCTCGATCGCCACCAGCAAAATGCCAAGAGCCTGGCCCTGTTCACCAACAACACCTGGCATGCCACCGACCAGCTCGACATCACCGTCGGCCTGCGCTACACCCGCGAAGAGAAGGATCTGCTGTCGGTCTACAGCAACCCGAACGGAAGCCTGGGCTGCGGTTCGGTCCTGGCCAATCCCGCGGGCCGCGTCGGCGCAGCGCTGGTCGCACGCGGCGTGCCGGCCGCGCTGCTGCCACAGGTCCTCGGCGCCGTCGCGCCGCAGGTCACCGGTTTCATGTGCCTGCCGTGGGCCAACGCGCTGCACAACGGGCGCGTGATCGACCAGTCGCGGGAAGAGAAGGAATGGTCCGGCACGCTGAAGGCCGCGTACCGTTTCAACGACAACTTCATGGCCTACGGCTCGGCCGCGCGTGGCTACAAGGGCGGCGGCTTCAACCTCGACCGCGTGCAGTCCTCCAACGGACTGTCGAGCGGCGGTTCGGGCATTACGCCGGTCGACGACACGTCGTTCCCGGGCGAGTTCGTCGACAGTTACGAGCTGGGAACCAAGACCACCTGGGCGAACGGTTCGTTGCTGCTCAATGCGGCGCTGTTCCATCAGACCTACGACGACTTCCAGCTCAACAGCTTTCTGGGCACCAGCTTCGTCGTGCGCTCGATTCCCGAGGTCGTGTCCCGCGGTATCGATGCCGAGATCCTGTTCCAGCCGCAGGGCGTGCAAGGTCTGATGCTGCAGGGCGGTTTCATGTACGCCGACACCAAGTACGGCGACGACATTCCGGGCGTCGATTTCCTGCAGCCCGGCGCCCCGGGTGCACCGGCGGGTGGCGGCGCGCTGTACAAGCTGCCCGGTGCGACGATGAGCTTCGCACCGCGCTGGTCGGGTTCCGCATCCGTGACCTACGAGTGGGACGTCGGTGATTCGCTGCTGGCGCGTTTCAACGTCGGTGCGAAGTACACCTCGGACTACAACACCGGTTCCGATCTGGATTTCGAGAAGCACCAGGACGCCTATACCGTGGTCAATGCGCGTGTGGGTTTCGGCGCCAGCAATGGACGCTGGATGGTGGAGCTCTGGGCCACCAACCTGACCGATGCGGAGTACATCCAGGTCGGTTTCGATGGTCCTTTGCAGGCCGTGGGTACGCCGCAGCCAGGTCAGGCTCTCAACACCTACAACGGCTTCCCGGGTGCGCCGCGGATGTACGGTGCAACACTGCGCATGCGTTACTGATCCATCGCGTCGACGCAACGGCCGGCCCGCGAGGGTCGGCCGTTCGCGTTCCAGGCGCGCGGAAACGCGGCGTTCCAGGTGCCGGCGCGACGCGCGCGGCACGATGCGGTACAACGGCGGCTCCGATCGCAGGGCCGCCCATGCACGACACCCACTCCGATGCCGCGCTGCACACGCTCGCCGAAGAGACCGGCGCGCTGTTGCGCGCACGCCACCATCGCCTGGTCACCGCCGAGAGTTGCACCGGCGGCTGGATCGCCAAGGCCGTCACCGACGTCGCCGGCTGCTCGGACTGGTTCGACTGCGGCATGGCGGCCTACAGCTACGAGGCCAAGCAGGCGCTGCTGGGGGTGAACCCGCACACGCTGGAGACCCACGGTGCGGTGAGTCGCGAGACCGTGATCGAAATGGTGTCCGGTGCGCTGGTGAATTCGGGCGCGAGTGTCGCGGTCGCGGTGACCGGCATTGCCGGCCCGGGAGGCGGCAGCGAGGACAAGCCGGTCGGCACGGTCTGGATCGGCTGGAAACGCCGGGGCGGCTACGCGCGCGCCGAACTGTTCCAGTTCGACGGCGACCGCGACGCGGTACGTCGGCAGACCGTCGCTGCGGCGCTGCGTGGACTCGGTCCTACCGTCGGCTGACGCGATGTCCCGGGCGCGGCAGCAATGTGCTGATCGCATCGCGCCTCATGTAAGTCCATCCGGCACCCGCGACGCGGCGTCGTGCCGCGTCGCCTGAAGCGCGCTCACTGCGTCACGTCGACCCAGACCAGTCGATGGTCGGTGCCATCGACGATGTCTGCGTGGGCCGCATCGCTGCGGGGCCAGAACACGCCATTGCCGACGAGGGCATGACCCACCGAGGGCAGTGCGTAGTCGAGCCGCAGATTGCCCACACGCGGGCCGAAGCTGCCGGTGTCGTGTGCATGCGAACCGCGGTGCTGCACGTTCGCACCGCCGTCGGCTTCGGCCGCTTCGATCGCGCCCTCGCTGCGCGGCGTGGCCATGCGCAGGACACGCGGGTGTTCGAGCAGTTCCACGATCGCGGTGTGGTCGCCCGAGCCGTCGACGGGGTCGTTGTTGAGATCGCCGAGAATCACGAAGCGCGCGTCGGGCTCCAGTCCACCGCAGCGACCGGCGTCGTCGCACAGCCACTCGTGCGTACCCGGCGACAGATAGTCGGTCCAGAAGCGGATTTCGTCGTGATTGCGGGCGACGTTGCGCTTCTCCGGCCCGTCGAATGCGGGCGGTGTGGGATGCGATGCCAGCACATGGAGGACACCGCCCGGCGCGCGCACCTGCACATCCCAGTGCGACTTCGAGGACAGCCGCAGTTGCGACCACGTGCTGTCGGGATGGAAGGGGCGGCCATCAGGATGGCGCGGACGCCGCGCGTCGGGCATCGCATCCCACTTGAACAGCTGGAAGGTGCGCGCGGTAGTGGCATCGATCGGATAGCGCGACAGCAGCAGCATGCCGTACTGGCCGGGATGCAGCCCGTAGCCCCAGGCATCGTTGCCGCGATCACGACCGTCGCCACCGATGGTGCCGTTGTTGTCGAGATCCAGACCGCTCTGCACGCCGGTATTGACCGGTGCGAGATAGCGGTACGGATAGCGCAGCGGTTCGCCGCCGCCTGGCTGCGGGCGTTCGAGCCAGCGCTTCTGGAACAGCTCGGCGGCGCTGCCGTCGGCAACGTAGTCGAACTCGTTGAGCAGCACGATGTCGGGCCGCACCTGCTGCAATACCGCGGCGACCTTGCGGGCGCCGGCGTCGTCGCCCTGCAGGCTCTCGAGCAGGCCGCCAGCCTCGTCGCTGTTGAGCGAGGTGTTGTAGGTCGCGATGCGCAACGTGCCGGGCGACGCCGCGTCGGCAGTGCGCGGCGCGTCGCCGTGCGTGTTGACGCGCACGCAGGCAGCAAGCAGCACGAGGGCCGCGCAGGCGAGCAGGGCGATCAGCCACGTGCGGCTCATGGCGCGGCGTCCGTCAGCGGACGCCACTGGCGTCCATCGAAGCCTTCGAGCGGCTGGAAATTGCGTTTGTAAGCCATCTTGCGGTGTCCATCGATCCAGTAGCCGAGATAGAGATAGCGCCGGCGGTCGCGCTGCGCCCAGGCGATCTGTCGCAGGATCGCCAGTGTGCCGAGTCCGCGTGACACGAAGTCGGGGTCGTAGAAAGTGTAGACGGCCGACAGCGCATCCTCGATCAGATCCGTCACTGCGACCGCCACCAGTTGTCCGTGCAGGCGCAGTTCCAGCAGCCGGCCTTCGTTCCAGGTGCCGATCAGGAACTGGTCGAACTCGTGCGCGCCGTGATCGTCCATGCCACCGGCCGGATGTCGCGACACCAGATATTTCCGGTACAGCGCGAGGCGCTCGTCATTGCGCTCGGCGGGGACCACACGCGCATCGATGTCGGCATTGCGCGCGAGCGTGCGGCGCTGGCTGCGGTTCGGCACGAATGCATCGACGGGAATGCGCACTGCGGTGCAGGCGTTGCAGCCGGCGCAGTGCGGGCGGTAGACGATATCGCCCGAGCGGCGGAAGCCCCAGCGCAGCGCCTGCGGATAGACGGTGCCCAGACGCGGATCGCGCGGATCGAGCACCAGGTCGCGCGCCTCGCGGTCCGGCCAGTAGCCGCAGGCATGCGGTGCGGTGTGGAACAGGCGCAATTCGCCTGTGCCGGCATCCGGTTCTGGTGCGGGGCGCGACGGGGTCTGCATGCCGGCAGGATACGCACCGGCGTCGCAGACGGCGCGACCGGTTCGCCGACCGCAGGCTGAACCGCGCAGCCTGCCGGTCAACGCGATGCGTGGTGCGGGCGTTGATCCCTGCACAGCGGCACGGTGCCGCGGCAACGGGAACACACCCATGAAGACGAGGCTCATCACCACCGCGCTGCTCGCGGCGCTCTCCATCACCACGATCGGCGCGGCCGCGGCGCAGGCACAGGCGCCGGCTGCAGGCACGCAGGCGGTCAAGCCTGATGGCGAACGTCATCGCGGCCACGGCCTGCGCGGCCATGGCGGCGACCGTGTCGACGCGCTTGCGCGACTCGACACCGACAATGACGGCCGCATCAGCCGCGCCGAAGCGCAGGCCGGTCAGGACGCGATGCAGGCACGTCGCGACGCACATCGCGCCGAGCGCGCCGCGCGTGGCGACACGCCGCGTGCCGATGGCCCACGGCGCGAAGGCGCACGCAGCGCCGATGCTCGTGGCGAGCGTCCGCAGCGTGGACGGGGCGGCCCGCGTTCGCACAAGGGCGGCGGTTTCGATCTGGTCGCCAACTTCGACGCGATCGACACCAACCGCGACGGCTATCTCACCCGCAGCGAACTGCGCACCTGGCACACGGCGAAATCCGCCGAGCGTCGTGCAGAAGGCGAGCGTCGCTTCGATGCGAAGTTCCGCGAGGCCGACCTCAACAACGACGGCAAGCTGAGCCGCGTCGAGGTGTCGGAGAAGATGCCGCGTCTGGTCGAGCGTTTCACGTGGCTCGACGAGAACCGCGACGGCTTCCTGAGCCGCGAGGAGCTGCGTCCGGCACGTCCGCAGCGCTGAGTCGCGGGCGACATGTCAACGGAAAGGCCGCGCTTCGCGCGGCCTTTTTCTGTGCGCACGGGCTCGAAACGGGCTTCTAGGCAGCGCGTTTTCGAGGTCACGCCCGGCATCCGCAAGGTGGATCGCAAACGGAATGCGCGCGGATACATCCTTCGCGCGACACCCTCTGCACGCACGGCTCAGGCGTTTTTGAGCCAGAGGATCAACACGATGCCCAGCATGGCGACGTTGGTCAGGATCAGGCCGCTTGGCCCGAACATCAGCCGGTAGCCGAGTGCACGGCGGGCGCCGCCCTTGGGGTCACGCGCGATGTCCCGCGCAATCAGCGGATTCATCAGACGCGGCATGCTGGTCAGCAGCGGGTAGTTGTAGAGGAACAATGCGATTGCGACCGCCGCCGACAACCAGGCTGCCGGCATGTCGCGGCTGCCCGCCATAAAGCCGAAGCCCGCCCCGACGACACCACCCGCCAGCGACCCCCAGACGAACCAGCGGTCGTAGAGTTTCAGGATCGCCCGGCGTTCGGCTTCGGTATCGGCGTAACGCGCGACCATCTTCCGGCACAGCCACATCGTCAGCCCGCCGAACACCAGCGACACGCCTGCGGCGCCGAGCGCGCTCGCACTGCCCAGCGCGGCCTTGCCGGCGACACCTGCGCCGAATGCCCCGCCGGCTGCAACGCCTGCGAACGTGCCTGCCGCTGCCGGCTTCGCGAACGCCGCCAGTCCGGCCGTCACCAGCAGCGTGAACGCGGTGCCCGGCGCCGAGCCCGCGGCGAACTCCTGGAAGCGCGCCATCAGATCCTCGCGCAGGCTGCGGCGTGCGCGCGACAGGCGCTTGCGCACCGCGGCGTCCGACAGGCCGAGCAGCGCGGCGACCTGCTTCGAATTGCCGCCCTCGCGGTAATACAGCAGCAGCACCTCGCGGCTCTCGTCGGGCAGATCGGAGATCAGGTCCGCGGCGACGCGTCCGGTCTCGTCGTCGACGATCCGCTGCATCGGGCAGCCCTCGGGATCGGCCGCCTGCGCGATCGCGATCTCGGCGGCTTCGCCGGCCACCATGCGCTCGCGCCGCGCCCGCAGATGGTCGCGGGCGAGGTTGCGGGTGATCTGTCGCAGCCACGGCAGAAAACTCGTCGTGTTCTGCAGCCTGCCCAGTTGCTGCCAGGCCTTGAGATAGGCCTCCTGCGCGATGTCCTGGCTGGCCTGCACGTCGCGGGTGATCGCCAGCGCGATCGCGGTCGTCGCGTTCTGGCTCATCTGCACGATGCGGCCGTACGCGGCCTGGTCGCCACTGCGCGCGGCGGGCAACTCCAGGTGGATCCGGTCTTCGAGGCCGAGATCGGCGGCGATGGCGTTCATGGCGATCCTTGCAGGTCGGGTCGCTTCAAGAGACGCGACCCGGGCGCCGGATGTGACCGGCGCCTTCGATGATGCCTGCAGAACCGCGTGACTGCGATCAGTCGGCGGCGTCGAACTGCCAGTCGCGGCCGTCGCGGCGCACGTCCAGCGTGCGCGTGACCAGGCCCTGCGCGGCGTTGCTGCCGCCGCTGACCAGATCCACCGTGCCCTGTCCGGAACCATCGGTGCGGTAGTTGGTGACATCCAGCGATGCGGCCCGACCGTCGCCGCCGCTGCAGGCCGAGGACGGATGGACGTCGGGATAACCGGCTTCGAGTTCCGCCAGCAGGTGCGCCGCCGGCGCATCGCCGTCGATCGCCACGCACACCGGTCCCGCCCGCGAAGCCAGTGCATCTGCCAGCACGGCCGTGGCCAGTGCCCGCGGTACCGGCGCGCGGTACTCGCTGGCTTCGACGGTCGGCGGCACCATGTCGAGCACCGTCTCTGGCGCTGCGGCGACAGGTGCTTCCTGAGGCGTCTCCGTCGACGGCCGGTTCCACCACGACAGCGCGATCACCAGCACCGCGCCGCCGATCAGCGTGTAACGCACCTTGGACGCGCGCGTCATGCCCTTGGCCGGCGCTTCGGCGGCCGGCGCGAACACAACATCGCTCTGGCCGAGATAACTGCGCGTCGAAGGCTGGTTCTGCAGCAGGCCGATATCACGCAGCAGTGCGCGCGCCCGTGTCTGGTCGTCGGAGCGGATCACCCACACCGAAGGCCTGGGACCGCCGGCGTTGTCACGGAAGCTGAAGGCACTCCGGCGGCTGCCCTTGTAGGAGCGGCCGTTGAGGATGCGCACCTCGATGCCGTCGGCACGCAGCAGTTCGGCAACGCGTTCGACGTTCTCGAGGCGGGGGCTGGAGAAGACCTGACGCATCAGCCCGCCTTCGGCGCGGCGTCGCCCGGCAGCACGCGGATCATGCCTTCCTGCGCGGTGCTGGCGACCAGGCGTCCGGCGCGGTCGAAGATCTGCCCGCGCGCCAGTCCGCGCGCACCCTGCGCGCTGGGGCTGTCGAGCGAGTACAGCAGCCAGTCGTCGACGCGGAACGGACGGTGGAACCACAGCGCGTGGTCGAGCGAGGCCATCTGCACGTTCGGCTGGTAGTAGCTGATGCCGTGCGGGAACGTGGCCGTGCCCAGCAGCTGGAAATCGGATGCGTAGGCCAGCAGCGCACGATGCAGCGCGGGCGCATCGCCGACCGGGCCGGTCAGGCGGAACCACATCTGCTGGAACGGCGGACGCTTGGGCGGATGGAGCTCGTCGCGTGGATACACGTGACGGAATTCGAACGGTCCGCTGCGGTCGAGCCAGCGCTGCACCTTGACCGGCAGCTTGGCCAGCACTTCGGCCGGCAGCGGATCCTGCGGTGCGATGTCTTCCGGCGCCGGCACTTCCGGCATCGTCAGCTGGTGCTCGGCGCCGGCTTCCTCTTCCTGGAACGAAGCGGCGCAGAAGAAGATCACCTTGCCGTGCTGGATCGCGGTCACGCGGCGCACCGAGAAGCTGCCGCCATCGCGGGTGCGGTCGACGTCGTAGACGATCGGCGCGTCCACATCGCCGGCGCGCAGGAAATACGCGTGCAGCGAGTGCGCCGGGCGCGGGCTGGTCATCGTGGCCTGCGCGGCCGACAGCGCCTGGCCCAGCACCTGGCCACCGAACACGTACTTGGTGCCGATGTCGCGGCTCTGGCCGCGGAACAGGTTGTCTTCGAGGCGCTCGAGCGAGAGCAGGTCGATCAGTTCGGAAACGGGCGGGGTCATCGCGGGGGGCCGTGCACGGTGGGGCGGCAATGCGGATGCTTGCCGGCCGACGATTATAGGTGGGGGCGGGCCGGGGCTCTGACGCGGGCGTTCAGACGCCGATGCGGGTCAGCGGGACGCGCGCCAGCACATCCGTCCACGGGAAGAGCGGGCCGGGGTCGCGTTTGCGGGCGACGGTCAGGGCCGGATCGTCGCTGGCGGCGACGCGATCGGTGTCCAGATCCTCGTGGCCGGCAATGTCGCGAAGATTCGGCAGCGTGGCGCGCAGATGCGCGAGCAGCGCGACCAGCGCGTCGATCTGCGCCGGCGTGTAGGCCTCGTCCATCGCCTGGTGCCGGCTGTCGTACCAGTCCGGGAAGCGGCCGGTGTTGACGAGTTCGATCCCGACCGACTGCGCGTTGTGGCCGCGCACATGGTGGGCAACGCGGGTCGCGGGCACGTATTCGACGATGCGGCCGTCGCGGTCGATGTACCAATGGCCGCTGGCACCGGCGCCGCTGTCGTAGAGCGCGCGCTCGCCATAGACACGCGCCGTGGCGAGGTCGGGCAGCTCGGTGCAGTGGATGACGACCAGGGTGATGTCCGATGCCGCGCGCGGCGCCAGCAGGTCCACATAGGGCAGCGGTTGCAGCGCGATCCGGGGCGCGGACGTGGGGTCGGACATGGCCCGGATGCTAGCATTCACACATGAGAAATCCGCCGCCAGACTCCGACCTGCACGCCCTGATGACGCAGTTTCCGCGCGTCGGCCGGGTCGACTGGATCGGCCTGCGGCCGGCTCGCGACGCGCCGATCCGCGTCGTAGACAGCGCAGTCGCGGTAACCGGCATCGGCCTCGAGGGCGATCGTTACACCGGCGGCAGCGGCAAGCGCGGCGTGACCCTGATCCAGGCCGAGCATCTGCCGGCAATCGCTGCGCTGAGCGGCCATGCCGAGGTCACGCCGGTGACGCTGCGCCGCAACCTGGTGGTCTCCGGCATTCCGTTGATCGCGCTCAAGGGGCGGCGTTTCCGCGTCGGCGAGGTGCTGCTCGAAGGCACGGCGCCGTGTGATCCGTGTTCGAAGATGGAGGCGGCGCTCGGCCCCGGCGGCTACAACGCGATCCGCGGCATGGGCGGCCTGTGCGCGCGGGTGATCACAGGCGGCGCGCTGAAGATCGGTGACACGGTCGAATGGGTGGACGCATGAGCGCGCGCGGCCACTGCATCCTCTCGCACGGCTTCGAGAGCGGCCCCGATGCCACCAAGGTCACCGCGCTCGCCGAGGCCGCGGAACGCCTGGGCTGGAGCCACGAGCGCCCGGACTTCACCGATCTCGACGGCAAGCGTGATGTGAGCCCGCTCGGCGATGTCGCCGCGCGCATCGAACGTCTGCTGCGGCTGACTCTGGATGCCGCCGCGCGCGGACCGGTAGTGCTGGCCGGTTCCAGTCTCGGTGCGTGGATGGCGGGGCATGTCTCGCTGCAGGTGCCGGTCGCCGGCCTGTTCCTGATGGCGCCGCCCGTGCGCCTCGACGCCGCGCATCCGCTGCAGGCGGCCGACGTGCCGCTGTCGGTCGTGCACGGCTGGGACGACGAACTGATTCCCGCCGCCGATGTCGTCGACTGGACCTGCGCGCGCCGCGGCCGGCTGCTGCTGGTCGACGACAATCACCGTCTGACCGCGCATGTGGATGCGTCGGCAGATGCATTCGCGGCGTTGCTGCGGTCGCTCTGATCTGACTCCGTTTCCGCTTCGATCCGTCATGCCCGCCTGACCGGACTGGGTCCGTCGAACGCCTCGGGCACGACGCCGAGGCGAAGCGCGAACACCTCCTACGTATCACCCGGATTCCCATGAAATTTTTTGCCAGCTGCCCCAAGGGCCTCGAATATCTGCTCGTCGACGAGCTGCTCGCACTCGGCTGCGCGCACGCCACGGCGACGACCGCCGGCGCCAATGTCGAAGGCACCCTGCATGACGCGCAGCGCGCGGTGCTGTGGTCGCGTCTGGCCAGCCGCGTGCTGTGGCCCATCGCCGATTACGCCTGCGATGACGAGGACGCGCTCTACGCCGGCGCGCGCACTGTCGACTGGACCGAACATCTCGACGCGACCATGACGCTCGCGATCGATCCGCATGTCTCGGGCAGCGCGATCACCCATGCGCGCTACGCCGCGCAGCGGGTCAAGGACGCGATCGTCGATTCGTTGCGCGAAGCGACCGGCGCCCGTCCGGACGTCGATGTCGAATCGCCGGATCTGCGCCTGAGCCTGGTGGTGCGCAAGGGCCGCGCGATCCTGTCGGTCGATCTGGGCGGTGGCCCGCTGCATCGTCGCGGCTGGCGTCGTGCACAGGGCGAGGCGCCGTTGAAGGAGAACCTCGCGGCTGCAGTGCTGATGCGCGGCGGCTGGCCGGCGCTGTATGCCGAAGGCGGCGCGCTGCTGGATCCGATGTGCGGCAGCGGCACGCTGCTGATCGAAGGCGCGCTGATGGCCGCCGACGTCGCACCCGGTCTGGCACGTGATGGGGGTGCGGCGACGGCTGGCCGTGCGCCGAGCCGCTGGCGTGGGTTCGACGTCGCGCAATGGGAAACGCTGTGCGAAGACGCCCTCGCGCGCGAACGGACCGGCCGTCAGCGCCTGCGCGCCGTGTTCTTCGGCCGCGATCTCGATCCGCATGCGATCCATGCCGCGCGCGAGAACGCCACGGCCGCCGGCCTGCGCGAGGCGATCGAGTGGCAGATCGGCGACGTCGCCACCCTGCAGGCACCGGTGCCGCCGGCCTCGCAGGAGGATGCTGCGCTGGCGGAATCGGTGAAGCGCGGCCTCGCGGTCTGCAATCCGCCCTACGACGCGCGCCTCGCTGCCGACCCCGCGCTGTATCGCACGCTCGGCAACGCGCTGGGACGCGCGGTGCCCGAGTGGCGCGCGAGCCTGCTGTGCGGCGACCCCGAACTCGCACACGCCACCGGCCTGCGCGCGAAGAAGAAGTACCAGGTCTTCAACGGCGCTATCGAGTGCAGCCTGATCGTCTGCGATCCGGTACGGCCGCCGCAGCGCGCCGTCAGCGAAACTGCGGACGCACTCGGCGAAGGCGCGACGATGGTCGCCAATCGCCTGCGCAAGAACCTGCGCAAGTTCAAGACCTGGCGCGAGCGCGAGGGCGTGACCTGCTACCGCGTTTACGATGCCGATCTGCCGGAATACGCGGCCGCGATCGACGTCTACATCCAGTCCGAAGCGGACGTCAGCGCCGAAGGCACGCCGCTGTGGCTGCACATCCAGGAATACGCGGCGCCGGCCGAGATTCCGGAGGACGTGACGCGGCGGCGCTTCGGTGATGTGCTGGCCGCCGCGCGCGACGTGTTCCGCATTCCGCGCGAGCGCATCGCGGTCAAGACGCGTTCGAAAGGCAAGGGCGGCAGCAAGTACGGCCGCTTCGATGCGCGCCATGAATTCCTGCTGGTCGACGAAGGCCGCGTGCACCTGCGCGTGAACCTGTTCGACTATCTCGACACCGGCCTGTTCCTAGATCACCGGCCGATGCGCCTGCGCATTGCCGAAGAAGCCGCCGACACCCGCTTCCTCAACCTGTTCGGCTACACCGGCGCGGCGACCGTGCACGCGGCCGGTGGCGGTGCGCGCACCACGACCACCGTCGATCTGTCGGGCACGTACCTGCAGTGGTGCGCCGACAACCTCGCCGCGAATGGTTACGGCGGCGCGAAGCACCGTCTGGTGCAGGCCGACGCGCTGCAATGGCTGGAAGCCGAGACCGCGCAATTTGATCTGATCTTCTGCGATCCGCCGACGTTCTCGAACTCGGCGCGCGCCAAGGACTTCGACATCCAGCGCGAACACGTGCGTCTGCTGGAGGCCGCGGTGGCGCGGCTCGCGCCGGGCGGCGTGCTGTATTTCTCCAACAACTTCCGCCGCTTCAAGCTCGACGCCGAAGCCGTCGCCGCGTTCGCGCACGTCGAAGACATCAGCCCGGCGACGATTCCGCAGGACTTCGAACGCAACCCGCGCATCCACCGCGCCTGGCGCATCACCGCGCGCTGAGCCCGGAACGCCGGTCCGTCTTGCCCTCGGGGAGACGGGCCGGGACAGCGCCTGCGGATCGCGACGCATACGCGGACGGTCCGCACGCACTGTTCCCGTCCCGGATGACCTGACGGAAACCTCCGTTCCACCCACGCGTGTGGAATGTGGCCGCGATGCCCGCATGGTGTCTGGAGACCCGACAGGAGCCGCACGATGACCGCCACCACAGACGCACGCATCGTCCGCCTCGTCCGCGGCATGCCCGCCAGCGACGGTGCCGGCGTGAAGCTCACGCGCGTCATCGGCAGCCCGCAGCTGCCCGATCTCGATCCGTTCCTGATGCTCGACGAGTTCGGCACCGACAGGCCCGAGGATTACCTCGCCGGTTTTCCCGAGCATCCGCACCGCGGCTTCGAAACCGTCACCTACATGCTCGACGGCCGGATGCGCCACAAGGACAACCACGGCAACGAGGGCCTGCTGGTGCCGGGCAGCGTGCAGTGGATGACCGCCGGTCGCGGCCTCGTGCATTCGGAGATGTCCGAACAGGAAGCGGGCCGCATGCGCGGCTTCCAGCTGTGGGTGAACCTGCCCGCGAAGGACAAGATGACCGCGCCGAAGTACCAGGACTTCGCGCCCGGGCGTATTCCGGTCGTGCAGGCGGGCGAGGGCGTGTCGGTGAAAGTGATCGCCGGTGTCGTCGACGGCATCACCGGCCCGATCGCGCAGCCGGCGACCGACCCGGTCTACCTCGATGTCACGCTCGCACCCGGCGCGACGTGGGCGTACACGCTGCCCGATGGCCACAACGCATTCGCCTATGCGTTCGAGGGCGATGCGCGCGTGGGGACGGGCGATGACGCGCGGCCACTGTCGTCGCAGGAACTCGCCGTGCTCGGCGGCGGCGCGACGTTGCGTGTCGAGGCCGGAGAGGCCGGTGTCCGCCTGATCCTCGTGGCGGGTCGTCCGCTGCGTGAACCGGTTGCACGTCACGGCCCGTTCGTCATGAACACCCGCGAGGAACTCATGCAGGCCTTCGTGGATTACGAGCAGGGCCGGTTCTGACAGGTGCCCGGCGGCGTGCGGTGTCGAACGCGCAGGTGATCGTCTGAAGGCTGGCGTGCGCCGGCGACGCGGACGCCTACAGCCCCTGCGCCGCGAGTGTCGCTTTCAACGCGGCCACGGACTGCGCGTCCCAGCCCTGTGGTGCGGTCGTCGCGATCCAGGCGTCGACATAGTCGTCGGCGGCGAACACGTGCCCGTAGCCGGTCGGCGTCGACGTCGCGACCGCCATGTCCATGCCCAGCTGCAGAAAGGTCACCAGCGGAAACCAGTGCAGCGAATCGGAGACGTCATCGGCGCGCGGTCCTGACAGCCACGCGGGTCGTCGCCATGCGCTGCCGGGCTCGAAGAACGTGATCGGATCGCTCGGATACTGCAGGTAGACGATGCGGGTGCCGACCCAGGCGGCCTGGCCGGGCGCAGCACCGTCCTGGGTCAGGAAGCGCACGACCGAGCCGTCGCCATAGCGGGGCCGCCAGGCCGGCGTCGTCGCATCGCGCGCCTGTGTGGCATGCCGCCAGGTGCGGCTGGGGAAGGGCGGGCCCGCCCACAGTGCGCCATCGAAGGGTTCGCCGAGGATGTCGAACAGGTCCACCGACAGGTCGGAGTTGAGGGCGCCCAGGCTCAGGCCATGCAGGTACAGCCGCGGGCGCCCGTCGGGTGGCAGTGTGCGCCAGTGCCCATGCACCGCGGCGAACAGGGCGCGCGCCGATTCGGCGCCGTAGCCCGGGTCGACCATCAGCGCCATCCAGCTGGCGAGGTACGAGTACTGCACCGAGACCGTCGCCACATCGCCGTGGAGCAGGTATTCGAGCGCCTGCTGGCTGGCGGGGTCGAGCCAGCCCGTGCCGGTCGGCGTGTTGATGACCAGGGTCCCGCGTTCGAACGCGCCGACGCGGATCATTTCCGCCAGCGCGAGCTGCGCGCGCGCGGCGATGTCCGGCGCGGAATTGAGCCCGACGTAGATGCGCAGCGGTTCCTGCGCCGGCACTCCGGTCAAGGCTTCGATGTCGGCGCGTGTCGGCGCCGCGGCGACGGCCGCCCGGCCCATGCGGCCCAGCCCCGACCAGTCGACCAGCGACGCGTCACTGCCGGCCTTCAGCGGGTCGGTGGGTGGTGCCAGTGCCGTATCCACCACCGCGTCGAGTTGCCGGTAGGACGAATCGAGCATGCGCAGCCCGGTCTCGAACACGATGCCGTTGCCGATCGACCAGAACACGAGGCCGGCCAGCGCGAAACCGACGATGCGCGACACGCGCGGCGGCAGGTGCCGGTCGAGACGCCGCGACAGGACCCTTACCACGCCGCGGAACATGCGCCCGAGCGCCAGCAACGCCGCGGCGATGCCCGCGGCCACCAGTCCGACGAAGAACGGTCGTGCACTCGCGACCGCCTCCATGCCCATGCGGGCGCGGATGTCGTTCTGCCAGCCGGAGGCCTGCGCCAGAAAGCCGAACACCATCGTCGCGCCGACGACCACCGCGAATGCGGTGGCAACCCGGCCGATCGCCAGATCCCGCAGCCGTGGCAGTTCGAGGAACACCCAGAGCCATCTGAGCAGCACCCCGACGCCGTAACCGAGTGCGAACGCGATACCCGACAGCACACCCTGAAGCAGGGCATCGCGTGGAATCAGGCTGGGCATCAGCGAGGCGGCGAAACAGATGCTGCCCAGCCAGACGCCCATGCTGCAGAGCGGGTCGAGCAGGCGGGCGGCGATGCGACGGAAGGGCGGCAGGATCGGCATCGGACGATGATATCGCCCAGGTCGATCGCGACCCGGCGTAGAGAAGGCCGGACGCGTCATGCGCAGCAACGCTGCGGCTGGTGTCCTACCTGCCGCCCAGGCGTACGTCCTGGAAATGCAGCCCTTCCGCCATCCGGACCGACTGCGCCAGCGCAGCCTCGTCAGCCGCCCGCACGATGATGTGCGCGTACTCTCCGGACGAAAGTTCCAGCAGCGTTTCGCGCACCAGTGCACCGGTGAGTTCGTTGTCCGGCGCATGCCAGTACGTGCGGGTGCCATCGATGGTGATGCGGTCGCCGATACGATCGTTGCGTCTGGGCTTGAAGGTCGCGTTGCGCCCCAGGGTCACGGCGAATGCCTGCTGGCCGGAACTGCGGTCCACGGCGCGGCAGAACACGAAATCCGGTCCTGGCTGGACCTCCCACTGCACGGACGCGTCCGGCGGCAGGTGCGGGCAGTCGATGGTGGACTGGGCATGCGCCATGCCGGCGCAGACCAGCGCGCCGAGCAGCGCGAGCGGTCGGATCGGATGCATCGTCGGTGTCCCCTGAAACCCCAGTCCCCGACGATACCGCGAGTGCGCGCCGCCACACGCCCTCGATTGTGACAGGCGTCACCGTTCCGGAAGCGGAATGAACTCCGGATCGCCGGGCACCGTGCCGAACCGGCCTGCGCGCCAGTCGTCCTTGGCCTGCTCGATGCGGTCTTTGGACGAGGACACGAAGTTCCACCACAGGTGACGTGGCCCGTCGAGCGGCTCACCGCCGAACAGCATCGCCTTCAGCGGTGTCTTCGCCCGCAGCGTCGCGGGCGATCCCGCATCGAGCACCGCGAGGTGCCGCGGCGGGACGTCTGCGCCATCGAGTTGTGCATCGCCTTCGAGGACATAGAGCGCGCGTTCGACATGCGAGGGCGGAATCGACAGCTCGGCGTCCGGCTCGAGATCCAGCGCGACGTTGAGCGTGTCGGCGAACACGCGCACCGGCGATTCCTCACCGAACGCACGTCCGGCGATCACCCGCACCCAGGCGCCGTTGCGCCGGAACTGGGGCAGGGTGGCTGCGGCATGGTGATGGAACGCCGGTGCGGTTTCCTCGTGCGCTTTCGGCAGTGCGACCCAGGTCTGCATGCCGTGCAGCGGATGCGCACCTTCGCGCAGCGCGAGTGGCGTGCGTTCGGCATGCGCGATGCCTCGCCCGGCGGTCATCCAGTTGACGTCGCCCGCGGTGATGTCCTGCGAGTGGCCGAGGGTGTCGGCGTGATGGATCGTGCCCGACCACAGGAAGGTCACCGTGGCCAGGCCGATGTGCGGATGCGGGCGCACGTCGACGCCGGCGCCCTTTTCGAAGATCGCCGGGCCCATGTGGTCGACGAAGACGAACGGACCGACGCTGCGTGCCTGCAGCGTCGGCACCGCGCGGCGGACTTCGAAGCCCCCGAGATCGTGGGTGCGGGGATTGATCAGCAGGGTCATGGCGTCGGCTCCGGCGGCGGCAAGGGCGGAGCGCCAGCATGCCAGCGGGCCGGCATGTGCGGCCGCCTGCCGGCAAGACGATCCATTCCGGCGAAGATTCCAGTGCTGGAGCGGGGCAGCATCGCGGCACGTGCGGGTCTGCAACGTCCGCGCGCTGCCTGATGTCCTCCAGCGGCGCACCAGCGCTGCCTCATCAAGTGCTGCGTCCACCAGGAAGGTCGCCAGGATTGTTGCCGATCACGTCAGTCGTCGAGCAGCCCCGCACGCCAGGCTGCGCGTTTGGCCTCCAGTCCGAGCGACGCATGCGCCGGGCTGGTGGAGGGGAGGCGCAGAAGGTCAGGTACCCGGTCGAGTGCAGTCAGCACATGGCGCCGGAACAACGCTTCCGCGCTGGCGCCGTTGAAGCGGATCCGGACGATGCCCGGATAGCGCGCCAGCAGCCCGGCGATGTCGTTCGGCACCACGCTGCCCGCTTCGATCCGGGCGTCGAGGCTCCCGGGACGCACGCACTCGCTGGCCACGTCCCACAGGGCGACACCGGCATCGGCCAGGCGCGTGAGCCGTGCGTCGTAGGGCAGGCTGGCGTCGAACCCGAACAGCGAGCCGACGATCGGCCAGAACAGGTTGCGCGGATGGGCGTAGTAGCGGTCGGCGTGGAGCGACGCCACGCCCGGCATGCTGCCCAGCACGAGCGTGTGGGCACGCGGGTCGACGACGGGCGGGAAACTGCGGACCCGTGCGTCAGGCAATGGGGTGCCCTGTGGTGCGATGGATCGGGGGGGAGGGAATCCCATGGGAGGCAACAGGTCGTTCTTCTGCCGACGATGGATGAGCAGCATGGCGGGCCAGCCGTCTGCCGGACGTCACGGACCCGCGCATGCAGCCGATCCCTGCCGCGGACGGCCCGCGTGACCGCGGGCCGGATCTTCCGGAGACGACTGCAGACGCGGAAAGCGCGGGAGCCGCTTACTCGATCGTCTCGTCCAGCATCAGCTGACGTGCGAAGCGCACCGGAGGTGCGCCTTGGGCCAGCATGTCGTCGTGATACTGCTTGAGGTTGAACGCCTCGCCGGCCTTGGCTTCGGCGGCCTTGCGCGCGTCGAAATGTTCCTGCGCGCCGACGAAGTAGGTGGCGAGCTGGGTCGACGACAGCTGGGCGCGGATCCACTTGCCTTCGGCTTCGCTGGTCTGCTGGAAGGTCTGGCGGACCATCAGGTCCATCGCCTGTTCCTTGATCCAGTTGTCGACGTGGATGCCCTGGTCGAGGATCGCGTTCGCCACGGCGCGAGCGTAGAACTTCAGCTGCATCAGGCGGAACAGCGGGTCGTTGTCGGCATAGCCGGCGTCGGCCATCATCCGCTCGGTGTAGACCGCCCAGCCTTCGGCGAACGGACCCGAACGGAACACCGCGCGCAGCGTCGACGGGTGGTTCACCGAATGCGCGCCTTCGAGGTAATGACCGGGCATCGCTTCGTGGATCGTCAGCACGTGGATCATGTGCTTGTTGTATTCGCGCAGGAACGAATCGACCTGGCCGTCATCCCAGTCGTCCGGGATCGGCGAGATCGCGTAATAGGTGTCCAGACCCTTGTCGAGCGGGCCGGGCGAATCGCAATACGCGACCGCGACGCCGCGCTGGAATTCCGGCATCAGGATGATCTTGACCGGATCGTCGGGCACCGTGACCAGGTCGTGCTGGCGGGTGAACTCGGTCGCGACGTCGAGCGTGTGCTTGGCGAAATCGACGACTTCGTTGCGGCCCGGCTTGTCGGCGTAGGCGACTTCCATCGCCGCTTCGATCGCCGCCTGGCGCTGATCCTCGCTCGGCTGCGCCGGTGTCTCCGGTGCGCCTTCGCGATCCTTCAGCACGGCCTGCGCGACGACGTACATCTCGTCGCGGATGCGCACGAGTTCGGCTTCGGCGCGCTGGCGGATGTCCTGGCGGCTGAGCGAGGAGTTGAGCGCGAACTTGAGCTTCTGGTCGTAGATCTCCGCGCCGACGCGGAACTCGCCCTTGGCGTTCGGCACGAGGGTGCCGTCGAGCCAGGTCTGGTGTTCGTCGACCGCGGCGCGCAGCGTCTCCACCGCAGCGTCGAGGCGCGTGCGGTCCTCGCCCTGCAGCTGGTCGGCATTGGGCTTGATGAAGGTCTCGATCAGCGACAGCACGCCCTTGTTCTGCGCGGCGACGGTGCGTGCATGGGTGGCGGGAACACGCGCGGGGTCGAGGTTCTCACGGGCCTGGGCGAGGATCGCCGGGATCTTCTCCATGCGCGCGGTCGCGGACTTCAAGCGCTCGGGCATCGGCGCGAATTCGCGCGCCATCAGGTTGTAGATCGCGCCGCCGGCCAGGCCGCTGTACATCTGCGGATCCCAGGCCCAGCTCTGCAGCGTCTCGCTGTCCCAGATGCCGTATTCGAGGGTGTTCCTGAGGATCAGCGCATCGACGTGGTTGTCGCGCGAGAGCTGGGCGAAATCGATCGCCTCGAGTTCGGTCAGGTAGCGGCGGTTGAAATCGAGACCCGCCTGGCGGCCGGCCGCGGAGAGATCGTCGATCTCCGAATCGAAGCGGTGGTCACCGATCTGCGTGGCCGAGATCGGCGAGAACTTCATGCCTTCGTCGAGATAGCGCTTCGACAGTTCGGCGAACGCGGCGTCGGCCTGCGACGGTGCGGTGGCAGCGGGCGCGTCCTGCGCGGTGGCGGGCGTGGTCGGCGCCTCACGATTGCAGCCGGCGAGGGCGGCGGTGAGCACGGCGACAGCGAGCAGGGAACGACGCATGCGGCGGATTTCCGAAAAGTTGGGACAGCGCGCAAGCATAGAGGCGCGCCGGCGGCCCTGCATGTGCCGATGGTGGCGGAACGCGGGTTCACGTGCGCACCTGTGTAGGTGGGTTCCGCACGCATGCGGATGGCGCCCGATTTGACGCATGCACCACGCGCACCGAAGAATCGGGCGGTGTGCGGCCAACGCCGCGGGGAGAGTGGAATGCGGCGTCGTGACTTCATGGCCTACGGTGGAATCGGGCTCGGCAGCCTGTTGTTGCCCGGCGGCATCGGCCGCGCGATCGCGGCGGAAGAGCTGACCAGTACGCTCGATCCGGCGCTGAAAAAGCGGCTTGCTGATGTCGCCCTGCAGGCCTCGCGCGATGGCGGCGGCAGCTATTGCGACGTGCGCATCGGGCGTTATCTGCGCCAGTACGTGATGACCCGCGAGACGCGCGTGGAGAACGTGGTCAACGAGGAATCGACCGGCGTCGGCATCCGCGTGATCGCGAACGGTGCCTGGGGCTTCGCGGCGACGCGATCGCTCGATCCCGACGGCATCGCCGAAGCCACACGGCAGGCGCTGGCGATCGCCAAGGCCAATGCACGCATCCAGACCGAGCCGGTACAGCTGGCACCGGTGCGCGGCGTAGGCGAGGTGTCGTGGGCGACGCCGGTGCGCCGCAACGGCATGGCCGTGCCGCTGGAGGAAAAGGTCGCGTTGCTGATGGACGTGAACGCGGCTGCGACTTCAGAAGGTGCGGACTTCGTGAGTTCGCGGCTGTTCCTGGTCAACGAGCAGAAGTACTTCGCCAGTACCGACGGTTCCTACATCGATCAGGACGTGCACCGGATCTGGGCACCGTTCACCGTCACCGCGGTCGACAAGGCCAGTGGCAAGTTCCGCACCCGAGACGGCCTGTCGGCGCCGATGGGTCTGGGCTACGAGTATCTGTCGCCGGATCCCGCGCAGCGCTTCGAACTGCCGGGCGGCGTGATCGCCTACGGCCAGGCCTACGACATGCGCGCCGATGCTGCGGCCGCGGCGCGTCAGGCGCGCGAGAAGCTGTCCGCGCCGTCGGTGCAGCCGGGTCGCTACGACCTCGTGCTCGATCCGTCGAACCTGTTCCTGACCATCCACGAGAACGTCGGCCACCCGCTCGAACTCGACCGTGTGCTCGGCTACGAAGCCAACTACGCCGGCACCAGTTTCGCCACGCTCGACAAGCGCGACGAGGGCTACCGCTGGGGCAGCGACATCGTCAATTTCTTCGCCGACAAGACCCAGTCGGGCAGTCTCGGCGCGGTCGGTTTCGACGACGAAGGCGTGCAGTGCAAGCGCTGGGATCTGGTCAAGGACGGCATCCTCGTCGACTACCAGACCACGCGCGACCAGGCCCACATTCTCGGCAAGACCGAGTCGGATGGCTGCAGCTACGCCGATGCGTGGTCGAGCGTGCAGTTCCAGCGCATGCCCAACGTCTCGCTGGCGCCGGGCAACACGCCGCTGACGGTCAAAGAGATGATCGCCGGCGTCGAACGCGGCCTCTACATCCACGGCCGCGGCTCGTACTCGATCGACCAGCAGCGCTACAACGCGCAGTTCGGCGGGCAACTGTATTACGAGATCAGGAACGGCGAGATCGCCGGCATGGTCGAAGACGCCGCCTACCAGATCCGCACGCCGGAATTCTGGAACGCCTGCTCGGCGATCTGCGACGAGCGCGACTTCCGCCTCGGCGGCTCGTTCTTCGACGGCAAGGGACAGCCGAGCCAGGTGTCGGCGGTGTCGCACGGCTCGGCGACCACACGCTTCGATGGGATCAACATCATCAATACGGCGCGGAACATCTGAGTGGAGCGGGACGCAACCCGTCGACACCTGTTCCTTCTGGAGAGATCGACCAGCGCGGCGCGTCTGGTTGGGCCGGTAGAGTGGAATGCGTGGCGCAGTTGCGCGATTTCCGACAGTACTCTCGAGCGCTTCGGGTCGCAGCAGTCACCCAGCGACCCACATCACACCGCATATGCCGAAAGTCACTGGACGCTGTGCACGCATCGCGTCAAGAATCGGGATGGCCCCGCAGGATGCGACGCCGCCCTTGCCAACCCGCCCGCGATGATCGCGGGCCCGCTCCGGGAGAACTCCCTTGCATAGACGCGACTTCCTCGCCCTCGCTGGTGTCGGCGCGGGCGGTCTGATGCTGCCTGCCGTCTTCGGCCGGGTCATCGCCGCCGAACAGCTGGTGTCCACGCTCGATATCGGCTTCAAGAAGCGGCTCGCCGATGCGGGCCTCAATGCCGCGACATCCGCGGGCGCCACCTACTGCGATGTCCGCGTCGGCCGCTATCTGCGCCAGTTCGTGATGACGCGCGAGGACAAAGTGCAGAACGTCGTCAGCACCGAGTCGATCGGTGTCGGCGTGCGCGTGATCGCGGGCGGGGCATGGGGCTTCGCGGCGACCAACACGCTGACCGAGCAGGGTGTCGCGGATGCTGCGCGTCAGGCGACGGCGATCGCGATGGCGAATTCCAAGGTGCAGACCGCGCCCGTGCAGCTCGCGCCGGTCAAGGGTGTGGGCGAGGCCTCGTGGCGCACGCCGATCACCAAGAACGGCATGGAAGTGCCGGTGGCCGAGAAGGTGGAGCTGCTGCTCGGCGTCAACGCCGCGGCGATGGGCGCGGGCGCGAGCTTCGTGAACTCCACGCTGTTCCTGGTCAACGAGCAGAAGTATTTCGCCAGCACCGACGGCTCCTACATCGATCAGGACGTGCACCGCATCTGGGCGCCGATGACGGTCACCGCGATCGACAAGGCCAGCGGCAAGTTCCGTACCCGCAGCGGCCTGTCCTCGCCGATGGGCATGGGCTACGAATATCTGGACGGCGCGGCGTCGGGCAAGATCGTCTCGCCCAACGGCGTCGTGAATTACAACAAGTCCTATGACATGCGGGAGGACGCGATCGCTGCGGCCCGCCAGGCGCAGGAAAAGCTGCGTGCGCCGTCGGTCAAGCCTGGTCGCTACGATCTGGTGCTCGATCCCTCGCATACCTGGCTCACGATCCACGAGGCGATCGGCCACCCGCTCGAACTCGACCGCGTACTCGGCTACGAGGCCAATTACGCCGGCACCAGCTTCGCCACGCTCGACAAGCGCGAACAGCGTTTCCAGTACGGCAGCGACATCGTCACCGTGTTCGCCGACAAGACCCAAGAAGGCAGCCTCGGCGCCGTGGGCTATGACGACGAAGGCGTCGCGACCAAGCGCTGGAACATGATCACCGACGGCAAGCTGGTCGATTACCAGGCGATCCGCGACCAGGCCCACATCCTCGGCAAGACCGAATCCGACGGCTGCTGCTACGCCGATTCGTGGTCGAGCGTGCAGTTCCAGCGCATGCCCAACGTCTCGCTGGCGCCGGGCAAGGCCCGCTTGAGCGTCGCGGACATGATCAAGGACGTCGAGGACGGCATCTACATCGTCGGCGACGGGTCGTTCTCGATCGACCAGCAGCGCTACAACGCGCAGTTCGGCGGCCAGCTGTTCTACGAAATCAAGAATGGCGCGATCACCGGCATGGTCGAGGACGTGGCCTACCAGATCCGCACGCCGGAATTCTGGAACGCCTGCGTCGCGATCTGCGACGAGAGCGACTACCGCCTCGGCGGTTCGTTCTTCGACGGCAAGGGCCAGCCGAGCCAGGTCTCGGCGGTTTCGCACGGTTCCTCGACCGCGCGTTTCAACGGCATCAACGTGATCAACACCGCGCGTTCGCTCGGCTAAGGAGACCCGACCATGACCATCTTCACCGAAGCCCAGGCGCGCGAGATCCTCGAAAAGACCGTCGCCCTGTCCACCGCCGACGAATGCACGGCCACGCTGGCCGGCTCCGTCGCGGGCAACATCCGCTTCGCACTCAACAACGTCTCCACCAGCGGCATCGTCAGCAATGCCGAGCTCGCGGTGCAGGTCGCGTTCGGCAAGCGCGTCGGCACGGCCAGCATCAATGCCTTCGACGAGGCCTCGCTGCGCAGTGTGGTCAAACGCGCCGAAGACCTCGCGCGTCTGGCGCCGGAGAATCCGGAGTTCCTGCCGGCGATCGGCAAGCAGGAGTACCGGCCCAGCCCGACTTTCAGCGAATCGACGGCCGCGATCACGCCGGAATTCCGCGCCCAGGTCGCTGCCGGCTCGATCACCCCGTGTCGCGCCGAGCAGCTGATCGCCGCGGGCTTCCTCGACGACGGCAAGAACTTCGTCGCCTTCGCCAACAGCAACGGCAACTTCGGCTACCAGCAGGCGACGAACTTCAACTACACCTGCACCGTGCGCACCGAAGACGGCCGCGGTTCGGGCTGGGTAGGCCGCAACCTCAAGGACGCCAGCGCGTTCGACGCCGGCCGTGACGTGCGCGTGGCGATGCGCAAGGCCAGCGATTCGGCCGAGGCCAAGGCACTGGAGCCGGGCAAGTACACGGTGATCCTGGAGCCGGCCGCAGCTGCGGGCCTGATCAGTTTCATGATGCGGTTCTTCGACGCGCGTACCGCAGATGAAGGCCGCAGCTTCCTGTCCAAGCGCGGCGGCGGCAACAAGCTCGGCGAGCAGGTCTACGACCCGCGCGTCAACATCGTGGCCGATCCGTGGCACCCGGAAGCGGCGGTGATGCCATGGGATGGCGAAGGTCTGCCGCGCGAGAAGATGCCGATCATCGAGAACGGCAAGATCGCCAACCTCGACTACTCGCGCTTCTGGGCGCAGCAGCAGGGCAGGCGCGCCGTCGGCCGTCCGGGCAATCTGCTGATGTCGGGCGGCGAGGGCACGACTGCCGATCTGATCCGCGGTACCGATCGCGGCATTCTGGTCACGCGTACCTGGTACATCCGCATGGTCGATCCGCAGACCGTGCTGCTGACCGGTCTGACCCGCGACGGCACGTTCTACATCGAGAACGGCGAGATCAAGCATCCGGTGAAGAATTTCCGCTTCAACGAGTCGCCGGTGATCATGCTGAACAACATCGACGAGCTGGGTCGCCCGGTGCGCGTGGGTGGCGACGAGTCGTCGATGGTGATGATGCTGCCGCCGATGCGGTTGCGGGATTTCACGTTTACGTCGTTGTCGGATGCGGTCTGAGGACGTTGCGTACTCGCGCTGCCGGATAGCACGAGGCTTCTGCTCGCCGTGACGCACGCAGTGCAGTTTGCAGACCCGAAGGGCGCCGGCCATGGATGGCCGGCGTTTTCCGACCGAGCCAGGATGGCGAGTCGGAAAATCCCGGAACGAGTGACGCGCCGGGTGAGCTCCGTCGGGGAGGCCGTTTTCTTTGGTTCCGTTTCTTTTGGGCCAGCAAAAGAAATGAACCCGCTCGCCGCAAGGCGAGTGGAAGCTCTGGACTCTGCTTGTCTCGCCGAAGGCGCCGATAGAAGCGAGGAGCAAACGCTTTCGTCCGCTGACGCGGCCGAGTTCATTTCTTTTGGTAGACGCCAAAAGAAACAGAACCAAAGAAAAACGTCTCCCCGAGGAAGCAAATCCGGTGAGTCACTCGTTCCGGGATTTTTCGACTCGCCATCCATGGCTCGGTCGAAAAACGCCGCACATCCATGTGCGGCACCCTCCGGGTCTGCGGTGTGCGTTGACCGTTCACTGAAGATCCAGAGCCAGAGCCAGATCCAGAGCCAGAGCCAGAGCCAGAGCCAGAGCCGAAGCTGGAGCCAGTGCCAGAGCCACTCCCAGAGCGAAGTTGGGCGCCATCCGGGCGCGTGGCTGTCGAAATCGGCAAGAGGCCCCGCGCGATGAACCGCCGCCAATCCCTGCAACTGCTGCTCGCCAGCGCAGCAACGCTCGCGCTGCCACAACTCGCGGCCCAATCGGCCCGCTACGACTTCTGGTTCACCCGCCTGCGCTATGAATCCGGCAACTGGGATGTGGACCAGCGGATGCCGTCCAACGTCATCACCTCGCTGATCGACTACACCAGCCTGCGGGTCGATCCCGAGGAGCGAGTGGTCGCGCTGTCGGATCCGAAGATGCTGGCGTCGCCGTTCTGCTATCTCGCCGGGCACAAGCTGGTCGAGTTCAGTCCGGCCGAGCGACGCAATTTCGAGCGCTACGTGCGCGGCGGTGGCTTCGTGTTCGTCGATGACTGCAATCACGACATCGACGGGCTGTTCGCCAAATCGTTCGAGGCGCAGATGGCGGCGATCTTCGGCGCGTCGGCGCTGAAAGAGCTGCCTAACAACCATGCGCTTTACCGCAGCTTCTTCCAGTTCCCGGACGGTCCGCCGGCGACGAGTTTCGAGCTCAATGGCTGGGGCGACGATCTGGTGCACGACTATCTGAAGGGCATCACGATCGACGGGCGCCTGGCCGTGCTCTACAGCAACAAGGATTACGGCTGCGAGTGGGATTACGACTGGCGCAACAAGCGTTTCCTGGCCGAGGACAACACGAAGTTCGCGGTCAACATCGTCATGTATGCGTTGAGCGCATGACCATCTTTTTTCCACATACATGCCATGAGGCACGCATGACCGACACCGCTCCCACCGAATCCGATCTGCAGGCCCGTCTCGCGCAACTCGATGCCTTGCGCAGTGCGATCGGGCAAGCGGTCGTCGGGCAGGCCGATGTGGTCGAGCAACTGCTGGTCGCGTTGCTCGCGGGTGGTCATGTGCTGCTCGAAGGCGTGCCCGGTCTGGGCAAGACGCTTCTGGTGCGCACGTTGGGACAGGCGCTTGATCTCGGCTTCCGGCGCGTGCAGTTCACGCCCGATCTGATGCCCAGCGATCTGCTCGGCACCGAATTGCTAGAGGAAGATCACGGCACCGGCAAGCGCCACTTCCGGTTCCAGGAAGGCCCGGTGTTCACCCAGCTGCTGCTGGCCGACGAGCTCAACCGCACGCCGCCCAAGACCCAGGCCGCGTTGCTGGAAGCGATGGCCGAGCACACCGTCAGCCATGCCGGTGTCACCCGCGCGTTGCCGCGGCCGTTCTTCGTACTGGCCACCCAGAACCCGATCGAGCAGGCCGGCACCTATCCCTTGCCCGAGGCGCAGCTCGACCGCTTCCTGCTGCACGTTGCGCTCGGCTATCCCGTTGCAGACGAAGAGCAGGCGATTCTCGCGCGCACCACCGGCACCGCCGAGGCCGAGGTGCCGCGGGTCATGGGCGCCGACGCGGTGCTCGCGCTGCAGGCGCTGGTGCGCCAGGTGCATGTGAGCGAGGACCTGCTGGCGTGGATCACCGCGCTGGTGCGCGCGACGCGGCCGGGCGAGGGCGCTCCGGAGGTCGTGCGCGAATACGTGCGCTGGGGCGCGGGTCCGCGCGCCGGGCAGTCCCTGGTGCTCGCGGCGAAGGCACGTGCGCTGCTGCAGGGCCGGCTCGCGGCGACACGCGAGGATGTCGCGGCCTTGCTCGCGCCCGTGCTGCGCCATCGTCTGGTGCTGTCGTTCGCGGCAGAAGCCGCGCAGATCGATGCCGATGCGGTCATCGCAGGCCTGCTGCGCGTCTTGCCCGCGCCGGCGCGCTGATCCCCGCGATGGCGATTGCGGGACCCGACGTATTCGGAACGCCTTCGGCCGAAGCCGTCGGCGACGTGCTGTCGCCCGCGCTGCGCTCGCTGCTCGCGACGCTGCGCCTGCGGCCGCGTCACGCACCGGGACGACAGGGCATCGGCCACCACGCGAGCCGCAACCGCGGCAGCGGGCTCGAGTTCTCCCAATACCGCGCCTACGAATCGGGCGACGAGCCGCGGCAGATCGACTGGAAGCTCTACGCGCGCAGCGATCGTTTCTTCGTCCGCGAGGCCGAGCGCGACAGCCCGGTGCGTGCGTGGGTGTTGCTCGACACCACGGCATCGATGACCCAGGCCGACGAGGCCGCGCCGACGCGCACGCGCTTCGACGTCGCGCGGTTGCTGACGACCTGCGTCTACGAGATCGCGCAGCGGCAGGGCGATGCCTGCGGCCTGGTGCTATGCGGTGGTGCTGGCATCGCGCTGGTGACCCCGGGTACCGGTCCGCGCCAGCGCGACCGGCTACGGCATGCGCTGGCCGCGGTGCGTCCGGGTGGCGAATGGCCGGAGGCGAAGGCGCTTGCGCCCGCGTGGGGCCGCATCGCGCGTGGCGATCTCGTCGTCGCGATCGGCGACTGGTTCGACGACGCCCCAGTCGAGCAGCTGGTCCAGCTCGCCAACGCCGGCCGCGACGTGACCGCGCTGCAGGTGCTGACCGCCGACGAACGCGATTTCCCGTTCCGCGACGGACGCCGCTTCGTGGAACAGGAGGCCGGCGAATCGCTGCTCGGCGATGGGCCCGCGCTGCGCGCGGATTACCTCGCACGCTTCGAGACTGCGCGACGTGCGTTGGCGGCGCGATTCGCGGCGGCCGGCATCCGCTTCGCGACACACGTGATCGATACGCCGCCGGCAACCGTCCTTGGCGCACTGTTCGGTGACCGCGCGCCATGAGTGTCGGTCTGCTCGCGCCGGCCGCGCTCGTGGCGCTGATCGCACTGCTGTTGCCGCTCTTGTTGCATCTGGCACGTCGAGACGCAACGAGGCCCACGCCTTTCGCCGCGCTGCGCTGGCTGCGCGAACGCCCGAAGCCGCGGCGCCGCCTGCGCTTCGACGACTGGCCGCTGCTGCTGGTGCGGTTGCTGCTGTTGGCACTGATCGCGGTGTGGCTGGCGTGGCCGGTGCTGCATGGCGAAACCGCGCCGACGCGTTGGACCGTCGTCGTGCCCGGCGTTGCCGACGATGCACTACCGCGTATCGAGGACGGCGTACCGGCGCCGCGCTGGCTTGCGCCCGGATTTCCCGAAGTGGTCGGCGAATCCGCGCCCGCACGCAACGGGGCCAGTGTCGCCAGCCTGTTGCGCGAGCTGGACATGACCGCGCCGAGCGGCACCGCGTTGACGGTGCTGGTGCCCGAGACGATCGACGGCGCCGACGGTGGACGCATCGTGCTGTCGCGGCCGGTCGACTGGCAGATCGTGGCCGGCAGTGAACCCGACACGGACGCACCGCCGGTCCTGCCGCCGCGTCTCGATGTCTTCGGCATTGCCGCCGACGATCCGGCGTTGCGCGTGCTGCGCGCTGTCGCACGCGCGTGGCGCCCCGATGATGCCGATGCGTTGCGCATCGGACACGCAGACGACGCGCCGCGCGCGGATGCGATTGCCGTGTGGTGGGGCGACACCGCGCCCCCCGCTGCGTTGCGCACCGAAGCGCCTAGTCGCGTTTTGCTGCTGGGGCCGGACGTACCGCGCGAGGAAGTCGACTGGCAGTCGCTTCAGCAGGACGCGAACGGCATAACCGTGTTCGAACGTGCCGTCTGCGGCGAGGCGACCTGCATACGTGTCGCGCAGGCCGTCGATCCGGCGACGATGGCCGCTGTGCTCGATCCCGGATTCCCGTCGCGCCTGCGCGAGCTGCTGCAGCCGCTACCCGCACCGCAGCGCATCGCGGCCACGGATCTGGCGCCATCGACCGGCGCCGATGTCTGGCCGCCGACGCCACGCGACCTGCGGCCCTGGTGGGCCTTGCTCGTCGCGCTGGCATTCGCGCTGGAGCGCTGGATGGCTGCGGCGCCGCGTCGGAACCACGCGGCATGAGCGTCACTGCACAGCTGACCCGCACTCTTGGCGCCGCGCGCCGACGCGCGGTCGCGCGCGTGCTGCTTTGCGCACTGCCGCTGGTCGCGGGCATCGCAGTGCTGGTGTGGCGGCTCGTGGGCACACCGCTCGCTGCCGGTGTCGCGCTGGTGGGGCTGGTGATCGCCGCGTGGCTGGCGTCGCGTCGCATGGCGCGCTTCGATCGCACATGGCTGACACGCCGCCTGGACGCGGATCGCACCGACATGGACGACAGCGCCGCGCTGGTGTTCGCGCGTGCGGAGACGCTCGGTGCGCTGCAGCGCCTGCAGCAGTCGCGTCTACAGGCACGACTCGCGACTGCACCGTGGGCGCCTGCACCTGCACGGTTTCCGACGCGCGCTATCGCGGCAGCCTGGGTTTCGGGCGCGATACTGATCGCAGCGGCTGTGTGGTGGCCGTCCCTTACGCCGCACGCGGATGCACAGACGCGCGCGGCGTCGCGGTCCGCTGCGGTGAACGGAACGCCCGTGCTGCAGTCGCAATCGTTGCGGATTGATGCACCGGCCTACACCCGCCAGGCAATGCGCACGCAAACCGAACTGGACGCGCAGGCGCCTGCAGGCGCGACGTTGCGCTGGACGCTGCGCTTCGCGCCGCAGCCGCAGCGTGTCGCGCTGCGGTTGCACGACGACAGCGAGATCGCATTTGTGCGCGAGGGCGAGGACTGGGTCGCCACGTTGCGGCTCGACCAGTCCTGGCTGTATCGCATCGCGGTCGATGGCGACACCGACCACATCCTGGCGCGCGCGCAGCGCTGGCGGCTGGATGCGGTGCCGGACCGGCCGCCCGAGGTGCGCGTGCGCACGCCGGAGGAGACGCTGTCGACCTATACGCGCGGACAGCGCGCCTGGGCGCTGGCGTTCGAGGCCAGCGACGATCACGGCGTCGCGGCGGACGCGCAGCTGCGGATCACGGTCACGCGCGGCAGTGGCGAAGCGATCACGTTCGAGGACCGCACGATGCCGCTGCGCGGACGCGGCGATGCGCGCGCGTTGACCTTCGCAACGACGCTCGATCCGGTCGCACTCGGGCTGGAAGAGGGCGGCGATCTCGTCGCCCAGCTCGAAGTGCGCGACAACCGCGTGCCGGCACCGCAACGTGCCCGCAGCGCCAGCCTGATCCTGCGTTGGCCAACGCCGGCACCGGTCGATGCGGATGGGCTCGAAGGACTCGCGCGCGATGTGCTGCCCGCGTACTTCCGCAGCCAGCGCCAGATCATCATCGATGCCGAAGCCCTGATCGCCGAACAGCCGCGCATCGAGCGCAGCGCCTTCGAAGGACGCTCGGATGCCCTCGGCGTGGACCAGCGCATTCTGCGGCTGCGCTACGGCCAGTTCCTCGGCGAGGAATCGGAAGGGGGCCCACGCCCGCCGCCGACCGACGATGCCGAAGCGCCGCCTCCACCACCGCGCAAACCGCTGCCGATCGACGACTTCGGCCAGACCGATACGCCGGTGGTGGACACGCACGACGATGACGATGACGATCACGCGCACGACGATGCGCCCGCTGCACAGGGCGCGGCCACGCACCACGATCACGACCATGCACCGCAGAACGCGATGACCTTCGGTCGCGCCGATGACGTGCTGGCGACGTTCGGCCACACCCACGATCTGCCGGAAGCGGCGACACTCCTCGATCCGAAGACGCGCGAGATCCTGCGCGGCGCGCTGCAGGCGATGTGGCAGTCGGAACTGCATCTGCGCCAGGCCGCGCCGCGTGAGGCGTTGCCGCATGCGAACCGCGCGCTGGAGCTGATCAAGCAGGTGCAGGAAGCCGACCGCATCTATCTGGCGCGTGTCGGATCCTCGCTGCCACCCGTCGATCCCGCACGGCGGCTCGGCGGTGATCGCGACGGCATCGCGCCGCGCGCCGTGCCGGCGCCGGACGTGGACAACGACAAAGCACCCGCAAACGTCTGGCGCGCGCTTGCGTGGAACGATGCGCCGGATCTCGATGCATTGATCAGCTGGGCGCGGGCGCACCCGCGCCAGGTTGACGATCCGCTCGCGCTGCTGGCCGCCGTCGATGCGTTGCGCCGCGACGCGGGCTGCGTCGACTGCCGGCAGGCGCTGCGGGGACAGCTGTGGCGCGTGCTGCAGCGACCGCTGCCGGCGCCCGCACGGCGTGCAGCGCCGGATGCGATGGGCGCGCGTTATCTCGATGCATTGCAGGAAGACGCCCCATGAGCCCGGAACGCTGGCTGCTCATCGTGCTCGTGGTCGGCGCCGCACTTGCCGTGCTGCGGCTGGTCGTGGGTCATCTGCGCGCGACGCCCGATGCACGTCCCGCCGTGTGGCGCGTATGCGCGCTCGTCGCGCTGACGTTGGCGTCGACATCTCTGCTGTATCGCGGCCTGTTGCCGCCGCCCGTTGCGGTCGAACGCGGCACGCTGGCCGTCCTGACCGCCGGCGCGGACGGGCTTGCGGTGCCGGCGGCAGAGGCCGTCGTCGCCTTGCCGGAATCCGGCGACGGGCCGCCGGGGGCCGAACGCATGCCGGATCTGGCGACTGCGTTGCGTCGGCATCCCGATGCGCGCGCACTGGTCGTACTCGGTCACGGACTGGAGGCGCGGGATCGCGATGTGGTCGACGGTCGTGCGCTGGCGTTCGTGCCGGCCGAAGCGCCTGCCGGATTCGTCGAACTCGTCGCACCGGACCACACGGGCGCCGGTGCGCGTTTCGAAGTGCAGGGCCGCGTCGCCGGGATCGATGCGGCACGCGTGTCGCTGATGGATCCCGCGGGACGCCTCGTGTCGACCGTGGAGGCCGACGCCGCCGGACGCTTCCTGTTGGCTGCGTCCGCGCGCGATGCAGGCGCGACCCTGTTCGATGTCGTCGTGCACGACGCGGACGCGCGCGAGATCGAGCGCGTGCAGGTGCCGGTGATCGTTGACGCGGCAGCGCCGCTGCGCGTGCTGCTGATCGCGGGATCGCCGAATCCGGACATGCGCGCGCTGCGTCGCTGGGCCGAGGATGCGGGCCTGAGCTTGCGCTGGCGCACGACCTTTGGCGGCGGTGCGGGCGTGGGCGATGCGCCGGCCTTCGATGCCGCATCGCTCGCGCAGCAGGATCTGGTGCTGCTCGACACGCGCGCCTGGGACGGCCTCGGCGCCGGCGCGCGTGCGTCGTTGCTGACGGCCGTGCGCGGGGGGCTGGGCGTGCTGATCCATGCGCCGCAGACGCCATCTGCGGCTTTGCGTGGCTGGCTCCGCGGCGCCGGTCTGACGATCGAGACCGGCCTCGCGGTGGACTGGCAGCCGGACGTCGGCTCTGACGATGTCGCGCGCTTGCGCGCATGGATGGGACCGGGCAGCGACGACGCGCCCTTCGATCCATTGCTGGCCGGCGAAGCCGCACCGACGCTCGCGTTTCTGCCACTGTCGGGCGGCGCACCAGCGCACGGCAATGTGCCGTCCGGGATGATGCGCTGGCAGGCGGTCGGGCAGGGACGACTCGGTGTGGTCACGCTCGCCGACAGCTGGCAGCTGCCGCTGTCCGGACGCGGCGATCTGCACGCAGGGTTGTGGAGCGGTTGGGCGGCCGCGCTCGCGCGCGCCGGTGACGTGCAGCCGCCGCGTTTCGACGGCGAGTTCCGTGTGGACATGCGTTCGATGGTCTGCGGGCTGGACGCCGATGCACGCGTCCATGCGCCCGACGTCACGACGATCGCGCCGGTCCCCGATCCTGCGGCGAACGGCTGCGCCGGCATCTGGCCGACGGTGGCGGGCTGGCATCGCATTGAATCTGGTGCCGGCAGCTGGCCGTTTCTGGTCCGCGCAGACGGTGCCGCCGTGGGTCTCCACGTCACTGCGTTGCAGAGCGCGACGCAGGCGCTGGTGCGCGCATCGGACGCGACGCCCGACACGATGACGGCGACACGCCCGGGCCGCGCCTGGCCGTGGCTGCTGGCCTGGCTGTGCGTCACCGCCGCGCTGTGGGCGCTCGGCCGTGCGCGCATCGGGCGTACCCGAGTGCCGGCGCCCGCACCAGGCGCATAATCCCGCGGCACAAACTGGAGAGACGACGATGGCGCATACGGGGCGCTGCCACTGTGGCAGCCTGGCGTTCGAACTCGATGGCGAGATCGCCGAGGCTTACGACTGCAACTGCTCGATGTGCCGGCGGCGTGGCGGCCTGCTGGCATTCGCGGCCGCCGACGCACTGCGCGAAACCGGCAGCGGTACGCCGCAGACCTATCGCTTCAACACCCACAACATCGCCCATCACTTCTGCGGCACCTGCGGCATCGCGCCATACAGCCGCGGCGTTGGTCCGGACGGCGTGGAAATGGCCTGCATCAATGTGCGCTGCGTCGACGGGATCGATCTCACGGCGCTGAAGATCTTGCAGATCGATGGGGCGCGCCTGTGAGGCGCGTGCCTCTGCATTGGGTCGGCGCGTGGGTGCTCGCGGCTGCGTTGACAACCGGCTGCTCGTCAAAGTTGTCCGATGCGAACGGCATGGCCTATTCGGAAGCGGGCAGCGCGCCGACCGAAAACGCCGATGGCGCATTGCTGGCCTACGAGCACAGCGTCGGCGTGCAGCTCGACCGCGACATGATTCTGCCGCGGTTGCAGGCGATCCAGGCCGCGTGCCGCGATGCACGCTTCGGTGCGTGCACCCTGATCGAAGCGCAGCAGTCGGCCGGCGATCGCCCGTCCGCGCGTGCGGTGGTGCGTATGGCGCCCGCGGGCATCGAACCGATGATCGCGCTGGCAGGCGAGGGTGGCGAGGTCGGTGAGCGCAGCACGCGCGCCGAAGATCTCGCCGTCATCGTGCGTGACAACACCACCGAGCAGGATCGGCTGACGAAAGAAATGGCGCGGCTGCAGGCGTTCGAAGCGCGGCGCGATCTCTCCGTGGCCGACATGATCGCGTTGTCGGAGCGCATCGCCGCGACCGAAGCGCAGATCGAGGCCGCGCGTCGCGATGGTGCACAGCATCGCCGTCGCATCGACACGCAGCTGCTGACCGTGCAGCTGCGCGCACGCGACGGAGAGCAGGGCCGCAGCGAGATCGCGATGGCGTTCCGCGAGTTCGGCGGCACGCTCGCCACCGGCACCGCCTGGACGATCCGCGCGACTGCGTTTCTGTTCCCGTTGGCGATCGTCGGTGTCGCGCTGCTCGCCCTGCTGCGTGCGCTGTGGCGGCGACGTCGTCGCGGCTGATCGCCTCGAGCGCGCGTCGGTTGCCCGACGCGGTGGGGTACTGCAGACTCGGGACGCCGCATTTCAGCCGGCATTCCGTGCGCGCAGCGCGTGATCCAGCACCGCGCCGGTTTCCGACGCAGGCCCGGCCTGCGCCATCCATGCAAGGAGGACGCCATGGTCACCCGTCGCGATGCCCTGAAACTCTCACTCGGTGCCGGCCTGTCGCTGGCATTGCCCGGCACGCTGTTCGCCGCTACGCCCGCGCCGATGCTGACGCGCCCGATTCCGTCGAGCGGCCAGCGTATTCCCGTCGTCGGTCTCGGCAGCTCGGCAACGTTCTCGTCGACCGCGCGCGACGATGCATCCGCGCTCAATGAGGTGCTGCGCGCGCTGGTCGACCAGGGCGGCGCGGTGTTCGACACCGCGCCCAGCTACGGCGCCTCGGAAGAGGTCGCCGGCAAGGCCGTGCAGGATCTCGGCATCGCCGATCGCGTGTTCTGGGCGACCAAGGTCAATGTCGCCGGTCGCGAAGCGGATGCCAAGGCCGATCCGGCCGGTGCGCGCGCGCAGATCGAAGCTTCGTTCTCGCGCCTGGGCCGCGACACGATCGATCTGATCCAAGTGCACAACCTCGGCGACGTGCCGACCCAGCTCGGCATCCTCAAGGAGCTGAAAGAAGCCAAGCGCGTGCGCTACATCGGCGTCACCTCGACCAGCAAGCCGGCCTATCCGAAGCTGATCGAGACGATGCGCAACGAGCCGCTGGATTTCATTGGCGTGGATTACGCGATTGACAACCGCGACGTCGAGGAAACGATTCTGCCGCTGGCCGCAGAGCGCGGCATCGGTGTGCTGGTCTACGCGCCGTTCGGGAGGACGCGGCTGTGGCGTCGCGTCGGCGAGACGCCGGTGCCGGAGTGGGCGGCGGAGTTCGATGCGGCCACGTGGGGCCAGTTCTTCCTGAAGTTCGTACTGTCGCATCCGGCGGTCACGTGCGCGACGCCGGCGACGAGCCGCGCCTCGAACCTGATCGACAATCTCGGCGCGGGCCGTGGTCGCCTGCCGGATACCGCGCAGCGCGAGCGCATGGCCAGGCTGATCGAGGCATTGCCGGCGGCGAGCTGAGTCCAGCGAGCCCGCCGCCGCGCGCGGTGTGCGGGCTCAGCCTTCTTCTTCGGTCTCGAATTCGACGACCGCGTCGAGATCGAACGCCAGCGCCTCGATTGCCTCGCGCACCTTGCGCTCGGTCGAGGGATTGCCGACCTCGACTTCGATCTCGTGCATCTTCGGGCCGGCGACATCGCTGAGGCCGGCGGAGCTGGAATCGGCATCGTCCATGTGCGGCATCAGGTCGTCGATTTCCTCGACGTGCTCGATGCCCTCCACGCTCGACAGAAGATTGATCACCGCGCGTGCGGTGTCGTCGCTGCCGGTGAGGCGGATGCGGAGCATGGGCATGTCGGTTCCTTGTGGTGCGGGGGATGACGTGCAGGCTAGGCAGCGAAACGGAAAGCCGACGTGACGACACCACACCTCTGTCACCTGCGGGGCGTAGGCTCATGCCCATGAATGCGAACGCGCCCACGACCGAAACCGCCGACGAACAGTTGCCGGTCCTGCTGCGTCCACTCGAACGCGGCGATCTGCATTTCGTCCACGAGCTCAACAACAACCGCACGGTGATGAGCTACTGGTTCGAGGAGCCCTACGAATCCTTCGTCGAGCTCGAGGAGCTGTTCCGCAAACATATCCATGACCAGAGCGAACGCCGCTTCATCGTCGAAGACGGCGGCCACACGCGCGTGGGCATGGTGGAGCTGGTCGAGATCGATCATCTGCACCGGCGCGCCGAGTTCGCGATCATGATCTCGCCGACGCACCAGGGCCGCGGCTATGCGCGGCCGGCGACGTCGCTCGCGATCGCCTACGCGTTCCGCGTGCTCAATCTCTACAAGCTGTACCTGCTGGTCGACGTGGACAATGCCGCGGCGATCCACGTCTATGAATCGCTGGACTTCCAGCGCGAAGGCGTGCTGGTTGACGAGTTCTTCAGCGACGGCCGCTATCGCAGCGCGATCCGCATGTGCCTGTTCCAGCACCAGGCGCTGGGCAGCGACGACAGCCGCCGCGACGCCTGATCAGGCGCGCGGTCGCAGGCGCTCGAAGGTCAGCGTGGTCTCATCGTGGTACTGCGTCGGACCCGTTTCGACATAGCCGAGCTTGCCGGCCAGTTTCCGCGACGGCGCGTTGTCCGGATTGATGATGCAGACGCTGCGCCCGCCGAAGGGTTGTGCGTCGAACCAGGTGTGCATCGCCTGGGTGGCTTCCGACGCGATTCCGCGACCGTGCGCTTCCTTGGCGAACACCCAGGCACCTTCGGGCGAGGCGGAGAACGCATCACCGAGACCACGCCGGAAATCCGCGAAGCCGGCGCCGCCGACGTTGCGGCCGGTTTCGCGTTCGATCACCGCGAAGATGCCGAAGCCGAATGCGGTCCAGTGGCCGATGTAGCGCAGCAGCCGGTTCCAGATGTCCTCGTCGCTGGGCACGATCGAGGTGATGTGCCGCATCACCTCGGGGTCGCGGATCATCGCCCGCAGCGCGTCGAAGTCGTCGATCGTGTGCGGACGCAACAGCAGGCGTTCGGTCTCGATGCGCATCGCGTTCAGCCTGCCGGCGGCGTGCGCACCGGCACGCTGATGTTGCACAAGTCGATGTGCCCGGCCGGCTGCACGTACCAGTCGTCGCGGCGGTTGCGGCGCGATTCCACCACGGCGTCGAACAGCGGCGTGTCGGTGCGCAGCACTTGCAGCGGCGTGCGTTCGTTTGCTGGCACTTCGGAGGCGAGGCGGATGCGGCGGATCGGCGTGCGCTGCTTCGGGTCCTCGTAGAAGCCCAGTGGACCGGTGCCGCGCGGCAGCACGCTCAGCAGTTCCATGCCCTGCAGCACGCGGCCGACGGTGGTGATGTTGCGGTCGAGCTGGCGCGGCGACTGCCCGGTGACGATGTAGAGCTCGGTGCCGTTGCTGGAATCGGGCGCCATGTCGCGGCCCGCGCCCAGCGTGCCGTAACAGTGCGCGAGCCACGCGCGGCCGGCGCCGTTGCGGTCGTCGCGCGCGGCCGGGAAGCCGTCGGCGAAACCGGTCTGCGCCGCCCAGCCGTCGGGATCGGGCAGCGCGTGGAAGGCGAGGCCGGCCGACGCGCGATCGAATTCGGCCGGCAACTTCGCGCGTGCGCTGCCGATCGGCTTGCCGGGTGCGCCGTCCTCGGTGATGTCGCCGAACTGCACGACGAAGTTGTCCTGCGAGCGGTACAGGGTGAGTCCGTTCCAGAAGCCGCCGCGGGCGAGGGTGCGGATGTTGGCGACGTGTTCGGGCGCGAACGCCGGCGCCAGCTCGATCACCACGCGGCCGCCGTCGACGTCCATGTACAGCAGGTTGGCCGGATCGGGCGTGCGCCAGTCCGCAGGTGTCGAGGCGTCCAGCAATTCCTGCGTGGAACGGGTCTCGACGCTCGCCGGCGCGCCGGACGTGGCGCAGCCGGCCAGCGCGAGCACGCAGGCGGCGAGGGTGGCGGACAAGGCGTGGCGCGACAGCTGGCGCATGGATGGATTCCCCGGAAGACAGCCCCCGATTGTGGCCGAGTCGATGGTCTGCGTGACTACCGGCACATCCGCTATAGCGAAGTCCGCACTAGTATCTGGATCAACCTAGCGGAGGTGGCCCATGGCCGACGCCCCTGATGACAGCGATCTGCAGCTGCGCAAGTTCCAGAAGGAACTGAGCGCGGGCACGGTGTCGCTGGCATTGCTGGCGGTGCTGGGCAGCGCAGGCGAGCCGATGTACGGCTACCAGATCGCCAAGCGTCTCGAATCGCTCGACGGCGTGCTCAGCGGCAAACAGAGCGCGCTGTATCCGGTGCTGCGCAACCTCAGCGCTGCCGGACTGCTCGACAGCCACGTGGAACCGTCCGTCGCCGGACCGCCGCGCCGTTACTACCGCATCACCGAGGCAGGGCGGACCACCCTGCAGCACTGGACCGCCGCCTGGCGGGCCACACGGGATTCCGTCGACGCCGTCCTGGAGGGGATACGCGAATGAACATGCACAAGCCACCGCAAAGCATCCCCGAGTATCTGGAACAGCTGCGCGTCGCGCTCACCGGCGCGGATCCCGCACTCGTGCAGGACGCGCTCTACGACGCCGAGGAATATCTGCGTTCGGAACTGGCCGAACAACCGGGTCGTTCGGAAGCCGAGGTCATCGCGTCGGTCGCGTCGAGCTACGGCGCGCCGGACGAAGTGGCCGATATCTACCGCGACACCGAGGTCAAGGTGCAGACCGCGCTGCGGCCGCCGGCGCCGAAGCCGCGCACGTCGCTGGTCGGCCGCTTCTTCGGCGTCGCCGCCGACCCGCGTACCTACGCATCGATGTTCTACATGGTGCTGTCGATGGCGACGGGCATCTTCTACTTCACCTGGGTGGTGACCGGCCTGTCGGTGTCACTGAGCCTGGTCGTCGTGCTGATCGGCATTCCGCTGCTGATCCTGTTCTTCGGTTCGGTACGGCTGTTGTCGCTGGTCGAGGGCCGGCTGGTCGAAGTGATGCTCGGCGAGCGCATGCCGCGCAGGCCGCTGTATTCGGCCCGCGGTCGCAATTGGCTGCAGCGCATCGGCGACATGTTCACCGACGTGCGCACCTGGAGCACGCTGTTCTACCTACTGCTGATGCTGCCGCTGGGCATCGTCTACTTCACGATCAACGTGACGCTGTTGTCGCTGTCGCTGAGTCTGATTGCGGCGCCACTGGCACTGCTCCCGGGCCTGCATCTCAACGTCTGGATGTTCGGCATCGACATCCCGCAGCAGGCGCCGTACCTGTTGCCGCTGGTCTCGGCGACCGGTGTGCTGCTGCTGTTCGCGAGCCTGCACCTGTTTCGCGCGATCGGCCGCATGCACGGCGGCATCGCCAAGCACCTGCTGGTGAAGACGGCGCAGTACAGCTGAGCGAGTGTTCTCCGATCCACGAAAAAGGCGCGCCGGTTTCGACCGGCGCGCCTTTTGTTCGCGTGATCCGCGCCTGCGTGGCGCGCGGTATCAGGTCGTCTTCTTCGTCGTCCGCTTCGCAGCCTTCTTGCGTGCGGTCTTCGCTGCGGGCTTTGCCTGCGCCGGGCTCGCGCCCTGCGCATGCGATGCGATGAACGCGCGCACCTGCGGATACACCTGCGTGCGCCAGCGGCGGCCGCTGAAGATGCCGTAGTGGCCGGCGCCCTCGACGGTGAGATGCGCGCGGTCGGCTTCGGACACGCCGGTGCACAGCGTGTGCGCGGCGCGGGTCTGGCCTTCGCCGGAAATGTCGTCGAGCTCGCCTTCGATCGTCAGCAGCGCGGTGCCGGTGATCTTCGACGGATCCACGCGCTCGCCGGCGACGACCCACTTGCCGCGCGGCAGCAGATGCTCCTGGAACACGATGCGGATGGTGTCGAGGTAGTACTCGGCCGGCATGTCGAGCACGGCGTTGTATTCGTCGTAGAAGCGGCGGTGCGACTGCGCGTCGTCATCGTCGCCTTTGACCAGATCGCGATAGAAATCCCAGTGCGATTCGAGGTGGCGCTCGGGGTTCATCGCCATGAAACCCATGTGCTGCAGGAAGCCCGGATACACCAGGCGACCGCGGCCGGGATAGTTCATCGGCACCGGATGGATCACGTTCTGTTCGAACCAGGCGTGCGGCTTCTCGGTCGCCAGATTGTTCACCGCGGTCGGCGACTGGCGGGTGTCGATCGGCCCGCCCATCATCACCAGCGAACGCGGCGTGGCTTCGCCGCGGCCGGCCATCAGCGAGACGGCGGCGAGCACCGGCACCGTCGGCTGGCAGACGCTGACGACGTGCAGGTCATCGGCGCCGATATGGCGGATGAAGTCCTCGATGTAGGCGATGTAGTCGTCGAGCGAGAACGCACCGGCTTCGGCCGGCACCATGCGCGCATCGATCCAGTCGGTCACGTAGACCTTGTGGTCGCGCAGCAGCGTGCGCACGGTGTCGCGCAGCAGCGTCGAGTGGTGGCCCGACAGCGGGGCGACGACGAGTACGGTGGGCTGCGCCTTGATGACTTCGAGATGCGCCGGATCATCGGTGTAGCGCTTGAAGCGCAGCAGCTTGCAGAACGGCTTCACCAGCGCGTCGAGTTGTACGACCGGATAGGTGCGGTCGTTGTCGTCGTTCTCGACGGCATGGATATCGAACGCCGGCTTCTCGTAGTCCTTGCCGATGCGGTACAGCAGCTCGTTGGCGGCGGAGAGCTGCTCGGAGCCGGGCAGGTTGGACAGCCAGGTGGTGTCGGCGCCGAACGCCTTCGCGTTTGCGTCGGCCAGCAGCGTCCACGGCTTCATCCAGGCGCGGCCCATTTCGTGCAGTTGGTAGAACAGCATCGGCATTCCGGTCAGTGGTGTTGCTGCGGCGCAGCATAGCGCATCGGCCGTGAACGGCCGGCGCGGCAGCGGGCAGGATTCAGCTGACGCGCTTGCGCTGGATCAGGCAGTTTCGAGCGCCGTGGCCGCGTCGGCCAGCTGCGGCGACAGCCAGCAATGCGAGCCGAGTGCGCGGAAGCCGGCAGCGGCGAAACGTTCCCGGTAGAAGCGGGCGGGGCGCTGCTTGAAACCGTCGTCGTCGCCTTCGGCGCCATCTTCGCGGGTGAAGCATTCGAGGAAGGCGACACCACCGGTGAGGTCGGCCAGGCCGGGCAGGCCGCGGTCGAGTTCGCGCGTGTCGAGATAATGCAGCACGTCGCTGCAGATCAGCAGATCGACCGGCGGGCAGGGCCGCAGCATCTCGAAATCCGCGAAGCGCGCGTGATGCAGATTGCGCGCACGACCGAAGCGTGACACCGCGTACTCGCTGGCATCGAAGCCGAGGTACTGCGCCTTGGGACGCAACTTGAGCAGTGGCGCGCGCCACGCCCCTTCGCCGGCGCCGATGTCGAGCACGGTGCGCAGCGGGCGCTCCAGGTGGTACTCGGCCGTCGCGACTGCGAGCGCAACCTTGCGCGCGAGACGCGCGGGGCCGCCGATGTCGCCGGCGCGATACCAGCGGTCGAAATAGGCGCGGTCGTATTGCTTGGACATCGAGGAGCCGGACAGGTGTGCGGGACGCGCATTCTAGGCGGTGGCGTCGACTGCGACACAGCGTCGCAGCGCGCATATGTGATGCGAACCGCACGCGCGGGCGTGCGATCCTTGCTCGTCAGTCGAGGGAGCCAGCGCGATGCAAGCCTATCTGTGGGTCAAGACCTTCCATCTCGTGTTCGTGATGGCGTGGATCGCCGCCGCGTTCTACCTGCCGCGCATTCTTATCAACCTCGTCGAAGCCGGCGACACCGTCAACGTGCGCGCGCGACTGGTGCTGATGGGCCGCCGCCTGTACCGCTTCGGCCACGTGATGCTGGGGCTCGCGCTGCTGCTGGGCCTCATCCTGTGGATGGGCTACACGTTCATCACCGACTTCCCGACGATGGCCCCGATGGGCGGCGGCGCCGGCTGGCTGCACGCCAAGCTCGGGCTGGTGGTGCTGTTGATCGTGCATTTCGTCGTCGCCGGACGCTGGCTCAAGGGCGTCGACAAGGGCCGAGCGCTGCCTTCGACGAAAGCACTGCGCTGGTTCAACGAGATCCCGGTGCTGCTGCTGGTCGGCGTGGTGTGGCTGGTACTCGCCAAACCGTTCTGAGGACGTCGCCTGCCGCGCGTCAGCGGCGGGCATCCAGGCGCAGCGAGGGCGCGTGGTCGTCGACGACCTGGTCGCGGCCTGCATGCTTGGCCTGGTACATGGCATCGTCGGCGCGTCGCAGCAATGCGACCGGATCTTCGTCGCCTGCAACGCGCGTCGTCATGCCGATGCTGACGGTGAGCTCCAGGCCGGGTACACCGAGGCCCTGCGCGGCGTTGGCGATCCGCTGACGCACCGCTTCCAGGCGGGTGCGGGCCGCGTAGGCCGGCATGCCGGGCAGCATCACCAGAAACTCCTCGCCGCCCATGCGTGCGACCGCATCACGCTGCCCGACTTCCGCCAGCAGAGCCCCGGCGACGGCGACCAGGACGCGGTCGCCCGCATCGTGGCCATGCGTGTCGTTGATGCGCTTGAACAGGTCGACGTCGACGAACCCGACCGACAGCGGCGCGGCCGCGTCATGGGGCCGCGCGAACCAGTCCCCGAGCCGCGTCATGCCCGCCCTGCGGTTGAGCAGGCCGGTCAGCGCATCGGTATCGGCGAGCTGCTGCATCGCGTCGCGCTGCGCGCGCAGTTGTCCGTAGCCGTTGGTCAGCGTGTAGGCCATCACGATGAGGAACCACGTCAGCACGAGCTGGATGATCTCGACGCGGTACTCGATGACCACGCGGCTGGTCGCGATCTGGGGCACGAACAGGGCCAGGAACGGCAGCACCGCGATGATCGCCGCGCACGCACGTCGATCGCCGTCGCGGATGGAGCGCCAGGCCACGTACATCAGGGCCAGCGCGGCCACGGCGAAACCGCCATCGATGACCGACCAGGCACCGCGCAGTGCCGACGCGGGCAGCAACGGCACGAGCAGGCCCGCTGCGGCGAGCAGCCAGATGCCGCGACGCACGGCCTTCCGCCAGCCGGCTGCGCGACCCAGGCTGCCGGACTGGCTCCACAGGCCGTACAGCAGCGCGGCCGCACCGAATGCCGTCAACGCGACCTGCCACCACGCTTCGTGCTGGCCGACCGGCAGCCAGGGGGTCGGATATCCGCTGAGGCCGTTGAGCGAGGCCTGCCACAGCAGCAGCACCAGACACATCGCCGCATGCGCCAGGAAGATGCGGTCACGCGCGCCGATGAAACCCATCAGCGCGGAGAACGCCAACGCCAGCGCGACGGCGAGGCAGGCGGTCCGCACGACCAGGCGCAGTGTGTCTTCCTGCTGCACGGGGCTCGGCCCACCGATGCGGATCGTCGGAATCCAGTGCGCCTTGACCGGCGGCACCCAGCCCACACGGACCGGGCTGTCGGTGCCGGCTTCCGGCACGACCACCATGCCGACACCGGCGCGGAAACGGGAGTCGCGCGAGCGCGCATCGTGCATGCGTCCACAGACCACGCGGTCGCCGAGTCCGATCATCACTTCGCCGGCGAACACGTTGAACACGTTCACCGCCTGGGGGGTGCCGGACCAGCCATCCGCCGGCGCGGGGATCTCGACCTGGTGCAGGGTGGCGAGCATCGCCGGATCGCAGTCCCGCATCGGCGTGCCGGCATCTGTGGCGGTGCCGCGGAGCAGATGGTCGGGACGCGCGGACGGCGTTGCCGCCTGGCAGGCGGCAAGGAAAGCCAGCAGCAGGACGAGCACGCAGCCGCGTGCCCATGGATTTCGATTTGGCTGCATCCTGCGGCTCCCCTGACCCGGGGCGCGACCGCACCCGGGCCGCGATTATCGCGCCTGCGGGGTCACTTTGGGCGCAGGCGAGCCGGAACGCTTCATCCGCCGGGCGACGCGCGATGCACGTCGTGGGTCGCCATCCCCAGATCGCGATCGGGCAGGTCGAACCAGGACGGGTGTGCCAGCGTGCCCTGCATGTCGCGCCGGCCGCTGTCCCAGTGTTCGCGCAGCGGGATGTGCCCGAACGCGTAGTCCTTGTTCTGCTGCTCGTGCGGCTTGGTCTGGTAGATCAGATGGATGACGTTGAACACGCGGTCGTCGAGGTAGGGCGTCAGCACGTCCTCGAGATGCGCCGGCAGCCGCCGGTCGGGCAGATGGCCGATCAGCTCCTTCAGCGAAGCCCGCAGCGTCTGCGCCATCTCCACCATGCGCGTGCCGTGGCGCGTGCGGCTGGAGAAGCGGATGTCCTTCATCCGCTCGAGCACATCGAGCATCGACGCAGGCGCCGCGCCACGCGCGCTCCACAGGTCGACCTGGAACACCAGCGTGTCCTCGTGCGGGCGGCAGTCGAGGATGTATTCCAGCGGCGTGTTGGAGACGATGCCGCCGTCCCAGTACGGCTCGCCGTCGATCTCGACCGCGGGAAACGCCGGCGGCAGCGCGCCCGAGGCGAGGACGTGCTCGACCCGGATGGGTTCCCGCGCGCTGTCGAAGTACCGGAAGTTGCCGCGGGTGACGCTGGTCGCGCCGACGGTCAGGCGCACGCCGCGATCTCGGTTGATGCGGTCGAAATCGACGAAGCGCAGCAGGGTCTCGCGCAGCGGTGAAGTGTCGTAGAAACTCGTCGCCGCATCGCTGCCGTCGCCGGGCAGCAACAGCGGCGAGATCGGCCGCGCCTCGAAGAAGCCACGCTGGCCCTGCAGCAGTGCGCCCATCGCGCTCATGCCGCGCGCCCACGACAGCAGCATCGGGTCCTCGGGCAAGCCGGCGATCGCGGTGCGGATCGCCAGCGCCGGCAGCGACATCGGGCCGGCCGGTTCGGTGATCGTGTGCCAGAACGCCTGCAGCTGCGCGATGCGGTCTTCGGGCGCATTGCCGGCGAGAATCGCGGCGTTGATCGCGCCGATCGAGATGCCGGAGAACCAGTTCGGTGCGATGCCGGCCTCGTGCAGGCGTTCGTAGACGCCGCACTGGTAGGCGCCGAGCGCACCGCCGCCCTGCAGCACCAGGGCGACGGTGGGATAGCGCGCGACGTGCCGGCGGACTGCGGCCTCGGTCACTGCATGTACCAGCCGTGGCTGACGACGAGGCTCTGGCCGGTCAGCGCATTGGTTTCGAACGCGGCCAGCGTCAGCGCGACATTGGCGACGTCGTCGACGGTCGTGAACTCGCCGTCCACCGTGTCCTTGAGCATCACGTTCTGGATCACCTCGTCCTCGCTGATGCCGAGCTCCTTTGCCTGCTCGGGAATCTGCTTGTCGACCAGCGGCGTGCGCACGAAGCCCGGGCAGATCACGTTGGCGCGCACGCCGTAGGCCGCGGCTTCCTTGGCGACCGTGCGGGCCAGGCCGAGCAGGCCGTGCTTGGCCGTGACGTAGGGCGCCTTGAGCTTGGACGCGGTGTGGGAATGCACCGAACCCATGTAGATGATCGCGCCGCCGGTCTTGCGCTTTTCCATGTCGCGCAGGCATTCGCGCGTGGTCAGGAACGCGCCGTCGAGATGGATGGCGAGCATCTTCTTCCAGTCGGCGTAGCTGAAGTCGGTGACCTTGTTGACGATCTGGATGCCGGCGTTCGACACCAGCACATCGACCTGGCCGTAGTGCGCGACGGCCTTGGCGATGCCGTCGACCACCTGCGCCTCGTCGGTGACATCCATCGCCACGGCCAGCGCATCACCACCGGCGTTGCGGATTTCGGTCGCGGTCGCTTCGGCCGCATCGAGCTTGAGATCGGCGATGACGACCTTGCCGCCCGCCTGGGCATAGACCTCGGCGATGCGCTTGCCGATGCCGCTGGCCGCGCCAGTCACCACGCAGACCTTGCCGTCGAGTCGATTCATGGGTGCCGCTCCGCTTCGAATGGGGATGCGGCCAGCTTAGCCCGTCGATGTTGCGGACCGCGTCGTACTTTCGGGCGATGCGGGATGCCGTGCGTAGAACGCTCCGTACGCGATCGGGCTGATCGTTCGCGTACGGATCAATGGCGTCGGCCTCAGTCGGCCGCGCGCACCGGTGCGTCCACCGGCGTCATCACCGGCAGGTCCACCGGCACGCTGTCGGCATTGCAGTGGCCGGTCGCGCACAGCTGCGTGCGCAGCGCGGGCGTGGCCTGCACGATCAGGTGATAGATCACGTTCTGCTCGACCGTGCCGCGGACCGCGTCGCTGCCGGGGCCGCGCGCCCAGATGCCGACGTCGTCGCCGCCGTGCGATTCGCTGCGCATCGGCACCAGCGCTTCCTGCATGAAGTCCGGATGCTCGGTGTCGACCTCGCGCAGGTCCGGTCGGCCGTCGGACGGCTCGAAGCTGCTGGGCTTGTGGTAATGGACCTTCGGGCCGGCCGGCTGCTGGTTGCTGGCGCCGGTGTAACCCGGACCGTTGGCATAGACCAGCGTGGTGTAGGGCAGGCCGTTCGCGTCGAGCGCGTAGGCGTTCGGGTCGTCGTCCTCGCTGACCCGCCCGCGTACCTTGCCCAGGATCGGATTGCCGCGGGTCGGATAGCCGACGAAGTTCAGCGTGTGCGAATGGTCGGCGGTGACGAGGATCAGTGTGTCCTCGGCAGACGTCGCCTCGGCCGCGGCCTGGACCGCACGCGACATCGCGACGGTCTCGTCGAGCGCGCGGTAGGCGTTGCCTTCGTGGTTGGCGTGGTCGATACGACCGCCCTCGACCAGCAGCACGTAGCCCTTGCCGTCGCGTGCCAGACGCTCGATCGCGAACCGGGTCATCTCGGCGAGATCCGGTTCGCCGTCGTCGCTCTGGTTGCGGTCGTGCTCGTACTGCATGTGGTCGGGTTCGAACAGGCCGAACACCGCGTCGGCATTCTTTGCTGCGCGCAGCTGCGCGGTGTTCCAGACGAACGCGCCGCCGGGATTGGCCGCGCGCCACTCGGCGGTGAGGTCGCGGCCGTCGAGACGCTGGCCGACCTTGTCGTCGTACTCGGGATCGCGCTCGCCCGCAGGCAGGAAGTTGCCGCGACCGCCGCCCATCAGGACCTTCGGCGCGCGACCCGGTGCGAAGTCGAGGATCTGCTGTGCAATGTCGCGGCAGCCCTGCGCGCGCGCTTCGTCCGGCACATCGACATCGTTTTCCCAGTTGCGGTCCGGTACGTGCGCGTAGGTCGCCGCGGGCGTGGCGTGGGTCAGACGCGCGGTGGTGACGATGCCGGTGTCGAGACCGGCATCACTGGCCAGGCGCAGCCACGACTGCACATGCCGCTGGCGGCTGTCCTCGCAGTCGAAGCGCGGGCCCGACGAGACGCCGATCGCGCCCATGTGCGACTTCACCCCGGTCGCGACCGCGGTCATCGTGCCGGCCGAATCGGGCGTCTGCGAATCGGTGTTGTAGGTCTTGGACAGCGCCGTGGCCGGGAACTGCTCCCAGCTCAGTGCGTGCTCCTCGCCGCTGCCGCCCAGGCGCTGGCCTTCGAAGATGCGCGCCGCCGCCACCGTGGTCAGGCTCATGCCATCGCCGAGGAACACGATGACGTTCTTCGCGTTGCCGCCCATCGCGCCGTTGCCGGCTGCGCGCGCCGCACCGCTGCGGTACCACCACTGCGCGGTCTCGTCGGCGCGGGACGCGGCCGGCGGCACATCGATGGGTCGGACATGGCCGGCGGTGGAGGGGCCGGAGGACGCGCACGCGGCGCAGAGCAGGGTCAGCGAGCAGGCGAGGCCTGCGTTCAGAAGGCGCATGGGGCAGAAGGATTCCGGAAAAAAGCCGCGCAATTATGCCCGCCGCGCATGTCAGCTTCACGGCGGTGCGACCGGCGCCGCGTTTCGATCGCCGCCGGATGTGGTGTGACGGCACTGCTCCCATCGTTCCGGATTTGGGACGCTGGCGTCCCGGTGCCGGCATCGCCAGCATGGATGGCGTCACGTATCGTCGCCTGTTGATGTCGCGGACAACCCTCGAATGAATGCTCTGGCCTGGTGGTTCCGGATTCCGTTCTGGCAGCGGGTGCTGGGTGCGTTCGTGCTCGGCGCGCTGGTCGGCTGGCTGATGGGGCCGGCGGCCGGGACATGGCTGCAGCCGCTGGGCACGCTGTACGTGAATCTGATCCGCATGATCGCGGTGCCGCTGGTGTTCTTCGCGGTAATCAACGCGGTTGCCGCGTTGCACGGACAGCAGTCGATCGCTGCGCTCGGTGGGCGCACCTTCGGCTGGTTCGCCGCGACTGCGGTGCTCGCGGTCGGCGTGGGCTTCGCGGTTGCCTACACCTTCAATCCGGGTCTGAGCATCGAGGCCGGTTCGCTGACCCCGGCTGCGGACTACACGGTGCGGGAGGTCCCGACACCGGTCGAAGTCCTGCTCAACGTCGTGCCGACCAATCCGTTCGCCGCGCTGTCCAACGGCAACATCCTGCAGGTGATCTTCTTCGCCGGCCTGCTCGGCTTCGCATTGGTGAAGCTGGGCGAGCGTGTCGCGGCCTTGCGCGCGCTGGTCGGCCAGGCGTCCGACGCGATGATCCAGGTCACGCGTTTCGTACTGGAGCTCACGCCGATCGGCACCTTCGGCCTGATCGCTGCGCTCGTCGGCACCTACGGGTTCGAACGGCTGCTGCCGCTGGGCAGCTTCGTCATCGCGTTGTACGTCGCCTGCGCGGTGCACGTCGTCTTCGTCTACGGCGGCCTGTTGCTCACGCACGGCCTCAATCCGCTGAAGTTCTTCCGCGGCGCGGCGCCCGGTATGCAGGTCGCATTCGTCAGCTCGTCGAGTCTGGCGTCGATGCCGGTTGCGATCCGTGCGGTCACCCACAACCTCGGCGTCAATCGTGATTACGCCGCGTTCGCCGTGCCGCTGGGCGCGACGATCAAGATGGACGGCTGCGGCGCGATCTATCCGACGCTCGCGTCGGTGTTCATCGCGCAGTACTTCGGCATCGAACTGAGCTTCGCCCAGTACGCGGCGATCCTGCTGGCCTCGGTGCTCGGCAGCTTCGGCACTGCGGGCGTGCCGGGCACGGCGGTGGTCATGGCGACGGTGGTGCTGTCGGCGGCCGGGCTGCCGCTCGAAGGCCTCGGACTGCTGCTGGCGATCGACCGCATCCTCGACATGATGCGCACGATGACCAACGTCACCGGGCAGATGCTGGTGCCGGTACTCGTCGCACGCGAGACCGGGCTGCTGGATCGAGAGGTCTACGAGTCGGCCCGCAGCAATGTCGGACTCGACGACGCGGAAGCGGACGTCGACGCGCGGAAGTGACTTCGCGCGCAGCGAAGACCGCCGCGTTTCCATAGCGCTGCGGTCGACGTCGCCGGACCTGTCCGACCGCCTGCACGCGCAGGCACGCCCCGCGACTTATAGTCGGGGTTCGTGCCCCGGGGAGCGGGGCGGACAGGGAACCGACCATGAAACGACTCGCAGGACTGGGTGGCGCATGCGTGCTGCTCGCGATGCTGGCTGCACCCGCGGCCGCACAGCAGGCGGACTGGCGTCTGCCGATCGAAACCAAGCGCCTCGACAACGGCCTGACCGTCGTCGTCTCCGAAGACCGCAGTTCGCCGACCGTCGGCGTCAGCGTGGTCTATCACGTGGGCATGCGCCTCGAACCCGAGAACCGCACCGGCTTCGCGCACCTGTTCGAACACCTGATGTTCCAGGGCACACCGGTCGCGCCCAAGGGCACCTTCGATCGCGTGATCCAGGGCGGCGGCGGCCGTCTCAACGGTTCCACGCGTCCCGACTACACCAACTACATCGAGACCGCGCCGGTCTCCGCGCTCGCGCCGATCCTGTGGCTCGAAGCGGACCGCATGAAAACGCTGGATTTCTCGCAGGAAAATCTGAAGAACCAGCAGGACGTGGTCAAGGAAGAGATCCGCGTCAACGTGCAGAACCAGCCCTACGGCCTGTTCTTCGTGTTCGACATCAACCGCCTGGCGTTCTCCAAGTGGGCGAACGCGCATGACGGCTACGGCAGCTTCAAGGATCTCGAAGGCGCGACGCTCACCGATGTCGAGGCCTTCCACCGCGACTACTACGGCCCGAACAATGCAGTCATCGGCATCGCCGGCGACATCTCGCCCGAAGAGGCCTTCGCGATGGTCGAGGAGTACTTCGGTGACATCCCGTCGCGTGCGACGCCCGCACGTCCCGATGTGTCCGAGCCGCTGAACACCGAAGGCAAGCGTGAGGCGCAGGCCGATGCGCTGGCGCAGGTGCCGGCATTGGCGGTGGGCTGGAAGATGCCCGCGCGCGGCCACGCCGATCACGCCCCGATGGCAGTGCTGTCGCAGCTGCTGGCCGGCGGCAATGCCTCGCGCCTGTACCAGGGGCTGGTCAAGGGTCGCGAGCAGTTGCTCAACATCGACGGCGGCATGGGCTGGCCGCTGGGTCATGCCTGGGACTACGACGGTCCGACGCTGCTGACGCTGTTCGCGCTGTACAAGCCCAATGTCGAGCCGGACGCGGTGCTGGGTGCGGTCAACGAGGAAGTCGCGCGCATCGTCGCCGAGGGCGTGCCCGACGAGACGCTGGCCGCCGCCAAGACGAAGCTGTTGGCCGATTACGTCAATGGCCTCGAGCCCTTCATCTCGCGCGCCGACGAGCTCGCCAAGGCGCAGCTGCTGTGGGGCGATGCGCAGACGCTCAACAAGGTGCCCGAGTGGGTGCAGACGGTGACCGTCGCCGACGTGCAGCGTGTGGCGAAGACCTATCTGACCGATGCCAACCGCACCGTCATCGATCGTGTGCCCGCCGCGATGGCGCCTGCACGCGGCATCGCCCCGCCGGCCGCGCCGGCGCCCGCTGCCGCACCGGCGCAGGACTGAGGAGATCGACATGGACAAGCACCACATTCCGACCCGCGGCCTGCGTCCGCTCGCACTGGCGCTCGGCGCCTGCCTGTTCGCCAGCGCGACCTACGCGCAGCAGCCGGCCGCCCCCGGCGCACCGCCCACCACCGCGCCACCGACCGAGCTGCCGGCGGGCCTGCCCGATTACGGCGCCGACAAGCCGCTGCCCGAACTCGGCCTCGTCGAACACACGCTCGACAACGGTCTGACCGTCTGGGTGCTGCCGCGCCAGGGCGGGCTGCCGCGTGTCGACTATGTGCTGGCCGTACGCGGCGGTCTCGCCAGCGATCCGTCGCAGCTGCCGGGTATGTCGAACCTGCTCGCCGGCCTGTTGCGCGAAGGCACTGCCACGCGCAGTTCGGTGCAGATCGCCGAAGAACTGGAACGTCTCGGCGGCTCGATCGGTGCGACTGCAAGCAACGACGGCTTGTTCGTCAGCGCTTCGGGACTGTCGTCGTCGGCCGAGCCGCTGGCGACGCTGTTCGCCGACGTGGTGCGCAATCCGGCGTTTCCGGCCAACGAAGTGCAGCTGGCGAAGACCAACGCACTGCAGGGCCTGAAAGCCGCGCAGGCGCAGCCGAGTTACCAGGCCAACCGCGCGATGGGTCGCGTGCTGTTCGGCGACCATCCCTACGGCAACACGCTGCCGACCGAAGCCGCGATCAACGGCACCGACATCGCCGGCCTGCAGGCCGCGCATGCGGCGCGCTTCCGGCCCGATCACGCGTTGCTGGTGATCGCAGGCCCGGTGGAACCCGACGCGGCCAAGGCACTGGCCGAACGCATGTTCGGCGACTGGCAAGGCACGGGGCAGCCGATTGCCGAGGTCACCGCGCCGGCGTATCCGCAGGGTCCGCAGTTCGTGCTGGTGCCCCGCAGCGGCAGCGTGCAGTCGGCGGTCCGCATCGGGCGTCCGGCATTCGATGCCGACGACGATCGCGCGATTCCCGCCGCACTCGCCAACACCATCCTCGGCGGCGGCTTCGACAGCCGGCTGATGCGCAATCTGCGCGAGGACAAGGGCTATACCTACGGCGCGTACAGCGGTTTCAGCCTGCGCGCGGTGGGGGGCGCGTTCCAGGCCCAGGGCGACGTGCGCAACGAGGTGACCGGGGCTGCGGTCGGCGAATTCCTCAAGGAGTTCGAGCAGATGCGTGAGCAGACGGTCCCGGCCGACGAGCTGCAGCGCGCCAAGCGTTTCACTGCCGGTACCTACCTGTTCCAGAACCAGCTGCAGTACGCGGTGGTCTCCGCGCTTGCGGGCAACTGGTTGCTGGGGCGTCCCGCCGACTACCTCAGCAGTTATGTCGAGAAGGTCAACGGCGTGACGGCCGCACAGGTGCAGTCGGTCGCGCGCGAGTTCTTCGATCCGAAGCAGCAGAGCATCGTCGTGGTCGGCGATGCGGCGGTCGTCGAGCAGCTGAAGTCCTACGGGAGCTTCAGCACCGGCGAGTGACGTCCTCGCGTCCATGCAATGCAGAAGGCCCCGCACTCGCGGGGCCTTCCTGTATGTGGAGGCGGCCATGCTGCAGACGCATCGTTGCCCCGACCCTTGCGGTGGCACATGCGCAAGTCGTTCGACAGGTGGGCCGCAGCTGCAGCGGCCCGCAGACCGGCGCGCCGCCGTCTGTTCTGCTGACAGCGGCGCTTCCACGCGCCCTGCCGCAGCCGCCCCGCATCAGCCCCTCAAGGTGTGAAGCTCTTCGAATCAGCGGTCGCCGGCGCGTCACGGCGATGGACGACACCGCGCTTGATCGTGAAGGCGACGCTGCGCAGGTGGCCGATGTCCTGCAGTGGATCGGCGGTGAGGACGACGAGGTTGGCCAGCTTGCCGGGCGCGACGGTGCCCTGCGTGTCGGAGGCGTTCATCGCGGCCGCTGCGACCGAGGTGGCCGCGCGCAGGACGTCCATCGGTGCCATGCCCACCGGGCCGGCGAGCAGTTCCAGTTCGTCGTGCAGCGACGGCCAGGCAGCCTCCGGCGGATTGTCGCCATCGGTGCCGCTGGAGATGGGGACGCCCTGCAGATAGGCGGCGCGTGTGAGCCGGTAGGTCAGTTCCGCGGTACACCGCGGCGGCCGTCCCTCGGGACGCGCGGCCCAGGCCGCCTCGTGACGGGCATAGACGAGGTTCGTGGCATCCAGGATGGTGCCCTGGCGAGCCATGCCGGCAAACAGTTCGACGATCGCGTCCGGCATGCCATCACGGAATTTGTCGGCATCCACCGGCGTCGGATCCTGGTAGGTGTCCGGTGCGGCCTCAGAGACTTCGTATGCGATCGGACAACTGTGCGAGATCGCGTCCACGCCGGCCAGCAGATTGTCCGACGGCAGGGCGGGGAATACGGCAGCGTGCGCCCACACAGGAATGCCCTGCCGGTGCGCCTCTGCGGTGATGCTGGCGATGAGCGCGGGCGGCAGATTGGCATAGAGCTTGATGCCGCTCGCGGACGTGCCGCGTGCGATCGCGACCGCGGTCGGAATGTCGGTGTCGGCATCGATGGCCTGCATCCACGGCGTCTTCCCGGGCACATGCCCGCGGGTCACCGCGACTGTCCGCGGATCGTCGAAGAAACTCGGCCCGGCCATCAACGCGGCGAAGTGGATGTCAGGCGCGGGGATCTCGCCCGTCAGCGCCTGTCGGGCGAGCTCGGCCACCGAGCGCACGTCGTCGGCCATGCTGCGCACACCGGTGATGCCGGACTGGACCTGACGACGCAGCAGCGCACGGCTGCGTACCGCGTCCGGCGGCGTCGCCAGGTGCACGTGGGTATCGATGAGGCCGGGCAGCACGTACAGCCCCTCCACCGGGATCCGCGTCGCATCCAGATGCATCGCCTCCGCATCCGGCAGTACCGACTCGATCACCTCTCCTGTCACCAGGATGCTCATCGCCTGCCTGGGCGGCGCACCGGTGCCGTCGATCAGCGTGGCGCCGTGATACAGCGTGCGTTCGGCCGCCGATGCGGGCAGCGCGCACAGTGCGATCAGGCCGAGGGCGAAAAACGGTCGGCGCATTGCGTGACTCTCCCGTAGGTAATGGGACATGTGTCATCGGGTGATGGCGGCCTGCATGCCCGCGTCGCGCACCGGCTGCAGCCGGATCGTCGGATCCGTCCGCCCTGGATGCATCGGAACGCGTGTCAGGCGCTTGCGTCGGCTTCGCGCGGACCGGGCCGGTTGAGCCAGGCGGCGAAGGCAGCGGCAGTGAAGAACATCAGCAGGCTGTAGACCGCGGCCGGCGCCGACATCGTCGCGTTTCCGAGCACGCTGAGCGCGATGAAGATCGCCAGCGTACCGTTGTGGATGCCGATCTCCATCGCGATCGCGATCGCCTGTCGCCGCGGCAGTTTCAGCGCCCGCGGCGCCGCGTAGCCGGCGCCCATGCTGACCAGATTGAACAGCAGGCAGGCGATGCCGACCGCGGCGAAGTAGGCCAGCAGCGTGTCCCAGGTGCTGGCGACGGCCGCGACGATCAGCAGCACCAGCACGATCACCGACAGCAACCGGATCGGCTTCTCCATGCGCGAGGCGAAGCTGGTGGCGAACGCCCGTACCAGCATGCCGATGCTGACCGGCAACAGGATGATCAGCGCGACCTCGACGATCTTGCGCGTCGGCGGCGGCACGTACTGCCCGGCGCCGAGGAAGAATTCCAGCGACAGGTTGAGGATGACCGGCAGCGTGATCAGGCACAGCACACTGTTGACGGCGGTCAGGGTGATGTTGAGCGCCACGTCGCCACGCGCGATGTGGCTGTAGATGTTCGCGGTCGCGCCGCCTGGCGATGCGGCCAGCAGCATCAGGCCGACGGCGAGTTCGGGCGGCAGCCGGAACAGCAGGGCAAGTCCCAGCGCAGCCCAGGGCAGCACGCCGATCTGCAATGCGAGGCCGATCAGAACCGCGCGCGGATAGCGCGCCACGCGGCGGAAATCGTCGAGCGTCAGACCAAGGCCGAGCCCGAACATGATCACGCCGAGCGCGAGCGGCAACAGCAGTGTGGTCAACAGCGATGCCTGCATGGAACGTCCTTTGTTTTAAGCGTGCGCGTCGGCGCGCACGCGCCGCAGCGCGAGCCGCCCGCCGCACCAGGAAAGTGGAACCGGACCGATCACGCCGAGCAGCGTCATCCACAACGGATGCGGCAGCATCCAGGCATTGCCGATCACGCCCAGCACGATCAGCACGCCGACCGCGATCGCGGCACCCATCCGGTGCACGCGCGACACGCGTGCGGCGACCCAGCCCCCGCAGACCGCGGCGAGCAACCAGCCCGACAGCACCCAGACCAGCTTGCCGATCGGCGCGTTGGCGACGATCTGCGCGAGGTCTGCCTCACGCGCGAGTTGGCCGGTGGGCATCGGAAACATCCACGAGCCGACGAACTCCAGCCCGAGCATCACCATCATGGCGACGATCATGCCGAGCATCACCGAGAACATCGTGCGGATCATGGCGCCTCCCCAGCGCGAACCGGGCTGCAGCATCGCGCGGCGGGTGAAGGAGGGCAAGCCGCGGTGCGACAAGCGCGCGATCTGCCGGTGATCGCGTGCACGCATGCAACGTCCGGAGAGCGCGAACGCAGTGACGCGCTGACGTGCGGAATCCCTCAGGACGCCTCGGCCGCTGGCGCTTCCATCATGGGCGCCGCGTCGGCGCCTTCGCGCCGGTCCTTGATCCACGCATCGATCTTCGCATCGAGCAGGGGCAGCGGCAGTGCGCCGTCCTTGAGCACTTCGGCATGGAATTCCCGGATGTCGAAGGCATCGCCCAGTGCCGCCTCGCTGCGCTTGCGCAGTTCCTGGATCTTGAGTTCGCCGATCTTGTACGCCAGCGCCTGGCCGGGCCACGCGATGTAGCGCTCGGCTTCGGCGATCGCATCGGGCTCGCTGACCGACGAGTTCTCGAACATGTAGTCGAGCACCTGCTGGCGGGTCCAGCCCTTGCTGTGCAGGCCGGTGTCGACAACGAGGCGCACCGCGCGCCAGAGCTCGCCCTGCAGGCGGCCGAAGTAGTCGTAGGGATCGGTATAGAGGCCGAGTTCCTTGCCCAGACTTTCGGCGTACAGGCCCCAGCCTTCGATGTACGCGGTCTCGCCGCCGAAGCGGCGGAATGCGGGCAGGCCGGTGAGTTCCTGCTGCAGCGCGAGCTGGAAATGGTGGCCGGGAATCGCCTCGTGCAGGAACAGGTCTTCGGCATCCCAGCGCTTGCGCGTCGGCAGGTCGAAGGTGTTGACGTAGAAGATGCCCGGACGGCTGCCGTCCTCGCTGGGACTCATGTATTCGCCGCCCGCAGCCGACGCGGCGCGGAAGGCTTCGATGGGGCGAATCTCGAACCCGGCCTTGGGCGTCAGCGAGAACAGTTCGGGCACCCTGGCCTCGATCTTCTGTTCGATCGCGCGGTAATGCGCGAGCAACTGGTCCTCGGAGCGGAACTCGAAGCGGCGGTCGGTCTGCATGAAACGGAAGAAATCCTGCAGCGAGCCTTCGAACTGCGTCTCCGCCATCACCCCGCGGATCTGCTCGTGGATGCGCGCGACTTCATCGAGACCGATCTGATGGATCGCTTCGGGCGTCAGGTCGGACGTGGTCTGTTGCCTGGCCGAGAACGCATACCAGGCCATGCCGTCGGGCAGGGCATCGAGGCCGACGCTGTCACGCGCATGCGGGATGTAGTCGTTGGCGATGAAGTCGCGCTGGCGCTGGATCGCGGGATTGAGCTGGTCGGTGATCAGGGTGCGGAAGGCGGCGGTCAGTCGCTCGCGATCGGCCTCGGGCACGCCGTCAGGGAATTTCGCGACCGGGCCCCAGAACGGGCTCTTCTCCACGTCGTCGACGAGGATCGTGTCGAACTGCGGCAGTACCTTCTCCATCACCACGCGCGGCTGCACGACATTGGCGTCGATGCCGGCGCGCATGTTGGCGATCTCGGTGTCGAGCAGCACCGGGATGCGCGCAGCGCGGCGCAGCCAGGCCTCGTAGTCGGCGACGGTCGCGAACGGCTGCGCATTCGTGCCCGAGCCCAGCATCACCGAATAGCTGACGATGCTGCCCATCTGGTTGACCGGCATCATCCAGTCGGGGAACCGCTCACCGTCGAGCGTGTTGCGACGCTCGTCGACGAAGATGCGGTAGCTCAGCAGGTCCTGCCCCTGCAGGCCTTCGCTGCCGACCGCCTCGACGGTCTTGAGCCAGCGCTCGTTGAAGCTGCGCACCTGCTCGCGATACTCGGCGCTGCCGAAGTCCGGCAGCTGGTCGTTGTAGCGGGTATCGCCCTGGAAGGTCGCCTGCACCGGATTGAGCTTGAGCACCTCTTCCCAGTACTCGGCATACAGCGTGGTCAGCCGCGCGGCGCGCGCTGCGGCATCTTCGACCGGCACTTCGGCGACTGCAGCGGCCGTGGTTTGTGCGGGCGCATCACGGTTGCAGCCGGCGAGTCCGCCGCCGGCGGCGATGGCGACGGCGATGGCGAGAACGAGCGGCTGCTTCATGTCGGGCTCCAAAGGCGATTCGGGTCGATGCTGAAGAACGCGATACGCGGCCGGCAAGGGCCGGAGGTCACGGACTCAGGGCGCAGGCGCTTCCGGAGTGGGCGCTGCGGGCGGCACGGGCGGCGGATCGAACGGGATCGTGTCCGGCGCGACCGCACCACCGGAGATGATGAAGCTCATCGCCTGGTCGACGGTCCAGTCGGTCGGCGTGATCTTCTCCAGCGGCACGATTTCCAGATAGCCCGATGTCGGATTCGGCGTGGTCGGCACGTAGACGGCGGCGAGTTCGCGACCGGTGCCCTGTTCGCGGATCACCCGGGTGACGAAGCCGACCGATTTCATTTCCGCGTGCGGAAAGTCGATCAGCACCACGCGCTGGGTGCCGTCGGGCTTGGTCTGCAGGATGTCGAGCAGCTTGCGCGCGCTGGAATAGATCACGTTCGCCAGCGGGATGCGGCGCACCAGCGCATCGATCCACGACAGCATGCGCTGGCCGATGACGCGGCGCGCGAGCCAGCCGACGCCGAGAATCAGCGCGATGGTGGCGAGCATCGCGATCGTCGCCTGCACAGAGACCGCGTTGATCCAGCCCATCGAATTCGGAAAGCCCGCAGCGATCTGGTGCGCGAGTGGTGCGACCCACGGCGTGCTGATGTTGGAGAGCAGGACGAAGACGAACTTGACGACGATCCAGGTCAGCCAGATGGGCAGCAGGGTCAGCAGGCCGGTGAGGAACAGACGCTGCAGGCGTCCGCCCAGCGTGGGGGCACTCATTGGAATCCGGGGTGGCGTAGGGGAGCGCGCCATGATGCGCCCGCGGACTGCGGGGCGGAAGCATTGCAGGTACGAACCGCAGTCGATGCGGCGTCAGGGCAGGTGCGAGAGCCGGAAGCCGACGTCGTCGTAGCCGCGGTTGGGGTCCAGTGCGCGGCTGTCGAGGTCGTCTCGGCGGGTGTGTCCGACGGCGACGCGGTCCTTGCAGGCCGAAGCGCAGTCGCTGCGCCACTCGGCAGGTCCGTTCGCGGACGCGGCGATGCCGGCGCCCTGGGCGGTCGATGCGACCACGATGCTGCGTCCCTCCTGCTCGCTGCGCCAGCGTGCGTAGTCCACCGCGTCGTGCCACGAGACGCAGACGACGGGATCGGCCGGCGTCTGTTCGAAGCCGGGATCTTCCCAGCCGCGGGACGAGAACGCGCGCAGCACCGAACCGCGTGCCCGGCACGCAGCCGGCTTGCGGCCGGTTGCGGCGACGAATGCGGCGTAGTCCGCCCGGCTCACCGGTGCATTGGACACCGCGTAGATGCCATCGCCGTTGCGCACCACGCGCGCACCGCCCGCCACACGCTCTGCAAGCGCAGCCACGTCAGGAATGGTCATGGCCTGGCGACGCAGGCGCGACGTGGTGGCGGCATCGAGTCCCACCGCCTCGGCGGCAGCGAGGCTGGCGATGGCTTCGGGCCGGTCCATTGCGGTCACCGCGGCCTCGAGGCGGGCCTCGACGGCATCGGCCACCCGTGCCCGCAGTCGCTGCATCGCGTCGCTGTCGGCCTGTCCGGTGTCGATGGCGTGCTGGCGTGCCGTCGACAGCAGTGCGGCCGCAGCCGCGTCGTCGCGCTTGCCGATCGATGCGACTGCAGACGCGCCGGCGGCATCGAGCAGCCGGTTGGAGACGGGGACGAGCCGCAGATGCTCGGGGTCGGCCTGCCAGGCAAGCGCGAGCGAATCGAATGCGTTCGCCCCTGTGGGTGCGGACAGGTGTCCGTTCCGCAACCGGCGTTCGGCATCCGCGAGGTGCCGGTCGGATGCGGACACCGGTGCGGCCTGCACCTGGGGCGTCTCCGTGGCGCTCGCGGCGGTCCGACCGTCCTCATGCGCCTGGCCGACGACATCGGCCGGAGGCGGCGTGCCGGTGGACGCCTGTGCCGCAAGCGGGGATGGCTCTGCCGGCGCGGGGCTGGCCTGCGGACGCAGCCACAGACCGCTGCCCAGTGCGACCAGCAGCAGGGCCGGCGCCCACATCAGCAGCGGCCGGCGCCTGGCGCCTTCGCCGATGCGCCGCACGACACCGCTGAGCAGCGGCTCCCGCTGCCCGTCACGCTGCGGAATCTGCGCCAGGCCCTGCAGCATGTCGTTGGCATCGGCGAAGCGGCGGGCCGGTGACTTCGCCAGTGCCCGGTCGATGAAACGCTGCCAGTGGCGCAGGGCGGGTGGCAGGCGCGGAATCGGATTCTGGGTGTGCGCGATCGCCATCGACAGGGCGTCGTCGGCCTGGTATGGCAGGCTGCCGTTGAGCATTTCCCAGGCCAGCACGCCGACGCTGTAGAGATCAGCACGGAAATCGACCTGCTGGCCGCGCGCCTGCTCGGGTGCCATGTAGGCAGTGCTGCCGACGGCGAGCCCGATCATCGTCACCCGCGTGCCGTAACCGCGACGCAGGGCGATGCCGAAATCCGCCAGCAGTGGCCGGTCGGCTTCATCGAACAGGACGTTCTCGGCCTTGACGTCGCGATGGATCACGCCTCGTGCGTGCGCATATCCCAACGCCGACAGCAGCGCCCGCAGCACTTCGCGCACGCGGGCGTGATCACTGCTGAGGTTGCGGCGCCCCAGGTGGCCATGCGGCAGGTGGGGCATCGAATACCAGGGCAGCCCGTCGACAGTGCGTCCCACTTCGTGGATGCCCACGATGTGGGGATGCTCGAGCCGCGCGATGGTGCGCACTTCGTTCTCGAAGCGGCGCCGGCTCACCTCGTCGGCGAGTGCCTCGGGTCGCATGACCTTGATCGCCACATCGCGTCCCAGCGACAGCTGGGTGCCGAGGTAGACGGTGGCCATGCCGCCGTGGCCGACCACGCGCAGCAACCGGTAACCGGCGATGTCCGGCAAGACCGTCGAATCGGGTCCGGTTGGCGTGTACGACATGGGTCCCCCTGTGCCCGCACAGCATACCGACGGCGGATCGGAAAACGGTGTGACGCGTTTCCGGATGCATCGGGCCGCGCGGCCACACGGGCGAATGCGCCCGTTGCCGGGCGCGTGCGGTCAGGCCGCGCGTGCGTGTCCGGCCGCGACCATCGCCATCGCCACCGACTCGGCGGCCTTGATGCCGTCCACGCCTGCCGACAGGATGCCGCCGGCGTAACCCGCACCTTCGCCGGCCGGAAACAGGCCGCGGGTGTTCAGGCTCTGGCCGTCGGCATGGCGCGTGATGCGAAGCGGTGACGAGGTGCGGGTTTCCACGCCGGTCAGCAGCGCATCGTGCATCGCGAACCCGCGGAGCTGCCGTTCGAACGCCGGCAGCGCTTCGCGGATCGCGGTGATCGCGTACTCGGGCAGGGCATTCGACAGATCGCCCAGGCGCACGCCGGGCGTGTACGACGGCACCACGCTGCCGAACGCGCTCGACGCGCGACCGGCCAGCAGATCGCCGACCAGTTGCCCCGGCGCCTCGTACTCGCCGCCGCCGAGTTCGAACGCGTTCGACTCCCAATGCCGCTGCAGCGCGATGCCGGCCAGCGGCCCGCCTTCGGGCGCGTAGGGCAGGAAATCCTCGGGCGTGATGCCGACGACGATGGCCGCATTCGCGTTGCGTTCGTTACGCGAGTACTGGCTCATGCCGTTGGTCACCACGCGGCCAGGTTCGCTGGCAGCCGCGACCACGGTGCCGCCCGGACACATGCAGAAGCTGTAGACCGAGCGGCCGTTGCGTGCGTGGTGCACCAGCTTGTAGTCGGCCGCGCCGAGCAGCGGATGACCGGCCTGGGGACCGAAGCGCGCAGCGTCCACCAGCGACTGCGGGTGCTCGATGCGGAAACCGATCGAGAACGGCTTGGCCTCGAGAAACACGCCGCGTGTGTGCAGCATCGCGAAGGTGTCGCGCGCGCTGTGGCCCAGCGCCATCACCACGTGGTCGCTGCGGATCTCGTCACCATTGGCCAGTGTCACGCCGCGCACATGACGCACGCCGTCGGCATCGGTGTCGACCAGCAGATCGTCGACGCGGCTGGAGAAGCGGATCTCGCCGCCCAGCGATTCGATGGTGGCGCGCATGTGCTCGACCATCGACACCAGCCGGAACGTGCCGATGTGCGGCTTGCTGACGTAGAGGATTTCGTCGGGCGCACCGGCGGCGACGAACTCGGTCAGCACCTTGCGGCCGTGATGGCGCTTGTCGGAGATCTGGCTGTAGAGCTTGCCGTCGGAGAACGTACCCGCGCCGCCTTCGCCGAACTGCACGTTGGATTCGGGATTCAGCACCTTCTTGCGCCACAGCCCGAACGTGTCGACGGTGCGTTCGCGCACGGCCTTGCCGCGTTCCAGCACGATCGGCCGGAAGCCCATCTGCGCGAGCACGAGCGCAGCGAACAGGCCGCAGGGCCCCGTGCCGATCACCAGCGGGCGCAGCGGCATCGCATCGCTGGCGCGCGCCACGAAGCGGTACGAAGTGTCTGGTGAGGCACCGACCTTGCCGCTGCCACTGGCCACCGCGCCGTCGCCCTGTTCGCCTGCGGCCGCGGCTTCGGGATCGAGCTCCAGCCGCTGCAGGATGTCCGCCTCGCGCGGCGTGTCCACGTCGACCGAATAGATCAGCACGATCGCCCCGCGCCGGCGCGCGTCGTAGCTGCGCTTGGCGACGGTGAAGCCGGTGAGTTCGTCGGCGTGAATGCCCAGGCGCGCGATGATCGCCGCGGGCAGCGCGGCATCGTCGTGATCGAGGGGCAGTTTGAGGTCGGTGAGTCGGAGCATCGGAATCAGTGCGGTGGAGGCGGGCGTGGGTTTGCTGGCGTGGCGCACCGCACGCATGTGGGTGCGACGATGCAACGGGCGCAGGATCTGGCGCGGGAGACAGGATACCTGTCGAGCCTCTGTAGACGGGGTCGGCTTGCCTGTCGGACCGTCGCATACAGGCCACGGGTAATGGCAGACTGACGGTTCGCAGGACGCGGATCAGGGGAGGCGGGTATGCGCTGGTTGAAGTGGTCGGGTGTGGGACTGCTGGTGGTGGTACTGGTGCTCGCGGCGCTATGGACGTGGTCGCGGTTGCGTGGACCGACACCGGAGCAACGCGCGGCACTGGAGCTGCTGGAAGCGCCGAATGCGTTCGAAGGACGCAACGCCTTCGATGCGATCTGGGTGCTGGCTTATGACGTGCCGGCCGCGAAGTTCGCGTCGGTTGTCGACGAAGACATGCGCGTGCTGGCAGATGCGACGCGCGAGCCGGACGCACTGCTTTCTTTCACGAGTGCCGCCGCGCGTCACCCTGCTCTGGCGCCTGCCCGCAGCGTGGTGGGGTCCTGCAGCTTCAGCGGCGCGACGTGTCTGGGCAAAGTGTCTGCTGCATTCGACGATTACGCATCGCTCGTGCAGGAAAACCGCAAGCTGATCGAGCGTGTCGAAGCGTTGTCGGCCTACAGCCATTTCGAGTCGCGTCTGCCCTACGACTATCGAGTCCCGTTCCCGCACACGACCTTGCTGACCTGGCCTGTCACCGCGCATGCGGTCCAGTTCGCAAGGGGAGAACAGCTGTCGGCGATCGAAGCAACCTGCCGCGACCTCGCCACGATGCGTCGCATCGGTGCGAACAGCGACCTGCTGCTTGTGCAGTCGGTCGGGACATCGCTGGCGACCGGTGGATACGGCGCGCTGCTGGCGGACATGCTGACCGGGCTTCCGCGCGGGGTGGCGCTTCCGGCCAGCTGCGAAGGCGCGCTTGCGGCGCCCACGGTGCAGGAAGCATCGGTGTGCCCGGCGATGCGTGGAGAATTCGCATGGATTACAGGCGTGGCGATCGCCACACCGGAGATCTACCCGTCGGGTGGGTGGAGCTGGCTGGTCTTCGATCCCCGGAACTTCCGCCTTCTGATGGCCGAACGGATTGCAGAGCCATGCGCCAGGGATGCGGAGGTACTCCAGCGCGACGAGCCCTTCATCGCGAGCGGAACGCAGCGCCCCGCCTGGCAGCAATTCGACTGTGTCGCAAACAGCGCCGGTTGCGGATTCGCCGACGTCGGGCCCACTTATGTCCGCTACGGCAACCGCACGTTGGACCATCGCGCCCGCCTGCAACTGCTCGGCACGCTCGCCTGGCTGCGCGACCAGCCCGATGACGGCACGCTCGCCGAACGCCTCGCACGCCGTCCTGCTGCGCTGCGCAGTCCCGCGCGTGACATCACGGTCACCGCTGACGGACGTTCGCTCGAGATCGTGCAGTACGACACCAGCAACGGTGCGACCTGGTCGTTGCCGTTGCCGGCCTACCTTGTCGAATCGACCGCAGCCCCGGACTGACCACTGCGCCGCTTGCGGCGCACGTAGACCTGCTTGCGCACGCGGGCGACCAGTTCGCCCGAGGCATCGACCACGTCGGTGGTGAACCAGTGCAGGTGCTTGCTGCCGTCGGCGGTGAGGGTCCGGATCGCCTCGACCGTCGCGCCGTCGAGATCGAAGGCAGCGGACACGGTGCCGCGGCCGGGGCGAATGAACTCGATTTCGCCGGCCTTGTCCCAGACCACGTGGTCCTTGCCGAGCGCGCGCAGCGTCATGATCATCCAGAACGGATCGGTCATCGCGAACAGGCTGCCGCCGAAGTGCGTGCCCACGTAGTTGCGGTTGAACCAGCGCTGGCGCAGTTCGACGCGCGCATGCCGGAAGCCGTCGTCGATCCGGGTCACGCGGATGCCCGAAAACAGGAACGGCGGCCACAGGTTCATCAGCAGGCGGAAACGGCGCGGCGTCATGGGCGGGCGATCGGCGAGGGGACGCCGATCTTGCCATACGCCGCTGTACGGAATGCGGCGGACCTGCGGATCAGAACAGCAGCGAGGCCATCTTGCGGCGGTAGCGGCCGACCAGCGCCGCATCGTCGACGACGCGGAACGCGTCGATCAGCGCCTTGCGCGCCAGGCCGTCCTGGAAGTCGCGGTCGCGCGTGAGTATCTCGATGAACTGCTCGAGTCCGGCCTCGGCATCACCGCCGACGATATGCCGCACGCCCAGCTGGTGGCGCGCGGTGAGATCGGCGGGGTCGGCGGCGATCGCCGCCTGCAGCGCGTCGGCCGACGGCGCGTCGGCGAGCAGGGTGGCGAAATCCAGGCGCGCGCGTGCCTTCACCGTGCGGTCGTCGGTGGCGAGGTTCGCCGGCAGGCCGTCGAGCAGGCCTTCGGCTTCGCGCGCGGCGCCGGTCTGCAGCAGGGCCAGTGCGAGGTCGAGGCGCAGCTCGGCCTTGTCCGGCTCGGCGGTCACGGCCTCGCGCAGACGCGCGACCTCGGCCGCAGGATCGAGCGGAGCAGGCGCACTGTCATCGACGGTCGCACCGCCTTCGGCCGGCTCGATGCCGTGCTTCTTCAGGAACTCGCGGATTTCACCCTCGGGCAGCGCGCCCGGGAACCCGTCAACCGGCTGGCCGCCGACCAGAAGGAACACGGTCGGTACCGAGCGGATCTGGAAAGCGGCGGCGATCTGCTGTTCCTTGTCGACATCGACCTTGGCCAGCACGAACGCACCGTTGTATTCGCCGGCGAGCTTTTCCAGCACCGGTCCCAGCGACTTGCACGGGCCGCACCATTCGGCCCAGAAATCGATCAGGACCGGGGTCTGCAACGACGCCTGCAGGACCTCGGCCTCGAAGGTCTCGGTGGTCGCGTCGAAGACATGCGGGTGTGCAGCGGGAGCGGGGGCGTTGCCGTCGAGAAGCATGCGGGAATCCGTTGAAGAAGGAATGCGCCGGGCGCGATCCCGAAGGATGGCGACGGATCTGCAGGATACAACCATGTCAAAAATAGTTGACATGGTCGGGTCGGAATGTAAATTCTTCTTGACCTGATGTCCGTTGGAGGAGACACGTATGGCGGTCGATCATCTGCAGCCCCACGTCCAGGCGTTCGGTGAGCGCTACGCACGCGGTGCCGCGCTCGGCGCGGCCTGTCTCTCGGTCTGGACGCTGCTGACGGGCGTCATCGACCCCAGCCCGTTCCCGTTGGCCAGCGTGGTCGGTGTGCTGATGCTGTCGCACTGGTTCCGGCGTCGTGCGCTGGCCGATGCCGAGCGCCGCAGCGGCGTGCTCGAGGACGAACGTGATGCGGTGTTCCTGGCGCAGGGCGACCGTGCGTTCCGGTGGGTCGCCAGTGCATGGGCGGTCGGGCTGGCATTCGCCGTGGCCTTGCCGGCATCGCGCGCGCTGTTGCTGGATGTCGAACTGCGCCTGCCGGGCGTGCTGTTGCTGGGCGTGATCGTCGCCAATCTTGCGGCCCACTCGGCAGTCGCGTTGGCCTACGCGCGTAACCGTCGATGAGCCGCGTCCGATGACCGGCACCCCCATCGCCAACGAGATCCGCCGTCTGCGCTTCGAGCATGGCGAAATGACCCAGCAGGCGCTGGCCGATGCCTGCCAGGTCACGCGGCAGACGATCATCGCGCTGGAAGCGGGGCGCTATGCGCCGTCGCTGGAACTCGCGTTCCGCATCGCGCGGACGTTCGGTACCGGCGTCGAAGGCGTGTTCCGGTGGGCGGCGTGAGCGGCGGGCGGCTGCGTCCGCTGGTCGCCGGCGCGCATGCCTGCACGCTGCTGGCGTTGCTGCTGTTTGCTGTGATGACCGGCGTACCCGCGGGTGCGCCGCTGGCCTGGTCGGGCGCGCGAGGCATGCCGCTTGCGTGGCTGTTCAATCTGCTGGCGTGGATCGGGCCGGGTCTCCTCGTCGCGTTCGCCGCATTGCGGCTGCGCGCAAGGCTGCCGGACGCGGGGCTCGGCGCCGGCATCGCGCTGCGCCTGTTGCTGCTGGCCGCATTGGCATTCGCGGCGCAGGGCATCTGGACGCTGGACCCGAACGAACTCGATGCCGGCGCCAGCCGCTGGCATGCCACGGCGTGGATGGTCTGGAACCTGGCGTTCGCTGCGGGTGCGCTGATGGCCGGAATCGCGCTGCGCGCGGTGCGCTGGCCGTCGCTGGTCATCTGCGCGCTGGTGGCGCTGTGCCTGCTGCTGCCGTCGCTGTCCGGCGATCAGCTCGGTGCGCGCGTGGTGCTGGTGTGCTGGTGGAGCTGGACGCTGCTGCTGGCGTGGCGCCTGCCGCGCCCGCACTAAGGCGGGCGCGGGCATACGCCTTCAGTCGATGACGGGCGCCGCGTCGTCCGGGCTGCGATGCACGCGTCCGGCCGTCATGACGAAATCGACGCCCATCACCGCATTGATGTCGGCGACGGGATCGCCCGGCATCGCGATGATGTCGGCGCGCTTGCCGGGCTCGATGACGCCCTGGTCGTCGACGCCGAGCACGGTCGCCGCGTGCAGCGTCGCCGACTGCAGCGCGTATGCCGCCGGAATGCCGGCCTCGACCATGTAGAGGAACTCGCGCGCGTTGTCGCCGTGCGGGCCGACGCCCTGATCGGTGCCGAACGCGATCGGCACGCCGGCGCGATACGCGCGCGCCGCGGTGTCCTGGATCTGCGCGCCGATCGTCGCCGCCTTCGGCCGCACGACTTCCGGGAAATAGCCGGGCTCCTTCGCCTTGTCGGCGACGAAGCGGCCGGCGTAGATCGTCGGCACGTACCAGGTGCCGCGCTGCTTCATCAGCCGCATGACCTCGTCGTCCATATGGGTGCCGTGCTCGATGCTGGTCACTCCGGCGAGCACCGCGCGCTTCATGCCTTCGGTGCCGTGCGCGTGCGCGGCGACGCGGTAGCCGTAGTCCTTGGCGGTGTCGACGATCGCCTGCACCTCGTCGACGGTGAACTGCGGCGCATCGCCGCTGCGCGCATAGCTCAGCACGCCGCCGGTCGCGGTGATCTTGATGACGTCGCTGCCTTCCTTGTAACGCTGGCGCACGGCCTGGCGCGCGTCGTCAATCGAATTGATGACGCCCTCGGTCGGGCCGGGCGGACCGACCAGATGCGAGAGCATCGAGTTGTAGCCGTTGCTCGGATCGGCGTGGCCGCCGGTGGTGGCGATTGACTTGCCGGCGGCGAAGATCCGCGGCCCCGGCACCAGGCCCTGGTTGATCGCATCGCGCAGGTGCGGACTGACCTCGCCGCCGAGATCGCGCACGGTGGTGAAGCCGGCCGACAGCGTCTTCTCGGCGTAGCCGACCGCGCGGAACGCGTAGTCAACCGGATCGAGGCGGAAGCCTTCCGAGTAGCTCGCCGGGCTGGACTGCGAGCCCAGGTGCACGTGCAGATCGGTCCAGCCGGGCGAACAGGTGCGGTCGCCGAGCACGATCGATGCGACGTCGCCGCCGAGCTTGGCGCGGCCCGGGATCACTTCGCGGATCAGGCCGTCCTGCACGAGGATCGTGTGCTCGCCGAGCACGCGGCCGCTGCGTGCATCGAACAGGCGCTCGCAATGGATCGCGGTCTGTGTGGTGTCACTGGCCGCTGCGGGCAGCAGGGCGGACGCGATCAGGGCGGCGGGCAGGGCTCGAAGGCAAGGGCGCATGGGGACATCCGCGGAGAAGATCCCGGATTGAAGCACGCCTGGCGGCGCCGTGGATCAGCTGACGAAAGACGCGTGCAGCACCCGGTTCCGCCCCTCGGCCTTGGCCCGGTAGAGCGTGGCGTCGGCCATCTGCATCAGCAGTTCGGGGGTGCTGCCGTCGGCGGGACAGGTGGCGATGCCGATCGACATCGTGACCGGGCCCAGCGGCTGGCCCAGATGCTGGACGGTGGCGACTTCCACTGCGCGCCGGACCTGCTCGGCCCGCGCGCAGGCGCCGGCGGCGTCGAGTTCGGGCATCACGACCGTGAACTCCTCACCGCCGTAGCGGCAGGCGATGTCCTCGGCGCGGACGCCGGTCTGGATCTGACGGCCGATCTGCCCCAGCAGCGCATCGCCCGCGGCGTGGCCGTAGGTGTCGTTGAAGCGCTTGAAATGGTCGACGTCGAGCATCAGCACCGACAGCGGCAGGCCGCGCCGCTCGCAGCGCTGCAGTTCGCGCGACAGGCTCTCTTCCAGGTAGCGCCGGTTGAACAGGCCTGTCAGCGGGTCGCGCAACGACTGCGTGCGCAGGGTCTGCCGCAACTGCAGGTTCGCGATCGCCAGGCCCAGGTGTTCCGCGAGTTGGCCGATCAGTTCGTCGATGGCCTCGCGATGATCGATCTGCAGCGTCGGCGCGCTGACGTGCAGCAGACCGATCGACGTGCCCTGCGCATTGAGCGGCAGGCACAGCGCGGTCACGTCGGGCCCCGGCATGCCGGAGTCGAGGTGGGCACAGGTCAACTGGCGCCGCGCACTGCCGGTGACCTCGTGCGGTTGGCTGCGTCGCAGCGCGAGGCAATCGCCCGGCAACAGGGAATCCGCGTTGCTGATCAGCGCATCGCCGAAAGCGGCCACGCTGTCGTGATAGTTCTGGGACGCGCGCAACAGGTAGAACCGGCCGCTGGCGTCGGGCAGCAGCCGCTGGATGGTGTCGATCGAGAGCTGCACGATCTCCTCGACGGTTTCGCAGCTCTGCAGCAGCCCCGAATACCGGCTCAGTTCGTGCCGCTGGTGCGACAGCCGGTCCGCGTGGGCCATGCTCAGCGCCATTTCGTGCGCCACGCCGCGCGCCTCGAGTTCGAGCGCGCGGGCACGCCGGTTCTCGCGGGTCACGCTGGTCATCAGGGTGACCATCAGTGCGACCGACATCAGCATGCCCAGCACGACGATCGCGTTCAGCAATTGCGCGTAGCGGGTGCTGCGGGCCTTGCGCTCATCCAGCAGTTCCAGTTCCTGGCGACGCATCTGGTTGCTGATCGCATCGAACTCGCTCCACTGGCGCAGCGCGAGCGTGGAATCGGTCGCGATGCGCGCCGCGTCGGCGCCCTGGCTCTCCTGCAGGTCGTAGAGCCGCCGCAATTCGGCCAGATGGACCTGCACCGCCTCGCGCAGTTGCGCGTTGCGGGCGTCCTGCACCGGATTGTTGCGGATGGACATCGCCAGCGACCCGGTCGCCCGGTTCACCTCGTCGGCCGAGACCAGATACAGGCTGCGGAAGTCCGGATGCCCGGTCAGCCGATAGGCACGCGCATTCGCCTCCGTGCTCCGGACGGCGCGTTCGACCACCTCGATCCGGTTGATGACCTCGTAGGTGTGCTCGATCCACGCATTGCTGCTGCGCAGGTTGACCACGCCCCACACACTCGCGACGCCGACCCCGAGCATCAGCATCAGGGCAAGCGCGAAGGCATGAAGCCGGTAGGGAGAGAGCCTGGAGCTGGAAACGGGCAAGGGCTGCGGGGCTCGTCGACGCGTACGACCATTCTAGTCAGGCTGCGGGCGGCGCGTCGCGGGCCCCCGTCACGGCAGCGTCCGAATGGCGGCGCCGATCGCGCTGGGGTAGGCTTTCCGGCTGTTTCCGCATCCAGCAGTGTCCCGTGTCCAGCGAACCCGTCGTCGTCGATCCCAACGCCTATCAGCCCACTCCGGTGGAGTCCGATGCCCAGACCTTCTGGACGTCGACCCGCGCGTTCGAGGTCACGGAACGGGCCGACAAGCCGAAGTACTACTGCCTGTCGATGCTGCCGTATCCATCCGGCGCGCTGCACATGGGGCACGTGCGCAACTACACGCTCAGCGATGTCATCAGCCGCTACCAGCGGATGATCGGCAAGAACGTGCTGCAGCCGATGGGCTGGGATGCGTTCGGCCTGCCGGCCGAGAACGCCGCGATCAAGAACGCGACCGCGCCCGCCAAGTGGACCTACGCCAACATCGCGCACATGCGCAGCCAGCTGCAGTCGCTGGGCTATGCGATCGACTGGAGCCGCGAATTCGCGACCTGCGCGCCGGACTACTACGTCCACGAGCAGCGCATGTTCGTGCGGCTGATGAAGAAAGGCCTGGCCTACCGCCGCAACTCGGTCGTGAACTGGGATCCGGTCGACCAGACCGTGCTCGCCAACGAGCAGGTCATCGATGGCCGCGGCTGGCGCTCGGGCGCGCTGGTGGAAAAGCGCGAGATTCCGCAGTGGTTCCTCAAGATCACCGCGTACGCGCAGGAACTGCTCGACGGACTGGACACCCTTGGCGGCTGGCCGGATTCGGTCAAGACCATGCAGCGCAACTGGATCGGTCGCAGCGAAGGCCTGGAGTTCGCGTTCGACGTGGCCGGCAGCGACGACAAACTCGCCGTCTACACCACGCGCCCCGACACGCTGATGGGCGTGACCTTCGTGTCCGTCGCCGCCGAGCACCCGCTGGCGATGCGCGCGGCCGACACCAATCCGGATCTGGCGGAATTCATCGCCGACCTGCGCCAGGGCGGCGTGTCCGAGGCCGAGCTGGAGGCCCAGGTCAAGCGCGGCATGGACACCGGCCTGCGCGCGATCCATCCGGTCACCGGCGAGGAAATCCCGGTCTGGGTCGCCAACTTCGTGCTGATGGGCTACGGCACCGGCGCGGTCATGGCCGTGCCCGGCCATGACCAGCGCGACTGGGAATTCGCCAAGGCCTACGGCCTGCCGATCCGGATGGTCGTCGTGCCGACCGACGTGCGCGATGCGCTCGAGGAAATCGGCCGCGACCGCGCCACGCATACCGATCCGATGCAGTCCGCGCTCGGCGGCGGCGCGTCGCTGGACGTCTACGACACCGGAGCGGCCGTGCAGGTCGTCGAGTCCTTCGAGCGCCGCATCGCCGAAGAGGGTGCGTATACCGATCGCGGCTGGCTGGTGAATTCCGGCGAGCTCGACGGTCTCGATTTCCAGCAGGCGCTCGATGCACTGGCGTCGCGCTTCGAGGCCGAAAGCCGCGGCGCGCGCAAGGTCAACTTCCGCCTGCGCGACTGGGGCGTCAGCCGCCAGCGCTACTGGGGTTGCCCGATTCCGGTGATCTACTGCGACGCCTGCGGCGCGGTGCCGGTGCCCGAAGACCAGCTCCCCGTGCTGCTGCCCGAGGATGTCGAAGACGCGTTCGCCAATCCGGGCGTCGTGCAGTCGCCGATCAAGTCCAATCCCGAGTGGCGCAAGACCACGTGTCCGACCTGCGGCGGCGCGGCCGAACGCGAGACCGACACCTTCGACACCTTCATGGAGTCGAGCTGGTACACCGCGCGCTACACCTCGCCGGGCGCGGCCGACATGGTCGATGACCGCGCCGACTACTGGACGCCGGTCGACCAGTACATCGGCGGCATCGAGCACGCGATCCTGCACCTGCTGTATTTCCGCTTCTATCACCGCCTGATGCGCGACGAAGGCCTGGTGCGCAGCGACGAGCCGGTGATCAACCTGCTGACCCAGGGCATGGTCATCGCCGATACGTTCTATCGGGAGCTCGACAACGGCGGCAAGGACTGGATCAACCCGGCCGACGTCGAGATCGTCCGCGACGACAAGGGCCGCATCACCGGCGCGACGTCGAAGATCGACGGCCAGCCGGTCTCGATCGGCGGCACCGAGAAAATGTCCAAGTCGAAGAACAACGGCGTGGATCCGCAGTCGATGATCGGCAAGTACGGCGCCGACACCGTACGCCTGTTCTCGATGTTCGCGGCCCCGCCCGAGCAGTCGCTGGAGTGGAACGAGGCCGGCGTCGAAGGCATGTCGCGTTTCCTGCGCCGGTTGTGGAACCAGGTGCAGAAGCACGTGCAGGGTGGTGAGGCCGGTGCGTTCGATGTCGCCGCCGCCACGCCCGCGCAGAAGACCCTGCGTCGCCAGCTGCACGAGGCGATCCAGAAGGTCGGCGACGACTATGGCCGTCGCCACAGTTTCAACACCGCGATCGCCGCGGTGATGGAACTGCTCAACCACGTCGGCAAGTTCGACGAGGCCGATGCGAACGCACGCGCGCTGCGCCAGGAAACGTTCGAGACTATCGTGCTGCTGCTCAACCCGATCACCCCGCACATCGCGCACACGCTGTGGCAGGTGCTGGGCCACGCCGAGACGCTGCTCGAAGACCAGACCTTCCCGCAGGCCGATCCCGCCGCGCTGGAGCGCGATGCGCTGACGCTCGCGGTGCAGGTCAATGGCAAGCTGCGCGGTACGATCGAGGTCGCGGTCGACCTGCCGAAGGACGCGGTCGAGGCAATGGCACTCGCCGAGCCCAATGTCATGAAGTTCCTGAGCGGGCTGACGGTGCGCAAGGTCATCGTCGTGCCGGGCAAGATCGTCAACATCGTCGCCGGCTGAACCCGGCGTCGCCGCGCTCCGCGCGCGGCGCTTGCCGGCCCTGTCCCCCTCGTCCAGACTCCGCCCATGCGCATCCTCCGACCGGTTTTCCTGCCTCTGGCCCTCGTCGCCCTCGTGCTGACGCTCTCGGCCTGCGGCTTCCATCTGCGCAATGCGCTGACACTGCCGCCGAACCTCGGCCCGGTCGACATCGTGTCCAGCGATCCCTACAGCCGCCTGGCCCGCTCCGTCGAGCGCGCGCTGGCCGCGGCCGGCGCGGAAATCGCCGAGCCCCGCGCGACCGACGTCGCGACGCTCAACATCCAGTCCGAGCGCTGGGCTTCACTGCCGGCCAGCCTCGACGCGCAGGGCCGCGCGCAGGAATACACGCTGCGCTACGCGGTGGTGTTCTCGATGCGCGATGCCGACGGACGCGACATCGTGCCGCAGCAGGCGATCGAACTCGCCCGCGACTATCTGTCGCCGCCGACCGATTCGATCGGTGCCGATTCCGAGCGTGAGCTGCTGTCGCGCGAACTCGAGCGCGAGATGACCGCCTCGATCATCCGTCGCATCGACGCGGTGTTCCGCAATCCCCAGGAACGCGTCCGCGAGTGAGCCCGTCCGTGCACGGTCTGCGCCCGTCGTGGAACTGACCCCCGAACGCCTGCCCGCGCAGCTCGCGCGTGAGCCGCTGCGTCCGGCGTATCTGATCGCCGGCCCCGAGCCGCTGCGCGTGCTCGAAGCCGCCGATGCCGTGCGCGCTGCCGCACGCGAGCAGGGCGTCGCCGAGCGGGAAGTGTTCGAACCCGAAGGCCGCGACATCGACTGGAATGCGGTCGAGGCCACATTCCGCGCGCCGAGCCTGTTCGCCTCGCGGCGTCTGGTCGAGATCCGCCTGCCGACGACCAAGCCCGGGAAGGATGGCGCTGCGGTCATCAGCGGTTTCTGTGCCGACCCGCCATCCGACGTCACCCTGCTGGTCACCGGCGGCGAATGGAGCCGGCAGCACGGCGGCAAGTGGAGCGAGGCGATCACCGGCATCGGCCATCTCGTGGTCGCCTGGCAGGTCAAGCCGCACGAACTGGAAAGCTGGATCGAGGCGCGCCTGCGCAGCCGCAATGTGCTGGCCGACCGCGCCGCCGTGCAGCAGCTGGCCGAACGCGTGGACGGCAACCTGCTGGCCGCCGCGCAGGAAGTCGACAAGCTCGCGCTGCTCGCCGATGGCAGCACGCTAGACGGGCCGCGCATGCAGGCGCTGGTCGCCGATGCCGCGCGCTTCGACGTGTTCCGCCTGCTCGATGCCACGCTCAACGGCCAGCCGGCGCAGGTCGTGCGCATGCTCGCGGGCCTGCGCGCCGAGGGTGCGGCGATTCCGGCGCTGATGGGCATGGTGGTCATGGAGCTCGCGCGCGCCGCGCAGCTGGCGCAGGTGCAGGCCCGCGGCGGCAACATGGCCAACGAATTCAAGGCGCAGCGCATCTGGGATGCCCGCCAGGCGGGATACCGGCGCGCGCTGCAGCGGCATCCCGAAGCGCGCTGGGTGCGTTTCGTCGCCGAGGCCGGACGCGTCGACCGCATCGCCAAGGGCCGTGGCCGCTGGGGCGTGGATCCCGTCGACGGCTGGCTCGCGCTGGAGCGTCTGCTGGTCGCGGTGGCCGACGCGCGCGCGGGCGCTCTGCTGGCCGCCTGACCGGCTGCGATGGCGCTGCACCTCGTCTACGGCGGTACCTTCGATCCGATCCACAACGGGCATCTGGCGATCGCCTGCGCCGCGCGCGATGCGCTGGCGTGCACGGTCCATCTGATGCCGGCCGGCGATCCGCCGCATCGTGCACCGCCCGGTGCCGACGGCGCGACGCGTGCGGCGATGGTCGCGCTGGCGATCGACGGCGTGCCGGGCCTTGTGCTCGATTGCCGCGAACTGGAACGTCAGGGCCGCAGTTACACCGTCGACACACTGGCCGAACTGCGCAACGCACTCGGTCCGTCGACGCCGCTGGCCTGGCTGGTCGGCGCCGACAGCCTGCTCGGGCTGCCGGACTGGCACCGCTGGCGCGATCTGTTCGTGCTCGCGCATCTGGTGATGGCCGAGCGGTCGGGCAGTGCGCTCGACGCGGAATTGCCGGCGGAGCTTGCCGATGCGCTGCAGGATCGCTGGACCCGCGACGCCGCAGACCTCCAGTCGCAGCCCGCCGGCAGGGTGCTGCGCCTGCATCAGCCGCTGTCCCACGTCTCGGCAACCGCGATCCGCGCCCAGCTCTCGGCAGGCGCCCCAACTGGTGGTCAGCTGCCCTCCGCGGTGGCCGCATTCATCCACGAGAAGGGGTTGTACGGGGCGGCAGCCCGCGCTCCGCTATAATTTCCGCCGCACTTTCAGAGCCAGACCTTTGTCCAATCCCGCACACGTCATCAAGACCCGCCTGCCCGAGCCGCCGCCGTCCCCGGATGCGTTGCTCGAAGTGGCCCGCGCGGCCGTCGCAGAAATCAAGGCCGTCGACGTCATCGACATCGACGTGCGTGGCCGCAGCAGCGTCTGCGATTTCATGGTCATCGCGTCGGGCACGTCCAGCCGCCACGTCAAATCGATCGCCGACGAAGTCGTCAAGCACGCCAAGAAGCTCGGTTGCCAGCCGTTGGGCGTCGAAGGCGAGCGCGAGGCCGAGTGGGTGCTCGTCGACCTGGGCGATGTCATCGTCCACGTGATGCTGCCGCGCGTGCGCGAGTTCTATGCGCTCGAGCGTCTGTGGACCGTCGGCGACCAGCCGCCGGAAGACGAGCGCGGTCCGCGTCGCGATGCCTGATCGCGGCGGCGTCCCGGCACATTGGTCGGGGCGCGATGTGTGATGAGCCGGGCGACATGAAAGCGAAACTGATCGCCGTCGGCGAACGCGCCCCCGCATGGGTGGCCGAAGGGTTCGCCGAGTACCGCAAGCGGCTGTCGCACTGGCTGCCGCTGGATCTGATCGAAGTCGAGCCCGGCCTGCGCGGCAAGGGCCGCGACACCGTGCGCGCGATGTCCGACGAGGGCGCGCGCGTGCTTGCCGCCATCCCGCGCGACGCGCTGGTGGTCGCACTCGACGGCCGTGGCCGCCTGCATTCCTCGGAAGATCTCGCGCAGCGTCTGGAACACTGGCGCATGCAGGGGCGTGATCTCGCGTTCCTGATCGGCGGGCCGGAAGGCCACGCCCCGGATGTCCTGGCCCGCGCCGACGAGCGCTGGTCACTCGGCCCGCTGACGCTGCCGCACATGCTGGTGCGCCTGGTGCTCGCCGAGCAGGTGTATCGCGCTGCGGCGATGCTGGCGAATCATCCGTATCACCGGGCCTGAGGCCACGCTGGACCAGCTGGCTCCAGTCGCAGCCGATCGACTTCCGATGCGACAGCGGCCTGCACGCAATCACGGTGAGGCGTGAAAGGCCGCGTCCGGGCTCTCTAGTCGCGCGACTGGCGGCGCAGCCCGCCACCCCGACCTGCGAGTGACGGGACAGCCTCCGCTTCACCCCCGCGACAGATTGAACGCGATCGGCACCAGCCCGATCGCCTCCACCGGCACGCCATCGCGCATTGCCGGCTGGAACGTCCAGTGCCGTTGCACGTGGCGCATTGCGGCGCGGTCGAGTTCGCGGTTGCCGCTGCCGCGATGCAGACGCACGTCGAGCGGGCGACCGTCACGGCCGACACGGATCTCCAGCAGCACCACGCCTTCGGCGCCGGCAATCAGCGCTGCACGCGGATAGTCGGGCGCGGGCGCATTCGCGTACTGCAGGGCGATGCCGGAGATCGGCGTGGTGTCGATCACGGTCGGCGCGACATCGACCGGCGGGCCGTCGACGGTCGGCAAGGCGGGCAGGGTGCCCGCATCGACGACGACCGCGACGTCGACCGGTGCGGTTCGCGGCACCGGCTGTTGCGGCACGACCGGCGACGGTGCGCTGCGCGGCTGCACGACTTCCACACGCTCGGGCGGCAGTTCGGGTTTCGGCGGGGGCGGGACGATCCATTCGAATTCCTGCTTGAGTTCGGGCAGGGCGTCATCGAGCGCGTCGCGACTGGCCGGCACCAGCAGGACCATGAACAACATGGCGTTGAGGGCGAGGGTGCCGCTGAGTCCGACGATGCGCACGGCATCGGGACGCGACGGTTCCTGGACGGGTCCGCGCATGCGGGGACCAATGGGCTGCAGCACCATGCACCACCTCCTGTGTGCGGGCCGGACGGCCCGTGGAAGCGTCAACGTGGCAGCGGTGGCCATGGGGTCGAAGGCCAGCCGCGCCGTCGCATCGTTCGCCTCGAACCTGCGCCGATCGTTTCATGGGGACAAGACCGTCCCGACGAACGGACCGCTCCGATGGATCGCCGGCAAGGGGGGCGTCGCGCGAAACCGTCGAAACGCCGGACTACGGGACGCCACGCGCGCGGACCTGGATCGGCCGGATACGACAGGGCCCGCACATGGCGGGCCCTGTCGATGCGCTGGCGTGCGGTGACTCAATCCTCCGGCATGCTCTCCGGCTCGCGGTCGAGGCCGCCATCGTCAGGATTGTGCTCGCCGGTGTCGGCCGGTTGCTGGGCGTCACCCTTGTCGTTCGGGTTCTTCTCCGGGTATCCGGGATTCTGCCCGGGCTTGACCGGCGGTTCCGGGGTGGTCCTGTTCTGGCTCATGTCAGCGTCCGAGTTCGAAAACGACGTCCAGATTGGCGGACAGCGTGGTTTCGCCGGGTGAAACCGAGGTGGCCTGGGCACTGTCAGCCATGGCGCGCATCGCCATCATCGGGCGCGGCTGCTGGAAGCCACCGCCTTCGCTGATGCTGACGATGCGGCGCACCTGCATGCCCAGCGAGGCCGCGTAGACCTCGGCCCGGGCCTGCGCCTTCTTCAGTGCGTCGGCACGTGCCAGGTCCTGCACGCCGTCCGCGTCTTCGATCTCGAACGTCGGGCCGTTGATCTGGTTGGCGCCGCTGGCGACCAGCGCATCGAGTACCTGGCCGAGCTTGCCGATGTCGCGGACCTTGAGGTTGACCGTGTTGCTGGCCTGGTACCCGGTGATCGCCGGTGCCTCGTTCTCCGCGTAACGGTACTGGGGGCTGAGATTGATGCCGGAGGTCTGCACGTCGCGTTCGGCGATGCCGGCGGCCTTGATCGCGCTCATCAGCCTGGACATCTGCTCGGCATTGGCGCGCATCGCCGCGTTGGCGTCGGCGGCCTGGGTCACGATACCGGTCGAGAGCGTGGCGATATCGGGCGCGCGACTGGCCTCGGCCTGGGCCGAAATCGACAGCAGCGTGCCATCGCTCGGTGCGGCGTGGTGCGTGGCGGGCTGGGCACTGGCGGTCATCGTCAGGGTTCCGAGAGCGAGGCCGCAGGCGAGCAGCAGGGGGCGGGGGATCAGGTGCATTCGAGGCTCCGTTGAGATGAACAAGGGTCGTCACGCACCGGTGAACGGCCCGTGAGCCGGCCCGGGGTTACGCAGATTCAGCCGGCGGTCGGACACCGCTCGCACGGTATCCTTTCCGGATGCTGCATCTGGCTTCGCAATCCCCCCGCCGCCGCGATCTTCTGGCCCGCCTCGGACTGCCCTTCGGGCGGGTCGATGTCGACGTGCCCGAGGTCCAGGATCCCGGCGAATCCGCTGCCGATTACGTGCTGCGCGTGGCCGCCGACAAGGCGCGCGCCGGGCTGCAGGCGCTCGCCGAATCCGGCGAACCGGGCGACGCCGTCGTGCTCGGCGCCGATACCGAAGTCGTGCTCGACGGTGTCGTGTTCGGCAAGCCGCGCGACGACGCCGACGCCATCCGTATGCTGCAGGCCCTGTCGGGCGGCACGCACCAGGTGATCTCGGCCGTGGTGCTGGCCGCCTCCGGCCGGCAGGCAGAGGCGACGGTGATCACCCAGGTCACCTTCGATGTGCTCGACGCCGACACCATTGCCGCCTACGTCGCCAGCGGCGAGCCGCACGGCAAGGCCGGTGCGTATGCGATCCAGGGCGGCGCGGAACTGTTTGTCACCCGCATGGCTGGGAGTCATTCGGGCGTGATCGGACTGCCACTGCAACAGACCGCGGCGCTGCTGCGCTCGTTCGGACTGCAACCGCAGCCCTTCGCCACCCATGACCACGAGGCGTGACCCGGACATGTCGGAAGAGATCCTGATCAATGTGACCCCGCGCGAGACCCGCGTGGCGGTGGTCGAAAACGGCATGCTGCAGGAACTGCACATCGAACGCGGCTGGCGTCGCGGTGTGGTCGGCAACATCTACAAGGGCAAGGTGCAGCGGGTGATGCCGGGCATGCAGGCGGCCTTCGTCGACATCGGCCTGGAGCGCGCGGCGTTCCTGCATGCCAACGACGTGATGCGCCCGCCGCAGACCGGCAACGACGGCGAGGGCGGCGGCGACAGTGCGCTTGCACCGGCCACGCCGACGCTGCCGGTCAACGAACTGCTGCGCGACGGGCAGGACATCGTGGTGCAGGTGGTCAAGGATCCGATCGGCACCAAGGGCGCGCGTCTGACCACGCAGATCAGCATCCCGTCGCGCTATCTCGTGCTGCTGCCGCAGTCGCGCGTGGTCGGCGTGTCGGCGCGGATCGAGGACGATGTCGAGCGCACGCGGCTGAAGACCCTGGTCTCCGAACTCGCCGCGGCGACCGGCGGCCACGGCTACATCGTGCGCACGAATGCCGAAGGCCAGAGTGCCGAGGCGCTGGCCGACGACATCGCCTACCTGCAGCGCGCCTGGGCGCTGATCGAACACACCACCGGCGACTCGCGCGTGGGCACGCGGGTCTACGAAGACCTGACGTTGCCGATGCGCGCCGTGCGCGACCTGATGCGCCGCGATGTCGACAAGGTCAAGGTCGATTCGCGCGACACCTACGAGAAGCTGTGCATCTTCGCCGCGCAGTACCTGCCGGCGCCGGGCCCGGCCGAGCAGGCGCGTCTGGTCGACCGCATCGAGAGCTACACCGGCACGCGGCCGATCTTCGACCTGTATGGCGTCGAGGACGAGATCCAGCGTGCGCTGAAGAAGGACGTGCCGCTGAAGTCGGGCGGTTATCTGGTCATCGACCAGACCGAGGCGATGACCACGGTCGACGTCAACACCGGATCGTTCCTCGGCCAGCGCAATCTCGAGGAGACGGTGTTCCGCACCAATCTCGAAGCGGCGCAGGCGGTGGCGCGGCAGCTGCGCCTGCGCAATCTGGGCGGCATCATCATCATCGACTTCATCGACATGGTGGACCCGGAGCACAAGCGGCAGGTGCTGCGCACACTGGAGAAGTCGCTGTCCAAGGACCATGCCAAGACCACGGTCTACGACTTCTCGCCGCTGGGTCTGGTCGAGATGACCCGCAAGCGCACGGTCGAGAGTCTGGAGCGCCAGCTCGGCGAAGCCTGCGGCGCCTGTGGTGGACGCGGCATCGTCAAGACCGTGGAGACGGTGACCTACGAGATCTTCCGCGAGATCGTACGCGCGGTGCGCCAGTTCGAGGCCGATCGCCTGCTGGTGATCGCATCGCCGAAGGTCGTGTCGATGATCACCGACGAGGAATCGGCAGCGGTCGTCGAGCTGGAAGAGTTCCTCGGCAAGTCGATCCGCTTCCAGTCCGACGACCAGTACCTGCAGGAACAGTTCGACGTTGTACTGCTCTGACGTCCATCGCAGGCGGACCGCGCATCCCGCGCACGCCGGGTGGGCACAGGCATGACCGCCACCTGGGCGACGCGCCTGCACCACGTGCGGCGCAGCGCGTGGTATCTCGCGGCTGCCGTGCTGGTGACGATGGCGCTGGTCGCGGTCGTGGCCGCGCAGGTCGCATTGCCGTGGCTGGAGCGCAATCCGCAGACGGTCGCGTCCTGGCTCAGCGATCGTGCCGGTCGGCCGGTCGCGTTCGACACGCTCGATGCGACGTGGACGCGTCGCGGTCCGCTGCTGCGCGTGACCGGCCTGCGCCTTGGCGATCCCGATACCGCGGTGCCGATCGGTACGGCCGAGATCCAGGTCGCGCAGTACTCGGGCCTGTTGCCGGGCCGCTCGCTGACGGAGCTTCGGCTGCACGGCATCGAGCTGACCCTGCAACGCAACGACGATGGCAGCTGGCAGGTGCGCGGCCTGCCGGGCGCGGCCCACGCCGAAGACGATCCGCTCGATGCGCTGCAGGGACTGGGTGAGCTGCAGGTGGTCGACGCGCGGCTGACGATCGATGCGCCGTCACTGTCGATCGCACATACGCTGCCGCGCGTGGATCTGCGCATGCAGGTCGACCGGCGTCGCGTACGCGCCGCGGCGCGCGCGTGGGTCGAGGCCGACGGCACGCCGCTGGATCTGCGTCTGGAGCTGCTGCGCGCGCAGGGCGATGGCCGCGCCTACATTGCGATGCCACGCAATGATCTGCAGCTGTGGTCGCCGTTGCTTGCCCCCAGCGGCGTCGCGATCCGCGAAGGCCATGGCAGCGTGACCGCGTGGCTCGACCTGCGTGCGCGCAAGGTCGAAGCGATCACCGGCGAGGTGGCGCTCGATGCGCTCTCGCTGCAGCGCGCCGGCGATGTGGCGCGGGCGGCGGGCGATGCACCTACGGTTGCCTTCGAGGGAGCAACCGCGCGCCTGCACTGGACGCATGCCGATGGTGACTGGCGTCTCGATGCGCCGACGCTGCGGGTGACGCAGCAGGGCCGCGAGCAGGTGCTCGATGGTCTCGTGGTCGCGGGCGGACAGCACTGGGCGATGCAGGCGGCGCGCGTCGAAGTCGCGCCGCTGATCGCGCTGGCTGCGCTCGGCGATGGCGTGACGCCGTCACTGCGCGCCTGGTTGCAGGCCGCAGCGCCGCATGCGGTGCTGTCGGATGTCGACTTCGCCGCGCGTGCGGGCGGGCCGGTGCGGGTGTCGGCGCGGATCGAGGATTTCGGATTCTCGCCGGTGGCGGATCGCCCGGGCCTGCATGGCCTCGGCGGCACGCTGCTTGGTGACGGACAGGGCGTGGTGTTCCGCCCCGATCCTGATGCGCGCCTGGTGTTCGATTGGCCCTCCGGTTTCGGCGTGCCGCATCCGCTGCGGCTCACGGGCGAGATCGCCGGCTGGCGCGATGGCGGCGCGTGGCGCATTCAGACGCCGGGCCTGCGCGTGGAAGGCGACGGCTATGCGGCCGATGCGCGCGGCGGCCTGTCGTTCGACGGCGACGGCACGCGTCCGCGACTGGATCTGGCGGCGGATGTCGACGCGGCGCAGATTCCGGTCGCGAAGAAATTCTGGGTCCACCACACGATGCCGGCCGCCGCGCGCGAATGGCTGGACATGGCGCTGGTGGCGGGGACCGTGCGCAACGGTCGCGGCATCGTCGCCGGCGATCTCGACGACTGGCCGTTCGGCGTCGAGGATGGCAAGGACCGCCGCGGCGTGTTCTTCGCCGAAGGCGACATCGCCGATGCGACGATCCGCTTCCAGGACGATTGGCCGGCGATGACGAAGCTCGGCGGCCATGTGCGCTTCATCAACGACGGCTTCCGGCTCGAGCCCTCGACCGGTGAGCTGGTCGGCGTGCCGCTGCGTGATGTCGTCGCCGGAATCTCCAACTACGGCGAGAGTCCGGTCGAAGTCGCCGCAACGGCGCAGGCCGATGCGAAGCAACTGCTCGCGCTGATGCGGCAGAGCCCGTTCCAGACCGCGCACAGGGAAACGCTCGATGCGCTCGACGTCGTGGGGCCTGCGCACGTGGCGGTGGCGGTGGTCGCGGGGCATGGCGCGCCGATGCGGCTCGATGGCGAAGTGAAGCTCGAAGGCGTCGCGATGCGCGAATCGCGGTTCGACATCGCGTTCGAACACGTACGTGGCCCGGTGGCGTTCGACCAGACCGGATTCCATGCCGACGCGCTGGAGGCGCACCAGGACGGGCAGGCCGGCACGCTCGCACTGCGCGCAGGTCACGGTCACGTGCGCCAGCGCGCCAACGCGTTCGAGGGCGAACTCCACATGCCGCTCGATGCGAGCGCGCTGCTGGCGCGTGCGCCCGATCTGGCGTGGCTGCGCCCACATGTCCGCGGTCACGCGCCGTGGCAGGTGCAGGTCTCCGTTCCCGATGCGCCCGCGACCGCGGGCACGCCTGCCGCACGCCTGCTGCTGCGGTCCGATCTCGTCGGTACGACGCTGCGACTGCCGGCGCCGCTCGACAAGCCGGCCGCGCGCGCGCTGCGCACGACCATCGAAGCGCCGCTGCCGTTCGGAACCGGCGATGTGCTGGTCGGCTTCGGCAATCAGCTGGCGCTGCGTGCGCGCACCAGCGGTGCACGTGCAGGCATTCGCGTCGACATGGGGCAGGCGCGCGTCGATGCCGCGGCGCCCGCGGCCGGCATCGTCGTCTTCGGCCGCACGCCGGTGGTCGACGTGCTCGACTGGATCGGCCTGATGGGCGCGGGCGGCGATGGCGATGGTCTGGCGTTGCAGCAGGTCGACGTGACCACGGCCGATCTGCGACTCGCCGGTGGTCGTCTGGGGCAGACCCGCATCACCGCCGCGCGTCGCGATGCCGGCACCGATCTGCGCCTCGACGGCGCCGCGCTTGCTGGCGACGTGCGCATTCCCGATACCGATGGCGCGCCGGTCGCGATCGCGCTGCAGCGCCTGCACTGGCCGGCGGCGGCACCGAAGCCGGACGCCGTGGCGATCGCCGCACCGGTCACGCCCGCGATCGCCGGCGTGCCTGCGTCGACGCCGGTCGACGACACGCTCGATCCCGCAGCTGTGCCGCCGATCCAGCTCGCGGTAGACGATCTGCGCTACGGCACCGTGGTGCTCGGCCGCGTGGATGCGGCCTCTCGTCGCATTCCCGGCGGGCTGGCCGTCGATCACCTGCAGGTCCGCGCGCCGGACCATCGCATCGACGTGACGGGGCGTTGGACGGGTCGCGGCGACGCAGCGCGCACCGCGTTCCAGGCCGACGTGGAAAGCGAGAACTTCGGCCGGCTCGCGTCGGGCCTCGGCTTCGCCGGCAGCATCGTCGGCGGGCAGGGGCGTGTGGATTTCGACGCCGCCTGGCCGGGTGCGCCGAACGCGTTCCAGGTCGCGCAGCTCGAAGGCGCGATGAAGATCGCGCTGCGCGACGGGCAACTGGTCGAAGTGGAGCCGGGCGCGGGTCGCGTGCTGGGCCTGCTCAGCGTCGCCGAGCTGCCGCGCCGGCTGATGCTCGATTTCCGCGATTTCTTCAGCAAGGGCTTCGGCTTCAACCGCATCGCCGGCGACATCCGCTTCGGCAACGGCACCGCGCGCGGCGACAACCTCGTCATCGACGGGCCGGCGGCGGAAATCCGCATCCGCGGCAGCGCCGATCTCGCTGCGCGCACGCACGACCAGGACATCGAAGTGCTGCCCAAGACCGGCAACCTGCTGCCGGCGGTCGGTGCGCTGACGCTGGGCCCCGTGGGCGCCGCGGTGGGCGCGGTCGCGAACGCGGTGCTGCGCAAGCCGCTGGCCGAGATGGGCGCGCGCAACTATCACGTCAGCGGCCCGTGGCAGGACCCGAAGGTGGACGTGGTCGAACGTCGCGACGCGGCGCAACCGGCGACCGCGCCGTCGACCCGGCCGCAATCGGCGAACTGAGGCGTTTTCGCCGGCGATTGCGGGCCCGCAGGTTCAGTTTCGGCTTGCCATCGACGGCTTTGCCCCCACACTTGGCGGATGTCCGAATCTCCCGTTTCCTCCGGCGGCGCGCTCGCGCTGGCCGAATCCCGTCTGCTGTTGCCCGCCGGTCTCGATACCTCCGGCCTCGACCGCGCGTTCTCCGCTTTGCTCGGTCCCGGCATCGATTTCGGTGACCTGTATTTCCAGCACTCGCGTCGCGAGAGCTGGGCGGTCGAGGACGGCATCGTCAAGAGTGGCTCGCATGCGATCGAGCAGGGCGTCGGCGTCCGCGCGATCAGCGGCGAGAAGACCGGCTTCGCCTATTCCGACGACATCGATGCGGTCGCGCTCCTGGGCGCGGCGCAGTCGGCGCGTGCGATCGCCCGCGATGGCCGCGCGCATGCGCCGCTCGCGCTGGCGCGCACCCGCGCCCACGATCTGTATCCCGCGCAGGACCCGATCGATGCGCTCGGCAGCGAGGCGAAGGTCGAAGCGCTGCGCCGCGTCGATCGCCTGCTGCGCGCGGCCGATCCGCGCGTGCAGCAGGTGATGGTCAGCCTGTCGGGCGGCGTCGACACGGTGCTGGTGGCGCGCAGCGACGGCGTGCTCGCCGGCGACGTGCGTCCGCTGGTGCGGCTCAACATCCAGGTGCTGGTGGAACACAACGGCCGCCGCGAATCCGGCTACTCCGGTTACGGCGGGCGGTACTCGTACGAGGAACTGCTGGGCGACGGCAAGCCGGAACGCTTCGCGCGCGAGGCGCTGCGCCAGGCGCTGGTGAACCTCGAAGCGATCGACGCGCCGGCCGGCACCATGCCGGTCGTGCTCGGTGCAGGCTGGCCGGGCGTGCTGCTGCACGAGGCGGTCGGGCACGGCCTAGAAGGCGATTTCGCGCGCAAGGGCACCAGCACGTATGCGGGTCGCATCGGACAGCGCGTCGCCTCGAAGGGTGTCACGATCGTCGACGACGGCACGCTCGATGGCCGTCGCGGCTCGCTCAACATCGACGACGAAGGCACGCCGACGCATTGCACGACGCTGATCGAAGACGGCGTGCTGACCGGCTACATGCAGGACACGCTCAACGCACGCCTGATGGGCGTCGCGCCGACCGGCAACGGCCGCCGCGAATCCTTCGCGCATCTGGTGATGCCGCGCATGACCAATACCTACATGCTGGCCGGGCAGGACGATCCGCAGGACATGATCCGCTCGGTCAAGAAGGGCCTGTACGCGGTGAACTTCGGCGGCGGCCAGGTCGACATCACCAACGGCAAGTACGTGTTCTCGGCGACCGAGGCCTATCTGATCGAGGACGGCAAGATCACCGCGCCGGTCAAGGGCGCGACGCTGATCGGCAACGGTCCGGAGACGATGCAGCGCGTGCGCATGATCGGCCACGACATGGCGCTGGACGAAGGCGTCGGCGTCTGCGGCAAGGACGGCCAGAGCGTCCCGGTCGGCGTGGGCCAGCCGCATCTGCTGATCGACCAGCTGACCGTCGGCGGCACGCAGGCTTGAGAGCCGGCATGCGGGATCGGGATTCCGGGAGTCGGAGCGGCCTGAGGCTGCGCCCTGACAGTGCCGTCATTCCCGCGCAGGCGGGAATGACGGCAGATCAAACTCAGGGTGCGTCGTCGCCGTTGCCGGGTTCGTCGGCTTCGTCTTCCAGACGCGCTTCCTCCGCCGCAGCGTCTTCGCCCGCCGCCAGCGACGCGGCCGCGAACACGCCGCGCAGCTCGCGGAACAGTTCGCGGAATGCGGCCGGCGGCTTGTTCTTCGCGCGTTCGGCGAGCGCGTTGCGCACCAGCTGGCGCAGGCGCTGGCGGTCGGCTTCCGGATATGCGTCGAGCAGTTCGGCCAGTGCCGCATCGCCGTCGTCGAGCAGGCGCGTGCGCCAGGCTTCGGCGCGATGCAGCTGCGCGGTCTCGACGCGTGCGGCGGTGCCACCGGCATCCATCGCGTCGCGGATCGCTTCCAGCGTCTCGTCGCTCTCGCGGCGCATCTGCTTGGCGAGGAACGCCAGCTGTCGCTTGCGCGCGATGTGCGAGGTGATGCGCCGCGCATCGGCGATGTGCGTCAGCAGGCCTTCGGGAATGGGCAGTTTGCCCAGCTGGTTCTCGGACAGTGCAGCCAGGTCGTCGGCCAGCGACAGCACTTCCAGCGCTTCGCGCCGGTTCTGCTTGCGGCTGGGGCCCAGGTACTCGCCCGAATCTTCGTTTATGCCTCTCATTGCAACAGGATAAGTCATTGCCCATGTCCCACGCCTTGATCGACGTTCATTCGGCCGATGATTCGGCCGTCCGCCTCGACGCATTGGCCGCGCTGTCGCAGCGCCTGCTCGACCGTTGCCGCGCCGCCGGCGCCACCCAGGCCGAGGTGTCGTGCTCGGAAGACGCCGGTCTGAGCGTCAATGTGCGCATGGGCGAGGTCGAAACCGTCGAGTCCACGCGCGACCGCGGCATCGGCGTCACCGTCTACTTCGGCAAGCGCAAAGGCACCGCCAGCACGGCCGATCTGCGCGAGGACAGCCTCGCCGCGACGGTCGACCAGGCGTGCGCGATCGCGCGTTTCACCGAAGACGACGAGGCGTCGGGCCTCGCCGATGCCGACCTGATGGCGCGCCCCGGTGCCGACGGGCGCTTCGACGAGTACGACGCCTGGCATCCCTGGGCGCTGGACGCGGACGCCGCGGTGGATCTCGCGCTGGCCTGCGAGGCCGCCGGCCGCGATGCCGACCCGCGCATCGCCAATTCCGATGGCGCGTCGGTCAGCACGTCGAAGGGCCTGAGCGTCTACGCCAACAGCCATGGCTTCGTCGGCGCCGAACGCGGCAGCCACCACAGCATCGGCTGCGCGCTGATCGCGGGCGAGGGCGAGCACATGCAGCGCGAGGGCTGGTACAGCGTGGCGCTTGCCGAGTCCGATCTCGACGCGCCGGCTTCGATCGGTCGACGCGCCGCCGAGCGCACGCTCGCGCGGCTGGACCCGCGGCCGCTCGCGACCGGCAGCTATCCGGTGCTGTTCCAGGCCGAGGTCGCGCGCTCGCTGATCGGCCATCTGCTGGGCGCGGTCTCCGGCGGCGCGCTGTACCGCCGTGCGAGCTTCCTGCTCGACAGCGTCGGCACGCAGCTGTTCCCCGACTGGTTCAACATCTTCGAGCGCCCGTTCCTCGAGCGCGGTTTCCAGTCGTCGGCCTACGACGCCGAGGGCGTGGCCACGCGCGAATCGTCGTTGATCGAAGGCGGGGTGCTGCAGCGCTATGTGCTCGGCAGCTATTCGGCGCGCAAGCTGGGCCTGCAGACCACCGGCAATGCCGGCGGCGTGCACAACCTCGAGATTCCTGCCAACGCCGGCGGTCTGCAGGATCTGCTGCGCGGCATGGATCGCGGCCTGCTGGTCACCGGCCTGATGGGACAGGGCGTCAACGCGGTGACCGGCGATTACTCGCGCGGCGCATCGGGATTCTGGGTCGAGGGCGGCCAAATCCGCCACGCGGTCGACGGCATCACGATCGCCGGCAATCTGAGACAGATGTTCGCCACCATCGAAGCCGTGGGCAGCGACATCGACCCGCGCTCGCATGTGCGGACGGGCTCGATCCTGCTCGGCCGCATGACCGTTGCCGGCGGCGAGTGACGTTGGCGCACTTGACGGCTGTCCTGCATCCCTGAACAGTGCGCCGCAAGGCTGCGACCTGTAATCCTTTTCATCCAACCCGAGGCGTCCCGCATGAGCGAGTTCGACAAGTACACCACTGCACCGCCTCCCCCCGCCGGCGTTGCGTCCGCGGAAGAACGCCAGTGGGGCCTGTTCGGCCATCTGGCAGCGCTGACCGGTCTGTTCACCGGCGGCATCGGCAACATCGTCGGTCCGCTGGTGATCTGGCTGATCAAGAAGGACACCATGCCCTTCGCCGCCGACCAGGCGCGCGAGGCGCTGAACTTCAACATCACCCTGCTGATTGTCGGCGTCGTGCTGTTGCTGATCACCGTGGTGACCTTCGGCCTGGGCGTGGTGCTGACCATGCCGATCGGCCTGCTGCTCGGCATTGCCTGGCTGGTAATGACCATCGTCGGCGCGATGAAGGCGAACGATGGGGTGGCTTATCGCTATCCCTTTGCGCTGCGTCTGATCAAGTAAGCAATCAAGCCGGCTGCACCGCACAGGCTCCGGCGTCCGCGCCGGGGCCTGTTGCGTTGAGGGGGTGCCGGAAGTCCGGGTGACGTCCGCGTCTGGCGCGGCGTCCAGCGAACGCACAGGCTGCATGCACGATCCACGACCGGAGGTGTCCCATGCAGACCGCATCCTTTCCGCAGACCCTGCCTGCCAGCGACAGCCGCCACTGGGCGGCGGCGATGCATATCGGCGCACTGGTGCTCGCGCTGCTGACGAGCTGGATGTCGGGCATCGCCGGCGCGCTCGTGGCCGGTGTGGTCTACCTGGCCAAGCGCGACGACGACGCCTTCGTCGCCGCGCATGCGCGCGACGCGCTGAACTTCCATCTGAGCATGTGCCTCTACGCCTGCGCGATCTTCGTCGCGGCCATCGGCCTGCTCGGCGCCACGGTGCTGACGCTCGGCATCGGCGCGATCGTGACCCTGCCTGCCGGTCTGATGCTGGTGGCAGCGGCGTGTGGCCTCGCGATGCTGTGGCTGATCAGCAGCATTGTCGCTGCGGTGCGTGCCTTGAACGGCGAGCACTACCGGCATCCGCTGACGATCCGGTTCTTCGGCAGCTGAGTCTGATGAGGCGCGGGCGCGAGCGCGCCCCGGCTTCAGTAATCGCGTTCGATCGCACGGCGGCCGAGCGCCGCCAGCGGAGCGGTGGTCTCGCTGAACGGAACCAGCGCGTCCTGCATGCGCATCGCGAGAGCATCGAGGCGCGCGCGCGAAGCCTCGGCGCCGATCAACGCGGGGAACGTCGCCTTGTCCTGCGCGACGTCCTTGCCGGCGGTCTTGCCGAGCGTTGCGCTGTCGCCTTCGATGTCGAGCAGGTCGTCGCGAATCTGGAAGCCCAGGCCCAGCGCATCGGCGAAATCGTCCAGGCGCGCGTGCGTGCCTGCATCCACGCCTGCAGCGAGTGCGCCCAGCGCGACGGCGGCCCGCAGCAACGCACCGGTCTTCATCGCATGCAGGCGTTCGAGTGCGGCCACGCCGATGGAAGCGCCGTCGCCGGTCGCTGCCAGATCGAGCGCCTGACCGCCGCACATGCCGTTCGCGCCGGACGCACGCGCGAGCGTCGCGACCATTGCCAGACGGACCTCGGCAGCCAGCGGTGCTTCGGCGAGCAACGAGAACGCGAGGGTCTGCAGCGCATCGCCGGCGAGAATCGCCGTCGCCTCATCGAAGGCGACGTGCACGGTCGGCTGGCCGCGACGCAGGGCGTCGTCGTCCATCGCGGGCAGATCGTCATGGACCAGCGAGTACGCGTGTACGAGCTCGACCGCGGCGGCGGCGGCGTCTGCGGCGCCCGCAGGTGCACCGAACGCATGGGCGGTCGCGTGCACCAGCAGCGGACGCATGCGCTTGCCGCCCAACAGCACCGCATGCGCCATCGCGGCATGCAGGCGGGGCTCGCCGTTGGCGACGGTGTCGAGCGCCTGCTGCAGCGTGGCGTCGGTGCGTGCGCGCCAGGTCTCGATCAGCGCGGCGGTGTCACTCGCCGCGTCAGGCATCGGAATCGTCGACGGCGGCATCGCCGAAGGGCTGCGCGCGTTCGGGCGTTGCAGGGTCGCTGAGCAGCTTGACGCGCAGTTCGGCGTCTTCGAGTGCCTGCTGGCAACGCCGGAACAGGCCGACACCACGTTCGTAGGCGGCCAGTGAGTCTTCGAGGCTCAGCTCGCCGCCTTCCATGCGCTCGACCAGCGTCTCGAGCTGGGTCAGGGCGTTTTCGAAGTCGGCGACAGGACTGGTTTCGGCGGCAGCGGTTTTCTTCGGCATCCGCGGATTTTAAGCGATCGGCGCGTCGAGTACCGTGTGCATGGTGCCGGGCGGCGACCAGTGCAGCCGGCGGTCGCCGTCGCGCAGCCAGGCGTCGAAGCCGGCGTCGAAGGCGAGATCGCCGGCGGCCAGCACGCGGCTGTCGCCATCGACCAGCACCGGCAGCTGCGCGCGGACCCAGGGCGGCACGCCGAGCGACTGCAGCACGTGCTTGAGCGCGTGCGTGTGCGCACGGCCGGGCAGGCGGATGCGCTCGCCGCCGTGACGGGCCCGGACGCTCCACGCGCGGTCATCCGGTGCGCCGTCCAGCCACAGCCGGCCGCCATCGGGCAGCTGCAGCGGTGCACCGCCATTCCACTGCGCGGCGAAGCCGGCATCCAGCGGCGCCCGGATCGGCGCGGCCTGCAGCAGACAGCGCCAGCGTTGCAGGCGATGCCCGGCCCAGTCGAAGCGGGGCCCGCGATCCGCGCGGCCGGTGTCGATGTCGGCGTTGCACCAGTCGATCGCGCGCGCCGCCAGTGGTGGGAATTGAAGTTCCGCGATCCAGCGACGCAGGACGCGCGCGCGCCTCGCGACCGGGAGCAAGCGCAATGCGTCGAGTTGCAACACGGACGGATCACATGTCCGCGCCGTCGCCAGCGCCGCATCGTCGCCGGCAGCCAGCAGAGCGCTGGTTTCGGCCTGCAATGCCGCGACCGTCGACAGTGCGGCGTCGGCGTGCGGCCAGCGCGTGCGCAGCAGTGGTAGCACGCGATTGCGCAGGAAGTTGCGGCCCGCATCATCCACCGCGTTGCTCGGATCCTCGATCCATTCGAGACCGTGTGCCTGCGCGTAGGCCAACAGTTGCGCACGCGGCAGCGCGAGCAACGGCCGCCACAGCCACCCGCTCGCGAACGTCCGCAACGGTCGCATCGCTGACAGCCCATCAGGACCCGACGCACGCAGCGCACGCAGCAGCACGGTTTCGGCCTGGTCGTCGCGGTGATGGGCGAGGGCGAGTACATCGCCCGGCTCCAGTTGCGCGGCGAACGCGGCATGCCGCGCGGCACGTGCAGCCGCTTCTGGACCTTCGCCGCTGTCACGCGCCACGTCGACCCGGACCACACTGCACGGCACCTCGAAACGTCCGCAGGTCGTCACGCAGTGCGCGGCCCATTCGTCCGCGCCGGCCTGCAGGCCGTGATGGACATGCACCGCGCGCAAGCCTCGCGCGCGCAGCGCAGGCGTCTGGGCGAGTGCGTGCAGCAGCACGCTGGAATCCAGTCCGCCGCTGTAGCCGACGACGAGGCAGCCATGTGCATCAGGCGGCAGGTCCGGCAGCGGCAGATCGATCGGCATGCCGACATGGTAGCGAGGCAGGCGCGTTCCGCGTTTCTCCGGCGAGCGGCGAGGATCGCGCACGGACGCGATGCAGCGATCCGGTGGTGCGGTCGTCCCGCAGCGCGAGGCAGCCTACAGTCGCGGATCGCATTCGCAGGAAGTGCCCGCATGTCCGCCCTGTTCACCCCGTTCCGCCAGCGCGATCTGACGCTGCGCAACCGCATCGCGGTCTCGCCGATGTGCCAGTACGCATCCGTCGATGGCCTGCCCGATGACTGGCACCGGGTGCATCTGGGCAGCCGCGCGGTCGGCGGCGCCGGACTGGTGATGACCGAGGCCTGCGCGGTGTCGCCCGAAGGCCGGATCTCGCCGCAGGACGCCGGCATCTGGAACGACGCGCAGGTGCAGGCCTGGGCGCCGATCGCGCACTTCATCCGCGCGCAGGGCGCGGTGCCGGCGATCCAGCTGGGCCACGCCGGACGCAAGGCCAGCACGGCCGTGCCGTGGCGCGGGCGCAGCGCGGTGCCGGTCGCCGAGGGCGGCTGGCAGGTCGTGGCGCCGTCGGCGTTGGCCTACAACGCGGAGTATCCGGCGCCGCAGGCGCTCGACGTGGCCGGCATCGCGCAGGTCGTCGACGATTTCCGCGCGAGTGCGTTGCGCGCGTTGGCCGCGGGTTTCGAAGTTGCCGAACTCCACGCCGCGCACGGCTATCTGCTGCACCAGTTCCTGTCGCCGCTGTCTAACACGCGCGACGACGCCTGGGGTGGCAGTTTCGACAATCGCGTGCGCGTGGTGCTCGACGTCGTCGACGTGGTACGCGGCGTTTGGCCCGAACGCCTGCCGCTGTGGGTGCGCATCTCGGCGAGCGACTGGGTCGAAGGTGGCTGGGATGTCGAGCAGAGCGTCGAACTCGCGCGCTTGCTGAAGGATCGCGGCGTGGACCTGGTCGATACCTCGAGTGGTGGCCTGTCGCCGCTGCAGTCGATCGAGGCGGTGCCGGACTACCAGGTGCCCTTCGCACGGCGTATCCGCGACGAGGTCGGTATCGCAACCGGCGCGGTCGGCCTGATCACGACGCCGGCGCAGGCCGAGCGCATCGTCGCCGAAGGCGATGCCGACCTCGTGCTGCTGGCGCGCGAATTGCTGCGCGATCCCTACTTCCCGCGTCGCGCGGCGCGGGAACTGGGCGTCGAGATCGAGACGCCGGACCAGTACCTGCGCGCGTGGTGATGCGTCAGGCGCGCGATTCGCGCTTGGCGATGTCGACCCACTCGCGCTGCTCGCGGCGGTAGTACGCAGGCGCCAGATCCACGCGGCGCAGCGTGTCGGCGTACAGCGTCCGGGCCCTGTCCGTCTGCCCGTGACGTTGCAGCAGGCCCGCGTAACGGACGCGGGCTTCTTCGCCGGGGTAATCCTGGATCAGCGCTTCGTACTCTTCGACGGCGGCAGTGAAATCGTCGCCGGCTTCGACCGCGCGGGCGTAGAGCAGATGGCCGTCGTGCGAACGGAAGTCCGGGTTCGCGGCGATCAGCGCGTCGAGTGTCTCGCGCGCGGCGGAGGGTTCGCCGCGATGGAACTGCGCCTGCGCCAGCCCGAGCATCAGCGTCGGGTCGGTCGCGTACAGGCCGCGCAGCGCGTCGCGATACAGGGTCTCGGCGGCGGCGTAGTCGCCATCGTCGAGCTTGCGCTCGGCGAGCCGGCGGCGGTTGTCGAGCGTGTCGGCGATCTCCAGATCGCGGCTGGCCGCACGCGTGTGGCGCGTGGGGTCGATCCGGTCGCGCACGCGTCCCAGCGCACGGTTCGCGCCGCGGTTGCTGCGCAGTTCGGGCAACACTTCGGCGAGCAGATACACCAGCACGCCGATGTAGGAGCCGATCAGCAGGATGAAGATCCAGTACAGCGGGCGGCCGGTGCGGACCACGTGCACGCCGCAGCCGATCTGCAGCAGGATCGAGAGCAGCAGGATCGGCCCCATCGTGTCGCTCCCTTATGCCGCCTCGTACGCCCCATAGCTGCGCAGGCGCTCGTAGCGGCGCTGCAGCAGCGTCTCGACCGGCAACTGTTCCAGCTGGTCGAGTTCGTTCATCAGCACGGCCTTGAGGCGCGTCGCGGTCTGGCGCGGATTGCGGTGCGCGCCGCCGATCGGCTCGCGCACCACCTTGTCGACAAGGCCCAGCGACTTGAGCCGCTTGGCGGTGAGGCCGAGCTGCTCGGCGGCGTCGCGCGCCTTGCCTGCGTCCTTCCACAGGATCGACGCGCAGCCTTCGGGCGAGATCACCGAATAGGTGCTGTATTCGAGCATCAGCGTGCGATCGCCGACGCCGATCGCCAATGCGCCGCCCGAGCCGCCTTCACCGATCACGGTACAGATGATCGGGGTCTTGAGTTCGGCCATTTCCAGCAGGTTGCGGGCGATGGCTTCGGACTGGCCGCGCTCTTCCGCGCCGATGCCGGGATACGCGCCCGGCGTATCGATGAAGGTCAGCAGCGGAAGCTTGAAGCGCTCGGCCATCTTCATCAGCCGCAGCGCCTTGCGGTAGCCCTCGGGGCGCGGCATGCCGAAATTGCGGCGCACCTTGGTCTTGGTGTCGCGGCCCTTCTGGTGGCCGATGATCACCACGCTGCGGCCGTCGATGCGGCCCAGACCACCGACGATCGCGGCGTCGTCGGCATAGGCGCGATCGCCGGCCAGTTCCTCGAACTCGTCGCAGATGCTGCGGATGTAGTCGTTGGTGTACGGGCGCTGCGGGTGGCGGGCGAGCTGCGAGACCTGCCACGGCGTAAGGTCGCGGAAGATGTGCGCGGTGCGCTTGCGCAGCTTGTCGCGCAGCGTGGCGAGCTCGGCGTCGATATTGACCGCCGGGCCGTCGCTGGCCTGGCGCAGTTCCTGGATCTTCGCTTCGAGATCGGCGATGGGCTGTTCGAAGTCGAGGTAATTCGGATTCATTCGGGAGAGCCGTCCGTTGGGAGGCGACCGCGGTGCGGACCCGGGCGCAGTGCGCCACGCGGGCCCGGCCGGAGCCGGAAAGGGCGACAGTCTAGCGGAGAGCGCCCATTGGGGCCGTACGAGGGCGTCTGGATCGCAGATCGCCGCATGTTGGCGGATGTTGCGGAGCCGGATGCGGCGCAGTTTGCGCTCAGTTGGCCCAGGGCTTGGCGATGTCCAGCCTGGCGATGCGCACGCCGGCCTGGGCGCGCAGGGTGCCGGGCAGCTCGGCGTCCACGCGCACCGAGTGCGCGCCGTTGACGTCGAGCGTGCCGGCGCTGCCGGCCTCCAGCAGCAGGTCCAGACGCAGCGGGGTCTTGCCGGGGCGATGCTGGGCCAGTACCTGCTCCACGCGCGCCAGTGTGCCGGGCACGCGCAGGTCCAGACGCAGCGACAGCCGTCGCGCGTGCTCGGGGCAGACGGTGTGGAAATCCCAGCAACGCTTCACCCGCAGCGCGAAGCCGCCGCTGAACTCGTCCTCGCGCAGGCCGCCTTCGACGATCAGGATGCGGTCGCGCGTCAGCAGATGCGCGTACTCGCTGCTGGCATCGGCGAAAAAGCCGCATTCGAGCCGGCCGCGACCGTCTTCCAGCAGCACGAAGGCCTGCGAGTCGCCGCGCTTGCGCATCGCGCCGACCTGGCCGGCGATGATCACCTGGGTTTCCGGACGCCAGCTGTTGCCGCCGCCCTTCTGGTCGCGCGCCGCCCACAGGCTGTCGAGCTGGCCCAGATCGGTGCCGACCAGCGCCTGCAGTTCGTCGCGATAGGGATCGAGCGGATGGCCGCTGAGGTAATGGCCCAGCGTGTCGCGCTCGCCGTCGAGTTTCTGCTTGAGCGGCCATTCCTCGCACTCGGGCAGATCGATATGCAGCGCATCGCTGTCGCCGACGCTGCTGCCGAACATGTCGACGATGCCGGCGCTGCGGTTGCGCGCAAGCTGGTCGGTCGCCTTCAGCGCCTCGGGCAGCTGCAGCATCAGCGAGGCGCGGTTCTTGCCGAGCGCGTCGAGCGCACCGGCATTGATCAGCGCTTCGAGCGTGCGCTTGTTGAGGCGCGAGGAATCGACGCGGCGGCAGAAATCCAGCAGGTCGGGGAACACGCCCGCTTGCACACGCGCCTCGACGATGTTCTCGCAGGCGCCGCGGCCGACGCCCTTCACTGCGCCGAGCCCGTAGCGGATGGTCTGCGGATCGATGGCCTCGAACATGTAAGCCGATGCGTTGACGTCGGGCGGCAGCACGTCCAGGCCCATCGTCCGCGCTTCGGTCAGGAAGCCGGTGACCTTGTCGGTGTTGTCCATGTCCGACGACAGTACCGCGGCCATGAATTCGGCCGGGTAATGCACCTTCAACCACGCCGTCTGGTAGGCGACCAGCGCGTAGGCGGCGGAGTGCGACTTGTTGAAGCCGTACTCTGCGAACTTCTCCATCAGGTCGAAGATCTGCGTGGCCTGGACCGGGTCCACCGCGTTCGCCGCCGCGCCGGCTTCGAACTTGGCGCGCTCCTTGGCCATCTCCTCGGGCTTCTTCTTGCCCATCGCGCGACGCAGCATGTCCGCGCCGCCCAGCGAATAGCCGGCCAGGACCTGGGCGATCTGCATCACCTGTTCCTGGTAGACGATGACGCCGTAGGTCGGCGACAGCACCGGTTCCAGAGACGGATGCGGATAGCTCACGTCCGTGCGGCCGTGCTTGCGGTCGACCCATTCCTTGTCCATCCCCGAACCCAGCGGGCCGGGACGGAACAGCGCGGCGAGCGCGATGATGTCTTCGAACGTGTCGGGCTGCGCGCGCTTGAGCAGCTCGCGCATGCCGCGCGATTCGAACTGGAACACCGCAACCGTGTCGCCGCGCGCGAACAGCTTGTAGCTTTCGATATCGTCGAGCGGCAGTGCGGCGATGTCGAGCGGCGCTTCGTCCGCGGTGGCGCGGCGCGCGTTGATCGCCTTGACCGCCCAGTCGATGATCGTGAGCGTGCGCAGGCCGAGGAAGTCGAACTTCACCAGGCCGATCGTCTCGACGTCGTCCTTGTCGAACTGGGTGACCGGATTGCGGCCGCGGCCGCCTTCGTCGTGTTCGGCGAACAGCGGGCAGAAATCGCTGAGCGGCGACGGCGCGATCACCACGCCGCCGGCGTGCTTGCCGGCGTTGCGGGTCAGATCCTCGAGCTGCAATGCGAGATCGAGCAGATCGTGGACATCGTCCTCGTCGTTGTAACGCGCGATCAGTTCATCGGAGCGCCAGGCATCGTCGCTGCGCGACTTGTCGGTGCGTCCGAGCGCGTCTTCCAGACCGATGCCCAGCGTCGGCGGCACCAGCTTGGAGATGCCGTCGACCATGCCGTAGGGATAGCCGAGCACGCGGCCGGTATCGCGCACCACGGCCTTCGCGGCCATGGTGCCGTAGGTGATGATCTGGCTGACGCGGTCGCGGCCGTATTTCGCGGCGACGTAGTCGATGACCTCGTCGCGGCGGTCCATGCAGAAGTCGATGTCGAAGTCGGGCATCGACACGCGTTCGGGATTGAGGAAGCGCTCGAACAGCAGGTCGTAGGGCAGCGGATCGATGTCGGTGATCTTCAGCGCCCATGCGACCAGCGAGCCGGCGCCGGAACCACGGCCCGGGCCGACGGGGATGTCGTGTTCCTTGGCCCACTTGATGAAGTCGGAGACGATCAGGAAGTAGCCGGGGAACCCCATCTTGCAGATGACGTCGAGCTCGACATCGAGGCGTTCGATGTAGCTCTCGCGCGTGTGTCCGGCCGCGACCGGATACTTCTCCAGACGCTCGACCAGACCATCGTGCGACTGCGAGCGGATCCAGGTGTCGAGCGTGTGGTCGCTCGGTACGGGATACGCAGGCAGGTAGTAGGTGCCCAAGCGCAGTTCGAGATTGCAGCGCTGCGCGAGCGCGAGCGTATTGTCGATCGCATCGGGCACGTCGGAAAACAGCGCGGCCATCTCATCGGCCGACTTCAGGTACTGCTCGCGCGTGTAGAGCTTCGGTCGGCGCGGATCGTCGAGCACGCGGCCGGTCGAGATGCACACGCGCGCTTCGTGCGCGTCGAAGCCTTCGGCATCGAGGAAGCGCACGTCGTTGCCGGCGATCACCGGCAGCGACAGGTCGGACGACACCTGCAGCGCGAGCGCGTTGTGCACGGCTTCGTCGTCGAAGCCGCAGCGGGTGAGCTGCAGGAACAGGCGATCGTCGAAGACCTCGCGCCACTGCGCGTACCACTGCCGGGCGAGATCATCGCGGCCACCGGCCAGCAGCTTCGCCGCCGGGCCATGACGACCCGCGATCACGAACAGGCCGGTATTCGCCTCGCGCAGCCACTCGGGGCGCACGACGACGCCATCGGTGCGATGGCCTTCCATCCACGCGCGCGTGAGCAGGCGCGACAGCGACAGATAGCCATCGTGGTCGCGGCAGAGCAGGGTCAGCGTCGAGGCCGGTTCGTCGCCTTCGGCGAGTGAGATGTCGGCGCCCATCACCGGCTTGATGCCTGCGCCCTCGGCCGCCTTGTAGAACTTCACCAGCGCGAACAGATTGTTGCGATCGGTCAGCGCGACCGACGGCTGGTCGAGCGCGGCGCAGCGTTTCACCAGCTCCTTGATCCGGATCGTCGAATCGGAGAGCGAGTATTCGCTGTGGACGTGCAGGTGGGCGAAGCGCGCGGACATTGCAGGGGCGTGGCAACCGGAGGGTCAGGTTAGGGCCGGGGCGGGGGCCGGACAAGGCTTGACAGGGAGCGGGGCGCGCTCTGGCGCGGCGGGGGTGTGCCGGCTCACCGGGAACGGTTCAGTCGTGGGCGTCCGGCGCGCGGAAATCAGGCCGGCAATGGCTCGGCGAACAGGTCTGCGGTCGTGGGTTCGGCGATGACATCCGACACGGCTTCGGGCAGCAGACGCGACACCGGTGCGAAGCTGCGGCGGTGATGCACGCAGGGGCCGTGCGCGAGCAGCGCGGCGAGATGCGTCGGCGCGCTGTAGCCCTTGTGCCGGTCGAACCCGTAATCGGGAAACTGCGCATGCAGTTCGACCATCGCGCGATCGCGCGCGACCTTGGCGAGAATCGAGGCCGCCATGATCGACTGCTCGATCGCGTCGCCGCCGACGATCGCGCGTGCGGGGCAGGGCAGGCCGCGCGGCAGGCGGTTGCCGTCGATCAGCACGCGTTCGGCCGCGGGCGCGAGCGCCTGGACTGCGCGCGCCATGCCGACCATCGTCGCCTGGAAGATGTTGATGCGATCGATCTCGTCGACATCGACGAACTCCACCCGCCACGCCAGCGCCCGTTCGACGATCTGTGGGTAGAGGGCCTCGCGACGTTTTTCCGTCAGCTTCTTGGAATCGTCTAGGCCGTCGATCGGGCGCTTCGGATGCAGGATCACCGCCGCGACGACGACCGGTCCGGCCAGCGGCCCACGCCCGGCCTCGTCGACACCGGCGATACGCAGGCGTCGGGTCACAACGTCTGCCCGGGTGCGGAAGGCGCAGGCAGCGCGGGCACGGCGAGACGCGCGACGGCATCGGCTGCGGTCGCCGATGCGCCCTGGCGCAGCTGCAGATGCAGATCGCGATAGACCGGCTGCAGCGCATCGGCGGCAGCTGGATCGCAGAACCAGTGCAGCACCGCGGCGGACAGGTTTTCGGGCGTGCAGTCTTCCTGCATGAACTCCGGCGCGATCGTACGACCGGCGAGCACGTTGGGCAGCGAGAAGCGATCGACCTTCATCAGTTTGAAGAGGCGCACGAGAAACGCGGTACTCGGCGCGATGCGGTAGCTAACCACCATCGGGCGTTTGGCCAGCAATGCTTCCAGCGTCGCGGTACCCGAGGCGAGCAACACGACATCACTGGCCACCATCGCGGCGCGCGCCTGGCCGTCAAGCACGCGCACATCGAGCGTGGAAAAGCGGGGGTGTGCGAGCAATGCATCGATCGCGGCGCGGCAGCCGGCGTTCGCGGCCGGCACGACGATCTGCAGGCCGGGCAGGGCGGCGGCGACACGCGCGGCGGCATCGAGGAACACCTCGCCGAGCCGGCCGATCTCGCCAAGGCGCGAGCCCGGCAACACCGCCAGCACGGGCGCGTCCTGCGGCAGCCCGAGCGCATCGCGCGCGGCGGCGCGATCGGGCTCCAGCGCCACCATCTCCGCCAGCGGATGACCGACGAAGCGCGCGTCGACGCCATGCGTCGCATAGATCGGCGGCTCCATCGGGAACAGACACAGCACGAGGTCCGCGCTGCGACCGATCTTCGCCGCGCGCCCCTGTCGCCAGGCCCAGATCGACGGGCTGACGTAATGCACGGTGCGGATGCCGCGGTCCTTGAGCGTGCGCTCCAGACCCAGATTGAAATCGGGCGCGTCGATGCCGATGAACACATCCGGGCGCCAGTCGATCAGGCGCGCGCACAACGTCTTGCGCAATCGCAGCAGGCGCGGCAGATGGCGCAGCACTTCCGACAGCCCCATGACCGCGAGTTCGGACGCGTCGTGCCAGGTTTCCATGCCGGCCGCGCGCATCGCATCGCCGCCGACACCTGCGAAGATCGCTTGCGGATAGCGCGCGCGCAGCTGTTCGATCAGGCCGGCGCCGAGCAGGTCGCCGGATGCTTCGCCGGCGACGAGTGCGATGCGCAGCGGCGCACCGGACGTGCGGTCGTCGATCAGGGACACGGATGCGGGCGCGGGACTGGACACGGTGGCATTGTGCGACATCGACGGATCGTCGTGCCGCAGAAGCGGTCAACGCAGCAGCGGACGATCGCCTGCCTCGATGAAATCGAGAAACGCGCGCACGTCTTCGCTGCCCTGCGCCATCTCTTCCAGACGCACGCGCGCATCGGCCAGCGAATCGCCCGACACGTACAGGGCGCGGTAGGCGCGCTTGATCGCCGAAGTGCGTGCGCTGTCGAAGCCGCGGCGCTTCAGGCCTTCGGCGTTGATGCCGCGCGGCCGGCCGTAGCCGTCCTGCGCCACCATCACGAACGGCGGCACGTCGCCGTTGACGAACGCGCCCATGCCGATGAACGCATGCGCGCCGATCCGGCAGAACTGGTGGATGCCGACGAAGCCGCTGAGGATCACGTGGTCGCCGACGGTGACGTGGCCGGCCAGCGTGGCGTTGTTCGAGAACACGCAGCGGTTGCCGACCACGCAATCGTGCGCGACGTGCGTGTAGGCGAGGAACCAGTTGTCGTCGCCGACGCGGGTGATGCCGCCACCGTCGCCGGTGCCGCGATTGATCGTGACGAATTCGCGGATCGTGTTGCGGTCGCCGATCACCAGTTCGGCGCGTTCGCCGGCGAACTTCTTGTCCTGCGGCTCGCCGCCGATCGCGGCATGGCCGTGGATGTGGTTCTCGCGGCCGATACGCGTCGGCCCATGGATGCTGGAGTGTGGTCCGACGATGGTGCCGGCGCCGATCTCGACGTCCGGGCCGATCAGCGTGAACGCACCGATGCGCACGTCGTCGCCCAGCGTCGCGCCGGGATCGACGACCGCGCTGGGATGGACCTGCGCAGCGCCCATGTCAGCGCGGGACCTCGGCGCAGAGGATCTCCGCGCATGCCGCCTGTTCGCCGTCCACACGCGCGATGCCGCTGTACATCGTCATGTTGCGGATCTCGCGCTTGATCGTGACCTCGAGCTCGAGACGATCACCCGGCACCACCATGCGCGAGAACTTCGCAGCGTCCACCTTGACCAGATACGACAGATTGCCTTCGCAATCCTTGCCCTTGGTCAGATGGGTCAGGATGCCGCCGGCCTGCGCCATCGCCTCGACGACGAGCACGCCCGGCATCACCGGTTGACCGGGGAAATGGCCCTGGAAGAACTCCTCGTTGGCCGAGACGTTCTTGTAGCAGAGCACGCGCTTGCCGTGCTCGAACTCGACGACGCGGTCGACGAGCAGGAACGGATAGCGGTGCGGCAGCAGCTTGTGGATGCCGTCGATGAGGATCGGCAGCGTGATCTGTTCGGTCATGGTTCCCCCTTCCCGAGCGCCGTGACGCGACGCGCGAGCGAATCGAGCTGGCGGATCCGGACGGCATTCTTCCGCCACTCGCGCGTGGGCTGGGCGGGAATGCCGGCGGAATATTCGCCAGGCTCGGTGATGGATGCGGACACCATCGTCATCGCGTGGACGACGACCTTGTCGCAGATTTCGAGATGGCCGGCGACGCCGACCTTGCCGGCGAGCAGGCAGTAACTGCCGATCTTCGTGCTGCCGGCAATGCCGACGCAGCCCGCGATCGCGGTATGCGCACCGATGCGCACGTTGTGTCCGATCTGGATCAGATTGTCGAGGCGCACGCCTTCGGCGAGCGTGGTGTCTTCCAGTGCGCCGCGGTCGATCGTCGTATTGGCGCCGATGTCGCAATCGTCGCCGACGACCACACCGCCGAGCTGCGGCACATTGATCCAGCGTCCGGCATCCATCGCCAGGCCGAAGCCTTCCGAGCCCAGTACCGCGCCCGGATGGATGGTGACGCGGGCACCCAGACGCACGCGCTTGACCAGGGTCACGCGGGCGATCAGGCGACTGCCGTCACCGACGACACAATCCTCGCCGATCACGCAGCCGGCGCCGATGGTCGCGCCAGCGCCGATCAGGCTGCGCGCGCCGATGCTGACGTGCGGGCCGATCGACGCTGAAGCATCTACCTGCGCACTCGGATCGACGACCGCGGAGGTGTGGATGCCCACGGGCGCATCGCTGACAGGATCGAACAGCGCGGCGATCTTCGCGTAGGCGACGTAGGGATCCTTCGCGATCAGTGCGGTGCCGGGGTAACCGTGCGCATCCGCCTCGCGCAGCACCACGATGCCGGCCGTGGTGTCGGCCAGCTGCGGGCGATAGCGCGGGTTGGAGAGGAACGCGAGCTGGCCAGCGGTTGCGGTGGCCAGCGTCGCGACACCGGCGACCGAGGTCTCCGGCGCACCGTGGACAACGAGACCGAAGCGCTGCGCGAGCGCTTCGGCGGTATGGCGGGTCTGCGTGTCGGTCATCGGTCGCGCTGAATCAGAACGCGCCGCCGAAGGTGAACTGCAGACGCTCGACTTCGTCGCCCTGCTTGATCAGCTCACCCGAGCCACCGCGCACTTCCTTCTGCTGGCGCAGGGGGTACGAGTAGCTGATCGAGATCGGGCCGACCGGCGCACGCCACATCAGCGCGACGCCCGCCGAGGCGCGCAGTTCCTTCGCGTCCCAGCTGTCGACGTCCTTGTAGACGTTGCCGAAGTCGACGAAGGCCGAAATGCGTGCCGCCGGCGACTTGATCAGCTGCGGGAAGAACATTTCCGCAGAGCCAATCGTCTTGACCGCACCACCGATGGGCTGCAGGAAGCTGCTGCCGAATGCGGACTCGCGCGGACCCAGCGTGTTGTCGCGGAAGCCGCGGACCGAGCGCGGGCCACCGGCGTAGAAGTTCTCGTAGAACGGCAGGCCGCTGGCGGTGATCGTGCGGATGTAGTCGGGCGAGGTCAGGTCGCAGGGATCACTGTTGACCGGCACTGGCGGGTTCGGATTGGCTTCGGTGGGCGGTGTCGGCGCGGTGAAGCACACATTGCGCACGACGTCGCTGCCGTAGCTGTCGCCGTAGCCGAGCTCGGCGCGCGTGTTGAGCACCAGATGGCGGTTGATCGGCCAATACTTGGAGATCTCGTAGTTGAGCTTGTAGTACTCGGCGGTCGAGCCGGGCAGGGTGGTTTCGAGCGACACACGCTGCATCATGCCGCGCGTGGGCTGCAGGTAATCGTTGCGGGTGTCGCGCGCCCAGGCCAGCTCGCTGCGCCACGCGTGGAAGGTGCGCGAACCGAAGGCATCGACGTAGTCGACGATCGACTCGGGCGAAGCGCCGCGGAAGGTGAAGATCTGGTTGCGGTCGACGCCGAACAGCAGCGAGATCGAGTCGTTCTCGGTCAGCGGGATGCCCAGGATGGTCTGGCCTGCGGCGCTGGTCGAGGAGTACTGCGCGGTGTTGAACTCGGAGTTGTCGAACTCGCGCCACCACAGGTTGTAGCCCAGCGACATGCCGCCGTCGGTGAAGTACGGGTTCATGAAGGAGAACGAGTAGCGCTGCAGGTAGACGTTGCGCTGCGCTTCCACCGACACGCGGTTGCCGCTGCCCAGGAAGTTGTTCTGCGACAGCTGCACCGACGTGGTGACGCCGGCCAGCTGCGAGTAACCCAGGCCGAACACGAAGCTGCCCGACGTGGTCTCGGTGACGCTGAACACCACATCGACTTCGTCGTTGCTGCCGGGCACCGGCTGGCTTTCGACGTTGACACTGCCCGATTCGAAGTAGCCCAGACGCTGCAGGCGGACCTTGGAGCGGTCCACGGCGGCCTGCGAATACCAGCTGCCTTCGAACTGGCGCATCTCGCGGCGCATCACTTCGTCGGCGGTGCGGTCGTTGCCGCGGAACTGGATGCGGCGGACCTGGACGCGCGGGCCCGGCACGACCTGCATGTTGATCGACACCGTGCGGTTCTCACGGTCGACTTCCGGAATCGGATTCACCTGCGCGAATGCGTAACCGATGTTGCCCAGCGTCGCGATGATCGCGTCCGAACTCAGTTCGAGCAGAGCACGCGAGAACACCTGGTCCTTCTGTACGAAGACCCGGCTGCGGATTTCCTCTTCGGGCAGCACCAGGTTGCCGGTGACCTGCACGTCCGACACCTTGTAGATCTCGCCTTCGGTGATACCGGCGGTGATGAACATGTCGGCCTTGTCGGGGCTGATCGAGACCTGGATGCTGTCTTCGCTGAAGTCGATGTAGCCGCGGTCGAGGTAGAAGTTGTGCAGCTTCTCGCGGTCGCCCTCGAGCTTCTCGCGCGAGTACTGGTCGTCACGGCGGTACCAGCTGAGCCAGTTCGACTCGCCCGATTCCCAGTTGTCGGTCAGCGTGTCGAGGTCGTAGACCTCGTTGCCGACGATGTTGATGTGGCGGATCTTGGCAGCCTTGCCTTCCTCGACGTTGATCGCGATGTCGACGCGGTTGCGGTCCAGGCGCGACACCGTCGGCGTGATCTTGACGTTGTACTTGCCGCGGTTGTTGTACTGCCGCACCAGTTCCTGGGTCACGCGGTCGAGATCGAGGCGGTCGAAGGTCTCGCCTTCCGACAGGCCGATATCGTTCAGACCCTTCATCAGGTCTTCGCTCTTGATGTCCTTGTTGCCCGTCAGCGTCAGCCGGTTGATCGCCGGGCGCTCGGTCACCGTGAACACCAGGATGTCGCCCTGACGCGCGACCTGGATGTCTTCGAAGAAGCCGGTGCGATACAGCGCGCGGACAGCGTCGCTGATGCGGGTCGGGTTGACGGAATCGCCACGCTCGACCGGCAGGTAGGTGAACACGGTGCCCGCGCCGATGCGCTGCAGGCCGTCGACGCGGATGTCGCTGACCGTGAAGCTGCTGGCGCTGGGGGGCGCCAACGGCGGCAGGGCGGCGGGTGCCGGCGCGGCCACGGGTGCGTTCGCTGCCGTCTGGGCCCAGGCCGGTGCGGCGATCACCGCGGCGAGGGCGAGGGCAAGCAGGCGGCGGTCAGGCATTCGCGTCATCTTTGAATCCGGGTAGGGGAGAGGTTCCGGCGCATTACGCGCGGCGGAATCCAGGTCGGGGCAGGTGTCAGCGCACGAGTTGGAGGATGTCGTTGTAGAACGCCAGGCCCATCAGGCTGACCAGCAGGGCCAGGCCAACGTATTGCCCGGCCACCATCGCGCGCTCGCTGACCGGGCTGCCTTTGACCAACTCGATAAGGTAATACAAGAGGTGTCCCCCATCCAGCAGCGGGATGGGGAGGAGGTTCAGGATCGCCAGGCTCAGCGACAGCAGGGCGAGGATCGTCAGGTACCACGCAGGCCCCTGGCCGGCATAGGTATTGGCCGCGCGCGCGATCGTGATCGGCCCGGCCACGGTGTTCTCGATGGCGACCCGGCCGGTGAAGGCGCGACCGATCATGCCGACCAGCTGGCCGGTCAGATGGCCGACTTCGTGGAACGCCGCCGGCACCGACGCGAACACGCCGTACTGCTGGATGGCGTCCTTCGGCGGCAACGGCAGGTCGCGCGGCGGTGCGATGCCGAACGCCCAGTACTCGCCACGTCCGTCAGGCAGTTCCATGCGCCTGGGGGTCATTTCCAGCGCGAGGCGCTCGCCGCCACGATCGACCTCGACCATCGCCTGGCCGCCGCGATCGCCGAGCGTCTGCACCAGCGGGCCGATGTCCTCGAACACGCGGACCGGACTGCCGTCGATGGCGGTGAGGCGGTCGCCTTCGGCCAGCACGCCCCAGGCCGCGGATTCGGGTTCGACGCGGCCCACGACCGCCGGCAGCAGCAGATGCCGCGGCCACAGGCCGATCGCCGGCGTGATGCGGCGCTGGTCGAAATCCTGGGGGAGCTGGGACAGACGCAGTTCGCGCACGACCTGGCGGTCGCGCTCGTCGGTCACGCGCAGGGCGACGTCCTCGCGATCCAGCGCGGCCGGCAGCAGGGCGAGCTGCACCTCCATCCACGTCGGCGTCTCGCGGTCGCCGACCGCGTCGATGTGGTCGCCCGCACGCAGTCCGGAGATTTCGGCGATGCCGCTGGCCTGGCCGACGACGGGCGCGTAATCGGGCCGGCCGATGACGAACATCGCCCACAACAGCGCCACGCACAGGATCAGGTTGGCGATCGGTCCGGCGGCGACGATGGCGATGCGCTTCCAGACCGATGCGCGATTGAAGGCTTCGTGTGCTTCGGCTTCCGGCACCGGGCTTTCGCGCTCGTCGAGCATCTTGACGTAGCCGCCCAGCGGGATCATCGCGATCTGGTAGACCGTGCCGTCCTTGCCGCGGCGCGACCACAACGCGCGGCCGAATCCGACCGAGAACCGCAGCACGCGCACACCGCAGCGGCGCGCGACCCAGTAGTGGCCGAACTCGTGGAAGGTGACCAGCACGCCCAGGCTGACGATCAGCCACCACACCGAGCCGAAGAATTCAGACATCACGCTTGCTCAATGGATGGCACCGGTTTCGATCGCCTGCGTGGCGACGTGGCGCGCGCGCGCGTCGGCATCGCGCAGCACGGCCAGCGACGCCGCGTCAGCGGCAGGAAGCGTGTCGAGCACGTGCTCGACCAGCGTGGGAATGGCTAGAAAACGCAGGTGCCCCTGAAGAAAGGCTGAAACCGCCACTTCGTTGGCCGCGTTCAGCAGCGCAGGCGCAGTGCCGCCGGCAGCCAATGCGCCGCGGGCGAGGGCCAGACAGGGGAATGCGTCGGTATCCGGCGCCTCGAAATCGAGGCGGCCGTGTTGCAGCAGGTCCAGGCCCGTCACGCCGGAGGCGATGCGGTCTGGATAGCCCAGGCCGACGGCGAGCGCAGTGCGCATGTCGGGCAATCCCAGCTGGGCGAGGGTGGAACCGTCGATGAACTCCACGAAGGAGTGCACCAGGCTCTGCGGATGCACGAGGACATCGAGGCGCTCGACCGGCGTCGCGAACAGGTGGTGGGCTTCGATCAGCTCCAGCCCCTTGTTCATCAGCGTGGCGGAGTCGACAGAGATTTTCGGCCCCATCGACCATTTCGGATGGGCGACGGCCTGGGCGGGCGTCACGTCGGCGAGCGATGCACGATCGCGACCGCGGAACGGGCCACCGGACGCGGTCAGGATGATGCGCGCAACGCCGCTGCAGTCGCCGTCCGCGGGCAGGCATTGATGGATCGCGTTGTGTTCGCTGTCGATCGGCACGATGGTCGCGCCCGCGTCGCGCGCGGCCTGCATCATCAGCGCGCCGGCCAGCACCAGCGACTCCTTGTTGGCCAGCAGCACACGCTTGCCGGCGCGCAGCGCGGCCAGCGTGGAATCGAGTCCGGCGGCGCCGACGATTGCGGCGACGACCGTGTCGCAGGTGTCTGCATCGCTGGCGAGCGCATCGAGCGCGGGCATGCCGGCGTGCGGCGTGGTGTCGAGGCCGGCGTCGCGCAGCGCTGTCGCCAGCGCGTCGAGCAACGCGGCATCGGCGATCACCGCGTGGTCCGGGCGATGCGTGACACACAGCGCGACCAGTGCCGCCACGTTGCTGCCCGCCGCCAGCACGCTGGCGCGCAGGCGATCAGGATGCCGCGCGATGACATCCAGCGCCGAGGTGCCGATCGAACCGGTGGCGCCGAAAACTGCGACCTTGCGGATCATGCGCGGCACATCCGGCCGCGGCACGCGGATACGGACTGCATCGTCAGAAGCCGAGCCAGATCTGGCCGAATGCGAACACCGGCAACGCGGCGAGCACGCTGTCGAGGCGATCGAGCACGCCGCCATGACCGGGAATCAGCGTGCCCGAGTCCTTGGCGCCGACGTGCCGCTTGAGCAGGCTTTCGAACAGATCGCCGACCACCGATGCCAGCACCGTCAGCACTGCGACGAGTGCGACCAGCGGCAACTGCGCCACCGTCGCGCCGGCCAGCGGTGCGAACGCGACCGCGACGACGACACCGGCGACGACACCGCCTGCCAGGCCCTCGATGGTCTTGTTCGGGCTGATGCGCGGCGCCAGCTTGTGCTTGCCGAACTTGCGGCCCGCGAAATACGCGCCGGTGTCGGTGGCCCAGACGATCGCCAGCGCCAGCAGCAGCCAGCGGTTGCCGTGGCCGCCGTTCTCGCCTGCGTGGATCACGCACAGCGCGGCCCAGGCGGGAATCACCGCCAGCGTGCCGGCAGCGAGCTTGAACACCCGTGCCTTGGTGTCGTGGTCGGACGCGAAGTCGTAGTGGCGCAGCCACAGGGTTGCCAGCAGCCACCAGCCCACGCCCACCATCGCCAGGATCTTCAGCAGCACCAGTGACCCGCCGCCGGTCGCCGATGCCCAGACCACCGCGACCATCAGCAGCAGGTTGAGCAGCAGCAGCGCGGTGCGGGCGAGGGTGTCGTCGATGTCGGTCAGGCGCAGCCATTCCCACAGCGCTGCAAGGAAGATGATCGCCGAGACCGCGGCCATCCACGGCGTATTGAGCAGGAGTACCGCCGCGATGGCGACGGGCGCCATCAGCAGGGCGGCGAGGATGCGGGTCGATGTCATGGGTGGCCCTCCACGGGCGGTGCATCCTGGGCGTTGGCGACCTGCTCGCCGGTGAGTCCGAAACGGCGCTCGCGCGACGCGTAGACGCGCAAGGCCTGTTCCAGTTCCTCGACGCCCAGTTCGGGCCAGAGGGTCTCGGTGAACCACAGTTCGGTGTAGGCCAGCTGCCACAGCAGGAAATTGCTGATGCGCAGATCGCCGCCGGTGCGGATGAAGAGATCGGGCTCGGGCAGGTCGGCCAGTGCGACCCGCCTGGCGATCGCGGCCTCGTCGATCTGCTCGGGACGCATGCGACCGGCCGCGACATCCTCGGCCAGCGAACGCGCCGCCAGCGCGATGTCCTGGCGTCCGCCGTAACTGGCGGCCACCGCCAGTGTCAGGCGCGTATTGCCGGCGGTCAGCGCTTCGGCCGCCGCCATGCGAGCGCGGATCGCATCGCTGAAGCGGTCGCGCTCGCCGATGAAGCGCAGGCGCACGCCACGACGGTGCAGTTCGCCGACTTCACGGTCCAGTGCACCGAGGAACAGCTTCATCAGCGCGCCGACTTCCTCATCGGGGCGGCCCCAGTTTTCGCTGGAGAACGCGAACAGGGTGAGCGCGCGGACGCCGCGTTCGAGGCAGAAGTCGATGCAGAGATTGACCGTGCGCGCCCCGGCCCGGTGACCGATGGCGCGCGGACGCTTGCGGCGCGCGGCCCAGCGCCCGTTGCCGTCCATGATCACGGCGATGTGGCGCGGGACGGCGCCGGTGGTGTGCGGTTCGTTCATGCGGACTGCGGTCGGGCCGTCAGACCGTCATCAGTTCCTGTTCCTTGCCCTTGACCACCTCGTCGACGTCCTTGATCGCCGAGTCGGTGACCTTCTGGATCTCGTCTTCGCTGCGGCGCACATCGTCCTCGGAAACGAGCTTTTCCTTGAGGAGTTCCTTGATCTGCTGGTTGGCGTCGCGGCGGATGTTGCGGATGGCGACCTTGGTGTCTTCGCCTTCGCTGTGCACGACCTTCGACAGTTCCTTGCGGCGCTCTTCGGTCAGGGCGGGCAGGTTGAGGCGGATCGTCGTGCCGGCGGTATTCGGGGTCAGTCCCAGATCGGAGGCGAGGATCGCCTTTTCGATCGCGCCGACGATCTGCTTCTCCCACGGGGTGATCATCAGCGAACGCGCGTCGGATACCGCAACGCTGGCGACCTGGTTCAGCGGCATTTCCGAGCCGTGGTAGTTGACCTTGATGTGGTCGACCAGCGCGCTCGTCGCGCGGCCGGTGCGCACCTTGACCAGCGTGTGCTTAAGCGCGTCCACGCTCTTGGCCATGCGGGCCTGCGTGTCTTTCTTGATGTCATTGAGCATGGAAGGCCCCGGTCCGTGTGCGGAATCGGACGATTATAAGCGCCCGGCAGCGGTGACGGGGCCGGCATGCATGCCGCAGCGCGGCACGCAGCCCTGCAGTCAGCTGCGACCCTGCACGAGCGTGCCGATGGCTTCGCCGCGCAGGATGCGCAGCAGCACGCCGGGCTGGCTCATGTCGAAGATGCGCAACGGCAGATCGGAATCGCGCGCGAGGGCGAATGCCGCGGTGTCCATGACTTCCAGGCCCTGACGCAGTACTTCGTCGTAGGTCAGGCGGTCGTAACGCTTGGCATCCGGCACCTTCTTCGGGTCGGCGTCGTACACGCCATCGACCTTGGTCGCCTTCAGCAGCAGATCCGCGCCGATTTCGATGCCACGCAGCGCGGCGCCCGAATCGGTGGTGAAGAACGGGCTGCCGACGCCGGCGGCGAAGATCGCGATGCGGCCCTTCTCCATGTGGCGGATCGCGCGTCGGCGGATGTAGTCCTCGCAGACGTCGTTGATCTTGATCGCGCTCATGACACGCGCACGCGCGCCACGCTTCTCGAGCGCATCCTGCATCGCCAGCGCGTTGATCACCGTGGCCAGCATGCCCATCTGGTCGCCGGTCACCCGGTCCATGCCGCCGGCCGCAAGGCCCGCGCCGCGGAAGATGTTGCCGCCGCCGATTACCAGGCCGACTTCGGCGCCGGCCTTCTGCGCCTCGATCACTTCATCTGCCAGCCGGCCGATCACCTTGGGATCGATGCCGTAATCCTCGTCTCCCATCAGGGCCTCGCCGGACAACTTGAGCAGGACGCGGCGGTAGGCGAGCGGGGCAGACGACATGCGGTAACTCCGGGGGCGAGGACGGTGCGGATTCTAGGGGATCGACGCTTGCCGTGCGCGGATCCGCTGCCACATGCTGTGTCCTGCAGCGTGCTTTCGTGACGCAGGTGCCGGCCGGGGCGGGCGATGTGCTGACGTCCGATGTCGGCGACCGCAAGGCGGATCGATCGCGACGAAACTGCGTCAGGCAGGCGCCGGCCACCGGGCTGCGGACGCGTCCGGCAGGTCAACGTTCCGCGACGCCGCTCAGACGCCTCCGGTGTCCCGGTCTTCCGGCGCCCTCCCGTCGGAATCCTCGTTTTCACCGGTCTCGGGCGGAACCGCGTCGACACTGCCATCGGCGTGGACGCGGCGTTCGAACGCGGGGCCCGATGTCAGCGACGCATCGTTGCCTTCGGCGGACCGGTTGTTGTCATGGGCGTACGCGTCACCACGAGCCGCCTTGCGGTCGTTGACCGCCACGTGGTCGGCCTGCTGGACCTGATCGGGATTGTTGGCGGAGCCGGGTGCGTCAGGCGTCATGGCGGCGGTTCTCGTGGTCGGGGCCACTGAAGGTGAGCGCGTGCATGACGTTGCGCCGTGAATCGGACGGCGATGCGCATACAGCAGGCGCTACGGGTCTTTCAGAATTTTCTCAGGGACGCATTCAGTCCCTTTGGCGGCATGCTGGGGCCTGCAGACGGGAGCGTGAGCCACACTGTTGCGGAACGCAGACACGTCCGAGATGGAGACCGATGCCGACAACAGGCCGCAGCAACGACTGCGGTCCGTGCGGGCGATGCGCAATGCCGGCCTCACGCTCGGAATCGTGCTGACCGTGGGCCTGTGCGCACTGGTGCTGTTCGACCGCCAGGCGCGTCTGGATGCGGCATCGCGTCAGGCCCGGGCCCTGGCCACGGGCGTCGACCGCCTGTTGCATTACGAACTGCGCAACATCCAGCGCGCCATGCACGGCATCGTCGCCGAGCAGGCAGCGGATGCGGCGCTGCCTGCCTCCGAAGCGTCTGCGCGTCTCGATGCCTGGATCCGGGGCGTCGTGGGCCGTCACGACGAGCTCGAGGAGATCCTGCATTTCGACGCGGGCACGGCCATGCCCACCACCGATGCGCGGATCGTGGCCTGGGTGGCGACCCTCGCACCGTCCGATGCGCTGCTGACCGCAGGTCCTCCGTTGCCCGTGACCGGCGGCTGGGTGCTGCCGCTGGCGCTGCCGGCGCGCAACGGCGGCTGGCTGGTCGCGATGTTCCGCACCGCCGAGCTGCAGCGCATGGTCGATGCGCTGGACACCGGTCGCGAGGGCGGCGCGACGATCTACACGCAGAGCGGCATCGTCACGGCAAGCTTCGGGCGTCCCGCTGTGGACGTGGGCAGGCGGGTCGAGCTGCCGGTCGGCATCCGGGAGGAAGGCGCCCGTCTCGGCACACGTCTCGTCAACCCGCTCGACGGCATCGAGCGGGCGGTCGCCTTCAGCAACACGAGTGACTTCCCCTTCGTCGTCAGTGCCGGCATCGGGTTGCACGAGGCGCTTGCAGCCTGGCGGGTCTACGCGATGTGCGCGCTCGTGCTGGCACTGCTCTACTGGCTGGTGTTCGCGCTGGTGCTCAGGCGTGCGCGGCGCGACGAACACGCGCGCAACGCGCTCGCCGCAGAAGTCGCCGAGCAGGCGGACTGGCTGCAGCAGGCCCAGCTCGCTTCCGGCACCGGCGTGTGGCGCCTGTATCCCGCGCAGGGCCAGGTGCGCGCGAGCGACGAGATGGCCGCGCTCTACGGGCTGGCATCCAGGGGCGAGCAGATTCCGGTCGACGCCTTCTTCGAGCGCATCCACGAGGACGACCGCGCCCGCATCCGGGACGAACTGGCCGCCGCCCGGATCGACCGGCTGCCGTTCGTGCAGGAGTACCGGGTGCGACCGGGTGACGGCAGCGTGCGCTGGCTCAAGGTGCGTGGCGCGACTGTGTGCGACGGCGCCGCGCCGGTGATGACCGGGACCGTCATCGACGTCACCGAGCGCCGGGATGCGCAGCAGCGAGTGGAGCGCGCCGAGCTGCAGTTCCGGCACATCTTCGAGCGCAATCCGCTGCCGGCCTGGGTCTACGATCTCGAGGATCTGCGCTTCCTCGCCGTCAACGAAGCGGCGGTCGAGACCTACGGTTACAGCCGCGAGGACCTGCTGCACATGGCGGTCACCGATCTGCTCGCGCCCGGGGACCCGGGCGTCGGATCCGAAGTCCCTGCGCCCGGCAGCGCGCAGGACACGCAGGACCGCCCCTGGACGCTGATGGCCCGCGACGGGCGACACATCGAAGTCTGTGTGCACGCGCGCATGATCGAGCTCGACGGTCGGCCGGCGCGCCTCGTGCTGGCCGAGGACGTCAGTGCACGCGTGCGCTACGAACGTGACCTGGCCTGGCGCGCGGACCACGATCCCACCACCGGCATGCTGACGCTCGCGGCGCTCGCCGAACAGCTCGACGCGCACTGCGCTGCAGATCCGGGTGCCGGATTCGCCATCGCCTACGTCCAGCTCCGCGATCTCGAACTGATCGCGCCGACGCTCGGCCGCCGTGCCGGCGAGACCATCCTGTGCGAGGCGGCGACCCGCTTCAACGCCGTCGCCGGGCGGTACGGCGCCTGCGGCTACATGCCGTCGGAAACCTTCGTCGTTGCTGCATTCGATCCCCACGCGATGAGGGCGCTGGTCGACACGCTGCTCGAGGCGATCGGCATGCCGGTCGAGGCCGAAGGCGGCACGTTCCCGCTCGAGGCGTGGATCGGGCTGGCCACCGGTCCTTGCGGGGACGGTGGCGCCGAGAAGGTCATCGGGCACGCGGCCCTCGCGTCACTGCATGCGCGGCGCGAGAACCAGCAGGTCGTGCAGTACAGCGCGGCCATGGCCGAACAGGCATCGAGCCGTCTGGCGATGGTGCGGCAACTGCGGCGGGCGCATGAGCGTGGCGAGTTCGAGTTGCATTTCCAGCCGATCCACCGTCTCCACGACGGCAGCCTGGCCGCGATCGAAGCGCTGCTGCGCTGGCGTCAGCCCGACGGCAGCGACATCCCGCCTTCGCAGTTCATTCCCCTGTGCGAAGAATCCGGGCTGATCGTGCCGATCGGTGGCTGGGTGCTGGAGGAGTCGGCACGCACGCACGCGCGGCTGGCCGCTGCGGGTCTCGGCGACGTGGCGATCGCCGTGAATGTCTCGGCCGTGCAGTTCGAGGCCGACGTGAATCCGGACTCGATCCGCAAGCTGTTCGAGCGTCACGCGCTGCCACCGGGCGCGCTGCATCTGGAGCTGACCGAAAGCGTGCTGCTGCGGCGTCCCGACGATGCGCAATCCCTCATGCGCACGCTGCGCCACGAAGGCCTGTGCCTGTCGATCGACGACTTCGGCACCGGCTTTTCCAGCATGGCCTACCTGCGCGAACTGCCGCTCGACCATCTGAAGATCGATCGCGCGTTCGTGCGCGACGTCACCCACGACCGCCGCAGCGCCGCGATCTGCCGCGCGCTGATCGCCCTGGGCCACGGTCTGGGACTGGTGGTCATCGCCGAGGGCGTCGAAGACGCCGAACAGCTCGACTGGCTGCGCGCGCACGGTTGCGACCAGGCGCAGGGCTATCACCTCGGACGGCCGATGCCGTTCGACGTCCTGCTCGATGCCCTGGCGGAAACGACCAGCGACACCCGCTGAGTCCACGCAACGCACAGCGCCCCGCCCAGGGTGTGATGGCTGGCGTGTGACGCTGCCGTGCGGGTGCCGACGGCGGCCGTGGGCTAGAGCCGCGCACCGATCGCGGCGGCGTCCACGGGCCTGCCGAAGTGGAAGCCCTGCAGCGAGGTGCAGCCCAGTTCGGTCAGCAGCCGCTGTTGGGCTTCGGTCTCGACGCCTTCGGCGATCACCGACAGGTTCAGTGTCCGCCCGAGCGCGATGATGGCCGAGACGATCGCGGCGTCCTCGCTGCCGGCGACCAGATCCTTGACGAAGGCGCGGTCGATCTTGAGTTCACTGGCCGGCAGCCGCTTGAGATACAGCAGGCTGGAGTACCCCGTGCCGAAGTCGTCGATCGAGATCTGCACACCCAGGGCCGACAGCCGCTGCAGGATCGCCAGGCTGGCTTCGGGATCGTGCATCGCGGTCGATTCGGTGATCTCCAGCACCAGCGATGACGGCGGCATGCCGTGGCGTGCGAGTGCGCCCTTGATCTTGCCGAGCAGCCCCGGCGAGCGGAACTGGGTCGCCGAGAGGTTCACCGACACCGTCGGCACCTCACGGCCCTGCGCGCGCCATTCCATCAGCTGGCGACAGGCCTCGTTGATGACCCAGCGGCCGATCTCCAGGATCAGGCCGGTCTTCTCGGCCAGCGGAATGAAGGTGTCCGGCATGACCAGCCCGCGCTCGGGATGGTGCCAGCGCAGCAGCGCTTCCAGCCCGACCAGCGGGCCGTCCGGTGCACGGAGCTTGGGCTGGTAGTTGAGCGTGAACTGGTCGAGTGCGAGCGCGCGGCGCAGGTCCTGGATCAAGGCCAGCTCGGCATGCGCGCCGCGGTTCATCGACGGCTCGAAGAAGCAGTAGGCATTGCGGCCCTGGTCCTTGGCCGAGTACATCGCCGCGTCGGCATTGGCCATCAGTTCGCGCGCACTGGTGCCGTCGGCGCCGAAGATCGCGATGCCGATGCTGCCGGTCACGTTGAGCTCGCCTGCTTCGACCTGCACCGGCATCGCGACGGTCTGCAGCAGCTTGTCGGCCAGCGTCGCCGCATCGCTCGGGTCGCGGATGTCGGCGAGCACGACGAACTCGTCGCCGCCCAGACGCGCCAGTGTGTCTTCGGCGCGTATCTCGGCAGCCAAGTGGCGCGCGACCTGCAGCAGCAGGCGATCGCCGATCGGATGGCCGTAGGCATCGTTGACCGACTTGAAGCCGTCGAGATCGACGAACAGCAGGGCGAAACGGTTGCCGTTGCGCACTGCACGGCGGATCGCATGTTCGAGGCGATCCTCCAGCAGCAGCCGGTTCGGCAGCTTGGTCAGGTTGTCGTGCAGGGCGAGGTAGGTCAGCTCCTGGTTCGCCTTCTTGAGCGAATCGCTGAGCAGGGTGGTGCGTTCCTGCAGGCGGCGGTCGAGGACCGACGTCGTCAGTGCCATGCCGAGGATCGCGAACGTCGTCGCGCCGACCAGGCTCGCCAGCCATTGCGGCGAGATGCCGCCTGCGATCGCCGCGCCGCAGATGCTGCCTTCGGGAAAGCCCGCCGCGGCCATGCCGGTGTAGTGCATGCCGACCACGGCCACGCCCATCACGAGCGCCGCCAGGCTGCGTGCACGGACCACACCGGCACCCTCACGGCGCAGTGCGAATGCGATCCACAGCGCCGCACCGGCGGCGCTGACTGCGATCACGATCGACAGCGCGAACCAGCCCGGGTGATAGTCGATGCCCGGTTGCATCTGCATGGCTTCCATGCCGACGTAATGCATGGCGGCGATGCCTGCACCGAGGATCAGGGCCGCGATGCCGAGCTTGCGTGCGGGGAGATCGCGTCCCGACACCACGTGCAGCGCATAGGCCGAACTGCAGATCGCGATCAGCAACGAGTACAGCGTCACCGCGAGGTCGTAGCCCTGCGGGATCGGCAGCTGGAAGGCGAGCATGCCGAGGAAGTGCATCGACCAGATGCCGAATCCCATCGCCACCGCGCCGCCGATCAGCCAGCTGCGCGAGGTCAGGCCGTCGCTTGCGCTGATCCGGCCGGCCATGTCGAGTGCGACATAGGACGCGAACGCCGCGACGACGTAAGAGATGACAACGAGGAAGGGGTTGTAGGTGCCGACGAGCATGCGACTGGACCAGGCGGGGGGCTGCTCCATGGAAGCAACGCGCATGCCAACGTTCCGCAGCGGGAACGCACGCGGTAGCGCGGTGGAAACTGAACGGACTGCGCGCGGCGCAGGCGCGCGCACGCAGGCGCGTCAGCTTGTGACGCAACGCGCGGACCGACCGGCGTGACGCCGGTCGGTCCGATGCGATGGATCAGACGACGTCGGGCTCGCTGAAGGCTTCGGGTTCGTCTTCGGCCGAGCCGATCGGGATGCAGCTGCAGAACACGTTCTTGTCGCCGTGCACGTTGTCGACACGCGCGACCGGCGGCCAGTACTTCGTGTGGCGCAACGTCGCCAGCGGGAACGCGGCGAGTTCGCGCGGGTAGGCGTGGGTCCACTCGCTGGCGGTGACCTGCATCGCGGTGTGCGGTGCGTGCTTGAGCGGGTTGTCCTCGCGATCCAGACGGCCGTCCTCGATCGCGCGGATCTCGTCGCGGATCTGGATCATCGCGTCGATGAAGCGGTCGAGTTCGTGCAGCGATTCGCTTTCGGTCGGCTCCACCATCAGCGTGCCGGTGACCGGGAAGCTCAGCGTCGGCGCGTGGAAGCCGAAATCGATCAGGCGCTTGGCGACGTCCTCGGCGCTGATGCCGGTGACGTCCTTGATCGGACGCAGGTCGAGGATGCACTCGTGCGCGACCAGATCGTTACGGCCGGTGTAAAGCGTGGGGTAGTGCGGCGCCAGACGTTTGGCGATGTAGTTGGCATTGAGCAGCGCGACCTGGGTGGCGCGGCGCAGACCGTCGGCGCCCATCATCGCGATGTACATCCAGCTGATCGGCAGGATCGAGGCCGAACCATGCGTCGCCGCCGAGACCATGCCCACTTCACCGTCGCCGCCGAGCGCGCGCGGCAGATACGGCGCCAGATGCGACTTGACCGCGCACGGGCCGACGCCCGGGCCGCCGCCGCCGTGCGGAATGCAGAAGGTCTTGTGCAGGTTCAGATGGCTGACGTCCGAGCCCCACTTGCCGGGCTTGGCCACGCCGACGAGGGCGTTCATGTTGGCGCCGTCGGTATACACCTGGCCGCCGTGCTGGTGGACTATGTCGCAGATCGCGACCACGTCTTCCTCGAACACGCCGTGCGTGGACGGGTAGGTGATCATGATCGCGGCGAGACGATCCGAATACTTCTCGGCCTTGGCGCGGATGTCGTCGACGTCGACGTTGCCGTCCTTGTCGCAGCGGGTCACGACGACGGTCATGCCGACCATCTGCGCCGACGCGGGATTGGTGCCGTGCGCGGATTCTGGAATCAGACAGATGTCGCGATGGCCCTGGCCCTGCGCCTGCTGATAGGCGCGGATTGCGAGCAGGCCGGCGAACTCGCCCTGCGCGCCCGAGTTGGGCTGGAAGCTCACCGCGTCGTAGCCGGTGATCTCGACCAGCATCGCTTCCAAGCCGTCGATCAGCTCGGTGTAACCCGCGGTCTGGTCGGCCGGCGCCAGCGGGTGGATGTTGCCGAACTCGGGCCAGGTGACCGGAATCATCTCGGCGGTCGCGTTGAGCTTCATCGTGCACGAGCCCAGCGGGATCATCGTGCGGTCCATCGCCAGATCGCGATCGGCCAGCGTGCGCATGTAGCGCAGCAGTTCGTGTTCGCTGTGATGCGTGTTGAACACCGGGTGGGTCAGGAACTTCGTGTCGCGCGCGAGCGTCTTCGGCAGCGCGTCGGTGGTCGCGGTGTCGAGTGCTTCGATGTCGATCTCGGCGCCGAAGAGCTTCGCCAGCGCGACGACTTCGTCGCGGGTCGTGGTTTCGTCAAGGCTGATGCCGACCGACGACGCATCGATCGCGCGCAGGTTGAAACCGGCATCGCGCGCCTTGGCGTGCAGCGCATCGGCGTCGACGCCGGTCACGTGCAGCGTGTCGAAGAACGCATCGCCGACGGTGACGCCGGCCTTGCCGAGCGCGGCGGCCAGGATCGACGCGAAGCGGTGCGTGCGGCGGGCGATGCGGGTCAGGCCGTCGGGCCCGTGGTAGACGGCGTACATCGACGCCATCACCGCCAGCAGCACCTGCGCGGTACAGATGTTGGACGTCGCCTTCTCGCGGCGGATGTGCTGTTCGCGGGTCTGCAACGTCAGGCGGTAGGCCTGGTTGCCGGCGGCGTCGACCGATACGCCGATCAGGCGGCCGGGCATCGAACGCTTGTAGGCATCGCGGCAGGCCATGAAGCCGGCGTGCGGACCGCCGAAGCCGAACGGCACGCCGAAGCGCTGCGAGTTGCCGACCACGATGTCGGCGCCCCAGCGGCCCGGCGCCTGGATCAGGGTCAGCGCCAGCAGATCGGTCGCGACCGCGACGATGCCGCCGCGCGCGTGCACGGCGTCGGCGACTTCGGCGTGGTCACCGATGCGGCCGAAGGTGTTCGGGTACTGCAGCAGCACGCCGTAGGTGTCGGCATCCTTGGCATCGGCAGCGGGGCCGATCAGCAGTTCGATGCCGAGCCCGTCGGCGCGTGTGCGCAGCACGTCGAGCGTCTGCGGATGCAGGTCGTCGGCGACGAAGAACACGTTGGACTTCGACTTCGCCGAACGCTTGGCCAGCGTCATCGCTTCGGCGGCGGCGGTCGCCTCGTCGAGCAGCGAGGCGTTGGCGATATCCATGCCGGTCAGGTCGGTGACCATCGTCTGGAAGTTGATCAGCGCTTCCATGCGGCCCTGCGAGATCTCCGCCTGGTAGGGCGTGTACGCCGTGTACCAGGCCGGGTTCTCGAGGATGTTGCGCAGGATGACGTTCGGTGTGTGGGTGCCGTAGTAGCCCTGGCCGATGACGCTGCGCAGCACGGTGTTCTGCGTCGCGACGCCGCGGATCTTCGCCAGCGCTTCGACTTCGGTCATCGCATCGGGCAGGGCCAGCGGCGCGCGGGACGCGATCTTGCCGGGCACGATCGCATCGGTCATCGCGTCGAGCGAATCGTGGCCGACCACGCCGAGCATGTGGGCGATCTCGGCGTCGTTCGGGCCGATATGGCGTTCGACAAAGGCCGAGTGGTGTTCGAGGTCGCGCAGGGTCGGGGCGGTCATGGCGGGCATCCGGAAAAGGCGGGGCTCTGGAATGCCGGCGCACGCCTGCGTCGATCCGCTCGGGTCGATGCTGGCGCAAGACCGCCGGTCTTCCGCGTGCCCCTCTGTCCTTTTGCCTGAGAGTTTGGAAGCGATGCGCTTCGTGCCCCTTCGGCGCCGGATGCGCCCTTGACGGGCCTCCGGTCTCTCCAGAGTGTTGCCGCTGCAGCGGTACTGGGCCTGAGCGATTCCGGGCGGTTGCGCCTACGGCAGGGACGCTCACGAGGAGCGCCCGCTTCTCCCACTGCATACACGGCGCAGTATACCGGCCACTCCACTTACCCGCGCGTGCTGCGAAGGGCTGGCGGAACGCGCCGTTGCCGGGGCGTCGGCATCGACCGGCCTATGATGTCGCGCTTCTGAGCGGCGCCTGCGCCGCGCCCGGTCCGTGAATGCGGACGTCTGCCGGTGTCCCGATGTCCGAATCCTGTTGCCCTGCCGTCGCCTGCGCATCGGCGCCTCCCCATGCATTCGCTGCACGCGCGTGGCAGGTGTCCGCATGAGACAGCCGCGCATGCCGTCGATCCGCACGCTGGCCCTGCTGCTGGCGGGCCTGGCGATGTTCGGGCCGTTCTCGATCGACACGATCTTCCCGGCGTTCCCCGCGATGGGCAGCGATCTCGATGCCGACCCGGCAGCGATGCAGCAGACGATCGCGGTGTATCTGATCGCGTACGCGCTGATGAGCATCGTCCACGGGCCGCTGTCGGACGCGATCGGCCGGCGCGCGGTGATCCTCGGCGGGCTGGCGATCTTCGTGGTGGCTTCGGTGGGCTGCGCGCTGTCGACCGATCTGACCACGCTGCTGTCGTTCCGCGCGCTGCAGGGCCTGTCTGCCGGCGTGGGCCTGATCGTCGGTCGCGCGGTGATCCGTGACGTGCTGCAGGGCGATGACGCCCAGCGCCTGATGAGCCAGGTCATGATGATCTTCAGCATCGCGCCGGCGATCGCGCCGATCATCGGCGGCTGGCTGCTGGGCTGGGGCCGCTGGCCGCTGATCTTCTGGTTCCTGGTCGCGTTCTCGCTGGTGCTGCTGGTCGTGGTCTGGTTGTGGCTGCCGGAAACCCATCCGCGCGAACACCGGATCTCGCTCGCGCCGCGGCGGTTGCTGCGCGATTACGTGTCGATCGTCGCGAACAGTCGCTTCCAGCGCATCGCCGCGGCGGGTGCGTTCAATTTCTCGGCGCTGTTCCTGTACATCGCCTCGACGCCGGTGTTCGTCGTCGACGTGCTGGGCCTCAACGAGCGCCAGTTCGGCTGGTTCTTCGTGCCGATGATCAGCGGCATGATGATCGGCTCCTGGGTCTCCGGGCGCGCGGCAGGGCGGATCACCGGCACGCGGCTGGCCAACATCGGCTTCGCCTGCAGCGGCGTCGCGGTGGCGTTGAACGTCGCCTACAACCTGCTGGTCGATCAGCCCGCGATTCCGTGGGCAGTGATGCCGGCGATGCTCAATTCCTTCGGCATCGCGCTGACGTTCCCGATCCTGACCCTCGCGATCCTCGACATGTATCCGCGCCAGCGCGGTTCGGCATCGTCGTTGCAGGCGTTCACCGGTCTGGTGCTCAACGCGGCGGTCGCCGGTCTGCTGTCGCCCCTGGTCAGCCACCAGCCGCTGATGCTGGCGGTGACGTCGGCTGCCTTCATGCTGGTCGGCTGGATGTTCTGGCGCTGGGAACTCTCGCGCGGCACGCGACCGCCGGGGTGTCCGCGCGATCCCGCATCGCTGGAACCGACCGACCAGATGTGAGTCCGGTGGTCCGCTGAAACGAAGAAGGGCCGGCGAATGCCGGCCCTTCTTTGACTTCCACGCGGCGTATCAGCCCTGCGTCGGCGCCGGTGCGGCCGGCTGCGCGGCCGGTGCAGGTGCGGGCGACTGCGCGACGGCCGGCGTGGTCCAGCCGCAGGTCTTGCCTTCGTTCTGCTGGGTGAGCCACGTCTGCAGCGGTGCGAAGTATTCGAGCACGGGCGCGGCGTCCATCTGCTCGCCGCCGGTCAGTTCCTTCAGCGTCTGCTGCCACGGCTGGCTGTTGCCCTTCTCCAGCATCGCCCAGAACTTCTCGCCGGCGGCCTTGTTGCCGTAGAAGCTGCACTCGTTCAACGGACCGGTGTGGCCGGACGCATCGCACAGCGCCTTGTAGAACTGGAACTGCAGCACGTGCGACAGGAAGTAGCGCGTATAGGGCGTGTTGCCGGGCACGTGGTACTTGGCGCCTGCGTCGAAGAATTCCTCGCCGCGTGCGGTGGCCGGGGCGACGCCCTGGTACTGCGCCTTCAACGACCACCACGCGCTGTTGTAGTTCTCCGGCGTGATCGAGCCGTCGAACACGCCCCAGCGCCAGCGGTCGATCATCAGGCCGAACGGCAGGAACGACACCTTCGCCAGCGCCATGCGCATCTGCGAATTGACCAGCGATTCCTGCGACTGCTGCTGCTCGCCGACCAGGCCGATCGACTGCAGGTACTGCGGCGTCATCGACAGCACGATGGTGTCGCCGATCGCCTCGTGGAAGCCATCATGCGCACCGTTCTGGAACAGCGGCGGACGCCCGTTGTAGGCGAGGTAGTAATAGACGTGGCCGAGCTCGTGGTAGATCGTCGTGAAGTCTTCCTCGTTCGGCTTGGTGCACATCTTGGTGCGCACATCTCCGGCCATGTTCATGTCCCAGGCACTGGCATGGCAGACCACGTCGCGATCACGCGGCTTGATGAACTGGGTATTGGTCCAGAAGCTTTCGGGCAGCGCGGGCATGCCGAGCGAGGTGTAGAAATCCTGCGCGCGTTCATTCATGCGCTTGGCGTTGTCGAGCTGCGCGGCATGCGCGATGTCGGCGCGACGATCCGAATCGATCAGCGCGTTCTCCTTGACCATCCGCTCGTTGAGCTGCGCCTGATAGTTCTTCTCCAGCGCACCGGTGATGTCGAGGTCGCCGGCGTTAGGGTAGGGCTGCAGCACGTCCCACAGATTGCCCCAGTCCTGCTGCCACATGTTGCCCATCAGATGCGCCGGCAGCAGACCGCCGTCGACGGTGCCGCGGCCGGGATAGCGTGCCTCGAGGCGCGTGCGCGTGTAGCAGTGCAGCTGCTCGTACAGCGGCTTGACCTGGTTCCACAGGCGATCGGTCTCGGCGGCGAGTTCGGCCGGCGGCATGTCGTAGCCCGAGCGCCAGGCTTCGCCCGCATCGGCGAAGCCGAGATCGCGAGAGCCTTCGTTGACGAGTTCGACGAAACGCGTGTAGTCGGCGCGCATAGGCTGGGCGATCGTGTGCCAGCCCTGCCAGGCGTCGAGCTGCGCGTCGTAGTCGCGGCTGCTGCGCAGCACGTCTTCGAGCTGGCCCAGCTGGCGGCAGCTGCGCGCTTCGCCTTCGCCGGTGCAGTACTGGCCGGCGCCATAGGTGCCTTCCATCTTCGATGCGAGCTTGGTCAGTTCGGCGAGGTGTTCGGGATTGCGCGGCGGCGGCATCGACGCGCCGAGCTTGAGCAGGTTGATCGCGCGCGCGGTCTCGGGCGACATCTGCTGGCCTTCGAACTTGCGTGCCTGTTCGATCCAGCTGTTGAGTTGGCCGAGATAGCGTTCGTTGTATTTGGCGGCCAGCAACTGGCTGTCGGCGTTGATGTAGGTCGCCGACAGCCACTGCGAAGCGGTCAGCTCCGGCATCAACGTGCGCACTTCTTCGTTGACGCGGGCGATGAACTGGTCGGCGGTTTCGCCGGCCGGCGCCGCGGCAGTGCCTGCCGGCGTCGCGGTATCGGGGGATTCGGACCGGTTGCAGCCGGCGAGCGTCAGGCTCGCGGCCACGGCGAGGGCGAGCAGGGCGTGGCGTTGTTTCACGGACAGCTTCCGGTCAGCAAGGGAAGAGGGAGGCTAGTGCGCTGCCATCGGCGCTGCAAGTGTCGTTGTGCCCGGCGCGAATGCCGTATCGCCGTGTTCCAGACGTGCGTGACACGCGTCTGCGGGCTGCGACCGCGTGCGGACGGGCGCGTGCCTGTCGCGCCCCGGAGCACTCAGGAAACGGCCGTGTCCGGATGGTCCGCGACAGGCAGCAGATCGCGGGCGATCAGCCAGTCGCGCGCGTCTTCGGCATCGTGCTCGAACCAGGCGCGCGTCGACCCCAGGCGGAAGGTGTAACCCCAGGTGTCCATGTCCGCCATCAGGCGGTCGCGGCCGACGCCCGGCAACGCGTCGGCGAGCACGATCTGCAGATAGCAGGTCGCGTCTTCTTCTTCGACCGAATCGGTCGCATCGGTGTGCACCGCGGCGCGGCGTTCGGCCGGCAGCACGATCAGATGGCCGGCTTCGTGCAGCAGCGAATGCACCGGCGTATCGCCGCGTGCATGCACGTCGACGCCGATGATCCCGGCCTCCGGCGCGCCCCAGTAGCTGCCCGGAATCGGCGCGCCGTCCGGCACGCGATGCAGGGTCAACCCGTAGCGGGCGAGCAGGGCGGCGGGCGCATCGAAACCGGTGTCGGACAGGCACAGCACGTCCGTGCCCGCACCGGTTGCATCGGCGCTGCGATCCGCGTCCACCGGCAGGCCTCAGGCGGTGGCCTGACGCTCTTCGGGCAGCGCGACCGAGATGTCGAGCACGTCGTGGTCGCCATCCTTGACCAGATCCACCTTCACCGCTTCGACGTCGATGCTGACGTACTTGCGGATCACCTCGAGCAGCTCGCGCTGCAGCAGGGGCAGGTAGTCGGGTGCGCCGCGATTGGTCCGCTCCTGCGCCACGATGATGCGCAGTCGATCCTTGGCGATCGAGGCGGTGTTCTTCTTCGGCTTGAGGAAATCGAACATGCCCATGATCAGCCTCCGAACAGCTTGCTGAAGAAGCCCTTCTTCTCGTTTGTGGTGAAGCGCATCGGGCGCTCCTGGCCGAGCAGGCGTGCGACTGCATCGTCGTAGGCCTGGCCGGCGTTCGATTCGGCCGACAGGATCACCGGCTCGCCCTTGTTGGACGCGTTGAGCACGTCGCCCGACTCGGGAATCACGCCGATCGTCTTCAGGCCCAGCACTTCCTCGACGTCGGTGATCGACAGCATCTCGCCGGTCTCCACGCGCGCCGGGCTGTAGCGGGTCAGTAGCAGGTGTTCCTGCACGCGCTCGCCGTTCTCGGCGCGGCGGGTCTTGGACTGCAGCAGGCCGATGACGCGGTCGGAGTCGCGCACCGACGAGACTTCCGGGTTGACCACGACAACGGCGCGATCGGCGAAATACATCGCCAGGAACGCGCCCTTTTCGATGCCGGCCGGGGAATCACAGACGATGTATTCGAAACCGTCGTCGGCGAGTTCCTTGAGCACACGCTCCACGCCGTCGGTGGTCAGCGCATCCTTGTCGCGGGTCTGCGAGGCGGCCAGCACGTAGAGGTTGTCGAACCGCTTGTCCTTGATCAGCGCCTGCTTGAGCGACGCTTCGCCCTGCACCACGTTGACCAGGTCGTACACCACGCGGCGTTCGCAGCCCATGATCAGGTCGAGATTGCGCAGACCCACGTCGAAGTCCACGACCGCCGTGCGCTTGCCCTGACGGGCGAGGCCGATGGCGATGCTCGCGCTGCTGGTGGTCTTGCCGACGCCGCCCTTGCCCGAGGTGACTACGATGATTTCAGCCAAAACACATCTCCTGGTGTGTCGCCGTCACTCGAGTGCGGCGATCTTCAATTCGTCATGCTCCAGCCAGACCTGGACGGCCTTGCCATGGAGTTCGCGGGGAATATCGTCCAGCACTTTGTAGTGGCCCGCTACTGCGACCAGTTCGGCGTGGAAACTGCGGCAGAAGATACGCGCAGTCGCGCTGCCCTGTGCGCCTGCCAGTGCACGGCCGCGCAAGGGGCCGTAAATATGGATGGAACCGTCGGCGATGACTTCGGCGCCGGCGCCGACCGACGACAGCACGGTCAGGTCGCGGTTCTGGGCGTAGAGCTGCTGGCCCGAGCGCACCGCAGCGGCCTGGACCAGGCCGGGTTCCACGGCGGCGGGTGCCGGCGCAGCCTTCACAGGCACGGGCGCTACGGCCTCCGGTGCCGACGCCGCGCGCGGCGCAGGTGCGGGGGCGGCTTCGGTGCTTTCGTACTGGGCGCGGAACTTCGACAGCACAGGCAGATCCAGCGCTTCGGCCAGCGCGGCGTTGGCCGGGCTGCCCCAGGCCAGTGCCACGGGCAGCGCGCCGGCATCGCGCAGGGCGTCGATCAGGGCCTGCGCCGTGGTCTTGTCGGGCAGATCTGCCAGTCCACCGAAATCCAGGATCACCGCGGCCCGGTCGAACAGCTTGGGCGCGCGCGTCACGCGGCTGCGCATTTCCTCGGCCAGGCGTGCGACGTCGAGCGTGCGTACGCGCAGGTTGGCGATGCCGACCTGGCCGATCTTCAACTCGCCGGCCGGTTCGAAATCGGTAGCGGCGGGGGCAGGGGCGGACGCCATCAGGCCTGGGTCTCCTCGGTATTGCGGCCCGGCGCGCGGGGGCGGCCCAGCCAGGGTTCGTCGGGCAGCGTGCCGCCGTAGGTCTCGCGGACCCAGGCAAAGCTGCAGAGGTCCTTGACCAGCATGGACGCGCGGATGTCGGTCGACGGCATCACGTGCTGGCCGACCTCGCGGAAGCCGAAGCTGCCGTGGAACAGGCGCACCGGGTCGTTGTCGTGTTCGAGGAACACTTCGCAGGTCAGCAGCGGATGGCGGACTTCGGCATAGCTCTGCACGTCGGCATAGAACGCGCGGCCCACACCACCGCCGCGGCGGCGGCTGGCCACCACGATCCGGTCGATATAGAAGAAGTCGGCGTAATGGGACTCGAACCAGCGGAAGTTGCTGCTGTCGTGGCCGCTGCCTGCGCCGAACCCGATCAGGAACCCCACCATGACGTCATCGCGTTCGGCGACCCGGAAGTATTCCGCGTGGTCGTACAGGTGACGGAGGCGGACCGCGTCCAGCGGCAGGATCGAGGGACCGGCGGCGTTGTTGAGTTCGAGGATGGAATCCAGCTCGTGCTCGTGCACGTCGCGGACGACGATCGACATTCCAGACTCCAGAGGACTACCCGTGGCGCGCGGCATGCACCGTTTCCGACGCACCTGCCGCAGCACTTCGCAGGGAGGCGATTATTGCATGCCGATGCCGTCCAAGGGACCTCCGGCATGACTTCAGGCCCGTCCGGGACGTCCCTTGATGTGCCTAACATGCAGGCATGCTCCGTGATCTGAACTCCAATCGACTGCTGCGCGTCGCCGGCCTGTTCACCTGGGGCGTGATCGGCGTGCCGCTGCTGATGCTGTCGCTGGTGCCTGTCGACCAGTTGACCGGTGGCGGCGTGCGGATGGCACTCGACAGCTGGCCCAGTTGGCTTGCATGGACGGTCTTCGGCCTGAGCTACGCATGGCTGACCCGGAGACTGGGGGCGCGCCGCGTCAGCCTCTTCGATCAGATGCTGGTGCTGCTGCTGGCCGGCAGCGCGATCGCGATCAGCTATTACAGCCAGAGCGGTCTGGGCAGCATCCTGCTGATGGTGGTGGCCTGCGTGCTGCCATGGCTGCTGCCGCTGTGGCTGGGCGTGGCACTGCTGGTGGCCTGCGAGTTCGTCATCGTGCCGGTCTACGTGCGCGGTTTCGATTTCACCTGGGCCGAGGCGGTGCTGCAGGCCGCGCTGTATGTCGGCTTCACCGGTTTTGCCTTCGTCACCGGTCTGGTTGCGCGCCAGCAGGCGCAGGCGCGCGAGGAGCAGCGGCGGCTCAATACCGAGTTGCGTGCGACCCGGGCGCTGCTGGCCGAAAGCGTGCGCGTCAACGAGCGCGTCCGCATCTCGCGCGAGCTGCATGATCTGCTCGGCCATCACCTCACTGCGCTGAGCCTGAACCTGGAGATCGCCAGCCATCTGGCCAGCGGTCAGGCCCAGGAGCACGTGGGGCAGGCGCAGACGCTGGCCAAGCTGCTGCTCAGCGACGTGCGCGAGGCGGTGAGCCAGTTGCGCGATGACGATGCGATCGACATGCGCGCGACCCTGCTGCCGCTGGCCGAGCACGTGCCCAGCCTGCAGGTCGACATGCAGCTGCCGGTGCAGTTCGTCGTCGACGATCCCGAGCGCGCGCACGTGCTGCTGCGCTGTACGCAGGAAATCATCACCAATGCCGTGCGCCATTCCGGCGCCAGCCTGCTGCGCCTGCGCTACAGCCAGGACCGCGACATGATCCGTGTCGACGCACGCGACGATGGTCGCGGCGCGGAGGCGGCGCGCATCGGCAACGGCCTGACCGGCATGCGCGAGCGTCTGGCGGCCTACGGCGGCACCTTGCATGTGGAGACCGCGCCCGATCGCGGTTTCGTGTTGAAGCTGGAACTGCCGCTGGCGGATGCGACCGGGCTGCGCGATGCTGCGCGCCGGGGCGAAGCGCAGTCGCCGGCATGAATCCGCAATGGGAGGCACCATGATCCGAGTCTGCCTGGTCGACGACCAGACCCTGGTGCGCCAGGGCATCCGCTCGCTGCTCGCGCTCGACGGCGGCATCGAAGTCATTGCCGAGGCCTCCGACGGCCGCCAGGCGGTCGAGACCATTCCCGAGTGCAAGCCCGATGTGGTGCTGATGGACATGCGCATGCCGGCGATGTCCGGGTTGGAGGCGATCCAGGCGCTGTCGCGCGCGGGCACGCTGCCGCCGACGATCATCCTGACCACCTTCGACGACGACCAGCTGGTGCTCGCAGGTCTCAAGGCCGGCGCGAAGGGCTACCTGCTCAAGGATGTGTCGCTGGACCAACTGGTCGGCGCGATCCGCACCGTCGCCGGTGGCGGTTCGCTGGTGCAGCCGGCGGTGACCCAGCGCCTGCTGACTGGCCTGGAGCAGATGCGCAACGAGTTCGTCAGTCTCGACAAGCCGGATCCGCTGACCGATCGCGAGACCGAGATCCTGCGGCTGATGGCCGGCGGTTTTTCCAACAAGGAGATCGCCAACTCGCTGGGCGTTGCCGAAGGCACGATCAAGAACCATGTGTCGAACATCCTTTCGAAGCTGGGTGTCCGGGATCGCACCCGTGCGGTGCTCAAGGCCTTCGAACTGCAGCTTGTCTGAGTGCAGGTGACCCGGCCGGTGCAACGCACCGGCCGCGGAATTCGCGCGATCTGTCCGGCGCCGTCGTTCCGGATCGCTCCCGGCGCGTGTGATCGCATCGGACGGCAGCGGCCTCGCTGGAAGCGCACGTCTGCAGACTCGCAGGCAGCCCTGGACGCCGGTTCTGTTTCGCGTGCTTCACCCGTTTCCGACACCGGTTTCCTGAAGGTGCCGCGGCTGGCGTCACGGCCGACGTGCATGCGCCTGTCCGATGCGCGGGACAGCGCATCGCATCGATGCTCGATTGGACTCGCCCGGCCACACGCAACTTGATACGATTGCCGGTCTGTGCCGCCTCAGGCCGGATTTGGTCCTGGAGAACTCTGAATGACCCGTCTGCTCGAACTGCTGATCTCTTGCGTCATCGTCGCCGTGCTGTTCCTGGTGGTGGCCGTTCTGCTTCCCTCCAGTCGCACGCTGACCGAATCGGTGGAGACCAACCGTCGCCAGACGATCGTGTTCGACACGGTCAACGCCGTCCGCCGGTTCAAGGACTGGTCGCCGGTCACTGCGTACGACCCGAATGCCCAGCTGACGACCTCCGGTCCCGACGCAGGTGTCGGCGCCAAGATCGCCTACGACTCCAGCATCAAGCGCGTCGGCGCGGGCAGCTGGGAGATCACCGAATCCGAGCCGGGCACGCGCGTGGTGTACGCCGTCACCGACCCGACCCGCGGTGACAACAAGAAGATGACCTTCGCGCTGAAGCCGACCGGTCGCAACAACCGCAACATCGAGATCACCCAGACCTACAACGTCGATTACGGGTGGGATCTGCTCGGCCGCTTCGCCGGTCTGTACGTCAGCCGCAACGTCGGTGACGGCATCAAGCTGGGCCTGGGACGTCTGTCCAACCTGCTGGCTGCCGTGCCGAACGTCGACTACCGCGCCGAAGGCACCACGCTGACCGATCTCGCCGAGGCGGATCGTCCGGCAGAGAACCTGCTGGTCGTCAGTGCCGGCGCCGTCGAGCGCAACAACCAGATCATCCAGGACTCGATGAAGGCCAACCTGGAGTGGATCAACCGCACCATGGCCGCCAACGAGCTGGAAGCTGCCGGTCCGCTGCGCATCATCACCACCGAACTGGGTCGCGAGAACTACACGTTCGACGTCGCCATGCCGGTCCGCAAGCGGGGCACCGGCCCGGCCGCGCCCGCCGCACCGGCGGCAACCGCCGACGGCGAGGGTGAAGAGACTGCCGCTGCGGCGCCGGTTGCTGCGTCCACCACCGATGCCGTGGAGCTGACCGGTCTGGAACTGCTCGGCCCGGTGAAGGCCGTGTTCCTGCCGCGCGCACGCGTTGCCAAGGCCAGCTACACGGGCTTCATGGCCGAGCTGGACAACGTCCGCAATGCCGTTCGCGCCTGGGCGCTGACGCAGGGTCTCGAAGTGACCGACCGTCCGTACGAGAGCTACCGCAACGGCGTCGATGCGGCGTTCACCGAGAACGGCGAGTTCGAAGTGTTCTGGACGCTGCGTGATCCGAACGCGGCACCTGCCGCAGCGGCACCGGCGGCAGCGCCGGCGCCGGCCGAAGCCCCGGCGCCCGCCGAGGCGGCCGAGGCACCTGCGGCGGCTCCGGCCGAGTAAGCAGGCGCACCCGCGCTGGTTGTGCATCGCACGCCGCATCCTCCGGGATGCGGCGTGTGTCGTTTCAGGGTCGCCGTTCTTTCAGCGCGCGGTCCGCATCGCGCCGCAAGCGCGGCATCGGAGCAGGCAATGGGCATCGGATCCGGACGCAATGCACGGCACATCGGTGGGCTGGTCGCGGCTGGCGCGCTGCTGGCCGGCGTGTCGGTCGGCCTGTCGGCCTACGCTGCACACGCGGCCGATGGCGATGCGCGTGCCGCATTGCAGACCGCGGCGGTGTTCGCCTTCGGCCATGGCATCGCGCTCGTGCTGCTGGGTCGCGCCGTGCGGGGCTCGCTCGAACTGGCCTCTCTTGTCGCGTTGCTGATCGGCACGCTGCTGTTCGCCGGCGCGCTGGTGTCGCGCCACCTGTTCGACGGGCCGGCGTTCTTCGCGCCCTGGGGCGGCATGCTGACGATGCTCGGCTGGCTGCTGCAGGCCGTGGCCGCATTGCGGCGCTGATCGCGGCCAGGCAGCCGGGCAGTCAGTCGGCTGCGGGCCGGTACCGCCAATGCCACGGTTCGTAGACGATGCCGTGCGGGTTGTCGCGCGGATAGCTCATCGTGAAGCCGTGATCGGCAGCGTGGCGCGTCAGCCACTCGAACGCTGCCGTCTTCTCGAAAGATGCCTCGGCAGCCGGCTCACCCGGCGCGCTGATATCCAGCGCGCTGCCGGCGTGGTGTTCGCTGTAACCGGGCGCCGCATTGACGGCGAGGATCGCGTCGAGCGTCAGGCCGCGCGCGCGTTTGCGATCGAAGATGCCCAGCTGGTAGTCGTGGCTGCGATAGCCGGACACTGCATCGAGCGCGACATCGTCGCGTGCGGCTGCGGCCTGCAGCGCCTGCCAGGCGCGGGCGGTCCCCGCCTCCAGCCACAAGGGCCGGCGATAGCGGTCGAAACCGGCCAACGCCAGCCACGCGGGCTCGGCGACAAGGTCCAGGCCGGTGCGTGCGGCGTATTCGTCGGCGTCGAGACCCAGTGCTTCGAGCCGGGCCTCGACCTGCGACACGGGCAGGTCGGCGGCCGGCGCATGCGGGGCGTGCAACGCGCCCGCATCGATCAGGTCCAGCGCATCATCGATGCCGGTCTCGCGCTGCCAGCGCGGCAGCAGGCCGATGACGCCGTCGGGCAACACCGCGGCGAGATACGCGCCATCGCGCTTGCGTCGCAGCACCTGTGTCGAACGCGACAGCACCCGTGCATCGCGATTGCTGCGCGCACGCAGCAGTCGCGCGGGCCAGAGTTCGACGTCCGGCGTGTTGAACAGGCAGCGGGATAGCGGATTGGCGTGCATGCCTGCAGCTTAGCCGCGCCCGCCTGCCACGTCAGGGGCGCGCGGCGGCCTGTGCGAAATGCAGGCCGGCAACACGACCCTCGGCGTCGATCGCGACGGTCGCATCGAGACTGGCCTGCGCGCGATGGATGCGGGTGACCACGACCGTCATGCCCTGCTGCTGCGTGACCTGCGGTGCATCGCGTGAGGTGACCGGACCAGCGGCCTCGATCTGCGTCTGCACCTGCCGCAGCGCGTCGGCATCGAGCGCAGCGGTCATCTGCGGATCGAACGTGGCGGTGACCGCTGTGTAATCGCCGGCATCCATCTGTTCGAGCACGCGCGTGGCCGTGGCTTCGGCATCGCCGGTGGCGGTCTGGGCGATCGCGCTGCCCGTCGTGGCGCAGAGCAGGGCGGCAAGCAGCAGGGAACGGATACGCATGATGGAGTCCTTTCGTTGGCGGTTGAAAATGGAATGTGACTGACGTGCCCGTCTAGAGCACGCCCTGCGGCAGCAGCAGCGGCACCAGTGCATGCAGCACGAGATCGGCAGCGAAATGCGACAGCACCGCCATCTCGAAGCCGCGCTTCCAGTACAGCCAGCCGAACACGACGCCGCCGATGCCATTGAGCAGGAGGGTGCGCACGACGACGCCCGCATCGAGGCCCCAGACCATCGATGCGGTCGGCAGATGGCCGAGTCCGAACAGCAGCGCGGCGATCAGGATCGCGGCCCATGCGACACGCGGCGATAGCGTGCCGTCGAAGCCGGCACGCCTGCGCAGCAACCAGGTCGCGGCCCATGCGATCAGCGTCATCAGGAACAGGCGCAGCTGCAATTCTTCGACGATGCCGCCGTAGAACGACGCCATCAGACCGTACAACGCACTGCGTGCGCCGGTGATGTCAGTCATCTGGACGTCGGTGTCCGGCAACAGCAGCGGATCGAACACGCGCGACAGCACGAGGATCGCGATCGCCGCGGCGGCACCGAGACCGATCGCCTGCAGGGGTTTGCGATCGCGGATCCGCGCATCGCCATGGCGGCTGACCCAGTACTGCAGCAGCGGTGCGCCGAGCCCGACGCGGTGTCCCATGCGCAGACCGCTCCAGGCGAGCAGCGCACAGAGGATGAACATCGACATCGCCTGGATCGCGACCAGCGCCGGCAGCGCGATCGCGCCGCCGCCGGTCATGCGCCCGGGATCGATCTGCAGCAGATACGGGATCACCGCAAGCGTGGCGACCGCGCCGGCAGCCGCGAGCAGCACCGCGATGCGCAGGTCCTGCCTGGGACGCGGTGTGGTCAGGGGCGCGTTCAATTGCGGCGCTTGAGGAACAGCAGAGTGGGGCCGACCGGTGGGGCGTGCACTGCGTTGACCAGTTCCCAGCCCTGCAGGCCCAACGACTGCAGGCGTTCTTCGATGGCCGCCGGCTTGATGCCGCCCAGCAGACTCACCTTGATTTCCTCGACCTTGTACTGCCAGCGCTCACTCATGATCTGTGTCCTTCGAAACTTCGGATTCGGATGCCGGCGCGATGCGGCCTGCGCGTCGCAGCGCATCGCGCAGCAGGAATTCGATCTGCGCATTCGCACTGCGCAGATCGTCGTCGGCCCAGCGCTGCACGGCCGCGAGGATCGCGGCATTGATGCGCAGCGGATAGGCCTTCTTGTCGCTCACCCGCGACCGCCTCGCGCGCGGCGCTTGGCGCTGGCCACGGTGAAGATGCACGCGGCCGCGAGGCCGTTGACTGCGAGAAACATCACCACGATCAACGCGAGCAGGCGCCGTTCCTGATCACCCCACAGCGCAAGACCGAGCGCGGTGGCCAGCATGGCCAGACCGATCATGCGCAGCAGGCGGGCGAGCGTGTTGTCGAGCACGGCCTTGTCGCGCACGGTCATGCCGCTGCTGCCACCCGACAGCGGCAGACGGCCCTGCACGAGCCAGCGCGCCGATACGAAGGCCGGCACCGCCATCAACGCGAACACCAGTGCGGCGAGATGGTGCGAGGCCATCAGTACAGCGAGCCCGTATTGACGATCGGCTGGGTGCCGCGATCACCGCACAGCACGACCAGCAGGTTGCTGACCATGGCCGCCTTGCGTTCCTCGTCCAGTGTGACGACGCCGCTCTTCTGCAGTTCCGACAGCGCCATTTCGACCATGCCGACGGCACCGGCGACGATGCGCGTACGTGCGGCAATGACTGCGTTCGCCTGCTGGCGCTGCAGCATCGCGTGGGCGATTTCCGGCGCGTAGGCGAGATGGCTGATGCGCGCGTCGAGGACATCGACGCCGGCTGCGGTCAGGCGCTCGTCGAGGTGTTCCTTCAGGCGATCGGAGATCTCGGTGGGATGGCTGCGCAGCGAGATCTGGTCGTCCTCGTGCTGGTCGTAGGGATAGCTGGTCGCCATCGCGCGCAGTGCCGCTTCGGACTGGATGTGCACGAAGCTTTCGTAGTCGTCGACGTTGAACACGGCTTCCGCCGAATCGACGACGCGCCAGACGATGACCGCGGCGATCTCGATCGGACTGCCTTCGAGTTCGTTGACCTTGAGCCGGCCGCTCTCGAAGTTGCGCACACGAAGGGACACTTTCTTCTTGGTGAAGAACGGGTTGTTCCAGCGCAGGCCGGCGTCCTTGACGGTGCCGACGTACTTGCCGAACAGGCTCAGCACAGCCGCCTGGTTCGGCTCGATCATGTAGTGGCCGATCAGGGTGAACGCGGTCGCCAGTGCGATGAGGATCGCGACGACCGGCAGCACGCCGCCGATGGTCAGGAACGCCCAGGCGCACAGCGCGAGCACGAGCAACTGGGCCAGCAGGACCGGAATGCCGGGCAGGGATCGGATCGGGTTCTCTTGCATCGCGGCATCCTCGGATGGGTTTTCAATGTGATATCTAATTGATATCGTCATGTCAACACTCACGCGGTCGCATGCGCCGTCCCGGCACCATCGCCCGACGCCGTTCTCCTGGAGCCCCGATGTCCCGACCCCGCCACTTTTCGATGCTCCGCGACTTCCAGCTGGCCGACTGGTTCACGCTGGGCAATGCCTTCTGTGGCACCGGCGCGGTCTTCGCGGCGATGCGGTATCTGCAGGACGGCAGCGTGCGTGATCTGCTGCTCGGCATGGCGCTGATCCCGCTGGCTTTCATCTTCGATGCGCTCGATGGCCGCATCGCGCGCTGGCGCAAGGTCGCCTCGACCCTGGGACGGGAGCTCGATTCGTTGGCCGACGTCATCTCCTTCGGCGTGGCGCCGGCCGCGCTGGCCTACGCCTGCGGCATGCAGGGCGGGTGGGACGTGCTCGTGCTCGCCGGCTTCGTCTGCTGCGGGGTCAGCCGCCTCGCGCGCTACAACGTGACCGCCGAGACCCTGTCCCAAGGCAGCGACAAGGTGAAGTTCTTCGAAGGCACGCCGATTCCGTCGAGCCTGCTGCTGGTGGTCCTGCTCGCGGTCGCCGCCTGGCAGGGCAGCATCGGCGAAGCGCTGTGGCTGGGCGAAGTGCGCCTCGGACCGTGGCTGCTGCATCCGCTGGTGCTGGTCTTCGCCGCGTCCGGCGCGATGATGGTCAGCAAGACGCTGCGCATTCCCAAGTTCTGACCCGTTGGCGCCGTGCGGCGTTGCTATGATCGAACGCGGTTCGCAGGAGTCGACGATGTTCAACATGGGACAGGGACCGGACGCGCAGGTCGCGGATCTGGAGCGCCTCGCGCGCCGCTACTGGGACGCGTGGCGTGACGCCTTGCAGCGCACGATGCCGGGCAACGACTGGAATCAGATGGGTGCCGCTGCAGCGGGCGCAGGTGCGCCGCCGTGGGGTGATCCGTCGCAATGGTTCAAGGGCGCCCCACAGCCGTCCGATGCCGGCACCGATGCATTGCGGCATCTGCAGTCGATGGCGGGGCCCTGGCTCGAACAGATGCAGCGCGTCGCCGCGGGATTCGTCGGCCGTGAGGCATCGCCCGAAACGATCACCGCCGCCTGGCGCGAGGCGATGGGCGGCAACCCTGTCGGGAAGATGTTCGGCAGCCTGCAGGGGCCGGGCATCGAAGGCTGGGAGACCTGGCTGCAGCGGCTCAAGCCCTTTCTCGACGCCGCCGGCGCGAGCCAGGCAATGGGCGGCGGTGGTCGCGACGCGTTTTCGTTGCCGACCTTCGGTCTGACCCGCGAACACCAGGAGCGCTGGCAGCACCTCGGCCGCGCGTTCGCCGAGTACCAGCGCAGCCAGCAGGACTACCAGACGTTGCTGATGCAAGCCTCGACGGCCGCGTTCGGGATCTTCGAACGCAAGCTCGCCGCGCGTGATCCGGCGACGCCGATCGAAACGCCACGCGCGCTGTTCGACCTGTGGATCGACGCCGCCGAAGAAGCCTATGCAGACGTTGCGCTGTCGCCGGCGTTCCGCAAGGCCTATGCCGACATGGTCGGTGGCCAGATGCGTCTGCGTCAGGCCGTGCAGCGCGAGGTCGAACAGGCCTGCCGTGTGCTCGACCTGCCGACGCGCACCGAACTCGATGGCGCGCATCGCAAGATCGCCGATCTCGAGCGTGCGCTGCGCCGCGTGCGGGATCGCCTCGATGCCGTGGATGGTGCGGGCGCGCATGCAACCGCCTCGTCGACTGCGCCGCCGCGTCGCCCTGTGGGGCCAACGCGTGTCGTGACGCCGGCGCCCGATCCGGTGGCGTCCAGGCCGCGTGCTGCGGCAGAGGACCCAGCGCCGGCACAACCGGTTGCGAAGCGGGCAACCGCGAAACGGGCGCCTGCGAAGAAGTCGGCGGCGAAGAAAGTTGCGGTCAAGAAGACTGCAGCCAAAAAAGTCGTCGCGAGGAAGGCCGCGACCAAACGCGCCGTCACCAAAGCACCTGCCAAGAAAGTCGCACCGGCTAAGAAGGCACTCGCGAAGAAAACACCTGCGAAGACGGCCGTCTCGAAGCCCGCGCCGGCTGCGAAGTCGCGTTCGGCAGCCAGCACCCGCGGTCGCATTCCTGCCGCGGCCACGAAAACGTCCGCGCGCAGCACGCGATCCGCCCGTCGCGCGACGCCGGCACCTGCGACACCGGCCCGCGCGTCGCGCAAGACAGCACGGTCGCCGACACGCGTCGCCAGCCTGCCCAACCTCGGTTTCATCTCGCCGATTCCGATCGCACCCGAGCCGCTGCAGGGCAAGGGCGGCAAGCCGCGTAAAGGGAAGCGCTGACCATGACCGGACCACTGCACATCACGCCCGATCGCATCGCCGACGAAGCCGCACGCGTCCAGCAGAAGCTGGGCGCCGGCCTGCGCACGCTGCGCGAGGTCGGGGACTTCGATTACGGCGCGACGACCAAGCAGGAAGTCTGGCGCGACGGCAAGGTCGTGCTGTACCGCTTCATCGGCGAGAAGGCGCCGACCGCGCGCGTGCCGCTGCTGATTGCTTATGCGCTGGTCAACAGGCCGTATATGGTCGACCTGCAGCACAACCGTTCGATCGTGAAGGGTCTGCTGGAGCGCGGCGAGGATGTCTACATCCTCGACTGGGGCTACCCGGACCGCTCCGATCGCTTCCTGATGCTCGAGGACTACATCGAACGCTTTCTCGGTGGCGCGGTGGATCACCTGCGTCGCAGCGCGGGGCTCGATGCGATCAACCTGCTCGGTATCTGCCAGGGCGGCACCTTCGCCCTGAGCTACGCCGCGCTGCATCCCGAGCGCGTGCGCAATCTGATCACGATGGTCACGCCGGTGGATTTCCACACCGACGACAACATGCTCGCGCACTGGACGCGCGATCTCGACGTCGATCTGTTCGTCGACACGCTGGGCAACGTGCCGGCCGACATGATGAACGCGTGTTACCTCACGCTGAAGCCGTGGCGCCTGCTGGTGCAGAAATACGTGGGCGTGGTCGACATCCTCGACGATGCGCCGGCGCTGGAGGATTTCCTGCGCATGGAGAAGTGGATCTTCGATTCGCCGGACCAGGCCGGCGAAACCTTCCGCCAGTACATCAAGCAGTTCTACCAGGGCAACGGTTTCGTCAATGGCGGCATCGTCATCGGCGATCGCGAGGTGCATCTGGGGCTGGTCGAAATGCCGGTGCTCAACATCTTCGCCGAGCAGGATCATCTGGTGCCGCCGGACGCGTCGCGTGCGCTGCGCGGGCTCGTCGGCACGCAGGACTATTCGGAACTGTCGTTCTGTGGCGGGCATATCGGCATCTACGTGTCGGGCCGCGCGCAGACACAGGTGCCTTCGGCGATCCACGACTGGCTGGCGCAGCGCGCATGACGCGCCTGTGTCCCGGGTGCGCGCGCTGATGGCGACGTCGCCCACCTTGAGCCGCACGCGAGAGGATCGCGTGCTCGCCGGCGTCGTCGGCGGCATCGCCCGTCGCTTCGACTGGAATCCGACCGTGGTGCGCGCGCTGTTCGTCATCATCTCGGTGGTGTCGGCCGCATTCCCCGGCCTGTTCGTCTACCTGCTGCTGTGGATGCTGATGCCGGAAGGCGAGGGCTGAGCGTGCATCCGGCGGTGCGCGTCGCGGCACTGGTGCTCGGCGCAGTGTGGACGGTGCCCAACACGCTGATCGGAATCGTCGGCGGCATTGCGGGGCTGCCGTTCGGTGCGCACTGCCGCTGGCGTCGCGACGACCTCGCACTGGTGTTCGACCGCTGGCCCTGGGGGCCGGGCGGGGCGATCACGTTCGGCAACGTGATCCTGCACACCGGGGATTCGCTGGACGTGCGCTGCACGACCTATGCGCACCGCGCGGCCTGGTGCGAAGACGCGCCGATCCAGCTGGCCGATCACGAACGCGCGCACGTCTACCAGTACATGGTGCTCGGGCCATTGTTCCTGCCGATGTATCTGCTGTTCGGCGGGGTGAGCGTACGCAACCGCTTCGAGCGTGCCGCCGATCGCTATGCCCTGACCGGGCGCGGCTGGTGGCCGTGGCCGCGTCCCTGAGCGTGCCGATGGACGGTCGCCGGTTCTGACGGCTCTGTAACGGATCCGGCGCTACGTTCAAGGCGTCGAAGCGGAATCCGGAAGGCGCTACGCCAACTGCAAACGCTCCGGCACGGGAAGGCCCGGCCAGCCGGAGAAATCCGGCAGACTGGGCCTTTCGCATATCCGGCGTTCCGACAGGCCGGTGTGTCCACGAGGTCTCTGGAGTGTTCGATGCGCTACGACCGTGATGCCGTATCCCCGTGGTCCTTCTTCCTGCCGGTTGCGCTCGCCGTGCTGGTGGGCAGCCTCGTTGCCGACGCCATCGGGCATACCCTCAGAGATCGCTTCGCAGCGACACCCGTCGCGGTGGTCGAAACACCGGTTGCAGTGGCCGCTCCTGTTGCAACGCCGACAGTGGAGGCCGCAGTCGCGCCCGAAATCTCTCCACCGGTCGCGCCTTTGCCGCAGGCTGTCGAAGCGCCGCACCCCGACGCGGCCCTGCTCGCGGAGCCGGCCGGCACCGGTGCATCGCCGGCGATCACGGAGGCTGCAGACGCAGGCGTCCGCCGGCTGTCCGGTCCGATCACGGCGCGGCAGGCAGGCGAGAGCGAAAGCTGCATCAACAACACCGTGGCCACGCGCAGTCCGAACGGTTGGGAGCAGGCGCTCGAGAACGATGCCCCGGTGCGTTGCGAGGCATCGTCGAACTGATGCGGTGTGTGCGGGCCGCATGACGATAGTCGCCGGCAGCTTCCGTACGAGGTTCTTGACCGTCTAGCGCACGCGTGTCCGCAGGTGCTCGTGTGAGGTTCCAGCCAGTTGGCCGGACGGCGCGAAACGTCGTTCGTCGAACCGGATGCCGTCCCGGTCGACGAGAACCACGCTGCTGCAGCGTGTGCCGTAGACCGCGTCCTCGATGAAGGGCGGCGACAGCCTTCGTTCGAGGACCAGGCCAACGCCGGTATCCGGCAACGCGGCGTCGGGCGCGGCCTGCGTGTCACGCAGGCCGGCGAACAAGCCGTCCACGGATCGGACGAGTGGTTGCACAGGAGCGGAAGCACCTGCAGCTGCATCCAGCCAGTCCTCGAGCGTCCGTGTCGCTGCCAGGCTTTTCGGCCACGCGGCATCGAATGCGCCATTGGACATCGCGTGCAGTCCGGGCACGACCGGTGCGGCCGCGAAGCGGGGATGGTTGCTGGCGAACCAGAGGGCATCCCCGTCCCAGACCAGCAGGTTGAAGGGGCCGTATTCCGATGCGGTCCGCGCGAGCGCGTGTGCGAAGTCGCCTGCGGACACGTCGCCGCGTGTGAAATCGCGCACGAGCCAGCCGCGCGAACGGTCTGCGGCGGGGCGCGCAGCGGTACCGGTACGCACGTTGGTGACGGCCGCCAGTCGGCGCCGTGTCGATGCCTGCAGCCAACTGCCGCCCTGCACGAGATCGCGGCCGCCATAGACATCCGGTGCATCGGGATCGAATCCGGCTGGCGCGGTCGGCCGCGCATGGAACTCGTCGCGGTTGGCGATCAGTGCCAGCGGCAGATCCGGGCGGGTGTTCCAGGCAACGGAGATCAGACACATGCGCACATGCTAACGGAGCGAAGGCGGCGCAATGCGCCGCGGGCAGCAAGGCGCACGTGCCATCGCATCGGCTGCAGACGGTGCCGGGTAATCGCATCCGGCGCGGGCGTCAGGCGCATGTACGGCTGTCGGTTTCCGTTATTGCAGACGTTCCCGGAAGCCCCACACGACAACGGCCCGCATGCGCGAGCCGTTGGCTGGTACCGGAGGCGGGACTCGAACCCGCACGCTTTTAAGGGCGGCGGATTTTGAATCCGCTGCGTCTACCATTCCGCCACTCCGGCGCGGACGCGGGAGTATAGCGGAACCGGGCTCCAGGGCGCCTTTGCGTTCTCCGAACATATGCGCCTGCATCATGCGCGGGCCGGCGCGTGGCCGGGAGTGGGGGAGAAGACATGCACGATCGAACGCTGCCGCAGCCGACGACGCTCCGGTGCCCTGCGCACCCGCGCGCATCGACCGGGTGGGCGCGACGGGTGCGGATCCTGTCGGTGGCAGTGCTGCCGCTGGTCATGGCCGCCTGCACGAGCGGACCGGACCCGCGTCCGGTCGATGCCGAGCCGGTCGCCGAACGCGAACTGGCCCTGCCACCGTCCGGCGCCACCGTCCCCGCACAACCCGGTGGGCAGGTCACTCTGGCCCAGGGCGTGTTCCGGGTGCACCTGAGCAATATCCGCTGCGTACGCGCGCCATGCCCGAACGGCTACATGGTGTCGAACATCGAGGGCCGCCCGGCTGCGCTGCGGCCCGACGTGCCGCAGCCGGTGTCGCGGATGCCCGAACAGGTGCGTTTCGACGCCGCATCGGGCGGCGCCATCGAGGACGGTCTGGTGGACCGGGCCCACGTCGGTGACGGGGTCGTCGTCGAAGGCCGAGCCTGGCTGATCGAAGGCGGCCGCACGCTGCGGGTCGAAGTGGCGCGGCTGCTCGACGACTGAAGCGGGTCCGGACGACGCGGTGCGCTCAGCCCGCGTCAGGTCCGTTTTCGGTCTTCGACGCGTCGATCCAGGCGTCGACCGCGCCCGACACCACGTCCAGTGGCAGCGCACCGTTCTCCAGCAGCACGCCGTGGAAGGCGCGGAGGTCGAGGCGCCGACCCATCGACTGGCGCGCGTGTGCGCGCAATGCGAGCAGGGTGTGCAGGCCGACGGTATGCGCGCAGGCGCGTCCGGGCCTGACCAGTTGGCGCTGGGCCTCGTTGCGGGCCTCCGCCTCCTGCATGCCGGCGACCTCACGCAGATAGGTCGTCGCCTGGGTCAGGGTCCAGCGCTCCGAATGCAGCCCGGTGTCGACCACCAGACGCGCGGCGTGTACCAGTTCGGCGCGCAGTCGGCCAAGGTCGCCGCGGGGGTCCTGGTCGTAGACACCCATTTCGACGGCAAGCCGTTCGGCATACATCGCCCAGCCTTCGGTGAACGCCGTGGGCGCGAGGCTGCGGCGCAGCCGCGGCAATGCGAGCTGCGCCTGGGCAAGGCCGACCTGCAGATGATGGCCGGGCAGACCGTTGTGATAGACCAGCGTCGGCAGTCCCCCGTCCGGCAACGCGCGGATCCGGGCCGGGTCGAGCACCAGTGCGCCGGGGCGGACGCCGCCACCCGGTGGGACGTAGTAGACAGCCGCAGTGCCGCCTGCGTCGGGCGCCGCCAGCCGGACCTCGAGCGGCTGTGCGGGCAGCGCGGTGAAATAGCCGGGCAACAGGGCGCCGATTGCGTCCAGCCGCTCCTGGACCGCGACCCGGAGGGATTCGTCGTCCGCGGCCATCGTCACGCCGGTGGCGGTAACTGCGGCGGGATCCTCTGCCGCGTCGACGGGTTCCCGGGGGAGGCGGTCGCGTTCGATGGCCGCCATCTCGTCACGGATGCGCTGGACTTCCGCATGCCCGAGCGCGTGCAGCTGCGCGGCGTCGAGACCGACACCGGTGTTCCAGCGCAGCGCAGCGGCGTAATAGGCATCGCCGTCAGGAAGTGCCCAGACGCCGTCGTTGCGGTCCTGGGTGGCGATCGCGGCCTCGATGCGTGCGAGCAGGCGGCCGTAGGCCGGCAGGGTCGCGTCCTCGACCGCCGTGCGTGCCTCGTCGAGCAGTTCCCGGCGCAGCGCGTCATCGATGCCGCTGGCGCCGTCGAGCTTGCGGATGAAGGGCTGCAGGAACGGACTGTCGTCGACGCCGGCGCGGGCCAGATCGCGGATCTGCAGCGCTGCGCCTTCCAGCGCAACGCGGGGTGGGACGACGCCGTGGCGTGCCTGCTGGTCGAGATTGTCGCGGACCTGGTCGAGCTTGGTCGCTGCCGCATGCAACCGGGCCACGTAGTTGCGCGCCTCGGCGGCGCTGGTGACGGGCTGTGCGCTTGCGAAGAAGCCGGGCAGGGTGGTCGGGATGCTCGACAGCTGGTCGACCGCATAGGGATTGCTGCCGAGCGGCAGCCATGCCGGCGCCCAGTCGAATGCAAGCAGGTCAGCCTGGCTGCGATAGAACCAGTGCGCCATCTCGAGCGTGCGCTGCTGCTGGGGCGCGAACGCGTCGTCGTCGATGTCGTCCAGCGCGGACAGGTTCGCTGCCAGCGCGTCGCGCAGGGCGGCGCGGTGCAGCAACGAGGCATCGGTCAGGCGCCCGGCGGTGACGCGCGCATCGGGGCTGTCGATGCCGAGCACCGTCATCGCTTCGGGATCGTGGGCCAGAAGCGCGTCGAACTGGGCGTCGACCAGCGCATCCACAGCGCGACCGTCGGCGTCCGGCAGGACGGGAGACTGCCCGCAGGCAACCAGCAGGGTCGCCAGAGCGACAGTCAGTAGCGAACGGGTCATCGGCCTCGCGGGGGGAAACGGAGAGCGCGGTCACTGTAGCCGCTGCGGTCGCGGGATGCGCGCTCCTGTTCACGTTTTCAGGGATGCGGGCATCCGCCCCCGTCCCACATGCGATCAGTCGACGGTGTCGACGGCGAGTGCAGCGTCGTGGCGCAGGTACCAGTCGCCCGCATCGGGCCGGAAGCGCGCGCAGTGCTCGATCGGACCCTGGTAGATGTGCAGCGACACGGCCACCGCGTCGTCGCTCGCGTTGCGGATCGTGTGGTACTCGTGCGGCGGAATCAGGCTGCCGGCGCTGCCGACACCGGCCTGCATGCCCGAGGCCGCGCGGAAGCGGAAACGTGCGCCTTCCGATTCGAGCAGTTCGTACTGGGCGATCTCCAAAGTGCCGCGCCAGATGCCTTCCACGCACCACAGACCGTCGTGGTCGTGGATCGGCGTGCCCTGTCCGGGCGCCCAGGTCATCGCGACGATGCTGTAGCCGTGCGCGGGGCTGCGATAGAGCTCGCGGCGGGCGTAGTGACCGTCGACCGGCATGTGTACGCAGGCGGGCAACTCGACTGCGGGGTCGCGGATCAGCGCGCACATCGCGGTCCGCAGCGCGGCGGTGACGGCGTGGTCGTCACCGGCGGCAATGGCTGCGTCGACGGCGGCCACGACACGTTCGCGACCCGGGAACGGCACGTCGGGCAGACCGGCGGTGTGGGGTTGGGGACACATCGTCCGAGTCTAGCCCGCGCGGGCGGCGGCTGCAGGTGGCAGCGCAGCAAGAAAATCCGCCACCGCAGGCCCGAAACGCGCGATGTCGACGAGAAACGCGTCGTGCCCCTGCGGCGATTCCAGCGGCAGGAAGCTCGCGTCGATGCCGCCGGCGCGCAGGCCATCGGCGATCTGCTGTTGCTGCTGCAGCGGGAACAGGATGTCGGTGTGCACGCCGATCGCAAGCGCACGTTCGACGCGCAGTGTCGCCAGGCCGTCGTCGGTGCTGCCGCCGCAGCTTTCGCCGATGTCGAACCAGTCCATCGAGCGGCTGAGGTAGAGATAACAGTTGGGATCGAAGCGGCGCACGAAACGGCGTGCGTGACCTTCGAGATAGCTCTCGACTTCGAACTCGAGGCCGAACGGCTCCTCGTCCTCGCGGCGATCGGATTCGAGTCGCACGCGGCCGAAGCGGCCGTCCCATTCCAGCGCCGAGCGATAGGTGATCACGCCGAGCTTGCGCGCCATGCGCATGCCGCTCTCGGGGTACGCGGCATCGGTGTAGGCGCCGTTCTGCCACATCGGATCGAGGCGGATCGCTTCGCGCTGCAGCGAGCGGATCGCGATCGAGAACGGCAATGCGCGCGCGGCGCCGCAGATGTTGATGTGCGTGCGCGCGAGTCCCGGAAACCGTGCGAGCAACGCGAGTGCGGTCATGCCGCCCATCGAATTGCCGATCACGCAGGCCAGGCGTTCGATGCCGAGCGCGGCGACGACGTGCGCGGCGGCGTCGGCGCCGTCTTCGACCGACAGTTCCGGAAACGCGAGCCGGTACGGCGCGCCGGTATCGGGATTGTTCGACGCGGGGCCAGTGGAGCCCTTGCAGCTGCCGAGCGAGTTCACGCAGATCACGAACCAGCGGTCGGTATCGATCGGCTTGCCGGGGCCGAGCATCGCCTCCCACCAGCCGGGTGTGTCGTCATCGGCGTGGCTGGCGGCATGCGCATCGGGCGACAGGCCGGTGACGATCAGGATCGCGTTGCCGCGTTCGGCGTCGGGCGTGCCCCAGGTCTCGTAGGCCATGCGTGCGCCACGGAGCGCGCCGCCGCGCTTCATCGGGAACGGCGAGGGCAGGTCGATGAAGCGGCTGCCCGGCGGGATGAATTCGGTCATCGCGCCAGTGTAGCGACTCGGTGTGTTGCGACGGTCAGGGCGCCGCGGCGGCGGGCACGACGAGCTCGACAGGATCGCGCGCCGGCAACGTGACCCGCACCGGTGCGGATTCGAGGTCCCCGTCGCTGCGCGATGCGTCACCGCTGCGCGAGATGCGCGCGATGATCTCGACAGAATCGAATGCCGACAGCGGCTGGGTCGGCATCGGGCTGTCGCCGTCGCCCAGCACGATGTCGAGCGGCAGTGCCGAGACCGGATGGCGCTGCACCGCGACCGGCATCGGCGGACCGCCGGGCTGGCGGGCAATGACGAAGACCGTCGCGTCGCCGGGCAGCGTGGCGCCGGCGGGATCGAGTCGTACGCGAACGCGTAACGCATGCGTGCCGGGTGCCGGGGCTGCGGTGGTCCCCGATGCGTCGTCGGCAGGCATGCCGGCGGCAGTGCGCGCGACAGCGATCTGGGTGCGCAGTGCGTCGGCGGCGGTGCCATCGAGCAGGGGCAGCAAGGGTGTCCAGGTCGCGACCGCGCCCGTATCGTCGCCGGCCTGACGCTGGGCGATGCCCAGATACCAGCGTGCGTGCTGATGCTCGGGGTTGCGCGCGAGCACATCGCGCAGTGTCTGCACCGCAGCGGCATCGAAGCGTCGATCCGGCGCCGCGCGTGCGCTGGCCTGCGCGGCTTCGACCTGCACAGCGTCGTCCTCGGGCAGCAGCCTGGCCGCGCGTTCGATCGCGTTGCGCGCGTCGGCGTAGCGTTCCAAGCCTGCGTATGTGCGCCCCAGCAGCAGCCAGCCTTCGGGCTGCCGCGGGTCGCGCTGGAGATCGGTTTCCAGACGCACGATCGCATCGTCGAGCGAATCGGGTGCTGCGAGCTCGGCGGGATCGAGCGCCTGCGGCGTGCCGACCAGCATGTACATGCCGGCCACGAGCACCGGCACCAGCAGGGTCACCGCGATCGCGACCCGCGACGCGCCACGGCGTAACCCCCAGGTCAGGGCGACGACGGTCGCCAGCGTCAGCACGATCGCGAGCACGACGAACAGCAGCATCACCAGGTCTCCGTGTCGTCGGGCGGCAGCGGCCCGGCTTGTCGGCGCGAGGCGACGACGCGCCAGATCACCACGCCGCCGGCGCCGAGCAGCAGCAGCGGGCCGAACCACAGCAGCCATGTCGACGGGCCGACCTGTGGGCGATACAGCACGAACTCGCCATAGCGCGCGACCAGATGCGCCTTGATCGCCGCATCGTCGTTGCCTTGGCGCATCAGCGTCAGCACTTCGCGGCGCAGGTCATGGGCAATCTGCGCGTTGGAATCGGCCAGCGACTGGTTCTGGCACATCACGCAGCGCAGCTCGGCGACGAGGCTGTGGAAACGGCGTTCTTCGGCCGTGTCCTCGAAACGCAACGGCGCGGCGTCGACGGCGACCTGCGCGCGCGTGACCTGCGGCCACGTCAGGCACAGCAGCAATGCGAGCACCGCGGCGCGGATCACTGCGCCTCCAGTCGTTCGACGAACGGCATCAGCTGCTCGCGGATCGTCGCATCGGTCATCGGGCCGACGTGCTTCCACAGGATCGTGCCGCCGCCATCGACGAGGAAGGTTTCCGGCGCGCCGTAGATGCCCCATTCGATCGCGGCCTTGCCGTCGTAGTCGGCGAGCACGAGGTCGTAGGGATTGCCGAACTGCGCGAGCCAGCGCGTCGCGTCTTCGGGCTCGTCCTTCCAGTTGAAGCCGATCACGCGCACGCGGCCGGTCCTGGCGAAGGCGTTGACCACCGCGTGTTCCTCGCGGCACCCCGGACACCAGCTGCCCCAGACATTGAGCAGGTACGGCGCGCCGCGCAGATCGGTCTGCGTGACCAGGCGTTCCGGTGCGCCGAGCACCGGCAGCTGGAATGCCGGCGCCGGTTTGCCGATCAGGGGCGAGGGCAGGGCGTCGCGATCCGGACTGCGGCTCAGCCACACGCCTGCGGCCAGCAGCGCGAGGATCACGCCGAATACCGCCAGCGGCAGCCAGCGGGCGCGCGATGCGCGTGGCGCGCTCATGCGGTCTTCTCGCGACGCGGCCGGCGGAAGCGGCGATCGGCGGCGGTGACGAAACCGCCCAGCGCCATCAGGAACGCGCCCGCCCAGACCCAGCGCACGAAGGGTTTGATGTGCACGCGCACCGCCCATGCATCGCCACCCAGTGGCTCGCCGAGCGCGACGTACACATCGCGCAACACGCCCGGGCGGATCGCGGTCTCGGTCATCACCTGGCCGCCGCTGGCATAGGTGCGCTTCTCGGGATGCAGTGTGGTCACCAGCCGGTCGTCACGGAACATGCGCACCGTGCCGCGATCGGATTCGTAATTGGGGCCGACGTGATGCGCGACGCCGTCGAGCACGAAGGCATCGCGGCCGATCTCCAGCGACTGCCCCGGCAGCAGCGCAACCTCGCGCTGCACGTTGAGTGCTTCGACGAGCAGCGCACCGACCAGGAACACCGAGATCCCGAGGTGTCCGAGCACCATGCCGGTCATCTCCGCGCCCATCCGGCCACTCGGCGCACGCAGACGTGTCCAGACGAATCGTGCGGTGCCGCCCGCCACCCACACCGCACCGGCCACGCCCATCGCGACCTTCCACGGGCCCTGCGGCGCGGTGAAGAATGCGAGCGTCGCCGCGATCAGCGCGAGTACCGCCCACGGCAGCAGCATGCGCAGTGGCCGTGACATGTCCTCGTTCTGCCAGCGGGTCAGCGGACCGAACGGCAGCAACAGCACCAGCGGTGCCATCAACAACAGGAACAACAGGCCGAAGTAGGGCGGACCCACCGAAATCTTGCCGAGATTCAGTGCATCGGCCAGCAGCGGATACAGCGTGCCCAGCAGCACCATCGCGCAGGCCGCGACCAGCAGCAGATTGTTCGCGAGCAGCAGCGTTTCGCGCGAGGTCGCGGCGAACGGTTTGCCGTCGCGACCATCGGGTGCGCGCAGCGCGTAGAGCAGCAGCGAACCGCCGACGACGAGGCCGAGGAACACCAGGATGAAGAGCCCGCGCGTGGGATCGGCGGCGAAGCTGTGCACGCTGGTCAGCACCCCGGAGCGCACGAGGAATGCGCCGAGCAGCGACAGCGAGAACGTCGCGATCGCCAGCAGCAGCGTCCAGCCGTGGAAACTGCCGCGCTTCTCGGTCACCGCTTGCGAGTGGATCAGCGCCGCACCGGCGAGCCACGGCATGAAGCTCGCGTTCTCGACCGGATCCCAGAACCACCAGCCGCCCCAGCCGAGTTCGTAATACGCCCACCACGAACCGAGCGCGATGCCGATCGTCAGGAACGCCCACGACACATTCGTCCACGGCCGCGTCCAGCGCAGCCAGTGCGCGTCGACCTTGCCGTCGAGCAGGGCGGCGATCGCGAACGCGAACGGCACCATGAAACCCGAGTAGCCGATGTAGAGCATCGGCGGGTGCACGATCATCCCCGGATCCTGCAGCAGCGGATTCAGATCGCGCCCTTCGAGCGGCATCGGCAGGATGCGTTCGAACGGATTGCTGGTGAAGATCAGGAACGCGAGAAAGCCCAGGCACACCGCGCCCATGATCGCGAGTACGCGCGCCAGCACCACGTCCGGCAACGAGCGCGAGAACCACGCCACCGCCGCGTTCCAGCATGCGAGCACGAACACCCACAGCAGCAGCGAACCCTCGTGGCCGCCCCAGACCGCGGTGAAGCGGTAGACCATCGGCAGCAGCGAGTTCGAGTTCTCGGCGACGTAGCGCACCGAAAAATCCTGTTGCACGAACGCGGCCGTCAGCGCCACCCATGCGAGAAACGTCAGTGCCCACTGCGCATACGCGGCCGGTCGCGCGGTCGCCATCCACGGCGCGAGACCGCGCTGCGCACCGAGCAGCGGCAGCACCGTCTGCAGCGTCGCGGCGACCAGCGCCAGCAACAACGCGATCTGGCCGAGCTCAGGGAGCATCGGCGACTCCGGCATGCGCGCCACGCACGACTTCGATCACTGCGCGGCGTCCGCGTCGGCCGGCGTCACGATGCCGTGCTTGTCGTGCGCAAGGCCCATCTTGTCGGCGACCTCCTTCGGCACATAGGTCTCGTCGTGGCGCGCGAGCACCTGTTCCGCAAGGAAGGTGTCGCCATCCATGCGCCCGGTCGCGATCACCGCCTGGTGTTCGCGGAACAGGTCGGGCAGCAGCCCGGTGTAACGCACCGGCAGTTCGGCATCGCCATCGGTCACGCGGAAGCGCGCTTCCATCGAGCCTTCGGCGCGCGAGAACGAACCACCGGCGACCATGCCACCGAGCCGGAACCGCGCCTCGCCCGACGACACCGCGGCGCCGGCGATGCCGCCCAGCACCTCGTGCGGTGTGTACAGATAGGACACGTTGCGCTGCAGGGCGAACGCGATCAGCGTCATCGACAGCGCGCTGGCCGCGACGATCGCGACGACGAACAGCAGACGGCGGCGGCGGACCGGATTCATCGGGTCAGCTCCGCGGCGTCATCGGCGGCCACCGTCGTCGCCGCGGCGCGACGCGCCGCCACGAGGCGCACCGCGCGCAGCAGCTGCGCGGTGCGGATGCGCGGCGCGACGAAATCCCAGGCCAGCACGGCGGCGAACACCGCATAGGCGGCGACGACGTATTCGATATAGGTCATGCGCGATCTCCGGTCGGCGCGGCCAGCGCCCGCACCCAGTCCTTGCCCGCTTCGCGGCGCAGGTTGTCGGCGCGTGCGCGCGCCAGCAGCGAGCCGACGAACCAGAACTTGGTGCCGACCACCATCCACAGCAGCGGCCACAGCATGCTGCCGTCGATGCTCGACTCGCCGAACACGCGGATCGTCTGGCCCTGGTGGAGCGAATCCCACCACACCACCGAGTAGCGGATCACCGGCAGCAGGACGACGCCGACGATCGCCAGCAGTCCGGCCGCGCGCGCGGCGGTGCGGCGGTCTTCGATCGCGTGGTAGAGCCCGATCACGCCCAGATACAGGAACAGCAGAATCAGTTCGGTGGTCAGGCGCGGATCCCAGTCCCACCAGGTGCCCCACATCGGCCGGCCCCAGATCGAACCGGTCGCGAGCGTGATCACGGTGAACGCGGCGCCGATCGGCGCGCAGGCCATCGCCAGGATTTCGCAGAGCTTGATCCGCCAGACGAGTGCGATCGCGGCGTAGATCGCCATCGCCGCAAACACGGCCAGGCTCATCCACGCGCTCGGCACATGGATGTAGAGGATGCGGAAGCTGTCGCCCTGTTGGTAATCGGCGGGCACCACGTACAGCGCGCCGTATAGGCCGACCGCCATCGTCGCCAGGCCGAGGCCGAACCCCCACGGCGCCCAGCGCCGCGCGAAGCGGTCGAAGGTGGGGGGCGAACCGAGTTGATGGAACCAGAGGAGGACAGAGTTCATTTAGGCGTGCGGGTCGCTGGCTTGCGGTCTCGGAGCGCGCATGGCGGGCATGCGGTCGCGGGCGTGGCGCGGCGTTGCGGGACGGATTGCACGTCGGCGACGGGGCCCTCCAGACCCGTCGCGGGGCCGGTCAATTGAGTGCGATGCGGATGGCGGTCGCCGCAGCGACGGGTGCCAGCACGAGCGCGGCGGCAAGGCCCGCGGCGAGCAGCAACAGCCCGCCGGATGGATCATGCCCCTGCGCCGCGATCGCGACGCTGCCGGCACCGAACACCAGCACCGGAACGTACAGGGGCAGGGCAAGCAGTGCCAGCAGGATACCGGAACGGCGCATGCCGATGGTCAGCGCGGCGACCACCGCGCCGAGCAGGCTCAGCAGTGGCGTGCCGAGCGCGAGACCGGCCAGCAGCACCGGCAGCTGGGCGCGCGGCAGGCCCAGCAGTTCGGCCAGCAGCGGGGTGGCGACCAGCAGCGGCAGGGTCGTCGTCGCCCAGTGCACGGCCGTGCGTACCAGCACCAGCCAGGCCAGCGGCACGGGGCTGAGCATCCATTGTTCGAGCGAGCCATCCTCCGCATCGCCGCGGAACAGGGTGTCGAGCGCGAGCAGGCCCGCGAGCAGCGCCGCGACCCACAACACGCCGGGCGCCACGGCGCGCAGCGTCCCGGGTTCGTTGCCCAGCGCCAGCGCGAACAGCACCACGACCAGCAATGCGAACAGCGCCGGCTGCAGGGCATCGCCGCGCCTGCGCCACAGCAGACGCAGGTCGCGGGCGATCAGCGCGGACGCGCTGCCGGGCAGGGTCGGGTGCGCGCTCATGCGGCCGCGTCCAGCACCAGTTCGCGGGTGCGCACCGCCGGCGCGGCGTAGGCGCCGTGCGTGGTCACCAGCGCCGCGCCGCCGTCTTCGAGCTGGGCGCGGACCATGCGGTTGACCAGTTCGATGCCCTGCAGATCGAGATTGGCGTAAGGCTCGTCGAGCAGCCACAGCGGTGCCGGCGACATCCACAACCGCGCCAGCGAGAGTCGTTTCTTCTGCCCGGCCGACATCTGCCGCACCAGCAGATGCGCATGCCCGGCCAGTCCGACCAGAGCGAGCGCGCGTTCGGCGGTCTGGCTGGCGCGGCAGCCCTGCAGGCGCGCGAGGAACTCCAGGTTCTCGATCGCGTCGAGATCGGCCTTCAGACCAGGTAGATGGCCCAGATACGCCATCGTGCCGGCGCGCATCGCGCGGGCGACCGGGGCGCCGCCGACCTCGACCGTGCCGCCATCTGCTTCGAGAAGGCCGGCCAGCACGCGAAGCAGCGTGGTCTTGCCGGCACCGTTGCCGCCCTGCACCAGCAGGGCCTCGCCAGCAGCGACGTCGAAATCGAGCGGTCCGAACACCGGTCGCGCGTCGCGCAGGAAGCACAGACCGCGGGCGGCGAGCAGTGGCGGGACGGAAGCGGACTCGGACATGCGGCAGCGATGGGCCCACGGGCGCGACCCCTTCGGTCGCGCGGCCATCCTATCCGCAGCGACGCGGTTTGCGTCAGCGCAACCAGTCGACGTGCTGGTCGCCTTCCAGGCCGACCGGACGCGCCGCATCCATGCGCAACCGTACCGGCGTCTCGCGCGGCCACCACAGCGTGCCGAGCTGGCCGTAACGACGCGCCATGTCGTCGAACGCGCCGGCCTCCATGCCGAACACGATCCAGCTCGGCTCGCGCCAGCTGCGGTCGGAGGCGCTGGCGAACGCGGGCATGTGCGGCAGTCCAAGCGCTCGGAGTTCGGCCTCCAGCGCGCGATCGGCGCGGCGGTTCTCGGTGGACGCGCGCATCTCGGACATCGGGTTCCAGGCCGACAGGCACCCGTAGCCCGGGGCGTCGGGATACCGCAGGTCCAGACCCGGCGTCGGCAGGCCGATCACGATGTCGTGCCAGTCGTCCCGGTGCTGCCAGCGATACCGGGCATCGAGATAGGCATGCAGCAGCGCGACCAGCCGGGTGTCGTCGATGGGATGCTGGTGGTTCATTGGCGGCGGTTTATCCCTGTGGTTCCCGTCCGTACACTCGTGGCCCCCCAGATTGCCAACGGAATCCAGGCGATGATCCGGACCAAGCTCCCCAAGGTCGGCACCACGATCTTCACCGTGATGTCGCAACTGGCGGCCGAACACGGCGCCGTCAACCTCGGGCAGGGCTTTCCCGATTTCGACGTGCCGCAACGCCTGGTGGACGCACTTGCCGCGGCGATGCGTGCCGGGCACAACCAGTATGCGCCGATGACGGGCATCCCGGCGCTGCGCCAGGCGATCGCGGAGAAGACCGAACGCGTCTACGGGCATCTGCCCGACGCCGATGCGGAGATCACTGTCACCAGCGGCGCCACCGAAGCCCTCTTCAACGCGATCCACGCTGTGGTGCGCGCAGGCGAGGAGGTCATCGTTCTCGACCCCGCCTACGACAGCTACGAGCCGGCGATCGAGCTGGCCGGCGCGGTGGCCGTGCACGTCCCGCTGGATCCGGTGACGTTCGCGCCCGACTGGCAGCGCGTGCGCGATGCGGTCACGTCGAAGACGCGGATGCTGATCGTCAACAGTCCGCACAATCCGTCCGGCGCGATGTTCGGCGCGGCCGACATGCAGGCGATCGCCGAGCTGCTGCGCGATACGGGCATCTATCTGCTGTCGGACGAGGTCTACGAGCACATCGTGTTCGACGGCGCACGCCACGAGTCGGCGCTGCGCTGGCCGGAACTGCGCGAGCGCGCATTCGTCGTGTCGAGCTTCGGCAAGACCTACCACTGCACCGGCTGGAAGCTCGGCTACTGCATCGCGCCGCCTGCGCTGAGCGCGGAGTTTCGCAAGGTGCACCAGTACAACGTGTTCTGCACCTTTGCGCCGGCGCAGCATGCGTTCGCGGAGATGCTGCGCGAAGAACCGGAACACTACGAGCAGCTCGGTGCCTTCTACCAGGCCAAGCGCGACGCCTTCGCCGCGCAGCTCGCCACCACGCGGCTGCAGTGCCTGCCGGTGCCGGGCGGTTATTTCCAGCTGGTCGACTATTCGGCGGTCAGCGATCTCGACGACGCCGAATTCTGTCGCTGGCTGACGATCGAGAAGGGCGTCGCCGCGATTCCGCTGTCGCCGTTCTATGCGGCGCCGCCTGCCGGACAGCGCCTGGCGCGGCTGTGTTTCGCCAAGAACGACGCGACGCTGGCTGCGGCGATCGAGCGCTTGCAGACGCTCTGAAAGCGCGCTGCGACGTTCGGTCGCGGCGGACCTTCAGCGAGGCATCGCTAGACTTGGTACGTGCGAATCCCGCGCCCGTGACTTCGACTGACTGTCCGACCGTGTCCTTCCGCCTCGCCGCCATTGCCGTGTCTTTTCTGCTGCTCGCTGGCTGCAGCGCGCCGCCGGCCGGCCCGTACACGGGCACCGATCTGACGGGCGTCTCCTACGGCCGCAGCCTCGATCTCGAGGACGCACAGGGCCAGCCGCGCGGACTCGGTGATTTCCGCGGGCGTTACGTACTGCTGTCGTTCGGCTACACGCATTGCCCGGAAGTCTGTCCGACCAGTCTGCTGAAGGCTTCGCAGATCCGACGTGCGCTCGGGGAGGACGGTGAGCAGTTGCAGATCGTCTTCGTCACCGTGGACCCGGCGCGCGACACCGGCGAAATCCTCGCGCAGTACGTCGGTGCGTTCGGCGGCGACATCATCGCCTTGCGCGGTGACGACATGCAGACGCGGCTTGCCGCGCAGTCGTTCCGCGTGACCTATCGCCAGGTGCCGACGAGCTCGTCGTACGCGATGGACCACACGATGGTGAACTACCTCATTGGCCCCGATGGCCGGCTGAAGCTCGCTTTCCAGTACGATCAGCCCGTCGACAGGATGGTCGACGACATCCGGTACGCGATGACACAGGGCCCAGTGACCGGATGACGTAGACGCAGGCTGCGGGATGACCGCGTGCTCAGCATTTTCCGACTTGCGATCCGTTGCAGACGCAGCGTAGCCTCGGATACAGGGGAAAGGATATCGGGAGGGAGCAGGGATGACGATTCGTGTGTTCATGGTCGATGACCATGCACTCGTCCGCACCGGCATGCGCATGATCCTCGCCGGAGAAGCGGATATCGAGGTGGTCGGAGAGGCCGACAGTGGCGAGACCGCGCTACCGCTGATCCGCAAGCTCAAGCCCGATATCGTGCTGTGCGACCTGCACCTGCCCGGCGTCAGCGGGCTCGAGGTCACCGAGCGCGTCGTTCGCGGGCAGCCGGAGACGCGGGTGATCGTGGTGTCCATTCTCGAGGACGGCCCGATGCCGCGCCGGATGATCGAAGCGGGCGCCTCAGGCTACGTGGGCAAGGGAGGCGATGCCGCCGAACTCGTCCGCGCAGTGCGCGACGTCGCGCGCGGCCGCCGTTATCTGGCCAGCAACATCGCGCAGAACCTCGCCCTGTCGGGTATCGGCGGGAACGAAACGCCGTTCGATGCGTTGTCGCCCCGCGAGATGGAAGTGGCCATGCTGCTGCTGCAGGGCCTGCGGCAGGAAGACATCGCGCGTCGCCTGAGCCTCAGTGCCAAGACGGTGAACACGCACAAGTCGCGCCTGTTCGAAAAACTGCAGATCAAGGACACGATCGCCCTGGCGCGACTGTCCCGCCAGTACGGCGTGGCGCCACCGGAACTCGCGGTGTAGCGATCGCCTGGGGCGAGCGGCTGTGCCGCTCGTGCCAGGCGTCGTGGTCAATCTTCCGGAAATTCCTGCTGCACAAAACCGGGCTCAGCCAGGGGCGGCCACAGCCGCCCCGCGGTGACCCGATTGCACTTGTTGCGGCATCTGCCAGGCGGATGTGGCAACCATGGCTCGCACATGCGGTCCGCGGTGCGCGCGGGAGGCTCAGTCCGTATCCGGGCGCTGCAGCAGCGTTTGCGATGACCCCCAAAAGAAAACCCCGGCCGAGGCCGGGGTTTTCCCAGAAGCAGATGCCGGGTGCGCCGATCAGACGTCCTGCGGACGTGTCCGTTGCGGATCGACCTCAGTCTCCGATGCAACTTCCGTATCCGCCTCTTCGTCGACAACGGGTGCGGCCGGCTCGACCGGCGCCGTGTCGGCATCGATCACGTCCGCAGGCGCCGCTTCGTCACGGGTGGCCAGCGCGGTGTCGCCAGGTGCGACGCCAGTGGTCTCGGGCTCAGCGGACGGCGTGTCGACAGCAGGCTCGACGCGGTGCGCAGGCGCGTCGAACAGGCTCTGCGTGACCGGCGTCTGCGCGGCGGCAGGCGTGGGCGAAGGCTGGGGTGCTTCCGTCGCCTCTGCTTCGACCGGCGTTGCGTGCCCGCTTTCGATCGCAGTGGTGACGACGGTGGGCTGGGCCCGGGTCGCCGCCTCGATCGCGTCAGTCGCGGCATCAGGCTGGACATCCGGAGTCTGCGCCTCCGCCTGCGCCTGCGGCTTCACGGTGACAGGCGCGGGGGCGTCGGTCTGCACAGTCGAACCTTCGTCCGGTGCCTGGATCGCAACGGGTGCGGTCTCGACCGCAGGCTGGGTCGCGATCTCCGTCTCGACGGCCGATGCCGTGCGTTCGAATGCCGATCCGGAAACGACGTCCTCACGCGGCTGGGCCGGCGCTGAAACGGGCGTGTCGCTGCGAGGCGTGTCGACAGCGGATGCCGCCACTGCCACGGTCGCTGCAGCGACTGCCGGACGGCTGGTGTCCGCATCGATGTGGCGCTGGCGCTGGGGCTCGACGGGGGCGGGCAGGTCGTCGAAGTCGAACTCCGGCTGGCCGTGTCCGTTGGCGACCGCCGTGTCCTCGTCGCCGGCATCGTCGGCGTCCAGCGGATTCTCTTCACCGTTGGCGGTGTCACCGGCCTTGCCGCGGCGACGGCGGCGACCACCGCGACGGCCACGACGTCGGCGTCCGTTGCCACCATCCTCGTCGCCGACCGCGTCACCGTTGGCATCGACCTCGACTTCGTCGGTGTCCGCAACGTCCGCCTCCGCGACCTGGACCGACGGCGCCGCATGCTGCTGCGTGACGTGAGCTGCCTCGGTGGACGGGTTTGCATCGGGCCCGGATGCGGCAGTGGATCCTGCTGCTGGCGCCTTGTGCTCGACCTCTGCAGGCGTGGTCCGGGGGGCATCCAGCGTCACCGCGGCTGCTGCGGCCGGCGCGGCAGCTGCACTGCCTGCCTGCACGTCGAGTGCCTCGCCTTCCTGCTTCGGACGCTGGCCACGCTGCTTCTGCCGCTGGCGACGTTCCTGCTGACGCTCCTTGCGCGCGCCTGCATCTGCGGTCGCGGCCTGCTCACGCTTCGGCTCGCGCGCTGCGTCCTCACGGACCGGCTGCGCCGCGGGCGTGGCCGGCTTGGCCTCCGCTGCACCCTGGGTCTGACGGTTGCCACGACGATCGCGACGCTGGCCATTGTTGCGACCACCACGCTCGCCGCGGTTCTCACCGCGCGGGCTGCCGTCGCGTGCCGGACGCTCGCCCTGGGGGCGGGCCGGTGCAGCAGGTGCGGGTGCAGCAGGCGCTGCGAACAGGGTGCGGATCCACCCCATGAAACCGCCACCGGCGGCCGCGGCTGCGGCGGCGGCTGGTACGGGAGCAGGCTGCGGCGCCGGTGCCGGCGCGGCGACCGGTGCGGCAACCTCGGGCCTCGGCTCGCGGACCGGCGCGGGCTGCGTCGGACGCACGTTGGTCACGGCGGGCGGCGGCACGTTGAGGTTGTTCTTGCTCAGTGCGATCGTCGCGACGCGACGCGGCGTGCCGCGCTGGTAGCTCGGGCGGGCGGTTTCCTCACCGAGTTCGTTCTCGCGGATGCGCGAGACCTCGTAGTGCGGCGTGTGCAACTGCTCATCGGCGACGATGATGATCGGTGCGTCGTGGCGCTTCTCGATTTCCTCGAGCGCGCTGCGCTTTTCGTTGAGCAGGTAGTTCGCGATCTCGACCGGGGCCTGCACCAGCACCTGTCCGGTGTTGTCCTTCATCGCGTGCTCTTCGGCGACGCGGATGATCGACAGCGACAGCGACTCGATGCTGCGCATACGGCCATGGCCTTCGCAGCGCGGGCAGACGATCTGGCTCGACTCGCCCAGCGACGCACGCAGGCGCTGACGGCTCATCTCCAGCAGGCCGAACTTCGAGATCTTGTTCTGCTGGACGCGGGCGCGGTCGTACTTGAGCGCGTTCTGCAGCTTGTTCTCGACGTCGCGCTGGTGCTTGTTCGACGACATGTCGATGAAGTCGATCACCACCAAGCCGCCGAGGTCGCGCAGGCGCAGCTGGCGGGCCACTTCCTCGGCCGCTTCCAGGTTGGTGTTGAACGCGGTCTCCTCGATGTCGCCGCCCTTGGTAGCGCGGGCGGAGTTGACGTCGATCGCGGTCAGGGCTTCGGTCTGGTCGATGACCAGCGCGCCGCCGGACGGCAGACGCACGGTGCGCTCGTAGGCGCTCTCGATCTGCGACTCGATCTGGTAGCGGTTGAACAGCGGCACATCGTCGGTGTAGTGCTTGAGCTTGCGCAGGTTGTGCGGCATCACCTGCTCGACGAATTCCTTCGCCTCGGCGTACATCTCCGGCGTATCGACGAGGATCTCGGCGATATCGGCGCGCATGTAGTCGCGCAGTGCGCGGGTGATCAGACGCGATTCCTGGTAGATCAGGAACGGCGAGGGCTTGCTCAGCGCGGCTTCGGCGATCGCGCGCCAGATGCTCAGCAGGTAGTCGAGATCCCACTGCAGCTCTTCAGCGTCACGGCCGACACCGGCAGTGCGGATGATCACGCCCATCTCGTCAGGGATGTCGAGCGCGTCCATCGCCTTCTTCAGCTCGGCGCGGTCTTCGCCCTCGATCCGGCGCGACACGCCACCGGCGGTCGGCGAATTGGGCATCAGCACCATGTAGCGGCCGGCCAGCGAGATGAACGTGGTCAGGGCAGCGCCCTTGTTGCCGCGCTCTTCCTTGTCGACCTGGACCACGACTTCCTGGCCTTCGCGCAGGAGTTCCTTGATGACGCCCTTGTTCGGGTCGGCACCGGCCTGGAAGTAGTCGCGGGAGACTTCCTTCAGCGGCAGGAAGCCGTGGCGGGCGGCACCGTATTCGACGAACGCGGCCTCGAGCGAGGGCTCGATGCGGGTGATCCGGCCCTTGTAGATGTTGGACTTCTTCTGTTCCCTGGACGGCTGTTCGATATCGATGTCGTACAGGTTCTGACCATCAACGATGGCGACGCGCAGTTCTTCTGCCTGCGTCGCGTTGATCAGCATGCGCTTCATGGTGGACGTTCCTTAGCGCGCTCTTGCGCGCGGAACGCCGGGGCGTTTCGCCTGGATGAGGCCTGATGCCGCCGCGCACGCGCAGCGACGAACCGGTTTTTCCAGCGCTACGACACCACGGCGGGCCGCGGGAGCGCTCGTTGTTTCCTGGGGTGTTGCGGGCCGCGGGCGGCGCGCGAAACGTCCCATGGACGGTCGCGCACGCCTCGCGGGACGTGTTCAGCTCCGATGCCAGGCATCGGGCGATGGCCGGTACTGCCGAACAGCCGCTAACATGGCCGCCCCTGGGGCGGTGGCCGCGCACTGTCCGGGAGCCTTTGAAAGGGGGCTTTCGGCCCGGGTTCTTCCAAAGAAATCAGCACCTTAGATCGCGGCCCGAGTGTAACAGATAAATAAGCGACGATGACTGACAACGGTTCCGGCAACACCGGCGGCGTACGACTGGTCCGGGTTCCGGATGATCGTGACGGCCAACGGCTCGACAATTTCCTGCTCGGCCAGCTCAAGGGCGCGCCGCGGTCGATCATCTACAAGATCGTTCGCAGCGGGCAGGTCCGTGTGAATGGGGGGCGCGCCAAGCCTGAGCGCAAGCTCGACGCCGGCGACGAGGTCCGCATTCCGCCCGTCCGGCTGGAGACACCGGGCGAAGCCGGCACGCCCTCGAAGGGTCTGCTGGCTGCGATGGACACCAGCATCGTGTTCGAGGACGCCCGCCTGCTGGCGATCAGCAAGCCGTCCGGCGTGGCCAGCCACGGGGGCAGCGGCATCAGCTTCGGGGTCATCGAGACCCTGCGGGCGCTGCGGCCGAACCAGTCGCTGGAACTGGTCCACCGCCTCGACCGGGACACTTCGGGCTTGATGGTGCTGGCCAAGAAGCGGTCGGCGTTGACCCAGTTGCAGGCCCTGCTGCGCGAGGACCATGGCGCCGGCATCCGCAAGCGCTACCTGACGCTGCTGTCCGGACGCATGCCCGACGGCACGATGAGCGTCGATGCCCCGCTGCACGTCGGCCTGCGCCAGGGGGGCGAGCGTCACGTGCAGGTCAACCCGCAGGGCAAGGTCTCGCTGAGCCATTTCGGCGTGCTGGAGCGGCGCGGTGGCCAGTCCTATTGCGAGGTCCGGATCGAAACCGGCCGCACCCACCAGATCCGTGTCCATGCCCAGCACATCGGTCATCCGGTCGCCGGCGACGACAAGTACGGCGACGGCGAGGTCAACAAGCGCATGCGCGAGCAGATCGGACTCAAGCGCCTGTTCCTGCATGCGGCGTCGCTGGAGTTCACTCTCGACGACGGCGAGGCCTACGTCCTCAACGCGCCGCTGGCCGACGATCTGCGCGAGGCGCTCGACCGTCTCCGCTGAGCCGGGCAGGGCGGGCGTTCAGTCCACTTCGCGGCCGTAGCCCTCGCGCAGCATCTGCCGGTAGTCGGCCATCGGGGGCAGGTGCATCGCCGCGCGACGTGCATCGAGCCCGCCCATGTCTTCGACCGGACGCAGGCGCATGACGCCGTCCTCGCCGGTTTCGAACTGGGTGCCGTAGACCTGTGCCTGCCCATCGGCGACCCGGACGCGATCGGTCAGCAGTGCGAAGTGGCTGCGGTCGGCGCGGCCGGCTTCGACCGCAGGCTGCATCCGCGCCAGTGCGAGTCGCTGGAACGCCGGATCGTGGTCGGCGTGCTGCACCAGCATCCAGGCGGCCTGGGCGCCGTCGACGCCCACCCGTTCGCTGTCAGGCCATCCGGCCGTTTCGAGTACCTGCTTGAGCCAGGTGGTGTTGTCACGGTCCACGTCCGCCATCCGCGCCTGTGCACGGGCGTCGACCGTGCCGTCGCTGCGGAACACCGCGCGCCTGGCGTCCTGGTCCACTTCGGCACGTCGCAGGAGTTCTTCACGGAGGGGCGCGTCGCGCTTGCCCGCCAGTGCCGTCTCCTGGACACGCGCCTCGGCCTGCAGCGTCGTCCAGCCGGGCTGCAGGCGCAGGGCATCGAGCCCGGGGCGCGACTTTCCGGTCAGTTCGTCGAACGGGATGCGACCCTGCGGTACCTGTCGATGCAGATAGGCGAAGGCCTCATCGAAGCGGCCGGCGGCCGACAGGCACTCGGCCGGCAGCAGGGCGGCCCCGCCGGGCAGCGGCTCGCCGGCGGCTTCGATCGCCAGCAGCACGTCGGCGCAGCGGGCCGGATCGCCGGCGCCGTAGGCAGTGAAAGCGTCCATCACCGATGGTGGATTGGCGCCCGCCGTCGAGACGCATGCGAGCAGCGCGAGGCCTGCGCTGCGCGCGCTCATGCGACCAGCTGGTCGGCCTTGGCCGCGCAGATGAAGTCGTTCTCGCTGAGGCCGCCGACATCGTGGGTCGAATAGCGGACTTCGACACGGTCGTAGTGCACGCCGAGATCGGGGTGGTGGTCTTCGCGATGGGCGACGAACGCCAGCGCGTTCACGAAGGCCATCGTGCGGTGGTAGTCGTCGAAACGGAAGGTGCGGGTCAGCGCCTGGCCGTCTTCGGCAAGCGTCCAGCCGGCCAACTGCGGCAGCAGTTCACGCACACGTGCTTCGGGCAGGCGGTGTTCGTCGCCGCGCCGGGGAACGCAGTGCGCATCGCTGAGGGAAACAAGGTCGGACATCGTGGAATCTCCTGTCGAGGGCCGTTCATGCGGCAGACGGCGACCGGCGTGTGCACGGGCGCGGGGCCGCTAGAATACGCCGCATGATCAACATCTCCGAAACCGCGCAGACGCATTTCCGCAAGCTGATCGAGCGCGAGACGCTGCCGGGTCTGGGCGTGCGGCTGTCGGCCGTGCATGCCGGTACCCCGCGCGCCGATGTGCGTCTGGAGTTCGCCGGCAGCGACGATCTGCAGGGCGACGAGTGGGCGATCGATTGCGAGGGCTTCACGTTGTGGCTCGATGCGCCGAGCGTGCCGTACCTCGATGGTGCCGAGATCGACTACGAAAGCCGTGCCACTGGCGGCCAGCTGCAGATCCGCGCGCCCAAGATCAAGGGCGAGGCACCGCCGGAAGCCGCATCGCTGGTCGAGCGCGTGCGCTGGGTCGTCGAGCAGGAGGTCAACCCGCAGCTCGCCCAGCATCGCGGCCACGTCAGCGTGCAGGAAGTGACGGCCGAGGGCGTCGTCGTGTTGCGCTTCGGCGGCGGCTGCCACGGGTGTGGTCTGGTCGACGTCACGCTGAAGCAGGGCATCGAAAAGACGCTGATGGAAAAGGCGCCGGGTGTGACCGCGGTTCGCGACGCGACCGATCACGACACCGGCGACGCGCCGTACATGCCGCGCGACGCGGCCTGATTCTTCCGCAACCGGCGGCCGTCCCCGGATGTTCACTGCTGCCGACCTGATCGACGTATTGCGCCGCCGCAGGCGCCGCTCGATCCGGCCGGAAGATGTGCCCGAAGGCTTTCCCCCGGCTTGGACCCGCTGGTTCGAAACGATGCGCGCGCGCGTCGGCGCGGTGACCGGCGCGACCGCGGACGCGATCGTAGCCGTTCTGGCCGCGCGACCGGCGCCACCGCGACCCAGGGGCCGCGTGCCGGCGAACGCACTGGCGGCGTGGGTCAGCCTGCTGCATCCGCGCTGGGAACCGGAACCCGGGGACCACCGGGGCCCGAAGCGGGTCTCGATGGTGCTCGCGCTGCTGGCGCAGGTGCTCTGGGTGGGCGGCCTGCTGTTCCTGACCCAGGCGCGGTTCGCATCGCCGGCGCCAGCGGCGCAGGGCGAAGAACACGTGGTGCAGGCCGTCTTCATCGGCGACGGCACACTGGAGGATGCGGGGCCCGGTGACGCGGGTGAACCGGAGCCGGTCGCAAGGGTCCAGGTACCGCCGGCTCCGACGTCGACGCCTGTGCCGGCGGAACCGCAGCCGGCACCGACCGCGACCCAGGACACGTCCGCCGCGCAGGACGCCACGGTCGCCACCGAGCCGGTCGAGCCGACCGAGCAGGTGTTGCAGGTCACGCAGACACAGGTCCCGGATATCGATTTCACCCTGCCGCCGCCACGCCCGGGTGCCGCGCCTGAAGTGGTTTTGCGCGACCGGCAGGTGCCGGAGGCGCAGTTGCAGGCTGTCGAAGTACCGGCCCTGCGTACGCCCGCGCCGCTCGCGGAGATCACTGCGCAGCGTCGCGAGGTCGACGTCGAGATCCGAGAGCGCAGCGTGCCGCAGCCTGTCGAATCCGCGCGTCTGCCGACCCGGGACGCGCCTTCCGTCGTCATCGACGCGCCGGAGGTGCCGCCTCGGCCGGTGGCCGATGTGGTCGCGCGCGAACGCGCGGTCCCGATGCGCGAGGCGCCCGCGCCCGCACCTGCCCCACAAGCGCCTGCGCCGGCCGCGCCGGTGGCGGCGTCGCCATCGCCCACACCTTCCGTGACCGCCGGAACGCGCACGCCTGCGCCGGGCCCGACGCCCGGGTCCGTCGGTCCGCGTGCGGGCATGCCGCCGGGCGCCGCGCCTTCGACGCGCGCGGCTGACGACTGGGGTGACGGGGCCACCGCACGCGAGGGCGGAGAGCCCGGCAGCCCGTCGGGCCTGCTGGGTGCCGACGGTCGACCGCGTCTCGCCGGGGACGGGCGGGTCGGCGGCGGCCTGCCACCGGGCACGATCACCGAGGACTTCGCCCGCATCGATCGCGAAGGCACCTGGCTCAAGCGGCCGCCGACCGATTACGAGCCGACCAGCTTCGACCGCTTCTGGACGCCCAGCGAAACCCTGCTGCAGGAGTGGGTGCGGCGCAGCGTCAAGACCGTGCTGATTCCGATCCCGGGCACCAGCAAGACCGTGCAGTGCAGCGTGGCGCTGCTGATGTTCGGCGGCGCCTGCGGCATCACCGATCCGAACATGCAGGACGTTGAAACCGACGGTCGGCCTCCGCCGGATGTGCCGTGGAAGCCGGAGTTGCAGGAAGATCAGGACAGCCTTGGCGGCTGATTGAGTTGCGCTCAGCGACTGTGTGCCATCGCTTCCTCTTGTTGTTCTGATTCCTTCACTCCCGCGCAGGCGGGAGTCCATGGACGTTGCTTCGTTCTCGCTTTAGCTGCGGCTCTGGCGTTGCTTTCGCTTTCAGCTTTGGATTTCAATCGAGCCGTAAAGCGAGCCGAGCATCGCAGGGCGGCGGGGTCGAAGAGCAGCCCATGTCTGAGCGCAGCGAGTTTGGGCTGCGGAACCGTGAAGGTCCCAATGTGCCCCGTCGTCCGAGAAGCGCAGGGGGCCGCCGCGGCTGTATCGCGGCGGATCGCGTCCGGCGAAGACGGTTTGACTCACGCCTTCGGCGCTCGCCCTTCGGGCCGGCTTCGCCGTTCGCCAGTGCAGTCGCACTGGCGTGCTTACTTTTGCCAAGACAAAAGTAAGCCGCGCGACAGCGCGGAAGTCCTGTACTTGATCTTCGCTCATGCGATTGATTCTTTGCTTCGAACATCAAGGTCGCACAGCGACAAGCGAAGAAGCTTGAGCAAGTACAGGGCTTTCGCTCGCTGCGCGTGCGAGTCCCTTTTGGAGGGACCCAAAAGGAACCAAAAGGTCCCTTCGCCGGACGCGAGCCGACGCGATGAAGCCGCGTCGGTTCCCTGTGCTCCTCGCCTGACGCGGCACATTGGGACCTTCACGGTTCCGCAGCCCAAACTCGCTGCGCTCAGACATGGGCTGCTCTTCGGCCACGCCAGGCTCCGGTGCTCGGCTCGCTTTACGGCTCGATTCAAGTCAAAGGCTGAAAGCCAAAGCCAAAGCCAAAGCCAAAGCCAAAGCCGGAGCCGGAGCCGGAGCCGGAGCCGAGCCAGTGCAGAAAAACACAGGCACGCCTCGGGACCAGGCCGAAACCTGGTCAGATCAAATTAAAGAACGCCCGGTCGGGGAGTGACTGGCGCATGCCCACCAGAACGGACACGCGACATCAAGCGGCGCGAACACAGCGCCGCCCAAACGACCTCAACGGTCGTGCGCCCCGCGCAGGTCACGCAGCTGGCTCGGCTGGGCCGCAAAGTACGCGGCGAGATCGGCGATCTGCTGGTCGCTCAAGCCGGTGGCCTGCTGCGACATCAGCGCGTGTTCGCGGTCGCCGTCGCGGTAGGCCTGCAGCGAGTGGGCGAGGTAGTCGCGGAACTGGCCGCCGATCTTCGGGTAGGTCGGATCGATCGGTGCGTTGCCGCCAGCGCCGTGGCAGTCGATGCAGGTCTGGCCGGTGGCCGCGCTCTTGACGTTGGCAGCCTGTTCGCCGGCCTCGCTGGTCCCCGAGGGCAGGCCGGCGGACGAACTGCGTGCGGGCTGGGCGTCGGGATCGTGCGACTGGCCGCCGCAAGCGGCCAACAGGCCGAGCAGCACGAGGGCGGGCAGGGTGCGGATGGATCGGGTCATGGCGCCGCTCACTTGGTCAACTCCGACAGGAACGCGGCGATGTCGGCGATGTCCTGGTCGGTGAAGCTCTGCGCCTGGGCCTGCATCGTCGGATGCCGGCGGGTGCCGCGCTTGTACTCGTGCAGCGCATTGACCAGGTACTCGGGTGACTGGCCGCCGATCTTCGGCACGTGATAGTGCGGATACACGTTGCGGTAGCCCTCCACGCCGTGGCAGCCCTGGCAGGTATAGGTGAGCTGGCGGCCCGTGTCGGCATTGCCGGCCAGCGGCGCGTTCGTCGCCTCCGGTGCCGCCGGCGCCGTCTCCGGGGTGGGCGCAGCAGGTGCGGGCGTCTCCTGTGCGGAGACGACCGACACGGGCAGGGCAAGGGCGAAACAGGCGGCGAGCGTCAGCAGTCGCGTCATCTGGGTATCCGCAATCCTGAATGGCTGAAAGTGCTGTCTGGGAAGCGTGATGCGGTCGCGCAGCCGGGTGGCACTGCATGAACCGGCGCACAACACGGCCAGTATAGCCACGCCCGGAAGGCAAACCCAATGCGGTGCAGCAAAGGCCTGCGTGCCCGGACGTCACCATGACCAATGGCGGATGGGATGTCATGTCTGGGTGATATACCTTCCTACTACACCGTAGGGGTCACATCGAATCCACATGTACACACCGCATGCCTTCGCGTCCGCCGGACGCGTTCTGACCGGCGCCATCCTCGTCGCCGCCGCCCTGGGTCTCTCCGCGTGCAAGGGGGGTGGCGACGCCCAGGCGACGCCCGGAGATGCCACGCCGGCGCCGGTTCCGGTGGAGACCGAGGCGGTCGTGCGCCGCAGCGTCGCCGCAAGCTATGTGGGCACTGCGTCGCTGGAAGTCCCGCGCGGCGCTGATGTGGTCGCCAAGACCTCGGGGATCGCGCTGGAGGTGCTGGTCGAGGAGGGCGACACGGTCCGTGCCGGGCAGCAGCTCGTCCGGCTCGATCCCGATCGCGCGCGCCTGGCGGTCCTGCAGAGCCGTGCCACGCTGGGCAAGCTGGAGAACAGCTACCGGCGTGCGCAGCAGCTGGTCGGCCAGCAGATGATCAGCGCCAACGATCTCGACCAGATCAAATTCGATCTCGACACCGCGCGTGCGCAGCACGAGATGGCGCAGCTGGAACTCTCCTACACCGCTGTCACGGCGCCGATCTCCGGGGTGATCTCGCAGCGCATGATCCGGACCGGCAACTTCGTTCAGATCAATACGCCGATCTTCAGCATCGTCGACAACGCACGCATCGAAGCGACGCTCAACGTGCCCGAGCGCGAACTGCGCGTCCTCAAGCGTGGCCAGCCGGTGCGCCTGAGCGTGGACGCGGTGCCCGGCGAGACGTTCGAAGGCGTCGTCGAGCGCGTCGCGCCGATCGTGGAATCGCGCAGCGGCACCTTCCGCGTGGTCACCGCATTCGCCGGTAACGAAGCGCTGCGTGCGGGCATGTTCGGCCGCATCCACGTCGACTACGACCAGCGTGCGGATGCGCTGGTGATTCCGCGCAGCGCACTGCTCGACGATGGCGACGAGACCGCGGTGTTCACCGTGCGCGACGGCAAGGCCGTGCGGGTGCCCGTGGAACTGGGCTACATCGACGGCAACCTGATCGAAGTCCGCAGCGGCCTCGAACAAGGCGATCCGGTGGTCACCGCCGGCAAGGTCGCGCTGCGCGAAGGCAGCACGGTGCAGGTGATCGGTGAAGCACCGGTTGCCGCAGCGCCTGCAGCCGCCGAAGCCAAGAGCGACGCGAAGTAATGGCCGGCGCGCCGCACGACGGCCCCGCCGGCGACGGCCCGGCCGCGGATCCGCACGCCGCACCGCCGGGACGTTTCGATCTCGTCGAGTTCTCCACGCGTCGCCGGGTGACGGTGTGGATGGTAGCCATCAGCCTGATGCTGTTCGGCCTGATCGCGTTGACCAACCTCAAGGTCAACCTGCTCCCCGACCTCAGCTATCCCACGCTGACGGTGCGCACCGAATACACAGGCGCGGCGCCGTCCGAGATCGAGACGCTGGTCAGCGAGCCGGTCGAGGAAGCTGTGGGCGTGGTCAAGGGCGTGCGCAAGCTGCGCTCGATCTCGCGTACCGGCCAGAGCGACGTGGTACTGGAGTTCGCCTGGGGCACCGACATGGACCAGGCGAGTCTGGAGGTGCGCGACAAACTCGAAACCCTGTCACTGCCGTTGGAAGTCACGCCGCCGGTGCTCCTGCGCTTCAACCCGTCGACCGAGCCGATCCTGCGCCTCGCGCTGACGGCAGGCGCGGACGGTGGCGAGGTCGATGCGCTCACCCGCATGCGCCGCTACGCCGACGACGATCTCAAGAAGAAGCTCGAACCGGTGATCGGCGTGGCCGCGATCAAGGTGGGCGGTGGCTTCGAGGATGAGGTGCAGGTCGATCTCGATCTGCAGCAGCTGGCGCGCATCGGTCTGCCGATCGAAAACGTGATCCAGCGCCTGCAGCAGGAAAACATCAACCTGTCCGGCGGTCGGCTCGACCAGGGCACGCAGCGTTACCTCGTGCGCACGGTCAACCAGTTCTCGAGCATCGAGCAGATCGGCGAGATGCTGGTCGCCACGCAGTCGGGCGGCGACAACGCGGCCGCCAGCGCGGCGCAGCAGATGGCGGCGATCGCCGCGGCCAGTGGTTCGCAGGCAGTGCTGGCGGCAGCGGCATCGGTGCAGAGCGCGTCGGGTGCCGACGGCGCTTCGATCGCGGGCGGCCGTGCGATCCGCCTGCGCGATATCGCCACCGTGCGGCAGGGGTTCAAGGAGCGCGAAAGCATCATCCGGCTCGGCGGCGACGAAGCGGTCGAGCTGGCGATCTACAAGGAAGGCGACGCCAATACGGTGTCCACCGCCGATGCGGTGCAGGCGCGGCTGGACGTCATCCGCAAGGACCTTCCGTCGGGCATGACCCTGACCGTCGTCGACGACCAGTCGAAGTTCGTGCGCGCGGCGATCAACGACGTGCGGACCGATGCGCTGATCGGCGGCACGCTGGCGGTGCTGATCATCTTCCTGTTCCTGCGCAACGGCTGGAGCACGCTGGTGGTGAGCCTGTCGCTGCCGGTGTCGATCATCACCACGTTCTTCTTCATGGACCAGCTGGGGCTGAGCCTCAACGTGATGTCGCTGGGCGGACTCGCACTGGCGACCGGTCTGGTGGTGGACGACTCGATCGTGGTGCTGGAAAGCATCGCCAAGGCGCGCGAACGCGGGCTGGGAATTCTGGAAGCGGCGATTACCGGCACCCGCGAGGTCGGTATGGCGGTCGTGGCATCGACCCTGACGATCATCGCGGTGTTCCTGCCGCTGGTATTTGTCGAAGGCATCGCCGGGCAGCTGTTCCGCGACCAGGCGTTGACCATCGCGATCGCGGTCAGCGTGTCGCTGCTGGTGGCGCTGACGCTGATTCCGATGCTGGCTTCGCTCAAGGGACGGCCGCCGATGGCGTTCCCGGAAGAACCTGCGCATCCGCAGTGGCGCCCCGAAAGCCGTTGGCAGAAGCCGGTCGCGGCGACCGGCCGTGGCGTCGGCGCCGGTATCCGCGGCCTGCTGTTCGGCATCGTGTGGCTGGTGATCCGCGCGTGGCGCGGCGTGTCGCGTGTCGTCGGTGGCGTGATGGGACGCGCCAGCGATGTGGCGATGGCGCCCTACAACCGCGCCGAACACGGCTACCTGCGGATGCTGCCCGCTGCGCTCGCGCGGCCGTGGCTGGTCCTGGGGGCCGCGACCGCGGTGTTCCTGGTCAGCCTGCTGGCAGTGCCGCTGCTCGGCACCGACCTGATCCCGCAGCTGGCGCAGGACAGGTTCGAGATGACCGCCAAGCTGCCGCCCGGCACGCCGCTGCGCGAGACAGACCGCATCATGCGCGAGGTGCAACAGGCGCACGCCGGCGACGAAGGTGTGGAGCTGCTGTTCGGTGTCAGCGGCAGCGGCACCCGCCTGGACGCGAATCCGACCGAGAGCGGTGAGAACATCGGCAAGCTCAGCATCGTCATGAGCGGTGGCGGCAGCCGCGAGTTCGAGGCGCAGCAGAGTGATCGCCTGCGCGAGACGATGCAGCAGTATCCGGGCGTCGCGGTCGACTTCTCGCGTCCGCAGATCTTCAGCTTCTCCACGCCGCTCGAAATCGAGCTGCGCGGGCAGGATCTCGACGGTCTGGCCCGGGCGGGTCAGCGTATGGCCGAGCTGCTGCGTGCGAATCCGCACTACGCCGACGTCAAGAGCACGGTGGAGCAGGGCTTTCCCGAGATCCAGATCGTGTTCGACCAGGAACGGGCCGGCGCCTTCGGCCTGACCACGCGGCAGATCGCGGATGCGGTGGTGCGCGCGGTGCGCGGCGAGGTGGCGACGCGCTACAACTTCCGCGACCGCAAGATCGACGTGCTGGTGCGTGCACAGGAAAGCGAACGCGATTCGGTCGACCGCATCCGCAATCTCATCGTCAATCCGGGCGGCGGTTCGGCGATCCGGCTCGACGCCGTGGCCGATGTCATCGCCACCATCGGCCCGAGCGAGATCCACCGCGCCGATCAGGGTCGCGTGGCGGTCGTGTCGGCCAACCTGCGCGGCATCGATCTGGGCACCGCGATGGACGAAGTGCGGAAGATGGTCGCGGAGAATCCGCTCGGTCCCGAAGTCGGCATGCACATCGGCGGACAGGGTGAGGAACTCGCCGAGTCGATGCGCTCGCTGCTGATGGCGTTCACGCTGGCGATCTTCCTCGTCTATCTGGTGATGGCGTCGCAGTTCGAATCGCTGCTGCACCCGTTCGTGATCCTGTTCACCATCCCGCTGGCGATGGTCGGTGCGATCGGCGCACTGCTGCTGACCGGCAACACGATCTCGGTGGTCGCCTTCATCGGTCTGATCCTGATGGTCGGGCTGGTGGTCAAGAACGCGATCATCCTGATCGACAAGGTCAACCAGTTGCGCGAGGCGGGTGTCGCCAAGCGCGAAGCGCTGGTCGAGGGCGCGCGCTCGCGCCTGCGGCCGATCATCATGACCACGCTCTCGACGCTGTTCGGTTTCCTGCCGCTGGCGCTCGCGTTCGGTGACGGTGCCGAGGTGCGCTCGCCGATGGCGATCGTGGTCATGGGCGGTCTCGCGGTGTCGACGGTGCTCACGCTGCTGGTGATCCCGGTCGTCTACGACCTGCTCGATCGCAAGTCCGATGCCTACTACGCCGAACGCGGCCGCCGCGCACGACTGGGCGCCGCTGCCGACCTCGCCGGACCGGAGACCCGCGCGTCATGAGCATCGCCGAGCTGAGCCTGCGTCGCCCGGTCACCACCATCATGTGTTTCATTTCGATGGTGGTGATCGGCCTGATCGCATCGGTGCGCCTGCCGCTGGAGGCGCTGCCGGACATCTCGATGCCGATCCTGTTCGTGCAGCTGCCGTATGCCGGCTCCACGCCGGCCGAGGCCGAACAGAACCTGCTGCGTCCGGCGGAAGAGACATTGGCGACGATGAGCGGCATCAAGCGCATGCGCGGCCAGGCGAATGCCGATGGCGCAAGCGTGCTGCTCGAGTTCAGCGACTGGGACCGCGACATCGCGATCGGCGCGGCGGAAGCCCGAGAACGCATCGATTCGATCCGCGGCGATCTGCCTGACGATTTCCGCCGCTACTTCGTCTTCAAGTGGTCGAGCAGCGACGAGCCGGTGCTGCGGTTGCGGCTGGCGGCGAACGTGGATCTGTCGGGCAGTTACGAGATGATCGACCGCCAGCTCAAGCGGCGACTCGAACGGGTACCGGGTGTCGCGCGCGTGGAGATCAGCGGCGCGGCGCCGAACGAGGTCGAGATCGCCGTCGAGCCCGATCGTCTGACCGCGCACGACATCGCGCTCGACGAGCTGGCCACGCGCCTGCGCGCGCTGAATTTCTCGGTGTCGGCGGGCCAGATCCTCGATGGCGGCCAGCGCCTGCGCGTGCAGCCGATCGGCGAGATCGCCGACCTGCAGCAGCTGCGGGACCTGGTGATCAACCAGCAGGGCCTGCGTCTGTCGGACATCGCCGACGTGCGCTTCAAGCCGCAGCGCATGGACTACGGCCGCCGCCTCGACGGTCGCGCGGCAGTGGGCCTGGAGATCTACAAGGAGCGCGATGCGAACCTCGTGGAGGTGTCGCGCGCGGTGCTGTCCGAGGTGGAAGCGGCGCGCAGCGAGCCGGGGCTGGAGGATATCGACGTCAAGATCACCCAGAACATGGGTGAGGAAGTCACGTCCTCGCTGCTGGAACTGGTGGAAGCCGGCGCCATCGGCCTGGTGCTGTCGATCATCGTGCTGTACTTCTTCCTGCGCCACTGGCCGTCCACGCTGATGGTGACGCTGGCGATTCCGATCTGTTTCATCATCACCCTCGGCTTCATGCACTTCTTCGACGTCACGCTCAACGTGCTGTCGCTGATGGGGCTGCTGCTCGCGGTCGGCATGCTCGTCGACAACGCCGTGGTGGTGGTGGAAAGCATCTACCAGGAACGCGAACGTCTTCCCGACCAGCCTTGGCTGGCCTCGGTGCTGGGCACGCGCCATGTCGCGATCGCGCTGTCGGCCGGCACGCTGTGCCACTGCATCGTGTTCGTGCCCAACCTGCTGGGTGAGACCAACAACATCAGCATCTTCATGAGCCAGCTCGCGATCACCATCTCGGTGTCGCTGCTGGCCTCGTGGCTGGTTGCGGTGAGCCTGATTCCGATGATGTCGGCGCGCATGAAGACACCGCCGGCGGTGGCGCGTCCCGACGGCCTGATTCCGCGCATGCAGCGGCGCTATGCACGCGTGTTGCGCTGGTCGCTGCAGCACCGTGGCTGGAGCGTGCTGGGCATCCTGCTGGTGGTCGCGGTCAGCGTGTTTCCCGCGACCCAGATCAAGTTCGACATGTTCGGCGGCGGCAGTGGCGGCAAGGAAATCCAGCTCTACTACCAGTGGAAGGGCAGCTACAACCTGCAGCAGCGTTCCGACGAGGTGCGTCGCTTCGAGGATTTCCTCGACGAGCGGCGCGGGGATTTCCGCATCCGTCAGCTGTATTCGTGGTTCGGCGAGGGTGGCGACTCGGGCACGATGATCACCTTCGACGACTCCGTCGGCGACACCAAGGCCCTGACCGAAGCGATCAGCCAGGCGCTGCCCAAGTCCGCGCGTGCGGAGGTCGGCGTGCGTGAAGGCAACCAGGGTGGTGGCGGTGGCCCGGCAGGGCAGGGCGTGACGGTGCAACTGGTCGGCGACTCGACCCAGGTGCTGCGCGAGATCGCCGACAGCGTGATTCCGCTGCTGTCCGCCAATCCGTCGCTGCGCGACGTCCGCGTGGACTCGGGTGATCTCAACCACGAGCTCACGATCCGCGTCGATCGCGATCGAGCGGCCGCGTTCGGCTTCAGTGCCGAGCAGGTGTCGAACTTCGTCGGTCTGGCCTTGCGGGGCACGCAGTTGCGCGAGTTCCGTCGCGGCGAGGACGAAGTGCCGGTGTGGGTCCGGTTCGCGGGCGCCGAGCAGTACAGCGAGGCCGACATCGCCAGCTTCATGGTGCGGGCACCCGACGGGCGCAGCGTGCCGTTGACCAGCCTGGTGGAGATGCGCGTGGAGCCGTCGGCCAACCGTATCGTGCGCGTGGACCGACAGACCTCGCTGACGCTGCAGGCCGGCCTGGCCGGCGATGCCTCGATGCCGGATGCGCGCAAGGCACTGGAACAGACGCTGGAGGCGGTTTCGTTCCCCGCCGGGTATGGCTACACGTTCTCGGGCAGCGGCTTCGAAGACGACTCGGCTGCCTTCAGGCAGATGTCATTCAATCTGCTGATCGCGCTGATCATGATCTACGTGGTGATGGCGGCGGTGTTCGAGTCGTTGCTGTTCCCGGCCGCGATCATGAGCTGCGTGGTGTTCTCGGTGTTCGGCGTGTTCTGGCTGTTCTGGCTCACCGGCACGGCGTTCACGGTGATGGCCTTCATCGGTATTCTCGTGCTGATGGGCGTGGTGGTGAACAACGGCATCATCATGGTCGAGCACATCAACAATCTGCGACGACGCGGCATGTCGCGTCTCGACGCGCTGGTCGAAGGCAGCCGGGAGCGTCTGCGCCCGATCCTGATGACGATGGGCACGGCGATTCTCGCGATGATTCCGATCTCGCTCAGCGATACCGTCGTGCTGGGCGGCCTGGCCTACTCGCCGATGGCACGCGCGGTGGCGGGTGGTCTGGCGTTCTCGACCGTGGTCAGTCTGCTGTTCCTGCCCACGATCTACGCGATCCTCGACGACATGCGGCACGGCACCGTGCGCATGATCCGGCGGGCACGGGGCGTGCAGACGCCTGCGGTCGCCGCCACGCCATAACGCGGCACGGGTATCCGGCAGCTGGCATCACCAGCTGCCGATGCCTCGCGGCGGCGGGCAGACTGATCCGGCTTCGCCGGCCGATCGGATGTTCTTCAGGGCGTTCGGCACGCGTCGCTCCCGAGCGCGTCGATCACGTCGGGCAGGTGACTGGCGGTCCGGGATCGTGCCGCCAGCCTGTCCGAAGTGATGTGCCTTTCGGCGCCCGGTACGCGAATTCGCAGGGCAGGATGCACGCGTCGAATGACAGCGCGTCCCGGGAAACACATCGACGGTAGGCGGCGTGCATTACACGCGCACCGGAGTTTCCGCCGGTTGCCCCGGATCAGGAAAACACTTTTCCTGCGATGCGCAGCCCGGCCACCCAGACCCCGATACTCGAGCCGAGGTTGGCGAACAGGAAGCTCAGGATCGTCCGCGAGACGCGGTTGCGGTACCAGCCACGCAGCGTGCCGGCGTCGTCGCGCAGCGACAGGAAGTCGTTGTACGCCGGCTTGCGGATATAGGCCTCGACCAGCGCACTGAAGAGGCCCGGCGAGATGCCCGGTGGCCGGATCGGTTTCAGTGGCGCGGCGATCGCGGCGGCAAGAATGCCGAGCGGATGCGACAGCGCGGCCAGTGCGCCGAGTGCCGCGAAACTGGCGGTGATGACGACCCATTCCTTGACCAGTTGCCGGCCCAGCTCCGCGCCGCCCTGGTAATACCCCCAGCCGATCATCGCCAGGATCAGCAGCGTGATCGCGGTCATGACCCATTTCAGGCTGTTGCCGGGTGGTGCGTGCTCGAGCTCCTCGCGCGTCTGCGCGGGCGTACGGGTGTCATCGGCGAGATGGCGTGCGAGGCCCGCAAGATGGCCCGCGCCGACGACCGCCAGCACTTCGCGCGCGTCACCGGCCTGCTCACGCAGCTTCGCGGCCATGTACCGGTCGCGTTCGCTGATGATCGCCTCGTACAGCTGCGGGCTGCTCTTGGCGAACTCGCCGAAACTCGACTCCAGCATGTCGCCCTGCTTGAGCTTCTCGATCTCGTCTTCGTCGAGGTCATCGGTGGTCATCAGTCCACCGAGCAGGCTGCCGACGAGCTTCATGCGGCCGAGGAAGCCGAGCTTCCTGGATGCACGCTTGAACGTCAGTCCGACATCGCGATCGATCAGTGCAACCGGCAGTTCGCGTTCCCGGGCGAGGGTGACCGCGCGCTTGAGTTCGGCACCGGGCTCGATGCCGAGTTGTTCGGCAAGCCGGCGCTGGTAGGCGGCCAGCGCCAGATTGGCGGCGAACAGGGCAACCCGGCCCCTGCGGATCACGTCGACGAGGTTGAGTTTCGCCAGCGCGTCCGGATCGCTGATCGCCTGCAGACGCTGCGGGTCGAGTTCCACCGCAACCGTGTCGAACGCGCCGCTGCCGATCGCATCCTCGACCGCCTCCACGCTGACTCTGGAGACGTGGGCGGTTCCCAGCAGGGTGTAGCGCACGCCGTCACGTTCGACGACTGCATGTGGCTGGGATTGCCAGGAGGTGGCGGGGGAATCGGTCATCGTGGCGTCGTGGTCCAGGTACGGAATGTAAAGGCGGCGCTGCCGTGGACGGCAGCCCGCGCGTTCAATCGATGTAGCGCTTGAGCAGGTCGCCGTAGGCGTCGATGCGACGGTCGCGCAGGAACGGCCAGATGCGACGCACGTGCTCGCTGCGGCCCAGATCCACTTCGCAGGTCAACACGGTCGGGTCGGTACCCGCTTCGGCGAGGAACTCGCCCTGCGGACCGAGCACGTGACTGTTGCCCCAGAAGTCGATGCCGGACGCGCAGACCGGCGACGGCTCGTGGCCGACGCGATTGCACGACAGCACCGGCAACCCGTTCGCGACCGCGTGGCCGCGATGGCTGAGGATCCAGGCATCCCGTTGACGCTTCTTTTCGTCGTCCGCGTCGCTCGGATCCCAACCGATCGCGGTCGGGTACAGCAGCAGGTCCGCACCCGCCAGCGCCATCAGACGCGCGGCTTCCGGATACCACTGGTCCCAGCACACGAGCAGGCCGAGCCGGCCGACCGAGGTGTCGATCGGCTTGAATCCGATGTCGCCCGGCGTGAAGTAGAACTTCTCGTAGAAGCCCGGGTCGTCGGGGATGTGCATCTTGCGGTACTTGCCCGCCGTGCTGCCGTCCGCGTCGAAGACCACGCCGGTGTTGTGGTACAGCCCGGCGGCGCGGCGCTCGAACAGCGAGCTGACCAGCACGACCTTGTGCTGCTTGGCCAACGCGGCGAGACGCTCGGTGCTCGGGCCGGGAATCGGCTCGGCAAGATCGAATTCGTCGACCGATTCGTGCTGGCAGAAGTAGGCACCGTTGTGCAGCTCCTGCAGCAGCACGAGCTTGGCGCCCTGTTTCGCGGCTTCGGCGACGCGCGCTTCGATGATCGACAGGTTGGCGTCGGCATTGCCGGCGCCCTGGTCGATGACGGCGCGCTCCTGGATCAGCGCGACAGGCAACGTGGTCTTGCGGGACATGGATTCGAACCCTTGGAGTTAGGACGACATGCTAACGCGACGTCGTAAGCGGCTCTGGCCGGTTCACGCGTGCCGCGTGTGTGCAGGTGCAATGGTGTCGCCCCGGACGTACGCAAGCCCATCCTGGTGTCGTGCGCGGGCCACCGTACAGGCGGCCGCGATCAGGCGTGATCGACGGGCTCGCGCAACAGGCCTGCAGGCAACTGCATGGTGATGCAGTGCAGACTGCCGTTCTGCCAGATCAGCGGACGGCACGGCACCTGCACGATCTCGCGACCGGGATGCGCCTGCGCGAGCACCGCCGCCGCGGCATCGTCGGCCGGATCGCCGTAGGCCGGCATCAGCACCGCGCCATTGAGGATCAGGTAGTTCGCATAGCTCGCAGCGAGACGGCGCCCGTCATCGAGCACCGGCTGTGCCCACGGCAGCGGAAACAGCCGATACGGCACGCCATCGCGGGTGCGCAGCGCCGAGATGTCTTCGGCCATCGCCTGCAGTTCCGCATGGTGCGGATCGTCCACGTCGTCGCAGGCCTGGAACACGATCGCGTCGTCCGGTGCGAAGCGGGCGAGGGTGTCGATATGCGCGTCGGTGTCGTCGCCTTCCAGATAGCCGTGGTCGAGCCACAGCACGCGATCCTGGACGAGCCAGTCGGACAGCTTCGCGGTCAGCGTCTCGCGCGAGGCTTCTGGATGGCGTTCGTGGAGGCAACGCCAGGTCGTCAGCAACGTACCGGCGCCATCGGTCTCGATCGCACCGCCTTCGAGCGCGAAGTCGATCTCGCGTCGCTGCGCTTCCGGGGCGAAGACGCCGGCGCCGTGCAGATGGCCGACCAGCAGATCGTCCTGGCTCGCATCGAACTTGCCGCCCCAGCCGGTGAAGCGGAAATCGTTGAGCAGAAAGGCGTCATCGCCACGGCGCAGCGAAATCGGACCCGAGTCGCGCAGCCAGGTGTCGTCGTAGGCCGCTTCGACGAAACGCACCCGCGTCATGTCGATGCGGTTCGACGCCAGCCGCACGAAGGCGTAGCTCTGGATGTCCTCGTCCGGCACGCAGATCACGACCGGCTGGAAGCGGGTGATTGCCGCGACCAGCGCGATGTACGTGTCTTCGACCTCGCCCAGGCGCGCGGCCCAGTCGGTGTCTTCGTTCGGCCAGGCGATCAGGATCGCGGACTGGGGTTCCCACTCCGCGGGGAAGCGCAATGCGTGTTCGGTCATGGACTCAACGGATGGCGGGCTTGGGGCCGATCTCCGACGCCGTGGCACGGTTGGCGACGGTGTCGATGACCCGGTTCCGCTCGAAATAGACGGTGAAGGTGGGGTAGACCCAGCGGTTGATCGTCGGCCACTGGCGCTTCTGGCCGCCACGCGGATCCATGCGCTCGCTCGGTGCGCCGAAGCTGGCTTCGACATCGGCCATCGACATGCCACGCGCCGGTACGCCGACGCCGGCGGCCTGCCTGGTGCGATCGACCAGCAACGTGTCTGCAGCGGCGGGCGTGCTGGCGAGCAGCGCGCAACCGAGCGCGGCACCTGCGAGGATCGAAGCGAAGGAACGCGACATGGCGAGGACTCCGGAGCAGGGTGGCGATGGACGATCAGTGAAGCGGTGCACGTTTATTTAGCAGAATTCGCGCGACGGCGATGCGTGCACGGGCAGCATGCCCAGAACGAAGAAAGGCCGCATCGCTGCGGCCTTTCTCGCGTGCCCGCCGCTTGCGCGGTGGCAACGCGTCTCAGCGCTGGCGCGCCTTGAAACGCGGGTTGGACTTGCAGATCACGAAGACCTTGCCGCGGCGACGCACAACCTTGCAATCGCGGTGGCGGGTCTTCGCCGACTTCAGGGACGACAGGACCTTCATGGTGAACCTCTGGTATGGGATACAAACAGCAAGCCCGCTATTCTAGCTGCTCTTTCCCACACGATTCAAGCGCTTGGCTCTGTCGCAAGGCGGGGCGGCGCGCAGGAGGCGCAGATGACGGCCACGGTGCCGGTTTTGACGATCGACGGGCCTTCGGGTTCGGGCAAGGGCACCATCAGCCGCGCGGTCGCGCAGCGACTGGGTTGGCATTATCTGGATTCGGGCGCGCTGTATCGCGCGGTCGGCGTGGCCGCGGGCTGGGCCGATCTGGATCTCGACGACGGCGGGGCGCTGGTGCGCTGCACCTTCGATACGACCATCGCATTCGACGAGAGCGGCGAGGAGCTGCGTGTCCTGGTCAACGGCCATGACGCGACCGACGAGCTGCGGACCGAGACGGCGGGCGCCGCTGCGTCGGCCATCGCGGCGATCCCGGAGGTCCGTGCCGCGCTGAAGGACCGGCAACGTGCATTCAGGGTTGCACCGGGCCTGGTCGCCGACGGTCGTGACATGGGCACGGTGATCTTCCCGGACGCCGGGTGGAAGGTGTTCCTGACCGCGAGTGCCGACGAGCGGGCGGAGCGCCGCTATAAACAGTTGAAGAACAAGGGGGTTTCAGTCACAATGGACGGTCTGCTGCGCGAGATCCTCGCCCGCGACGCCCGCGATGCCAACCGTGCGGTGGCGCCGTTGCGGCCGGCCGAAGACGCCGTCCGTATCGACACCACCGGTCAGGGAATCGAGGCCGTCGTCGACCGGGTGCTCGCGTTGCTGCCCGCACGCAACGCCTGACCGGTCCACGGTCGGGCGCCTGCTGCAGGTCGGGTGGGCGGTTCCAGCCTGCTCCGGCGTTGTTGGAAGTGTGACATTCCATCGCTGTACCGCTGTGCCCCAAGTCGGCGTCCGGATTGCTCCGGCCGCCGGTCCATTCACCTCAACACTCACGGCCCTGCAATCCCGCGACGGCCGACCAACGGGTGGACTGCCGGCAACACGCGCTGACAAGGCGCCGCCACGCAGTCTGAGTCAACCAGGTATCTACCAATGACCGAATCATTCGCAGAACTGTTCGAAGCCAGTCAGACCAATCTGGCCAAGCTCAAGCCGGGCGCCATCGTCACCGGCATCGTCGTGCAGGTGCGCACCGACGTCGTCGTGATCAACGCCGGCCTGAAGTCGGAAGGCATCGTGCCGATCGAGCAGTTCCGTAACGAGGCCGGCGAGATCGACGTCGCGGAAGGCGACACCGTCAAGGTGGCGCTGGACGCGCTCGAGAACGGCTTCGGCGAGACCGTGCTGTCGCGCGAGAAGGCCAAGCGCGCCATGGTGTGGGACGAGCTCGAAGAAGCGCTCGAGAAGAACGAGACCATCACCGGTCGCATCAGCGGCAAGGTCAAGGGCGGCTTCACCGTCGACATCAAGGACGTCCGCGCATTCCTGCCGGGCTCGCTGGTCGACGTGCGTCCGGTCCGTGACCCGGTCTACCTCGAGGGCAAGGAACTCGAGTTCAAGCTGATCAAGCTGGACCGCAAGCGCAACAACGTCGTCGTCTCGCGCCGCGCAGTCGTCGAGAGCGAGCACTCGGAAGAGCGCGAGCAGCTGATGGAGAAGCTGGTCGAGGGCGCGGTGCTGAAGGGCGTCGTCAAGAACCTGACCGATTACGGCGCGTTCGTGGACCTCGGCGGCATCGACGGCCTGCTGCACATCACCGACATGGCCTGGAAGCGCGTGCGCCATCCGTCCGAAGTCGTGGAAGTGGGCCAGGAGCTCGAAGTCCGCGTGCTGAAGTACGACCGCGAGCGCAACCGCGTCAGCCTCGGCCTGAAGCAGCTGGGCGAGGATCCGTGGGACAACATCGCCCGCCGTTACCCGTCCAACACCCGCGTGTTCGGCAAGGTCTCCAACGTCACCGATTACGGCGCGTTCGTCGAGATCGAGCCGGGCGTCGAAGGTCTGGTGCACGTGTCCGAGATGGACTGGACCAACAAGAACGTCAACCCGTCCAAGGTGGTGCAGGTCGGTGACGAACTCGAAGTCATGGTGCTCGACGTCGACGAAGAGCGTCGCCGCATCTCGCTCGGCATCAAGCAGGTCACCTCGAACCCGTGGGAGACCTTCGCGGCCATCCACAAGAAGGGTGACAAGGTCGACGGCCAGATCAAGTCGATCACCGACTTCGGCATCTTCATCGGCCTGGACGGCGGTATCGACGGCCTGATCCACCTGTCGGACATCGCGTGGAACTCCACCGGTGAAGACGTGGCTCGCGCGTTCAAGAAGGGCGACACCGTCGAAGCCGTCGTGCTGGCGGTCGATCCGGAGCGCGAGCGCATCTCGCTGGGCGTCAAGCAGCTCGAGCAAGACCCGATGGGTCAGTTCATGGCCAACACCCCGCGTGGTTCGAAGGTCACCGGCACCGTCAAGGAAGTCGACGCCAAGGGCGCGATGATCGACCTGGGTGAAGGCGTGGAAGGCTATGTGCAGGCGCGTGACATCAGCGACCAGCGCATCGACGACGCCAGCCAGCACCTGAAGGTCGGCCAGGAAATCGAAGCCAAGTACTTCGGTGTGGATCGCAAGACCCGCGTCCTGCAGCTGTCGATCAAGGCGAAGGACGAGGCGGAAACCGCCGAGACCCTGGCCGAGTACAACAAGCAGGCATCGGAAGCGTCGAGCGGCACCACCAAGCTGGGCGCGCTGCTGCGCGAACAGCTCGGCAACAAGGGCGAGTAAGCCCATGCGGCGCCGGTCCGGGAGTATCCCGGGCCGGCGCTGTCGCATCTGCAAGAACGAGACATGACCAAGTCGGAACTCATCGAACTGCTGACCCAGCGCCAGGCGCACCTCAAGGGCGAGGACGTCGACCTTGCGGTCAAGGCCATGCTCGAGATGATGGGCGGCGCACTGGCCGCCGGCGATCGGATCGAGGTCCGTGGTTTCGGCAGCTTCTCGCTCCACTTCCGGCCGCCGCGCACCGGGCGCAATCCCAAGACCGGCGATGCCGTCGCGCTGCCGGGCAAGCATGTGCCCCATTTCAAGCCGGGCAAGGAGTTGCGCGATCGCGTCAGCGACGTGCATCCGATGCCGGCTGAAGATTGATCGCCCGAGGCGGTCCCATATTTTCTTTCACGCATGTCCCTGCGGATCTCCGCATGGTTGGCGTGCAGGATCGTCAAGCGGGTAGGATCGCCGATGCACCTTCGGCGTCGGCGCATTGCGCGCCTCACCCGTGTCGATCCCGGTCGCGCTTCCGCGGCCGATCCATCGTTGGAGCATGATCCATGGCGTTTGTCACCGAGTGGTTCTGGTTCTTCCTGCTGTTGCCGATCGCGGCCCTCAGTGGCTGGGTGATCGGTCGCCGCGGCGGCGAGCGCCACAGCGACACCCAGGTCAGCCGGCTGTCCACGACGTATTTCCGTGGCCTGAACTATCTGCTCAACGAGCAGCCCGACAAGGCGATCGAGCTGTTCCTGCACATCGCCGAACTCGACAAGGACACGTTCGAGACCCAGGTGGCGCTCGGACATCTGTTCCGCCGTCGCGGTGAAGTCGATCGCGCGATCCGCCTGCACCAGGGGCTCGTCCAGCGTCCCGACCTCAACGACCAGCAGAAGGTCCAGGCCCTGCTTGCGCTGGGCGAGGACTATATGAAGTCCGGTCTGCTCGATCGCGCGGAGACGGTGTTCACCGATCTGGCGCGGATCGACCAGCGTGCACCGCAGGCGTTGCGGCATCTGATCGGCATCTACCAGTCAGAGCGCGACTGGCCCAAGGCGATCGAGAACGCGACACGTTACGAGACCGCGACGGGTGAGCCGATGGGCAAACTGATCGCGCAGTTCGAATGCGAACTGGCCGATCGCCTCCGCTCGGCCGGTGACGTCGATGCCGCACGCAGTGCCGTGCAGCGTGCCTACGCCGCCGATTCGGGTTCCGTGCGTGCAGGCATTCTGGAAGGTCGCATCGAGATCGACGCCGGCAACGACCCGGCTGCAATCCGAGCATTCGAGCGCGCGGCACGTCACGACACGGATTTCCTGCCCGAAATCCTCGCGCCGTTGCTGTCGGCGTACGAGCGCGTCGGCGACGTGCCCGGCGCGCGCAATTTCCTGTCGCAGATGACCGAGCACTACAAGGGCGTTGCGCCCGTGCTGGCGCTGACGCGTCTGGTCGAGCAGGAGGAGGGCGTGCACGCGGCGCGGACCTATCTGGCGCGACAGCTCAAGGACCGTCCTTCAGTCCGTGGCGAGGCGGCGCTGATCGATCTGACGCTTGCGGACGGCGTCGATCATGTCGGCACCTTGCAGGAACTGCGCCTGATCACCGAGCAACTGCTGGTGCGCAACCCGAGCTACCGCTGCAAGCAATGCGGCTTCGGCGCGCGCAGCCATCACTGGCAATGCCCCAGCTGCAAGGAGTGGGGCACCATCAAGCCGCTGCTCAATTACGCAGTGGTCTGAGTGGTGGCACCCACGTTTGCCGCGGCGGTGCTGTGCACCGGTGCGTTTCTGGCAGCCCTGCTGTTGACCGCGCTCGCGCGGCAATATGCCTTGCGTCATCACTTGGTGGATATCCCCGGGGAGCGCCGCAGTCACGCGGCCGCTACGCCAAGGGGCGGCGGCGTGGCCATCGTCGCCGTCGTGCTGCCGGTGATGCTGTGGCTGGGGCTGGCGAGGGACGGTGTCGACTCCGTCCTGCTCGCGGGCGCGTGCGGGCTTGCGCTCGTCGCCGGGATCGGCTGGATGGACGATCACAGGCCGCTGTCGCCCTGGAGCCGGCTGGCCGTGCACCTGGTTGCCGCGGCGTTGCTGGTGCTCGGCGTTCTGTGGGCAGGCGGGCCGGTGTGGTGGGCCGCGATGACGTTCGTGCTGGCGCTGGGGCTGGTCAACGTCTGGAATTTCATGGACGGGATCAACGGCATTGCCTCGACCCAGGCGATCCTGGTGGCGGTCGCGTGTCTGTTGCTGGGGCTGCAAGGCAGTGGCGGTCTGCTGGCATGCGCGGTGATGGCCGCATGCGCGGGCTTCCTGCCGTTCAATTTCCCCAAGGCCAGAATTTTTCTGGGCGACGTCGGCAGCGGTGCGCTGGGGTACCTCGTTGCGTGCCTGATCGCCACTGCGGCGGTCACGGGCCCCGTGGATGCACTGGTGTGGTGGATTCCGCTGTCCGCATTTCTGGTTGACGCCGCGTTGACATTGCTGGCGCGCATCATTCGCGGCGAACGCTGGTGGGCACCGCACGTACAGCATGCCTATCAGCGCTGCATCCAGATGGGGCATTCGCATGCCGGCGTCACCACCGCTTACGCCGTCTGGACCCTGCTGTCGATGCCTGTCGCAGTCTGGATGGCAAGTGCATCTTCATCCGCTATCATCGGAGCGTCAGCCACGTGGTATGTCATCGCCACTGTCATCTGGCTCTGGATCCGGGACCGGCATCGCCGGCAGCAGGTGTCGTAAGGATGCGACCGAATGAGTGATTTCAAGGCAAGACTGGGCGTGCTTCTGCCACGCGCAGCGGTGTTCGTGCACGACCTGGCGATGGTGTGGCTGTGCTGGGTCGGACTGCACCAGTTCCGGCATTCCGTCATGCAGGGCGCACCGGCGTTCTCGCTGTGGTCGACGGAGATCGTCCTCATCCTGTTCGCGCAAGGCCTGATCTTCTGGCGTGTAGGCCTGTATCGCGGGGTCTGGCGGTTCGCGAGCGTCCCGGACCTGATGAACATCGTGAAGGCCTCGATCCTGGGCCTGATGGCGATCATGCTGGTGCTGTTCGTCTACAACCGTCTGGATCTGGTGCCGCGCACCGTACTGGTCACCTACCCGCTGCTGCTGGCGGCGCTGCTGGGCATGCCGCGGCTTCTGTACCGCGCGTGGAAGGATCACGGCATGGTGCGGACACACCAATCCGCCGTGCGCGTCCTGATTCTGGGCGCGGGTCAGGCGGGCGAGGCGCTCGTGCGCGATCTGCGCCGTACCGGCGCCTATGACCCGGTCGGGTTTCTCGACGACGCGCCCAAGCTGCGCGGCAGCCAGCTGCAGGGTCTGCCGGTCCTGGGCCGCATTGCGGATCTCGAAACGGTGGCCCCGGAAACCGCGGCCAAGCTGCTCGTGATCGCGATGCCGTCCGTCGACGCGGCGGAGATGCGCAAGGTCGTGGCGGCCTGCGAGCGGACCAGCCTGCCTTTCCGCACCGTTCCCCGGCTCGACGATCTGCTGGAAGGGCGCTCGCTGCCCGGCGAACTGAAAGAGGTCGCGATCGAGGACCTGCTCGGTCGCAAACCGGTGACGCCGGACTGGAAAGCGATCCGCGCGTGGTTGCGCGGGCGCAGTGTGCTGATCACCGGCGCCGGTGGCTCGATCGGGTCGGAACTGTGCCGCCAGTGCGCCCGCAACGGAACCGCGCAGATCGCGCTTGTCGAGATGGACGAGCTCGCGCTGACGCGCATCGAAAGCGAACTGCGGCGCGACTTCCCGCGCATCGAACTGATTCCTGTCCTGGGTGATTGCGGTGATGCGGCAGTAATCGCACATGCGATGCGCCTGTCGAAGCCCGATGCGGTGTTCCACGCAGCTGCCTACAAGCAGGTGCCGGTACTCGAAGCCCAGTTGCGCGAGGGCGTTCGCAACAACGTACTCGCGACACGTGTCGTGGCACACGCTGCGATCGAGCATCGCGTGGGCACGTTCGTGCTTATTTCCACCGACAAGGCCGTGGATCCGGTCAACGTGCTCGGCGCGACCAAGCGGCTGGCGGAAATGGTCTGCCAGGGTCTGGCCGGCACATCCGTCACCGACTTCATCACCGTCCGGTTCGGCAACGTGCTCGACTCGGCCGGCAGCGTGGTGCCGTTGTTCCGCGAGCAGATCCGGCGCGGCGGCCCGGTGACGGTCACCGATCCTGAAGTGACGCGTTACTTCATGACGATTCCAGAGGCCTGTCAGCTGATCATGCAATCGGTTGCGATCGGCTCGCCGCAGGCGGTCTACACGCTCGACATGGGCGAACCAGTTTCGATCCGGTTGCTGGCCGAGGAGATGATCCGTCTGGCCGGCAAACATCCGGGCCATGACGTCGCCATCGTGTACTCCGGATTGCGACCGGGCGAGAAGCTGCACGAGACACTCTTCCACGCCGACGAACGTTATCGGCCCACTGCGCATCCGAAGATTCTCCAGGCCGATGCACGCCCAGTCCAGACGGAGAGGCTCGGCATCGCACTGGCCAAACTCCAGGATGGTGTCCTGCGTTACGACCTGGATCTGCTCGCTGTCTCATTACGCGAAGCGGTGCCGGAATTCGCGCCGCTGGTTTCGTCTGCTGCACACAACAGTGGTGCGACAATCGTGGCGTTTCCCCCACGACACGCGAGACAGCTATGACGCAAAGGATCCGCAAGGCGGTGTTCCCGGTTGCAGGACTGGGCACCCGCTTCCTGCCTGCGACGAAGACGGTACCCAAGGAAATGCTGCCGATCGTCGATCGGCCCCTGATCCAGTACGCGGTGGACGAAGCGATCGAGGCGGGCTGCGACACGCTCGTGTTCGTGACCAACCGCTACAAGCACGCAATCGGCGACTACTTCGACAAGGCCTATGAACTTGAGGATCGACTCGAGGCGGCGGGCAAGCATGAACTGCTGGAAAAGGTGCGTCGTCCGTTGCCCGATGGGGTTCAGGCGATCTTCGTGACCCAGCCCGAAGCGCGTGGTCTCGGCCATGCAGTGCTGTGCGCGCGTGCGGTCATCGGCGATGAGCCGTTCGCGGTCATGCTGCCAGACGATCTGCTGTGGAACCGCAACGGCGCCGGTGCGCTGAGGCAGATGGCCGATGCCCACGAGGCGACCGGCGCGAGCATGATCGCGGTCCAGGATGTCGCGCGCGAGCAGACCGCCAGCTACGGCATCGTGGCGACCGACGCGTTCGACGGCCGCCACGGCCGTATCAATGCGATGGTGGAGAAGCCCAGGCCCGAGGATGCACCGAGCACCTTGGCGGTCGTAGGACGCTATGTGCTAGACGGCCGCATCTTCGAATTGCTGGAGAAGACCAGGCCGGGGGCGGGTGGCGAGATCCAGCTGACCGACGCGATCGCGGCGTTGCTGGCCGAACAGCCGGTGCACGCCTACCGCTTCAAGGGTGTGCGCTTCGACTGCGGCACGCATCTCGGGCTGATCGAGGCGACGATCCGTTACGCGCTCGACAACGAGAAGCTCAGCGGGCCTGCGGCGCTGCTGATGCGCAATGCGCTCGAGGAACTCGGCGTCCGCGATCTGGAGTGATCCGCGCTGCTTTGTGATCGGACCTGGAACGCCCCGTGACCGGGGCGTTTTCGTATCCGGGACATCGGCATCGAGGTGCCGCGCTGGCGCGCCCGCACATCCAGGGAGATGCGGGCGTCTGCGCGCATCAGCCACGGCGGAGGATGCGTTGCATCCGAAGCGGCGGCGAGGCCTCACAAGAGCGTGTGCGTTCGCGCCATGGGGTGTAGTTGCGCGAAGCCTGACCGGAGGCTCGTCGCATCGACGCTCGTCCGGTCCGCCCGGGATAAAAAAAACGCGCCTTCCGGCGCGTTTTTTTCCGATCACCTGGCGACGCCAGGGGCGTCGCGGGTGGGGATGATCAGGCCAGACCGGCCTGCTTCATCACTTCGGCGGCGTAATCCTCGACCACCTTCTCGATGCCCTCGCCAACGGCCAGGCGCTGGTAACCGACGACTTCTGCACCGGCGGCCTTGAGCACGGCCTCGACGGTCTTGTCGGTGTCGAGCACGTAGGGCTGACCGTACAGGGTGACTTCGTTGACGATCTTGTTGATCTTGCCGCTGATGATCTTCTCGAGGATATCGGCCGGCTTGCTCTTGTCCTTCTCGGACATCTTGGCCAGCTCGATTTCCTTTTCCTTCTCGACGAAGTCGGTCGGGACGTCGGCCGCCTTGTTGTAGGGCGGGTTCATCGCCGCCACGTGCATCGCAAGACCGCGGGCCAGGTCGGCATCGCCGCCCTTGAGCTCGACCAGCACGCCGATACGGCCGCCGTGGACGTAGGCAGCGATGTTGTTGTCGCTCTGCACGCGGACCAGGCGACGCACCTGCACGTTCTCGCCGACCTTGGAAATCACCGCGGCGCGGGTTTCCTCGATCGTCTCGCCGGACTCGACCTTCGCAGCCTTCAGAGCCTCGACGTCCGCGGCACCGGACGACAGTGCGGTCTGGGCGACGGTGTCGATGAAGCGCAGGAAGTTGTCGTCCTTGGCGACGAAGTCGGTCTCGGAGTTGATCTCGACGAGGACGGCGGTGGTGTCGTTCTGCGCGGCGGCGATACGGCCTTCGGCAGCAACGCGATCGGCCTTCTTGTCAGCCTTGGCCAGACCCGACTTGCGCAGGGCTTCTGCAGCGGCGTCGATGTTGCCGCCGGTTTCGCTGAGCGCCTTCTTGCACTCCATCATGCCGGCGCCGGTGCGCTCGCGCAGTTCCTTGACAAGGGATGCGGTGATTTCCATTGGAGACCTCTGAATTCGGGAGATGTCGGCAGGCAATGGCCCGCCCTCGATGTATCGGCGCCAGCGGCACACAGGTCCGCGCATGACGCGAGGCGCGGCCGCCCAGCATGGGACGGCCGCATGTCGCAGCGGTTACTCGGCCGCAGGTGCCGCTTCGGCCTGGGCGTCGTCGGCCTTCTTGCCGCGCGGGGCGCGGGCCGGCTTCTCGCCGCCTTCGGCGAACTCTTCCTCGCGCACATTGGCCGCGCTCGGAGTCGCAGCCTTGCCTTCCAGCACGGCGTCGGCCGCGGCGTTCGCGTACAGCTGCACGGCGCGGATGGCGTCGTCGTTGCCCGGGATCGCGTAGTCGACCAGGGCCGGATCGTAGTTCGTGTCGACGACCGCGATCACCGGGATGCCGAGCTTCTTGGCTTCCTTGATGGCGATGTCTTCATGGCCGATGTCGATGACGAACAGCGCGTCGGGCAGACGGTTCATGTCCTTGATGCCGCCCAGCGAGGCTTCCAGCTTGTCGCGCTCGCGGCGCAGGCCCAGCACTTCGTGCTTGACCAGCTTCTCGAACGTGCCGTCGGTCTCGGCTGCTTCCAGCTCCTTCAGACGCGACACCGACTTCTTCACCGTGGCGAAGTTGGTCAGCGTGCCGCCCAGCCAGCGCTGGGTCATGAACGGCATACCGCAACGCTCGGCTTCTTCCTTGATCGCTTCGCGGGCGCTGCGCTTGGTGCCGATGAACAGGATCATGCCGCGCTTCTGCGCGATACCCGAGATGAAGTTCATCGCGTCGTTGAACAGCGGAACGGTCTTCTCGAGGTTGATGATGTGGATCTTGCCGCGGGCACCGAAGATGTACGGCGACATCTTGGGGTTCCAGTAGCGCGTCTGGTGGCCGAAATGGACACCGGCTTCGAGCATCTGGCGCATGGTGATCTGGGGCATGGTGGAACTCCTGGCAGTGGAACCGGCCGCCACGGAAGGGTATGGGCGGTTGCGCCGCACGGGGCGGGGCAGTGGTTCCGGGGTTGAGCCTCCCTGTCGCCTCCGTGACCGAACCTCTTGCGAGGCACCCCGGCACGGGCTGTTGCGGCAGGTGTGGATTTGCCGGTGACGCCCGGCATTGGCGACCCGGTCTCCCGGGCAGCCGCCGATCATACGCCGGCTGTGGCATCGGAGCAATCAGGCGGCGCCAGCGTGCGGTTCAGTAGGTGATCGTGACCTGGACCGTGTCGGTGTACGTTCCTGCCGGGACGGTCTGGGGACCGGGTATCCGGCCATAGATGGACAGCGACTGGTTGCCGCCGGTCCCGGTGCCCGGCACGGCGCCGGTCGCGGTGGTCGCGCCCCAGCGCTGGTTCCGCGCGGCGTTGCTGTAGAGCTCGTAGTTCACGTAACTCGACCCGCCCGTGCCCAGGCGCATCCGTCGCGTGTTGCCCGAGGCATGGTTGCCGTTGTCGAGCCCCACCGTCCACGCGGTGCGCCCGGTGCAGTTGAATGCCAGCGTGGCGATCCGGTCGATCCCGCCCGTCACCCTTCCCGGCACGGTGCCGAAGCCCATCGGCGTGACGCTGGTGATGGTGCAGCGGCTCGGGACCGGTGCCGTCGCGGTGAACGGGAAGGTGACGCTGCCACCGCCGAGTCCGCCACTGGTGCAGGACGGCGGCAGGGCAGGTACGCCGACCAGCTGGTTGCTGTAGCGGTAGTCGAGGCGGGTTTCCATGCCGGTGAACGCATTGCTGAAAATGCCGGCCGACAGCGCACCTTGCGCCGGGACGCGGCCATAGACGGGAATGCTGAGACTGCCGGAGGCCCCTAGCGCGAGCACCGTGTATTCGAGCGTGGCTTCGAGCGGCGTCGGTGCGGCCGCCGCGCCGGTACTGCCCCACACCAGGGTCCGCGACAGGTCCCGGTAGATCTGGAACTGCAGCGGGTCGCCTTCGGCGTTGCGCATGCGGCGCGGTGTGTACTGTCCGCCACCCGCGATACCCGCGCCGATGTTGAGGCACATGCGGACCCGGACCGTCGAGAGCAGCGTGACGTTGAGCGTGGAGCAATTCACCGTCACCACGCCGTTGGCATCGACCGGCGTCGTGCCCGCCACGCTGCCGAACGCCAGTGGCGTCGCGCTGGCGGTACACGTGGTCGAGGCCCGGACCGGAGGTGGAGCACTGGCCATTGCGGCGCTGCCGAGGACCAGCAGCATGCTTTTCATCCAGATGCTCACGGCACGGACTCCGGCACGCAGCGCAAGCTCAGGGTGTCGGCATGCGGGGCGATGCCGGCGGGTGTCGTCGGCACCGATGCGGTGCACACGCCCCCCGCCGGCAGGCCGATCCGAAGCACGGTGCCGCCGGGCAGGTCCTCGGCGTAGACCTGGCCGTCGTAGCCGACCTGGTCCGGCATGCCGGCGGGTGCGTTCTCGATCCGGCTGCCGACCGGCAGGGGCGCGCCGTCCGCATCCAGCAACTCGATCATCACGGCGCGGACGCGACGGACCTCGAAGCCGACCCGGACACCGGCGCCCTGTGCCGGTGTCGCAAGGCGGGCGGCGTCGGTGACACGGATGTCCGCGGGCAGGTCCATCGGGTCGATCGAGAGGCGGTTGTGCTGCCAGGCGTTGAGCGGCGCCACCAGCAGCAGGCCACGGTCGTCGGTCTCGCCGATCCGCCGGTTCTCCAGCGCAACCGGCACACCGGCGTAGCCGCCAGCGGATACCACGGCGAAGGCGTCGGTGATCGCGCGTGCGGCGAACAGGCCCCCACCCATTCCGACGAGACTGCCCGAAGCCTGCGCATAGGTGAACCGGTTGTCGCCGGCCCGTGACATGCCACCGCCGATGCGGCCGCGCGACCCCTGCCAGGCGCCCTCGGCCAGCCCGCCCGACAATCCGCCCGCGCGCGCCTGGACCCGCCAGCCGGCGCCACCGTCGCCCGGGACGGGTCTGGAGACATCCACGACCGCACTGTCACCGCCCGTGTCGCGCTGCCACGACAGTGCGGCCTGGCGCTCACCCTGACGGCCGAGCGGGACCACCAGGCCGAGGTAGGCGCTGCGGTCGCGGTCCGCATCCAGCCCCTGGTTGATCGAAGCGCTGGCATACCAGCCGTTGGCGAAGCCGTGACTCCAGTACAGGCCGGCGTAACGGGCGCGATCGGGCGTACGTCCGGCCACGCCGTCCGCGCGATCCCGGGTCGCCTGGTCCAGGCGCACCCAGGTCACCCCGAGGTTGCCGGCGCGGGTACTGATGCCGACGACTGCGCGCTCGGTACGACTCGGCGGCGGTGGCCCGTACAGGGCTGCGACATCGCGATAGTCGCCCCGGGTGCGGCGGGTATCGGCGGCGAACTGGTACCGGCTGTCGCTCCAGGACCAGCCCAGGGTGAACTGGCTGCCACGCTGCGTGTCGGCGCGGCTGTGGGCGTACGCGGCATTGAATACGCCAGCCATGCCGGCCAGCCATGCGCCGCCTGTACCGGCGGTGACGAGCCCGTCACTGCCTTCGATATGGGCCTCCATCGTCAGCTGGTTGTTGACGCCGTAACGCAGGCTGCCACTGCCGACCAGGGTGTCGGCGTACTGGAAGGACGCGATGCCGTAGCGTTCCCGCACCTGGCCCAGGCCCAGCGACCAGTCGCTCAGTCCGGCCGCGAGCAGGCGCTGTGTCGAATAGAACGGAAAGTCGAGCGTGTTGACCCGGCCATAGGCGTCGGTGACCACCACCCGCGCGTTGCCGGCGCCGTTGACGCCCGGGACTGGCGCAAGCTGGAACGGACCGGGCGGCGTGCTGCCGGTGTACTGCCGAAGCCCGTTGACGTAGAGCTCGACATTGGACGGCACCGTCGCCTCGCCGAGAAACTCCGGCAACGGAATCGTGATGCGATACGGCTGCAGGGCGAAGTTGCGGCCGACCTGGATGCCACCGATGCGGACCGGTCGGGTCCAGTCCAGAAAGCCCGTGAACGTGTCGCCGACGATGACCGAGACGGCGGCGTCGGGAAACGACCATTGGATCCGGCTGTCCAGCCGCACGCTGTCGTGCTGCCTGCGCTCGCCATCAGGACGGAACACGCGGCCGACGCCGGTGGTCGAAACGATGGCACTGCCCATGCCGAAGATCCGCAGCTCCCCGAAGCCGCTCGCGCTCCAGCCGCCGCTGCTGTCGCTGGCGTAGAGGTCGTAATTGAGCAATATGCCCGGCGCGCGATCGGTCACCACGGCGCGCTCGTCCGCCTGACGACCGAGCCGCGTGGAGGACAGGGCGAGCACGTCGAGGGGCGCATCGATGCGCACGGCCTGGGTGGCCGGGTCGTAGCGCACATGGACGCCCGCGATCGTCTCGACCGCGAGAAGCGCACCGGTGTCGGGCGCCTCCAGGGCAAAGCCCAGGCGGCGCAGCGTGCTGCCGGTGGCATGCAGGCGGCCATCGATCTGCTCGAACGGAACCAGTCCGTCTTGCGCGACCTCGTTGACCGTGACCGCCAGATACAGGCGGGTGGGAACCGGCCGCCGGTCGTCGGGGTCCGGTATTGGCGAGGCATGTGCGGGCGACAGGGACAGCAGGACGGCCATGCCGACAGCGCTAGCGATCCGGCAGCAGCTGACGTGCATCCGGTTCGCCGTTGATGCGGGCCTCGATCCCGGCCGGAGCGCCGGGCTGCAACGCCCCCGGCAGCGGCCAGCGTCGGGTCTGGCCCGGCAGGACGTAGCCGGCCAGCCCCTCGGCCACGACCTGTCGCCCGCCTGTGCCCACACGGGCGAGATCGGCGATCTGCGCGCGCGCACTGCCGATGTTCTGGATCTCCACCGCCGGCCCCCCGTCCGCATCCTTGGCCAGGCGCGCGTGCAGGACCGGCGCCGCGGTGGCGGCGGGTTCGAGGAAGACGGGCACCGAGTAGCGCAGCACGAAGTTCAGACCGGTGCGCGCGGGCGCGGGCTTCGGCCCGGGCAGCTCGTCGACGATCAGCCGGTAGCTGCCCTCCTGCGTCGCGGGTGCATCGATCAGCCGCACGACCCGCACCAGTTGCTCGGCGCCCGGCGCGATCTCAAGCATCGGCGGGCTGACCGCGATATCCGAGGTTTCTGACAGCCGGTCTTCGCCGTCCACCTGCTGCCAGGCGAACACCCTGACCTGCGCGACCAGCCGCTGCGCGCCACTGTTGCGCAGGGTCAAGCCGTCCGCCGCACGCTGGGGCGCAATGGTCACCAGCGTGGGCGCCACCTGCAGGTCTGCTGCAATACCAGGTGGCGACAAAGCGAATCCCACGGCCAAGAGCAGGAGCGATGCGCGCATGTGGGCGCGGATTGACGCCGTCGCCGCGGGTCGTGAGCCAGCCACAGGCTCAGTAGGTGATCGTGGCGGTGACGGTGTCGCTATACGTTTCGGCGGCATAGTTCGCACTGGGAACGCGACCGTAAACGAAGACTTCCTCCACGGTTCCGGTGCCTGAGCCGCTCACCGTATCGGAGGTCTCGCCCCAGACGGTCGTGCGGCTCACGTCCTGGTAGAGCTGATAGGGCACCAGGATGCCGGCGCCGCTGGACATCGCCCGCGCGGTGACACCACCGCCGTCCGCGTGCAGGCCGGGGCTGAGCGCGATGGTGTAGCCGGTGCCGGGCGTGCAGTTGACGTTCAACTGGCCTACGGCATCCACATTGATCGCCGTCGACGGCTGGGCGCCGAACGCCACATCGGTGGCGGCAGGCGTATCGATGGAGCAGGCCGACGTGATCGTCAGGGTCACATCGAACGTCGTCGTTGCAGTCTGCTGTGCAGCGGCAGGCAGAGCGAAGGTGGACGCGGCGAGGGCGCCGATCAGCAGGCAGGCACGATGGAACGAACGCATTTGAGTCTCCTTGAAAGATGGGTCGTCCAGCGTCCGCCTCGCAGCGCCTGCACGTTCTGGAAATGCTAGGGAACGCGACGGTGCCCATGTGTGACCCGCAGCCACAACCGTGTGGTTTCAGAATCTTCTGAGCCCGGAGCGGGCGATCCGCGTTGCGTGCCCGGAGGCGCCCGATGCGGGCACGCCTGCGCTCGAAAGCGAATTTCGGCGATAATGCCGGCATGAGTATCCACACCAAGACGCCCGAAGAAATCGAGAAGATGCGCGTGGCTGGCCGCTTGGCCGCCGAGGTGCTGCAGATCGTCGCCCCGCATGTGAAGCCGGGGGTGACGACCGAGGAGCTGGACCGCATCTGTTACGACCACATCATCCGGGTGCAGGGCGCGATTCCGGCCAACGTCGGCTACAAGGGCTATCCCAAGACGACGTGCATCTCGGCCAACAACGTCATCTGCCACGGCATTCCCAACGACGCCAAGGTCCTTAAGGAAGGCGACATCATCAATATCGATGTCACCGTCATCAAGGACGGCTGGCACGGCGATACCAGCCGCATGTATTTCGTCGGTACGCCGTCGGTGATGGCGCGGCGTCTGGTTGAGGTGACGCGCGAGGCGATGTGGCGTGGCATCCGTGAAGTGAAGCCGGGCGCGACGCTGGGCGATGTCGGTCACGCGATCCAGAAGTACGCCGAGGCCGAGCGTTTCAGCGTGGTGCGCGAGTACTGCGGCCACGGCATCGGCAAGGTCTATCACGACGAACCGCAGGTGCTGCATTACGGCACGCCGGGCGCCGGCGTCGTGCTCAAGGAAGGCATGACCTTCACGATCGAGCCGATGATCAACGAGGGCACGCGCTTCACCAAGGTGCTGCCCGATGGCTGGACCGTGGTCACCAAGGACCGGAAGCTGTCCGCGCAGTGGGAGCACACGGTCGCGGTCACCGCAGACGGCGTGGACGTGCTGACCCGCATCCCGGGCGACGACAACGACCCGTTTCTCGACAACGCGCCTCTCTGACGTGGGCGAGCGCACCGCCCCCCAGGTCCCCGGCGCCGATAGCGACGACATGGCATGGGTGGCGGAGGCGCGTGCCGCGCTTGCCGCCCACGATGCGCGTCTGGCGCAGGGCTTCGACGCCGGCCAGCACATCGACCGTCTGCTCGCCGCGCGTGCCAACGCCGTCGATGGCTGGGTGCGCAAGGCCTGGGCGCGCTGCATTCCCGGCGACGCACCGCTGGCGCTGTTCGCGGTCGGTGGTTATGGCCGCGGCGAACTGTTTCCGCATTCCGATATCGATCTGTTGGTCATCGCCACGTCCGAGGCGCAGGCCGAACATGCCGAAGCACTGGGCCGCATGCTCGCGCTGCTGTGGGACTTCGGATTGCCGGTCGGTCACGCGGTGCGCAGTTTCGAAGAGTGCACGCGCGCCGCCGAAGATGTGACTGTGTTGACCGCGCTGCTGGAAGCGCGCCCACTGCTGGCCAACATCGGCGAGGTGCGTGCGCTGATGGACGCGATCGCCGATACCAAGGTCTGGCCGGCGGATGATTTCTTCCACGCCAAGCGCCGCGAACTCGAGATGCGCCACGCGCGCTTCGGCGATACCGCCGACAACCTCGAACCCAACATCAAGGACGGCCCCGGCGGCCTGCGTGACGTGCACAACCTGCGCTGGATGGCGCGGCGCGTGCTGGGCGTCTATGGCACCGAGGAACTGATCGCGCTGGGCCAGCTCGGCGTGGACGAACACGCAACGCTAGAGCGCGAACGCCGCACACTGTCGCGGCTGCGGTTCGGCCTGCATCTGGTGGCCGGCAAGGCCGAAGAACGTCTGCGTTTCGACTACCAGAAGGCGCTGGCGGCGCGGCTGCATCACGTCGAGGCCGCGGATAATCCGCTGGTCGAGAAAATGATGCAGGAGTTCTACCGCAGCGCTTCGGTGGTGCAGCGGATCAGCGAACGCATGCTGCAGCGGTTCGAGGAGCAGATCGAAGGCGAGGGCAGCCTGCAGCCGCTCGATGCCGAGTTCGGCAGCCAGCGCGGGTATCTGGTCGCGCGTGACGATGTCTGGCCGGGTGGTGACATCGCCCGCGTGTTCGATCTGTTCGCGATGTGGGCCGATCACCAGGAACTGCGCGGCCTGCATTCGCAGACGGCGCGCGCGCTCGCCGAATCGCTGCATGCGCTGCCGTCGTGGCGCAACGCATCGACTGAATTGCGCGAGCAGTTCCTCGGCCTGCTGCGCGGTCCGATTCCGGTGCGCACACTCGAACGCATGGCGCGTCTGGGTGTGCTGGGCGTGTGGATTCCCGAGTTCGCGAACGTCACAGGGCGCATGCAGTTCGACCTGTTCCACGTCTACACGGTCGATCAGCACACGCTCGCGGTGCTGCGCAACATCGCCAGCTTCGCGTCCGAGGCGCCGGACGAGCGCTTCTCCAGCGCGCACGAAGTCTGGCCGCAGCTGCGCAAGCCGGAACTGCTGCTGATCGCCGGCCTGTTCCACGACATCGCCAAGGGCCGCGGCGGTGACCATTCCGAACTCGGGGCAGTGGATGCGCGCGAGTTCTGCGAAGGCCACGGCCTGGGCGAGCCGGACACCGCGCTCGTCGAATGGCTGGTCAAGCGGCACCTGCTGATGTCGACCAGCGCGCAGAAGCTCGACATTTCCGATCCGGCGGTGATCCACAAGTTCGCCACCGAGGTCGCCGATCGTGAGCGCCTCGACTACCTCTACCTGCTGACCTGCGCCGACATTGCCGGCACCTCGCCCAAGCTGTGGAACGCATGGAAGGACCGGCTGCTGACCGACCTGCGCAGCGCGACGCGGCTGGCGTTGCGGCGTGGTCTCGAGAATCCGGTGGCCGCCGTCGAGCGCATCGCCGAAGCGCGCGATCGCGCGCGCGGTCTGCTGTCGGCGCACGGCGTCAATGACACCGAAGCTGATGCGCTGTTCACCCGCATTCCGCAGGAGAGTTTCCTGCGCGGTCGCGCCGACCAGGTGGTCTGGCAGGCGCTGGGCCTGCGTGACACCGTCGACGGCGATGTCGTGGTGCGCGTGCGCCGGCTTGCCGCAGGCGCCCAGGCGCTGGAAGTTTTCGTGCATTCGCCCGATCGTGATGGGCTGTTCTCGGCCATCGTCATCACCCTCGACCGGCTGGGTCTGGTGATCCAGCAGGCGCGCGCGCTGGACGGGCCGGGCGGCACGATCTTCGACGTGTTCCAGGTGCTGCCGGCGGACACGCGGCAGAGCCTCGAGCTTGCCTCGATCGAACGCAAGCTCACCACGGTGTTGACCGGTTCGCTGGATCTGCGCCCCGCACGTCGCGCGCAGCCGCGACATCTGCGCCATTTCCGCGTGCCGCCGCGTATCGAATTCAATGCCAGCGCCGATGGCCGGCACACCGTCTTCAGTCTCGTCTGTACCGATCGCCCCGGGCTGCTGGCCGATGTCGCCCACGAACTGCGCCAGCATGGCGTGCGCGTGCACGACGCGCGCGTGGCGACGTTCGGCGAACGCGTCGAGGACGTGTTCCGGCTGAGCGACAGCGCCGGTCGCCTGCTCGACGACGACGCGCAGGACGCCTTGCGCACCGCGCTGCTCGCCTCGATCGACGGCGACGTGGCACGATAACGCCCCGTTTTCCCCCACGAAGTCCCGTCATGACCCAAGCTCTGCAGACCACCATCGAAGATGCGTTCGCGCGTCGGAGCGACCTGACCGCTGCCGAAATCGGCGACGCCGTCAAACCGGCCGTCGAGCAGGCGATGCAGGGCCTGGAGTCGGGCGAATTGCGCGTCGCCCAGCCTGACGGCAACGGCGGCTGGCAGGTCAACGAGTGGCTGAAGAAGGCGGTGCTGCTGTATTTCCGCACCAACGACATGGCCGTCGTCGATGCGCAGCCGGCGCCGTTCTGGGACAAGGTCGAGCCGCGTTTCGCGGGCTACGACGAAGCGAAGTTCAAGGCCGCCGGCGTGCGCGTGGTGCCGGGTGCGGCCGTGCGCCGCGGCACCTACTTCGGCCGCGATGTGGTGCTGATGCCGAGCTTCGTCAACATCGGCGCGTACGTCGGTGAAGGCACGATGGTCGACACCTGGGCGACCGTCGGTTCCTGCGCGCAGATCGGCAAGCACGTGCATCTGTCGGGCGGCGCCGGTATCGGCGGCGTACTGGAACCGCTGCAGGCCAGCCCGACGATCATCGAAGACCACTGTTTCATCGGCGCGCGTTCGGAAGTCGTCGAAGGCGTCGTCGTCGGTCACCACAGCGTCATCGGCATGGGCGTGTTCCTCGGCCAGTCGACCCGCATCTACAATCGCGCGACCGGCGAAGTCAGCTACGGCTACGTGCCGCCAGGCAGCGTCGTCGTCTCCGGCCAGCTGCCGGCCAGGGACGGTTCCCATTCGCTGTACTGCGCGGTGATCGTCAAGCAGGTCGACGAGAAGACCCGCAGCAAGACCAGCGTCAATGATCTGCTGCGTGGTCTGGCGGACTGAGTGCTCGCTTCGCGGAACATCATGCGAACGGCGGCCCTCACCCCAACCCCTCTACCCCGGCGGGCACGTAGTCCCATCGGGAGAGGGGCTTAGAACAAAAGCACTGGAGCTGCGATGACCACCGTCTACGGCCTCAAGAACTGCGATACCTGCAAGAAGGCGACCAAGTGGCTCGACCGCTTCGGCGTCGCGCATACGTTCGTCGATTACCGGGATACGAAGCCGACGCCAGAGACGCTGGTCGAGTGGGCCGGCAAACTCGGCGGCTTCGAGGCGATGGTCAACAAGTCCTCGACGACCTGGCGGCAGCTGCCGGACAACCGCAAGGCCGCCGCCAGCGACGCGGAATGGAAGCTGCTGCTGCGCGAGTATCCGCAGCTGATCAGGCGCCCGCTGGTGGTGACCGATGACGGTGAGATCAGTCAGGGTTTCAGCGACAACGGCTTCAAGAAGCGTTTCAACATCGACTGAGCGCGCGCGGTGCCCGTTACGATGGCGGGCCTCGCACTTTTTCGGAAATCCGTCGTCATGAGCGCCGTCCTCGATCTCACCCGTGATCTGATCGCACGCAAGTCGGTCACGCCTGATGATGCCGGCTGCCAGCCGCTGATCGCCGCGCGCCTGCAGGCGGCAGGTTTCGCGATCGAGTCGATGCGCCACGGCGATGTCGACAATCTCTGGGCGACGCACGGGCAGGGCGCACCGGTGCTGGTGCTGCTGGGCCACACCGATGTCGTGCCGAGCGGGCCGGTCGAGGCGTGGACGTCGGATCCTTTCAAACCGGAGATCCGCGACGGTGTGCTGTACGGCCGCGGCGCCGCGGACATGAAGAGCGGGGTCGCGGCGTTCGTCGTCGCGGCCGAGCGCTTCGTCGCCGCGCATCCCGATCACACGGGCACGCTTGCGTTGCTGCTGACCTCGGACGAGGAAGGCGATGCGATCGACGGCGTGCGCCGCGTCGCACGCACCTTCGCCGAGCGCGGCACGCGCATCGACTGGTGCATCACCGGCGAGCCATCGTCGACGTCGACGCTCGGCGATCTGCTGCGCGTCGGTCGTCGCGGCAGCCTGTCGGCGACGTTGACCGTGCGCGGCGTGCAGGGCCACGTCGCCTATCCGGACAAGGCGCGCAACCCGATCCACGACGCGGCACCGGCGCTGGCCGAACTCGTCGCGCGGCGCTGGGACGACGGTTTCGAATCCTTTCCGCCGACCAGCCTGCAGATCAGCAACATCGCCGCCGGCACCGGCGCGACCAATGTGATTCCCGGCACCGCGACCGTGCAGTTCAACCTGCGCTACACGCCGCACTGGGATGCGCCGAAGCTGGAAGCCGAGATCGCGGCGTTGCTGGATCGCCATGCGCTCGATTACACGCTCGCCTGGCACCGCAGCGGCGAGCCGTTCTACACGCCGGAGGGTCCGCTGCGCGCCGCGGCGCGCGAGGTGCTGACGACATTCGCAGGCGCAGCGCCCGAAGAGAGCACCGGTGGCGGCACGTCGGATGCGCGCTTCATCGCGCCGCTGGGTGCGCAGTGCATCGAGATCGGGCCGGTCAACGCCAGCATCCACCAGGTCAACGAACACATCCGCGTCGCCGATCTCGAAGCGCTGCCCGATCTCTACGAAGCGCTCATCTCGCGGCTGCTGCCTGACGCGGACTGACATCTTGCCCACGTATCGACGCGCGCGCATGCACGCTGCGCAGGAAGGGAGAACACCATGACCGATTCCGCCATCGTCGCCTGTCCGCAATGCCACACCCGCAACCGCGTGCCGCATGCGCGGCTGGCGGATGCGCCGACCTGCGGCAAGTGCCAGGCCGCCTTATTGCCGGCACACCCGATCACTTTGACCGCGGGCACATTCGACGCGCACGCACTGCAGTCGGATCTGCCGCTGCTGGTCGACTTCTGGGCGCCGTGGTGTGGGCCCTGCCTGTCGATGGCGCCGGCGTTCGAACAGGCCGCCGCGCAGCTTGCGCCGCGGATCGTGCTGGCGAAAGTCGATACCGAAGCCGAACCGGTACTCGGCGGCCGCTTCCATATCCGCAGCATCCCGACGCTGGTGCTGTTCGCCGGTGGTCGCGAAGTCGCGCGCCAGTCCGGCGCACTGCCGTTGCAGGCGATCCTGCAGTTCGCGCGCCAGCAGCGCTGACGCGAATCCCTCAGACCCAGCCGGTCGCGTAGAACAGGCCGATGATCACGAACACCGCGAGTGTCTTGATCAGGGTGATCGCGAAGATGTCCTTGTAGGCCTGGCGATGGGTCAGGCCGGTCACGGCGAGCAGGGTGATCACTGCGCCGTTGTGCGGCAGCGTGTCCATGCCGCCCGATGCCATCGACGCGACGCGGTGCAGGACTTCCATCGGAATGCCGGCCGCGTTCGCATTGGCGATAAAGGTCTCCGACATCGCGGCGAGCGCGATGCCCATGCCGCCCGAGGCTGAGCCGGTGATGCCGGCGAGCGCGGTCACGGTGACGGCTTCATTGACCAGCGGATCGGAAATCGTGCCGAGGCCACGGGTCACCAGCAGGAAGCCTGGCAGCGCGGCGATGACCGCGCCGAAGCCGTATTCGGATGCGGTGTTCATCGAGGCCAGCAACGCGCCGTTGATGGCGGTCTTCGTGCCTTCGGCGAAACTCGTCAGCACCGGCTTCCATGCAAACGCCAGCACGGTGAGGATGCCGACCAGCAGCGCGCCCTGGACGGCCCAGATCGCGGCGATCCGCGAGACTTCCTGCACGACCGGCGCGGGATCGCCGATCACGCTCGGCAGGAAGCTGTGGCTCTCGCCGTAGAAAGTCGGAATCCAGCGGGTGAAGACGATGTTGCTCACGCCGACCAGCACCAGCGGCAGCAGCGCGATCAGGGGATTGGCGAGCGCGCCGCCGGCGAACGGCGCGGGTTCGTTGAGCAGCGTCGCCGGGTCGCCATAGCCTTCGCCGGCCCGCAGCGCCGCGCGGCGGCGCCATTCGAGATACGTCATGCCGATGGCGAGAATGAAGACGCCGCCGATCGTGCCCAGCACCGGCGCCGCCCAAGCATCGGTGCCGAAGAACGAGGTCGGAATGATGTTCTGGATCTGAGGCGTGCCGGGCAGGGCGTCCATCGTGAAGGTGAAGGCGCCGAGCGCGATCGTGCCCGGGATCAGGCGTTTGGGAATGTCGCTCTGGCGGAACAGTTCGGAGGCGAAGGGGTACACCGCGAACACCACGACGAACAGCGACACGCCGCCGTAGGTCAGCAGTGCGCAGACCACGACGATCGACAGCATCGCCTGCTTCGGGCCGAACAGCCGGATGGTCGCGGCGACGATCGATTTGGAGAAGCCCGACAGTTCGATGACCTTGCCGAACACCGCGCCGAGCAGGAACACCGGGAAATACAGCTTCAGGAAGCCGACCATCTTGTCCATGAAGAGGCCGGTGAACATCGGCGCGACCAGCGTGGGGTCGGTCAGCAGCACCGCGCCGAGTGCGGCGATCGGCGCGAACAGGATCACGCTGTAGCCGCGATAGGCGACCACCATCAGGAACACCAGCGCGCCCAGTACGATCAGAAAGTCCATGTCGCCCCACACCACCCGCGGCCCGCGGGCCAGATGGGGCGCAGTGTCGGCGTCGCCGCGCATCGGCGGCCATTGTCCGAAGGTACGATGCCGCGCGCCGCCGTCACTCCCTAGTCTTGCGTTCGGGCGGCACCGTGCCGCACATATGCGACCCGTGGGAGGGGACACAATGAAGCGCAACACCATCCGGCATACCGCCCTGAGTCTGGCTGTGGGTCTGGGACTTTCCGTGCCCGCTGTACACGCGCAGCAGGCCGCCGAACCGGCGCCGCAGACGCAGACCGGCAGCTCCGCCACGACGCTCGACGCGATCACCGTGACCGCGCGTCGCCGCAGTGAATCGATCCAGGATGTGCCGGTCGCGGTCAGCGCCTTCGGCGAGGAACAGCTCAAAGACCTGCAGGCCAACAACATCGACGGCCTGCAGGGCGCCGTGCCCAACCTCAACATCGTGCAGGGCCGCGGTTCGGCCAACAGCGTCAATGCCTTCATCCGCGGCATCGGCCAGCCGGACGCACTGCAGACCTTCGATCCGGGCGTGGGCCTGTACGTCGACGACGTCTACTACTCGCGCATCAACGGCGCGCTGTTCTCGCTGTTCGACGTGCAGCAGGTCGAAGTGCTGCGCGGCCCGCAGGGCACGCTGTACGGCAAGAACTCGACCGGCGGCGCGATCAAGGTCACGACCAAGAATCCCTTCGACGACAGTGGCGGCGCAGTCGAACTGACCGGCGGCGATCACGGACGTGCCGAAGGTCGTTTCTACGTCTCCGGCAAGCTCAGCGAGACCGTGGCGGCGAGCTTCGCCGGCGCGTGGCTCAACCACGACGGCTTCATCCGCGACCGCGTGAGTGGCAAGCACTACAACGACGACGACACGCGCGCGCTCCGCGCCAAGATCGCGTTCCAGCCGACCGACGATTTCCGCGCGACGCTGTCGATCGACCACACCAAGCAGGACGCCGCGCTGTCGCTGGGCCAGCCGACGGCGCCACTGCGCCGCACCGATCTCGTGCTCGGTCCGGTCACGCTGCTGCCTGCGCCGACCGGCGAGTTCGATTTCACCGCGCGCACGTCGTTCCGCCCCGACCAGGGTCAGGAGCTGAAGCACTCGGGCGTGTCGCTGGCGGCCGAGTGGGATCTGAGTGATGCGCTGCTGTTCAAGAGCATCACCTCGTACCGGGAACTGGAGACGCATTCCTTCATCGACATCGACGCCTCCGAATTCGAACTCGGCGACGTGCTGGTGGCGCTGGACCAGAATCAGTTCAGCCAGGAATTCCAGCTGCAGTACGACAACGGCAGCAACCTGCAGACGACGTTCGGCGCGTACTACATGAAGGAAGACGTGCCGTCCTACCAGGAAGCCTACGCCGACGATCTGTTCTCGTTCGCCGGCACGCGCGTGCCGTTCCTGCGCACCATCGCCGACGATCTGAGCACCGAGAGCATCGCCGCGTTCGCGCATGCGAACTGGGAGTTCGTGCCGACCTGGAAGCTCGCGGCCGGCCTGCGCTGGACCCGCGACACCAAGGACTACGACCGCAGCACCAGCACGTTCTGGGGAGCACCGCTGAGCGCGCTCAACGAGACCGTCGCTTTCAGCGCGAAGAAGAGCTGGACCGCGTGGACGCCGTCGGTGAGCCTGCAGAAGGCGTTCTTCGACAATCTGATGGGCTACGTGTCGGCGAACCGCGGCTTCAAGTCGGGCGGTTTCAACGGCCGCGCCAATACGCGCACTGACGCGGCAGCGCCGGACTTCGATCCGGAGTTCGTCTGGACCTACGAAGTGGGCGTGAAGGCCAATTCGCCAGACAACCGCCTGCGCGGCAGCGTTGCGGCGTTCTGGAGCGAGTACAAGGATTTCCAGGCCCGCGTGTCGCAGGACGTCGGCACGTTCCCCGTGCTCAACGCCGCGGAACTCGAGATCAAGGGCATCGAGTTCGAGGGCAGCGCGTTGCTGGGTGAGACCACGACGCTGAGCGCACAGGTCGGCTATCTCGACGCGCAGTACAAGTCCTTCGAGGATTTCCGTCTCGACCCGTCGTATCCGGGCTTCGATCCGAACGTCATCCACGACCATGTGCCGTTCTCGCCGGAATGGACTGCGCGCGTGGCCCTGCAGCACGGCTTCCCGCTCGCCAACGGCGGTCAGGTCAGCGTCGGCGGCGACGTGTCATATCGCAGTGACACCTGGCTGTCGGTCGACAACCGCGTCAACCTCAGCCAGGACGCCTACACCCTGGTCGGCGCCTACGGCGTGTGGGATTCGCCGCAGTACGTGTGGCAGGTCCGCGCCGGCGTGCGCAACCTGACCGACAAGACCTACAAGGTCGAAGGCCAGGAGTTCGCCAGCGTCGGCAACATCCAGACCGCGTACTACGGCTGGCCGCGCAACTGGTACGTGTCGGTGCGCTACAACTTCTGACGCGTCGCGGTTCCGACGTGATTGATGGAAGCGGAGGCCGCCTGCGGGCGGCCTTCGCGCGTCCGGACCATGGCTCGCGCTGCGCTATGCTCGCCGGCGAATCGAGGGGACGCCACGCCGTGATTGCGGCATCGACAACGCGCATCAGGAACACGGCATGTTGAGTGTCGGCGTCGTCGTCGCCGCGGTCGGCCTCTGGCTGGCCGCGATGTTCGCCGCCGCGGTCTACGGCGAGCGGCACCCCGATGCGCTCGGTGCGCGCTGGCGGCACATCTACGTGCTGTCGCTCGCGGTGCACTGCACCTCGTGGACCTTCTACGGCACGGTCACGCAGGCCGCGCGCTACGGCTGGCCACTGCCGCCGACGTTTCTCGGCGCGATCCTGTTCCATCTGCTGGCGTGGCCGGTGCTGCTGCGTCTGGTGCGGCTGGCGCGCGACAGCAATGCGACATCCCTGGCCGATCTGATCGCCTCGCGGCTCGGGCGCGATGCCTGGCTCGCGGCGACGGTCACGTTGGTCGTCGCCCTGGGTCTGGTGCCCTACATCGCACTGCAGCTGAAAGCGGTGGCGATGAGCTACGCGACGCTGCTCGGGCATCCACAGGCGCAGGCCGGCGCAGTCGCGCCGTGGCAGGACAGCGCGCTCTACGTCGCGCTGGCGATGGCGCTGTTCACGATGCTGTTCGGCACGCGCCGCGCGAGCGCCGCGGGGCACAACCGGGGCCTGGTGCTGGCGATGGCGTTCGAATCGGTGTTCAAGCTCGCGGCGATGCTCGCGCTGGGCCTGTTCGTCTGGTTCGGGTTGCGGGGTCTGCCAGAACTTGCATCGTCCGCGGTCGTGACGCCGGTGGTCGGTAGCGCCAGCGGTTTCGTGCCTTTGGTGCTGCTGGGCGCAGCAGCGATGTTCATCATGCCGCACCAGTTCCATGTCGGCGTCGTGGAATGCCGCGACGAATCGCATGTGCGCGCGGCGCGCTGGCGTTTCCCGCTGTATCTGTTGCTGATCGCACTGCCGATGCTGCCGCTCGCGCGCGCGGGCAGTGCATTGCTCGGCGATTCGGTGTCGTCGGACATGTACGCGCTCGCGCTGCCGCTGGCGATGGGGCAGGAAGGACTTGCGCTGGTGGTGTTCCTCGGCGGCCTGAGCGCGGCGACCGGCATGGTCATCGTCAGCACGCTGACCCTGAGCCTGATGATCGGCAACCACTGGTTCGCGCCGGGCCTGCTGCGCGGTGCATGGTCGCGCGGCGATGGCGACGATCATCGCGGCGCGCTGCTGATGCTGCGGCGTGGGGTGATCGTCGCGATCATGCTGCTGGGCTGGATCTACAGCCGCATGGTCAGCGGCAACGACGCGCTGGCCGATGTCGGCGCGGTCTCGTTCTCGGCGCTGGCCACACTGGTGCCCGCGCTCGGCTTCGCGGTGCTGCGTCCGCAGACGCCGCCATTCGCTGCCCTGGTCGGCGTGCTCGCGGCATTCGCCGCCTGGGCCTGGGTGATGCTGGTGCCGATGCTCGCGGGCGATGCGCCGACGTGGTTGCAGGCCTGGCCGGCCGCGCTCGCGTGGTTGTCGCCCGATGGTCTGTTCGGACTCACCGGCTGGAGCCGGCTTGGTCGCGCCGTCGGTGCGAGCCTGTTCGTCGGCGTGGCGCTGACGCTGCTGCTGTCGCTGCGCCATTCGCCTGACGACGCGGCCGCGCGACGGCGGCGTCCGGGCGCGAACCGGCAGACACTGGCGAGTGCCGGCCGGCGCTTCCTGTCGAGCACGCGCGTCGACGAGCTGCTGCAGGACGCACCGGTGCAGGGCCCCGTCCCGCGGCGCGTACAGGCGCGAATGGAACGCGAACTCTCGGCCGTGCTCGGTGCGGCGTCCGCGCGTCTGTTACTCGACGCCGCGCGTCGCGATGCCGGCCCTGATTTCGACACCGTCGCGGCGATCGTCGGCGAGGCCTCGCAGGATCTGCGCTTCAACCAGCGCGTGCTCGAAGCGGCGCTGGAGAACATGACCCAGGGCATCAGCGTCGTCGACGACAAGCTGCGGCTGGTCGCGTGGAATGCGCGCTACGCCGAGCTGTTCGGCTATCCGGCTTCATTGCTGCGCGTTGGCGTCGAGGTCGCGGCGCTGGTGCGGCACAACGTGGGCAGCGGCCTGATCGGCGCGGTCGATGTCGAAGCCGAAGTCGACAAGCGCCTGCGGCACATGCGCGCGGGCACGCCCTATGTCGCCGAGCGCCGGCTTGCCGGGGGGCAGGTCATCGAGATCCGCGGCAACACGATGCCCGGCGGCGGCTTCGTCGCGACCTTCACCGATGTCACCGCGTTCCGCCATACCGAGCATGCCTTGCGCCTGTCGAACGAAACGCTGGAGCAGCGCGTCGCCGAGCGCACCGACAGTCTCGACCAGGCACGTCGCGAAGCCGAGCGCGCGAACCTCGCCAAGACCCGCTTCCTGACCGCCGTCGGTCACGATCTGATGCAGCCGCTGCACGCCGCGCAGCTGTTCACCGATGCGCTGTCGCAGCAGTTGCCGGGCGATGTGGAACCGCGCCTGCGGCAGATCCGCGGTGCGCTGGATTCGACCAGCGATCTGCTGACCGGCCTGTTCGACATGTCACGCCTGGAAGCCGGCGGCCTGGTGCCGCAGCCGCGCGCGTTTCCGCTGGCCGAGGTGCTCGAACCGCTGGCGTCCGAGTTCGCCGCGCTCGCGGCCGAGCGTGGACTGACCTTCCGCTACGTGCGCAGCCGCGCCTGGGTCGACAGTGATCCGCAGCTGCTGCGGCGCGTGCTGCAGAATTTCCTCGGCAACGCGGTGCGCTACACCCGGCGCGGCGGCGTACTCATCGGCGTGCGGCGCGTGGATGGAAAAGTGCGCATCGAAGTGCACGACACCGGGCCCGGCATTGCGGACGCGCAGCAGGCGGTGATCTTCGAGGAGTTCCGGCGCGGCGAAGGCGCGGCGGGGCAGGGGCTCGGTCTGGGCCTGGCGATCGCGGATCGCATCGCGCATCTGCTGCACGCGCCGATCGCCCTGCGCAGCCGCACCGGGCATGGGACGGTGTTCTCGATCGCGGTCGCGGGTGCGCATGCCGATCGCGCCGCGCCGCCGCCCACCCGCGCAGGGCTCGCCGGCGCGCGCGTGCTGGTCGTCGACAACGATCCGGCAGCGCTCGCGGCACTGGCGACACTGCTGCGGGGCTGGGGCTGCAGCGTCGACGCGGTCGCCGATGGTGATGCGGCCGCGCATGCGCTGATGCAGATGCCGGCCGACCTGTGGGTGTTCGATTACCACCTCGATGACGGTGACACCGGCATCGCGCTGCATACGCGACTCGCCGCGCGCTTCGGCGAGCGTCCGACGCTGATCGTCAGCGCCGACGACACCGGCGCGGTCCGCAGCGACGCGCTCGCCACCAGCCTGTCGCTGCTGCCCAAGCCGGTGCGGCCGCTGGCGCTGAAGTCGGTGCTGGATCGCATGCGCGCAATGCGCGGCTGACGCATCTCCGGCCCGGCCACCTCGGTAACGGTGCCGTCATCCCGGCGGACGCTGGGATCCATTTCTTGCCGTGTCCTCCAGTGACGGGAACGCAAGATGGGTCCCAGCGTGCGCTGGGACGACGAGGCAGGGGATCTGCGACAGCCACCGGGACCTGATCGCCGCCTCGTTACAATCGCCGGCTTCCGTAATCTTCGACGCCGTTCCCATGCCCTACACCCCGATCGTCGCCACCCTCGGCTACGTGCTCTCGCCCGACCGCCGCCAGGTGCTGATGATCCATCGCAATGCGCGGCCCGGGGACCATCACCTCGGCAAGTACAACGGTCTCGGTGGCAAGGTCGAGCCGGACGAGGACGTCGTCGCCGGCATGCGCCGCGAGATCATGGAAGAGGCCGGCATCACCTGCGAGGCGATGACGCTGCGCGGCACGATCAGCTGGCCCGGATTCGGCAAGCATGGCGAGGACTGGCTGGGCTTCCTGTTCGTCATCGAGGCGTTCGCGGGCACGCCGATGACCTCGAATCCGGAAGGCACGCTGGAGTGGGTCGACGTCGACCGCATTCTGGAACTGCCGCTGTGGGAAGGCGACCGCCAGTTCCTGCCGCTGGTGTTCGACACCGACCCGCGTGCGTTCCACGGCGTCATGCCGTATCGCGACGGGCGCATGCAGTCGTGGTCGTTCTCGCGACTCTGAGTCGCGCTGCACGCCGACGATCCGGCGACGTCTGCATGCGCTGAACCGCGTCATCCGCCTGCATCGCGGTGGAATCCGACGGCGACGCCGTCCGTGCGCCGCAGGTGTATGCTCCGCCGCCATCGCGCCCCGCAATCGTGTGAGGGCGCAGGCGAGGGGTTCGCATGGCGTTGTCGTCCCGGCGTTCGCTGCAGGCACTGGTCGCGCGCGTGCTCGCGCACGCTGATGCTCTGCGCCGGATCGCGATCGTCGTCGGCATACTGGCGATCGGCACCCTGCTGGTGTTCGCGCTGCGCGGCTTCTGGCACGAACTGCGCTATGACGACATCGTCGCCGCGATCGAGGCCACGCCCGGCTCGCGGATCGCGCTCGCGGTGCTCGCGACCGCGGTGAGCTTTGCCGCGCTGGTCGGTTACGACGCCAGCTCGCTGCGTTACGTCGGCGCCCGCGTGCCGCCGCGCACGATCGCCAAGACGGCCTTCGTCGCCTATGCGCTGAGCAACACCATCGGGCTCGGCGTGTTCACCGGCGGCGCGGTGCGGATGCGGCTTTACGGCGCGGCCGGCGTGGAGCCTGCCGATGTCTCGCGCGCGATCGTCTTCAATGCGCTGGTGTTCGGGCTCGGCGCCTGCGCGGTCGGGGGTGCCGGCCTGTGGTGGGATGCCGCCGCGCTCGCGCCGTTGTTGCGTCTGCCGGCGTTGGCGGTCGCCGTCTGCGGCGCAGCGGCCTTGGCCGCTGTGTTGCTGGTGCTGGCGCTGTGTCACGTGCGCGATCGCATCGGCCGCGTGCGATTGCCTTCGCCACGACTCGCCTGGACGCAGCTGGCGCTGTCGGTGCTCGACATCACCGCGGCGGCTGCGGTGCTGTGGCTGCTGCTGCCCGAAGGCGCGGTGGGCTTCGCGACCTTCCTGGGGTTCTATGCGGCGGCCGTCGTCATCGGCGTCATCAGCCACGTGCCCGGCGGACTGGGTGTGTTCGAGGCGGTGATGCTGGTCGCGCTCGGCAGCAGCGTGCCGGCAGGCGAACTGGCCGGCGCGCTGGTGCTGTACCGGCTCGTCTATTACGTGCTGCCGCTGCTGATCGCGCTGGGCGTGCTGATCGTCCACGAGACCGGCCAGCTGGCGACGCCGGCGCGGCGCTTCCTGTCCGGCCTGGCGCCGCGTGTGCTCGCGGCCGCCACGCTGGTCGCGGCGGTGATGCTGCTGGTCTCCGGCGCGACGCCGGCGACCGGCCGCGCGTTGCAGACCCTGCAGGTGCTGCCGCTGCCGCTGGTCGAAGCGGCGCATTTCCTCAGTTCGATCATCGGCGTACTGCTGCTGTTCGTCGCGCGCGCGTTGTTGCGGCGGCTCGATGCGGCATGGTGGGCGGCCGTCCTGCTGGTCGCCCTCGCGCTGCTGTTCGCCTTGCCCAAGGGTCTGGCGCTGACGGAGGCCGTCGTGCTGTCCGCGCTGCTGGTCGCGCTGCTCGCGTCGCGCCGCTCGTTCAAGCGCCGGGCGTCGCTCTTGGCGGTGCCGTTCACCGGCGGCTGGCTGCTGGCGATGGCGGTAATCTGCGTCGCGGTGACGGGTCTGCTGTTCTTCGCCTATCGCGACGTCGCCTACGGCCATCAACTGTGGTGGCAGTTCGCGGTGTCGGGCGAGGCGCCGCGTTCGCTGCGCGCGATGGTCGCGGTCGCAGTGGTCGCGCTGGTGCTGGCGCTGCGCCAGCTGGTGCGGCCGGGCATGCCGGCGCCGCCCTTGCCGGATGCCGCGCAGCTCGCGCAGGCCCAGGCGATCCTGCGCACGCAGTCCCAGGCCGATGCGGGACTGGTCCTGACCGGCGACAAGCATCTGCTGTTCTCGGAAGCCGGCGACGCATTCCTGATGTACGGACGACAAGGCCGCTCGTGGATCGCGCTGTTCGATCCGGTCGGCCCGCGGGAGTCGTGGCCGGAACTGGTCTGGCGCTTTCTCGAACACGCCCGCGACGCCGGTGCGCGCGGCTGTTTTTACCAGGTCGGGCAGGACGCGCTGCCGCTGTATCTCGATGCCGGCCTGCGACTGTTCAAGCTCGGCGAGTACGCCAGCGTGCCGCTGACCGGCTTTTCGCTGCAGGGCAAGCGGCGCGGCAATCTGCGCACCGCGGTGAACCGGGCCGAGCGGGAGGGGCTGACTTTCGCGATCATCGACGCCGCCGACGTGCCGGCCGCGGTGCCGGGCTTGCGCGTGGTGTCCGAGGCCTGGCTCGGCGAGCATCGCGCTGCAGAGAAACGCTTCTCGATCGGCGCGTTCGATCCCGATTACATCGCGCGCAATCCGGTCACGGTCGTGCGCGATGGCGAGCGGATCGTCGCGTTCGCGAGCCTGCTCGTCGCCGGTGCGCCTGCAAGCGGCGAGGCTGAAGCCAGCATCGATCTGATGCGGCATCTGCCCGATGCGCCGCCCGGAACCATGGATTTTCTGTTCGCGCGTCTGCTGCAGCATCTCTCCGATGCCGGCTACGTGCGGTTCGGCCTCGGCATGGCGCCGCTGTCGGGCATGGCCGCGCATGCGCTCGCGCCGAACTGGCATCGCATGGGCCGGCTGCTGTTCGCGCGCGGCGAGCAGTTCTACAACTTCCGCGGCCTGCGCGCGTTCAAGGACAAGTTCGATCCGCAGTGGGATGCGCGTTATCTGGCCACGCCCGGCGGCGTGGCACCGTTGCTGGTGCTGGCGGATGCCTCGGCGTTGATCGCCGGTGGCTATCGTGGAGTGCTGTCGAAATGAGACTGCTGGTTTTCTGTGTGATCGCACTGCTGTGCGCGTGTCCTGCGTTCGCGCAGGAGCGTGTCAGCCACGGCTTCTTCCACGACGTCGCCCTGACGCGTCCGGCGCAGCCCGCCACGCACACGGTGCTGCTGCTCGGCACAGGCGACGACACCGCGACGGCGGCCGCGCTCGCGCGCGACGGTGCGCTGGTCGCAGCGATCGACGTGGCGCGCCTGCAGGCCGCATTCGCCAAAGACCCCGGTCCCTGCGCGTTCCCCGATGGCGATCTCGAAAATCTCTCGCACTGGCTGCAGGGCTACGCGCGGCTGCCGGATTACCGGCCGCCGGTGCTGGTCGGGCAGGGCGATGGCGCTGCGATCGTGTATGCGATGGCCGCGCAGGCGAATCGCGGTGTGTTCGCCGGCGTGATCACGCGCGGCGCGCTGCCGCCGCTCGCGCTCGGCAAGCCGCCGTGCAAGGGCGCAGGCACGCTGTTCAAGGCGTCGACGCCGGTACCGGAGACGGTGGCGTTGCAGGCGGTGCCGAGGTTGGCGACGCCGTGGCTGGCGCTGGGCGATGCGCGCGCACTGCCGGAATTGCAGGCCCTCGCCGCCGCTATCAACGGCGCCGCGGTGCGAGCCCACGGCAACGCAGTGCCGCCACTGGTCGCTGCCGTGCGCGCATTCGCCACGGCCTCGGCACGTACGCAGCCCGCGCCACCGCCAGCCGACGTGCGTGATCTGCCGCTGGTCGAGGTGCCCGCAACCGGCACCGCGCAACCGGTGTTCGTCGTACTGCTCAGCGGCGACGGCGGCTGGGCGGGCCTTGACGCCGAAGTCGCTGCAGCGCTCGCCGCGCGCGGCATTCCGGTTGTCGGCTTCGATTCGCTGCGCTATTTCTGGTCCGCGCGCACGCCCGATGGGCTCGCCCGCGATCTGGATCGCGTAGTGCGCGCGTATGCCACGCGCTGGCAGCGCCCTCGGGTACTGCTGATCGGCTACTCGCAGGGCGCAGACGTGCTGCCGTTCGCAGTCAATCGTCTGCCGGCCTCGACGCGCGCGACCGTCGCGCACACCGTGCTGATGGGACTGGGCAAGCGCGCGTCGTTCGAGTTCCACGTCGGCAACTGGCTGTCGGCCGGCGACGACGATGCGCTGGAGATCGCACCCGAAGTGCTGCGTCTGTCGGCCGAGCACACGCTGTGCATCGAAGGCGAGGGCGACAACGATGCGACCTGCGCGGCGTTGCCGCCAGGCCACGTCACCGTGCGCACGCTGCCCGGTGGTCACCACTTCGGCGGCGACTACACGCGGCTTACTGATCTGATTCTGTCCAGCACGGGCAACGCACCGCGCTGAACGATCAGACCTGGCGGTGCATCACCGCGCCGCCTGCGACGGCGCCAGCGCGATCAGCAGTCCACGCGCAGCCTGGATGCGCGTCTCAGCGTCCGGCAGTTCGAGGGTGATGCGCAGTTTGTCAGGGCCATCCATCTTGTAGTGCTTCGGCTGCCCCTGGATCAGGCGGATCACCGCCATCGGATCGACCTTCGGCTTCTCGATGAACTGCACGCGGCCGCCCTTGTCGCCCAGATCCAGCTTGCGCAGGCCGAGCGCGGTCGCCTGCAGCTTCAGGTCGGCGATCTGGAACAGATGTTTGGCGGGATCGGGCAGCAGGCCGAAACGGTCGATCATCTCGACCTGCAGCTCGCGCAGCTTGTCGATGTCGCGCGCACTGCTGATGCGCTTGTAGAGCATCAGGCGCGTGTGCACGTCGGGCAGGTAATCCTCGGGAATCAGCGCGGGCACGTGCAGCTCGATGTCCGCGCCACGCGCGTCCACATCGTCGACGTCCGGCAGCTTGCCCTGCTTGATGCTGCGTACCGCGCGTTCCAGCAGCTCGGTGTAGAGGCTGAAACCGACCTCGGCCATCTGTCCGCTCTGGCCTTCGCCCAGCAGCTCGCCGGCGCCGCGGATTTCCAGATCGTGGGTCGACAGGGTGAAGCCCGCGCCGAGTTCGTCCATCGAGGCGATCGCTTCCAGCCGCTTCTTCGCATCGCTGCTGATCGAGCGCTGGTCGGGAATCACCAGATACGCGTAGGCGCGGTGATGCGAGCGACCGACGCGGCCACGCAGCTGGTGCAGCTGGGCGAGACCGAACTTGTCGGCGCGATTGATGATGATGGTGTTGGCATTGGGAATGTCGATGCCCGACTCGATGATCGTCGAGCACAGCAGCACGTTGAAGCGCTGCTTGTTGAAATCCAGCATCACCTTTTCGAGCTCGCGCTCGGGCATCTGGCCGTGGGCGATGCCGATGCGCGCCTCGGGCACGAGTTCTTCCAGCTCGCGCTGCATGCGGCCGATGCTCTCGACATCGTTGTGCAGGAAATACACTTGGCCTCCGCGGCTGAGTTCGCGCTGGAAGGCCTCGCGCAGCTGCGCGTCGTCCCAGGGCACGACGAAGGTCTGCACCGCGAGACGGTGCGCCGGCGGGGTCGCGATGATCGACAGATCGCGCAGACCGGCCATCGCCATGTTGAGCGTGCGCGGGATCGGCGTGGCGGTGAGGGTGAGCAGATGCACGTTGGCGCGCAGTGCTTTCAGCGCTTCCTTCTGGCGCACGCCGAAACGCTGTTCCTCATCGACGATGACGAGGCCCAGGTCCTTGAACTTCACGTCCGGCTGCAGCAGCCGGTGCGTGCCGACGATGACGTCGAGCGTGCCGTCGGTGATCTTGCCGATCTCGGTCTTGATCTCTTTGGTGCTCTTGAAACGCGACAGCACTTCGACGCGGATCGGCCAGTCTGCGAAACGGTCGGCCATCGTGCGGTAGTGCTGCTCGGCGAGCAGCGTGGTCGGTACCAGCACCGCGACCTGCTTGCCGGCCGCGGCCGCGACGAAGGCCGCGCGCACCGCGACTTCGGTCTTGCCGAAACCCACGTCGCCGCAGACCACGCGGTCCATCGGTTGGCTGGAGCCGAGATCGCGGATCATCGCTTCGATTGCTGCATGCTGGTCGGGCGTTTCCTCGAACGGGAACGCGGCCGCAAACGGCTCGTACATCGTACGGTCGACTTCCAGCGCAAGTCCGGCGCGCGCCTGCCGTTTGGCCTGGATTTCCAGCAGTTCGGCAGCGACATCGCGGACCTTGTCGGCGGCTTTCTTGCGCGCCTTGGTCCAGGCCTCGCCACCGAGCGAATGCAGCGGCGCGGTTTCCGGCGACGCGCCCGAATAGCGGTTGACCAGATGCAGCTGCGACACCGGCACGTAGAGGCGATCGCCCTTGGCGTATTCGATGTCGAGGTATTCGCCCGGCTGACCACCGGCCTCGAGCACGACGAGCCCGCGATAGCGGCCGACGCCGTGATCCTCGTGGACGATCGGCGACCCTTCGCTCAGTTCGCCGAGGTCGCGGATGATGCTTTCGGGATCGCGCGCGGCCCGCTTGCGGCGACGCGGCTGCGCGGCGCGTTCGGGGAACAGCTGGCGCTCGGTGAGCACCGTGAGTTGCGGCGCATCGAGGGCGAAGCCGTTGTCGAGTGGCGCGATCGCGACGGCGAACTTCGTGTCCGTATCCGCGATGAAGCCCGGGAAGTCCTGCAGTACCGAAGGCCGCAGCTTGCCCGCGTGCAGGATTTCCAGCAGTGCTTCGCGGCGACCGGCCGAATCGGCGGCGATCAGCACGCGTCCCGGATAGCTGCCGAGGAAGGTCACCAGCGCATCGGCCGGCGTATGGTCGCGCGCGGCCAGCGGCAGATCGGGGGCCGGCTGGTCGCCGAGCGCTGACGCCTGCGCGTGGCGCGGATGTTCGGCGTCGCAGACCTCGACGCGCGCGCCCTGGTTGAGCCGCTCGCGTAGTGCGTCCGGCGTGAGCCAGAGTTCGGCCGGCGGCAGCAGCGGGCGCTCGATGTCGTGACGCAGCTGGTCGTAGCGGTGCAGCACCTGTTGCGTCCAGAAATGATCGCTGGCCGGCGACGCGCCGGTGTCGATAACCGGCAGCGTGTTCGCCGGCAGGTAATCGAACAGCGTCGCCGTCGACAGCGGCGCTTCGCCCTTGTCGAGCAGGGTGCGTCGCGGCGCTTCGAAGAACAGCGGCAGGTAGTACTCGATGCCCGCCGGTGCGGCGCCGGCTTTGAGGTCCTGGTACAGACCGCTGCGGCGGGTATCGATGTCGAAGCGCTCGCGCAGCGTGTCCATCGCGCGTGCGGTCGCGGCGTCGTCCAGCGGCACTTCGCGGCCGGGCAGCATGCGCAGCGCGGCGATCTTGTCGAGCGAGCGCTGGGATTCCGGATCGAAGGCGCGGATGGTTTCGATCGCGTCGTCGAACAGCTCGATGCGATAGGGCTGGTCGGCGCCCATCGGATACACATCGAGCAGACCGCCGCGCACGGCGAAGTCGCCCGGATCATGGACCTGCGGCACGTGCGCATAGCCGGCGCTTTCGAGCCGGCGCTTTTCGGCGTCGAGATCGAGCGTCTGGCCGACATCCAGATCGAAGCTCGCACCGGACACATGCCGGACCGGTGCCAGCCGCTGCATCAGCGTCTGCACCGGCACCACGACGATGCCGCGCTTCAGCGAGGGCAAGCGGTGCAGGGCGGCGAGGCGCTGCGAGACGATGTCCGGATGCGGGCTGAACCGGTCGTAGGGCAGGGTTTCCCAGTCCGGGAACGGCACCACCGGCAGATCGTGATCGTCGCCGCCGAGCGTGCGCAGATCATGTTCGAGCTGCTGCGCGCCGTGGTTGTCGCGGGCGACCAGCAACAGCGGTCCGTCGTGCGTCCGCGCCGCCTGCAGCACCGGCCATGCCAATGCGCTGCGGCTGGCGGGCGCCCGCCACCACGCGCGTGCATGACCGGCGGTGGGCAGGGGGGGCGAAGCGGTGACGGCGTGCGGCATGGAGAGATCCGGATGGCGGAATACAAAACGAAGACAGCGCCGAAAGCCAAGTGGCCGGCGCGAATCAGGGGGTGAAGTCTAGACGAGCGCGTCGCAGGAACTGCGACGGTGCAAGCGGAACCGCGCCGGCGAGCGGCGCGGTAAGGTCAGAAAGTCAGCCCAGACGCACGTTCGGCGTCGTGTCGACGACCTGGCGCTTGAGTTCGAGCGACACCCGGACCATGCCCGGCGCCTCGACGGCCTGCTGCTGGAAGCTCAACGACTTGGCGAGGGCGAGCATCGGCTCGTTCTCTTCCAGCACGTCGCCGAAGATGCGCTCCAGGCGCTTGCCCTTGGCCCAGCGCACCAGGCGGCGGAGCATGTGCCGTCCCAGGCCCATGCCGGCGACGTAATGGCTGACCAGGATGTGGAACTCGGCCTGACGCGTGCCCGGCAGGACCGCCGCGCGCGCCACCGCACCCACGAGCGCATCACCGGGTGTGTAGGGCTCGGCGGCGACCAGCACGAATTCCGATTTCGGATTCGGCTGGGTCAGACGGTTCGCGGTCTCGGGCGACAGCTCCGCCTTCGCATACAGGAAGCGCTGCCGCACCTCGTCGGGCTCGAGCAGCGCGAACGAGGCCCGGAGCGGCTCGGCATCGGCTGGTCGGATCGGGCGGATCAGCACCTGGCGACCATTGGCGAGGCGGATCTCCTCATGCCACGGGGGAAGTCGGTTGCGTGCGGTCATCGAGAGTCGGTATGAACGGGTATGTCCGACCTTACCCGCAGGGTCTATTCACGAACCGTGAAGGGGCTGCGCCCGTTGCGCGAAGTTGCCCCATTCATCCGACAGGTTCGACCACAACGTTCAGGCCGGCTCCCGCAGCCAGTGGAGGCGGGTGTCGGCGCCTGCTTCGCCGATGGCGTTTTTAAGCGCATCCAGCGCGGGAGCAAGCGCCGTGGCGAGCTGCCATGGCGGATCGAGGATCAGCAGGCCGCTGCCGTTCATGCGCAGCGGCGAGTCGTCGGCACGCACCAGCAGTTCGACCAGCAGCGAGGATTTCGTCTGCAGCTTGGCGGCCGACCGCAGGAACGGCGTCAGCGTGCGGCGCTGCTTGATCGGGTACCACAGCATCTGGATGCCCTGCGGCCAGCGCGCCAGACCCTCGCGCATCGCCTTGAGCGCGATCTCGAATTCGGCCGCCTGCGCCTCGTAGGGCGGGTCGACCAGGACGAGGCCGCGATTGAAGCGCTGGTCACCGATCTTGGGCGGCAGCAGGGATTTGAACGCCGCGTAGCCGTCGCCCGAATGGATCGCGACGCGCGGATCGGCGCCCAGTGCCCGGCGCAGTGCACCCGCTGCCGCCGGTTCGGTCTCGAAGCAGGCGATGCGGTCCTGCTCACGCAACGCATGGGCCAGCAGCCAGGGGGACCCGGGGTAGGCATCGGCGCCGTGCTCGGCCCGGCAGGCGTTGACCGCTGCCAGATAGCGCGTGATCAACGGCTGCTTCGGCGCGGTCGCGAGCAGCAGGCTGATGCCGTCGTCGGCCTCACCGGTGCGCCGGGCGCGCTCCTCGCGCAGGCGATAGACGCCGCCGCCTGCGTGGGTGTCGAGCGCGAAGCAGGGCGCGGGTTTGGCCGTCAGCGCATCGCAGATCGCGAGCACCACGAGGTGCTTGAGGACGTCGGCGTGGTTGCCGGCATGGAAGGCGTGTTGGTAATTCATCGCGACAGCGTACCGGGGGCCAGGCTCGAACGGTAAGCGGCACGCACGCCAGTCACCGCAAGGGCCTACCTCATGGCGCGGGTTTTCCGGTCCGCGAGAAGTGCGAGCCCTCCCATTTCGCGGACAAGGAAGTGGAACATCATCTGGGGGCGCATCCGATAACCACTGCGGAGAGAATCGATGACATCAAGGAAGATGGTCTTGCTCGTGTTTGGGCTTGCGCTCGCAACTGTGTGTGCAGGTACAGGTATCGCCAGCGACGACAAGGGGCTGGGGGCTTGTGAGGGCGTCAGGCTGAAAGGTCTAGTCGGTGGGCGGGCCCAGACGATCAATGATGTGATGGCCTCGTGGGTAGGCTCGCACCTGAGCGAGACGGTCGCACGATGGGGAGCGCCGTATTCGACGTTCGAGAACCGGGACGGCTCGCGGATCATCACCTGGAAAGATGGCGGATGCGCGAAGAATTTCAAAGTCGACCTTGAGGATGTTCTGACGCATTGGAGCGTGGGTTCTGGCTGCAGGTGCTTCAACGGCTCGTCTCCGTCTTTCGAGCGCCGAAACCTGCCCGTGCCGCACATGACTCTGTAGCCGCTCCAGTCATGACAGAATTTGCGGTGCCGCTCTTTACAGCGTTGTTGCCAATCAATGAAGCACCTCCTGCTGGTCGAAGACGAAACCGCGATCGCCGACGCCGTGGCGTACGCACTGCGCGCTGAAGGCTACGAGGTGCGCCATTGTCTGGACGGACGCGCGGCGCTGCAGGCTGTGGACAGTGGCAGGTTCGATCTGGCGATCCTCGATGTCGGCCTGCCCGATATCAGCGGCTTCGCGCTTTGCGGCGAACTGCGCCGCAAAGCGCCACTGCCGGTAATCTTCCTGACCGCGCAGGCAGCGGAATCGGAGCGTGTGCTCGGCTTCGATCTCGGCGCCGACGACTACATCGCCAAACCCTTTTCGTTGCGCGAGCTGGTGGCGCGTGTGCGGGTGGTCCTGCGTCGCGGCATGCCCGACACGGCGAAAGGCGAGGCGACGCGCAGCGGTGCGTTCGAGCATGACGCCGAAGGTCGGCGCGTCCGGTATCACGGCCATGCGCTCGATCTAACGCGCTACGAGTACGGCCTGCTGGCCGCGCTGCTGGCGAGGCCGGGCGCCGTGCTGTCGCGCATGCAGTTGATGGAGCGGGTCTGGGGCGATGCGCTCGACAGCGGGGATCGGACCGTCGACACCCACGTGAAAACACTGCGCGGCAAGCTGCGCGCGGTCGCGCCCGAGTCCGATCCGCTGCGCACGCATCGCGGCATCGGCTACTCGCTGGATCTCGACTGACATGCGTATCGGTCTGCGCATCCTGCTGGGCTACTTCCTGATCGTCGCGCTGGCGGCGTTCCTGCTGATGCGCGTCTTCACCCAGGAGATCAAGCCGGGTGTGCGCCAGGCGATGGAAGACACGCTGGCCGACACGGCTAATGTGCTCGCGGAACTGGCGACTGACGATTTCCTCGCCGGTCGCATAGACGGCGGCCGCTTCGCGACCCGCGTCCGCGCGCTGCGCGAGCGCGACATCGGCGGCAACATCTGGGGCTTCCGCAAGGCGCAGGCCGAATACCGCGTCTACGTGACCGATGCCGACGGCATCGTGGTGTTCGACTCGGCCGGCCGCGATCTCGGGCGCGACTACTCGCGCTGGAACGACGTACTGCTGACCCTGCGCGGCCAGTACGGCGCGCGCTCCACGCGCACAGACCCGGCCGACGACAGCACGTCGGTGATGCATGTCGCGGCGCCGATCCGCGATGGCAACCGTGTGGTCGGCGTGCTGACGGTCGCCAAGCCGAACAGCGCGATCGCGCCCTTCATCGCCCGCAGCGAACGCACGATCTTGCGCTGGGGCTTCCTGCTGCTCGGCACTGCGCTGGCGGTCGGCCTGCTCGCGGCGTGGTGGCTGTCGCGGCAACTGGGCGGCCTGCGGCGCTATGCCGACAAGGTGACGGCCGGCGAGCGCGCGACGCTGCCGGATTCCGCCGGCGAGTTCGCCGACCTCGGCCGCGCCCTGGAGACCATGCGTGAGCGCCTGGAGGGCAAGCAGTACGTCGAGCGCTACGTGCATGCGCTGACCCACGAACTGAAAGCGCCGCTGGCGGCGGTGCGTGGTGCGTCCGAGTTGCTCGAATCGCCCTTGCCCGAGGCCGACCGCGCGCGCTTCGCGACCAGCGTGCGCGAACAGAGCGAGCGCATGGCGCAGATGATCGACAAGTTGCTGGCGCTGGCCGCGGTCGAGCATCGCCAGCGGATCGAGCAGCCGACCGACATCGACGTACGCACCCTGATCGACGCCGCCGTCGCGCCGTTCGCGGATGGCGGCGTGCAGCTGCGGGTGGACACCGGAGATGCCGAAGACCTGCGCATCCGCGGCGACGCCTTCCTGCTGCGGCAACTGCTGTCGAACCTCGTCGACAACGCCCGCGACTTTTCGCCGGCCGAGGGCGTGGTCGACGTCACGGCACGGAGCGACGGCGCGCAGCTGCGGATCGTCGTGGCCGACCGCGGCCCCGGCGTGCCGGAGTACGCACTGCCGCGGGTGTTCGAGCGCTTCTTCTCGTTGCCGCGGCCCGGCGGCCGCAGCCGCAGCAGCGGGCTGGGCCTGGCCTTCGCGGCCGAGGTCGCGGCGCTGCACGGCGGCACAGTGCGACTGGAACACCGCGAAGGCGGCGGCACGCGCGCAATTCTCGAGTTGCCGCTGCCGGCCACCGGCTGAGACTTCTTCTTCGCTTCACACAGCCGCCCGCGTGCCCCCACGTACGCGGCGCAGTCTGCGCGCATCCCAACACGGAGCGTCGCGATGCGACTCATGCTGAAGATCCTGATCATCGCCGGGCTGAGCCTGGCGATCCTGATACCCCTGGTGCTGATCCGCGTCGTGATCCAGGACCGCGAGCAGCACCGCGCGGCCGCGGTCGCGCGCATCGCCTCGAGCGAGGCGGGCGCCCAGACCCTGAGCGCGCCGGTGCTCGTGGTGCCCTACACCGAGCGCGTGGAAGTCGAGCAGACCGATGACCGGGGCCGACCGACCGGCCGCGTCTGGCGCGACCGCAGCGGAGCCTGGACGTTCTTTCCCAAGACGATGGAGATGACCGGCACGATGTCGCCGTATCTGCGCCAGCTCGGCCTGCACGATGTGCGGATGTATGCACTCGGCGGTCAGCTGTCCGCAGACTTCGACGTGCGGATTCCCGAGGACATCGAGGGCTTGCCGCCCCGGAAGATCGGCACGCCGTGGATCGGCTACACCGTTGCCGATGTGCGCGGCTTGCGCGGTACGCCGCAGCTGCGTGTGGACGGTGCCGGCATCGCGCTGCACCAGGGCGCGGGCGGCGACGGCGGCACCGGTGTGCATGGTCTGTTGACGCGCCCCGCACTCGCCGACGCGCCCTTGCGGCTGCGCACGGTGCTGGACTTCGAGCTCACCGGCGCCGAGACGCTGGCCGTCGTTCCACTGGCCGACGAGAACCGCGTCACGCTGGATTCCGCATGGCCGCATCCTCAATTCAATGGCCGCTTTTTGCCTCGCGCCCGTGAGGTCGGCAAGAGCGGTTTCCACGCCGAGTGGGCCGTGTCTTCGCTGGCCAGCGACGCGCAGCTGCAGTACCGCAACGGTACGCGAGCCGATGCTGGCACCGCATCGCTGCTGCGCGGACATGGTGACGCCGGCGTCGACGTGCTCGGCATCTCGCTGGTCGACCCGGTGGATGCCTACACGCGCGCCGACCGCGCCAGCAAATACGGCATCGTGTTCGTGCTGCTGACCTTCACCGCGTTCTTCATGTTCGAGATGCTGCGCGGCCTGCGCATCCACCCGATCCAGTACGGCCTGGTCGGTCTGGCGCTGGCGATCTTCTTCCTGCTATTGCTCGGTCTGTCGGAGCACATCGCCTTCGACTGGGCCTACCTCACCGCGAGTGGTGCCTGTATCGGCTTGATCGGCGTTTACCTGAGCGCGGTGCTGCGCAGCCGGGTGCGCGGTCTGGGCTTCGCGGCGGGACTGGGCCTGCTGTACGCCGCGCTCTACGGGCTGCTGGTGTCGGAGGACAATGCGCTGGTGCTGGGCGCCGGCCTGCTGTTCGCGATCCTCTCCGCGATCATGCTGGTGACGCGTCGGGTCGACTGGTACCAGGTTGCGGCGACGCCGACGGCGACACCGCCGCCCCTGCCGCCGCGCTGATCCATCGAAGGTGCACATGTGGCCGCAGTCATCCCTGCGGCCACGCTGCGTTCCACGGCGCATACGAAGCGCCCACTGCACGCATGCCAGACTTCGCGCATGACGCCTTCAGCTCCCACCGTGCGCACGCTGTCGGGCGATGCGATGCACCCCTGGCTCGATGCGGTCGCGCAGCTGCGCATGACCGTGTTCCACGACTGGCCGTATCTCTACGTCGGCGACGCCGACTACGAACGCGGCTACTTGGCCGCGTATGCGCGCTCGCCGCGCAGCGTGTTCGTGCTGGCCTTCGATGGCGATACCGTCGTCGGTGCGTCGACCGGCCTGCCGCTGGCCGATGACACGACGGAGTTCCAGGCGCCGTTCGTCGATCAGGATGTCGCCGTCGACCGCGTGTTCTATTTCGGCGAGTCGGTGCTGCTGCCGCAGTGGCGTGGACACGGCATCGGTCATCGATTCTTCGATCTGCGCGAAGCCCACGCCCGCGCATTCGGCGGTTTCGACATGACCGCATTCGCCGCCGTCGATCGCGCCGAGGACGATCCGCGTCGGCCCGCCGATCACCACGACAACGAGGTGTTCTGGCACAAGCGCGGCTACGTGCGGCAACCCGGCATGACCATGCTGCTGCGCTGGGACGAACGCGATGTCGGGAATGTCGTGCATCCGATGACCTTCTGGACCCGTCCGCTGGAGGCCAGCGCATGAGAGTCGCCGCCGCACGCTACGCCATCGGCATGCCGCCGGATTTCGACGCCTTTGCCGCGCACCAGCGTCGTCTGCTTGGCGATGCTGCCGCGCAGGGCGCACAGATTGCCGTGCTGCCTGAATACCTCGCGCTGGAACTTGCCGCGACCTTCGACGACAGCGTGCGCAGCAACACGCTCGCTTCGCTGGCGGCCGTCCAGCGCTACCGCGACGACTGGCTCACGCTGTTCGCCGGCCTTGCGCGCGACACCGGCATGCACATCGTCGCCGGCTCCTTCCTCGACGACATCGGCGGCGGCCTATACCGCAACCGCAGTGACATCTTCTCGCCCGACGGCGGACACGGCTGGCAGGACAAGCTGCAGCTGACCGGCTTCGAGAAGAAGACCGGTGTGATCGAACCCGGCGATACGCTGAAGGTCTTCGACCTCGGCGGCGTGCGTGCCGGTATCGCCATCTGCTACGACATCGAATTCCCGCTGCCGGCCCGCACCCAGTGGGAAGCCGGTGCACGCCTGCTGCTCGTGCCCAGCTGCACCGACACCGCCGCCGGCGCGACCCGCGTGCGCGTCGGCTGTCTGGCGAGGGCGTTGGAGAACCGCTGTTTCGTCGCCCAGTCGGTGACGGCGGGAGACGCGCCGTGGACCCCGATCCTCGACATCAACACCGGCAGCGCCGGACTGTTCGCGCCGATGGACGTGGGGTTTCCCTCGGACGGGGTGCTGGTCGAGACCGGCGACGCGGATGTCTGGGCGATCGCCGATCTCGATGTCGATGCGTTGGAAGCGGCGCGTGCGGATGCGCAGGTCGACAATGATCGGGATTGGGCGGGGCAGGCGCGGCCAGCGCTGGCGAGGGCGGTGTTGGCGTCTTTTGAGTCGTCCCGTTAGTTTTTTTTGAGCCTGGAAAGAAGTTGTCACCGACTCCACTGCGGGCGAGACAACACCTTCGACTCTGCTTTGAAGCCGAAGCATGCTTACCGCCGAGCTTTTGATCTTCGATCCGCCGCGTTGAGCACACCCACCCGGAGGGCGCCGCCCATGGATGGGCGGCGTTTTCCGATCGAGGCAGGATGCCGAGTCGGAAAATCCCGGTGCACGTGATGCCTCGGGCTGTGGACGTGTCGGGGAGACGTTTTTCTTTGGTTCTGTTTCTTTTGGGGTCTACCAAAAGAAATGAACTCGGCCGCGTCAGCGGACGAAAGCGTTTGATCTACGCCTGTGAGTTTGCCTGCGGCAGGAGAAGCAACGTCAGACGCTTCCACTCGCCTTGCGGCGAGCGGGTTCATTTCTTTTGCTGGCCCCGCGCACGCAGTGCGAACGGCGCAGCCGGCCCCGCAGGGGCGAGCATCGAAGATGCGAGTCAAAGAAACGGAACCAAAGAAAACGGCCAGCCCCGACGGAGCAAACCCGGCCAGTCATTCGTTCCGGGATTTTTCGACTCGCCATCCTGGCTCGGTCGAAAAACGCCGCACATCCATGTGCGGCGCCCTACGGGTCTACAGGCTGCACGGCGGCGATCCGGAGAGCGGAAAGCAGAGCGAGAAGCGAATCGATGCTTCGTCGACATGAAGTCGGATCAGATGACGCCACCCGCCCAGAGCGAAGTGGCGCCGAGGGCGCTCCCAATCGCCGTTGCCGCCAGCACATCACTCGGATAGTGCAAGCCCAGCACCACCCGCGACACCGCCACACTCGCTGCAAACGGCACCAGCACGCCCGCGAGCATCGGATACCACGCCACCGCGACGATCGAGAAGGACACCGCGTGCAGCGTGTGTCCGGACGGAAAACTGAACTCGTCGAGCGGCGCGACCCAGGCGCGGATGCGGCCGTCGGCGGCAAACGGCCGCGGGCGTTTCGTCCAGCGTTTGAGGGATTTGTAGAGCAGCAGCGCGACGGCGCCGGTGGCGGCCATATGTGTCGCAGCGACCAGACCGTCGAAGCCGTCGATCAGCACCAGCGCGGCCATCAGCAGGTACCAGGACATGCCGTCGCCAAGACGGCTGACTGTGGAGAAGTAGCGGCGGATCCACAGCCGGGTGCAGGCGCGGTTGGCGCGCAGGCACCAGCCGGTGTCGTGGTGGAGCAGTCGGCTACGCGGCGGCGCGTGCATCGGCATCCTCGGCATCGGTCGGAGTGGGAAGCGGCATGCGCGCATCGGGCGAGCCGCTGCGCAGGCCGGACAGCAGCGCATCGAGATCGTCGGCGACATGCGCGGGCGTCAGTCGGCGCATCGCCTCGCGACCGGCGAGCCCCATCTCGCGGCGCATCGACGCGTCCTGCGCCAGCGCGACCGCGGCGGCGACGAACGCGTCCTCATCGTCACCGGCGATGCGCGCGCCCTGGAAGCCGTCGCACAGGTGTTCGGTCGCCGCGCCATGGTCGAAGGCGACCTGCGGCACGCCGCAGGCCATCGATTCGAGCACCACGTTGCCGAAGGTCTCGCTGCGGCTGGGGAACAGGAACAGGTCGGCGCTGGCGAAATGGCGGCCGAGGTCGTCGCCGCGCTGCGAGCCGCTGAAGATGAAATCCGGATTCGCGGCCTGCAGCACGTTGCGCTCCGGGCCGTCGCCGACGAAGACCATGCGCGCGTCCGGTCGCTCGGCCTGCAGGGCGCGGAACGCGCGCACCGCGAGACCCAGGTTCTTCTCGGCGGCGATACGGCCGACGTGGACCGCGACGAGGCCGTCCTCGTCGACGCCCCATTGCGCGCGGAGGTCCGCGTCGCGCCGCGCCGGATCGAATTGCGCGCAGTCGACCGCGCGCGACAGCACGACCGGATGGCCGATGCCGGCGTCGCGCAGTTCGCCGGCGAGTGCCTGCGTGGCGACGAGGGTGGCGTCGGCGCGGGCGTGGAAGCGTCGCATCCACGACAGTGCGGCAGGCTGCAGCCACGGCACGCCGTAAGCGCCCATGTAGATGTCGAAGCGGGTGTGCAATGCAGTGACGACCGGAATGTCCAGCGCCTGCGCGGCATTGAGCGCCGACCAGCCCAGCGGGCCTTCGGTGGCGACGTAGATCGCATCCGGGCGCGCGGCGCGCCAGCGGGTACGCAGGCGTTGTCCGGCGGGCAGTGCGAGGCGCAGTCCCGGATAGCGCGGCACGCGCAGGCCACGGATGCGCAGCGACTGGGCATCTGAGCCCGGTGGCTCGCCGGCACGGGCCGGGCGGATCACCTCGACCGCGTGTCCGCGTGTGCGCAGACCGCGGACGTAGGATTGCAGCGTCAGGGCCACGCCGTTGATATCGGGCGGGTACGTATCGGTGACGATCGCGTAGCGCATCGTTCGGTCCGGTCGCTGGTTGTGCGCAGCTTGCGGACGGAAGATGCCGCTTCGATGACCGGGGTTTGACGCTTCGGTGACAGCGTGACCGGATGCCGGTCACGTGATGTCAGAGCCGGCGAACTCAGTCCGCCGTGAGCGCCAGGGTGATGCCGAGCGCGGCCATGTCGTCGGGTTCGCCTTCCAGATCGGTGCGCAGCAGTGGCCGCGCATCGAGCCACTGGCGCGGCAGGCTCAGGCGCAGCAGCGGACCATCGGCAGTCGCCTGCAGGCGCGGAATCTCGTCGGCCTCGTGGCTGCGATGCAGCAGCACCGCGAGGCGCAGCAACGCGGCGGTGCGCCGTGCCTGCTGCAGCAGACGATCGGGCAGCGCCTCGAACGTGGACTTGCCGACCTTGCGGCGCTGGCAGCGCACGAGCGTGGCGAGGAACTGCTGTTCCTGGCGCGAGAAGCCGGCGATGTCGGAATGTTCGAGCACGTAGGCGCCGTGCACGTGGTACTGGCTGTGCGCGATCACGAGGCCCAGCTCGTGCACGCGCGCGGCCCAGGCCAGCATGCGCAGATCGTCGCCGTCGAGGCTCCAGCTGCGTGCGACCTGGTCGAACAGGCGCAGCGCCGTCGTCTCCACGCGCGTGGCCTGCGCCTGGTCGATGCCGTAGCGCTGTTCCAGCGCGGCGATCGAGCTTTCGCGCGGATCGTCGCTGCCGCCGCGGCCGAGCATGTCGCGCAGCACGCCTTCGCGCATCGCGGCCTTGCTGACCTGCATGCGATCGATGCCCAGCACCTGGAACGCCGCTTCGAGCACCAGCACGCCACCGGCGATGATCGGCCGGCGATCATCCGACAGGCCGGGCAGATTGATCGCATCGATATTGCCGGCCTGCAGCAGCGTGTCGCGCACGATCGGCAGCGCTTGCGCCGTCACCGCGCCCTTGGTCAGCTTCATCGCCGCGCAGATCTCGCCGATGGCCTTGTTGGTGCCCGAGGCGCCGACCACTTCCTGCCAGCCGAGCGTGCGATAGGTGCTGGCGAACTGCTGGAATTCCGCGGCCACTTCCGCCAGCGCCTCGCGCCAGCGCTTCTTGGACAGCTTGCCGCCGGGAAAGAAGCGACGCGTGCTGGCGACGCAGCCGATCTGCAGGCTTTCACGCTCCAGCGTGTCGAAGCCGCTGCCGATGATGCATTCGGTCGAGCCGCCGCCGATGTCGATCACAAGCCGTCGCTGGCCGGGCTTGGGCGGCTGCGCGTGCGAGACGCCGAGATAGATCAGACGTGCTTCCTCGCGGCCCGAGATCACTTCGATCGCATGGCCGAGCGCGGTTTCCGCCGGCACCAGAAAGGCCTGCGGCGCGGACAGCCGGCGCACCGTGTTGGTCGCGAGTGCACGCACGCGTTGCGGCGGGATGTCGCGGATGCGCTGGCCGAACCGCGACAGGCATTGCAGTGCACGCTGGCGCACGTCGGCATTGAGTCCGCCGCGGCCATCGAGGCCCTCGGCCATGCGCACGGTCTCGCGCAGGCGGTCGACGACGCGCAACTGCCCTAGCGTGTAGCGGGCCACGACCATGTGGAAGCTGTTGGAGCCCAGGTCGATCGCGGCGAGCATCTCGCCGTCCTCGAGCGGTACCGTCAGTGCCTCGGCGAGCGCGAGCGTTTCATGACCGGTCATGGCGTTCCTGGTGGCCGCGACGCAGAGTGCGCGCGCGGCGTTGGGGGAGCGGGCATGTTAATGCATGCCGCGCCGCACGCTCAGCCGCACAGATGTGCGAGCAGCCAGCCCTGCGCCGAATGCGGCATCGTGTCGCCGTCCGGTACGACCTTGACGTAGGTGCCGTCCTCGCGCAGTTCCCAGGCGTTGAGGTTGTCGGCCAGGTAGTTGTCGAGCGACTCGCTGCGCACGCGCACCGCGATATCCGGATCGAGGATCGGGAAGCCGGTTTCCACGCGTCGCAGTAGATTGCGTTCCAGCCAATCGGCGCTGGCGCAGAACAGGTCCGGGTCGCCGTCGTTGGCGAACCAGTACACGCGGTGATGCTCGAGGAAGCGACCGACTATCGAGCGCACGCGGATGTTCTCCGACACACCGGGTACGCCGGGACGCAAGGCGCAGGCGCCGCGGATGATCAGATCGATCTGCACGCCGGCCTGCGAAGCCACGTAAAGCGCACGCATCACCTGCGGCTCGTTGAGGGCGTTCATCTTGGCGACGATGCGCGCCGGCCGTCCGGCATTCGCATGCGCGGTTTCGCGTTCGATACGTGCGATGACGCCGGCATGCAGGGTGAAAGGCGACTGCAACAGACGTTTGAGCCCGATCGCAGGCGCCAGGCCCGACATCTGCTGGAACAGCAGGTGCACGTCGTTGGCGATGTCGGGATCGGTCGTCAGCAGACCGAAGTCGGTGTACACGCGCGCGGTGCCGGCGTGGTAGTTGCCGGTGCCCAGATGCACATAGCGGCGCAGCTTGCGGCCTTCGCGGCGGACCACGAGCAGCATCTTGGCGTGGGTCTTGTAGCCTACCACGCCGTAGACGACCTGCACGCCGGCCTCCTGCAACCGATCGGCGAGGCCGAGGTTGGCTTCCTCGTCGAAGCGCGCACGCAGTTCGACGACGACGGTCACGTCCTTGCCGTTGCGCGCGGCCTGGATCAGGTGCTCGACGATGCCCGAGTCCTTGCCAGTGCGGTACAGCGTCTGCTTGATCGCCAGCACGTTCGGGTCTTCGGCCGCCTGCTTGATCAGCTCCAGCACCGGCGCGAACGAATCGAAGGGGTGATGCAGCAGGATGTCGCCGTCGGCGATCAGCTCGAACATCGCATCGGTGCCCTTGGGCAGCCGCTGCTGGAAGGGCGGGAACTTGAGATCCGGCCGCTGCACGAGATCGAAGATCTGGCTGATGCGGTTGAGATTCACCGGGCCGTCGATGCGGTAAACCGCGTTCTCGGGCAGGTCGAAATTCTGCAGCAGCGTGCGCACGATCGGCTTCGGACACTTGGCCGAAATCTCGAGGCGCATCGCGCGCAGGTAACCGCGTCCGGCGAGTTCGTCGCGCAGCGCAAGGGCGAGATTTTCGACTTCCTCGTCGTCGACGATCAGTTCGGAGTTGCGGGTCACGCGGAACTGGTAGGCGCCCTTGACGTCCATGCCGGGGAAGAGCTCGTGCACGAACTCCGACAGCACCGACGACAGGAACACGAAGTCGTACTCGCCGCCGGAGATGCTCTCGGGCAGCTGGATGATGCGCGGCAGCGAGCGCGGCGCGCGAACGATGGCGAGATTGCCCACGCGGCCGAACGCGTCCTTGCCCTTGAGCACGACGACGATGTTGAGCGACTTGTTGAGGATCTTCGGGAACGGATGCGCCGGATCGAGGCCCAGCGGCGACAGCACCGGCATCACTTCGTCGCGGAAGTAGGCACGTAACCAGCGCGTCTGCCGCGCGGTCCACTGCTCGCGGCCCAGCACGCGCACGCCGGCTTCGGACATCGCCGGGCGCAGGACCTGGTTCCAGCACGAGTACTGCGCCTCGACCAGCTGCGCAGTGCGCTCGTGGATGCGCTTGAGCACGGTGGCGGGCGTGAGCCCGTCGGGTGGCAGCGGCACGCCGAAATCCTGCGCGTGATGCATGGTCGCGGCGCGGATCTCGAAGAACTCGTCGAGGTTGGTGCAGGCGATGCACAGATACTTCAGACGCTCGAGCAACGGCACCGACTCGTCCTGCGCCTGCGCCAGCACGCGGAAGTTGAAGTCCAGCTGCGAGAGTTCGCGGTTGAGGTACAGCGCCGGATCGCGCAGCGGGTCGATCGGGTCGGCGAGAACGTCGGGATCCAGACCGCGCACGGACTTCGTGGTTTTCTGGACGCGGGAACGGGCGGCGCTCATGCGGTGGCTCCGAAATACTGGGTGTCGCGGGCGCGGACGCGCTCAGCGGTGAAATGGCAGGCGAACCGGCTGCCGACGCCGACTTCGCTGTCGATCTCGAGCCGCGCCTGGTGCAGGTGCAGCACGTGCTTGACGATCGCCAGGCCAAGGCCCGTGCCGCCGGACTCGCGCGAGCGGCTGGTCGACACGCGATAGAAGCGCTCGGTGATACGGGGAAGATGCGCCGCCGGAATGCCGTAACCGGAATCCTCGACCGACAGCGCGACGCCGCCGGCATCCAGTGGCGCGTAGCGGATCGTGATGCGGCCACCGGCCGGCGTGTAGCGGACGGCGTTGCTGACGAGGTTGGAGAATGCGCTGTGCAGTTCCCGGGTGGATCCGATCAGGTCGGTCGGGGAGTTGTCATCCACCGCGATCGTATGCCGGCCCTGGCTCAACACTTCGAGTTCGCGGCGCAGGCTGGCGAGCATCGATGTCATCGAGACGACCTCGTCGCCGATGCTCTCCTGTGCCTCGAGGCGTGACAGGGTCAGCAGGTCCTCGACCAGCTGGGTCATCCGCTGCGACTGGTTCTGCATTTCCGACAGCATCGGCGCCCACTCCGGCTGTTCGGCCGGGTCGAGCATGTCCAGATAGCCGTGAACGACCGTCAGAGGGGTACGCAGCTCGTGCGAGACGTTGGCCACGAAGTCGCGGCGCATCTGTTCCAGCTTCACGATCCGGGTGACGTCGCGGGCGAGCAGCAGCCACAGGTCGTCGGAATAGGGGATCAGGCGCAGCTCCAGCCGGGTGCCTGACGAGTGCGGCGAGGGCACGTCGAGCATCGGTTCGGCACGTCGGCCCTGTGCCAGCCAGTGCGCCACCGGCAGCGGCTGCAGTGTTTCGCCGACCGGCCTGCCGACATCGCGTGGCATCTGCAGTCCCAGCAGCGACGTCGCCGCGCGGTTGAACCACTGCACGCGCTGGCTGTTGCGGTCCACGACGATCACCGCATCCGGCAGTGCCGCTGCGACTGCGCGATAGGCACGCAGCATCGCGATCAGACGCCGCTTGCGCGCGCGCATGTCCTGTTGTCCCCGGTGCAGCATGCGGTCCGTCTCCTGCCACACACCCGCGCCTTGCGGCGGTGGCACGCGGCTGCGCGACGTCAGCCGCGTCAGCAGGTCGTACAGTTTCCAGTAGTGCCAGGCGAGCACGCCCAGCGCGGCGATCGCCAGCGCCATCCAGATGTGGTCAGTCAGCGCTCCCAGCACCGCAGCGACGCCGAGCACGGCAACGAGCTGCAGCAATGTGCGGGTCCAGGCGACGTGGATACGGGGTGGCATGTCGGTGAGTCTAGGCAATGTCAGGTGACAGGTTGGCGTAAGAAATCAGGATGTCGAGTGGGGAGGTAGCGGTGGCTGTTGGCTTGCTGCGCTTTCGCGAAACACGACGGAACTTGGCGGCCAGCAGACCCGTCGGGCGTCGTCCATGGATGGACGGCGTTTTTCGATCGAGCCATGGATGGCGAGTCGAAAAATCCCGGAACGAATGACACGTCGGATGTGCTCCGTCGGGGAGGCCCTTTCTTTTGCTTACTTTTCTTTGGGCCAGCAAAGAAAAGTGAGTCGCTCGCCGACAGGCGAGTGAAAGCTCTGCAATTCGCGTGCACCGGGCGAGGATCAAGTGCTTTCGTCCGCTGTCGCGGCCGAGTTCATTTCTTTTGGTAGACCCCAAAAGAAACAGAACCAAAGAAAAACGTCTCCCCGACGGAGCAAACCCGGCCAGTCGTTCGTTCCGGCATTTTCCGACTCGCCATCCTGGCGCGGTCGGAAAACGGCGGGCATCCATGCCCGCCGCCCTCCGGGTGTTCGTTCTGCACAGCGGCGTTTCGTAAGTCAAAAGCGAAAGCAGGTCAGCTGGAGCGTTGGTTACACCGACGCCGAGAACCGGTACCCCGACCCCCGCACCGTCTGCACCATCCCATCCAGCGCACTCGGCTCGAGCGTCTTGCGCAGGCGGCGGATGTGCACGTCGACCGTGCGTTCCTCGACGTAGACGCTGCCACCCCAGACGTGGTCAAGCAGCTGCGAGCGGCTGTAGACGCGTTCGGGGTGGGTCATGAAGAAGTGCAGCAGCCGGTACTCGGTCGGGCCGATCGTGACCGGTGCGTCGCTGGCGAAGACGCGATGCGCGGCGCCGTCGATGCGCAGGGCGCCGACGGTGACGCTGCCGTCCTCGTCGTCGTCGCGTGCGCGGCGCATGACCGCGCGGATGCGGGCCAGCAGTTCGCGCGCCGAGAACGGCTTGACCACGTAATCGTCGACGCCTGCTTCGAGGCCACCGACGCGATCGTTCTCCTCGCCGCGGGCGGTGAGCATGATGATCGGGATGTCGCGGGTCAGGGCGTCCTTGCGCCAGCGGCGGGCCAGTTCCAGACCGCTGGTGCCGGGCAGCATCCAGTCGAGCAGAATCAGGTCCGGGACGCGGTCGACGATCGCCGACTGCGCCTCACGCGCGTCGCCGGCGTGCATCGGCTCGAACTCGCCCTTGCGGAGCGCGAAAGCGACCATGTCGCGGATCGCCGGTTCGTCATCGACGATGAGGATGCGTTTCTGCATGGATCGGTCCATAGCGCCGGTGGGATGGCGCCATTACACGACAGTTTTGTGACGGTTTGGCGACAGGCGGGGCCTGACCGTCATCCGCATGCGACAGGGCCGGCAGGCAGCCGGCCGGGCGCGCCTCAGCGGCGGCGCAGATCGTCGTCGCGGATCCCCTGGCGGTGCAGTTCCAGCACCATCGGTGTGACCGAGGCGATCCGTGCATCGATCCGTGTCCGTGCGTAGTAATCGAGATCGTCGCGACGCCGGAGGGTGTTGAGCTGGATCAGCGCCTGCTCGGCGCGCCCGCCGAGCAGGGCGGCCTCGGCCCAGGCCTCGCCGGCGCGCACCGGATCGCCTGCCATCTCGCTCGCCCGGGCAAACGCCCGCTGGAACGCGGGGTCGCCGCCGGAGGCATTGAGCAGCGGACGCAGGATCGCCTGGGCGCGCAGGCCCGCCTCGGGCGTGTTGCGTTCCGCCAGCGCGGTGGCGTAGGTCAGGACGACTGCGGGGTGGCGGGGCATGCGGTCGAGCAGGCTCTCGAACCGCTGGTCGGCGGCTGCGGCACGGCCGGCGCGGGCATCGGTTTCGGCCATGCCCAGCGTCAGCCAGACATCGCCGGGGTACTCGGCCAGCAGTTCGCGGAACACATCGCCCGCCGCGTCCAGTTCGTTGAGGCGCTGCCGGGCCACGGCCAGGCCGTAGCGTTGCGCGTCGGTGAGGGCGGCACTGCGACGCATGGCCTCGTACTCGCGCACCGCCTGCGCGGGCGTGTTCGCGCTGAGCACGCGCAGACGTTCGCGCGTCCAGCCGAACTGCGTCATGTCGATGCGCGACAGCGCGCCGGGTGGCAGGCGCAGGCCTGCCGGGAGCATCGGGTTGCCGAACCCACGGGCGGGGGCCTCGTAACTGCCGTCCACCGACACGCGTTCGGTGCGTGTGCCTTCCGGAGTCGACGTGGTGACCTGCACCGTGTCGCGGTCCATGCGCTCGGCGCGGTCACGGGCTTCGCTGATACGCGTCGTGGTGACCGGATGAGTCCGCAGGTAGTCGGGCAGGCGCTCGCGGTCGCCGCCCTGGTTGGTGCGGGACACCGCCTGCATGCGCTCGAACATCGAGGCCATGCTTTCGGGGTCGTAGCCGGCGCGCGACAGCGTGCGGATGCCGAGCCGGTCGGCTTCGGATTCGTTCGAACGCGTGTAGTCGATCTGGCGCTGCAGGGCGAGGCCCTGCGCGCCGGCGATGACCGCCATCGCGGCATCGTCGGAGGAATTGCTGCCGCTCTGCGAGGCGACCGCGATCGCGCCGAGCATCGCCAGCAGCATCGGCACCTGGTCGCGCTGCGCGCGCTCGACGCCGCGCAGCACGTGCGACTGGGTGACGTGCGCGACTTCGTGCGCGAGCACCGCGGCGACTTCGTCCTCGGTCTCGGCCGCCAGCACCAGACCGGCGTTCATGCCGATGTAGCCGCCCAGCGTGGCGAAAGCGTTGATGCTGCGGTCGCGCATCATGAAGAAAGTGAAGGCCTGCTGCGGCTGGTCGCTCGACGAGGCCAGGCGATTGCTCGTGGTCCGCAGCCAGGTGTCGACCAGTGGGTCCTCGAGCACGTAGTTGTAGTGGCGCAACTGCGCGAGCAGCATCTGCCCGTACTCGGACTGCTTCGCCGGACTGAGCACGGTGCCGGCAGAGGAGCCGATGTCCGGCAGGCGCGTGTCCTGCGCCGGTGCGCACACCGCAGCCGTTGCCAGCACCAGCGCCGTCAGCGGCGGCAGAAGGGCGAGGCGGGCAGGGCGGTGTGGAGTCTGGGCTGGGCGCATCGGCTCGTTCGTGTGAGGAAGCGAAACTGCAGCATGCCGGTGGCATGCGGGAAGGGCATGAATGCCATGTTAAGGCGGCGGTGCGCGGCACCACATGGAAAACACGGTGCCGCACCCCCATCTGACCGACAATCGCCCGACAAGTTTCCGGAGACTGCCGTGACCCCCGATTCCCCGACTTCCGCATCGCCCGGCACCGCGCCGGAGATCGTGATGTACACCAGCGCGATCTGCGGCTACTGCGTGGCCGCCAAGACCTTCCTCAAGAGTCAGGGGCTGGACTGGCGCGAGGTCCGCATCGATCTCGACGTCGCCGAGCGCGAACGCATGGTCGCGCTCGCGCGCCGGACCAGCGTGCCGCAGATCTTCGTCGGCGAGACCCATGTGGGCGGCTACGACGACATGATGGCCCTGCACCGCAAGGGCGGTTTCCTGCCGCTGGCACAGGGTCCGGGCGCATGAGCGCAGAGAGCGAGGCTGACCGCGTTGCCGAGTTCAGCGCATACCGCAAGCGTATGAACGAGCGCATCCTGGCCGAGCCCAACCAGGTCGTACGCCGCTTCTTCGCGCTCGACACGCAGACCTACCAGGCCGGCGCGCTCGATCTCAAGACCAAGGAACTGCTCGGTCTGGTCGCCTCGATGGTGCTGCGCTGCGACGACTGCATCAGCTACCACGTGGCGCAGTGCAAGGACGCCGGTGCGACGCGCGAAGAGCTGTTCGAAACCTTCTCCGTGGGCCTGGTCGTCGGCGGCAGCATCGTGATCCCGCACATGCGTCGCGCGGTCGATTTCCTCGACCGTCTGGAGCAGGGCGAGGCCGGAACGCCAGCGGTGCACGCGCACGACTGAGTGCGTCTGCGAGGCGCGCCGCAGGCATCGTGCGCGATGTCGCGGTCGCGCTCCGGTGTGCCTGCGTTTGGGTCGGGGTGGGCGCCTCGGGCATAATGGGCGGGTTTCCCCTTCACCCGACGCCGCGCATCGCGCGTCGTCCCTGCGCACGGAATCCCACCCCACATGACGCACACCATTACGGTCATCCGCGGCGACGGCATCGGCCCGGAGATCATGGACGCGACGCTGCACGTGCTCGACGCGATGCAGCTCGGCCTCACCTACGAAGACGCGGACGCGGGCCTGATGGCGCTCGAGAAGCACGGCGAACTGCTGCCGGCCGCGACGCTCGAATCGATCCGCCGCAACAAGATCGCGCTCAAGAGCCCGCTGACCACGCCGGTCGGTGGCGGCTTCAGCTCGATCAACGTGGAACTGCGTCGCCAGTTCGACCTCTACGCCAACGTGCGTCCGGCGACGTCGTTCCCGAACACGCGCTCGCGTTTCGCCGACGGCGTGAATCTCATCACGATCCGCGAGAACACGGAAGGTTCGTACATCAGCGAAGGCCAGGAAACCTCGGCCGACGGTGAGACCGCGGTGTCGATCACGCGCATCACCCGCAAGGGTTCGGACCGCATCGTGCGCTACGCGTTCGAGCTGGCACGCAAGACCGGTCGCAAGAAGGTCACGATCGTCCACAAGGCCAACATCCTCAAGAGCACCTCGGGCCTGTTCCTGAAGGTCGCGCGCGAAGTGGCGGCCGAGTATCCGGACATCGAAGCCAACGAAATGATCGTCGACAACACCTGCATGCAGCTGGTGATGCGTCCCGAGCAGTTCGACATCATCGTGACGACGAACCTGTTCGGCGACATCATTTCCGACCTGTGCGCCGGCCTCGTCGGCGGTCTGGGTCTGGCCCCGGGCGCGAACATCGGTACCGACGCGGCGATCTTCGAGGCCGTGCACGGCTCGGCGCCGGACATCGCCGGCAAGGGCGTTGCCAACCCGTGTGCGCTGCTGCTCGCTGCCTCGCAGATGCTCGACCATCTGGCGCTGCCGGAGCAGGCCGAGCGCCTGCGCAAGGCGATCGTCGCCACGCTCGAGGCCAAGGACGGCGTGACGCCGGACCTCGGCGGCACCGGTAACACGATGGCCTTCGCCAAGGCGATCGCGGCACGCCTGTAAGACGCGCCTGCACGCCACGCGCGCCGTGCTTCGGCGGCGTGGCGACGGGAACGGGACGCTTCGGCGTCCCGTTTTTCGTTGCAGGCCATCCTGCCGGTCGTCATGACGGACCGACGCGTCCTGCGCACAATGCGCACACGCATCGCCCTCCCGGAATCCATCCGCATGACCGTCCGCCCCAGCGCGCTCGCGCTGACGCCGCTGCTGCTGTTCCTTGCGCTCTTCTTCGGCGCCGGGCTGTATTTCACCGCGCAGGGCGAGGCGATGGGGTTCTACCAGCTGCGCGCGCCGGTCGCGATCCTGCCCGCGCTGGCGCTCGCCGCCTGGATCGCGCATCGCCGCGGCCTGCAGGCCGGCGACATCCTGCTGCGCGGCATGGGCGATCCCAACATCGTGCTGATGTGCCTGATCTTCCTGCTGGCGGGCGCGTTCGCCTACGTGTCGAGTGCGATCGGCGCGGTGGATGCGGTGGTGTCGATCGGTCTGTCGGCGATTCCCGCGCCGCTGATCCTGCCGGGCCTGTTCGTGCTGTCGGCGCTGATCTCGCTGGCGATCGGCACGTCGATGGGCACGATCGCCGCCGTCGTACCGATCGCGCTCGGCGTCGCCGAAGCGTCGGGTCTGGACCGTGCATTGGTGGTCGGCGCGGTGATCGGCGGCGCGATGTTCGGTGACAACCTGTCGATGATCTCCGACACCACGATCGCCGCCACCCGCACCCAGGGCGCGCAGATGCGCGACAAGTTCCGCGAGAACTTCAAGATCGCGATGCCGGCCGCGCTGGCCACGGTCGTATTGCTCGGCGTGCTGGGCGGCGCCTCGCCGATCGAATCCGAGAGCAGCGCGTCCGCGTGGCTGATGCTGCCCTACGTGATCGTGCTGGCGCTCGCCCTGGCCGGCGTCGACGTGCTGATCGTGCTGGGCCTGGGCATCGTGCTGGCCGGCGGCTTCGGTCTGGTGTTCGCCGACGACTACGGCGTGGTGCCGTTCGTGGGCGACATCTGGACCGGCTTCCAAGGCATGGTCGAAATCCTGCTGCTGTCGCTGTTGATCGGCGGCCTGGGCGCGTTGACCAAGGCCAGCGGCGGCCTCGACTGGCTCGCGCAGCTGATCGCAAAATTCGCGCGTGGGCGTCGCAGCCGGCGATCGGGCGAGTTCAGCATTGCCGCGTTGTCGACCGCGGCCGACGTGTTCACCGCCAACAACACGGTCGCGATCCTCGTCAGCGGCAGCGTCGCGCGCGATATCGCGGAGAAGCACGGCATCAGCCCACGACGTGCGGCCAGCGTGCTCGACATCTTCGCCTGCGTCGCGCAGGGCGTGCTGCCGTATGGCGCGCAGATCCTGCTGGCCGCTTCGCTGGCATCGGTGTCACCGCTCGCGCTCGCCGGCAGCGTGCACTACTGCTGGCTGCTGGGGGCGGTGACGATCGGTTTCATGCTGTGGCCGGGCCGCGGAGACGCCGGCGCTGTCGAGGCGCCGACCACGCGGAGCTGACGGTCGCGGCAATGCGTGGTCGCGTCGCGCTCGCGTCCATGCGCGGACGCGTCAGCCCGCATTGATGCTGTGGATCTTCCCGGGCTGGTGCGAAAGGGGGGACTCGAACCCCCACGCCTTGCGGCACTGGTACCTAAAACCAGGGCGTCTACCAATTCCGCCACTTTCGCTTGTTGCCCGCCGTGGGCGAGCCGCGGCATGTTAGTCCATCATCGCGCCGTTTTGGCAGGGCACGGGTTTCGCGGGTTGCCAACGCCGGAAACGAAAACGCCCGGCCGAAGCCGGGCGTTTCGTGTAACTGGTGGGCCGTCAAGGATTCGAACCTTGGACCTATTGATTAAGAGTCAACTGCTCTACCAACTGAGCTAACGGCCCGATGAAGCGGGCGCGCATTGTAATGCAACTTTGCGCGCTTGGGCAACACCTTTCGTGTGTTGCCCGGTGAAGCAATGGGGTGGAAGACGGGATTTGAACCCGCGACCCCCGGAATCACAATCCGGTGCTCTAACCAACTGAGCTACATCCACCACAGAAAACTTGTCTCGTACCGCCGGCGATGGCGCGCCCGACAGGAATCGAACCTGTAACCCCCAGCTTAGAAGGCTGGTGCTCTATCCGGTTGAGCTACGGGCGCCAGTGCGTCGAATGATAAACGCGGCTGGTACCCGATGGTCGGGGTAGAGGGATTCGAACCCCCGACATCCTGCTCCCAAAGCAGGCGCGCTACCAGACTGCGCTATACCCCGCCGGAACAAGCGGTCGAACCTGACCCCGACACGGCCAGGACCGTACGAAGGGCGCAATTGTACGACCGCCGCGCGCGCTGTCAATGCAGTGCAGCATACGGATGCACGTGTATCCTCCCTTCCAATCAGAATCCATGGACAGACAGGGGCGAAACTCATGCGCAGCGGCAATCCCGCACTGAAGGAATCCACCTTCCTCGATCTCGCCAGCGGCAGTGTCGTCTCGCGCGACAGCGAGGCGATGACCCTCAACGGCACCGTCAACAAGACCGGCTTCCTGCTGTTGCTGACAGTGCTCACCGCAGCCTTTGCGTGGTCGCAGGTCGAGTTCGGCGTCGACGGCCGTCCGCAGCCGGGCTTCGGCATGTACATGTGGGGCGGCCTGATCGGCGGCTTCATCCTGGCCATGATCACGGTGTTCAAGAAAGAGTGGGCGCCGGTCACTGCACCTGCCTATGCCCTGGTGGAAGGCTTCTTCCTCGGCGCGATTTCGGCGATGTACAACTTCATGTACGACGGCATCGTGCTGCAGGCGGTGATGCTGACCTTCGGCACGCTGTTCGCGCTGCTGTTCGCCTATCGCAGCGGTCTGATCAAGGCCACCGAGAACTTCAAGCTCGGCGTCGTCGCGGCTACGGGCGGCATCGCGCTGGTGTATCTGGCGACCATCGCGCTGGGCTTCTTCGGTGTCTCGATCCCGCTGATCCACGAATCGGGTCTGGTGGGTATCGGTTTCAGCCTGTTCGTGATCGTCATCGCTGCGCTGAACCTTGTGCTGGATTTCGATTTCATCGAAACCGGCGTCGAGCAGGGCGCACCGAAGTACATGGAGTGGTACGGCGCGTTCGGCCTGATGGTCACGCTGGTGTGGCTGTACATCGAGTTTCTGCGTCTGCTGTCGAAGCTCCAGCAGCGCTGAGCCTGCTCACAGCTGTTTCCGGAAAAGGCGCCTGCGGGCGCCTTTTCTTTGGATGGTCGTTCCCGGCAAACGCACCCGGCCCCGGGCGCGCGCGACGCACCACCATCCGCTCCGGTCCGGTCCGGTCCGGCTGCTTTCCGGGCTGGAGTCGCCTGGCGCGATGCGACAGGGGGAGGCAGTCGTGACCGCGCAATGGCGGGCGGTGTCTGTTCTTCCAGTGGACCAGCGTCCGTCGGCGGTCACCTGGGACGGCGCATTGCCCACCGCCGCTCCCCTCCGTCGCCTGATCTGCGCAGTCTGCGTCACGGGCCTTTGGCGAGGCGGTGGCGCCCGCTCGGCGAAGCGGTGGCGGCGAGGGCCTGAATCAGCCAAACTAGTCCGTTCCGTCGTCTGCCTCACCAGGCAGGCGGCCGGCAGAGCACAGAACGAATTCCCAATAGTCAGATGACATGCGGCACCGTCCGCAAGCGCAGGAGTGGATATGCAAGTTTCGGTCGAATCGCTGGGTAGCCTGGAACGCAAGATGACGTTCCGCGTGCCGTCCGAACGCCTGGAGACCCAGGTCGGTGGCCGTCTGCGCGAAATCGCGCGGACCACCCGTCTCAAGGGTTTCCGTCCCGGCAAGGTGCCGGCCAAGGTCGTCGAGCAGCGCTTCGGCGAGCAGGTCCGGGCCGAAGAGCTCGACCGTCTGCTGCGCGAGGGCTTCGACCAGGCCGTGCGCGAGAACGAGCTGAAGATCGCCGGCGCCCCGCGCATCGCGCCGGAAGGCGAGGCGGGCGAGGGCGAACTGGCCTTCACCGCGACCTTCGAGATCGTGCCGGACTTCGGCGACATAGAGCTCGAGAAGCTGGAAGTCGTGCGTCACACGGCCGAAGTGGCCGAGGACGACATCGACCGCATGATCGAGAACCTGCGCCTGCAGCGTCGCAGCTGGAGCGCGGTCACGCGTGGCGCCCAGCAGGGTGACGCGGTCGATGTCGAGACCTGGTCGCAGATCGGCGACGACCGCCTGCCGGCCGAAGGCGCCGAGCGTGGCGTCACCGTGCTCGGCTCGGGCGCGATGTACCCGGAGATCGAAGACGCGCTGGTCGGCCTGGCCAAGGGCGACGAGAAGGCGGTCGAGGTGAGCTTCCCCGCCGACTGGCGCGTGCCGCAGCTGGCCGGCAAGCAGGCGACCGTGCACGTCAAGGTCGAGCAGGTCTCCGAACAGCAGCTTCCGGAAGTCGACCAGGCGTTTATCCGCAGCTTCGGTGTCAAGAGCGGCGAGATGACCCAGTTCCGCGCCGAGATCCGCAGCAACCTGGAGCGTGAGCTCAAGGGTGCGCTGATGAACCGTCTGCGTCGCGAAGTCGGTGAGCAGCTGGTCGCGGCGTTCGCGCACGTCGAACTGCCGCCCAAGCTGGTCGAGTCCGAGGCGCAGTCGCTGCTGCGCCAGACCGTCGAGCAGGCCCGTCGCAACGGCCAGAACCCGAACGTCGCCGCCGACGCGCACAACGAGTTCCTCGAGCCGGCGCGCAAGCGCGTCCTCGTCGGCCTGCTGGTGGGCGAAGTTGCCCGTCGCAACCAGCTCAAGCTCGACCCCAAGCGCGTGAACGAAACGATGCGCCTGATCGCCTCGACCTACGAAGAGCCGCAGCAGGTCATTGAGATGTACCGCAACGACCCCCAGCTGATGTCGGGTCTGCAGAACCGTGTGATGGAAGAGCAGGTGATCGACTGGATCGCCGAGCGCGCCAAGCACACGGAGCAGTCGTTGAGCTTCCAGGACGCGATCGGCCCGCAGGGCTGAACCACGCGCACTCCGTCCGGTCCATGTGGGCCGGACGCTCCTCCGACGGAAATTGATTGATGAGCATCGAGACGAAAGCCCTCAACCTGGTGCCGATGGTGGTCGAGCAGACCAGCCGCGGCGAGCGCGCGTACGACATCTATTCGCGCCTGTTGAAGGAACGCGTGATCTTCCTGGTCGGCGGCATCGACGACCACATGGCGAACGTGATCGTCGCCCAGTTGCTGTTCCTCGAGGCGGAAAACCCCGAGAAGGACATCAACCTGTACATCAACTCGCCCGGCGGCATCGTTACGGCGGGCATGGCGATCTACGACACCATGCAGTTCATCAAGCCGGACGTCAGCACGATCTGCATCGGCCAGGCGGCCAGCATGGGCGCGCTGCTGCTGTCGGCGGGCGCCGCGGGCAAGCGTTATGCGCTGCCGAATTCGCGCGTGATGATCCACCAGCCGCTCGGCGGCTTCCAGGGCCAGGCGACGGATATCGATATCCACGCCCGGGAAATCCTGTCGATGAAGCAGCGTCTGAACGAAATCATGGCCCACCATACCGGCCAGCCGCTCGAGACGATCACGCACGACACCGAGCGCGATAACTTCAAGAGTGCGCAGGCTGCGCGCGACTACGGCCTGGTCGACCAGGTGCTCGAGCGTCGTCCCGAAGACACCATCACGCCTGCCTGATACCGGCTAAGCGATTGATTCAACACGCATCTGTCGCCCGGCGCACTCCGCGTGGAGGCGCTGGTCGCTGTGCTATTCTCGAAACGTAACCGCAACACAGATTTGGCGAAGGCATGAGCGAAGACCGTCAGGGTCGTTCCGGCGACAGCAACAAGATCCTCTACTGTTCTTTCTGCGGAAAGAGCCAGCATGAGGTGCGCAAGCTGATTGCGGGTCCCAGCGTGTTCATCTGCGATGAGTGCGTCGAGCTCTGCAACGACATCATTCGCGAGGAACTCGAAGAGAAGGCGCAGTCGGCGCGCAGCTCGCTGCCCAAGCCGCGCGAGATCCTCGAAGTGCTCGACCAGTACGTCATCGGCCAGCGACGGGCCAAGAAGACGTTGGCGGTGGCGGTCTACAACCACTACAAGCGCATCGAGAGCCGCAGCAAGAACGACGAAGTTGAGCTCGCGAAGTCCAACATCCTGCTGATCGGCCCGACCGGTTCGGGCAAGACGCTGCTGGCCGAAACGCTGGCGCGTCTGCTCAACGTGCCGTTCACGATGGCCGACGCCACGACGCTGACCGAAGCCGGCTATGTCGGTGAGGACGTCGAGAACATCATCCAGAAGCTGCTGCAGAAGTGCGACTACGACGCCGAGAAGGCGCAGCAGGGCATCGTCTACATCGACGAGATCGACAAGATCTCGCGCAAGAGCGAGAACCCGTCGATCACGCGCGACGTGTCCGGCGAAGGCGTGCAGCAGGCGCTGCTCAAGCTCATCGAAGGCACGGTCGCAAGCGTGCCGCCGCAGGGCGGTCGCAAGCACCCGCAGCAGGAATTCCTGCAGGTCGACACCAAGAACATTCTGTTCATCGTCGGCGGCGCGTTCGCGGGCCTCGACAAGGTGATCCAGGCGCGCAGCACCGACGCCAGCGGTATCGGCTTCGGCGCCAAGCTCAAGAGCTCCGAGCGCAAGGCGGAAGTGGGCAAGGTGCTGGCGGAGGTCGAGCCGGAAGATCTGATCAAGTTCGGCCTGATCCCCGAGTTCGTCGGCCGCCTGCCGGTCGTGGCGACGCTCGAGGAGCTGGACGAAGCCGCACTGATCCAGATCCTCACCGAGCCCAAGAACGCTATCAGCAAGCAGTTCAAGAAGCTGTTCGAGATGGAAGGCGTGGAACTGGAGTTCCGTCAGGACGCGCTCTCGGCGATCGCCAAGAAGGCGATCAAGCGCAAGACCGGTGCCCGCGGTCTGCGGACGATCGTCGAATCGGTGCTGCTCGACACGATGTACGACCTGCCGTCGCTGGAGAATGTCAGCAAGGTTGTCGTCGACGAGTCGGTCATCGAGCACAAGTCCGAGCCGTACCTGATCTACGAAACACCCCCGGCCGAGCAGAAGGCCGCGTCCGGCGACTGAGTCCGCGACCGGAACGAAATGTTCCGGGTGACGCATCATTCGCAGTTCGCGCGTCGTGCAAACGGTCAACCAAGCGCCGCAGGCTCCCTGAGCCTGCGGCGCTTTTGCATATGGGGTGGAACGCGCGCTTGCATCCCGGTCTGCCGCGCCCCATAAACGGGTGCAGGGTGGCGGTAGCGCCGCCGAGACCGTCCCGCCGGACGGCGCCAGACCGAGGAACGACGATGCCCCCACGCAGCACCCCCGAAACCCACGAACTGCCGGTCCTGCCGTTGCGCGATGTCGTCGTGTTTCCGCACATGGTCATCCCGCTGTTCGTCGGCCGCGACAAGTCGATCCGCGCGCTCGACATCGCCATGGAAGCCGACAAGCGCATCCTGCTGGTGGCCCAGAAGTCCGCTGACATCGACGACCCGGGCGCCGAGGATCTCTATAGCATCGGCACCCTGGCCACGGTGCTGCAGTTGCTGAAGCTGCCCGACGGCACGATCAAGGTGCTGGTCGAGGGCACCGAGCGGGTCAACCTGCGCGACATCCGCGAGAACGAGGGCGCGCTGGCCGGTACGGGCATGGCGGTGCCGCCCGTGGAGTCGCGTGAGCCGCGCGAGGTCGAGGCCATCGCGCGTTCGCTGATGAGCCTGTTCGAGCAGTACGTCAAGACGAACCGCAAGCTGCCGCCCGAGTTGCTGCAGACACTGGCCGGCATCGACGAGCCCGCGCGTCTGGCTGACACCGTCGCCGCGCACCTGGGCGTGCGCCTGGCCGACAAGCAGCGGTTGCTCGAAGCGACCGATACCGCCGACCGTCTGGAACTGCTGGTCGGTTTCGTCGATGGCGAGATCGACGTGCAGCAGATGGAGAAGCGCATCCGCGGCCGCGTGAAGTCGCAGATGGAGAAGTCGCAGCGCGAGTACTACCTCAACGAACAGATGAAGGCGATCCAGAAGGAGCTGGGCGAGATCGACGATGCGCCGAGCGACATCGACGAGATCGCGCGCAAGATCTCCGAGGCCGGCATGCCGAAGGCGGTCGAGACCAAGGCCAAGGCCGAGTTCAACAAGCTCAAGCAGATGCCGCCGATGTCGGCCGAAGCGTCGGTCGTGCGCAACTATCTCGACTGGCTGCTGGGCGTGCCGTGGAAGAAGCGCAGCAAGGTGCGCAAGGATCTGAAGTCCGCGCAGGACGTGCTCGACGCCGATCACTACGGCCTGGAGAAGGTCAAGGAACGCATCCTCGAGTACCTCGCGGTGCAGACGCGCGTGAAGCAGATGAAGGGCGCGATCCTGTGCCTCGTCGGCCCGCCCGGCGTGGGCAAGACCTCGCTCGGCCAGTCGATCGCGAAAGCGACGAACCGCAAGTTCACCCGCATGGCGCTGGGCGGTGTGCGTGACGAGGCCGAGATCCGCGGGCATCGTCGTACCTATGTCGGTTCGATGCCGGGCCGCATCGTGCAGAGCATGAACAAGGTCGGCACCAAGAACCCGCTGTTCCTGCTCGACGAGATCGACAAGATGTCGATGGACTTCCGCGGCGATCCGGCATCGGCGCTGCTGGAAGTGCTCGATCCCGAGCAGAACCACACCTTCAACGATCATTACCTCGAGGTCGATCTCGACCTGTCGGAAGTGATGTTTGTCGCGACGTCGAACTCGCTCAACATCCCCGGCCCGTTGCTCGACCGCATGGAAGTGATCCGGATCCCGGGTTACACCGAGGAAGAGAAGCTCAACATCGCCACGCGTTACCTGCTGCCCAAGCAGCTGAAGGCGAACGGGCTCAAGGTCGAGGAACTCGCCGTGTCCGAAGGTGCGGTGCGCGACATCGTGCGCTACTACACGCGCGAATCGGGCGTGCGCAACCTCGAGCGCGAGATCGCCAAGATCTGCCGCAAGGTGGTCAAGGAAATCGCGCTGGCCGGCCCTGTCGCCACGGGCAAGGGCAAGGCGAAGGGCATCAAGACGGTCAAGGTCACCGAGAAGAATCTCGACAGGTACCTCGGCGTGCAGCGTTTCGATTTCGGTCGCGCCGAGCAGGACAACGAGGTCGGTCTGGTCACCGGTCTGGCGTGGACGGAAGTCGGCGGCGATCTGCTGCAGATCGAAGCAACGCAGGTGCCGGGCAAGGGCCAGCTGATCCTCACCGGTCAGCTGGGTGATGTGATGAAGGAATCCGCGTCCGCGGCGATGTCGGTCGTGCGTTCGCGCGCCGAGCGCCTGGGCGTGGAGCTCGAAGTGCTGCAGAAGCACGACATCCACGTGCACGTGCCCGATGGTGCGACGCCGAAGGATGGTCCGAGTGCCGGTATTGCGATGGCGACGACGCTGGTGTCGCTGCTGACGAAGATTCCGGTCCGCGCGGACGTGGCGATGACCGGCGAGATCACCTTGCGTGGTCGCGTCACCGCGATCGGTGGACTCAAGGAGAAGCTGCTGGCTGCGCTGCGCGGTGGCATCAAGACCGTGATCATTCCCGAGGAGAACCGCAAGGATCTGTCCGACATCCCGAAGAACGTCACCGACGGCATGAAGATCGTGCCGGTGAAGTACATCGACGAGGTGCTGGATCTGGCGCTGGAGCGTCCGCTTCCGCCGCCGCCCGGTCAGAAGGTCGAGCGCAAGGCCACGCGCAAGGTCGTGCCGCGTGCCGAAGGTGCCAAGCGGACGCGCGTGAAGCACTGAGTCGCGCGCGCGAGCTGCAAGACCCGTCGGCCGTCGCTGCACATGCAGCGGCGGCCGTTTTCGTTGTGGGCTCTCCGGGCGGTCACCTGTCTCCGCATCGCGCGCCATCGACGCGGCGCGCCTGCGGTCACACAGCAGCTTGATCCTTCATGCGTCCGATCATGATGCTCGCGGCGACGTAGACCACGAGCAGCGCCGCGATGCAGGCGGGCGTCGCGATCCCCGCAAAGCCGAGACGTCGCGCGCGCGGGCGCGCGCCTTCCACGCGAGTAGCGCGGCACCACAGCCAGGCGCCCACGATCGACAGCACCGACGCAGGCAGCAGCGAGCCGAACGTCGTGACCATCCACAGCAGGCCCAGCGACGGCGTGCCGGACGAGTACCGCAGCCACATCCACATCTGGGCGAGTGCCGGAATCAGCCAGGCGACGACGCCCAGCGCAATCGCGGCGACTTTCAGACGGGACATGTCGCGTGGGACCACGCGTGACGCGCTCAGCGCTGCCGCGGCCGCAGCAACACCAGCACCGCGCCGGCGCCGCCCTGACCGCCGGGTGCACTGTGGAAGGCGAGTACGTCGGCACGTTGCCGTAACAGGCGATCGACGAGGTTCTTGAGGATCGGCGCATCGGGCGACGAGTTCAGGCCCTTGCCGTGGATCACGCGCACGCAGCCCACGCCGGCGTCGATCGCATCGCGCAGGAACAGACGCAATAAAGCAGTCGCCTGGTTCGCATCGCTGTGGTGCAGGTCGAGTTCTTCCTGCGCAGCGTATTCGCCGCGGCCGAGCCGCTTCAGCACGCGCGGTGAGATCTCGTCGCGGCGGTACTGCATCGTGTCGCCGCCGCCCAACAACGGGCCGTCCAGCAGTTGCCTGAATTCGCTGCGTGCTTCGGCATCGTCGCGTTCGGCCATGCGCGTCGACGGGCGCGGTTTCGGCGCCTGCGGCGGTAATTGGGCGGCCGGCAGCTCGCGGACCGGGCCGATCGCATTGCGGAACAGCGCGGCATCGTCGTCGTCATCGGACGGCGGTGCAGGTGGATCCGGGCGGTGGCGTCCTCGTTGCATGTCGATAGCGTAGCGGCGCGCGCGTCCGCCTGCAGTCTCCGGTTCCATCCGGAATGGGGCAGGGGAGATGCATCCGGTATCATGGCGATCTTGTCCGACGGCTCGGGGCCTCTAGAACGATCCATGCGCGTACTGGTCAGCAACGATGACGGCGTCGACGCTCCGGGAATCCGGATTCTTGCCCAGGGTCTGCGCGATGCCGGCCATGAAGTGCTGGTCGTCGCACCCGATCGCGACCGTTCCGGCGCGAGCAACTCGCTCACGCTCGACATGCCGCTGCGCACCGTGCAGGTCGATGCCTGCACCTGGCGCGTGCACGGCACGCCGACGGACTGCGTGCATGTCGCGATCACCGGCCTGCTCGAACTCGAGCCGGACATCGTGGTCTCGGGCATCAACAACACCGCGAATCTCGGCGACGACGTGATCTATTCCGGCACCGTCGCCGCCGCGATGGAAGGCCGCTTTCTCGGTCTTCCCGCAGTGGCGATGTCGCTGGTCACGCGCAACCACGATGGCAAGCATTACGAGACTGCCGCGCGCGCCGCGGTCGAGATCGTCGCGCGCCTGAAGGCTGACCCGCTGCCCGCCGACACGATTCTCAACGTCAACGTGCCGGACGTGCCGTGGGACGAACTCGCCGGTTTCGAGGTCACGCGTCTGGGCAACCGCCATCGCGCCGAGCCGTGCACGTCGATCGATGATCCGCGTGGCCGCACCTGGTGGTGGATCGGCGCTGCAGGTCCCGAACAGGACGCCGGCCCCGGCACCGATTTCCACGCCGTGCGCACGCAGCACATCGCGATCACGCCGATCCATGTCGACCTCACGCGCTACCAGGCGCTCGAGCACGTCGCCAGTTGGGTCGGTGGACTCGAAGCGGACCTCAAGGCGACCCAGGCGTGACGGCGCGGATGCGCCTGCAGCCCGAAGCGGTCGGCGTCGGGATGACCTCGCAACGCGTGCGTGACCGCCTGATCGAACGTCTGCGCGATGGCGCGCATCCCGGTGGTGGCATCAGCGACGAACGCGTGCTCAACGCGATCCGCACCGTGCCGCGGCATCTGTTCGTCGATGAGGCGCTGGCGACGCGCGCCTACGAAGACACCGCGCTGCCGATCGGTCACGGGCAGACGATTTCGCAGCCGTGGGTGGTCGCGCGCATGACCGAAGCGCTGCTCGCGAACGGCATGCCGGGCAGGGTGCTCGAAGTCGGCACCGGTTCCGGTTACCAGGCGACGATCCTCGCCGCGCTCGGCATCGAAGTGCACACCGTCGAGCGCATCGGCGAACTGCTGCGCATCGCGCGCAAGCGTTTCCGCTCGCTGGGCCTCAACGTGCGCAGCAAGCACGACGACGGCCGCATCGGCTGGCCGGAGAACGGCCCCTTCGACGGCATCATCGTCACCGCTGCCGGCCCTGCGCTGGTCGAAGCATTGACCGAGCAGCTCGCCCCGGGCGGCACGCTGGTCGCACCGGTCGGCGCACCGGGTTCGCAACGTCTGCTGGTGCTGCGCAGGCACGCCGATGGGCAGATCGAACAGCAGGATGTCGCCGCCGTCGCGTTTGTACCTTTGTTGTCTGGATACGTGGACTGATGCAGCTGTTTGCAAGGATGTACGACACCACGCTCGCGTGGGCCCGCCACCGTCATGCGCCGCGTTACCTCACTCTGATGAGCGCTGCCGAGTCAGTGGTCTTTCCGATTCCGCCCGACGTCATGCTCGCGCCGATGTCGCTGGCCAAGCCCAGGGCCTGGTGGCGGTTCGCGCTGCTGTGCACGCTTGGGTCAGTTGTCGGTGGTCTGCTGGGGTATGTCATCGGCCACTTCGCGCTGGATCTGGCCTGGCCATGGATCGTGCGCATGGGCTGGCAACCGGCGTTCGAGAATATCCAGGCGCTGTTCCTCGAACACGGCTTGCTGTTCGTGTTCATCGCGGCATTCACGCCGATTCCGTACAAGGTGTTCACGATCGCGTCGGGTTCGCTCGGGGTGGGCCTGCTACCGTTCATCGTCGGCTCGTTGCTCGGACGCGGTGCACGCTTCTTTCTCGTCGCGGGCCTGATGGCCTGGGGTGGCCCGAAGTTCGAACCGATGCTTAAGCGGTATATCGAGTGGCTCGGCTGGTTGATGGTGGGCCTGGTGGCCATTGGACTGATCTGGTGGGAGATGCGTGGATGAGGAAGCTCGGAGTGGTGCTGGCGGTGGGCCTGCTGACGGCCTGTGGCACCAGTACGGTGATCCGCGAAGGCGGATCCGCGCGCGCGACCTCGACACCGAAGCCCGGTGAGACCGCAACCGTGCAGCGCGGTGACACCGTGTATCGCATTGCGACCAATAACGGCATCAGCGCGCTCGATCTGGCGACCTGGAACAACATCCGCGCGCCGTACACGATCTACCCCGGGCAGCGCCTGCGCCTGTACCCCGGCAGTGGCAGCGCGCCGCCGGCGCGTCCCGCGTCCTCTTCGACAGCGCAGCGCCCGTCCTCGGCACGGCCCACGCAGTCGGCGCCGCAACCCGTCGCCGCCGCGCCTGCGAGCAGTCCGTTCCGTTGGCAGTGGCCAACGGCCGGTCAGATCGTCGGCCGCTATGTCGCCAACGACCCGACCAAGCAGGGTGTCGATATCGCCGGCACCGCCGGCCAGCCGGTCAATGCGGCTGCGGAGGGCGTCGTGGTGTACTCGGGCGCCGGTCTGGTGGGCTATGGCGAGCTGATCATCGTCAAGCACGACGAGCAGTGGCTGACCGCCTACGGCCACAACCGCACCCGCAAGGTCAACGAGGGCGAGCGCGTCCGCGCCGGCCAGCAGATCGCCGAACTGGGGCGCACCGGCGCCGCACGCGACATGCTGCACTTCGAGATCCGCTACAACGGCAAGCCTGTGGATCCGCTGACCTATCTCCCGGCACGCTGAGCATCGGTTTCGGGTTCCGGCCGGGCGGGAGGCTTAGTGCGCCTCCCGCTCGTCAATGTCGCGGTCCAGCGGACCATGTGCTGCAGACCTCACGCGCTGCAGCAGCAAGCAGGTCGATCTGCTGACGCGTCTGCCAGCGCACTGATCGTTACTCTCGAGTGCAGCAGTCCGGTGCCGTCGGCCACGCGGGCCGGCGTGGTGTCCCGGTGTCGGCTCAGCGTGCGGCGGTGTCGCCGGACAGCACGAATGCCGCAACCACGCGCCGACCTTCTCCCGCCAGCACGTTGAACGTACGCGCTGCGGCGGCATTGGTCATCGCTTCGAGGCCGATACCGCGCGACAGGCATGCCGCCATCGTCGCGGGTGGCGGAAAGCCCTGGGTCTCACCGGTGCCGAGCAGAACGACTTCCGGCTCCAGCGCCAGCACTTGGGCGAGGGCGTCGATGTCGAGCGAGCGGACATCCGTCACCGGCCAGTCCTCGACGAGGCTGCGTGGGGCGACGATGAAGCTGCGGCTCAGGCGGCGGTCGTTGACCAGCGCCAGGCGCCCGTCAGCACCGCGCAGGACGTAATCGAAATCAGGCGATTCGAGATTGAGCTGCATGCCGTCTCCGCCGACGGCTCAGGAGCGCGGCAACACGATCTGGCGACGGTCTTTGCTCTGGCGGTACAGGATCGCCACGTGGCCGATGCGCTGGACGAGTTCGGACGCGGTGCGGCCGGCCAGGTCGGCGATCATCGCGTCCCGCTCCTCGCGGTCCGACGCGCCGACCTTGACCTTGATCAGTTCGTGATGCTCGAGGGCGGCATCGATTTCGGCGACCAGCGCCTCGGTGATGCCTTTGCCGCCTACCTGCAACATGGCTTTGATGCCATGGGCCTGGCCGCGCAGAAAACGGGTCTGGGCAGCGGTCAGGGCATTACTCATGGATGAACCGATCGGGGGAATGAAAGCGACCGGCAGGATATCATGGCCACCGGACGCACCTGTCCCGCATTCGAGCCGTTGATGGCCTCCCGCAGCAAAAGCAGCCAGCGCTGGCTGAAAGAACATTTCTCCGATCCCTTCGTGAAGAAGGCCCAGAAGGACGGCCTGCGTTCGCGCGCCGCCTACAAGCTCGAAGAGCTGGTCGAACGCGACCGCCTGCTCAAGCCGGGCATGGTCGTGGTCGATCTGGGCGCGGCGCCGGGCGGCTGGTCGCAGTGGGTCCGTCAGGCGCTCGGCGACTCCGGACGGGTGATCGCGCTCGACATCCTCGACATGCCCACCCTGGCCGGCGTGGAGTTCCTTCACGGGGATTTTCGCGAGGATGCGGTCCTCTCGATGCTCGAATCCACGCTGGGTGGTCAGCAGGTGGACCTTGTGTTGTCCGACATGGCCCCCAACAAGAGTGGCATCGATGCAGTTGATCAGCCCCGCGCAATGCACCTGGCGGAACTGGCGATGGATTTCGCGGACAACCACTTGCGCACCGGCGGCACTTTCCTGATCAAGCTCTTCCAGGGCACCGAGTTCGACGATTACGTGCGCAATCTGCGGCGGCGTTACACGAAGCTGTCGATCCGCAAGCCGGCTGCATCCCGGCAGCGTTCGCCGGAAGTCTATGCGCTGGCGCAGGGCAAGCTGGCGGTGATGAAGTAGCATGACGCCGATTCAAACGCTCCACCGAACTCTCCACGAGAACCCCGAAACATGAACGATCTGGTCAAGAATCTGCTGCTCTGGGTGGTCGTCGCCGTCGTACTGATGGTGATCTTCCAGAGCTTCAGCCCCAGAACCGGCGCAGGCGGGCAGGACGTCCAGTACTCGCAGTTCATGGAGCAGGTCCGTCGCGACCAGATCGGCTCGGTGAAGATCGCCGAAGACGAACGCACCATCACGTTCGAGAGCAAGGGCGGCCAGAGCGGCACGGTCATCGCACCGCGTCGCGACGATCGCATGATCGACGACCTGATGAACCACAACGTCGCGATCGAGCAGGCGCCGCCGTCGAGCGGCATTTCGCTGGGTTACATCCTGATCCAGCTGCTGCCGGTCGCGCTGATCATCGGCTTCTGGTTCTTCATGATGCGGCAGATGCAGCAGGGCGGCGGCAAGGGCGCGATGTCCTTCGGCAAGTCCCGCGCAAAGCTGCTCAATGAAGAGCAGACCAAGATCACCTTCGCCGACGTCGCCGGTTGCGACGAAGCCAAGGAAGAAGTGTCGGAACTGGTCGAATTCCTGCGCGATCCGTCGCGCTTCCAGAAGCTCGGCGGCAAGATTCCGCGCGGCGTGCTGATGGTCGGCCCGCCCGGTACCGGCAAGACGCTGCTCGCCAAGGCGATCGCCGGCGAGGCCAAGGTGCCGTTCTTCTCGATCTCCGGTTCGGACTTCGTCGAGATGTTCGTCGGCGTCGGCGCGAGCCGCGTGCGCGACATGTTCGAGCAGGCCAAGAAGCAGGCGCCGTGCATCATCTTCATCGACGAAATCGACGCGGTGGGCCGTCATCGCGGCGCCGGTCTCGGCGGTGGGCATGACGAGCGCGAGCAGACGCTCAACCAGTTGCTGGTCGAGATGGATGGCTTCGAGGGTGGCGAGGGCGTGATCGTCGTCGCCGCGACCAACCGTCCCGACGTGCTCGATCCCGCGCTGCTGCGTCCGGGCCGTTTCGACCGCCAGGTCGTCGTGGGTCTGCCGGACGTCAAGGGCCGCGAGCAGATCCTCAAGGTGCACATGCGCAAGGTGCCGCTGGACGAGGACGTGCAGCCTCTCGTCGTCGCCCGTGGTACGCCCGGCTTCTCGGGTGCTGACCTGGCGAATCTCGTCAACGAGGCGGCGCTGTTCGCCGCGCGCGAGAACGGAAAGGAGGTCCGCATGGACCACTTCGACCGTGCCCGCGACAAGATCCTGATGGGTGCCGAGCGCCGTTCGATGGCGATGAGCGAGGACGAGAAGACGCTGACCGCCTATCACGAGGCCGGCCACGCGATCGTCGGTCGTCTCGTGCCCGAGCACGATCCGGTCTACAAGGTCACGATCATTCCGCGCGGCCGCGCGCTCGGCGTCACCATGTATCTGCCGGAAGGCGACCGCTACTCGATGAACCGTGTAGCGATCGAATCGCAGCTGTGCTCGCTGTACGGCGGCCGTGTGGCCGAAGAGCTGATCTTCGGCGTCGACAAGGTCACCACCGGCGCATCGAACGACATCGAGCGTGCGACCAAGATGGCCCGCAACATGGTCACCAAGTGGGGTCTGTCGGACGAGCTCGGCCCGATCGCCTATGGCGAAGAGGACGACGAGGTGTTCCTGGGCCGTTCGGTTACCCAGCACAAGTCGGTTTCCGATGACACCGCGCGCCGTATCGACGAGGTCGTGCGCACGATCCTCGACAAGGCCTACAACCGTACGACCGAGCTGCTGACCGCGAACATCGACAAGCTGCACGCGATGTCCAAGCTGCTGCTCGAGTACGAAACCATCGACGTGCCGCAGATCGACGCGATCATGGAAGGCCGCGATCCGCCGCCGCCCATGGGCTGGGCCAAGGCGAACGCCGACAAGAACGACGACAGCGGCGACAAGGGCGGCAACCGCCCGCTGCAGCCGCCGATCGGTGGTCCGGCCGAACAGGCCTGATCGCAGTCGCAAGTGTCACCAGAAGGCCGGGCGAACCCCGGCCTTCTGCGTGTCCGGGCCTGTGGATCCGCCGCAGGATGGGCGTCGCGCAGCCACATCCCCTGTCCGTGACCGGACGCGCACTGCGCACGCGTCCACCCGATGACCGCGGCATGACCGGTGGCACGGTGAAAGGCCCCGTGTCGTATTTCCCTCGATCGAGAAGACCTGCGGGCAACCGGTCGCGCACTGGTTCTCGCTGCTCGACGGTGTCGCCGACCGCGCGCGCATGCAGCAGGCCGCGTTCCTCAAGAACGAGCATGGCATCGGACACGGGCATGCGAACGCGCTGGTGGCGGCCCACCGCGCGCAGCGTGATTGCGGCCTCCGTGCTTGCGATGCGTGCAGGGGTCGGCCAGAGTCGCCGCTGGTGTATCGCAAGCGGGAGAGCACGATGTCCGGACAGAAACCGAAATTCCGATATCCACTGTTGCCGATCGGCATCGGTGCCGGTGTGGCGATCGGCGTCGCCATGGGCTCGGCATTCGACAATGTGTCCATCGGTGTCGCGATCGGTGTGGCACTCGGCGTCGTGTTCGGCATGAGCCGGCGCGTGGTGACGACCGAACAGAACGACCGCAAGGGCGAACGCTGATGTTCGATACCGCGCCGCAGCTTGACTGCAATGGCCGCGTGCTGCGGCTCGACCGCCCACGCGTGATGGGCATCGTCAATGTCACGCCCGATTCGTTCTCGGACGGCGGCACGCATGACACGACCGATGCGGCGATCGCGCACGGTATGCGCCTGGCGGAGGCGGGCGCCGACATGCTCGATGTCGGCGGCGAATCCACCCGTCCAGGCGCCGACGCGGTTTCCGTCGAAGAGGAGCTGCGACGTGTGGTGCCGGTGATCGAGGGTCTGGTCGCCCGCACCGCGCTGCCGATCAGCATCGACACCTCCAAACCCGAGGTCATGCGTGCTGCGGTCGCGGCCGGCGCGGGCCTGATCAACGACGTCTACGGCCTGCGTCGCGATGGCGCGCTCGAAGCCGCCGCGTCGCTCGGCGTGCCGGTCGTGCTGATGCACATGCTCGGCGAACCGGGCGACATGCAGGCGGCACCCGACTACGACGATGTCGTCGGCGAGGTGCATCGTTTCTTGGCCGAGCGCATCTTTTCCGCCGAGATGGCCGGTATCGCACGCAAGCACATCGTGGTCGATCCCGGCTTCGGATTCGGCAAGACCACCACACACAACATGACCCTGCTGGCGCAGTTCGCACGGTTTCTCGAACTCGGCGTGCCGGTGCTCGCCGGTCTGTCGCGCAAGCGCAGCATCGGCGAGCTGACGGGGCGCGACGTGCCGTCCGAGCGCGCGGCCGGATCCGTGGCCGCGCACCTGATCGCCGCGCAGAACGGCGCCCGCATCCTGCGCGTGCATGATGTCGCCGAAACCGTTGATGCGTTGAAGATCTGGCTCGCGGTGGATGCGGTGCCCACCCCGCGCGCAGCGACGCCGAAGCCCGCGATCAGCTGGCCCGACGACGCCTGACCGGCCCCGGCACGCGTCCGGTCACGGCGCGCTGTCCTGCATCGGATACGGGGTGGTCAGCGCTGCCCGGGACTGACCGCAAGGTGGGTCTGCGTTAGGCTGGTGCACCGCCGTGGCAGTCGCCGCGGCGTTTTCCGTGTCGTGTCACACCACAGGAGGCCCCGTGCTCAGATCCAATACGCCGACCATCGTCATGTTCCTCGTCTATCTGGCGGTGATGGTCGTGATCGGATTCGTGGCCTGGCGCCGGACCAAGAGTTTCGACGACTACATCATCGGTGGACGCAGTCTCGGCCCGGGCGTGACCGCGTTGTCGGCTGGCGCCTCGGACATGAGCGGCTGGCTGATGATGGGCCTGCCCGGCGCGATCTTCCTCAGTGGCGTGTCGGAGGCGTGGATCGCCGTCGGCCTGCTGCTCGGCGCCTATCTCAACTGGCGTTTCGTCGCCGGTCCCCTGCGCGTCTACACCGAGCGCACCGGCAATGCGCTGACGTTGCCGGACTTCCTGACCAACCGTTTCGATGACCGCAGCCGCATCCTGCGCGTGTTCACCGCGGTGGTGATCCTGGTGTTCTTCGCGATCTACTGCGCGTCGGGCGTGGTCGCGGGTGCGCGTCTGTTCGAGAGCGTGTTCGGCCTGACCTATGGCCAGGCGATCTGGCTGGGCGCGTCGGTCACCGTGCTTTACACCCTGGTCGGCGGCTTCCTGGCCGTGAGCTGGACCGATGTGGCGCAGGGCATGATGATGCTGTTCGCGCTGTTGCTGGCGCCGATCCTGGTCTTCATGCACACCGGCGGTTTCGACGCCAGCATCGATCTGATCCGCGCCAACGATCCGCTGCAGCTCGACTGGTTCCGCGGCGGCAATCTGGGCTTCATCGGCATCATTTCGCTGCTCGCCTGGGCGCTGGGTTACTTCGGCCAGCCGCACATCCTGGTGCGTTTCATGGCGGCGCAGAGCGTGCACACGATTCCCACCGCGCGCCGCATCGGCATGAGCTGGATGTTGTTGTGCATGATCGGCGCGATGTCGGTTGGTTTCTTCGGTATCGCCTACTTCGAGACCAATGCATCGCTGGCCGCGCCGGTACTCGAGAATCCCGAGCGTGTCTTCATCACGCTGGTCGAGCTGCTGTTCAATCCCTGGGTTGCCGGCATCATCCTGGCCGCGATTCTCGCTGCGGTCATGAGCACGCTGTCGAGCCAGTTGCTGGTGTGTTCCAGCGTGCTGTCCGAAGACCTGTATCGCGGGTTCTTCCGCAAGCACGCGCCGCAGAGCGAACTGGTCTGGGTGGGACGTGCCAGCGTGCTGGCGGTGTCGGTCCTCGCGATCTGGATGGCGCGCGATCCGGACAGCCGCGTGCTGGGCCTGGTGTCGTACGCGTGGGCCGGCTTCGGTTCGGCCTTCGGCCCGGTGTTGCTGCTGGCGCTGTTCTGGAAGCGCATGACCCGCAACGGCGCGATCGCCGGCATGCTGACCGGCGCGTTGATGGTGATTTTCTGGAAGGAGATTGTCGTCAACCGCATGGGCTCGGAGCTGTACGAGATGATCCCCGGCTTCCTGTCGGCGACCGCTGCGATCATCGGCGTCAGCCTGCTGGGCCGCGCGCCGTCGGCCGAAGTGCAGGCCACGCACGAGCAGGTGCAGCTGTCGCTGAAGGAAACCGGGTACTGACGATGGGGTGGGGTGTGTGCCTTGCGTTGCCGTCGTGCCGTCCCGGCAAGCCGCGGAGACCGGTGGTGGCCTGCCTGCACACGCGGGCGCAGGCGCGTGTGACGTGACGGATGTTATGGCCAGCGCCGGCTCGACGCCGGATCCGCGCCCGCGCGCCATCGCCCTGATGGGGCCGACGGCATCTGGCAAGACCGCGCTCGCGCTGGACTGGGCGGCGCGCTTCGGCGGTGAGATCGTCAGTGTCGATTCGGCGCTCGTCTACCGCGGCCTCGACATCGGTGCGGCCAAGCCCGATGCCGCCGAGCGTGCACGCGTGCCGCACCACCTGCTCGATCTCCGCGACCCGTGGCAGACCTATTCGGCCGCAGAGTTCGCGCGCGATGCGCGTGCGGCCGTTGTGGACATCCTCGCGCGTGGTCGCGTGCCCATCCTTGCCGGTGGCACCGGCCTGTACTTCGCCGCATTGCTTGACGGTCTGTCGCCGATGCCGGAAGCCGATCCCGGGACGCGTGCCGCCATCGCCGACGAGGCGGCTTCGCTCGGCTGGCCCGCGCTGCATGCGCAACTCGCGACGCTCGATCCCGAGGCCGCCGCACGCATCAAGCCCGGCGACCTGCAGCGCATCCAGCGCGCACTCGAGGTGCACCGGCTGACCGGCATTCCGATCAGCGAGTGGCAGAAGCGGCCGAGCACGTCGCCGCCGTTTCCCGCGCAGGTCCTCGCGCTGGCGATCGCGCCGCCGCAGCGCGACATGCTGCATGCCCGCATCGCCACGCGTTTCGACGCGATGCTCGCTGCGGGATTTCTCGACGAGGTGCGGGCGCTGCGCGCGTGGCCGCAACTGCAGGCACATCCCGCGCCGCTGGAACTGCCGGCGATCCGCGCCGTCGGCTATCGCCAGGCCTGGGAGTTCCTCGACGGGCACGGCACTGCGGACGACTTCCGCGAGCGCGGCGTCGCCGCCACGCGGCAGTTGGCCAAACGCCAGTTCACCTGGCTGCGGGGGCGTGGCGGCGCGCGGTGGTTCGACCCGGCGACGCAACGCGACGCGCTGGACGCCGAGGTCGACAGCTTCCTGGCCTGAACCGGCTGCACGGCAGTCACGAATCACCGATCCGGCACAGTCTTCCACCCCCGGGAAGGCACACGGCCGGTACCCGGGCCGTGTAACATCGGCCGGTCGCCGTTCCGGGGAGCGGACGGTGACCCGGCCAACAGGTCATCAGAACAACAACTACGCTGGGGAAACACCATGTCCAAGGGGCAATCCTTGCAGGATCCTTTCCTGAACGCACTGCGCCGTGAGCGCGTGCCCGTCTCGATTTACCTCGTCAACGGCATCAAACTGCAGGGCACGATCGAATCCTTCGATCAGTTCGTGGTGCTGCTGCGCAACACCGTGAGCCAGATGGTCTACAAGCACGCGATCTCCACCGTGGTGCCTGCCCGCAACGTGCGAGTGGCGCCGGGTGGCGGACTCGTCCAGCCGTCCGACGTCGACGGCGAGGGCGACGAGGCCGAAGAGATCCAAGACTGACCCCGAGGTAGAAGACCACTTTGTTCGAACGCTCCCGAAAGGGTGAAAACGCGCTGCTGATCCAGCCGCATGCGCATGGCCCGGCCGATGAAGGCGCGTTGGAAGAGTTTTCCGAACTCGCCCGCTCGGCCGGTGCCCGTGTCGCCGTGGTCATTCCGGCCCGCATCGACAAGCCCAATGCCGCCACGCTGTTCGGCAGCGGCAAGCTCGACGAGATCAAGAGTGCGGCCGAGGCCACCGGCGCCGACCTGGTGCTGGTCAATCACCGGCTCACGCCGGGCCAGGAACGCAACCTCGAAAAGTTTCTCGAGCGTCGCGTGGTCGACCGCACTGGCCTGATCCTCGACATCTTCGCCCAGCGCGCCCGCAGCCATGAAGGCAAGCTGCAGGTCGAGCTGGCGCAGCTGCGCCACATGGCCACGCGCCTGGTTCGCGGCTGGACCCATCTGGAGCGTCAGCGCGGTGGTTCGATCGGCCTGCGCGGCCCGGGTGAAACCCAGCTCGAAACCGACCGTCGTCTGTTGCAGAAGCGGCTCGAACAGCTGCAGGCGCGCCTCGACAAAGTGGAAGTGCAGCGCACCCAGATGCGCCGTGCGCGCGTGCGCAGCGAGCTGCCGCGCGTGGCGCTGGTCGGTTACACCAATGCCGGCAAGTCCACGCTGTTCAACACGCTGACCGGCGCCGATGCCTACGCCGCCGACCAGCTGTTCGCCACGCTCGATCCCACCGTGCGTCGCGTCGATCTGTCCGGTGGCAGCGTGGTGCTGGCCGACACCGTCGGCTTCGTCCGCGACCTGCCGCACGAACTCGTCGCCGCGTTCCGTTCGACACTGAGCGAAGCGCGCGAGGCCGATCTGTTGCTGCACATCATCGACGCCGCCGATCCGCTGCGGAACGAGCGCATTGCCCAGGTCGATGCCGTGCTGGGCGAGATCGGCGCCGGCGATCTGCCGCAACTGCTGGTGTTCAACAAGATCGACCGCATCGAAGGCGCGACGCCGCGCTACGACCAGGACCCGAACGCGCTGGCCGATGACGCCGTACGCGAGAGCGTGTGGATTTCCGCGCGCGATGGTCTCGGTCTCGATCTGCTGGCGCAGGCGCTCGCGCGCCGGCTCGGCATGCGTCGCGTCGCCGGCGAAATCCGCCTGCCGCCCGAAGCTGGCCGGCTGCATGCGCGCCTGCATGCGCTCGAAGGCGTGCGTGCGGAGACGGCGGACGAATCGGGTTGGCTGCTGCAGGTGGACCTGGCGCATGCCGACGCCGCGCGTCTGGCCGCCCAGCCCGACGGCGAACCGCTGCGGTCGCTCTTGCCTCCGGACGAGGACGACCACATCTGATCCGTTCCGTGAGCGCGTGACTGCATGCGATGGGGCCCTGCCAGCAAGGCCCGCGTCGTGAACAGGGACGCGCCTGTGGAATTCCCGGCATGACCGCCGGCATGCGTGGCCTGTGACAGGCGCGAGCCGGTTAGACTATGCGACCCCCGCGCCGCCGCCGACGCAGGCTGCGCGCCCAGAACTGGAGCAGGCATGGCCTGGAACATTCCCGGCAACAACAAGGACAACGATTCTCCGGACCGCAAGGATTCCGGAAGTCAGGGTGAACGCAATCCATGGCCGCCGCGCCGCCCGGGCGGTGGTGGTGGACGTGGGGGACGCGGCGGCGGTGGTGGCGGTTTCGACCGCATCCTCGACCAGTTCCGCGGGCTCTTCGGTGGCGGGTTCGGTGGCGGCAATCCGCTGCGCTGGATCGCGGTCGTCGTCGTCATCGTCCTGCTGCTCAACTGTTTCGTGCTGGTGGGTGAAACCCAGCGCGGCGTGGTGCTGCGCTTCGGCCAGGTCGCCCGCGTCATGCAGCCGGGTCCGAACTTCAAGCTGCCGTGGCCGGTCGAGCGCGTGACCAAGGTCGACGCGACCACCGTGCAGTCCTTCAGCAACACTGTGCCGGTGCTGACCCGCGACGAGAACATCGTCATCGTGTCGTTCAACGTGCAGTACCGCGTCGGCGATGCCGTGCAGTACCTGTTCGGCACCCGCAATGCCCGCGAGATGCTGGAGCAGACCGCGCTCAGTGCCGTCCGCGAGCAGATCGGTCGCGTGAATCTGGACGCTGCGCTCAACGCGCGTGGTCCGATCTCGACCGCGGCCCAGACCTCGCTGCAGGCCTCGCTCGACAGCTATCGCACCGGTCTGTTCGTCAACGAACTCAACCTGCAGGACGCGCGTCCGCCGGAAGAGGTCAAGGACGCGTTCGACGCCGTCAACAGCGCGCAGCAGATGAACGAGCAGCTGGTCAAGGAAGCCGGCGCCTATGCGGCGAAGATCGTGCCCGAAGCACGCGGTGAATCCGAGCGTGTCCGCTCGCAGGCCGAAGGCTACAAGACCGCCGAGATCGCCCGCGCCACCGGTGACGCGACCCGCTTCTCGCTGCTGGTCGATGCCTACGCCGGCGCGCAGGACGTGACCCGCAAGCGTCTGTGGCTGGAAACGGTGCAGAGCGTGCTCGCCGAAAATCGCGTCGTCGTCGGTGGCGATGGCCGCCAGCTGATCTACGTGCCGATGGCCGGGCAGGGCGGTGCACAGTCCGCGCCGTCCGTGATTCCGCCCGAGGTGCTGTCGCCGGCCGTCGAGGCCACGCGCAACGCCGGTAACAACAGCAACGCCGCGCCGACGACGGGGGCGGGCAGCCTGCCGCGTCCGCCGCGCGAGGGAGCAAGCCGATGAGACTCAACTTCGTCATTCCGCTGATCATCATCGTGCTGCTGGGCCTGATGGGCTCGGTGTACGTGGTGCGCGAAGGCCAGGTGGCCCTGGTGCTCAACCTCGGCCGCGTCGCACGGACCGACATCGGTCCGGGCCTGCACTTCAAGGTGCCGCTGATCGAATCGGCCCGCGTGTTCGACCGCCGCTTCAACGCCAGCGCGTTCTCGCCCGAGCGCTCGCTGACCTCCGAGCGCAAGGACGTCAGCGTGGACTTCGTGGCCATCGTCGCGATCAGCGACGTCGCCGCGTTCTACCGCGCCACGTCCGGCAACGAGTCCGATGCCAACCTGCGCCTCGAGCCGATCATCAAGAACTCGCTGCGTAACGAGATCAACGCCAGCACGCTGACGGAACTGGTGTCGGGCAACCGCTCGGAGTTCGTCGAGCGCCAGCTGCCGGGCATCAACGAAGCGGCCAAGTCGCTGGGCATGCGCATCATCGACATCCGTCTGAAGCAGATCGATCTGCCGACCGACAGCCAGGTGATCCAGCAGGTCTACAACCGCATGCGCGCCGAGCGCCAGGAAGTGGCCACGCGACTGCGCGCCGAAGGTGAGGAACGCGCCCGCGCGATCCGCGGCCAGGCCGATCGCGAGCAGACCGTGATCCTCGCCGAAGCCGAGCGCGATGCGCAGACCCTGCGCGGTGAAGGCGACGCCGAAGCGGCCCGCATCTACGGCAACGCCGCGAACCGCGACCCGTCGTTCTACGCGTTCCAGCGCAGCCTCGAGGCTTATCGCGCCGCGTTCGAAAAGGGCGACAGCGTGATCGTGCTCGAGCGCAACGATCCGTTCCTGCAGTACATGCGCAGCGACCGTTGATGGCTCGCGCCTGATGTCGGATCTGTGGGCGGCCTTGTGCCTGGTGTTCGTACTCGAAGGCCTGATCCTGTTCGCGTTGCCCGGCTTCTGGAAGCGCAACGCCGAACAGATGCTCACGATGCCGATCCCCACCCTGCGCCGCATCGGCGCAGGGGTGCTGGCGGCGGGATTGATCGCCCTGTACTTCGTACGGGGCTGATGTCGCCTCGGCGTCGCGCACGCGGCGGCTGAAGGCGACTCGAGTGATCGCCCCCTGAGCGGGGCTTCAATCTGGACCAGCCGGCCGTCCTAAAGGGCATCCGGACCGGTCGACGCCTTGACCCGATCGACTTGCCGGATGGCCCGGCGGCGCGCACCTGGCGCTTGATCGGGTGCGCGTCCGGGGCACCTGCGTCGCAACGCGCCCCGCCCGCGATCTCCGTCCGGCTCACGTTTCCTGCAGATCCGGGCCCGCGTCACGCGTCGGCTCGGGCGGCGCTGCGCCGTCCCGCACCCCCCATGAACGCGTCCCACAAACAGGTGGCCCCCGCCACCCGTTATCCGGATAATGCGGAAAAGCCGGACGGGCCATCTCGCATGAGTGGACTGCCGGCTTTTTCCGTGTCCGGCCCTGTGCGGCGGTCGTCTCCCCGATGGAGCGGCCAATCACCGGGCAAGGCTGGCCGGTCCCTTTCTGCGGCCCCGATGGCCGCAACGCAATCCAGGAGTCATCAAGATGGGTCAGTCAGTGGTGGTGATCGGCGCCCAGTGGGGCGACGAAGGCAAGGGCAAGATCGTCGACCTCCTCACGCAGGACATCGGCGCCGTCGTGCGCTTCCAGGGCGGCCATAACGCCGGCCATACGCTGGTGATCGGCGGCAAGAAGACCGTCCTCCACCTCATTCCCTCCGGCATCCTGCGTGACGATGCGCTGTGCCTGATCGGCAACGGCGTCGTGCTCAGCCCGGCCGCGCTGATCAAGGAAATCGGCGAGCTCGAAGCTGCCGGTGTCGAAGTGCGTTCGCGCCTGAAGATCAGCCCGGCAACGCCGCTGATCATGCCGTACCACATCGCCCTCGATCAGGCCCGCGAGAAGGCGGCTGGTGGCAAGGCCATCGGCACCACCGGCCGCGGCATCGGCCCGGCGTACGAAGACAAGGTGGCGCGCCGCGGCATCCGCGTCGCCGACCTGCATTACCCCAAGCAGCTCGAAGAACTGCTGCGCACCGCGCTCGACTATCACAACTTCGTGCTGACCAAGTACCTCGGGGTCGAAGCGGTCGATTTCCAGAAGACCTACGACGAAGCACTGGCGTTCGGCGATTACGTCGAGCCGATGAAGTCCGACGTGGCCGGCATCCTTCACGACCTGCGCAAGCAGGGCAAGCGCGTGCTGTTCGAAGGCGCGCAGGGCGCACTGCTCGACATCGACCACGGCACCTATCCCTACGTCACCAGCTCCAACACCACCGTCGGCGGCGCACTGGCCGGCACCGGCGTTGGCGCGGACGCGATCGACTACGTGCTCGGCATCGCCAAGGCGTATGCAACGCGCGTGGGCGGTGGTCCGTTCCCGACCGAGCTCGACGACGAGATCGGCCAGGGCATCCGCGACCGCGGCCAGGAATACGGCGCGTCCACCGGCCGGCCGCGTCGCTGCGGCTGGATGGACATCGTCGCGCTCAAGCGCGCCGTCGCCATCAACGGCATCTCGGGCCTGTGCATCACCAAGCTCGACGTGCTCGACGGCATGAAGACGCTGAAGATCTGCATCGCGTACGAGTACCGCGGCAAGCGCACCGAGTACGCGCCGCTCGACGCCGCCGGCTGGGACGAGTGCACGCCCGTCTACCTCGAGTTCCCGGGCTGGGAAGAAACGACCCACGGCATCACCGAGTGGGACAAGCTGCCCGCCGCCGCACGCGCCTACCTGCGTGCGCTGGAAGAACTGGCCGGCTGCCCGATCAGCATCGTCAGCACCGGCCCGGACCGTGCGCACACGATGGTGCTGCAGGATCCGTTTGCCTGATCGCGTTCCGCTTCCGGTTCCAGAGCAACGGCCCGGTGATCCCGGGCCGTTTCTTTCTGCAGGAAGGAACACGGGCGGATACGCGGATCGATCGTTCGCCAGGGGTTCGACCGCGTCGAGCCGGCTGTGGGCCCAGCGGGCTGTCTGACGCGCCGCCGCTGTGTGGCCAGCGCGACATCGAGCGCCGCAGCTTGTCATGCTGGCGGTGTTGGCCAGTGGCCTGCGTGTAGAGGACCTGATCGATGACATGTGTGGGCGTGGATGGCGCGAAATCCGGCTGGATCGGCGTCTGGCGGCAGGGCGAGGCGTTCGCGTTCGAGGTCTATCCGGACGCGGTCAGCCTGCAGACGAGCCACGCGGCCGCGGCGGTCATCGCGGTGGATGTGCCGATCGGACTTGCGGATGCGGGCAGTCGCACTGCGGATCGCGAGGCGCGACGATTCGTGGGCGGACGTCGTGCGTGCAGCGTGTTTTCGGCACCCGTGCGCGGGATTCTGGATGCGGCAAGCCAGCCGGAAGCGTCGAGGCGCCATCGGGAGATCGACGGCCGCGGCTTCGGCGCGCAGGCGTTCGGCATCCTGCCGAAGGTGCGCGAGTGGGATTCGCTTCTTCAATCCAGCGCCCACGCCAGGGCGCAGGTGCGCGAAGTGCATCCGGAAGTCTCGTTCGCCGCGCTCAACGGTGGGTGTGGCGTTGCGGACCGCAAGAAATCGGCGAGCGGACAGGGGACCCGATTGCGACTGCTGTCGGCCGTTTTCGATGAGGCGGCGATCGGTTGTCTGCTCTCGCGCGTGCCACGGCGATGTGCGGCCGCCGACGATGTGCTCGATGCGCTGGTCGCGCTCTGGACGGCCGAACGCATCGCGGCAGGTCACGCCAGTTCGCTTCCATCACCGCCGGAAACCGATCTCCACGGACTGCAGCGTGCCATCTGGTACTGAGCGACGGCGTCCCGTTTCGACGTGCCGTTGATCAGCGCTTGCGCAGATAGATCGCCCAGTACGCCAGCCCGAGCCCACCACCGCCGATGATGTTTCCCAGCGTCGACCACAACAGGTTGGCGCCCGCCGCGCCCCACGACAGTCCCGCCGGCAGTTCAGCACCCGTCGCTGCCTGCGCGAGCAGGCCCAGTGGCAACAGCGACATGTTCGCGATCGAATGCTCCAGGCCCAGTGCGACGAAGGCCGCGACGGGCGGCACGATGACGGCGACTTTTTCGACGGCGGACTTCGCGCCGGCGGCCATCCACACGGCCAGGCAGACCAGCAGATTGGCAAGGACGCCACTGGCGACGATGCTGCCGGCGGACTTCGACGTTTTGTCGGCCGCGAGTTCGATTGCGGAGATGGCGAATGCGCCTTCACCTGCGAGATGCAGGCCGGCGCCGATGGCGAGCAGGACGAGCAGCAGAGCGCCGACGAGGTTGGCGATCCACACGAGGCCCCATGCGCGCACCAGCTGGCCGGGGCCGATGCGATGTTGTGCGAGCGGCAGAGTCATCAGCGTGTTGCCGGTGAACAGTTCGGCGCCGGCCAGCAGCACGAGGATCAGGCCGAGTGCGAAGCCGATGCCGACGGCGATCTGGGTCAGGCCGTAAGGCAGGTCGGCGGCGCCTGCGCCGATCAGGACGGCGACGAGACTGCCAAAGCCGATGTAGGCGCCGGCGAGCAGGCCGAGGCTGGTCATCCTGCCGGCAGGCAGCGTGGCCTTTTCGACGCAGGTGTCGGAGATCGCACTCGCGATGTCCTCGGGCGGGGCGATGGCGGGAGAGGCGTCGGCCATGTGGGCGCATCCGTTCGGGAGAGCGTCCAGCTATACGCAGGCAGAGGTGAAGCAGGTGGCCACGGCGCGGGTTCGGACAGGTGATGCGGTGAGGCGCGGTGTCGCGTCAGACGACTGCAGCGCGTGTATCCGCAACGGGCGGACGGCCGAACATGCGTCCGTATTCGCGGGTGAACTGCGGTACGCTCTCGTAGCCCACGGCGTAGGCGGCGCTGCTCGCGGCCATGCCCTGCGATTGCATCAGCCTGCGCGCTTCGATCAGGCGCAGGCGCTTCTGGAACTGCAGAGGCGACAGCGATGTGATCGACTTGAAGTGGCGATGGAAAGCAGACGCGCTCATGCCGGCTTCGGTGGCGAGCGCGTCGACTGGCAGCGGCCGGGCGTAGTCGCGGCGCAGCAGTTTCACCGCACGGGCGATGCGCTGCACGTGGCCGTCGGGCCAGCCGAGGTGGCGGATCGCGTGTCCGTGCTGGCCAGCGAGCAGCCAGTAGTGCAGTTCGCGGATGCGTTGCGCCTGCAGCACGGGCAAGGCATCCGGCTGCTCGAGCAGTTGCAGCAGGCGCAGCGCGGCATCAGCCACTTCGGGTTCGGTGGGATGCACGCGCACGGGACCGGGATCGTCGGCCGGCGGCGGGCCCATCTGCGCGACGAGGTCGGCGATCACAGTCGGGTCGAGTGCCAGCACCAGTGAGTAGTACGGCGATGCCGCACTGGCGTGGGTGATCTGGCTGACGGTGGGAATGTCCGCGGTGATCAGCAGCGATTGGCCTGCGGCGAAGTCGAATGCGCGCGTGCCGAAGGTGACGCGCTTGCCGCCCTGCTGCACCAGACACAGCAGCGGGCGCTGCACGTCGTGCATGAGCGCGCTGGGCGCGAGCGCGCGCACGGCCATCAGGCCGGGAATGGGCGAGGGCGCGAGGCCATCGGCGCCGGCATGGGCGTCGGCGTGGCGGCGGACAGCTTCGGGCAATGTGGACATGGCGGGATCGTAGCGCCGGCACGCGTGGTGTGCGCGATGCGTGGCAGGAATGGGCAAGGCCCCGGGAGGTTCCGGCAACGCGGTGGCTGGTGGCGGGCGCAGTCTTTGCAGCGTCCTTCCTCACTCGACAAGGTGTTTCCCATGACTCCGATTGCCCTCATCACCGGCGCCAGCCGCGGACTCGGCCGCAATACCGCAATCGCCGTCGCCCGCGGTGGCGGCGATGTCGTACTGACCTACCGCAGCAATGCCGAAGAAGCGCATGCGGTCGTCGCCGAAATCGAAGCGCTGGGCCGCAAGGCGGTGGCACTGCAGCTCGATACCGGCGATGTCGACGCGTTTCCGGCGTTCGTCGATCGCCTGCGTGCGGCGCTGCACGAAACCTGGCAGCGCGAGGACTTCGATCATCTCGTCAACAATGCCGGCCACGGCGACACCGCGCCGATCGCCGGGACTACCGTCGCCCAGCTCGACCGGCTGGTGGACGTGCACTTCAAGGGCGTGTTCTTCCTGACCCAGGCGTTGCTGCCATTGATCAGGGACGGCGGGCGCATCGTCAACATCTCGACCGGCCTCACGCGTTTCGCGTATCCGGGCTACGCGGCGTATGCAGCGACCAAGGCCGCAGTGGAAACGTTGAGCCTCTACATGGCCAAGGAATTCGGTACGCGCGGTATCGCGGTGAACACCGTGGCGCCGGGAGCGATCGAAACGGACTTCGGCGGGGGCGCGGTGCGCGACAACGCGCAGATCAACGCGCAGCTCGCGGGGATCACCGCGTTGGGGCGCGTGGGTGTTGCCGATGACATCGGGCCGATGATCGCCGCGCTGCTGGGCGATGCGAACCGGTGGGTCAATGCGCAGCGGATCGAGGTGTCCGGCGGGCAGGCGATCTGAATCGGCGGGGCGCGGACGGGAGCGCGACTCCGGGCATCTGACACGTCGCGGCATCCGCGCAAGACGTTGTCAGGAGGTGACGGCGCATCGCGCACGTGGCCGCAGATGCAGCGTCCACGGACGCCGGTCACCGCCTGCGTGCGTGATCGGGTCGCACGTGCGGAGACGTGTCGGGCTGCGCGCGTCGGAAGCGCGTTCGACCGGCGGATGCGATGCGCACGGAGGCGCCGGTTGCACGCGCTCGTTATGCTGTGGCGATGGCAGCGCCGGCGTCCCGTCCCAAACCACCGACCGCCCGTGGTCGTCCCGCGTGGCGACTCAAGCGCAGTCTCGTGCTCGCGCTGCTGGTGCTGGTGGGCGCGCTGGCGATGGTGGTGCTGTACGCGCGCGGGGCCGGCGAGCGCGAGCAGCGGCTGGCGCAGGCGAACTTCGTGTCGGATGCCGAGCAGGTGGCCGAGACCGTGCGCCAGCGGCTGTTGCAGTACGAACTCAGCATCCGCGGTGGTGTCGCCCTGCACAGCGCGGCGGTGGACACGCCCAGCGCACGGCAATGGCGCGGCTATGTGGAAGGCCTGGACATCAGGCGCCAGCTGCCCGGGCTGATGGGCATCGGATACGTCGCCTATCTGGATCCGCGGTCGCTGGCCGAGCTGCAGTTGCGCCAACGCGACGCGGGCGACGGTCTGTTCACGCTGTCGCCGCGCGGCGTGCGTGACCGCTACGGCGCGGTCGTGTACTTCGAACCCGAAATCGACTCGAGCCGCATGGTGGTCGGCTACGACCAGTACAGCGACCCGCTGCGTCGACGTGCGATGGACGCGGCCCGCGACACCGGCGAGGTGCGACTCAGCGCGCCGCTGCGTCTGCGCCAGCACGGGCAGGCCGGGCAAGCGGGCATCCTGCTGTTCGCGCCGGTCTATCGCACGGCGCGTCTGCCGGCCTCGCAGGCCGCGCGCGAGAACGCGCTGGTGGGCTGGGTCTACGCGCCGTTCCGGACGGCCGAGTTCATCGACCGCTCGATGATTCCTGTGAGCCACAACCTCGCGTTCCGCATCGTCGATGTCACCGACGGACCGGCGGTGACCCTGCTCGCGTCCGACGGGTGGCGGGACAATGCCGCGGCCGACAATGCGGTGCACACCCTGTCCCAGCGGCTGTACGGACGGGACTGGCGCTTCGATTTCCAGCACGTCGGGCCGCTGAGTTCGGGCGGCATGCGTGAGCTGCAGGCCACACTCGTGGTCGGAATCCTGGCGTCGCTGCTGCTGTTTGCGGTGGTGTTGACGCTGGCCCATACCCAGACGCGCGCCGAGGCACTGGCGCATCGACTCAGCGATTCGTACCGCCGCAGCGAGCAGCGGTTCCGCAACGCGATGCAGTACTCGGCGATCGGCATGGTGCTGCTCGACCGCAACGGCGTGATCGTCGAAAGCAATCCGGCGATGGCGGAGATTGCAGGTGTCGACCAGTCCACCCTCAACGGCACACCGTTCGGACGGTACTTCGCCGACGGTGGCAACGAGGTCACCCGCACGCGGGAGATGCAGGCCTTGCGGGAAGGGGTGTACCGCAGCACGCGACGTTTCAAACGTCACGATGGCGACATCCGCGAAGTCCATCTGGCGGCCACGCTGATGCCGGGCAGTGACGGCAACGACGTCGCCCGCATGGTGCAGGTCGACGACGTGACCGAACGTCTGCGCGCGGAGGCGCAGGTACACGCGCTCAACCGCACACTGGAATCCCGTGTGGAAGAGCGCACGCGCGAACTCACCCAGGCCAACCACGAGCTCGAATCGTTCGCCTACATCGTGTCCCACGATCTGCGCGCGCCGCTGCGCAGCATCGACGGATTCGGCCGCATCCTGGCCGAACGCTACGAATCGGTGATCGATGCGCAGGGCCAGGATTATCTGGCCCGGGTACGCAACGCCGCGGCGCGGATGGACGCGCTGATCGACGCGCTGCTGAAGATGTCGAGGATCAGTCGTGGCGAGTTCCGGCGCGAGCCGCTGGATCTGAGTCGCATGGCAGGCGAGGTGCTGGCCGAACTGCGCCAGGACGACCCACATCGCGAGGTCGCCGTGCGGATCGCTCCCGGCCTGCACGCCGAAGGCGACGCGGCGCTGGTCCGGAATCTGATCGAGAATCTCATCGGCAATGCGTGGAAGTTCACGGCCAACACGGGGCAGGCAACGATCGAGTTCGGCGTCGCACCGGGTGGCGTCTTCTACGTGTCCGACAACGGCGCGGGCTTCAATGCCGAGTACGCGGGCAAGCTGTTCCGGCCGTTCCAGCGTCTGCATCGCGACGACGAGTTCAAGGGGCACGGCGTGGGTCTGGCCTCGGTGCGGCGGATCGTCGAGCGGCATGGCGGGACGATCGAGGCGACAGGGCGGCTCGACGGCGGGGCGACGTTCCGGTTCACGCTGGCGTCGACAGCACGTCTCTGACAGCCGCGCCGGCGCATTGGCGCCTCGTGTGCGTAACAGGCTCAGGGGAGCGGGCAGGCCGGGCTACACAGTGTCCCGGTCAGGGGAGCGGGCAGGCCGGGCTACACAGCGTCCCGGTCCGGATGGCGGGCTGAGCCGACCGGCGACTTCGGCGGATGCGACGACGCATGGCGCCGCGGTGTGCGTCAGGCGTTCTTGTTGTGGGCCCGCATGGCCCGCTGCTTGTCGCGCGCCCAGTCCTTGTCACGCTCGGCGTTGCGCTTGTCGTGGTTCTGCTTGCCCTTGGCGAGCGCGATCTCGGCCTTGACCTTGTTGCCCTTCCAGTACACCGCCGTGGGCACGATGGTGTAGCCCTCGCGCTGCACGCGGCCGACCAGCACGTCGATCTCGCGCCGGTGCAGCAGCAGCTTGCGCGAGCGGTGCGGGTCGGCGACCACATGCGTCGAGGCCTGGATGAGCGGCGTGATCTGCGCGCCGATCAGGAACAGCTCGCCCTTCAGCACCATTGCATAGCTTTCGCCGATGTTCGCGCGGCCCGCGCGGATCGCCTTCAGCTCCCAGCCCTGCAGCGCCAGACCGGCTTCGAACCTGTCTTCCAGCTGGTATTCGTGGCGCGCGCGCTTGTTCAGCGCGATGGTGCCCGTGCTGTTTGCCTTATCCTTGCTGCCACCGCTTTTCTTGCTCATCCGTCCATTGTCCTTCAAGCAGGTCCCCCAGGCGAGTCATGCCCAAGATCGAACGTAGTGCCCTCGTCGGGCAGCCCGCCGAGCGCATGTACGCGCTGGTCAACGATGTCGCCGCCTATCCGCGCCGCTTCGCCTGGTGCGATGCGGCGGAAATCCAGGAGTCGACGGGGTCGCGCATGGTCGCGCGTCTGGATCTGGGGCTCGGTGCGCTGCGTACCTGGTTCACCACCGAGAACACACTGTCACCGCCTGATGTCATCGACATGCAGCTGCGCGACGGGCCGTTCAAGTCGCTGCACGGACGCTGGACCTTCCGCACGCTCGACGCCGGTGCCTGCAAGGTCACGCTGCAGCTCGAGTTCGAGCCGAAGAGCCGCCTGATGCTGCCGGCGCTCACGATCGGCTTCAAGGGGCTTGCCGACCGCATGGTCAATGACTTCGTGAGTGTCGCCGAGCGCGAGCCCGCAGCGTGAAACAGGTGCGCGTGGTCCGGGCGTGGCCCGCGCGGCATCTGGACTGGCTGCTGCAGCTCGATGACGCCGCCACGGTGGCCAACGCAGTGGCCGATGTGCAGGCGCGGGCGCCCGAGGCTCTGCATGCGGTCGCCGGGTATGCGGTGTTCGGTGTCCGGGCGCAGGCCGACACGCTGCTCCGCGACGGCGACCGGCTTGAACTGCTCGAAGCCTTGCAGGCTGATCCGAAGGACGCCCGCAGGCGTCGCGCCGCAGTGAGCCGCGGCGCGGGCTGAAACCTCAGCGTCCGCGGTTGCCGCGCTCGCGCGGCAGGTTGCCGAACTTGCGCATCTCCGCGGCCAGTTCTTCGTCACGCTTGGGGAAGTAGTCACCTTCCCAGCGCGCCAGCTGGTCGTTCTCGAAGAAGACCGTGAAGTTCTTGATCTCGGTGCGGCCACGACGGTCCACGCGCTGCGACGCCGTGTAGTCCCAACGCTGCTGGTGGAACGGGTCGCTGATGGACGGCGTGCCCAGCAGTGCCTCGACCTGCGGCTTGCCCATGCCGACCTGCAGCTGCTCGACCGCAGACCCGTCGACCAGGTTGCCCTGATAGATCGGCTGCTTGTACAGCAGGCCGCAACCACTGGTCGCGAGGGCGAGAACCGGAACGAGAAGAAGCTTGTGCATGTCGTGGGTGACGGCCTGGAATGACCGCCCGATGATACACTGCGCACCACGCCGCAACCGCGATCCAGGCAGCTGGCGTTCAACCGCCAGTGGTACGCCGGCCCGTTTTTGGTCGGCCCGTTCGGAGACACCCATGGAATCGCTCGACCTGCGCAAGGCGGGACTCAAAGTCACCCATCCGCGCATGCGGATCCTGCAGCTGCTCGAGCAGCGCACGCCGCGCCAGCACCTGACCGCCGAAGCCATCTACCGCCAGCTGCTGGAGCAGGGCGACGAGATCGGCCTGGCCACCGTCTACCGCGTGCTGACCCAGTTCGAGGCCGCCGGCCTCGTGCTCAAGCACAACTTCGAGGGCGGCCACGCCGTCTATGAACTCGATCGCGGCGGCCACCACGACCACATGGTCGACGTGGACAGCGGCAAGATCATCGAGTTCGAGAGCGCCGAGATCGAAGAACTGCAGCGGCAGATCGCCGACCAGTACGGTTACATCCTCGAAGAGCACTCGCTGGTGCTCTACGTCCGCAAGAAGCGCTGACATTCTTTTCGCTGACGGCCGCGATGTTCGCGGCCGTCAGCGTCAAGGTCACAGGCCGTTGCCGCGCCTCGTCAGGTTCTAGCGTCAATGACCGCAGCGGTATTGGTCCGCGCGGCTGTGCATCCCCTCACACCATGCCCTGCAGCAGCTTGCGGGCTGCGGCGCGCGCTTCCTTGCTGACGTCGACGCCGCCGAGCATGCGTGCGAGTTCCTCGGTGCGCTCGCCGGTGTCGAGCAGGCTGACCCGGCTTTCGGTCGCGCCCTCGGCGCTGGATTTGTGCACGCGGTAATGCGTGTGGCCCTTCGAGGCCACCTGCGGCAGATGGGTCACGCACAGCACCTGCCGGCTTTCGCCGAGCGCGCGCAGCTTGCGGCCGACGATGTCGGCGACCGCGCCGCCGATGCCCGAATCCACTTCGTCGAACACCATCGTCGGCACGGCATCGTGCCCGAGCGCAGCCACTTCGATCGCCAGCGAGATGCGCGACAGTTCGCCGCCCGACGCGACCTTGCGCAGGGCACGCGGCGGCTGGCCGGCGTTGGCCGACACCATGAATTCCACACGCTCGGCGCCCTGCGGATCGGGCCGCGTGGTCTCGACCGGTTCGATCGCGACTTCGAACACGCCGCCGCCCATGCCGAGTTCGTGGATCAACGCGGTGGTCGCGCTCGACAGCGCCTTGGCCGCCTTGCGACGTGCCGCGCCGAGACGATCGGCGGCGGTGCGCCAGCGGCCCATCGCGGCTTCGATCTCGCCGTCGAGTTGCGTGAGGCGTTCGCCGGCGCCGTCGAGTTGATCGAGCTCGCCGGCGAGGCGCGTCTGCACGTCGATGAGTTCTTCCGGCGTCACGCGATGCTTGCGCGCGAGTTCGTGCAGCCGGCCGAGGCGCTGTTCCAGCGTCTCCAGCTGTTCGGGATCGATGTCGAGATCGTCGCGGACCTGGCCCAGCAGCAACGTGGCCTCGTCGAGCTGGATCGCAGCGGCATCAAGCATCGCGTCGACGTCGCCCAGCCGCGGCTCGTGCGCGCGCATCCGCGCCAGATCGTGGCGCAGCGTCTGCAGCGCCTGCGGCAGGCCGAGATCGTCGTCGCCGCGCATGCGCTCCAGCGCCGTATCGCAGGTCTGGATCAGGCCGGCCGCGTTCGCGTGCCGGCGATGGCTCGCGAACAGGTCGGCCACCGCGTCGGCGGCAAGCGATTCGCCTTCGAGTTCGTCGAGCTGATGACGCAGCCAGTCGCGACGCTCGGCGACATCGCCGATGCCGACCAGCGCGTCGCGCTCGTCGTGCAATGCGCGCCAGGCTTGCGCGGTCGCACGCACCTCGGCGAGCAGCGCGCCATTGCCGGCCTGCGCATCGAGCAGCGCAAGCTGGCTGCCGCGGGCGAGCAGGGCCTGGTGTTCGTGCTGGCCGTGGATCTCGACCAGATGCCCGGCCAGTTCGCCGAGCTGGGTGATCGTCGCCGGGCGACCATTGATCCAGGCGCGCGAGCCGCCATCGGCGCGCAGGGTGCGGCGCAGCTGGCAGGTGTCGCCATCATCGAGTTCGTGCTCGCGCAGCCAGCGCAGCGCAGGCGCGGCATCGTCGAGCGCGAACTCGGCATGCAGTTCGGCGCGCTCGGCGCCATGGCGCACGATGCCGCTGTCGGCGCGCTGTCCCGACAGGAAGCCCAGCGCATCGACCAGCAGCGACTTGCCGGCGCCGGTTTCGCCGGAGATGACGGTCAGGCCTGCGCCGAACTCCAGATCCGACTGGCTGGCGACGGCGAAATTGCGGATGGCGAGATGGGTCAGCATGGGTGCGGATTGTGCCTTGGCGCGTCGCGGGCGAGTAGATCGGCGTCTGGATCGGCATTCGATGGTGCGCTAGATAACGTGCATCCGTCTCACGACGAGAGAATGCGGCGCTTGCATCGCAGGTAGGCGCACCGTATACCGCCCGCATGTCCTCCGATCCCCGCCATCCGCTCGATCCGCGTGCCCGGCAGCTGCTGCGCACACTGATCGCCCGGCATATCCAGGACGGGGAGCCGGTCGGTTCGCAGACGTTGGCGCGGCATGCAGGGCTGGATGTGAGCGCGGCGACGATCCGCAACATCCTGTCCGATCTCGAGGAATCCGGCCTGCTGGTCTCGCCGCATACCTCGGCCGGCCGCGTGCCGACGGCGCAGGGCTACCGGGTGTTCGTCGACTCGCTGTTGCAGGTCAAGCCGCTGCGTGCACCCGAACTCGAACGTCTGCGTGGCGAACTCGGCGTAGGCGGGCACCAGTCGCTGCTGGGCAGCGCGTCGGAGCTGGTGTCGGCGATGACCCATTTCGTCGGCGTGGTGTCGGTGCCGCGACGCGAGCAACTGGCGTTCCGGCATATCGATTTCGTGCCGCTCGATGGCCAGAGGATCATGGCCATCATCGTGTTCGCCGACCACGAAGTGCAGAACCGCATCTTCCAGACCCGGCGCGGCTTCGAGGCCGTGGAGCTGGAACGCGTGGCGAACTATCTCAACCAGCAGTTCGCCGGGCGCCCGCTGGGCGACATCCGGGCGGCACTGGTCGAGGAGCTGCGCAACGCCCGCGACGAGATGGAAGCGCTGCTGTCGCAGACCATGGAGCTCGCCGAACAGGCGCTGGTGCCTGCTGAGGACGACATGCTGCTGGCCGGGCAGAACCGCCTGATCGGCGTGCAGGACCTGTCGGATCTCGATCGTCTGCGCGACCTGTTCGAGGTGTTTGCGCGCAAGCGCGAGATCCTGCAGTTGCTCGAACGCACGATCCGCGCGCCGGGCGTGCGGATCTTCATCGGTGAGGAAACCGGGCTGGCGCCGCTGGAGGGCATGTCGCTGGTGACTGCGCCCTATGGCGCCGGCGGCCGCACGCTGGGCGTGCTGGGCGTGATCGGCCCCACGCGCATGGCCTACGAGCGGGTGATTCCGGTGGTGCAGGCGACCGCGAGCGTGCTGGGCGCGGCCTTGAATCCGGACGCCCCGACCCCATAGCTGGTGCCGTCGGCGGCCAGACGACCGCCCCGGAACCCGACATGACCCAGCAGCACGATTCGCAGTCCCCCGATTTCCACGAGACCGATGGCCCGGAAGCGGCCTCGGTCGAGCAGCAACTGGCCGACCAGGTCGAGCGCCTCAGCGGCGAGCTCGAACAGCTCCGCGCGCAGGTGTTGCTGGAACGCGCCGATCTCGAGAACCAGCGCAAGCGTCTGGCCCGCGAGGTCGAGAACGCACGCCGCTTCGCCAACGAACGCCTGCTGGCCGCACTGGTACCGGTGTTCGATGCACTCGAAGCCGGTCTGGCCAGTGCGCCGGAGAACGATCCGCTGCGCAGCGGCGTCGAGTTGACCCTGCGCGAGCTGACCCGTGCCACCGAGAGCAACGGCCTGGCCACGCTGGCGCCGGCGCCGGGCGACGTGTTCAACCCCGAACACCACCAGGCGATGAGCATCGTCGATGTGCCGGGCGTGGCGCCGGGCGCGGTGGCCCAGGTGTTCCAGAAGGGCTACCTGCTCAACGAGCGTCTGCTGCGACCGGCCATGGTCGTCGTCGCCAAGGCTGACTGAACGCCCCGGGCCCCGGCCCGATCGCGAATTCCGATGCGTCACACCGCTTGAACGCTGTGTTGCGTGTCCCCAGATCACGGTCATCGACGGTTCCGGCCGTCACCCAGACACATACCTTTTAGAGGAAGCAGCGCAATGGCAAAGATCATCGGCATCGACCTCGGCACGACGAACTCGTGCGTGGCGATCATGGACGGCGGCAAGGCCAAGGTCATCGAGAACAGCGAGGGCGATCGCACGACGCCGTCGGTCGTCGCCTATACCAAGGACGGCGAAGTGCTGGTGGGCGCGTCGGCCAAGCGCCAGGCGGTGACCAATCCGCACAACACCTTCTTCGCGGTGAAGCGCCTGATCGGCCGCAAGTTCAAGGACGGCGAAGTCCAGAAGGACATCGGCCTGGTGCCGTACAAGATCCTCGAGCACGACAACGGCGACGCCTGGGTGTCGACCAGTGACGGCAAGCGCCTGTCCGCGCAGGAAGTCTCCGCGCGCATCCTCGAGAAGATGAAGAAGACCGCCGAGGATTACCTGGGCGAGAAGGTCACCGAAGCCGTGATCACGGTGCCGGCCTACTTCAACGACAGCCAGCGCCAGGCGACCAAGGACGCCGGCCGCATCGCCGGTCTCGACGTCAAGCGCATCATCAACGAGCCGACCGCGGCCGCGCTGGCCTATGGCCTCGACAAGTCCGGCGGCGACCGCAAGATCGCCGTGTACGACCTCGGTGGCGGCACGTTCGACGTGTCGATCATCGAGATCGCGGAAGTCGACGGCGAGAAGCAGTTCGAAGTGCTGGCCACCAATGGCGACACCTTCCTCGGCGGCGAAGACTTCGACGCACGCGTCATCGATTACCTGGTCGAAGAGTTCAACAAGGACCAGGGCATCGACCTGCGCAAGGATCCGTTGGCGCTGCAGCGTCTGAAGGATGCGGCCGAGCGCGCGAAGATCGAGCTCTCCAGCTCGCAGCAGACCGAAGTGAACCTGCCGTACGTCACCGCCGACGCATCGGGCCCGAAGCACCTCAACATCAAGCTGACCCGCGCCAAGCTCGAGTCGCTGGTCGAGGAACTCGTGCGCAAGACGATCGAGCCCTGCCGCACCGCGCTCAACGACGCAGGCCTGCGCGCGTCCGACATCAACGAGGTGATCCTCGTCGGTGGCCAGACCCGCATGCCCAAGGTGCAGGCGGCGGTCGCCGAGTTCTTCGGCAAGGAACCGCGCAAGGACGTGAACCCCGACGAGGCCGTTGCGATCGGCGCGGCGGTGCAGGGCGGCGTGCTGGCCGGTGACGTCAAGGACGTGCTGCTGCTCGACGTGACCCCGCTGAGCCTCGGCATCGAGACCCTGGGTGGTGTGTTCACCAAGATCATCGAGAAGAACACCACGATCCCGACCAAGGCCTCGCAGACGTTCTCCACCGCCGACGACAACCAGTCGGCCGTGACCGTGCACGTGCTGCAGGGCGAGCGCGAGCAGGCCCGCTTCAACAAGTCGCTGGCCCGCTTCGACCTCACCGGCATCGACGCTGCGCCGCGCGGCATGCCGCAGGTCGAGGTGTCGTTCGACATCGACGCCAACGGCATCCTGCACGTGTCGGCCAAGGACAAGAAGACCAACAAGGAACAGAAGGTCGAGATCAAGGCCGGTTCGGGCCTGTCGGACGACGAGATCGCCCGGATGGTCGCCGACGCCGAAGCGCACCGCGAAGACGACAAGAAGTTCCAGGAGCTGGTCGGCGCACGCAACCAGGCCGATGCGCTGGTGCACGCCACGCGCACCGCGATCAAGGACAACGGCGACAAGGTGCCGGGCGACGTGATCGGCAATGCGGAGTCGGCGATCGCCGAGGTCGAGACCGCGATGAAGGGCGACGACAAGGCGCAGATCGAAGCCAAGTCCAAGCACCTCGAGGAAGTCGCGCAGCAGCTGTTCGCAGCCGCCGGCGCGGCGGGCCAGGGCGACGCCGGTGCGGCTTCGGGCGATGCGCCGAAGTCCGACGATGTCGTCGATGCCGAGTTCACCGAGGTCAAGGACGACGAGAAGAAGTAAGTCGGTACCGCCGCGGCCCTGCCGCGGCGTTTCGGCCGGAACCCCGGCATCGCGCGCGCCCCCGGCGGCGGTGTCGGGCGACCGGCTTCCGTTTTTAACGAGACCGTCGCTGCGACGGTCCCTGCGACCGGTTTTCCATGAGCAAACGCGATTATTACGAAGTGCTGGGTGTCACCCGCAGCGCGACCGAAGACGAACTGAAGAAGGCCTATCGCCGGTGCGCGATGAAGCACCACCCTGACCGCAATCCCGGCGACGCGAGTGCCGAGGCTGCGTTCAAGGAGTGCAAGGAGGCCTACGAAGTGCTGTCGGACGGCGGCAAGCGGCGCATGTACGACCAGCACGGACACGCTGCGTTCGAGCACGGCATGGGCGGCGGCAATGCCGGCCCGGGCTTCGGCGGCGGCGCCGACATGGGCGATATCTTTGGCGACATCTTCGGCAACATCTTCGGAGGTGGCGGCGGCCGTGGAGGCCCGCGTCGCGGCGCCGACATCGGCTACGTGATGGAGCTCGACCTCGAAGACGCGGTGGGTGGCGTCGAGAAACGCATCGAACTGCCGACGCTCGCCGGATGTGACGACTGCGACGGCAGCGGTTCGGAAGACGGCAAGCGCGAGACCTGTTCGACCTGCGCCGGCCGCGGCCAGGTGCGCATGCAGCGCGGCATCTTCACGATGCAGCAGGCGTGTCCGCATTGCGGCGGCCAGGGCCAGATCATCGCCAACCCGTGCAAGACCTGCCGCGGCGCCGGTCGCGTCGAGGAAGAGAAGGTGCTGTCGGTGAAGGTGCCCGCGGGCGTCGATACCGGCGACCGGATCCGGCTTGCCGGCGAAGGCGAAGCCGGTCCGTCGGGTTCACCCCCGGGCGATCTGTATGTCGAAGTCCGCGTACGTCCCCACTCGATCTTCCAGCGCGACGGCGACGATCTGCATTGCGAAGTGCCGGTGCGCATTTCGCAGGCCGCGCTGGGCGACATCGTGCGCGTCCCCACGCTCGGCGGCGAAGCGGAAATCCGCGTGCCGGCCGAGACGCAGACCGGCAAGGTGTTCCGCCTGCGCGACAAGGGCGTCAAGTCGGTGCGCAGCCGCAGCCCCGGCGATCTGTACTGCAAGGTCGTGGTCGAGACGCCGGTCAATCTGACCAAGGAGCAGCGCGAGCTGCTCGCGCAGTTCGAGACCACCTTCACCGGTGAGAACGCACACCGCCACTCGCCGAAGTCCAGCACCTTCATCGACGGGGTGAAGGGCTTCTGGGACCGCATGACGTCCTGAGTTTTTTGGGACCGTTCCACTGACACGCCCGGCCCAGTGCCGGGCGTCGTCGTTTGTGGGGTCGAAGCATCGATTCCGACGGCGGCAGACGCTTCCGGGCCATGACGCGTGACCGGCCCCGGTGATCCACAAAAGGTGTGGATCAACTGTCGACAAAGCTGTGGATAAGCAGTCCAAGTGCGCGTTTGCACTGGCGCACGGCGCGCTGGTCATTGTGTCGCCACTGTGACGCCGCGCACACGGGCCGGGCGCGGTGGCCGTTCTGCACGATGCCCGCCGTGGCGGGCTTCTCGGCGCACTCTCGCGGAAAAACGCTTGACGCCACCCCTGGATGGGCCTAGCCGGCGCGCTGTCCACATGCGGTGTGGATGGACTGTGGGTCAAGGTGTGGATAAGCGTGTGGAACGGCGTCGTAGCAGGGTGTAAAAATCGTGGTGATTTTCTGGTCACTCGCGGGGTGAGGGCCTGTTTTCGTGCTTGACCTGCGCACGGTGCAGTGCAGTCGTGTGTTGTCGGCATGTGACTGGTCGGGTGCCTGGTACACGCGCTCCGCGCTGGGGCAGCGTCGGTACTTCGGAACGGGTCGGGCGATATCGCTTACGGCGACGAATCTCGTCTGCGCGCAGGCCCGTCGAAGCGATTGACCCGCGCGCACCGGTCGCGTAGCGACGCGGTTCTCCACAGCGCATGTGGATCGTCTGACGACAAAGTTGTGGATAAGCGTCACGCGCGGCGCTGCGACGGTCCTCGAAACGGGTGGTTATTTTTTAACCAGTTGTAGGGATGTGCGCGAACACGGCGCTTGACCCGCGCACGCGCTTCGTCATCGCGTTACGTGGGATCGGATCGCCCGCATGTTCCGGACGCACGCAATGCGCAGTCGCGCTTGACCGGTCCATGGCGACCGACTAGCCCACCGGTCATCCACAGCGGCTGTGGATGATTCGATGACAAGTCTGTGGGTAAGCGACGCGACGCCGCCTGCGACGCGGCGCGCGCAGCGCTGGTCATTTATTGACCAGCGCTGCGAAGTCACTTCGAGATGCCGCTTGACCCGCGCAGCGCGATCCGCATGCGCATCGCGCGCGCGCCGGGATCCGGTTCGACATCGGCGCGCATGGAACACTCAGTCGCGTACGAGCCCGCCGTCGACGACGAGGTTCTGTCCGGTGACCGCGCGCGACCAGGGCGAGGCGAAGAACAGCACCGCATCGGCAAACTCGACCGGCGTGGTCACGCTGCGCAGTGGCGTGTTCGCGGCGATGTAGTCGAACACTGCGTCGGGCGTCGCGGCGCTTGCATCGGTGGTGCGCAGCAGGCCGCCGGACAGCATGTTGACGGTGATGCCGTCCGGGCCGAGATCGCCGGCGAGCGTGCGGGTCAACGACAGCAGTGCGGCCTTCGCGGCCGTGTAGTCGTGATAGGGCACCACCGGGTTCTGGAACAGGTTGGTGCCGATGTTGATGACGCGGCCGAAGCCGTAGGCGCGCATGCCCGGCAGCGCGGCCTGCACCGTGTGCAATGCGCCGCGCACGCTGCCTTCGAACTGCGCGGCGAATGCAGGCCAGTCGATCGTGTCGGCTTTCGCGCGCGCATCGCCATCGAATGCGAAATCGACCAGCGCGTTGTTGACGACGGTGGTGATGTCGACGCCGAAGTGCGCGCGCGCCTGTGCATACAGCGCATCGACCTGGGCGCGGTCGGTGACGTCGGCCTGCAGCGCGATCGCGCGCGTGCCGATCTGCGCCGCCAGCGCCTCTGCGGCCTCACGGCTGCGGCGGTAGTTGACGACGACGCGGGCGCCTTCGCGTGCGAAGGCGAGGGCGATCTCGCGCCCGAGGCCGCGGCCGGCGCCGGTGACGAGGACGATCTGTTCGGACAGCTGCATGGGAAGGTCCCGGGAGGAGGGGGCGGACAGGGTAAACGCGTCCCGATCCATCACCGGACGCGCAGTGGCAAGGGCCTGCAGGCACCGGCTTCCCGTCCTGCCGCGCGCCGCTAGAATGCGGGGATGAGCATTCCGCACACCGCATTGCCGTCGACCACGACGCTCCAGCCTTCGCGCCAGCTTTCCCGGACAGGTGCCGCATGACCGCGCCGGTCAAGGTGCTGGTGCACGGCGCCTCCGGGCGCATGGGGCAGGCGTTGCTGCGACTGGCGGCGGAGCGCGGAGATCTCGACATCGTCGCGGCGGTGTCGGGCCGTGCGCCGAAGCAGCGGGTCATCGATGGCGTGCCGTACTTCGGTGCGTCCGAACTCGGTGGCGTGCCCGCGTTCGATGTCGCCATCGACTTCAGCCTGCCGGGCGGCTTCGATCCGCTGCTCGCGCTGTGCGTCAAGCGCCGCGCCGCGCTGGTATCGGGTACGACCGGACTCGACGACGCGCAGCGTGCGGCGCTGGATGGCACGGCCGCGACGGTTCCGGTGCTCTGGGCGTCGAACTTCAGCCTCGGTGTCGCCGTGCTGCAGGATCTGGTCGCGCGCGCTGCGGCGGTGTTGCCGGGCTGGGACTGCGACATCGTCGAATCGCACCACACGCGCAAGCTCGATGCGCCGTCCGGCACCGCGTTGACGCTCGGGGAGGCCGCGGCCGGACAGGGCGCGACGCCGCACTACGCATCGATCCGCGCCGGCGATATCGTCGGCGAGCATCTGGTGCAGTTCACCGGCACCGGCGAACGCGTCGAGCTGGTGCACCGCGCCACCAGTCGCGATGTGTTCGCCAGCGGCGCACTGCACGTGGCGACCCGGTTGGCGGGGCGTCCGCCCGGCCGCTACGCGATCGCTGACCTGCTGGGGGCCGGTCCCGCCTGATCCATCCGCCGCGTTCACTGAACGCAGCGTGCGAATCGCTGGCGCAGGTCCGGCCGGACCCGTACAATTCTCGCTCGCCTGAACCCCAAACCTCCGGACCGGTTTCCACCGCTCTGGCGGTTTCCTGCAACCTGACGTAGGCGAAGACCTCGTGACAGATACCGCAATTCTCGTCCTTGAAGACGGCACCGTATTCGAGGGCGTTTCCGTGGGCGCCGTTGGCCTCTCCGTCGGCGAAGTGGTGTTCAACACCGCGATGACCGGCTACCAGGAAGTGCTGAGCGATCCCTCGTACGCGCGCCAGCTGGTGACGCTGACCTATCCGCATATCGGCAACACCGGCTGCACCGACCAGGACGACGAAGCGTCGCAGGTCTGGGCGTCGGGTCTCATCGTGCGCAACGTGCCGCGCCGTCCTAGCAGCTGGCGCAGCCAGGTGTCGCTGCCCGAGTGGCTGCGCGCACGCGGCATCGTCGCCATCTCCGAAATCGACACCCGCAAGCTGACGCGCCTGCTGCGCGACCGCGGTTCGATGAACGGTGCGGTGATGGCCGGCGACGTCAATGTCGAACAGGCGCTCGAAGCCGCACGCAAGTTTCCGGGCCTCAAGGGCATGGATCTGGCGAAGGTCGTCAGCACCGCCGAGCGCTACGGCTGGACCGATGGCCAGCTCGATCTCGACAGCAATGCCTTCGTCACCGCGCCTGCAAAGTTCAAGGTCGTGGCCTACGACTACGGCGTGAAGACCAACATCCTGCGCATGCTGGCCGAGCGCGGCTGCGAACTGACGGTGGTGCCGGCGCAGACGCCCGCCGCCGACGTGCTCGCGCTGAAGCCCGACGGCGTGTTCCTGTCGAACGGCCCGGGCGATCCGGAACCCTGCGATTACGCGATCGACGCGATCCGCAGTTTCATCGACGCCAAAGTGCCGACGTTCGGTATCTGTCTCGGCCATCAGCTGCTGGCGCTCGCCGCCGGCGCGAAGACGCTGAAGATGCCGCACGGGCATCACGGTGCGAACCACCCGGTGCAGGATCTGAGCGGGCCTGATGGAAGCCCGGGCAAGGTGATGATCACCTCGCAGAACCACGGCTTCGCGGTCGATGAGGCCTCGCTGCCGGCCAACGTGCGCGTGACGCATCGTTCGCTGTTCGATGGCACCAACCAGGGCATCGAACTCACCGATGCGCCTGCTTTCAGCTTCCAGGGTCACCCGGAAGCCTCGCCCGGTCCCCACGATGTCGCGCCGCTGTTCGATCGGTTCGTCGCGTCGATGCACAACAAGAACGCCGAGAGCCGCTGACATGCCAAAGCGCACTGATATCCAGACCATCCTCATCATCGGCGCCGGCCCGATCGTCATCGGCCAGGCCTGCGAGTTCGACTACTCCGGCGCGCAGGCGTGCAAGGCGCTCCGCGACGAGGGTTATCGCGTGGTGCTGGTCAACAGCAACCCCGCGACGATCATGACCGACCCGGACATGGCCGACGCGGTCTACATCGAGCCGATCAACTGGCAGACGGTCGAGAAGATCATCGCCAAGGAAAAGCCCGACGCGCTGCTGCCGACGATGGGCGGCCAGACCGCGCTCAATTGCGCGCTCGATCTCGCCGACCACGGCGTGCTCGAGAAGTACGGCGTCGAGCTGATCGGCGCCAAGCGCGAAGCGATCCGCATGGCGGAAGACCGCGAGCTGTTCCGCGTGGCGATGGGCGAGATCGATCTCGAATGCCCGCGCGCCGAAGTGGCGCACACGCTCGAGGAAGCGATCGACATCCAGACGCGCGTCGGCTATCCGACGATCATCCGTCCGAGCTTCACCCTCGGCGGTTCGGGCGGCGGCATCGCCTACAACCGCGAGGAACTGGTCGACATCGTGACCCGCGGTCTCGAGCTGTCGCCGACGACCGAAGTGCTGGTCGAGGAATCGGTGCTGGGCTGGAAGGAATTCGAGATGGAAGTGGTCCGCGACACCGCGGACAACTGCATCATCGTCTGCTCGATCGAGAACCTCGATCCGATGGGCGTGCACACCGGTGACTCGATCACCGTCGCGCCGGCGCAGACGCTGACCGACAAGGAATACCAGCGCCTGCGCAATGCGTCGGTCGCGGTGCTGCGCAAGATCGGCGTCGACACCGGCGGCTCGAACGTGCAGTTCGGCATCAATCCGAAGGACGGCCGCGTGGTCGTCATCGAAATGAATCCGCGCGTGTCGCGTTCGTCGGCGCTGGCGTCGAAGGCGACCGGCTTCCCGATCGCCAAGGTCGCGGCCAAGCTGGCCGTGGGCTACACGCTCGACGAACTCAAGAACGAGATCACCGGCGGCAAGACCCCGGCCTCGTTCGAGCCGTCGATCGATTACGTGGTCACCAAGATTCCGCGCTTCGCGTTCGAGAAGTTCCCGCAGGCCGATGCGCGCCTGACCACGCAGATGAAGTCGGTCGGCGAAGTCATGGCGATGGGCCGCACTTTCCAGGAATCGATGCAGAAGGCGCTGCGCGGTCTGGAAACGGGCAAGGTCGGCTTTGACCCCACCGGTCTGGATCTGACCGACGAAGACGACATGGCGACGCTGCGCCGCGAAGTGCGCGAGCCGGGCCCCGAGCGTCTGTTCTATCTGGCCGATGCGTTCCGCGCCGGCCTGTCTGTCGAAGATGTCTACGCGCTGTCCTACGTCGATCACTGGTTCCTCGACCAGATCGAAGAGCTGATCACGACCGAGGCCGAAGTCGCCGCTGCCGGCATCGATGCACTCGACAAGGCGCGCGTGCGTGCGCTCAAGCGCATGGGCTTCTCCGATGCGCGCCTGTCGCAGCTGCTGGGCACCGACGAGCAGGCGATCCGTGCGCTGCGCCGCGCGTTCGGCGTGCGCCCGGTCTACAAGCGTGTCGACTCCAGCGCGGCCGAGTTCGCCACCGATACCGCGTACCTGTATTCGACCTACGAGGACGAGTGCGAGGCGCAGCCGACCAGCCGCGACAAGATCATGATCCTCGGTGGCGGTCCCAACCGCATCGGCCAGGGCATCGAGTTCGACTACTGCTGCGTGCATGCCGCGCTGGCGCTGCGCGACGACGGGTACGAGACCATCATGGTCAACTGCAACCCGGAAACCGTGTCCACCGATTACGACACCTCCGACCGCCTGTACTTCGAGCCGCTGACGCTCGAAGACGTGCTGGAGATCGTCGAGGTCGAGAAGCCCAAGGGCGTGATCGTGCAGTACGGCGGCCAGACCCCGCTCAAGCTCGCGCGTGCGCTCGAAGCCAACGGTGTGCCGATCATCGGCACTTCGCCTGACTCGATCGATCTGGCCGAAGACCGCGAGCGCTTCCAGAAGCTGGTCGACGAACTGGGCCTCAAGCAGCCGCCGAACCGCACCGCGCGCAACCCCGAGGAAGCGCTGGTGCTGGCGCGCGAGATCGGCTATCCGCTGGTCGTGCGTCCGAGCTACGTGCTCGGCGGCCGTGCGATGGAAGTGGTGCACGCCGACAGCGATCTCGCGCGCTATATGCGCGACGCGGTCAAGGTGTCGAACGATTCGCCGGTGCTGCTCGACCGCTTCCTCGACAACGCGGTCGAAGTCGACATCGACGTTATCGCCGACAAGGACGGCAACGTGCTGATCGGCGGGGTCATGGAACACATCGAGGAAGCTGGCGTGCATTCGGGCGATTCCTCGTGCTCGCTGCCGCCGTATTCGTTGTCGGCAGACGTGCAGGCGCGTTTGCGCGAGCAGGTCGTGGCGCTGGCGCGCAAGCTCAAGGTGATCGGCCTGATGAACACCCAGTTCGCGGTGCAGACCGACGACGACGGCGTCGATACGATCTTCCTGCTGGAAGTGAATCCGCGTGCCTCGCGCACGGTGCCGTTCGTGTCCAAGGCGATCGGCATGCCGCTCGCCAAGATCGCTGCGCGTTGCATGGCCGGCAAGACGCTGGCCGAGCAAGGCGCGACGACCGAGATCGTGCCGGAGTACTTCTCGGTCAAGGAAGCGATCTTCCCGTTCGCGAAGTTCCAGGGCGTCGACCCGATCCTCGGCCCGGAGATGCGCTCCACCGGTGAGGTCATGGGCGTGGGCGAGAGCTTCGGCGCGGCGTTCGCACGCGCGCAGGAAGCGGCGAGCATCAAGACCCCGCCGACCAGTGGCAAGGTGTTCGTGTCCGTGCGCGATCCCGACAAGAAGCGTGTGCTGCCGGTCGCCCGCGACATCATCGCGCGTGGCTACACGATTGTCTCCACCGCCGGCACCGCCAAGTGGCTGCGCGAGCACGACATCGAGTGCGAGCAGATCAACAAGGTCGTCGAAGGCCGTCCGCACATCGTCGATCTGATCAAGAACGGCGAGATCGCGTACATCGTCAACACGACCGAGGGCAAGCAGGCGATCTCCGACTCGTTCTCGATCCGTCGCGAGGCCCTGCAGCACCGGGTGACGTACTCGACCACCGTTGCCGGCGCGAAGGCCCTGCTGCATTCTCTGGAATTCCGCGGCAGCGGCCCGGTCTGGGCACTGCAGGAACTGCACGCGCGCCTCAAGGGCAGCGCGGCAGCCACTTCAACACACTGACGGAGGCACGCCCATGCGCGCACCCATGACCCTGCGCGGCGCCCAGCGCCTGCGCGAAGAACTCGAAGAACTGAAGTCGGTCAAGCGCCCGGCGGTGATCGAAGCGATCTCCGAAGCGCGTGCACACGGCGATCTCAAGGAGAACGCCGAGTACCACGCCGCGCGCGAGCAGCAGAGCTTCATCGAAGGTCGCATCAAGCAGCTCGAAGGCGAGCTGTCGCATGCCGATCTGATCGATGTCGCCAAGCTCAATGCCGGCGACAAGGTGGTGTTCGGTGCGACGGTCGTCATCGCCGATACCGAGACCGACGAAGAGAAGCGCTACCAGATCGTCGGCGACCTCGAAGCCGACATCAAGAAGGGCCTGATCGCGATTTCCTCGCCGGTCGCGCGCGCGATGATCGGCAAGCACGAGGGCGACAGTGTCAGTATCGATGCGCCCGGCGGCTCGCGCGAGTACGACATCATCAGCGTCGAGTATCTCGGCTGAGCCGATGACGTCAGCCACCTTCCTGTTGCCCGCAGCCGCACGCTTCGGTGCGCAGCGCTGGCAGCAGGATGTGTCGCGGGCGCTGGGACGCGCGGACATGGCGTCGCTGGCGTCCGGCCGGCGTGCGCAACTCGCGCGGCACATTGAACTGCCTGGCGGCACCTGGCCGCTCGCGGCCCTGTCGCGGCAGGTCGATGTCGGCGATGCGGGTGCGTCCGACAGCGCGTGGCTGCGCGCCGATCCCGCGTGGCTGCGACCCGACATCAATGGCGTACGCCTGATGGCGCATGGCGACACGCTGGGCCTGACCCGCGAAGACTGCGATGCATTGCTGCCGGCGCTGCAGCCGGTATTCGGCGATGCCGGCTTCGTGCTGGATGCGCCCGATCCGGCGCGCTGGTATCTGCGTGTGCCGCAGGCGAGTCCCTTGCCGGAGTTCCTGGATCCGTCCGAAGCGCTGGGCACCGATCTCGCCGATCACGACGACGACAGCGCTGCGGCGCGCCGCTGGCGTGCGCTCGCGACGGAAGCGCAGATCATCCTGCACAACCATCCCTGGAATGCGCGCCGTGTCGCGGCCGGCAAAACGCCGGTCAATGCGCTGTGGTTCTGGGGCGGTGGCCCGCTGCCCGATGCGCGCGTGCACACGCGCAGCGCGCATGCGCAGGTCCACACCGACGATCCCACGCTGCATGCACTCGCCGCGAGCGCGACCACGGTTGCGTCCTTGCCGCGTACGTTCCCGGAACCGCGTGACGCGGCGCTGTTCGATCTGGTCGGCGAACGTGATCTGCGCCGCCTGCAGACGGACTGGTTGCAGCCTGCAATCGCCGCGCTGGCCCGCGGCCAGTTGCGCACGCTGACGATCGACGACGAAGACGGCCATGTGCTGACGCTGCGCCGCTGGCATCGTCTGCGCGTCTGGCGTCGTCCGCGCTTCGCACCGCCGGCGGCGGCGTCTTGAGCGCGCAGGCGCCGACGATCCGCCGCCGCGAGGCTACGGTCGGCGCGGACTGGCCGTCGACCGTGCCGTCGCTGCTGCGACGCATCTATGCCGCGCGCGGCGCGCATGACCTCGACGCCGCGCAGCCGAAACTCGCCGGCCTGCTGCCGCCCGATGGGCTGTCGAACATCGACGCCGCGACAGAACTCCTCGCCGATGCCATCGCCAAAGGCGAACGCATTCTCGTCGTCGGTGACTTCGACTGCGATGGCGCCACGGCGTGTGCGGTCGCAGTGCGCGGGCTGCGCATGCTCGGCGCGCGCGACATCGTGCATGCGGTGCCCAACCGCATCACCCACGGCTACGGCCTGTCGCCGGCGCTGGTCGAGTCGCTGGCGCCACTCGCGCCGTCGCTGCTGGTGACCGTCGATCATGGCATCGCCTGCCACGCCGGCATCCGCGCGGCGAAAGCGCTGGGCTGGCGCGTGCTGGTGACCGATCACCATCTGCCGGGCACCGGACTCCCGCCGGCCGATGCGATCGTCAATCCGAACCTCCCTGGCGATACCTTCCCGAGCAAGATGCTGGCCGGCGTCGGCGTGATCTTCTACGTGCTGATGGCGCTGCGCGCGCGGCTGCGCGGGCAGGGCGATGCACGCGCCGCAGATGCGGATCTGGGCAGCCTGCTGGATCTTGTCGCGGTCGGCACCGTTGCCGATCTGGTGCCGCTGGACGCGAACAACCGCGCGCTCGTGTCCGCTGGCCTGCGCCGCCTGCGCGCGCGTCGTGGCTGCGCCGGGCTCAATGCGCTGATCGAGATCGCCGGCCGCGATGCCGCGCGCCTGACCGCGGCCGACATCGGTTTCGCGGTCGGCCCGAGAATCAATGCCGCCGGCCGGCTCGAAGATATGGCGATCGGCATTGAATGCCTGCTCAGCGACGACGGCGCGCATGCGCGCGATCTCGCCGACACGCTGCACCAGATCAATGCCGAACGCCGCGCAGTGCAGCAGTCGATGCTCGACGACGCCGAGGCCGCGGTCGCCGGGCAGCCGCCGGTCGATCCGGCCAGTGCCGGTGTGTGCCTGTTCGATGCCGAGTGGCATCCGGGCGTCGTCGGTCTGGTGGCGTCGAAGATGAAGGACGCGCTGCACCGTCCGGTGATCGCGTTCGCGCCCGCCGAGCCCGGCAGCGACCAGCTGCGCGGTTCGGCGCGTTCGATCCCCGGCCTGCATATCCGCGACGTGCTCGCCGCGGTCGACGTCGCACATCCCGGCCTCATCGAACGCTTCGGCGGTCACGCGATGGCGGCCGGACTCACCCTGCAGCGCGATCACCTGTACGCGTTCACCGAGGCCTTCCGCGCGACGGTCGAACAGATGCTCGATCCCGCCTTGCTGCGCGCCGAGATCCTCACCGACGGCGCCTTGCGCGGCGAAGAGTTCGACATCGTCCATGCCGCGCACCTGCGCGATGCCGGGCCGTGGGGGCAGGGCTTTCCCGAACCGCAGTTCGACGGCGAGTTCGCGGTCGTCGACTGGCGCGTGGTCGGCACCCGGCATCTGAAGCTGACGCTGCGCCTCGACGGGCATCCGAAACCGCTGTCGGCGATCCACTTCGGCGGCTGGCGCGACATCGCGCCAGCGGCACGCGAGCACATCGTGTTCCGGCTGGCGCCCGACGACTACCGGGGCGGTGATGCGGTGCAGCTCGTCGTCGAGCATCGGGCGCCGCTGGCGGGCGGCTGACCGGTCGCGTCCCCGGGCGGGGGTGCAGAAGCATGAATGCGGGTGCAGAATAAGCCGCCGCGCTTGCGCGCGTTGCGGTCGTCTCCCCCGATTCGGCCGCCCACTTCTGTACAGGGAGACGTTCTTGAAGACTGTCCATACGCTGGCCCTCGCGATCGCGTTGGCCATGGCACCGGCAATGACCCCCGCTGTGGCCCAGACCGGCACCGCCGCCGAATCCCTCGCGCTCGGCGCCGAGCGCCGCGGTGAGATCACCAGCCGTTCCAGCATCAATCACCAGGACGGCTCGCGCAGCCAGCTCTACCGCATCGATCTGCGCGAGGGCCAGGTGGTCAATTTCGCACTCGAAGGCGCGTTGCGCGGACGTCTGACCGCATTCAACGGGGGCGATCTGGTCGCCAGCTCGAACGCGGATTCCGAGGCGGCATCGCTGGTGGTCCGCGCCAGGCGTGCAGGCAGCTACACCATTGCCGTCAGCGGCATCGACGCCAGTGCCTACGGCCCGTTCACGCTGACCAGCAAGGCGATCGAGGCCTACAACGGCGAGACGCTGCGCGTAGGCGCGGCGATCAGCGACTGGACCGACTCGGCACGTCAGCTGCCCCTGCAGATCGACGAGAACGGTTTCTACACGATCGACATGCTGTCCGACGATTTCGATGCGGTGCTCAAGCTCGAAGGCGCGGGCGTCTCGATGAGCAACGACGATGGCGGCGACGGCAGCAATGCGCGGCTCAATGCGCGTCTGGCGCCGGGCAATTACACCCTGACTGCCGACAGCTACGGCGGCTCGCGCGCGAACGGCATGTACCAGATCCGCGTCGCGGCACGCACCTTGCCCGAGGGCGGCTTGCGTGATGGCGGCGAACTGGCCGTCGGCAGCAACGTCAACGGCCTGTTCGAAGGCAGCGCGCAGACGTATACGTTCTCCCTGCCGGCGCGGCGGGTGGTGCGCCTGGACATGCGCAGCGACGAGTTCGATCCCTTGCTGCACCTGTCCGGCAATGGCGTCGATACCACCGACGACGATGGCGGCGGTGGTCTCAATGCACGCATTTCCCTGCTGCTCGAGCCGGGCACCTACACCGTGCGCGCGGATGCGGCATCCGCGGGTGCCGGCCTGTATACGCTCGCGCTGGCGGCATCGGAAGCGCCCGACAACGTCGGCGGCGGCGCACTCACCGCCGGTCGTCCTGCGACGGCCACCCTGCTGCCGGGCATGACCGACCGCTGGACGGTGTCGGTCCGCTCTGCAGGCGAGTACGTCATCGACATGGCATCGGATGACGTCGACAGCTATCTGCGCCTGAACCGGGATGGTCAGGAGGTCGCTACCGACGACGACGGCGGTGGCGGTCTCAATGCACGGATTTCGCGTCGCCTCGAGGCAGGCGACTATGTGGTCGAAGCCTCGTCTGTGGGTCGCGACGAAGGCGGCAGCTACCGCATCTCGTTCAGTCGCCGATGAGGTGCCTGTTCCGGCGCCGCGCCTAGCGCGTCGCCGGAACGTGCGGCCCGTCGAGGGGCGGTGCGGCGCGCGACGCGCTGCTCTCCAGCGTCGTATCGCTGTGCCACTGGATAGGCGCGCGACTGCTGATCGCGTGCACCGTACCGGCATCGACCGCCGCCTGGGGGTCGTGCAGGATCCGGCCCGGGTCGGCATTTGCGGGCCCGCACCACAGGCCGGTCCAAGCGTCGCGCCCGCCGCGCTTGGAGGCGTACAGCGCGCGGTCGGCGAGATCGACGGCCGCGCGCCAGCGTTTGCCGTGTTCGACACCGGCGGCCGACGGCCAGTCCGCGAATCCGATCGACACCGTCATCGTCGCTTCCACGCCGTCGAACACGAACGGCCTTGCGGCGATGGCCAGTCGCACGCGCTCGGCAATGTCGCAGGCGCGTTGCAGGTCGAGTGATGCGCAGGCGATGAGGAACTCTTCGCCGCCCCAGCGCGCAACCAGATCGTCAGGCCGGCAGCAGGCGGTCAGCCGGGCGGCGATCTCGGTCAGGATCGCATCGCCGATGCCATGACCGTGGCGGTCGTTGCTGTGCTTGAAGTGGTCGACATCCAGCAGGAACACCACGTGCCGGCCCGCGCCCGTCGCCGGCGGCAGCGTCCGCATGGCACGGGTCGCAGCGCCGCGGTTGAGGAGCCGGGTCATGCTGTCGATCGAGCTGATCCGGTGGAGCCGCTGGTTGACCCTGCGCTGGTACCAGGCGAATGCGAGCGCGAACACCATCAGCATGGCCAGTCCGGCGAAGCCGGCGCCGCGCAACCGGCGCGCGTGCTGCTGGTTGAGCGCTTCGATCTGGCGCTGTTCGCGCAGGAGCGCGAGTTCGCTGGCGCTGTGGCGGTCCTGCAGACGGGCCTGCAGGCCTGCCAGCGTGCCGAGATTCTGGCTGCGCAGCGCGCCGACTTCGACATCGCGCAGCACCTGCTGGGTGTCCAGCGCCGCTTCGAACCGGCCGAGGGCCCGCAGCGCGGCCACTTCGGCGCGCAGCGCGTCGCGGTACTCGACGCGGAAGTCGCCACCGCGCGTCGCATCCACCGCTGCGCGCGCATGCAGATAGGCTGCTTCGCCATCGTCGCCGGCCAGCGCCAGCGCCGACATCCGCAGCAGCGTCATGGCCGCGCCGGAGGGGTCGCCGTCGCGCTGGGCGTCCGCCAGCGCCTGCAGTGCGGGAATCACGTCGACATCGCCGTCGAGCGCGATGCGTTCTGCACGTGCCCGCTGTTCGACGATCCGCTGGTCGGTGATGACCGCGTTGGCCGCGGCGAGATCGAAGCCCGCGCGCGCCGCTGTCGTCCGGCCCATGCGCATGTGGTTCAGGGCACGGTTGTAGGCCAGCACCGGCTCACGTAGACCGCGGGTATCGGCGATCGCCTGGGCACGCGCGAAGATCGCCTCGGCCGTCTCGAATGCCTCCAGCTCCTCGCTCTGGATGCTGCCCACGTTGTTGAGCAGCTTGACCTGCGCCACATCGGACTCGCCGGCCTCGGCCACCTCGAACGCACGCATGTACAACGCGAGCGCGCGGGGGACGTCACCGGCCAGTTGCAGTGCGGCACCGGCGTTGGTCAGCGCACGCAATGCGAACTCGGGCGGTCGCGGCGATTCGGCCAGCAGCGCCTCGACCCGGTCGATCGCGGTGGATGTGGTGTCCGAATCGCCGAGAAGCGCGGCCGCACGAGCCAGGCAGGTCAGCAGCTTGATTTCGTCGTCGGACTCGAGCGTCGGCTCCGCCAGCGTTGCGCGGGCGATCCGCACCGCTTCATCGGCACGGCTCTCGCGCAGTTCGAAGCAGCGCTCGACCTGCGCCTGGATGCGCGCTGCCGCCTCCGGTCCGGCGTGTGCGGTGCCGGAGAGTGTCAGTGCGGCGGCGACCAGCCACGCGCGCCCGTAGCGCATCCTCATCAAGTCGATCCCCACGCCAGTGCCCCCAATGGCAGGCGCGAGTCTACCGGCAAATCCGGCAAAGTCGCAGATGCGGGCGGCGGCCGGACGCGGGCCGCCGCGGACTTGTTAGAATCCCCGGTTTTCCGTGGTTCCCAATCCCATGCTTGAACTCAATCCCGTTCGCCAGCGCATCGTCGACCTTCGCGGTCGGCTGGATGCGCTCAGGGGGTTTCTTTGACTACGACGCCCGTCGCGAGCGTCTGGAGGAAGTCGAGCGCGAGCTCGAAGACCCGACCATCTGGAACGATCCCGAGCGCGCACAGGCGCTGGGACGTGAGCGCTCGACGCTCGACAAGACCGTCAACGGCATCCGCAACCTGACCGAAGGTCTGGAAGGCGCGAACGAGCTGCTGGAACTGGCCGAGTCCGAACAGGACGAGGACACCGCGCAGGCGGTGGTTGCCGACGTCGAGGGCTTTGCCGTCGAAGTGGACAAGCTGGAATTCCAGCGCATGTTCTCCGGCGAGCTCGATTCGGCGAACTGCTTCGTCGACATCCAGGCCGGCGCCGGCGGCACCGAGGCCCAGGACTGGGCCGAGATGATGCTGCGCATGTACCTGCGCTGGGCCGAGACGCGTGGCTGGAAGACCGAGCTGATGGAAGTGTCCGGCGGCGAAGTCGCGGGCATCAAGTCGGCGACCGTGCGCGTGGAGGGCGAGTTCGCCTACGGCTGGCTGAAGACCGAGATCGGCGTGCACCGTCTGGTGCGCAAGTCGCCGTTCGATTCCGACAACCGCCGCCATACCAGCTTCACCTCGGTGTTCGTGTCGCCGGAAGTCGACGACAACATCGAGATCGACATCAACCCGGCCGACCTGCGCACCGACGTGTACCGCTCGTCTGGCGCCGGTGGTCAGCACGTCAACAAGACCGAGTCGGCGGTGCGCATCACGCACATCCCGACCAATACCGTCGTCGCCTGCCAGACCGGCCGCAGCCAGCACCAGAACCGCGACAACGCGATGAAGATGCTGGCCGCCAAGCTCTACGAGCTGGAAGTGCAGAAGCGCAACGTCGAGCGCGACGCGCTGGAAGCCACCAAGTCCGACATCGGCTGGGGCAGCCAGATCCGCAACTACGTGCTCGATCAGAGCCGCATCAAGGATCTGCGCACGGGCGTGGAGCGCAGCGACACGCAGAAGGTGCTTGACGGCGATCTCGACGAATTCGTCGAAGCCAGCCTGAAGTCGGGCCTGGCGGCCGGTTCCAAACGGACCGACGCCGTCTGATCGATCCATCCGCCGACGCGTCGCGTCGGCACTGCGCGGCCGGCCGCTCCGGTCGCGCGTGATTCCTCTTCGCATACGAACGAAACGCACCCATGACCGACGCCCCCGCACCGCAGACGCCCGCCGACGAGAACGCCCTGATCGCCGAGCGTCGCGCCAAACTGGCCGCGCTGCGCGGGCAGGGCGTGGCGTTCCCGAACGACTTCCGTCGCCGCGACGAAACCGGCGCGTTGCAGGCCTCGCATGGCGACGCCGAACGCTGGAGCGGCGAAGCGCTGGAGGCCGAGGGCGTGCAGGTCGCCGTCGCCGGCCGTCTGATGGCCAAGCGGGTCATGGGCAAGGCCGCGTTCGCGACGGTCCAGGACGTGAGTGGCCGCATCCAGCTGTTCCTGCAGTCGGCGACGCTCGGCGAGCGCTACGACGCGTTCAAGGGCTGGGACGTCGGCGACATCGTCGCGGCCGAAGGCACGCTGATGCGCACCAGGACAGGCGAGCTGTCGGTCAAGGCTTCGTCGCTGCGCCTGCTGACCAAGTCGCTGCGCCCGCTGCCGGACAAGTGGCATGGCCTGAGCGATGTGGAACAGCGCTATCGCCAGCGCTACGTCGACCTGATCGTCTCGCCAGACGCGCGCGCGGTGTTCGTCAAGCGCTCGCGCATCGTCGGCGCGATCCGGCAGTGGCTCGATACCCGCGACTTCCTCGAAGTCGAAACGCCGATGATGCATTACATCGCCGGCGGCGCTGCGGCCAAGCCGTTCACCACGCATCACAACGCGCTGGATCTCGACCTGTTCCTGCGTGTCGCGCCGGAGCTCTACCTCAAGCGTCTGGTCGTCGGCGGCTTCGAGCGCGTGTATGAGATCAACCGCAATTTCCGCAACGAGGGCGTGTCGACCCGGCACAACCCCGAGTTCACGATGCTCGAACTCTACGAGGCCTACGTGGCCTACGAAGAGGTCATGGACCTGACCGAGACCCTGATCCGCGACGTTGCGATGCAGGCGGTCGGCACCACGGCACTGGAATGGGACGGCAACGCGATCGACGTCGGTCCGGCGTTCCGTCGCTGGAAGCTCGAAGAAGCGGTGCGCGAACTCAACCCGGAGATCAGTGTCGCCGACTGCCGTGACCGTGAAGCGCTGGCCGCGCATTGCGCGCGTCTGGGCGTGCACGTGAAGGCCGGCTACGGCTGGGGCAAGCTGCTGCTGGAGATCTTCGAGAAGACCGTCGAAACCGGTCTGATCCAGCCGACTTTCATCACCCATTACCCGGTCGAGGTCTCGCCGCTGGCGCGCGAATCCGACAGCGAGGCGGGCATCACCGACCGTTTCGAACTCTTCATCGGCGGCAAGGAAATCGCCAACGGCTTCTCCGAGCTCAACGATCCCGAAGACCAGGCCGCGCGTTTCCGCGCCCAGGTCGATGCCCGGGACGGCGGCGACGACGAGGCGATGCACTACGACGCCGACTACATCCGCGCGCTCGAAGTCGGCCTGCCGCCGACCGGTGGCCTGGGCATCGGCATCGACCGTCTGGTCATGCTGCTGACCGGGTCTTCTTCGATCCGCGACGTACTGCTGTTCCCGTACATGCGGCCCCAAGTCGACGCCTGAGGTCAGTTCCGGCCGTAATGCGGCAGCGTGGGGCGTCCTGAAGCTATGGGACTTGCGCTGGCGGCCGGGTAGGAATTTTCCGGCCGGACTGGCGTAGGACTTGCTTCGCAGGGATGCCGCCCGCGATGATGCAGGCGGGGCTGAACGCGAGGAGACAGCACATGAACATTGTCATCGTGGACGATCAAACGTCAGCGCGGACCATGCTGCGACATATCCTCGAGGATATCGGTCCGGAACTCGACGTATTCGACTTCGGCGATCCCGAGGCAGCACTGCGCTGGTGTGACGAGCATCGTCCCGACCTGTTGCTGCTCGATTACCGGATGCCGGTGGTCGACGGGCTGGAGTTCGCCCGGCGTTTCCGGCGGCCGCTGCTGCATCGCGACGTTCCGATCGTGCTGGTGACCGTGGTCGGCGACGAGCCGATCCGCCAAGCGGCGCTGGATGCGGGCGTCATCGATTTCCTGGTCAAGCCGGTGCGCCCCCGCGAACTGCGGGCGCGGTGCCGCAATCTGCTGCAGCTGCGGCAGCAGTCCGAATCGGTCAAGCAGCGTGCGCTGTCGCTGGAGCAGCGGCTGCTCAAGAGCATGCACGAGGTGGATGAGCGCGAACGCGAGACGCTGACCCGCCTTGCCCAGGCCATCGCGTACCGCGATGCCAGCACCAGCGCCAACCTGGAGCGGGTGGCGGCGGTGGCGGGCATGGTCGGCGAAGCGCTGGGCCTGTTCGAGGACGAGGTGCGCATGATCGAACTGGCCGCCCCGCTGCACGACATCGGCAAGATCGCCATACCCGACGCCATCCTGATGAAGCCCGGCCCGCTGACGGCCGAGGAGATGGCCACGATGCGCCAGCATCCGCAGATCGGCTACGACCTGCTGAGCAACAGCCAGAACCGCTTCATCCAGCTCAGCGCGCTCATCGCGCTGCGCCACCAGGAACGCTACGACGGCAGCGGCTATCCCGATGGTCTGTCGGGCGAGCAGATTCCGCTCGAGGCACGGATCGTGGCGATCGCGGACGTGTTCGATGCCTTGCTGTCGAACCGTCCCTACAAGCGCGCCTGGTCGATCGAGGAAGCGCTGGCGTACATCGCCGAGAACAGCGGACGACACTTCGACCCGCGTTGCGTCGAAGCGATGCTGGGCAACGTGCCGCGTCTGCAGGAGATCTGCGCGCGCTTCAGTGGCCGGCCCGCCGGCCCGCTGCAGTGAGGCCGTAGGAATGCACGCGCTGGTCGGGAAGCTGCGCGAGCGGCTGGCCGGGCGGCCTGACAGCGAGCATGGCCAGGCGGGCGTACGCCTGGTGATGCTCGTCGTCATCTATGCCTATCTGCAGTTGTTCGTCGACGGGCAGTCCGGCGTCTCGCGCGCACTCTGGTTCTCCGAGGCCTACCTGGCCATCGAGTTCGCGGTCGCGCTGTGCATCGTCGCCTGGCTGGTATGGCGTCCGGAGGTGTCGCACCCCCGCCGCGTGCTGGGCATGCTGGCCGACTACAGCCTGATGGGCGTGGGGCTGTTCCTGCTCGGCGACCTGCTGGCCTGGCTGTACGTGGTGATCATGTGGGTGACGATCGGCAACGGTCTGCGCTACGGGCCCCGTTACCTGTACGCCGCGATCGGCTTCGCGGTCGCCACGTTCGGGACCGCGATCGCGATCACGCCGTACTGGCAGCAGAACGTCCCCCTCGCGATCGGCCTGCTGGTCGGCCTGGTGGCCGTGCCCCTGTATCTGAGTTCACTGCTGCGTGCGCTGACCGAAGCCACGCGTGCGGCCAAGGCCGCCAGCGAGGCGAAAAGCCGGTTCCTGGCCAATATGAGCCACGAGTTCCGCACGCCTCTGAACGGCATCATCGGCATGTCCGACCTGCTGGTGACCACGCCGCTGAGCGCCGAACAGCGCGACAGCGCGCACGTGATCCAGACCTCGGCCAAGGCGCTGCAGGTGCTGGTCGACGACGTCCTCGACATCTTCAAGATCGAGGCGGGCAAGTTCCGCTCCCACCAGGCCGATTTCTCGCTGCCCGAACTGGTGCGCGGCATCCAGGTGATGCTGCTGCCCAGCGCGCAGAGCAAGGGCCTGCGGTTCGAGGCCCGGATCGCCGAGGGCGTGCCGCCGCTGTTGCGCGGCGACAGCAACCAGATCCGCCAGGTGCTGGTGAACCTGCTTTCCAACGCGATCAAGTTCACCGACCGGGGCGAGGTGACGCTGACGATCGAGACGATCGAAAGCGACGCCGCGCAGGCCACGACCCGTCTGCGGTTCTCGGTCCGGGATACCGGCATCGGCATCTCGGCCGATGCGCTCGGCGGCATCTTCGATGCCTTCGAGCAGGTCGAGACCGGCCTGGGCCGCCGGTTCGGCGGCACCGGTCTGGGCACGACCATCGCCAAGGGCTTGACCGAACAGATGGGCGGGCGCATCCACGTCGAGAGCCGGCCGGGCGAGGGCTCGCACTTCTGGATCGAGCTGCCGCTGGCCGTGGTCGACCGCGACGAAGTGGCGGTCGCCAGCAACGTGATCGCATTCGACGATCCGTTCGTCCGCCACCGTGCGCGCGTGGGTCCCATGCGCATCCTGGTCGCCGATGACCAGTCGGCGAACCTCATGGTGCTGCGTCGTCTGCTGGAGAAGGCGGGGCACCGGCCGCACGTCGTCGACGATGGCGAAGATGTACTGCTGGCGCTGGAGTCGCAGACCTTCGACGCCGTGATCACCGATCTGCATATGCCCGGCGCGAACGGGCTGGACATCATCCGCCAGACCCGCTTCATGGAAGCAGGCAGCGGGCGGCGCACGCCCTTCATCGTCCTGACGGCCGATGCGACCGCAGATGCCCGCGAAGCCTGTGTGCGCGCCGGGGCGTTCGCCTATCTCACCAAGCCGATCGTGGTCGAACGCCTGCTGGAAAAGCTGGCGGAGATCGCGCTCGGCACGACGACGGCAGCGGCACCGGTCGCCGCACCCGCGCCGCGGGACACGGACCGCAGTGTCATTTCGCAGCACATTCTCGACGAGCTGCGCGAGATGGGACTGGGCGAAGTCTTCGTCACCCGGTTCCTGGGCGAATGCGCCCGTGATGCGCGCAAGTGTCTGGCGGATCTGGAAACCGCGGCGATGGCGGGGCAGTGGGATGCGTTCCGCGATGCCTGCCACGCCCTGAAGGGCGCGGCGGGCAACATGGGCGCGGTGCGCCTTGCCGACACCGCGTCGGCAGGCATGGACATGCGCTCGGACCAGTTGCTGGGCCAGTGGCGCGGCATGCTGCAGACGCTGACCCAGCAGCTCGACCAGACACTGGTCGCGCTGCGTGAGCGCGGCGACCTGCCGCGCGCCGGTCAGCCCGGGTCGGACATTCCCTGACCCGGGCGCATGCCCTGCGCGTCAGCGCGCGTCGGCGGTCCGGTCGTCGGTCGATGCGACCTCGGGCCTGCGCAACTGCGCGCGGACCAGACGCTCCATCGTCCGCAGCTGGCGGTCGCCCAGCTGCAGGGCGGTGTCGACCCAGATCCGGGTGATGCGCATCAGTTCCTCGTGGGTGACGGGATGCGCACCATCGCGGACCTCGTGCAGCGCCAGGCGCGCCGCGGCGATGCGCCTGTTTTGCCGGATCACCTCATGCACGGCGCGTGTGCCTTCGCCCTTGTCGACCAGGACGTCGACGATGCCCATCGTGTGCAGTTCTTCGCTGCTGTACATCCGGCCGTTGAGCATCATTTCCTCGGCGACCTTCGGGCTGACCTTCTGCACCAGCAGCGAGTAGGCACCCATGCCCGGGAACAGGCCGAACAGCACTTCCGGGAAGCCCATCTGCACGCCGCGCTCGGCGACGATGGTCTGACAGGCCAGCGCCAGTTCCAGACCACCACCCAGCGCATCACCTTCCAGCAGCGCGACGGTGTGAGCGTTTCGGTGCAGACGGGTCTGGAGCAGATGGATGTTGTCCACGCATTCGCTCGCGTAGCGCAGCAGACCGTCGCGGTTGCGGTCGCGGATCAGCGATGCGAACAGCTTGAGGTCGCCACCGAGGTTGAACACGTTGCTGTCCGAACCGAGGACGATGTGCGAGACATGACCGGGCTCGGCTTCGGCCCGCTGGGAGATCCGGTTGATCGTCTGCTGGGCGAACAGGCGCAGCTCGCGCAGCAGTGCGGGCGAGAAGCACGCCCGGTACGTGGGATCGGAGAACGCCTGCTGTGCGTGCATGAAGCACCAGTGCGAGTCATTCGACGCGTCATGCTCGATACGGATGGTGGACAGAGCGGTGGTGGTGTCACCGTGCAGCAGCTCGACGTTATGCATCTGGAAATCCCCTGATACGGACTTCCCGCCGGTCGGGCGCCCGGCGGGCGTCCATGAATAGTTTTCGCCCGAAGCGTGCATGGAAGCGCGCATCGGGTGAAAGGAGCAAGGATTTCAATGGCATAACTGCTGAATGCCAAGAACGTCACGCCAATTAGTGACGCACGTCACGTTTTTGAGCGTCGGGATGACCTGAGTCTCTTGCGCTGCCGGATTGCATCGGGTTCCGATCCGGGTCTCTGCGGAACGCCGGAGGCGCAGTGACAGGCGGGAAGGGCGCCATCACCCCGGAAGTCGACGGTCGGGCAGCGTGCGCCGCTACCCGGGTTGTCGATGTTCATTCCGAGTGCCGCGTCAGCCAGACTGCCCGGGATGCCCGCCGAGCATTTGCAAACAGCCCCATCTGCGAGAGGATGCCGGCGCCGCCGAGGGTGCACAGGGTGCCGTCGCGCACTGGAGGGCGGTTGCGACGGCATGCGTGCCGGCGGTCCGCCGCTCGCCCGGCGCAGGTCAGACGCGTTCAATCCAGGAGAGCGAAATGAGAGGACCGGGCGTGACCTGGATGAGGAAGACGGGGTGGCGCATCGTGCTCGCGATGTTGCTCGTCGCAGGCTTGGTTTCGTGCGCGCGCGACAGCGCTGAAGACGCGATCCGGGCACAGGTGGCCGCGCTGCAGGCGGCCATCGAGGACCGTCGGGCGTCCGATGTCGCCGACATTCTCGATGTGGATTTCATCGGTCCCGATGGGATGGATCGCCGCGAAGCGCGGGCAATGGCGATGGCACTGATGCTGCGGCATCAACGCGTGGGCGTGGTGGCGGGTCCGCTGGAGATCCGGCTGCAGGGCGAGGACCGGGCAACGGTGCGTACGCGCGCCGCGTTGACGGGTGCGGCCGGTGGCACCTGGCTGCCTGACAGTGCGCAGGCCTGGCAGGTCGAAAGCGGTTGGCGGCTGCGTGATGGGCAGTGGCGCATCACCAGCCTGCGCTGGACTCCGATGCTGGAATGAGCGCGGCGCCGGTGCGCCGCAGGAGACTCATTCGAAATCGTGGTTCATGGCCGGCACGGCGGCGGCAAGGAAATTGCCCTGCACGTAGTCGATGTCCGCTGAGAACAGGATCGACATGCTCGCCGCGTCCTGCACGAACTCGGCGATCGTGCGGATGCCGACCTGACGGGCCCGGGCCGCGATCTCGCGGATGCGCGCCTGGTTCTCGGCATTGCCGGGCAGATCGTCGGTGAAGCTGCGGTCGAGCTTGAGCAGGTGCGGTTGCAGGTGGGTGAGCAACTGGAACGAATCGAGACCGACGCCGAACTGCTCGAGCGCGAAGCGACAGTCGTGCCGACCGATGCGCGCAGCGAATGCCTGCGTCGCCTTGAGATGGGTGAAGACCTTCGCCTCCGGCAGCTGCAGCACCAGATACTCGCCGGGTACGCCGTGTTCGGCCAGCTGCACGCCGACGAAATCGGCAAACGCATCGCCGTCGAGCGAGGCCTGGCTGACCTTGACCATCAGCGTGGTCGGCTGACCGGCGCGTAGACGCTGTCCGATTGCGGCGATCGCGCCCGCAGCGACATAGCGGTCGATCTCGCCGAGCATGCCGTTGTCCTCGGCAATCTGCAGGAACGCGCCTGGGGCGATCAGTTCACCGTCGCCGCCATCGAGTCGCAGCAGGATCTCATACACCGGAGCGGTGTCGCCCTGCAGGTTGATCACCGGCTGGTAATGCAGTGCGAAGCGGTTGTTGTCGAGCGCGTCGCGCAGGCGCGTGACCCAGGCCTGGATGCGTTCTTCCTCGACGCGGTCGACCGCGCTGGGGTCGAAGATCTCGCTGCGGTTGCCACCGCTGCCGGAGGCCGACTCGAGTGCGGTCGTCGCCCGTGCGAGCACCTGTGCGACGTTGGCGATCTTCTCGCCCACCTGGACGCCGCCGGTACTGACGGTGACCACGCTGGAGCGTTCGCCGATCTCGAACACATGGTTGGCAAAGCCGGCACGGATGCGCTCGGCGGCTGCGATCGTGGCGTGGTAATCGTGGTCGCGCAGCAGGATCGCCAGTGCGTGGCCCGCGTACCGTGCGACCGTTGCATCGTCGCCGACCAGTGACTGCAGGCGTTCTGCCACGGCGGCCAGCAGGTCATCGGCGTGGTCGAGCCCGATGTCGGCCAGCAACTGCTGGTGATGGTCCGGCTCCAGCATCAGGAAGCCGTACTGGCGTTCGTGCTGTGCGGCGTCATCGACCGCGTCCTCGATCGCGCGCAGGAAAGTCGGCCGGTTGAGCAGGCCGGTGACCTGGTCTCGGTGGCGCAGTTCCTCGAGTTCCAGCACGAGATCGGGATCGATCTCCTCGCGGCGGCGGAACACCACCTGCAGGCAGGGTTCGCCTTCGTACTGGGCGACTGCGAATTCCATTGCCGCAGGAAACGCCCGGCCTTCGGTGTCCCGTGCTTCGATCTCGTGACGCGGGGGCGGCGGCTCGCCCTTGCTCAAGGACTTGAGCAGGCTCTTGAATCCTTCGACGTGTTGCGGCGCGACCATGTCGAGCAGCGACACGCCTTCGACATCCTCGAAACTCTCGTAGCCGAACATTTCCAGGTACGCGGCATTCGCGCGGATATGCATGCCTTCATGCACATAGGCGATCGGGTCGCGTGAGGAATCGATCAGGGCATCGCAGCGACGCTCGGTCTCGCGAAGGCGGCTCTCCAGGCGGCGCAGGCCGCGGCGCGCATCGCGATCCGTCCAGGCCTCGCGGATGCTCGCGAGCAGCAGTTGCGGCTCCTGCCGCAGCACCACCGCGCGTGCGCCGGCCAGGATCGCTTCGACGTAGACCTGCGCGTCGATCGTGTCCAGCAGCGCGATGACCGGCAGGTCGCGACCGCTGTCGGCGACCCGCTGCATCACGACGTCGAACGGCAACATGGTCGCATCACGTGCGGCGAGGACCAGATCGACCGACTGGCTGCCGATCATCTGGCCCAGCGCCTCCGCCGACTCCGGGCGCAGCGGGCGCACCGCGATGCCGGCGTTGCGCAAACCGCTTGCAAGCGCTTCCGCATCCTCGACGCGGTCGTCGACGATCATCAGACGCAGGGCGGTATCGGCTCGGATCGACATGCGGGTCTCCATGACAGAGCGCGTTATGCCACGGGGGGGATGATCCGTCCATCGCCCGGCGCCACGACCGGACGCTTGGACGCGTCACCTGCGACCTCGCGCACAAGGCGCGGAACGAGATAGCCGGATTGGCGGGCCACAAGCGCCGCGTGCAGGGCGAGTGCGGTCGCGTCGTCGATCTCGAAATGCGCCGCGCCGGCCACGCGGTCGAGCTGGTGCAGGTAGTAGGGCAGCACGCCTGCAGCGAATCCGCGCTCGGCCAGCGCGGCGAGCGTGTCGACATCGTCGTTGACGCCGCGCAGCAGCACCGCCTGGTTCATCAGCACCGCGCCGGTGTCGCGCAGGGCGCCCATCGCCGCATCGACGCCCGCATCGAACTCGTTGGCGTGGTTGGCATGGACCACGATCGCGATCGGCCACGGCAACGACTCGAGCCACGCGCACAGCTCGGCGTCGACGCGCTCGGGCAGCACGATCGGCAGGCGCGTGTGGATGCGCAGGCGGCGCACGTGGGGAATCGCGCGCAGGGCATCGGTGAACTCGATGAGCTTCGGCGTGGCCAGCGACAGCGGATCGCCGCCCGACAGCAGCACCTCTTCGATGCTCGGATCGGCACGGATCGCCGCGACCGAATCGCGCCAGCCGTTCGCGGCCGCGGTTTCCTCGGCATACGGGAAATGCCGGCGGAAGCAGTAGCGGCAGTGCACCGCGCAGCTGCCCGTCGTGACCAGAAGGGCGCGACCTTCATATTTGTGGATCACGCCATGGCCAGCCTTGGCGGCGCCGTCACCGACCGCGTCCAGGCCGAAACCCGGGGCCGGGCGCATTTCGTCGTCCAGCGGCAGCACCTGGCGCAGCAGCGGGTCGTGCGGATCGCCATGGCGCATGCGCGCGACGAAGCTGCGTGGCACCCGCAACGGGAACTGCGCAGCGGCCGCGTCGGACACGCCCAGCGCGGCCTCGCGCAGGCCGAGCAGGGCGAGCAGTTCGCGGGGGTCCCGCACGGCCTCGCGCCAGGCCTGCTGCCAGCGGCGCGGCTGCATCGTGAGGGGGGCTGCGGGTATCATGTGCGATTGAATCCGTAGAGCCGTCCGCGCGAGTCGCGGCCGGGAAACCCCATATTGTAGACGCCGGTGCAACCGGCCCAGCAGGAGTGAACGATGGCCAGTTATGGCTTGAACGACGTCAAGAACGGTTTGAAGATCCTGGTCAACAACGAACCCTGCGTGATCACCGAGACGGAATACGTCAAGCCGGGCAAGGGTCAGGCGTTCACCCGCATCAAATACCGTTTCATCAAGTCGGGCCGCGTCGTCGAGCTGACGATGAAGGCGACCGACTCGCTCGAAGCGGCCGATGTCGTCGATACCGACATGCAGTATCTCTACAGCGACGGCGAGTCCTGGCACTTCATGGATCCCGAGTCCTTCGAGCAGTTCCAGGCGGACAAGGCCGGCATGGGCGGTGCCGAGAAGTGGCTCAAGGGTGAGGAGCAGTGCGTCGTCACGCTGTGGAACGGCACGCCGATCCAGGTGGTGCCGCCGAATTTCGTCGAACTGCAGATCACCGAGACCGATCCGGGCGTGCGCGGCGACACCTCCGGCGGTGGCGGCAAGCCGGCGACGCTGGAAACCGGCGCCGTGGTCCGCGTGCCGCTGTTCGTCGGCCAGGAAGAGGTCATCAAGGTCGATACCCGTTCGGGCGAGTACGTCAGCCGGGTGAAGTGATCGTGGCGCGCGTCCGGCGACGCCTGCGGTCCGGCGCCTGTGCGCTGGTGCTCGCGGCTGCGGGTGTGTCGGGCGTGGCGTCCGCGAAGGATGCCTGTCCGCTGCAGACGCTGTACGCGTTGACCCAGGCGTCACTGCTGCCGGCGGGCGACGACACGCCGCTGGTGGCCGAAGCCTGCAAGGTCTGGCCCTACGACGAGACGCTCGCACTCGCGGCGGTGGCGTACCCCTTGCCCGGATCCGACGAGGACGGGCGCGTGCTGCGTCTGGTGATCGCCGTGCTCGGTGCGCAGGAGGCCGACATCGTTGCCGTGCACGAGACCGATCTTGCCGAGGACGCGGTATTCGCGTTGATCGAAGACGGACTGACGCTCGACACCGCGCGCTACGACCTCGCCAAGGGCGTGCGCGCGTTCGGCGTGAAGGTGCGCAGTTCGGCACCGGGCCCGAGTTGTCCCGATGGCCGGGTCAACGACGAACTCACGCTGTATGTGCGCGAAGGTGACGCGCTCAGGCCGGTGTTCACGTCGTACACCGACTTCTGGGCGCGGGTGGCAGGCGAGCCCTGCAGCTGGTCGCAAGGCCAGCGTCTGGTGACAGAGGAAGCGGCATTCACCATCGGCGTGGAGCGGGGCGCGCACAACGGTTTTGCGGATCTGCGCGTGACTGCCAACGTGGCGCGCATCGAAAGCGCCTCCACCAGCGCTGACGAGAAGACCGTGCGCCGCCGGGACAGCCGGGTCGTGCGTTACGACGGCACGCGCTACGACGTGAGCACACTGGAAAACGGGTTTTTCTGGACCCAGACCCCCGAGGACGAATGAGCATGCATGACGCGACCCCGCAATCCATCGACCTGCTGATCGAAGCCGCGCACGTGGTGCCGGTCGAACCGCACGCGGTGGTGCTCGACGACCACGCGGTCGCGGTGCATCGCGGCGTGATCGTCGCGGTGTTGCCGATCGCCGAGGCGCGGCAGCGTTTCGCACCGGCCGAGACGGTCTCGCGGCCGCATTCCGCGCTGCTGCCCGGTCTGGTCAACGCGCACACCCACAACCCGATGACGCTGCTGCGCGGCATCGCCGACGATCTGCCGCTGAAGGTGTGGCTGCAGGAACACATCTGGCCGATCGAAGGTGCGGTGATGGGGCCGGAGTTCGTCGCCGACGGCGTGACCCTGGCGCTCGCCGAGATGATTCGAGGCGGCACCACCTGCGTCAACGAGAACTACTTCTTCCCCGACGTGCAGGCCGCGGTCTACAAGCGCCACGGTTTCCGTGCGCGCGTCGGCCTGCCGGTCATCGATTTCCCCACGGCTTGGGCGTCGAGCGACGACGAGTATTTCGATCGTGCCGGCGAGGTCCATGACCAGTGGCGCGACGATCCGCTGATCTCCATGTCGTTCGCCCCGCATGCGCCGTACACCGTCAATGACGCGAACTTCGAACGCATCCGCATGCTTGCCGACCAGCTGGATCTGCCGGTGCATCTGCACCTGCACGAGACCGCGCAGGAAGTGCAGCAGTCGGTCGAGCAGTACGGCCAGCGGCCGATCGCACGCCTCGATCGTCTCGGTCTGGTCAACGACCGCCTGATCGCGGTGCACATGACCCAGCTGACCGACGCCGAGATCCACCTGTGCGCCGAACGCGGCGTCAGCGTGGTGCATTGCCCCGAATCCAATCTCAAGCTGGCCTCCGGCTTCTGTCCGGCGTGCGCGCTGGAACGTGCCGGCGTGAACCTCGCCATCGGCACGGACGGCGTGGCCAGCAACAACGATCTCGACATGTTCGGCGAGACCCGCACCGCGGCGATCCTGGCCAAGGCGGTGGCGAATGACGCCGCCGGGTCCGATGCGTTCACCGCGCTGCGCGCGGCGACGCTGGGCGGCGCGAAGGCGGTCGGCTTCGGCGACCGCATCGGTTCGATCGAGCCGGGCAAGCAGGCCGACCTGATCTGCGTCGACCTGTCGCCAATCGAGACCCAGCCGCTGCATCACGTGGTCTCGCAGCTGGTCTACGCGACCGGCCGCCACCAGGTCGGCGACGTGTGGATCGCCGGCCAGCCCAAGCTGCAGTCGCGCACCCTGGTCGGTTTCGATCTCGACGCCATCACTGCGAACGCGCGTCAATGGCGCGAGCGCATCGCTACGCTGCGCAACGGCGCATGAGGACACTGCAATGACGGCAGCACGCGACAACTTCCATCAGGCCGAGCTCGACAAGTTCGGCGCGCTCGCCAGCCGCTGGTGGGACGTCGATGGCCCACAGAAAGCGCTGCATGCGCTCAATCCCGTGCGCCTGGACTACGTGCGCGAGCGCACCCGTCTCGACGACGCACGCATTCTCGACGTCGGTTGCGGCGGCGGACTGCTCAGCGAGGCGCTGGCGCAGCGCAGTGCGCGCGTGACCGCGATCGATCTGGCCGAGGATCTGGTCAAGGTCGCGAAGCTGCACGGTCTCGAAAGCGGCGTGCAGGTCGATTACCGCGTGCAGTCGGTCGAGGCGCTCGCCGCCGAACAGCCGGGCAGTTTCGATGCGGTGACCTGCATGGAAATGCTCGAACACGTGCCGGACCCGGCCGCGATCCTCAAAGCCTGCGCCACGCTGCTCAAGCCGGGCGGCTCGCTGTTCGTGTCCACGCTCAACCGCACGCCGGCCGCGTTTGCGCTGGCGATCGTCGGCGCGGAATACGTTGCGCGCCTGCTGCCGCGTGGCACGCACCAGTACGCGGCTTTCATCAAGCCGTCGGAACTCGGCGGCTGGCTGCGTGAGGCCGGTCTGGAGCTGCAGGACGTCACCGGTCTGATGTACGAGCCCTGGCGCAATGGCGCGCGACTGATTCCGCGCACCGACGTGAACTACCTGGCCTGGGCGCGGAAACCGCAGTGATCGATCCGAGTTCTCCTGTCCGGTTCCCGGCCGGCGCATTGTTCGATCTTGACGGCACGCTGCTCGACAGCGCGCCCGACATGCTCGCGACCGTCAACCGCATGCTCGCCAGCCGCGATCGTCCGCCGTTGACGCTGTCCGACATCCGCCCAGTGGTCTCGCGCGGCGCGCGGGCGATGGCATCGGTCGCGTTTCCCGAACTCGATACGGATGGCGTGACCGCGCTCGTGCCCGAGTTTCTCGCGGTCTACGCCGAAGAGCTCGGCCGCCACAGCGTGCTGTTCGACGGCGTCGAAGCGATGCTGGCCGCACTCGAAGCCGCCGGAACGCCCTGGGGCATCGTCACCAACAAGCCCGAATATCTGGCGGCGCAGGTCCTGCCGCAGCTAGGCTGGCAGGACCGCTGCGCGGTGCTGATCGGCGGCGACACGCTCGCCGAACGTAAACCGCATCCATTGCCGCTGCTGCACGCGGCGGACGCGATCGGCATCGCGCCGGCGGACTGCGTCTATGTCGGCGACGACGCGCGCGACATCGCTGCGGCGCGCGCGGCGGGCATGCCCTCGGTCGTCGCTTTGTGGGGCTACCGGCTCGACGATGACGATCCGGTCGCCTGGCAGGGCGATGTGATGCTGGACGCGGTGCAGGCATTGGTCGATCCCGCCGGCTGGCCGCAGCGATGAGTGCGGCGATGCAGTCGGGCGACGAGGATTTCGTCGGCAAGTGGCAGGCGCGGTGGCCGGAATGGCGCATCGGCATGGCTTTCGTCGCACCGGAGCAGCGTGAGCGCGCGGCGCCGTGGTTTTCGCTGCTCGACGAGTTGTGCGATGCGGCCTGGGCCGGCACCGACGCGACGCCGGGTCTGGCGAAACTCGCGTGGTGGCAGGACGAGCTGCAGGGCTGGGGCAAGGGCGCGCGCCGGCATCCGCTCGGGTCGCAGCTGCAGCGCGTCGATGCGCCGTGGCAGACGCTCGCCCTGGCGCTGCGCCTGTTGCCTGCGACCCGCGAGCATCCCGCCGATACCGCGCGCAATCTCGCCCAGTTGCAGGATCTCGCTCTGGCGATCGCCGCCTGCGAATCGCGCCTGTTCGGCGATGGCAGCCGCGACAGCGGCGACGGGCGTATCGACGCCACGCCATTACTGGCGATGCAGGCGTTCGTTCGCACCGATCAGCCGCTCGCCGCGCACCTGCTGGCCAACTGGCCTGCGCCCGGTGGTGGCACGCGTCCGCGTCGGATCGCGAACGCGATCCTCGGCGCCCGTCTGCGCGTGCTCGCGCGTGACGGCGTGAGTCGCCCGGTCCCGGGTCCGCGCGTGCTGTGGTCGAGCTGGCGCGCCGCGCGTCCGCGCTGAACATCGCCTGCGCGAACGGGCTCGGAAACGCAGCGTTGCGGGGGTCGACGCGGACGAGCCGGTAGACTGGACCCCCACGACGGGCGCCGCACACCGGCGCCCGTTGTGTCATTCCCGCCCAACGCCATGAGTCCCGTCTTGAGCACCGCATCCTCCACCGACCGCCTTCCCGATGTCGCCGGCGACCAGGCCCAGGCCGCGCGCCTGCTGGACTGGGTGGGCATGGGCAACATCGCCTTGCCGCTGCGCATCGAGGATGCCGCTGGCGGCGCGGTCACGGTGCCGGCGTCTGCCGATATCGGCGTGAACCTGATCGATCCCGACGCACGTGGCATCCATATGTCGCGCCTGTACCTGCATCTGCAGGACGCGCTGTCGAGCCAGGTGCTGGATCGCGACACGCTGGCGCGCGTGCTGCGCGACTGCATCGACTCGCAGCGCGGTCTCGCCGATCGCGTGCAGCTCACGCTGCGCTACGGCCAGCTGCTGCGTCGCCCCGCGCTGGCCAGCGCACACAGCGGCTGGAAGACCTATCCCGTCGAGATCGACGCCGTGCTCGGCCCGGACGGCCTCGCGCTCACGCTGTCGCTGTCGGTCGAGTATTCGAGCACCTGTCCGGCATCGGCAGCGCTGTCGCGCCAGCTCAACGCCGCGCGCTTTGCCGGCGATTTCACGAACGAGACCAGCGGCTACGACGCGGTTCGCGACTGGCTGGAGTCACCGCGTGGACTCGCCGCGACGCCGCACGCCCAGCGCAGCCGCGCCGACGTGCGCCTGACCCTGGGCGCGGATGTCGACACGTTTCCGATTCTCGCGATCGTCGACGCGCTGGAGCATGCGCTCGGCACGCCGGTGCAGACCGCGGTCAAGCGCGAGGACGAACAGGCCTTCGCCAGCCTCAATGCCGAGAACCTGATGTTCTGCGAGGACGCCGCCCGTCGCGTCGCTGCCGCGCTGTCGGCCGACCCGCGCGTGTCGCGCTTCGAGGCCAAGGTTTCGCACTTCGAAAGCCTGCACGCGCATGACGCGGTGGCGCGGGTGAGCGGCTAGTCAACTGTCGCCGCGTTTGAGCGTCGCCACGAGATCCGACTGGGACGCATGTCGCCCCGGGTGCTCTTGATCGCGGCGGCTCTCATCAGACGAATGCCAGTCAGGCCGGAATCCAGTGACTTTGGGTTCCGGCTTTCTTCATAAAGGCGCTGGAGACCAGCCAGCCGGCTTTCGAGGAGCGCTTCCGGCCTTCGCCGGAATGACCGTAGATGCGTGACGTGTTCTTCCACGGCCATGCCTCGCCTCGGCCAGGATTCAACGCACTTATGGCCGCTCCAGCACCAGCTGCGGATCCACCCGCACATCCAGCCAGTTCATGCCCCAGTGCAGATGCGGCCCGGTCGCACGCCCGGTCGCACCGACGGCGCCGATCATCTGACCCTGTTCGACGCGATCGCCCACCTTCGCGTCGATGCGCGACAGGTGCAGGAAGTTCGAACTCACGCCATGCCCGTGGTCGAGCAGCAGCGTGCCGCCGGTCAGATAGAGATCCGGTCCCGCGAACGTGACGATGCCCGCAGCCGGCGCTTTGACCGGCGTGCCGGTGGGCGCGGCGATGTCCATGCCCGAATGCGGTGAGCCGGGCTGCCCGTTGTACGAGCGGGCGCGGCCGAAGCGTCCGCTGATGCGGCCTTCGACCGGACGGATGAAACCGTTGCCGAAATCCACGCGATCGTCGTCGCGTACACGCGCTTCGGTGACCTGGGCCTGTTCGCGGCGGATGCGCTCTGCAATCGCCGCCGGCGGATTCACCGTGGCCGGCGGCACGCCGTTGACACGCTCGACCGGCCAGTCACGCGGCGTGATCGCGATCGACGCCGACTGGCGGCTGCCGTCGGCGCGCGTGACATCGAGCTGCACGGGGCCGGCCTCGTCACGCCCGACGCCGAGCACCACGGTGCCGTAGCCGCTGACGCGCAGCGCGCGGTCGCGGTACCGGACCTGACTGCCGGCCGGCACCTTGCCGATCACGAGGCTGCCCTGTTGCACCTGCGCCGGGAACCGCACATCACCCACGTCGTGCGCTGCCAGCGGTACTGCGCATACAAGTAGTGCAAGGATCAGAAAACACGCGAGCGGCAGACGGCGGAGCAGGGGCATGCGGTGGTCCGGGCGGGAAGGGAATGCGCCGGGCACGCTACGCACCCGGCGATGAAGACACGGTATCGCGAGGGCGTCAGCGGGAGAACGCGAGACGCTGGCCGGCCGCTTCGCCGACCAACTGTGCGCCGTCCCACGCCAGACGACCGTTGACCCAGGTCGAGGCGATACGCGAACGGAACGTCGTGCCTTCGAAGGGCGACCAGCCGCACTTCGACAGCACCTGCTCGCGCGTCACGGTGAACGGCGTGTCCTCCACCATCACCAGATCGGCGAAGTAGCCCTCGCGCAGGAAGCCGCGCTCGGCGACATCGAACAGCTGCGCCGGTGCGTGCGCGAACTTCTGCACCACGCGGGTGATGTCGAAATGACCTTCGTGCACGCACTCGAGCGCGGCGTTGAGCGCGAACTGCACCAGCGGCAGGCCGCTCGGCGCGCGCGTATAGGGATTCTCTTTTTCGCTCAGCAGATGCGGTGCGTGGTCGGTCGCCAGCACGTCGATGACGTCGTCGGCCAGCGCGCGCAGCAGCGCTTCACGGTCGGATGCATCCTTGATCGCGGGGTTGCACTTGATCTTGTGACCCAGGCGCGCGTAGTCGGCGCGGTCGAAACGCAGGAAGTGGATGCAGGTCTCGGCCGTGATGCGCTTGCGCAGCTTGCCGGCGGCATCGACCAGCGGGCCGCGTTCGAACAGCGCCAGCTCGTCCGCGGTCGAGATGTGCAGCACGTGCAGACGGGTGTCGTGACGCCGCGCCAGCGACAGTGCCAGCTGCGTCGACTTCATGCAGGCTTCGCGCGAGCGGATGTCCGGGTGGCATTCGGCGGGGATGTCGTCGCCGTACTTCGCCACGTATTCGCGCTGGATCGCGTCGATCGTCGGCGTGTCCTCGCAGTGCGTGATGATCGGCACCGGGGTCTCGCGGAAGATGCCGTCGAGCGTCTCGGGATTGTCGACGAGCATGTTGCCGGTCGAGGCGCCCATGAACACCTTGACGCCCGGCGTGGTCAGCGGGTCGATGCGGCGCACGTGGTTGAGGTTGTCGTTGCTCGCGCCCATGTAGAAGCCGTAGTTCGCACGGGCACGACCGGCGGCGCGGTCGTACTTGTCCTGCAGCACGTCGGCGCTGAGCGTCGGCGGGCTGGTGTTGGGCATGTCCATGAAGCTGGTCAGGCCACCGGCGACGGCAGCGGCCGACTCGGTCGCCATGTCGGCCTTGTGCTCCATGCCCGGCTCACGGAAGTGCACCTGGTCGTCGATCATGCCGGGCAGCAGCCAGCGGCCGGCGGCGTCGACGATGGTGTCGCCATCGCGGGCGGCGAGGTCGCCGCCGATCGCGGCGATGCGGCCGTCGGCGCCGACGCGCAGGTCACCATCGAAGATGCGGCCTTCGTTGACGAGGCGTGCGTTGCGGATCAGGGTCGAGGTCATGGCTTGGGGTCCAGGTTCGGCATCGGCACGGGGTCGTTTCCGCCCGGATGCAGGGGGTGGCAGCGCGACAGACGGCGCAGTGCGAGCCAGCCGCCACGCAGCACGCCGAAGCGGGCGATGGCGACCATCGCGTACGACGAGCAGCTGGGATGGAAGCGGCAGCGCGGGCCGAGCAGAGGGCTGATGAAGCGCTTGTAGCCGCGCAGCAGGAAGATGAGCAGGCGCGCGATCACGGCATCTCGGCGGGGGCGATGAACACGGTGGTCGGGACGGTTGCTGCTGCAGGGGCATGCAGGGTATAACACGCCGCTTCCCCGCCCAAGGGAATGACAAGGATCGCAGCACGTGGCAGTCAAGAAACCCGCAAAGAAGGCCGTCAAGAAGGCCGCAAAGCCCGCCGCGAAGGCAGCCGTCGGGAAGAAGGCTGCCCCCGTCACCAAGCCACCCGCCAAGAAGGCGCCGGCCCCGAAGAAGCCCGTCGCCAAGGCCGCGCCCGCCAAGCCGGCTGCGAAGAAGGCGCCAGTCAAGGCACCCGCGAAGAAGCCGGCGGCGCCCAAGGCAGCGCCGGTGAAGGCGGCTGCCAAGAGCGTGCCTGCGAAGGGCGTGCCTGCGAAGAAAACGGCGAAGGCAGCCCCGGCGAAAGCCGCGGCCACCCCGCCTGTGACGAAGCCGAAGGCCGCTGCTCCTGCAGCGGTGACCAAGCCCGTCGCGAAGAAGGCAGCACCGGCCAGGTCGATCGCTGACAAGTCCGCTGCCGCCCCGAAGACGGGGGCCTCGAAGAAGGCGCCCGCTCCGGCGAAAGCCGCCGCGCCGAAGCCGGTGCCGGCATCCACTCCCACGAAGCGTCCACGTCCGGTCGGCAAAGTCGCCGTCGCGGGCGTTGCGCGCCAGCAAGAGCCGGCGCCAAGAACAAAGGTGAAGGTCGTGCAGTACAAGACCGATGCAGAAACAGGTCGTCCCATTCTTCCGCAGGGCTACAAGCCCGGCGCCGACGAGGAGTACATGAGCGCGTTGCAGCTCGAGTACTTCCGCCAGCGCCTGCAGAACTGGCGTGCGGATCTGGTCGAAGAATCCAAGCAGACGATCGAGAATCTCAAGGACGAAGTGCGTGACGTCGGCGACGAAGCCGAACGCGCCACCCGCGAAACCGAGAACTCGCTCGAACTGCGTACCCGTGACCGCTACCGCAAGCTGATCGGCAAGATCGACAGCACGCTCAAGCGCGTCGATGCGGGCGAGTACGGCTACAGCGTCGATTCGGGCGAGGAGATCGGTCTCGACCGTCTCGAAGCGCGTCTGACCGCCGAGCGCACGATCGACGAGCAGGAGCGCTGGGAACATCTGCAGAAGCAGATGGGCGACTGATCGTCGTCGTTCCGGTGTCAGAAGAAGCCCGCGCAAGCGGGCTTCTTCGTATCCGCGACCGCGCCGCGCCGGATCACTGCAGGTCGCGCAGATCCAGCCGGCGCAGCCTCGGCGCCTTGATCGCGGTCGTCGCGACCACGCCCATCGTCACGAAGCCGCCGATGACGACCGCCGGCACCAGGCCGAGCAGGCGCGCCATCGAGCCCATGTAGAACGCGCCGATCTCGTTCGACGAACCGACGAACAGGCCGTTGATCGACGACACCCGGCCGCGCATGTGGTCGGGCGTCGACAGCTGCATGATCGTCGAGCGCATCACCACCGACACGCCGTCGCACATGCCCGACAGCAGCAGGAAGAACGCCGACAGCCAGAACGCCGTCGACAGGCCGAAGCCGACCATGCACAAGCCGAAACCGGCCACGGCATACAGCAGGAAGCGGCCCGCATTGCGCTGGATCGGATTGCGCGCCAGCCAGATGCCCATCGCCACCGAGCCCAGCGCGGGCGCGCTGCGCAGGATGCCCAGGCCTTCCGGCCCGTAGGCGAGGATGTCGTGGATGAAGGCCGGCGCCAGCGAGATCGCGCCGCCGAACAGCACCGCGAACATGTCCAGCGCCAGTGCCGCGAGCAGGATCTGGTGGCCGAACACGAAGCGCGCACCTTCGGCGATGCTGGCGAACACGGGTTCGCGCTGCAGCAGTTGCGGCGGTTCGGTCACGCCCATGCGGCCGAGGAACACGATCACCACCAGCGCGAGGATCGATGCCAGCAGGAACACGCCGGGAATGCCGAGCGGCTTGATCAGCAGGCCGCCGATTGCCGGGCCGATCACCATCGCGCTCTGGAACACGATGCTGCCCAGGCTCGCACCGCGGACGAACTGGTCGCGCGGCAGCACGCGGGCGAACAGCGCGTTGTAGACCGGGCCGAGAAACGCGCGGACCATGCCGGTCAGCATGATCGGCAGGTACAGCAGCCAGATGCTGCCGGCGATCAGGCCCGAGGTCAGCAGCGCCAGCAGCAGCGGCGTGATCGCCAGACCCGCGGCAGCCGCCATGCCGAGCTTGCGCCGCGGCAGATGGTCGACCAGATAGCCCGCGAACGGGGCGACGCAGAAGTAGGGCAGTACTTCCGCCAGACCGATGAGGCCGAGCATCCACGGATTGCCGGTTTCGGCGTAGATGTGCCAGCCGGCCGTGACCGCGACGATCTGGTACGACAGGATCGTGAAGATGCGGTAGCCCAGCAGGGCGCGGAAGTTGCGATTGCGCAGCGGCGCCGCGCGACTGGAATCGGAAACGCCGGGTTCGTCAGGCTCCGGCGGTGGCGCGGTGCTCACGCCAGCGCGCGCTGCGCGCGGTCGCGGATGAAGGCGAGCAGGGCGGCCAGACCGTTGTTGCGGGTCGGCGACAGGTGCTTCGCCAGCCCGATGTCGCCGATGTAGTCGGCATCGGTGTCGACGATCTCGCGCGCGCTGCGGCCGCTGTAGACGCGTAGTGCGAGGTAGATCAGGCCGGAGACGATCGCCGAATCGCTGGCGGCGGCGAAGTCGAGACGGTCGGCATCCCCGGAGGCCACGATCCAGACCATCGACTGGCAGCCATGCAGGCGGTGCTCTTCGGTCTTCAGTGCATCGGGGAACTCGGGCAGCTTGCGGCCCAGATCGATGAGGTACTGGTAGCGCTCGGACCAGTCGCCGAAGAAGGCGAATTCTTCGGCGATCGCGCGCTGCGCGTCGGCCGGGCTGGCTTCAAGGGGGAATGGAGTCGGGGTCACGTGGGGATCGGGCTCGTTCAGGCGCGGATGCGCGCGTGCAGACCCGATATTGTGACCGATCCGCTACGTGCGGTTTCTGGCCGCGTTCCGCAGGCTTGCGCACTTCGCATCCGACGCGGTTTACAAGGCTGCGGTTTCTCACGATTCTCACGCGTATTCAGAGAATGTCCGAACCCGTTCGGCACGAGGGAACAGCGCTATGGCACATGCAATCGTCTGGTTCCGGAATGATCTGCGACTGGACGACAACCCGGCGCTGCGGGCCGCGCTGGATGCCGGCTTCGCACCGGTATGCGTGTACATCCACGCGCCCGACGAGGAGGGCGACTGGGCACCCGGCGCCGCCTCGGACGCCTGGCGACACCGCTCGCTCGCGGCGCTGGACGCGGACCTGCGCACGCGTGGCACGCGCCTGCGTCTGTTCCACGGCCCCAGCCAGGCCACGCTCGAGACGCTGGTGGAGACCTGTGAGGCCGAAGCCGTGTTCTGGAACCGGCGCTACGACCCGGCCATCGAATCGCGCGACACGGAGATCAAGCGTGCGCTGCGCGAGTCGGGCGTGCGCGCCGAGAGCCACAACGGCGTGCTGATGCTCGAGCCCTGGTCGCTGCAGACCGGGCAGGGCGGGCCGTACAAGGTGTTCACGCCATTCTGGCGCAATGCCTTGACCGACCTGCATCTGCCCGACACCTGGGACGCACCGCGCACCTTGCCCGCCGTGGACAACGGGCCATCGGGTGTTGCGCTCGATGATCTGCAGCTAGCGCCCACGCTGGACTGGGACACCGGATTCTGGGAGCTCTGGGAACCGGGCGAGGCCGGTGCGCGAGAGGCGCTCGAGGTCTTCATCGACGGCGCACTGCGCGGATACCGCGCGGGTCGCGATCGTCCCGACCAGGCCGGCACCTCGCGCCTGTCCCCGCATCTGCATTTCGGCGAGATCGCCCCATGGCGCGTGGTCGCCGCGCTCGAGGCCGAGCGCAACGCGTCCACCGCGCCCGACATCGATGCCTACGTGCGCGAGCTGGGCTGGCGCGAGTTCGCCCATCACCTGCTGCATCACTTCCCCAGAACCCCCGAACAGAACTTCAACCCGCGTTTCGAACGTTTTCCGTGGGCGCGTGCCGATCCGGCCATGCTCGACGCCTGGCGCCACGGGCGCACCGGTGTGCCGATCGTCGACGCCGGCCTGCGCGAGCTCTGGCATGTCGGCTGGATGCACAACCGCGTGCGCATGATCGTCGGCAGCTGGCTGTGCAAGCACATGCGCATCCACTGGCAGGAAGGCGCGCGCTGGTTCTGGGACACGCTGGTCGACGCGGACCTCGCCAACAACACGCTCGGCTGGCAGTGGATCGGCGGCACCGGCGCCGACGCCGCGCCTTACTTCCGCGTGTTCAATCCGGTCACCCAGGCGCAGAAGTTCGACCCCGACGGCAGCTACATCGCCCGCTGGGTGCCCGAGCTGGCTGGATTGCCGGTGCCGCTCCGCTTCAGCCCCTGGACCGATCCGGACGCGCTGAAGGCGGCTGCGCCGACATACCCGAGCGCGCCGATCGTCGATCTGGCCGCCGGCCGCGAGGCCGCGCTTGCCGCGTACCAGTCATCGCGTTGAGTCGGCGAACGCGCGCAGCATCCGGCATCACGCGATCGGGCCGCTCCACTGCGCGGTATGGGCTGAACAGACGCCGTCCGGCCGCATGTCCGTCACTCGACATGCATCCTGAACGCGCTAGCGTCTGATCCCGGATTCAACACCTCTGGGCTTCGCCGCCCGCCCCGATACAGGAGATCGATCTGATGCGCTCACTCAACACCGCAGGCCTCACCACTGCGCTGGCCGGCGCACTGCTGCTGACCAGTTGCGCCACCTACACCGGTCAGACCAATGCTCCGGATGACCCGAACCGGACCCGCAACAACGCCCTGATCGGCGCGGGCATCGGCGCGGTTGCCGGCCTGCTGAGCGGTGGCGATGCAACCGAGCGTCGTCAGCGCGCGATGGTCGGCGCTGGCGTCGGCGGCCTCGCCGGCGGCGCGGTCGGCGTCTACCAGGATCGCCAGGAAGCCGAACTGCGTCGCCAGACCCAGGGCACCGGTATCCAGGTCGACCGCGATGGTGATGTCATCAAGCTCAACCTGCCTGACGGTGTGACCTTCGACTTCGGCAAGGCCGACCTCAAGTCGCAGTTCTACCCGGCGCTCAACAACGTCGCGCGCACGCTCGCCGAGTACGACCAGACGATCGTCGAGATCTCCGGTCACACCGACAGCGTCGGCTCCGACGCGGTGAACCAGCGTCTGTCCCAGCAGCGCGCCGACTCGGTGGGCAACTACCTGATGGGTCAGGGCCTGCTGCGCCAGCGCTTCGAGATCGTCGGCTTCGGCAAGACGCGTCCGATCGCTGACAACAGCACGGATCAGGGCCGCGCCCTGAACCGCCGCGTCGAGATCCGCGTGATTCCGCTGCAGTCGTAAGCAGCGGCGAGCTCCACGAAAAAGCCCCGGCAGTGCCGGGGCTTTTTTGTGATGCGGATGGCGGCCCGGTGACCGGGCCACCCGATCGGCGTCAGAGCGCTTCGATCACACCTGCCGCGCCCATGCCGGTGCCGATGCACATTGTCACCAGGCCGTAGCGCTTCTTGCGACGGCGCATGCCGTGGACGATGGTCGCGGTGCGGATCGCACCGGTCGCGCCCAGCGGGTGGCCCAGCGCGATCGCGCCGCCCAGCGGATTGACCTTGGACGGATCGAGCTTGCTGTCGCGGATCACCGCCAGCGCCTGCGCGGCGAAGGCTTCGTTGAGTTCGATCCAGTCGATGTCGTCGAGCGTGAGGCCGGCCTGCGCCAGCGCCTTCGGAATCGCCGCGATCGGACCGATGCCCATGACTTCCGGGCGCACGCCGGCGACGGCGAAGCTGACGAAGCGCGCCAGCGGCTTCAGACCGTAGTCCTGCACCGCGCGGCCAGAGGCGAGCAGGATGCCGGCGGCACCGTCGCTCATCTGCGAACTGTTGCCGGCCGTCACCGAGCCGCCGAACTGGCCGTTGCGGAACACCGGACGCAGCCTGGTCAGGCCTTCGATAGACGAGTCCTGACGCGGGCCTTCATCGGTGTCGACCAGCAGCTTGCGCAGACGCACGGCGTTGCCGGCGAGGTCGGGCTGGTGGGAGACGATCTCGTAGGGGCTGATCTCGTCCTTGAACTCGCCGGCCTGGATCGCGGCGATCGCCTTCTGGTGCGAGGCGAGGGCGAACGCGTCCTGGTCCTCGCGCGAGACCTTCCATTCCTCGGCGACCTTCTCGGCGGTGATGCCCATGCCGTAGGCGATCGCGACATGATCGTCCTTGAACACGCTCGGGGAGAGCGCGACCTTGTTGCCCATCATCGGCACCATCGACATCGACTCGGTGCCACCGGCCAGCATCAGGTCGGCGTTGCCGAGGCGGATCTCGTTCGCGGCCAGCGCGACAGCCTGCAGGCCCGACGAGCAGAAGCGGTTGATGGTCTGCGCGGCGACGGTATCGGGCAGGCCGGCCAGCAGCACGCCGATGCGCGCCACGTTCATGCCTTGCTCGCCTTCCGGCATCGCACAGCCGATCACGGCGTCGTCGATGCGGTTGACGTCGATGCCCGGCGCCTGCGCGACGACGGCTTTGAGCACGTGCGCGAGCATGTCGTCGGGACGGGTGTTGCGGAACACGCCCTTCGGCGCCTTTCCCACCGGGGTGCGGGTGGCGGCGACGATGTAGGCGTCCTGGATCTGCTTGCTCATGGCGTTGTCTCGTAAGTAGGTAAGAGAGTGAGGGCGTCAGTGGCGCTCACTGACGTCTTGCGCGCGCTGCGCGCCTGACCTGTCTCACTAGTTCCTCAGCGGCTTGCCGGTCTTGAGCATGTGGCCGATGCGCGCCTGGGTCTTTTCCTGCTGGGCGAGCTCGACGAAGTGCTTGCGCTCCAGACGGATCAGCCAGTCCTCGTCGACGACCGCGTTGCGGTCCACGTCGCCGCCGCACAGCACGGTGGCGATGCGCTCGGCGATCTCGTAGTCGTACTCGCTGACGAAACGGCCTTCGAGCATGTTGACCAGCAGCATCTTGAACGTGGCGATGCCGACATCGCCGGCGACGCGGATCGCACGCGCGGGCAGCGGCGGGCGATAGCCGGCTTCGGCCAGTGCCGATGCCTGCTGGCGTGCGACGTGCAGCAGTTCGAACGCGTTGAAGGTCACGATGTCGTCGGCGCGTAGCAGGCCGAGTTCCTTGGCGTTGACCGCCGAGTTCGACACCTTGGCCATCGCGATGGTCTCGAAGGTCTTCTTCAGCTCGGCGAACACGTCGCCGTTCGGACCCGCGGCCTCGGACGCACGCACCGCGAGTTCCTTCAGTCCGCCACCAGCCGGCAGCAGGCCGACCCCGGCCTCGACCAGACCGATGTAGCTTTCGAGATGCGCGACGGTACGCGCGCTGTGCATCTGGAACTCGCAGCCACCGCCCAGTGCCAGACCGCGTACGGCCGCGACCACAGGCACCAGCGAGTACTTGATGCGCTGGCTGGTCTTCTGGAAGTTCTCGACCATCGCCTCGAACGCGTCGACCTTGCCGGCCTGCAGCAGGCCCAGCGCGCCGGCGAGATCGGCACCGGCCGAGAACGGCTCCTTCGGCTGCCAGATCACCAAGCCCTTGAACTTCTGCTCGGCGATGCCGATCGCTTCCTGGATGCCGTCGAGCACGTGGTCGGAGACCGTGTGCATCTTGGTCTTGAAGCTGATCACGCCGATGTCGTCGCCGTCCGTCCACAGACGGACGCCGTCGTTTTCGTACACCGTCTCGCCCTGCTCGAAACGCTCACCCAGCAGCGGATCGGGGAAGCGCTGGCGGCGATACACCGGCAGCGCCGAGCGCGGCAGCTTGGCGTTCTTGGACGGGCTGTAGCTGCCTTCGGGGGCGTGCACGCCCTCGCGGCCGTCGAACACCCAGTCGGGCAGCGGTGCGCTGCTCATGGTCTTGCCGGCGACGATGTCCTCGGCAATCCAGTCGGCGACCTGCTTCCAGCCGGCGGCCTGCCACAGTTCGAACGGGCCCTGCTGCCAGCCGTAGCCCCAGCGGATCGCCAGATCCACGTCACGCGCAGTCTCGGCGATGTCTTCCAGATGCACGGCGCTGTAGTGGAACAGGTCGCGCAGGATCGCCCAGACGAACTGGGCCTGCGGGTGGTCGCTGGCGCGCAGCTGGGCCATGCGCTCAGCCGGATCCTTGCTCTTGAGGATCGCGACAACCTCGTCGGCGGCCTTGCGGTCCGAGGCGCGGTAGTCCTGCTTCTCCAGATCGAGAACCAGGATGTCCTTGCCGGCCTTGCGGAAGATGCCGGCGCCGGTCTTCTGGCCCAGCGCGCCTTTCTCGATCAGCGCGGTCAGCCACTTGGGCGACGCGAAGTAGTGGTGCCACGGATCTTCGGGCAGCGTGTCGGCCATCGTCTTGATGACGTGCGACATCGTGTCCAGACCCACGACGTCCGAGGTGCGGTAGGTCGCCGACTTCGGGCGGCCGAGGAGGGGGCCGGTCAGGGCATCCACCTCGTCGAAGCCGAGCTTCGATTCCTGGGTGTGGTGGATTGTCGACAGGATGGAGAACACGCCGATCCGGTTGCCGATGAAGTTCGGGGTGTCCTTGGCATAGACCACGCCCTTGCCGAGCTGGGTCACCAGGAACGCTTCGAGCCCCTCGAGCACCGACTGGTCGGTGGTCTTCGCCGGAATCAGTTCGGCCAGATGCATGTAGCGCGGCGGGTTGAAGAAATGCACGCCGCAGAAACGATGACGCAGCTCTTCGGGAAGAACGTCCGCCAAAGCATTGATTCCAAGGCCCGACGTGTTGCTGGCCAGCACCGCGTGCGCCGGCACGTGCGGGGCGATCTTTCGGTAGAGGTCCTGCTTCCAGTCCATCTTCTCGGCGATCGCTTCGATGATCAGGTCGCAGGTTTCGAGTTCGGCCAGGCCGGTTTCGTAGTTCGCCGGGACGATGGCCTCGGCCAGGGACTTGCTGCTCAGCGGGGCCGGGCTCAGCTTGGCGAGGTTGGCGAGCGCCTTGCGCACCACGCCGTCCTTGTCGCCCTCCTTGGCCGGCAGGTCGAACAGGACCGTGTCGATCCCGGCGTTGGTCAGGTGCGCGGCGATCTGCGCGCCCATGACACCCGCACCCAGAACCGCGGCGCGACGTACAAGCAGTTTCTCAGACATTTGCTCCATCCCTTTGTTTCAAAAAGAAACCCGGCTTGGGCCGGGCTGGTGGTCAGGCGCGGAACCCGGCTGCGGCGAAGCGAATCAGCTCGCCGGCGATCCGGGTGCGGTGCGCATGTTCGGTGGTGCCCGGCGGACGCTTGATCAGGCCGAAATCGGCCATCGCATAGGTCAACGCGCCGGCGAGGAAATCGAGGCGACCGTAGAGCTCGGCCTTGCCGAGATCCGGCAGGCAGACGGCGAGGGCGCCTGCGAACTCGCGCGGCACATGCCCGTACTGCTCGGAGAGGAACTTCCGGAGGGCATCGTTCTTCTCCACATAGGCCCGGGCGATGACCCGGACGAAGGCGCCACTGCCGGCGCGACCGCTGGCCATGTCCAGCGCGGGCTCGACGAAGGCGGCGATGATCGGCTCGATCTCGCCGGGCTGTTCAGTCAGTGCATGCTTCAGCTGGGCGAGGCGCTGCGCGCTCATCTGGTCCATCCGGCGGCGGAACACCTCGTTGACGAGGTTCTCCTTGCTGCCGAAGTGGTAATTGACCGCCGCAATGTTGACATCCGCCCGGCTGGTCACCTGCCGCAGCGACGTGCCCGCGAACCCGTGGGTCGCGAACAGTTCTTCGGCGGCGCCGAGGATCTTGTCCTTGGTGGAGAACTGGGCGGTACTGGCCATGACGACGGATGCTCGATCAAACGCTTGTTTGGATTCTGCGGGCCAAGCGCCTGACGCGTCAATGACCGACAACCGGCCCGGGGCCGACGCAGTTGCAGCGGATACGTTAGAATTGCCTCAGCCATGTTGGCTAAACCCGCGTTTCGGCGCGGGTTTTTCCATGTAGACTCGGCCGTTCCGGAGTGGACGGCCCCATTCCAGACCGGAGAACACCAGATGGCGCTCGAGCGCACTCTTTCCATCGTCAAGCCCGATGCCGTTGCCAAGAACGTCATCGGCGAGATCTATTCCCGCTTCGAAAAGGCCGGCCTGAAGATCGTGGCTGCCAAGTACAAGCAGCTGACCCGTGAAGAAGCCGAAGGCTTCTACGCCGTGCACAAGGAGCGTCCGTTCTTCGGCGCGCTGGTCGAGTTCATGACCTCCGGCCCGGTGATGATCCAGGCCCTGGAAGGCGAGAACGCCGTGGCCGCGCACCGCGACCTGCTGGGCGCCACCAATCCGAAGGACGCTGCGCCGGGCACGATCCGCGCCGACTTCGCCGACTCCATCGACGCCAACGCCGCCCACGGTTCGGATTCGGTCGAGAACGCGCAGACCGAGATCGCGTACTTCTTCAAGAACGACGAAGTCGTTTCCCGCTGAGTAATGCCATCGTGACCGAGGTCGCCATCGACGCCACCGTCGCCAAGCAGAACCTGCTCGACCTCGACCGCGAGGGTATGGAGCGCTTTTTCGCCGAGACTCTCGGCGAAAAGCGCTTCCGTGCCCACCAGATCATGAAGTGGATCCACCACCGGTACGTCACCGACTTCAACGACATGACCGATCTGGGCAAGGCGCTGCGCGCCAAGCTCGAGGCGCATGCCGAGGTCCGCGTGCCGCAGATCCAGTTCGAGAAGCCCTCCACCGACGGCACCCACAAGTGGCTGCTGGCGATGGACGGCAAGAACGCGATCGAGACCGTCTACATCCCCGACAAGTCCCGCGGCACGCTGTGCGTGTCCTCGCAGGTCGGCTGCGCGCTCAATTGCCAGTTCTGTTCCACCGCGACCCAGGGCTTCAACCGCAACCTGTCGACCGCCGAGATCATCGGCCAGGTCTGGGTGGCGGCCAGGCATCTGGGCAACGTGCCGCACAAGCAGCGCCGCCTGACCAATGTCGTGATGATGGGCATGGGCGAGCCGCTGATGAATTTCGACAATGTCGTCCGCGCGATGAGCATCATGCGCGACGACCTGGGCTACGGCCTGGCGAACAAGCGCGTCACGCTGTCGACCGCCGGCATGGTGCCGATGATCGACAAGCTGGGCGAAGTCAGCGACGTGTCGCTGGCGGTGTCGCTGCACGCGGCCAACGACGCACTGCGCACCGAACTGGTGCCGCTGAACAAGAAGTACCCGATCGCCGAGCTGATGGAAGCCTGCGCGCGCTACGCGCAGCGCAAGCGTGGCGAGTCGATCACCTTCGAATATACGCTGATGAAGGACGTCAACGACCAGCCGCAGCACGCACGCGAGCTGGCCCGTCTGATGCGCGATTTCGACAATCGCCTGCAGATGAAGGACGCGGCGAAGGTCAATCTGATTCCGTTCAACCCGTTCCCGGGCACCCGCTACGAGCGCCCGGACGACGCGACGATCCGCCGGTTCCAGAAGCTGCTCAACGAATCTGGCCGCATCGCACCGGTACGCCGCACGCGCGGCGACGACATCGACGCGGCTTGCGGCCAGCTCAAGGGCCAGGTCGCCGATCGCACGCGTCGCCAGGCCGAACATCTCAAGCGTCTCGAAGCGCAGGGCGGTCCAGGTGTCGATGCGGCTGCCTGAGGCTGCCGTTTTCGTAATCCTCGTGCTGGCGATGGCCGGCTGTTCCCGCCTGACGTTCATCAAGCCCAGCGTCAAGAGCGATTTCCGTCCGGACCGGCCGTCCTACAACGTGCAGGGCACGCCCGAATCACGTCGCAACGAGGCCGCGCGCCAACAGCTGTCGCTCGCCGGGCGTGAGCTGGAGGCGGGCAATCTCGACGCCGCGGCGAGCGCTGCGCGTACCGCGCTCCGCTCGGACGCGGTGATGGCCGATGCCCACACGGTGCTCGCGGTGGTCGAGGACCGGCGTGGTCGCAGTGCCGAGGCGGGCGCACACTACCGGGCGGCGGTCGAACGGGCGCCGGACCGCGGTGGCTATCTCAACAATTACGGGACCTGGCTGTGCCGCAACGGTCGCAGCGTGGAATCCCTGCGCTACTTCGACGATGCGGTGCGCGACCCGGCCTACGGCGATCCCTCCGGTGCGCTGGCCAACGCAGGTGCGTGCGCCATTGCCGCCGGTGAAACCGGCCGCGTGGAACGCGACCTGCGCGCCGCGCTGGAGCTCGATCCTGTGAACGTGGTCGCACTCGATGCGATGGCGGGTTACCTCGCCGGCGAAGGTCGTCCCTTCGATGCGCGTGCTTTTTCGCAAAGACGGCTTGCCGCCGGCCCTGCAACTGCGGCAGCATTGCAACTTGCGGTGCGCATCGAGACTGCACTCGGGGATTCGCGTGCAGCCGACAGATACCAGCAACGTCTCCGGACGGAGTTTCCGTCCGCGTCGAACATCCAGCCAAGGGGCACCAGTTCGCCATGAGTTCTTCGAGTCAGACCACAGCAGCGACGGCGCCTGGGGTCGGAGAACGGCTGCGTGAAGCCCGACTGGCGGCTGGCCTGACGATTTCGGAGGCTTCGTCGCGGCTGCGCATGCAGATCCGGATCGTCGAAGCGCTGGAAAACGAGAACTGGGAACGGCTCGGCGCGCCGGTGTTCGTGCGCGGCCAGTTGCGCAGCTACCTGCGTCTGCTGCAGCTGCCTGAATCGCTGGCCGACACGGTGCCGGACGCCGTCTCGGGTCACACCCCCGAACTCACGCCGCGCACCTTTACCCCGCCGATGCAGCGCATGCTCGACAAGGCCATGGGGCGCGCGGTGTATGTGGTCATCACGGCACTGATCGCCGTCCCGGTCTGGGTGGCGACCCGCTCGCACGTCGACAACACGCGTCCGGTAGAGACCGCTTCGCTCGGTCTCGACGGTGGCCTCTCCGGCGACCAGGTGTCGGCGCGTCCTGCCAGGCCGACGCCGGTGACCGCGTCGCTGGGTGCGCTGCCCAAGCGGGCGCCGGTCATCGAGTTGCCCGAGGACGCGCAGCCCCGGGATGCCGCCGGTGCCGATGGACTGCAGCTGCGGTTCAACGGCGACAGCTGGATCGAGGTGGTCGCACCCGACGGCAGCCAGATCGAACAGGCGCTCGTGCGCTCCGGTGAGGAACGTCGTTTCGACGTCGGCGCCGTGGCGCGCGTCAAGCTCGGCAATGCCGACGCTGTCGAGGTCCTCCACGGTGGGGACGTTCAGGATCTGTCCCGGTTCCAGCGGGCCAACGTGGCACGCTTTGCGGTATCCTCCGACGGCGCGCTGGCGCCGGTTTCCGAGTAGGTCTGGACCGGCCGCTCCAGGTTCCGGACCGCTGTTCCGCGCGGTCCCGAGATCCTCACTTTCATCCGTTTGACCCGCCTTCGCCGGCGGGCGCAGAGATCATATGGCCATCGACGAGTTGCTGGACGAACGCGAACAGGGGGAGCGGGTCAAGACCTGGCTTCGCGACAACGGTCTGGGACTGGTGGGGGGACTGGTGGCAGGCGCCCTGCTGATCGGCGGCTACCAGTACTGGCAGAAGCGCAGCCATGCCGATTCCGTGGCCCAGCACTCGGCCTATCAGGCGGCGATGCTCGACATCCGCGCCGGTGAGTTCGACAAGGCCTCGCAGGATCTGGCTGCTCTGCCCGACACCGCGTACAGCGAACTGGCGGCGCTGCAGCTTGCCAAGGCCCAGATGGACAAGGGCGACCGCGACTCCGCCATTGCGACGCTCGAAGCGGTCCAGGGTGCCGAGCCCGGCGTGGCCGCCGTGGTCCATCAGCGTCTTGCGCGTCTGTTGACCGATGCCGGTCGCGGCGAGGATGCGGTCAAGCTGCTGTCCGCTGCCGAGGATCCGGTTTCCCTGGAAGCCCGCGGCGATGCCCATTTCGCGCTCCAGCAGTCGGACGAGGCCCGCGAGGACTACGCCCGCGCGCTGCGCCAACTCGACAGTGCCGCGCCGCAGCGCGGACTGGTTGAACTCAAGCTTTCCGAAGTCGGCGGTACGCCGGACGAACCCGAGGTTGAATCCTGATGACCCAGACCGCGCGCGTCGCGTCCCCCCACGCTTCGACCCGTGTCGTACGGATCGCGGCGATCGCGCTCTGCGTGATGACCGTCACCGGCTGCAGCACCGTGCGCGGCTGGTTCGGCAGCAGCGACAAGGCCGATGCGAAAGCGCTGTCCGAGCCCGCGCCGCTGACCGACATCACGACCTCGCTGAACGTGTCCCGCATGTGGTCGGCCAATGCCGGCAAGGGCGAGGGCCGTCTCGGCGTGCGCCAGTCGCCGGCCGTGGCTGACGGCCGCGTCTATGTCGCCGCGATCAAGGGCGGCGTGCGCGCGTTCGATCTGCAGACCGGTGCCCAGGTTTGGCGCTACGAGTCGGACCTGCGCCTGAGCGGTGGCCCCGGCGTCGGTGATGGCCTGGTCGTGACCGGCAGCCTCGATGGCGAAGTGGTCGCGCTCGACGCGGCGACCGGTGCCGAGCGCTGGACCGCGAAGGTGCCCAACGAAGTCATCGCTGCGCCTGCGATCGGGCAGGGCGTGGTGCTGGTCCGCTCCAACGACGGCCGCGTGAGTGCATTCGACGTGGCCAGTGGCGAACGCCGCTGGTTCTGGGTGCGCGAGATGCCGTCGCTGACCGTGCGCGGCAACGACGCGCCGGTGCTCGGCCCCGGCTTCGTGTTCGTCGGCAATGACGACGGCACCATCGCCGCACTGTCGCTGTCCGACGGCCGCACCCTGTGGGAGCAGGCGGTCGCCCAGCCCGACGGTCGTACCGAGCTCGAGCGCATGTCCGATGTCGACGGCACCCCGGTGCTCGAAGACGCCGTGCTGTTCGCCAGCAGCTACCGCCACCGCACGATGGCGCTGGAAGGCCCGAGCGGACGTCCGCTGTGGGTCAGCGAGCACGGCGGCGCCAACCGTCCGGGCCTGTCGCCGCAGCGCGTGGTCGTGACCGACTCCAACGGCACGGTGTGGGCGCTCGACAAGTACAGCGGCACCGCCGCGTGGCAGCAGCCGGCGCTCGCGCGTCGCAACCTGACCGGCGCGGCGATCCAGGGCGACTACGCCGTGGTCGGCGACTTCGCCGGTTACCTGCACTGGATGCGTCTCGAAGACGGCGAGTTCGTCGCCCGCGAGCGCGCCGGCCGCGATCCGATCCGCGGCGCGCTGGTCGTCTCCGACGGCGTGCTGGTGGTCCAGAACGTCGACGGCAACGTCAGCGCCTGGCGCTTGGCGCAGTAATCCAGCCGCAAGTGCGACAATGACGGCCCCGGGCAGCCTACCTGCCCGGGGCCGTGTGCTTCCGGGCCTGCCCGCGCTGCACGCAAGACCCATTCGAACGGAATCCGCCCCATGCTTCCCCTCGTCGCCCTCGTGGGCCGCCCCAATGTCGGCAAGTCGACGCTGTTCAACGCGCTGACCCGCACCCGCGACGCGCTCGTCCATGACGAGCCGGGCGTCACCCGTGACCGCCATTACGGCGTGTGCCGGCTCAATCCGGATGTGCCGTTCGCGCTGGTCGACACCGGCGGTATCGCCGGCGAGAACATCCATCTCGAGAGCGAGGGCCTGGCCGGTCCGACCGCGAAGCAGTCGCGCGCCGCCGCTGCCGAAGCCGATCTCGTGCTGTTCGTCGTCGATGGCCGCGAAGGCGCCTCGGCGCTCGACGACGAGATCCTGCGCTGGCTGCGCAAGATCGACAAACCCACGTTCCTGGTCATCAACAAGACCGACGGTCTCGACGCGCGCGCCGCGGAAGCCGATTTCTCGCGGTATGGCTTCGGCGACGTGCATGCGATCTCGTCCTCGCACCGTCATGGCATCGACGAGCTGGTCGACGAGGTGCTGGAGAAGCTGCCCGAAGTCGGGCAGTCCGAGCAGCTCGACAGTGATCCCGACCGCGTCCGCGTGACCTTCGTCGGCCGCCCGAATGTGGGCAAGTCGACGCTGGTCAACCGCATCCTCGGCGAGGAGCGGATGATCGCCTCCGAAGTCGCCGGCACCACGCGCGATTCGATCGAGGTCGATCTCGAACGCGACGGTCGCAGGTACCGGCTGGTCGACACCGCCGGCATCCGCCGCAAGTCGAAGGTGGACGAGGCGGTCGAGACGTTCTCCATCATCAAGACACTGCAGGCGATCGAGCATTCGCAGGTGTCGGTGGTGATGATCGACGCCAGCGAAGGCGTGACCGACCAGGATGCCAGCGTGCTGGGCGCGGTCCTCGATTCGGGCCGCGCGCTCGTCGTCGCGGTCAACAAGTGGGATGGCCTCACCGACTACCAGCGCGAGCAGACCGAAGCACTGCTGTCGCGCAAGCTGGCGTTCGTGCCGTGGGCCGAGGCGGTGCGCATCAGCGCCAAGCACGGTTCGGGCCTGCGCGAACTGTTCCGCGCGATCCACCGCGCGCACAGTTCGGCGAACCACAAATTCACCACGGCCGAGGTGACCAAGGCGATCGAGATCGCTTACGAGACCAATCCGCCGCCGGTCGTGCGCGGACATGCGCCGAAGATGCGCTTCGCCCATCCGGGCGGCGAGAATCCGCCGACGATCATCGTCCACGGCAACCGCCTGCGCACGCTGCCGGACAGCTACAAGCGCTATCTGGAGAACTTCTTCCGCAAGCGCTTCAAGCTGGTCGGTACGCCGGTCCGTTTCGTGTTCCGCGAAGGCGACAACCCCTTCAAGGACAAGAAGAACGTGCTCAACGACCGTCAGCTGGCCAAGAAGAAGCGGCTGATCCGGCACGTCAAGCGCAAGTGAGTCCGGCAGGCGCCGCCTGCCGTCGATGATGTCGTCCCCGCCGCTCGCGCCCGTGTTTTCCGATGTCACCATCGGCATCCTCGCCGGTGGTCGCGGCACGCGGCTGGCGGGGCGGGACAAGGCCTGGCTGACGCGCGACGGTGTGCCGCAGGTGCTGCGCTGGCAGCGCCGGCTGGCCGCACAGGGCGGCGCGTTCCTGGTCAGCGCCAACCGTGATCTGCCGCGGTATGACCTGCAGGGTCTGACAGCCGTTCCCGACCGTGTGCCGGATGCAGGACCGCTCTCGGGTCTGGATGCACTGGCGGCCGCGACGACGACGCCGTGGTTGCTGACGCTGCCGGTCGACCTGATCGAGATCAACGACTGTCTGTTGCGCACGCTGGTGCACCACGCCGGTACCTGCGGCGCGTTCGCGCGCGATGCCGACGGCGTGCAGCCGCTGGTCGCGCTGTGGCCGGTGGCGGCATTGCGCGATGCAGCGGTCGCTGCGCTGGAATCGGGCGATTACGCGGTGCGCGTCCTGCAGCAGGGACTCGGCATGCAGTGCGTGCGTTTCGACGGTGTACGCTTCGGCAACCTCAATACTCCACAGGATCTCGACGATGCCGGCATCGCCCGTGAGTGACGTGCAGGAGCCCGGCTTTCCGTTCCGGATTCCATTCACCGAGGCGCTCGCGATCGTCGATGCGGTCGCGGCCGAGCGTCGGCTGCAGCCCCAGACGGTGTCCCTGTCGCGGGCGCTGGGTCATGTCCTGGCGCGCGACGTCGTTGCCACGCTCGCGCAGCCCGCGTTCGACAACTCGGCGATGGACGGCTTCGCATTGCGCTACGCCGATCTCGCGACCGATGGCGCACCGACGCTGCTGCGCCTGGCGGGTGAGCAGTTCGCCGGGCCCGATGCCGCGCTGACGGTGAAGGCGGGCAGCTGCGTGCGGATCACCACCGGCGCACCGCTTCCTGCCGGAGCCGACACGGTGGTGATGAAGGAGAACACCGCGCTCGATGGCGACACCGTCATCGTGCAGGTGGCACCGAGGCAGGGTCAGCATGTGCGCCGCGCGGGCGAGGATTCCGCCGCAGGTGATCTGCTGCTGCGTGCCGGGACGGTGCTCACGCCTGCGCGGATCGGACTGGCCGCATCCCAGGGGCTCGCGCAGCTGGACGTGGTGCGTCGGCCCACGGTGGCGGTGTTCGCGACCGGCGACGAACTCGTCGAGCCGGGCATGTCGCTCGCGCCCGGACAGATCTACAACTCCAACCGCGACCAGCTGATGGGTCTGCTGCGCGCCGAGGGCCTGGAGCCGGTCGCGTTTCCGACCCTGCCCGACGATGCCGCGCAGGTGACCTCCGCGCTGCGTCACGCCGGCGAGGCGTTCGATGTCGTGCTCACCTGTGGTGGCGTATCGGCGGGCGAAAAGGATCTGTTGCCCGAGCTGCTGCAGCGTCGCGGCCGGGTGCGGATGTGGAAGGTGATGATGAAGCCCGGCATGCCGCTGCTGCTGGCCGAAGGCGACACGCTCGGTCCGGCATTGTTCCTGTGCCTGCCGGGTAATCCGGTATCGGTGCTCGCGACCTGGCTCGCGCTGGGGCGCCGTCTCGTCGATGGTCTGCAGGGCAGGGCGCCGCGGGCCTTGCGACGCGCGCGACTGGCATCGGACTGGACCAAGCGTCACGAGCGCCTCGAACTGTTGCGCGGCCGCTGGTGGATCGACGACGAAGGCATCTCGTGGGTCGAGCCGAATCCGGCGGATGGCTCGCATCGCATGCAGGCCGCTGCGGATTCGGACGCACTGATCGTGCTCGATGCGGGGCCGCGCGACTATGCGCGCGGCACGCCCGTCGACGTGCTGCCGTACTGACCGCACGCAGCGTTTCCGGCGTGCGTGCCACGTCCGCGCGATAATCCCGCCATGGCCATCCAGCAACTCACGCCGGCGCAGGCCCGGCAACGCCAGCAGCAGGGCGTGCGCCTGATCGACGTGCGCGATGCGCACGAGCGTGTGACCGGCATGGCCGAAGGCGCGGACGGTGTCGATCGTGCGGCACTCGAAGCCGCGCCGCAGGTCCACGTGCCCGATCGCGCTGCGCCGCTGCTGCTGATCTGCCAGAGCGGGCGCCGGTCCATGCAGGCGGCGGAAACGCTGGCTGCGCTCGGCTATACCGATCTCGCCTCGGTCACCGGCGGTACCAGCGCCTGGCAGTCCGAGGGACTGGCCGTCGTTCTCCCGGACGGCGACGTCGACCTCGATTTCCACGACCGCTATTCGCGGCACCTGAAGCTGCCGGAGATCGGCCTCGCAGGCCAGCAGCGGCTCGCCGAAGCGACGGTGCTGGTGATCGGCGCCGGTGGTCTCGGCTCGCCGGCCGCGTACTACCTCGCGGCAGCGGGTGTGGGCACGTTGCGCATCGCCGACGACGATGTCGTCGACCGCAGCAATCTGCAGCGGCAGATCCTGCATGCCGAGGACCGCATCGGCCAGCCGAAGGTGCAGTCCGCGGCGACGACGCTCGGTGCGCTCAATCCCCGCACGCGCATCGAAGCGATCGCCGAGCGGGTCACCAGCGACAACGTCGATCGGCTGTTCGACGGTGTCGATCTGGTACTCGACGGCGCCGACAATTTTCCGGTGCGCTATCTGCTCAACGACGCCTGCGTGCTGCACGGCGTGCCGCTGGTCTACGGCGCGGTGCATCGCTTCGACGGGCAGGTCAGCGTGTTCGATGCCGGCCGACATCGTGGCGAATGCCCCTGCTATCGCTGCCTGTTTCCGGAACCGCCGCCGGCCGAAGCGGCACCGAACTGTTCGGAAGTCGGCGTGCTCGGCGTGCTGCCGGGCGTCGTCGGTCTGCTGCAGGCGACCGAAGCGTTGAAGCTGCTGCTCGGCATCGGCGCGCCATTGGCCGGGCGCCTGTTGCAGTTCGACGCGCTGCGCATGCAGTTCCGCGAGACGCGGCTGTCGCCCGATCCCGATTGTCCGGTCTGCGCGCCCGGCCGCGCATTTCCCGGCTACATCGACTACGCGGCGTTCTGCGCGGGCTGAGCCGGCAGGCGGACCGGTTCTTCACGCGCGGCTGGGGCACGATGGCGCCGACCGCGTGTCCTGCGCGGACTGGATGCCCCCATGCGATCGACGCGCCATCTGTTGCTGTTCGCCTGCCTGCTGCTGTCCGCGCCGTTGACGGCGCTGGCAGCCGATCCCTGTCCTCTGCTGCGTGCACAGGTCGAATCGCCGGATCCGGCGACCCGGCTCGCCGCCGCCGCGTGCGAAGAACATCTGCTGTGGCACCGGCCTTTCATCGACATCGACGGCCGATATGCCGGCTCGACGGTGCGCGAGGCCGAGACGGCGCTGTTGACCAACGGCGAGCAGGCCTGGCGGCGGGTGGCCGGCTACTGGCGTGGCGCCGCACTGCTGCCACGCCTGCAGCATCGTCCCGGCGCCGGCGACTGCCTGTACGCACCGCTGGTCACCCAGCCGTCCGCCGCGTGCCGCAGCTTCCTGGTCGACGTGCCGTGGTCGGCGGCCTTCGTGTCCTGGGTGTCGCGCCGCGGCGCATTGCCGGGGTTCAACGGCTCGCCGAGCCATGTGGACTATGTGCGCGACGCGTACCGGAATCCCGAGAGCAACGCGTACCGGGTGGCCAATCCGGTGTCCACGCGCCCGGCGCGCGGCGACATGCTGTGCTACGTGCGTGCGTCCAACCGCGTGTTCGGATTCGCCGGGCTGGCCACCTTGCTCAGCAGCGAGGACGGCGGCCTCGGCATGCACTGCGACATCGTCGTCGGGCTGGAGGGAGCTGCCTATCTGGTAGGCGGCAACGTGCTGGACGGGGTGACCATGCGTCTGCTGCCGCTGACCGCCGGCGGCCAGTTCGCGAACCTGCCGCAACGCACGCTCGACGATCCGGCGTGCACGCCCGATGCGCCGCAGGCATGCAACGCCAACCGGCAGGACTGGGCGGTACTGCTGCAATTGCGGCCTGCAGCAGAACTGGCCGCTCTGGCACCGGCGCCGATGCTCGAGACCGCGTCGCCGCAGATGCCCGGTGACGCCGGCGTCCTGCCACAGGGGCCCGCACGACCCCAGCCGGCGGCCTGCTGCGTGGAGTGCAGTGCCGGAGACGGCCTGCCGCGTTGCCCCGGCAGTTGATGCGCTGCTGACTGCCAGCGGCAGGGCGGGCCTGTCGCAGTGACGGCCCGGTGGCCGGGCGTTCCGGTCAGGTGATGCGGCATGACCGGGCGGCGTTGCGCCCGGTCATGCGGCCACGTCGGACTCAGTGTCCCTGTGGCGTCGGCGACAGGTCGTCGGCGTCGCGGCCGTCTTCCGTGCGGCGTGCCTCGACGGCCTCGCGGTCATGGCTGTGGTCGCGGGCCAGCAGCAGATAGAACGCCGGCAGCACGAACAGCGTGAACGCGGTGCCGATCGACATGCCGGCGGCGATCACCAGACCCATCGAGAAGCGGGCGGCCGCACCGGGGCCGCTGGCGATCAGCAGCGGCACCATCGCGAACACCAGCGCGGCGGTCGTCATCAGCACCGGGCGCAGACGGATCGCAGCGGCGCGTTCGATGGCCTCGGCCTTCGACACGCCTTCGTTGACCTGCAGCTTGTTCGCGAACTCCACGATCAGGATGCCGTGCTTGGAGATCACGCCGACCAGCGTCACCAGGCCCACCTGCGTGTAGATGTTGATCGACATGCCGGGGAAGGCCTCGATGCCGGCGAACTGCAGCACGCCTGACAGCAGCGCCAGCGCGTTGAGCACCAGCAGCGCGCCACTGATCGCCATCGGCACCGTGGCCAGCATGATCACCGCATCGCGGAAGCTCTCGAACTGCGCGGCCAGCACCAGGAAGATGATCACCAGCGCGAAGGCGAGGGTGATCAGCATCGTCGTGCCTTCCTGCTTGAACTGCCGCGACTCGCCGGCGTAATCGACGCTGTAGCCCTGCGGCAGCACGTCGGCAGCGATCTCGTCGAGCACGCGCAGCGCCTCGCCCTTGGTCACACCGGGACGCGGCGCGAAGGTGATGCCCACGGCGTTGAGCTGCTGGAAGCGCTTGAGCGACTGCGGTTGCGCGCTCTCCTTGAACGAGATCACCGTCGACAGCGGAATCAGATCGCCGTCGCGGGTGCGGGTGTAGTAGTTGCCCAGCTGTTCGGCGTTGAGCCGGTCGCTGCGCTGCACCTGCGGGATCACGCGATACGAGCGGTTCTCCATCGCGAAGCGGTTGACGTAACCGCCCGCCAGCAACGCGCTCATGTCGGCCGCGAGGGTGCGCATGTCGATGCCGAGCAGCGCCGCCTTGTCGCGGTCGATCTGCACCTCCACGCGCGGCTTGTCGATCTTCAGATCCTTGTCGAGGAAGATGAAGCGACTGCTCGCCTGTGCACGCGCGACGACTTCGTCGGCGATCTCCGACAGCTGTTCCAGCGAACCGATACCGCCGATCAGGAACTCGCCGCCGCCATCGCCGCCGGCCGACGGCAAAGACGGCGGTACCAGCGCGAAGATGTTCAGGCCGGTGATCTCGGCGAGCCTGGGCTGCAGGTCCTGCTGCAGGATCTGGTTGGTGGAGCGGTCGCGCTGGCTCCACGGCTTCATGACGAAGCCGCCCATCGCACTGTTGCTGCCACCCATGCCGCCGAAGCCGCCGTTGAACAGGAAGAAGTCGTTGATCTCCGGAATCTGCTCGACGACCGCGGTCATCTCTTCGGTGTAGCCCTCGACGTAGTCGAGCGTACTGGCCGCATCGGCGCTGCCGATCGCGAACACGAAGCCTTCGTCTTCCGGCGGGGCCGGTTCCTTGGGCGCGCCGATGTAGAGGAACACGCACGACACCAGCACGATGCCGCCGAAGGTCAGGATCACCGCGCGCGTCTGCAGCGCACCGTGCAGCTTGCGCTGGTAGCCCTGCTGCAGCGAGTCGAAGCGGCGGTCGAGCCACTTCTCCAGCCGGCTCTTGCTCTGCTCGCCGTGGGGCTTGAGGATCTTGGCGCACATCATCGGCGTGAGCGTCAGCGCGATGATGCCCGACAGGAACACCGCGCCCGCGAGGGTGAACGCGAACTCGGTGAACAGCACGCCGGTCAGACCGCCCTGGAAGCCGATCGGCAGGTACACCGCGATCAGCGTCGTGGTCATCGCGACCACTGGCCACGCCAGTTCGCGCGCACCGCGGATCGACGCATCAAAGGGCGTCATGCCTTCTTCGATGTGGCGGTGGATGTTCTCCAGCACGATGATCGCGTCGTCGACCACGATGCCGATCGCCAGCACCATCGCCAGCAGCGTCAGCAGGTTGATCGTGAAGCCCATCAGCAGCATCAGGAACAGCGCACCGACCAGCGACAGCGGCACCGTGACCGCCGGAATCAGCACGCTGCGGAACGAGCCGAGGAACAGGTAGATCACCACGATCACGATGATCACCGCCTCGATGATCGTGCGGATGACCTCGTTGATGCCGTCCTGGATCGACTCGGTGCTGTCGTAGGGGATCGTCGCCTCGATGCCTTCGGGCAGCTGCGGCACGATCTCCGCGTCCCAGGCCTTGCGCACCTCCGCGATCACGTCGAGCGCGTTCGCATCGGGCGAGACGTAGATGCCCATGAAGGTTGCGGCTGCGCCATTGATGCGCACCGAGGAGTTGTAGTTCTCCGAACCCAGCACCACGTCGGAGATGTCGCCCAGACGCACGATCGCGCCATCGGCCTCGCGTACGACGAGCGCGCGGAATTCCTCGGGCGTGCGCAGGTCGGTGCGCGCGGTGAGGTCGACCGAGACCATCTGGCCCTTGGTCGAGCCCAGTGCCGACAGCACGTTGTTGGACTGCAGGGCGGTATAGACGTCGCTGGCGGTGACGCCCAGCGCGGTCATGCGGTCGGGCTTGAGCCACACGCGCATCGCGAACGAACCCGGGCCCATGATCTCGGCGCGCTGCACGCCCGGGATCGTCGCGATCTTCGGCTCGACCGCGCGGGTCAGGTAATCGGTGATCTGGTTGTCGTTGAGCGCGTCACTGGCGAACGAGACGTACATCGCCGCGACCTGCTGGCCCTGCTGCAGGTCGATGACCGGATCTTCCGACTCGGCCGGCAGTTCGCTGCGCAGCTTGTTGACCTTGGCCGCGATCTGGGTGAGCGCTTCGTTCGGGTCGTAGTCCAGGCGGATGTAGGCCTGGATCACGCTGACGCCGGCCGAACTGGTCGAGGTCAGGTAGTCGATGCCCTCGGCACTCGCGACCTCGCGTTCCAGCGGCGTCGTGATGAAGCCCTGGATCAGGTCGGCGTCGGCGCCGAAGTAGGTCGTGCTGATGTTGACGACCGCGTTCTGCAACTCGGGGTACTGGCGCACGTTGAGTTCGGAAAACGCGCGCAGGCCGAACAGCAGGATGAAGAGGCTGACGACCATCGCCAGCACGGGTTTGCGGATGAAGATGTCGGTGAATTTCATCTCGGTCTCCCCCGCGCGGTGTCGCGCGGGTCAGGGAGCGGGGCGGGCGCAGGGCGCCCGGACACATCGATCAGGCAGCGGCGATCGCGATCAGCGGCGCGCGCTCACCGGTTCTCCGGCGTCGGCGCGGCATCCGCGCTCGGCTGCACGCGGTTGTTGATCGTCACCACGGCGTCGTTGCGCAGCTTGAGCAGGCCGCTGGTCGCGACGCGCTCGCCGGGCTTGAGGCCGTCGGTGACCGCGATCAGATCGCCGCGGGTCGCGCCGGTCTTGATGAAGCGCTGACGCACGATCAGGGTCGGGCCCTGCTGCGCGTCTTCGCCTTCGGCCCTGGGCGCTTCCGGATCGACCGGCTGCTCGGACACCACGTACACCGCGTTGCCGTAGGGATTGAAGGTCACCGCAGTCTGCGGAATCACCACCACGTCCTGCTCGCCGCCGACCGCCAGACCGACGCGCGCGAACGCACCCGGCCGCAGCTTGCCGTCAGCGTTGGACAGCGTGGCCTGGACCATGAAGTTGCGCGTGCCGGCATCGACCGAGGGCTCGATCGCGGTGATCGTGCCTTCGAACTGTTCACCGGGGAGCGAGTCGACGACGGCCTGCAGCGTGGCGCCGGTCTGCACCAGCGGCAGCTGCTGCTCGGGCAGGGTGAAGTCGAGGAAGATCGGGTCGAGCTGCTGCAGGCTGACGATCGGCGTACCCGGCGACAGGAACTGACCGAGGTTGACCTTGCGGATGCCCAGCACGCCATCGAACGGTGCGCGGATGGTCTTCTGCGCGATCAGGGCGCGCTGCGCTTCGACCTGGGCGAGCGACGTGGCCGCCTGGGTCGCGCGTTCCTCGACCTCCGCCTTCGATACCAGCTGCGTCTCACCGAGCTCGCGCCAGCGGTCGCGCTGCACGACCGCGAGCTTCGCCGCCGCTTCGCTGGAGCGCAGCACCGCGAGTTCGTTGTCGGTATTGAGTTCGGCCAGGACGGTGCCGGCCTTGACCGGCTGGCCGGGTTCGAACGACAGCTTGCGGACCACGCCGCCGGCTTCGGTCGTGACATCGGTGCCGTTGACCGCGACCAGCGTGCCGACCGCTTCGAGCGGCGTCGACCACGACTGCTGCGCGGCGTCGTAGGTCGTGATCGCGACCGGCGGCTGCGGCATGTTGTCGAAGAAGTCGTTCATGCCTTTGCCCATCAGGGCCTTGGCCAGAAAGACGCCGCCGAAGACGACGGCGACGATGATCAGCATCACGATCATCCGCAGGCGGGGACGCGGTTTGCGCGGGGTGGATGGGGTTTCGGTCCTGGACATGGGGCGGTTTCCGTCAGGAAAGAGGAAGGGGAGGCGGCAGGTCGGGCGCGATGCTGGACCAGTCGGTATCGAAGACATCACGGCTGACGCGGGCGATCAGCGCGTCGAGCGCGGCTTCGTCCTCGGCGTCGAAGATCGGTTGCCAGGCGTAGCCGTTGAACAGGTACTGCAGCTGGCGGATCAGCAGCCGATAGGGATCGCCGGTCACGGCGGTGTCGACCAGGCCCTGCTGCTGCACCAGCGCATGCATGCCGACGGTCATCGTCCAGGGGCCCATCATCAGGGCCCCCACAGGCAACACCGAGGCGGGCAGCTCGCCGCGTGCGCGACCCTCGGCGGCGATGCCGTCGATCAGCGTGGCCAGCGGCTCGCAGGCCTCGAGCGCACGACGCCGGCTTTCGTCCGAGGCGGCGCCCCAGACCACGTCGGTCCAGACGAACTGGGCGAGGCGGAAATGCTCGGGCTGTTCGCGGAGGATCAGCATGTCGGCAAGCGCGACAGCGAGCATGCGTTCGCGGGTCGGGCCGTTCCAGTGCGCCGCGCGCTCGAACAGTTCCACGCGGTCGAGGCTGTTGCGCGTCGCCAGCGCGACCAGGAGGTCTTCCTTGCTGGCGAAATGTTTGTACAGCGTGCCGATCGCATAGCCGCATTCCTCGGCCACGCGCGCCATCTGCAACGACAGCAGCCCGTCGCGCTGGATCTGCGCCTGCGCGGTATCGAGCAGCGTGCGTTCACGCGCTGCGACCTCGCGCTCACGACGTGCGATGGCGGGGGACAGGGGCGACATCTTGAACCTGAATGGATCGGGAGCGGCGCGGAGTATGAACTTGATTCATTCGGTGAGCAAGGTTCGCTTCCACCGGGCTCGCACCGTCCGAAACGCAGCATCGCGCCCGCGATCCCGGCAATGACTTCCGTCACAGTACGAACCGCAATCTGAATTAGCTATACTGGCCGGTATAGTAAATCCCGTCCCACCTCTCCCAGGTCTCTCCCCCATGCGCCGACTCCTCTCCATTGCCGTGCTTGCCGCGGCACTTTCCGCCTGCGGTCCACAAGAGGAGCAGGCCGCGCCGCCACCGCCCGAAGTCGGTGTGCTGACCGTCCAGCCCACGAGCATCGCGCTGGAACAGGAACTGGTGGGCCGTCTGGCACCGTTCCGCAGCGCCGACGTCCGCGCCCGCGTGCCGGGTGTGCTCGAAAGCCGGGTCTACCAGGAAGGCAGCGACGTCAGCGAAGGCGACGTGCTGTTCCGCATCGATCCCGCCCAGCTGCAGGCCGCGCTCGGCACCGCGCAGGGCGCACAGGCGCAGGCGCAGGCCAATGCGATCAACGCCAAGAGCGCCGCGGACCGCGCGCGCCAGCTGGCGCCGACCAACTTCATCTCCAAGTCGGATCTCGACAACGCGCTCGCCGCCGAGCGCAGCGCCGAGGCCGCGTTGCAGGCGGCGCGCGCGTCGACCCAGACCGCGCAGATCAACCTCGGTTACGCCACTGTGCGTGCGCCGATCTCCGGCCGCGCCGGCAAGCAGCAGGTCACCGAAGGCGCGCTGGTCGGGCAGGGTGATTCCACGCTGCTGACCACCGTCGACCAGATCGATCCGCTGTACATCAACTTCTCGATGAGCGCCGGCGAGTTCGCCCGCATCCGCGCACTGCCGCTCGACCGCGACGCCGGTGGCGGCCAGGTCGAGATCGTCCTCGGCGACGGCACGGTGCACGACCAGCTGGCGACGCTGGACTTCTCCGGCGACGTGGTCGATCCGGCCTCGGGTGCGATCCAGCTGCGCGCGACGCTGCCCAATCCCGATCGTCGTCTCCTGCCCGGCGTCTACGTGACGCTGCGCGCGAACATGGGCCAGCAGAGCGGCGTGTTCCTGGTGCCGCAGGCCGCCGTGCTGCGCGACGCCAACACCGCCTACGTGCTGGTCGCGGGCGAAGGCGACAAGGTCGTCCGCAAGTCGGTCCGCACCGATCGCGCGCAAGGTGGCCAGTGGGTCATCACTGACGGCCTGGTGGCCGGTGACCGCGTGATCGTCAGTGGCGTGCCGAAGGCGCGTCCCGATGCGGTAGTCGCGCCCAAGCCGTGGACGCCCGAGCAGGCCCAGGCGCAGGCCGCGCCCGGCGCGGCTGCAGGCGCAGCGCCCGCGGCCCAGCCCGCAGGCGAGGCCGCCGCACCCGCGACGCCCGGCGACGCAGCCGCGGCACCGGCGCAGGATGCCGCCGGTCAGGCGCCCGCTGCGAACGACACGCAGGACTGATCCGCCATGCCCAAGTTTTTCATCAACCACCCGGTCTTCGCCTGGGTCGTCTCCATTCTGATCTCGCTCGCGGGCGTGATCTCGCTGCTGAACATGGGCGTGGAGTCGTATCCGAGCGTCGCACCGCCGCAGGTCACCGTTTCGGCGACCTATCCCGGCGCCAGCGCCGACACCACTGAACGCGCGGTCACACAGGTCATCGAGCAGCAGCTCACCGGTATCGACAACCTGCTGTACTTCAGTTCGACGTCGAGTTCGTCCGGCCGCGCCAGCGTCACGTTGACCTTCGAAACCGGCACCGACGCGGACATCGCGCAGGTGCAGGTGCAGAACAAGGTCTCGCTGGCCACGCCGCGTCTGCCCAGTGAAGTGGTGCAGCAGGGCGTCGTCGTGGCCAAGGCCAACGCCGGCTTCCTGATGGTCGTGGGCCTGCGCTCGGCAGACACGACGGTCACCCGCAACCAGCTCAACGATCTGATCGGTTCGCGCGTGCTCGAACAGATCGCGCGCGTGCCCGGCGTCGGCAGCACCCAGCAGTTCGGTTCCGAGTACGCCATGAACATCTGGCTCAACCCGGACCAGCTGCAGGGCTACGGCATGTCGGCGACGCAGGTCATGGCCGCGGTGCGTGGACAGAACGTGCAGTTCGCCGCGGGTTCGGTCGGTTCCGACCCGGCGCCGGAAGGCCAGGGGTTCACCGCGACCGTATCGGCCGAAGGCCGTTTCAGCACGCCCGAACAGTTCGAGAACATCATCCTGCGTGCCGACAGCGACGGCGCGACCGTGCGTCTGAAGGACGTCGCGCGCGTGGAGATCGGCGCGTCCGGTTACGGCTTCGACACCAAGTACAACGGCCAGGCCACCGGTGCGTTCGCGATCCAGTTGCTGCCGGGCGCGAATGCGCTGACGGTGGCCGGTGCGGTCGAAGCGCGCATGGACGAATTGCAGCCGTCGTTCCCGCAGGGCATCGAGTGGTTCAAGCCCTACGACACCACCACGTTCGTGACGCTGTCGATCAAGGAGGTCATCAAGACCCTGATCGAGGCGGTGATCCTGGTGTTCCTGGTGATGCTGCTGTTCCTGCAGAACCTGCGCGCGACGATCATCCCCACGCTGGTCATTCCGATCGCGCTGCTCGGCACGTTCCTCGGCTTGAGCATGCTCGGCTACACGATCAACCAGCTGACACTGTTCGCGATGGTGCTGGCGATCGGCATCGTGGTCGATGACGCGATCGTGGTCATCGAGAACGTCGAACGCATCATGGCGGAGGAACATCTGCCGCCACGCGAAGCGACGATGAAGGCGATGGACCAGATCACCGGCGCCGTCGTCGCGATCACCGTTGTGCTGGCCGCGGTGTTCATTCCGAGCGCGCTGCAGGGCGGCGCCTCGGGCGAAATCTACAAGCAGTTCGCGATCACGATCGCGGTCGCGATGGGCTTCTCGGCGTTCCTCGCACTCGGCTTCACGCCGGCGCTTTGCGCGACGTTCCTCAAGCAGCACGCGCCGCCTGGCGAGCGCAAGGACAACGTCGTCGTCCGCACGTTCAACAAGTACTACGACAAGGTCAACGCGACCTACGTCGGCCACATCGGCAGCGCCGTGAAGCATGCGCCGCGCTGGATGGCGGTGTTCGCGGTGCTGTGCGTGGTCTGCGCGTTCCTCTACATCCGGCTGCCGTCGAGCTTCGTGCCGGACGAGGACCAGGGCTATGCGCTGGCGATCGTGCAGCTGCCGCCGGGCTCGACCCTGCAGCGCACCAACGCCGTGTTCGAAGACGTGCGTGCACGTCTGGAGCAGAACCCGTCGTACGAGGCGATGCTGCAGGTCGCGGGCTTCAGCTTCGTCGGCCAGGGCGAGAATGTCGGCATGGGCTTCATCAAGCTCAAGGACTGGGGCGAGCGCGACGTCGACATCAACGGCTTCCTCGGCGAGGCCAACGGCGCGCTGCAGGGCGTGCAGGATGCGACGATCTTCGTCGTGAACCTGCCGACCGTGCAGGGTCTGGGCCAGTTCGGCGGCTTCGACATGTATCTGCAGGACCGCACCGGCGCCGGAAACGCGGCGCTGCAGCAGGCACGCAACCAGTTGCTGGGTGCGGCCGCGCAGAAGACCGACGTGCTGCAGGGCGTGCGCCCGAACACGCTGGAAGACGCGCCACAGCTGCAGCTGCACGTCGACCGCGTGCAGGCGCAGTCGATGGGCCTGTCGGTGACCGACATCTACGGCGCGATCCAGCTGATGCTGGCGCCGGTCTACGTCAACGACTACGTGTCCGACGGCCGCATCAAGCGCGTCAATATGCAGGCCGATGCGCAGTACCGCACCGAGCCGGGTTCGATCGGCCGCTTCTACACGCCGAGCACGGCGTCGACGAATGCCGACGGTACGCCGACGATGATTCCGCTGAGCACCGTGGTGAAGCCGGAGTGGGGCGCGAGCACGCCGTCGCTGACGCGCTACAACGGTTATTCGGCGATCAACATCGTCGGTTCGCAGGCACCCGGTCGCAGTACGGGTGAGGCAATGGCCGCGATGGAGGAGATCGTCGAGAACGAACTGCCGGAAGGCTTCGGCTACGACTGGGCAGGCATGTCCTACCAGGAGATCATTGCGGGCAACACGGCGACGCTGCTGTTGCTGCTGTCGGTGGTCGTGGTGTTCCTGTGTCTGGCCGCGCTCTACGAGAGCTGGTCGATCCCGGTTGCGGTGCTGCTGGTGGTGCCGCTGGGCATCCTCGGCGCGGTGGTCTTCACGATGCTGCGTCCGGGTCTGTCGAACGACATCTTCTTCAAGATCGGCATGGTGACGGTCATCGGTCTGGCGGCGAAGAACGCCATCCTGATCGTCGAGTTCGCGGTGCAGCAGTACAAGGAAGGCAAGACGCTGCGCGACGCCACGGTGGAGGCGGCGAACCTGCGCTTCCGCCCGATCCTGATGACCTCGTTCGCTTTCATCATGGGCGTCACGCCGATGGCGCTGTCGAGCGGCGCGGGTTCCAGCGCACGTCACGCACTGGCCACCGGCGTCATCGGCGGCATGCTGTTCGCGACCTTCCTCGGTCTGCTGCTGATCCCGGTGTTCTTCATCATCGTGCGCCGCGTGCTGGGCGACAAACTCGACGAGCCGGATCCGCGTCTGGAAGCGGCACGCGAGCGTGATCGCCAGCTGGAACACGACGGCGACGAACGACCGGCGCACTGACCGCGTCGTCGTCTGATCGACAAGGGCCGCCCCGGCAACAGGGCGGCCCTTTTTTTGCAGTGCATGCGGCTGCCGGAAGTCGCGGCGTGCCGGATATGCTGGCCGCCCTGCTGCGGAGCCGTCATGACGTCATTGCGTATCGCCATCGTCGGTTACGGCACCGCTGGTCAGGCCTCAGCGGTGTTGCTGGCACGCGACGGCCATCGCATCGAGGTCTTCGAACGTGCGCCCGAGCTGGGCCCGGTCGGTGCGGGCTTCCTGCTGCAACCCACCGGCCTGCAGGTGCTGTGGCGCATGGGACTGCTCGACCAGGTGCTCGCGCATGGCGGGCGTGTCGATCGGCTGTACGGCGAGACGCCCTGCGGCCGCGCGGTCATGGACATGCGCTACGCCGCACTCGACGCGCGCCTGTGCGGCGTCGGCCTGCAGCGCGGCGCGCTGTTCTCGATCCTCGACCAGGCACGCGACGCCGACGTGCGCCTGCATGCCGGCATCACCATCGAAGGGCCGGACGACACCGACGATCGCTGGCTGTGCGATGCCGATGGCGGACGGCACGGCCCGTTCGATCTGGTGATCGCCGCCGACGGTGCCGCCTCGCGTCTGCGTGGCCGGCTCGGTGGCGTGCGGCGCGACGCGGTGTATCCCTGGGGCGCGTTGTGGTGTCTGATTGATGCCGACGACTGGCCGCATGTGAACGAGCTCCGCCAACGCTACGTCGCCGCACGCAGGATGATCGGCCTGCTGCCGGTCGGCACACGCCCGGGCGATACGACACAGCGCCTGAGCTTCTTCTGGAGCCTGCCGATCGCTGCCTTCGACGGCTGGCAGTCCGCCGCGCTCGATGACTGGCGCGACACGGTCACCGCGATCTGGCCCGAAGCCGCGCGACTGCTCAGTGCCACGACGACGCACGCACACCTCGCACGCGCGACCTATCGCGACGTCACGCTGACGCAGTGGCATCGCGGTCGCTGGGTGCTGCTCGGCGACGCCGCGCACGCGATGAGTCCGCAGCTGGGGCAGGGCGTCAACATGGCTCTGCTCGACGCCGAAGCCTTGCGTGATGCGTTGCGGGGGCAGGCATTGCCGGACGCACTGGCCACGTATGCGCGCGTCAGGCGCCGCCACGTGGCGATCTACCAGTTCTGGAGCCGCTGGTTGACGCCGGTGTTCCAGTCCGAGCGAGACGTGATCGCGAAGGCGCGCGATGTCGCGTTCCGGCCGATGGGGGATCTGCCGGGTGGGCGGGGGCACATGTTGCGGGTGCTCAGTGGCACGCAGCAGGGGGTGTTCGGGTCGATGGCGCTGGCGACGGAATTCGTGGATGCCTTGGGTGGGGTCGGGGTGCCGGGGGGTTCTTCTTCGCGCTAGTCGGGCTTGCGCCTCTTTTTTTGCTCTTGCGCAGGCCTTGCTTCGGCTTCGGTTTTTGCTTGGCCTTGGCCTTGGCTTCCAGCTCTTGATCTGAAATCGAGCCGTAAAGAGAGCCGAGCACCGGAGCCTGACGTGGCCGAAGAGCAGCCCATGTCTGAGCGCAGCGAGTTTGGGCTGCGTGCCGCGTCAGGCGAGGAGCGGAGGGGACCGATGCGGCTTCATCGCATCGGCTCGCGTCCGGCGAAGGGACCTTTTGGTTCCTTTTGGGTCCATCCAAAAGGGACTCGCACGCGCAGCGGGCGAAAGCCCTGCACTTGCTCGAGCTTCTTTGCGCGTCGCTTTGTGACTTTGATGTTCGAAGCAAAAGAATCAATCGCAGAAGCGGAGATCAAGGACAGGGCTTCCGCGCTGTCGCGCGGCTTACTTTTGTCTTGGCAAAAGTAAGCAAAACCGTCTTCGCCGGACGCGAGCCGCCGCGATACAGCCGCGGCGGTCCCCTGCGCTTCTCGGACGACGGGGCACGCAGCCCAAACTCGCTGCGCTCAGACATGGGCTGCTCTTCGACCCCGCCGCCCTGCGATGCTCGGCTCGCTTTACGGCTCAATTCAGATCAAACGCGTAAGCCAAGACCAGAGCCGAAGCCGAAGCCGAAGCCAACGCTCCAGTGCGGAGATCGAAGCCGAAAAGACAGCGATAAGCGAGTCGAAGCTCGACAATCTCAAACGGCAAGGCACAGCCGGACTGCGCAGCTGCGCGCCGCTCGAATCGGAACGACTTGACGCCACAGTTGTAACGGCGTAATTAATTAGGTAATTAGTTAACTGGATGCCGCCATGGAACGGGTCTTCGAAGCCCTCGCATCGACGCCGCGTCGCCAGATCCTGGCGTACCTCAATGCCGGCGAACTGACGGCGGGTGAGATCGGTGCGCGTTTCGAGTTCAGCAAGCCGGCACTGTCCGGGCACCTGCGGGTGCTGGAAGAGGCCGGTCTGATCGAGCGCGACAAGCGCGGCCAGTTCGTGTTCTTCCGGCTGGTGCCGGACCGGCTTGCGAACACGATTTTTGCGTGGGCGGCGGAGGTGTGTCCGGTGGGGCGTCCGCTCAAGCGGGAGCGTCGCAAGGTGGGTGCGGGTTGAATACGGTGAGCGGCGATGCGATGCGGGCGGGGTCGACTGCGCGCGCGGGCTTCACCGCAATCCGTGCGTCGTCGACGTTTCCGTCGGTGCGTCTGCCGTCGCACTGCGGTGGACTGCCGGTCGAAGTCACGCTGATCGCGCAGTTCGCGCCGGGGCAGGGGGATGTCGCAATCGGCGATGCCTTGCGTCGGCAGCAGGCCCATCCGGCTTTCGTCGATGCGTTGGACGAGCCGTCCACGCGGCTCGGTGCGATGGACCTCGCGCGTGGCGACCCCTCGTCGCTGTACACCTTCGGCGTCGGCGCGAACGGGCACCCGTTCCATCGCCACGCCGGCAACCGCATGTTCACCGCGGTGTCCGGCAGCGCCGGTGCGCATTTGCGGTTCTCGACCGCGTCGCAGGCGCAGCTCGATGCCGATCCGCGCGCGTTTCTCGATGCATTGCATGTGGTCGAAGTGCCACCGGATTGCATGTTCTCGGTACGCTTCGGCGGCGGCACCTGGCACCAGTTCATCGCCGCGCGTCCGGGCGGTCCGCATCCCACCTTGTTCGCGCTGTCCTGCCATCCCGATGAGACCGCCGGCGGTCTCGATGCCACGACACAGGCACGCGTGCTCGGCAATACGGCAGACATTCCCGCGCTGACCGAAGTGCTGCCGCCCGGCGTGCAGGCGCTGCTCGACGCGGCATGGCGCAACCCGGCATCGATCGCGACCACGGCGCTGTCGTTGCATGCACCGCCGGCGTCGATCGCCGCGCGCTTCTGTGCCGGGGTGCGCGGCGCGATGGGGCGTCTGCGGGCGGGCGTCGCGCAGCGCCGCGCCGCTGCGGGCTTCCGCGCGGACAATGGCGGCGGGCGCGATGTCGTCGCGAGTGACGTGGACGCGGATTCGCTGCTGCAATCGCAACTGCCGGGCCGTATCGCACACGAGGACCAGGTCGCGCTGCGGCTCGATGCGGCGCAGATCCACAACGCGATACCCGCACGCGTCATGGATCATCTGCTGGCCGGCTTCGTCGAGAATCCGCCCGATGGCGTGTCGCGATTGATGGCGCTGCGCAATGTGCTGGTGCGGCCCGCGGGCCTGCGCACCTCGCCACTCGGATGTCCTGCATCCTCGCTGCTGTCACCCGATGCGCCGCTGAAGTTCGCCGGCCGTCATCCGGTGGTGTCCGAGCGCCGCAGTGACGACGGGCGCCGCGTCGAAGTCATCCTCGGCGCCGACGACAGACATCTGATGTTCCGCACCTGCGTCGGCGTGCGCATCGAGGCCGATGGCGCGGTCGTCTGCACGATGGCGACGCGCGTGCGCACGCGCAATCCGTTCGGGCGTTTCTACATGGCCGCGATCAGCGGCGTGCATCGCCGCTACATCGCGCCGGCGATGTTGCGGCATGCAGCGGATCACGCGGTGCGATCACTACGCGGCGTGGACGCCGTCGACGCGGCACTGCTTATGCGGAACGGGTAGCGCGAAGCGAGGCCCGTCGAAGGGCGACTCGCGCGCAACCTCAGTCGATGAACTGCAACCGCGCCAGCTCCGCGTAGAGCCCGCCCTGCGCGAGCAGATCCGCATGCGTGCCTTGGGCGACGATGCGACCGCGGTCCATGACCACGATACGGTCGGCCTTGAGGATGGTCGCCAGCCGATGCGCGATGACCAGCGTCGTGCGGCCTTCCATCAGCCGCGCCAGCGCTTCCTGCACCGCGAACTCGCTCTGCGCATCGAGCGCGGACGTCGCTTCGTCGAGCAGCAGCACCGGCGCGTCGCGCAACAGGGCGCGGGCGATCGCGACGCGCTGTTGCTGGCCGCCGGACAGACGCGCGCCGCGCTCGCCGAGCTGGGCGTCATAACCGTCGGGCAGTTCGCGGATGAAGGCATCGGCCTCGGCTGCGCGCGCCGCCGCTTCGATGTCGGCATCGCTGGCATCGAGGCGGCCGTAGCGGATGTTCTCGCGCGCGCTCGTGGCGAAGATCGTCGGCGACTGCGGCACCAGCGCGAGATGGTCGCGCAGCGCGGCAGGATCGAGGCCGCGGATGTCGACACCGTCGATCGAGACCGCACCCTCGGCCGGATCATGGAAGCGCAGCAGCAGCGACAACACGGTGCTCTTGCCGGCGCCTGACGGCCCGACCAGCGCGACGGTTTCGCCGGGCGCGACATGCAGGCTGAAATGCTCCAGCGCTGGCGTGTCCGGGCGCGACGGGTAATTGAAGCGCACGTCGTCGAAGCGCAGCTCGCCGCGGACCGGTGCCGGCAATGTGACCGGTGCATCGGGTGCGCGGATGCCGGGATGCTCGACCAGCAGTTCGCCGATCCGGCCCATGCCGCCGGCAGCGCGTTGCAGCTCGTTCCAGACCTCCGCCAGCGCGCCGACCGAGCCTGCGCCGAACAGCGCGTAGAGCACGAACTGGCCCAGCGTGCCGGCGGTCATGCGACCTTCGATGACGTCGTGCGCGCCCGACCACAACACGACGACGACGGCGCCGAAGATCAGCGTAATCGCGACCGCGGTGATGATCGACTGCAGACCGATGCGCCGGCGCGCGGTGGCGACCGATTGTGCGACCGCATCGCCAAAGCGTCCGCGCTCCCAGGGCTCGCGCGCATGCGCCTGCACTGTGCCGATCGCGGTCAGCGTCTCGTTGGCGAGCGCATTGGCATCGGCCACGCGGTCCTGGCTCTGGCGCGAGATCTTCGCCAGCTTGCGGCCGCCCAGCACCAGCGGCAGCACGAACAGCGGAATGCCGATCAGGGTGAACGCCGCGAGCCGCGGGCTGGTGACGACCAGCATCGCGACACTGCCGATCACCATCACCGTACTGCGCAACGCGACCGACATCGTCGAGCCGACGACCGCGCGCAGCAGTTCGGTGTCCGCGCTCAGGCGCGAGACCAGATCGCCGCTGCGGGTCTGCTCGAAGAAGGTCTGGTCGAGATCGAGCAGATGGCCGTAGAGCCGGTTGCGCAGATCGGCGACGACACGCTCGCCGAGCAGCGAGACGAAGAAGAACCGCGCCGCGGTGAACACCGCCAGCGCGATCGCGACGAGCAGCAGCAGCGCGAACGCGCGGTCGATCTGGTCGCCACCGGTGAAGCCGTGGTCGATCATCTGCTTGACCGCCAGCGGCAGGCTCAGCGTCGCCGCCGACGACAGCGCGAGCGCGACCATCCAGGCCGTGAACAGACCGCGCTGGCGCATCACGAACGGCCACAGGGTCTTGAGCACGCTGATGCGTGCCTTGGGTTCGCCGGCGTCAGGCGTCGTGCGGGGGGATTGGAATGCCATCAGCCATTGTCGTCGATGCGGACCCGATCACGGGTGGCATCGCGCAGACGGCTTTTCAAGTCGTCGACGCGGTCGGCCGGCAGGTCCAGCACCACGGACACGCCGTGGGTGTCGAAGGTTTCTTCGCGTTTGACTGCGAGTGCGCCCGGCAGTGCGGCGTGCACGCTGCCGATCGCATCGAACGGCGCATGCAGCCGCAGCGTCGCCATCTCGACCAGCGCGACCCGCGGCGCGGTGCGCAGACATTCGGCTGCGCAGCCGCCATAGGCGCGGACGAGGCCGCCGGCGCCGAGCTTGATGCCGCCGTACCAGCGCACGACGACGACCGCGATGCGATCGAAGCCCAGGCCATCGATCGCGGCGAGGATCGGTCGACCGGCAGTACCGGCCGGCTCACCATCGTCGCTGGAGCGGTACTGGTCACCGATGCGCCAGGCCCAGCAGTTGTGGGTGGCATCGGCCACGTGCACCTGCTGCATGAAAGCGGCCGCGCCGTCGGCATCGTCGACCGGCGCCGCGTGCGCGATGAAGCGGCTGTGCTTGACCTCGAGCGTGTGATCGACCGGTCCGGCCAGGGTATCGAGCGGCATCAGTCCAGTAACGCGCGCAGGTCCGGCGGCAGTTCGGCCTGCGGATGCCGACGGTGGAACTCGGCCAGGCTGGCCTTGGCCTCGCCGATGCGGCCGGCATCGAGCAGTTCGCGCACGCGCGCCAGCCATGCGGCGCGCACTTCGGGTGCATCGGCCGACGCGGGCGGATCACCGTCGTCGGGACCGTCGTCGATCGAGTCGAGCATCAGCGCCTGCGACTCCGCGCGTGCCTGGCGTGCTGCGGCAGGCGCGGGCGCTGCCGGCGCCGCGCGACGCGCCGCTGACTCAGCGGGCGCCTGCATCGGTGCGGGGGCGGGCGGCGAGGGTGGGGCCGGTGGCGGTGCGCGTACAGGCGCGGGTGCTGGAGGTGCGGGCACCGCTTGGGCGGCGGCGGGGATCGCAGGCGGAGGCGGCGGTGCAGCGGCCGGATGCATCTCCGCGCCGAACGCGGTCGGTCGCTCGACCGGTGCCTGCACGTCTGCAGCTGAAGCCGAAGACGCGTTGTCCGCGGACTCGGCGGCCACCGTCTCCTTGCGTGTCGATGCAGCAGCCGGCGTTGCGTCTGCGGCCGGAGCCGCAGGCGCCGGTGCGTCGGTGACGGCTTGCGCGGGCGGCGGCGCAGGTTCGGCGAGCGGCGGTGCCGGGACCTCGCGGGACCGCATCACTTCAGGCGCTGACGCGATGTCTGCCGCGGGTGCATCCGCGGGCATCTCGGACGCAGCACGCATCCCGGTGTCAGGCACTGGACGCAACTGCCACGCGATGCCGACCGCCAGTGCCAGCGATGCGGCGATGCCGGCGGCGAATGGCCAGCGACGGCGACGCGCGGCCACCCGTCGATGCGCGACGGCGGGCTGCGCTTGCACGGGCGGTGCACCTGCGGCCTCGCGCGCGGCGCCGAGAATCGCCGCGTCCAGCGCAGCCGACGGCGACGCAGCACTGCCGTCGCGTGCCAGGCGGTCGGCCAGCATGCGTTCTTCGGGCGTCAGTGATTCGTGGTCGGGTCGGTTCATGGGTTCAGCAGCGTGCGCAGTTTGTCCATCGCGTAGCGGAGTCGCGACTTCACGGTTTCGCGGCCGACGCCGGTGATCTCGCCGATTTCCTCCAGCGTCAGCTCCTGTTCCAGCCGCAGCAGCACCACTTCGCGCTGCTCCTCGGGCAAGGACTCCAGCGCGAGCTGCAGCTGGCGACGCTGCTCGAACTCGGAGCGCTGCCGCTCGGGCGAATCGGGATCGACGATCCGAGCGGTGCGCAGGTCCGCATCCTCGGGCGGTGGCGGCCGATGTTGCGCGGCGCGCCAGTGATCGGCGAGGCGATTGTGGGCGATGCGGTAGAGCCAGGTCGTGAACATCGCGTCCGGCTTCCAGTCGTCGCGCGCGGCGATCACGCGCTGCCAGATGTCCTGGAACACCTCGTCTGCCAGCGCACCGTTGCGCAGCTGGCGGACGAGAAACCGGTAGAGCTTGTCGCGATGCCGGCGATAGAGCGTCTCGAAGGCCGCCACGTCACCCGCGACCCATGCCTGCATGAGGGCATCGTCGCCGGGTGGCTCCTGCTGGCTGGCGACTTCGGACATGGCGTCCAGCGTACGTGCTGGCGCCACGAGCGTGAAGCCTGCAGAGGCGGTGTCGTGGAACTGGCGGGCACACGCGGGCATGTATCCGGCAAACGGACAGGCGCCCGGAACGGGGTTGCACCCGGAGACCGGCGGGGATTTGGGTATGCTGCCGGCCACCCGAAACCCGCCGTGAGACACCGTGTCCGATTCCCGAGCCCGACCAGGGACGCAGCGCACGCATGCGGGCGCGGATGCGACTGCGGTCGAGATCCTGGCGACAGCGCCGCCCGGGTGTTCGGTGGGCATCGCCTGGCACTGCCCACGCCTGGGCGCAGGCGTGGCCGGGCAGGGCGCACAGGCCGCGATGCTCCAGGACCGTGTGGCAGCGGCGATCGAACGCGATCTCATCCCGGCGGACGTGTACTGCGCCCGGGTCGAAGGACGCCGCGTGGTGGTGGCGACCGACGCCGCACACGACGGGCACGCTGCCTGGGTGCGTCTGGCCGCCGACAGCCAGGCCCGCGCGCTCGCACGCCTGGCGACCGAGGCACGCGTGGACACCCTGCGGCGTTCGGAACGTCTGCAGCAGGCGCTGTACGGCATTGCCGACCTGGCAGGTTCGGCGCTCGAGATGCAGGAGATGCTGGTCCACATCCATGCGCTCGTCGGCGGGCTGATGACGGCCGAGAATTTCTACATCGTGCTGTACGACGATCTCAAGGAAACGCTGCGCTTCCTTTATTTCGTCGACGCGCTCGATCCATGGGTCGCCAATCCCGACCAGGAACTGCACGTCAGCGACATGCCCAACAGCCTCACCATCGCGCTGCTGCGCGAGGGCCAGCCGATGCTGGGGCCGTCGGCACAGTTGCGGCGCGTCCATGGTGTGGACGACCGCGACCTGCTGCACGGGCCCGACAGTGCCGACTGGCTGGGCGTGCCGCTGCGGCGCGACGGTCGCATCTGCGGCGCGATCGTCGTGCAGAGCTACGACCGGCCCGACCGCTACAGCCAGCAGGATCGCGTGCTGCTGGAATTCGTGGCCCAGCACATCCTGACCGCGCTGGACCGCAAGCGCGCGCACGCCGAACTCGAACACCGCGTGGACGCACGCACGCTGGAACTGCAGGCGGCCAATCTCGGGCTCCAGGCCCAGATCGCCGAACGCGAACGCGCCGAACGGCTGCAGCGCGCCCTGTTCCGGATCAGCGAACTGTCGGTGACCGCCGGCAGCCTGGAGCGCTTCTATGCGGACCTGCACGCGATCATCGGCGAGCTGCTGTACGCCCGGAACTTCTACATCGCGATGCTCAGCCAGGACGGCCAGCGTCTCGAGTTTCCGTATTCGGTCGACGAACGGGATGTCGCGCGGCGTCCGCGCGAGCGGGCCAACGGTCTCACCGAATACGTCATCGACAGTGGCGAGCCGCTGCTTGCGCGGCGCGAAAGCATCGTGCTGCTGGAGGCCAGCGGCGAACTGCGCAGTCGCGGCAGCCAGGCGCAGTGCTGGCTCGGGGTGCCGTTGACCCGCGACGGCCAGCCGGTCGGCGTGATCGCGGTACAGAGCTATGACCCGGATGTGGCGTTCGCGCACAGCGACCAGGCGCTGCTGACCTTCGTCGCGCATCACATCGACAGTGCGCTGGAGCGCAAACGCGCGCAGGACGCTTCGAAGGCCGCGCACGTCGAACTGGAGTTCCGGGTCGAAGCGAGGACCCGCGAGCTGGAGGAAGCCAACCGGGAACTGCGCGCACAGATCGGCGAACGCGTCCGCGCGCAGCAGCGGCTGGTCCATCAGGCCCGGCACGATCCACTGACCGGCCTGCCGAACCGGCTGCTGCTGCTCGAACACCTCGATGCCGCCCTGCGCCCCGAGGTCTACCGGCCCTTCGCGCTGCTGTTCATGGACCTGGACCGGTTCAAGCTGGTGAATGACAGCGTCGGCCACGCGGCCGGCGATGCGATGCTGGTCGAAGCCGGTCAGCGGGTGTCTTCGCTGCTCGGCGCGCGGGATCTTGTGGCGCGTCTGGGCGGCGACGAGTTCGCGGTGGTGCTGGACGGCGTGGACGATGCGGCCGTCGCCGACACGATGGCGGCCTCGCTGCTGGCGACGCTGGGGCGACCGATGTGGGTGGCCGGGCGCGAGTTGTATCCCTCGGCGAGCATCGGCATCGCGATGTCGCAGGCAGGCGTCGACAGCGACGGCCTGCTGCGTGATGCGGATGCGGCGATGTACCGCGCCAAGGCCTGCGGGCGCGATCGCAGCGAGCGGTTCGACGAAGCGATGCGCGCCGAGGCGATGCGCCTGCTGGATCTCGAAGCCGACCTGCGGCGGGCGATCCTCCAGGATGCGTTCGAACCCTATTTCCAGCCGATCGTGCGGATGTCCGACGGCGCCGTGGTCGGACATGAGGCATTGCTGCGCTGGCGCCACGAGGTGCACGGCATCCTGTCGCCCGCCGAGTTCATCGGGCTCGGTGAAGACAGCGGCCTGATCGAACAGGTCGACTGGCTGATGTACCGCCGGGTCATCGGCGCGATGGCGGACGACGCGCGGCCGGGATACGTGTCGATCAACGTCTCTCCGCGACATTTCCGCTCCGACGATTTCGTCGAACGGCTGCTGCACTTGCTCGACCGCTCGGGCGTGGATCCCGCGCGCCTGCGCATCGAGATCACCGAGGTCGCGCTGCTCGACGATGCGCCGCGTGCGTTGCGCATGCTCGACACCCTGCGTGCACGCGGGGTGTTCGCGCTGCTCGACGATTTCGGCACCGGTTTCTCGGCCCTGTCGTACCTGCACAGGTTTCCGATCCACGCGCTGAAGATCGACCAGAGCTTCGTCGCCGGCCTGGGCAGCGACATGCACGCCGAGAGCCTTGCTCTGGTGCGCGCGATCCTCGCGCTGGCTGCCACGCTGGGCATCGACACCATTGCCGAAGGCGTGGAAACACAGGCGCAGCGCGAGATGCTCGACACACTGGGGTGCCAGTACGGGCAGGGCTTTCTGTTCGGACGGCCGGCGCCGGGCTGAACGGGCCGGTACGGAGGCGATGCTAGAGTGCCGCGGTTTTCCGCAACGCGAGTCTCCGTCATGCAGCAATCCATCGCCTATCCGATCGGCACACCGGGCCAGCCCTGGGGCGACGCCGAACGTGCCGCCTGGCGGGCCCGCCAGGTACGTCAGCGCAGTCATGCCGACGACGTGGTCGCACGCGTCGATGCGTTGCGCGACCGGTTCGATGTCGAGACCTACGGCATGCTCGATTACAGCCGGCTCGAGGCCGACGGCCGCACGTACCCGCTGCTGGCGATCCGCAGCCGCGACTGGCAGCCGGATCTGCCGGTGGCGGTCGTCACCGGCGGTGTCCACGGCTACGAGACCAGCGGCATCGAAGGGGCGCTCGAGTTCGTCGAGCGGTCCGCGGCGGATTACGCGGGGCGGGTCAATCTGCTGGTCGTGCCCTGTGTCAGTCCGTGGGGCTACGAGCATATCCAGCGCTGGAACATCGACGCGATCGACCCGAACCGCTCGTTCCGCGCCGGCAGCCCGGCGCAGGAGTCAGCAGCGCTGGTCGCGTTGCTCGCGCCGCTGCGGGGCGCGGTGCTGGTGCATGTGGACCTGCACGAGACCACCGACACTGACGAATCCGAGTTTCGTCCCGCACTCGCGGCGCGTGACGGTGTGCCGTTCGAGCCGGGTGGCATCCCCGACGGTTTCTATCTGGTCGACGACAGCGTGCGCCCGCAGCCCGCATTCCAGCAGGCGGTCATCGCCGCGGTGGAACGGGTCACCCACATAGCGCCAGCCGATGCCGACGGCGAGATGATCGGTTCGCCCGTCGTCGCGCACGGCGTGATCGAGTACCCAGTCGAAGAACTTGGCCTGTGCGCCGGCATCACCGGCGCGCAGTACGTGACCACGACCGAGGTCTATCCCGACAGCCCGCGTACGACGCCGACCGAATGCAATGCAGCACAGGTGGCGTCGATCGTCTCCGCGCTGGATTACGCGCTGGCGCATCGCTGACCGCGCTCGTTTCTCGGAGTGAAAGAAAAGGCCACCGCAAGCGGTGGCCTTTTCCATGTTGCGCGAGCAGCCGGACTCAGAAGTCCGCGCGCAGCCCGAGCGAGATGCGGCGGCCCGACAGTTCGTACATCGTCGGGAACGACGGATCCATGGTGTAGCCGGTCGTCGCCTCGTCGGTCATGTTGATGCCCTTGAGGCTCAGCTTGAGGTTGTCGGCCAGGCGCAGGCCGATCGACACGTCGAGCTGGCCGTAGCCGTCGCGGTAGATCGGATACATGTTGTAGCCGATTGACTCCACGTACTCGCTCTTGTGGTTGTAGGACACGCGGGCATCGAAGCGCGCGTTCTCGTAGTACGCGGTGAGGTTCCAGGTCTTCTCGGCCAGGCCGGGCATCGGCGTCTGGATGCCGAGATCCGACTCGCCGGCCAGCGAGCTGTCGAGCATCGTGTAGTTGGCGTTGATGCCGAAACCCTCGAGCGCCGGGTGCAGCATCGTCAGCGGCAGCTGCGCGATGAGCTCGATGCCGTCGACCTCGTAGGCGCCTGCGGCGTTGACCGGCTGGTAGACGTCGAAATCGAAGATGCCGTTGAGCGTGCCGTTGGCGTTGTAGACCGGCACATCCTCGACCACACCCGTCAGCGCATTGATCACCACGCCGTCGATCTTCTTGCGGAAATAGGACGCGGCGAGCAGGCCGCCGTTGTCGAGATACTGCTCCAGGCCCACTTCCCACTGGTCGGCATAGGTCGGCTTCAGTGCCGGGTTGCCGTCGGTGAAGCGGTAGGAACTCCAGCTCGCCGTGCGCTTGTAGGCGATGTCGGTCATCGCCGGGCGGATGAGCGTCTGCGACGCAGCGGCGCGTAGCAGCAGCCCGTCGCGCAGCTCGGCGGTGAGGTTGAGGCTGGGCAGCACGTCGCTGTAGTCGCCGTCCATCGACACGGGCGTGTCGGTATAGCCGGTGCTGCCGTCCGGATTCTGCACCGGGTGATAGCCGAACGAAGTCACCGAGGTGTCGACCCAGCGCACGCCGGCGTTGATGTCGACCGGCACGCGGCCCATATCGAACGCCACGTCCGCCATCGCGTACAGCGCCGTCGCCTGTTCGTCAACGCGGTAGTACTGGGCGTCGTCGAACGGGGTGGAGAAGCGTGCGTAGCGGAAGGTGTCGCGTGCGTAGTCGTTGCCGACCATCTGCCAGTCGAGATCGCGCGCGGTGTAGGCGCCGCCGGGCACGATGCTGCCGATCGGCTGCAACTGGCTGTCGGCCAGCGTGCGCGTGTTGACCCAGCTGTTGTTCCCGGCCGAGGGGCCACCGATCTTGGCTTCGCCGTACTGGCGTTCCTTGGACTTGTCGGTGTGGCGCGCACCGAAGCGGATGCTGCGCAGCGCCGGCAGGAACGCGAGGTCCAGCGTCTTGCCCACGTTGACCTGCGCAGCGTACTTGTCGTCGCTGATGTGCTCGAGCGTCGTCTCGTACGCTTCGAACAGGTAGCGCTCCGGCGAGTCGTACATGTCGAAGCCGTTCGACGACGCGCTTGGAATCGTCTCGCCGCCGCGATCGGTCCAACGCGTGCGCGAAGGCGCATAGGCCACGTGCTTGAGGTTGGCGTAGTCGAGTGTCTTTTTCGCGCCCGAGTAGCCGAGCAGGGCATCGACGGTCCAGGTGTCGCCGCGCCAGTCGAGCGCCGCGCTGTACTGGCGGAAGTCGGTTTCGTTGCGGCGTTCCTTGCTCAGGAACTCGTGCTGCGTGGCGGTGTAGGACACGTCGCGCAGCACCAGGATGCCGTGCTCGGCCAGTGTGGTGTCGTCGTAGGCGTGGATGGTTTCGAGGGTGCTGCGGCTCGATGCGGAGTACGCAGCGGCGTCGTACTCGTCTTCGGTCGAGTCGTAGCCGCCGACCAGCGCGTCGAAGGTGAGGCTGAAGTCATTGCTGGGCTTGAACTGCAGCGACGCGGTCGCGCCCCACTTGTCCTGTTCGTTGAGGAACACGCGGTCGCCGACCTTGTCCTGGAACACGATCAGGTTCGATTCGGCGGTGTTGGCGCGGTTGCCGATCTGGCGACCGGTATCACGCTCGATCACGGCTTCGGCCTGCGACCCGCGCACGCCGGACGCGCCGAGGAAGCGCGACATCGGACGGAAGTTGATGCCCGACGTGCCGTCGGTGCGGTTGGTGCGCTTCGCCTTGGAAAACGACACCAGCGCGCCCCAGTCGCCCCAGGTGTCGGACGCGAGGAAAGACACCTTCGGATCGGTCTCTTCGGAAATCGAGTTATGTGCGCCTTCGACCGAGCCGACCAGCTGGCGCGTGCTGTAGTCGAACGGGCGCGCGGTGGAGATCTTCACCGAGCCGGCGATGCCGCCTTCCTCGTCCGCCGCGGTCGGCGACTTCTGGACCGTGACCTGCTGGATGATCTCCGACGCGAAGATGTCGAATTCGACTTCGCGACCGCCGCTGCCCGAGGCCGTTGCGAGATCGTTGATCGACACGTGCGTGTAGTCCGACGGCAGGCCGCGCACGTTGACGCGCGAGCCCAGGCCCTTGTTGCGTTCGATGGTGACACCGGGCATGCGCTGCAGCGCCTCGGCGAGGTTCTGCTCGGGAAAATCGGCCACGTCGGTGGCGACGATCGAATCGGAGAAGCCCACGTTGTCGCGCTTCAGATCGACGGCCTGCTCGAGGCTGCGACTGTAGCTGCCGGTGACCGAGACGGCGTCCAATGCCTGGATGTCGTCGGCTGCCGGCGCATCCTGCGCGAGGGCGAGCGTCGGCATGGCGACCATGCCGCCGACGAGAAGGAAATGGATGCTGCGACTCAGACAGCGCGGGCGTGGCCCGGACGCGCGGCGCGCCGGGTGGTAGGACTTCATGCCAGGTGTTCCCCTTGGAGACGGATGGACGAGCGCGCCGTGCGCTTGCACGCGACGCGATGGGCCGACGTGCGACCGGGGCCGGAGGCTAACGACGATGTATTGAAGTTTTGTTGCGGTGCAGCGCGGCGTTGCGGCGGCCGCACGCCGGACGTCACGCGCGGCGATTACCATCGAGGCCCGATCCGCCGCAGGAGCACGTCATGGCCACACCGCCGAAGCAGACCGCACGCGATTTCGATCCGGATGTCCTCGCGTTGTTCGACGACTACGTGCACGGCGCGATCGATCGCCGCGGCTTCCTGACGCGCGCGGGCCGCATCGCAGGCGCCGCGGGCGCGGTGGGGTTGCTGGCCGCACTGAGCCCGCAGTTCGCGAGCGCGCAGCAGATCGCGCCGGACGATGCGCGCCTGCAGACGCGCCATGTGGAATTCGATTCGCCCAAGGGCAATGGCCGCGGCCGCGGCTATCTCGCGCGGCCGGCCGACGCGAGCGGTCCGTTGCCGCTGGTGCTGGTGGTGCACGAGAACCGCGGCCTCAACCCGCACATCGAGGATGTCACGCGGCGCATCGCGCTCGAAGGCTACATCGCGTTCGCGCCGGATGCGCTGTTCCCGAAGGGCGGTTACCCGGGCGAGGAAGACGCCGCGCGTGCGCTGTTCGCCACGCTGGACCAGGACAAGGCGCGGCAGGACTTCGTCGCCGCGGCGGACTGGTTGCAGGCCATCGAAGGGGGCAACGGTCATTTCGGCGTCGTCGGCTTCTGCTACGGCGGCGGCATGGCCAACTGGCTGGCGACGCAGCTGCCGACGCTGCGCGCCGCGGTGCCGTTTTATGGGCCGGCCGCGCCACTGGAGGACGTGCCGAAGATCACCGCGGAACTGCTGGTGGTGCTCGCGTCAAACGATGCGCGCGTCAATGCGCAGTGGCCCGACTACGAAGCCGCGTTGAAGGCGGCCGGCAAGACGTTCGCGCTGTATCAGCCGGCGGATACCGAGCACGGCTTCAACAACGACACCACACCGCGTTACGACGAAGCGGCTGCCAAGGAAGCCTGGTCAAAGATGCTGGCGCTCTTCGCACGCACGCTGAAAATCCCGGCCTGACCGTGCTGCGCGGCCTCCACCATGTCGCGGTGATCTGCGGCGACTACGCGGTGTCGAAAGCGTTCTACGTCGAGACGCTGGGCCTGCGCGTGCTGGACGAGCATTACCGCGAAGAACGGCAGTCCTGGAAGCTCGATCTCGCCCTGCCGGACGGCGGGCAGATCGAGCTGTTTTCGTTCCCGGATGCACCGCCGCGACCGTCGCGGCCGGAAGCACGCGGCCTGCGCCATCTCGCGTTCGCCGTCGATGACATCGACACGGCCTGCGCGCGCCTGACCGCGCGTGGCATTGCGCTGGAACCGGTGCGTGTCGATCCCTACACCGGTCAGCGCCTCGTGTTCTTCGCCGATCCCGACGGCCTGCCGCTGGAACTCTACGAGGTCGCCGCAGCGGGCTGAGCCTTCACATGGCCCGTCGCGACGCGGGCGCAGCATCCGGGCGTCGAATCCCAGGGAGCCGGTCATGCACGTCGAACTGCGATGCCGCTGCGGACAGTTGCGCGGCGAAGTGGACAACGCCCACGCCTACGGCCATGCGCGCTGCTACTGCCACAACTGTCGCGCCTATGCACGTTATCTGGGCGCCGACGATGTGCTCGATGCGCAGGGCGGCACTGCGATCGTCGCCGTGCCGCCGGACGCGATCCGCTTCACCGCGGGCGAGGCGCGACTGGCCTGTCTGTCGTTGTCGGACACGGGTGTACTGCGCTGGTACGCCGACTGCTGCCAGGCGCCCATCGCCAACACGGCGCGGGATGCGCGTGTCGCCTACGTCGGGGTGATTGCCGACGCGCTGGAACCCCAGGATCGCGATGCGGCGTTCGGCCCGCCGCGTTTCGTACTCAACCAGACGTCGGCCGAAGGACATGTGCCGGGCACGCCCCTCGCGACCGCGATCGGCGGCGGTCGCATCTTCCTGCGCCTGATCGCGGCGAGACTGCGCGGCCTGCAGAACCGGGCGTTCTTCGACGCTGACGGTGCGCCCTTGCGCACACCGCAGGTCGTCGACGCGCCGCGCGGCGCCTGACTCAGAACGCGGCCGGAAACACCGATTCCGGGCCCACCGGCACGATGCCGGTCGGATTGATCTGGCGATGGCTCTGGTAGTAGTGGCGACGGATGTGGTCGAAGTTCACCGTCGGCGCGACCGCCGGCTCGGCGTAGAGCCGCTGCGTATAGGCCGACAGCACCGGATAGTCCTTGAGCTGCCGCAGATTGCACTTGAAGTGCCCGTGGTAGACCGCGTCGAAGCGGAGCAGGGTGGTGAACAACCGCCAGTCGGCTTCGGTCTGCACGTCGCCGCACAGCCAGGTCCGTCCGGACAGATGCGTTTCCAGCCAGTCGAGCGTCTCGAACACGCCGCGCACGGCCTCGTCGTAGGCCGACTGGCTGGTCGCGAAGCCGGCCTTGTACACACCGTTGTTGAGGCCGTCGTAGATTCGGTCGTTGAGCGCATCGATCTCGCCGAGCAGCGCTGCCGGCGCGTAGTCGCCCGGCGTCGCGCCGACGCCGTCGAATGCGCTGTTGAACATGCGGATGATGTCGGCCGATTCGTTGCTGACGATGGTCTCGCGCTGCGTGTCCCACAGCACCGGCACGGTGACGCGTCCGGTATAGCGCGGATCGGCGCGCACGTAGAGTTGCCAGACAGTTTCGGCGCCATGCAACGGATCCGCAATCACGCCGGGGCCGGTGGCGAAGGTCCAGCCGTCGTCGGCCATCAGCCAGTGGGTGACCGACAACCCTATCATCGCCTGCAGGCCCTTGAGTTCGCGGAACAGCGTCGCGCGATGCGCCCAGGGACAGGCCCGCGCCACGTAGAGGTGATAGCGGCCGGGCTCGGCGGCGAATCCACCTTCGCCGGTCGGACCGGGCGCGCCATCGGGCGTGATCCAGTTGCGGAAGGCCGAGTCGGGCCGTTTCAGCGCGCCGTCCTCGCTGACGAGTTTGTCGTCGTCGGATTCCCAGCGGCCTTCGATCAGCATGCCCATGCGTTCGGTGTCCTGTGCGGTTGCGGCGCGGTGCGCGATGGCTGCAAGCCTCGCCGATGCCGGGTCAAGGGGATGTCCCCGTGCGGCCCGGGACCGGATGGCAGCGTGACCGTGTGGTCACGCCCGCGACGCCATGCTGCGGGGCAAGCAGTCCCGCCGTTCCCCAGTCGAGGTGTCATGCGCAGTCCCCCGCAGAATCCGCACGATCTGAGCCGCCATGATCTGCAGAATGTGCTCAAGACGATCCATGCGGAGGTCCGCGAACGCTTCGATGCGCAGAAGGGCAAGGTCGCCGACTACATCCCCGCGCTCGCGTCCGTGCCGCCCGACACCTTCGGCATGGCGGTGGCCACGCTCGACGGCGATGTCTACACGGTGGGCGAGGCGCACGCGCCGTTTTCGATCCAGAGTATTTCCAAGGTGCACACCCTGACGCTGGCGCTCGACAAGGCCGGCGACGATCTGTGGAAGCGCGTCGGCCGCGAGCCCTCGGGCGATCCGTTCAATTCGCTGATCCAGCTCGAGCACGAGGCCGGTATTCCGCGCAATCCCTTCATCAACGCCGGCGCGATCGTCGTCGCCGACGTGATCCTCTCGCACTACGACGATCCCGAAGCCGCGTTGCTGCAGTTCATGCGCGACCGGTCCGGCAATGCAGAGATTGGCCGCGATGACGAGATCTGGGAGTCGGAGCGCAAGAGCGGCTACCGGAACGTGGCGCTGGCCAACTTCATCCGCAGCTTCGGCAACATCAAGAACGACTTGCAGGCAGTGCTGGATTTCTATTACTTCCAGTGCGCGCTCAAGATGAACTGCATCGACCTCGCGCGCAGCCTGCAGTTTCTCGCCGATCGAGGCAAATGCCCGTCGTCGGGCGAACAGGTGACCAGCATCGAGCGCGCCAAGCGCATCAACGCGGTGATGATGACCTGCGGTACCTACGATGCCGCAGGCGAGTTCGCGTTCCATGTCGGCCTGCCGGCCAAGAGTGGGGTTGGTGGCGGCATCGTCGCGGTGGTGCCGCACGTGCTGAACCTGTGCGTCTGGTCGCCCGCGCTGGACGAGAAGGGCAACTCGCTGCTCGGCGGTTACGCCCTGCACCGCTTCACGCGAATGACCGGCCTGTCGGTGTTCTGAAGCACCTGCGGACAGCAGACACCCACAATGCCGCGTCTGCGACATCGTGGGTGGGCTGCAGCGCGCACTTACGGTGCGGTATCGACCAGCACCAGCTCCGCGTCTTCCAGCGCAGTCACGCGGATCACCGCTTCGTCGCGGATCGCCGCGCCATCGCGTGCTTCGATGCGCGTGCCGTTGATTTCGACCGCGCCCGACGCCGGCACCAGATAGCCGAGACGGCCATCGGCGAACGTGTACTCCGCGGTGTCGCCCGCTTTGAGCGTCGCACCGAGCACGCGGGCCGCGGCGCGGATCGGCAGCGCGTCGTCGTCGCCGTCGAAGCCGCTGGCGAGCGCGATGAAGTCGCCGCTGCGCCCGTCCTTGGGAAACGGCTTGGTACCCCAGGCCGGCGCGCCGCCACGTGCATCGGGGATGATCCAGATCTGGAAAATCCGGGTCTGCTCGCCTTCCATGTTGTATTCGGCGTGCTGGATGCCGGTGCCCGCGCTCATCACCTGGACGTCGCCGGCGGTGGTGCGGCCGGCGTTGCCGAGATTGTCCTTGTGGCTGATCGCGCCTTCGCGGACGTAGGTGATGATCTCCATGTCGGCATGCGAATGCGGCGGAAAGCCGGTGCGCGGCGCAATCAGGTCGTCGTTCCAGACCCGCAACGCGCCCCAGCCCATGCGCGCCGGCTCGTTGTAGCTAGCGAACGAGAAGTGGTGGTGCGCGTCGAGCCAGCCGTGATTGGCGGCGCCGAGGGTGTCGAATGGGCGGCGTTCGATCATGTCGTTCTCCAGTGCGTGTCGGGAATGGCGCTACGTTACGCCTTGCGCCCCATGCGGGGAACGGAAAGAATGGAAAAACATCCATTCCATTTATGACGCCATGAAGCTTCCCGATCTCGAAGCCTGGGCCATCTTCGCGCGCGTTGCGGAGCTCGGCTCCTTCGCCTCGACTGCCGAAGCGCTGGGCATCACCCAGCCGACGGTGTCGAAAGCCATCGCGCGGCTGGAGAAACGCATCGGCACGCCGCTGCTGCATCGCACCTCGCGCCGGATGACCTTGACCGCGGCCGGAGAGGATGCAGTCGAGCGTGCGAGCCGCCTGCTGGCCGAGGGCGAAGCGGTCGAGGCGTCCGTGACCGCGCAGGCGGTGAGTCCGCGTGGCCACGTGCGCATGGCCGCACCGATGTCGTTCGGCGTCGCCCACGTCGCGCCGCTGCTGCCGGCCTTCATGGCGAAGTTTCCGGACGTCACGCTCGAACTCGCGCTCAGCGACGAGACCGTTGACATCGTCGGCGGCGGCTTCGATCTCGCGCTGCGCATCGGCACGCTGGAGGATTCCAGCCTCGTCGCGCGCCGGCTGTGCGGCGTACGTATCCTGCTGGTCGGCGCGCCGGCGTACTTCGAACGCGTCGGTCGACCGAAACATCCGCGCGATCTGGGCACGCATCGTGGCCTCACCTACGCCTATGCGCGCTCGGGCGCCGCGTGGCGCTTCCACCACGCGCGGCACGGCGACTATTCGGTGGGCGTGCCATCGGTGCTGCGCGCGAACAACGCCGAAGCTCTGACGCCGGCGCTGCTTGCTGGCGCCGGACTCGCCTTGCAGCCGGAGTTTCTGGTCTGGCGCGAGTTGCGCCGCGGCGCGCTCGAGGTCGCATTGCCCGGTTGGCAGCCGCCGGAGATCGCGGTGCATGTGGTCATGCCACCGGGGCGCGGTCGACCTGCGCGGGTGCAGGCGCTGGTCGACCATCTGGCCCGCAAGCTCGCGCAGGCGCCGTGGGCCTCGGGCGAATGACGCTGCGGCGTCAGCGGCCTGCGCTGTGGTCGTGCACGTGGTCGCCGCGCAGCGCGAGCGCGCGATAGGCGGTCCGTTCCGCATCACCGAACACGGCGGCCTCGCCACGTGGACGGTCGGGACCTGAGGCGGTGTCGAGCACCAGCGTCGCGCCCAGACCCGCGTAGAGATAGCGATCGCCATAGGCGCGCTGCAGGGCCGCGAATGTCGCTTCGCCGGTGCAGTGGCCCGGCGCGATGAAGTCGATGTCGTACGGCGCCAGCGCCTCGACGACGCCGGCGATCGCCGCGTCATCGGCGTTGACGTAATGGAAGCCGCCGATGACGAGGTGGATGTCCGGATCGAGCTTCGCCGCTTCGGCGACGATCACCGGCAGCCCCGGATGCGAGCAGCCGACCACCAGCAGCAGGCCTTCGGGGGTGCGCACGGCCAGCGACAGCTCGCGCAGTTCGCGCGTGCCCGGTAAATCGGACACCGTCGCGATCACCCAGACGCCCGGCGCGATTTCCGTGGTCTGCGCCACGGGTTGCAGCTTGGCGCCAGACCAGGCGCTGCCGAACTGCAGCGTCTCCGGCGGCGCGCCATCGAAGTAGCGCATGCGCGCGGGCAGGGCGGCGTCCTTGCGGTAGAAGCTCGACGGCAGCGAGGAGCCGTAGATGCCGAAACCTTCCTGCGGCGCGTGGATCACGACGTCGGGATTCGCTTCCAGCACGACCGACAGGCCGGCCATGTGGTCGGCGTGGCGATGCGACATCACCACCATATCGAGATCGGCCAGATCCACGCCCTTCGCCGCGACGTTGCGGCGGAACGTCTCCGCATCGTTGCCGGTGTCGAACAGGATGCGCTGGCCGTCGACTTCGATCAGCGCGGCGAATCCCCAGTCCTTCTCGAGCGCGGGGTCGTCGCCGAAGGCGTCATAGAGCACGGTGATCTTCGGCGCGTCGTCCTTCGCGAAGGCGGGCAGGGCGATGGACAGCAACAGGCTCAACAGCAGCAGAGGGCGCAGTGTCATGGCGGTGGCTCGACGGGACCGGACCTGCAGCCTAGATCGTGCGGAGGCCACGCGACGCGTCGATTCCGGCACACGGTGTTGCCGCATCCGCGATGCTGGCCGAGCGGCGTGCGTTACCCTGCGCCGGTTTCCCACGAGCCCTGCCATGCACCGTGCCGTCCGCCTGCTGCTGCCCTGTCTGATCGCCGCGCTCGCCGGCTGCGCTGCAGGCCGGCCGAACACCACGCTTCCGAAGACCGATGCCATGACCGAAACCGCAGTTCTCACCGAAACCCGTTTCACCGCGCCCGCGCGCTACGCCGACGAAGTCACCGCTGCCGGCGCGCCGGTTGCAGCAACGGCTGCGCCCGATGTGGACGGTGTGCGGATCGGCAGCTTCGCCGGCTATCCGGCGGTGCTGGTCGAAACGGCCGAAGCGAGCGCGGCGATCGCACTGCATGGCGGCCATCTGCTGTCGTACGTGCCGACCGGGGGCGAAGACCTGCTGTGGCTGTCGCCGCGCCTGGCGGATGCGCCGGCGGCGATCCGTGGTGGCGTGCCGGTGGTGTGGCCGTTTTTCGGTCGTCAGGGCCAGAGCAACGACGTGCCGTCGCACGGCTTCGTGCGCACGGTGCGCTGGCAACTCGTTGACGCCTCCCGTGACGCCGATGGCAGCGTGGCGCTGACGCTGGCGCCGCCGCGTTACGCCGATCTCGGTCTGGAGTTGCGCATGCATCTGCGTATCGGCGCCACGCTTGAACAGACGCTAGAGACCATCAACACCGGTGACGCGCCCGTCGCGTTCACCCAGGCGCTGCACAGTTACTTCCACGTGTCGGATGTGGCCGACGTGCGCGTGGAAGGCCTCGATGGCCTGCGCTTCTTCGACAAGAACGATGATTACGCCGCGCACGCGCAGACCGGCGACTGGGTGCTGGACGATGCGCGCGACCCCGGTCGCAGCGATTACATCTACGCAGATGCCGGCGGCCGATATCGCCTCGACGATCCCGGTCTCGACCGGCGCATCGAACTCGTGACCTCGGGCAGCCGGTCCCTTGTGGTGTGGAATCCGGGCGAAGCATCGGCCGAGCGCAGCCGCGAGATGAACGACGGCGCGTGGCGCGGTTTCCTGTGCCTGGAAGCCGCGAATGCGGGTCCGGACATCGTCCGTCTCGCACCGGGACAGACGCACGTCCTGACGCAGCGCGTGCGCGTGCTCGCGCGCGACTGAACCCGTGCAGCGGAGACGTACCCTCCCGACCGCAACGCGGCGATGAGGCACGCGGGACATCCCGCGGCGTGACGCGTTGCATCCGCATCCGCTTTGCCGGATGTGGCCGGACACCGCGCATCACCGCTGCCGTGCGCCCGAATCGCGCGCCCTTGCGCACGATGACCGCTCGCGCGACACGCTGAAAACCGCTGGATTTCCCGCGCGAACCGCGCTGCATGCGGGATCGCCGCAGCCGCGAGTGCCATTGGTTGGGTGCGCGGTGGAGCGATGCATACATCCGGGCCGGTATGCTGGGCGACCGGTTTCGCGTGAAACTGCGACACCGGCCTGACACGACATTCCGGAGATCGACTTTGAAGAAGACCCTGCTGTCCGCGGCCACGGCCGTCGCGCTGACGATGGCGGCCTCGTCCGCCGTTGCCCACGACCATGACCACGCCTGTCTCGATGACCTGTGCCAGCTGCAGACGCTGTTCCAGGCCGAGTCCGGCACCAGCGGCGGCAGCGCCGACGCCCCGATCGCCGCACAGCGCATGGGCAGCTGGGGCATCGACACCGCCGGCATGGACACCAGCGTCCGCCCGGGCGAGGACTTCTTCCGCTATGTCAGCGGCACCTGGGCCGACACCACCGAGATCCCGTCGGACAAGTCGAGCTACGGCGCGTTCCTGATCCTGCGCGACCTGTCGGAGGCGCGCGTGCGCCAGCTGGTCGAAAGCTATGACGCTGCCGACACCGCGCACACGGACCGCGCCAAGGTCGCGACGCTGCACGCGGGCTTCATGGACCAGGCCGCGATCGAAGCGCTCGGCGCGCAGCCGCTGGCACCGAAGCTTGCCGCGATCCGCGCAGCTGGTGACCATGCCGCACTGGCGACGCTGATGGGCGAAAGCCACGGCGGATTCGGCCGCAGCTTCTTCAGCGTCGGCGTCTCCGACGACCAGCGCGATCCCGACCGCTACACGCTGTACATGAGCCAGTCCGGCCTCGGCCTCGGCGATCGCGAGATGTACCTGCGCGAGAACTTCGCGCCGCAGCGCGAGCGTTACCAGGCCTACATCGCGCAGATCCTCGAGCTGTCCGGCTGGGACAACCCGCAGCAGAACGCCGAAGCCATCCTTGCGATGGAAACGAAGATCGCCGATGCGCACTGGACGCGCGCCGAAAGCCGCGACCGTGACAAGACCTACAACCCGGTTGAACTGTCCGCATTCGAGACCACCGCGCCGGGCTTCCCGTGGGCCACGTTCTTCGAGGCCGCCGGCGTGACCCAGGCGCCGCGCGCCGTCGTCCGCCAAGACACCGCGATCCCGAAGATGGCGGCGATCTTCGCCGACACCGATGTCGCCACGCTGCAGGCCTGGCAGGCGTTCCACACCGCCGACAACGCAGCGCCGCTGCTGTCGAAGGCGTTCGAGGACGCGAACTTCGAGTTCCGCAACAAGTTCCTGTCCGGCCAGCCGGAGCAGCGTGAGCGCTGGAAGCGCAGCATTTCGTTCGCCGAGAACGCGATGGGCGAGGCGATCGGCCGCGACTACGTCGAGCTGTATTTCCCGGCCGACGCCAAGACCAAGATGGACGAGCTGGTCGCCAACGTGAAGGTTGCAATGGGCGCGCGTCTGGACCAGCTGGACTGGATGGGCGACGACACCAAGCGCGAAGCCCACGCCAAGCTGGAAAACTTCGGCCTGAAGATCGGTCATCCGGACGAGTGGCGCGACTACAGCGGCCTCGACGTGCAGGCCGGCGATGTGTTCGGCAATGCCGAGCGTTCGATGGCGTTCGAGTGGGACTTCCGCCGCGCGCGCATCGGGCAGCAGGTCGACAAGGCCGAGTGGGGCATGACCCCGCAGACCGTCAACGCCTACTACTCGCCGGTCAAGAACGAGATCGTGTTCCCGGCCGCGATCCTGCAGCCGCCGTTCTTCGATCCCGATGCGGATCCCGCGGTCAACTACGGCGCCATCGGCGGCGTGATCGGCCACGAAATCATCCACGGCTTCGACGACCAGGGCCGCAAGTCCGACGGCAAGGGTCTGCTGCGTGACTGGTGGACGGCCGACGATGCGGCGAAGTTCGAAGCGCAGGCCGCGAAGCTCGGCGCCCAGTACGAGGCCTACGAGTTCCCGCAGCTGCCGGGCATGCACATCAACGGCCGCGTGGCGATGGGCGAGAACATCGGCGACCTCGGTGGCCTGACGATCGCGCTCGAGGCCTACCGTCGTTCGCTCGACGGCAAGCCGGCCCCGGAGATCGACGGTTTCAGCGGCGAGCAGCGCCTGTTCATGGGCTGGGGCCAGGTGTGGCGCACCCTGTGGCGCGACGACGCGCTGCGCCAGCAGCTGGTCAACGGCACGCACTCGCCGGGCCATATCCGCGCGTTCGCACCGCTGCGCAACATCGATGCCTGGTACGACGCGTTCGGCGTGACCGAGCAGGATGCGTTGTGGGTGGCACCGGAAGACCGCGTGCGGATCTGGTGATCCCAGCGCGTCGTTGATCGACGGAAAGGGCCGGGATTTCCCGGCCCTTTTCTGTTGTGGGCGTTGAAGCGCATCGACATGCGCGGATGCGGTTTCAACCGGTCAGCGCGCTCGCGATCCGCACCTCGCCGGTCAGCAGCTTGTGGATCGGGCAGGCATTGGCGATCTGCAGCAGGCGCTCGCGCTGGTCGGCATCGAGCGTACCGCGCAGGGTGATCGTGCGCACGATGTCGGTGCCGGCTGCAGGCTTGCCGTCGGGATCGAGTGCAAGCTCGACCTCGACCCCTTCCAGCGGCCACTGCTTGCGCGCGGCGTACATGCGCAGCGTGATCGCGGTGCAGGCGCCGAGGGACGAGAGCAGCAGATGGTCGGGCGTCGGGCCGGCATCGCCGCCGCCCAGTGACGCGGGCTCGTCGGCCGACCAGTGATGGCCGGCCTGATCATCGAACAGGACGTGGAAGTCGGCACCGTCGGTGCGGGCCTCGAGTCGGGCGCGTGCGGTCATCGTCAGGGTCTCCGGTGCCGGCGGCCACAGTGGCCGCCGTTCCGTCAGCCTGCCATGCGGTCCTTCAGGCCGTCGGCAGCGTGCGGTGCTCAGCCCGGCGTGTAATAGGTCGGCGCACCCGGTCCGACCGGCAGCCCCAGTGCGAACACCCAGACGAAGAACAGCAGCGTCCAGCCGACGAAGAACACGATCGAGTAGGGCAGCATCATCGCGATCAGCGTGCCCACGCCGAGGTCGCGTTTGTAGCGCGCGGCAAAGGCCATGATCAGCCCGAAGTAACTCATCATCGGCGTGATCACATTGGTCACCGAATCGCCGATGCGGTACGCCGCCTGGATCACTTCCGGGCTGTAGCCGATCAGCATCAGCATCGGCACGAAGATCGGCGCGGTCACCGCCCATTGCGCCGACGCCGAGCCCAGCGAAAGATTGATGATCGCGCAGATCACTATGAAGGCCAGGAACACCAGCGGCCCGGTGAGTCCGATCGTCTGCAGCAGGTTCGAGCCCAGCACCGCCATCACCTGGCCCAGCTGGCTCCAGTTGAAGAACGCGACGAACTGCGCGGCGAAAAACACCAGCACGATGTACAGGCCCATCGTCGACATCGATTTCGCCATCGCATCGATGACGTCGCGGTCGGTGCGCATGGTGCCGACGATGCGGCCGTAGATGATGCCGGGAATCGCGAAGAACACCGCGACCAGCACCACGATGCCGGTCAGGAACGGCCGCAGGCTGCCCAGCGTGTCGTCGATGCCGGGCATGCGCAGCGGACCGCCGCTGGGGATGACCAGCGCTGCGATCACCGCAGCGACGAGCAGCGCGCTCAGGCCGGCCCAGCCCAGTGCACGGCGCTCGAGCGCATTCAGCGGCGCCATGCTGACCGGCGCTGCATCGGGATCGAGCTGATCTGGATCGTAGGGCCCGAGCTTGGGCTCGACGATGCGCGCGGTGACCCACCAGCCCAGGCCCGTCACCAGAAAGGTGCTGACGGCCATGAAGTACCAGTTGACCGCCGCGTGTACCTCGTACGTGGGGTCGAGCAGCTGCGCGGCTTCCTGGGTGATGCCGGCCAGCAGCGGGTCGACCGTGCCGATCAGCAGGTTCGCGCTGTAGCCGCCGGACACGCCGGCGAATGCCGCTGCCAGCCCTGCGAGTGGATGCCGGCCCAGCGCGTGGAAGATTGCCGCGGCCAGCGGAATCACCACGACGTAGCCCATTTCGGACGCGGTATTCGACATCACCGCCGCGAACACGATGACCACGGTCACCAGGTTCTTCGGTGCGCCCAGCACGAGCTGCTTGATCGCCGCCGTCAGCAGGCCCGAGCGTTCGGCGATGCCGACGCCGAGCATCGCGACCAGCACCGTGCCCAGCGGCACGAAGCCGGTGAAGTTGGTCACCAGTCCGGTGACGATGCGGCGCAGCCCCTCGGCATCGAGCAGGCTGATGACGTGGATGATGCCGTCAGCGGAGCGGCCGGCCGTGCCTTCGGGCCGTGGATCCGGCACGGAGACACCGTAGTACCCCAGCACACCCGACAGCAGCAGGATCAGCCCCGACAGCAATGCGAACAGCGTCACCGGATGCGGCAGCAGATTGCCGAGCCATTCGACGACGTTGAGCAGACGCGTGACCGCGCTGCGCGGAGGAGGGGATGAGGGACCTGCCGCCTTCGATGGGGTCATCGTGCCTGCCGTTGCGAGTGGCCGGGCAGTCTAGCAATGCCATCCCGACCTCGCCCGACGGTTGCCGCCCGGGGCACGCGAGCGGCAATGACGCCGCGATCGTACTTTCAGCGACCTGGAGCGCTAGTCCGGAACGTGTCCTCGAAGATCTGCCGGCCTTCGGCGGTGATGTCAGCCCACTCCGCGTCGCTGAATGCGTCCGATGAAGAGCGGGACGGGCCGTTCCTGAGCAACGATTGGAACCTGTCCTCGCGTGACGCGCCGCCTTGCGCGACGCGGAGTCTGTCCAGCCTTGCCTGGACAGCGTCGCCCACCCGATCGGAGGCTTTCGGCTGATGCGAAACGAGTTGTTGCACGTATCCGTAGACCTGAGCGGCCCGGCGGTCCTCCGGGTACAGGGGGCCTCGACCATATTGGGCACCCAAGTAAAGATCGAGCGCCCGAGAATCGCCCGCCCGGACGGCCTCTTCGAGGTATTCACGTGCGAGCGCCTGCCGCCGTCGCGCTTCCATCGGGTCGCGGATGATGCCCTCGCGTGTCTCGAACTCGAGCATCGCCAGTGACGGGTAATCCTTGCGGGCATCCAGGTGGCCCGCCGCTGCCGCCTGCTCCAGCCACCCGACTGATCGTGCGATCAGCCCCGGCGCGAGCGCGTTGCAATCCGAATACGCCTCGACCCGTCTGGCGGATCTTTGCTCGAGTTGCTGACGCAACATTTCGTATCCCGGCGAGCCCTCGCGCTGCTGCAGTTCGAGCGTGTCTTCGCGTTGGCGGGACAACATGGCCTCGGGCGTGTCTTCGCGCAGGATCCGGTGACATTCGGCCAGGCTTCGACCAGCGATGTAGGCCGAGGCCGGATCCCCGGCGTCTGCCGACGCTGCGAATCGGGCGGCAACCTCTTGACGGGTCTTGCGCTGGATCGAGGGGATGCCGGCGCCTGGGCTGTTCGCTTCCAGTGATTGCTGCAGTTCAGACAACGTGGTCGAGCCGGCCCCGCGCGTGACTTCGGAGGGTGCAGCCGTAGTGGGGGACACGTCGGTTCCAGCAGGCGTCATCTCCGTAGCAGGCGGCACCCCCGTCTCCCGGTCCGCGCAGGCCGACAGCAGCGCGATCGGCAGGGCCGCCGCCAGCAGGCACCGCATCAGAGATTCAGTTCGCATCTGTTCGCTCCCTTGAAACATCCATGAGCCGGGCAGCGCGTGTCTCCGCCTGCTCCCGTTGCGACGCGGTGACCATCGCCTCCAGTTCCGCCGTCCGGTCACTGGCGAGGCTTTCGGGAATGCGCATGAAATCGTCGCTTGCCGTGTAGGCAAGCCAATAGGCCAAAGCCTGCTCGGGATCACGGGCAAGCCAACCGTCCGCAGCGTAAGCGCGTGACGCGGCGAGCAGCGCTTCGGGTTCGCCCGCGCGAACGGCGGCCAGCAGGTAGGCGCGTGCACGTTCGCGGCGCCTGTCGACTTCTTCGGCGTTGTCGATCAGTTCGATCGGCGATCGGAATTCGAGGAAGGCCACATCCGGATACAGGGCGCCTGCTCGGGGATGGCCAGCCTGGGCTGCCTGCGCGATGTAATGGTAGGCGTCGAGCGTCGGTGGGCTGGCGCGCAGGCTGCCGGTGTCGGCGCACATCCGGCGGGCTTCCTGCTGCGCAAACAGGACCGTGTCGATGCTGCGCTCATCCCCGAGCGGACGGCCGCCGATCCGGATGCTCGTGCCTGCCTGTGTGATCAGTTCCGCCATCATCTGTGCTGCCCGGCCACTGGCGACAGGGTTGTAGTCGAGACAATGCGCAATCGCCTGGCCCAGCCGGAACGCGGCATGTGGGTCGCCATTGGCCGCTGCGGCTTCGAGCTGTACGCGTTGCGCGTCGAACGGCCCATCCGGAATGGCCGGGCGCTTTGCCCCTAGCGGGGATTCGCCTGCGTCGTGGGCGACCTCGCGCGCAGGTGAAGGTGGGACGACGTCCGTATCCGCACCGGTAGGCCTGGCGAAGAACGCGCCAACCAGCAGGCCTGCGGCGACGATGCAGCCGGCTGCGATCCAGCGCCGGCGCATCAGGTCCTCGCCTGCGCGATGAAGTCGTCCACCTCCCGCTCCAGCAGCTCCAGCGGCACCACGCCGGTCAGCAGCACGCGGTTGTGGAAGGCGCGCGGGTCGAAGCGGTCGCCTAGTGCATCGCGCGCCTTGTCACGCAGGCGCACGAGTTCGAGCTGGCCGATCATGTAGGACGTCGCCTGTCCGGGCATGACCACATAGCGGTCGACTTCGGATGCGGGAATGCCGTAGTCGATCGTCTGCTGGCGCGTCCAGCGCATCGCGTGCAGGCCGGTGTCGGCGACCAGACGACGCGCGCGGAACAGTTCGGCGTCGAGCTGGCCGAGGCGGCCTTCGGGATCGCCTTCGTACCAGCCTTCCTCGGCGGCGAGACGTTCGGCGTACAGCGCCCAGCCTTCACTGAAGGCGGAGATGCCACCGAGCGCACGCGTCTGGCGGAACTTCGGCAACGCGGCGTTCTCGACCGACAGCGCGACCTGGAAATGATGGCCCGGCACGGTCTCGTGATAGACCAGCGTGCGCAGGCCGAAACGCGTCAGGCGGTCCTTGCGCAACGGCATCTGGTAGACGCCCGGTCGCGAGCCGTCGAGCGGCGGCGCGGTGTAGCTGGCGGCGGCGCTGTCCCAGCGGTATTCGGGGTAGGGCTGGGCGATCACCGCCGAGCGCGGACGGATGTCGAACAGCGCATCGCTGCGACGCTCGGCGTCGCGCATCATCGTGTCGATGTCGGCCATGATCGCGGCGCGGCCGGCGTCGTCATCCGGGTAGGCGAGATCCGTGCGGAGTTGCTTGAGGCGCGCTTCGACGCTGCCGTCGCTACGGCCGATCGAACGCAAGATGGTGTCCATCTCGGCTTCGATGCGCGCGACTTCCCGCAGGCCGATCGCGTGGATATCCTCGGCGCTCAACGCCGTGGAGGTGAAACGTCGCAGCTGGAACGCGTAGGCCTGCGCGCCGTCGGGGAAGCGCCACAGACCGGCATCGTCGGTCGTGCGCGGCAGCTGGCGTTCGAGTTCGGCGATCGCGCGCGACCATGCGGGATAGACGCCGCTTTCGACCAGTTGCGTCGCCCTGTCGACGAGCGCAGCACGGGCGGACGCAGCGATGGCGTCGACGGTCTGCAGGCGTGTGTCGAAGGTCGCCACCAGCGGATTGCGCGCGGGCGCATCGGCGACGAAGCGACGCATCTGCGCGATGGTCGCCTCGACGATGAAACGTGGCGGCAGCACGTCGCGCGCGGCGAGCTCGGATGCACGCGCGGTGGACTCGTCCATGCGGGCTTCGAATTGCGACAGACGCGCGAGATAGCTGTCGGCATCCGCGGCCGTGCGCAGCGGATGCACGACGGTCATCAGGTTCGGGAGCCCGACGTTGGTGCCGCTGAACTGCTGCAGCGGAAACCCGTAGTCATCAAAGCGGTCGCCTTCGATGAGGCTGCGCAGCTGCCAGTCCATCAGCTCGGCGGACACGCGGTCGGTGTCACCCATCGACGCGCGGTCGAGCGCGGACAGTTCGGTCAGTCCGCGCTGCGCGAGCGCGATGGTCTCTGCGCGGAATGCCTGCGTCTGCGGTGTGAGTTCACGATCCATGCGCGCCTGCTCGGCGTTGCCGAAGTATCGGCTCGCGGTGGAGGACGACGGCTGCCGCCGCATCCATTCGTCGGTGAAGCGCTCGAAGAAGATCGAGGCCTGCGTCGGTGATGCGACGCTGGCGCGCGCGTCAGCCGTTTCGCCGCGTGGCACGGGCGCGCATGCGGTGAGCAGGCAGGCACCGGCGAGCGCAAGCGCGAGAGACGCGGGACGGATCGGCAGGCGCATCGGAACTCCAGACGAAAGAAGGCCCTGCAATTCTACGCAGGGCCTGCCGATGACCGGAATGCGCGGCGGGGATCAGCCGTGGACGCGGAACCGGATCGCGTCGTCGATGAAGGTCTTCTCGCCGAAACCGGCTTCGTGCGAGCCGAACGGCATCTGTGCTCGCAGGCGCCACGTCGACGGGAGATCCCACTCGGCCGCGACCGCGGCGTCGGGCAGCGGGTTGTAGTGCTGCAGGCTCGCGCCGATGTCCGCTTCGGCCAGCGCAGTCCACACAGCGTACTGCGCGATGCCGCTCGCATGCTCGGACCACACCGGGAAGTTGTCGGCATACAGCGGAAACTTCTCCTGCAGCGCCTGCACCGTCGCGGTGTCCTCGTAGAACAGCACCGTGCCGGCGCCAGCTGCGAAGCTGTCGAGCTTGGCCTTGGTGTCGGCGAAGCCATCGGCCGGCACGATCTTGCGCAGCGCGTCCTCGACAAAGCCCCAGAACTTCAGGCTCTGGTCGCCGAACAGGATCACGGCGCGCGAGCTCTGCGAGTTGAACGAGGAGGGCGCCTGGCGCACGGCTTCCTGGATCAATGCGGTGGCGTCGGCCTGCGACAGCGGCAGCGACTTGCCGAGGGCATACTGGCTGCGGCGGCGGGTGGCAGCGGCAATGAAGGTGTTGGACATGGTCGGGACTCGTGATGGATGGATCGATGCCGCGTGCTGCGGCCTGTTCACAAGTCTGGCGATGCATCACCAATAGAACGACCCGGCAGATCGGGAAGGATCGTTGCATCAGGATCAACGATCCTATGGTGCTCGGCTCAGCCCCGCGCGGTATCCGGCGTGTCCCGGTGCATCAGATACAGCCGCAGATCGAACTCCAGCTGGTGGTAGTCCGGCGACATGTGGGTGCACAGGTTGTAGAAGGCGCGGTTGTGGTCGCTCTCCTTCAAATGCGCCAGCTCGTGCACGACGATCATCTCGAGGAATGCGGCAGGCGCATCGCGGAACACGCTGGCGATGCGGATCTCGCGATTGGCCTTCAGCCGCCCGCCCTGCACGCGGGAGATGGTCGTATGCGTGCCCAGCGCGTGCTTGAGCACCTGCAGCTTGCCGTCGTAGATCGCCTTGTGCAGCGGCGTGGACTGGCGCAGATGCCGGTCCTTGAGCGCCTGCACGTAGTCGTAGAGCTGGCGATCGTTGCGGATCGCATGCGGGTCGGGATAGCGCCGGGCGAGATAGTCGCCGAGACGGCCGTCGTCGCGCAGTGCGCGCACGCGCATCTGGACATCGGCCGGATAACCGGCGAGATAGGGCAGTGGATCCATCGCGGCACGATAGCGCCGGAGCGGATATCACGCAGCCGGTATCATCGACGTCCGAACACCGTGGACGATGTGGCATGCGCAATCCGCTGCAGGAACAGCTGTTGAAGGCCGGCCTGGTCAAGAAGGGCAAGGTCGCCGAAATCGCGCGTGAGCAGACAAAGGCGCGGCACGGCAAACAGCCCACGGCCAAGACCGATTCCCAGCGCGAGGCCGAGCGCCTGCGTCAGGAGAAGGCCGAGCGCGATCGCGCGCTCGCGCAGGCCCGCAACGAGGAAGCCCGCGAACGCGAGCGTCGTGGCCAGGCGCGGCAATTGATCGCCGACAACCAGGTGAAGTCGTCCGGAGAGCGCGCGTATCGCTTCGATGTCGACGGCGGCATCCGCAGCGTCGTCGTCGACGACGCGCAGGCGCGCCAGCTGGCCAGCGGTGCGCTGGTGATCGCGCGGCTCGACAGCAGCTTCGTGCTGTTGCCGCGCGCGGTGGTGGCGCGCGTGCGCGAACGCGATCCGCAGGCCATCGTGCTCGATCACGGCAGCGACGCGCCGGCACAGGGCGGCGATGACGATTACGACGATCCGAAGTACGCCGTGCCCGACGACCTGGTCTGGTGACACCCGCCCACACGCGAACGGGCCGGCACATGGCCGACCCGTCCGGGTGATCGAATTGTCGGAACAGGCGTCCCGGAATCAGCGACGCACGCGCTCGCAATGGGTCTCGACCACGCGGTTGCCGTTCGCTTCCTGACGGTTGCCCTGCACGTTGCGACCGATCGCGCCACCTGCGACGGCGCCGCCGACCGTGGCCAGCTTGCGACCGTTGCCGCCACCGATCTGGTTGCCCACCAGGCCGCCGATCACGGCGCCCGCTGCGGTCCCGCCGACGCGGTTCGGATCGGTGCTGTTGCGACGGACTTCGACGTCGTTGCAGACCACGCGGCTGCCGTCGTTGAAGCGGCGTCCTTCGTCCTGCGGGCCATAGGTCTGTGCGTGGACGAGCGTCGTGCCAGCCAGCGACAGCAGGCCAAGAGCGACAAGGGTGCGGATCGGCTTCATGGGTGTTCTCCGAGCGGATGACAGGCTTGCATGCTTGCAAGCGCCCGGGCAATCGCAGGTGAAAACAGCGGGTGCCCACGTTTGCGGTTCAGCGCACGGGGTGCAGCGTGATGCCCGCGTCAGGCGTACAGCATCTTCCGCGTCATGCCGCCATCGACGACGAGATTCTGGCCGGTGATGAACGCGGCAGCGTGGGAGAGCAGATGCACGGCCAGCGCACCGATGTCGTCCGGCATGCCGGCGCGTCCCACAGGGTGCTGGCTGTGATCGCGCTTCGACAGCTTCGGTGTCCGACGCGCGGAAGGCTTGCGCCAGTCATCGGTCACGATCCAGCCCGGACTGATCGCGTTGACCCGCACCTGCGGGCCTTCGCTGATCGCCAGCGCGTGGGTGAATCCGACGATGCCGCCCTTGGCCGAGGCATAGGCTTCGGTGTGCGGCTCGGACTGCAGCACCCGGCTGGACGCGATGTTGACGATCGCGCCGTGAGCCTCGCGCAATGCGGGCAGGGCATGTTTGCTGCACAGGAAGGTGCCGGTCAGATGGCCGTCGATGAAACGGCGCCACTCGACCAGCGACAGCGTCGAGACGTCATCGATGACCGGGTCTGCGGGGCCTGCATTGTTGACGAGGCCATCGATGCGCCCACAGGCCACGTGGGCCTTGTCGACGAATGCGCGGACCGAGGCTTCGCGCGAGACGTTGAGCGGCAGGAAACGGGCGCGCTCACCGACATTCCATTCCGCAATGCAGGCCTTGCCGGCATCGCGATCGAGATCGCCGATCACCACGCGTCCACCCGCGCCCAGCACCGCCTGGGCAATCCCACGGCCGATGCCCTGCGCGCCGCCGGTGACCAGCACCACGCGATCGAGCAGGGGAGTGGCATCCAATGAGCGGATCGGTGGTGTCAGCGACATGTGGGCGGTACCTGGACAGGACAGGCCCACACGTTAGGGACAGGCGGATCGACGCGCCGTCGTCGGGACGACGGCGCGGGGTTCAGCTCGCGCGGCGCTTGCGCGGCGCGGCTTCGACAGGCGGTGCCTCGACCGGCGCATCGATGCGGGTCAGGGTGCGCGTGTTTCCGAGGACTTCGATCTTGCCGCCCGACTTGCGGAACGAGGCCAGATCATCGGCGATGCGGTCGCTGGTCAGCGACGCGCCGCGCTCGTTCGGCTTGCGGCCGCCTGCGAACAGGTGGCGGGTGTCGGACTGCGGGGGACTCGGGGTTTTGGTACGGGACATCCGGTGGACTCCGTCAATACATCGCCAGCGGGATGCCACGATTGCCGCGGTCGATGTAGTCGGCACGGATATCGCGGCAGTAGGGACCATCCATGACGAATCGGCGGCACACGTCGGGACGGCTTTCATAGATCGAACAACACATGCGGGCGCTGTCGATGGCGACGCACCAGCCTTCCTCGTCACGCGCCATGACCGGCAGTCCGGCGGCGGTGACGTCGGTAAAACGTTCCGGGACGACATCACCCGGCTGCAGCACCACCGTCAGGCGGCAACACACGGCATCGCAACGGTCGCAGTCGGCACGTTCGCTCACTGCAGACGTCCCATGCCACGGCGGTAAAACAGCACCCGACCGCGAGGCAATGCATCCGCCTCGTTGTCGATACCCGCGCGCGACTCGTGTAGCGAGAAGCCCTGCGCGTCGAGCAGCCGGCTCAACGCCGCGCTGTTGCCGCGACCGGGATCGCTGATCACGATCTCCGCATTCGGCTGCGCGTAGCGCTCGACCACATCGGCCAGCTGCGCCGCGTGCGCGCGCTCGTACAGCACGTCGGACGCGATGATCATGTCGAACCGCCCGAGCGTGGTGAGTTCGACATCCCAGCGCATCTGCCGGTAATGCACCGCATCCAACGCGTTGAGCGCCGCGTTGTAGGCGAGAAATCCTTCGGCTAGCGGGTGCATGTCCGATGCGACCACGATCGCGCCGCGACGCTGCAGCACCAGACTCGACAGGCCGATGCCGCAGCCGGTCTCGAGAATGCGCTTGCCGGCCACATCCGCGCGCTCCATCGTCTGCGCAAGCAGGCGGCCCGAAGGCCACAGCTGGCCGAACAGCGACCACTGCGCGGACGAAATTCCCAGGTCCGCACCGTGGCCATCGGGATCGGCGTACTGCTGCAGATCGCCGAGCACGCGCAGGCGGTAGGCATGGCCACCGACCTGTGCGGTCACGATACGTGTGGAGTAACCGGGCACGAAGCTTCCTGAGAGCGGAGCCCCGTATGGGGCGGTCACGCGGGAGAGAAAGCGAGGCGGGCGACGGCTCAGGTCGCGCGGAGCGCACGGATCGGGCGCGGCCCGAGGATCGAGCATAGCACCCGGGGGCCCGGGGCCGGCCCGGCGGCCTCCGGACGGTTCAGGCGCGGTGGTTGGTGTAGCTGGCGTTGCCCAGGCCGGTGCCGATGGTCAGCACCCCCCAGCGCTCGACCGCGGTCATGCGTGGGCGCTCGCTGAGGCCCTGTACCACGGCATCGTTGTGCAGAAGGACCTGCGGCGCGCGCTTGCCGATGCGGTCCAGGCGTCCTTGGAGCGCGGCAGCCAGGCTGAAATCCTCGGCCTCCCAGTTGCCCGGCAGGTTCTGCGCGCCATGCAGGATGCGGCCGTCGACGGCGATCTGGCCCGGGCAGGCAATGCCGACGAAGGGCGCCAGCCGCAGACCCAGGGTACGGGCGTGGGCGATCAGGCCATTGAGCATCGCCGCCATCCGCGCCACGGCTTCCTCGCGATCGGGGGATTCGGTGGCATGGCGCCACTGGCTGCGCTCGAGCACGCGGGCGCGGCTGCCGTCATCACGCTGGTCGAGTTGCGGCGCGACGATGCCGCAGCGGATGTTGGTGCCGCCGATATCGACCGCCAGAAACGCGTTGTGGCGGTGCGTCACCGCCGGTGCCAGCGGCACCCAGCCGAGCAGACCGGCGTCGTCGCCATCGTGGCGCAGCAGCGACAGATCCACGCCACTGCGCGCCAGCTTGAGCAGGCGCGCGGCGCGGCGGACCGACAGGCTGCCGACGCGGCTGCCCGGAAAGCCACCACCGATGACGATGCGGCGCACGCCGCGCCACTCGTCCGTGGCCAGGAATCCGCGCACCACGCCGGCCAGCTGATGCGCGTGATCCTCGACCGCGGCATGCACCAGATGCGCCGCATCGGCATCGCCGCCCACCAGAACCAGATCGATCTCGCTCTTGGGAATGGCATGTGTCGCGGTGCGGCCGAAGGGATCGCGCTTTCCGGTGAAGTGGTGCCGGCGTCGCGCATCCAGAAACCGCCGGAACGCCGTCTGGCTTGCGCGGTCGCCGAGGAAGCCGTCACCGTCAAGGTCCCGCAGAGGCAGGTTGCAGCTGTCGATGCGCAGGTCGGGCAGGCGGATCGCGGCGTGGCGGTTGCGGGTATCGCGCGGCATCGGAGCACGGGATTGCGGAGTGGACCGCATCGTCGCGGGCGGGCGGCTAGCGGAACGTGACGGCTCGGGTAGCATGCGTCGCGAATTTCCGACACCTGTTTCCGATGTCCGCATCCATCAACCCTGCGCGGCGCCCGGCACTCCGCCACGCGCACCGCATCGCCGCCGTGAGCCTCGCGTTGTTCGTCATCGCGGCGATCGCGCTGCACCTGCGCCGCCCCGAACTCGATCCGGTGGCCAGCCAGATGAGCCTGTATCTGATCGGCGACTGGGGCGCGCTGCTGCAGGCCGCGTATGTCGCACTCGGTGCCGGCATGGTCGCGCTGGGCTGGGCACTGCGCGAAACGCATGCCCCCAGGATCCGCAGCGCAGCGGCCCTGTTGCTGTTCGCGCTCGCTGCCACGTCGCTGTCGATCACCGCGTACGCGTGGATGGACATTCCGGGTCTGGACCGTTCGCTGGAAGGCCTGATCCATGGAATCTCCGCACAGGGTGCGTTCCTGTTCGCGACGACCGGCATGGTGGTGCAGGCGCTCGGTTTCCTGCGCGATCCCGACTGGCGCCGTACGGCACGCTGGGCGCTGCCCTTGGCGCTGCTGTGTTTTGCGTCGATATGGGTGCTGGCGATCTGGCGGGAGGCGCCGCGCGGACTTGCGCAGAAATCGGTGATCGTCCTGATCCTTGTCTGGATGGTGTGCGTGCTGGGTGCACTCGCGCGGCGCATCCGTTGATCGCCCATGTTTCACGCGTTCAGCACCATGTGCGGCGGAGACTTGCTGTCACTGGCGGCGCGCGGTTGCGCCGCCCCGAAGGAGTCGACGTCATGATCAAGTGGGCCATCATTTTCGCCGTCATCGGTCTCGTGGCCGGTGTGCTGGGTTTCAGCGGTATCGCAGGCGGCTCGTTCGCCATCGCGAAGTTCCTGTTCTGGGCTGCGATCATCATCGCGGTCGTGCTGTTCGTGCTGGGCCTGACGGTCGCGAAGAAAGTCGTCAGTTAGTCCGTACGCCGCTGCAGTACATACGAACCGCCCGCATGCCGGGCGGTTCGCGTTTCCGGCGTCCGGAACACCACACCCGCCTGAAGTGACGTTGACGCAGGCCACGTTAGGCTCGATGCACGACCAACCTGGAGTGCATCGTGGAATCGACCGTCCATCCGTTCTCAGAACTCTTCGCCCAGCTGGGCCTGCCCAACGACGAGGCCTCGATCCGCGGTTTCATCGCCGAACATGGTCCGCTGCCCGATGACGTGCGCCTGGAAGAAGCGCCGTTCTGGACAGACTCGCAGGCGCAGCTGCTGCGTGAGGAACGCATCGAGGACGCCGACTGGATCGTCGTGATCGACCAGCTCAACGTCGCGCTGCACGCGCGTCCGTCCACATGAGGTGGTGGCACGGGCTCGCGGCCACGAGCCTGCTGCTGGCAGGCGCCGTGCAGGCGCAGACGACCGCGGATGCCGGCGCCGCCGGCACGTTCGCATTCGTCGATGTCGACGTGCTGCCGATGGACCGCGACGTACGTCTGTCCTCTCAGACCGTCGTCGTCCGCGATGGCCACATCACCGCCATCGGCCCGCGCGACGACATCGAAGTGCCGGACGATGCGACGCGCATCGACGGCGCAGGGCGCGTGCTGATGCCGGGCCTAGCCGAGTTCCACGGCCACGTGCCGGGCGGCGATGATCCGGTCTACGTGCAGGACACGCTGGATCTGTATCTGGCAAACGGCGTCACGCTGGTGCGCAACATGTCGGGCGACGTCTCGCATCCGGAGCTGCGGGCGCGCATCGAACGCGGGGAGGTCAACGGTCCGACGATGGTCGTCGCCAGCCCGTGGCTGCGCAGCAAGGATGCCGACGAAGCCGAACGCGAAGTGCGCGCGCATCACGCCGCCGGTTTCGATCTGGTCAAGATCGGCAGCATTCCGGCCGATGCGTATCCGCGCATGGCCGGGACCGCACACGCGGTCGGTATTCCGTTTGCCGGCCATATTCCTGAAGGCGTTCCGCTCGACGTAGCGCTCGATGCGAAGCAGGCCTCGATCGATCACTTCGACCGCTATGTCGAGTTCCTCGTGCCGCCGGGCACCGATACCGGCGAGCGCGAAGCGGGCTGGTTCGGCAGTGGCTGGGTGCAGTGGGCCGATCGCGGCCGTATCGAGGAGGCTGTCTCGCGCACGCGTGCGGCGGGCACCTGGAATGTGCCGACGCTGACCCTGGTCGAGCACATGGCGTCGCCCGAAACCCCCGAGGCGATGCTGCAGTGGCCGGAGATGCGCTACATGCCGGCGTCCGAGCGCGAGCGCTGGCGCCGGGCGAAGCACGAATACGCGGCGCGCGACACCTTCCAGCTCGACGCCGCGCAGGCACTCGTCCAACTGCGCCGCGAACTGCTCAAAGCGCTGCACGACGGCGACGCGCCGATCGTGCTCGGCTCCGATGCGCCGCAGTTCTTCAACGTGCCCGGCTTCTCGATCCATCGCGAGATGGCGATGATGCAGGCGTCCGGCCTGACGCCGTACGAAGTCCTGGTCACCGGCACGCGCAATGCGGCGTTGGCGTTGGGCACGCCCGATGCGTTCGGGACCGTCGAGGTCGGCCGCCGCGCGGATCTGGTGTTGCTGGCCGGCGATCCGCGCGAAGACCTGTCGCATGCGCAGGCGCCGCTGGGCGTCATGGCACGCGGCCGCTGGTGGCCGCGCGAAGCGCTCGATGCGCGACTGGCGGAGATCGCCGAGCGTCACGCGGAGTGAATCAGGACCCGCCGCGCGTCATGCGCGCGGCGGGCTCTGCAGCTGCGATCAGAGCAGCAGGAACACCAGACCGATGATCGCGCCGGATGCGAACAGCAGCATCAGGCAGTAGCCCATGATGTCCTTGATCTTGAGCCCGGCGATCGCGAGCAGCGGCAGGGCGAAGAACGGCTGCAGCATGCTGGTCCAGGCATCGCCCCAGGCCACCGCCATCGCCACGCGCGGCAGATCGGCGCCCAGCGCCTGCGCGGCCGGAATCATCACGGGCGCCTGCACCGCCCACTGGCCGCCACCCGACGGGACGAACATGTTGATCAGGCCGGCCGAGAGGAAGGTCCAGAACGGCAGGCTGCCGGCCGTGGCGAAGGACACGAACCACTCCGACATTGTCGTCGCCAGGCCCGAGCCGACGAGGATCGCCATGATGCCGGCGTAGAACGGAAACTGGATCACGATTCCCGCGCCGCCCTTGATCGCTTCCTGCAGCGCGGCCAGCAGCCGGGCCGGCGTGCGATGCAGCACGATGCCGAGCATCAGGAAGCCATAGTTGACGATGTTGAGGTTGAGTCCGCCCCCGGCAATGAAGTGATCGGCAAGAAACACCAGACCCGCGACACCGACAGCGACCGACAGGATCCAGCCGTGCTCGAGACGCTCGGCTGGGCTCGAATCCTGCGCGAGCACCGGTGGTTCGGGATCTTCGGGCGGCGTGAACAACACGGCGTCCTTGTCGGACGGCGTCATCGCGCGATTGATCAGCGGAATCGCGATCACCAGCAGCGCAACGATCAGCAGATTGAACGGCGCGAAGATCGTCTCCGATGTCGGAATCAGACCGATCGCCTCCTGCATGAAGTGGCCTTCGGTCGCGATGGTCAGCGGAATCGATCCCGACAGACCGCCATGCCAGATGATGAAACCCGAGTACGCGCTCGCGACGAGCAGGCGGTAGTCGACTTTGACGAAGCGTGCGACTTCACGCGCGAACAGCGCGCCGATCACCAGACCGAAGCCCCAGTTGATCCAGTTCGCGGCCATCGCGACCAGGGTCACGACGACGATCGCGTTCTTCGGCGTGCGACAGCGCGAGGCCATCCAGGTCAGGCCGCGTTTGACCGGCGGGGTCTTGGCGAGAATGAAGCCGGTCACCAGCACCAGCAGCATCTGCATCGAGAAGCCGAGCAGCTCCCAGAAACCGGTGCCCCAGTAGCGGACGAGTTCGAGCGGCGGAGTCTGTTCGATCGCGAAGGCGGCGATGAAGGCCAGCGCGGTGAAGATCAGGACGAAGACGTAGGCGTCGGGCAGGAACCGTTCGACGAGTCGGACGGACAGGCGCGTGGCGCGCTGGAACATGGTGGATACCGTCGTGGGGAACGACCGCCCAGCTTAGCCGCCCGGGCATGACATGCCTGCTGGACGATGGTCTACCTGCGTAACGACGGCACACCGGGACGTGCAGGCGCTGCGCGCCGGCTGGGCTTCCCGGGAACATGAGCCATGCACTGCATGTGGATCGCGTGCGCGCGCAGAAACGCGCGCACGCGGATCTTCAGACCGGCGCTGCGGCGTCGCCGGTACAGGTGCGGTCGGGATGGTCGGGGCGGCTCAGCAGCGCGTCGCTCGCGCCGCGGGTCCACAGCACGACGCCGGCCTCGTCGACGTACTTGGCACCGGATGCGGCTTCCCCGGTGCGCAGCACATACGTGGTGCCGTCGACGGCAACGCTGACCTGGCCCCGACCATCGAAGGTCGCATCGACCGGCGTGCCCTCGCAGTCGTAATGCATCACCTGTGGCAGCGGCGCTGCATCGGTGCTCGGCGTTTCGGGATCGGGCGGTGTCTCTTCCGTGCTGCCGGTCGGCGGCGTCGCCGCATCGTCGACGGGGGGTGCGTCCGCCGGCGAACACGCCGCCAGCGACAGGCCGATGGCCACAGTGAACACGGGGGTGAACCAGCGCATGGTCGTCTCCTTGCCTTGGGTGGATCGGATCGACGCGTGGGGCGGGAGGGGAGGTCACCGAGCATATCGCCTCCGGTCGACGGAGGCGATGAACGGGTCGACGCGTCAGTAGACGCGCGCGCAGTTGCGCTCGTGCTGGCCCTGAAGTGTGAGACGGGCCTCGTCGGTGCCATGGCTCCAGAAGACGTTGCCATCCGCGTCGGCGAAGCGATCGCCCTGCGCGGTTTCGGCACGTGGCAGATCCAGCGTCACGCCATCGACCACGAACTGCACCCGGGCCTCGTCGCCTTCGCCTTCCTGCGCGAGGGTGATGCGTGTGCCTTCGCAGTCGTAGTTGATCGTGTTCGACGGTGCCGTTTCCGCTTCGCGTGCAGCCAGCGAGCCGGTCGGTGGGGCTTCCTCCGCTGCTGCAGGCGGTGGTGGGGGCGGCGTGGCGTCCGCAGCCGGCGATGCCGGGGTCGATTCGCCCCCGCAGGCGGTCAGGGCGAGCGTGAGCAGGAGAGCGGTGGCGGATGCTGCGCGCATGCGGAATCCTCTTGTTCGATATAGGCGTCGGCGTGCGTCACCGACAGAAGCTGCAGGCTAGGCACGACGGCGTGAACGGAGAGTGGCGCATTGTTCCGGCCGGACCCTGTCGTGCGCCGGGCGGCAGGTGCCACGTCTGCGTTCGAGGCGCGCGATGTCGGGTCGCGTCGCACGTCGATGTGCCGGTCTGCGCGACAGTGCCGCGCAGACCGGACGATCCATATGCCTTGCGTGGCCGGTCTCAGCCTCGAAAGACGCCCTCGTCAGGCCGCAAGGCCGCGCATCGCATACCGGTGCTGGTCGGCACCGCTGCCGGCGGTCTCGACCGCTTCGAGGAAATCGCGGCCCCAGCGTTCGACGTCGTAGTAACGGACGATGTCGAACAGCTGTCGCTGCCGGCCGACGGCTTCGTGCTCGGGCATCGACAGGGCCTGTCGCAACCCGGCGACGAGATCGGTCAGATCGTGCGGATTGGTGAGCACCGCGCCCTTGAGTTCCGCGGCGGCGCCGGCGAACTCCGACAGCACCAGCGTGCCCGACGAGCCTTCGATGCCGTGCGCGGCCACGAATTCCTTGGCAACCAGATTCAGGCCATCACGCAGCGGCGTGATCCACATGACGTCGGCAGCCGCGTAGTGCGCCAGCACTTCCTCGAACGGCAGACCTCGCGCGAAGAAGCGCACTGGCGTCCAGTCGAGCATCGCGTAACGACCATTGATGCGACCGACCGCCTGTTCGATCTGCGTCTGCAGCTCCTGGTAGACGGTCATCTCCTTCGCCGCAGGCACACAGACCATCAGCAGGTTGACCTTGCCGCGCAGGTCCGGCTGTTCGCCGAGCAGGCGTTCGAACGCGAGCAGTTTCTCCAGCGTGCCCTTCGTGTAATCGAGGCGTTCCACCGACAGCACCAGCTTGCGGCCCGAGAACTCACGGCGGATCTGCTCCAGACGCACACGCACGCGTGGGTGCGCCAGGCCGGTCTCGATACGCTTGATGTCGGTACCGACCGGATGTGCGCCCAGGCCGACGACGCGGTCGCCGACGCGGATGCGCGTCGTGGTCTCGTCGAGTCCGACCGCGCATCCGTAGGTCAGGAAGCGCGGCGCGCAGCCTTCACGGGCCAGCGTTTCAGTAGGCATCGCACCGCGGACCACGTCGACGAAATTCTCGACCTGGCGCGGGATGTGGAAGCCGATGTAATCGCATTGCAGCAGACTGCCGAGGATCTCGCGGCGCCACGGCACCACGTTGAACACGTCGGCCGACGGAAAATACGTGTGGTGGAAGAACGCGATGCGCACGTCCGGGCGCAGTTCGCGAAGATACGCCGGCACCATCCACAGGTTGTAGTCGTGCAGCCACACGGTCGCACCGGGCGCGGCTTCGGCGGCGGTGGCCTCGGCGAACTTGCGGTTCACGCGCAGGTAGATGTTCCAGTCGTCCTCGTTGAAGCGTGCGCGCTCCCAGAACGTGTGCAGCATCGGCCAGAAGGCTTCCTTCGAGAACCGCTTGTAGAACGCATCGACCTCGGTCTGGGTCAGCGGCACGCGCGCGACGGTGAGATCGGGATACGCATCGGGATCGACCGGCGTGCGCGTCTCGAACTTGCCGAGCTTGGGATCGTCGACGCTCCACGCGACCCACGAGCCTTTCTGGCCGCTGCCGAAGAAGCCGAGCAGGCTCGGAATGATGCCGTTGGGCGAGGTCGGGCGGCGGCGCTTGCGCTGGCCATCCTCCACGTACTCCTCGTACGGCAGGCGGTGATAGACCATCACCAGATCCGACTGGCCGGTGGTGCGCTCGATCGTCTGGCGCAGATAGGGGTCATCGGATTCGAGCAGATCGAAATGCGTGATCGCCTCGAGAATGCCGCCGCAGCCCGGCGCCTGCGCCTGGAACACATTCGACAGCTGGTCGGTGGCCTTGACGAGTGCGGGCTCGGATTCGCCCACGCACACGCCCTGGAACCCGGAGGTGTACATCGACAGATCGTTGAGCGTGTCGCCGGCGACGAGCACGCGGTCGCGCGGCAGTTCCAGATGGTCGGCGAGGGCGGCCAGCGTGCGGCCCTTGTCGGTGTCGGGCGGCAGGATGTCGAGATAGCGGTCGGCCGAATACAGCACCGAGCAGCCGAGCTTGCGTGCGGTGGCCTCGATGTCGCCGCGGATACCGGCCAGCGCTTCGGGTTCGCAGAAATAGGAACAGCGGCGCTCCTGCGGCACGTCCTGGCGCACGAGGCCGGTGAAACCGGCCATCGCATCGGCCACCGCGCGCTCACCCGGCCAGCGACGGTCGATGCGCGTCTGCAAGGGCTGGATCGGCTGCAGGGTGTGGCCATCGACGACGGTGCCGCCGACATCGCAGATCACGTAGTCGGGACGCGGCAGGCTGGGGTCGGACAGCAGCGGCATGACGGCTTCGAGGCCGCGGCCGGTGACGAAGGTGAGGCGGATCTCGGGATGGCGGTCGACCAGGCGGTAGAGCTGCTGGCGATGCGCGGGCGATCCGGCGAGGAAGGTGCCGTCGAGGTCGGTCGCGAGCATCAGTCGCGGTACGAACGGGGTATTGGCGGGGGTGAGGTCGGTGGTGGTGGTTTCCTGAGTCAACGTGGGTCCTTGTGGTGTGGATCGGAAAGGTCGGGGCCCTCGGGTGCGGGGCCGGTTTCGGGCAGCAATTCGAGCGCGGACGGGGTGGTACGCAGCATCGGATGGAAGACGGACGGATGGTCGCGGTCGCGCTGACGGATCAGGCGACGGCCGGCGGCGATGATCGCCAGCGCGCCGAGCACGATCGCGAACGAGGCGGGCAGGGCGGATGGCCCGAAGCGCACCATCGCTGCACCTGCGAGCGCCGGGCCGATCGCCGAGCCGACACCGTTGAGCAGCAGCAGGCTCGAGCAGCCCGACAGCGTGTCCTCGACCGGCAGATGGTCGAGCAGATGCGCGACGCACAGCGGATAGATCGCGAAGGCCACGCCGCCGAACAGGAAGAACAGGCCGAACAGCGCGAAATGCGACCGGTCGGCGGCGAACATCATTGCCACGCCGATCACCGCCGCGATCGCGCAGATGATCGCCAGCGTCGTGCGCCGATCGCCGCGATCCGACGCGCGGCCGATCGGCCATTGCAGCAGCGCGCCGCCGAGAATCGTCGCGCTCATCAACGCGGCGATGCCTTGCAGATCGAGGCCGAGCCCGGTCGCGTACACCGCGCCCATGCCCCAGAAGCCGCCCATCGCCAGGCCCGCCAGCAACGAACCTGTAGCCGCGGCTGGTGCCGCGCGCCACAGCGCCGCGAGTGCAAGCCGCGGTACCGCAGGCAGCGTCGGCTGCACCATGCGGCTGGCGACGACCGGCAACGCCGCGACGCAGATGAAGATCGCAACGACGCTGAACAGCACGAAGGTCGACGGATCCATGAAGCTGATGAACCACTGGCCGGCGGCCAGCGCCAGTAGATTCACCGCCATGTAGACCGCGAACACCTGGCTGCGCTTGTCCGGCGGCGCCTGCACGTTGAGCCAGCTTTCGATCACCGTGTACAGGCCGACGAGCCCGACGCCGGTCAGCACGCGCAGCGCGCCCCAGGCCCAGGGGTTCACGAACACCGGATGCAGCAGGATCGCCGCGGCGACCAGCGCCGAGTAGAACGCGAAGGCGCGGATGTGGCCGATCCGCTGGATCAGGCCTGGCGCCAGATAGGTGCCGAGAAAGAAGCCGACGAAGTAACCCGACATGATCAGGCCCATCGTCTGGTCGTCGAAGTTCTCGATCCGGCCGCGCACCGCCAGCAGGGTGCCGAGCAGACCGCTGCCCATCAGCAGCAGGGCGACGCCGGCGAACAGCGCGGCGAGATTACGGACGACTGGAATGGCGGACCTCCGGCAATATCAGCGAAGGTCCGGAAGTATAACATATTGAAAATGCTGGATATTTTCACCCGGAATCGACACCGCGCGACGATGCTGCGCTGCAGCGAAAACCGCAACGCAATCATGCGCTTGCGTCGGTTTCCGGACCGAATGACCAAAAATGAACACGAGTCCGGCGATGCTGTCGCGACGCCGTTCCGAGGACACCGTGCAATGCGAATCCACCCGGTCCATCTGCTGCTGCCTGCCGCATTGCTGCTGGCCGCCTGCCAACCCGACGGTGCGCCCGGCAGCGCCACCGCGCCTGCGACGCCAGCACCGGATGCGGCTGCGCCGGCCGCGAGCAGCGACGACGACGTGGTCGTGTCGACGAACGAACCGTTCTGGCAGGCCACTGTCGAGGGCGACACGGTAATCCTGCGCGGCATCGACACGACGGAACGCCGCCTCACTGGCGCACGCGCTTCGATGACCGCCGACGGGCGGCGTATCGACGCATCGGATGCGGAAGGCTCGGTGGTATTGATCGTGCGCCGGATGCGCTGCGAGGACGACATGTCCGGCGCGCGCTTCCCGATGACCGGCCTGCTGACCATCGATGGCCGCGGCCCGTTCCGCGGCTGCGCGCGGCCTGCATCAATGCCGATTCCGACGCCGCCGGGCGAGCTGGTCGACGAAGAGGCGTCGACGACACTTCCCGATCGCTTCCTCGGCCGCTGGGATGCGGATGCCGAAGCCTGCAAGTCAGGCGGTAGCGATATGGCGCTGCGTGTCGAACCGGGCGCGCTGCGCTTCCACGAAAGCATCGCCACGCCGACATCGGTGCTGGCACTCGACGATGACGCGGTGCGTGTGGCTGCGGATTACGAAGGCGAAGGCCAGACCTGGGCGGCCGAGCGGCTCCTGCGTCTGGACGGCCCGGACACCCTGTTCGTCGGCGACGATGCCGGCGAAGGCGTCACTCGCGTGCGCTGCGAGGATTGAGGGCAGGGCGGTGGCGACGCGCCAACGCACGCGCGGCGCCACCGTGATCGATGCGACTCAGGCCGTGCGGAGCTGCTCGATGTCGCGCACATCCCCCACCCAAACGTAATGCGGCGTCGCCCGCTGCGCGAGATCGTCGAGCCGCAAGCGTGCGTTGTGGCCTTCGTCGCCATCGCTGTTGCGGAAGATTTCCAGCGTCGGCCGGGCAGAGACCGTGCCCTCGACGACGCTGCCGTCGTCGAGCGTGACGCGTACCCGGGCCTCGTCATCGAGCAGCACGATGCGCTGTTCGATCGCGTCGACATCCTCGCGGCTGGTGAAGATGCGTGCGGGCGTCTGACTCATGGAAAACTCCTTCGGGGGAATGCACCCATGCTCGCGCGGCCCGCGCAACAGGCCGTGACGAAGTGGTCTTGCGACGCAGACGCCGGCGCGAACGCCGGCGACACTCAGCCTTCGAGCGCGGGGCGCAGCAGCCGGTCGTACTCGGTCCGCACCACGCCGTAGCACTCGCAGGAGCGTGCCACCAGACATTCGCGGTCCAGCACCTGGATCACGCCGCGGCTGTAGCGGATGCAGCCGTCTTCCTGCAGGCGGCGCGCGGCCTCGGTGATGCCTTCGCGACGCACGCCCAGCAGATGCGCGATCTGCTCCTGGGTCATCTTGATCTCTACCGAGCCCACGCGATCGTTGACCAGCAGCAGCCAGCGCGACAACTGCTTGTCGACCGTATGGTGGCGATTGCAGACGCCGGTCATCGCGGTCTGGGTGACCAGCGCCTGGAAGTAGCGCAGCAGGATTTCCTGGAACGCGCCGCCACGCTGGAACTCGCGGATCGCGAACTCGCCACGCAGGGCCAATGCTTCGCCGCCCACCTTGACCACGGCGCGCGTCGGCACGCTGCGTGCGCCGGTCAACAGACCGATGCCGACCACACCTTCGTTGCCGACCATCGCGAACTCGCTGGTATCGCCACTCTCCAGCGCATACATCAGCGACACGATGCCTTCGCGCGGGAAGTAGATCGTCGACTGGGCCACGTTGGCTTCGTGCAGCACCTTGCCGGCCGGCATGTCGACCAGCTGGACTTCGTCGCCGACGCGGTCACAGACGTCGTCGGGCAGGTCCTGCAGCAATCCATTGAGCGGCGCCCAGGGCGCTTTCTTCTTCATGCGCAGCGAAAGGTCCATCTGATGAACGAATATGGATTTTCCCGACTGAATGCGGTGTCGTATGTACGGCAGCGCGCATACAGCTGACTGAACTACGTGCGTTACCGAACAGACCCTGACTGCGCAGCATTCACATGCTGTCGACGCAATGCGGCGCGCGCCGGTGCCGCTTCCGCCCTCAGACAAGGAAACCGACGTGGACGCCGAAGACGTCGAGTTGTGCAGGATCTATGGACAGATGTCCCGGGAATACCTGGGAAGCCGGACGTGGGACGAGTGCGAGGACCAGCTCCGCGAGGGTTGGATCCGGCTGCGGCGCGATCCGGAGATGAGCTGGGACGATGCCGCACCGCTGGTCCGCACATTCTGGGAACTCGCACCGGATACTCCTTATCCGCCTGAGAACGTCGAGGCCTGACGCGCGATCAGTCCTCGCGACCGGCATCGAGCCGGATGCCATCGTCATCGACGGCCAGATGCATTTCAATGGGTCGGCAGCAGACCGGGCAATCCTCGACGTAATCCGCATCGCCGACACTGGCATCGACCAGCGTCTCGAAGCGTTCTCCGCACCACGGGCAGCGCAATTTCGCGACATCCTGCATGGCTCGATGATGCATGCGTCTCCGTTTGCAGGCTGTGAGACGGATATTCACGTCATCGGCGCTGTCGCTGCGAGACGGTAGGGCGCTACGTCACAGCCGGAGTCCGCCATGACCGAATCGCATCCAACCTTCACCCGCTACGAGGCGCCAGCGGGGGGCTGGGGGTCGGTCCGGTCACTGCTTCGCTACGGAACCGGAGATGGTGCGCAGACGATCGAGGGCACACGGCAGCTGCGTCGCCAGAACAAGATCGACGGTTTCGCCTGCGTCAGCTGCTCATGGGCCAAACCGGCCGAGCCGCACACGTTCGAGTTCTGCGAGAACGGCGCCAAGGCAACGATGTGGGAACTGGACACGCGGCGTGCAGATGCGGCGTTCTTCGCGCAGCACACCGTGACCGAGTTGTTGACCTGGGCCGATCACGATCTCGAAGCGGCCGGCAGGCTGGTCGAACCGATGCGCTACGACGCCGCAAGCGACCGCTACGTGCCGGTGTCCTGGCACGATGCGTTCGCCATCGCCGGTGACGTCATGCGCGACATGGCCCCCGAACGCGCGGTGTTCTACGCATCCGGCCGCGCGTCGCTGGAAACGTCCTACATGTACGGCCTGTTGGCGCGCATGTACGGCAACAACAATCTGCCCGACAGCTCCAACATGTGTCACGAGAGCACATCGGTCGGCCTGCCGCGCAGCATCGGCGTCCCGGTCGGCACCGTGCTGCTGGAAGATTTCGAACACACCGACTGCATCATTTCGTTCGGACAGAACGTCGGCGTCAACAGCCCGCGCATGCTGCATCCGCTGCAGGAAGCCGCGCGTCGCGGGGCGGAGATCATCACCTTCAATCCGCTGTACGAACGCGGCTGGGAGCGCTTCACCAATCCGCAGGAACCGCTGGCGATGGCCACCGGCGCGTCGACGCGGATCAGCAACGCCTACTTTCCGGTGCGTGCCGGCGGCGACATCGCGCTGATGCAGGGCCTGGCGCGCGCGTTGCTGGATCTCGACGACGCGGCGCAGGCGCAAAGCCGCGCCCGCGTGCTCGATGTCGGTTTCATCGAGACCCACACCAACGGCTTCGAAGCATTCGAGGCCTGGGTACGCGCGGCGGACTGGACGGATATCGAACGCGAGAGCGGATTGTCACGTGCCGACATCGAAGGCGTGGCCGGCGTCTATGCGCAGGCCGAGTCGGCGATCCTGATCTACGGCATGGGCCTGACCCAGCATCGCCACGGCGTCGACAACGTGCGCATGGTCTGCAATCTCGCGCTGATGCGCGGCAACGTCGGCCGTCCGGGCGCTGGCATCTGCCCGGTACGCGGGCATTCGAACGTGCAGGGACAGCGCACCGTCGGCATTTCCGAGAAGCCCGAGCTCGTGCCACTCGACAAGCTCGCCGCGCAGTACGGCTTCGAGCCGCCGCGCGAAAAGGGGCTCGATACCGTCGGCACGGTGGAAGGCATCCTCGACGGCAGCGTCGAAGCCTTTATCGGACTCGGTGGCAACTTCTCCCGCGCCGCGCCGGATACCGGACGACTGGAACCCGCGTGGCAGGGACTCGCGCTGAGCCTGCAGGTCGCCACGCATCTCAACCGCAACCATCTGCTGTGCGGACGCGAGACGTTGCTGCTGCCGTGCCTGGGCCGCATCGAGGAAGACGTGCAGGACGGCGTGGCGCAACGCGTCAGCATCGAGGACAGCACGACCTGCATCCATGCCTCGTTCGGCAACAGTCCGCCAGCCGGTCCGATGCTGCGCTCCGAACCCGCGATCGTCGCTGCGCTTGCGCAGGCGATCCTGTCGCCGGAACGCGCCGCGTGCGCACCGTGGCAGTCGTGGGTCAGCGACTACGCACGCGTCCGCGATGCGATCGAAGAGACGTATCCCGAGCAGTTCCGCGATTTCAATGCGCGTCTGTACACGCCCGGCGGTTTTCCGCGACCGGTCGCGGCGCGCGAACGTCGCTGGTCGACAGAAAGCGGCAAGGCCGAGTTCCACGTGCCCGACGTGATCTGCGCGACCGGCTTTGCCGACAAGGCGGGGCGCTATCGATTGCTGACCGTGCGCAGCAACGACCAGTTCAACACCACGGTCTACGGTTATCACGACCGCTTCCGCGGCATCGATGGCACGCGCCGCGTTGTGCTGATGAACGCCGACGATATCGCCGAGCTGGGCCTGGACGACGGCGAACAGATCACCCTGGCGGCGGATTTCGACGACGATCCGGAGATCCGAGAAGTCGGCGGCCTGCGCGCGATTCCCTACCGCATTCCGCGCGGCTGCATCGCGGCCTACTACCCGGAATGCAATCCGCTGATCCCGGTTTCGCACCATGCGATCGACAGTCATGTGCCCGCGGGCAAGTCTGTGCCGGTGCGCGTGGTTCGCGGTGGAAATGCGCCGGTTCCGGCGGGGCCGGCGCCGGACTGAGAGACCTGCGCGCCGGTCGTGTAGGCATGAGAGCGACCGTGACACACCGATCCATCCAGTTTACTGGCCTGCGTGACCCGGCAGGCCGATACTGACCGCCCACGTCGCTGTACCCGTCCCCGATGTCCGTCACTTCGCCGGCGCCACTGCGCCCCGGCCGTATCCGTCTTGCGTTGTTCCTCGCCGGCTTCGCCACGTTCTCGCTGCTGTACGGCGTGCAGCCGCTGCTGCCCGAATTCGCGCGCGAGTTCGGTGTGGGGCCGGCGGCGAGTTCGCTGCCGCTGTCGCTTGCGACGCTGGGCCTGGCGCTGTCGATCTTCTGCGCCGGCGCGGTCTCGGAAAATCTCGGACGCCGCGGCTTGATGTTCGTGTCGATGGCCGTCGCCGCCATGCTGACGATGCTCGCCGCGATGCTGTCGCACTGGCCGAGCCTGGTGATCGTACGCGCGCTTGCCGGCGTCGCGCTGGGCGGTGTGCCGGCGGTGGCGATGGTCTATCTCGCCGAGGAATTTCCGGCGCAGCGGCTGGGGTCGGCAGTCGGGCTGTACGTCGCCGGCAATGCGTTTGGCGGGATGATGGGACGGCTGTCGGTGAGCTTCCTGACCGACTGGTTCGACTGGCGCACCGCGCTGGCGCTGCTCGGTGGATTCGATCTGCTGGTCGCGATCGCCTTCGTCTGGCTGCTGCCGAAATCGCGTCACTTCGTGCGCCAGCGCGGGATCAACCTGCGCTTCCATCTGCGCGCCTGGGGCGGACATTTGCGCGATCCGCTGCTGCCCTGGCTGTTCGCGATTCCGTTCCTGGTGATGGGCGTGTTCGTCAGCGTCTACAACTATCTCGGATTCCGGCTCGGCGCTGCGCCGTTCAATCTGGGGCAGGCCGAGATCGGCTGGATCTTCAGCGCGTATGTGTTCGGCATCGTCAGTTCGACGGTGGCCGGCGGCCTGTCGGATCGCTTCGGTCGCGGCCCCGTCGTCGTCGCCGGTGTATTGCTGGCCGCGGCCGGCGTGCTGCTGACGCTCGCGCCGACGCTGTGGATGATCGTGCCGGGACTGGTACTGCTGACGATCGGCTTCTTCATCGCACACGCCGCGGCGAGTGCATGGGTCGGCCGGCTCGGCCGCACGCATCGCAGCCATGCGGCGTCGCTGTATCTGCTGTCGTACTACATGGGCTCGAGCCTGATCGGCGCGACCAGCGGCTGGCTGTGGGCGCACGGCGGCTGGCCGGTGCTGGCCGGCGGCGCGCTCCTGATGCTGGCGCTCGCGTTCGTCGCGGCCCGGCACCTGCAGCGTCACGCACCGGACACGCCGTCGCCCCCGCATCCGTCCACTGCCTCGACCGGAGACTGATCCCCATGCACATCGACGCCCTCGACCATCTGGTGCTGACAGTCGCCGATATCGACGCGACCTGCGCGTTCTACGGCCGCGTGTTCGGCATGCAGGTCGTGACGTTCGGCGAAGGCCGGCGCGCGCTCGCATTCGGCGTGCAGAAGATCAATCTGCACCAGGCCGGTCACGAGTTCGAACCGAAGGCGTTGCGGCCGACCCCCGGATCGGCGGACCTGTGTCTGCTGACGACAACGCCGCTGGACCAGGTGCAGGCAGAACTGCGCACCGCAGGCGTCCACATCGAAGACGGGCCGGTGCCCCCGTACGGGAGCGACTGGCCCGATTCTGTCCGTCTATGTACGCGATCCGGATGGCAACCTCATCGAGATCGCCAACCGGACCTGACGCGGTACGCGCCGCTTACAGCATCGCCAATTCGACGTTGCTGAGCGTCTTGCCGTAATGCTTGCGCAGGCGCAGCTTGCGCTCGAGGTCATCGAGAATGCGGCCCGAGAAATCGAGACCGGTCAGTTCCTCGAGCATGTTGATGCCGCCGGGCGTGTCGACGTTCACTTCCATCAGCTTGTCGCCGACGATGTCGAGGCCGACGAAGTACATGCCGTCGCGGATCAGCTTCGGCGCGACCAGTTCGGCCAGACGCAGCGCATCGGCATCGGGCTTGGCCATTTCGTACTTGCCGCCGGCGCTGATGTTGCTGCGCGCATCGCCGCTGTCGTTGTAGCGGCGGATACAGGCATAGGTGCCATCGACTTCGAGCGGACGGCCGTTGAGCATCAGCAAACGCAGGTCGCCATCCTTCGCTTTGGGCAGATATTCCTGCGCGATCGCATAGCCGTCGCGCAGCACGGCGTCGATCATCTGGTTGAGGTTGCCGGCGCTTTCAGGCGTGACCACGAAGACGCTCTGGCCACCGGAGCCCTGCAGCGGCTTGATGACGCCGTAGCCTTCGCGCGCTTCGATGAAGGCCTTGATCTCGTCGATGTTGCAGCTGATGCAGGTGACAGGCCGGACTTCCTCGGGGAAATGCTGGAAGTAGGTCTTGTTCGAGGCATCGGTCAGGTGCGTGGGATCGTTGACCACCAGCGCGTGCTTCAGCGCGCTGAGCTGCGCGAACAGCAGGCCGCTGCCCGGCGCCCAGGGGCGCTCGACCATTTCGTCGGCGGGATCGCTGCGCAGCATCAGCACGTCGAGATCGTCGACGGAAATGCGCTCGGTCGGACACTCGTCGGACTGCAGATCGGCGAGCAGCGCCGCGTCGTCGGCGTAGTCCTTGCCGCAGGGCATGTGCGCGCAGGCACGCACGGTGCCGTCTGCGTCGTAGGTGAAATCGGCGAGACCGATCAGGGCGATCTCATGGCCGCGCGACAGGGCGCGGCGGGCTAGACGGATCGTCGTGTAGTTGTCCTGCTCGGTGTCGACGTCGTTGACGACAAAGCCGAAACGCAGGGGGTGTCCGTCTGTCATGCAGCATGCTCCGGGGTGCGGTGTGTGTGGAAGAGGCGCTCGACCGGCGTGCGCCGGCAGGCGTCGAGGCGGCTGCGGAAATCCTCGTGAGTGGTGTAGCGGGGCAGCAGGACCGGCGGCACGATCCAGCCGTCGTCGACCAGCGCGTCCAGCAGTTCCAGCTGCGGCAATGCGAACTTGCCGAGGAACAGGGCGTCGAATTCGCCACCGGCTTCCAGATAGGCGAGCAGATCGCGCAGGCCGCGCAGATACACGGCGTCCTTGGTCAGGCCGCCGCCACGCCGCGCACGCACGGCGACATCGAAGGCGTCGTCGGTCGGCATGTCGTGGCTTTCGTGCAGGCAGGCGAAGATCGCCGGCAGCTGTTCGCCGTTCGCGGCCATCGAGGTTGCGACCACGCGCGCGGCGAGGATGCGCAGGCGCTCCCCGGGCAGATATCCGGCAAGGAATTCGCCGAGCACGCCGAGGCCTTCCTGCATCGGGTCGTAGTGCGCCAGACCGACTTCGAGCTGGCGCAGGGCCTGCTGGCGGCCGTTGTGACGGGTGACCACATGCGTGCCGATCTCGTGCTGGATCAGCGGCTGCACGCGTGCGCGCGGCAGGCGGATGTTGCCGTCGATGTAGAACGTGCCGTGCGAGACCATCAGCATCGAACTGATGTCGGTATCGACGACGACATCGATGTGGAAGTCGGGCGCGTGCGCGCGGTACCAGGCGATCTCGGCGTCGACCTGGCTGCGCACTTCATCGATCCCGCAATCGGCGGACAGCGGCTCACCAGTGCCGACACTGGCGAGGATGCGTTCGGCGAGCGCCAGCAGTTCCGGTTCCACCGCGCCGAACAGCGCAACGCTGGCATCGACGAAGCCGGCCTGGTCGCGCTGCTCGACCAGATCGATCATGCGGCCCAGTTCGCCCTGCTTCTCGGCGAGCAGCGCCTGCAGTGCCGGCGATTCGATCTCGCCGACGGGCAGGGCATCGAGCGCCTGGCGTGTCTCGATCAGATCGGTGTCGAGATCGACATAGCGCAGCGTGGGTTCCAGCGTGCGGCCGGAGGTTTCGAAGGCGTTCCACAGGCCGACGCCATCGAGCGGCGACAGGGCCAGCAGCCAGTCGAGCCGTGCATCGAGCGCGGCGAGCGCGTCGTCCACACGCGCGGCCACCGGCGGCAATGGTCGAGCGACCGGCCGCCGGACAACGCCCGCGCTCACTTGAGGAACTCCGGACGCACCGCGTCGACCGCATGCGACAGGCCATCGCGCAGGGCGTACAGCGCGGGGATATCCGCCTGCCCGCTCCATTCGTCCATGAAGATCTTCTTGTACTCGGGCGAGATCGTGCAGACGCGATCGCCCCAGTTCTCATAGACCCATTCGGGGAAATGGCCGCCGGTCGGGAAGCGCACATTGCAGCGCACGTCCGGCAGCGCGCCGCGTACCGGATGCCGGCGCAGCACGTTGGCGAAGCGCTTCGCGGTCTCGCCCCAGCGCTTGGGGTCGAGCGTCGTGATGCCCAGTTCGATATCCGGATTGGCGTCCTGCGACGCAGGCGCGGCGTCGGGTCCATCGCGGCGGTGGTTGTAGCTGTGGATGTCGATCAGCAGCGCGCTGCCCCAGCGGGCCACGGTGCGGTCGATGAGCTCACCGATCATGTCGTAGAAGCGATCGTGCAGCGCCAGCGAGGTTTCGCGTTCGACCGCGTCAAGCGGCGTGGTCCAGACATCGAGACCCCAGCAGGCCTCGGGACCGGTGTAGACGGCCTCGGCCCGCGGGCGATTGAGATCGACCTCGAAACGCGACTGCCGCACCCGCAGGCGGGTATCGCCGACCTGGGTCAGCAGGCTGGTGAGCGGATCTTCCTCGCGCCAGCGCGCATCGTCGTCGAGCTTGACGCGGGCGCGCAGCGACGGGCGCAAGGCATGGCCGTCATGGATCGCGGTGGCGATGACCGGGCCGTCGGCGACGGCCAGATCCCAAGCGTCGACGCGCTCGAGCAGCGCGGGCGGCGTGGTGTCGGAGAACAGAGGGGCGGGGGCGGAACGGCGTAAATCAGGCATGGCGCGCATGCTCGCAGTCGGGGAATGATGTGCCCGTGACCACATCGCCGCCCGGCGTTGACACCTGTTTAACCTACAATCGCGCCTCCCTCGCGCAGACCCTTCCTCATGGCGCCCAAGGCCACCGTCTACAAAGCCGAACTCCAGGTCACCGACATGGACCGGCATTACTACGCCTCGCACGACCTCGTGCTGGCGCAGCATCCGTCGGAGACCGAGGCGCGCCTGATGGTGCGGCTGATCACCTTCGCGCTGTTCGCCGACGAGCGTCTCGAGTTCGGTCGCGGCCTCAGCAACGAAGAGGAACCGGATCTGTGGCGCCGCGACTACACCGGCGACATCGAGCAGTGGATCGACCTCGGCCAGCCGGACGAGAGCCGCATCCGCAAGGCCAGCGGCCGCTCGCGCCAGGTCGTGGTGGTGAACTACAGCGGCAATGCCGCGCAGATCTGGTGGGACCGCATCGCGAACTCGCTGACCCGCCTGAAGAATCTGACCGTGGTCGATTTCGACCCGGCGAAGATCGACGAGGCGGTCGGCCTGCTGCAGCGGAGCATGCGCCTGACCGCGATGATCCAGGACGGCGAACTGCAGCTGATGAGCGAGTCGGAGACCGTCACGATGACCCCGGTGTGGCGGGTCCGTCCGGCCAGCTGAACGGCGACGCGTGACCTCCGGCCGTTGCCGGGGACGCGGGCGCTGATTAAGGTCGCGGCTCGCCACATTTCCGCCGGATGTTCCGCATGCCGTTCCGCCGCCCCGTTACTGCCGCGCTTGCCGCCGGCCTCGCGCTGTCCGCCGTGTCCGCACACGCCGATGAAGGCATGTGGATGCCGACCCAGCTGCCCGACATCGCCAAGCCCATGCGCGAGGCCGGTTTCCGAGGTCGCGCCGATGCGCTGGCCGACGTCACCGCGCCGCCGCTCAGCGCCGTGGTCAAGGTCGGTGGTGGCACCGGCGCCTTCGTCTCCGATGAAGGCCTGCTGCTGACCAACCACCACGTCGCCTACGGCGTGATCCAGTACAACAGCAGCGCCGAGCGCAACATCATCGACGGCGGCTTCATCGCCGAAGGCCGCGGCGACGAACGTCCGTCGAATCCGGACTTCCGTGTGCTGGTGACGGTCGGCTTCGACAAGGTCACAGACGACGTATTGGCTGATGCCCGCGGCAAGACCGGTCGCGCGTACTTCGACGCGGTGGACGCCGCCGGCAAGCGCATCGTCGCCGCGTGCGAAGCGTCGGGCGAGGTGCGTTGCAGCGTCGCCAACATGTATTACGGCACCGATTTCTATCGCATCCGCCAGCTGGAGCTGCGCGACGTGCGTCTGGTCTATGCGCCGCCGCGCGCGATCGGCAACTACGGCGACGAGATCGACAATTTCATGTGGCCGCGCCACACCGGCGATTTCACCCTGCTGCGCGCCTACGTGGGCCGCGACGGCAAGCCGGCCGACTACAGCGCCGACAACGTGCCGTACGCACCGCCGGCGCATCTGCAGATCGCACGCGGCGGCCTGCACGCCGGCGATTACGCGATGCTCGCCGGCTATCCGGGCACGACCTTCCGCCATCGCACCGCGGCCGAGTTCGATGCCCAGGTCGCGCGCGTGCTGCCGCAGCGCGTGGCGGTGTTCGATGCGCTGATCGACGCGGTCGAGACCGCCGGCGCCGATGACGCCGACATCCGCACCCGCTACGCCTCGCAGCTGCAGTCGCTGAAGAACAACCGCAAGCGCGCCGCCGGTGAGCTCGAAGGCCTGCTGCGCAGCGACGCGGTGCGCCTGCGTGGCGAGGACGAGGCTGCGATGCTGGCCGCAACCACGGGCGGCGACGCGACCGACATCGCCGCGCTGCAGGCGATCCTCGGCCAGGCCGATGCTGCGGCCGCACGCGACCAGTTGCTGACCCTCGTCGCCAGCCAGACCCAGCTGCTGCGCTCGGCGCTGCTGCTCGAACGCCTGCGCATCGAATCGGCGAAGGCCGACGATGCCGCGCGCGAGACCGGCTACCAGCAGCGCGACCACGCGCTGATCGAAGGGGTGCTGCGCCAGGCCCAGCGTCGCTATGCGCCGTCGGCGGAGAAGGCCGTGCTCGGCGTGCTGGTCGGCCGCTACCAGCAGTTGCCCGATGCGCAGCGTCTGGCAGCCTTCGATGCCGCGTTCGGCCGCACGCCCGAATCCTTGAAGACCGCGCTGGACACGGTCTACGCGCGCACGACACTGGGCGAAGAGGCACAGCGCCTGTCGCGGTTCGCCGATGCCCGCGCCGGCCGTCCGCTGGCCGACGATCCGCTGCTCGCACTGGCCGCCCAGCTGGTCGCCGCGCAGCTCGATGCCGAGGACGCGCGCAAGACCCGCGAAGGCGAACAGCTGCGGCTGCGCCCGGCCTACATGCGTGCGCTGTTCGCATGGCGCGCGCAGCAGGGCCGCGCGGTCTACCCCGACGCGAACGGAACCTTGCGCGTGAGCTACGGCAAGGTCGAAGCGCTGGCGCCGCGCGATGCGGTGGCGTTCTCGCCGGTGACCACGGTCGCCGGCATCGTCGAGAAGAACACCGGGCAGGTGCCGTTCGACGCACCACAGCCGCTGCTCGACGCGATCGCCAAGGGTGATTTCGAAGGCACCGCCGAAGCCTCGCTCGGCACCCAGCCGGTGAACTTCCTGACCAATCTCGACACCACCGGCGGCAACTCGGGCTCGCCGGTCCTCAATGCGCGCGGTGAACTGGTCGGCCTGAACTTCGACAGCAACTGGGAGTCGGTCAGCGCGAGCTGGTGGTTCGATCCGCGTTACAAGCGCGCGATCCACGTCGACATGCGCTACATGCGCTGGCTGATGGCCAAGGTGTATCCGGCGCCGGTATTGCTCGAGGAGATGGGGCTGCCGGCACGCTGATGCCGTTCGCCGGTCGGGTGCCGTTCGGGCGCGCGACCGGCGCAGGCCGCACAATGTCAGGCCAAACCCGGAGCCCCACGGCACCATGAAGATCCCGCAGGGACTGCAGCCACTGATCGAGGACGGCATCATCGATGCCGTACTGCGACCGCTCAAGAGCGGCAAAGAGGCTTCGGTGTACGTCGTCCAGGTCGGCGACGAGGTGCGTTGCGCGAAGGTCTACAAGGACATGGCGCAGCGCAGTTTCCAGGCGCGCGTGCAGTATCAGGAAGGCCGCAAGGTCCGCGGCAGCCGCGAGCAGCGTGCGATGGGCAAGGCGACCAAGTTCGGCCGTCGCGAGCAGGAAGCCGCATGGAAGACCACCGAGGTCGATGCGCTGTACGCCCTGGCCGATGCCGGCGTGCGCGTGCCGCAGCCCTATGGTTTCTTCCACGGCGTCCTGCTGATGGACCTGGTCACCGACGCCGAAGGTTTCAGCGCGCCGCGTCTGGCCGAAGTGGATCTCGAACCCGACCAGGCACGCGAATGGCATCTGATGCTGGTGCGCGACATTGTGCGGATGCTGGTGCTGGGCATGGTCCACGGCGATCTGTCCGAGTACAACGTGCTGGCCACGCCCGACGGCCCGGTGTTGATCGACTTCCCGCAGGTCGTCAGCGCGGCCGGAAACAACGCCGCGCGTGACATGCTGCTGCGCGACGTGCACAACGTCCGCGACACGCTCGCGCGCTTCGCGCCGGAACTCGCCGACACGCATTACGGCGAGGAGATGTGGGCGCTGTACGAGGCGGGTGACCTGAAGGCCGATACGCCGCTGACCGGCACGTTCGTGTTCGATACGCGCAAGGCCGACACCGGCGCGATCCTGTGGTCGATCGAGGATGCGCGCCAGGAAGCGGTGATCCGCCAGCAGGGCCGCGAAGAGGCCGATGAAGCCGACTGATCCACGTCTGCGCGCATGAGCCGCCCGCGGTTTCCGCCGCGGGATGGCGTGCCGGCGAGCCGGCTGCAACTGCCGCCGGGTCCGTGGGCCACCGTATTCGACGCCTTGGTCGCGCATTTCCCCCAGGTCGACGCATCGATCTGGCGGGATCGCGTAGCGCGGGGCAGGGTGCTCGATGCGCACGGTGACCCGGTCACGCTGCAGACGCCGTATCGCGTCGGCGCCGAGATCGGTTATTACCGCGAGGTCATCGACGAGCCGGTGATCGATGCGGCCGAACGCATCCTGCACGTCGACGATCATCTCGTGGTCGCCGACAAACCGCATGGCCTGCCGGTCGCGCCGACCGGCGCCTTCGTCACCCAGACGCTGCTGACACGGCTGGTGGCGACGCTCGGCAATCCCGATCTCGTGCCACTGCACCGGATCGATCGCGGCACGGCCGGGCTGGTGCTGTTCTCGGCCGATCCCGCGAGCCGCGCCGCGTACCAGGCGCTGTTCCGCGAATCGCGTATCCACAAGACCTACGAAGCGCTGGCGCCGCCGTTACCGGCGCTCGCGTTCCCGATGACGCGCCACAGCCGCATCGAACGCGGCGAGCCGTTCTTCCGCATGGCCGAGGTCGACGGCACGCCGAACAGCGAGACGCGCATCGACGTTCGCGAACGTGGCGCCGGACGGTGGCGTTATGCGCTGTCGCCGGTCAGCGGACGCAAGCACCAGTTGCGCGTGCACATGGCTGCACTCGGCGCGCCGATCCTGCACGACCCCTGGTATCCGACGCTGCAGGACGATGCCGACGGCGCGCGGCCGCCGTTGCAGTTGCTGGCCCGCGCACTTGCGTTCGACGATCCGCTCGACGGACGCCCGCGCCATTTCGAATCGGAATTCCGGCTTTCGGAATCGCTGGACTGAGAACGCGTTGCGCCTGTCAGGCGGCCGGCACCCGGCGCTGCAGCCACGCCCGCACGCCATCCACCGCAACGGCTGCACTCGCATAGCAGGCCGTCAGCAGATACCCGCCGGTCGGCGCTTCCCAGTCCAGCATTTCCCCAGCGACGAATACGCCGGGCAGGGCATCGAGCATCAGCGCGTCGCCGGTTGCCTCCAGACGCACGCCGCCCGCGCTGCTGATCGCTTCTTCGATCGGTCGCGGCGCCTGCAACCGCAGCGGCAGGCGCTTGATCGCCGCTGCGACGCGTGCCGAATCATCGAGTGCGGCGCGATCGAGCAGCTCGAACAGCAATCCCGTCTTCGCGGCATCAAGACCGGTCGCACGACGCAGATGTTCGCCGACGCTGCGACGTCCGCGCGGGCGCGAAAGATCGCTCTCCAGTCGCGCGAGGTCGCGTCCCGGCGCGAGATCCAGTTCCAGCAGCGCACTGCCGTCGCGCGCGATGGTGTCGCGCAAGATCCCGGAGATCGCGTAGATCGCGCTGCCTTCGATGCCGGTCGTCGTCAGCACGCATTCGCCCTGCAGCGTATGCGGCGTGCCGTCGAGTCCGGTCCAGTGCAGCACGACCGGTTTCAGCGGTGCGCCGGCGTGACGCTCGGCGAGATGCGCGCTCCAGCCGATGTCGAATCCACAGTTCGCCGGGACCAGTGGCGCCACGTCGACGCCGCGCGCCGACAGCACGGACTGCCAGCGGCCATCGGAGCCGAGCTCCGGCCAGCTGGCACCGCCCATCGCCAGCAGCGTGGCATCGGCGACGTGCGTGGTGCTGCCATCCGGCGTCTCGAACACCAGCGCGCCATCGTCGTCCCAGCCGGTCCAGCGATGCTGCACATGGAAGCGCACGCCGTCCTCGCGCAGTTGCCGCACCCAGCCGCGCAGCAACGGCGCGGCCTTGAGGTCCTCGGGGAACACGCGGCCGGAACTGCCGACGAAGGTCGGCACGCCGCGTGCCGCGGCCCAGTCGCGCAGCGCCTGCGCATCGAAGCGATCGAGCCAGCTACCGACCGCCGCGTCGCGCGCGCCGTAGCGCGCATCGAAGGCGGGGCGCGGCTCGGAGTGCGTGAGATTCAGGCCGCCCTTGCCGGCGATCAGGAACTTGCGCCCGACCGAGCCCTTGGCCTCGAACAGATCGACCTCCAGTCCCGCCGCGCGTGCGCGCTCGGCGGCGAACAGGCCGGCCGGCCCGCCACCGATGATGGCGAGCCGCGGCGTACGCACATCCGACATTTCAGGCGCCTTGCTGGAACGCCAGGATGTAGCCGTTGCAGTCGACGATGCCGAACTCGCGGGCGCCATAGGGCATGTCCTGCAGCGTCCAGGCGAGCTGCGCGCGGCCCTGCGTTTCGGCGAACACCGCGTCGATGTCGGGAACGGTGAAGTACAGCGTGCCGGTCAGCGTGGGCGCGCGGTGCCACAGATCGGCAGCGGTGAACACGACGCGTGCGCCATGGCCGGTGATGGTCAGCGTGTCGCCGGTCGACGGCGCCGCGGAGAAGCCGGGCAGGGCGGTGTAGAACGCGCGGGTGCGTTCGAGATCGGTGCAGCGCAGCAGCAGGGTCAGGGCCATGTCGGTCCTCCAGCGGAATCGACGCCATTATGACCGGGGCCGCCGCTCATCCCGAGTCAACGCGGCACCTGCTAGCGTCCACACTTCGTCAACACGCGACATGCAGGAGGCCGTCATGGCCACGGGCTGGGCTGGCGATGGCGCGGTGCAGGACCAGATCGACGCCACCGTGAAAGATGCGATCGAACGTGCCCGTAGCCAACTACGCAGCGGGCCGGGCCTGACGCACTGCGAAGAATGCGACGCGCCGATTCCGGAAGCGCGACGCCGCGCCGTGCCCGGCGTGCGCCTGTGCGTCGAATGCCAGGCCGCACACGACGACGACTACGCGCACAGCGGCTACAACCGCCGCGGAAGCAAGGACAGCCAGCTGCGCTGAGTGCTCCACCGGATTTGCACGCCCGTTATGGGACAAGGAGCGCCGCGTCGCGACGCGACCCCTCTCCCATCGGATCGACCATGCCCGCGTCGCAGGATCTCGCGTACTTCACTCGTCAAGTTCTGATCGTCCTCGCACTGCTCGCGGTGCTGGTGTTGTGCTGGGCGCTGACGCCCGTCTTCATGCTGGTATTCGGCGCGATCGTGGTCGCCGCGCTGCTGCTGTCGTTGTCGGGCCTGCTGCGCCGCTTCGTGCCGATGCCGCATGGCGTCGCACTGGCGATCGTGCTGGTGGTGCTGATCGGGGGGCTGGGTCTGCTGCTGTGGATGTTCGGCGCGCAGGCCACCCGCGAACTCGCCACGCTGACCGAAACCCTGCCGGCCGCCTACGCCCAGTTCCAGCAGTGGCTGGGCGAAACCAGCGTCGGTAGCCTGGTGCAGGAACAGCTCGACACCGTCCGCGACAACATGGGTCGCATTGCCAGCGGCGCCGGCGCGATCGCGATGACCGTCTCCAGCGGCACGATCGACATGTTCCTCGTGCTGGTCGGCGCGATCTACATCGCCGCGCAGCCGGAGATGTACCGCAATGGCCTGCTGCATCTGGTGCCGCAATCGGCCAAGTCGGCCGCGGCCGATGCGCTCGATTCCAGCGGACGTGCACTGCGCCTGTGGCTGGGCGGGCAGCTGGTTGCGATGCTCGTCGTCGGCATCATGACCGGCATCGGTTTGTGGCTGCTGGGCGTGCCGGCCGCGTTCGCCCTCGCGCTGATCGCGTTCCTGCTCGACTTCGTGCCGATCATCGGACCGATCGTCGCCGCCATCCCCGGCATCCTGCTGGCCTTCACCGTCAGCCCCCAGGTCGGATTCGCTACGATCGCGCTGTACATCGTGTTGCAGCAGATCGAGAGCAACGTGCTGCAGCCGTTGATCCAGCAGCGCGCCGTGGAGCTTCCGCCGGCGCTGCTGCTGTTCTCGCTGGTGATCTTCGGCAGCTTGCAGGGCGCTGCCGGCCTGCTGCTCGCCGCGCCGCTGACCGTGGTCGTCTACGTGCTGGTCAAGCGCCTCTACGTGCGCGAAGTGCTGGACGGCGACACCGTCGTGCCCGGCGAAAAGGACTGAGGCCGGCGATGGTTTGCGCACGGCGGCGCGCGCGCCTACCGTGGGCGCCCCGTTCCGTCAGGAGAGACCCATGAAGCGCATCGACGCCGGCCCGCGCATGTCCGAGGCCACGATCTACAACGACACCGTGTATTGCGCCGGGCAGGTCCCGTTGACCCCGGGCGCCGACATCGCGACCCAGACCCGCGAAGTGCTGCAGGAGATCGATGCGCTGCTGGCGCAGGCCGGCAGCGACAAGACCCGCATCCTGCAGGCGCAGATCGTGCTCGCCGACATCGCCGATTTCGCCGGCATGAATGCCGAATGGGACCGCTGGGTCGTCCCGGGCCAGGGACCGGCGCGCGCGACGATCGAGGGCAAGCTCGCCGATCCGGGCTGGCGCATCGAGATCATCGTGACCGCGGCGCTCGCCTGACCGCGACCCCGTTTCAGACGTCCAGTGGATCGCCTGCGGCCGCGCCCCCGCGTGCCGCAGGCAGTGCGCCACCGCGCCATCGACGTAGCGCCCGCTGGAAGAACAGGCTGTTGGGAATCTGCAGGCAGGTCCCGGCACCGTCGCCGTCGTCGGTCTCGCGCAAGGTGGTGTAGACGAGGTTGATGTCGACCACCTGGCCGCGCAGGCCGGGCTTCTCGCCGTTTTCCAGCAGCTCGACGTGGTCGTAGAGCCGGAACGGGCGCGTGGTGAGGATCAGCATCGTGCAGAAGATGTTCGACAGCACGCTCCACGCAGCGAAGAACGCGACCGCCGCCACGGCTGCAAAGCCGGTGAACGCCGTCCACAGCACCGTGCCGGACACGCCCATGCGTTCGAGGATCAGCAGCAGCGCGGCGGCGTAGATCAGGAACGAGGTCACGCGGCGCCCGCCGACGACGGCCTCGACCGGCAGCGTGTAGCGATGTCCGACGCGTTCGATGATCCGGCGCACCAGCAGCCGCAGCAGCCAGGCGACCAGCAGGATCAGCAGGATCTGGCCGATTGGCACGACGATGTCGAGCCAGTCGTGCAGCCACAGGGGCAGGCGGTCCTTGAAACGCACGGCAGCTCCACACACAGCGCCGATTGCGCCGGCGCACAGTTTACGCCGCGATGCAGCACACGCCGCAGCACAGGGCGTCGCGGATACGTGGCGCCCGAAGTGCCTTCAGCGCCGCGTTACCATGTGCGACCCACGACCTGCGCGAAGAAGAGGACATTCCGTGAGCACGATTCTGGCCCCGGTGTCGATCGGCGAACTCGCCGACAAGATCACCATCCTCGAGATCAAGGCCGAGCGCATCGGCGACGCGCAGAAGCTGGTCAACGTCCGCACCGAACTCGACGGCCTGCTGCCGCTGTGGGCGCCGCTGGCGGAGACGCAGCCGGAGATGGCCGAACTCAAGACGGCACTGCGCGACGCCAATACGCGCATGTGGGACGTGCAGGACGCGCTGCGCGCGAAAGAGGCCGCGCATGATTTCGGCGACGAGTTCGTCGAGCTCGCCCGCGCGGTCGCGCGGCACAACGGCGACCGGGTCGAGGTCAAGAACCGGATCAACCGGCTGGCCGGTTCGCGCTTCGTCGAAGAGAAGCAGTACCGCGCCTGAGGCGCGGGATCCTCCGGACTCAAAAGCAGAAAAGCCAGGACCTGGGTCCTGGCTTTCCGGCGGTATCGAGTGGTGGAGCCAAGGAGGATCGAACTCCTGACCTCGTCGATGCGAACGACGCGCTCTCCCAGCTGAGCTATGGCCCCACATGATGCGTGGCGATTATACGGTCCCCGCTGCGGGCTCGCCAGCCCTGTCGAGCAACGGCGCCAGCGACGGTTCCAGCTGGCCGCGGCGCCAGCCCGACAATGCGCCGGGCCAGTCGGCACCTTCGACCAGCGCTTCGAGCCACTTGCGCGAGGCCAGCACGCCGTCGGGCAGGCCGATCTCGGCACTGCGTTCGGCGACGGCCTGCTGCAGGCGCTTGAGCTGCTTGCGGTCGGGTTCTTCGCCGCGCGACAGCGGCATCTCGGCCTCGTCCGGCAGTTCGGTGGTCAGCGCCTGCCAGATCACACTGGTCAGCTTGCGCGGTGCCTTGGGATGCGCGTCCAGCCGCTGCTGCAGCGCGGCCGTGTCCGCAGGCGGATCGCGGGCGAGCAGGGTGGCCAGTTCATTGTCGAGGATCCAGCTGCGCGGCCGGTCGGTGGCGCGCGCGTAGGTCTCGCGCCAGCGCAGCAGCCGCGCGAGGCGACGTTGTGCGTCCGCATCGAGGAACAGGCCCGCACGGCCGCCCAGCTGCGGCCAGCGGTCGCCTTCCATGTTGCCGGCGGTGGCGACCAGACGCGCGCAGTCCTCGGTGAGCCACGCCGCGCGGTCGAGCGCATCGAGCTTGCCGGCAAGCGCGTCGTGCAGCGCGAACAGATGTGCGACGTCGTCGACCGCGTACTCGATCTGGGTCGGCGACAGCGGACGGCGCAGCCAGTCGGAGCGGGTCTCGCCCTTGGCCAGCGCCACACCGAGGGTTTCCTGCACCAGTCGCTGGTAGCCCATGCCCGCGCCAACGCCCGAGAGCGCCGCGGCGATCTGCGTGTCGAACAGCGGCGCCGGCACCGCACCGCAGGCGTGGCCGAAGGCGACGAGATCCTCGCTGGCGCTGTGCATGATCTTGAGGATGGCCGGGTCGGCCAGCAGCGGGCGCAGCGCCTCGGCGATGCCTGGTGCCAGCGGATCGACCAGCAGCACTTCGATGCCGTCGGCCTGTTCGATCGAGATCTGCACCAGCGCCAGCTGTGGCCAGAAGGTGCGTTCGCGGATGAACTCGGTGTCCAGACCCACGCGGGCCGGGCCGCTGGGAAGGTGCGCCAGCAGGGTTGCCGGATCGTTGATCCAGAAAGAATTGGGAGATGACATGCGCGGAAGCCTAGCGGCGCTGGCCGGTCGCGGCAATCGTCGGCGCTGTCGCATCGCCGCCACGGTCGCGATGGCTTAATCTGCGGCGATGCCCTCCACGGAGCCCGGTTTGCGCAGCATTTTCATCGTCGGCCTGCTGGGCGTGCTGCTGGCGGCATGCGGGGGCGCTCCTGACGACGCGCCCGCGCTCGGAGACGGCAGCGTCACGATCAGCGGCGACGACACCGTGGTGCCGGAACTCAACTGGACACCGCCGCAGGTCGTCATCGAAGAGGACGGCGTGGCAGATGCGGTGGAGCAGGCGCGTGCCGCGCTGGCCGCGGACGATCTGTACGCCAGCCCGACATCGGCCATTCCCCTGTATCTGGCGCTCGCGCGCATGCCGGGCCAGGAGCGGACGGCGCGCGACGGGCTGCGGCGCTCGCAGTCGCGCCTGCTCGAACTCGGCGTCCAGGCGCTGGTGGAGACCGACGAGCAGGACTCGATCGCGGGCCTGCGTGCGGCGCACGATTTCGCCGCCGTCGCGCGCTATCTCGCCCCCGGCGATGACGCGGTGGTGGGCTATCTGGAACGTGTCGACGACAGCGACCGCCTGTGGGAACTCAACCGGCTGGCGGAGCGTGAACTGCAGGCTGGCGCACTGGGCGAGGCGGGCGAGGGTGCCCTCGCACTGTTCCGCCAGGCGGTGGCATTGCGCCCGGGCCAGCCACGCGCGTTGCAGGGCATGGCCGCAGTCGAGAGCACGATGATCCGGCGTGCCGAGGTGGCCGCCGACGCGGCCGACTACCGCGACGCCTCGCGCTGGCTGGCGCATGCGGCGACGATTCGGCCGGGGTTCCCCACCGTGCCCGATGCCGAGCGGCGCCTGGAGCGCATGCGCGCCGCGCATATCCGCCGCCTGCGCGACGAAGGCATCGAAGCGCTGCCGAAGATCAACGGCGTGCTGGTGGCGCGCGAACGGCTGGCCCAGGTGATCGGCATTGCCGAACCGGGCGACCCGGTCGCCAACGATCTGCGCGAGCGCATCGATCGCGCGGTGCACTACGGTGATTTCCGTCCCGGCCAGGTCTTCACCGATGCGCTGGAGGGGGGCGCGCGCGGCCCGCAGGTCGTGGTGCTGCCGCATGGCGGCTTCATGATGGGCGCGTTGCCGGGCGATCGCGACGCCGATGCGAACGAGTCGCCACGCCACGCCGTGCGCTTCGAACGCGGCTTCGCCATGGGCGTGCGCGAAGTGTCGGTCGGCGAGTTCCGCCGCTTCGTCGACGCGACCGGCTACCAGTCCCGCGCCGTCCGACGCGGCTTCTCGATGGCCTACGACGAGCGGACCGGCAACTTCCTCCGCCGCAGCAAGGTCGACTGGCGCTCCGATTACGTGGGACGGCCGGCGGGCGACACCATGCCGGTCCTGCATGTGAGCGCAAAGGACGCGCAGGCCTATGTCGACTGGCTGGCGACGCAGAGCGGCCAGCGCTACCGGCTGCCGAGCGAAGCCGAGTTCGAGTACGCGTTCCGCAACGGCAGCAGCGAGCGGTACCCCTGGGGCGAAGACACTCCGCCCGAAGGCGCGGGCAACATGACCGGTGCGCTCGACCGCTCTCCGGGCGGGCGCGCCTGGGGCAACGCGTTTCCCGATTACGGCGACGGCTGGTGGGGGCCGGCGCCGGTCGGCACCTTCGAGCCCAACACCTGGGGCGTGCACGATCTGGCCGGCAACGTCAGCGAGTGGATGGCCGACTGCTGGCACGAGAACTACCGGCGCGCCCCCAAGGACGGTTCGGCCTGGGTGAATCCCGGCTGCCGCAACCAGGTGATCCGCGGCGGCTCCTGGGCCAGCTCGCCCGCGCAGACGCGCGCCAGCTGGCGGGCACTTGCGCAGGTGGACACCACAAATGCGAGACTCGGTTTCCGCGTGGTGCGCGAACTTTGACGATGTGCCGGGCGACCGGCCCGGGGAGACGAGATGAGACAGGATCCTTTCGGCGGTGACCGTCGTCAGACCGGGCGCGCGCCGCGTCGCCGGTTCGGCATGCGCTTCGTCGTCCTGCTGCTGTTCGCGGGCTACGGCGCGTACTACTACTTCTCCAACCAGAGCGTCGATCCGGTCACCGGCGAGACGGTCCTGATCGATCGCGGTCTCGACGTGACGCAGGAGAAGGCACTCGGTCTGGAGGCCTACCAGGAGATCCTGGGGCAGGAACGCCCGGTCGATCCGGACAGCGAGATCGCCAAGGATGTCCGTCTGATCGCCGAACGCCTGATCGCCAAGGTCGACGTGGTCGAGGCCGAGCTCGCGCGCGAACACGGCCTGGAACCGACCCGCTTCTCGCAGACCTTCGAGTGGGAGGTCAACGTGCTGGAGTCGGACCAGGCGAACGCCTTCTGCCTGCCGGGCGGCAAGATGGCGGTCTACACCGGGCTGATCCCGGTGGCGAAGAACGCCGACGCGCTGGCCGTCGTCATGGGCCACGAGATCGCCCACGCCCTGCTGCGCCATGGCGCCCAGCGCATGGCCCAGCAGCGGCTCACGCAGATCGGACAGATGGCCGGCTCGATGAGCGGCATGGATCCGCAGCAGCAGCAGATGGTCATGGCGGCGATGGGCTACGGCTACCTGCTGCCGTACGCGCGCAAGCACGAGACCGAGGCCGACAATATCGGCCTGATGCTCGCCGCCGCCGCGTGTTTCGATCCGCGCGAAGCGGTGCCGTTGTGGGAGCGCATGTCCGAAGCCAGCGGCGGCCAGGCACCCCCGGAGTTCTCGTCGACGCATCCCAATCCCGGCACCCGCATCCAGACGCTGGAAGCGCTGATGCCCAAGGCCCTCGAATACCGCGCGAAATTCTGCGAAGACGCGCAGGGCGAGACGACCGCCGCGCGTTGAGTGTGTTCGATCGATCCATCCCGGCTGACGTCAACGGAGGACACGCGATGCGGCGATACCTGGCAGCCACCCTGGTCTGTCTGTCCGCTACGGTCCTGGCGCAGTCGCCGGCGGACGATCCGGCGGCACCTTTCGCATTGAACCTGGCATGCGAGGGCGGTGGCCTGACTGCCGGCAGCACCGGCTATACCGGGTATGTCTATCTGAAGATCAGCGGCGACGGTGGCAGCGTCCAGTTGCCGTCGGCCATCCTGCCGCAGTTTGTGAACGGCAGGGGTGACAACTGGTTTCCGATCCATGACGTCGTGGTCGGGCAGGACGAGATCACCGCGAAATCGAAGTTCCACAGGCTCAGTTACACCAACCATCTGGTGATCGACCGCGTCCACGGGGAGATCCGCATTACCGGCGGCGGTGGCAGCTACCGGGGCGCGTGCGAACCCTACGATCCCGAGAACATCCAGCGCGCGTTCTGATCTCGCGGCGCAGTGGCGTGACCGCGCAGGCGTTCCTCAGAACCCCATCAGCAGACCGCCGTTGACCGGCAGGTTGATGCCGGTGATGTAACCGGCATCGTCGGCCACGAGGAACGCGACCGCGCGTGCGATGTCGTCCGGTTGGCCGACACGGCCCACCGGCACGCTGGCGACGGTGCGGGCCAGAACCTCGGGCGGCATCTTCGAGGTCATCGGAGTTTCGACGTAGCCGGGCGACAGGCTGTTGACGGTGATGCCCTTGGCCGCGACTTCGCGGGCCAGCGACATTGTCAGTCCGTGCAGGCCGGCCTTGGCCGCGGCGTAGTTGGTCTGGCCGAAGTTGCCGGTCTGGCCACTGACCGAACTGATGTTGACGATCCGGCCGAAGCCGCGCGCGACCATACCGTCGACCGCGGCGCGGCACAGATGGAAGGCGCTGTCGAGATTGATGCGCAGCACGTCGTCCCACTGCGCGGTGTCCATCTTGCGCAACGTCGCGTCGCGGGTGATGCCGGCGGCGTTGACCAGGATGTCGACCCTGCCATGCACGGCTTCGATCTGCGCGACGACGGCAGCGCAGGCGTCGGCATCACCGACATCCAGCGCGCACGTGGTCACCGGCAGGCCGGCCATGTCGGCGGCGAATGCATCGAGACGTGCGGCGTCGGCCGGCAGGTCGGCGGCGACGACCTGGACGCCGCTGGTGGCGAGCTGCCGGCAGATGGCGCGGCCGATGCCGCCCAGGCCACCGGTGACGATGGCGACGCGGGGAGTGTGGGTCATACGGGACGTCCGGGAAGCGGAAACGAAAACGGCGCGGAATCCGCGCCGTGTCGAGCGTGCGGAAGAATCAGCGGCCGCGCTTGGGCGGATCGCGCTCGGCAGGCTTGGCGGTCGGCGTGGCGCCGCTGACCATCGTCTTCTGGAATTCCTTCCACAGGTCGAGGTTACGCTCGGTCAGCTGGTTCATCATCGTCCACGGCGTCTGGCCCAGCAGGCCGCCCATCTGCTGGCGGAACTGCTGCTGCTGGTCGAGGAAGGTCTGCATCGAGCGCTCGAGGTAGTTGCCCATGAAGCCCTGCATCGAGTCGCCGTAGAAGCGGATGATCTGGCTCAGCAACTGGGTCGACAGCACCGGTTCGCCGTCAGATTCCTGCTCGGAGATGATCTGCAGCAGCACCGAGCGGGTAATGTCGTTGCCGCTCTTGGCGTCGCGGACTTCGAAGTCCTCACCGTCGACGATCAGCTGGCGGACGTCCTCGATGGTGATGTAGCTGGAAATTTCCGTGTCGTAGAGTCGACGGTTCGGGTACTTCTTGATGATGCGCACGGCACTGCTCATGAAGCCAACACTCTGATCCTTGATGCCGCGCAGCATGGCGCAGCGGGGTGGGGGGCGCAACTGGACACAAGCGCCTGAAGCACCGATGCGCGTCGCGTCGCGGACCGCCAGCGCGAAGCCGGGCGGGCGGTCCGTACGCGATGCGCAGGCTGCTTCACCAGCCCATGTGGTGGCCACCGTTGATGTCGAGGTTCGAGCCGGTGATCCACGCAGCCTCATCGGCGACCAGGAAGTTCACCGCATAGGCGATTTCTTCCGGGCGGCCCAGGCGGCCGGTCGGGATGTCGGCGGCGATCTTCGCGCGCACTTCCTCGGGCACCGCCATCACCATGTCGGTGGCGACGTAACCGGGCGACACCGTGTTGACGGTGATGCCGAGCTTCGCGTTCTCGCGTGCCAGCGAAATCGTGAAGCCGTGCATGCCGGCCTTGGCCGCAGCGTAGTTCGCCTGACCGTACTGGCCCTTGAGACCGTTGATCGAGCTGATCTGGATGATGCGACCCCACTTGCGGTCGCGCATGCCTTCGATCACCGGGCGCGTGACGTTGTAGACCGAGTTGAGGTTCGTGTTGATGACGTCCTGCCACTGCAGCGCGTGCATCTTGTGGAATGTGCCGTCGCGGGTGATGCCCGCATTGTTGATGAGGATGTCGATCGGCCCAAGCTGCGCTTCGACCTCGCGCACCATCTTCTCGGCTTCCTCGTGATCGGACACATCGCCCGGGGCGATCGCGATCTCGTAACCGGCGTCGCGCATCTGCGCCTGCCAGGCCTGCGCCTTCTCGGCGTTGCGGTAATTGGTCGCCACGCGATAACCGTTGTCGGCCAACCGCTTGACGATGGCCGTTCCGATTCCGCCGGTGCCGCCTGTAACCAGTGCCACGCGTCCGCTCATGCCGTCCTCGTTGGTGTGGGGCGCTGCCGTTGTGGCAACGGGTCTTGCAGTCTATGCATCGCTCGTGACATGGCCGTTGTGCGGCGCACAAACCACGATGTCGTGCGCCGGGATGCGCTTCGGATCGAAGTGCTCGATAGCCGCTTCGAGGAATGCACGCGGTGTTCCGGCAGGCGCGGGTGGCACTTGCCCGAGTGCGTGCCAGGCAAGATGCAGGCACGGCATCGGATCGCCGGTGTCGAGCGACGGCGCCTGCTCCGACTTCGACAGCTTGCGTCCCTGCGGGTCGACCAGCAGCGGCAGGTGCGCGTACCGCGGCGTCGGCAGGCCGAGGATCTGCTGCAGCAGGATCTGCCGCGCGGTCGATTCGAGCAGGTCGGCGCCGCGGACCACATCGGTGATGCCCTGGTCGCCATCGTCCACGACCACCGCGAGCTGGTAGGCGAAGAAGCCGTCCGCGCGTCGCAACACGAAATCCCCGACTTCGGTGTCGACCTGCTGGACCTGTGGTCCGCGGATCGCATCGTCGAACACGATGCGCGTGCCCGGTTCGACCCGCAAACGGATCGCAGGGTCGGGGCGGGGATCGCGTGCGACGCACGCACCGAGGTGCCGGCCCCTGTTGCCCGCGAGGTCGGCGCGGCTGCAATGGCAGACGAAGGCCTGTCCCCGGGCGAGCAGTGTGTCGATCACCGCCGCGTATCGCGCATCGCGTGCGCTCTGCACGAGCACGTCGCCGTCATGATGCAGACAGAGCGATTGCAGCATCGCCAGTTGCGAGTGCGCCGCGCCGTCGATCGCGCGCAGCCGGTCGACGTCCTCGATGCGCACCAGCCATTCGCCGCGCGCCTGACGCGCCAGCAGCCAGCTGCCGAGTGCGGCGACCAGCGAGCCTGCATGTAGCGGACCGGTGGGCGAGGGCGCAAACCGGCCGCGATAACCCGACACCGGCACGGACGTCGGGAAACTGTCTGGCACATGAACTGTCACGGGGTCACCACTGCGCCTTCGACGATGCTGAATTGAAATCGGGCGTCGCTGCACGCAGATTGTCGCGACACGTTTTTTCTTCCGCCTGACGCAGGCGTCATCCGGACTCAAGGTACCCAATGTTCAAGCGTTTCGGTCTACTCATCGCCACCAACCTCGCCGTGCTCGCGCTGGTCAGCGTCGTCATGGCGATCTTTGGCATCAATCCGTCCAGCTACGGCGGACTGTTCGTGTTCGCGGCCCTGTTCGGGTTCGGCGGCGCGTTCTTCACCCTGGCGATTTCCAAGTGGTCGGCCAAGCGCGCGACCGGCGCGTACGTCATCAAGGACCCGCGCGACGAATCCGAGCGCTGGCTGGTCAACACCGTGCGTCGCCAGGCCGAGCAGGCCGGCATCGGCATGCCCGAGGTCGCGATCTACGACGCGCCCGAGATCAACGCCTTCGCTACCGGTGCCAACCGCAACAACGCGCTGGTTGCGGTGTCGACGGGCCTGTTGCGCTCGATGACCCGTGACGAAGCCGAAGCCGTGCTGGGCCATGAAGTCGCCCACGTCGCCAACGGCGATATGGTGACGATGACCCTGCTGCAGGGCGTGCTCAACACCTTCGTGATCTTCCTGGCCCGCGTGGTCGGCCGCGCGATCGACGGCTACCTCAATGGTGGCCGCGACAACGGCGGTGGCGGTATCGCGTACTTCGCGATCGTGTTCGTGCTGGACATGATCTTCGGCCTGTTCGCGTCGATGATCGCGATGTGGTTCTCGCGCTACCGCGAGTTCCGCGCCGACGAGGGCGGCGCCGCACTGGCCGGCCGCGAAAAGATGATCGCCGCGCTCGAGCGCCTGGCCCAGACCTACGGCCAGAGCACGATGCCCAAGACCATTGCCGCGTTCGGCATCAGTGGCGGCGTGGGCAGCGGCCTGAAGAAGCTGCTGATGAGCCACCCCCCGCTCGAGGAGCGCATCTCCGCGCTGCGCAATGCGCCGCCGAGCCGCGACTCGGTGCGTCAGGGCATCGTCGCCTGATCCGCATCCACCCGTGACATGCAGAAGCCCGCCAATCGGCGGGCTTCTGCTTTCTGGCGCGCCTGTTGCGGAAGTCGCAAGGGGGCGCAGTCTTCGGGCGTCAGCTGCCCGCGTGGGTCTTCTGCGTCGCCTCGAACGCCGCCAGCTGCTCCGGCGTCGCGTCCTTCTGGTGCTGCGCCTTCCACGCCGCGAACGGCATGCCGTACACCGCTTCGCGCGCGGCGTCCTTGTCCAGCGCCGCGCCTTCGGCATTTGCCGCGTCGCGGTACCAGTCCGCCAGGCAGTTGCGGCAGAAGCCGGCGAGGATCATCAGATCGATGTTCTGCACGTCCGGGCGCGCGTTGTTGAGGTGCGCGAGCAGGCGCCGGAATGCGGCGGCTTCGACGCGGGTGCGGGCGTCGTCGGACAGGGCGGGGGCGGCATCGGCCATGGGGACACTCCGGGGGCGGGAAGCCCCACAGGATCGAGGCGCATGCCGGTGCCTGCAAGCCCGGCCCCGAATCGGGGACAATGGCGGGCCCCCAGATGTCCGAGCCCGCATGACCGCCGTCGAATCCATTCCGGCCCGCATCCTCGACGGCAAGCGCATTGCCGATACCTTGCTCGACCAGCTGCGCGTGCGCGTGGATGCGCGCGTCGCCGCCGGCGGTTCGCGCCCGGGGCTGGCCGTGGTGCTGGTCGGTGGCGATCCGGCCTCGCAGTCCTACGTGCGCAACAAGCGCCGGGCCGCGGAGAAGGTCGGTATCCAGGCCTTCGATTTCGATCTGCCCGTCGGCACAAGCGAAGGTGAACTGATCGCGCTGATCGACCGGCTCAATGCCGATCCGGCCGTGCACGGCATCCTCGTGCAGCTGCCACTGCCGGGCATTCCGGACGCGACCCACATCATCCACCGCATCGACCCGCGCAAGGACGTCGACGGCTTCCATCCCGAAAACGTCGGCCGCCTCGCGCTGCGCCAGTTCGGCCTGCGCCCATGCACGCCGCGCGGCATCACCACCTTGCTGGCCTACACAGATCGCCCGGTGCGCGGTGCCAGCGCGACCATCGTCGGCGTGAGCAACCACGTCGGCCGGCCGATGGCGCTGGAACTGATGATCGCCGGCTGCACCGTCACCACCTGCCACCGCTTCACCCCGCCGGACGTGCTGCGCCGGCACGTGGGCGAGGCCGACATCCTGGTCGTCGCGGTCGGGCGTCCATCGCTGATTCCGGGTGACTGGGTGAAGCCGGGCGCGGTGGTGATCGATGTCGGCATCAACCGCATCGAGGACGGCCGTCTGGTCGGTGATGTGGGCTTCGATGCCGCCGCGCAGCGCGCCAGCTGGATCACGCCTGTGCCGGGCGGGGTGGGACCGATGACCGTCGCCACGCTGATGCAGAACACGCTGGAAGCGGCAGACGCCGCCGGCTGACGCATCGCCCTGCGGCCGGTTTACGGCCCATCGACGTTCTCCGGAAAGAGAGTCACCACCGGAGCGTCGCCATGCAGTCCCATTCTTACCGAGCCCAGGCCGCCTGTTGCCTGGCCCTCCTGCTCGGCGCCGGAATGTCCGCAGCGGTCAGCGCGCAGGTGCCTGGCGGGTGCGAGACGCCCGTCGAGCAGCGACAGGGCGAGATCGGCTGCTACCTGCTCGACGCCCGCGCCGTGCCGGACCTGCCAGCGCAACCGCTCTACTGGCATCTCTACGCATTTCCCACGCTGGTCGAGGCCCGGGCCGCGGTCAAGGGGCCACGCCAGCAGGCATTGATGGCGCAGGGCAGGGCGTGGCTGTTCGCGATCGAACCGCAGACCTGGAAAGCCGGCTCGGGTCAGCGCACTGCGGTGATCGGGCCGCTCCCGGTCACGCCGGGTCTGTCGTATACGGCGCGCTACATGGAGTCGAGCACGCCCCCGGGCATGCACGCGGTGGTGCACGCGCATTCGGGCGCCGAAGCGTTCCATGTGCTCGAGGGCGCCCAGTGCGTGCAGACGCAGGCGGGCGCGACCGTGATCGGCGTGGGCGAAAACGGGATCACCAGAGCGGAGACGCCGATGACGTTGTTCGGCATGGGCACGGCGATGCGCCGCGCACTTGTGCTCGTGCTGCACGACAGCGCACGCCCGTGGATGACGATGTCCGACTGGACGCCGCCCGCAGGCGCCTGCGGCACCGCCGCCGCGCACTGATCCGGCACACACTGTCCCTGCCGGGCGGTCCCAAACGCGCTAGAATGGCGCGCTTCCTCCTCCCCGGCGCCCCGCATGCTGCGCATCCAGGCCGAAGCACTCACGTACGACGACGTATCGCTCGTTCCCGCCCACTCCTTGATTCTGCCCAAGGATGTCCGGCTCGCCACCCGCCTGACGCGCGACCTGCGCCTGAACCTGCCGATCGTCTCCGCGGCGATGGACACCGTCACCGAAGCCCGCCTCGCGATCGCGATGGCCCAGCTCGGCGGCATCGGTATCCTGCACAAGAATCTCAGCGTCGAGCGTCAGGCCGCCGAGGTCTCGAAGGTCAAGAATTTCGAAGCCGGCGTGATCCGCGAGCCGTTCACCGTCGGCCCGGACACCACCATCGGTGAAGTCCTGCGCCTGACCCGCGCGCGCAACATCTCCGGCGTGCCGGTGGTCGATGGTACGCGGCTGGTCGGCATCGTCACCGGGCGCGACCTGCGCTTCGAGACCAAGCTCGACGATCCGGTCCGCAACGTGATGACCAAGCAGGATCGCCTGATCACCGTGCGCGAAGGCGCCAGCGACACCGAAGTGCTGGCGCTGCTGCACAAGCACCGCATCGAGAAGATCCTGGTCGTCAACGACGATTTCGCGCTGCGTGGCCTGATCACGGTCAAGGACATCCAGAAGGCGCACGACAATCCCAACGCCGCCAAGGATGCAGACGAGCAGTTGCTGGTCGGCGCCGCGGTGGGTGTGGGCGGTGACACCGAGCAGCGCGTCGAAGCGCTGGTCGCAGCCGGCGTCGACGTGATCATCGTCGACACCGCGCACGGCCATTCGCAGGGCGTGCTCGACCGCGTGAACTGGGTCAAGAAGACCTACCCGCAGGTGCAGGTGATCGGCGGCAACATCGTCACCGGCGAAGCGGCCAAGGCACTCGAAGACGCCGGCGCGGACGCGGTGAAGGTGGGCGTGGGTCCGGGTTCGATCTGCACCACGCGCGTCGTCGCGGGTGTGGGCGTGCCGCAGGTCACCGCGATCGACATGGTCGCCGAGGCGCTGCAGGACCGCATCCCGCTGATCGCCGACGGCGGCATCCGTTACTCGGGCGACATCGGCAAGGCGCTGGTGGCCGGCGCATCGACGGTGATGATCGGCGGCCTGTTCGCCGGCACCGAAGAAGCCCCGGGCGAGGTCGAACTGTTCCAGGGCCGCAGCTACAAGAGCTACCGCGGCATGGGCTCGCTGGGCGCGATGGAGCAGGGCTCGAAGGACCGCTACTTCCAGGATTCGTCGGACGCCGACAAGCTCGTCCCTGAAGGCATCGAAGGCCGCGTGCCGTACCGCGGTGCGCTGGGCGGCATCATCCACCAGCTCGCCGGCGGCCTGCGTGCCACCATGGGTTACGTGGGCTGCGCGACGATCGAAGACATGCGCACCCAGCCGAAGTTCGTGAAGATCACCGGCGCCGGCCAGCGCGAGAGCCACGTGCACGACGTCACGATCACCAAGCAGCCGCCGAACTACCAGGCGGGCTGAGGCCGCGACATCACGCACCGATCCGGGATTCGCGAAAGCGGATCCCGTTTCGTATCCGGCCTCCACGCACCGCACTTCCCAGCGCCACGCGCCATCACACTCCAGACAAAGCCACGCCGATGACCGACCTGCACAGCGACAAGATCCTGATCCTCGACTTCGGCGCGCAGTACACGCAGCTGATCGCCCGCCGCATCCGCGAGCTGGGCGTCTACTGCGAAATCTGGGCCTGGGACCATGATCCGGCCGAGATCGCCGCGTTCGCGCCCAGGGGCATCATCCTGTCGGGCGGCCCGGAATCGACCACCGAACACGGCTCGCCGCGCGCACCGCAGCAGGTGTTCGACGCCGGCCTGCCGCTGCTGGGCATCTGCTACGGCATGCAGACGATGGCCAAGCAGCTGGGCGGCGAGACCGAAGCCGCCGACGCGCGCGAATACGGCCATGCCGAAGTCGCCATCGTCGCGAAGGACAGCCTGTTCGAAGGCCTGAGCGATCACGCCGGCGCCCAGCGTCTCGACGTGTGGATGAGCCACGGCGACCACGTCAGCGCCGCGCCGCCCGAGTTCACCGTCACCGCCAGCACCGACCGCGTGCCGGTGGCCGCGTTCGCCAACGAAGACAAGCGCTGGTACGGCGTGCAGTTCCATCCCGAAGTCACCCACACCAAGCAGGGCCTCGCACTGCTGCGCCGCTTCGTCGTCGACATCTGCGGCTGCGCCACGCTGTGGACCGCGGCGAACATCATCGACGACCAGATCGCGCGCGTGCGCGAGCAGGTGGGCAGCGACGAGGTGATCCTCGGCCTGTCGGGCGGCGTGGACTCGTCCGTCGTCGCCGCGCTGCTGCACAAGGCGATCGGTGAGCAGCTGACCTGCGTGTTCGTCGACACCGGCCTGCTGCGGCTTCGCGAGGGCGACCAGGTCATGACGACCTTCGCCGATGCATCGAGTTCGCATGGCCTCGGCGTGCGCGTGATCCGCGTCGACGCGCGCGACCGCTACTTCAGCGCGCTCGCAGGCGTGAGCGATCCGGAAGCCAAGCGCAAGATCATCGGCAACCTGTTCGTCGAGATCTTCGACGAAGAGTCCAACAAGCTCAGCAACGCCAAGTGGCTGGCGCAGGGCACCATCTACCCCGACGTCATCGAGTCGGCCGGCAGCAAGACCGGCAAGGCCCACGTCATCAAGAGCCACCACAACGTCGGCGGCCTGCCCGAGCACATGAAGATGGGCCTGGTCGAACCGCTGCGCGAGCTGTTCAAGGACGAAGTGCGCAGGCTCGGCGTCGAACTCGGCCTGCCGCGCGAGATGGTCTACCGCCACCCGTTCCCCGGCCCGGGCCTGGGCGTGCGGATCCTCGGCGAAGTCAAGGCCGAGTACGCCGAGATCCTGGCCAAGGCCGACCACATCTTCATCGAAGAACTGCGCAAGGCGGACCTCTACGACAAGACCAGCCAGGCCTTCGCCGTGTTCCTGCCGGTCAAGTCCGTCGGCGTCGTCGGCGACGCCCGCGCCTACGAGTGGGTGATCTCGCTGCGCGCCGTGGAGACCATCGACTTCATGACCGCCCACTGGGCGCACCTGCCGTACGACTTCCTCGGCCGCGTCTCGAACCGGATCATCAACGAAGTCCGCGGCGTCTCGCGCGTGGTCTACGACATCAGTGGGAAGCCGCCTGCGACGATTGAGTGGGAGTGAAATCTATTTTCTTCGGGTTATAAAGCGGATATGAAGCTACTCACGAAGAGCAGCGGCGCTCCTTGAGTTTCTTAGGAGCTCCGCATGCAGACCTTGCCGCTCTTGTTCAGGCGGACCTTGTGGGTCAGGTTCGAATCCAAGACCTTCAAAGGTGAGCACCCTGTCGACGCCGATTGTTTGAACGGGTGAGGCGATGATGAGCAAGTTCGAGCTGCCAAAGGATTTCGAGTTCGTAGGCGATTGGGTGAGGGCCACGGTCGACGGCGACAAACCGATCCCCGGCACGATGAAATGGCGGGACCGACGCGCGCACTTGGCGCTCCATGACAGCTTTACGCCGCTCAGAGGCGACATCTACGGCGACGAGGTCAACGAGTACGCCGTCATCCACGGATCGAGCTTGGACAGCAAGCTGATCACGGTGCTCAATGCCTCGAGCGTCGGCGGGTCCTTCAACTTCGGACCAGCGGGAATAAGGCAGCCGGAGAAGATTCGCTCCGGTTTGGTGTTAGTTGGCGCGCATGTCACGCAACAGACTCAATACCGCGAGATGCGGGTGCGCGTCCCCGGACTTGCACGCTGGCTCTCGCGGGGCGTTTTGGAGTGGATACAGGCGCATCAGACAAACGGTAAGGGAAGGACGGCGATGCTTCAGCTCGACGACCTTCCCGACGAGGTGTTTGAGGTTCCGGCGATCGGTGCAAAGATCGCGTTCCGGATGGAGCGGATGTTCTCAGAGAGAAGCGCGATTGCGGTCCAGGCCACGACCTCAGGCGTCATCAGGATTGAACCCGACGAGCCAAAGGCGCTGGACTGGTACTTTGACCAGGTAGGCAGCATCTGCACCATGCTCGGCTTCATCGCGGGCACGCCGATGGGGCCGGATCTGATCAGCGTCAAGGTCGATGGACTCAGAGCCCCCTTGGACGTCTTGGTGGCACTTCGACAGGACAAGCTGTGTCTGTACGAGGACTTCGACTTCTTTCTTCTCCGCAGCGAGCTCGGGGCGGAGTTAGGCGACGTCCTGCGTACCTGGTGTGCGGTCTACGAATCGTTCGCGACGCCAATCCAGTTGGCTTTCAGCATCTTCGCGTCGGACGAATTATGGATGCATGTGGAGTTCCTCAGCCTAATGCAGGCGCTCGAGGGATTTCACCGTGCGATCGGCGAGGGGATGTACATCTCGGAAGATGCGTTCGCACCCATCCAGCAGGCGCTGCTCAATGCGATCCCGGAGGGAGTCGACAAGGACCACCGGCAATCGATCGAGTCCCGGATCCGTTACGCCAACGAGATTTCGCTAGCCAAGCGTCTTAATCAGCTAGCCTCCCGCCTGGCGCCGGATGTGCGTCGGAGAATCCTGGGCAGAGCTGGAAAAGTGCCGCGCGGTTGGGTCGACACACGCAACTACTACACACACTGGGACGAGTCTGCGCGCGACAACGTACTCGACGGCATCGATATGCACCGGGCGGGAGCGCGTTTGCGGCTGATGCTGCGGGTGCTTTATCTCGACCTGATCGGCATCCCGTCGCAACAGGTGGTCACGGCGCTCGGTGGGGCTTTCAAGGAAAGCCAGTACCTCATCCAGATCAACAGTGCGGAAGTCCGCAAGTTGGATCCCGATGCAGCAGTGACTCCGATGATGTCTATCCGCATGGAGGACGCCGCGGAGCCTGACGCGGATCGAGGATAAAGCTGGCGGCGTACGTAGACGTTTCTACCGACGACGCGCGACGGCAGCCAGCCGTCGGAAGGCTGGATCCTGCGCAAGGTTTGCCGACACCACCCGGACGTGGTCCAAGCTCTCCGCTAAGTCCATCGGTACGACTGCGCCTTCGGATACACCAACGCTCCTGTCAAGCAAGCGCAACAGCGCGATCGCTTTCGCCGGTGTGTCGATCAACTCAAGCCTTGGAATCCCTTCGACATCGCCGCGGAAGCCAAAGTCGTGCATTGACCAGCAGTCGAACGGCACTATGAACCGCAGGATCGCTCCAACTGCGTCGGCAAAAGCGCCCTCTGCAGCGGCGGGTAGGTCGGCAAACGCGGCGCTGACACCGCGCGTGGCCAACGAACGTTCCTGCGGCCAGACGTTCTCCAGGAACGGTGCAACCACACCGCGGAATATCTCCTCGGCAGACTGCCGGGGCTGAACCGATTGATCTTTGGACATCCAGCTCAGGAAACGTTGCACCGTCTGCGCGGCGGCGGCGCGCACCTCGTCGTCGACGGCCCGTAGCGTCTGCTGGATCTTCGCGTTCGCAACGGCGGGCTCGCGCCCTTCGCGGAAGGCGTGGAGCGACTCAAGCACAAGGCTGGACAGCAGGGAGCCCCTGGTCTCGCGTCCCAGCCGTCGATCCACGGCCCTCTCGGCAAAGTGTTCACCGATCTCGCTCAGGACGTTGGCAAAGTGTGTGCGCCGCGCGATTGCTCGCCACAGCGCCAGCGAATGCGCATCGTTGGCGACGAGCGGCGCGATGAGGTTGTCGCGAGACCATGCCTCCTCGGCATTCAGAAAGTACGGAAGTTCTTCGATCAGGCGGTGTCGCCCAATCAAGCCGGACTTTCCGTTGGTGGAAACGATCGCGTCGCGCATCGTCCGGAGGGAAGCATTCGCTTCGAACGGATTCTCGCGTCCTTCGATGCGAGGGCAGTGCGCGAGGAAGACCCCAACGAGCCGGCCCGTCGCCGTGTTGAGGGTGTCGAGGTCCGCAGGTTCTTCATCCCGTGCAGCCGTGACGATCTCGTTCAAATCGATGGAATCCGAGGTCTCATCCGCTCGGTTCGTCGCGTCGACCGCGATCGGCCAGAGCTTCGTCCATACCGCCAATAGCAGAGGCGATCGCGTGACGACGCGTTCCCACGCCGACATCCAGTGGGTGATGCCTTGAATCGCTTGTTCGATTGGGATAATGGGAAGCCGCTCCAGCAGCGCCATGACGCGATCGGCCGTTTGCCGGTGTTCTGACGCCTCCGCCGTCTCACGACTTGGTGCGCTGTGGGCCCAGCCGAAGCGGTCCCACACGTTTGGGTAGTCCGCGCCGCCATCCCGGGCGGACTCAAGATCGGGCAGCAGGCTGCTGGGATTGTCGTCGCTGCGGATCCAGTCCTCGGCGCGTTCAGCTGGATCGTCGTTCCAACTGTCGCGGGCTGAAGTCAGCGCCGCCTCAAGCGCGCGCAAGCGCTCCTCTCCGGCAAGGTCGTCGAACCGATCATCCGGCTCAGGCGCGACCCAGCGCGACATCGCCGAGGACAAGAAGCCGAATCGAATCGAGTCCATCTCCTGCAGTTCCGGATGCGCGCCGAGCCTCCCGGCCAACCAATCCGCCGCTGCAGGCGGAAGCTGGCTGCCCGCGATCTCGATGCGCCGAAACTCGCGCGCGGCCCAGTATTGCCGTGCGCCCTTGACGCGGTCACGATCCGAGCCCCGAGGCCAGAACGCTGCAGGCGGTCCCTTTTTGAGACGGACGACCATCCGGCGTTGCGCATCGTCCGAGGTGTCGTTGAAGCGCAGCGCCCGCAACTCGGCGATTTCCGGGAACGCATGCACGTCCCAGAACGGGCGGTCATCCAAGGCGGGCAGCGTGTCGCTCAATTCATCAGATGGCGTAAGTTCCGGAATCTGCGACAGGGACGCCCACAGTCGCAGATGGACCGGCGTCTGCATCTGCTTCCAACGCGACACGAATGCGCGCGCCTGGTGGACATCGAGTGCGGCGATCCGCTTCACCATCGCATCGAGCAATTTAACCGCCGGCGCGATCCCGTGGTGGAACCTGTCGACGTCCCAGCCGTATTCGTCGTCGGCTCGGGCCTGGTAGCTCACGGCGTACAGCTGACCCAAACGCCAGAACTTGTGGTCGCCTTCCCATCCAAGCCTACGCCCGAGGCTGAGGCCCTCGTTGACGGCGCCTTCGAGCGCGATCGCCAGTGATGCGAGGAAATCGATCTCCACGATGCCGTCTAGGCGAAACACGTGAAGATCGGTCAGGTTCTGGCTTCGGAGTGAGGCGTGGAAGAGATCCTCGACCCGGCGTGGCCGCTTGGCGGTCGCGCCTGATGGCTGCTTCGACCGGGCGCTGACTTCCAGCCTAGGTTTGACCACGGAGACGATTGCCGAGATCAGGGGGCCGGATCGCTCTCCAGCAACGATACGACGCTGCACGCGATACGCGTCGCTGGAAGAGGACTGAGGCATTTCCTCTGCCCAACTTTGCTCGATCAGGCGCCATGCCGAGTACCAGGGATCCTTGAGCTTGTTAACGTCAAGGAGCTCAAGCGACTGCAGGACCGCGATGCGCTTGACCACCTCGTGGGGCTTCGTCCTCAGGGCCCACTCGATCGTCGCCCGCTCCGCCAGCCGCTCGTGCAGGAACGCCATCAGCGTCCGCACCGCATCCCGATCCTTGTCGTTGAGCAAGAGCCATTGAGAGATCACGCCGACGCCTCGCTCTCGCGTTCCAGAGCGATCGCCGCGATGGCGTCCAGCCACCCGGTGTCCGCCCCTGCCTTCGACGCCAGATTAGAGAGCTTGACGCGCTCCGTGGTGCTCTCTCGACGGATCAGGTGGTCGAACAGGTCCCGGTCGGCCTCGGCGGCAAGGCTGCGCGGTGACTTCACGATGCGCCTGATCTCCGCGTCGACCTTCTTAGGGTTGCCGTTCACGGCCGACAGTTCGACCCAGCGCTCGAGCAGGTCTAGCAGCGCCTTGTGGCCGTCCTTGTTGTCGTAGGCGATGGGCGTCATGCCGCGCCCCTTCCAGTCTTCGATCAAGACGGGGTCGGGCGTGTCGGACCCGACGAAGGTGAAGCGTTCCCTGAGGTCATCGAAACGAACGCCGTCGGCCGCGATGGCATTGAGCAGGTAGCGCATCGGCGGGTCGTCGGCGCTGTAGCCGACGAGCACAATGTGGAACAGCCGGGCCGCATCGTAGATGAAGTCAGGCACCGAGCGCCGGCGCATGTAGAACTCGCCGAAGTCTTGGTCGGTCAGGACGAGGTCGGACGTGCGCTTGACGTCGCGAGCAAGCGCGCCGTGGATATGGAGGATGCCGGCGAACTCCTTGCTGCGTGCCGGCCTCGGGATGCCTCCCAGGGAATACGTTTGCGGACGTCGTTTGCCCTGGCTGCCGGCCTGCAGCAGCAGATCGAAGTTTGTGGTGACGATAGCGGTACCTACACCGCGGTCCGCCAAGCGTATCAAGGCCTTGTGGATACGCGCAGGCTCGCTGCCCGCATTGCGTAGCACCTCCGCGGCCGCGGCCCTCACCCGGCTGGCGACGCTGGGCGTGTCGTCGATCCTGCGCTCGAGCATGCCGAGTACGACGTCGTAATCCTTCCGCTCGAACCGTTTGACCTCGGCGATCTGCTGGCTGGTCAGTCCGTCGAGCCCGACGGGGGCGTCCTCGTTGGCAGAGAGCACGGCATAGACGCTGGTGTCGAGCTTGGCGTAAACGTCGATGACGAGCTTGCGGAAGTCCGGGAGTCCGGCGGGTATGGACACGCCGGCACCGGTGATGAAAAGCACCTGGCCGCGCGCATGCGCCAGCAGCAGTCGCTCCGGGACGAAGGGCAGGCCATCGCCGAGCGAGATAACTCGATCGGGAGGTAGCGACCTTGCGAGTGGGGTCGGTGTACTCATGGCCCGTGGACGCCGCTACATGGCCAACCAGCGATCATCTTTTGCTAGCGGATTTTTGTGGGTTACCATCAATATACACAATCTTTGATGCTCCTTTCTCTGACTTTTCGTGCTGGCTTTTCGCCAAAGAAAGCTGACTGACCTTTTTTGAAGTTAAACGTCCAACATCGACTACCACATAATAAGCGAACGAGGTTCTTTCGGAGCTTCGGTAGGCCTCTAGTTGCTTCGTGTAACCTGTGACCAAGCTGGTGTTAGTAGAAAGTTTTATTTCCACCAGAACTTTACTGCCGCTACCCCCTGATACTTTGAAGTCGACCGGGCCATTTCCGGCGTTTGACTCTGGCGAAATATCAAGCCGGTTTGCTTCGCAGTAGGCGCTAGCTGCAGCAAAGAAAAGTCTCTGTACAGCTTTCTCATTTCTCGAAATCAGATGCTTATCATCCCAAAGCTCCTTCCAAAGCCCATTCTCTTCAACCAATTCTTTAAACTTTTCAATAATTAGCTCAACAACTGCAATTGCCTGAATTTTCCCGTTTGGCTGCTTCGCGAACTGCGATAGATCTAACGGAGCATTATTCGCAACGGTCATCCTAATATGTGCGGGATAAATCTCCCCGTTACGATCATTCTTAATGTCGTAAGGCTCAAATCGTGCATGAACGTTTAATCAAGTTGTGTTGAGAGCCCTCTGTGCCTGTTCAGCCATGGGCGGATATGTGTGCTGCGCAGTCACTGGACTCGTGTCCCCATGAGCGGTGGTCTGCGAGCCGCGATGGTCCGCTAGGGATGCTTGATTGAGCGCTGTCGTCGGAATTCGAAGAGCTGTTTCAGATAAACAGTCCGCTATTGGCCGAAAGCAGACTTAGATAGCGAATAGATGGACGTCCGCCTCTGACTAGAGGTCGGACGCTCACCATGGACCGTTCACTCGAAGGAATATCGCGTTGACGAAGATAAAAGAAATCTGCCTTCGAATCCTACTTTAGGGCCTGTGCTCTAAGGCATACCGCGACGCGCCGGGTTTTTTATCCACTCAATTATTGCGCGCATGAAATCCCAGACGTCCCCTTGGCTTGGATGCACATAACTTGCATCGGCAGGATCACTGCCCAAGCGATCAAGCATATCGACGACCCAATCGGTCTTCTTCCCCTGCGCCCCGACCGCCGGAAGCCATCTTTCAAGCTCGCCGGTGCGAACAACAAAAATCCCGTATTCCTTAAGCGCATCAAAGAGCGCATCCGCTGCGTCTCTGTCTGGTCCATTGAGTAGCCCCACGCCGCCGACCTTCATGTCGTGCCCTGCTGCCTCAAAGAGAGCTTTAATGCTGGCTCGATCCGTCGCCAATCCTCCGTGGCGGGCGTTAGGGACGTGAGCCACGTTTAGCCACCCCGTCCAGACGCCGCCGCCATCTTTAAGTATATCGATGTCCGGAATCGCTACCGCTGGCACTCCGAACTGTCTAAGTGGCCCAACAACATCTCGAATTGTCTGTTTATTTTGTGCATTTATGAAAAGCACAGATGGTGCCTCAGCGAGATTTCGCGTAAGCCGATAGAATATCTCTGCATAAAAGGCACGGTCGTTGTCTGATTCAGTAACGACCACTCCGTCATAGAATAAACCGGATATCACATTTGTGCTTCGCAATAGCGGCCGCTTAAACAATGTTTCAAGTTGAGTGGGATCGACCATCCTTCCGCGAGACCTTCCTTCGAAGTACTCCAGCCGCACTACGCGAACGTCTTTCGATGCTTGTACGCAACCCATGAGGAAGTCTGCGCTATGAGTCGAAGCCATTAGCGCCCCGTTCCGCTCCGTGGCAGATGTCGCCAACTGCTTACCCAGCTTTTTTGCTAGCGGAGGGTGAAGGAAGGCCTCGGGCTCGTCGATAAGAATAGTGTGGTATTCGCCAGACAGAGCAGCTGTTGCAATGCCGGTAAATGCCTGAACCCCGTCGCTCGCATCTTTAATGTACGTTGCTTCGCGATGATACTCGCGGGCCTGCAAATTCAGACTTTGTTCGTCAGCAAGCGGCACTGAATCCGAAAGCCGGATACGCAACGTCCCACCACTAGTTGGGTCCACGACGAAGTACTTTTGGAAAGCATCAAATACCCAAGAGCGGACCTTTTCCCTGGCCGTATCGTCTTGGAACAGATGCGCGAGTACGTTCTGCGGCGCTGCCAGCAAATCACCGGTAGATTGGTCGTTCGTTAAATTAAATCTAGATCGACCGTCGAGGCGGAGGACGCCCCAGCGCAAGAACTGCGTTGCCCACCAGTTCTTGTCAGTTTGGTCGCGCGCTATTTCAAGAATGCTGCGCCTATGCATAAGCGAGCGTTCTAGACCGCCGCCGAGCGCGATCCTGCCAATCGCCACTTGATCCTCAGGCATGTTGGGTTCAGCAAACTTTTCGAGGCTTAGAAGTTTTTCTTCTAGCTCGTCGGTCGACGGCCACGCCACTTCGTAATCTTTCAGGATCTTCAATCCTGTCGGAAAGGGGTGGGTTTGATAGGCCATCTCCAACTCCTTCAGGACAAGACTCTTTCCGGAGTTGTTTGGGCCAACGAAGACCGTGATGCCGCTCGTTGGCAGGTTGAGATCAGAATTTTCCGTAAACTTTAAGACGATCGAGGAGATCATTTAATTTCTCTGTCCGGCGGATTATCTAGATTAGTAGTAGTCAATATATCTTAGAGCTACTTCTGCGGAGGCAATGTGGCCCCAGCCTGAAACTAACTTCGCAAGCGAGTGGTCGAGTCTCCCTTCTCAGGCGTGGTGACGGACGGCCACGTGGTGACCGCCTTTGACCGGAAGCGTACTTACCGCTTGACAGCAAGATCAGTGCTCGCGAACAGCGTTTGGCGGCTGCATGAACTCGATAGTCGCGCCGTCAGGGCCAACGACGTAGATCACCCGCGTTCCAGCCCGCGCGCCACCTGCGATCGGCTGCGGCGTGCCTTGTGCCTTCCAACCATAGGTGGCGATCCGCGACAAGAGCGCGTCGATGTTATCGACCACGAAGGCGACATGCGCGAAGCCTGGGTCGAACGGCTTGGCCGGTGAGCTCGGCCGATCTACGCCCTGATACTCCAGGAGTTCGATCGTCTGGCCTGCCAACGACACAATTGCAAGGCGTACCTCCGCTCCGGGCGCACCCGTAACTTCGCTGAGGAACTCGCCCCCCATCTCGCCCGTACGCACGAGCTCCGCCCCAAGCCCATCTAGCCAAAACCGAAGCGCCTCATCGAGGGAGGCGACCGCGAAGCCGACGTGGTCGGCACATCGCACCTTGAAACTTGCATGCTCGCTCATACGGACAATCGTACTGGCCAAAGCTGTTCGTCCGCTTCCGGCCAAAAGCGGACATTTATACGTTAGCCAATGCCGGTGGCGTCGATCTCACACTTCGGCACAGCGAGGCGATCCAGTAGCCGAGCAACAAGCCCACGACATGTCCGGGCTTCGGATAGTAGGCGTAGATCAGAGCCGAACAGCTCCGTCTTGAACTGACTTTCGGCCATACCTGGCGCGCTTGTGCCGTTTATCCAGAGCATCACGCTAGCCGTCGCATTGCCCGGTATTCACGAAGACGTCGACGGCCCTGCCAACGCGAAAGCCAGAGTGTTCCCAGCGCGCAAATCGCCGCGTAGACCAGCAGGTCCCGGGCAGGTGCTTGCCAGGCAGGGTCACCGAAAGCGAATGCGCTGATCGCGCCGATGATGGCGTAGGCGAGCAGGGCAATTGCGGCGATCCGGGCAATGCGCAGCTCACGCAGACCGGCGCGCAGCTGGGTCATCCGGGCGTGCGCATAGGTGCGCACGTTTTGTGCGGCGTCGACCGGAGATGGCTGCGCGTCGCGTAGGAGCAGCCACCAGATGGCGGGCAGGTAAGCGACGAAGAAGGGCATCACCAGCCAGTACGCAGGTGTTGTCGCCCCGCCGAACAGTGGCCGTGCCAGAAGCGCGATGCCGGCGAGTGTCAGCGCGACTTCGAGGGACCGCCGAAGCCGGCGATGCCAGCGGGTGCGATGCACGCTTGCCGCCAGCGCGGCGTCGTCGGCCGGTGGGCGCGCAGTCTGCCAGGCGGACTGCATCAACTTGTCGAACTCGGTCATGCGATGTCTTCCTGCGAAAGCAGTGTTTTCAGGATGGCGCGGCCTCGATGCAGACGGACGCCGACGTTCTCTTGTGAGATTCCAAGCAGGCTGGCGATCTCGCCGTAGTCGAAGCCTTCCAGTTGCAGCATCAAGGGTTGCCGCAGCCGTAAGGGCAAGGTGACAAGCGCTTCGAACAGCCACTCGCTACGTGCACGCTCGGCTTCGTCGGTGGTGGCGGGGTCGGGCACGTCGTGCTGGATGGGATCCAACTGCAGCGGTGCGGGTGCACGCGTCGCGGTGCGCACGTGGCTGGCGCCGAGGTTGTGTGCGACCCGCAGAACGAATGGGAGTAGTCGGTCGTGCTCGCGCAGCGTCGGCAGGGCCTGCCAGATCGCGAGCAGCACCTCCTGCATCAACTCTTCGCGCAGCGCGGGGTTGAGCTCATAGCCGCAGACAGCGCGCCAGAGTTGCGGATGGAAGGCGTTGACTTGGGACCACGAGGGTGGCATCGGACTCGGATTCGGTGGGATCGGACAGTCAGTCGTCGAGGAGCGCCGGTTTCTTACAACAGACTCTGCGCGAGGTTGTGCGTAAGAAACCGGGTGGACGGCGCGACTGAACCGGGTACACCCACACCGGATTTCAACATGCATCGTCTCATTTCGTGGTCTCTCACCGGATTGCTGGCCTGCGGGCCCGCGCTGTCTCTCCACGCGGCTTCGAAGCCACTGGCACTCGACCGGGTGCACATCGTCGACCTCGAAGCGGGTCGCAGCGGGGAGGCGCAATGCGTCCGGATCGAGCAGGGACGCATCGCGCGCATCGCGAGTGCCGGCAGCCGTGACTGCCGACGCGGTGCCACCGTCGTGCCGCTCGATGGCGGTTATCTGATGCCTGGTCTCATCGACATGCACGCACATCTGACGCTGGGCCCACTCGAGGTACGCCGGGAGGGAGAGGAGGTGATCATCGAGGCACTGCCCGACGACGCCATTGCCGACCATAACGCTGCACGACTGGTCGGATTCGGGATCACCACGATCCGCAATCCCGCGGGCGATCTCGCTGCAGCTATGCGCTATCGCACGCGGCGGGCCGAGGGCACGGTCACTGGCCCCGAGAGTTTCGATGCAGGCACGGTGCTCAACAATGTCGACCTGCCAGGCCTCGGCACCGGCGTCCGCACGGTGGACGACATGCGCCGAGCAGTGGCCGCGCAGGTCGACGCGGGCGCCGACTGGATCAAGCTCTATACGGGCCTGACGCCGGAGTTGCTGCAGGCCGGCATCGACGCGGCGCATGCGCATGGCCGGCCGGCGGTGGCGCACCTTGAGGATGTGGCGTGGACCGCCGTGTTGCCGATGGGACTCGATGGCATCGTGCATCTGATGCCGATCAGCCCGGAGCTGTTGGCCCCTGAGGATGTCGAGGCGTATCGCGAAGCGCGCCGTCCCGGGACGTTCGGCTTCTTCGAGTGGTGGGAGCGTTTCGACCCCGAGGGCGCGGAGGCTGACCGGATCGTTGCCGCCTTCGAGCGCTACCGGCCCGTGTTCGACGCCACGCTCGTCGCCTTCCATGCCGCCTTCGTGCAGGACCAGGCAGACAGCCCTTATCTGGATGAAGCCCGGCGTTACGCGCATCCGCGTCTGTTCGAAAACTGGACGTCCTTTTTCACCTTCGCGATCGGCTGGGAGGCAGACGACTTTGCGCGCGCACGCGCCGTGTGGCCGAAGGTGCAGCGCATGGCTATGCGTCTGCATGCGAGCGATGCACGCATGACGATCGGCACCGACATGAGCAATCCCTGGATCGCGCCGGGTGTCAGTTTCCATCGCGAAATGAACTTGCTGGCCGACGCCGGTGTTCCGAACGCCCGGATACTGGCTGCGGCGACGTGGCGGGCCGCCGATGCGTTGGGAGCCGGCGATCGCCTGGGGCGGGTCGCGATCGGGTACGAGGCCGATCTGCTGGTACTCGATGACAACCCGCTGGAGGATCTGGCGCATGCGCGTGAGGCGCACGCGGTGGTCGTCGATGGCCGCTATCTCGATTCCGCTGCACTCGCCACGTTGCGGGGTGACGAATGAGCCCGCGCGAAGAGGGTGTCGCGCAGGAGGCTGCACGCAGAGTCAGGCGTCCGTGGCGCTGGATCGCTCTTGGCGGCGTCGTTTGCCTGCTGGCCTGGCTCGCACTTGGCATCGGGCTGGTCACAGGCGTGGAGAGGACGACACGCCTGGTGCTGGTCACCGTCGCAGCGGTCGCCACCGAAGGTCTCGTCTGGCTGAGCGCCGCGCTGCTCGGGCTGCGGGTATTCGAAGCCCGGCGCCAGCTTTGGCAGACGCTGCGGGCACGTGTAATGCGCTAGCCGCGTCTCGGAAGAAAGCGGGCGCCGTGCGGCGCCCGTTCTCTCATCACATCCGCTTTTCGTCGGGAGAGGAAATGGACTTGATGCCTGCGCCCTCTGCGTTCCGAGTTGTCGACACAGGGCATCTTCCGTCTATCGCAGACACATGACGCCAAGCCTTATCCGACCGACCCCGCCGCCCGCAAACACACCTCGCGAATCGACTCCACCAACTGCGCCGGCCCGGACGTCTTCTCTCTGAGTATCGGCGCCACCGGTCCGACCAGCGCTTCGGTGAACGCGCCGACGATGCAGGCGGCGGTGACGTCGGCGTCCTGGGCGGGGAACTCCTTGCGTTCGATGCCGGCCAGCAGGATGTCGCGGAAGACTTCGCCGAAGCGGCGGCGGCCGCGGATGCGTTCGGCGTCCACTTCGGGATCGACGGGCTCGGCGATGAAGGCGTAGGCCAGGGCCGGGCCGGCGAGGGCGCGGCGCACGAAGGCTTCGATGGCGGCGCCCAGCTGATCGCGGGCATCGATGTGGGCGGCGGCTGCGCCGCGCAGGATCACGATTTCGGCGTCGATGGCGACGGTCAGCACTTCGACGAACAGTTCCGTCTTGGACGGGAAGTAGCGGTAGATCAGCCCGGTCGAGACGCCGGCCTCGGCGGCGACGGCGGCTACCTGGGCCTCGCGGAAGCCGCCCACCGACACCAGCGTGCGCGCGGCGTGGACGATCCGCTCGCGGTTGCGGGTCATCCGCTCTTCCATCAGGTCAGAACGCCGGTAGCTCAAAACGTGATCCTCAGTTCAATTTTTGAATATTAGTTCAATTCTTGTCCGGAACCCGCTAGCCTGTGCCGATCGGGACCACTGCGCAGGCGCGTGCCATGCGGGTCGTCGTCCCCGGGAACCTGGAGTCCAGCATGCGTATTCCGTCCATCGATTTCCAACTCGGCGAAGAGATCGAGATGATCCGCGAGTCCGTGCAGGACTTCGCCGCGCAGGAGATCGCGCCCCTCGCCACGCATGCGGACGAGGCCAACCAGTTCCCGCACGCGCTGTGGACCAAGCTCGGCGCGCAGGGCCTGTTGGGCATCACCGTCGAGGAAGAATACGGCGGCACGGGCCTGGGCTATCTGGCCCACGTGGTCGCGATGGAGGAGATCTCGCGGGCCTCGGGCGGCATCGGCCTGTCCTACGGCGCGCACTCCAACCTGTGCCTTAACCAGCTGCGCAAGAACGCCAGCGAGGCGCAGAAGCAGCAGTACCTGCCGAAGCTGTGCAGCGGCGAGTACGTGGGCGCTCTGGCGATGAGCGAGCCGGGCGCGGGTTCGGACGTGGTGGGCATGAAGCTGCGCGCGGAACTGCGCGGCGACCGCTACGTGCTCAACGGCAACAAGATGTGGATCACCAACGGCCCGACCGCCGATGTGCTGGTGGTCTACGCCAAGACCGATCCGGACGCCGGCCCGAAGGGCATCACCACTTTCATCATCGAGAAGGGCTTCAAGGGTTTCTCGACGGCGCAGAAGCTCGACAAGCTCGGCATGCGCTCGTCGGATACCTGCGAGCTGGTGTTCGAGGATTGCGAAGTGCCGGTCGAGAACGTGCTCGGCGAGGTCGGCGGCGGTGTCAAGGTGCTGATGTCGGGTCTCGACTACGAGCGCCTGGTGCTGTCGGGCGGTCCGCTGGGCCTGATGGCCGCAGGACTCGATGCGGTGCTGCCGTACGTGCACGAGCGCAGCCAGTTCGGCGAGGCGATCGGCAACTTCCAGCTGATGCAGGGCAAGGTCGCCGACATGTATGTCGCCTACAACGCCTGCCGCGCCTACGTGTACGCGGTGGCGAAGGCGGCCGACGCCGGCAAGATCACCCGTCAGGACGCCGCGGGCGTGATCCTCTACGCCGCCGAGAAGGCGACGTGGCTGGCCGGGCAGGCGATCCAGGCGTTGGGCGGCAACGGCTATATCAACGAGTACCCGGTGGGCCGCCTGTGGCGCGACGCCAAGCTCTACGAGATCGGCGCGGGCACGTCGGAGATCCGGCGCATGCTGATCGGCCGCGAACTGTTCCGCCAGACCAGCTGAAGGAGCACCGATGGCTATCCTGCAGAGCCGGATCGACCCGGCTGGTGAGAGTTTCCAGACCAATGCCGCTGCGATGCAGACGGCGCTTGACGATCTGCGCGCCACGCATGCGCGCATCGCCCAGGGCGGCAGCGAAGCCGCGCGAGAGAAGCACCGCAAGCGCGGCAAGCTGCTGGTGCGCGATCGCATCGATGCGCTGATCGATCCCGGCGCGCCGTTTCTCGAGGTCGCGCCGATGGCGGCGCACGGCATGTATGGCGGCGAAGTGCCCAGCGCGGGTGTCGTCGCCGGCATCGGTCTGGTCAGCGGCGTCGAATGCATGATCGTCGCCAACGATGCGACGGTGAAGGGCGGCACCTATTACCCGATCACGGTGAAGAAGCATCTGCGTGCGCAGGAAATCGCGCAGCAGAACCGTTTGCCGTGCATCTATCTGGTCGATTCCGGTGGCGCCTTCCTGCCGATGCAGGACGAGGTGTTCCCCGATCGCGATCATTTCGGCCGGATCTTCTACAACCAGGCCAATCTCTCGGCGCAGGGCATTCCGCAGATCGCCTGCGTCATGGGCTCGTGCACCGCCGGCGGCGCCTACGTGCCGGCGATGAGCGACGAGACGGTGATCGTCAAGGAGCAGGGGACGATCTTCCTCGGTGGTCCGCCGCTGGTGAAGGCCGCGACCGGCGAGGAAGTAGACGCCGAATCGCTGGGCGGCGCCGACGTGCACACGCGCATCTCGGGCGTGGCCGATCACTTCGCCGAAGACGATCTCAATGCGCTGGCGCGCGTGCGCGACATCGTGGCCTCGCTCAACTGGCGCAAGCAGGGCGAGCTGCTGACGCAGCCGTCGGAAGAGCCGGCTTATCCGCCCGAAGAACTCTACGGCGTGATTCCGGCCGATACGCGCAAACCGTATGACGTGCGCGAAGTGATCGCGCGGCTGGTCGATGGCTCGCGCTTCGACGAATTCAAGGCGCGCTACGGCACGACGCTGGTCACCGGCTTCGCGCATCTGCACGGCTATCCGATCGGCATCGTCGCCAACAACGGCATCCTGTTCTCCGAGAGCGCGCTCAAGGGCGCGCACTTCGTCGAGCTGTGTGCCAAGCGCGGCATTCCGCTGCTGTTCCTGCAGAACATCACCGGCTTCATGGTCGGCAAGAAATACGAGAACGGCGGCATCGCGCGTGATGGCGCGAAGCTGGTCACCGCGGTCGCCTGCGCGAAGGTGCCGAAGTTCACGGTCGTCATCGGCGGCAGTTTCGGCGCCGGCAATTACGGCATGAACGGCCGTGCGTATTCGCCGCGCTTCCTGTGGATGTGGCCCAACGCCCGCATCGGCGTGATGGGCGGCGAACAGGCGGCCGGCGTGCTGGCCACCGTGCGCCGCGATGGCATCGAAGCCAAGGGCGGCACGTGGTCTGCGGAAGACGAGGACGCGTTCAAGGCGCCGATCCGCGAGCAGTTCGAGCAGCAGGGGCATCCGTACTACGCCAGCGCACGACTGTGGGACGACGGCATCATCGATCCGGCCAAGACCCGTCGCGCCCTTGGGCTGGCCCTGTCCGCGGCATTGAACGCACCGAACGAAGAGACGAAGTTCGGCATCTTCCGGATGTGACCGGGCGCGACGAGGACACCGCAATGACCGACACACCGAATATCGGGATCGAACGCAAGGGCGCCGTGGCGACCTTGTGGATGGATCGCCCCGAGCGTCACAACGCGTTCGACGAACACCTGATCGATGCGATCGATCGTGGCCTGCAGGCGCTCGGCGCGGACGACGCCGTACGCGTCGTCGTGCTCGCCGGACGCGGCCGCAGTTTTTCGGCCGGCGCCGATCTCGACTGGATGCGCCGCGCGGCCGACTACGACGTGGTACGCAACCGCGACGAAGCCGAAGCACTGGCGCGCATGCTGCGTCGCCTGGCGGAACTGCCGAAGCCGACGATCGCGCGCGTGCATGGCGCGGCAATCGGTGGCGGGCTGGGGCTGGTCGCCGCCTGCGATATCGCGGTCGCCAGCGACAAGGCGGTGTTCGCGACGTCCGAGGTCAAGTTCGGGCTGATCCCCGCGACGATCGGGCCGTACGTGCTGCGCGCGATCGGTCCGCGCCAGGCCGCGCGCTACTTTCTGACCGCTGAACTGATCCAGCCGGCGAAGGCGTACGAGATCGGACTGGTGCATGAAGTCGTCGCCGATGATGCCCTCGACGCCGCGATCGACACGCTGGTGCAGGCGCTGGCGCAGGGTGGTCCGAATGCGCAGGCCGAATCCAAGCGGTTGATCCGCGATCTCGATGGCCAGACCATCGGTGATGCATTGATTGCCGACACCGCCGCGCGCATCGCCGGCATCCGCGCTACCGAAGAAGCCCGCCAGCGGCTGGACGCCTTCCTGTCCGCGCGTTGCGCAAAGGACGCCCGATGACCACTGGAATTACCGAAGGCGCGCTGTTCGACACCGTGCTGATCGCCAATCGCGGCGAGATCGCGTGCCGCATCATCGCGACCTGCCGCCGGCTCGGCATCCGCACCGTGGCGGTGTACTCCGACGCCGACCGCAATGCGCGTCATGTGCGTCTGGCCGATGAGGCGGTGCATATCGGTCCGTCGGCTGCGCGCGAGAGTTATCTGCGTGCCGACAAGCTGCTGGACGCCGCACGCCGCACCGGTGCGCAGGCGATCCATCCCGGCTACGGCTTCCTGTCCGAGAACGCGACATTCGCGCAGGCCTGCGCCGATGCCGGCGTGGTCTTTATCGGCCCTAGCCCCAAGTCGATCCAGGCGATGGGCGACAAGCGCGAAGCCAAGGCGCTGATGCAGGCCGCCAACGTGCCGGTGACGCCGGGCTATCACGGCGACAACCAGGATCCCGCGTTCCTGCAGCAGCAGGCCGACGAGATCCGCTATCCGGTGCTGATCAAGGCCAGCGCCGGCGGTGGCGGCAAGGGCATGCGCCTGGTCGAGAAGAGTGAGGACTTCGCGGCGGCGCTGCTGTCGTGCCAGCGCGAGGCCGAGAGTTCCTTCGGCGATGCACGCGTGCTGATCGAGCGCTACATCGTGCGACCGCGCCATGTGGAGATGCAGGTGTTCGGCGACAGCCATGGCAACGTGGTGCATCTGTTCGAGCGTGATTGCTCGGTGCAGCGTCGTCACCAGAAAGTGCTGGAAGAAGCGCCCGCGCCCGACCTGAGCGATGCACAGCGCGAGGCGATGGCGCAGGCTGCCGTCGCCGCCGCCCGCGCGGTCGATTACATCGGCGCCGGCACGATCGAGTTCATCGTCGGCGAGGGCGGCGATTTCCACTTCATGGAAATGAACACCCGACTGCAGGTCGAACATCCGGTCACCGAGATGGTCACCGGCATCGATCTCGTCGAATGGCAGTTGCGCGCGGCCGCCGGCCAGGCGCTGCCGCTGCGTCAGGACCAGATCCACCATCGCGGCCATGCGATCGAAGCGCGTCTGTATGCCGAAGACGCGTTGAAGGGTTTCCTCCCGTCGACCGGCACGCTGCAGGTCATGCAGTTCCCCGAAGCGAGCGCGCATGTGCGCATCGACACCGGCGTGGAGCAGGGCGACGCGATCAGCCCGTGGTACGACCCGATGATCGCCAAGCTGATCGTCTGGGACGAAGACCGTCCGCGTGCCCTGCAACGTCTGCGTCAGACCATCGATGCGGTGCGCGTCGTCGGCGTGACGACCAATGCGGTGTTCCTCGGCCGTCTCGCGCGCCAGGCGGATTTCTCTGCCGCGCGCTTGGATACCGGACTCGTCGCACGCGAGATCGACACGCTGCTCGCGCCGTTGCCCGAGGCCGACGATGCAGCGTGGATGCTCGCGGCACTCGGCCTGTGGGCGCAGACGCGTGCTTTGTCGGCTGGCGAAAACACCTCTCCGTGGGCGCTGCGCGACGGCTGGCGGATCGGCGCGAGCGCACCGCATTACATCGAACTGTCCGCTGGCGGCGAGACACGCAGGCTCGCCCTGCAACCGCATGCCGATCGCGTCGAGATCGGATTCGATGGTGCGTCGATGCAGACCGCCACCGTCGCGTGGCACGCGCCGACGCTGACCGCCGCCCTCGACGGCGTGCGTCGCAACGTCGATGTGCTGGTGCAGGGCGCGCAGGTCGTGCTGTATCGCGGCGAAGACCGCTTCGTCTTCGAACACGTCGATCCGCTGCATCGACACACCGGCGCCGAAGCGCATGCCGGCGCGGTGATCGCACCGATGCCGGGACGCATCGTCGAACTGCTGGCACCGCTCGGCACGCCCATCAAGAAGGGAACGCCGCTGCTGGTGATGGAAGCCATGAAGATGGAGCACACGCTGCAGGCGCCGCACGACGGCGTGGTCAAGGCGTTCCTCGCGAAACAGGGCGATCTGGTCGCCGATGGCGCGGTGCTGGTCGATTTCGTCGAAGGCAATGCGGAGGAGGGCGCCGCATGAGTGATTTTGTCCGCGTCGTCGAAGTGGGCCCGCGCGATGGCCTGCAGAACGAAAAAACGCTGGTGCCGGCGGCGACCAAGATCGCATTGATCGACCGGCTGTCGGTCTGCGGTTTCCAGGTCGTCGAAGCCACCAGTTTCGTCAGCCCGAAGTGGGTGCCGCAGCAGGCCGATGCCGAAGAAGTGCTTGCCGGCATCCAGCAGTGCGACGGCGTCGCCTATCCGGTTCTGGTGCCCAACGCGAAAGGCCTGGAGCGTGCGCTGGCCGCCGGCGTGCGGCATATCGCGGTGTTCACCGCTGCCTCGGATGCCTTCAACCTCAAGAACACCAACATCGATGTCGACGGCTCGCTCGATCGGCTGAAGCCCGTTGTCGAGCAGGCACGCGCCGCGGGTGTGTCGGTCCGTGGTTACGTGTCGACCGTGCTCGGCTGTCCCTACCAGGGCCACGTGCCGCTGGGCGACGTGGTGCGCGTGGCTGATGCCCTGCACGCGATGGGCTGCGACGAGATCTCGCTCGGCGACACCATCGGTGTCGGCACGCCCGCGAAGGCGCGCGAGATGCTGCTGGCGTGCGCGCAGACGGTGCCGATGGCGCAGCTTGCCGTGCACTTCCACGACACCTACGGCCAGGCGCTGGCCAACGTGCTGGCCTGCCTGGAAGCCGGCGTGCGCGTCGTCGACAGCGCCGTCGGTGGACTGGGCGGCTGCCCGTACGCGAAGGGCGCCAGCGGCAACCTCGCCACCGAGGATCTGCTGTACATGCTCGACGGACTGGGGCTGCGCACCGGCATCGACCTGCACGCAGTGACCGACACGGCGGTGTGGATCAGCAGCGAACTCGGGCGCAAGCCGGCGAGCAAGCTGGCGACGGTGGCGCTGGCAAACGCGGCGGGCTGATCGAACGCAGCAAAGGCGGAGCGCGCTCGTGTATCGGACGCGTAGTGGCGCCGTGCGTCATCGGATCTCGACGCCGGTTCATCCGACTGCAGTGCGGTGAGTTGCCAATCAGAAAACTGTTTGACAGATCGGAAACTTACTTGCAATCCTGCCGGTCCAGACCTGATGGATCCTCGCCGTGCACGTGATCGATTTCCTCGGTATTCCCGAGAGCGCCTGTGATCCGTCCGACGCCTTAGTTGGACTGCTTGCCACACACGCTCGGCGGGCCCGCACATGAGCGCGTTGCACGCACCGCGCGACCGCAATCGCTACTGGCTGCCGCTGCTGCTCGCCTGCATCGTCGTCGCCGCCTGGTCGGCGTGGAGCGCCAAGCGGACGCCAGCGCCGCAGCCCATCGACATCCCGGCGTCCGAATTCTCGGCCGCACGCGCGATGCAGGATCTGACCTGGATCGCTGCAGAGCCGCATCCCACGGGTTCGCCGGCCGCGGCGCGGGTCCGCGATGGTCTCGTCGCGCAACTGGAACAGGCCGGGCTCGAAGTCTCGATCCAGCGCGCACATGCCTTCGCCGAATTCCGCAGCCGCAGCCTGCGCAACCTGCGCGGCGGCAATGTCGAGAACGTGGTTGCCGTGCTGCCCGGACAGGATCGCAGCCTGCCTGCGGTGCTGCTGATGGCGCACTACGACAGCGTCGCGCATTCGCCGGGCGCTGCCGATGACGGACTTGGTGTGTCGGTGATGCTAGAAATCTCGCGTGCGCTTGCGCAGGATGCGCGCCAGCGCGACGTGGTGTTCCTGTTTACCGACGCGGAAGAAGCGGGCCTGCTGGGTGCACGCGCATTTTTCGCCTCGCATCCGCTGGCCGCGCGTACCGGCGTGGTCATCAATCTCGAAGCACGCGGCAGCGGCGGGCGCGCGGTGCTGTTCGAAACCGGACCCGGCAATGCCGGCCTGCTCGATGCATTCGCGGACGGCGCGTCGCAGCCGCTGGGCAACTCGCTGACCGGCTTCGTCTATCGCTACATGCCCAACGGCACCGACTTCACCGTGCCCGCGCAGATGGGCATTCCCGGGCTCAATTTCGCGATCATCGGCGGCCAGTTCGATTACCACGCCGCATCGTCGACGGTGGAGAACCTCGACCCCGGCAGCGTGCAGCACATGGGCGCGCAGATCCTGCCGCTGGTGCGCACGCTCGCCATGTCCGCGACTCTGCCGAAAGCAGATGCCAATGCGATCTACAGCGACCTGCCCGGCGCATGGATGATCAGCGTGCCGATGTGGTCGGGCTGGATCGTGCTGCTGTTCGGTCTGGTTGCGATCGCGGTCGTCGGACGCCGCGGCACGTTCCGTGATGGCGGCTGGCGTGGCGTGGCGAGCGGTCTGGCGCTGTGGCCGCTGGCGTTGCTGTCGGTCGCCCTCGCAGTGCGGCTGACGTACCGGCTGCTGGGCGGCGGCGATGCCACGCTGGTCAACAATCGCGACCTGCTCGCCACGTTCTCACGACTGACCGCGGGCGAGGGCGTGCTGGCGATCGGCGTGGTGCTCGCGCTGGGTGCCTTGTTCGCGTGCAAGGCGGCGCGCAAGCCCGCTGCGGTGCTCGCACTCGTTGCAGGCGCCTGCACGTCGTTGCGCGGTGGATTCGATGCCACCGGCCTGGTGCTCGGCCTGCTGGTCGCGGTGCTCGCATGGACGACCGCCGGCAGTGCGGCACGCGGCGAGGCAGTCCGCTTCGGTGCGCTGGTGTTCGCGTGGATCGTGGGCGCTGCCGTGCAGATTCTCGCGCCGGAGCTGGCGCCGCTGTTGCTGTGGCCGCTGCTGGCGCTGGGCGCCGTCGCCTGGCTGCTGCCCGCAGCCGGGCCGACGCATGTGGCGCGCATGATTCTCGCCGCGCTCATCACCGCGTTCGCATTGGCGCATGTCTTCCACTTCGCGCTGCAGTTGTTCGACGCGATCGGGTTCGGTACGCCGGAAGTCTTGGCATTGCCGGCGGTCTGGATGGCCGCGCTGCTGCTGGCGTGGATCCGCAGCGACGGCAATGCACTGCCACTCGCGATCGCTGCAGTCGCCACCGTGCTGCTGGCCGCCGGCATCCTGCTCTCCACCGCCTTCGCCAGCATCGATCGCGATCGCTATCCGGAACTGTCACAGGTGCTGTTCGTCGCCGATCCGGATCACGACCACCATCACCGCGTCAGCGCGCTGCCGCAGTTGTCGGACTGGAGCAAAGCCGCACTGCATGCCGACCAGCACGTGCCCGAGCCGATGCCGCTGCCGGTGCTCGATCTGGCCAAGCCCTGGGCGACGCCGGGCGAAGCGATCGACGTCGCGGATCGCGTCCGGTTCGATCGCACCGTAGATCCAAGGACCGGCGAGTCTGTGCTGCGCGTCTTCGCACCTGCCGGCACCCGCGAGTTGCGCGTGCTGCTGAAGAGCGCGGCCGTGGTGCAGGACGTCACCCTGCAAGGCGATGCCGCGCCGCTGCTGGACGAAGCCGATACCTGGTCGCGCGTGCGCTGGCATGCGCCGGGCGCCGAGGGCATCGAACTGCGCTGGCCCGCGAGCGCAGCGCCCGTCGAGGTGCAGGCCGCTGCCGGCCTCGACAGCTGGCCGCGCGATGCGGCGCCGTTGCCGCCGAGGCCGTCGCACATCGTTCCGTGGTCCACATCGGACATGACCTGGATTCTGGGCGGCACGCTGATTGGCGAAGCGGGCGGGGCAGCAGACTGACAGGCCATGGTCCAACGAGAGCGCGCGTGAGTACGCAGACGACAACACTCGCGCTGTTGCCCGGCTTCATGCTCGACGACGCGCTGTGGGACGACTTCGTGCCGCTGCTGCCTGCCGACTGGACCGTCCAGCGCATCACGCTGCCGCGCGGTCGCACCGTGCACGAGGTGGCCGATGCGGTTGCCAAACAGCTGGACGGATCGGCGATGGTCCTCGGGTTCTCGATGGGCGGCTACGTCGCCCGCGCGCTCGCCGCCGCCCATCCTCGACTGGTGCAGGCCCTGATGCTGGTCGCCACGTCGGCGCGCGAAAGCGCGCCTGTCGTGCAGCCGGCACACCTCGCCGACCGCGTCATCTTCAAGGGGCTCAGCCGCGGTGCGATCGAGCGGTCCCTGAGTGCGGTGCATGCGGACGACGCGTCCCTGATCGAGCGTGTCCACGCAATGAGCGTACGTCTGGGTCACGACGCGTTCGTCTGGCAGTCCGGGCTCGACAGGCGCCATGTGCCACTCGGCGTCATCGCATGTCCCACGCTGGTCATCGCCGCGGAGCAGGACCGGCTGCGCTCGATCGAGGAGTCGCAGGAGATCGCCAGTGCGATTCCGAATGCGGATCTGCGGATCGTGGCGGGATCGGGACATCTGATTCCGCTCGAGGACCCCGTGGCACTGGCCGGTGTCATCACGGAGTGGGCGTGCCGAATCGGGAATCACGCCTGAGCCCCGGTGAGGTCTCATGCCGGACCCGTCGCTGCAGCTGACGGAGCAGGGGGGCGGCCGGTCGAAGCTTCCGGCGCCGAATCGCCCGCGCGTCACGCGTGCGCTGCCAGCGTCCAGGTCACCCCGTTCCGGGGCCCAGGACAACCCATGAAAACCCTCAATCTCGTGACACTCGTGCTCGTCATCATCGGCGGCATCAACTGGGGCCTCGTCGGCCTCGTGCAGTTCGACCTGGTCGCGGCGATATTCGGGGGGCAGGACGCGCCGCTTGCGCGCGCGGTCTACATCCTGGTCGGCGTGTCCGCCCTGTGGCAGCTGGTGTCGCTGTTCACCGGCGACGCCACGATCGCCGCGCGTACACCGCGCCGCCTGTGATCCATCGGCGCGGACAGCCGTCCGCGTCTCCAAGGTGACTCGAACGAAGAACGGCGCCATCGGCGCCGTTCCCGTTTCCGGACCGGCGGGGATCACTTCTTGGAAGAGGAGCCCTTGCCGCTCTGTCCGCCGGAGGACTTGCCGCTGTCCTTGTCCGACGTCTTGCCGCCGGACGTGCCGGCGCCCGATTTCTGCTGCGGCTTCTTGGTGTCTTTCTGGTCGTTTGCCATCATCTACTCCTGCGCGATGGAATCACCGCGCGGTCAACGTCCTCCCGGCGAGGTGACGGCGGAGTCGCTTTGGACCGCTATTTTCCGTCGGGTTCATGCGCTGCGGATCCGGGCGAACGCCGGCGGGGGCTGATCCCCGAACGCGCGCCCCTGCGCCGGACGACTCCAGTGCGCTCCATCACCCGCTGGCACCTGTTTCGCACGGGAGGCGGGGCGTCCGTCATCCGGACGTCGGCGTGGCGATCGTCGCTGCGATGCGATGGCCGCCGGGATCGATGACGAAGGCCGCGCAGCAATGCGCGCCGTAGTCCGGACGCGATCCCGGAGGGCCGTTGTCGCGACTGCCGATCTCCAGTTCGAACATCGCGCCGCCGCAGTCGGGACACGTCTGTCCAGCGGCGGACGGGATCGCTGCCGGTCTCTGCATGTCGGAGTGCCCGAGGCTGATCGCGTGTTCGGCCTGCAGCCAGTCCGGCGCCGTGGTCCGCAGCACGGTGTCGAGCGGACGGGACAGCGCATCGAGTGCACCGGCAAGCGCATCCAGCCGCAGCACGTGATCCACCTCGACGTTGGCGAGTGCGCTCTGCGGCATGCCCGGTTCCGCGGCGTCGGCAGGATCCTGCACGACTGTCGTTCCGCCACAGGCCTTGATGGCGCGCAGGCCTGCGGTGCCATCGTCCATCGATCCGGTCATGACCACGCCTACGACACGCGATCCGCAGTCCAGGGCGGCGGAGCGGAAGAGGGGATCGATGGCCGGGCGCGCGTGATGCTCCTTGGGGCCGTGAAGCAGCCGCATCCGGCCGCCTTCGAGCAGCAGATGCATGTCCGGCGGGGCGATGTGGATCGTGCCCGGCTGCGGACGGGCGCCATGTTCCGCGGTGACCGCGCGCAGCGGGCCCCGGGCATCGAGCAGTTCCGCAAGCTGACTGCGATGCGCGCCGATGTGCAGCACGAGCAGGATGGGCGCAGCCATCGTGGGCGACAGATCGGGCACGACGCGCAGCAGCGCCTCGACGCCCCCGGCCGAAGCGCCGATCACGATGATCCGGCTGGTATCTTGCATGCTGATTCCATGAACGACAGCGTCGTCCGGCTCGTTTACGAACGATGACGGTACGCGCTGCCTGCCGGCCTGACAGTGAGTTTCCGATGCACCTAGACGCGAATGACCCGGGCGATGCGCTGCCGCCGGGCCCGAGTGATGGCAACGCCGGTCCCAGTCCGCTGATCGTCGGTATCGGGGGCTCGGCGGGTGCGCTCCCCGCCGTGCTGGCGTTGCTCGATACGCTGGGCGGCGATGCGGCGGTCGCCATCGTTGTCGTGCTGCACCTGTCACCGGACCACGAAAGCAGCGCGGCGGAAGTGCTGCAGCACGCGACGCCCCTGACCGTCACGCAGGTCGTCGAGCGGACGCGTCTGGAAGCCGGCCATGTCTACGTCATCGCGCCGGGCATGAACCTGATCACCGAAGACGGTCATGTGCAGCCGTCCGTCGGTGATACCGGACGCCCGTCCACGGTGATCGATCTGTACTTCCGCACCCTGGGCGAAGTGCATCGCGAGAACTCGGTCGGGATCGTGCTGTCGGGCACCGGCCGCGACGGCTCGCTCGGGCTGTCGCACATCAAGGAATGCGGCGGGCTCACGATCGCGCAACATCCCGAGGACGCCGAGTACGACGACATGCCGCGCGCCGCGATCGACACCGATGCGGTGGATCTCGTGCTGACCGCGGCGCAGATCGGAAGCCGCCTGATCGACCTGGCCGCATACCCCCGGCCTGCGCGGTTGCCTGCGGTCGAGCCTCCCGACCGGGCCCTGGAGGAACGCGAATCGCCGGAACGCGCGTTCCAGGACATCCTTGTCGCCTTGCGCATCCGCATGCGCCATGACTTCCGCCATTACAAGCGGGCGACGGTCCTGCGGCGTCTCGAACGTCGCGTACAGGTGCACGGCCTGCAGGACCTGGCCGGGTACCGCGACTACCTGCGCGATCACCCCGACGAAATGCCGCTGCTGCTGGCCGACATGCTCATCAGCGTCACCAGCTTCTTCCGGGACCAGCAGGCGTTCGAGGCGCTCGACCAGAGCATCGTGCCGGACATCATGAATCGCGTGGCCCCGGGCGACGAGGCGCGGATCTGGATCCCGGCCTGCGCGTCGGGCGAGGAGAGCTATTCGGTCGCGATCCTGCTGCAGGAATACGCGGACCGGATGCACAACCCGCCACGGATCCAGATCTTCGCGTCCGACATCAACGAAGCGGCGCTCGGCGCGGCGCGGCTGGGCAGCTATCCGGCCAACGTGGTGGCCGACATCTCCGAGCCGCGCCTGCTCGGCTACTTCGAGCGCGAGGACGGCGGCGGCTACCGCGTCCGCCAGGCGATCCGCGAACTCGTCGTCTTCGCCCGGCACAACGTGCTGGGCGATCCGCCGTTCTCCCGGCTGGATCTGATCTGCTGCCGCAACCTGCTGATCTATCTGGATCGCAGCGCGCAGGCGATCGTGCTGGAGATGTTCGCGTACGCATTGAAGCCGGGCGGGTATCTGTTCCTGGGCAACGCCGAATCCATCGACGCATCCGAAGGCGCCTTCGAGCCGGTCAGCAAGGAGCACCGCATCTACCGGCTGCGCGCCGGCGGCGCGAGCCACGTGCGGGCACGCTTTCCGACGCCTGTGATCGACGTCGAACCTGCGCCTGCCGCGCCTCTGGTGCCGATCGAGCGTGCCGGCGCGCACGGTCGCGACAAGCCGCTCGCGGCCATGCACGAGCTTGCACTGGCGGCAGCTTCGCCCCCGAGCGTGCTGGTCAACGGTGAGCTCTACATCGAACGCGTTTCCCCCGGCGCCGGGCGCTACATCGCCTTCGGCGAAGGGATTCCGTCGCGCAACCTGCTCAACAATGTGGCAGCGGATATCCGGCTGGAGCTGCGCACCGCGTTCTTCCGCGCAGGCGAAGCGCAAACGCGCGTCCAGAGCACATTCCGTCGTGCCGCAGACGCAAGCGGACAGCGATCCGTGATGAAGCTGTCCGTCCAGCCGATCGGCAATCCCGACACCGGCGAGACGTTCTGGCTGGTGCTCTTCGACGAACAGGCGGAGTCGGCGTCGTATCTGCCCGATTCGACCGCCTCCGACAGCGCGGCGTTCGAAGAGAGCGTACAGCGCCTGGAAGAAGAGAACCGCTCGCTCAAGACGCATCTGCAGGACACGCTCGACCGCTCGGCGGTGTCGAACGAAGAACTCAAGGCCTCGAACGAGGAACTGCAGGCGATCAACGAAGAGCTCCGGTCCGCGAAGGAGGAACTCGAGACCAGCAAGGAAGAACTGCAGTCGGTCAACGAAGAGCTGACCACCGTGAACTACGAACTGCGGCTCAAGGTCGACGAAGCGGAACGCCACAACGACGATCTGCGCAACCTCATGGAAGCGTCCGAAATCGCGACCGTGTTCGTCGATCCGGGCATGCGGGTCAAGCGCTTCACGCCCCAGGCGCGGAAGCTGTTCTCGCTGATCGCCACGGACATCGGCCGACCGCTGATGGACGTCAAGAACCGGCTGCGTTACGACAGCATCGTCGAAGACGCAACGGCTGCCTTCGAGAAGCTGGTGCCCATCGAGCGCAGTGTCGCGAGCGATGACGAACGCCATTACCTGGCGCGCATCCAGCCCTACCGCACGAGCCAGAACAAGATCGGCGGCGCCGTGCTGACGTTCGTCGACGTGACCGAGCTGCGCCGCGCGGAACATCGCGTGACCGTGACCGAAGAGCGCCTGCGCGATGCGATCTCGGCAAGCCGGGATTTCGCCGTCATCAGCACCGACGAAAGCGGCACCATCACCACCTGGAACGAGGGCGCGGAAGCCACGTTCGGCTACACATCGGCGCAGATCCTGGGTCAGACCATCGACCAGCTCTTCACGACCGAGGACCGGGCGCAGGGCGTGCCCGACCAGGAACGCAGAATGGCGCTGCTGGAAGGCCGCGCGGCGGACGAGCGCTGGCAGCTGCGCCGCGACGGCACGACGTTCTTCTGCAGCGGCGTCACGACACCGCTGCATACGGGCACCGGTCGCGGCTTCGTCACGCTGGCACGCGACGTGTCCGAATCGAAGATCCGCGAAGTGAACCAGGATGCGTCCATTGAAACCGCGCGCCGGGTCGCCGCCGAGCTTAAGGCCAGCGCGGAACTCAAGGACCGCTTCCTGGCCGTGATGTCACACGAGCTCAAGCAGCCGCTGAACCTGATCCAGGTCAATGCCGAGCTGCTGGTCCGCTTGCCCGAGTGCAGATCGCTGGATGCCGTGCAAAAGATCGGCGGCACGTTGATCCGTGCGGTGGCGGCGCAGGAAACCATCGTCAACGACCTGCTCGACTTGTCGCGCATCAACACGGGCAAGCTGCAGCTTCGACGCCAGCCGACAGACCTGGGCGAGATCGTCGAAGTGCTCGGCAAGGCCGCGATTCCGGACGCGGCACGCAATGGCATCACGCTGGTGACCGAGGTGGCAGGCGCGGTGATCTGCGATGGCGACCCGGTGCGTCTGGAGCAGGTGGTCTGGAACCTGTTGAGCAATGCCAGGAAGTTCACGCCAAAGGGCGGCGGGATCCGCATCTCGGTGACGGCCGAGGCGGACGAAGCCCGTCTCGAGATCGCCGACACGGGCATCGGCATTTCGGAGGAATTCCTGCCCCACATCTTCGAGTTGTTCAGTCAGGACGAGATCGGCCCTGCCTACACCTCGTCCCACGCCGGGCTGGGGATCGGCCTGGCACTGGTCCGCGAGCTTGTCGAAGCACATGGCGGACGCGTCCGCGCGGCATCGCCGGGCAAAGGCCTGGGGTCGACGTTTACCGTCTGGTTCCCGCTGACACGAACCGGGCACGAGGAACCGACTGGTCCGGAGGCGCCGGCCACACCGCTTCCGAAACGCATCCTGATGGTGGACGACGATGTGGAATCCATGACGTCCCTCGCCCAGGTGCTGGAACTGGACGGCGCGCAGGTCGACGCCGTGCCGGATCCGGTCGACGCGCTTCGTCTGCTTTCGGAGCGGGAGTACGACGTCGTGCTGTCGGATATCAGCATGGGCGCGATCTCCGGCCTCGAGTTCATGCGTCGCGCGCGGGAGCTGCGCCCGGGGAATGCGTTCCGCAGCGTCGCGATCAGCGGCTACGGCACGGCTGCCGACGTTTCGAGGACCCAAGCGGCGGGATTCGACGCGCACCTGTCCAAGCCCGTGTCGCTGGTACGACTGCGCGACATCCTGGAGAGCTTCTGGAAGTAGGGTGATGCCGGCGTTGCGGAACACGCAACGTCGGCGATCATTGCGCTTTCGTGTCCTGGAAGGACGACGCATTGCGGCTCGATGCGTTCCGCGCAGCCGTCAGTTCCAGGCGGTGCTGAAGGGCTCCCGCAGGATCAGCACCATCTCGACACCGCAGACGGTCCCCATCGAGCGCGCGTCATAGCGTTCGAAACGGCTTGCCTGCCTCGCGCTGCTCCAGCGCTTGAAGTGCGCGAACCAGGCGCGATCCCCGGGCCGGTTGCTGCGTACCAGGAAGTCCTCCAGCGAGAACATTCTCGACTCGTGACCCACCGGCGTCCTCTCCCAGAACGGGATGTCTTCAAGCCAGTCGTATGTCTGGGGCATGGCGCTCTCCGATGATCAGGCCACGAGCGCCTCCTGCGCGCCGGCTGCATGACGTTCCCGAGCGGCCCGGGAATCGGAACTCCTGTCCTTGTCGTTTCGACGGCCCTTCCGGGTTGATGAAAGGACTGACCGCATCGCTGTCGACGCGGATCATAGGCGCGCGAACCCCCTGAAATCTCGACGTATTGTCCGAAAAGCGCAGATCTGCACCGGGTGCCCTGCAACTTTTTCACGGCCGGGTTGAAGGTGCGCGGCCGCGTGTCATGTGCCCACGAAAATCGATGCCTCGTCTGACCCTGTCACTGTGTCCTCGTGACAGGCGTCACTGCGATGCCGGGGGAGGGCCGCGCCTCCTGCGTCGTCTACGCGACCTGACGTACTTCGAGAGCTCCGGGCCGCTGGGGGAGGGCAGCGCACGCTCGATCCCGACAGAGCTGGAGCGCGGCGTGGGTGTCGCGGCACCTGGCGTGTACGTGGAGGCGCGCGTCGCGCCCTGGACCGCCGTGCATCCGCGGGGCACTGCAGAGCGGCGCTTTCCGGTTCCGCATCGGATGTCGTGCGGCCTTATTGCGGAGCGCCCATGGCGGGCAGGTCAATCAGCCCGGCGAGCTGTCGCCATGGGCCTCGATGCTCGCCACAGGGGGCGCGTCCAGCAACACGAAGATGCGGCGCAACGCCACATCGGCGCGGCCCATCGATTCCATGGCGCGCGCATGCTCGCCAGCTGCCAGCAGATATTTTCCGGATGCGACTGCCAGCATTGCGGCGTTCACCGCATTGCGAAGATCGTGCTGCCAGACGGCATCGGGCGAGTCGCCGCCGTCAGCTTCGGACATCGTCCCGCATCCGTGAAAGATGGTTGTGGATCGTGCGCACGCTGACGCCCAGCAGGCGTGCGGCCGCAGTCTTGTCGTTGTCGCAGTGCGCCAGTGCCTTCAGCAGCATGCGCCGCTCCATCTCCGACCACGGCGTACCCAGCGTGAACGCCACCGTGTTGCGGGTCTCGACCGGTGGCGGGATCCGCCGCGCTTCGGTCACCACCAGAATCTCATCGCCCGCCGACAGCAGGTAAGCGCGATGGACCGCACTGTGCAGCTCCCTGACGTTGCCCGGCCAGGTGTGCTCGAGCAGATTGCGGATGCTCTGCGATGACAGGCGTTTGTCGAGGTCGTAGCGCAGGTTGAACGCCTGGGTCATGCGTCGCGCGAGCAACACGATGTCATCGCCCCGCTGGCGCAGCGGCGGAAGCGGAATGTGCACATCCGCGATCCGGTAGTAGAGATCTTCCCGGAGACGCTTGTCCGCAAGCGCAGCCTGGACATCAAGCCGCGTCGAGGCGATGACGCGTGGTGCAGGTCCGCTTCGGTTGGACCCACCACGGGCCTCGTCATTCTCCAGCAGGCGCAGGAGGTAACTCTGCAGTTCAAGCGGCATCTCGGGCAGATCCGCGAGGAACAACGTGCCGCCAGCGGCGCGATCGATCGCGCCCATCGCGTCCGGTCTTCCGTCAGCCCATCGATGCGTACCACCGCCCAGGAGGCTGTCCGCCAGCATCTGCGCAGGCATCGAGCCGCAGTCGAGCGTGACGAAGGAGCCGGTGCAACCGCTCATCGCATGGATGGCGCGCGCGAACAGGGCTTTGCCGGTCGCGGGCTCGCCCGTCAGCAGAATCGAGGCATCCGTCGCCGCCAGCGCGCGGGCCAGGCGCGTCGACTCGCGCATCACCGCACTGGATGCGATGACGCCGGGTATGGGTTCGCCGCCGGGTATGACGGCAGGACGCGATGTGTTGCGCGACTCCCGCAACAGTGAAATGAACCGGGCAGGGTCGAACGGTTTGATCAGGTAATCGTTGACCAGCCCACCCACCGCATGTGCCGCCGTTTCGACACTCGGATTTCCCGTCAGGATCGCAACGCGGCCGTGCCGCGCGGGATCGATCGACGGCAGCAAATCAAGGCCCGAGCCATCCGGCAACCGCAGATCGAGCAGGAGCAGATCCGAGCGCGCGTCCAGTTCGATCCGCCCTTCGGCCACCGATCTCGCCAGGCGTGGGAAATAGCCTTCGGCACGCGCAAGTTCAGCGGCAGAGGCGGCGAAGTTCGCATCGTCATCGACAATCAGAACTTCGGAAACCGGGTTGTTGGCGACCATCGTTCCGATCCTCCTGCACTCGACGGTAACACGCTGAGGCCCGCTCCTTTACGGGGTCGCCCCGGGATTCTCGACTGACTTTCCATCTGTGTGCGATCCGGTCGGTGATGGCCGTGGATCGAAAGTCACTCCACCCATCAGGGCTGCCGGATCGATCCTCGGGTGCCGCGGCATTACAGGCCGCGCATTGCGGCACAATTCCAGACAAAGAGCAGATGTCCGACGTCCCTTGGTGATCCGGTCGCGAGTACTTTCAGCCCCGGTGTGGCGAGATCTCTTCGCCGGGTCGGGGTTTCCGGAACCGGAGACCGACGCCGGGAATCGTCTCGATCAGTTCCTCTTCGAAGCCGGCATTCAACGCCCGTCGCAGCTGGTAGAGGTGACTGCGCAGCGGATCGGAGTCCGGCATGCTGACGCCCCAGATCCGGCGTTGCAGATCCTCGCGCGCAACGAAGCGCGGATGCGCGCGCATCAGGATATTGAGGATTGCGAGGCCTGTCGGCAGCACGTTGATCGTCCGGTCACCGCGCGTGGCCGACCCGGTCAGCGGGTCGACACGCACATCGTCCAGCTGGATCTGCTGGGGCGCGACTTCGCTCCGGCTCCGCCGCAACAGCACCTGGATTCTGGCCACCAGTTCTTCGGGAAAGAAGGGTTTGACGAGGTAGTCATCAGCGCCCGCAGACAGACCTTCCATCGTTGCCTCGAGGCTGCCGGAAGCGGTCAGCATGATGATCGGCGTGGTCGGATTGGATGTGCTGCGCAGCACTTCGCAGACCGATATCCCGCTCATGTCCGGCATTTTCACGTCCAGCACGATGGCGTCGAACTGCTGATCCGCCGCCAGTCGGACAGCGTCAGCCCCGTTCGTCGCAAAGTCGACCGTGATGCCGTGGTGCTCGAGCCACGCGCCCGTCAGCGTCGCCAGATGCGTGTCGTCGTCGACCAGCAGAACGATGGATGCCCTCTTCGGATTGGCCATGTCGGGGATCACCTGGCGGCGGGGTTCCGGTGATAAACCCCGTCGCGTTGCTTGCGGATGAAGGATGCGGTGTGCAGTCGTGGTCAGCTGGCGGGCCGCTGGATCGCCACACCGTACCCCAGGAGAATCCGCTTTCTCGATGATCCCGGATCAGATGGCGGAGGCAGACGGATCAGCCGGTTCGATCCCGCGGCATCAGCGGAATCGACCACGCAACTGCAAGCCTTCGTGCGCCTGGCTTGGCGGGGTGAAGTCCGCTCTCCAGGCTCGGTTCCGCCGTCGAGCTGCCTGGAAGAACGAGACCCGTAACCGCTTATGATCCTCACTCCGTTCGCTGTGATTCGCTCCTGCGCCTGCTGCATCGCTGCAGCTGTCGTCGACAGCGTGTCGACAGCCCTGCACTACGATTCCAGCGGATCATTGCGGAGGCACTGATGTGAGTGAGTCGCCAGTTTCGACGCCACAGGGAAGGGCGCAGGCTCCGGGGCACAAGAGCGTGGGGACGCTGGTGAAAGAACTGAAGACGGTGATCCGGCAGCGGACCGGGAGTGGCGTCCGGCACCTCAGCTGGAGTCTTCATGTCACGGATCTGACGGATGCGGATCTGGACGCCGTGCTCCAGTCGATGGCGCGCGTCGGTGTCCACGGAACGGTAGAACGCGATTACGCGACGGTCGCGCATTTCAATCTGCGCTGGTAACCGGGTCGACTATCGGGCGTCGGCTCAGCCTTGCTTGTAGACGGACCGCTGGCCGATCGCGCTGCTCTTCTTCGCGGTGGGCCGGGCGAGGCCGGGAATGAGGAAGTCCGCGGCGCTCTGACCCCGTTTCGTCTTGTCCGCAAGCCAGCGCGGCATGCGGCCGCGACCGGACCACGTGTTCCGTCTGTTTTCGGGGTCGCGATACTTCGCCGGGACCTTGGCCCGCTTCTGTTTCTTCGGCGGCCTGTTCCTGGCGGGCTTGCCGGCATGCGCTGGGTCTCCGGCATCGACGAGTTCTTCGATCGCATAGCCCTGGGCGTGGGCGAACGCGATCAGTTCTGCGCGGACGAGGGCGGCAGGACGACGGGTGGAGAGCACCGTCTTGCGGCGTTCGGCGGCGGCCAGCAGTGCATCGAGCTCGCGGAGGCTGAGCGCGTCGATATCGAATGTCATGTCGATGAGCGTCGGGCCGGCCAGACAGTCTGTCAATCAAAGCTTCGCGCCTGCAGTGTCAGTCACGGCGGACGCGGCTTGATCACAGGCCGATTCCGGGCAGTGGGGAAGGGGATCGGGGCAGGCCGCTCCCGGGTTGCCCGTGTCGCTCCGCCAACCTGAGCGGCCGCCCAACGTGACACGATGCGCGGGTCCGGGGATTTCACTTTCGGACCTCCTGTTCGTCCCAGACACCATGCACGATCAAGACGATCCCGCCGTCCACACCGATCCGCCCGGCAGCCCGCAGCAGCGGGGCGATGCCGAGCATCTGGTGCGCGCGTTCAACCAGTCACTGGTGCGGATGCTGCAGGTACGGCTGCGGTCCTACGACGACGCCCGCGACGTGGCCCAGGAGGCCTACGCCAAGCTGCTGAGCCTGGGGCCCGATGCGGCCATCGGCTTCCACCGTGCCTATCTGTTCCGCATCGCCCAGAATCTGGCGACCGACCTGCTGCGCCGGCGTGCCTATACCGAGCGCAGCATGCCGGACGTACTGGAGTTTCATGCCGATCCCGCGGCCAGTCCCGAGCGGGCGGCCGGCGCGGCGCAGGCGATGGCGCGGCTGCCGGCGCTGCTGGCGGAACTTCCTTTCAATTGCGCCGAGGCGTTCCGCCTGGTCCGGGTGGAGCAGCTCAGCTTCGCCGAAGCCGGCCTGCGCCTCCAACTGACCGAACGCATGATCCGAATTCACGTTGCACGAGCGCTGGCGCATTGCCAGCTTCGCCTGGAAGGCACGACCGAGGGATGGGAGGGATCCGATGACTGACACGACTGCGCCACGGCGCCGCGTTGTGGTGCGCGAGGCCAGCGAGTGGCTGGTGCGACTCCAGGACGATGATCTGCCCGAGAGTGAGCTCATTGCATTCGGCCACTGGATCGCCGCCGCCCCGGAGCATGCTGCGGCGTTCGAAGAGGTGGGTGCCTTGTGGGACGCCGCAGGCGGGCTGGATTCCGGCAGCCTGCAGCGTGCGCGCGACGGGCGTGTCGAGCCTGCGCCGCGTCCCGCGCCCCCCGCCGCACGCCCGCGATCGCGCCGACCGCGTGCCCTGCGCTGGGCTGTGGGTCTGGCGGCATCGCTGGCCATCGTGGCAGGCGCGGTGCACCTGTTGCGGCCGCAGGACGCGCCGGCGCTGCGTTATGCGACGGAGATCGGAGAGCGACGCCATATCGCACTGGACGACGGGTCCACGCTCGATCTGGATGCCGGCACCGAGGTCGTCGTCCGCTACGCGGACGATCGGCGCAACGTGGAGTTGCAACGCGGCACCGCCTTCTTCGATGTCGCCCATGCACCGGAACGGCCGTTCTTCGTCAGCGCCGGGCCGGTGCAGACCCGGGTTCTGGGCACGCGTTTCGCCGTGGGGCACCGAGCCGACGGCGATGTGGCGGTCACCGTGCTGCAGGGACGTGTGCAGGTCGGTGAAGCGTCGCAGGCAGGCGGCGACACCGGCGGTTTCGAAGCGACGGCCGGGCAGCGTGTCGATTACCGGGTTGCGGGGGGGCTGGCGCCGCCACGCCCGGTCAATGCGGAACTGTCCACGGCCTGGCGCGGTGGCACGGTGGTCTACCAGGGCGAACGGCTGGCCAATGTCATCGCCGATCTCAACCGTTACTCCCGTGTGCCCGTGCAACTGCAGGATCCTGCATTCGCCGACATGAAAGTGACGGGCCGGTGGGAGCTGGGCGGCGTGGACCGCTGGCTCGACGGGCTGGCCCGTTCGGTCGGTTTCCGGGTGATACGCGGCGCCGATGTGGTCCTGCTGTCGCGCGACGGTGATGCGGATGATGGAGTCCTCCGCGGTCCGGGTGCGTCGGGTAGCGGTGTGGACTAGAGAACCGCCTTTGCCCGCTACGCAGCATCGCTACACGCCCCGGCGCCTCCGCGCCGTCTGCGCGTACGTGACGCTTCGCAAGCGGGCAGGGCTGGCGCTGCTGGCGGCGTCGCTGGCGTGCGCGCCGTCGTTGCCTGCGTCGGCCGCGGAAGCCGAAGCGCGCCTGCTGTTCCGCGTCCCCGCGCAGCGGCTCGACGACGCGCTGCTGATGCTCGCGCAACAGGCCGATGTGCAACTGGCGGCTTCGGGCGATCTGGACCGGGCGCGGCACAGTGGTGAAGTCAGCGGCGTGATGTCGCTGCGCTCGGCCCTGTCGAGGCTGCTGGCAGACACGGGCTACACGTTCGCTCTGACGCCCGACGGCGTCGTCACCATCCTGCGTACGGATGCGCTGTCCGACCCGACACCACGGTCACCGGTCGTGCCGACCCCGCCGCCCTCGACCACGAATCTCGCGCAGGTGGTGGTCTCGGCGCGTCGCCGCGATGAACTCTGGATCGACGTGCCGATGGCGGTCTCCGTCCTCGATGGGCGTGACCTCGCCGCGCAGGGCATCGACAACGTGGCGGCGTCGCTGGCACTGGTGCCCGGCGTCACGGCGATCGACAACGGCGCGGCCTTCACCCAAGTCCAGATCCGCGGCATCTCGAGTTCGCTCGGGGGCAACGACAACGGCTACTACCTCGACGATCTGCCGTTCACCGGGGTCACGGTGCCCTGGCATCCCGACACGCGCATCTACGATGTCGAGCGGCTGGAGATCCTCAAAGGCCCGCAGGGGACCCTGTTCGGCGAGGGCTCCATGGGCGGCACGGTGCGCATCCTCACCCATGCGCCGGAGATGGATCGCACACGGTTCGCAGTGCAGACGGGGCTGATCAGCACGCAGGGCGGTGGCAATGGAGGCTCGGTCCGCGCCATGGGCAATCTCCCGTTGACGCAGGAGACGCTGGCGGTGCGCGCGGTAGTCACCCGTGAGGTCCTGCCCGGATGGGTGGACACGTCGGACGGGGCGCGCGACATCAACGAGCAGCGCATCCGCACCGGACGGCTCCGGCTGCGCTGGTCACCGGACGATCGCTGGCTGACCGATCTCAACCTCACGCATGTGCAGACGGATGCGCCGGGTGGCGACTATTCGGCCGACGACTCGCTTGCCTCCGACCTGCGGCTGCCGAACAGCAGTGCCTGGCAGGGTGCGAGTCTGTCGACCCAGCACCTTCTGCCGGGATCCCGGGTGACCGTCCTCGCGTCCCGGGGTGTGCTGGACACCCGATATGCGGGTGATCTCACACCGACGACGACGATCGAGAGCGATATCCGTCTCGAATCCAGGAATGTCGAGCTGAGATGGGAGTCGGCTGCGACCCGGGCGTTGGACTGGCAGGTGGGGATTTCGCGGCGCGATGCGATACGCCGGGACCGCTCCAGGGTCAATGCGGTCTCTGGCGACGAGCTCGTGCGGAACCGTGGCAATGCGATCTTCGGTGACGCGACGTTGCGTCCGCCGGAAGCGCGCTGGTCGATCGGCGCAGGGCTGCGTTACTTCCGGGAAGACGCCAGCACGCAGGCGGTCATTTCGTCATCGCCTGAGGACAGGGAGACCCGTGCCAGCACCGACCGCTGGATCCCGCGTTTCAGCGTCGGATGGCACCTTCCCGCGTCGGGCCTGCTCTACTCGAGCGTGAGCCACGGGTTCCGCTCCGGGCTGGCGCAACCCGTCCGGAGCCGCGTCAATGCGGAGGCGGCCGGCATTTCCGTCGCGGATCATCTCCAGCCCGACCGTCTGGTCTCCTACGAAGTCGGCTTCAAGCAACTGCTGGGCGAGGGTCGCTGGCGCGTGCAGGGGGCACTTTTCCACAGTCGCTGGCGCGGACTTCCGGTGCGCGTGCCGATCGACGACATCAACAACGCAATCGCCAATTCCGACGGCGCCCGTGCGCACGGCGCGGAATTCGAGCTGCGCTTCGTACCCGGTCCGCGTCTGGATCTGAGCGCAGGCGCAACGTTCGTGGACGCGCGCTACAGCGCCGATGTGCTCGATACGCCGATCCGGCGCGGGGCACCGGTCTACAACGTGCCACAGCTCAGTCTCTCCGGCTCCGCCCGCTACAGCTGGCCGCTGGGCCGGCATGTCGCGAACATCGCGACTACCGTCAAGCACCACTCGCGCCGTCGCACGGGCCTGTTCGGCTACATGGACGGCGGCGATCCGATCACGGCCGTCGACATGCGCGTGGGCCTGGAATCGGTCCATTGGGGCCTCTCGCTCTACGTCGACAACCTCACCAACGAACGGGGCGCCGTCGACGGCCGCAACGGCGTCCTGCAGGCCACGCGGCTGCGACCGCGGACCTTCGGTCTGGACGTCCAGTACACCTACTGAGTGTCCCTGGCACAAGTTCCGTTTCACTTTCCACCTTCCGGTTCGTCACAGCTTCTGAATCCACCCCTTTGCGACCTGTCGCAGGGGGCGGCCCGTCGCTGTGTCCACCCGGAGTCCGCCGTGTCTGCCTGCCCCAATCCAGAAAGCCCGCGTCACCGTCTCAGCCTCGCCATCGTCGCCGCACTGCTGTGTGTTCCGGCCGCCCATGCACAGGACACCGCCTCGGATCGGACGGCTTCATCGAACAGCGAAGCCACCACGCTCGGCACGGTGATCGTCTCCGCCCGCAAGCGCGACGAGCGCCAGCTCGACGTGCCGATCGCGATCACCGCCGTGACCGGCGAACAGATCGACGCGATGGGTCTGCGCAATGTCGTGGACGTGATCAACGTGACGCCGGGCGCGTCCTCGATCGACAACGGCGGCGGCTTCACCCAGGTGCAGATCCGCGGCGTGTCGAGTTCGCTCGGCGGCAACGACAACGGCTACTACGTCGACGAAACCCCGTTCACCGGCGTTACCGTGCCGTGGTATCCGGATACGCGTTCGTTCGACATCGATCGTGTGGAAATCCTGAAGGGCCCGCAGGGCACGCTGTTCGGCGAAGGTTCGATGGGCGGCACCGTCCGCATCCTGACCCGCAAGCCGGAGTTCGACCGTTTCGCCGCCGGCGTGGAACTGGATGCGTCCACGGTCAAGGACGGCGGCAACGGACGCGGCGCGAAGGCCTACGTCAACGTGCCACTGGTCGATGACCGCCTCGCGCTGCGCATCGTCGCGACCGACGAGCACACGCCGGGCTGGATCGACGACTCGGTCACCGGCGCGCAGGACGTCAATGACAGCGACGTGCGCACCTTCCGCGGCAAGCTGCGCTTCGCGCCCACCGATCGCTGGAACATCGATCTCGCCTACTGGAAGTACGAGAACGACAGCACCGCGGCGAGCAACACCGCCTACGACGACATGACCAACAACTCGTTCCTGGCGAGCGACAACAGCTGGGACTCCAAGAGTCTGACCAGCGTCTACGACTTCGAAGACTCGCAGATCGTCTACGCGTTCTCCGACGGCACTATCAGCTATCCACAGGATGGCGCGATTGGCGGCGGCCTCACGCTGACCGCCGAAATCGAGATGGGGATCCGCACCCACGAGCTGCGCTGGGCGTCCACCGGCGAGCGCGCACTGGACTGGACCGTCGGCTATTACAAACGGGATGCGGAGCGCATCGATGCTTTCGCGATTCCGGGCCTGCTCAGCAGCAATTCGCGGCAGACCAACAAGGCGCAGGCGGTGTTCGGCGAAATCACCGCCGACCTGCCTGATCCGGCCTGGTCGATCACCGCGGGTCTGCGTTACTTCGAGGACAAGATCGACGCGATCGACGTCGCCGACGACGGCAGCGTGTCGACCTTGAACGGGACCTTCGACAGCTGGAATCCGCGCCTGAGCCTGTCGTGGAAGCCGGCTGAGAACGCGACCCTCTATGCCAGCGCCGCCAAGGGTTTCCGCTCCGCGCAGCTGCAGCCGATCAGCTCGATCCAGCTGGCAGAACAGTTCGGCGTGGACCTGCCGTCGGTCATCGACGCAGACACCATCATCACCTACGAACTGGGCGCGAAGACAACGCTGGCCGACGGCAAGGTGCTGCTGGAAGGCGCGCTGTTCCGCAGCAACTGGGACAAGGTTGCCGTGCGCGTGCCGATCACCTCGCAGATCAACGGACTTGCGAATTCCGACGGCACCACGACCAACGGCGTCGAACTGAATCTTGCCTACCAGCCCAACCGGAACCTGTCGTTGCAGGTCGGCGGCAGCTGGATCGACGCGGTCTACTCCGAAGACGTGCCCGGCACACCGCTCAACAAGGGCACGGCGGTCTACAACGTGCCCAGGACCACACTGCACGCGTCGGCGTCGTACGGCTGGGACATCGGCGAGCAGCTGCGCGGCACCGTCAGCGGCTACGTCAACTACAGCTCGGCGCGCGAGACCTCGCTCACCACCGGCACGCCCGGTGATGCGCTGACGCAGCTCAACCTGCGCACCGGTCTGGAATCGCCGGCCGGCTGGGCCGCCTATCTCTATGGCAGCAATCTGACCAACGAAAAGGGCGCCATCAACGCACGCGGTGCGACCGAACTGGATGCCGACGGTGCCTTCGTCCGCTTCGGCCCCGCCGACCGTCTGCAGCCGCGCACCTTCGGCGTGCTGCTGCGCTACGACTACTGATCCACGGAGATCACACCATGCACAACTCACTACGGTCCGGACTGATCGCACTGGCGATCGCATCACAGGGCTTCGTCGCGGCCGCACACGCCAGCGATGACCTCCAGTGGCTGGAAGACCCGCACGGCACGCGCGCGCTCGAATGGGCGCGCGAGGCAACGCAGCAGACCAGGGCACGGTTGTCCGCACTGCCGTCGCATGCGGCACTGCGCAGTGCGCTCGATACGGTACTGGCACAGCCGCCGGTCGAAGCAGACCGCTTCCTGCTCGGCACCCGTGCCGCACGGGTGTTCCGTGATGCCTCGCATCCCTATGGCCTGCTGCAGACCAGTCCACGCGATGCAAGCGGTGCCACCGGCGAATGGACCACCGTGCTCGACGTGGCCGCGCTGCGCGAGAAGGAGGGCATTCCATTCGAGCTGCAGGCCTACGACATGGGCGGCAGCTGCCTGGCGCCGGTCTATGTCCGTTGTCTGCTGCGGTTGTCGCCCGCGGGTGGCGACGAAGTCGAGATCCGCGAATTCGATCTGGCCAAGGCCGATTTCGTCGATGCCGGATTCCGCGTTCCGAAGACGCGCGCGTTCGCGAACTGGATGAGCGCGGACCAGATTCTGGTCGCGCATGCGCTGGGCGATGCGCCGAAGACGATCGCCGGCTGGCCGGTGGCGTACCGGATCTGGAATCGCGGACAGCCACTCGCGAGCGCGAAGACCGTATTCGAGGGCCAGCCTTCGGACGCGATCATCCAGGCGAACGTCGTGCAGACCGGCGACGGTCCGATCGCGGTGATCACGCGTGCGATCGACTATTCGACGTTCGCGTCGACGGTGCTCGACGCGTCGGGTGAGACACACGACGTGCCGCTGCCGCAGAAGCTCAAGCCCTTCGGCGTCCTGGCGACGACCGATCGCCACATCCTCGTGCAGCTTGCGGAGAATGCGCAGATCGAAGGCAAACCCTACAAGGCCGAAGCGTTGCTGGCTTACGACGTGGCTCCCTCGACACCGGCCGATCGCCGTGTCACCCAGGTCTATGCGCCTGCGGCTGGCGAATTCCTCGACAGCGCGCTCAGCGGCGTGGCGTCGGATGGATCGCACGTGTACGTGGTGCTCAACCGCGATCTGCGCCAGCGCGTCATGGCGTTCGAATACACCGCGTCCGGCTGGCAGGGACGCGACGTGTTCGAGGCCGCGCCCGGCGATTCGGTCACGGTGAGCAGCGGTGCGCATGACGGTGGCGGCGTGATGTCCGCGGTCGCCGGCTTCGTGACGCCGCGCACCCAGTCCGTGCAGAAGGCCGACGGCGCACGCCAGTTGCTGGCGCAGGATCCGGCCCTGATCGACGCGAGCCGCTTCGTCAGCGAAGTCGGGACCGCGACGTCCAAGGACGGCACGGTGGTCGATTACTTCCTGCTGCGTCCGCGCACGCCGGCCAAGGGCCCGTACCCGTTGCTGATGACCGGATACGGCGCCTTCGGACTGTCGTTCCGCCCCGGCTATTTCGATGGGGTCGTCGGTGGTCCGGCATTGAAGCTCTGGCTCGAGAAGGGTGGCGCGCTCGCGATTCCGGCCATCCGTGGTGGCGGCGAACGCGGCGCGGCCTGGCACCAGGCGGCGATCCGCGAGCAGCGTCAGAATTCCTACGACGACTTCATCGCCGTCGCCGAGCATCTGATCGACAGCGGCGTGAGCGTGAAGGGGCATGTGGGTGTGTTCGGCATGTCGAACGGTGGCCTGCTGGCGGCGACCCTCGGCACGCAGCGTCCGGACCTGTTCTCGGCGATCGTCAGTGACGTGCCGCTGACCGACCTGATCCGCATGCGCCACATGGGCATGGGCGCTGCATGGATGAACGAGTACGGCGATCCCGATGTGCCGGCGCAGGCGCAGGCCATGCTCAGCTATTCGCCGTACCAGAATGTCCGCAGCGGGACCGACTACTCGCCATTCCTCGTCACCATCTCGACCGAGGACAACCGTGTCGGCCCCGGCCACGCGCGCAAGTTCGCGCATCGTCTGATGGACGTCGGCGCGCCGACCTACTTCTACGAAGACGAGGAGGGTGGGCACGGCGTCAGCGACGCACTGCGCAATCCGGAGCTGATGGCGCTGCGCATGAGCTTCCTCATCGACACGCTGATGCAGACCGGCGACTGACGCAATCGGCGAGGCGCCTGCGGGCGCCTCTTCCGTCCGTGAAAAAAAAGTGCATCAACGTTTCAGTTTCATGTCAGTCGTTCGTCAAGGAGAGGTGGATGTCGCTGGAGGAGCAGTCGACACCATCCGCGCCGCGACTGCCCTGCCGAACAGGCGGGTGACGACGGCGCAGGCCTACCCACCTTGCCTGGAATGACCTGATGACCGTTTGCGACCACGTTCGATCTGCGAAGCGCTTTTCCTGCCCACGCCTGACACCTTCCCGCCTCGCTGCCGGTGTGCTGGCCGGCCTCTTACTCGCCACGTCGGCCCAGGCGCAGCAGACCAGACCCGCGGCGGCTGCCACGAACAGCGATCCGGTGGACCTGTCGTCGGTCATCGTGACCGCGCGCAAGCGTGACGAGCGCCAGATCGACGTGCCGATCGCAGTCAGTGCGGTCACGGGTGAGCAGATCGACGCGATGGGTCTGCTCAACGTGGTCGACGTGATCAACAGCACCGCCGGCGCGTCGTCGATCGACACGGGCGGCGGTTTCACCCAGGTGCAGATCCGCGGCGTCTCGAGCTCGCTCGGCGGCAACGACAACGGCTACTACCTCGACGAGATTCCGTTCACCGGCGTGTCCGTGCCGTGGTATCCCGATGCGCGTTCGTTCGATCTGGACCGCGTCGAGATCCTCAAGGGCCCGCAGGGCACGCTGTTCGGTGAAGGCTCGATGGGCGGCACGGTGCGCATCATCACGCGCAAGCCCGACTTCAACTACTTCAACGCCGGCATCGAAGCCTCGGCGTCCACCACTGCCCACGGCGGTGACAGCTGGGGCGGCAAGGGCTACGTCAATGTGCCGCTGATCGACGACAAGCTCGCCGTTCGCGTCGCGGTGACCGACGAAAGCCTGTCGGGCTGGATCGACGATGCGACGACGGGCGAGAAGGACATCAACGAACAGCGGGTGAAGACCGGCCGGGTCAAGGTCCGCTTCGCGCCCACCGAACGCTGGAACATGGATCTGGCGTACTGGAAGTACGACTCGAAGGCGCCGGGTGGCGGCAATACCTCGTTCGACGATCTCACCACGCGCTCCTATTTCAACAACGTCGACCAGTGGCATGTGGCCAGCTTCGTGACGACCTACGATTTCGAGGGGTCGCAGCTGTTCTATTCGTTCGCCGATTCGAGTCTCGAATATCTCAACGACGGCATGCTGGATCCGAACACGACCTATCTCAGCGATATCGCGATCGACGTGCGGACCCAGGAGCTGCGCTGGTCATCGACCGGCAACCGCAATTTCGACTGGACCGTGGGTTATTACCTGCGTGAAGCCGAACGCAATGACGGCTCCAGCATCGGCGGTCTGCCGCCGAGCCGGTCCAGCCAGACCAACGATGCGTACGCGATCTTCGGTGAGACGACCTACCGGCTGCCCGACACGAACTGGGCAGTGACGACCGGTCTGCGCTACTTCAAGGACGAGGTCGATGCGGTGTCGTTCACCACCGACCGCACGTCGACGCTCAACGCTTCGTTCGACAGCTGGAATCCGCGACTGAGCATCTCGTACAAGCCGGAGCCGGACACCACGCTGTACGTCAGTGCTGCGCGTGGATTCCGCTCGGGCCAGTTGCAGCCGATCAGCTCGATCCTGCTCGCCGAGCAGAACGGCATCGATCTGCCGTCGACAATCGATCCCGACTCGATCACCACCTACGAGTTCGGTGCGAAGACCCTGCTGCTCGACGGCAAGGTCCTGCTCGAAGGTGCGCTGTTCCACAGCGACTGGAAGGGTGTCGCGGTGCGCGTGCCGATCACCGCGCAGATCAACGGTCTTGCGAACTCGGAAGGCACGGTCAATCGTGGTGTGGAAGCCAACATCGTCTACAACCCGACGCGCGACTGGACCCTGCAGCTGGGCGGCAGCCTGACGGATGCGACCTACGCCGCGGACGTGCCGGGCACGCCGTTGAACAAGGGTACGCCGGTCTACAACGTGCCGAAAACGAGCATCAACGGTTCGGCAGGCTACAGCTGGCCGCTGGGGGGACTGAAGGCGATCGCACGCGGCGGCTTCGTCTACAACTCGGCACGCGAGACCGCCCTGACGCGCGGCAGCCCGGGCGACGAGATCCTGATGGTGGATGCGCGCATCGGCCTGGAGTCGCCGGCGGGCTGGTCGACCTTCCTGTACGGCGAGAACCTGACGGACGAGGACGGCGCGATCAACGCCCGTGCGGCGCTCGGCAACGCCAACCATCCGCGCCCACGCACCTTCGGTGTGCTGTTCCGCTACAACTACTGATGCGGCGTGCACCGGCGCGTCCATCGGGCGCGCCGGTGTGGCTGCGGAGACGACGATGAAACGCATGTTCGACAACACCGCGCTGCGCACCGTTCTTCTGGGAAGTCTGCTGGCGTCTGCGGGTGCAGTGGCATCGGCCGAGCCCGATGATCAGTGGCTCGAGACGCCACACGATCCGAAGGCCCTGCAATGGGCGCGGCAGGCAACTGCCGACACGCGCGCCAGACTCGGCGCATCGCCACGGCACGCGGCGCTCGCGGGTGAGCTGGCGGCCGTGCAGGAGACGCCGCCCGCCGAGGCCCCGATCACATTGATGGGCGCGCGCGCGATGCGCTTCCAGCAGGACATCCAGCATCCCCAGGGGCTGCTGCAGATCGCGCCGCGCGACGCGTCCGGCAAGCCCGGCGCCTGGCGCACGGTACTGGATGTCGCGGAGCTGCGCGCACGTGAGAACGTGCCGTTCGAACTGCAGGCGTACAGCCTCGCAGATGCGTGTGCCGCACCGTCCTACACGCGATGCATGCTGCGGCTGTCGCCCGGAGGCGGCGACGAGGTGGAGATCCGGGAGTTCGACCTGGACGCTGCCGCATTCGTCCAAAACGGGTTCCATGTCCCGCGTTCACGGGCGTTCGTGCAATGGATCACGCCCGACCGGGTCCTGGTCGAGCACACCGTTGGCGATGCACCCAGAACCGCTGCGGGTTGGCCGGCATCGGTGCAGCTCTGGTCGCGCGGGCAGCCGCTTGCCGACGCGCGCGAGGTGTTCGCCGCGCAACCCGATGATGCGATCGTCACGCTGTCCTCTGTCGGCACAGGCGAAGACCAGCGCGGCGTGATCACGCGCGCGATCGACTACTCGACGTTCGAGATCCATCTCGTGGATCGGGACGGCAATGTGCAGCACGCCGCACTGCCGCGCTCGCTGCGACCGATGGGCGTGCAGACCAGTGGCGATGCGCATCTGATCGTGCAGTTGACCGAGGCCGCGACCCTGGAGGGTCAAGCGTATCCGGCGGACGCCGTGCTTGCGTATGCGGCCGCGCCCGATGCACAGGGCCGTCGCATCACTGCGGTCTACATCCCGCGCGAGGGCGAGTTCATCGGTGGGCGCGGTGACATCGTCGCCTCCGGACACCGTGTGGCGATCGTGACGAGTGAGCGCCTGCGTCAGCGCGTGCTGGTGGCCACGCATGAGGCGGGGGGATGGGCGGTGGATGAGCTCCTGCGGCCGGAAGACGGCGAAGTCGTGGCTTTGCGCGCGGCATCGGACGGCGACCTGATCCTCGAGTTCACCGGATTCACGACGCCCAAGCGACAGGTGCTCTATCCCGCGCAGGGCCAGGTTGCCGTGCTGGCTGAAGACCCGACGGTATTCGATGGCGCCAACTACGTGACGACGATCGGTCAGGCAACGTCGAGTGACGGGACGGTCATCGATTACTACCTGCTCAAGCCGCGCAGCTCACCCTGGTCGGGCCCGCAGCCCACGCTCATGACCGGCTATGCCGCGTTCGGCAGTTCCGTACGCCCTGGATACTTCGACTTCATGGTCGGGGGCAGAGCCTTCAGCCTGTGGCTCGCGCGCGGTGGTTCGCTGGTGATCCCGGCGGCCCGGGGGGGTGGCGAACGGGGCAGCGCCTGGCATCAGGCGGCAATCCGCGAGAAGCGGCAGAAGTCCTACGATGACTTCATCGCGGTTGCGGCCAGCCTTGTCGACACCGGCTATACCGACGGCGCGCATATCGGTGTGTACGGCACCTCGAACGGCGGCCTGCTGTCCGCGACACTGGGAACGCAGCGACCGGATCTGTTCGGTGCTGTCATCAGCGACGTTCCGCTCGCCGACATGCTGCGCATGAAGTACATGGGCATGGGCGCCGCGTGGCTCAACGAATATGGCGATCCCGCTGATCCAGCGATGCGCGATGTCCTGCTCGGGTATTCGCCGGTGCACAACATCCATGCCGGCACGCGCTATCCGCCCTTCATGGTGACCATCTCCACGGAAGACAATCGCGTCGGCCCCGGGCATGCGCGCAAACTCGCATCACGCCTGCAGGCTGCGGGTGGGACAGTCTATTTCTACGAAGGCGAGGAGGGCGGTCATGGCGTCAGTGATCCGCTTCGCAATCCCGAGCTGATGGCGTTGCGGATGACGTTTCTGATCGACACGTTGATGCCTGCGAACTGAGCGTTGCGGCCAAGGGGATTGCGGGTCGCCGGCGACATGGCTGCCTACCTGGATGCAGCCGAAGGATCGGTTGGATCCGCCGGGCCGCCGTTTTCCGGAGGTCCGGCGTATGCGCATTGATACCTCGAACAAGGTGCGGGACGAGCTGTCCGTTCTGCTGTCACGGCAGGCGCTCTGTCACCGGGAGCGTCGGTCAGTGTTGCCGGGAATGCGGGCGCGCATCTGCGTTCTGAGCGCTCGCGCGTGACACGCCGGTACGCCGCCACAGACCTGCGTCGCGAACCTCGACGCCGGTTGGCGAATGGTGTCAGTCGCGCACGTCCTGGCTGCGGAGCGAGGCGATGTCGCGCTTCGGCGGCGCACCGAACAGGCGACCGTATTCGCGGCTGAACTGCGAGGGGCTCTCGTAGCCGACCTTGAATGCTGCACTTGCGGCGTCGGCATGTTCGTTGAGCATCAGGCGCCTGGCTTCGTTGAGGCGCAGCCATTTCTGGTACTGCAGCGGGCTCATCGCGGTCAGTTGACGGAAATGCTGATGGAAGGTGGGTGCGCTCATCTGGACGCGTGCGGCGAGATCCTCGATGCGTACCGCCTCGGCGTAGTGCAGCTTCAACCAGTCGATCGCACGTGAGACGCGGTGGCTGTGGCTGTCGACGGACGCGATCTGCCGCAGCCGCGCCGCCTGGTCGCTCAGCAGCAGGCGGTAGTGGATCTCGCGCTGGATCAAGGGTGCCAGCGCGGCAATCGCATCGGGTTCTTCCAGCAGTGCGACCAGACGGGCGAACGGGTCCAGCAACGCGGGCGTCGCGGTGCCGATCCCCACGCCGGTGCCGACGGGCCTTGCTGCACCTGCCGGAAAGCCACCTTGGGCGACCAGTTCGGCGAGCATCCGCAGATCGAGCTTCAGGGTCAGCCCCACGCACGGCTGCGCGGCAGTGGCTGCGGTGACTTCCGAGTTGGCCGGCAGATCGAGCGACGTCACGAGGAAGCGCGACACGTCGTACGGATAGCCCGTCCCGCCGACCCACATCTGCTTGGCACCCTGTGCCACCAGCACGATGCTGGGCGGAACCATGCACACGACCGGCGCTGCAATCGCGTTGCGCCGGAACAGGCCCAGACCGGGAATCGCCGCGGCGAAATCGCCGGCGTGCGGCGTATGCGATTCGACGATGCGCGCGATCGACTGCGCCGGTGAGGCAGAGCGGGCAGGGGCGGGGTATGCGGTCATGGGGGCTCCGATGGCAGGCGGAACTCTAGCGCGCCGCCGGGCCGCGGTTGCCGGAAACGCGGACAGGTGCATCGGATCGGGCAAGAAACCCAGCGGAATGCAATACCGCCACCAGGTGCGGGGCGGGGAGGATGGCCACCTCTTCACCGACAGGACGACGCCATGTCGATCAATGCCTACGGCGCGCTTTCGGGCGATCGCCCGCTCGAGCCGCTCCGGATCACCCGCCGCGCACCAGGCGCGCACGATGTCCGGATCGACATCGCCTTCTGCGGCATCTGTCACTCCGATCTGCACCAGGCGCGTGCCGAGTGGGCCGGCACGATGTTCCCGTGCGTACCGGGCCACGAGATCGTGGGCCGCGTCGCGGCGGTCGGTTCGCACGTCAGCGGATTCGCGATCGGCGATCTCGTGGGCGTGGGCTGCATCGTCGACAGCTGTCGCGATTGCGCGGACTGCGACGATGATCTGGAGAACTACTGCGATCACATGGTCGGCACCTACAACGGCCCGACAGCCGACGCGCCGGGACATACGCTGGGCGGCTACGCCGAGCAGATCGTCGTGCACGAACGTTACGTGCTGCGCATCCGCCATCCCGAGGCGCAGTTGGCGGCAGTCGCGCCTCTGCTCTGCGCCGGCATCACGACCTATTCGCCGCTGCGCCACTGGAACGCGGGGCCCGGCAAGAAAATTGGTGTCGTCGGTATCGGCGGGCTCGGCCACATGGGCCTCAAGCTGGCGCATGCGATGGGCGCACACGTGGTTGCGTTCACCACGTCGGAATCGAAGCGGGATGCCGCCAGAGCGCTGGGGGCCGACGAGGTGGTCGTGTCGCGCAATGCGGACGAGATGGCCGCGCATGCCAAGAGCTTCGACTTCATCCTCAACACCGTCGCGGCACCGCATGACCTCGATGCGTTCCTGGTGCTGTTGAAGCGCGACGGCACGATGGCACTGGTGGGCGCGCCCGCATCGCCGCATCCATCGCCCCAGGTGTTCAACCTGATCATGAAGCGACGTTCGATCGCGGGTTCGATGATCGGCGGCATCGCCGAAACGCAGGAAATGCTGGATTTCTGTGCAGCGCACGACATCGTCTCCGACATCGAACTGGTCGACGCCGACCAGATCAACGCGAGCTACGAACGCATGCTCGCCGGCGATGTGAAGTACCGCTTCGTCATCGACACCACCACGCTCGCCGCCTGAGCGCCGACCTCCAATGGAGCACACCATGAGCCGACGCTTCGCGCCGCTGGCGCCCCTCGCACTGGCGGCAGCATTGCTGGCCAGTCCCGCCCACGTCTCCGCCGCCGATCTGTCCCGTGGCGCCGACAACTTCTTCGTCAGCGATGCATTGGACATCCGCAAGGTCACGTTCCAGAACCAGTACGGCATGACCGTCACCGGCAATCTGCATGTGCCGAAGACACTCGATCGAAGCCGCCGTCACGCGGCCCTCGTCGTCGGGCATCCGATGGGCGCGGTCAAGGAACAGAGCGCGAACCTCTACGCGGCGAAGATGGCCGAGCAGGGATTCGTCACGCTCTCGATCGATCTGTCGTTCTGGGGCGAAAGCGCGGGCGAACCGCGCAACGCGGTGTCGCCCGACATCTACGCCGAAGACTTCAGTGCAGCCGTCGATTTCCTGCGCACGCAGACGTTCGTCGATGCCGACCGCATCGGTGCGATCGGCATCTGCGGCAGCGGCAGCTTCGTGATCAGCGCGGCGAAGATCGATCCGCGTATCCGGGCGATCGCGACCGTCAGCATGTACGACATGGGCGCGGCGAACCGGCAGGGACTGCGCAACGGTGTGAGCGTCGAGCAACGCAAGGCCGCGATCGCCGAGGCCATCGCACAACGCGATGTGGAGTTCGCGGGCGGCCCGACGCGCTACACCAGTGGCAGCGTGCACGCGCTGGACGCGCAGTCCACGCCGATCGAGCGCGAGTTCTACGATTTCTACCGCACGGCCCGCGGCGAGTTCACGCCTGTGGGTGCTTCGCCGGAAACGACCACGCATCCCACGCTGACCAGCAATCTGAAGTTCCTCAACTTCTACCCGTTCAACGACATCGAGACGATCTCGCCGCGGCCGATGCTGTTCATCACCGGCGACAGCGCGCACTCGCGGGAGTTCAGCGAGGACGCCTACCGTCTCGCAGGCCAGCCGAAGCAGTTGCTCGTGGTGCCGGACGCCGGTCACGTGGATCTTTACGACCGCGTCGACCTGATTCCTTTCGATGCACTGACGACGTTCTTCCGCGACGGTCTCGACTGAGCCTCGCGGCCACACGCTGACACCTTGCCGCAGGGCGCCGGTCGCGGCGTCGTGCGGCGCAGGCCCGTGACGCCCAAGATCCGCGTCCGTGGCTGTCTGCTTTCAGACGGAATCCTCCGCATGTCTCCTGAAATCCAGAACGCCGGCCGCCGCGAGTGGGCGGCCGTGCTCGCGCTGTCGCTCGGTGCGTTTGCCCTCGTCGCCGCCGAGTTCATGCCGGTCAGCCTGTTGACGCCGATCGCCGTCGACCTGCAGGTGACGGAAGGGCAGGCGGGACGCGCCATCGCGGTGTCGGGCGCGTTCGCACTCGTGACCAGCCTGCTCATCGCACCGCTCGCTGGCCGCCTCGATCGCAAATGGCTGCTGCTCGGGCTCACCCTGGTCATGGTGGCCTCGGGCACGCTGGCCGCACTCGCATCGACCTATCCCGTTTTCATGATCGGCCGCGCGCTCATCGGCGTGGCGATCGGCGGCTTCTGGGCCATGTCCGCGGCGACGGCCATGCGACTCGTGCCCGCGCACCAGGTGCCGCGCGCACTGGCCCTCGTCAACGGCGGCAATGCACTGGCGGTGGTGCTGGCGGCGCCGCTCGGAAGCTACTTCGGCGCGATCGTGGGCTGGCGCGGTGCGTTTCTGTCGCTCGTGCCGCTGGCAATGATCGCCTTCGTCTGGAAAGCGATGACGCTGCCGTCGATGCCGGCCGCGGCCGCACGCCCCGCGTGGAACGTTCTGGCGCTGCTGCGGCGTCCGACGGTGGCGTGGGGCATGGTCGCCGTCAGCCTGTTCTTCATGGGGCAGTTCGCGCTCTACACCTACGTGCGTCCGTATCTCGAGACCGTCGCGCACGTCGAGGTCGGCACGCTGTCGATGCTGTTGTTGCTGCTCGGCGTCGCTGGCGTCGTAGGCACGCTGCTGATAGAGCCCTTCATCCGCCGCGGCATGTACACGACTCTGGCGATCCTGCCGCTGCTGATGGCCGGCATCGCGGTCGCGCTGGCACTGACCGGCAGCCGGCTTCCGGTGACCGCGCTGCTGCTGGGATGCTGGGGGCTGTTCGCAACGGCCGCGCCCGTTGCATGGTGGACGTGGCTGGCGCGCACGCTGCCGCACGACAGCGAATCGGCGGGCGGTCTGATGGTCGCCGTGGTGCAGCTCGCGATCGCGTCCGGCGCGACCGTGGGCGGCACGCTGTTCGACAGCGCAGGCTATCGGATCACCTTCTTCGCAAGCGCGGGACTGCTGGTCGCGTGCATGGTCGCGGCCGCGCTGACGTCGCGTGCGGCACGGCGCGAAGCGGATGGAATGCGGCTGCAGACCGGCGGGGTGACCGGCTGATCGGACGTCCGCAGGTCGAACGCTTTGCGCGTCTCTCGCATCTCTCGACCGGTTGCATCCATCCGGATCCGGCGTATTCCTCGGTGCTTTCAGCCACAAGGAAACGGCCCGCAATGCGGGCCGTTTCAGTCACACCGTATGCGATGGATCAGACCAGGCGCGTCAGCCAGCCATGCCGGTCCGGCGCGCGGCCGTACTGGATGTCGAGCAGATCCTTGCGGATGCCCATCGTGATTTCGCCCGGCTGCGCATCGGCATCGCCGACACTGAAGTCTGCGCCCTTGAGCACGCCGATCGGCGAGATGCTGGCCGCGGTGCCGCAGGCGAAGACCTCACTGATCTCACCCGAGCGCACGCCTTCCATCCACTCGGCGATCTCGACGCGGCGTTCGGTCACGGTGTGGCCGCGATCGCGCAGCAGCTGGATCACGCTGTCGCGTGTGATGCCTTCGAGGATGCTGCCGGTCAGCGAAGGCGTGACCACGCTGCCGTCGCGCATGACCAGGAACACGTTCATGCCACCGAGTTCTTCAACGTACGTGTTGGTTTCCGCGTCGAGGAACAGCACCTGCGCGCAGCCGTTCTCGACCGCCTCGCGCTGCGGCAGCAGCGACGACGCGTAATTGCCGCCGCACTTGGCCGAACCGGTACCACCGCGGCCGGCACGTGCGTAGTCGCGCGAGAGCCAGATCGAGACCGGCTTGATGCCGCCCTTGAAGTAGGCGCCGGCGGGGCTGGCGATCACGTAGTAGGCCACGCGACGCGCCGGGCGCACGCCGAGGAAATCCTCGTTGGCGATCATGAAAGGCCGGATGTACAGGCTCGATTCGCCGCCACCGGGCACCCACGCTTCATCGGTCTTGACCAGCTGCTTGATCGATTCGACGAACAGGTCCACCGGCAGTTCCGGCAGCGCCATGCGGCGGGCCGAATGCTGCAGGCGACGCCCGTTGGACTCCGGACGGAAGGTCCACACCGAACCGTCGGCATGACGGAACGCCTTCATGCCTTCGAAGATTTCCTGGCCGTAATGCAGCACCGCGGCGGCGGGCGAGAACGTCAGCGGACCGTAGGGCCGCACGTGCGCGTCGTGCCAGCCATCCTCGACGGTCCAGTCGATGGCGACCATGTGATCGGTGAAATGCACGCCGAAACCGGGGTCGGCGAGGATCTTCTCGCGATCGGCCTGCTCGCGCGCCTGCTGCGAGGGGACGTGGCGGAAGGTGGGGAACGTGGCGTCAGTCATGCGCGGAACTCAGATGTGCAGGGCGTGGCCGAGTGCGCGGAGTGCGGCTTCCTGCACGGCTTCGCCCAGCGTCGGGTGGGGGTGGATGGTACCGGCGATGTCTTCGAGCGTTGCACCCATCTCGATCGACTGCACGAACGCGATCGACAGTTCGGACACCTGCACGCCGACGGCCTGCCAGCCGAGGATCCGGTGATCGCCTGCGCGCGCGATCACGCGCACGAAGCCATCGGTCGATTCCAGCGACATCGCGCGGCCGTTGGCAGCGAACGGGAACATCGAGGTCTTGATCTCGATGTTCTGCGCCTTGGCTTCGTCCGGCGACAGGCCGACGACGACGACTTCCGGGTCGGTGAAGCACACCGCCGGAATCGCCGCCGGCATGAAGTGACGTTTCTTGCCGCTGACCACTTCGGCCACCAGTTCGCCCTGCGCCATCGCGCGGTGCGCCAGCATCGGTTCGCCGGCGACATCGCCGATCGCCCAGACGTTGCGCATCGAGGTCTTGCACTGGTCGTCGATCCTGATCGACTTGCCGGCGAGATCGAGACCCAGCGATTCGAGGTTGAAGCCGTCGGTCTTCGGACGACGACCCACCGCAACCAGGATCTGCTCGGCGTCGAGCGTGAGTTCGTTGCCGTCCGGATCGCGCACGCGCAACGCGCCGCCGTCGGTCAGGCCGAGCACGCTGTGCTTGGTCAGCACCTTGACGCCCGACTTGTCGAGATGCGTGGCCACCGGCTTGGTCAGCTCACCGTCGTAAGCCGGCAGGATGCGGTCCTGCGCTTCGACCACGGTGACTTCGCAGCCGAGCTTGCGATAGGCAGTGCCGAGTTCGAGGCCGATATAGCCGCCACCGACGACGATCAGATGCTTGGGCAGCGAGGTCGGCGACAGCGCTTCGGTCGAGGAAATCACCTTGCCGCCGAACGGCAGGAACGGCAGTTCCACCGGCTCAGAACCCGTGGCAAGCAGCAGGTGCTCGCACTTGATGCGCAACGTGCCGCCGTCCTCGCCCGCGCCGGCAACATCGACGGTCTTGCCGTCGACGATCGACGCCCAGCCCTTGATCAGCTGCGCGCCGTTCTTCTTCAGCAGCGCGCTGACGCCGCCGGTCAGCTTCTTGACGATGCCGGCCTTCCACGCAACGGTCTTGGCCAGATCCAGCGCCGGCGCCTGCACGCTGATGCCGAGCGGGGACGTGCCGGCCGCGTAGCTGGCGACCTTGGCGAATTCCTCGGCGGCATGGATCAGCGCCTTCGACGGAATGCAGCCGATGTTGAGGCAGGTGCCGCCAGGATTGACGCCTTCGACGACGATGGTCTTGACGCCGAGCTGGCCGGCGCGGATGCCGGCGATGTAACCGCCGGGGCCGCCGCCGATGACCAGCAGCTGGGTTTCGATGGTCTGACTCATGATTACTCCACGAACAGCAGTGCAGGGGTTTCCAGGCGGAGACGGATCGCCTGCACGAACTCGGCCGCGTCCATGCCGTCGACGATGCGATGGTCGAACGAGGACGAGAGGTTCATCAGCTTGCGCGCGACGACCTGGCCTTCGCGGAACATCGGACGTTCGATGATGCGGTTGACGCCGACGATCGCCACTTCCGGGTGATTGATGATCGGCGTCGACACCACACCGCCGACCGGGCCGAGACTGCTGATGGTGATCGTCGAACCGGACAGCTCATCGCGGGTCGCCTTGCCTTCGCGCACGGCGGCGGCGAGACGGCCGATCTCGGCCGCGGTCTGCCACAGGTCCAGCGATTCGGCATGCGCGATCACCGGCACCGACAGGCCTACCGCGCTCTGCGTCGCGATGCCGAGCTGCACGCCCTCGTAGCGCGTGACGACGTTCGCTTCGTCATCGAACCGGGCGTTCATCTGCGGGAAGTCGCGTGCCGCAAGCACCACCGCGCGTGCCAGCAGCGGCAGCAGGGTCAGCTTGCCGCGCGTCTTGCCCCAGCGATCGTTGAGCTTGGCGCGCAGCGCTTCCACTTCGGTGACGTCGATTTCTTCCACATAGGTGATATGCGGAATGTTCGACCACGACTGCTGCATCTTCTGCGCGATCTTGCGGCGCAGGCCCATGATCGGCACCTGCTCTTCGCCGGTGCGACGCGCATAGCTGCTGCCGCCCGCGCCACCACCGACCGGCTGCGCTTTGCCACCAGCTTCGGCGTAGGCGTCGAGGTCGGCGTGCAGGATGCGGCCACCCGGACCGGTCGCCGGCACGTAACGCAGTTCGATGCCCAGATCCCAGGCGCGGCGACGCACGGCGGGCGAGGCCAACGGCTGTTCGCCGGCCGCGAGCACGCTGTTGGTGACCGCGCTGCGCGCGTCCGACTTTGCGGCCGGTGCAGGTGCCGCTGCCTTCGCAGGTGCGGCGGCGGGCTTGGCTTCCGCCGCCGGTGCAGGCTTGGCGTCGGCCGCCGGCTTCGGCGCTTCGGCCTTGGGCTCGGCCGCGGCGTCTGCGGGCTTCGCCGCAGCGGGCGCACCGGCGGACGCGGCATTGCCGGCGCCTTCGACTTCGAGGCGGATCAGCTCGCTGCCGACGGCCATCATCTCGCCGGGCTTGCCGCCCAGAGAGACCACGGTACCCGCGACGGGCGAGGGGATCTCGACCATGGCCTTGTCGGTCATGACCTCGGCCACGACCTGGTCTTCGGCGACCTGGCCGCCGACTTCGACCTTCCAGGCGATCACTTCGACTTCGGCGATGCCTTCGCCGATGTCCGGCATCTTGATGACGTGATGTCCCATGGCTCAGTCCTCCAGCACGCGCTGCAACGCTTCGATGACCCGGGCCGGGCCCGGGAAGTAGTCCCATTCCTGCGCATGCGGATAGGGGGTGTCCCAGCCGGTGACGCGTTCGACCGGTGCCTGCAGGTGATAGAAGCAGTGCTCCTGCACCAGCGCGACCAGCTCGGCGCCGAAGCCGCAGGTGCGCGTGGCCTCGTGCAGCACGATGCAGCGGCCGGTCTTCTTGACCGACTCGGTGATCGCGTCGAGATCCAGCGGCCACAGGCTGCGCAGGTCGATGACCTCAGCGTCGATGCCGGCGTCTTCGGCCGCAGCCTGCGCCACCCAAACGGTGGTGCCGTAGGTCAGGATCGTGACCGCCTTGCCTTCGCGGACGATGGCGGCCTTGTCCAGCGGCACGCTGTAGTAGCCCTCGGGCACGAGGTTGTCGGCGTGCTTGGACCACGCCGTGACCGGACGGTCGTGGTGGCCGTCGAACGGGCCGTTGTAGAGGCGCTTGGGCTCCAGGAAGATCACCGGATCGTCGTTCTCGATCGAGGCGATCAACAGGCCCTTGGCGTCATACGGGTTGGACGGCATCACCGTACGCAGGCCGGCCACGTGGGCGAAGATCGCCTCCGGGCTCTGGCTGTGGGTCTGGCCACCGTAGATGCCGCCGCCGCAGGGCGTGCGGAACACCAGCGGCGAGGTGAACATGCCACCCGAGCGATAGCGCAGGCGCGCGGCCTCGGACACGATCTGGTCGTAGGCCGGATAGATGTAGTCGGCGAACTGGATCTCGGCGACCGGACGCAGGCCATAGGCGGCCATGCCGATCGCCGCGCCGGCGATGCCGCTCTCGGAAATCGGTGCGTCGAACACGCGCTGCTTGCCGTACTTGGCCTGCAGGCCGTCGGTGCAGCGGAACACGCCGCCGAAGTAGCCGACGTCTTCGCCGAACACGACGACGTTGTCGTCGCGCTCGAGCATCACGTCCATCGCCGAACGCAGCGCCTGGATCATCGTCATCGGCGATCCGCCGTTGTTCTGGGTTTCGCTCATGGTCAGACTCCCAACTGCTGGCGCTGGCGACGAAGGTGTTCGGGTAGATCTTTGTAGACGTCGTTGAACATGTCGGCCGCACCTGGACGGTTGTCGCTGCCGAGCAGGCCGTGGGTCTCGGCTTCCTTCAATGCACGCGAGACTTCAGCGTCGAGTTCTGCGCGCACGGTCTCGTGCTGTCCGTCGCTCCACAGGCCGCGCTTGACGAGGTGCTGTTTCAGACGATCGATCGGATCGCCGAGCGGGAAGTGCTGGGCGTCGTCGGCCGGGCGGTACTTGGACGGATCATCCGAGGTCGAGTGCGGACCGGCGCGGTAGGTCACCCACTCGATCATCGTCGAGCCCAAGTTGCTGCGCGCACGCTCGGCAGCCCAGCGCGAAGCGGCATAGACGGCGAGCAGATCGTTGCCGTCCACGCGCAGCGACGGAATGCCGTAAGCGGCACCGCGCGCGGCGAAGGTGGTGTTCTCGCCACCGGCGATCGCCTGGAAGGTCGAGATCGCCCACTGGTTGTTGACCACGTTGAGGATCACCGGCGCGCGATAGACGTGCGCGAACACGAGCGCGGCATGGAAGTCGCCTTCAGCCGTCGCGCCGTCGCCGACCCACGCGGTCGCGATCTTGGTGTCGCCCTTGATCGCCGAGGCCATCGCCCAGCCCACGGCCTGGATGTACTGGGTGGTCAGGTTGCCGGAGATCGAGAAGAAGCCGGCGTCCTTGTACGAATACATGATCGGCAGCTGGCGGCCCTTCAACGGGTCGGCGGCGTTCGACAGGATCTGGCACATCATGTCGACCAGCGAGACTTCCTTGGTGATCAGGATGCCCTGCTGGCGATAGGTCGGGAACTGCATGTCGCCGTCCTGCAGCGCCAGCGTCTGGCCGACCGCGATGGCTTCCTCGCCCAGGCACTGTATGTAGAACGAGGTCTTCTTCTGGCGCTGCGCGATCAGCATGCGGGCGTCGAACGCGCGGGTCTTGAGCATCGCGTGCATCGCACGCAGCAGCACCGCATCGTCGATGTCGGCGGCCCACGGACCAACGGCATCGCCGTTGTCATCGAGCACGCGGATCAGCTGGCTGGTCAGCGGTGCGGTCTGGCTCGCCGGCACATCCAGCGCGGGCTTGTCGACGCTGCCGGCGGGGCTGAGTTGCAGATAGGAGAAGTCGGTGGCCTGGCCCGGGCGGGCACTCGGCTCGGGCACGTGCAACCGCAAGGGTTCGGTTGCGGCCGGATTCGGGGATGTGGTCATGTCAGGGGCCTCGCTGGGCATGGGTCATGGAGCTGCAGGCATGCCGGCGGCGGGGGGCGGCGGCAATGAAGAGGGCGGTACGGTCGCTCGACGCGCGTTCGGGCGTCGGCAGTGCTGGGGACGCGGCGGCACGCGCTGCATGCGCGTGCGGGGGCGGACTGGACGGGGCACAGTGCAAGAACGCTTCTCCCGGTCGGACGGGCGTCGGCCCGCGGCTTTCAAGGCGGCGTGGAGCGTGACGCAGTCCGCCAGACGTGAAGTCTAAAGGCGGCAGCGAATATCGTAAATTTGTTTAATTGACTATGAGGTATCGTTTATTCAGATACCCAAGCCCCGCCGGAGCGCCGCATGCAGATCCCCGCCAACATGTCGCTGCGGCAATTGCGCTATTTCGCCGAGGCTGCCGAGCTGGGCCAGTTCTCGCAGGCCGCGCGCAAGCTGCACGTCTCGCAGTCGGTGATCACGACCGCCGTCGCCCAGCTCGAAACCCTGCTGGGCCTGCGCCTGTTCGACCGCATGCCGCACGGCGTGGCCCTGACCGCCGAAGGGCACCGCTTCCACCAGCATGTGCGCCACATCCTCGACACCCTGCAGGACGCGCTCAGCGAGCCGATGTTCCTGGCCAACACACTGGCGGGGACGGTGCGGGTGGGCGCGTCGTACACCGTGCTCGGCTATTTCCTGCCGAGCCTGCTGGCGCGGTTCAAGCGCTCGTATCCGCTGGTCGAGATCGACCTGATCGACATGGACCGGGTCGAGATCGAACGCGGCGTGGCCGAAGGCGCGCTCGACTTCGGGCTCTGCATCATCTCCAACATGGTCGAGCCCTACACGCTGAAGCGGCAGCTGCTGATCCGTTCGCGCCGGCAACTGTGGCTGGCCGAATCACATCCGCTGGCACAGCAACCGGTGATCGGGCTGGCCGATGTAGCGGCGTATCCCTACATCATGTTGAAGGTGGACGAGGGCGAAGCCTCGGCGCTGCGCTACTGGCAGTCGGTGCAGCGCGAGCCCAACGTCGCCTTCCGCACCTCTTCGCTGGAAGCGCTGCGCGGACTGGTGGCCTACGGATTCGGCGTGAGCATCCTGTCCGACATGGTGTACCGGCCGTGGTCGCTGGAAGGCCGCCGGATCGACGTGCGCACGCTCGACGATGCGGTGCCGCCGATGGAAGTCGGCCTGGTCTGGCGGCCTGATGAAGCGCTGTCGGCACCGGCGAATGCGCTGCACCAGTTCCTGGTGTTCGCGTGCAGCGCCTGATCGCGGGGCACCTGCGCAACTCCTGAGTTGTCCGGGAGCCGCAGGGCGGGGCAGGGCGCCCCGATCCGGTCCCGGAGAAGCAGCCACCACACGCCATGAGCCGGTGCATCCACACCCATAGCGGACGGTTATGCATGACCCACGGATTCTGAATGGATGGCGCTTGCAGAAGACGCCTATCCTCGGAACGGAAAATTCAGAGTCCTTTTTCTCCTATCAGGTCAACGCCCCTCAACCCGGAGGCGAGGGCCGCCCCAGTCACCGCACCGCCATCGCTCCGCGCCCGCGCGTTCCTCCCCCAGCCGGGTTCTGTCTGTCCTTTCAGGGTTCCGACCCATCTGCCGAGACCGAACACCATGAGTAACCGCAACTTCCGTCTGTCCCTGCTGCCGCTGGCCTGCGCCGCCGGACTCGTCGCGCTGGGCGCGAGCACGGGCGCACTCGCCCAGGACGCGCAGCAGGATGCGGATGCGCCGCCGAGAGGCCTGCAGACGCTTGAAGCGGTGCAGGTCACCGCGCAGAAGCGCGTGCAGTCGTCGACCGAAGTGCCGATGTCGATCAGCGTGCTGGGCGAGGCGGAACTCGATCGCCTGCAGATCAACAACGTCAACAATCTGGCCGGCGTGATTCCCGGCCTGCAGGTCACCAGCCTCGGCTCGCCGGGACGTTCTCAGGTGTCGATCCGCGGCATCGTGCCGCTGGGCAATACCGCATCGACCGCGATCTATGTCGACGACATTCCGCTGACCCCGAACGGTTCGCTGTCGGGCGGCACGTCCGGCATGTTCGATCTGCTGCCCTACGACCTGCAGCACGTCGAAGTGCTGCGCGGCCCGCAGGGCACGCTCTACGGCGCGAGCGCGCTGGGCGGACTGGTCAAGTACGTGACCAAGCGGCCGGAACTCGATTACCTCGAAGGCCGCGTCGGCGGCACGGTCAGCGTGATCGATGACGGCGGCCATGTCGGCTACGGCGGCCGCGCATCGATCAACGCGCCGCTGGTGGAAGGCAAGGTCGCCATGCGTGCGAGCTATGCCGAACAGGCGACGCCGGGCTGGATCGACAACACCGTGCTGCAGCGGCGCGACACCAACGACGTACGCCAGAGTGCCGGCCGACTGTCGGTGCTGTGGCAGCCGGTGGAATCGGTCGAAGTGGTGGCAACCGCGCTGACCCAGAAGAACAAGGGCGACAACCTTGGTGTCGTCTCGCTGGATCCGGTGACGCTGGAACCCTCGCTGCCGGGCTACGCGAATTCGTACTTCCTGCTGCAGCCGAGCACGATCGACGCCGACGTCTATGGCCTGACCGTGGACTGGGATCTGGGCTGGGCCGATCTGAGCTCGTCCAGCAGCTGGCTCGATTCCAGGACCTGGCGCATGCAGGACCTGTCCGCCGAATACATTCCCTTGCTCGGCGGTGTACCCGGTCGCGCGCCGTTCGCCTACGCGGTGCTCGACACCGATATCGCGCTGACCAAGTTCACCCAGGAAGTCCGGCTGACGTCCAAGAACACCGGACGGCTGGAGTGGCAGATCGGCGCGTTCTACACCGACGAGGATGCCGACTATCTCGAGTTCGGCGACGCGCTCAGCCCCGCGATGAGTCCGCTCGTCTCGATCTTCAGCGCCACCGTGCTGACCAACTATCGCGAGAAGGCGCTGTTCGGCAACACGACGTGGAAGTTCACCGACCGCTTCGACCTGGCGCTCGGCGTGCGCTACGCGCAGAACGACCAGGTGTTCGACCAGAGCCTCGGTGGTCTGATCGGTGGCGGGCAGTCCTACACCGGCACATCGTCGGAGAACGTGACCACCTGGAGCGTGAGCCCGCGCTTCCAGTTCGGCACCGACAGCATGGCCTACCTGCGCATCGCCACCGGCTATCGCGCCGGCAGTCCGAATCCGCTGGTCGCCAACGCACCCGAAGTGCCGCGGCAGGTCGGCGCGGACACGCTGACCAACTACGAGCTGGGCCTCAAGAGCCATCTGTGGGACCGGCGCGCACTGATCGAAATGGCTGCATTCCGCATCGACTGGGAAGACATCCGTCTGAACCTGGGTACGCCCAGCGGCATCTCCTACGGCGTCAACGGCGGCGGCGCGCGCAGCCAGGGCCTGGAGTTCAGCGGCTCGGTGATGCCGGTCGACGGTCTGCGCCTGAGCAGCAGCCTGACCTACACCGATGCAGAACTCACTGCGCCGATTCCGGGCCAGGCACCGGCTGGCGCCGCGCTGCCGCAGGTGCCCGAATGGAGCGGCAGCCTGCAGGCGCATTACGAGTTCCCCGCGCGCGGCGAATGGGTGTGGGGCGTCAACGGCGCGTTCCGTTACTACGGCGAGCGCCCGCTGTCGGTGGCCCCCGCGCAGTCGATCACGCTGCCCAGCTATGGTCTGCTGGATCTGAGCGTCGAAGTGGGCAATCCGGATGCGTCGTTCCGCTTCTTCGTCAACAACGTCACCAACGAAGACACGTTCACGTCGGCCAGCCGTACGCTGTACGGGTCGGCCGTGCTGACGCGCTGGAACGGCGTGATGCTGCAGCCGCGTACGGTCGGCGTGTCGTTCGACTACAGGTTCTGATCGTGGGACACAGCCGCGGAGCGCACCCTTGCTGAAGTCGACACTGTGGTGGTCGTTGCCGTTGGTGCTGGCGACGGCGCAGGTGCAGGCGATCGGGGCCGGAGAAATCCGGCCGCTGATCGCCGACGGCACGCATGCGAATGCGCCCGGCTGCGCGGTCGCGGCGTTCCGCGCGGGTCAGCCGATCCTGTCGACCTCCGCGGGCCTCGCGGATCTGGAAACCGGTCGCGCGATCGACGGCAGCACGCAGTTCTACGCGGCGTCCGTCTCCAAGCAGTTCACCGCGCTGGCGGTCGCGCAACTCGCGGTCGCCGGTGACATCGATCTCGATGGCGACGTGCGCACCTATATTCCGGAACTTCCGGAATACACGCGCACGGTGACGCCGCGGATGCTGCTGCATCACACCGCCGGCATCGCCGACTGGCTGTCGCTGGCGGCGATGTCGGGTGCGAAGGACTGGGGTGCCCTGGATAGCGCGCAGGCGCTGGCGCTCGTCGTCGCGCGTCCTGACACCGCATTTGAGCCGGGGACGCGCTTCGAGTATTCCAATGGCGGCTACCTGCTGCTCGCGGAACTCGTCGCGCGGACATCCGGCCAGTCGTTCGCCGACTACATGCGCACGCACGTGTTCGAACCGATGGGCATGCGCGATGCGTTCTTCATGGATGGCGCACGTCCGGACGGCGCCCACGTCGCACACGGCTATCTGCCCGATGGCGACGGCTTCGTAGTGCGCGATACCTATCCGCTGATCGGCGGTTCGGGTGGACTGATGCTCAGCGCCGATGACCTGGCGCGCTACGAGAACGACATCGAAATCGGACATGCCGTGTGGACCGATGCGGTGCGCGACATCATGCTGGCGCCTGCACACCTGCGGGATGGCAGCGCGGCGGGCATGCCTTCGGGCCTGGACTATGCGGGCGGTCTGCGCGTCGGCGAGCGCAATGGCCAGCACGTGGTCGAACACGGCGGCGCGGCCGAAGCATTCAAGCTGCAGTACCTGCGTGTGCCGGCGCGCAGGCTGGCCGTCGCGGTGCTGTGCAATCGCGGCGACTGGAATCCGAATCCGCGCGCCGATGCGATCGCCGCACTGCTCGAAGGCGACGCGCTGTGGACCGGCCCCGCGCCGATGCCCGAACGCGCCGGCGATTACGTGGACGCGGGCCTCGATCTGCACTATCGCGTGGGTGCCGTCGAAGGCGACCGCCTGCCGGTGCGCATCGTGTCGCCGCTGACAGGTGAGGCGGGCGCGGTGCAGTGGTTCAAACGCGGCGCGCAGGGTGTCTTCGTGGCCGAAGATCCGCTCAGGCCGGTCCAGATCCAGTTCGAACCCGATGGCGCCGCACTCCAGCTCTCTATCGCCGGCGCCAACACCTTGCGTCTGTTGCGGAGTTCCGACTGATGTCGCACGCCTTGCCGCGACCGCGCCGGCGGCGCTGGCTCCGTATTTCGCTCGTCGTACTCGTGGTGCTTGTGCTGGCCGCCGTGCTCGCGCTGCATCTGCTGATCCGCAAGGGCAGTTGCACGTCGGACATTCCGTTTCCGGCGACGCTGCAGTCGGCCGAGGTCGATGGTCGACAGGTGTCGTGGTCGATCAGCGGAGAAGGCGGCGCAGCGACGCCGACGCTGGTGCTGATCACTGGTCTGGGCAGTGGCCAGGTGACGTTCTCTGCCGTGCTCGAGCGTCTGGCGCAGCACGGCCGGGTGATCACCTTCGACCGGCCCGGCTACTGCGAAAGCGACGCCGTACCCGAGGGCCCGCGCGATGCCAACACGATGGCGTTCGAACTGCGCGCGCTGCTGCGCGAGACCGGCGTGCCCGGCCCGTATGTGCTGGTCGGCCATTCGCTGGGTGGTCTGATCGCCGAGTCCTATGCCGCGCGTTATCCGCAGGACGTCGCGGCTCTCGTGTTCGATGACGCACGCGCCTCGGATTTCATGCTGCGCTGTATCGCCGCGCTGGGCGAATCACGCTGTGCCGACCCGTGGTGGCTGGGCGGTGTGCTCGCGCTGGCCCCCACACAGGCGCGCGAGTTCAGGGCGCTCGAAGCCAGCGAAGCGCAGGTGCGTGCGATCACGCCTGCAGCAGATGTGCCTGCGCTGGTGCTGTCGGCCGGCGTGCTCAAGCGCGGCGATGATTTCCTCACCGTCTGGCTCGACAGCCAGCGTGGGCTGGCGACGCGTTACGGCGCGCGGCAGGTCACGTTCGAGGGCAGCGAACATTTTCTGCACACGCAGGATCCCGATCGCTTCGTCGCCTTGGTCGGTGCATTCGTCGATGGCTTACCGAAGCACACGCGGGCGATCGAGGCCGATACACCGGATTGAGAATGCCGCCGCGCGATCAGACGTCGTCCGGCCCGCCACGTTCGTTCAACGCGACGGCGAAGTGTTTCAGGAACCCTTCGGTCAGGCGCGACGGCGGCCGGTCTTCGAGGAACATGCACTGCACCTTGAAGCCGAGCGCCGGTGACGTCGGCCGGTAGGCAAGACCGGCGCCGCCGGTGGCCTGGGCGGTGAACTCGTCGACGATCGACATGCCCGCGCCGCAGCGGGTCAGACCGGCCGCGATGTAGAAAGTCTGGTTGGACACGACCTCGCGCACGCGCACCTGCAGGCGCTGCAGTTCGCGATTGAACAGATCGCCCAGCGGCCCGCCGGTGGTCAGCCCGACCAGATCCCGGTCCTGCAGCGCCTGCAGCGGAATGCGTTCACCGGCGTCCGGCAGGTCCTGGTCGCGGAACATCAGCACCAGTTCGCCGTCGGCCAGATCGCGGCGTTTGAGCCGCGGGTGCGGCGGCGCGTCGTAGCCGATCGCGATGTCGCAGCTGCGTTCGTACAGCGCCCGGAAGAGGTCGTCGTGATGCAGTGTCTGTACTTCGAACGTGGCCTGCGGATGGCGCGCGCGGAAGCGGGCGATCGCAAGCGGCGCGATGTGCAGGCCCAGCGACGGCACGACGGCGAGGCGGATGTGCCCGTCGGTCAGGAAGCGCAGATTGCTGGCGGTCTTCTGCAGTGACGTCAACCGACGGAACACTTCCGCGGCTTCGGTCGCCAGTGCGTGCGCTTCCTCGGTCGGGACCAGGCGCCCGCGCACGCGCTTGAACAGCGCCATGCCCAGTTGCTGTTCGGTGTGCTGCAACACCTTGCTCAGCGCCGGCTGCGAGACGTGCAGGGCTCGCGCGGCGCCGCTGATCGAGCCGGTGGTGTAGATCGCGTGGAAGACTTCGATCTGGCGGAAGCGCATGGGTCGGGTCCGGAGTGCGTGTGGCCGGCGGCATCCGGGATGGGAGGAAGCCGGTGTGAATCAGGTCGTCGCTGGAATCTGCCCCGGTGCAGCCGCGCGTGCGGCGACGACGTGCTGCATCCCGGCAGGTGTCGATGCCGTATGCAGCCCACCGCCCCAGAGCGCTGGTGCCGTCGGCTGCAACAGGCCGCCGACCAGATGCACGCCACCGGGATGGTCGGCGCGCAGCCACAGTGGACCATCCAGATCGATAAAGCGCGCGTGCCGTGCGACATGCAGAGCAGGCGCAATCGCCAGCGACGAACAGGCCATGCAGCCGACCATGATCTCGAAGCCCTGCGCGCGCGCGGCTTCCAGCAGCGACAGCGCGCCCGTCAGACCGCCGGTCTTGTCGAGCTTGATGTTGACGACCTGGTAGCGGCCGCGCAGGCGCGGAAGATCGGCCGCAACATGACAGGACTCGTCGGCGCACAGCAGCGCGACCGATTCGAATCCGAGCAGCGCGTCGTCGTCGCCGGCGGGCAAGGGCTGCTCAATCATTTCGACGCGCGTCTCCGCCAGCACCGGTTGCACGGCCTGCAGCAGTTCGAACGTCCAGCTTTCGTTGGGATCGACGATCAACCGCGCGTCGGGCGCGGCGTCGCGGACCGCGCGGATCAATGCGCCCGGATCCTCGGCGCCGACCTTGATCTTCAGCAGATCGAGATGCGCGTAACCGCGCGCGGCAGCGGCCATGCGTTCCGCGGTGTCCAGCCCGATCGTTTGCGCACTCGGCAGACAGGGTGGGGCGGTCTGACCGAGCAGGGTCGACACCGGCACGCCGCGACGCTGCGATTCCAAATCCCACAGCGCAGTGTCGACCGCATTGCGCGCGGCGCCGGGTGGCAATGCGGCCTGCAGCTGCGCGCGATCGAGCGCCGAGGGTGTCGCGCGCGACAGCGTTTCGATCTGCGCCATGACCGATTCGACGGTCTCCCCATAACGGGCGTAGGGCGTGGCTTCGCCGCGCCCGACGAGCCCGCCATCACTGACGTGCACCTCGACGACTTCGGCCGTCGTGCGCAGGCCACGCGAAATACGGAAGGGCGTGGCCAGCGGCCAGCTGCGGTGATGGGCGCTCAGCCAGGAAGACATGTCTGGATCCGGTCGACGATGGCGGCAGTGCCGTGGCGCACCGGGTCCTGCGTGGGCAGACCCAGCGTGTGTTCGATTTCGCGGCACAGGCGCAGTGCGTCCGCGGCCGGCAGCCTGGAGGTATTGAGCGCGATGCCGACGGCCTGCACCTGCGGATTGGTCAATCGCGCCGCGGCGAGATTCGCCTCGAGGGTGCTTTTGAGATCCGGTACCGGTGCGTGCGCGAGCCCGCGCATGTGCGCGCGTCCGGGCTCGTGGCACAGCACCAGCGCATCGGGCTGTGCACCGTGCAGCAGGCCCAGCGAGACGCTGGCAAACGAAGCATGGAAAAGAGAGCCTTGGCCTTCGATGACATCCCAGCCGAGATCGTGCCGCGCCGGCGACAGCCATTCGACGCTGCCGGAAATGAAATCGGCGATCACCGCGTCGACCGGCACGCCGCGTCCGGCGATGAAGATCCCGGTCTGCCCGGTCGCGCGGAAATCGGCCTTGACGCCGCGCGCGCGCAGCTCCGCTTCGATCGACAGCGCGGTGTACATCTTGCCGGTCGAGCAGTCGGTGCCCACGGTCAACAGACGCCGGCCGGCGCGCTTGCGGCCATCACCCACCGGCACGTCAGGTGGCACGCGCGCGTCGAACAGGTGGCGACCAGTGCGCGTCGCGGCGTCGACGATATCGGGGTGCGCGCTCAGGCGTTCGTGCAGGCCGGAGGCCACGTTGAGACCGGCATCGAGCGCAGCGATCACGTGCGCGACCGTGTCCGCGCCGAAGCGACCGCCGGCATTGGCGACACCGACGATCATCGTCTGCGCACCGGCCGCGCGGGCCTGCGCGAAGTCCATGTCCGGCAGCTGCACGCTGGTCCTGCAATCGGGGCCACGCAACTGCGCGATGCACGAGTCCGGGCGGAAGCGCACGAGGCCGCTGGCGGTCTTGGCCGCGAGATCGTCGGGTGCATCGCCGAGATAGAGCAGGTACGGGGGCGGCCAGGAATCGGCGTGCGCGAAAGCGGATTGCATGCGGGAATCGGGCCTCGGCCAGCGCGCAGGGAAGGCTTTCATCTTCAGCGGCACCCGCGGGCGCGGCTATTGAATTAACACCGCCGATCCATAGCCCCAGATTATGGGTCGGCGGTGGGAGTGCTGTGGATCAGGCGCGATCCGCCACGTGGATCCCGTCCACCTGCGCCTTCTCACCCGTGCGTTCGAATGCGCGGTCGCGGCGCGTCCATATCTCCCGCAGCGCATACACCAGCAGCGGCACCACGTAGGTTGCGAGAATCGCGTACGCCAGCAGTCGATAGCCCTGTGCGATCAGCGCGACCAGACCCACCGCATCGGCGAGAAACACCGCGCTGAGCAGGATCGCGGCGATGATCGCGACGCGAACGCCCCGGCCCGGTGCGGCACCGGTGCGCTCCTTCCAGTTCGCGCCGATACGTCCGTCGACCGAGGCCATCAGGGCGACACCGGTCTCGACCAGTGCGACCAGGATCATCAGCCGGAACAGCCACTGGAACCACGGAAGCGCGAGTTGCCCGAGCATCAGATCGGACGGCAGCGGTGCATCCGCGATGTCCGGCATGAAGGCGAGCATGCAGACGTAGAAGATCATCGCCGGCAGGATCGCCAGCGGGCCGGCGAGGGCGCCTGCGACCACCGCGTCGCGACGCCGCATCAGATGCCGCACCACCAGCAATGCGGAGATCGCGGCGAACACGTTGTAGCCGGCGTAGGTCAGGCCGTTGAGCGCCCAACCGGGTCCGAGCGTGCGGTTCGTCGAAAACTGCGCGACGGCGCCATCGCCGAAGCGGAACAGGATCAGGCACGCGGCCAGCGCGTAGACCAGATACATGAAGATCGACATGAGCTTGAACAGACGCTCGACCGCATCAGTGCCGGCCTGCACGACGGCGGTGATCACCACCACCAGCAACAGCGTGCCGACGATGCGCGGCCAGTCGAACATGCTGGCCGCGAGTTCACCGGCCGCCGCGCCGAACACCGCGAGCACCACGACGATCAACGCCAGATAGGCGACCTCGAACGTCCACCAGCCGCGGCCGAGCAGATGCCGGAAGAAGGTGCGGTAGTCGTAGCCGCCGATCGCGCGGGCCAGCAGGAACGTGAGAATGCAGACCACGCTCCAGATCACCGTCGCCAGCGTCATCGCAGCGAGGCCGCCCCACGGCCCGGACGGCAGGAAGAACTCGGCGAGTTCGCGGCCCGTGGCATAGCCGCCGCCGATCACCGCCGACTTGAACGCCAGGCCCGGCAACAGATACCGCTGGAAGCGACTGGCCGTCGCGGTCACGGCTGCGCGGCCGGCGGCTCCAGCAGATAGAAGTCGCGCACGGTGCGTGCGATCTCGGCGATGACGCGCTCGCGTTCGCTGCGCGGCGCGCTGCTCGCCTTGACGAACACCGAGATCGCGAACCGGCCGCCGTCGGGCAGGGTGACCACGCCGACATCGTTGACGCTGCCGCCCAGGGTGCCGCTCTTGTCGGCGACCACCGTGCCCGGCGGCATGCGGCCGCGCAGACGATCGCTACAGGTGCGGCAGCGTTCCATGATCTGGATCAACGTCGTCGTGCTGTCGGCGCTCAGGGCATCGCCTTCGAACAGCCGCGTCAGCAGCGTGGACATCGCGCGCGGCGTGGAGGTGTCGCGTGGATCGGTGTCGAAGGCGGTGTTCGGCGTGCCGCGACGTGCGACGAAGGCCGGATCACGCGACAGCTCGGCGGAGCGCGCCTTGGTCAGCGGGCCGGCATCGGTGACGCCGTAGAACTCGAGCAGAAGATCGCGCGTATTGCGATCCAGACGCTGCCCTTCGATGCCCTGTGCACGCAACCAGGCGGTGACGGCCGCCGGGCCGCCGGCCTGCGCCACCAGCACATCGGTCGCGGTGTTGTCGCTCTGGGTCAGCATCACCTCGAGCAGGTTGTGTACCGACAGGCTCAGGCCTTCGTGGATGAAGCGGTCGGCGATGACTTCCGAATCGACCTGCATCGCCATCGGCACCGGCACCATCGTCGACAGCTGCAACTCGCCGGCGTCGATCTTCGCCAGCACCGCGGCTGCCACGGCGACCTTGAAGGTGCTCGCCATCGGGAACGCTTCGTCGGGATTGAGGTGCACCTGCGGCCCACGGCCATCGAGGCGCCAGGCGGACACGCCGACGGTGCCGTCGACCAGCGTGGCCAGTCGCGCCACTTCGGTATCGACGTTGCTGGGCGCGGCCGCGCTGCCCGCAAGCGGGACCAGCGTCAGCAGCGCAGCGAAACACAGGCCACCAGGCCGGAATGAGAGGTTCATGCGAGACATGCGTCCACCAGTCGGTCGAATCGGCCATCTTCCCGCATCGGGTCGGCGGCGGGCAGGCCGAGCCGTGCGCTGACCTCGTCGCAGGCTGCCCCGGCAGCTTCTGCGCTCATGCCATGAGTGTTGAGACTGACGCCGATGCAGCGGATGTCGGGGTTCGTGCGACGTCCCATCTGCACGGTCAGTGCGATCACATCCTCGATCGACGGCAGGTCGTAGTCGGGATAGCCGAGCACGTGCGCACGCCCCGGCTGGTGGCAGACCACGAACACGTCCGGCTGGCTGCCATGCAGCAGACCGAGACTCACGCCGGCATAGGCGGGATGGAACAGCGAGCCCTGGCCTTCGATGACATCCCAGTGCGCGTCATCGGCGTCGGGCGACAGCAGTTCGGCGGCACCTGCAGAGAAGTCGGCGACCACCGCGTCCATCGGAATACCGCTGCCGGCGATCAGGATGCCGGTCTGCCCGCTCGCGCGGAAATCGGCATCGATGCCGCGGGCACGCAGGCCGCGTGCGAGGGCGAGGGCGGTGTACTTCTTGCCGAGTGCGCAGTCGGTGCCGACGGTCAGCACGCGCTTGCCGCAACGCTTGCGCCCGGTGGCGACCGGGATGCCCGGCGGCGGCACGCGCACGTCGAGCAACTGGCGGCCATAGCGCTTGGCTGCTTCAGCGAGTTCGGGAATGTCGCCAAGCCGCTGGTGCAGACCGCTGACGAGATCGAGACCTGCCGCCAGCGCGTCGACCAGCGCCGGCAGCCACTCGGCGACGACCACGCCGCCCCGATTGGCCACGCCGATCACCAGGGCGCGCGCGCCGGCGGCATGGGCCTGTGTCGGAGTCATCGTCGGCAGGCCCGTGCTCACCGTGCAGCCGGGAAGCTGCCATTCGGCGATGCACAGCTCCGGCGCCCAGTCGTGCAGGCCGATCGCGGTCTTCGCGAAGCCGGCTTCGGTGGTGTCGCCGAGGAACAACAGGTAGGGCCGGGGCACGGCCGTGACGGCATGCACTGCGGCGCTCGAGGGGGATGTCATGTGGCACTCCGACATTCGATAGCGGAAAGGAGATCCGGACGACCGGCGCGAGGCGTTCGCATCGCGTGGTCACGGTGATCCGATGCGCAGCAGGCAGACGTGCACCTGCGCGAAAGCGCACCGGATCGGGTTGTGTTGTGGGGCGCGCGTGCAGCGCGTGCCCAGCGGCGATGCACGCCGATGGGCGGGATCAGTCGCGGATCAGAAGCGGTAATCGAGCGAGAGGCCTACAGTGCGCGGCTGCAGCGGCACGCCGAGCACCGCGACGTTGCGGTTGAGCACGTCGCGCACGAGACCGGTCGAGACGTATGCGCGTTCGTCGGTGAGGTTGCGTGCGTAGACACGCGCGGTCCAGCGCATGTTGGTCAGCTCGGCATGCAGATCGAAGGCCTGGTAGCTCTCGATCTCGTAGCCGCCGGTGCCGACGCGATTGCCGGTGAAGCGGAAGCCACCGCCGACGCGGCCCTGCCACTGCTGGCCGACATCGAAGTCGTAATCCACCGTGCTCGACCAGCTCAGTCGCGGCGTCAGCGGCATGCGGCTGCCGGACACCAGGCCGCTCGCCACCGGCACGTCCCCGAGTTCGGAATCGGTGTAGGCGCCGTTCAAGCCAACGGTCACGCGCTCGGCGGCGCGCACCATCAGCGCGAGTTCCACGCCCTGGCTCTTGGCGCTGCCGGCGTTGCCCATGCGCGAGATGCCGCCAACGGTTTCGCGCAGCTGGATGTCGTCCCAGTCGATGCGGAACGCGGCGACATCGAGCATCGCGCGGCGGTCCCAGAAGTGCGACTTGAAGCCCAGCTCGAAGTTGCCCAGCGTGTCGGCCCTGGTCATCGGCACGGTGCCGGTCACCGAGACGTTCGGGCCGCCCGGGCGATAGCCGGTCGCATAGCGGGCGTAGAACATCGAGCGGTCGCTGACATGCCAGCGCGATGCGAGCTTCCAGGTGAACACCTTGTCGTCCACCGAATCGACCAGATCCAGCGTGCCGCCATACAGCGCGCCGTTGGTGTGCTGTTCGAAATCCTGCTCGTTGCGTGCGTAGCGCACGCCGGCCGATACGTCGAAGCGCGGACTGAACTTGTACGTCGCGTCGGCGAACACCGCCTGCTCGTCGTAGGTGCCGGGCAGGGTGCCGGCGCCGGCATTGAACGGCAGCGGATTGCCGCTGATGTCGTAGGCGCTGACCCGCTGGCGGTTGGCGTGCTTCTCGCCGGTCAGGAACGTGCCGACCAGCCATTCGAAACGCTCGTCCGCCTTGGAACTCAGACGGAATTCCTGTGTCCACTTGCGCGTGCCGAGGAAGATGTCGAACTGCGCCTGGCCGGCGGGAATGGCGCCGCCGGTCAGCAGGGGCCAGGCGATGCCATAGACCAGGGTCGAATCCTGGGTCTCGTCCATGTGCGTTTCGGAGAAACTGGTCGCGGACACGAAGTCCATGTGCCCCAGATCCCAGTCGAGGATCGCCGAGTGGTAGTTGGTTTCCATGCGGTAGGGCGTGGGCCGGAACAGGATGCCGTCGAGTTCGCCGCGCGCCGGTTCCAGCGACGGATGCAGCAGGCCGACCTGCGCGCTGTTGTCCGCATCGACGAGCTGGTGCAGCGTCTGCAGGCGCAGATCGATGTTGTCGGCGATGCGCCACGTCAGTGCCACGCGCGATGCGAGCTGCGAGTAGCCATTGCTTTCTTCCGCATCCTTGCCGGTCAGGTCGGGCTGGTCGACATAGCCCGGCGTCACCTGTCGCGAGAAACTCGCGCGCAAGCCGACGCGGCCTTCGATGATCGGCGCGTTCATCGCAGCGCGGATGCCGGTTCCCAGATCACCCGCTTCGCTGGTGCTGTTGACGTCCATGCCGGCGCGGAATTCGATCGTGTCGGGATCGGCCGCCTTGGTGGTGTACTTGAACAGGCCGCCCATCGCGCCTGCGCCATACAGCGTGCCCTGCGGCCCGCGCAGCACTTCCACGCTCTGGATGTCGTAGGGCAGCAGATCCAGCGCGTACGAGGTCGCACGCTGCTTGTTCGTGCTGGGGCCGATCGGCGTGTCGTCGATGTAGGTGCCGATGATCGAACCGCCGCCGAGCGGCGCCACGCCGCGCAGTGCCATCGTGGTCTGACCCGGCGCACCGCCGCTGTCGACCTGGAAACCCGGCACATAGGCGGCGAAATCGTTGAGCCGCGTCGCGCCGAAGGCTTCGAGGCGCTCCTCGCTGATCACGCTGACGCCCGACGCGACTTCCATGATGTTCTCGCTGCGCTTCTGCGCAGTCGCCACCACGCGATCGAGCTCCACCGCGTCGGGCGCCTTGCGGCCGTCGTCGACAGCGGCGTCCTGCGCGAGCGCCTGGGTCGCGAAACCGGCGCAGCACATGGCCACGGTGGTGGCGAGGATCGAACGGTTCAACGTCTTGCGCATGCGGACAGCTCCGGGGCGTGGCTGGTAAGAACGGAAGAATCAGTTGGACAGGACGATCGGCTTCCAGGTCTGGCCGAGCAGGCGCCTGAAATTGCCGCCCAGGATCTGGCGGATGTGGGCGTCGCTGTAGCCGCGACGGATCAGCACTTCGGTGAGATCGAAGGTCTTGCGCGGGTGATCGAAACCGTCGGTGTCGATCTTTTCGCGGAATGCATAGCTGGCCTTGTAGCCGGCGCGCAGCGCAGCGCCCTGGTCGCCGGGCATGTCGTCGTAGCCGTGCAGGTCGGCGTCGGAGCCGATGCCCACGTGATCGACGCCGACCAGCTTCACGACGTGGTCGATGTGGTCGACCATGTGTTCGATCGTCGTCGGCTCGCGGTCGCGTACGAACATGCGCACGCCGGTGATGCCCATCACGCCGTCCTTCGACGCCAGCTTGCGGATCGCCTCGTCGGTCTTGACCCGCGGGTGATCGTTGAGCGCGCGGCAGTTGGAATGGGTGATCGCGATCGGACGCGGCGACAGTTCGATCGCATCCAGCGTCGTGCGGTCACCGCAATGCGACACGTCGATCAGCATGCCGCTCGCGTTCATCGCCTCGATGATCTGCACGCCGAAATCGCTGACGCCGCCGTCGACGCGATCGGTCGCGCCCGAGCCGAGCAGGTTCTGCGCGTTGTAGGTCAGCTGCGCGCAGCGCATGCCCAGGCCGTAGAACAGCGCGACATCGGCGGGGGTGCGGAAGTGCTCGGCGTTCTGCACGCCGATCATCACGGCGATCTTGCCCTCGGCCTTGGCGCGGTCGAGATCCGCTGCTTCGCCCACGAGGCTGAAGACGTGGCTGTTGCGGCCGACGAATCCGTTCCAGGCCGCCATGTAGGTCAGCGTGTCCTGGAACACGTTCGGACCGCCGAGGCCCACCGCGTGATGGAAACCCGTGATGCCGCTGGCGCGCATGTCGGCCGCGTCCTGGTCGCTGATCCGGATGGCGGGGTATTCGGGGCGGAAGTCGAGCTTCAGCACGCCGAGCATGTCGATGACCAGCGATTCGCGGACGAGGTCGATGGCGCGTGTCGAATACTCGGCTGCGACACCCGGCAGCACGGCGTGGCGGCCGCGGGCGATGGCCGGAAATGCGATGGCGCCAGCGGCCAGGGCGACCGCGCCGCCGAGGAGGCGACGACGCGCCGGGGAGTGCTCAGGCCGATCGGTCATCACGAAACCTCCACAAATCCTGTGTAGGGAATATTTATCCCAATCAGAGAATTGTCAAGGCCTATCGGGATGCTTTGGCCTGAAAGGGCGTGGTGCGGTGCGGGCTGCGTCTAAAGCTGCGACGAGGCAGCGAGGCGGTGCCCCACCTGCGCGTTCGCTGCGGGCACACGCCGCGCCGGTCGCACGGAATGCGATCGCGGGATCGACCCGATGGCGCAAGGGGCCGGAAGCAACGCGCCGGACGTGGACGCCGGCGCCGCACCGGCATCAGGCCCCGATCACAGGTCCGCCTTGCGGCACGAGCAACGGACGCGCTCTGCGTTCCAGACGCAGCAGCAAGCCCGCGACGAGCAGGCACACACCCGCCATCAGCGCGAAGAACACATGGCTGGACACGCGCGACCACAGCGTGCCGACGACGCCGGCCAGCAGGTTGCCGCCGAACGAGGCGAGGAACCAGAACGCGATGATCGTCGCGCCGAACCCTACGGGGGCGAGTCGTGCGAACAGACCCAGCCCGACCGGCAGGATGAAGAGTTCGCCGAAGGTGAACAGTGCGAAGAACAGCGCCGCCCAGAGCCAGCCGACCTGCGCCGACGGCGCTCCGCCGAGCATGGCGACGAGCGCGAACGACAGGCCGACCACACCAGCGCCGATCGCCATCTTGGTCAACGGCGCAGCTTCGCGCCCCGCGCGCGCCTGCCGCGTCCAGTGCTGCACCAGCCAGGGCGTGATGACGAACACCAGCAATGGGTTGAGCGAGAAGAACCAGGTCATCGGAATCGTGAAGTCCGCGGTGACCACGCGATCGACGCCGGTGTCGAGCCAGATCGCGATGGTGTTGCCCACCTGTTCGTAGGCAAGGCGGAACAGCACGATCACCCCGGCAATCATCGCCATCAGCTGCAGCAGCGGACGATAGGCCGGCAGCCACAGTGTCGACATTGGCAGGGTCTCGACGCTGTTGCGCGGCGGGTCGGGCGGCAGATGCCGGCGCCCGGCGATGTAGATCACCAGGCCCAGCAGCATGCCGATGCCGGCGGCGGCGAACCCGACATGCCAGCCGTAGACCTCGCCGAGCGTGCCGCAAACCAGCGGCGCGAGGAACGCGCCGAGGTTGATGCCAACGTAGTAGACGTTGAAGGCCGAGCCGCGACGCGGATCCTCGCGCCGATACAGATCGCCGACCTGGCCGGGCAGGGTGGGCAGGAACAACCCGTTGCCGAGCACGATCGCCAGCAGCGCCGGATAGAGCAGCGCGTCGAAGGCCATCAGGAAATGACCCAGCGCCATGATCGCGCCGCCGAGGATCACCGCACGCCGCTTGCCCAGCCAGCGGTCAGCGAGCAGGCCGCCGAACACCGGTGTCAGATACACCAGCGCGGTGTACAGGCCGTAGACCATCGAGGCCTGTTCCTGCGAGAACAGCAGCTGCTTGGTCATGTAATAGACCAGCAGCGCCCGCATGCCGTAGTAGGAGAACTTCTCCCACATCTCGGTCAGGAACAGGATCGTCAGGCCCGGCGGTTGCCCGAACCAGGCCTTGGGGGCCTCCGTCGTCATGGTGAGGCCCCGTTGCCGATTACAGCTGCGTGCCGGTGGTCAGCAGTCCCTGCGTCCACGCGACGAACAGCACGACCAGGCCTGCCAGCGCGACGATCCAGGCACCGATGCGACGCACGCGCGGCCAGCTCGCCGGCTTGCGGATCGCCACCCACACCAGTGCCAAGACTGCGAGCGCGCCCAGCCACGACAACGCCTGCATGGCGATCAGCGGCCCGTTGCTGTAGCCGGAAATCGCGCCGGGTTCGCCCATCGCCTTGGCGTAGAGCACCCAGGCGAGCATGCCGATCAGCAGCACCGCGACCGACAGCGTCTGCAGCACGCGCAGGCTGCGGCCTTCGACCGGTGCAGCGACACCATACGAACGCCGCACGAACACACCGCTGACGCGCATTACCGCCGACAGCAGCAGAACCAGCAGCGACACGATCAGCGCCGGACGCAGCCATGCGGGCGAACGCCAGGCGGGAATCGGCTCATAGCCGAACACCGAGGCGAACGGACCGGCGGAGAAGTACACCGGACGATCGTTCTCGAGCTTCACTTCCATGAGTCCGCGGCCGTTCTCCTGCTGCCACAGCCAGGGCGAGACTTCGCGCCAGCGCAGCAGTTGCCCGTTGAGGCCCTTCTGGCCATCGACGGTGATCGTGCCGTCGTCCTGCGGATGCACGCGCACCGGCGACAGCAGGGTGAGCAGACGCAGATAGGTGCTGTCGGAGCGGCGCGTGCTCTGCCAGCTGGCACCGGCGAGCGCGGCGGCATGCGTGCGTGCGGTGTCGGCATCGACACCGGGGCCGGCGGCTGCGATCGGACGCTTCGGCAGAAATTCCTCGACGAAGCGCTCCCACACCTGCGCGCGCAGTGCAGCGCCTGCGGCGTCTCGGCCGGCGCTGTTGGTCGACACGAACAGGCCGATGTTGCGCTCGGGAATCAGGTACAGCCACGAATAGAAGAACAGCGTCGTGCCGCCGTGCGAACGGGTGTCGTAGCCGGCGGTGTCGGAGGTCATCCAGCCGAGCGCCATGCGCGGCAGATGCGGCAGGATCGACGGCTGCGGAGTGAGCATCTGCGCGGTGGTGTCGGCGCGCAGGATGCGCTGGCCGTCAAGCTCGCCCTCGTTGAGCGTGGCCATCATGAAGCGCGCCATCGCCGAACCCGATGCATACAGGCCGCCGATGCCCGGTGCGGTGTTCTTCTCGGCCGCCCAGGCTTTACCGGAGCCGAGCCGGTAACCGGTCGCCGCGTGCGGCAACAATGCCGCGGGCAACTGCTGGTGGAAGCTGGCGTGCTGCATGCCCAGCGGTCCCAGGATGTGGTCCTGCGCGTAGTCCTCGAACGCCTGCCCGCTGACGCGCTCGACGATGTAGGCCGCAATGCCGGTCGCGTAGTTGGAATACGCCGGCTTGGTGCCGGGCGCGAAGATCTGTCCGGGCACCCAGTCCTTGATGTAGTTCGCGCCGGTGGCCGGGTGGTCCGGGCCGAGCACGATCAGGTAACGCAGGCGCTCTTCCAGACCCGAAGTGTGGGTCATCGCCTGGCGCAGCGTGATCGGCTGCCCTTCGGTCGGCACCTCGAAGTCGAGATAGGTGTTGATGTCGGTGTCGAGATCCAGCTTGCCCTGCTCGACGAGCTGCATCACCGCAGTCCAGACGAACAGCTTGGAGATCGAGCCCGGACGGAACAGTGTGGTCTCGGGGTCGACCGGCGTGCGCTTTTCGACATCCGAGAAGCCGAAGCCGCGCTCGGTGACGACCCGGCCGTTCTCGACCACGGTGACGACCGCGCCAGCGAGATCGCCCTGCGCCATCAGATACGGCACCAGACCGTCGAGGAAAGTGTCGACGCGCGCGGTGTCGAGTGTGCCAGTAGCCGTCGGCGTCGCGTCATCGGTGACCGGCGCTTCTGCGATCGGCGCATCCGGCGGGGTGGGCGAGGGTGCCTGTGCATGCAGCGGCGAGATCAGTCCGGCCGAGGCGAGCAGCAAGCCGGAGACGAACGGCCGCCAGCCGCGGACGCGTGTTGGATACGACTTCATGCCTGCACTCCCGTTCCCCAGATGGTGTCGTCGCAATGGACCAGCCCGTCGTCATAGCGCACGCCCGGCACGCGATCGTCGCGCAGCACGAGCGGGCCATCGAGATCCACGACGTCGCAATGCTGACCGACGATGTAGGCGGGCGCCATCGCCCAGCTGCTGCCCATCATGTTGCCGACCATGACCTGCAGGCCCAGCGTGCGCGCCCGCTCGACCATCGCCAGGCCTTCGGTCAGGCCGCCGGACTTGTCGAGCTTGATGTTGATGACGTCGAACAGGCCGGCCAGCGCGTCGATCTCGGACACGTCCTGCACGCTCTCGTCGGCGGCGAACGGCAGCGGTCGTGCGAAGCCCTTGAGGTCCGCTTCGCGTCCGCGCCGCAGCGGCTGCTCGAGCAGCTTGACGTCGTTGTCCATCAGCACCGGGATCAGCGCATCGAGCACGTCGACGGTATAGCCCTGGTTCGCATCCACGCCGATCCACACATCCGGGCGCACCTTGCGCACGGCGCGGACGCGTTCGATGTCGATATCGAGTTCGCCGCTCAGCTTGAGCTTCAAAGCCTTCGCCGGCGCGTAGCGCTCGACCGCGATCGACTGCATCGTTGCCGGATCATCGGCGCCCAGCGTCCACGTGGTCAGCAGCGGACGCACCTGCGACAGCCCGGCCAGCGCCCATGCGGGCTTGCCGGCACGCGCGGCGTCCAAGTCCCACAGCGCGCAATCGAGTGCATTGCGTGCGCCACCGCGCGGCAGCAGCTGCTGCAGTTCCGCGCGGCTGATGCCGGCTTCGATCGTGTCGCGCAGCGATTCCAGCGTCGCGAGCATCTGCTCGGGCTTGTCGTCCAGGTAGTAGACGCCGCTGGCTTCGCCGCGACCGCGCAGGCCGCCGTCTTCCAGCTCCACGCGCAGCACAGGCGCGTGCTCGAAGACATAACCGCTGATCCGGAACGGGGCCAGCATGTGCAGCTTGTCGATCTGCAGATTCAATTTCACACGGAGTCTCCAGCCCGTCGCGGGGCGCGGGTCAATAGTCGAGAGCAAAGTCGGCCAGGCCCATCAGGACCAGGACGTAGGCGAGCACACAGGCGGACACCAGCAGCAACACCGCCCAGAGCTTCGGCAGCACGCCGTGGCGGGTGCGAAGGGTCTGCACGAGATTCCACGCCATCGCGGCGATGCCGCCGACGATCGCGAGCACCGTGGCGATTCCGAGCAGCACGATCACCGGGTCGAGCCGGTCGTCGAAGCGGGCGAAATCCTTCGCGGCCCAGGCCATCACGCCGAGCGCGGCCACCGGCACCAGCAGCATCCACCAGCAGGCGAACCGGCTCAGGCGATAGGCGCGCAGGGTTCGCGGCGGCCAGTGCAGCGTGCGTGCGTGGCGACGCCGGACGATGGCTGCGATCGGCCACGCCAGCGCGGCGAGGCCGAGCACAGCGACGGCGACCGTCAGCAGCGGCTTGAGCCACAGCGCGGAGCGATAGGCTTCGACACGCAGGAAGACATTGAACGGCGCGGACGTGTCGATCGCGAATCCGACGGGTTGTCCGTCTTCGACGATCGCCGCCAGGCGCACTTCGCTGTGGGTCGCCTGCCACAGCCACGGCGCGATCGGCTTGAACGTCGTGGGCTGCCGGTTGGGCTGCTTCATGCGCTCGAAGCGCAGGCCGCCATCATCGAGGGCCTGCAGCCGCGACTGGGACAGGAACGTGGTGCGGCCGAGCCCGGTCTCGGCGCGTCGCGAATCGCGATACGTCGAAGCGGCCAGCATCCGGGCCTGCTCGCGGGCCAGTTCGAGATCGACGACCGGCGCGGCGGCGGGGCGGGCGGCCGGGAAATAGTGCGCGGCAAATCGCTCCAGCAGTTCGCGACGGATCGGCCCGGTGACGCCATCGACGCCTGCGCTGTTGAGCGAGACGAACAGGCCGACGTCGTGGTCGCGGAACAGGAACAGCTGCGAGTGGAACGAGAATGTGTCGCCGGCGTGGGAGACCACGCGCTGGCCGTTGACGTCGATCTCGTAGAAGCCGAGCGCCATCGTGTGCAGCGGCGGTGCGAAACGGGTCTGCGGGGTGAGCATCTGCGCGCTGGTCGATGCCTTGAGAATCGCGCTGTCGCGGCCGCCTGCGGCGGCGAGATGGGCGATCATGAAACGCGCCATGTCCGACCCGCTCGCGGACAGACCACCGGCCGGCGCGGACGGCGTGACTTCGAAGTCACGCGGCGTGCCCGACCCCAGCGCGTAGCCCTTCGACACCTGTGCGCGCAGCGCGGGCGGCAGCGGCTGCAGGAAGCTCGAGTGCCGCATCTGCAACGGCGCGAAGATGTGCTGCGCGACGTAGTCGGCGAACGGCTGGCCCGACACGCGCTCGACGATGTAACCGGCGAGGCTCGTCCCGTAATTCGAATACGCCGGCACGGTGCCCGGCGCGAAGATCTGTCCCGGCACCCAGCGCTTGAGGTAGGGGCCGAGTTCGATCCCGCCGGCCTCCGCCACCGCCTCGCTGGTCCACATGTGCTTGATGTTGGCTTCGAAGCCGGCGGTATGCGTCATCAGCTGCCGCAGCGTGATCGGCGCGCCGCGTTCGGGCACGCGGAAATCCAGATAGCGGTTGATGTCCGCATCGAGATCCAGCGTGCCGGCCTCGACCAGCTGCATCACGGCGGTCCAGGTCAGGACCTTGGACACCGAGGCCATCCGGAACAGGGTCCGGTCGGGATCGACCGGGGTGCGCGCCGCCACGTCGGCGAAGCCATAGCCGCGACGGACCAGGATCCGGCCGTCCTTGACCACGGTGACCACGGCGCCGGCGACATCGCCCTGTGCGATCGCGAACGGCATCACCCCATCGAGCCACGTCGTCGCGTCCTCGGCCGTCAGGCGCGGGGTGGCGTCGACGGCGGCTGCGCGCGTATCCGGAAGTGCAGCCGGCGACTGGCGGGCGCCGGCCTGGCCGGACAGCGCAAGCGCGCAACACAGAGCGACGAGCCACGAAAACGGACGCATGCGACGACCCCCGGAGCAGGAACACAGGACGCCCATGGGTTTGCACGGAGGCGCCGGAACTATCTTGATCAGGCAACAATATTCCTGATCAGAGAAATGTCAACGCTCTGTGACCCTGTGGGTGACGGTCTTGGTGGAGTGGGCCGGTGCTCCGGGCATGCGGAATGGGCGCAATGCAGCCGCGCGGAAGGAGGCGGCAGACGATCCGGCGCTGCGGAGAAGGCTGTTGAAACGCGTGACCATCCTGATCAGGACGATATTCATCCGCGCGGTGTATCGTGCGGGTCACTTCACTGGGAATACCCAAGGTCTGTCATGAGTCCGAAGAGCCCGACGCTCGGAACCCTGCTGCGCGGTCTGCGCACGCGAAAGGGTTGGACGCTCAAGGAAATGAGCGAACACACCGGTATCCCCCTGTCGACCCTGTCGAAGATCGAACACGACCGGTTGACCCTGACCTACGACAAGCTCCAGCACCTGGCGCAGCGGCTGAACATGCGCGTGTCCGAGCTGTTCGCCGAGCCCGATCCCGCCAGCGGCGCGCCGCAGGCGGTGACAGCCCGACGCAGTGTCGGCACGCTCGACAAGGCGTTGCGGGTCAAGACCGACAACTACGATTACTTCTATCTGTGCACGGAACTGCGCCGCAAACGCATGATCCCGATCGTCACGAAGGTGCGCGCCAAGACGCCGGCCGAGTTCGGCGAACTGGTCCGTCATCCCGGCGAGGAGTACATCCACGTACTCGAAGGCCGGATCCAGGTGCACACGGAGTTCTACGATCCGGTGGTGCTGGACCAGGGCGAGGGCATCTACATCGACAGCCAGATGGGCCACGCCTACATCGTCGACACCGGATGCGAGGAGGCCGTGTTGCTGGGCGTGTGCTCGAGCGCGGAAGAGGATCTGATGGAGTCGCTGATCACGCTGCACGAGCAGGAAGGCAGTCTCTGAGTCCGCCGGGGCGGCGATCCACGTCGCCCTCGCACCACGCCTGATTTCTCCGCGTGGACACTGCGGACACAGGAGCCGCCGATGCCACGCAAGCGCGACAGCGAGTTCGCCGGCAACAAGAGCTTCCTGCCCAGCAAACCCTGCGCGGTCTGCGGCCGCACGATGACCTGGCGTCGCGCGTGGGCGAAGACCTGGGACGAGGTGCGTTACTGCTCGGAGCGTTGCCGTCGCAACAAGCGCGCTGCGGACGCGCCCGATACCTCACGTGATGGCTGATCCGGTCCGTCATCTCATCATCGTGCTGGGTGACCAGCTCGATCCGACCGCGGCCGCCTTCGATGGCTGCGATCCGGCGCACGACGTCGTGTGGATGGCGGAAGTCGCCGAAGAATCCACCCACGTGTGGTCCACTAAGATGCGGACCGCGCTGTTCCTGAGCGCGATGCGGCACTTCGCGCAGGATCGGCGCACTGGCGGCTGGACGGTCGACTACCGGCTGCTCGATGACCCGGACAATCGCGGCACGCTCGGTGCGGAACTGGCATCGGCCATCGAACACCTGCGTCCGCAATCCGTGCGGATGACTGCGCCAGGCGACTGGCGCGTGCTACAGGCGATCCGCGATGCGACATCGGCCGCAGGCGTCGAACTGGTGATCGAACCGGACCGCCACTTCTACTGCGACGTGCGCGCATTCGCCGGGTGGGCGCGTGGCCAGCCGGAACTGCGGCTCGAAACGTTCTACCGGCACATGCGCCGCACGCATCACGTGCTGATGGAACGCGACGTGCCCGCAGGCGAGCGCTGGAACTTCGATACCGAAAACCGCGCACCGTTCGACGCGCAGGGCCCGGGCGTGGTGCCGGCGCCGCCACATGTCGAGCCGGACGCGCTCACGCGCGAGGTGCTCGACCTCGTGCGCACGCGTTTCGCCGATCACCCCGGTGATCTGGACCGGTTCGCGTGGCCGGTCACCCGCGCGCAGGCGCTGCACGCACTCGAATGCTTCATCGAGGAACGTCTGCCGGCCTTCGGCCACTGGCAGGACGCGCTGTGGCCGGACGCGCCTTGGCTCTGGCATTCGCAGATCGCGTCCGCGCTGAATCTCAAACTGCTCGCGCCACGCGAAGTCGTCGACGCGGTCGAAGCCGCATGGCGCGCGGGCAGGGCACCGCTGGCGGCCGCGGAGGGCTACATCCGTCAGATCCTCGGCTGGCGCGAATACGTGCGCGGCGTCTACTGGACGCAGATGCCGCGCTACGCGGACAGCAACGCACTGCAGGCGCGCGGCGATCTGCCCGGCTTCTACTGGACCGGCGACGCACCGATGCCGTGCCTGGCCGATGCCCTGCGGCAGACGCTGACACGGGGGTACGCCCACCACATCCAGCGCCTGATGGTCATCGGTCTGTACGCGCAACTGCTGGGCGTCGAGCCTGCGCAGGTGCATCGCTGGTTTCTCGCCGTGTACGTCGATGCGGTGGAGTGGGTGGAGATGCCCAACGTGCTCGGCATGAGCCAGTTCGCCGATGGCGGTCTGATGTCCAGCAAGCCCTACATCGCCAGCGGCCGCTACATCGAGCGCATGAGCGCCGGCAGTTACTGCCGTCGATGTCCGTTCGATCCCGGGCAGCGCACCGGCCCACAGGCCTGCCCGTACACGCGTCTGTACTGGGATTTCATGTTGCGCCACGAAGCGCTGCTGGCCGCCAACCCGCGCACCGCACAGCAGGTGCGCAGTCTGGAACGGCTCGATGCGGCCGAGCGCGCATTGATTCGCGAAGAGGCCGCGCAATGGCGCCGCGACGCGCGTTGAGCCGCGACCCGCCAACGCGCCTGCGGTAAAGTCGCCGCCGAACTGCGGCGCGGTGCCGACAGCCTCGGGCGGATTGCGACATGGTCAGACTTCTCGGTATTTCAGGCAGCCTGCGCGCCGCCTCCTACAACACCGGTCTGCTGCGCGCCGCACAGGCGTTCGCGTCCGATGCGCTCATGATCGACGCAGCCACGCTGCACGGTATTCCGCTCTACGACGGCGACGTCGAAGCGCGCGACGGCATTCCGGCCGCGGTCGAAGCGCTGAAGGCGCAGATCCTCGCGGCCGATGGCCTGTTGCTGGTGACGCCCGAATACAACAACGGCATCCCCGGCGTGTTCAAGAACGCGATCGACTGGCTGTCGCGGCCCGGCAGCGGAATCCCCGCTCTGTTCGGCGACCGCCATGTCGCGGTCATCGGCGCATCGCTCGGCGGCTTCGGCACGATCCTGTCGCAGACGGCATGGTTACCGGTGCTGCGCACGCTCGGCTGCCGGCAGTGGGCCGGAGGGCGCCTGCTGGTGTCGCGCGCGGGTCAGGCCTTCAACGAGGACGGCACGCTGCAGGACGAGAAGGTACGCGCGCAACTCGGCACGTTCGTGCAGGACTTCGCCGCGCACATCCGCGAGACGCGCTGAGGTTTCGATGGCGCTGCTATCCACACCGAACCCCGGAGACACCGACGCCGCCTGGATGACGCGCGCACTGGCCCTGGCCGAGCGCGCGATGCACGAGGACGACGAGATTCCGGTCGGCGCGCTGGTCGTCGATGCGGACGGCACCGTGATCGGCGAGGGCTGGAACCGCAACATCGCCGAGCATGATCCCAGCGCGCATGCGGAGATCGTCGCGATGCGTCGCGCCGGCGCTGCGCTCGGCAATCACCGGCTCATCGGCTGCACGTTGTACGTAACGCTCGAGCCCTGCGCGATGTGCGCGATGGCGATGATCCACGCACGCGTCGCGCGGGTCGTCTTCGGCGCATTCGATCCGAAGACCGGCGCCGCAGGCAGCGTGTTCGATGTGCTGGGCGACGCGCGCCACAACCATTGCATCGACGTCACCGGCGGCGTATGCGCCGATGTCGCCGGGCCGATGCTGACGAACTACTTCCGCGCCAAGCGCGGACTGACACCGCGCTGAGCGCCGGATCCTTCGCCAGAGGGCGGGGGAGGGCGGCGCACGTACGTCGCGCCGGCAGCCGCCGTGCAACCGTCTCAGATCAGCGGACTGCGCCGGTTGGCCTTGCGATGTGCATCGTCCATTTCCTCGTTGACCGCATGCACGGCCATCGAGGCCTCGCGTGCCAGCAGCAGGCTGGCCGCAAACATCGCCAGCACGCCGAGGCAGGCCAGCAGGGTGGGCGCCTGCTCGAACCGGTGGTCCAGCAGCGAGTCGCCGGCGACCGTCAGGCTGGTGCCGACGAAGCAGCTGATCGCCACATACAGCAGCTGGCTGCCGCGCAGGATGATGCGGCTGCGGCGACGCTGCAGCGCGATCCGCGCTTCGAGGATGCGACGGTCTTCTTCATCGTTGCCTTCGTCGTCGGCAAGGTCGCGCAGCAGCGAACGCGTACGGTCGATGACGCGCGCGAGACGCGCGTTCGCGGACCCGAGCAGCGAGGCGGTGGCGGTCAGGAAGAACGCCGGGGCGAGCATCGCGGTGAGAATGGCGTAGTGCGTCAAGGCGGGATTGGACAACATCTGGGAAGGGAACACTGCGGACCTGGCGGCAGCGACGGCTGCGATATCATGCGCCGTCACTCCGCGTAAGGCGAATGCACGCATGAATGCCGACAAGGCCATCGAGGGCCGGCTGATCTGGATCGATCTGGAAATGACCGGCCTGGATACCGACCACGACCAGATCCTCGAGATCGCCACCATCGTCACCGACGCCGAGCTCAACGTGCTCGCCGAAGGGCCGGAACTGGCGATCGTGCAACCGCTCGACGTGCTGGAAGCGATGGACGACTGGAACCGCAGCCAGCATCGCCGTTCGGGCCTGTGGCAGCGTTCGGTGGAGCAGGGCGTGGGGCTGGCCGAGGCGCAGGCGCGCACGCTCGAATTCCTGCAGCTGTGGGCGGAGCCGGGCAAGTCGCCGATGTGCGGCAACTCGATCTGCCAGGACCGGCGCTTCCTGCACCGGCAGATGCCGGCGCTGGAGAAGTTCTTCCACTACCGCAACCTCGACGTCAGCACGATCAAGGAACTCGCGCGCCGCTGGGCGCCGCAGGTGCTGTCGGGTTTCACCAAGCATTCGGCGCACACCGCGCTCAGCGACGTGCGCGATTCGATCGACGAACTGCGCCACTACCGTCGGCACATGGCCGCACTCGCGAGTCCCTGACGCGCGTTCCCGCGGCCGCAGCACCCGCTGCCGACCGACGCCACACAGCAGAACGCCCGGGCATCAAGCCCGGGCGTTCTGCGTTTGGACGCTGCCGCTGCGAATCAGCCGGCGCGTGCCTTCGACTTCGCGAGCTTGAGCCAGGTATCGACAACGGTGTCGGGGTTGAGCGACACCGACTCGATGCCTTCGTCCATCAGCCACTGGGCGAGATCCGGGTGATCGCTCGGGCCCTGGCCGCAGATGCCGATATATTTGCCCTTGGCGCGCGCGGACTTGATGGCCATCGACAGCAGCTTCTTGACCGCCGGATCACGTTCGTCGAACAGGTGCGCGACGATCGACGAATCGCGGTCCAGGCCCAGTGTGAGCTGGGTCAGATCGTTGGAACCGATCGAGAAGCCGTCGAAGATGTCGAGGAACTCGTCGGCCATCAGCGCGTTCGAGGGCAGCTCGCACATCATGATGATCTTCAGGCCGTTTTCGCCGCGCTTCAGACCGTTCTTCTCCAGCACTTCGATGACACGACGGCCTTCGTCGAGCGTGCGCACGAACGGGATCATGACCCAGAGATTCTCCAGGCCCATGTCGTTGCGGACCTTGAGCACCGCACGGCATTCCAGCGAGAACGCTTCGGTGAACGACGGATCGACATAGCGGCTGGCGCCGCGGAAGCCGATCATCGGGTTCTCTTCTTCCGGCTCGTAGCGCTTGCCGCCGATGAGGTTCGCGTACTCGTTGGACTTGAAGTCCGACAGACGCACGATCACCGGGTTCGGCGCGACCGACGCGGTCAGCGTGGCAATGCCTTCGGCGAGACGGTTGACGTAGAAGTCGACCGGGCTGCCGTAACCGATGGTCTTGGCGTCGATCTTCTTCTTGGTCTCGGCGTCCTGCTTGTCGTACTCGAGCAGGGCGTTGGGATGCACGCCGATGTGCGCGGCGATGATCATCTCCAGACGCGCCAGGCCGATGCCGGCGTTGGGCAGCTGGCCGAAGTCGAACGCGCGCTCGGGGTTGGCGACATTCATCATGATCTTCAGCGGCGCCTCGGGCATCGAGGTCAGATCGGTGGTGATGCGCTCGAACGGCAGGATGCCGCTGTAGATGAAGCCGGTGTCGCCCTCGGCGCAGCTGATCGTGACTTCCTGACCATCTTCGATCGTGTCCAGCGCATTGCCGGTGCCGACGACGGCGGGCACGCCGAGTTCGCGGGCGATGATCGCCGCGTGGCAGGTGCGGCCACCGCGGTTGGTGACGATCGCAGCGGCGCGCTTCATCACCGGCTCCCAGTCGGGGTCGGTCATGTCGGCGACGAGTACGTCACCGGGCTGCACGCGGGCCATGTCGTCGAGCGAACGCACCACACGTGCGACGCCAGCGCCGATCTTCTGGCCGATCGCGCGGCCTTCGCAGACCACCTCGCCACGCTGCTCGAGCGAGAACCGCTCGATCTGGGTGTTCTTGGCGCGCGACTTCACCGTCTCCGGACGCGCCTGCACGATGAACAACTTGCCGCTGGCGCCGTCCTTCGCCCATTCGATGTCCATCGGGCGCTTGTAGTGCTCCTCGATGATCAATGCCTGGCGCGAGAGTTCCTGCACGTCCTCGTCGGAGATCGAGAAGGTGTCGCGCTGTTCGGCCGGCGTGTCCTCGATGCGCACGCGCTCGCCGGGCACATCGGAATAGACCATGCGCAGCTGCTTGCTGCCGATGCCGCGACGCAGGATCGCCGGCTTGCCGGCGCGCAGCGTGGGCTTGTAGACGTAGAACTCATCGGGGTTCACGGCGCCCTGGACGACCATCTCGCCGAGGCCGAAGCTGGACGTCACGAACACCACGTCGCGGAAGCCGGATTCGGTGTCGAGCGTGAACAGCACGCCCGAAGCGCCGATGTCCGAACGCACCATCAGCTGCACGCCCGACGACAGGAACACGTCTTCGTGCTTGAAGCCGTGGTGCACGCGATAGGCGATCGCGCGATCGTTGTAGAGCGAGGCGAAGACTTCCTTGACCTTGACCACCACGTCGTCGGCGCCGGTGACGTTGAGGAACGTCTCCTGCTGGCCGGCGAACGAGGCATCGGGCAGATCTTCGGCGGTCGCCGACGAACGCACGGCCACGGCAATGTCACCACCGCCGTTTTCGGACGCCAGCTTGTCGTAGGCGGCGCGGATGTCCGCATCGAGATCGGGCTGCAGCGGCGCGTCGATGACCCAGCCGCGGATCTCCTTGCCGGCCGCGGTCAGCGCAGCGACGTCTTCGACGTCCAGCGGCGCCAGGCGATCGAAGATGCGCTGGTGCAGATCGTTGTGGGCGATGAACGCCTTGAATGCATCCGCCGTGGTGGCGAAACCGCCGGGCACCGAAACGCCGAGCTTGGCGAGGTTGCCGATCATCTCGCCGAGGGACGAGTTCTTGCCGCCGACCTGGGCGAGGTCGGACAGGCGCAGGTCATGCAGCCACAGGATGTTGGCGCTCAAGGTGAGACTCCGTGTTGCGTTGATCGAGAAGGAGGTCGGGCAGGCCCGGCATCGAACGGCTATTTTAGCCCTCCCGGGCGCCGCGGCGCTCATCCGTGACTTCCGGAGTCCGCATGTCCAGTCCCCGCCCGGTGTTCTACGTGTCCGACGGCACGGGCATCACCGCCGAAACCATCGGCCACAGCTTGCTCACCCAGTTCTCGGGCACGCAGTTCAGCACCAATCGGATCCCGTTCGTCGACAATGAAGCGCGCGCCCGCGAAGTCGCCGCGCTGATCCGCGCGCGCGGCGAGGTGATGGGCGTGCGGCCGATCGTCATCAGTTCCTGCGTCGACACCGGCCTGGCGCTGGTCCTCGGGGAGAGCGGGGCACTCGTGCTCGACGTCTTCGCGCCATTCATCGAACCGCTGGAGCGCGAACTGCTGGAGACGCGCGAGTCACGCGTGGGCCGGGCGCACGGCATGGTCGATTTCGAGACCTACCACCGCCGCATCAACGCGATGAACTTCGCGCTGACCCACGACGACGGCATGGCGACCAATTACGACGAGGCCGACGTGATCCTGGTCGCGGTGTCGCGGGCGGGCAAGACGCCGACCTGCGTGTATCTGGCGCTGCATCACGGCGTGCGCGCGGCGAACTATCCGCTGACCGAAGAAGACCTGGAACACGACCGCCTGCCGCCGCGGCTGCGCGCGCATCGCGCCAAGCTGTTCGGACTGACGATCGATCCGGTCCGTCTGGCGCAGATCCGGCAAGAGCGACGCCCCAACTCGCGCTACGCGAAGCTGGAGACCTGCAAGCACGAAGTAGGCGCGGCCGAGGCGCTGTTCCGCGCCGAGCGCATGCCGTCGCTGAGCACCACGCACACGTCGATCGAAGAGATCTCCAGCAAGGTCCTGTCGACCCTGGGGATCGAGCGCGTCATGTATTGAGGACGTCGTGGCAGAGATGGGGACGGCAGTGCCGGATCCCCATCCCGCACATCCGCGTTCGATCCTGACGGATTCATCGCCGCGGATGTAGCATCGATCCATGGAAAAAGTCCTGACCCGCCGCCGCCCACGCGTACCCTCGATGGGCCGCTTCGGCTGGTTGATGGCGCTGTACGCGGAGAACCATGAGCGCCTGGTGCGCCTGTTCGATCCTGCAAGTCTCGCGCCCGGCCGTTACCGCTCCGACGTCCCCGGCGCGCTGACCGTGCTGCTGGAGATCGTCGAGCAGCATCCGTACACGACGGAACTGCGCCTGAGCTACGCGATGCTCGATCCCGTGACCGGCCAGCCGGACCCGTCCGCGCATCTGCGTCTGTATCGCGATGCAGGGCAGGTCGAGGCTACGCATTGCTATGTCGGCCGCCGCTGGCAGGACGTGATCGGCATGTTTCCGCCGCCGGAAGAAGTGGTCGACCACCGCCTGCGCATGAACACCTTCCTCGGAAAGTGGCTGCAATATCTCGACGATCAGGGACATGGGCTTGCAACTCTGCGTCCAAATCCGGATGATGCGCGGCTCGATCGCAGCAAGGCCGGCGCCACCGGCTGAGACGTTCTCCGGAACGAATCGAAGCGAGCGAAGGAAGTGCGAAATTCTGTTGACGTTGCCGATACGGAACACTACAATTTCGCGCTCCCAAACGTGGGGCCATAGCTCAGCTGGGAGAGCGCCTGCATGGCATGCAGGAGGTCGGCGGTTCGATCCCGCCTGGCTCCACCACAATTTGTCTGTCGATCAAAGGCCGATCGTCAGAATGATGCAGGTTTCTGCGTCCCCATCGTCTAGAGGCCTAGGACACCACCCTTTCACGGTGGACACCGGGGTTCGAATCCCCGTGGGGACGCCACTTTACAAACAGACGGGCAGCTCGCAAGGGCTGCCCGTTCTGCTATGTGGCGAAGGCACCGTTATGCCTTGAGGAACGACCGCCAGGCGATTTGATCAGGACTGTTGCTCGGCTCGGCTGAGCCTTGGCGTCAGAGCATGTTTGCGAGTGACTGCTGCAGCACAACGCAAATCGCGGGGCAGGGAAGGCATCTGCTTGTGAATCACGTCGTGATGGTTCGCAGCACGGCACTGAGGAAATCTCTGCGCACCTGACGCCTGGCTGGCGGTGGAAGATCCTGGCGAGTGTCCTGAGCCGACTGGCTGATCGATGCGCATCGGTAGCGCATCGTCCGAACCGGAAAGCTGATGCTGTGTGTACGCCCCGGCAATCCTGTGCGAAGCAACGCGCATGAAGGGCGCGAGTACTGCGAGCCGGAGTGCTTGGCCTGGAGTCAAAACGACGTTGGCCGATCAAGCCACCTGCAAAGATTCCTGCCAGCAACCTGTAGGCAATCCGAGGCGGTGACGAATGCAGGTCGACATCCAGATCCGGGAAGCACCGCGATGGCCGTCTCGCCCGGCATGCCAGTTCTTACATAATGTACATTATGCGAAGTTCGTACATACGACGCAACGCACGCCAGCTGGGCTCTTCCGTCCCCGTTGACAGAGATCCCCATGCCAACTGCAAGTGATCCTGATGTTCGACACCGGTCCTAAATGGCAGCACCGCGACAAGCGCTGTCAGCAACAACTCACTGGGATGTCGCGATGCAAGGCTGGCTTGTCGTGCGCCAGCCGTTGGGAATACGCACTGCGCTGCGTCCACCCATGCACGCGCTGTTCGAACCAATGGCGTTTGCTTCGATCGGGCCCACATAGCGGGCTACCGCAGGCCTCTGAATTTGCACCGGTTGCTGGTATGCACGACTCAGCGGCTCTGCAGCCTGAGCCTGACGCTCGAGTTCGACGTTCAGCTGCTTGAGTTCGGATTCCATCTGGCGCGTGAAGTCTCTGGTCGCCGCACCGATGACGGCGAGTCGGATCAGGTCATGCGCGCACAGCGCGAGCAGCACGGCGATAAAGATGGTCGAACCAATCCCCAACAGCGTATGACGCTCTTGGACCGCAGTGCTGCGGCGATCGCGAAACTGCACGGCTCCGAAGCCGTCGGCATCCCTGCTTGGCATAAAGCCCCCTGTCCAGATCGCAAGTGTAGTCAAAGGCGCATCGTATCCAGCGAACACCATGTGCCCTGCCCCTGCCCCTGCCCCGCATCGAGAATGCATCAGTCCTGATCGTCCGCCTCCGGATGCGGGCAGCAGAGAACGTTTCGTTGTTCTGGGCGGCAGCGCGGCCTGTTTTTCATGAGGCAAGCTCATTTCCCAGCCAACTCGGGCTTCAACGGCAGGTTGTGCGCGATGTCCAGCCACGGTGGGTTCTCGGCGTACATCTCCTGGATCAGTCGTTTGATGATGTCGATGTAGCGCGAGCCGTCGTTCATCCGGTAGTTGAGGATCACCGGCGAGGTCGCGCGCTCGCCTTCGATCAGCCGGTAATGCACGTCGGAGCGCAGCAGCCGTGCGGCGCTGGGGACGACGCAGACGCCGCTTTCCGCTGCGACCAGACCAAGGGCGGTCTGGAGTTCGCGTGCTTCGATGATCTCCGCCGGGCGCACGTCATGGTCACGCAGCAGACCGAGCACCTGGTCGGCGAAGCCGGGCCGCACATCCTTGGGATAGACGATGAGTCGCTGGCCCTCGAGCGTGGCGACCGGCAGCGGGCCGTTGTCGCTGGCGAGCAGCGCGTCGGCCGGAATCGCCAGCGCCAGACGCTCCTCGCGCAGCACGGTGCCGACCACCGACGGATCGTTGTGGCGCACGCGCCCGAAGCCCACGTCGATGCGCCCTGCCTTGAGCGCTTCGATCTGGTGGACCGAGGTCAGTTCCAGCAACTGGATGTCGAGTTCGGGCGAATGCTGGCGCAGCTTGCGCACCAGTAGCGGCAGTCCCGCATAGAGCGTCGAGGCGACGAAGCCGATGACGATCACGCTGCGTTCGTGCAGTCCGACGCGCCGGGTCGCGACCTGCATCTGCTCGACGCGGCCGAGGATCTGCAGCGCCTGCTCGTGGAACAGACGCCCGGCATCGGTCAGCCGCAACGGACGCGTACTGCGCGAGATCAGCTGTACGCCCAGCTCCTCTTCCAGCAGCTGGATCTGCCGGCTCAGGGGGGGCTGGGCGATATGCAGCACTTCGGCGGCGCGGGTGAAATTGCGCTCTTTGGCCACGGCGCAGAAGTAGCGGAGCTGGCGGAGGTCCATACTTTGGTCGAATTGAATGGGGCGGCGGAATCGATACTCGACAGGTATTGTGCAGCGCAACAATCGTTTCCGATCAACGATTAGCGCTGCATCATACCTTTAAGGTATTCAATCACACGAAATCGGTGTTGGACCGGGTGCAGTCTGCCGTCGCATAACGTGACCCATGAACGCAGTCGTCGCCCCCCTGCCCCATACCTTTGCCACCGTCGTCAAGATCGAGACCGTCATCGTCGACCTGCCGACGATCCGCCCGCACAAGTTGTCGGTCGCGACGATGGACGGCCAGACCCTGATGCTGGTGCGCGTGCACTGCAGCGACGGCGTGGTCGGCATCGGCGAAGGCACCACGATCGGTGGTCTGGCCTACGGGGGCGAAAGCCCTGAAGGCATGAAGCTGGCGATCGACACCTATTTCGCGCCGGTGATGGCCGGCCAGGACGCGACGCGGGTCCAGGCGCTGATGGCCCGCATCGGCAAGATGGTCAAGGACAACCGCTTCGCCAAGTGCGCGGTGGAAACCGCATTGCTCGATGCGCACGGCAAGCGCACCGGCCTGCCGGTATCCGACCTGCTCGGCGGCCGACGTCGCGACCGTCTTCCGGTGGCCTGGACATTGGCGTCCGGCGATACCGCGCGTGATATCGCCGAAGCCGAGCGCATGCTCGACCTGCGCCGCCACAACGTGTTCAAGCTCAAGATCGGCGCGCGTGGTCTTGCCGAGGACATTGCCCATGTCGCCGCGATCAAGCGTGCGCTCGGCGACCGCGGCGCGGTGCGCGTCGACGTCAACATGGCCTGGAACGAGACCGATGCCGCGCGCGGCATGGCCGCGCTCGCCGATGCCGGCTGTGAACTGGTCGAGCAGCCCGTCGCCTCCCCCGCGGCGCTGTCCCGACTGGTGCGTCGCTTTCCGATCGCGCTGATGGCCGACGAGTCGTTGAGCGGCCCCGAGTCCGCGTTCGAACTCGCGCGCCGCCACGCGGCCGACGTGTTCGCGGTGAAGATCGAACAGAGCGGTGGCCTGTTCGCCGCGCAGCGTGTCGCCGCGATCGCGGATGCCGCCGGCATCGGGCTCTACGGCGGCACGATGCTCGAAGGCGCGGTCGGCACGATCGCCAGCGCACAGGTGTTTTCCACGTTCGACCAGCTGCAGTGGGGCACCGAACTGTTCGGGCCGCTGCTGCTGACCGAGGACATCCTCACCACGCCCCTGGACTACAGCGACTTCTCGCTGGAAGTGCCCAACGGTCCTGGCCTGGGCATCGCGCTCGACGAGGATCGCGTTGCGTTCTTCGCCCGCGACGGGCTGCGCCGGACCATCAGCGTGGCGCGCTGACACAGACACGGAGACGAATCGAATGCTGTTTCACGTACGGATGGATGTGCAGTTGCCGGTCGACATGCCGGCAGAGGTCGCGGCCGACATCAAGGCACGCGAAAAGGCGTATTTCCAGGACCTGCAGCGTCAGGGCAAGTGGCGCCACATCTGGCGCGTGGTCGGCGAGTACGCGAACTACAGCATCTTCGACGTTGCCGACAACACTGAACTGCACGACACGCTGTCGAGCCTGCCGCTGTTTCCGTACATGCGCATCGCGGTGACGCCGCTGTGCCGCCACCCGTCCTCGCTCCACGCGGACGACCGCTAGACCACTCGAACCACATGTGCGCTCCCCGGGAGGGAACGCGTCCTGGCAGCCAACCGCCACCAAGAGGAGACACCCATGAGCATCCGCATCCACGACCGCCCCGATGTGCAGCAGTTCCTGCGCACCCTCAGCGGCCTCGAGCAGCCGGGCGGCGACCCGCGCACCAAGCAGATCGTGCACCGCCTGATGTCGGACCTGTTCAAGGCGATCGACGATCTCGACATCACACCGGACGAGTACTGGGCCGGTATCGCCTGGTTCAACGCGATTGGCGCCGCCGGTCAGGCCGGCCTGATTTCGCCGGGTCTCGGCCTCGACCATTTCCTCGATCTGCGCCTCGACGCACAGGACGCCGAACTCGGCATCCACAGCGAAACCCCGCGCACCATCGAAGGCCCGCTCTATGTCGCAGGCGCGCCAGTCGAACAGGGCTTCGCCCGCCTCGATGACGGCCGCGATACCGACGGCCACCCGCTGGTCATGCACGGCACGGTGTACGGCGCCGACGGCAAGCCGGTGCCGGGCGCCTCTGTCGAGGTGTGGCACTGCGACACGCGCGGTTTCTATTCGCACTTCGATCCGACGAACGTGCAGGCGCCTTTCAATATGCGCCGCACGATCATCGCCGACGATCTCGGCCGCTATCGCTTCCGCAGCATCGTGCCCAAGGGCTACGGCGTGCCGCCGGGCAGCCCGACCGAGCAGCTGCTGTTCGCGCTCGGCCGCCACGGCCAGCGTCCGGCGCACATCCACTTCTTCGTCGGCGCCGACGATCACCGCAAGCTGACCACGCAGATCAACATCGCCGGCGACCCGCTGGTCAACGACGACTTCGCCTACGCCACGCGCGATGGCCTGGTGCCCGAGATCATCGAGCACGCCGAAGCGGACGGCATCGCCGGCGCGCATGCCGAGATCCGTTTCGACTTCCATCTCACCGCCCTGGTCGAAGGCGAAGACAACCAGATCGTCGAGCGCGCACGCGCCGCCGCCTGAGTCCGCATCACCCACCGGCGGTGCAACGCGCCGCCGGCACTCCATCGATCGCACGCGCATCCCGCGTGGCGCAGCCGGAATACTTCGGGAGACCCGTCATGTCCGCCATCATCGACAAAGCCAAGGAACTCGACCTGCTGCTCGCCAATGCGGTGCAGGACGACAAGGACGCGGGCGTGTTCCGCTGCCGCCGCGACATCTTCACCAATGCCGATCTGTTCGAGCTCGAGATGAAGCACATCTTCGAGCGCAACTGGGTCTATCTGGCCCACGAAAGCCAGCTGCCCGAGAACAACGACTACTACACGACCTACATCGGGCGTCAGCCGATCGTCGTCACCCGCGACAAGACCGGCGAACTGCACGCGGTGATCAACGCCTGCGCGCACAAGGGCGCGATGCTGTGCCGGCGCAAGCACGGCAACAAGGGCAGCTTCACCTGCCCCTTCCACGGCTGGACCTTCTCCAACGCCGGCAAGCTGCTGAAGGTCAAGGACGAGAAGACCACGCAGTATCCCGAGTCGTTCAACACCGACGGCTCGCACGACCTGCGCCGCGTCCCGCGCTTCCAGAACTACCGCGGCTTCCTGTTCGGCTGCCTCGATCCCGACGTCGTGCCGCTCGAGGATTTCCTCGGCGACACCCGGGTGATCATCGACCAGATCGTCGACCAGGCGCCCAACGGTCTGGAAGTCCTGCGCGGCAACTCGTCCTACATCTACGAGGGCAACTGGAAGCTGCAGATGGAGAACGGCTGCGACGGTTACCACGTCAGCTCGGTGCACTGGAACTATCTGGCCACGATGGGCCGCCGCAAGGAAGAAGGCACCAAGGCGGTCGATGCCAACAGCTGGAGCAAGAGCGTCGCCGGCGTGTACGGCTTCGACAATGGCCACATCCTGCTGTGGACGAACACGAAGAACCCGGAAGTGCGGCCGGTCTACAACCAGCGCGAGGAGATCGCCGCGCGCGTGGGCGAAGACCGCGCCGGCTTCATCGTCAACCAGACACGCAACCTGTGCCTGTATCCGAACGTGTTCCTGATGGACCAGTTCTCCACGCAGATCCGCGTGACCCGCCCGATCAGCGTCGACCAGACCGAGATCAGCATCTTCTGCTTCGCGCCCAAGGGCGAGAGTGCCGCCGACCGTACCCTGCGCCTGCGCCAGTACGAGGATTTCTTCAACGTCTCGGGCATGGGCACGGCCGATGATCTGGAAGAGTTCCGCGCCTGCCAGAACGGCTATGCCGGCACCACCGCGTTGTGGAACGACATGAGCCGCGGCGCGCCGCTTTGGATCGACGGGCCCGACGACAACGCCAGGCGCATGGGCATCCAGCCGCTGCTGTCAGGCGAGCGCAGCGAGGACGAAGGCCTGTTCGTGCGCCAGCACGAGTTCTGGGTGCACACGATGCGCGAGGCGCTGGCGAAGGAACGCGCGGCGGTGGCGGCATGAGCACCGGTACCACGCCCGCGGACTACGCCCGCATCTGCGCCTTCCTCTACCGCGAGGCGCGTCTGCTCGACGATCGCCAGTGGGACGAATGGCTGACGCTGTACGCCGAGGACGTCCGCTACTGGATGCCGTCCTGGGACGACGACGACCAGATCACCGAGGATCCGCTGTCGGAGATCTCGCTGATCTATTACGGCGACCGGTCGGGCCTCGAAGACCGCGTATTCCGGATCAAGACCGAGCGCTCGGGTGCGTCGACGCCCGAGCCACGCACAGCGCACAGCGTGCTCAACGTCGAGGTGCTGGCCGACCGCGGTGACGCGATCGACGTCCGCTACAACTTCGCCACGCACAACCACCGCTACAAGCGCGACGACATCTTCTTCGGAACGATGTTCGTGACCCTGCGCAAGGCCGGCGACGACTTCCTGATCAGCGACAAGAAGATCGTGCTGAAGAACGACTACATCCGCCAGGTCATCGATATCTACCACGTTTGACCGACGTCACGACCGATGCCGAGGGAAGCTTTATGACGTACCGGATCGCATTGAATTTCGAGGACGGGGTGACCCGCTTCATCGACTGCAAAGAGGACGAGAAGGTCCTCGATGCGGCATTCCGCAACCGCATCAACCTGCCGATGGACTGTTCCGATGGCGTCTGTGGCACCTGCAAGTGTCGGGCCGAGAGCGGCAGCTACGCGCTGGGCGACGATTACATCGACGACGCCCTGACCGAAGACGAGAAGGATGACGGTCTGGTGCTGACCTGCCAGATGGTGCCGACCAGCGATTGCGTGGTCGCGGTGCCGGTGGCGTCGTCGATGTGCAAGACCGGTCAATCCGGCTTCACCGCCACGGTCGCGAAGATCGCGCCGCACAACGACGCGGCGATCGTGCTCCACCTCGAAGTCGAAGGCGAGGCGCCGGCGTTCCTGCCAGGCCAGTACGTCAACATCGGCGTGCCGGGCACCAGCGAGCACCGCTCCTACTCTTTCAGCTCGGTGCCGGGCGCATCGACGCTGTCGTTCCTGATCAAGCGCGTGCCCGACGGGCTGATGAGCAGCTGGCTGGATCGCGCGACGCCAGGCACGGCGATCGAACTGACCGGCCCGCTCGGCAGTTTCTATCTGCGCCAGGTACAGCGCCCGCTGCTGATGCTCGCCGGCGGCACCGGCCTCGCGCCGTTCCTGTCGATGCTCGAGACCCTGGCACAGGCCGGCGCCACCCAGCCCATCCACCTGATCTACGGCGTCACCCGCGATCTCGATCTCGTGCTGGTCGAACAGATCGAGGCCTTCGTCGCGCGCCTGCCGAACTTCAGCTACTGCACCGTCGTCGCCGACGCGGCGTCCTGTCATCCGCGCAAGGGCTGGGTCACGCAACACATGTCGCCCGAAGCGCTCAATGCCGGCGACGTCGACGTGTATCTGTGCGGCCCGCCGCCGATGGTCGATGCGGTGCGTCGCCATTTCGACGAGATCGGCGTGCAGCCGGCGCACTTCCACTATGAGAAGTTCACCCCCAGCCAGCCCGCGCAGGACCGCGCCGCATGAGCGCCGCCCGCTTCGCCGGCAAGGTGATGGTGGTGACCGGCGCCGCGCAGGGGATCGGCCGCGGCGTCGCGTTGCGTGCGTCGGCGGAAGGCGCGTCGGTGGTGTTTGTGGATCGTGCGGACTTCGTCGGTGATGTTGCCGCGGAGGCCAGCGGCCCGAGCACCTCGTGCATCGTCGATCTGGAAACCCATGATGGCGCGGTCACTGCGATGGCGCATGCGGTCGAAACCTTCGGCGGCATCGACATCCTGGTCAACAACGTCGGCGGCGCGATCCGCATGCGGCCCTACGATGCCTTCGAGCCGGCGCAGATCGATGCCGAGATCCGCCGTTCGCTGATGCCCACGCTCTACGGCTGCCACGCGGTGCTGCCGCATCTGCTCAGCAGGGGCGGCGGCACCATCGTCAACGTGTCATCGAATGCGACGCGCGGCATCCATCGCGTGCCCTACTCCGCCGCCAAGGGCGGCATCAATGCCGTGACCCAATCGCTGGCGATGGAATACGCGACGCGCAACATCCGCGTCGTTGCCACCGCGCCAGGTGGCACCAGTGCCCCCGCGCGTCGCATACCGCGCAATGCCGAGGGCGATTCGTCGCAGGAACACGCGTGGATGGCGCAGGCCGTCGAACAGGTCACCACGTCGGCCTTCATGAAGCGCTACGGCACGCTCGACGAACAGATCGCGCCGATCCTGTTTCTCGCCTCCGACGAAGCCTCCTACATCACCGGTTCGGTGCTGCCTGTCGCGGGTGGCGATCTGGGGTGAACCCGTCGCATGTCCGCCCTCACGTCGTCCACCGCATTCCTGGAGTCACGCCATGCCACATCGCCGTCCCCATGATCCACGCCGCGTCCGCATCGCCATGGCGGTGACCGCATGAGCGCGCCGGTGCGCGTGGGGATCGTCGGCGGTGGCATCGCCGGCGTCGGCCTCGCGCTGGGCCTGTCGGGTCACGACCATCTGGACGTGAAGCTGTTCGAGTCGGCGCGTGCGTTCGGCGAGATCGGCGCCGGTGTGTCGTTCGGCGCCAATGCGGTGCGTGCCATCACCGGCCTCGGCATGGGCGAGGCCTATGCGGCATTGGCCGACCGCACGCCGGCGCCGTGGGACGACGTCTGGTTCGAATGGCGCCATGGCGACGACGCGCGCCTGCTCGGCACGAGCCGCGCGCCGGGTGTGGGCCAGTCCTCGGTGCATCGCGCCGACTTCCTCGATGCACTTGCGACGCGTCTGCCGCTGGGCATGACGCAGTTCAACAAGCGCGCGACACACGTTGCGCACGGCGTCGACAGCGCCCGTGTGCACTTCGCCGACGGCAGCGGGTACGACGCCGACATCCTGATCGCTTCCGACGGTATCCGCTCCAGCCTGCGCGCGGACGTACTGCACGGTCTCGGCCACGCACCGGTCGCGCCGCGCTTCACCGGCACCTGTGCCTATCGCGGCATGATCGACAGCGACCGCCTGCGTCGCGCGTTCGCGGCCGTCGGTGTTGACACGCATCTGGTCGACGTGCCGCAGATGATCCTTGGCCTCGACGCCCATATCCTCACTTTCCCGGTCAAGCAGGGCCGGTTGATCAACGTGGTCGCCTTCGTGTCCGACCGCAGCGATGCCGATCCGACGTGGCCGGCCGGCCAGTCGTGGGTGCGCGAAGCCAGCCGCCGCGAGATGCTCGAAGCCTTCGCGCACTGGGGCATCGCCGCACGCACGCTGCTCGGTTGCATCGACGCACCGACCCACTGGGCACTGCACGAACTCGCGCAGCTGCCGGGCTACGTGCACGGCCGCCTGGCGCTGATCGGCGACGCCGCGCACGCGATGCTGCCGCATCAGGGCGCCGGCGCGGGCCAGGGCCTGGAGGACGCCTACTTCTTCGCGCAGCTGCTCGCCGATCCCGCGATCGCGCGCGATCGCCTGCCCGGACTGCTCGCCGCCTATGACGCGATCCGTCGTCCGCGCGCCTGCCGGGTGCAGCAGACCTCTTGGGAGGCCGGCGAACTCTACGAACTGCGCGATCCGCGCGTGGGCAGCGACGACGCCCTGCTCGGCCACACGCTGGAAACGCGTTTCGACTGGATCTGGAACCACGACCTGGACGCCGAAGTCGCCGCGGCACGGACGCACATGCAAGGCCAACGCGTGACCTGACGATGGCCGCATCGCGGCAGGAACGCCCCGCACTACGACGCAGCCTGCCACCGGCCGGCCGTCGCGCAAGACAGCGAGTCATCACGTTCCTCGGGAGGGAACCATGCACAGCGTTGATGTGAACGAGTCGATCGAGAAGAGCCGCTTCGGCGGATTCCAGTGGGGCGTGGTCGCGATCTGCGGCCTGCTGCTGGTGGTGGATGGCTACGACGTCTTCATCGCGGGCACGGTGCTGCCCACGCTGATCAACGAGTGGGGCCTGACCAAACCCGAGGCCGGCATCCTGCAGGCCTGGGCGCTGTTCGGCATGCTGTTCGGCGCGCTGATCTTCGGCTCGCTGGCCGACAAGGCCGGCCGCCGCACCGGTGTGCTGATCAGCTTCGTGCTGTTCACCGTGGCGACGTTCTGCACCGGTTACGCGCAGGACCCCACCCAGTTCAAGATCGCGCGCTTCCTCGCCGGCATGGGCTGCGGTGGCCTGATGCCGAACGCGGTCGCGCTGGTCAGCGAATACTCGCCCAAGCGCCTGCGCGGCACGATGGTCGCGCTGATGTTCAGCGGCTACTCGCTCGGCGGCATGGTCTCTGCGGGTCTGGGCATCTTCATGATTCCGGCCGTCGGCTGGCGGCCCATGTTCTGGATCGCCGCGATCCCGCTGCTGTTCCTGCCGTTGATCTGGTGGAAGCTGCCCGAATCGCTGGGCTTTCTGATCAAGCGCGGCGAACAGGACAAGGCCAAGGCCATCCTCGCCAAGCTGACGGACAGCCCGCCGCTCGCGGCGCAGCAGACGCTGATCGTCACCGATTCGAAGGGTGGCAAGGCGTCGCTGCCCGAGCTGTTCCGTCATGGCCGCTCGCTGCAGACGCTGATGCTGTGGACGGCATTCTTCTGCTGTCTGCTGCTGGTGTTCCTGCTCAGCTCCTGGCTGCCGAAGGTCATGCAGGAAGCCGGTTACGCCGAGCGCGCGAGCCTGCTGACACTGTTCTCGCTGAACTTCGGCGGCATGGTCGGTGCGATCGTCGGTGGCCGGCTTGGCGACCGGTTCGGTCTGCCGAAGGTCGTCGTCGCGTTCTTCGTCGCCGCGACGGTGTCGATCGCGCTGATCGGCTACAGCCTGCCGGTGGCCGCACTGTTCACGCTGGTGTTCGTCGCCGGCGCCACGGTCATCGGCACGCAGATCCTGCTGTATGCCAGCGTCGCGCAGCTCTACGACCTGTCGGTGCGTTCGACCGGTCTGGGCTGGGCGTCGGGCGTGGGCCGCATCGGCGCGATCGTCGGTCCGACGCTCGGCGGTGTGCTGCTCGCGAAGGAACTGCCGCTGCAGCAGAACTTCCTGATCTTCGCGATTCCCGCCCTCGTGGCGACGATCGCGACCCTGGTCTACGCGCTGTCGCTGCGTAGTGCAGCCAAGCCGCAGCCGGCCGCCGTCGCCGTGGCGCAGCCCTGAGCCACGACGGATGGGCTTCGTCCGCCAGTTCGCACGCGATGCCTCGATGCCGGCGATCCTCGCCGGCGTCGTCTCCACGCTGATCTCGTTCGCCGGTCCGCTGGTGATCGTGTTCCAGGCGGCGGCGACGCTGGCGCCGGAGCTGGTGGCATCGTGGGTGTGGGCGATCGCGATCGGCAGCGGCGCGCTGTGCGTGGGCCTGAGCCTGCGCTACCGCGTGCCGGTGGTGATCGCCTGGTCGATTCCCGGCTCCGTGCTGCTGGTGACGCTGTTGCCGACGGTCGACTTCGCGGTCGCCGTCGGTGCGTATCTCGTCGCCGCGGCGGTGATCCTCGCGATCGGACTGTCCGGCGCGTTCGACCGCATCGTCTCGAAGCTGCCGCCGGCGATCACCGCGGCGATGCTGGCCGGCATCCTGTTCGGATTTGCGACGCAGCTCTTCGTCGGCATGGCCGCGCAACCGCTGCTGGTGCTGGCGATGTTCATCGCGTTCTTCGTCGGCCGACGCTGGTTCCCGCGCTACGCGGTGGTCGCGGTGCTGGTGACCGGTGTCGTTGTCGCACTGGCGGGCGGGCAGATCGGCGGTGCATTGCCTGCGCTGCAGTTCACCGTGCCGGTCTGGGTGACGCCGCGTTTCGAATGGCAGGCGATCGTCAACATCGCGGTGCCGCTGGTGGTGGTCGCGTTGACCGGCCAGTTCGTACCGGGCGTGGCACTGCTGCGCAGCAGCGGTTACGCGCAGCCTTCGGCCAGTCCGCTGGTCACCTGGTCGGCGATCGGATCGGCGGCGCTGGCCCCGTTCGGTTGCCACGGGCTGAACCCGGCCGCGGTGACCGCGGCGATCTGCACCAGCCCCGAGGCGCACGAGAATCCCGCGCGCCGTTACGTCGCCGGGGTCGCCGGCGGTCTCACCTATCTGGTGCTCGGCTGTTTCGCCGGCACCGTGCTCGCGATGTTCGCGACGCTGCCGGCCGAACTGGTCGCCACGCTCGCGGGCCTCGCGCTGTTTCCGACCATCGTCAACGCACTCACCACCACGCTGTCGCAGCCCGACGATCGTGACGCCGCGCTCGTGACCTTCATCGTCTCCGCCTCCGGCATGTCGCTGCTGGGCCTGGGTGCCGCGTTCTGGGGCCTCGCATTCGGCCTGGCGGTGCACGCGCTGCTGCAGTGGCGCCGCGCGCGCGTCGCCGCGCCGGCCACGCAGGTGTCGCGATGACCGCCTCCCCCCGTCCCCGAAACATGCAGACCCCCATGCCCTGTTCCCGCCATAACGCTGTGCCCGCCTCCCGGAGTCGCCCGTGATCGACAAGACCCTCGCCAGTTGCCGCGACGCGGTCGCCGACATCCACGACGGCGCCACGGTGATGATCGGCGGCTTCGGCACCGCCGGCATGCCCGACGAGCTGATCGATGCGCTGATCGAACACGGCGCTCGCGAGCTCACCATCGTCAACAACAACGCCGGCAACGGCGACACCGGCCTAGCCGCGCTGATCGCGAAGCGGCGCGTGCGCAAGGTCGTGTGTTCGTTCCCGCGCCAGACCGATTCGCATCACTTCGATGCCGCGTTCCACGCCGGCGAGATCGAACTGGAACTCGTGCCGCAGGGCAATCTCGCCGCGCGCATCCAGGCCGCAGGTGCCGGACTCGGCGCGATCTTCACTCCCACCGGCTTCGGCACCGAACTGGCCGCCGGCAAGGAGACGCGCGAGATCGACGGCCGCCAGTACGTGCTCGAGTATCCGATCCGTGCCGACTTCGCGCTGGTCAAGGCTTACCAGGGCGACCGCTGGGGCAACCTTGTCTATCGCAAGACCGCGCGCAACTTCGGCCCGATCATGGCGATGGCCGCCGCGACCACGATCGTGCAGGTCGCACAGGTCGTCGAACTGGGCGCGCTCGATCCCGAGCACGTCGTGACGCCGGGCATCTTCGTGCAGCGCGTCGTCGCGGTCGGGGAGGTGCACTGATGGCCACCCTGCTCACCCGCGACCAGATCGCGCGCCGCGTCGCCCGTGACATTCCGGAAGGCGCCTACGTCAATCTCGGCATCGGTCTGCCGACGACCGTCGCCAACTATCTGCCGGCCGACAAGGAGATCTTCCTGCAGTCGGAGAACGGCCTGCTCGGCATGGGCCCGGCGCCGGCGCCCGGCGACGAGGATCCCGAACTGATCAATGCCGGCAAACAGCCGGTGACGCTGCTGACCGGCGGCTGTTATTTCCACCACGCCGACTCGTTCGCGATGATGCGCGGCGGCCATCTCGACATCTGCGTGCTCGGCGCGTTCCAGGTGTCTGCCGGTGGCGATCTCGCCAACTGGAGCACCGGCGCACCCGGCGCGATTCCCGCCGTCGGCGGCGCGATGGATCTCGCCATCGGTGCCAAGCAGGTCTTCGTGATGATGGAGCTGCTGACCCGCAACGGGCAGAGCAAGCTCGTCGAGACCTGCACCTATCCGCTGACCGGCATCGGCTGCGTCTCCCGCCTCTACACCGACCACGGCGTCATCGACGTCGGCGTGGACGGCGCGCGCGCGATCGAACTCGTCGACGGTCTGTCGATCGAGGATCTCCGCGCCCTCACCGGCCTCGACATCGCCGCCCCCACCGGAGCCTCCGCATGACCCGTGCCTTCATCTGCGATGCGGTGCGCACACCGATCGGCCGCTACGGCGGCAGCCTGGCGAATGTGCGTGCCGACGATCTCGGCGCACTGCCGCTCAAGGCCTTGCTCGCACGCAATCCGAACCTCGATCCCGCACGGATCGACGAGGTCGTGCTCGGCTGCGCCAACCAGGCCGGCGAGGACAACCGCAACGTCGCGCGCATGAGCCTGCTGCTGGCCGGCCTGCCGGTCGACGTGCCCGGCGTCACGCTCAACCGCCTGTGCGCATCCGGACTCGAAGCGGTCGGCTACGCCGCGCGGGCCATCAACGCCGGCGAGCAATCGCTGGTGATCGCCGGCGGTGTCGAATCGATGAGCCGCGCACCGTTCGTGATGGGCAAGTCCGCATCGGCTTTCGGCCGCACGCAGACGCTCGACGACACGACGATGGGCTGGCGCTTCGTCAACCCGGCACTGGAGGCGCTGTACGGCGTCGAGACCATGCCGCGCACCGGCGAGAACGTCGCGCAGGACTACGGCATCTCCCGCGACGATCAGGACGCGTTCGCGCTGCGCAGCCAGCAACGTGCAGCCGCAGCGCAGGCCAATGGCTTCTTCAACGAGGAGATCGTGCCGGTCGCGGTGCCGTCCGGTCGCAAGGGTCAGACCATCGAAGTTTCGATCGACGAGCACCCGCGCGGCGATACCACGCTGGAGACGCTGACGAAACTGCGCCCGCTGTTCGACAACGGCACAGTCACCGCCGGCAATGCATCTGGCATCAACGACGGCGCCGCCGCGTTGATCATCGCCGATGAGGCCGCGATCGCGCGCCACGGTCTGGTGCCGCGCGCGCGCATTCTCGGCATGGCCTCGGCCGGCGTGGAACCGCGGGTGATGGGGATCGGCCCGATCGCGGCGACGCGCAAGCTGCTGCAACGCCTCGATCTGTCGATCGGGGATTTCGATGCCATCGAGCTCAACGAGGCCTTCGCCAGCCAGGGCCTCGCCACGATGCGCGCACTCGGCCTCGCCGACGATGCCGCGCACGTGAATCCGAACGGTGGCGCCATCGCGCTCGGCCATCCGCTGGGCATGAGCGGCGCGCGTCTCGCATTGACGCTGACCCATCAGCTGCAGGCCACCGGTGGTCGTCGCGGCCTGGCGACGCTGTGCATCGGCGTCGGCATGGGTCTCGCACTGGCGGTGGAACGTGTCTGAGGCGACGGCACGCGACGACCGGCGGATGATCGTGCCGCCCGGCATGGAACAGGTGCTGGCCAAGGTGGGTTACGCGCCGGCCGCCCAGGTCGGCAACACGATCTACGTGTCGGGCCAGATCGGCCGCGATGCCGACATGCAACTCGTCGAAGGCCGTGAAGCGCAGATCGTGCAGGCTTTCGAGAACCTCAGGACGGTGCTGGCAGCAGCCGGCGCCACGATGGACGACATCGTCGACCTGACCACCTGGCACACCGACCTGCGCGACATGCCGCTGTACATGCAGGTGCGCGACCGCTACTTCGGCGACTTCCGCCCGACATGGACCGCGATCGGCGCGCACATGCTCTGCGGACAGCCGGGTTACATCATCGAGATCAAGGCGGTCGCCGTGCTGCGCGCGCAGGTGCCGGCATGAGCGGCACGTTCCTCGAACTGCCGACGCATCGCCTGCACTACCGGGTCGAAGGCGCCGTCGGCGCACCATGGCTGGTGTTCTGCAATTCGCTGGGCACCGATCTGTCGATGTGGGACGCACAGGCTGCGGCCTTTGCGAGCGACTTCCGCGTGCTGCGTTACGACCGGCGCGGTCACGGCGCATCGACCGCGCCAACCGGCGCATACACCCTCGCTGATCTCGGCGGCGACGTCGTCGCGCTGTTCGACGCACTGGGCATCGAACGCGCGCACTACTGCGGCCTGTCGATCGGCGGCCTCGTCGCGCAGTGGCTCGCGCTGCACGCGTCGTCGCGGATCGAGCGCGTTGCGGTCTGCGCGACCGCCGCGAAGATCGGCAACGCCGAGGGCTGGCGCACGCGCATCGCCGATGTCGAAGCGAAGGGCCTGGACTGGATGACCGGCGTGACCGCCGAACGCTGGTTCGGTGCGGCCTTTCGCGAGGCGCATGCGGACGAGGTGCAACGCATCCTCGCCGGCTTCGTCGCGACCTCGATCGCGGGCTACGGGGGCTGCTGTGCCGCGCTCGCCGACGCCGACCTGCGCACCGACGTCGCCGGCATCGACATCCCGCTGCTGGCGATCTCCGGTAACGACGATCCGGTAAGCCCGCCCGCAGATCTGCAGGCGATCGCCGATGCCTGCGGCGGACGTCACGTGTCGCTGCCCGGCCGCCATCTCGTCAACGTCGAATCGCCGGACGCTTTCAACGCCGCACTGCGCGACTTCCTGTCCTGACCCGCTCCACGCGTCGCCCGCCGGCGGCCGTCCATCCACGTTCCATCGCATGTTCCTGGGAGGGAAACATGGTCTCACCCGCTGCCGCACTTCGTCGCGTCACGCTCGCGTGCGCAATCACCGCCGCGCTGTACGCGCCCGCTGCCTTCGCGCAATCGCCGAAGGAATCCGAGCAGGACGCACGCATCCAGCAACTCGAATCCGAGCTGCTCGCCCTGAAGGAGATCGTGCAGGCGCAGCAGGCGCAGATCGCCGGCACCCGGATCGAGACCGCGCCCGCCGCCGGTGCACCGGCCGCTGTCGCGGCGACGACACCGGCAACCACGGCCGGCGCCTCCGGCGCTGCCGTCACCGCCTCGGCGCCTGCCGGCAAGGCGCCAATCCAGGCGACCTCGATCGTCAACGGTGACAGCCGTTTCAGCTACGGCGGCTTCATCAAGCTCGACGCCCTGTCGACCTGGACCAGCGATGGTCCGATCGCCGACGGCACGCCGGGGCGCATGTTCTATTTCCCGACCGCGACGCCGGTCAACTCAGGCCCCGGCGAGAGCTACACCGACTTCCACGCGCAGTTCTCGCGCATCTGGTTCGGCGTCGACCGCGTGACCAGCGGCGGCGACACGATCAAGGGCTATGTGGAATTCGACTTCTTCGGTGGCGGCAACAGCAACGTCGGCAACGAGAAATTCTCCAACGGCTATCCGCCGACGCTGCGCCACGCCTACGTGCAGTGGAACAAGTGGCTGGCCGGCCAGACGTGGAGCAATGCGGTCGATCTGGGCTCGCTGCCCGAGAGCGTCGACTTCGTCGGCATCGTCGACGGCACCCTGTTCGCGCGCCAGGCGCAGATCCGCTACACCACCGGCAACTAGTCGTTCTCGCTGGAGAATCCGCAGACCTGGTACCAGAACGGCAGCCCGGCGCACATCCAGTCCGGCCAGAACAACGTGCCCGATGCCACCGCACGCTGGCAGACCAGAGGCGACTGGGGCCACTTCAGCGTCGCCGGCATCGCACGCCAGCTGCGCACCCAGACCGACCGCACAACGGGCGCGGCCCTGAGTGTCGCCGGTTCGTTCAAGCTCGGCGCCAGCGACACGCTGCAGTACACGCTCAGCGGCGGTCCGGGCCTCGGCCGCTACATCGGCTTCGGCATGGCGCCCGATGCCTACGTCGATGTCGACGGCGCGCTGGAAGCCCAGGATCTCGTCGCCGGTTTCGCCGCGTGGCGCCACGACTGGAACGACCGCCTGCGTAGCACGCTGGCCTACTCGGCCGCGCACATCGACACCGACCTCGCCGCCATCGGACCGCTGGCGACGAAGAAGACCCAGTCCTGGCGCTACAACCTGATCTATTCGCCGTTCCCGCGCCTGGACGTCGGCGCCGAGATCAGCTGGGGTGAGCGCACCCTGTCGAACGGCGAGTCCGGCGATCTGCGTCGCCTGCACACGACGGTGAAGTACACGTTCTAGGACGGACGCGATGCCACGCGTTCCAGGAGGCGGCATCCGGGCCGCCTCCGTGCTGTCTGCAGACGCCTCCCCTCTCCTCGCATCGCTATTGGCGACCCGTCGTGCCTCATTCGCGCCTGGTATCGGACGCGCCAATGTCGCGTGCCGGCGTCGACCTCCGGATCAAGGCGCCTTGCCCGGATACTGCGCGTCGCTGACCTGTTCCAGCCACGTGACTGCCGTGCCGTCCTGCGATTCGGCGATCGCGATGTGCGTCATCGCAGTCTCGGGGCCTGCGCCGTGCCAGTGCTTGATACCCGGCGGAATCCAGACGATATCGCCGACGCGGATCGGCTCGGCCTCACCTTCCCAGCGCTGCACGAAACCGGCGCCCGCGGTGACGATCAGCGTCTGCCCCAACGGATGCGTATGCCACGCAGTGCGTGCGCGGGGTTCGAACGTCACCGTGACGCCACCCACGCGCGCGGGTGCTTCGGTCTGGAACGGTGCATCGAGGCGGACCTGGCCGGTGAAATAGTCCGCCGGGCCTGCGGTGGATGGTTGAGTGCCTGCACGGGTGATCTTCATGTCGGAATGCTCCTGCGCGAATGCGGGAAGGACGAGGGCCGCCACTAAAGCAGCGACCAGGCGTGTGGCACGCGGCAGCGCCGTGATGCGATGCGCCGGAACATCATGCGCGCACCCGCGCATCGATCGACGCGCTGCTGCAGGTGCGCCGGTACCGGTCGCCTTGGCGCGATGCCGCACCTGGGGCATTGCTCACTTCACCGCTGTCCGGATGGAGCGTACGTATGACCGATCTCCAGAACGCGACAGACCGTGTCGCTGCCGCGCAAGACGGGCGCTGCGCGAGGCTCTAATCTGCAGCCCCCACATGACCCGCGCATCCGGCGCAGTCGCCCGGCCGCGATGATCAGCGGATTTCTGCTGACGCACGCTGCCGCGCCACACCGGAACGCCATCGCATCCGATGTCCGACCCCGTACACCTCCCTGAAGCCGCGGCTGCGCCCGCAGCCGACCTCTCCACCCCGCCCCAGGGCTTCGCGATCCGCGTCGTCGGTGCGGCGGCGTTCGCGCATCTGCTCAACGATCTGATCCAGGCGATGCTGCCGGCGATCTTCCCGATGCTGAAGGGCGATTTCGACCTGGACTTCGGCCAGATCGGCGTGATCGCGCTGGTCTACCAGATCACCGCGTCGCTGCTGCAGCCGTGGATCGGTCTGTACACCGACAAGCGTCCCCTGCCCTGGCTGTTGCCGGCCGGCATGGCGGTGACATTCGTGGGCATTGCCGTGCTGGCGATGGCGCACAGTTATTCGATGCTGCTCGTCGCAGCGGCGATCGTCGGCGTGGGCTCGGCGACCTTCCACCCGGAAGCCTCGCGCGTGGCACGGATGGGTTCGGGCGGACGCTTCGGCACGGCGCAGTCGACATTCCAGGTCGGCGGCAACACGGGTTCGGCGATCGGCCCATTGCTGGCCGCGGCCATCGTGATTCCACACGGGCAGTCCGCCATTGCGTGGTTCCTGCTGGTCGCCGCGCTCGCAGTCTTCGTGCTGCTGCGGCTGACCAAATGGACGGTGCTGCATGGTCAGGCGCGCCTGACGCGTCTTGCGGTCACGCGCGGCACCGGACTGCCGCGCGGCAAGATCGTGCAGGCGATCGCGGTGGTGTCGGTGCTGATGTTCGCGAAATTCGTCTACATCGCCTCGTTCACCAACTACTTCACGTTCTATCTGATCCAGCGCTTCGGCGTGAGCGTGCAACAGAGCCAGGTCTATCTGTTCCTGTTCCTCGGCGCGATCGCGCTGGGCACGTTCGCCGGTGGTCCGATCGGCGATCGCATCGGCCGCAAGGCGGTGATCTGGATTTCCTTCCTTGGTGTCGCGCCGTTCGCGCTTGCCCTGCCCCACGTCGGTCTGGTGATGACGGCCGTACTCGCGGTGCTCATCGGTCTGGTGATGTCGTCGGCCTTCGCCGCGCTGGTCGTCTACGCACAGGAAGCCGTGCCCGGCCGCGTCGGCATGGTCTCCGGCCTGATGTTCGGGTTGATGTTCGGCATCGGCGGCATCGGCGCCGCCGCACTCGGCCAGCTTGCCGATGCACGCGGCATCGTCTGGGTCTATCAGGTCACCGCGTTCCTGCCCCTGCTCGGCCTGGCGACGGCCCTGTTGCCGCTGACGAAGGGGCGCAATCCCTGAGACGGCGGTCCGCACAACAGCCAGGCGCACACGCTCGCGTCCGGCCCTGCCGTGTCGTTGTGCCGCTCACCGGAAGCCCATCGCAATGGGCTTTGACAGCAAACCGCTGACCGAGTCTTCAGCGCTTGAATACGCCGCAACCGCCTGTCGGAATGCTGCGCTGCAAGGTTGCGCCTCTTTCATAATTATGGAGTAATTAATCCATCATCACGAGAGACCGCCATGGCGCAGCCCAGCTGGGACCACCGCGAACGCAGCCGCCGCACCCGTCTGGAACGGGCGTCCGAATGGACGACCGGACACGAGGTCGCCGCGGCTGATATCGGGCATCTGCTGCACGCGATCCTCGAGCCGGGCGACAAGGTCTGCCTGGAGGGCAACAACCAGAAGCAGGCGGATTTCCTCGCCCGGTCGCTCGCCGATCTCGACCCCGCCCGCATCCACGATCTACACATGGTGCAGTCGGTGCTGTCGCTGCCGTCGCACCTCGACGTGTTCGAACGCGGCATCGCATCGAAGCTCGACTTCTCGTTCTCCGGCCCTCAGGCCGTGCGGCTGGCCAACCTGGTCGCTGAAGGCCGCATCCAGATCGGCGCGATCCACACCTATCTGGAACTGTTCGGCCGCTACTTCATCGATCTCACCCCGGGCGTCGCGCTGGTCGCCGCGCAGGCGGCCGATCGCCACGGCAATCTCTACACCGGCCCGAATACCGAAGACACGCCGGTGATCGTCGAGGCCACCGCGTTCGGCGGCGGCATCGTGATCGCCCAGGTCAACGAGATCGTCGACACCCTCCCCCGCGTCGACATTCCCGGTGACTGGGTCAACTTCGTGGTGCAGGCGCCGAAGCCGAACCACATCGAACCGCTGTTCACCCGCGACCCCGCGCAGATCTCCGAAATCCAGGTACTGATGGCGATGATGGCCATCAAGGGCATCTACGCCGAATACGGCGTCAACCGGCTCAATCACGGCATCGGTTTCGACACTGCTGCGATCGAACTGCTGCTGCCCACCTACGCAGAATCGCTGGGGCTCAAGGGCAGGATCTGCCAGCACTGGGCGCTCAATCCGCATCCGGCGCTGATTCCGGCGATCGAATCGGGCTTCGTCAAATCCGTGCACTCCTTCGGTTCGGAACTCGGCATGGAGCAGTACATCGCCGCGCGCGGGGATGTGTTCTTCACCGGCGCAGACGGTTCGATGCGTTCGAACCGCGCGTACTCGCAGACCGCCGGCCTCTATGCCTGCGACATGTTCATCGGCTCGACGCTGCAGGTCGATCTGCAGGGCAACAGTTCGACCGCGACGCGCGATCGCATCGCCGGCTTCGGCGGCGCACCGAACATGGGCTCGGACGCGCGCGGCCGCCGCCACGCCAGCGAGGCCTGGCTCAAGGCCGGACAACAGGCCGCACGTCCGGGCGAAATGCCGCGCGGCCGCAAGCTGGTCGTGCAGATGGTCGAGACCTTCCGCGAACACATGGCACCGGCCTTCGTCGAACGCCTCGATGCCTGGGAACTCGCCGAACGCGCGTCGATGCCGCTGCCGCCGGTGATGATCTACGGCGACGACGTCAGCCACGTACTGACCGAGGAAGGCATCGCCAACCTGCTGCTGTGCCGCACACCGGAGGAACGCGAACAGGCGATCCGCGGCGTCGCCGGCTACACGGCCGTGGGCCTGGGACGCGACCGCGCGATGGTCGAGAACCTGCGCGACCGCGGCGTGATCCGCCGTCCCGAAGACCTCGGCATCAACGTGCGCGATGCCAGCCGCGACCTGCTGGCCGCGCGCTCGGTCAAGGATCTCGTGCGCTGGTCCGGCGGTCTGTACAACCCGCCCAAACGCTTCCGCAACTGGTAAGGGCCTGCGATGGAAACCCTCGATTATCGATTCGATGGCACGACGTCCGTCCGCTTCGCCGGCGATGCGGTGCTGGTCGGCGTGCTCGCCTCGGGCAATCTCGAAGTGCTGCTGGAACCGGCCACGCAGGACGGCGCGCTGACCGTGCGCATCGTCACCGCGGCGCAGGGCTTCGGCACGATCTGGCAGGCGGTGATCGCCGACTTCGCCCGGCGCCATCCGCTGCGCGACGTGCGCGTGTCGATCAACGATGCCGGCGCCACACCCGCCGTCGTGAGCCTGCGTCTCGACCAGGCCGTCGAAACCCTGCATGCCGGGAGCCGCGCATGAGCCTCGCGCGCCGACACAGCTTCTACGAGGCCGATGCGCGCGAACGCATCGCCGGTCTGCTCGACACGGATTCGTTCGTCGAATTTCTCGGACCGACGCATCGCGCGATGAGTCCGCATCTGGCCCAGCTCGACCAGCCGGCGGCGTTCGACGACGGCATCGTCGTCGGCGCGGGCAGCTTGCGCGGCAGGTCCGTACTGGTCGCCGCGCAGCAGGGCGAATTCATGGGCGGCGGCGTCGGCGAAGTGCACGGCGCCAAGCTCACCGGCCTGCTGCGTCGTGCGGCTGCGCAGAAGCCCGACGGCGTCCTGCTGCTGCTCGACACCGGCGGCGTGCGTCTGCACGAAGCGAATGCGGGCCTGATCGCGATCTCCGAAATCATGCGCGCCACGCTCGCCGTGCGTGCGGCCGGCGTGCCGGTGGTCGCCCTGATCGGCAGTGGCAATGGTGCATTCGGCGGCATGGGCATCGTCGCCCGCTGCTGCACGACGGTGATCATGTCCGAGGAAGGCCGTCTGTCGCTGTCGGGCCCGGAAGTGATCGAGACCGTGCGCGGCGTGGAGGAATTCGACTCGCGCGACCGCGCCCTGGTCTGGCGCGTCACGGGCGGCAAGCATCGCTATCTGATCGATCAGGCGCAGATGCTGGTGCCCGATGCGATCGAGGCCTTCGCGCAGGCGGCGTTCGATGCGCTGCAGCCGGACACGGCCAGCATCGATACCGACGATGCACTCGCGGCATTGCAGGCACGCCACACCGCGCTGGCAGCACGCGCGCAGGCCTGGGGCGACTGCCGCGACGGGCTGGAGATCTGGACGCTGCAGGGCATTGCCGATCCGGACCGCCTGCCGCTGCTCGAGACCGACGCCTTCCTCGCTGCCACCGCGAACCGGAGCCTGCCATGACCGCGCCGCTCGAAACGCTGCTCGACGCGCTGTTTCCGCGCGGCCACGCCATCGCGATCAATGACTCGGTCCTGACCGGGCACGCGACCACCGACGATGGCGACGTCACCGTCATCGGCACCACCGACAAGATCGAAGTCGGCGTCGACCATGCGCTGGCGCTCTCCGACACCGTACTCGCCAGCACCGCCGCGCATCCGCAGCGACCGATCGTGATGCTGGTCGATACCGCCGGACAGCGCCTCGCGCGTCGCGACGAACTGCTGGGTATCAACGGTTACTTCGCGCATCTTGCGCAGACACTGGATCTCGCGCGGCGACGCGGCGCGATGCTGGTGACCCTGGTCTACGGCGAATCGGTCAGCGGCGGCTTCCTGTCGTTCGGGCTGATGGCCGACCACATCCACGCCCTGCCCGATGCGCAGGTGCGCGTGATGGATCTGCGCGCGATGGCGCGCGTGACCAAACAGCCGCTGGAAAAACTGCAGGCCCTGAGTCGTACCTCGCCGGTGTTCGCGCCCGGTGTGGAGAACTACGTGGCGATGGGCGCGGTGCAATCAGTATGGGACGGCGATCTCGCGCAGGCGCTGCTGCAGGCCTTGCGCACGCCGGCTGACGGCGATCGCCGCGCGGTGCTGGGCGCCGAACGTGGCGGGCGCACGCTCTCGGCCCTCGTTGCAGCCGCGGTGGCCAACGGCGATGCCTGAGCGGCTCGCCCGCCACACGCTGGTCTGGCTGTCGGCCGACGCCGACTGGCAGGCCGACCTGGCCGCACACGAATCGCGCCTGACGGCATGGTTCGCGCACGGATTCCCCGCGGTCGTCGCACGACGCACTGCGAGCGATCCCGATCCGCGCGTGCGCCTCGGCGTGCCACTGCCTCCGAACGAAAGCAAGCAACGCCTGTCGTTGCGCGTGCCGATGCAGCATGTGGTCTGTCACCAGTCGCCGCTGGGCCTGCGTGATGCCATCACACGACTGGATGCGCGCCTGCCCGACGACTGGCGTGATGCGATGACCGCACTCGATGCCCTCCAGCCGGCACGCGTGTTCGGCGCCTTCGCCTGGCAGGCGCTGACCGGTCTGGCCTACGTGCATGCACGTTCGGACATCGATCTACTGTGGACGGTGGACGACGCCGCGCAGGCCGATGCACTCGTCGCACGTCTGCTGGCCTGGGAATCGAAAACCGGCAAGCGTGTCGACGGTGAGCTGTGTCTGGCCGACGGCAGCGCCGTGCACTGGCGCGAATACGCCGGCGGGACGCGCCAGGTGCTGGTCAAGCGCATCGACGGCGCGATGCTGGAATATCGCGAGCGTCTGTTTGCCGCGCAGGACGTGGCCGCATGAACGCCGTCGCGCGCAGCGTCTCCACGCCCTGCGTCGACATCGACAGCGCACGTCTGGGCCGGCTCGCGATCGCCAGCCTGCATGCCGAACTCGCCTGCGATCTGAAACCCGGACTGGTGACCCCGTTCGACACCGGCAGCCACGACGACATGGATGCCGGCACTTTCCTGCGCAGTCTGTTCGCGCTGCGGCATTACTTCCGCGCGATTGCATCCGCAGGCGCGCGCGGCGAGGACTTCGAGGTGCTGCGGCAGCACGGCATCGCGGCCGAGACTGCGATGCTGCGCGCGACCGGTGGCGTCAACACGCATCGGGGCGCGATCTTCAGTCTCGGCCTGCTGGTCGCATCCGCTGCGTCGCATCGACAGGCATCCGGCACTACACCGACTGGCGAGCAGGTCTGTGATGGCGTGCGGCATTGGGCGCATGCGCTCGATGCCGCGCCGCTCGATCCGCACAGCCCCGGCCAGCGTGCACGTGCGCGCCATCGTGTCGCCGGCGTCCGCGAACAGGCGGCGGCCGGCTATCCGATCCTGCGCACGCTCGCGCTGCCGACCTTGCGTCATGCACTGGGCGCCGGCCTGTCTCGCGAAGCAGGGCTGTGCCACACGCTGATGCACCTCATCGCGCACGTCGACGATCTCAACCTGCTGCATCGCGGCGGTGCTGAAGGCCTGCAGTGGGCGCGCGAACAGGCGACCGGATTCATCGACGACGGCGGCGCGTTCGCGCCCGGTTGGCGCGCCCGTCTGCAGTCGATCTGCAACGCATTCGCCGCGCGCCGGCTCAGCCCCGGCGGCAGCGCCGACCTGCTGGCCTGCAGCTGGTTCCTGCTGCAGCAGGAGGCCGTATGAGTCTCGCCCTGCTCTGCCCCGGCCAAGGCGCGCAACACGCCGCGATGTTCGATCGCGTGCGTGACGTGGCCGCCGCGCAATCGATTCTCGAGGCGGCTGCGGATGTGCTCGGTCGCACCGTAGACAGCGCCGCTGCAGCCGACGACCGCTTCGACAACGCCAATGCGCAGCCACTTTTGTGCGCGGCCAGCCTCGCCCACTGGAAAGGCCTGCGCGACCGTGTGCCGACGCCCCTGCTGGTCGCCGGCTACAGCATCGGCGAACTGGCGGCGCATGCGATTGCCGGCAGCTTCGATGCGCCGACCTGCCTCACGCTGTCGACGCAGCGCGCCCGGTTGATGGACGACGCCAGCCCATCAGATGCAGGCATGCAGGCCGTACTCGGCCTGGAGCGCGATCCATTGCAGGCCCTGTGCACCGCGCACGACACGCACATCGCCATCGCCAACGGATCCGATCACTTCGTCGTCGGCGGACGTCTCGATGCGCTGCGGGCACTGGCCGATGCCGCGACCGCGCGCGGCGCCGAAGTCCGTCCGTTGCCGGTGCACGTGCCAGCGCACACGCCCTTGCTCGCAGACGCCGCGCGCGGATTCGCGCAGGTGCTCGCCGAAGCCTCGATCCAGATGCCGACGCTGCCGGTACTCGCCGGCATCGATGCGCGTGCGGTACGCGACCGCGCCGCCGTCGAACGCACGCTGTCGCTTCAGCTCGCGCAGACCGTCGAATGGGCGCAAGTCATGCGCCAGGCGTTCGAACGCGGCGCGCGCGTGTTCCTGCAACTGGGTCCCGGCAATGCGCTCGCGCGCATGGTCGCGCCCGCGTATCCGTGCTGCGAAGTGCGCGCGGTCGAAGAGTTCCGGAGTCTGGACGGTGCTGCCGATTGGGTGCACGCCGCGCTGGGCCGGATGCAATGAGGGTGCGGCACCGCAAGTAGGAGCGTTGACCCGGGATGGCGGGCTTCCATCCGTGTCGTAGCCGAGTCAGGTGTCTGGGAGGGCGCATGAGTCCACAAATCGCAACGATCATCGGTCTGGTGATCATGTTCATCGTCGCCACCGCGTTGCCCATCAACATGGGCGCGGTCGCGTTCGCGCTCGCCTTCATCATCGGCGGCCTCTTCGTCGGCATGGAAGGCAAGGAAGTGCTCGCCGGGTTTCCGGGCGATCTGTTCCTCACCCTCGTCGGCATCACGTATCTCTTCGCCATCGCACAGAAGAACGGCACGATCGATCTGCTGGTGCACTGGGCGGTACGCGCGGTGCGCGGACGCATCGTCGCCATTCCGTGGGTGATGTTCGTGGTCACCGCGGTGCTCACCGCGTTCGGTGCGCTGGGTCCGGCAGCGGTCGCGATTATCGGTCCGGTCGCGCTGCGCTTCGCCAAGCAGTACAAGATCAATCCGCTGATGATGGGCCTGCTGGTGATCCATGGCGCGCAGGCTGGCGGTTTCTCGCCGATCAGCGTCTACGGCAGCATCACCAACGGCGTCGTGCAGAAGGCCGGGCTCGAAGTCACCGAGATGGCGGTGTTTCTGACCAGCCTCGGTTTCAACCTGATGATGGGCGTGATCTGCTTCTTCGCCTTCGGTGGCATTTCGCTGCTGCGCCGCGGTTCGGTGACGATGGCGGCGACGACGGGCGGCGGCGAATTCGCGGTCGCCGGCGGCCCGCAGGCCTCGTCGCGGCAGTTCGCGATCGAAGGCCACGGCGCACTGCTGTCGGCCGGCGGCGGCACGCTGTCGAACGATCCCGATGCGCTCGAAGCCGTCGGCATGACCCGCGAGCGGCTGTTCACCCTGATCGGCCTGGCCGGCCTCGGCGTCGGCGCGCTCATCTACGATCTCAACGTCGGTCTCGTGTCGATCACGGTCGCCGTGGTGCTCGCCCTGCTCTCGCCCAACAGCCAGAAAGGCGCGGTCGACGGCATCAGCTGGTCGACGGTGCTGCTGATCTCCGGCGTGGTGACCTATATCGGTGTGCTGCAGAACGCGGGCGCGGTCGATTTCGTCGGCCACGGCGTATCGAGCATCGGCATTCCGCTGCTGGGCGCGCTGCTGGTCTGTTACGTCGGCGGCATCGTGTCGGCGTTCGCCTCGTCTGCCGCGGTGCTGGGCGCGACGATTCCGCTGGCGGTGCCGTTCCTGATGCAGGGCCATCTGAGCGCGGCCGGTGTGATCTGCGCGCTGGCGGTGTCGTCGACAGTCGTCGATGTCAGCCCGTTCTCGACCAACGGCGCGCTGGTGGTGGCGTCAGCTGCGAAGGAAGAACGCGAGGCGCTGTTCCGACGGTTCCTGATCTACAGCGGTCTGGTGGTCGCGTTCGCACCGCTGCTGGCCTGGCTGCTGTTCGTCGTGCCGGGCTGGATGTAAGCCTGCGTGCCACGCGGCGCCCGGCCTGTCGCCCCTCCGCGGCAGGCCGGGCCGACCGCACGTGACTCCCGATACACTGCAACGTCCTGGATTTCCGCTCAGATCATGGCCATCGGCTCCACACCCACACGCAAGCGTGCACCGCTCTACGAAGAAGTCGCCGAGCAGGTGCGCGAGCTGATTTACGACTATCAGCTGCCGCCGGGCGAATGGATCGACGAGCCGGGGCTGTGCGAACACCTCGGCATCAGCCGCACACCACTGCGCGAAGCGCTGAAGCTGCTGGCCTCCGAAGGCCTGGTACAGATCGATGCAGGCCGCGGCAGTCGCGTGACCCGTCTGACGCTGGAAGATCTCAACCAGCTGTTCCCGGTAATGGCGATGCTCGAGGGCCGCTGCGCGCACGAGGCGGTGCGCAATCTCGACGACGCCGGGCTCGCGCTGCTGGAAAGCCTGCACGCGGCGATGGAATCGGCGGTCGAGACCGGCAACATCGCCGAGTACTACCGCAACAACTACGTGATCCACGAGACCGTGCAGCGCTACGCGGGCAACCCGTGGCTGATCCGCATCACCCACGATCTGCATCGCATCCTCAAGATGCACCGCGGCCGGCAGTTGCTGACGCCCGGTCGTACGGCGCAGTCGCTGGCCGAACACCGTGCGCTGATGGACTGCTTCCGCAAGCGCGATGCGGACGCCGCCGGCCGCACGATGGAGCAGCATCTGCTGAGCCAGGGCCAGGCGCTCGCCGCCTATGTCGCCTCGGGCGGACAGCTCAACGTGCCGGCCCCGCTACCCACCTCCGGCTCCATCTGATCCACACGCCGCCGTCAGATCCTGCGTGCTCCGATGCGCGCCTGATGGCCGCCGCGTTGCCCAAACCCCACTGAGGACGTGTCACCGATGATGGAATTGATTACCGACCCGCAGGTCTGGATCCTGCTGATCACGCTCAGTGCGATCGAGATCGTGCTGGGCATCGACAACCTGGTCTTCATCTCGATCGCGGTGGCCAAGCTGCCGGTCGAGCAGCGCGAGTTCGCGCGCAAGTTCGGTATCGCGGTCGCGTGCATCACGCGTATCGGCCTGCTGCTGATGCTGGCCTGGCTGGCCGGCCTGACCGAGCCGCTGTTCGAACTGTTCGGACGCGGTATTTCGGTCCGCGATCTGGTGCTGATCCTCGGCGGTCTGTTCCTGATCGTGAAGGGCGCGATGGAGATCCGCGAGCAGCTCAAGGGCGAGGACGGTGAAGCGCACGGCACGGTCGGCAAGGCGACCGCTTCGTTCGGCGCGGTGATCGCGCAGATCGCGGTCATCGACATCGTGTTCTCGCTGGATTCGGTGATCGCCGCGGTCGGCATGGCCGGCGACTACGTGCCGGTGATGGTCTGCGCGATCCTGCTGGCGGTGGCGGTGATGCTGCTGGCGGCACAGCCGCTGGGCAAGTTCATCGACGCGAACCCGACGGTGAAGATGCTGGCACTGGCATTCATCGTGCTGATCGGTGCCTACCTGTTGCTCGACGGCCTGGGCGTGCATGTGCCCAAGGGCTACATCTACGGTTCGATGGGTTTCTCGGCCGCGGTCGAGATGCTGAACCTGTGGGCCAAGCGCAACGCGATGCGCGTGCGCGGCGAGCGCACGCCGCCGGTGGACGAGCCGACCGATCCGTTGCCGCGCTGACGCGGTGTCGCCCGCGCGACGGACGCCTCGGCCATCGCGTGTCAGCAGCAAGCGTCGGCGCATTCGCGCGCCGGCGCGGCGCCTTCAGAGCGGCTCGGCCGCAATCACATAGTCGCGACCGGTCCGCAGACCGCCTTCCTCGGCGATCCGCAGGTGCGCCTCCATGCGCAGCGCCTGTGCATGCGCGTGCATGGCAGCGGCGAGCTGGCGGTCCGCCACGCGCTCGAGCACGCGTCCGCACATGTCGAGTTGTCCGTCGACAAAGCGTGTGCCGAAGCGGATCGGGACCTGTTCGGCATGCAGGACCCGGAAGCCCGCGCGTTCGATCTGCCGCAGCGTCCAGTCGGCCGGGTACTCGCGATACGGGCGGTCGCCGGCCAGCAGCAGACAGGCATCGCGCAGGCGTCCGATGCGCGTGACCAGGCTGCCGGCCGCATCCAGTGCGTCCGGAATCTGCGGCACGTAGGGCTCCAGACCGACGACGTAGAGCCGGCCGCCCGGCGCAACAAGTGCATGCAGGCGTGCGAACAGCTGGTCCTGCCAGTACGGCGCGAATCCTTCGATCGCACCCAGCAGGTAGTCGGCGAGCACGGTGTCGTAGCGTTCGCCGGCAAGTAGCATCGGGTCGAGCCAGTTGCCGACGACCAGACGATCGACTTCGCGCTTGCGCGTGCCCACTTCTGTCTCCGTCTGGCGTGCCATCGAGGCGGCGCCGGTAACGGCGGTCCAGCGGTCGGTGTCCAGCGACAGCAGCCAGCGCATCGAGTTGCGGCCGGTGCCCGAATCGAGCATGGCGCCCCAGGGGCGATCGCCCTGCAGCTCGGCGATCCTGTGATACAGCGACATCGGGGTCCTGTTGCATGCGGCGTGGGAGACGGCCGCAAAAGTTACAACATAACAATTGGAAGAGCCAATTCCGGAAACGGACCTCAGTGGAAATCCCGGGACGGCAGCTGCATGCCGCCGAGCATGCCGCTGAGGTCCTGCAGGTCGCCGGCGATCAGGTGCGCGACGCCGTCCACGCGCTCCCAGCGACCACGGACCGCGAGCAGGCGTGACTCCAGCAATGCGCGACGGCGCCGCAACGCGAGGTGGGGCCAGACGATCACGTTGATCATTCCGGTCTCGTCTTCCAGCGTGACGAAGATCGTGCCCTTGGCCGTCGCCGGGCGCTGGCGTTGGGTGACCAGGCCCGCGACATGCACACCACTGCCGTGCCGGCGATGCTGCAGATCACGCAGGCCGATGATCCGGCGCTCGACCATCTGTGCGCGCAGCAAGGCCATCGGATGCTGACCCAGCGTCAGACCGGTGCTGCGGTAGTCGGACAGGATTTCCTCGCCCGCACGCGGCATCGGAAGTTCGACCTCGTCTTCGTCGGGACTGCCCGGCAGCAGCGGCCGTTGCCGTTCGATGCCCGAGACGGCCCAACGCGCCGCGTTGCGATGCCCGGCCAGCGACGCCAGCGCACCGGATTCGGCGAGCACGCTGCGCGCCTTCTCATCAAGACCGGCGCGCAGGCACAGATCCTGGACGCTGGAAAATGGACGGCGCGCGCGTGCGGCGACGATCGCGTCGGCCATCGTTTCCGACAACCCGGCCACCAGACGCAAGCCGAGCCGGATGTCGGGCTGCGTGCCGGGATCGGCGTCGCTGCACCACGGACGCCCGCCGACCAGCGTGCAATCGCGATCGCTGACCATCACGTCGACCGGCAGCACCTCCACGGGTTCGCGATGCGGACTGCCGCGACGGGCGTCCTGCACGATCTGGCTCGGCGAGTAGAACCCCATCGGCTGCGCATTGAGCAGGCCGCAGGCGAAGGCCGCTGGTTCGTGCCGCTTGAGCCAGCAACTGGCGTAAACCAGTTTCGCGAACGAAGCGGCGTGGCTCTGTGGAAAGCCGTAAGAGCCGAAGCCTTTGATCTGCTCGAAGATCTGCTCGATGAAACCCGGGTCGTAGCCTTTTCTGGTCATGCGCTCACGCACACGCAGTCGGTGCGGCTCCATGTCGCCGCCGCGTCGCCACGCGGCCATGGAACGCCGCAGGTTGTCGGCTTCGCTGTCGGTGTAGTCGGCGCCCTTGATCAGCAGTTCCATGACCTGCTCCTGGAACAGCGGCACGCCGAGTGTGGGTTCCAGGATCTCTGCCACTTCCTCGGACGGATACACGATCTCTTCGGGATTCTGTCGACGCCGCAGGTAGGGATGCACCATATTTCCCTGGATCGGCCCTGGTCGCACGATGGCGACTTCGATCACCAGGTCGTAGAAACGCGCCGGTTTCAGCCGCGGCAACATGGCCATCTGCGCGCGTGATTCGATCTGGAACACGCCGACGGTATCGGCGATCTGGATCATGTCGTAGGTCTGAGGGTCCTCGCCCGGCAAGTTTGCGATCTCGAACGTCCGCCCACGTTGGCCGCGCACCAGATCGAGCGTCTTGCGGATGCAGGTCAGCATGCCCAGCGCGAGGCAATCGACCTTCAACAGCTTCATGGTTTCCAGATCATCCTTGTCCCACTGGATGATCGTGCGGTTGTCCATCGCCGCGTTCTCGACCGGCACCAGATGCGACAGCGGTTCGTTGGAGATCACGAAACCGCCGACGTGCTGCGACAGGTGACGCGGCTGGTCGCGCAACATCTCGGTGATCACGAGAATTCTGCCGATCAGCGGATTGTCGAGATCGAACCCGGCCTCGCTGATGCGCTGTTCCATCGGCGTATCGCCGTTGCCCCAACCGTAGCAATTGGCGAGCAGTGCGATCTGGTCCGGGGGCAGACCGAAGGCCTTGGCGACATCGCGCACTGCGCTCTTGCCGCGATAGCTGATGACCGTCGCTGCTAGTGCAGCACGCTCGCGGCCGTATTTGTTGTAGACGTACTGGATGACCTGCTCGCGTCGCTCGTGTTCAAAGTCGACATCGATATCGGGCGGCTCGTCGCGATCTCTGGAGATGAAACGGGCCATTAGAAGTCGGGCCTCATCGGGATTCACCGCAGTAATGCCGAGTGCGTAGCACACCGCAGAATTAGCGGAAGAACCGCGCCCCTGACACAGGATCCCTTCCCCCCTCGCGTACGCGACGACATCCGCCACCGTCAGAAAAAACGCTTCGTAACCTTTGTATTCGATCAAGGCGAGCTCTTTCTCGATCGATTCGCGCACCTTGGCCGAAGGACCGTCGGGCCAGCGCACATGGAGACCGCGCTCGGTCAACTCACGCAACCACGTCGTCGGCGTATGTCCATCGGGCACCAGCTCGATCGGATAGTCGTAATGCAGTTCGCGCATGCCGAAACTGCAGCGCGCCGCGAGATCGACGGCGGCCTGCATCAGCGCGGCGCCGTAGATGTTGCCGAGTGCACGCCGCGAACGCAGATGCCGTTCGCCGTTGCGGAACAGGTGCTCGCCGCAATCGGCGATCGGTGTGGTGTGGCGAATCGCGGTCAACGTGTCCTGCAGGATGCGTTCGCGCCGCGTCGCCATGTGCACGTCGCCACTGGCGACGGCAGGGATGCCGAGCGTGCGCGACAGTGCCAGCAACGTGGCCAGGCGCTCGGCATCGTCGCATTCGCGGTGCAGTTCCACGGCCAGATGCGTCCGTTCGGGAAACACGTCGCGCAGCCAGGCGCCCCGCCCCGTGTCGGGCGTCGCACCGGGCAGCCACACGGCGAACACCCCAGATGTTTTCCCTCGGAACTCGGCTTCGACATCCGCGCGCGAGAGCCGGTACTGGCCCTTGGTGCCGGCGCGGCGGCCGCGGGTGATCAGCGCGCACAGCTGCGCGTAACCCGCACGGGTTTCGACCAGCAGCACGAAACGCGTGTCGTCGATGAGCCGGAACTCGCTGCCGACGATCAGCTTGAGTCCGGTTTCCTCCGACGCCTCCAGCCCGCGCACGATGCCGGCGAGCGAGCATTCGTCGGTGATCGCGAGCGCGCTGTAGCCGCAGTGCACGGCGCGCGCGAACAGCTGCTCCGCGCTGGACGCGCCGCGCAGGAACGAGAAATCCGACAGGCAGTGCAGCTCTGCATACGCAGGCTGATCGTCGCGGGTGTCGTGGGCGACGTCGTCGTTCGCGGCCGCGCGCAGGCGCCCGGCAACGCGTAGCGCACGCGGCACATGGCTGCCCGGCGTGTCGCGGTCGACACCGTCGATCGCATCGTCCCAGCTCATGCGAACCAGCCGTGCAGCATCCAGCCGTCGAAGCGGCCCGGCGGCACGAAGGCCCAGCCGCGCTGGCCCTCGCGCGTTTCGACCACGTAGTAATCGCGGCGCGCGTCGGCGTCGTCCCACCAGCCGCTTTCCAGACGCTCGGGCCCGGACACGATACGCAGGCCGGCGTCGTGCAGCGGCACCGGTTGTGGCAGCAGCCAGGCCGGACGCGGCGGACGCGCGGGTGCATCCGGAATCGCGCCGCCGCCATCGCCGATGCGGCGCGACCATGCGCGTTCGGGGCGCGGATCACCGGCCGGCGTCACGCGATAGACCGCATCGTCACCGAGCCGTGCGCGCAGACGTTCGCGCAGATGCGGCCAGTCGAGCGCCTGCTGCGGACGGGTATCGAACAGATCGCGCGCGGCCGGCACGAACGGCGGCAGCTCGCGCGCGAGCAGGCGCATCGCGACGACGGGCCTGGCGATCTCGGTGCGTTCGAGCCGGTTGCGCGCGAGTTCGAACAGCATCGTAGACGTGCGCTCGGGCGCGAGCAGGCCGACCTCGACGTCGGTACTGCCTTCTTCGTGTTCCAGGCCGATCACGAAACGCTGCACACCACCATCGCGCGCGGACAGATACGTGCACAGGTCGTTGATCAGGCGCCGCAGCGGAAACAGCAGCGGCGGATGCGCTTCCACTTCGTAACCCAGCTCGACGCGCATGTCGAAGCGGTCCGGCGGCGTGTAGCAGGCGACCGGATCATCGCTCTCGCCATACAGCCTGTGCACGTGCGCCAGTACATCCGCGCCGAACCGGCGTTGCACACCCGCACCCGGCAATTCACGCAAGGCGCCGAGCGTGCGCACGCCCATGCGGTACAGGCGTTCGCCGGCATCGCCCGGCAATGCGGCACGGCGCACCGGCGTGCGATCCAGCAGCGCCGACAGTTCCGCCGCGCCGGTCACCGCGAAGCCATCGCGCAGACCCACCAGCACGCGCGCGGCGGTCGGCGACGGCGCGAGCGCGATGCGATGTGCGAAACCCAGCGCCGACAGTTCCTCGCGCAGCGTGCGTTCGAACTGCGACCATGGCCCGAACAGACGGAAGCTCGCCTGCACTTCGAGCACGATCGCGCGCGACCACTGTTGGCTCACCAGCGAACTGTGGCGATACGCCCAGGCGGCCAGAAAACGATGCGCCGTCGATTCGGCCAGTGGATCGTGCGGTTGCGTGCGCACATCGGCCAGCAGCGCATGCGCCGCCGACAGGCGCATGCCGGCTTTCAGTCCGTGCGTGCCGGCCGCGTCGTTGACGCTGTGCAGCGTGCGCAGCTGCGCAGGCCCTTCGACCAGCGCGAACGGTGCGTCGGGATCCGGCAGACGACGGAGAACGGCGTCGAGCGCCAGTTGCGGCAGGAGAAGACAGGCCCAGAGCATCGCAGGAGCATTCAGCTCGCCAATCGCAGCGGTTGCGACGGCACCTGCCCGCCGCGGCATTTGCGCACCTGCCAGGCCTGCACCTCGGGCAGATACTCCAGCCGCAATGCCGCCGGCGATGCATTCGCCGCGTGGCGCCGGTCGCGCAGTGCGAAGGCATGGCAATCACCGCTGTCGGCCGCCACCTGCAGGCGCCGCATCAACCGGGCATCGCCGGTATCCGGCCAGCCCAGCACCGCCGCGCAGGCGCCGCTGCGCAGGCATTGCTCGAACGCCCACAGCGCATCGGCAGGCGATGCCTCGACGACATCCAGCGCGTCCAGCCGCACGCCTGCCGCCTGCCAAGCCGGTGCATAGGGAATGCAAGGCGGCGCGACCAGCACCACGCGTCCACCGGCGGCGGTGATGCGTGACAGCGCGGGGAACAGCAACGAGATTTCGCCGACGCCATCGGCCGGCAGCAGCAGTTCGGTCAATGCACGCGGCGGCCAGCCACCGCCCGGCAGCGCGGCATCGAGCGCGGCATGTCCGGTCGGCTGACCGATGTCGGCGCAGCGCGTGCCGCGCCCGGCCGACCACACCGTTCGCGCGGCCAGCAGGGCATCCAGCGATTGGAGCGCCGGCGCCATGTCAGCCCTGCCGCACCAGACCGCAATACAGGCCTTCGATCGCGAAGTCGGCATCGGCGGCGACCACGATCGGCGCATGCGCGGGATTGCGAGGCAGCAGCCGGACGCCGCCTTCGCGGTGTTCGAGCCGCTTGATGGTGATGGCATCGTCCAGCCGCGCGACGACGGTCTGGCCGTCGCGTGCATCGCGGCTGCGGTGCACGCCGACGAGATCGCCTTCGAGAATGCCGTCGTCGATCATCGAATCGCCCTCGACCCGCAGCAGGTAATCCGGGCGCAGCGAAAACAGGCTGCGGTCCAGCCACAGCACGCGATCGCTGCCGGTGTCCGGACCGATCGGTACACCCGCGGCCACGCGCCCGAGCACCGGCAACGCGGCCATGCGGTCGCCCTGCCCCGGCAGCCGCAGCCCGCGCTTCTGGCCGGCCTGCAGTTCCACGAGTCCGGCCGACACCAGCGCCTGCACATGCTTCTGCGCGGCATTGCGCGAGGCGAAACCGAAGGCCGCAGCGATTTCGGCCAGGCTCGGCGGCGCACCGGCGGCGATGCGCTCGCGCAGGAATTCGAGGACGGCGGCACGCTGGGGAGACAGATCGCTCATGGTGTACATTTGTACACCTTCGAAACGCAATGCGCCATCGGTCCCAGGACCCACCCACTGCCGCGGCTTCCCGGGATCCCGATGACAGCCGCACTGCGCCTGACCGGTTCATGCAAGTGCCCATTGCCGCGCGCGCCATGGATCACCGACGGATGCGCGCAAGAACGTTTACAGGGTTGTCCCCAGTGGTCGCGCCCACCGTCGGGCACCTAGCATCGGATCCAGTCTGTCTGGACTCCGGAGCGCATCGTGGACCGGCAACGCAAGGTGTTCCTGTTCCCCGCCCGCTGGCGGCGTTCGACCTGGCAGATCACGGCCACCGTACTGCTGGCGTTGCTGGTCGCGTCCAATGCGGCGTGGCTGCACGCCAGCCGCAGCGATGGCGATGCGACCGCTGCTTTCCCGCAACCCGGCCACCTCCCCTCACCCCAGCGCGTGATCTACGAATACCCGAAGCCGGCCGCCATCGCGGCTACGGCACCGGAACAGGTGGTGGCCTACCGTTCGACACCGCTGGCCGCCGGTGAGCGCTGCGCCGGCGGCCAGGTCATCCGCCGCCTGCCCAACGGCTGGGAAGGCACCAACCGGCCCTGCAATCCCTGATCGCCTGATGGCTCACCCGCGTCCGCGATGGTTGCAGACCGCCGATACCCGGTCGTTGAGGCGTTGCAGGTCGTCGTAGCGGCGCTGCATGCCGAGCCTGCGCAAGGCCTTGTCCTGGTTCGCGCGAGCGGCCAGACAGCGCGTGTGCTGATCGTCACGCCTGGGGGTGGACGCACGGGGTGCCCGGCCCTGCCGGACCGGAGCGGATCCACGTCGCGGCGTCGACGGCGTCGTCGCCGGACGTTGTGTGACCTTCGCCGCGGACGTCTCCTGCACCTCGATCGCCCATGTCCGGACGGCTTCGCCATCGGCGCAGGGCTGCGACTGGTAGCTGTGGCCACCTCCGCCATCGACGCATTTGTGGACGGACTGCGCGGCCGCCGGCCACGCGACGGACAGCAGCAGGCACAGGCAGATCCGCATCGGCATTTCCTTCGGGGAAGAACCGTCTACGACCCTGCGCGTGGGCGTCTGCCTGCACCATCGTGCGAATACCTGCAGCACTTCGGCCGCATGCCGGACCGGCCGTCAGGAAATCCGCAGACGATCAGTCGTCGCCGGCCTCGCGGGCCTTGCGGATCGCTTCCGCACGCGCAGCGCGCAAGGTGTCGAGCTTGTCCTTGAGCTTGATCTCCATGCCGCGCGCGACCGGCTGGTAGTAGATCCGCTCGCCCATCGCGTCCGGAAACGCGGTCTGGTCGAGCGCGATGCCGTCCTCGGTGTCGTGGTCGTACTGGTAGCCGGTGCCGTAGCCGAGTTCCTTCATCAGCTTGGTCGGCGCGTTGCGGAAATGCATCGGCACGTCCTGCGTGCCGTATTCGCGCACGTCGCGTTTGGCCTGGTTGAAGGCCATGTAGCCGGCGTTGGATTTCGCGGTGCTGGCCAGATAGATCACCAGCTGCGCGAGCGCGAGTTCGCCTTCGGGGCTGCCGAGACGATCAAAAGTCTCCCAGGCATCGATGGACATCTGCAGCGCACGCGGATCGGCCAGACCGACGTCCTCCACCGCCATGCGCGTCATGCGCCGGGCGAGATAACCGGGATCGCAGCCGCCATCGAGCATGCGCGTCAGCCAGTACAGCGCGGCATCGGGATTCGAACTGCGCACGCATTTGTGCAGCGCCGAGATCTGGTCGTAGAACTGCTCGCCGCCCTTGTCGAAACGGCGCGTGCGGTCGGCCAGCACCTGTTCGATCGTGCTGCCGGTGACTTCGCCGCCCTCGCCCGCCAGTTCGGCGGCGATTTCCAGCAGCGTCAGTGCGCGTCGCACGTCGCCATCGGCGGCCACCGCGATCAGCCGCAGCAGATCGTCGGCGATCCGCAGCCCGCGATCGCCCAGTCCGCGATCGGCATCGGCCAGCGCACGGTGCAGCGATTCGAGGATGTCGTCGGGCGACACCGACTCCATCACGTGTACGCGGCAACGCGACAGCAGCGCGGAGTTGAGTTCGAACGACGGGTTTTCGGTGGTCGCGCCGACGAACACGATCGTGCCGCGTTCGATATGCGGCAGGAACGCGTCCTGCTGGGTCTTGTTGAACCGGTGCACCTCGTCGACGAAGAGCACCGTGCGGCGCCCGCCGTCGAAGCGGTGCGCGGCTTCGGCCAGCACCTGGCGCACCTCCGGCAGACCCGACAGCACCGCCGAGATCGCCTTGAACTCGGCGTCCGCGTAGTGCGCCAGCAGCAGCGCCAGCGTGGTCTTGCCACAGCCCGGCGGCCCCCACAGCACCATCGAATGGATCTTGCCGGCCTCGACGGCCGTCCGCAGCGCGGTGCCTTCTGCGACCAGACGACGCTGGCCGACCATCTCGTCGAGCCTGGCCGGCCGCATGCGCTCGGCCAGCGGACGCATCGCACTGCGGTCGACCTGCAGCAGGTCACCGGTGTCGGCGCGGGATGGGCGGGAACGGGGCACGCGATTAACCTGTGACCTGGGACTGCAACGGAGTGCCGGGATGACGATATTGCGACACACGGACGTGATCACAACCGCAACGCTGCAACTGAAGTGGCTCGCCGGTCTTCTGTTGCTCGCCGCTTCGACGACGGCTGCCGCGGACTGGCGCCGCGATGCGGTCGACACGCTGTTCCGCGAAAGCGGCGACCATCGGCTCGTGGTCCTCGGTGAAATGCACGGCACCCGCGAGATTCCGCTGCTGGCGGGCGATCTGGTCGAACGCTGGAGCACGTCCGGACCGGTCCTGCTCGCGCTGGAGATTCCCGCGCGTGAGCATCCGGCGATGCGCGAGGTGGTGGCCGGTGGCGGCACGGAGGCCTTGATCGACGGTCTGCGGCAACGGCCGTGGTGGGCGCTGTCGCCCGACCAGAGCGATGGCCGCCGCAGCGAAGACGTGCTGTTGCTGGTGCAGCGCATCGGCGCGCTGCGCAGCGCTGGACGCGATGTCGCGATCGTGCCGTTCGATCCGCGCAGCGCAGAGTGTCATGCGCGCGGGAACTGCGAAGCCGCGATGGCCCATGTCCTCCGGCGCGCGTATGACGCCCTGCCCGCAGGCCGCATCGTCGTGGTCGTCGGCAATCTCCACGCGATGCGACGCCCCCCGGGCGATCCCGCGAGTCCATTCGCAGGCAAGACACCGATGACGGCCCATCTCCGCGATCTGGCCCCGATGTCGATCGACATCACCGCCGAACGCGGACAGTTCTGGGCCTGCCAGGATGTCGACGCGTGCGGCACGGTGGCAGTCGGTCGCCCGCGTCCCGGTGGCCGCCAACCCGAAGATGCGCCCTACGGCTACCGGCTCGTGCTGCCGGCATTCACGCCGATCCGGCAGGTCGGCGAACCGGGTCTCTAGCCGTTCTCCAGCACGCGCCGGGCCCCGGATCCCGCAAACGCGAACGGCCTCCCGAAGGCGGCCGCTCGATGCGAGTCTCGCGCATCCCGCAACGCGGGACGCGACAGATTTATTCCTCGCCCACCACATCCACACCCGCCGGCGGCGTGTAACGGAAGGTATCGGCGGCGAACGTGGGATTGCGCTGCCAGCCGCTGAAACCGATGGTCGTACGCTGGCCCAGTGTGTCGTGGATTTCCATGCGCGACAGGCTGCCGTCGCTGCCGAAGCCCAGACGTGCGCGCTCGAACGCGGCGTTCTCGGCGCGCTTGGGACGCAGCTCGAGCCAGTTCAGACCACCGGCGCTGCCGGCCTCGGCGACAGTGAAGTCGCGGTCGAGCTTCGACGGGTCGATCAGCGCGGCCAGCGGACTGTCCTGCTCCTCGCTGCCCTGCGAGCGGCGCGTGACCTGCTCCAGATCCGGGTCGTAGACCCACACCGTGCGGCCGTCGGCGACGATCAGCTGTGGATACGGCTTCACGTATTCCCAGCGGAACAGACGCGGCGCCGACAGTGCCAGCGTGCCGCTGGACGTTTCCTTGACCCGGCCGTTGCCATCGGCGACCTGCTGGGTGAACTGGGCTTCGAGGCCCTTGAGGCCACGCGTGAACTGCTCGAGCTGCGGGCGCGCGTCGGCGGCCTGGGCGATGCCGGCCACCATCAGCACGGCAGCGGCGGCGAACCAGCGGGAATGACGGATCATCGGGCGCATGCGGGAGAACCTCGGGGTTCGGTGTGACGTTGGATCGGAGTGTGCGAATTCTTTGCTGAATGCGGCGACGACGGCGTGGACCTGCGCCGATGCCGTGCATCGACGATTCATCGCATGTCGCAACAGCGACGGTTCGATCAGCGCGGCGGTGGCGGCGGCGCGAGCACGCTGCGGTCGCCGTTGTGCTCGGGCGGCGTCACCACGCCGGCCGCTTCCATCGCCTCGACCAGACGCGCGGCGCGGTTGTAACCGATCTTCAGCCGGCGCTGCACACCGGAAATCGAGGCGCGGCGGGTTTCGGTGACGATCTTGACCGCTTCGTCGTACAGCGGATCGCTCTCGTCGCCACCACCACCGCCGCTCTCCGGCAGGCCGGTCGCGCCGACCACGGTGCCGTCGCCCATCGTCTGCACCTCGTCGAGCACGCCCGAGATGTAGTCGGCCTGGCCGCTCTGCTTGAGGTGTTCGACGACGCGGTGCACTTCTTCATCGGACACGAACGCGCCGTGCACGCGCTCGGGCATCGCCGTGCCCGGCGGCAGATACAGCATGTCGCCGTTGCCGAGCAGCGTTTCCGCGCCGGACTGGTCGAGGATGGTGCGCGAATCGATCTTGGAGCTGACCTGGAACGCGATGCGGGTCGGGATGTTGGCCTTGATCAGACCGGTGATCACGTCCACCGACGGCCGCTGCGTGGCGAGGATCAGATGGATGCCGGCCGCACGCGCCTTCTGCGCCAGACGCGCGATGAGTTCTTCGACCTTCTTGCCGACGATCATCATCATGTCGGCGAATTCGTCGATGAAGATGACGATGTAGGGCAGCGGCTCGAGCAGTTCGGCGACGTCGCTCGATTCCGGATTCGGCCGGAACAGCGGGTCGGACATCGGCTGCCCGGCGTCCTGCGCGTCCTTGACCTTCTTGTTGAAGCCGGCCAGGTTGCGCACGCCGACGGCGCTCATCAACTTGTAGCGGCGCTCCATCTCCGCCACGCACCAGCGCAGGCCGTTCGCGGCCTCCTTCATGTCGGTGACCACCGGCGCCAGCAGGTGCGGAATGCCTTCGTAGACGCTGAGCTCCAGCATCTTCGGGTCGATCATCAGCATGCGCAGGTCTTTCGGGCTGGCCTTGAACAGCAGGCTCAGCACCATCGAATTGACCGCGACCGACTTGCCCGAGCCGGTGGTGCCGGCGACGAGCAGATGCGGCATGCGCGCCAGATCGGCGACCACGGGATTGCCACTGATGCCCTTGCCCAGCGCCAGCGTCAACGGGCTCGGCGACTTGTCGTATTCCTTCGAATCGAGCAGCTCGGTGAGATAGATCATCTCCCGGCGCACGTTCGGGATTTCCAGGCCGATCACCGACTTGCCCGGAATCACGTCGACCACACGGACCGATTTTACCGACAGGCCGCGGGCGATGTCCTTGTCCAGCGAGCTGATCTGGCTGACCTTGACGCCCGGCGCGGGCTCCATCTCGAAGCGCGTGATCACCGGGCCCGGCTGCGCCTCTTTGACTTCCACGTCGATGCGGAAGTCCTTGAGCTTGAATTCGATCTGCCGCGACAGGGTATCGAGCGTCGCCTGGTCGTAACCGCTGGGCTGGGGCTTGGGCGGATCGAGCAGCGACAGCGGTGGCAGATCCGACCCGTTGGCGTTGACGCCCCGGAACATCGGAATCTGCTGCTCGCGCTTGGCGCGCTCGCTCTTCTCGACCACGGGCGGCGTCGGCGGCACTTCGATCTTCACCGGCTCGCGCCTGGCGCGCAGTTCGGTGTCGACCTTGCGCGCCTCGGTGCGCTCCTCGCGGTGCACGCGGGCTTCCTTCCAGTCGGAGGCCTGCTTGCTGCTGCGGCGGAACAGCACCGGCAGCTTCATGACCCAGCCGCCGATGCGGTCCATCAGGACGAACCACGACAGCCCGGTTGCCAGCGTCACCGACACCAGGAACAGCGCGAGCAGCAGCAGGTTGCCGCCGAACGCACCCAGGCCCGCCTTCAACGTATTACCGATCAATCTGCCGAGAATGCCGCCACCGCCCGCCGGATAGTTCAGCAGAACCTCGAAACGCAGCGCGAGCAGACCGGCACCCGTGATCAGGAAGCCGACGATGCCGGCCAGGCGCAGGGCCGGCCCGAAATCCGCACGGCCATCACCGTCCCGGTCCATGCCGAACAGGGCGATCCAGGCGATCGCGCCGAGGATCAACGGCAAGGGATAGGCCATGAACCCGAACAGCTGCAGCAGCACGTCGGCAATCCAGGCACCGACCGGCCCGCCAACATTGCGGATCTCGCCCGGCAGCACACCGGTCTGCGACGACCAGCTGGGATCGGTATGCGAATGGGTGACCAGACAGGCCAGCAGGTACAGCAGCAGCGGCGCGATCAGGATCAGCGCGATGTCGCGGACCAGACGCTGGCGACGCGGATTCGGCGCCGCCTTGGCGGACGCCGCGGGTGCGGCATCCTTGGCTGCGTTGCGCGAGCGCTTGGGTCGATCTGAAAGCGGGCGTGCCACCGTGCGTCTTTACCTGAGGAAGTCGGTACAGGCCTTTGATCTTACGTCAAAGTTTCATGCCCTGCAGCGCAGGATGCACGAGTTTGCCGCCTTCGACGTTGATGCCGCGAACCAGCGCCTGGTTGTCGCGCCAATGGCCCGATGCCAGCTTGTTGACCCACGGCAGGATCGCCGCGCAGATCGCCTGCGACGAGGTCTGGGGCACGGCGCCGGGCATGTTGGTCACGCAGAAGTGGGTGACGCCCTCTTCCACGTAGACCGGCTCCTTCCAGGTCGTCGGACGCGACGTCTCGAAGCAGCCGCCCTGGTCGATCGAGATGTCGACGAGCACGCTGCCGTCCTCCATCGATTCGATCATTTCGCGCGTGACCACATGCGGCGCGACTGCGCCGGTCACCAGCACCGCGCCGATCACCAGATCCGCCGAGGCGACCTCGCGGGCGACGACGTCATCGTAGGGATACAGCGCGGTCACGTTGTTGCCCAGACGCATCATCTGTTCCATGCGGTCCTGGCGCTTCTCGAACACCACGACGTTGGCACCGCCGGCCGCAGCCAGCGCCGCCGATGCACCACCGGCCACGCCGGCGCCGAACACCACCACCTTGCCGCGCTCGGTCGACGGCAGGCCGCCGAGCAGCTTGCCCTTGCCGCCCAGCGGCTGGTGCAGGTAATGCGTGCCGATCTGCACCGCGATCTTGCCGGCGATCACCGACATCGGCGCCAGCAGCGGCAGCTCGCCGTTGTCGAGCTCGACGGTCTCGAACGCGACGCCGGTCAGGCCGATGTCGAGCAGACGCCTGGTCAGCTCGGGCAGCGGCGCCAGATGCAGGTAGCAGAACAGCAGATGGTCCTTGCGCAGCAGCGCGAGGTCGCCTTCGATCGGCTCCTTGACCTTGACGATCAGTTCGCCCTTCTCGTACAGCGCGGCTGCATCCGGTGCGATGTGCACGCCCAGACGGCTGTAGGCCTCGTCGCTGAAGCCCGACTTCAGGCCCGCGCCCTGCTGCACCCACACTTCGTGGCCGCGGTTGACCAGATCGCCTGCCGCTTCGGGCACCAGGGCCACGCGGCCTTCGAGGGTCTTGGTCTCACTCGGAATACCGATACGCATGTCGACGACTCCTGCACGAAAAAACGCCGCTTTCGGCGGCGTGTCACGGATGGATCGTTCCGGCCGGATCGCACGACCGAACCTTGTTTTGCAGGGGGCGCACCGCCAAGCTATGCGTCACGTCAGGCCGTAGCGCCGCAGTCCGCGAGTATACATGAGCGTCTCCAACAGCCCCCGCCACCTCCGCCTGCTGATCCTCGGATCGGGCCCCGCCGGCTGGACCGCGGCCGTCTACGCCGCACGCGCCAACCTCAAGCCGGTCGTCATCACCGGCATGCAGATGGGCGGCCAGCTGATGACGACCACCGAGGTCGACAACTGGCCGGGGGACGCGCACGGGCTGATGGGTCCGGACCTGATGGCGCGCATGCAGGCGCATGCCGAGCGTTTCGACACCGAAACCATCTTCGACCACATCCACACCGCGGATCTCTCGCAGCGTCCGTTCCGCCTCAAGGGCGACAGCGGCGAGTACACCGCCGACGCGATCATCATCGCGACCGGCGCGACCGCGAAGTACCTCGGCCTGCCGTCGGAAGAGGCGTTCAAGGGCCGCGGCGTGTCCGCCTGCGCCACCTGCGACGGCTTCTTCTACAAGGACCAGGACGTGGCCGTGGTCGGCGGCGGCAACACCGCGGTCGAGGAAGCGCTGTACCTGTCGAACATCGCCAGGACCGTCTATCTGGTCCATCGCCGCGACACGCTGCGCGCCGAGAAGATCATGCAGGACAAGCTCAACGCGAAGATCCAGGCCGGCAAGATCGTGCCGGTGTGGCATCACACGGTCGACGAGGTACTCGGCAACGATGCTGGCGTGACCGGTCTGCGCCTCAAATCCGTGCAGGACGACAGCACCCGCGAGATCGCCGTGCACGGCTTCTTCGTCGCGATCGGCCACACGCCGAACACGACGCTGTTCGAAGGCCAGCTGGCGATGAATAACGGCTACCTCGAGATCCGCTCGGGCATCGACGGCAATGCGACCTCGACCAACGTGCCGGGCGTGTTCGCCGCGGGCGACGTGACCGACCAGCACTACCGTCAGGCGATCACCTCGGCCGGCTTCGGCTGCATGGCCGCGCTCGACGCCGAACGCTTCCTCGACCAGCAGGGCTGAGCCCCGATGCCAGGCGCATGCGTTCCGGCCCCGCGCGCGGGACGCTGCGCATGACCCTGGCGCAACTGCGATTGATTCTGCGCCGGGAATCCCGGCGCATGTGGGTGCGCGCGACGATCTATTGCGGCCTGGCGATCGTCACCGCGCTGGTCGGCGCACTGGTCAAGACCTGGATTCCCGAATCGCTGGCCGGGCGCATCGGCGCCGATTCGGTCGGCAACCTGCTCGGCATCCTCGCCGCGTCGATGCTGGCGGTGACGACGTTCTCGCTGTCGACGATGGTCTCGGCCTACAGCTCGGCCTCGACCAGCGCCACGCCGCGCGCGACGCGGTTGCTGATCGCCGACAGCGGAGCCCAGGGCGCGCTGGCGACCTTCATCGGCGCGTTCCTGTTCGCGGTCGTCGGCCTGATCGCCCTGAGCACCGGCATCTACGGCGACAGCGGCCGGGTCGTGCTGTTCGCGGCCACCGTGCTGGTGATCGTGCTGATCACGCTGACCCTGCTGCGCTGGATCGAACAGCTGTCGAGCTTCGGCCGGCTCGGCGCGACGATCAATCTGGTCGAGGACGTGACCCGGCGCGCGATGCGCCTGTACGCGGCCGATCCCTATTTCGGCGCGGCGCCCTCGCCCGGTGTGCCCGCGGATGCGACGCCGTTCGAGGCCAAAGATATCGGCTACGTCGAACACATCGATGTCGCGCTGCTGGCGGCGATCGCAGCCGAACACGACGGCGAGATCCATGTGGTGTCGTTGCCGGGCGTATTCGCCGCCCCCGGTCGTGCGCTGGTCGCGACGCGCGGTCTACCCGCAACCGATGCCGTTGTCGAACGCGTGCGCAGCGCGTTCACCATCAGCGACGAGCGCAGCTTCGAGCAGGACCCGCGCTACGGCTTCGTCGTGCTGACCGAGATCGGCAGCCGCGCGCTGTCAGCCAGCATCAACGATGCCGGCACCGCGATCGACATCATCGGCACCGTGACCCGGCTGATGTGCGAGTGGGCACGCCTGGGGGTGCCAGCAGGCGAAACCGATATCCGCCATGCGCGCGTGTTCGTGCCCGCGATCGACATCGACGATGTGTTCGGCGATCTGTATCCCTCGCTGGCCCGCGATGGCGCCGGTCTGGTGGAAATCGGTATCCGCATGCAGAAGGGACTCGCGGCAATTGCCGCGTCCGGCGATCCCGTCTTCGCCGCGGCCGCCAGCCGCCACGCGGGACTGGCGATGGCGCGCGCGATGACCGCGCTGACGTTCGAGCCCGACCGCGAGCTGTTGCGGCGCACCGTCATCGAAGCCGGCGACAGCGTCGACGGACGCAGCGGATGACCGCGCTGCGCGTGCTGTCGCAACTGTCGGATGTGCCGGCAGCGGACTGGGATGCGCTGCATGACGGCAACCCCTTCGTCAGCCATGCCTTTCTCGCAGGCTTGGAGCAGCACGGCTGCCTGCGCGCCGAATGGGGCTGGACGCCGCAGCATCTGACGCTGTGGGACGACGACACGCTGATCGCCGCGGCACCCGCGTACCGCAAGACCAACTCGCACGGCGAGTTCGTGTTCGACCATGCCTGGGCGCATGCTTATGCGCAGCACGGCCATGACTATTTCCCGAAGCTGCTGGTCGCCTCGCCCTACTCGCCGGTGACCGGTCCGCGTCTGCTGGCGCGCGATGCCGCTGCGCAGACTGCGCTGCGCGTCGCCTTCGAGCGCGCGACTGGCGATGCGGGCTGGTCGTCGGCCCACGTCAATTTCCACACCGCTGCCGAAGCGGATGCCTTCGACACCGACTGGCTGCCGCGCATCGACGTGCAGTACCACTGGCGCAATCCCGGCGACTGGTCGACGTTCGACGACTACCTCGGCGCGATGGACCACAAGCACCGCAAGAACATCCGCCAGGAGCGCGCCAAGGTCGCGCGCGCCGGGGTGACCTTCCGCGTGCTGCACGGTGACGAGGCCAGCGACGACGATCTCGCGACGATGTACCGCTTCTATCTGCAGACCTTCGCCGAGTACGGCAACTCGCCTGCGCTGACGCTCGATTTCCTGCGCCATCTCGCTACGACGATGCCGCGCCAGCTGGTACTGGTGCTGGCTGACCTCGGCGACACACCGGTCGCCGGTGCGCTGTGCCTGCGCAGTGGCGACACGCTATACGGCCGATACTGGGGCGCGATCGCCACCCTGCCCGGCCTGCATTTCGAAACCTGCTACTACCAGGGCATCGACTACTGCCTGCGGACGGGCCTGCGCCACTTCGAACCCGGCGCGCAGGGCGAACACAAACTCGCACGTGGGTTCCTGCCGACGCTGGTGCACAGCCGCCACTGGATCGCCGATCCCGAATTCCGCCGCGCGCTGCACGAGTGGTGCGCGCAGGAAGCGCAGTCGATCCGCAGTTACGCCGCGACGCTCGCGGCCAGCAGTCCGTTTCGGCAGCCAACCCCGTGAGCCTGCATCTGCCGCGCCTCGGCGTGGAGCCGGATGCACCGTTTCCGCCGGTCGACAGCGCATTGCGCCGTCCCGACGGCCTGCTCGCATTCGGTGGCGATCTGTCAGTGACGCGGCTGCGCAACGCCTATCGCCATGGCGTGTTTCCGTGGTTCTCCGAAGGCCAGCCGATCCTGTGGTGGTCGCCGGATCCGCGCACGGTGTTCGAGACCGCGGACCTGCGCCCCAACCGCCGGCTCGCACGCACCTTGCGCGGCAGCAACTGGACCCTGCGTGCCGATACCGCGTTCGCCGACGTCGTGACCGCCTGCGCGCAGGCGCCGCGCCCCGGACAGGATGGCACCTGGATCACCGACGACATGCGCGAGGCCTACGCCGCGCTGCACGCGGCAGGCGCCGCCCACAGCGTCGAGGTGTTCGACGGCGACGACCTCGTCGGCGGCATCTATGGCGTGTCGATCGGCCGGATGTTCTTCGGCGAAAGCATGTTCAGCGCCCGCACCGGCGCCTCGAAGGCCGCCCTGTTCGGACTCGCCCGGCAGATGCGTCAATGGGGCATGCCGCTGATCGATGCCCAGGTCGGCAATCCGCACCTGGCGTCGCTGGGCGCGGCCAGCTGGCCGCGTGAACGGTTCATCGAATCGGTCGATGCGCTGGCCGAAGCGCCGGCCCCGGTCATCGGCGCATGGACCGGAGCGTTCGGTGAGATCCGGGCCGCTGTGCTGGGCGCGCCAGACTGACGCTCACGGTGGGTCTTTTTGCATCGCCCGCAGCCGCGTGCGACAATACCCCGCTTTGTTGGCGCGAGCTCGAAATCATTCGAGCCGCGCGCCGCATCCCTAACGACGGATATTCCAGACGAATGGCGAAAGACGACGTCATCGAGTTCGAAGGCGCGGTCTCCGAGACCCTCCCGAACACCATGTTCCGGGTGAAGCTCGAGAACGGCCACGAAATCATTGCGCACATCTCCGGACGTATGCGCAAGAACTACATCCGCATCCTGACCGGTGACCGGGTCAAGGTGGAAATGACGCCCTACGATCTGACCAAGGGCCGCATCACCTACCGCATGAAGTAATTGCGGTAGCGCACCACACTTCCGAAGGCGGCCATGGGTCGCCTTCGTCGTTCCGGGCACCCGGTCGGCACACGGACCGGGCGGAACCGTAGGCCGGCAGCACATCGACGGGGTAGGCTCGGTCCACCTGACCGAACGGATGCCGCCGATGCCCCGATTGCCCACCGTGACCGCGCTCACCCTCGCGCTCGCGTTCGCCCTGCCTGCCCTTGCGCAGACCGTGCCGACCGCGGGCGCCGCGCCCGCCGCGATGACCCAGGCGCCGCCTGCGGCCGAGACCGCACGCCTCAATGCCTGGCTCGACCAGCAGTACGAAGCCTCGCTCCGCTTCAGTCCGATCGGGCTGACGATGCTGGGCCGCAAGGATCTGTACGACCAGCTCGACGACGTGTCCGATGCGGCGGCGCAGGAACAGCTCGCCTGGCAACAGTCCAGTGCGGAAACGATGACGCGCACCTTCGACCGGGATGCACTCGATGCGGAGGGCCGTCTGTCCTACGACCTCTGGGCACAGCAGACGCGCGATGCGACGGCGCAGTTCGAGTTCCGCCGCAACGCCTACGCCTTTGACCAGATGATGGGCCCGCAGGCGATGCAGCCCACGGTGCTGATCAACTTCCACAAGGTCGACAGCGAGGCGGACTATCGCGCGTACATCGCACGCCTGCAGGCGCTGCCGACGATGTTCGACACCCTGCTCGGGCACGCCGCCACGAGCGCCGCAGCCGGCATCCGCGCTCCCCGCTTCACCTACACCGGGGTGATCGCGCAGGCGCGCAACGTGATCACAGGCGCCCCGTTCACCGATGGCGAGGACACCGCCCTGTGGGCCGACCTGGTCGCGAAAGCCGATGCGCTGCGCGAAGCCGGCACGATCGATGCCGAAACCGCCGACGCGCTCAAGGCGCAGGCACGCACAGCGCTGGTCGAGTCGGTCGGGCCGGCCTACGGCCGCGTGATCGCATGGTACGAAGGCGACATCGGCAACGCGCTGGAGAATCCTGCCGGTGTCGGCACCACGCAGTCCGACGGCAAGGCGTATTACGCCGCGCAGCTGCGGCGCAACACCAGTACCGACCTGACACCCGCACAGGTCCACGACATCGGCCTGCAGGACGTGGCGCGCATCCACGCGGAACTGGAGGCGATCAAGACCGAGGTCGGCTTCGAGGGCGATCTCCAGGCGTTCTTCCGCTTCATCGCCACCGATCCGCAGTTCAAGTTCCCGGACACCGACGCGGGCCGCCAGGCCTATCTCGACGAATCCACGCGCCTGCTCGACAACATCAAGCAGCAGTTGCCGCAGTTCTACGGGCTGCTGCCGAAGGCGGATCTGGTCGTGCGCCGCGTCGAGTCGTTCCGCGAGCAGCCCGGCGCGGCGCAGCACTACTTCCCGAGCAGCCCCGACGGCACCCGCGCCGGCATCTACTACGCGCACCTGTCCGACATGAACGCGATGCCGAAGCCGGAACTGGAGGTCATCGCCTATCACGAAGGCCTGCCGGGCCATCACATGCAGATCGCGATCGCGCAGGAACTCACCGGACTGCCGCAGTTCCGCACCCAGTACCAGACCACGGCATATTCGGAAGGCTGGGGGCTGTACTCCGAGTGGCAGGCGCAGGAGATTCCGGGCACCTACCAGGATCCCTACGCCCGCTACGGCAGGCTCAGCTCGGAACTCTGGCGGGCGATCCGGCTGGTCGTCGACACCGGCATGCATGACAAGGGCTGGACCGAGCAGCAGGCCGTTGACTACTTCAATGCCAACAGCGGGTTTCCGGAAGCGACCATCCGTTCGGAAGTGCAGCGCTATCTGGTCTGGCCCGGCCAGGCGACGGCCTACAAGATCGGCATGATCCGCATCCAGGAACTGCGCCGTAACGCCGAAGAACGCCTCGGTGACCGCTTCGACGTGCGCGGTTTCCACGATGCCGTGCTCGGCGGCGGTGCGCTGCCGCTGGATCTGCTCGAGCGTCGTGTGGATGCGTGGGTGGAGGCGTCCGCGCGCTGATCGACGCCCATATCGGCAACAAAAAAAAAAGGCGCCCTCGGGCGCCTTCTTCGTGACACGGTCCGCGACGCCGGTCAGTCGACCGTCGCGGTGAGCAGACGCTCCGGCTCCGCCCAGGTTTCGACGGTGAGTTCGCCGTCCTGCACGTCGATCGACACCCGACCGCCGTTGGCCAGCTTGCCGAACAGCAGTTCGTCGGCCAGACGACGCTTGACCTTGTCCTGGATGACGCGCGACATCGGACGCGCACCCATCTGCGGATCGAAGCCGTGCTGGGCCAGCCAGTCGCGCGCTGCCGGTGTGGCCGACAGCGAGACGTTCTTGTCGTGCAGCTGCGACTCCAGCTCGATCATGAACTTGTCGACCACGCGCAGGATGTGCTCGAAACCCAGCGACTGGAACTGCACCACCGCATCGAGACGGTTACGGAATTCCGGCGTGAAGCTCTTGCGGATCACTTCCATCGCATCGCTGCTGTGGTCCTGGCGCATGAAGCCGATCGAACGGCGCGAGGCCTGGGTGGCGCCGGCATTCGTCGTCATCACCAGGATCACGTTGCGGAAGTTCGCCTCGCGACCATTGGTGTCGGTCAGCACGCCGCGATCCATGACCTGCAACAGGATGTTGAAGATGTCCGGATGCGCCTTTTCCACCTCGTCGAGCAGCAGCACGCAGTGCGGCGTCTTGACGATCTTCTCGGTCAGCAGGCCGCCCTGGTCGAAACCCACGTAACCCGGCGGCGCACCGATCAGGCGGCTCACCGAATGCGACTCCATGTACTCGGACATGTCGAAGCGCACCAGCTCGATGCCGAGCTGCAGTGCCAGCTGGCGCGTGACCTCGGTCTTGCCGACACCGGTGGGGCCGGCGAACAGGAAGTTGCCGATCGGCTTGTCCGGGCTGCCGAGGCCCGAGCGCGACAGCTTGATCGCCGAAGTGAGCATCTCGATCGCCGGGTCCTGACCGAAGATCACCATCTTGAGGTTGCGCTCCAGATGCTCCAGCACGTCCTTGTCGGTCGCGCTGACCTGCTTGGCCGGGATGCGCGCCATCTTGGCAACGATGGTCTCGACTTCCTCGACATCGATCAGCGCCTTGCGCACGCCTTCGGGCAGCAGACGCTGACGCGCGCCGGCTTCGTCGATGACGTCGATGGCCTTGTCGGGCAGCAGACGGTCGGCGATGTGCTTGACCGACAGGTCGACTGCAGCCTGCAGCGCCTCGTCGGCATAGGTCACATCGTGATGCGCCTCGTAGCGCGGCTTGAGGCCTTGCAGGATCTGGTAGGTCTCGCTGACGGTCGGCTCGACGATGTCGATCTTCTGGAAGCGGCGCGCCAGTGCGCGATCCTTTTCGAAGATGCCGCGGTATTCCTGGAATGTGGTCGAGCCGATGCAGCGCAGCTCGCCCGACGCCAGCGCCGGCTTGATCAGGTTCGACGCGTCCATCGTGCCGCCCGACGCCGAACCGGCGCCGATGATGGTGTGGATCTCGTCGATGAAGAGGATCGCGCCGGGATGCTTCTTGATCGCGGTCAGCACCGCCTTCAGACGCTTCTCGAAATCGCCGCGATACTTGGTGCCCGCGACCAGCGCGCCGAGATCGAGCGAATAGATCGTCGCGTCGGCCAGCACTTCGGGCACTTCGCCATCGACGATGCGCTTGGCCAGGCCTTCGGCGATCGCGGTCTTGCCCACACCGGCTTCGCCGACGTAGAGCGGATTGTTCTTGCGGCGGCGGCACAGCACCTGGATCGTGCGCTCCACTTCCTCGGCGCGGCCGACCAGCGGGTCGATGCGGCCTTCCTGCGCGGCCACGTTGAGATCGCTCGCGAACTCGGCCAGCGCGTCGCCCTTGCCCTCGCCTTCGGCACCTTCGGTCCGGGCCTGCGCCGGATCCTCATGCACGCCGTCGGGCTCCTCGCCACCGCTCTTGGCGATGCCGTGGGAGAGATAGTTGACGACATCCAGCCGGGTCACGTCCTGCTGGTTGAGGTAGTAGACCGCGTGCGAATCCTTCTCGCCGAAGATCGCGACCAGCACGTTCGCGCCGGTGACTTCCTTCTTGCCCGAGGACTGCACGTGGTAGACGGCACGCTGCAGCACGCGCTGGAACCCGAGCGTGGGCTGAGTGTCACGCGTGTCGTCTTCGGCCAGCTTGGTGACCGATGTGAGGATGGCCTGTTCGAGGTCGCCACGCAGGCGCTCGAAATCCGCGCCGGTGGCCTTGAGCACGGCCTCCGCGGACGGGTTCTCGAGCAGCGACAACAGCAGGTGTTCGACCGTCATGTACTCGTCGCGGGCCTCGCGGGCGCGCTTGTAGCACTGGCCGATCGTGAACTCGAGATCTTTGCTGAACATGGGGCGGTCGCCTCCGGCTTCACTGACACCCTAGATGGGGCCCGATTCCGGCAAACAAACCCTGCCCCCGTGGGCTTATTAGGCCTTTTCCATCGTGCAGAGCAAGGGGTGCAGATTGAGGCGTGCGTATTCGTTCACCTGCGCGACCTTCGACTCCGCGACTTCGCGGCTGTAGATGCCGCACACGCCCCGGCCGCGGGTGTGCACGTGGAGCATCACCTGGGTCGCGCGTTCGAGATCCAGCGCGAAGAACCGCACCAGGATCTCGACCACGAAGTCCATCGGCGTGTAGTCGTCGTTGAGCAGCAGCACCGAGTACAGCGGCGGTGGCGCGACTTCCGGGCGGCCGGGGGCTACCGCGGTGCCGTGATCATGTTCGTGTTCGTGTCTGCGACTCATCCGCCGATTATACCGCCGCGCCGTGGATGGACGCCCCGGACCCCGGTCGTCAGAATGACCGGCATTCCCCCCACCCGGTGCCTCGATGCATCACCGCCGCCTGTTCCGGGCATCGCGCCTGTTGCCGCTCGCCTGCCTGCTCGTCCTGTCGCCGATCGTCGCGGCCGGACAAGGCGCGGCCGAACGGCAACCGCCCGCGGCCGACATCGTTCCCAGCGCCGAAGACACGCTCGCGCAACGGCTCGACGCCCACGGCGTGCGCTACGAGCGCGATGACGACGGCGATTACCGCGTCGTCTTCGCGTGGCAGCAGGAGAACCGCAGCCAGCTCGCGTTCGTCGCCGGCAGTGCCCACGTGCTCGGCGACAGCGCGGTCCGCGAGGTGTTCTCGCCCGCTGCGCCGGTGCCCGCGGGCGGCTTCAGCGCCGAGCAGGCCGACATGCTGCTGCGCGACAGCCAGCGCAACATTCTCGGTGGCTGGGAGATCGCCGGCGACACACTGTTCTATGTGATCAAGCTCCACGACGACGCCGACGGCGCGCGTTTCGAGCAGGCGCTCGAGATCGCTGCCCAGCTGGCCGACGACATGGAGCTGCAGCTCACCGGGGAGGACACGCTCTGATGGCGGTGTCTGCCGATCCGCGCTTCTGGCAGCCGGATGTGACCGTCGCCACCGTGGTCATGGATGGCGGCCGCGTGCTCTGCATCGAGGAGCGCGTCGACGGGCGTCTGGTGATCAACCAGCCGGCCGGCCATCTGGAACCGGACGAGTCACTGCTGCACGCTGCCGTGCGCGAGACGCTCGAGGAATCGGGCTGGACGGTCGAGCTGACCGGTTTCATCGGCAGTTATCTGTGGAAGTCCGCGCCGCGTCCCGGCGAGGCCGATGGCCGGCATTTCCTGCGCTTCGCCTTCGCCGCGCGCCCGCTGTCGCACGATCCGGCACGCGCGCTCGACGACGGCATCGAGAAGGCCACCTGGTTCACCCCGGCGCAGCTGCAGGCCGAAGCGGCGCGACACCGCAGCCCGCTGGTCTGGCAGGTCGTCGCCGATTGCCTCGCCGGCCAGCGCTTCCCGTTGTCGGCCGTGCGCCAGATTCCGTGAGCGCACCGGAGGTCATCGTCGGCATGTCCGGCGGCGTGGATTCCTCGGTCGCCGCACTGCTGCTGCGCGATGCGGGCACGCCGCTGGCCGGACTGTTCATGCAGAACTGGGCCGAAGACGGCAGCGGCGACTGCCGGGCCGAGGACGATCGCCGCGACGCGGTGGCCGTCTCCGGCCGGCTCGGCCTGCCGATCCACTTCCGCGATTTCTCCGGCGAATACTGGGCCGGCGTGTTCGAGCACTTCATCGCCGAGTACGCGGCCGGCCGCACGCCGAATCCCGACGTGCTGTGCAACCGAGAGATCAAGTTCAAGCATTTCCTCGACGCGGCGCGCGATCTGGGCGCGGCCAAGATCGCGACCGGGCACTATGCACGCGTCGATTTCGAGGGCGGCCGCTGGCGCCTGTTGCGCGCGCGCGATCGCAACAAGGACCAGAGCTACTTCCTGCACCAGCTCGGCCAGGCGCAACTCGCCGCCACCCTGTTCCCGCTCGGTGAACTGCCCAAGACCGACGTCCGCGATCTCGCACGCGCCGCCGGCCTGCCCACTGCGGAGAAGAAGGATTCGACCGGCATCTGCTTCATCGGCGAACGCGACTTCCGCACGTTCCTCGGCCAATACCTGCCCGCGCGCCAGGGCGAGATGCGCACGCCCGACGGACATCGCGTCGGCATGCATCCCGGCGTCTTCTATTTCACCCTCGGTCAGCGCGAAGGCCTGCAGATCGGTGGCGTGCGCGGCTTCGACGCGGCGCCCTGGTATGTGGTCGGCAAGGATGTGGGCGACAATGTGCTCTTCGTCGCCCAGGGCGCCGACACGCCGTACCTGCTGTCGTCGCATCTGACGAGCGAACCCGCACACTGGATCGCCGGCGACCCGCCGGCGCAGCGCTTCCGCTGCACCGCCCAGACCCGTTACCGGCAACACGAGGAATCCTGCGAAGTGACCATCGACGCGAACACCGGCCAGCTCGACGTGCGGTTCGACCGCCCCCAGCGTGCGGTCACGCCCGGACAGTCCGTGGTGCTCTACGACGGCGACGTCTGCCTCGGCGGCGCGGTCATCGCGCGCACCGACGCGCCGCTGGAACTGCGCGCACGCGGGGTGGCGGCATGATGGAGCAACGTGTCCTCGCCCTCGCCGGCATGGCGCAGGCGCTCAAGCAGGTCCGCCGCATCGCCGAAACCGGCCAGGCCGACGCCGCGGTTCTGTCGACCGCGCTCGACAGCGTGTTCCGCATCGACGCCACCTCGCCCGCCGATGTCTACGGCGGCCGCGATGCGGTCGTGCCCGGCCTGATGCTGCTGCGCGACTATTTCGGCAACCAGGGCAGCGACCCGCTGCTGCCCAAGCTCGGCCTCGCGGTCGTGCAACTGGAGCGCCGTTTCATCCAGGACAGCGCCGTCAGCGGCGAAGTCCACCACGGCATCCTCGAGATCAAGCCGAAGGCCGAGGAACTCGGACACACCCATCCGGAAGTGCTGGCCGCACTCGGCGCGCTGTATGCCGACACCGTCAGCCATCTGCGCCCGAAGGTGATGGTCCAGGGCAATCCGCATTATCTCGGCCAGGCCAACGTCGTCGCGGAGATCCGCGCGGTGCTGCTGGCTTCGCTGCGTTCGGCGGTGTTGTGGCGGCAGATGGGCGGCAGTCTCTGGGACTTCCTGCTGCGCCGTCAGCAGATGCTCAAGTCGATCTGATCCCCACCCCGCCCGCGCGTCGATTGACCTCGACACCGGGCGGGCTCACGCATCGAGCCAACGCCTGCGCGTACAGATAACACGCGCTGCGTCCTTGATGCGGATTCGTGGTGCCGGACCTGGATCCGCGCACAGCATGCGGACAGTGCGCGCCGACTCACATCACATGGGGTGACGGTGATGCACGCGACTTCGGAGCGTGCTGCGTTCTTGGCATCTGCGCATGCACGCAAGCGACTACCGGCGTACTCCGCGGGGGACGTGCGTATCCCCGCAGCCGTGTGACACAGCGTGATCAGATCGGCAGGCAGCCAGAGCTGAGAGCGATCCAGACGGCGGACGCTGCACGAACTCGCGTCGTCATTTCCGGAATCCCGGCCTGTCAATCGAACCGTGCGCCGTCAGCCGCCAGTCCGCGGCCACCTGTCGCGGCATGTGCCGGCGCAGGTCTGCGCTGCATCGTCTCCGCATGCTTCGCGGGATGAAGCCCTGTCCGGAAATGTCTGATTTTCCGCGCTGTTTGCACTGCGGCGTGCATCCTGATGCGTTCTTGCGGCACTCTGGGGCCTATGGTCCAATCCAAGCGTCATCAAGAGCCGCAATCCAGCAGCCGCATGACAAAAACAGTAGAGGGGGGAGCAATGATTCTCGAGCGTCCATGGTTGTCGAGCTATCCTGCAGATGTACCGCATGAAATCGATCCCGAAGAGTTTCGGTCTGTCGTATCGGTCCTGCAGTCATCGCTGGAAAAGTATCGCGACCGACCTGCGTTCTCCCACATGGGACGTTCGATCACCTACGCGGAAATCGATACCTACAGCAGACAGTTCGCCGCGTATCTGCTGGGCGAGCTGAAGATGAAGCGCGGTGATCGCATCGCGATCATGATGCCCAACTGCCTGCAGTATCCGATTGCGACGTTCGGCGCGCTGCGCGCTGGCCTGACGGTCGTCAACACCAACCCGATGTACACCGCCCGGGAACTCCGGCATCAGCTTGTCGACTCCGGCGCCACCGCCATCCTGGTGCTGGACAACTTCGGCAAGACGGTCCAGGACGTGCTGCCGGACACCCAGGTCAAGCAGGTGATCACCACCGGGCTTGGAGACCTGCTGCCGTTCCCGAAGGGTGCGATCGTCAATTTCGTACTCAAGCACGTCAAGAAGATGGTGCCCGAGTACGCCATCCAGGGCGCCGTCCGGTTCCGCAGCACGCTGGCACTCGGACAGAAGCACACGCTCCCGAGCGTCGAGATCTCGCCGGAAGACATCGCGTTCCTGCAGTACACCGGCGGCACGACCGGCGTGTCGAAGGGCGCGATGCTGACCCACCGCAACATGGTGGCCAACATGCAGCAGGCCGCTGCGTGGATCGGCCGCAATGCGAAGATGGGCGAGGAAGTGATCATCACCGCGCTGCCGCTCTACCACATCTTCGCGTTGACGGCGAACTGCCTGGTCTTCATGAAGTTCGGCGGCCACAACTACCTCATCACCAATCCGCGGGACATGCCCGGGTTCGTGAAGGAAATCAGCAAGGTGCCGTTCACCGCCATCACCGGCGTCAACACCTTGTTCAACGGACTTCTCAATACGCCGGGTTTCGACAAGATCGACTTCTCGCACCTCAGCCTTTCGCTGGGCGGTGGCACGGCCGTGCAGCGTTCGGTGGCCGAACGCTGGAAGCAGGTCACCTGCTGCACGCTCGTCGAAGCCTACGGACTGACCGAGACCTCCCCGGCCGCCTGTATCAACCCGATGGATCTCGCGGCGTACAACGGCTCGATCGGATTGCCCATTCCCTCGACCGACGCCTGCGTGGTCGATGCGGACAATGCGCCCCTCAACGGTGGCGAAATCGGCGAGCTGTGCATTCGTGGCCCGCAGGTGATGAAGGGATACTGGAATCACCCCGAAGACACGGCGAAGATGATCGACGCCGATGGCTGGCTGCACACCGGTGATATGGCGCGCATGGACGAGGCAGGATTCTTCTACATCGTCGATCGCAAGAAGGACATGGTCCTGGTCTCGGGCTTCAACGTGTATCCCAACGAGGTCGAGGATGTCATGGCGCTCATGCCCGGCATTCTCGAAGTCGCTGCGGTCGGCGTGCCTGATGAGAAGTCGGGCGAAGCGGTCAAGGTGGTCATCGTGAAGAAGGACCAGAGCCTGACCGTCGAACAGGTGAAGGCACACGCGCGCGCGAACCTGACGGGCTACAAGCAGCCCAAGTACATCGAGTTCCGGACCGAGCTGCCCAAGAGCAACGTCGGCAAGATTCTGCGCCGCGAACTGCGGGACGAATCGAAGACGTCCTGATCGATCCATCCGGTTTGCGGGTTCTTGACGCAGGCCACAGAAACCAGCGGGAAATCAGGGCGTAATATCCAGATGTGCAGGCTTGCGGGCCTGCACATCCACCCACCTGCGGCGGTCGGTGACCTGACCGCCATATTCGAATCCACGCAGCGGCGCTTTTTTTTAGGCCGAAAATTGAATCAAACGCTTGAATTAATTCCGCCTGCCGAACTTCCAGTTACGGGCATCCGCGTCACGCCCGTGCTCGCATCGACGACAAGGAATCACGATGCCCCAGCACGCAGTCCACGCTGCATCATCCACAGCCGAACTGGCACGCATCGACGAAGATCCGGTCTTCGCGTCCCGGATGGCCCAGCTGATCCGCCTGTCGCGCGACCGACACGTCAACAGTTTTTCGCAGATCGAGTGGCCCGACAGTCTGCCGGACGACGCGTGGTGGCTGTCCCCGGAGCTGTTGAGTGTCCACGGCACCGAGTACGCCGACACACTGTCCGAAGCGCAGCTCAAGCGACTCTCCAAATGGGAGTGCATCAACGCCTTCAGTCTCAATGTCGAGGGTGAGCGCGAGCTGATCCACATGCTGGCTGCCCGGCTGTACGCACCGGATCTTCCGGACATCGATGCCTATATCCATCACTTCATCGACGAGGAGAACAAGCACCTCTGGTTCTTCGGCGAGTTCTGCCGGCGATACGCCGGAAAGATCTACTCGAGCAAGAAGGTCAGCATTGCTGACGAGACGTTCGGCAACGAGATGTCGTTCTTCCTGTTGTTCGCAAGGATCTTCATCTTCGAAGAGATCGGCGGCTACTACAACGTGATCGCCGGCGGAGACGAACGCGTGTCGCCGTTTGTCCGTTCGATCCACCAGATCCACCATGCTGACGAAGCGCGGCACATCACCTTCGGGCGCGCGATCCTCGCGCAGACGAAGGAGATCGCATTCGCAGCCAGTGACGAAGACACACGCGCGGCTGCGGTCGCCCATCTGCAGCGCTATGTACAGATCTCCATCGAGTCCCTGTACCAGCCTGCCATGTATCGCGACAGCGGCATCGAGGGTGGCGTCGCGCTGCGCCGTGCGCTGCTGGCGCACCCGGCGCGACGCGAACACCATGCGGCCGCATTGTTGAAGCGGCCGCTGCGGTTCCTGGCGGATCTTGGAATTCCACTGAAAGGTGATCCTTCGTGAGCGCTGCCACCGCGGGGATCGAAACCTTGCGTGCATGGTTGCTCGCCGTGCATCCCGATCTTGCCGCGATCGACGACGACACCGACCTCTTCGAGCAGAAGCTGATCGATTCGATCAACTTCGTGGAATACATCCTGATCATCGAAGAACTGATCGATCGGGAAATTCCGGTGACACCGGATCTGATTCCCAAGACATCCACGCTTGGACGCGTCCGCGAGCACTTCCTCGCGGACAGCTGATCGACGCACCGGGCACCTGCATGTCCGCCGCGGCATGCAGATCCAGCGCACACCCTACAAGGAGTTCTCCATGCCGCATCCGGTCATTTCCGATCCCACCAGTCTGGTGCCCGCACGCGACGTCGCGCCGATCGTACTCACCGGCGCAACCGGCTTCCTCGGTGGTCATTTCCTGCTGAGGCGGATCGAATGGCCGGGCACGGTCTACGCCATCGTGCGCGGCGAAACGGAAGCGGCTGCCCGCGCCCGGGTGTACGCGCATCTGGCGGAATGTGCAGCCTCGTACCGGAAGATCCTGCCCAAGCACCTGCTCGACACGCGATTGCAGGTGCTGACCGGCGACATCACTCTGCCCCGCTGCGGGCTGTCGGACACTACGATCCAGACGCTTCGCGAGGCCGGGGTCGGCGAGTTCTGGCACTGTGCGGCCAGCCTCAAGTTCGAAGACCGGCACCGCCGGGAGATCTTCGATCAGAACATCGGCGGCACGGGCAACATGCTCGACCTGTTCCACGCCGTATGCCCCCCGTCCCCTACCGGCGATCGCAGGGGCGCGGAGTTCGTGCACATCTCGACGGCCTACACCGCCGGCAAGGCCCAGGGCGACATCGAGGAGGCCCTGCATTCGCTGGAGCGCGAATACAACAACGTCTACGAGGAGAGCAAGAACCTCGCCGAGAACAAGGTCGTCGAATTCTGTGACGGTCATGGTCACAGCTACCGGATCCTGCGCCCCACCGCGGTCATGGGACCTCTGGCGACCCACCACAGCGGCACCACGCGCTTCGGCGTCTACGGCTTCATGAAAGAGGTGTACCGGCTGCGCGAGACCCTGGCCCGCATGCAGCATCCGCTGGAACTGCTGGGCAAGCCGCGCGCCACGATGAACCTCACGCCGGTGGACGCATGCGTCTACGACATGCTCCGGCTGTCGTCGGAAGGCTTCGGCGATCGTCGCTTCGTGCACCTCAGCAATCCCGAAGGCGCGAACATGGCCGAGCTCATCGGCAAGGTCGACCGCAAGACCGGGGCCAATCGCCTTGCCTTCGTAACCGAACGCAGTCCCGACCCGAGTCCGCTGCAGGATCTCTTCGACGAGCGGACGAAGTTCTACGCCGGCTACTACAACGCCGAGAAGACCTTCCTCCGCCACGGGCCACCGCAACCACAGGTGGACTGGGACGATGTGGATGCCTACCTCGAGTCGTTCCTGCAGGAGTTGCAGCAGGAAGAGTCGCGCGGCGTGGGGTTCCGGTCCCAGAATGTCACCGTGCGCGACGGCATCGCGCTGCGGGTGTCCTACTGCGGCAACCCCACACTGCCGCCGCTGTTCCTGGCCAACGCCTACGGCATGCCCGCAGAGTTCATGTGGCCGCTGGCGCAGCGCCTGCAGGACGTCTTCCACGTGGTGACGTGGGAATGCCGCTGGGTGCCAGGCCTCGAGCATCCATTCCCGCCGGAGGATTGCGGATCGCTCGTCCATGCGCAGGACATGGTCGACATTCAGGGCGCGCTCGGTCTGGACACTGCGGTCGTCGTGGGCTGGAGCAGCGGCGCACAGGTCGCATTGCGCGCCATGGGGGCATTCCCCGGGAACATCCGGGCAGGCGTGCTGCTCAACCCCGGCGTTTCGATCAGTCCGTCGGACACCGTCCGGGTGACGCGTTTCGAAGCCGGCATCCGCTCGCTGTTCGACAAGATCGCCGGCAATTACCGCATGGCGGAGAAGTACTGCGAGCTGATCTACGGCGCCACGTCGGCGGATGCCGGTGACAACCGGATGCTCAGCACCATCCTGACGAGCACGGATCCCTATCTGCTCTACATGACCAGCAAGCCGTTCCGCACGCCGGAGTCGCTGTTCCGGTACGCCAACATGATGCGCACGCTGTTCGCGGAGCGGCCTGATGCGTGGACGCACGACGTCGCGCAGCCTGTGCAGGTGTACGTCGGCGACCAAGACGTCGTGACCCATCCCGATATCGGCAAGGCGCTCTGCGACGGGCTGCGCAATGGCGAACTGCAGCGGGATGCCGAAGGCGACCACTTCAGCCATTACTACGATCAGGGCGTCGCAGACCTGATACGCCGTCACCTGGTCCCCGAGCGCAGGATCGTCGCCTGAGCCGGGCGCCATGACGACACCCAACGCGGCCGGGCACTTTTTCGACGCGGTGGCCCGCCATCCCGATCGACCCGCGCTGTGGATCGACGGGGTCACCTATTCCTATCGCCAGTTCGCGGCACAGGTAGAGGCGCTCGCCGCGCGTCTGCGTGCCGTCGACGGCCCCGTCTGCGCAACCGTCGCGGACCGCAGCCTGGTCGCGTACTGCGCGCCTCTGGCCTGCATGCGTGCGGGCAAGATCCATGTACCGCTCGGCACCGGTTTCCCGCACGCACGCATGGTCGACATCCTGTCCAGGACACGGCCGGCGGCCCTCATCTGCGATACCGGCGGTCAGGCGCTCGTGCCGGCGCTCCTGGCCGCGCTCGATGGCCCGGTCGCAGTTCTCGGCCCTGATGCATCTGCGGTGGCTTCGCTCAGCGACCCGGAGATACAGGCCTGCATGCGGGCAGTCGATCGGGCGGGTGACCGGCCCGCCGTCGATCGTGCGATCGGCTCCGGACTTCCCGTCGACGATCTCGATATCGCCTACGTCCTGTTCACTTCGGGCAGTACCGGTCGTCCGAAGGGCGTGGCCGTCGGCCACCGCGCGCTGATCGCCTACGTCGACGCGGTGCGCGCACGCTATCCGGAGCTCGACGCGCACCAGCGCTGCACGCAGCTGTTCGAATCGACCTTCGATCTGTCCATGCACGACATGTTCGTGACCTGGGCCGCAGGTGCGTGTCTGTACTGCGTGCCGAAGACGGCGCTGCTGATGCCGACCGGGTTCGTCAACACGCATCGCATCACCGTGTGGTTCTCCGTGCCATCGCTCGCGGCCACCCTGCAGCGTTACCGGTTGCTGGAGCCCGGCAGCCTGCAGACGCTGGCACTGGCACTGTTCTGTGGGGAGGCATTGCCCGGGCCGCTGGCCGGTGCGTGGCTGGCCGCTGCGCCCAACGCCCGCTGCGAGAATCTCTATGGCCCGACCGAGGCCACGATCGCCTGCACCGCCTACCGTTTCGACACGGCGGACGCGGAGTCCCCCGTCATACCCATCGGCGCTGCGTTCCCGCAGATGGAGATCGCCGTGGTCGACACCGACCGGGCACCCTGCACGGCAGGCACGGCGGGCGAACTCTGGCTTGGCGGCGCGCAGCTCGCGGCGGGCTACTGGCAGGATCCTGCGCAGACCGCATCGCGCTTCGTGGATGTCCGGCTCGACGGCATGCAGGCGTCGCGCTGGTACCGCACGGGCGACCTGGCAAAAATCGGATCCGATGGCGTGGCGATGTTCCTCGGCCGCGTCGATCGACAGGTCAAGCTGCGCGGGTACCGCGTCGAACTGCAGGAGGTCGAAGCGCACCTGCGCGAGGTCTGCGCGTCACCGGGCCACGTCGCAGAGGTGGCGGTGGTGGCGATCGCGAGCGAGGGCAAAGCGCCCACGGGCATCGCGGCATTCGTGGTCTGCGCAACGTTCGATGCGCGCCAGGCACGCGCAGACATGAAGCTGCGGCTGCCTGCTTACATGGTGCCCGCAGAGTTCCACACGCTCGACGCGCTGCCGCTCAACAGCAACGGCAAGGTCGACTATCCGACCCTGGCCGCTCTGCAACGCGCGCGCGCGCCTGAACCCCGCACGCGGCGCAGCGCCGCGACTTCCAGCGCAACGGAGGCATGACCATCGATACGACCCATACCGACTGCATCTTCTGCAAAGTGTCCAGCGGGGATCTCCCGGCCAGCGTGGTGCATGACGATCCTGACTGGCTCGTGGTCATGGATATCCATCCGATCCGCGAGGGCCACGTACTGATCATCCCGAAACGTCATGTCGCGGGACTCTCCGAACTCGCGCCGTCGGCACAGCAGACACTGTTCGTGCTGGCCGAACAGGTGATGCGCGCGCAGTCGTCCACCGGGTATGCCGTGGGTGGTGGCAACCTGCTGTTGAACGACGGCGTCGCCGCGAACCAGCACATCCCGCATCTGCACCTGCACTGCATCCCGCGTCGTCGTGGCGACATGGCAGTATTCGGCCTGCGCCTGCTGGCACGCACCTTCGGCCTGTTCGGGCGCACGCGCGATCGCAAGGCGCTGGATGCCAACGCCAGCGCGCTCGCCCCACATGTCGGATCACAGACAGGTCGAGACGCGACCGCCGTGCCCGGCTGAAGCGGGTCGCGCACGGACACGTACGCGCCGCCGGCATCGCAGATACGAAAAACCCGGCCGGAGCCGGGTTTTTCGCGAACATCGACCGCTGCCGTCAGGTCAGGCAGCGGTCTTCTCGCCCGCGTCCACGTATTCCGGGATCTGGTCGAAGTTCATGTAACGGTAGATCTCGGTCGCCGACGCATCCAGCACGCCGACGTCGGCCATGTACTCGGCCTTGGTCGGAATGCGGCCGAGACGCGAGCAGATCGCGGCGAGCTCGGCCGACCCCAGATACACGTTCGAGTTGCGGCCCAGACGGTTGGGGAAGTTGCGCGTCGACGTGGAGAACACAGTCGCGCCTTCCTTCACCTGCGCCTGGTTGCCCATGCACAGCGAGCAGCCCGGCATTTCCATGCGCGCACCGGCCGCGCCGAAGGTGCCGTAATGGCCTTCCTTGGTCAGCTCGGCGGCGTCCATCTTCGTCGGCGGTGCGACCCACAGCTTGGTGGGAATGTCGCGCTTGCCTTCCAGCAGCTTGGACGCGGCGCGGAAGTGGCCGATGTTGGTCATGCACGAACCGATGAACACTTCGTCGATCACCGCACCCGACACGTCCGACAGCGTCTTGACGTCGTCCGGATCGTTCGGGCACGCGACGATCGGCTCGTGCACGTCGGCCAGGTCGATCTCGATGACCGCCGCGTAGTCGGCATCGGCGTCGCCCTTGAGCAACTGCGGATCTGCAAGCCAGGCTTCCATCTTCTCGATGCGGCGCTGGATCGAACGCGCGTCGGCGTAGCCTTCGCTGATCATCCACTTGAGCATGACGATGTTCGAGGTCATGTATTCGATGATCGGCGCCTTGTCGAGGTGCACGGTGCAACCCGCCGCGGAACGCTCGGCCGAGGCATCGGACAGTTCGAACGCCTGCTCCACCTTCAGATCCGGCAGGCCTTCGATCTCGAGGATGCGGCCGGAGAAGATATTCTGCTTGCCGGCCTTGGCGACGGTCAGCAGACCGGCCTTGATCGCGTACAGCGGAATCGCGTTGACCAGGTCACGCAGGGTCACGCCGGGCTGCAGCTTGCCCTTGAAGCGGACCAGCACCGATTCCGGCATGTCGAGCGGCATGACGCCGGTCGCGGCCGCGAATGCGACCAGACCCGAACCCGCCGGGAACGAGATGCCGATCGGGAAGCGCGTGTGCGAGTCACCGCCGGTACCGACGGTGTCGGGCAGCAGCATGCGGTTGAGCCAGCTGTGGATGATGCCGTCGCCCGGACGCAGCGAGATGCCGCCACGCGTGGAGATGAACTCCGGCAGCGTGTGGTGGGTCTTGACGTCGACCGGCTTCGGATAGGCCGCGGTGTGGCAGAACGACTGCATCACCAGATCGGCGGAGAAACCCAGGCACGCGAGATCCTTGAGCTCGTCACGGGTCATCGGACCGGTGGTGTCCTGCGACCCCACGGACGTCATCTTCGGCTCGCAATAGGTGCCCGGACGCACGCCCTGGCCTTCCGGCAGACCTATCGCACGGCCGACCATCTTCTGCGCCAGCGAGAAGCCCTTGCCGGTGTTGGCCGGCTGCTGCGGCAAGCGGAACAGTTCCAGCGTCGGCAGGCCCAGCGACTCGCGCGCCTTGGCGGTCAGGCCGCGGCCGACGATCAGCGGAATGCGGCCACCGGCGCGCACTTCGTCGAACAGCACTTCGGACTTGACCTGGAATTCGGCAATGACGCTGCCGTTCTTGAGCGCCTTGCCGTCATACGGACGCAGTTCGATGACATCGCCCTGCTCCATCTGCGACACGTCGAGTTCGATCGGCAGCGCGCCGGCGTCTTCCATCGTGTTGTAGAAGATCGGCGCGATCTTCGAACCCAGGCACACGCCGCCGAAGCGCTTGTTCGGAATGAACGGAATGTCCTCGCCGGTCCACCACAGCACGCTGTTGGTCGCCGACTTGCGGCTCGAACCGGTGCCGACCACGTCACCGACATAGGCGACCAGATGGCCCTTGTCCTTGAGGTCGCGGATGGCCTGGATCGGGCCGCGCTTGCCGTCTTCTTCCGGCACGAACGGCGCGTCGTCGCGCCTGTTCTTCAGCATCGCCAGCGCATGCATCGGGATGTCGGGACGCGTGGTCGCATCGGGCGCCGGCGACAGGTCGTCGGTATTGGTCTCGCCCGGCACCTTGAACACCGTCAGCGTCATCGACTGCGGCACTTCCGGCTTGCTGGTGAACCATTCGGCATCGGCCCAGCTCTGGATCACGCCCTTGGCGTTGGCATTGCCGGCCTTGGACTTCTCTTCGACGTCGTGGAACGCGTCGAACACCAGCAGCGTGTGCTTCAGGCCTTCGGCGGCGATCGCGCCGACTTCGGCATCGTCGAGCAGATCGACCAGCGGCTGCACGTTGTAACCGCCGAGCATCGTGCCCAGCAGCTCGGTGGCGCGCGCGCGGGTGATCAGCGCGCTGCGCTCGGTACCGAATGCGATCGCGGCGAGATACGACGCCTTGACCTTGGCAGCGTCGTCGACGCCGGCCGGTACGCGGTGGGTCAGCAGGTCGAGAAGAAACGCGTCTTCACCGGCCGGCGGATTCTTCAGCAGTTCGATGACGGCAGCGGTCTGCTGCGCATCGAGCGGCAGCGGCGGGATTCCCAGCGCTTCGCGCTCGGCAACGTGGTGGCGGTAGGCTTCCAACATGCGGGCAACTCCAGAGTCTTGTTCGTGTAGTACCGGGAAAACCGGTCTCAGGCCGACGGTACGATCAGCTTGAGACCCTTGAAATAGGTGCGGAAAAACGCGTCGTCGCGGGTGATCAGGCCATTGCACTGCAACAGCGCATGCGCCCCGACGAGGAAGTCGCGCGACGGCCGACCGGCGATGTCGCCGCGCTGCCAGGAGCGGCGCTGCATCTCGCCGGCGCGCAACGCGGACTTCGCCTCGATCGCCGAGAACCGCACGCCCATGTCCTCGAGCACGGACATGGTGTCGGCGCCGTCATGCAGCGCGCCGCAGATCTCGGCCAGTGCGACGTCGCAGACGACGACCGGCCCGGCGCTCAGGTACTGGCGCAGGCAGGCCTCGGCGGCGTCGGCCTGCGGGCCGTCGGCCAGCAGGTCCACCAGCACGGGCGCGTCGACGGCGATCACCGGTCGGCGTCTCCGTCAGCAGTGGCGTCGGCGCCGGTTTCACTGTCAGCGACCGGCTGGCCACGCACCGCGCGCATCGCGGCGTCGGTATCGTCGAAGCCTTCCAGCCTGAACCGGCCGCGGGCGCGCGAGACCGCGTCGTCCACGCTCTTGCGCAGCACGATGCGACTGCCTTCCAGCTCGACCTTGAGGATCGTGCCCTTGCTCAGGCCCAGCGCGTCGCGCACGGCCTTGGGCAGGGTGATCTGGCCGCGTTCGGCGACGGTGGCTTCCATGGCGGGCTCCGCTCAAGTATGCGTGAATTATACATACCGGGTCCGACATACCCTAATCCGCCAGCCGTCCGCCGCCCATGTCGGTGCTGCCACGCAGCGGGCGCGGAAGGGCGAAACGCAGCGTCCGGCCGGTATACGGCTGTCATCCCGATGCGATGACATAGTCGCTACGGGCTCCGGCCTACACTTAGCTGAATCGGTTCGGCCGGCAGACCTTCCTGCGGCGGAGCCGACGCGACACCCAGACAGCGCGCACGGCCGCTACCGGCCCTCGCCAGCCACCTGCGACAGGAGCCCCTGCATGACCGATTCCTTCTCCACCCATACCGAGCTCGAGGTTGGCGGCCGTCGTTACGCCTATGCCAGCCTGCCGGCGCTGGGCAAGCAGTTCGACATCGCCCGCCTGCCCTACTCGATGAAGATCCTGCTCGAGAACCTGCTGCGCCACGAGGACGGCGAGACCGTCGCCGCGCACCACATCGAGGCCGTCGCGAAGTGGGACCCGAAGGCCGAACCGGACACCGAAATCGCCTTCATGCCGGCGCGCGTGGTGCTGCAGGACTTCACCGGCGTACCCTGCGTCGTCGACCTCGCCGCGATGCGTGATGCCGTGGTGCGCCTCGGCGGTCGTCCGGAGCAGATCAATCCACTGATCCCGTCGGAACTGGTGATCGACCACTCCGTGCAGGTCGACGTGTTCGGTCGCCCGGATGCGCTGGATCTCAACGGCAAGATCGAATTCCAGCGCAACAAGGAACGCTACGGCTTCCTGCGCTGGGGCCAGAAGGCCTTCGACAACTTCAAGGTCGTGCCGCCCAATACCGGCATCGTCCACCAGGTGAACCTCGAGCATCTCGCCCGCGTGGTGATGACCGCCGAGCGCGACGACGGTGTGCAGTGGGCCTATCCGGACACCGTGTTCGGCACCGATTCGCACACCACGATGATCAACGGCATCGGCGTGCTCGGCTGGGGCGTCGGCGGTATCGAGGCCGAGGCCGCGATGCTCGGCCAGCCGTCGTCGATGCTGATTCCGCAGGTCGTCGGCTTCAAGCTCACCGGCCGCATGCCGGAAGGCGCGACCGCGACCGACCTCGTGCTGACCGTCACCGAGACGCTGCGCAAGCATGGCGTCGTCGGCAAGTTCGTCGAGTTCTTCGGCGAAGGCCTGCAGCATCTGCCACTCGCCGACCGCGCGACGATCGGCAACATGGCGCCCGAGTACGGCGCGACCTGCGGCATCTTCCCGATCGACCAGGAATCGCTGAACTACCTGCGCCTGTCAGGTCGCAGCGAAGACCAGATCGCGCTCGTCGAGGCCTACGCCAAGGCGCAGCAGCTGTGGCACGAACCCGGCGCACCGGAAGCCGAATACAGCAGCGTGCTGGAACTCGACATGGCCGACGTGCGCCCGTCGCTGGCCGGTCCGAAGCGTCCGCAGGACCGCGTGCTGCTGGAGAAAGTGCAGCAGAATTTCCGCGACAACGTCGGTCCGCTGGTCGCCAAGCGCAACAAAGCGAGCGCGGAAGATCCGCAGGTCGACCGTTTCGAGAAGGAAGGCGGCGGACAGCCGCAGGCCGAGCGCCTCGCCGCGCGTCCGGTGTCGAAGATCACGCTCGATGATGGCGAGCACGAATTGACCGACGGCTCGGTGGTCATCGCCGCGATCACGTCGTGCACCAACACCTCGAACCCGGCGGTGATGCTCGGCGCCGGCCTGCTCGCGCGCAACGCGGCAGCCAAGGGCCTGAAGGCCGCGCCGTGGGTCAAGACCTCGCTCGGACCGGGTTCGCTGGTGGTCACCGATTACCTCGAGAAAGCGGGCGTAATGGACGATCTGGAGAAGCTCGGCTTCTACGTCGTCGGCTACGGCTGCACGACCTGCATCGGCAATTCCGGCCCGCTGCCGGACGCGGTGTCGAAGGGCATCGCCGAGAACGATCTCGCGGTCGCCGCTGTGCTGTCGGGCAACCGCAATTTCGAAGGCCGCATCCACGGCGAAGTGAAGATGAACTATCTCGCCTCGCCGCCGCTGGTCGTCGCTTATGCGATCGCCGGTACGGTCGACATCGACCTGACCGACGATCCGCTGGGCAAGGACCAGGACGGCAACCCCGTCTACCTTCGCGACATCTGGCCGACCAACAAGGAAATCGGCGACTTCATCGCCAAGACGATCGGGCCGGAGATGTTCGCCAAGAACTACGCCGACGTGTTCAAGGGCGACACCCGCTGGAACACGATCGAATCGCCCGATGGCGATCTCTACGCGTGGGACGAAGCGTCGACCTACATCAAGAACCCGCCCTACTTCGACGGCATGACGATGGACGTCGGCAGCATCGACGACATCCACGGCGCGCGGATCATGGGCCTGTTCGGCGACTCGATCACCACCGACCACATCTCGCCGGCCGGCAACATCAAGGGCGACTCACCGGCCGGCCGTTTCCTGCAGGAACGCGGCGTGCAGCCGACCGACTTCAACAGCTACGGCTCGCGCCGCGGCAACGACGACGTCATGGTGCGCGGCACCTTCGCCAACATCCGCATCAAGAACCTGTTCTTCGGCGGCGAGGAAGGCGGCAACACGCTGTACTTCGGCGACGGCGAACCGGAGAAGCTGTCGATCTACGACGCGGCGCAGAAGTACAAGGCCGCTGGCGTGCCGCTGGTGGTGTTCGCAGGCAAGGAATACGGCACGGGTTCTTCGCGCGACTGGGCGGCCAAGGGCACCAACCTGCTGGGCGTGAAAGCCGTGATCGCCGAGAGCTTCGAGCGCATCCACCGCTCGAACCTCGTCGGCATGGGCGTGCTGCCGTGCAGCTTCCGCGACGGCGACAACGCGCAGAGCCTGGGCCTGGACGGTTCGGAGACGGTCGAACTGACCGGCCTCGCCAACGGCAAGTCGAAGACCGCGCAGATCGTCGCCAAGCGCGCGGACGGCACCGAGATCCGTTTCGAAGTCGACGTGCTGCTGCTGACGCCCAAGGAAGTCGAGTACTTCCGACATGGCGGTCTGTTGCATTACGTGCTGCGGCAGTTGGCGGCGAAGAAGACCGCCTGACTGTGTAACAGGTGGAATCCCGGCCCGCCGTAGCGAGGCGGGCGTTCGACGACATCGCGCGGCAGGGCCGCGCGATGTCGTTTTTTCCGGACGGTCTGATGGCTCGACGCCTGTCGAAACCGGTAACCACGAAACGTTCCTGAAGTCGCCGACGGTGGAGCGGGCGAGACGCTACAGCGCCGCGACCCACTCCGCGTCCAGATGCAGATGCGGCACGCTGCCGTCGTGCAACGCATCGACGAACGGCAGCACACCCAGGCAGGGCGCGGGGAGCGCGGCCTCGAGCAGACCGATGTAATCGTCGGCACGGCCGAAGTCGGGATCGATGCGGTTGCCGACCCATCCCACCAGACGGCACCCATCGGCGGCAATCGCGCGCACGGTCAGTCGCGCGTGGCTCAGGCAACCGAGTTTCAGGCCGACCACCAGCACCACGGCGCCGCCGAGGTGATGCGCCAGATCGCGATGCTCCAGACCCTGCGCCAGCGGCGCGTCCCAGCCGCCTGCCCCTTCGACAAGCACCACATCGGCGCCTGCCGCCAGCCGCGCATGCGCGGCGAGCAGTGCGGCGATGTCGACCGTCACACCGGCAGCGATTGCGGCCAGTGTCGGCGCAGTCGGTTCGGGCAGCGCCACCGGATTGACGTCCGCATAGGCGGGTCGCGGATCGCTGGCGCCCTGCAGCGCCAGCGCGTCCTCGTTTCGCCAGCCACCGTCCCGCCAGTCGCAACCGCTGGCGATCGGCTTCATGCCGACCGCGCGCAGCCCGCTGGCGCGCAATGCGTGCAGCAGTGCGACGCTCGAATGGGTCTTGCCGATGCCGGTGTCGGTACCGGTCACGAGAAAACTGCGGGCGCTCATCCGGCCTCGACTCCAGCGCGGACGCGCGCGAGCTCGCGGGCGCTGCGCACGCCGTACCACGGCATCAGCACGGCCAGCGTGCAGTAGACGATGCCCGGCAGCCCCTGGAACAGGGTGCGTGGCGGCATCGGCAGCAGTGCGAGCACGATCGATGCGACCGTGGGAATCAGCAGCCATGCCATCGCGCCGGCGTCCTGGCGCAGCAGGCAGCGTTCGACCGGATCGAGTCCGAGCATGTCGGCGCGTGCGAGGCCATGGCGGTTGAGCAGCAGCATCGTGATGCACATCGCAGCGAAGCCGAGCCCGTAGATCACGTACAGACTGCGGAATTCGCCCGCATTGAATCCGATCGGAATCGGTGAGGGTGCCCAGCCCGCGGTCAGGAAATGCAGGCCGACGCCCATGATCAGACGCAGCGGATACACGTACAGCAGCGCAACCGCGATCAGCAGCAGGCCGAGCGTGGTCACCCGCGCATCGCTCAATCCGGTGCGGCGACTGAAGCGATGATGGGTGGCCCAGAACATCGCGAGGATCGCGAAGCCTGCGAGGAACGCAGGCGCGCGTCGCAGCGCCTCGTGCAGTTCGGGCAGGCTGGCCGGCATCGCGTCGAACGACACCACCAGCAGCGTCACCGCGAAGGCGAATGCCGCATCGACGAAGGTCTCCAGACGCGAGGCCTGCGTGCCGCGGAGGCGGAAGCCGTCGGCATCGCGCGGCAATGCGTCCAGGCGGTCGGAGCCCGATGGGGCCGCTGCTACACTGCGTGGCATGTTCACGTCCTCACCCCTCGACGGCCCGAAGCCGGAACAGTATGCCGCGCTCGCGGCGCAGGCACGCGCCCTGATGCACGGCGAACGCGATGCGATCGCCAATGCGGCGAATCTGTCGGCGCTGGTCTTCCACGCGTTGCCGGACCTCAACTGGGTCGGCTTCTATCTGTTCGACGGTACCGAACTCGTCGTCGGTCCGTTCCAGGGGCTGCCGGCCTGCGTGCGCATTCCCCTCGACAAGGGCGTGTGTGGTGCAGCGGCCCGCACGCGCGAAACGCAACGCATCGACGACGTCCACGCGTTCCCGGGACACATCGCCTGCGACAGCGCATCGCGCTCCGAACTGGTGGTGCCGCTTTACGTCGGTGAGCGTCTGGTCGGCGTGTTCGACATCGACAGTCCGCTGCCCGCGCGTTTCGACGTTGAAGACCAGGCCGGCATCGAAATCCTGGCCTCCCTTTACCTCGAATCGCTGCAATGACCGCACCGACGCCGCTCAAGCTGCGCAACATCGGACCCAAGTCCGCAGCCTGGCTGCGTCAGGTCGGTCTGCGCACGCGCGAGGATCTGCATGCCGCAGGCGCCGTGGACGCGTTCGTCAAGGTCCGCCGCGCCGGCTTCAAGCCCAGCCTCAACCTGCTGTACTCGCTGGAAGGCGCCCTGCTCGACTGCCATTGGCAGGACGTGCCCGAGGCCCGTCGCCTGGAACTGGTCGAGGCCGCGGAGGCGGCGACCGCACTGCTGCCCGACCCGCGCGCGCGCCAGGCTGCCGGCCCGGTCACGACGACCGTCACCGCGACGGTCGAAACCGATTCGCCGCTCGACAGCCTCTTCGACCGTCGCGACGACTGATCGCAGCGCACCGCTGCCTGGCTGCGCTGCAGCCTCCCCGCTCACGTACAATCCGCGCCAGCTTCATGGTGACCCCGACAGCGGAATGCCGTCCGGGTTTAAACGGGAAGCCGGTGACGCGCCTCTGGCCGCCAGTCCGGCACTGCCCCCGCAACGGTAAACGTGTTCAAGCGTCGCATCCGCCACTGTGCTCCGGCATGGGAAGGCGCGACGCCCGGGAGCCCTGCTCCCACGCGCAAGTCCGGAGACCGGCCACGAAGTCTTCCTCGATTGCGATGCGGCGGGCATTGCGGCGGCGTTCCGGACGGCTTCGTGCCTGACCGGTCGGCAGCCTGTGTCCGCCTTCGCGATCTCCAGACCGACCGATCCGCGTGCGTGGGTGCACGCGCCAAGGAGACCGCAATGCCGTTCCGAATTCTGACCGTGGCGATCGTCGCTGCCCTCGCCTCGCCATTGGCCGTCGCTGCGACCGCTACCGGTGCGCGCGATCTCGACACTGTGCTCGTCACCGCCAACCGCGGTGAGAGCACGCTCGGCGACACCATCGTGCCGGCCCAGGTTATCGACCGCGCCGAAATCGAGCGCACCCAGGCGCGCGACCTGCCCGAACTCCTGCGCGGTCGCGCCGGCATCCAGATCGGCAACTCCGGTGGTCCCGGCAAGCAGACCTCGATCTTCATGCGCGGCAGCGAATCCGACCATGTGCTGGTGCTGGTCGACGGCGTGCGCATCGGTTCGGCGACGGCCGGCCTCGCCGCGTTCCAGGACATTCCGGTCGACCAGATCGAGCGTGTCGAAATCGTCCGCGGCCCGCGTTCGAGCCTCTACGGTTCGGAAGCCATGGGCGGCGTCATCCAGATCTTCACCCGCCGCAATACTGGCGCGATCAGCCCGCACGCGCGTATCGGTGTGGGCAGCCACAACCTGCGCGAGGCCAGCGCCGGCATCGGTGGCCGCGCCGGCCGCGGCTGGTTCGGCGTCGACGCCGCATTCCAGCGCACCGACGGCATCAATGCATGCCGGGGCCGCGGTCCGCTGAACGATGACTTCGGCGCCGGCTGCGGCGTCGACGAGCCCGATCGCGACGGGTATCGCAACGCCTCGCTCAACCTGCGTGGCGGCGTGGAGCTCGCGGACGGGCTCACGCTCGAGGGCAATGCACTGCATGCCAGCGCCTTCAACGAGTACGACGGCGGCCCCTTCGGCGGCAACGAAGCCGACATCGTGCAGCAGGTCGCAGGCGGCAAGCTGACCTATGCGCCGACCGATGTGGTCACGCTGACCGCCCAAGCCGGCCGCAACTACGACAAGGCGAAGAACTACTACCGCAACCAGGACACGCTGGAACGCAGCGACGTCAGCCGGTTCGACACCCGACGCGACACCGCGTCGCTGCAGGCGGACTTCGGTCTCGCGCCGGCACAGCGTTTCTCGCTCGGCTTCGACTGGATGTCCGACAACGTCGAAAGCACCACTGCGTACGCCCTGACCGCGCGCGACAACTTCGCGGTGTTCTCCGAGTACGCAGCCCGTTTCGGCGCGCACCGCGTACAGGCCGGCGTGCGTCACGACGACAACGAACAGTTCGGCGGCCACACCACCGGCAGCCTCGGCTGGGGCCTGGATCTCGCCCACGGCCTGCGCCTCAATGCCAGCGCAGCGACCAGCTTCAAGGCGCCGACGTTCAACGATCTCTACTTCCCCTGGGGCAGCGGCAACCCGGAGCTCGAACCCGAGCGCGCGAAGACCGCCAATCTGGGCCTCGCGCAGTACGGCGACACCTGGAACTGGTCGATCAACGCGTTCGAAAGCCGCGTCGACGATCTGATCTTCCTCGACGGCAACTTCGTGCCGCAGAACATCCAGGAAGCCCGCATCCGCGGCGCCGAGCTGACCTTCGCGACCACGCTCGCCGGCTTCGAGCTGTCGACCGAACTGAGCCATGTCGATCCGCGCGACCGCAGCGACAATGCCAACCACGGCAACCTGCTAGCCCGTCGCGCGCGCAACAGCGGTCGTTTCGACATCGACCGCAGCTTCGGCGATGTCCGCATCGGCACCACGTTGCGCGCCAGCAGCAGCCGCTTCGACAACGCCGCCAACACCGCGCGCGTCTCCGGACACGGCACGCTGGATCTGCGTGCGGCCTGGGCGTTCAACCCCGACTGGACCCTGGAAGCCCGCGCCACCAACGTGCTCGACAAGCACTACGAGACCGTGAACTGGTACTACCAGCCCGGCCGCGAGTACGGTCTGGCACTGCGCTGGTCGCCGGTCACGCGCTGACGCATGCGCCGGCACAGGGCTTCGGACGAAGCCAGGCCCTTGCCGACCGCATCGCCTGACGAACAAGCCCCGCATGGCGGGGCTTCTTTTTTGCGGCAACGCGCTGGACCGTGCGGCAACGGGGATGTCCGTGCGGTCAGTCTCCGGACCGCGCAGCCGGGCACGCCGCACGCCGTTCGCTCATGCCGCGAGCAATGCGCGCAGCAGGGACGGAATGCCGGAGGACGCCGCCGCGACGTTGTCGAGCACGTCTTCGAACGTGATCACTTCGTCCACCTGCGGGCCGGCACCGGCCGCCCAGTTCGCGACGATCGCCAGGCAGGCGTAGTCGAGTCCGAGTTCACGCGCGAGGCCCGCTTCCGGCATACCGGTCATGCCGACGAGGTCGCAGCCGTCGCGACGCATGCGCGCGATCTCGGCACGCGTCTCCAGGCGCGGACCCTGCGTCGCGCCGTAACAGCCGCCATCCACGAGCGCGACGCCGGCGGCGCCGGCCGCATCCAGCACGCGCCTGCGCAGCGAGGGCGTGTAGGGATCGCCGAAGTCGACGTGCATCACATCGGTGCCCTCTTCCTCGCAATAGGTCGAGACGCGGCCCCATGTGTAATCGATCAACTGGTCCGGACACGCCAGCACGCGGGGTCCGAAGCGTTCGGTGATGCCACCCACGGTATTGAGCGCCAGCACCCGCGTCGCGCCCAGCGCCTGCAGCGCCGAGAGATTGGCCCGGTAGTTCACCCGGTGCGGCGGCACCGAATGCCCCTCGCCATGCCGCGCGAGAAATGCGACGCGCCGGCCATCGAGCATGCCGATGCGGACGGGGCCCGACAGCGCGCCATAGCGCGTGACCGGCTGGTGCGGTTCGACGTGCTGGAGGTCGGCCAGCTGATACAGGCCGGTACCGCCGATGACGGCGAGGTCGATGTCCAGTTTCATGGGCGTCTCGGAACCAACTGAAAGGGATGGCTGCCATTGTCGGCGGTGGCGCTGTGAAAGGGCAGTGCGCCGTGAGGTGCCCCGTCCAATCGCACACCGGGCTGTCGACAACCGGCCCAAGAAAAAACCCGGCTTGCGCCGGGTTTCTTCCTGCTCCGGACCAGTGAGGTCAGAGCGGCGTGACAGCGTCGGCCTGCAGGCCCTTCTGGCCCTGCACGACTTCGAACGAAACCTGCTGGCCTTCCTGCAACGACTTGAAGCCGGTGCCTTGGATGGCGCGGAAATGCACGAACACGTCTTCACCACTCTCGCGGCTGATGAAGCCGAAGCCCTTGGCGTCATTGAACCACTTGACGGTACCGGTCTCGCGATTTGCCATGTTGCTCTCTCTCCCTGGAACGATTCGATTGCTGATCGATGGAACGCCTGTCTAGGCGGCTGGTTGCAAGGAGAACACGGGTGCGACGATGCAGCGGACCGGGTGGCACAAGCCGACACGAATCTACTTCATGCAGGGTCACGGTTCACGGTGACCTTGACAAACACAGCGATCGCAAAGTACCCCGCTGTTTATGAAAATGCAATCCGGGGTCTCCCCATCTTTTACCGACCGTCGAAGCCGTGTTCCGGCACCGTCACACGAGGCTGCAACATGGAAATGACCGCGCTGTTCTACGTCCTTGCGACACTGCTGGTGCTGGTCGGCCTGGCCGGTGTGGTGCTGCCCGCCCTGCCCGGTGTGCCGCTGATGTTCGCCGGCATGCTGCTCGCCGCGTGGGCCGATGGATTCGAGCGCGTCGGGGTCTGGTCACTGGTGACGCTCGGCGTGCTGACGGTCGTGTCGTTCGTGGTGGATTTCTGGGCGACGGCCGTCGGAGCCAAACGCGTGGGCGCCAGCCGGCTGGCGTTGATCGGCACCATCGTCGGCACTTTTGTGGGTCTGTTCTTCGGTCTGCCCGGACTGTTCGCCGGCCCGTTCGTCGGTGCGGTGGCCGGTGAACTGATCAGCCGCCGCGACCTGCGTCCGCGCGGACTGGGCCAGGCAACGCGGGTCGGCATCGGCACGTGGATCGGCATCGCACTGGGCGTGGCGCTCAAGCTCGCGCTGGCCGTGCTGATGCTCGGCATCTTCGCATTCGCGTGGTGGTGGTGAGTGCACTATCGTCGCGCCTGAGCCTCATCAAGACCGCCCGCGACATGCCTGATTCCGAACTGCGTTCCGCCGCCCCGCCCCGCGTCATGTCCATGCTCGCCGGCCTGTTGCTCGCCCTCGTGGCGTGTCTCCCCGTCGCGTCGCTGCATGCGGCCGCGCCCGTCGCGCAATCCGCACCGGCCGCAGCGGACGTCGCGTCACCGGCCGCGACCGCGCCGGATACCGCGGTGGCACCGGCGGACACCATCGAGGAGATCGACGTGCGCGGTCGCTTCGATCGGGTCTACGACGAAGCCGAGGCCCGCGTCCTGCGTCTGGTCGCGAATCTGCCGCTGCTGTTCGCCGCTGCGCTGATCGTCTTCATCGCGTCGTGGATCGGCGGCTTCGTCTCGCAGCGGCTGCACTGGTTGCGGCTGCGCACGCGCAACCCCTATCTCGACGGGCTGATCCGGCGCGCGGTGCGGGCGGTGATCCTGCTGATCGGCATTCTCGTCGCCCTCGACCTGCTCAACGCGACTGCGCTGGTCGGCGCGATGCTCGGCTCGGCCGGCGTGCTGGGCCTGGCGCTGGGCTTCGCGTTCAAGGACATCGCCGAGAACTACATCGCCGGCATCCTGCTGAGCCTGCGGCGTCCGTTCGAACCGGGCGAGATGGTCAAGATCGACAGCTACGAGGGCAAGGTCGCCGCGCTCAGTGCACGGGCGATGACGCTGATCACGCTGGAGGGCAACGAACTGCGCCTGCCCAACGCGCTGGTGTTCAAGGCGGTGATCCTCAACTACACCAGCAATCCGAAACGCCGCTTCGATTTCACCTTCAACATCGATGCCAGCCAGTCGATCCGCAGGGCGCATGCGATCGCCATGCAGGAGATCGCCAGCATCGACGGCGTGCTCACCGATCCCGGCCCGTCATGGACGGTCGTGGAGTTCGGCGCCAATGGCAGCGTGCTGCGCTTCTTCGGCTGGGTGGACCAGCGCCACAGCGATCTGGGCAAGACCCGCAGCGAGGCGATCCGCCTTGTGAAGGGCGCGTTCTGGCGCGAAGGGATACAAGGGCCGAAGACCACGACACATGTGGTGCTGGCCCGGGAAGAGGAGACCGCCACACCGACGGCCATCGACCACGAGCCGGCCACCAGCGCCGGCGTCGATACCTCGGTCAACCGGGATATCGACCGCCAGGTCGCCGAGGTGCAGAGTACCGACGAAAGCAACCTCCTCACGCTCAAGGACGCGACCTGATCATGCGACCCGCTTATCTCCTTCCTGCCGCTCTGGCCGCAGCCACGGGCCTTGCCCACGCGCAGACGCCCGAGGTGCCGACCGCCGCGCCGAATGCGCCCGCGACCATGGAAGCCTGCGTCGCGCTCGAGCAGGACGCCCAGCGTCTGGCCTGCTTCGACTCGATGACCGGCCGCGGCGCGCGCACGCCGCAGCAGGCCGACACCGAGGCTGCCGTGGCGCGCGAGCTGCGCAGCAACCCCGCGGTGCGTGCCGACGCGCTGGCCGAAGGCACCGCCTCGCGCAGCCTGTATGCCCACGATGGCGGCGACCGGCTGACTGATGCGATCGCCAATGCCGGCCAGGGTTCGCTGCTCGACAGCCGCTGGGAACTGGCCAAGGATTCCAAGCTCGGTATCTTCAATTTGCGGGCCTACAAGCCGGTCTATCTGCTGCCGGCGTTCTGGACCTCGGACGTCAACCAGACGCCGTCCTCGCCCAACCCCGACAACACGGTCACCACGTCGCAGGGCCTCGACAGCCTGGAAGCGAAGTTCCAGCTGAGCTTCAAGACCAAGGCGGTGGAGAACCTGTTCGGCACCAATGGCGACATCTGGATGGGCTACACCCAGAGCTCGCGCTGGCAGGTCTACAACACCGAGGAATCGCGCCCGTTCCGCGAGACCAACTACGAACCCGAAGTGCTGATGGTGTTCCGCAACGGTTACAGCCTGCCCGGCGGCTGGCACGGCCGCATGGCCGCGATCGGCGTCAACCACCAGTCCAACGGCCGCGGCGATCCGCTGTCGCGCAGCTGGAACCGGGTGATGTTCAACTTCGGTTTCGACCGCGAGGACTGGGCGCTGGTCGTGCGCCCGTGGGTGCGCATCTCGGACGGCAGCGAGGACGACAATCCGGACATCGAGGACTACATTGGGCGTGGCGACATGACCCTGACCCACGTCCGCGGTGGTCACGTGTACACGCTGATGGGCCGGCACACGCTGCGCGGCGGCGAGCGTTCGCGCGGCGCGCTGCAGTTCGACTGGGGCTTCCCGATCCACCGCAATTTCCGTGGCCACCTGCAGGTGTTCAACGGCTACGGCGAAAGCCTGATCGACTACAACCACAAGGCCACCTACGTCGGCCTGGGCATCTCGCTACTCGACTGGTTCTGAGTCCGACGGCGCGTCGCGGCGGGGCCGCGGCGCGCGTCAGGTCCAGTCGGTAAGGCCTTCGCGCCGGTAGACCTCGGCAAACGATGGACGCGTCTTCATCAGGCGCGCATGCACTGCGAGCGCAGGCCAGTCGTCGCTGGGTCGCGGCATCGCACGCGACCAGCGCATCAGCATCGTCAGCACGAAATCGGCCGCCGACACCGCATCGCCGAGCAGGTACGGCCCCTGCGCATCGAGGTGGTCGGCAATCTGCTGCCAGGCGGCCTCGATCTGGATGCGCGCGCGGTCCTTGACCGCGTCCGCGTGTGCCTCACCGGCGGGTTCATGCGGATAGAACCAGGCACGGTAGGCCGGCATCAGCGTGTACACGCAGATGCACATCCAGCGGTAGTAATCGCCCCGCGCAGGCGCGCCGGGCGGCGGCGCCAAGCCGGTCTCCGGATACAGGTCGGCAAGATGCATCGCGATCGCGGCCGACTCGGTCAGCACCTGACCGTCGATCACGAGCGTCGGCACACGGCCGGCAGGATTGAGCGCCAGATAGGCGGCCGACTTCTGCGCCTGCACCGCGAAATCCAGCTGATGCAGTTCGTGTTCGATCTCCAGCTCGATCAGCAGCCAGTGGACCACCAGCGACGCGGTGCTCGGGGCACCGTAGAGCACGACGGACATGACGACCTCCGGTCTGGAGCTGGAATGCACCGCCGGCGATGTGGCCGGCGGTGCGCGTGGATCAGGCGATCTCGACTACCGGAATCCCGCCGATGCGCGCCTTCCACTCTTTTGGACCGGTCTCGTGCACCGAGGTGCCGGCCGAATCGACGGCGACGGTCACCGGCATGTCCTGCACTTCGAACTCGTAGATCGCTTCCATGCCGAGGTCTTCGAACGCGAGCACCTTTGCCGCCTTGATCGCCTTCGACACCAGATACGCCGAGCCGCCGACCGCCATCAGATACACCGACTGGTGCTTCTTGATCGCCTCGATCGCGGTGGGCCCGCGCTCGGCCTTGCCGACCATGCCCAGCAGGCCGGTCTGTTCGAGGATCTGGTCGGTGAACTTGTCCATGCGCGTCGCGGTGGTCGGGCCCGCGGGGCCGACGACTTCGTCGCGCACCGGATCGACGGGGCCGACGTAATAGATGAAGCGGCCCTTGAGATCGACCGGCAGCGTCTCGCCGCGGTCGAGCATCTCGACCATGCGCTTGTGCGCGGCGTCGCGGCCGGTCAGCAGCTTGCCGTTGAGCAGCAGCACCTCGCCCGGCTTGAAGGTCGTGACCTCTTCCGGGGTGATCGTGTCGAGATCGACGCGGCGCGCGCCGGTCGGGTTGTAGGTCAGCTCAGGCCAGTCGGCCAGCGACGGCGGATCGAGCATCACCGGGCCGCTGCCATCGAGCGTGAAATGTGCGTGGCGCGTGGCCGCGCAGTTCGGGATCAGCGCGACCGGCAGATTCGCCGCGTGGGTCGGGAAATCCTTGACCTTGATGTCGAGCACCGTGGTCAGGCCACCCAGGCCCTGCGCGCCGATGCCGAGCGCATTGACCTTGTCATAGAGCTCAAGACGCAGTTCTTCGGCGCGGTTCGACGCGCCACGGGCCTGCAGCTCGACGATGTCGATCGGCTCCATCAGCGCTTCCTTGGCCAGCAGCATCGCCTTCTCGGCAGTGCCGCCGATGCCGATGCCGAGCATGCCCGGCGGGCACCAGCCGGCGCCCATCGTCGGCACGGTCTTGAGCACCCAGTCGACGATCGAGTCGGAGGGATTGAGCATTGCGAACTTCGACTTCGCTTCCGAACCGCCGCCCTTGGCCGCGACGATCACGTCAACTTTGTTGCCCGGCACGATCTTGACGTTGACCACGCCCGGCGTGTTGTCCCTGGTGTTGATGCGCTTGCCGGCGGGATCGGCCAGCACCGAGGCGCGCAGCTTGTTGTCCGGATGGTTGTACGCGCGGCGCACGCCCTCGTGGACCATGTCCTCGACGCCCATCGTCGCGTCATCCCAGCGCACCGACATGCCCACTTCGAGGAACACGGTGACGATGCCGGTGTCCTGGCAGATAGGCCGGTGGCCCTCGGCGCACATGCGCGAATTGATCAGGATCTGCGCGATCGCGTCCTTCGCTGCCGGCGACGCCTCGCGCTCGTAGGCGGCGGCGAGGTTCTTGATGTAGTCGACCGGATGGTAGTAGCTGATGTACTGCAGGGCGTCGGCGACGGACTGGATGAAGTCGTCCTGGCGGATCGACACGGGGGTCGACGACACGAAAGAAGCGGAATGGCTGGCGGTCACGGCTGGCTCGAAGGCTGGCGGAAAACCCGCCCATTCTAGGCCATCGGCCCGCCTGCGGCCCCGTCCGGGGCTGCAGGCCTGGCGCGCGCCGCGCACACTAGGCGGATGGACATCCTCGTACTCGTGCTGGATCTGGTCGGCACCTTCGTCTTCGCCCTCAGTGGCGCGATGCTCGGCGTACGCCGCCGGCTGGACCTGTTCGGCGTGCTGGTGCTGGCCTTCGCCGCCGCAACCGCCGGCGGCATGACCCGCGACGTGCTGATCGGCGCGACGCCGGTCGCCGCGCTGAGCGACTGGCGCTATCCGGCGATCACGCTCGCCGCCGGCCTGATCACTTTCGTCTGGGCGCCGCTGATCGAGCGGCTGCAGCAACCGGTGCGCATGTTCGACGCGATGGGGCTGGCGCTGTTCGCCGTCGTCGGCGCGCAGAAGGCGCTCGATTTCGGCATCGCCCCGCCGATGGCCGCCGCGCTGGGCATGTTGACCGGCATCGGCGGCGGCATCGCCCGCGACGTGCTGATGGCGCAGGTGCCGCTGGTGCTGCGCGCCGAACTCTATGCGGTTGCGGCGCTGGCCGGCGCGGCCGTAGTCGCCGTCGGACACTGGCTGCACTGGCCGCCCGCGCCCTGCGCGATCGCGGGCGCCCTGCTGTGTTTCGGCCTGCGGATGATGGCGTTGCGCTTCGGCTGGCAGCTGCCGGTCGCGCTGCAGTCTGGCGGCGAAGGCGAACCGCCCGACGCGATGCGCTGACCGTCGCAGCGGCCTGCCCCGCACGCGCATACGATATCGCCCATGTCGACACCCTCCCCCAGGCGCGCCGCCGCGAGCGCGCAACGCCCCAGCCTGCGCGAACGCTTCGACGCGATGCGCAATCTGCGGCCGTTCCTGAAACTGATCTGGCAGACCAGCCCCGGCCTGACGCTGACCAGCCTCGGCCTGCGCCTGATCCGCGCGTTCCTGCCGGTGGTGATGCTCTACATCGGCAAGCTGATCATCGACGAGGCGATCCGCCTGGTCGGCGCGGGCGTGGCCTTCGACGATCTCGCTACCGCCTGGCACGGCGGCGCGCTGGACCATCTGGCGTGGCTGCTCGCGCTGGAGTTCGCCCTGGCGATCAGCTCCGATCTGCTCGGCCGCATGGTCAGCTACGCAGACAATCTGCTGTCGGAGCTGTTCACCAATGCGACCAGCGTGCGCCTGATGGAACACGCGGCGACGCTCGATCTCGAGGATTTCGAAGACCCCGAACTGCAGGACAAGCTCGACCGCGCACGTCGGCAGACGATGGGCCGCATGAACCTGATGGGCCAGCTGTTCGGCCAGGTGCAGGACGCGATCACGGTGGTGAGTTTCGCGATCGGCCTGATGGTCTACGCGCCGTGGCTGATCCTGCTTCTGGCGATCGCGCTGATCCCGGCCTTCATCGGCGAATCGCACTTCAACGCGCTCGGCTACACGCTCAACTTCCAGTGGACGCCCGAGCGCCGCCAGCTGGAATACGTGCGCCAGACCGGCGCCAGTCTGGAGACCGCCAAAGAGGTCAAGATCTTCGGCCTGCACCGTTTCCTGATCGACCGCTACCGCACGCTCGCCGATGGCTTTTTCCTGGCCAACCGCTCGCTGGCGCGGCGGCGCGCGATCTGGGGCACGCTGCTGGCTGCGCTCGGCACGCTGGGTTACTACGTCGCCTACGCCTACATCGCCTGGCGCACGGTGCGCGGCGATTTCACGATCGGCGACCTGACCTTTCTGGCCGGCAGCTTCCGCCGCCTGCGCCAGTTGCTGGAAAGCCTGCTGGTCGGTTTCTCGCAGGTCGCCGGGCAGGCGTTGTATCTCGACGACCTGTTCTCGTTCTTCGCGATCGAGCCGGAGATCACGTCGCCTGCCGATCCAGTGCCGTTTCCGCAGCCGATCCGCGAAGGTTTCGTGTTCGAGAACGTCGGCTTCCGCTACCCGGGCGCCGAGCGTTGGGCAGTGCGGCATCTCGATTTCACACTGCAGGCTGGCGAAGTGCTGGCACTGGTCGGTGAGAACGGCGCGGGCAAGACCACGCTGGTCAAACTCCTGGCGCGTCTCTACGACCCCGACGAGGGCCGGATCCTGCTCGACGGGCGCGATCTGCGCGACTACGACCTCGACGCGCTGCGCGCGAACACCGGCGTGATCTTCCAGGACTTCGTGCGCTACCACCTGACCGCCGGCGAGAACATCGGCGTCGGGCGCATCGAGGCGATGGGCGACGACGCGCGCATCCAGGACGCAGCACGCCGCTCGATGGCCGACGAGCTCATCGCCGGCTTGCCGGGTGGCTATGACCAGCTGATCGGCCGGCGTTTCAAGACCGGCGTCGATCTGTCGGGCGGCCAGTGGCAGAAGATCGCAATCGCCCGCGCCTACATGCGCGAGGCGCAGGTGATGATCCTCGACGAGCCCACTGCCGCGCTGGATGCGCGCAGCGAGTTCGAAGTGTTCCGCCGCTTCAAGGAACTGTCGGAAGACCGCACCGCCGTGCTGATCTCGCACCGTTTCTCCAGCGTGCGCATGGCCGACCGGATCCTCGTGCTCGAACAGGGCCGCATCGAAGCCAGCGGCACGCATGCCGAGCTGATGCTGCAGGGCGGGCGCTATGCGGAGCTGTTCGAATTGCAGGCGGCCGGGTACCGCTGAGGGCGTATCCGTGGGAGCGTGCTCACGCGCGATGGGGTACTGCCCCGAGCGCCCTTCGCGCGCGAGCGCACTGCGACAGTCGCCGCAGCCGTGAGTGGGCGTTGACGGCCGCTTGCGTACGCTGCAGGTGACCAATGGAGTGCACCGAATGACCGATACCAGCCGCGCGCTTGCGCGTCACGCGCAGATCCTGCGATTCCTGATGAAGTATCGCAGCGCGGGGGTGTTGTCGGGTTTCGAGTTCGATCCGTCCACGGCGGACGCAGCGCCCGAGGGCGAACCGGGCAAGCCCGAAGCCTTCGTCGACGATCTCGAAGCATTGGGACCGACCTTCATCAAGATCGGCCAGGCGCTGTCGACACGGCCTGACATGGTGCCGCCGGCCTATCTCGCCGCGCTGGAACGCATGCAGGACGATGTGGCGCCCCTGCCTTTCGAGGTCATCCACGAGGCGGTCGAAGACGCACTGGGCGTGCGCATCAGCAAGATATTCGAAAGCTTCGACGAGAAGCCGATCGGCGCCGCCTCGCTGGCGCAGGTGCACCGTGCGACCCTGCGCGACGGCCGCAAGGTCGCGGTGAAGGTGCAGCGTCCCGGCATCACCGAACAGATCCGCGACGATCTCGACACCCTCGCCCGCCTCGCAGGCGGCGTGGACCGCGTTACGGAAGTCGGACGCCGAATCCGCTTCGCCGACTGGGTGCACGAGTTCCGCCGCACGCTGCTGGCCGAACTCGACTACCGCGTGGAAGCGGAGAACCTCGACCGCTTCGACGCGCATTTCGTCGCCTATCCCGCGCTGTTCGTGCCCAAGCCGATCTGGGATCTGACCCGCGCCCGGGTGCTGACGATGGAACTCGTCGAAGGCACCAAGGTCACCGACATCACCGGCCTGCAGCGCACCGAGCGCGACATGGCGCCGCTGGCGACCGAACTGCTGCACGGCTATCTCGACCAGGTGTTCGTGCACGGTGAGATCCACGCCGATCCGCATCCGGGCAATCTGCTGTTCACCCGCGACGGGCGCCTGGCGCTGCTCGATCTGGGCATGGTCGCGCACGTGCCGCCCCGCACGCGCGAACGCCTGCTGAAACTGCTGTTCGCGGCCGTCGACGGCCGCGGCGAACAGGTCGCGGCAGAAGGCATTGCGATGGGCACGCGGCTGGAGGATTTCGACGAGGCGCGCTACTACCGCGATGTCGGCCAGCTGGTCGCGCGTTATGCCGCGCAGTCCGGCGCGACGGGTCAGACCGAAGGCCGGCTGATGCTCGACCTCGTGCGGTTGGCGACGTCATGCGGCCTGCGCACGGCGCCGGAGATGAGCCTGCTCGGCAAGACGCTGCTGCATCTCGAATCGGTGGTGCAGGCACTCGATCCCGATCTCAACATGAAGCGCGTCGTCGAGGACCACCTCAACAACATGATGCGCCAGCGCCTGCGCAAGTCACTGTCGCCGGCCAATCTCGCCAGCGAACTGATGGACATGCAGGAGCTGGTGCGCGACGCGCCGCGCAAGGTGTCGAACGTGCTCTCGCTGCTGTCGGAGAACCGCCTGCGCGTGCGGCTGACCGGGCTCGAGGAATCGCACCTGCTCGAGAGCCTGCACAAGATCGCCAACCGCATCGCGGCCGGCATCGTCACCGCGGCGCTGATTCTGGCCTCGGCGATGATGATGGACAACCCCGGCGGGCCGCGCCTGTTCGGCTATCCGGCGATCGCGCTGCTGCTGTTCCTGACCGGCGCCGGGCTCGGCATCGCGATCGTGCTCAGCGCGTTGCTCGGCGACAAGCGCGCCAAACCCAACGAGGAACGCGGGCCGAACTAGGCCCGCCTGGCGGCTAGCACCTGCGCGCGCGGCGCAGGTGGAACGGCGTGTCCGGCGCCACCCGCATGCTCAAAATGAGAACCGGTCTCATCGCTGGTATCATGCCCGGCTTTCCCGCGTCGCTTCTTCCGCATATGTCAGCCGCCTTTGGCACCGAAACGGTGTTGGACGTCCGTCACTGGACGGACGCCTACTTCAGCTTCACCACCACCCGCGACGATGGCTTTCGCTTCGAGAACGGCCAGTTCGTGATGATCGGACTGGAGACCGAGGGCAAGCCAATCCTGCGCGCGTATTCGATCGCCAGCGCGAACTGGGAAGAGCAGCTGGAGTTCTTCAGCATCAAGGTTGACAACGGCCCGCTGACCTCGCGCCTGCAGCACATCAAACCAGGCGACCAGGTGCTGATTGGCCGCAAGCCGACCGGCACGCTGCTGATCCACGATCTGCATCCGGGCCGGAACCTGTATCTGCTGGGCACCGGCACCGGCTTTGCGCCGTGGCTGTCGGTCATCAAGGATCCCGAGACCTACGAGCGCTTCGACAAGGTCATCGTGACTCACGGTGTGCGCACCCCGCAGGATCTGGCCTACCGCGACTACATCGTCAACGAACTGCCGCACCACGAGTTCCTCGGTGAGCAGATGGCGAAGCAATTGCTCTACTACCCGGCGGTGACCCGCGAGGACTTCGACTTCAACGGTCGCAGCCACCGTGGCCGTCTGACCGAACTGCTCGACAGCGGTCGCATGGCCGGCGATCTCGGCCTGCCGCCGCTCGACGCCGAACACGACCGCGCGATGATCTGCGGCAGCCCGCAGATGCTGGCCGATTTCCGCCAGCTGCTCGACGCCCGCGGCTTCGAAGCCGCCCCGCGCATCGGCACGCCGGGCCAGTACGTCTTCGAGCGCGCATTCGTCGAGAAGTAGTCCGACGCGGGCGATTCGATCCCGCTCCCCTTCGGAAGCAGGTTTTGAGCGATGCGGCAGCGACCGGTGAGCGGTGAGCGGTGACGCGTTCATCGTCGCGCTGCCGCTCGGTATACCTCACCCCAACGCTGCCTCGATCGGCTTGCGCAGACTCTCCGGCTTGGCCGACGGCGCGAACCGGTCGATGACCTGCCCGTCACGCCCCACCAGGAACTTGGTGAAATTCCACTTGATCGCACGCGTGCCCAGCACGCCGCGCTTCTGCGCCTGCAGCCAGGTCCACAGCGGATGCGCGTCCGCGCCGTTGACGTCGATCTTGGCGGACATCGGGAAGTCGACCGCGTAGTTGAGCGCGCAGAAATCCCGGATGTCGGCCGCCGCGCCCGGTTCCTGATGTCCGAACTGGTCGCAGGGAAAGCCCAGCACCACCAGTCCCCGGTCGCGGTAGTCGCGCCACAGCTGCTGCAGACCGGTGTACTGCGGGGTGAATCCGCATTTCGAGGCGACATTGACGATCAGCAACACGCGGTCGGCGTAATCGGACAGCGGCTGGGGCGAACCGTCGAGGCTGGTGGCCTGGAAATCGAACGCGCTGGTCATCGCGGCTCCGGCTTGGAATACGGATCTGCAGTCTGACCGAGCATCCCGCAACACGCGATACATGCCTTCGCAATCCGTCCCGGGTTCCGCATGCAAGTGCCTGTCCGGGCGCGGAATTCCGCGTCCGGATGTCCGGTATGAGCCACGTCCACACCCGATCGGCTAGCCTAGTGGGTCATGTCACCGGGAGAATCCCCTTGCTGAAGCACCCGCTCGCCGTCGCCTTGTGCGCGGCCCTCGCCGTGTCCGCCCTGCCCGTTTTCGCGCAGTCCACCGGCACCGCCACCGCCACGCCCGCCGCGAGCGCCCAGCGCCCCGCCGACAATCCGCTGTTCGTCGAGAGCACGCTCGATCTGCGCTATCCGCACTTCGACCAGATCCAGGACGCGCACTTCGGCCCCGCTTTCGATGCGGGCATGGCCGAGAACCTGCGTGAGATCGAGGCGATCGCCGGCAATCCGGACGCCCCGACCTTCGAGAACACGATCATCGCGCTGGAGAAGTCCGGTGAAATCCTGTCACGCGCCCGCGTGATCTTCAGCAGCCTCAACGGCACCGACACCAACGACGCCCGCAAGAAGATCGACGCGGACTACGCGCCGAAGTTTGCCGCGCACCGCGATGCGGTCATGCTCAACCCCGCCCTGTTCGCCCGCGTCGATACGCTGTTCAAGAACGTCGACTCGCTGGACCTCGACGCCGAAGGCAAGCGCCTCGTCGAGCGTTACCACACGATGTTCGTCCGCGCCGGTGCCAACCTGACCGAAGCGCAGAAGGAAGAGATGCGCCGCATCAACGCCGAGTCGGCAAAACTCGGCACCACCTTCAGCCAGAACGTGCTCAACGAGGTCAATGATTCGGCGGTCGTGGTCGACACGCTCGAGGAACTCGACGGCCTGTCCGAGGCGCAGATCGCGGCGGCGTCTGCCGAAGCCACCACGCGCGGCCTGGAAGGCAAGTACGTCATCACCCTGCTCAACACCACCGGCCAGCCGGTGCTGCCGCAGGTCAACGACCGTGGGCTGCGCGAACGCATCCACAAGGCCTCGGTGAACCGCGGCAGCCGTGGCAACCAGTACGACAACACGACGGTCATCTCCGACATCCTCAAGCTGCGCGCCGAGCGCGCCAACCTGATGGGCTACCCGAACCAGGCGACCTTCATCCTCGAGGATTCGACCGCCGGCACCGTGGAAGCCGTCAACGGCATGCTCGGCCAGCTCGCGCCGGCAGCGGTGGCGAATGCCAAGCTCGAAGCCGCCGAACTGCAGGCGATGATCGATCGCGAGCAGGCCGCCAAGGGCGAGCCGAGCTTCCAGCTCGAGGCCTGGGACTGGGCGTACTACTCGGAGAAGGTGCGCCAGGACAAGTACAGCTTCGACGACGCGCAGATCAAGCCGTACTTCGAGATGAAGAACGTGCTGGAGAACGGCGTGTTCTTCGCCGCGAACCAGTTCTACGGCATCACGCTCAAGGAGCGGACCGACCTGCCCAAGTACCACCCCGACACCTGGACCTACGACGTGTTCGACGAGGACGGTTCGCAGATCGCGATCTTCATCTTCGACCCCTACGCGCGTGCGTCGAAGCGTGGCGGCGCGTGGATGAACTCCTATGTGTCGCAGTCGGAGCTGGACGGCACGCTGACCGTCACCGCCAACCACCAGAACATCCCCAAGCCGCAGGCCGGCCAGCCGACGCTGCTGACCTGGGACGAAGTGACGACGATGTTCCACGAGTTCGGCCACTCGCTGCACGGCATGTTCTCGGACGTGAAGTACCCGTTCTTCAGCGGCACCAGCGTGCCGCGTGACTTCGTGGAATTCCCGTCGCAGGTCAACGAGATGTGGGCCGACTGGCCGACGATCCTCGCCAACTATGCGAAGCACTACCAGACCGGCGCGGCGATGCCGGCCGAACTGATCGAACGCGTGCAGGCAGCTGCGAAGTTCAACCAGGGATTCGCGACCACCGAGTATCTGGGTGCTGCGATGCTCGACCAGTACCTCCACCAGCTCCCCGCCGACCAGCTGCCGGCAGGCCCCGAGGTCATGGCTACCGAAGCTGCCGCGCTGCAGGCGGCCGGCCTCGACTACGCGCCGGTGCCGCCGCGTTACCGCACCCCGTATTTCAGCCACATCAATGGCGGCTATGCGGCCGGCTACTACGCCTACATCTGGTCGGAAGTCCTCGACGCGAACACGGTGCAGTGGATCGAGCAGAACGGGGGCCTGACCCGCGCCAATGGCGACCGTCTGCGCAGCACCCTGCTCTCGCGTGGCGGCAGCAAGGATGCCAAGCAGCTGTTCCTCGACTTCACCGGGGCGGAGCCGCAGATCGAGCCATTGCTGATCAAGCGCGGCCTGGCGCCGGATCCGGGCGAAGCGGCGAACTGATCGCCCGCGTCACCAGGTGATCCGAAACGCCCGGCCTTGCGCCGGGCGTTTTTGTGACGGGACCGCGTGAGCACTGCGCGCGGTAGCATGACCGGATGTCCGCCCTCGCCCCCGTCAGCACCGATGCCAGCCAACGCCTTGGCGACTGGCTCCGGCCCTTCCGTCGGGTGTTCGTGCTCACCGGTGCCGGCATCAGCACCGGATCGGGGATTCCCGACTACCGCGACGCCAGCGGTGCGTGGAAGCGCCCGGCGCCGGTGACCTGGCAGGCGTTCACCGGCGATCCGGCGGTCTACCGGCGCTACTGGGCCCGCAGCTTCGTCGGCTGGCCGAAGTTCTCGCATGCGCTTCCGAACCGCGCACACCGCGCACTCGCGGTGCTCGAACGCGAAGGCCCGGTCGCCACGGTACTGACCCAGAACGTCGACGGGCTGCACCAGGCCGCAGGCAGCCGTCTGGTCATCGACCTGCACGGCCGGCTCGACCAGACCCTCTGCCTGTCGTGCGGCGCACTGACGCCGCGTGACTCGCTGCAGCCGCGACTGGAGGCCGACAATCCGGGATGGCATCCCGGTGCGGCGGCGATGGCCCCCGATGGCGACGCGGACATCGACCCGGGCGCCGAACTGGCGTTCGTGCCACCGCACTGCCTGCGCTGCGGCGGTCTGATGAAGCCCGACGTGGTGTTCTTCGGTGAGAACGTCCCCAAGGCCCGGGTCCAGGCTGCGCAGGCGGCGCTGCAGGCGAGCGACGCGATGCTCGTCATCGGCTCGTCGCTGATGGTCTATTCCGGCTTCCGCTTCACCCGGACGGCAGCCGATGCGGGCCTGCCGCTCGCAATCCTCAACGGCGGCACCACCCGCGCCGACGCGCTCGCGGACCTGCGGCTCGATGCGGAGATCGGAGCGACGCTGGACACGCTGGTCACCGGCTGGAGCGGCTGAGCGGCTCTCAGGTGCGCACGAAGAGGTCGCGGTACTCCGCAGCCACATGCGGCAGCAGCACCTGCACGGGCACCTCGACGGTCTGGATTCCGTCGGAATACGGTCCGACCTGGTACGGCGGGAATACGAACCGCAGGCCCGACAACTTGCCGCCTGCGCCGCCGATCGGCTCGAACTGCTGGTAGTTGGCGACGTCCGGCCCCGACCCCTCGTCGATCATCCGGCCGGCCGAGCGCATGAGTCTGCTGCGCTCGTCGGGCTCGACCTCATCGGCGTCGAGCCGCTGGGACAGCGCCGCATGCAGCTGCTCGCGGACGTAGGCGGAAATGGCCTTCCAGTCACCCTCGTCACCGATCAGCGCCTCGGCGGTCAACAGCTTCTGCTCACGGACCAGCCAGACGAAGCGTTCGATCAGCGGATTGTCGTGCGCCCCACCGGTATAGGTGCTGCCGTCGGCGGCGATCGCGAGCATGTCCGGCGTATCGAGCAGCGTGCTGAAATTCAGCGACAGGTCGTACATCGTGCCCGGCTGCACCACGGCACCGTCGCCCACCGCCTCCATCAGCTCCCCACGCGCGGCCTGCGCGTAGCGGTGCAGTTCGGCGGCCAATCCGGGGTACCGGTTGGCTTCCGGCGGATAACTGATGCCGATGATGAACTTGGGATCCATCTCGACGACGTCCTCGAGCTCGGACGGCGTTTCTTCCAGAGGCTGCACGTCTTCGGCCGCAGGCGTCGTGGCAACCGGAACCTGCGCGTCGGCCGGCACATCGCGTTGGCACGCGGTCAGCGCCAGCGCGAGCAGCGGCAGGCAATACAGAGACCGGATCGGTGCGGACATCGTCGCTCCAGAGAACGTGGCAAAAACGAAAAACTAATGGGAGGACCGTGCGATCGCCGTGATGGCACCGGATCACGGACCCCAGATGCAAAAAGCCCCGGACGTTTCCGTCCGGGGCCAGGTATTACAGTTGCAGCTCGACTCAGTCGGGCTGAACTTCGTCAGCCTGCAGGCCCTTCTGGCCCTGGACGACCTTGAAGGTCACCTTCTGGCCTTCCTGCAGCGACTTGAAGCCGGTGCCCTGGATCGAACGGAAGTGGACGAACAGGTCCTGGCCGCTTTCCGGGGTGATGAAGCCGAAGCCCTTGGCATCGTTGAACCACTTGACGGTACCGCTCTGACGATCGCTCATTGTGTTACTCCTTGAAGCAGTTTAAATGGGAACACGACATCCGCTGACGCTTGGGTCCGGATGTCGCGACTGTCGAGCAAGGGGTAACGCGAAAGCGATGGAGCGGATCGTCCCGACCGGCGAACCGGGCGTTCAACTTGGATCTACCGCATCGGAGCCACGATGTACCGTGATCCCGCCTTGAACAGTCCGCGCACGATACCGCAATTACCGAAGAAAAGGTGAATGGGCGGAATGGCGCACTAGTCGCTGGCATGCCCGTCAGTCCCCTTGTGCCGTGAGGCGATGTGCCGGCTCGCGAAGTCGCACTCGGAATGGAGTTCCAGACCACTGGCCGACGCGTAGGCGACGGCTGCGTCCACGAGCGCGCCGCCAAGGCCACGGCCGCCCAGCGCCGGCGGCACGATGGTGTGCAGGATCGTCAGACGACCCTGTGCTTCCCGATATTCGAGGTGGGCGGTCTTCCCGTCGAGCGTGATCTCGAACAGGTGGCTGGCCCGCGTATGGACGATGTCTGGCGATGTCATTTCAGAGTTTCCTGACAACAGAATCGGATTCCAGTTGCCCATCCAGCGCAGGCTGCGGCACCGCGCTTGGATAGGCCTGACGCACCAGGAAAGGCACGCGACGGTGTCGAGGCTTGCCGCACGCCTGCAAGACCGAGCGTATGTCGCTGCAGCATCACCCGAGTCGTGGACGCCGCATTACGGGCACGCGTCGGCCTACAGCCGGTGCGCGCCCGCGACGCCATCAGCCCTCGCCGCCCTGGTGGTCACGCTTGCGCTGGTTGCGACGGTCACGCGTACTGATGCTGCCGTTGATCGGCGCCTGCCGGGTTTCGGCCTCGTGCAACGCCAGCGCCTTCGAGCGCGCCTGCGGCGACTGGTAGCCGGGCGCGTCGACGGCAGCGCTCTCGGTACCGAGTGTTTCCCAGGGCTTGCTGGCTTTCGCTTCCGCCTCGTGCTGTGCGAGCAGCTTGCGCGTGTTCTCCAGCGCCTGTTCCGGCGTGATGCCCCGCTTGCCACGGCCGGCCGCTTTCTTTCCGGCCTTGGCCGCAGGCGCCTTGACCTGGGTGGCCTTCGCGGCACTGCGACGGGCAGGCTTGGCTGTGGCATCCGGCTTGGTTGCCGGCTTTCGGGCGGTCTTCTTCGCAGCCGCCGTCCTGGCGACCGGCTTTTTCGCAGCCTGTGTCGATGCTGCGGACGGCTTCGCCGCCTTCGTGGTTTTCTTTGTCGCCTTCGCGGTCTTCTTCGCAGCCTTCGGGGTGCTGTTGGCCGCGGCCGCAGATGGTGGAGCCTTCTTCGCGGCTACCTTCTTTGCCGGCTTCGATGTCTTTGCGGCCTTCGCAGTCTTCGTCACCGCCGTCTTTGACTTCGTGGTCTTGCCGGCCGCCTTTGCGGCCTTGGCCGGCGCACGCTTCGACGCAGCGGTCTTCGCGGTCTTTGTCTTCGCGGATGCCTTCGCGGCCTTGGCCGCATCGCGCTGTCGGGTTTCGAGTCGCGACAGGATGTCGGCCAGCAGTTCGGCCTTCTCGCCGGTGCGTGCATTGGCCAGGCCCGTGCGGCCCGACTTGCTGCCGCTGGTCTTGCGCGATGCCAGACGCTGACGCTTCTCGAGATCACGCGCGCGATCGCGCGCCGTGCGTGCACGCGACACCAGTTGGGTCAGGCGCGCGTCGCTGTGATCGCGGAGGGCATTCGCACGACTGTCGTCGTAGAGGCCCATTTCCGTCTTGTTGAGCAGGGCGGTGGCTTTCGCTCGCGTAACTGCCATGAGTCGCACTCCGTTGTTGGACGTGCGGCCAGAATTATCACGCGTTACATGCAGATGCGGTGAGCAGTCATCGTGAAACGCGTTGTCAGAACGAAGGCGACATCAGGCGATCGAGGAACGCGCCGATGATCCGCGGCTCCATGATCACGGTGAACAGGATGCCGTAGCCGGCGCCCCACAGATGCGCGCTGTGATTGATGTTGTCGCCGCCGCGCTTGTCCATCCAGATGCTGTAGCCGATGTAGCAGACGCCGAACACGATGGCCGGCATCGGAATGAAAAGCACCAGCAGCAGCTGCCAGGGATTGATCAGGATCGATGCGAACAGCACGGCGGACACAGCGCCGGATGCGCCGAGACTGCGGTAGTTCGGATCATGCCGGTGACGCAGATACGTCGGCAGGATCGCGACCAGGATCGCCGACAGGTAGAACAGCAGGAAGCCGACCGGACCGATGTAGGGACCGAACGCGCGCTCGATGCCGGCACCGAAAAAGAACAGCGTGATCATGTTGAAGAGCAGGTGCTGCCAGTCGGCGTGGATGAAGCCGTGTCCGATCAGCCGGTCGTACTGCTTGTGTCGATCGATGGCCGGCGGCCAGAGGATCAAGCGGCCGAGCAGCTGCGGCTTTTCGAATGCCTGCCACGACACCAGTACGGTCACGGCGATCAGGAAAAGGGTGACGGGTCCAAAGTTCATCGAAAGTCCTCCGCGTCAGGCGACGCGGTAGTTGTCCTGCATGGGATAGCGGCGCGCGTAGAGACCGAACGCCAGGGCCGCGACGAAAGCGAACGCCGCGAAGAAGAACATCAGGAAGGCGTTCTCGCTCATGCCGGTCGAGGCGATGTACGCCGTGACCGCCTCGTTGCGTACACCCGCGTTGGTCAGCAGCACCCACAGGCTGCCGAAGGTGCTGGTGAGATACCAGAGCGCCATGATCACGCCCTTCATCGCCTGCGGCGCCTGGCTGTAGGCGAACTCCAGCGCGGTCGCCGATACCAGAACTTCCCCGAAGGTCAGCAGCAGATACGGCACCGACTGCCACGCGAGCGAGACCTCCTGGCCGCCGTCGAGCCACAGCTGCAGGCCACCGGCGACGATCCACGAGGTGCCGGAGATCGCGATGCCCCAGCCCATGCGCCGCAGCGCGGTCGGTTCGAACCCCATGCGACGCAGCGCCGGGTACAGCACCAGGTTGTTGAAGGGGATCAGCAGCATCACCAGCAACGGATTGAGCGCCTGCATCTGCGCCGCGTCCTGGATCAGCCAGCTGGGCCACCACGCCGACGCGTGTGGAATCACCATCTCGCGGCCCTGGATGATCCAGGTCGAGGCCTTCTGGTCGAACAACGACCAGAACGGAGTCACCAGTGCGAACACGATGAGGATGCGCAGCACCGCGCGTACGCCGTCGACGGCCGCGTCAGGATGCAGACCACGCGCACGCTCGAGCTGCATCGACGCGCCCCAGCCGCCCAGCGCGATGATCACGCCCAGCGCCAGACACGCGGTGATCACGAAACCGAAATGGGTCGGCCACCACGACAGCGACACCGTCGCCGACAGCAGCCACAGCAGCAGCATGACGACGGCCGACACCACGCCGACCATGGCCACGGCGAAACCCGGCCGCCATTCGCCCGCACGCCGCGTGCGCAGCGCGGTCTTGACCACTTCGAAGAACGCGTGCGGATCGCGGCGCGTCGGCGGCACGTTGACATATTCCTTGCGGCCCAGCCAGAACACGAAGGTCGCGATGAACATCAGGATGCCCGGGATGCCGAACGCGACGGCGGGCCCGTAATGACGCAGGAACAGCGGCGCCAGCAGTGAAGCGAAGAACGAACCGAAGTTGATGATCCAGTAGAAGGCGTCGAAGACCACCTTCGCCTTGCTCTTGTTGGTCTGGTCGAACTGATCCCCGCAGAACGAGACCACCAGTGGTTTGATGCCGCCCGAACCCAGCGCGATCAGGAACAGACCGGTGTAGAACCCGGTCGCATTGTTCTCGAAGGCGGCCAGACACGCGTGGCCGGCGCAGTAGATCAGCGAGAACCAGAGGATGGTGTGGTACTTGCCGAAGAAGCGGTCGGCCAGCCACCCGCCGAGCAGCGGGAAGAAGTACACGCCGATGACGAAGGTATGGAAGATGTCCTTCGCCGCCGCGTCCCGGTCTGCGCCCTGCGGCAGATAGCCCAGCAGCACCGAACTGATCAGGAACGGCACCAGGATGTTGCGCATGCCGTAGAAGCTGAAGCGCTCGCAGGCTTCGTTGCCGATGATGTAGCCGATCTGGCGGGGCATCGGCCCACTGGTGGTCTGCGCGGTCGTCATCGGCGTGTCGAGGGGGCTGGAAGCCGCACAGATTACCCGATCAGGATGCGTCTCCAGCGGGTTTGCGCGCATGTCCGGAGCGCGTCGGCACATGCCACCGATTCGCCGTCCAGCCCTTCTGCTTGGGCGCGCCGGGGGCACGCGGCATCATGGGCGATCGCCTGACCGGACACCGCCATGCCGTCGCCCCGCCTGCCGCTCGCCCTCGCCCTGCTGCTGTCCGCCCTGCCCGTCGCGGCGGCCGACGACCCGCGCATCACCATCGCTGAGCGCAGCGGCTTCGTCGAGACCGGCCGCTACGACGAGGTGATCGCGCTGTGCGACACCTTCGCGCGTCTGCATCCCGATGCGGTGCGCTGCATCCGCTTCGGCACCTCGCCCGAAGGCCGGCCGATGCAGGCGCTGGTCGCCAGCCGCAGCGGTGCGCTGGATCCCGAAGCCGCGCACGCGGCCGGCACGCCCGTCGTGCTGGTCCAGGGCGGCATCCACGCCGGCGAAATCGACGGCAAGGACGCGGGCTTTCTCGCGCTGCGCGAGTTGCTTGACGGCAGCGCCGCACCCGGCGCGCTGGACGATGCGGTGCTGGTGTTCGTGCCGGTGTTCAGCGTCGACGGCCACGAGCGCTTCGGCGCGTGGAACCGGCCCAACCAGCGCGGCCCACGCGAGATGGGCTGGCGCACGACCGCGCAGAACCTCAACCTCAATCGCGACTACGCCAAGGCCGACGCGCCCGAGATGCAGGCGATGCTCGCCCTGGTCGAGGCATGGGATCCGATCGCCTACATCGATCTGCACGCTACCAACGGCGCGCAGTTCGAACACGACATCTCGATCCAGGTCGAACCGGTGCACGCAGGCGATGCCGCGCTGCGCGAGGTCGGGCGCACGTTCCGCGATGCGGTGATGGCCGATCTCGCCGGGCAAGGCTCGCTGCCGCTACCCTACTACCCCTCGTTCGTCGAACACGACAATCCAGAGTCCGGTTTCGAAGACGGCGTGTCGCCGCCGCGATTCTCGACCGGCTATTTCCTGCTGCGCAACCGGCTCGGCATGCTGGTCGAGACGCACTCGTGGAAGGCATACCCGGTCCGAGTGCGCATCACCCGCAATACCGTGGTCTCGGTGGTCGAGCAAGTCGCGCGCCATGGCCGCGACTGGATGCGCATCGCGCGTGAAGCCGATACCCGTGCCGCAGCGCTCGGCGGCACGCGCGCGCCGCTGGCATGGAAGGCGACCGACGCCAGCCACACCGTCGATTTCCGTGGTTACGCGTACACGCGCACGCCGTCCGAGGTCTCGGGCGCGCTGATGACCCGCTACGACGAAACCACGCCGCAGCTGTGGCGGGTGCCGATGCGCGACACCCTGCTGCCGTCGGTCGAGGTCACCCTGCCGCGCGGCGGCTATCTGGTACCGGCCGCGCATGCGGTGTGGGTGGGCGAGAAACTGCGCCAGCACGGTATCGTCTTCCACACGCTTGCCGCGGCGCAGCCCGCAGGCGCGGTCGAGGTGTTCCGCGCGACGACCGCATCGCCCGCAGCCGCATCGGTCGAAGGCCACCAGCGCCTCGACCTGCAGGGCGGGTGGGCGGTCGAGCAGCACGCGGTCGCCGCCGGTGCGCTGTTCGTGCCGATCGCGCAGCCCAAGGCCCGCCTCGTCGCCGCGTTGCTGGAGCCACAGGCGCCGGATTCACTCGCGGCCTGGGGCCGGTTCAACACGCACTTCGAGCGCAAGGAATATATGGAGGACTACGTCGCCGAACAGGTCGCGCGCGAGATGCTGACGCGCGACCCGGTGCTGCGCGCCGAGTTCGAAGCCAGGCTCCGCGACGATGCCGCATTTGCAGGTAACGCTGCCGCGCGGCTGGAGTTCTTCTACCGCCGCCACAGCGCATGGGACGACCGCTACAACCTCTATCCCGTGCTGCGCACCGACAGCGTGCCGACCCATGGAGACACTGCCCGATGAAGCGCCTGTCCGCCGCCCTGCTCGTCCTGTTCTTCGTCGCCTGCGCAGCTTCGCCACCGCGCGATACCACGGCGCCCGGGCTGCGTGTCGCGACGCTCAACATCTATCACGACGCGGCCGAGTGGCCGAAGCGGCTTCCGTTGATCGTCGAGCAGCTGCGCGCGCTCGATGCGGACGTCATTGCCCTGCAGGAAGTGCTGCAGACCGCCGATCTGCCCAACCAGGCACAGACGCTCGCTGACGCGCTCGGCTATTCGGTGCAGTTCGTGTCGACCGACCCCGAAGGCCAGGCACACCGCTACGGCAACGCCCTGCTCACCCGTCTGCCGGTGATCGAGCAGGACTGGACGCGGCTGCAGCCGTTCGACGATTCACGCAGCCTCGGCCATGCGCGACTGCGCTTCGACGGCGAGCCGGTCGATGTCTACTTCACCCACCTGCACTGGCGCCTCGAAGGCGGTGCGATCCGACGCAAGCAGCTCGAAGACGCACGCAGGTTCATGGCACGGCGCGACGCTGCCGTGCCGTCCTTGGTGCTGGGCGATTTCAACGCGCCGGCCACGGCGCCGGAACTGGCGCTCCTCGACGGTTTCGTCGACACCTACGCCGCGCTGCATCCCGGGGCCGATGCAGCGGGCGCGACCACGCTCAATCCGCATTTCTTCGACTATCGCGCCCGGATCGACCTGGTGTTCGCGCAAGCCCGCCGTTTCGAGGTGCGCGAGGCGCGCATCGTGCTCGATACGCCCGGCGCGGACGGCACCTGGCCATCGGACCACTTCGGCACCTTCGTCGTGCTGCGCCCGACCGGGCGTTGACCCCGCGTTCCACCACATCGGCGCATGCTGCGCCCCGACACCATCCATCAGGACGCCAGACCATGCCCCGTGCCCTGCTCCGCCTCGCCGCGCTGCCGCTGTGCGCGTGCGCCCTGCTCGCCGCCTGCCAGACCGCCCCCTCCACGCCTGCTTCTGGAGCCACGCCGATGACCGAATCCACCGAACGCGTGCGCATCCAGGGCGAGGCGATGTACTTCGAAAAGATCCTGCTGCCCGAAGGCGCGCAGTTGCGCCTGCAGGTGCTCGACAACCAGCTCGCCGACACGCAACAGGCAGTGCTCGCCGAGCAGGTGACCACCGTCGGCCCGGGGCCTTACGAGTTCGCGATCGACGTGCCGCGTGCGAAGTTGCGCGCCAACGGCCAGTACGGCCTGCACGCCTCGGTGTCGATGCCCGATGGCAGCCTGCGCTTCGTCACCGACACACGCGTGCCGGTGAACATCGCAGCCGATACGGTGGATGTGCACGTGGGCAGCATCCGTCTGCGCCACGTACAGCCCTGACGCCATCTCCGCGTGAGCCACGGCACCGGCCCTCAGGTCGGTGCCGCACCTGCACAAGCAGACGGTGGCGCGGACATGGCAGAGCGTGCCGACGGATCGGATCGCTCCACGCCTCACACGAAACTGGCCGCTCTGCGCGCCCTTATTCGAAGCTGCCGATCGAATCGTGCGACAGGTTGTCGAAACGTGTGTACTCGCCGAAGAACTTGAGCTTCACCGAGCCGGTAGGACCGCTACGCTGCTTGCCGATGATGATCTCGGCCAGGCCCTTGTCCGGCGAGGTTTCCTTGTTGTAGTAGTCGTCGCGGTAGATGAAGATGATGATGTCGGCGTCCTGCTCGATCGCGCCCGATTCGCGCAGGTCGGCCATCACCGGACGCTTGTCGGCACGCGTTTCCAGCGATCGGTTGAGCTGCGACAACGCCATCACCGGCACGTTGAGTTCCTTGGCGAGACCCTTGAGCGAACGCGAAATTTCCGAGATCTCGGTCGCGCGGTTCTCGCTGTTGCCCGGCACCGACATCAACTGCAGGTAGTCGATCACGATCAGGCCCAGATCGTGCTCGCGCTTGAGGCGGCGACACTTCGCGCGCAGCACGTCGGGACCGAGGCCCGGCGTGTCGTCGATGAAGATCTTGGTTTCCTTGAGCATGCGGATCGCGCTGCTGACCCGGCTCCAGTCCTCGTCCTCGAGCGCACCGGTACGCAGACGCGTCGCGTTGATGCGCCCGTTGGATGAAATCAGGCGCAGCGCGAGCTGGCTTGCCGACATTTCCATCGAAAACACGCCGACGGCCTTCTTGGTCTTGATCGCCGCGTATTCGGCGATGTTGAGCGCAAAGGTCGTCTTGCCCATCGCCGGACGCGCGGCGAGGATGATCAGATCGGTCGGTTGCAGGCCGGCGGTCATCTCGTCGAATTCGGTGTAGCCGGTCGGCAGGCCGGTGACGCCGCCGCCGTTGGTGTAGCGGGTCTGCAGCACGTCGAAGGCGTCGGCCATCGCCTTGTTGATCGCCGTGAAGTCGGTGCGCCCTTGGGCGCCGGCCTCGGCGATCTTGAACACCTGCTGCTCGGCCTTGGCGAGGATCTCGCTGCTGTCGCGGCCTTCGGGCTGGAAACCGTCGTTGACGATTTCGGTACCCACTTCGATCAGCTGTCGCAGAATCGCCTTGTCGCGGACGATCTCGGCATACGCACGGATGTTGGCCGCGGACGGCGTGGTGCTCGCCAGCTCGCCCAGATAGGCGCCACCTGCGACGAGCTCCGACAGCCCGTTGGACTCGAACCACTCGCCCAGGGTGACGGCGTCGAATGGTTTGCTCTTCTCGGCCAGTTCCTGGATCGCGGCGTAGATCTTCTGGTGGTCGCGGCGATAGAAATCGTCCGGCACCAGAAGGTCTGCGATGCGGTCGAACGCATCGGGCACCAGCATCAGGCCACCGAGCACCGCCTGCTCGGCCTCGACCGACTGCGGCGGCACACGCAGCTGCTCGACGCGCGGATCGCTGCGTTCGCGATCATGACGGTCGTTGCGGTCGTGCTTGCGGAAGTCGGAGCGTGTGGACATGTCAGGGTGTCGGGCAGCGGAACGGAATGCGGCAGATGGATGCTAGGCGGTGCGCCTGTGGACACGCGACCCCACAACCTGTGGATAACCACACAAGGGTCGACGATGCATCAGGTTGGTACAGGTGGATCGCGCAGGTTGCGACGATCCGGTGGCACAAACGAAAACGGGCGCCTCGCGGCGCCCGTTCCAGGTCAACCCGATCCGATGGATCAGGCGACCTCACCTTCGATGATCACCTTGACGGTGGTCTCGGCGTCGGCGTGCAGATGCACCACGACGTCGAACTCGCCGGTGTTGCGGAACGCGCCTTCACCCAGCACGACTTCCGACTTGTTGACCGGCGTGACAGCCTTGGTCAGCGCATCGGCGATTTCGCGCGGGCCGACCGAGCCGTACAGCTTGCCTTCGGTCGACGCGTTGGCGTAGACCGTGACGCTGGCACCTTCGAGCTTGGCCAGACGCTGGGTGGCTTCGTCGAGCTGCGACTGGGCCTTGGCTTCGTACTCGGCGCGGCGCGCTTCGAAGTCGGCCAGGCTCTTGGTGGTGGCCGGCACGGCCTTGCCCTGCGGCACCAGGTAGTTGCGGCCGTAGCCCGGCTTCACATTGACCTTGTCGCCAAGGTTGCCGAGGTTGGTGACCTTCTGCAGAAGAATCAGTTGCATGGTGTTGCTCCGTATCCGTTAGCGGCGCCGGAGCGCCGCAACGAGTGCTGTCCGAATCGGACGAGAACGCGTAAAGCCCGAAGGGCTCAGACGTTGTGGTTGTCGGTGTACGGGATCAGCGCGAGGAAACGTGCGCGCTTGACGGCCGTGGCCAGCTGACGCTGGTACTTCGACTTGGTGCCGGTGATGCGGCTCGGCACGATCTTGCCGTTCTCGGTGAGGTTCTGGCGCAGGGTGTTGAGATCCTTGTAATCGATCTCCTTGACACCCTCGGCGGTGAACTTGCAGAACTTGCGGCGGCGGAAGAACTTGGACATGTGCGTGATCCTCAGGCGGCTTCGGCGGAGTTGTCGGACTTGTCGGCTTCGGCATCGTTGCCGCCAGTCGATTCGCCTTCGTCGTCACGGCGACGACGCTCGCCACGCTCGGGCTTGTCGCCCTTCTCGTCCTTGTTCTTCATGATCAGGGACTGCTCGGTGTCCGCCTCGTCGCGGCGCACCACCAGGTGACGCAGCACAGCGTCGTTGAAGCGGAACGCTTCGACGAGCTCATCGAGACCGGCCTGGCCGACTTCGATGTTGAACATCACGTAGTGGGCCTTGACCAGGTTGTTGATCGGGTACGCCAGCTGACGGCGGCCCCAGTCTTCGAGACGGTGGATCTTGCCTTCGGCGGTTTCGATCAGCGACTTGTAGCGCTCGATCATCGCGGGCACTTGCTCGCTCTGGTCCGGATGGACCAGGAACACGACTTCATAATGACGCATGGTGGTTTCCTTTCGGATATCGACCGCGCTTTCGCAGCGGCCTGGATAGCCCCCCGGATCCGCGGCGTGGCCGCGCGGTGGGGCAAGGGTCTCCCGACGACGGACGCCGCAGGGAGCCGGGCATTCTCACAGAAGCTGCCCGCCCGGGCAAGCGGGCCGGTGCAAGGGTCGAGAAGCGGGATGCGCACGCTGCGACATTCGGTCGCAGTCTCACGGACCCGCGCGACGTGGTGAAATGCACGTGCCGGGGCGCAGGCTTCATTTATAGCGCCAGCCGACCGGATCCACACCTTGATCAGAGACGTGCACCGCCGATACGGCGCCGAGGACCGCTCCCGTGCAATCCCCCCGCCTTCGCATCACGCACGCCCCCCGCGGGGAGACGTGCGTGCGCGCAAAGCGGCGACGGGTGTCAGCGCACCGTTTCGAGCGTGCGGCTGAAGCCCAGCGCGGCCAGCGTGACCACGGCGCCGGACAGCAGGTAATAACCGACGTAGGCCAGACCGAACTCGCTGCACAACCACAGGGCAACCAGTGGCGCGAAGCCGGCGCCGACCAGCCAGGCAATATCGGACGTCACCGCCGCACCGGTGTAGCGGTAGATGCTCTCGAAACGGGAGGCGATCGCGTTGCTCGCCTGGCCGAGCGACAGGCCCAGCAGGGCGAAGCCCACCACGACATAGGCGGTGCGGCCACCGGTTGTGTCGCTGCCCAGCAGGGGCGCGGCGAAGAAGCTGAAGATCGCGATCAGTACCGCCGCGATCGCCAGCTGTCCACGGCGGCCGACGCGGTCGGCGAGGATGCCCGACAGCATGATGCCCAGGCCACCGACGATCGAACCGAGGAACAGGCTGCCGAGAAAATCGGCGGCGTTGTGATCGGTATAGAGCGTGGCCCAGCTCAGCGGGAAGATCGTCACCAGATGGAACATCGCGTAGGTGGCCAGCGGAATCAGCGCACCGACGAACACCTGGCGGGGATGCGTGCGGATGGTTTCGATCACGCGCCGCGGCTGCAGCTCCTTCTCGTCGAACAGACGCTTGAACTCCGGCGTGACCACCAGACGCAGACGCGCGAACAGCGCGACCACGTTGAGTGCCAGCGCGACGAAGAACGGGAAGCGCCAGCCCCAGGCCATGAAATCCTCCTGGCTCAGGACGCGGGTGAAGATCAGGAACATGCCGCTGGCGAGCATGAAGCCGAACGCGGCACCCAGCTGCGGGACCATCGCGTACCAGCCGCGGCGTTCTCGCGGCGCGGTCAGCGACAGCAGCGAAGGCAGGCCGTCCCAGGCGCCGCCCCAACCCAGACCCTGGCCGAAGCGGAACACCGCCAGCAGGATCGGCGCGAGCATGCCGACCTGCGCGTAGCTGGGCAGGAAGGCGATCGCCATCGTGGAACCGCACAGCAGGAACAGCGCGCCGATCAGCTTGGCCGCGCGACTGAAGTTGCGGTCGATCGCCATGAAGATGATCGAGCCGATCGGTCTTGCAATGAAGGCCAGCGAGAACACCGCGAACGATTTGAGCGTCGCCTGCACCGGATCGCTGTCGGGAAAGAACAGGTACGGAAACACCAGCACCGCGGCGATGCCGTAGACGAAGAAGTCGAAGAACTCCGACGTCCGCCCCATGACGACGGGAAACGCGATCTTGCCTGGCGAGATATCCAGGTCGTCGGATTCCGGTGCGTCGTCGAGGCCGGTGGTGGCTTGCTGTGCGTGTTCGCTCATCTGCGCGCTCTCTCCGGTCGTTATGGGGGATAATGCACCGCATTGTGAACCCGAAACGGGCCCGCCAGGCAAGGTGCGAAGCAGCAAGGTCCGGTGCCCCGCTACACCCCAACGCTAACGGCCGCGCCGTAGCGTCTCCGTCAAGTCGTTTTCCTCTCCCGTTGTCGTCGATCCCCCCAATGAAATCCATTCTTCGAGTCTCCGCGCTGCTCCTGGCAGCCATGCTGCTGTCGAGCTGCGACTGGGTCGTCATGTCGCCGGCCGGCGATATCGCCGTCCAGCAGCGCGACCTGATCGTGCTCTCCACGGTCCTGATGCTGCTGATCATCGTCCCGGTGATCTTCCTGACGTTCTTCTTCGCCTGGAAATACCGGGAGTCGAACAAGGACGCGGAGTACGCGCCCGACTGGCACCACTCCACGCGCCTGGAACTGATCATCTGGCTGTCGCCGCTGGCGATCATCCTGGTGCTCGGCACGGTGACCTGGATCGCGACGCACAAGCTGGATCCGTATCGCCCCCTCGACCGCATCGACGCCAGCACGCCGCTCGCCGAAGGCGTCGAGCCGCTGGTCGTCGAAGTCGTCGCGATCGACTGGAAGTGGCTGTTCTTCTATCCCGAGCAGGGCATCGCGACGGTCAACGAACTGGCTGCGCCGGTGAACACCCCGATCCAGTTCAAGCTCACGTCGTCGTCGATCATGAACTCGTTCTTCGTGCCCGCGCTGGCCGGACAGATCTACGCGATGCCCGGCATGGAGACCAAGCTGCACGCGGTCATCAACCAGGAAGGCGTCTACAAGGGCTTCTCCGCGAACTTCAGCGGTGACGGCTTCTCGCACATGCGCTTCGACTTCCATGGCCTGAGCCAGGACGGATTCGACGCCTGGGTCGAGCGCGCACGCAGCGAAGGCGTGGCGCTGGGACGCGAGGAATATCTGGAGCTGGAGAAGCCGTCCGAGCGCGAGCCGGTGCGCTACTTCAACGACGTCGACCCGTCCCTGTACGAGGCGATCCTCAACATGTGCGTCGCCCCGGGCTCGATGTGCGTGCACGAGATGGCGCACATCGACCGCAGCGGCGGCGGCGGCGTGGACAGCCACGCCAACTACGATCGCCTGCGCTACGACAACCGTCACGCCGACGAGCCCGTGGCCGCACCGGCCGCGACGTTCCCAGATGCGGGCCGCGAGGCACGTGGCGACGAGCCGCAGGGCCACCAGCCGCGCGCCGTGTCGCCGGAAGACGAGACCCCGCAGCCGACGCCCTCCAACGAGGACGACGACGAGGGCGTCAAGCCGATCCCGCCGGGACAGGCGCCGCAGCAGGAAGGCGCGCCCGGCAAGCCGGACAACGACGGCGGCCAGACCGGCCGCTGATCGTCCGCAACGCATCCAAGCAGCAATCTTAAGTACCAGGCAGGAACCCCATGTCCGCACCCCAGGACCAGATCACATCACCGTGGATCGGGCGACTCTCGCTCGATGCACTGCCGTTTCTTCATGACCCCGTGGTGGGCGTCACCTTCGTCGGCGTCGTGCTGGGCGGTATCGCCCTGCTCTTCCTGCTGACCAAGTACCGCCTCTGGGGGTACCTGTGGAAGGAATGGTTCACCAGCATCGATCACAAGAAGATCGGCATCATGTATTGCATCCTCGCAATCGTGATGCTGCTGCGCGGCTTCTCCGATGCGGTGCTGATGCGCGCGCACCAGGCGATGGCGGCCAGCGGCAGCGAAGGCTTCCTGCCACCGCACCACTACGATCAGATCTTCACCGCGCACGGCGTGATCATGATTTTCTTCGTGGCCATGCCGCTGGTGACGGGCCTGATGAACTACGTGGTGCCGCTGCAGATCGGCGCGCGTGACGTCTCGTTCCCGTTCCTCAACAACTTCAGCTTCTGGATGACCACCGCGGGCGCGGTGCTGATCATGATCTCGCTGTTCGTCGGCGAGTTCGCGCGCACCGGCTGGCTGGCCTACCCGCCGCTGTCGGGCGCCGATTACAGTCCGGGCACCGGCATGGACTACTACCTGTGGGGTCTACAGGTGGCGGGTGTCGGTACCACGCTGTCGGGCATCAACCTGATCGTGACCATCGTCAAGATGCGCGCGCCGGGCATGAAGCTCATGCGCATGCCGATCTTCACCTGGACCTCGCTCTGCACCAACATCCTGATCGTCGCCTCGTTCCCGATCCTGACGGCGACGCTCGCGCTGCTGACGATGGACCGCTACGTCGGCACGAACTTCTTCACGAACGATCTCGGTGGCAATCCGATGATGTACGTGAATCTGATCTGGATCTGGGGTCACCCGGAAGTCTATATCCTGATCCTGCCGGCCTTCGGCATCTTCTCCGAGGTCGTCGCGACGTACTGCGGCAAGCGCCTGTTCGGCTACACGTCGATGGTCTACGCGACCGCGGTGATCACGATCCTGTCGTACCTGGTGTGGTTGCACCACTTCTTCACCATGGGCTCGGGCGCGAGCGTCAACGCGTTCTTCGGCATCACGACGATGATCATCTCGATCCCGACGGGCGCGAAGATCTTCAATTGGCTCTTCACGATGTACAAGGGCCGCATCCGCTTCGACGTGCCGATGCTGTGGACGGTCGGTTTCATGTTCACCTTCGTCATCGGTGGCATGACCGGCGTGCTGCTGGCGGTGCCGCCGGCGGACTTCGTGCTGCACAACAGCCTCTTCCTCGTCGCGCATTTCCACAACGTCATCATCGGCGGCGTGGTCTTCGGCCTGTTCGCCGGCATGGTGTACTGGTTCCCGAAAGCCTTCGGCTTCAAGCTCGACGAGTTCTGGGGCAAGGTCTCGTTCTGGTGCTGGCTGGTCGGTTTCTGGCTCGCGTTCACCCCGCTCTACATCATGGGTCTGATGGGCATCACGCGCCGTCTGAGCCAGTTCGAGGACACCTCGCTGTCGCTGTTCTTCATCATCGCGGCGGTGGGTGCTGCGCTGGTGGGCATCGGCATCCTGGCCTTCCTGATGTCGATCGCGGTCGCGGTCAAGAACCGCAAGAAGCTGGCCGACACCACGGGCGATCCGTGGAACGGCCGCACCCTGGAATGGGCGACGTCCTCGCCGCCGCCGAGCTACAACTTCGCGTTCACCCCGGTCATCCACGAGATCGACGCGTGGCATGACATGAAGAAGCACGGCTACCAGCGTCCGACGACCGGCTTCGTGCCGATCCACATGCCCAAGAACACGGGCGCGGGCGTGGTGCTGTCGGCGATCAGTGTGGTCCTGGCCTTCGGCCTGGTGTGGCACATCTGGTGGCTGGCCGGCGTGTCGTTCGTGGGTCTGATCGTCGCGGCGATCTGGCACACCTTCAACTACGACCGCGAGTTCTACATCCCGGCCCAGGAAGTGACGGACACCGAGGACCAACGGACGCGCGAACTCGCGCAGCAGGCGCTCTGAACATGGCACACACGATTCAAACCGAGAGCGGGACCACCGAACGCGTCTACCACGTGATCGAGGATCCGCACGCCCACGACGACGGGCACGAGCACCATCCGGAAACTGGTACAAACCTCGGTTTCTGGATGTACCTGATGAGCGACTGCCTCATCTTCGCGATCCTGTTCGCCGTCCACGCCGTGCTCGGCCGCAACTACGCGGCCGGCCCGTCGCCGGCCGACCTGTTCGACCTGAAGCTGATCCTGGTCGCGACGTTCATGCTGCTGTTCTCGTCGATCACCTACGGGTTCGCGATGCTGAACTCGTACCGGAACAACGTGCGCGGCACGATCATCTGGCTGCTGGTCACGGGCCTGTTCGGCCTGGCGTTCCTGTGCATCGAACTCTACGAGTTCCATCACCTGGCGCACCTGGGTGCGACCCCGCAGCGCAGCGCGTTCCTGTCGTCGTTCTTCACTCTGGTCGGCACCCACGGCCTGCACGTGACCTTCGGCCTGATCTGGCTGGTGACGCTGGTGTTCCAGCTGAAGAAGCACGGTCTCAACGCCGCCAACAACCGCCGCCTGATGTGCCTGTCGATGTTCTGGCACTTCCTCGACGTGATCTGGATTGGCGTGTTCTCGTATGTGTACCTGATGGGAGTCGTGGGATGAGCACCGAGACCAATACCCCGGCGCAGCACCACGCGGCCCACGAGTCGGCGCACGACGCGCACGGCCACGGCAGCATGCGCGACTACGTGATCGGCTTCGTCCTGTCGGTCATCCTCACCGTGATTCCGTTCTGGCTGGTCATGGGCGAGGTGCTGGAAAGCCGCGTCTGGACGGTTGCGCTCATCATGCTGTTCGGCGCCATCCAGATCGTCGTGCACATGGTCTACTTCCTGCACATGAACCGGAAATCGGAAGGCGGCTGGATCCTGATGTCGCTGCTGTTCACCGGCATCATCATCGTCATCGCGCTGGTCGGTTCGCTGTGGGTCATGCACCACCTCGACACCAACATGATGCCGATGTCGCCCGAGCAGATGCGCGTCGCGCCCTGACGCAAGACCTGTCGTGAGCGAGGCCCCTCGCGCCACCGCACGCCCGGTCATCCGCTGGGTGCTGCTGGCCTTCCTGATCGCCGCCACCGTGGGCTTCATCGCCCTCGGTGTGTGGCAGGTGGAACGCCTGCAGTGGAAGCGCGACCTGATCGCACGCGTCGACGCACGCGTGCATGCGACGCCGGCGCAATTGCCGGCGTCCTCGTTCCGCTCGGCACCTGACCCGGCGGACGACGAATACCGCCGCGTCACCGCCACCGGGCGGCTGCTGCACACGCAGGAAGTCGCGGTGTACGCCACCACCGAGCGCGGTCCCGGCTACTGGATCATGACGCCGCTGGTCACCGGTGACGGCACGATCTGGATCAATCGCGGCTACGTCGACAATGCGCACCGCGCCCGCGAGAGTCGCGCCCGTCACGACGAACGCGACACGGTCACCGTGACCGGCCTGCTCCGCCTACCCGAACAGCACGGCCTGTTCCTGCGGGCCAACGTGCCCGGCGAAGACCGCTGGTACACACGCGCACCGGCCGAGTTCTCCGCCGCGCGCGCCATCGACGGTCCGGTCGCCCCGTTCTTCATCGACGCGCAGGACCGCATCGACACCGGCAACTGGCCAGTACCGGGTCTGACGATGGTGCAGTTCCGCAACAACCACCTCAGCTATGCGCTGACCTGGTTCGGCATGGCCCTGCTGGGCCTGCTGGCGGCAGGCTTCGTCGTGCGGAGCGAGTTCCGGCGCAAGACGACCTGACGACCACGCTTCTTCAGCACTTGGTGTGGACCCGGGATCGTTTCACGCGGGCTTGCAGACGGATCCCACAGGCAAGGCGGCAAAGATAGGTCTGCCGCCGGCAGCCGTTCCGGCCTACTTCGTCGAATCGGTCGTGAAGCTCTCGCCACATCCGCAGGCGGCAGCCGCATTCGGATTGCGGAACACGAATTCCTGGTTCAGACCCTTCTGCGCGAAGTCGATCTCGGTGCCGTCGACGATCGGCTGGCTCTGCGCGTCGACGTAGATGCGCACGCCTTCGTATTCGCTGATCGCATCGCCGGGTTGTTCCTCGCGGGCGATGTCGACGACGTAACCCCAGCCCGAGCAGCCGGTCCTGGTCACGCCGAAACGCAGACCGAGCGCGCCCGGACTGGCCGCCAGAAACCGACGGGCGCGTTCGAGTGCTGCAGGGGCAAGTGCGATGGCCATGACGTAATTGTACTCCCGTGTAACCGAACGCCCGCTGGCGCAGGGATGCGCCGGCGCGCAGTCCGCGTCCGGTAGACTGTGCTGCCGCGTGTTATCGGACCGGATTACCAGGATTCAAGGCATGACCACGATCAGCGTCCAACAGGCCCTTGCCGGGCACATTCCAGAAGGCGGCGAAGTCACCGTCCGTGGCTGGGTCCGCACCCGCCGAGATTCCAAGGCCGGTCTGAGCTTCGTCAACGTCAGCGACGGGTCGTGCTTCGCGCCGATCCAGGTCGTCGCGCCGGACGCGCTGGGCAATTACGAATCCGAGATCAAGCGCCTGACCGCCGGTTGCTCGGTCATCGCCACCGGCACGCTGGTGAAGTCGCAGGGCCAGGGCCAGAGCTTCGAGATCCAGGCGGAATCGCTGGAAGTCGTCGGCTGGGTCGAGGATCCGGAAACCTATCCGATCCAGCCCAAGGCGCATTCGCTGGAGTTCCTGCGCGAGGTCGCACATCTGCGCCCGCGTACGAACCTGTTCGGCGCGGTCACGCGTATCCGCCACTGCCTGGCGCAGGCGGCGCACCGCTATTTCCACGAGAACGGCTACTACTGGATCAACACGCCGATCGTGACCACGTCCGACGCCGAAGGCGCGGGCCAGATGTTCCGCATCTCGACGCTGGATCTGGCGAACCTGCCGATGCGCGAAGGCAAGGTCGACTTCAGCCGCGACTTCTTCGGCAAGGAAGCGTTCCTCACCGTGTCCGGCCAGCTCAACGTCGAGGCCTACTGCCTGGCGATGAGCAAGGTCTACACCTTCGGCCCGACCTTCCGCGCCGAGAACAGCCACACCACGCGCCACCTGGCCGAGTTCTGGATGATCGAGCCGGAGATCGCGTTCGCCGATCTCGCCGAGAACGCGCGCATTTCCGAAGAGTTCCTCAAGCACCTGTTCCGCGCGGTGCTCGACGAGCGCGGCGACGACATGGCGTTCATTGCCGAGCGCGTGCAGAAGGACGCGATCACCCGCCTGGAAGCCTTCGTCAACGCGCCGTTCGAACGCATCGAGTACACCGACGCGGTCGAGCTGCTGCGCAAGTCCGGCCACAAGTTCGAGTTCCCGGTCGAATGGGGCCTGGACCTGCAGACCGAACACGAGCGCTGGCTGACCGAGCAGCACGTCGGTCGCCCGGTCGTGGTGACCAACTATCCCGAGCACATCAAGGCGTTCTACATGCGCCTCAACGACGACGGCAAGACCGTCGCGGCGATGGACGTGCTGGCGCCGGGCATCGGCGAGATCATCGGCGGCGCGCAGCGCGAGGAACGTCTCGACGTGCTCGATGCGCGCATGGACCAGTTCGGTCTCGATCGCGAGCACTACAGCTGGTACCGCGATTTCCGTCGTTACGGCACCGTGCCGCACGCCGGCTTCGGTCTCGGCTTCGAGCGCCTGATCGTCTACATCTGCGGCCTGTCGAACATCCGCGATGCGATTCCGTATCCGCGCGCGCCGGGCCAGGCGGAGTACTGAGACATCGTGATCCGGGGCTCTGCGTCCGTCGTGGCTGACCGCGCTGCATCGACGTTCGATGCAGCGCCCCGCTCACGTGGCGCGTGCGTGCGGATCGCGAAATCCGGGCTACCAGTCCGGGCCGTCCCATGACCCTCTTCCTCGCCCTGTGTTTCTTCGGCGTCGCGATCGGCGGATTCACCGCCTTCGTGATCTTCTGGCCACTGTCGCTGGTGCATCTCCGCGATCGTCATCCCGCAGTGCGCGAGCGCTTCGGCGAGAACGCCTTCATGCACCCCAGGGCGCTGCACTGGCTGCTGACCGGCGGCTACTACGAAGTGCCCGACCGGCAGTTCACGGGCCTGGCGACGCCGGCCCGCATTTCATTGATGGTGATCCTCGCCGCAATCACCGCTTCGGCCGTGTTGTGGCTGTGGTCGATCGCCCCCTGACCCGGAGTCCCGTTTCATGACCCACGCGCACACGACCCACGACCAGTGGTGGCTCGCGTCCATCGCCCGCACCGTGATCTGGGCGCGCCTGCGCGTGCTCGATGCCGGCGTCGCCGAAGTGCTCGACAGCGATGGCAACACCCTCGTCTACGACAGCGAGGACACCGCGCGCAGCATGCTGCTCGATGCCGAATTCGTCGAATGGGACGGCCTCGATCCCGAAGACGCGCTCGACCGCGGATTCGCGCTCGACGAGATCGCACCGCCGCAGGCCGACGACGATGCGCAGCTGCGCGACCGCATGGTGCAGTCGCTCGGCAAGCGCGCCTGAACCTGCACACCTGACACGCGGCAGACGATGTACACGCCCCGCGCTTTCGCCGTCGATGACCTGCAGTCGCTGGACGCGCTGTTCGCGCGCGATGCTTTCGTCACGCTGGTGACGACAGGCGCCGATGGCGCGCCGCTCGCCAGCCAGTTGCCGGTGCTCTACCGGCGCGGCGGCGACACACTGCACATCGAAGGCCACTGGGCGCGACCGAATCCGCAGGCGTCGCACGACGGTGTGGCGCTGATGATCGTCCACGGTCCACACGCCTATGTGTCGCCGGGCTGGTATCCGGACAAGATCGAAGCCTCGCGCGTGCCGACGTGGAACTACGCCACCGCGCATCTGCGCGGCCGGCTCGAACGCTTCGACGACGAGGCCGCACTGGCCGATCTGGTCGCGCGCACCAGCGATGTCTTCGAGGCCCGCGTCGGCGGTGGTTGGCACTTCGAGCCCGACGACGATCGCCAGCGCCGGCAACTGCGCGGCATTGTCGGCTTCCGCTTCCACGTCGATGCGGTCGAGATCAAACACAAGCTCAGCCAGAACCATCCGGCCGCCAATCGCAGCGCGGTCGCCGATGCGCTGTCTGCCGGTGACACGAATGCCCGCGAGATCGCCGTGATGATGCGCGCGATCGCATCCTGATTCCGCACCGGAGCCTCGCATGGACCTCGATCTCACCGGTCGCCACGCCCTCGTCTGCGGCGCCTCCGAAGGCATCGGCCGCGCCACCGCGCACGAACTGGCCCAGCTCGGCGCACATGTGACCGTGCTCGCGCGCCGCGCGGATGCACTGCAGGCCGTCGTCGATGCGCTGCCCACCGCGCAGGGCCAGACGCATCACGCGCTCGCCGTCGACATGGACGATTCCGCCGCGTTGCAGGCCGCCATCGCCACGCACGTCGCCGCGTATCCAGTGCAGATCCTGGTCAACAACACCGGCGGCCCGGCGGGCGGCACCGCGCACGAAGCGCCACTTGATGCATTCGAGGCCGCGTTCCGTCGACACCTGATCGGCGGCCAGGTGCTGGTGCAGGCCGTGCTGCCCGCGATGCGCGCTGCGAAATGGGGCCGCATCGTCAATGTGGTCTCGACCTCGGTGCGCGAACCCATCGCCGGCCTGGGCGTGTCGAACACTGTGCGCGGCGCGGTCGCCAGCTGGGCCAAGACCCTGTCGCGCGAACTCGCGCCCGACGGCATCACCGTCAACAACGTGCTGCCGGGCTACACCCGCACCGGCCGCATCGACCAGGTCGTGGCCGATCGTATCCGCCGCACCGGCCAGGACGAAGATGCGGTGCTGGCGTCGATGCGCGCCAGCGTGCCCGCCGGACGGTTCGCGGAGGCATCGGAGACCGCCGGTGTCATCGCGTTCCTGTGTGCGCCGGCCGCGGCTTATGTCACCGGCGTGAGTCTGCCGGTCGATGGCGGACGGATGGCGTCGATCTGATCGGCGCACGCGCGTCGCGAATGTCACGACGCCGCGACGCGTCCATTGCTTCGATGCGTCGATGCCCGAAGGCCCCGAAACCCACGCACTCGCCGATCGCCTGTCGACCCTGCTCGTCGACGAGACGCTGACGCATGTGCGCTTCATCGATCCCGCGCTGCAGAGCCGGCGCGGCCTGCTCGAAGGCCAGCGCGTGCTCGCAGTGGAGGCGCGTGGCAAGGCGCTGCTGACCGCCGTCGAAGGCGGCTGGACGCTGTACACCCACAGCCACCTGTTCGGCTTCTGGCGTTTCGTCGAAGACCTCGATGCCCTCCCCGACGGCGCGCCGCCGCGGTTGGTGCTGGCGACCGTGCGCGGTGTCGCGGCGCTGTACGCCGCGCCGTCGATCTCGCTATGGCGTACCGACGAACTCGGCGCTCAGCCCTATCTGTCGAAGCTCGGCCCCGATGTTCTCGATCCCGCGGTCGATGCCAAGGCCCTGCTCGCGCACATGCGCACGCCCCGCTTCGCCCGGCGCACGCTGGCCATGCTGTTGCTCGACCAGGGATTCGCAGCCGGCATGGGCAACTACCTGCGCTCGGAAGTGCTCTTCAAAGCCAAGCTGTCGCCGCACCGGCTGCTGCAGGACCTCACGACCGGCGAGCGGCGTCGCCTCGCGAATGCGCTGCTCGACGTCCCGCGGCGCGCGTATCGCGCCAAGCACGACGACGCGCTGCCGCCGGGCAAGGACTACCTCGCGAAAACCCGCGCGCAGTTCGGCTTCGAGGTGTTCGAGCGCAAGGGCGATCCCTGCTCGCGCGGCGACGGCCGCATCGTCGAGGAACGTCTGGCCGGGCGCCGCCTGTACTGGTGCAAGGGCTGCCAGACCTGAGCGGCTTGACGCCTCGGGTAAGCTGGCGACATGCAACGGCTGACGCACTGGATCGATGGCGCTGCGCTCGCACCCGGCCGGGATCACTGGCTGCCGGTGCACGAGCCGGCGACGGGTCGCATTTACGCAGAAGTCGCCGCCGGCGACGCCGCCGATATCGAGGCCGCGATCTCCGCCGCCGCCCGCGCCGCGCCTGCCTGGGCCGCATTGCCGAACAGCGCACGCTCGGCGTGGCTCGAAAAGCTCGCCGCGGCGCTTGACTCCCGGATCGACGACTTCGCCCATGCCGAGGCCCGCGATGGCGGCAAGCCGTTCGCCCTCGCCCGCGATGCCGAAATCCCGCGCGCGGTCGCCAACCTGCGCTTCTTCGCGCATGCGGCTACGCAGTTCGCCAGCGAGTCGCATCACGGCGAGGCCGGCCTGAATTACACGCTGCGCGCGCCACTGGGCGTGGTCGCGGCGATCTCGCCGTGGAACCTGCCGCTGTATCTGTTCACCTGGAAGATCGCGCCCGCCCTCGCAGCCGGCAATACGGTGGTCGCCAAACCTTCGGAAATCACCCCGGCCAGCGCGTCGCTGTTCGCTTCGCTGTCGGGCGAGATCGGGCTGCCGCCGGGCGTGCTCAATGTCGTGCACGGCATCGGCGCCGAGGTCGGCGATGCGGTGATCGACGATCCACGCGTGCGCGCGGTGTCGTTCACCGGCAGCACCGCGGTCGGCCGTCGCATCGGCGCGCGCACCGGTGCGCAGCTGAAGAAGGCCTCGCTGGAACTCGGCGGCAAGAACGCGACGTTGGTCTTCGCCGACAGCGACTGGGAATCACAACTCTCCACGCTGGTGCGCTCGGCCTTCCAGAACGCAGGGCAGATCTGCCTGTGCGGCTCGCGGATCCTTGTCGAACGCGGCATCTATGAGTCCTTCCGCGAGCGCTTCGTGGCCGAGGTGCTCGCGTTGCAGGTCGGCGATCCGATGGACCCCGACGCGCGCATGGGCCCGCTGGTGTCGCAGGCGCACCACGAGAAGGTGCTCGCCGCGATCGCGCGCGCCCGCGATGAAGGCGGCCACGTGCTGTGCGGCGGCCATGCGCTGGAGCGGCCGGGCTGGTTCATCGCCCCGACCGTCATCGACGGTCTCGGGCCGGACTGCGCGACCAACCGCGAGGAGATCTTCGGGCCGGTGGTCACACTGCAACCCTTCGACGACGATGCGCACGCACTCGCGCTGGCGAACGCCGGCGACTACGGCCTTTCGGCTGTCATCTGGACACGCGACCTGACCCGCGCGCACCGCCTCGCTGCGGCGCTGCATGTGGGCATGGTCTGGATCAACACCTGGCTGATGCGCGACCTGCGCACGCCCTTCGGCGGTACCGGCGCGTCCGGTCTCGGCCGCGAGGGCGGCAAGGAAGCGATGCGTTTCTTCACCGAGCCGAAGAACGTCGGCCTGTCTCTGGGATAATCGCAACATGGGCGAACTCGACAATCTTCTGCAGAACAACCGTGACTGGGCCGAGCGCGCCGTGCGCGAGGACCCGGATTACTTCCACCGTCTGGAAAACCAGCAGATCCCGCGCTACCTGTGGATCGGCTGTTCCGACTCGCGCGTGCCGGCGAACCAGATCCTCGGGCTCGACCCGGGCGAGGTCTTCGTCCACCGCAACATCGCCAACGTGCTCTCGCACGGCGATCTCAATGCGCTGTCGGTGATCCAGTTCGCTGTCGACGTGCTCAAGGTCGAACACATCCTGCTGGTCGGCCATTACGGCTGCGGCGGCGTGCATGCCGCCCTGACCGGCGCACGCGTGGGCCTGGCGGACAACTGGCTGCGTCATGTCGCCGACATCGCGCACAAGCACAGCCGACTGCTGGACTCCATCGAAGACGTGGGCATGCGACACGCACGGCTGTGCGAACTCAATGCGATCGAACAGGCGCTCAACATCTGCCAGACCACGGTGATCCGGGACGCCTGGGCACGTGGCCAGAAGATCGCCGTGCACGGCTGGGTCTACGCGTTGGGGGATGGTCGCGTGCGCGAGCTGGGCATGGACGTGACCTCGCACGCGGATATCGGGCCCGCCTACGAGGCGGCGGTAGCCGACGTCGCACGCGTTGCAAGCCAGGGCCGGCGCGATGGCTGAGGCCATCCAGGCCGGCGCAGCGCCGCGGCCGGTCGGTCGCTACCCGCATGCGCGTCGCGCGGGCGGACTGCTGTTCCTGTCGGGCATCGGACCGCGCGATCCTGCGACCGATTCGGTGCCGGGCAACGTGCTCGATGACGGAGGCCACGTGATCGGCCACGACATCGCTGCGCAGACGCATGCGGTGCTCGCCAATGTGCGCACGGTGCTCGACGCCAGCGGTGCGCGCTGGGAGGACCTTGTCGACGTGACCGTCTACCTCACCGACATGGCCGGCGATTTCGCCAGCTACAACGCGGTCTGGGCCGAGTATTTCCCCGATCCCGCCACCGCGCCCTGCCGCACGACGCTGGGCATCGACGCCTTGCCGACACCCATCGCGATCGAACTCAAGTGCGTCGCCGAGCCGAAGGAGTGAACCGATGATCCCCGGACCGCTGAACTTCCAGAAGTGGATCGACGAGCACCGCCATCTGCTCAAGCCGCCGGTCGGTAACAAATGCATCTACGACGGCGATTTCATCGTCATGGTCGTCGGCGGGCCGAACGCACGCACCGATTACCACTGGGAAGAAGGCCCGGAGTGGTTCCACCAACTCGAAGGCGAGATGGTGCTGCGCATCCAGGAAGACGGCCGGGTCCGCGACATTCCCATCCGCGCCGGCGAGACCTTCCTGCTGCCGTCGAAGGTGCCGCACTCGCCGCAGCGCGGCCCGGATTCGATCGGCCTGGTCATCGAGCGCAAGCGCCTGCCGCATGAGCAGGACGGCCTGCTGTGGTTCTGCGAACGCTGCAACCACACGCTGTTCGAACAGTACTTCCACCTGCACGACATCGAACAGGATTTCCCGCCCGTGTTCGACCGCTTCTACGGCTCGATCGAACATCGCACCTGCGAAGCCTGCGGGCATCTCAACCCGCGCCCCGCCCGCTACGATCCCGATCCGGACACGCTGGCCGATATCACCTGACTGCCGCATCCGCCACCCCTGAACCGGCTGTGCGCCTGCGGCGTGATCGGCGCGGGCCGGTCGTCTAGGATGACCGCCATGCTGAAGATCGATATCCACGCCCACTACCTGCCACGCGAGTGGCCGGATCTGGCATCGAAATATGGCGAGGCGCGGTTCCCGGTCATCCACCACACCGATGACGGCCGCCACCGCATCTACAAGGACGGGCGTTTCTTCCGCGAGATCTGGTCCAAGACCTGGGACGCGCAGGAACGCATCGACGACTACGCGCGCTTCGGCGTGCAGGTGCAGGTCATCAGCACGGTGCCGGTGATGTTCAGTTACTGGGCGAAGCCGGCGCATGCCCTGGAACTGCACCAGTCACTCAACGACCACATGGCCGCGACCGTCGCCGCGCATCCGCGCCATTACGCCGGCATCGGCACGGTGCCGATGCAGTCGCCGCGGCTGGCGATCCAGGAACTCGAGCGCTGCGTCGACCAGCTCGGCCTGCAGGGCGTGCAGATCGGCAGCCACATCGGTGACTGGAATCTCGACGCGCCGGAACTGTTCCCGTTCTTCGAAGCGGCGGCCGATCTGGGCGCGGCGGTGCTCGTGCATCCCTGGGACATGATGGGCAGCGAGTCGATGCCCAAATACTGGCTGCCGTGGCTGGTCGGCATGCCGGCCGAGCAGTCGCGCGCGGCGTGTTGCCTGGTGTTCGGCGGCGTGCTGCAACGGCTGCCGAAACTCAAGATCTGCATGGCGCATGGCGGCGGCAGTTTTCCGTACACGATCGGCCGCATCGAACACGGCTTCAACATGCGCCCCGACCTCGTCGCGACCGACAATCCGCACAATCCGCGCGGCTATCTCAAGCAGCTGTATTTCGATTCCTGGGTGGCCGACCCGCGGGCGCTGCAGTACCTGCTCGACACCTGTGGCGCGGACCGGGTGATGCTCGGCACCGACTATCCGTTCCCGCTCGGCGAACAGGTGCCGGGCGCCGGCATCGAGGAGATTCCGCTCGACGACGCTTCGCGGGCGCGCCTGTATCACGGCACCGCGCTCGAATGGCTGGGGCTGTCACCCGGCCGCTTCGCGTGATCGCGACGCCCCACCCCTCTTTAACGCGTCGCGCATCAGCGCGACCTTCGACCGAATGCATTCCATGACCGATCCGCACACGCTGTTCTCCGACGACTACGCCGCCTCCGCCGACGCCGCCGATCCGCTGCAGCGCTTCCGCGCGCAATTCCATCTGCCGCGCTTCGGCGATGTGGAGCAGGCCTACTTCGTCGGCAATTCGCTCGGGCTGCAGCCGCGCGGCGTGCGCGCGCAGGTCGAGGACGTGCTCGACAAGTGGGCGATGGAAGCGGTCGAAGGCCACTTCCGCGGCAACTCGCAGTGGATGACCTATCACGGCCTGGTCGGTGCACAGCTGGCCGAGATCGTCGGCGCCCAGCCGGAAGAAGTGGTCGCGATGAACTCGCTGACTGCGAACCTGCATTTCCTGATGGTCGGTTTCTATCGCCCGACCGCCGAGCGTCCGGCGATCCTGATGGAGGCCGGCGCGTTTCCGTCCGATCGCTATGCGCTGGAATCGCAGGTGCGCTTCCACGGCTTCGACCCGGCCACCGATCTGATCGAAGTGCAACCCGGCGCGGACGGCCTGTTCGGCATGGACGCGATCGCCGCCGCCATCGAACAACACGGCCATCGCGTCGCGCTGGTGCTGTGGCCGGGCGTGCAGTACCGCACCGGCGAGGCTTTCGATCTCGCGGAGATCGTGCGACTCGGTCATGCCGCGGGCGCGGTCGTCGGTTTCGATCTCGCGCATGCGGCCGGCAACCTGCCGCTGCAGCTGCACGACAGCAATGCCGACTTTGCCGTGTGGTGCCACTACAAGTACCTCAACAGCGGTCCGGGTGCGGTGGCCGGCGCCTTCGTGCACGCGCGGCACGCGCAGACCGACCGCCCGCGCTTTGCCGGCTGGTGGGGCCACGACGCGGCGACGCGTTTCCGCATGGGGCCGGATTTCCAGCCCACGCCGGGCGCCGAAGGCTGGCAGCTCAGCAATCCGCCGATCCTCGGCCTCGCGCCGCTGCGCGCATCGCTGGACCTGTTCACCGTGGCCGGCATGCCGGCACTGCGGGCGAAGTCGGAAACGCTGACCGGCTATCTGGAAACGCTGATCCGCAGCCAGCTCGACGACGTACTCGACATCGCCACGCCGCGTGATCTCGCGCGTCGCGGCGCCCAGCTGTCGCTGCGTGTGCGCGGCGGTCGCGAGCAGGGCCGCGCGTTGTTCGAATACCTGTCCGACAACGGCGTGCTCGGCGACTGGCGCGAGCCCGACGTGATCCGCATCTCGCCCGCGCCGCTCTACAACACCCACGGCGACGTGCTGCGCTTCGTGCGCACCGTGGCGCGCTGGCGCGACGCGTGACGGCACCCGCACGCCATCTGACGATCATCGGCGCGGGCCTGGCCGGCGCCCTGCTCGGCATCCTGCTGCGCCGTCGCGGCTGGGACGTGGATCTGTACGAGAAGCGCGGGGATCCGCGCGTGCAGGGCTACGGCGGCGGCCGTTCGATCAATCTGGCATTGGCCGAACGCGGCCGGCATGCACTACGCGCCGCCGATGCGGATGACGCGGTGATGCACCACGCGATCATGATGCGCGGCCGCATGGTCCACGTCGGCGACACCGAGCCGGTGCTGCAGCGCTACGGCCGCGACGACGACGAAGTCATCTGGTCGGTGCATCGCGGCGATCTCAACATCGTGCTGCTCGATCTGGCGGAGGCTGCCGGCGCGCGGCTGCATTTCGATGCCGGCCTGGACGCGGTGAACTTCGATTCGAAGCGGGCGGTGTTCCGAGATCCGCGCGACGACAGCACGCGCGAAGTGCAGTTCGAAGCGCTGATCGGCGCCGACGGTGCGGGCTCTGCACTGCGCGGCGCGATGCATCGCGTGCGCGATCTCGGCCAGCGCAGCGATTTCCTCGATCATGGCTACAAGGAACTCGAGATTCCGCCGACCGCCGACGGCGGCTTCCGCATCGAGCCCAACGCGCTGCACATCTGGCCGCGCGGGCATTACATGTGCATCGCGCTGCCCAACGACGAAAAGACCTTCACCGTCACCCTGTTCCTGCCCCACCACGCCGGACCGGATGGAGGGCCCGCGTTCGATCAGCTGGACGACGTCGCCGCGGCGCGCGCGTTCTTCGAGCGCGACTTTCCGTCCGCGCTGGCACTGATTCCCGAGTTCGACCGTGACTGGAGCGGCAACCCGGTCGGCCAGCTGGCCACGCTGTATCTCGACCGCTGGCATCTCGATGGCCGCGCGGTACTGCTGGGCGACGCGGCGCACGCGATGGTGCCCTTCCACGGCCAGGGCATGAATTGCGCGTTCGAGGACTGCGTCGCGCTGGCCCGGCAGCTGGATGCGCACGACGATCTCGCGACCGCGTTCGCCGCCTTCGAGGTCGAGCGCAAACCCGACGCCGCTGCGATCCAGCGTATGGCGCTCGACAACTATCTGGAGATGCGCAACCGCGTCGACGATGCCGACTATCTGCTCCAGCGCGAGCTGGAACTCGCGTTGCAGGACCGCCATCCCGGCCGCTTCGTGCCGCACTACGCGATGGTCACCTTCATGCGCATCCCCTACTCGCTGGCGATGACGCGCACCGACCTGCAACGCGGCATCCTCGAACGCGCGACCGCGGGGCATGCCTCGCTGGCGACGCTGGACTGGGACGCGATCGACGCCGAAGTGCGCGAGCTGCTGACGCCGCTGGAGGATATGCCGGCGTGAGCGACAGCTTTCTCTTCTACGATTTGGAAACCTTCGGTTCCGATCCGCGCCGCACGCGCATCGCGCAGTTCGCCGCGATTCGCACCGATGCCGAACTCAACGAGATCGACGACCCGATCGACTTCTTCGTCCGGCCTGCCGACGATCTGCTGCCCTCGCCCATCGCGACGCTGATCACCGGCATCACCCCGCAGCACGCGCTGGCCGCAGGCATGCCCGAGGCCGATGCGTTCGCGCGGATCCATGAGGAAATGGCGCGGCCGAAGACCTGCACGCTGGGCTACAACTCGCTGCGCTTCGACGACGAGTTCGTGCGCTTCGGCCTCTACCGCAATTTCCACGATCCCTACGAGCGCGAGTGGCGCAGCGGCAATTCGCGCTGGGATCTGCTCGACGTGATGCGCCTGTGGCATGCGCTGCGCCCCGAGGGGCTGGTGTGGCCGAGGCGCGAGGACGGCGCGACCTCGTTCAAGCTCGAGCATCTGGCGACGGCCAACAACGTGCGCACCGGTGACGCGCACGAGGCGCTGTCGGATGTGCGCGCGTTGATCGGTCTCGCGCGCCTGTTCCGCAACGCGCAGCCGCGGTTGTGGGACTACGCGGCGAAGCTGCGCGACAAGCGCCATGCGGCATCGATGCTCGACACCATCGCGATGACGCCGGTGCTGCACGTGTCGCAGCGCTACCCGGCCGCGCGCCTGTGCGCGGCGCCGGTGCTGCCGATCGCGCGGCATCCACGCATCGACAGCCGCGTCGTGGTGTTCGACCTCGATGGCGATCCGGACTGGCTGCTCGACCTTGATGCCGAAGCGATCGCCGCGCGCGTCTTCGTGCGCCGCGAAGATCTGCCCGAAGGCGTCGCGCGCATTCCGCTCAAGGAAGTGCACAGCAACCGCTGCCCGGCGCTGGTGGCCTGGAGTCATCTGCGCGAGGCGGATTTCGAGCGGCTGTCGATCGATCCGGCAGACATCGAACGACGCGCCGCCCGGCTGCGCGCCGCCGGCCCAGCACTGGCCGAGAAGATCCGCCAGGTGTTCGCGGTCGAGCGCGAATTCGGACCGTCCGATCCCGACGGCGCGCTCTACGACGGTTTCGCCGGCGACGGCGACAAGCGCCGCATGGCCCAGGTCCGCGCGACGCCGCCGACCCTGCTGGGCGCATGCGATTTCGGATTCGAGGATCCGCGCCTCGATGCGCTGCTGCTCCGCTACCGCGCACGCAACTGGCCGGACACGCTCAACCCCGACGAACAGCTGCGCTGGGACGACTACCGCCGCGCGCGCCTGGCGCCCGGTACGACGCAGGCCGAGCAGGATTTCGCCAGCTACTTCACGCAGATCGACGCCTTGCGCGCCGAAGATCCCACCGACGCACGGCGCCTGCCGCTGCTCGATGCCCTCAGCGACTGGGGCCAGAGCCTGCACACGCGCCTGCATCCGTCCCCCACGCTGCCCACCCATTCCGCATGACCACGTACTTCAGCGACAAGAGTTTCAAGTTCCTGCGCGCGCTTGCGCGTCACAACGAGAAGCCGTGGTTCGAGGAACACCGCAAGGACTACGAGGCGCACGTGCGCCAGCCGTTCCTGCGTCTGATCGGCGATCTGCAGCCGGATGTCGCCGCGGTCAGTGCCCATTTCCGCGCCGACACGCGCACCGTCGGCGGCTCGCTGTTCCGCATCCATCGCGACGCACGCTTCTCCAACGACAAGTCGCCGTACAAGACCTGGCAGGGCGCGCGGCTGTTCCATGAGCGCCGCCGCGAAACCGCCGCGCCGTCGTTCTACGTGCACCTGCAGCCGGGCGGCAGCTTCGTCGGCGCCGGCCTGTGGCATCCCGAATCCGACACCCAGCGGAAAGTCCGGCAGTTCATCGTCGACAACCCGGAAAGCTGGAAGGCCGCTGCGCACGCGACCGAGCTGCGCAAGAAGTTCGAATTCGAGACGAGCGAGATGCTGGTCCGCCCGCCGCGCGGCTTCGAGCCGCAGTTCGAATTCATCGACGATCTCAAGCATCGCAACTGGGTGTTCTGGCGCACGCTCGACGACGACGCGATGACCGGCCCGAAGCTGCGGCAGACGATTGCCGCCGATCTGGTCACGCTGGCGCCGTTCGTCGACTACCTGTGCGCCTCGCTGGATCTGGAGTTCTAGGCCCGCCCCGGCCGCGCAGGCCGGCAGCGCATTCGAAAAGCGATCCGGACCCCGCGTGCCGACCGTTCCACACGTCGCTCGACCGCCGGTCACTTTCCGCCGCCCACGGCTGATCCGGACTGCGATGTTGGCCCCTCGACAACCTCGAGGTGCGCCATGTCCCGTCCCAGCCCGAACTTCGCCAGTGGCCTGATCGATCTGTTCGTCGCACCGGCCTCCGTATTCGCGGCCCTGCCGGCCCGACGCTTCTGGGGCTGGTCTGCGTTCGCGCTCATCGCGGTGACCACCGTGCTCGCGATGTTCGTCTTCATCGGGCCGATGTCACCCGAGTGGATCGTCGAGCAACAGATCCTGCAGATGGGATCGCGGATGTCCGATCAGGAACTGGCACAGGCGCGCCCGCAGCTCCTGGCGATGGCCTCGCACACCGCCGTGATCAGCGCGATCGGCGGCGTACTCATGAGCGGCCTGCTGATCGTGCTGCTCGGTTCGGTCTACATGCTGCTCGAACGGGTGGCGACCCGCGGCGACGTCCGCCATCGCTGGAGCCAGTGGCTGCGCCTGACGACTTGGGCCCAACTGCCGCAAATGCTCTACGCGATCGGCCTGATCGCGCTCGCACTGCTCGCCTCGACGCCGGACCAGCCGCTGGCGCTGATGGGCTATGCCTCGCTCAACGGTCTGGTGCTCGACCTGCCGCCGGACCACCGCTGGTTCAACTGGGCCTCGAACCTGGGTGTCTTCCAGGTGTGGTCGATCGTACTGGCGGCCGTGGGCTTCCGGGTCTGGACACAGGCCTCGTGGGTGCGTGCAGCGGGCCTCGCCGCCCTGCCCTGGATCCTCGTGTTCGGCATCTGGGCGCTGCTTGCATGAAGAAGAAGCTGCTCATTGCCCTGGGCCTGATCGCCGGCATCGCCCTGCTGGTGTGGCTGTCCTCCGGCCGCGGTGGACGCGCGCCCGACGCCACGGTCGCCAGCGTCACCCAGGGGCCGCTGGCCGACACGACGCTGGCCTCGGGCAATCTGGTGTTCGAGACCCAGATCCAGCTCCGGCCGGAAGTCAGTGGCCGCGTCGCCGAGGTTCTGGTGGAAGAAGGCGACCAGGTCGAACAGGGGCAGCTGCTGCTGTTCCTCGACCGCGAGACTTTCGCCGCGAATCTGGCCAGCGCGAACGCGGGCGTGGAATCGGCGCAATTGTCGATCCGTCGCCTGCGCGAAGCGGATACCGATCTGCGCCGCCAGCTGCAGCGCCAGCGCGATCTGCTCGAGCGGCAGCTTGTCAGTCGCGACATGGTGGACCAGCTGCGCAGCCGCCAGCAGATGTCGGCCTTGCAGGTCGGCGAGGCCCAGCAGGCGCTGGCGCAGCAGCAGGCGCTGCGTGACCAGGCCGCCGACCAGCTGCGCCGCAGCGAGTTCCGCGCGCCGATCGCCGGACGCATCATCTCGGTCGACATCAAGCCCGGCGAGACGGTCATCGCCGGCACGACGAACATCGTCGGCTCGGACCTGATGACGCTGGCCGACACCAGCGCACTACTCGCCGAACTGCGCGTCGACGAAGCCGACATCGCCCGGATCCGCCTCGACCAGTCCGTGGACGTGTTCGCGGCTGCGCGACCGGAGGCCGCGATTCCGGGACGTGTGGTCCACATCGGTTCGTCCGCGCGCAAGATCGGCACGACCGAAGGCCTCGCGTTCCGTGTACGCGTGTTGCTGGATGGCGGCGGCAGCGACCTGTCGCCGGGCATGAGCTGCCGGGCCGAGATCGTCACCGCGCAGGGCGAGGACACGCTCAAGATGCCCGTCGCCGCCTTGCGCCGTGATGCGGTCGGGGCGTTCGTCTGGCGGCTGGCCGACGACGGCACAGTGCGACGGACCCCGGTGACGCCAGGCTTGTCGAACGACATCGAGCAGGCCGTCGAATCCGGCCTCGCGGCAGGCCAGCGCGTCGTCACCGGCCCCGGCCGGGTCCTGGCGCAACTGGGCGAGGGCCAGCGCGTCGGGATCATTGACGATGCGCCCGGGTCCCGTCCCGAAGCTGCGTCGTCCACCGGCAGCGCGCCATGAGCGCCACGCCGGTGATCGAACTGGATGCCATCACCAAGCGGTACCGGATCGGCGACGGCTGGTTCACCGCGCTGGACGATCTGTCCCTGCGTATCGACGAGAACGAATACGTCGCCATCGTCGGTCCTTCGGGCTCGGGCAAGTCGACACTGATGAACCTGCTCGGCTGCCTCGATGTCCCCGATGCCGGCCACTACCGGCTCCATGGCGAAGATGTCGCGGGCCTGGACGAGGAGCGGCTCGCCATCGCACGCAACCGGGCGATCGGCTTCATCTTCCAGAGCTTCAACCTGCTGCCCCGCGCGAGCGTGCTGGCCAACGTCGTGCAGCCGCTCGTGTACCGCCGCATGGGCAATGCCGAACGGCGGCAGCGTGCGCTCGAAGCCCTGCAGCGCGTCGGTCTGGCCGACAAGCTCGACAACCTGCCCGGACAGTTGTCGGGCGGCCAGCGGCAGCGTGTCGCGATTGCCCGCGCGCTGGTGACACGGCCGCGCATCCTGCTCGGTGACGAGCCCACCGGCAATCTCGACAGCAGTACGACGGCCAGCATCATGCGTCTGTTCGACGCCCTCCACGACGAAGGGCAGACCATCATCCTGGTCACCCACGAAACGGAAATTGCCGACCATTGCCGCCGCAGCATCCGTCTGGTCGATGGCCGCATCGCCGAGGACCGGCGGCAGCCGGGCGCGGGGCGCGTGTCGTGAGCGCGCATCGCGATGCCGCGACGGACGACCGCTCCAGTGGACTGGCGCACGCGGTGCTCGAGGGCAGTCGCGCGGCATTCGCTGCGATCCGCGCCAATGCATTGCGCAGCGCGCTCACTGCGCTGGGCATCATCATCGGTGTCGCGGCAGTGATCGCGGTGGTCGCGATCATGCAGGGCCTGAGCCGCAACATCACCGCCCAGCTCGACGATCTGGGCAGCGACACCGTCACCCTGCGCGCCTGGACCTCGCCCGAGCAGACGATGCTCGGTACCGGCAACCGCATCCACTACAACGATTTCCTCGCGCTGCAGGGCCGGGTGACGGGTGTGCTGGACATGACCGCACAGATGCAGGCTTTCAGCTTCGGCAGCGGCGTTGCGTACGGCCGCAACACCACGCAGTCGCAGATCATCGGGACCGACAGCAGCTACCAGAACGTGGTGCGGGTGTATCCCGAGCGCGGCCGATTCCTGACCACCAGCGACGACGAACGCCGGCGCCGGGTCGCGGTACTGGGCCCCAGTGTGGTCGACAAACTGGAGATGACAGGGGATCCGGTCGGCCAGTTCGTGCGCATCGGGGGCGAATGGTTCCGGGTCATCGGCGTCGCCGAACGCCGCGGCAGCCTGTTCGGCATGGACCAGGACAATTACGTGATCGCACCGTTTTCGACGATGCGCTCGCTCAACGGCGAACGGGTCGAGCGCAACATCGAGATCATGTTCCGGCCCGCGAGTGCCGGACAGCTGCCGGCGATCCAGGCGCAGATGGGGCAGATCCTGCGCGCCCGTCACCGCGTAGCCGAAGGCGAGCCCGACCCGTTCGAATTCATCACTGCCGAGCGCATCCGCGCACAGTTCGACGCGATCATCCGCGGCGTGACACTGGTCGCCGGCGGTGTCGTCGGCATCAGCCTGATCGTCGGCGGCATCGGCATCATGAACATCATGCTGGTGTCGGTGACCGAGCGCACCCGGGAGATCGGCATCGTCAAGGCACTCGGTGCCACGCCGCGCTTCATCCTGGTGCAGTTCCTGATCGAAGCGATCGTGCTGTCGCTGTTCGGCGGTCTGGTCGGCCTGTTGCTCGGCTGGGGGCTGGCGGCGCTGCTCTCACTGTTCATTCCGGGCATGAGCGGCGCGGCGGTGCCGGTCTGGGCGATGATGCTGGCACTGGGATTCACGTCGCTGATCGGCATCGTGTTCGGACTTGCGCCGGCAGTGAAGGCATCCCGGCTGCATCCCATTGACGCATTGCGATACGAATGACGAGCCCACCCGCCCCCGGACATCCCTTCGCCGCGCAGTGGTACTGGCACCTGACCCATGCCAGCGGTGCCTACTGGCTCGCGCAGGCGGCGTTCTTCTGCGTGTTCTTCGGCATCTCGGCCCTGATGATGTTCGGGCTGACGCACGTGGACGGCGCGCAGACCCGCCAGCCGGCGCACATGATCGCCCGCTTCCCGATCGATGCCGGGCTGCTGCTGGTGTTCACGCATGTGCTGATCCGCCCGCTGCTGCTCATGTTCTTCGTCCACCGCCGCCCGGCCTTGCGCACGGTGCTTGCGGGTCTGGGCCTGCTGGTGCTGTTCGGCTACGCGAACCTGTTGGCCAGCTATCTGTCCGGCCGGCTGCTCACGCCGCACGACGGCATCAACTTCGAGCAGATCAGCTTCCGCGCCGGCGACAGCGCCTACGACTACAACGTCGACGCCACCCAGCTGATCCTGCTCGGCGGCTTCAACCAGTTCACCATCCTGCTGCTGTGGTCGGTGCTGTATCTGGCCTGGAAGGCCTTCGAGAGCCGGCGGCAACTGCAGCGCCAGGTCCGTGACGCGCGCCTGCGCCTGCTGACGCATCAGCTCAGCCCGCACTTCCTGTTCAATGCGTTCAACACCATCCGCGGCATGATCTTCGAGGATCGCGAGCGCGCCGCGGAACTGGTCACCCAGCTGTCGGAACTCTTCCGCTTCCATCTCAGCGCCGGCATCCGCACCGAGGTCACCCTGGGCGAGGACTGGGAGATCGCCCGCCGTTATCTCGACCTCGAGGCGGTCCGGCTGGAAGAGCGACTGCGGCTGGAGGTCGACCTCGACCCTGCGCTCATGCCCCGCACGCTGCCGATCATGACCCTGCTGACGCTGGTGGAGAACGCGATCAAACACGGCATTGCGCCGAACCGCGATGGCGGCAATCTGGTGATCCGCGCCCGGACGCGCGGTCCGGGCTGGACGCTGGAGGTCGAGAACAGCGTCGGCCGCGGTGTCGCCGACCACAGTGGCGGCCACGGCCTGTCCAACCTGCGCGAACGCGTGAGCCTGTCCGGCGACGAGCGGGCCGGGCTGCATGTCGACGATGGCGACGGGCGCTTCCTGGTCCGTCTGGAGCTGCCGCGATGATCCGCGTGCTGCTGGTCGACGACGAGCGTCTGGCGCGTACCGAACTGCGGCGCCTGCTCGGTGCGCATCCGGACGTGGAGATCGTCGGCGAAGCCGACAACGCAGCGACCGCGCTGCAACAGGTGGCGGAACTGTCGCCCGACGTGGTGTTCCTCGACATCCAGATGCCGGAAACCACCGGCCTGACACTGGCCGCCGAACTCGCCGGACAGGCACGCTTCGTGTTCTGCACGGCCTACGACAGCTTCGCGATCGATGCCTTCGGGCTCAACGCCGTCGATTACCTGGTCAAGCCCGTGGTGCCCGAACGCCTGGCCGATACGCTCGAGCGCCTGCGCTCGCAGCCGGCAGCACGCAGCGTGCTGCCCTACGACCATGGTCTGCTGCTGCGCTTCGGCGAACAGGCGCGCATCGTGCGACTGCGGGAGATCGACCGCTTCGAGAGCATCGGCAACCATGCCCGTATCCACTGCGCGCATGGCAAGAGCTGGCTGCAGAGCTCGCTGAACCGGATCGAGCAGCGGTTGGATCCGAACTACTTCTTCCGCGTCGGTCGCGGCGACATCCTGCGTCTCGACGCCATCGTCGCGATCGATGCCGATATCGGCACCGGCTCGATTGCGACCCTGCCCGACGGCAGCCAGGTGGCCGTCAGCCGACGCCAGGCGCAGGTGCTCAAGCAGCGCATGGGGCAGATCTTCTGACGCCGGCTCATGAAGTTTCCCCGCACGCTTCGTGCGCCCCGGCTGGAATGACGCCAGTGCTCGGCGCCTTCTTGCATGCGCGTCCGGTCCGGCATCCGTTCAGCCATGACTGCAGGCGGAGGCCCGAGAATCGAGCACGCCTTCCATTCCCGACTGACGATGAAGAAATTCGCCTGGCTCTCCGCGATCATTGCCGTCCTGCTGCTGGCCTACACGGCGGCCGGACCGGTCCTGACGATCAACGCGATCCGGGACGCCGTCCGCAACGAGGACTCGCGCGCCCTTTCCAGGCAGGTGGACTTCCCCGCATTGCGTGAAAGCCTGCGGCTGCAACTGGCTGACGCGATCGTGCGCGAGGCCGGGCCAGAGCTGCAGTCGAACCTGCTGGGCGCGATCGGTCTGCGGCTCGCGGGCAGCGCGGCCGGCACCGGTGTCGACATGATGGTGACGCCTGTCGGCCTGAGCGCACTGATGCGTGGCCAGCGCTTGTGGAGCCTCGCCGGCGGCGCATCGCCGACTCAGATCCGCCCTGACGCCGAACGCGAGCCGCCACTGGCGGACGCGCATTACCGCTACAACTCGACCTCGCGCTTCACCGCCACGGTGCGCGACGATCGCGGCCGCCCGATCGAATTCGTGCTCACGCGCAAGGGTCTGACCTGGAAGCTGTCGGACATCCGCCTGCCCGTCTAGGCGTCGTGGCCGGCGCGCAGCAGGCACTTCCCGGGACGAGAGGCTCCGCCTCGTTCCGCGCGTCCTAAGAACGGTCCTGCAGCGCATTCCGCCCGAACCGCGGCCGGTGGTACATCACCAGATACACGCCCACCACCCACGCCGACGCCGCCGCCCAGCCGGCCAGAATGTCCGACGGGTAATGCACGCCCAGATACACACGCGACAGGCCGACCATCGGCACGAACACGGCCATCGCGGCGATCACCCACCAGCGTGCGCGCGTCGGCCAGGCCAGCAGGATCAGCACCGCGGCCAGCGTCATCGATCCCATCGCGTGGCCGCTGGGAAAACTGTAGGTCGCCTCGGGCGCGATCGAGTCCCACAGGCTGGGCCGGTCACGCGCGAACAGGCGCTTGGTCGCGAGGTTCAACAGCGCCGAGCCACCGGTCGCAACCGCGACGAACAGCCCGTCGCGCCAGCGCTTCATCGCCAGCAGGATCAGCACCAGCGCGATATCGACCGGCACGACGCCCTTGGCGTAGCCGATCTCGGAGAAGAACAGAAACACCCGGGTGAAACCCTCGCGCGCGACGTCCTGCGCGAACAGCAGGATCGGCTCGTCGAACGGAATCACCTCGGCCTCGTGGACCTCGTCGGCGAGTTCCATGAAGCCCCACATCGGCAGCAGCACGCCGGCGAACAGCAGCAGGAACTTCCAGCCGTGGCGCCGCAGCAGGCCACCGGTTTCGCGTGAGCCCTCGACGACGACATCTCCGCCGTCAGACGGCATCGACGCGGCGGCCGTAGTTGCGGTGCACGTAGTCGTCGACCAGCGCGACGAACTCGTGGGCGATGTTCTCGCCGCGCAGGGTCATCGCCTTTTCGCCGTCGATGAAGACCGGTGCCGACGGTGCTTCCCCGGTGCCGGGCAAGGAGATGCCGATGTTGGCGTGGCGCGATTCGCCCGGGCCGTTGACCACGCAGCCCATCACCGCGAGCGTCATGGTCTCCGCGCCCGGATGGGTGATCTTCCATTCGGGCATCTTCTCGCGCACATGGTCCTGGACCACGCCGGCCAGCTCCTGGAAGAACTCGGACGTTGTGCGGCCGCAGCCGGGACACGCGGTGACCATCGGCGTGAACGCGCGCAGGCCCATCGTCTGCAGCAGTTCCTGCGCGACGACGACTTCCTTGGTGCGCGACGCGCCGGGCTCGGGGGTCAGCGAGATGCGGATGGTGTCGCCGATGCCTTCCTGCATCAGGATCGCCAGCGCGGCGCTGGACGCGACCATGCCCTTGCTGCCGATGCCGGCTTCGGTGAGACCCAGATGCAGCGCGAAATCGCTGCGCGCGGCCAGATCGCGATACACGGCGACCAGTTCCTGCACGCCGCTGACCTTGGCGCTGAGCACGATGCGATCGCGGCCGAGACCGAATTCGACGGCGCGTTCTGCCGAATCGACTGCCGAGCGGATCAGCGCCTCGCGCAACACGCGGCCTGCATCCCAGGGCACGGCGCGCCTGGCGTTCTCGTCCATCAGCGCGGCGGCGAGGGACTGGTCGAGCGAGCCCCAGTTCGCGCCGATACGCACCGGCTTGTCGTAGCGCATCGCGAATTCGATCAGCTGACCGAACTGCAGATCCTTCTTCTTGCCGAAGCCGACGTTGCCCGGGTTGATCCGGTACTTCGCCAGCGCCTGCGCGCAGGCCGGTTCGCCGGTCAGCAACTGGTGTCCGTTGTAGTGGAAGTCGCCGATGATCGGCACTTCGATGCCCTGCATCGCCAGCCGCTCGACGATCCGCGGCACCGCGGCGGCGGATTCGGGATTGTTGACCGTGATGCGCACGAGCTCCGAGCCCGCGCGCCACAACTCGCCGATCTGCTTCGCGGTCGAGGCGATATCGGCGGTGTCGGTATTGGTCATCGACTGCACGACCACCGGCGCATCGCCGCCGACGGCGACGCCGCCGACATGGACCTGACGCGTACCGCGGCGCGCGGCGGCGCCGAATTCGGGCAGGCGCACGGGTTCGGAGAGACAAGCGTCGGGTGCGGAAGCGGGCTGGGCAGACATGGGCGCATTTTAGCGGCTCGCGCACCGCTTTTCGGTGACGCGGGGTGAAACCGCCCACAGGTGCGACCGATGGCCGCAGCCTGGCCCTGCACCGGCATCACCGCGACCGGGCTGGTCTACGATGACCGGCGATGCAGCACACCTCCGCCACCGCCCTGCTCCGCACCCTGTACAGCCTGCGCTGGTTCGCCGTGGGCGGGCAGTCGCTGACCATCGCCTGGGCGACGCTCGGACTGGACATGGCCCTGCCGACCCTGCCGCTGTGGTCGTCGGTGCTGATGCTGGCCGGCTTCAACCTGTGCGTGTACGTGCGTCTGCTGAACGCCCGCGACGCGACGCCCGGCGAGGCCTTCGCCCACGTACTCGTCGACACCGCGGTGCTGGCCTGGCTGATCGCGTGGACCGGCGGCATCGCCAATCCGTTCGCCTCGCTGTTCCTGCTGCCGATCGCGCTGACCGCCACTGCGCTGCCGCAGGCCTGGGCGCTCGCGGCCGCGCTGGCCTGCGTGACCGGCTACGTCCTCGCGGTCAGTTTCGGCCAGCCGTTGCCCCATCTGCACGACCACTTCGACCTGCACCTGGCGGGCATGGCGGTCAACTTCTTCCTGTCGATGGCGCTGGTCTCGTATTTCCTGATCCGTCTGGCGGCGGCGCGCGACCTGCGCGAGCGGGAGCTGGCCGTGCTGCGCGAACGCTTCGTCCGCAACGAAGGCATCCTCGCGCTGGCGACCCACGCCGCGTCGGTCGCCCACGAACTCAACACCCCGCTGGGCACCATGACGTTGCTGCTCGACGACCTGGACACCGGCGCCCTGGGAGCGGATGGCGCAGCGGACGTGGTCACCCTGCGCCGCCTCGTCGACACCTGCCGGGATCGCGTGCGATCGCTGGCCGATCCGGCCGATCCGGCCGCGAGCACGCGCGTGGAGATCGGCCGCGTGCTCGAACACTGGCAGCTCGTCCGCCCGGCGATCGTGCTCGAACGCAGCGGAAACCTCGCCGTCCACCAGCGTGTGGACCGCGCCATCGGCCACCTGCTGCTGGCCCTGCTCAACAATGCCGCCGATGCCAGCGAAGGCAACGGCAGCCACCGCGTGGACCTGCGCCTGCAGGTCGACAACGGCCTGCTGGACGGGGCGATCCGCGACTACGGCACCGGGTTCGACGCCCAGGCGCCGTTCCTGCCGGTGCTGTTCCGCAGCGGCAAGCCCGACGGTCTGGGCGTCGGCCTGGCGCTGTCGCATGCGGCAATCGAGCAGCTCGGCGGCGAACTCGAAATGGATGAAGCCGGCGACGGCGGCAGTGGCGCGCGCGTGCGGTTCCGCGTGCCGCTGGATGCGGGCGAACGCCCTCTTGCGGAGACGACACGATGAAAGGCCTGCTGGTCGACGACGACACCCTGTACCTGGACGCCCTGCGCCGGGCGATGACCCGGCGTGGCATCGAGTGCGAGGTCGCCGCCGATCCCGACACCGCACTCGAGGTCGCTGCGCGCATCGCACCGGACTTCGCGCTGGTCGATCTCAAGCTGGGCGATGCATCGGGCCTGTCGCTGATCGAGCCACTGCGGGCGATCCGCGCCGACATGCGGATCCTGCTGGTCACCGGCTATGCCAGCATCGCGACCGCCGTCGATGCGATCAAGCGCGGCGCGGACGACTACCTGCCCAAGCCGGTCTCGGCCGATACGCTGCAACGCGTGCTGCTCGACATGGAAGCCGTGCACGGCGCGCCGGTCCCCGACCGCGGCAGCGAGAGCGACCGGCTCGACAACCCGACGATGATTCCGCTGCACCGGCTGGAGTGGGAACACATCCAGCAGGCGCTGGCCGAAACCGGCGGCAACATCTCCGCCACCGCCCGCCTGCTGGGCATGCACCGCCGTTCGCTGCAGCGCAAGCTCGCCAAGCGGCCCGGACCGGAACGGCGGCCGCCGACGGACGGCTAGCGCCGGGACACTCTGCCTGCGGACGGGCAGTCGTCGGGCCGTCAGTGGCCCGAATGTCCACCGGATGCCGGCGCATCCCCTGCCAGCGGTCGCACCTCGAACTGCACCGTCTGTTCGGGCGCGTTGGCGAAGCGCAGCGTGGCCTCGATCGACTGGCCGGCCCGCACCGGCTCGACCGGATCGATGAACATCAGATGGTTGCCACCCGGACGCAGCGTGACTTCGCTGCCGGCGGGCAGCTCGACGCCATCGGCGAGTTCGCGCATGCGCATCATCCCGCCCTCGTGCGACATCTCGTGGATTTCGACACTGGCGGCGGCAGGGGTCTCGACGGCGACCAGCCGGTCGGCGGCACCGCTGCGCAAGGTGAGATAGCCGCCCGCGACTGCGGCGTTCGGCGGCGTCTCGCGGATCCAGGCCTCGCTGACCACGATGCCGGCGCGCTCGGCTGCTGCATCCGCGGTCGGCGACGCAGCGTCCGGGGTGGCCGGCTGACAGCCGGCGAGGACCAGGATCAGACCGGCGGCGACAGGGCCGATGGCGAGGGAAAACGGGCGGCGTGCAGACATCGCGATGCTCCAGGGTCGAAGTGTGGGCGCCGGATCGCGCCCGCTTGCGGGCAGTATCGCAGCGCAGGACATCCGCTCGTCGTGCGACGCGATCGACCGCCATGCTGGCCGTATGCACGCGGCAATGCCAATGCGACCCGGTGTCGCAGCGCATCGTGTCGGCGGCACCGACCGGCGCTCGACAGCCGCCGGGTATCCTGTGCGCATGCACGACAGCGGCCCCTCGGAAGTCCTCACCCCCACCCAGCTCAATACACTGGCGCGCGGCCTGCTGGAGGACACGTTTCCCAGCGTCGTCGTCGAGGGTGAACTCGGCAATCTGTCACGGCCGGCGTCCGGGCATCTGTACTTCACGCTCAAGGATGCGCGCGCCCAGGTGCGCTGCGCGCTGTTCCGGTCGCGGAGCCAGGGACTGCGCTTCGTGCCGCGCGAGGGCCTGCTGGTGCGCGCGCGTGGTCGGGTCACGCTCTACGAGGCGCGCGGCGACTACCAGCTGATCCTCGATTCGCTGGAAGAAGCGGGCGAAGGTGCGCTGCGGCGTGCGTTCGATGCACTCAAGGCACGCCTGCAGGCCGAAGGCCTGTTCGACCCGGCGCGCAAGCGCGAACTCCCCGCATGGCCCCGCCACATCGCCGTCATCACGTCGCCATCGGGTGCGGCGGTCCGTGACGTGCTGAGCGTGCTCGGCCGACGCTGGCCGCTGGTCCGGGTGGACGTGCTGCCGGTGCCGGTGCAGGGTGTGGAAGCGCCGCAGAAGATCACGACCATGCTCGAACGGGCGGGTGCCAGCGGCCGTTACGACGTGATCCTGCTCGCGCGCGGCGGCGGTTCGCTCGAAGACCTCTGGGCCTTCAACGACGAGGCGCTCACGCGCGCGGTCGCGGCATCACCGGTGCCGGTGGTCTCGGCGATCGGCCACGAAACCGACTTCAGCCTCACCGACTTCGCGGCGGATCTGCGCGCGCCGACGCCGTCGGTCGCCGCCGAACTGCTGGTGCCCGATCGTGCCGACATCGCGACGCGACTGCTGCGCCTGCAGCGCCATGTCGACGACGCACACCTGCGCTCGATGCAGCAGCGCTTCCAGCGGCTGGACCGGGCGTCGCTGCGCCTGCAGGCCCAGCGGCCGCAGGCGCGACTGGAGGCGTTGCGGCGGCGTCAGGACGACGCGATGCGTGCACTGGCCAATGCCCTGCGGCAGCGCCTGCAGCAGGATCACGCCCGTCTGCGGCATGCCGGGGCGGTCCTGCGGACGACCACGCCACAGCGGCGACTGGCGCAAGTGCGCGAACGCCTGGCCGCACTCGCACCGCGTCCGCAGGCAGTCCTGTCGCATCGCCTGCAGCGCGACGCTCTGCACCTGCGCGGTCTTGCGCGATCACTGGAGGCCGTCAGTCCGCTGGCGACCATCGCCCGCGGCTACAGCATCCTGCAGCAGCCGGACGGCGGCATCGTCCGCCGCACCACGGACGTGGCGCCGGGAGATCCCGTACAGGCGCGACTGGCGGACGGCACGCTGCGCCTGCGCGTGGAAGGCTGACGCCTGCGGGACGTCGAGGCCTGCCGGGCGCGCGACTTGCGTGCGGCCGGCAGGCCGATGTCAGCGACGAAGTGCGGCGCCCGACGGCCTGCGTCGCGCACCGCGCCCGGGCGTCAGTGCCCGCTCAACCCCCGCCGCCCCCACCTGCATGGATTCCGCCCCGGGTGAGCTCGGCAGGATCGAGCAGCGTGGTGAGTTCGGCCTCCGACAGCCCGCTGTCCTCGCGGGCGATGTCGAGCACGGGACGCTGTTCCTTGTAGGCACGCTTGGCGATCGCCGCGGCCTTCTCGTAACCGATGATCGGGTTGAGCGCCGTGACCAGGATCGGGTTGCGCGCGAGCGCGGCGTCGACGTTCTCGCGGCGCACCTTGAGGCCGGCGATCGCGTCGTCGGCCAGCAGCCGGCTCACGTTCGACAGCAGCTGGATCGATTCGAGCAGATTCGCCGCGATCAGCGGCAGCGCGACATTGAGCTGGAAGTTGCCGGTCTGGCCAGCGACGGTGATCGCGGCGTGGTGACCGATGACCTGGGCGGCGACCATGACCGTGGCCTCGGGAATCACCGGATTGACCTTGCCCGGCATGATCGAGCTGCCCGGCTGCAGCGCCGGCAGTTCGATCTCACCCAGGCCGCCGAGCGGTCCGGAATTCATCCAGCGCAGATCGTTGGCGATCTTGATCAGCGCGACCGCAAGCGCATTGAGCTGGCCCGACAGTTCGACCGCGTCGTCCTGGGTCGCGATGCCTTCGAACTTGTCCTCGGCCGAATCGAAGCTGGTACGGGTCAGCGTCGACAGCGCACGCGTGACCTTCCTGCCGAACTGCGGATGCGCGTTGATGCCGGTGCCGATCGCGGTGCCGCCGATCGGCAGGCGGCGCAGGCGCTTGAGCGTATCGCTCAGGCGTGCCTCGGCCGAAGACAACTGCGACGACCACGCGCCGAATTCCTGCGCGAAGGTCAGCGGCATCGCATCCATCAGATGTGTGCGGCCGGTCTTGACCACCTTGCCGAGCGAACGGCCGCGTTTGTCGATCGTGCGGCGCAGGTGCTTGAGCGCCGGCAGCAGGTCTTCGACCACGGCCAGCTGCGCCGATACGCGGATCGCGGTGGGCACGACGTCGTTCGAGCTCTGGCCCAGATTGACGTGGTCGTTGGGATGCACCTTGCGCGTCGCGGTCGAGGCCAGCGTCGCGATGACCTCGTTGGCATTCATGTTCGACGACGTGCCCGAACCGGTCTGATAAATGTCGACCGGGAAGTGGGCATCGTGCTTGCCCTCGGCGACTTCGAGCGCGGCGGCACGGATCGCCTTGCCGGATTTTTCCGGCAGCAGGCCCAGACCTGCATTGACTTCGGCGGCCGCGGCCTTGACCAGGCCCAGCGCACGGATGAAACCGCGCGGCATCGGCCGGCCGGAGATGGGGAAGTTCTGCACCGCGCGCTGTGTCTGGGCGCCCCACAGGGCGTCGGCGGGCACCTGCAGTTCGCCCATGCTGTCGTGTTCGGTACGGAACGCGGTCGCGTCCTTGGTCTTGCGCATCGATTCGGCTCCAGGAGGAAATGAGTCGGCTGGCAGGGTCGCTGGCGTCGTGCCTGCAGGATACGCGAGGGCCGTACAGGCTAAAATGACGGCTTCGCCCGCTGCGCCCATGCCTCCCATGTCCGACACCCAGAAGACCGAAGCCGCCCTGCTCGCCCTGTCGCCGCTCGACGGCCGCTACGCCACCAAGGTCGATGCACTGCGTCCGATCTTCTCGGAATACGGCCTGATCCGTGCCCGCGTGCGGGTGGAGATCGAATGGCTGCTGGCACTGGGCGACGAGCCGGGCATCGTGGAATTGCCCGCGTTCGACGATGCGCAGCGCGCCCGTCTGAAGTCGCTGGCCGAGAACTTCTCGGTCAGTGATGCCGCGCGGGTCAAGGCGATCGAGCGCACCACCAACCATGACGTCAAGGCGGTCGAGTACTTCATCAAGGAACAGCTCAAGGACGACGCCACGCTGGCGCCGTCGCTGGAGTTCGTGCATTTCGCGTGCACCAGCGAGGACATCAACAATCTGTCCTACGCCCTGATGCTGGCCGAGGCGCGCCGGGATGTGCTGCTGCCGACGCTGGACACGCTGATCCAGACGCTGCGCACGATGGCCCATGACCACGCCGCGCTGCCGCTGCTGTCGCGCACCCACGGCCAGACGGCATCGCCGTCGACCGTCGGCAAGGAACTGGCCAACGTCGTCGCCCGCCTGCAGCGCCAGAGCGAGCTGCTGTGGGACGTCGCGCTGACCGGCAAGATCAACGGTGCGGTGGGCAACTACAACGCCCACGTCGTCTCGTACCCCGATGTCGACTGGCCGGCGTTCGCGCAGCGTTTCGTCGAGTCGCTGGGCATCGAGTTCAATCCCTACACCACCCAGATCGAGCCGCACGACTGCGTCGCCGAGATCAGCGACGTGCACAAGCGCATCAACACGATCGGTGTCGATCTGTGCCGCGACATCTGGGGCTACATCTCGCTCGGCTACTTCAAGCAGGCATTGAAGGAAGGCGAAGTCGGCAGCTCGACGATGCCGCACAAGGTCAACCCGATCGATTTCGAGAACGCCGAAGGCAACTTCGGCATCGCCAATGCGCTGTTCGAACATTTTGCCGCCAAGCTGCCGATCAGCCGCTGGCAGCGCGACCTGACCGACTCCACCGTGCTGCGCGCGCTGGGCACTGCATTCGGCCACACCCTGATCGCACTCGATGCGCTGCAGCGCGGCCTGGGCAAGCTGAGCGTCAATCCGGAGCGCCTGGCCGCCGATCTCGACGCCTCCTGGGAAGTGCTGGCCGAAGCCGTGCAGACGGTCATGCGCCGCCATGGCCTGCCCAATCCCTACGAGCAGCTCAAGGCGCTGACCCGCGGCCAGGGCATCACCGCCGACTCGATGCGCAGCTTCGTCGACGGACTGGACCTGCCGGCCGAGGACAAGGCGCGCCTGCGTGATCTGCTGCCGGGCGGCTACACCGGCCTGGCCGCGCAGCTCGCCCGCGATATCTGATCGCGGCCACCGGGACGCGACATGGATCTGCTGGTCAATCTCGACGTCCCGGATCTGGCCCGCGCCGAGGCGGTGTATGTCGAGGCCTTCGGCCTGCAGGTCGGACGCCGCTTCGGCGATGCCGTCGTCGAGCTGACCGGACTGCCCGCGCGGCTCTATCTGCTGCACAGGCCGGCAGGCAGCGCGGGCGCCGGCAACGCACCGCGCGACTACACGCGGCACTGGTGTCCGGTGCATCTGGATGTCGTGGTCGAGGATCTCGATGCCGCACTGGCGCGCGCGGAGCGCGCGGGTTTCGTCCGCGAGGGTGAGGTGCGCGACGAGGCATTCGGGCGGATCGTGCAGCTCGCCGATCCGTTCGGCCATGGCTGGTGCCTGCTGCAGTTCGGTCCGCTCGGCTATGACGCGATCGAGACGCCGCGTTAGACCCGACGCCCCGGATCGCCGCACTGCGATCGCGCCTTGCGGCCGACGTCGCGCCGATCGACGTCATGCGATCACAACCGGAGTCACCGGACACCGCACGGACGCGTAATCCGTGCGATCGCATCGTCGAGCCGGCGCCGGTTTTCGCGTAGGCTCCCGCCCATGAGCAGAGCCCCCCTCCCCTTCGAAATCGACGCCCGCAGCTTCGCCGATGATGGCCCGCTGGGCATGTCCGCCGGGCAGTTCCTGCGCGACTACTGGCAGAAGCGCCCGCTGCTGATCCGCAACGCGTTTCCGGACCTCGAAAGCCCGCTGCAGCCCGAGGATCTCGCCGGCCTGGCCTGCGAGGACGCCGCGCTGTCGCGGCTGATCCGCCACGACCGCGCAGCCGATGGCTGGCAGGTCGAGACCGGACCGTTCGACGAAGACCTGTTCCCGGGTCTCGGCGACCGCGACTGGACGCTGCTGGTGCAGGACGTCGACAAGTGGGATGCCGATGTCGCCGCGCTGCTGCCGCATTTTGCGTTCCTGCCGCGCTGGCGCATCGACGACATCATGGTCAGCTTCGCCGCGACCGGCGGTTCGGTCGGCGCGCACGTCGACCAGTACGACGTGTTCCTGCTGCAGGGCCAGGGCCATCGACGCTGGCAGATCGACGCGTCCGACGCGATGGGTCGCGGCGTGCCGCCCCAGGATTTCCGCGACGACGTCGAGCTGCGGCTGCTGCGTACGTTCGAGCCGACCCACGAATGGGTGCTCGGTCCCGGCGACATGCTGTACCTGCCGCCGATGGTGCCGCACCACGGCGTGGCCGAAGACGCTTGCCTGACATTCTCGGTCGGCATGCGCGCGCCATCGGTCAGCGAACTGATGGGCGACTACATCGACACGCTGGCCGCCGAAGCCGACGAGTCGATGCGATACCACGACGAGACCCTGCAGCCGCCTGCCGATCCCAACGAGATCGATGCCGACGCGATGGTGCGCGTGGTCGAGGCGCTCAACGTGATGCGCATGCGCGACCCCGATCGTCTCGGTGACTGGTTCGGCAGCTTCATCACCGGTTACCGCAACGCACAGCACGTCGTGGCGGGTGACACCACGCCGCCGCGCATCGAACTGGAGTGGCTGCTGTCGCAGGGCCAGACCGTCCTGCACCGCAATCCCTTCACCCGGATGGCCTGGCGCCGGGCGAAGCGCGGCGCGCGCCTGTTCGCCGCAGGCACCGCCTGGCCGGTGCCCCTGCGCGACGCGCGCACGCTGGCTGCCGGCGCCCAGATCGACGGCCGCACCTACGCGGCCCTGTCGGAGGCCGGACGCGAAGCGGTGCTCGACCTGCTGGACCAGGGTCACTACACACTGCTGGAGTTGGATTCCGAATGAGCGTGCTGGCGCCGTTCCAGGTCGACATCGTGTCCGATGCCGGGAGCCTGGACGCGGCGCGCGCGGTGCGCACCGCGGTATTCGTCGACGAACAGGGCGTGCCCGCAGCGCTCGAACGCGACGCGCTGGATGTCCTGAGCCGGCACGTGCTGGCGACCGCCGCCGACGGCACGCCGATCGGTGCCGGGCGGATCGCGCCCGACGGCCGTATCGGCAGGCTTGCGGTGCGCCGCGACTGGCGCGGCCGTGGCGTCGGCGAAACCATGCTGCGTGCGCTGCTCGACGCCGCGAGCGAGGCCGGCCTGCGCGAAACCTATCTGCATGCGCAGCTGCAGGCGATGGCCCTGTATGCACGCGCCGGCTTCGTCGCCGAAGGCGCGCGCTACGAGGAGGCCGGCATCGCGCATCGCACGATGCGCCGGATTGCCGGTGCGACGTTCCCGGTCGACGATCCCGAAGCCGCGATCGACGCCACCCTCACCCTGGTGTCCGCGACGCGCCGCACCCTGCGGCTGCGCACGCGCGATCTCGACCCCGGCCTCTACGACCACCCCGACGTGCTCGCCGCCCTGCGCCGCCTCGCGACCGCTGGCCGCGGCGTCCAGGTGCAGGTGCTGCTGCACGACGCCGCCACCGTGCAGCGCCGGGGTTCCGCGTTGCTGGCACTGTCGCAGCGGCTGGGCAGTGTGTTCGCGTTCCGCGAGGTCGAGGATCCGGTCGACCGCGAGTTTGCCGGTGCATTCCTGATCAACGATGCCGGCGGCTTCCATGTGCGCACCCTGGGGCATCGCGTCGACGGCGAAGCGGCGACCGATCTGCCCGGTCGTGCCCGTCAGCTGGCGCAGCAGTTCGCGCCGGTGTGGGAACGTTCACGCGCGTGCAGCGAGTTCCGCGCGCTGGGCATCTGAGCCGTTTGCGTCGTTTCGACGTGCCGCAAACGCATTCCGGATGCATCGTTGCACGTGCTTGAAGGCCCTTCGATGGTGCATCGCGGCGAACGACCCGCGTATACTCTCCGGCGTCGTTTCGCGCCAGATCCCGCCTGTTTTCCGGAGATCGCTCCGGGTCAGGCCCTGCCCCCTCCAAACGAGCCCGAATTCCCCGACGTGGACAGTCTCCTGAAGCAGTTTGCGCAGTCCTCCCAGTTCGGCGCCAATGCCGCCTTTATCGAAGACCTGTACGAGCAGTACCTCGTCGATCCCGACAGTGTCGGTTCGGACTGGAAGCGGTGGTTCGACGCTTTCAAGGGTCGTGAAGCCGGCGATGTTCCCCATTCCGCAGTGCTCTCGGCCGTGGCCGAAGCGGGCCGCAAGGCCGCCCGCGGCATCGTCGAGGCGACGCCTGGCGGCGCCGGCGACGAGCGCGAGCGCCACGTCGGTCGCCTGATCACGGCGTACCGCTCGCGCGGCCATCTGGGCGCGAAGCTCGATCCGCTGGATCTGGCGCCGCCGCTCAATCCGCCGGATCTGGGCCTGCCCTTCCACCAGCTGACCGATGCCGACCTCGATGACGAGTTCAGCACCGGCGGCGTGGCCGGCCAGCCGCGGATGAAGCTGCGCGACCTGCTCGCGCTGCTCAAGACCACCTACTCCAGCCAGATCGGCGCGGAGTTCATGCACATCCCCGACTTCGAACAGCGCAGCTGGCTCTACCAGCGCCTCGAAGCCGCGGGTGGCCGGTTCGCGCGCAGCGAAACGGAGAAGAAGCGCATCCTCGAACGCCTGACGGCGGCCGAAGGTCTCGAGCGCTATCTGCACACCAAGTACGTCGGCCAGAAGCGCTTCTCGCTCGAAGGCGGCGACGCGCTGATTCCACTGCTCGACAGCGTGATCCAGCGCGCCGGCAAGGAAGGCGTCAAGGACATCGTGATCGGCATGGCCCATCGCGGTCGTCTCAACGTGCTGGTCAATACGCTCGGCAAGAACCCGCGCAAGCTGTTCGACGAGTTCGAAGGCAAGTTCGACCACCACGACACCGATCGCGCCCATACCGGCGACGTGAAGTACCACATGGGCTTCTCGGCCGATCTGGCCACGCCCGGCGGTCCGGTCCATCTGGCGCTGGCGTTCAATCCGTCGCACCTGGAAATCGTCAACCCGGTGGTCGCCGGCAGCGTGCGTTCGCGCCAGCACCGTCGCCGCGACACCGAGCGCAAGCTCGTGCTGCCGGTGCTGCTGCACGGCGACGCGGCCTTCGCCGGCCAGGGCGTCAACATGGAACTGTTCCAGATGTCGCAGGCCCGCGGTTTCGCGGTCGGCGGCACGGTGCACGTGGTCATCAACAACCAGGTCGGCTTCACCACCAGCGATCTGCAGGACGCGCGTTCCACGCTGTACTGCACCGACGTCGCCAAGATGGTCGGCGCGCCGATCCTGCACGTGAATGCCGACGATCCGGAAGCAGTCGTGTACTGCGCCGAGCTCGCCTACGACTTCCGTCAGCAGTTCGGCAAGGACGTGGTCATCGATCTCGTCTGCTACCGCCGTCACGGCCACAACGAAGCCGACGAGCCGGCGGCGACGCAGCCGCTGATGTACCAGGTCATCCGCAAGCACCAGACCCCGCGCGAGCTCTACACCGCGAAGCTGGTCGCCGAAGGCGTGATGGCCGAAGCCGATGCCAAGGCGATCGTCGACGGCTACCGCAACAAGCTCGACGCGGGGGAGGTCACGGTCGAGCTGGCCGATGCCAAGCCGAGCGACTACGAGCTGACGATCGACTGGGATCCCTATCTCGCCGGCCGCCTGACCGACACGCTCGACACCACGGTGTCGGTCGACAAGCTGAAGGCGCTGGCGACGCAGATCACCACGCTGCCCGAGTCCGTCACGCTGCAGGCGCGCGTCGCCAAGATCTACGACGACCGCCGCAAGATGGCACGCGGCGAACAGGCCGGCGACTGGGGCTTTGCCGAGAACCTCGCCTACGCCACCCTGCTCGACGCCGGCCACCGCCTGCGCCTGGTGGGTCAGGACAGCGGCCGCGGCACGTTCTTCCACCGCCATGCGGTGCTGCACGACCAGACCTCCGGCAACAACTACATGCCGCTGCGCGAGCTCGTGCAGAACCCGGAAGACGCCACGATCATCGACTCGCTGCTCAGCGAAGAGGCGGTCATGGCGTTCGAGTACGGTTATGCATCGTCGGAGCCGGGCACACTGTGCATCTGGGAAGGCCAGTTCGGCGATTTCGCCAACGGCGCCCAGGTGGTCATCGACCAGTTCCTGTCGTCGGGTGAAGCCAAGTGGGATCGCCTCTGCGGTCTGGCGCTGTTCCTGCCGCACGGCTACGAAGGCCAGGGCCCCGAGCACAGCTCGGCGCGCCTCGAGCGCTTCCTGCAGCTGTGCGCGCTGGAGAACATGATGGTCTGCGTGCCGACCACGCCGGCGCAGGCCTTCCACATGATCCGTCGCCAGCTGTGCATGACCACGCGCAAGCCGCTGGTGGTGATGACGCCCAAGTCGCTGCTGCGCCACAAGCTGGCCGTGTCCTCGCTCGAGGAACTGGCCAACGGCGAGTTCCAGCATCTGATCCCCGATGCCGACGCCGACCCGAAGAAGGTCACGCGTGTGGTTGCATGTTCGGGCAAGGTCTATTACGACCTGCTGGAAGAGTCGCGCAAGCAGGGCCTCGACAACGTCGCACTGCTGCGTGTGGAACAGCTGTATCCGTTCCCGCGCGAACTGCTGGCTGCCGAGCTCAAGCGCTTCCCGAAGGCCACCGAAGTGGTCTGGTGCCAGGAAGAGCCGCAGAACCAGGGCGCCTGGTACCAGATCAAGCACCATCTCGAGTTCTGCTCGGGTGCCAAGCAGTCGGTGCATTACGCCGGTCGCGCACGCTCGCCCTCGCCCGCCGTCGGTCATTTCAACGACCACGTCGCCGAGCAGCAGCAGCTGATCGCCGATGCGCTGGTGAACGATCTCGCCGGCAAGGTACTCGCCGAGTAATCCGGCGCGCACCCCGCTCATCCATTCCCCACATTCAACGCTTTTCCAGGAAGCCACATGGCCACTGAAATCAAAGTCCCGGTCCTGCCCGAATCCGTCTCCGACGCGACCATCGCCACCTGGCACAAGAAGGCCGGCGATGCGGTCAAGCGCGACGAGAACCTCGTCGACCTGGAGACCGACAAAGTCGTCCTCGAAGTGCCGTCGACCGTTGACGGCGTGCTGAAGGAAATCAAGTTCGAAGAAGGCGCGACGGTCAACAGCGCGCAGGTCATCGCGATCATCGAGGAAGGCGCCGCCGCCGAAGCGCCGGCCGCCGAATCGGGCGCCAAGGACAAGGAAGCGCCGGCCGCCGGTGCCGAGGAAGTGCAGCCGAAGTCGGAAGCCAAGAAAGCCGACGACAAGGCGCCGGCCTCGACCAAGCCGCAGACGTCGTCGGGCAAGAACGATGGCCTGCCGCCGGGCGCACGCTTCACCGCCGAGAGCAAGGGCATCGACGCCTCGCAGGTCGAAGGCACCGGCCGCCGCGGCGCGGTGACCAAGGAAGACCTGCTGAACTACGCCTCGGGCAAGACCCCGGGCGTGTCGGGCGGCGCACGTCCGGAAGAGCGCGTGCCGATGACCCGCATCCGCAAGACGATCGCGGCGCGCCTGATGCAGTCGAAGGAATCGATCGCGATGCTGACCTCGTTCAACGAGGTGAATCTCGGCAAGGTGATGGCGCTGCGCAAGGAGCTGGGCGAACAGTTCCAGAAGGACCACGGCATCAAGCTCGGCTTCATGAGCTTCTTCGCCAAGGCCGCTGCCAACGCGCTGGCCAAGTACCCGGTGGTCAACGCCTCGGTCGACGGCACCGACATCATCTATCACGGCTACGCCGACATCTCGGTCGCCATCTCGACCGATCGTGGTCTGGTGACGCCGGTGCTGCGCAACGTCGAGCGCCAGGGCTTCGCCGAAATCGAGCAGGGCATCGCCGATTACGCCAAGAAGGCGCGCGACGGCAAGCTGGGCCTGGACGATCTGCAGGGCGGCACGTTCACGATCACCAACGGCGGCACCTTCGGCTCGCTGATGTCGACGCCGATCGTCAACCCGCCGCAGTCGGCGATCCTGGGCATGCACTCGATCAAGGAGCGCGCCATCGTCGAGAACGGCCAGGTGATCGCCGCGCCGATGATGTATCTGGCGCTGTCCTACGACCACCGCATCATCGACGGCAAGGACGCGGTGCTGTTCCTGGTCGACATCAAGAACCAGCTGGAAAACCCGCACCGCATGCTGCTCGGCATGTGATGCGCCGCGACCCCCTCCACGGAGGGGGTTCGCACTTGTGGCGCCTGCGCCGCACCCCCAAATTCGCCGCATCGGCACCCTGCCCTCCACCGCAGGCATAGAAAGAAGGAATTCCCCCATGGCTGAACAATTCGACGTCGTCGTCATCGGTGCCGGCCCGGCCGGTTATCACGCCGCCATCCGCGCCGCGCAGCTCGGCAAGACGGTCGCCTGCATCGACGCGGCGCTGGGCAAGGACGGCAAGCCGGCCCTCGGTGGCACCTGCCTGCGCGTGGGCTGCATTCCGTCGAAGGCGCTGCTCGATTCCTCGCGCCAGTTCTGGAACATGGGCCATATCTTTGGCGACCACGGCATCAGCTTCAAGGATCCGAAGATCGACGTCGAAGCGATGATCGGTCGCAAGGACAAGATCGTGAAGCAGTTCACCGGCGGCATTGCGATGCTGTTCAAGGCGAACAAGGTCACGCCGTACTACGGCTTCGCCACCCTGCACGCCGACCGTCTGGTCAAGGTCGCGCAGCACGACGGTACCGAGGTCGAGCTGACAGGCGCCAACGTCATCATCGCCGCGGGCTCGGATTCGATCGAACTGCCGTTCGCCAAGTTCGACGGCGAGACCATCGTCGACAACGTCGGCGGTCTGGACTTCACCGAAGTGCCGAAGCGCCTGGCCGTCATCGGCGCCGGCGTGATCGGTCTGGAGCTCGGCAGCGTGTGGAAGCGCCTCGGCGCCGAGGTCACGATCCTCGAAGCCCTGCCCGACTTCCTCGCACTGGCCGACGCCGAAGTGGCCAAGACCGCGCTGAAGGAATTCAAGAAGCAGGGTCTCGACATCAAGCTGGGCGCCAAGGTCTCCAAGACCGAGATCACCGGCAAGGGCAAGAAGAAGGAAGTCGTCGTCAGCTACACCGACGGCAGCGGCGAGCAGACGATCACCGTCGACAAGCTGCTGGTCGCCGTGGGCCGCAAGGCCGCGAGCAAGGGCCTGCTGGCCGACGACAGCGGCGTGAAGCTGACCGATCGTGGCCAGATCGAAGTCGACGACCACTGCCACACCGGCGTCGATGGCGTGTGGGCGGTCGGCGACTGCGTGCGCGGCCCGATGCTGGCGCACAAGGGCTTCGAGGAAGGCATCGCGGTCGCCGAACTCATCGCCGGCCTGCCGGGCCACGTCAATTTCGACACGATTCCGTGGGTCATCTACACCGAGCCGGAGCTGGCCTGGGTCGGCAAGACCGAGCAGCAGCTCAAGGACGAAGGCATCCCGTACAAGGCGGGCAGCTTCCCGTTCGCCGCCAACGGCCGCGCGGTCGCGATGATCGAGGCCACGGGCTTCGTCAAGGTGCTCGCACACGCCGAAACCGATCGCGTGCTCGGCATGCACCTCGTCGGCGCCAACGTCTCCGAGCTCGTGCACGAGGGCGTGCTGACGATGGAGTTCAGCGGCTCGGCTGACGATCTCGCCCGCATCTGCCACGCGCATCCGTCGCTGTCGGAAGTGGTGCACGACGCTGCGATGGCGGTCGACAAGCGGTCGATCCACAAGGCGAACTGAGTTCCATCGCCTTGATCCAGGAAGGCTCCGCCCAGGCGGGGCCTTCCTGCTTTCCGGCCCGGCAAACCGTCTGTACGACACCGGGCGATCACCTCCGACTACAAGGACATCCCTGATGAAATCGATCTGCGTCTACTGCGGCTCCAATGCCGGCAACAAACCCGTTTACGCCGAACGCGCGATGGCGCTGGGCGACCGGCTCGCGCAGGACGGCCTGCGCCTGGTCTACGGCGGCGGCAACGTCGGCCTGATGGGCACCGTCGCCAACGCCGTGCTCGAAGCTGGCGGCGAAGTGACCGGCGTGATTCCGCAGCAGCTCGCCGACTGGGAAGTCGCGCACCGCGGCCTCACCGAACTCGAGATCGTCGATTCGATGCACGCGCGCAAGATGCGCATGTTCGAACTCTCCGACGGCTTCGTCGCCCTGCCCGGCGGCTTCGGCACGATGGAAGAGATCTTCGAGATGCTGACCTGGCGCCAGCTCGGCATCGGCAACAAGCCCTGCGCCTTCCTCGACATCGACGGCTTCTACGCCCCGCTGATCGGCATGATCGACCGCATGGTCGAAGAGCGGTTCCTGCATCCGGATCAGCGCGCCGATCTCTGGTACGGCAGCGACATCGACGAGATGCTGGCGTGGATGCAGGCCTACGAGCCGGCGCAGGCGAGCAAGTGGATCGACGAGAAGCGTCGTAGCGTCCTGAAGTAACGGCGTACGCGTTGCAGGTGCGCGATCACACTGTGCTGATCGCGCGCGAACGCGCGTCACGCTTTGGTGTCACGCGCATTTGCGAGTCCTGAATGCGCCGCTAGAATCTGGATGTCATTCCCGGGGGACTCCATGGCACGCATCCTGATCGTGGACGACTCGCCGTCCCAGCTCATGGGCATCCGGCGGATCGTCGAAAAGCTCGGCCACGTGGCGTTGACCGCAGAAGACGGCCAGGCCGGCGTCGAAGCGGCCAAGCGGGAGCTGCCCGACCTGATCCTGATGGACGTGGTGATGCCCAACCTCAACGGTTTCCAGGCGACGCGCTCGATCACCCGCGAGCCGACGACCGCGCACATTCCGGTGATCCTGGTGACCACCAAGGACCAGGACACCGATCGCGTCTGGGGCATGCGCCAGGGCGCGCGGGCCTATCTGACGAAGCCTTTCAGCGAAGTCGAACTGTCCGAGGCGATTCTCGGCACGATCGGCAACGACACGCCGCCGACCCTCTGAGGGACGCCGCGGCGCCGCATCTGCGGCGCCGACTCCCTTACTCGGGCGTGCCCGCGGCAAACGCGTCGCGCAGCGCTTCGTATGCCGCCACCTGCTGCGGCTCGCGCGCCACGGGCGCCTGGATTTCCAGCTCGACGATCTGGTCGCCATCCGACACACCGCCCGCACCGGGCAGTCCGCGACCACGCAGACGCAAGCGGCGTCCTGCTTCCGAACCGGCCGGGATCTTCAGCTCGACACGTCCACCCAGTGTCGCCACGCTCAAGCTCGCGCCCAGCGCCGCGTCCCACGGCGCGATCGCCAGCGTGTGGATGATGTTGCGTCCGTCGACCTCGAAATCCGGATGCGCGGCGTATTCGATCTCCAGCAGCAGGTCACCACCCTGCTGTCCCTGCCTGGGCAGGCGCACGATCTGTCCCGGACGGATGCCGCGCGGAATCTTCACCTCGAAGGTCTTGCCCATCACCGGCACGCGCACGCTGTCGCCGCGATGGATCGTCTCCAGATTCACCGCCAGACGTGCGCGCGTGTCGCTGCGCGGCTGTGGTCCACCGCGTCCGGGCTGCGGACCGGCGTAGCCGCCGCCAGCACGACGGCCGAACATCTGCTCGAAGAAATCGCTGAATCCGCCGCCCGCACCGCCACCGGCGAATATCTCGTCGAAGTCGACACCGCCCGGACCGCCACCGAACCCGCCCGGTGGCGGCTGCACATCGTCGCCCGGCCGGTAGCCGCGCGCACGCAGCTGGTCGTAGGCCTTGCGCTTGTCCGGGTCGCGCAGCGCCTCGTAGGCCTCGTTGACGGACTTGAAGGTGTCTTCGGCGCCCGGCTCCTTGCTGACGTCGGGGTGGTACTTCCGCGCGAGCCTGCGATATGCGGTCTTGATCTCCGCTTCGCCCGCGTTCGGCTCGACGCCGAGCGTCGCGTAGTAATCCTTGAACTGCATCTGCATCTGTCCGATGGGGGCGCGTGGCCCTAGACGATTGGAATGCCGCGTGCGGCAGCGGTCCGCAGGATACCTGCAGCAGACCGTCGCGTCGTCGTGGCGACCCGCATGTGCGGTACTGCCCGCGATCACGATACGTCCCGGACCCGCGTGCGGACGACGCCACGGTCGCGCGGCCCGAGCGGCTAGACTCCCCCTACCCTGTCCCCCAGACCGCAGCCATGACCATCCAGATCGGCGACACCATTCCCGAAATCGCGCTCAAGCACATCCACGACGGCGTACGCGTCATCGACACGCCGACGCTGTTCGTCGGCAAGCAGGTGGTGCTGTTCGCGGTGCCTGGCGCGTTCACGCCGACCTGTTCGGAACATCACCTGCCCGGCTTCGTGGCGCACTTCGATGCGTTCCGCAAACGCGGCATCGACGTGGTGTGCGTGGCCGTCAACGACCCGTTCGTGATGCAGGCCTGGGGCGAGAGCGTCGGTGTCCCCGACGGACTGCAGATGATTTCCGACGGCAACGGCGATTTCGTCAAGGCAATGGGCCTGGCGATGGATGCGAGTGCCTACGGCATGGGCCTGCGCGCGAAGCGTTTCGCGCTGTATGCCGACGACGGTGTGGTCAAGCAGCTCTTCGTCGAAGCGCCGGGCGAGTTCAAGGTGTCGTCGGCGGAACACGTGCTGGCACATCTCGACTGATCGAGCTTCGGGTGTGCGCTTTGCCCGGAACGTCCGACGTCAGGCATCGGTGCGGCGCACGACCTTCCCGGTGATTCGCCCACGACCCGGATGATGGACAAGGGGGCCGCCGGACACCGGCGTGCCTCACTCGGCGACCCGGAACGCCACGCTCTGCCACGCACCGTCGTCCGCCAGCGCCGTCAGTGCGTGCGCACCCGGCACGTCGAACTCGTGCCGCAGCCACTGCGTGCCGCGTGTTTCGCCGATCCAGCGTCCATCCAGCAGCCATTGCACGCGCCCGTCGCTGCCGAGTGCGCGCAACTGCAGACGCACGCCGTGCGTGCTGTTGGGCGGCCGTGCGAGCAACGTGCCGTCTGCGAGGCCCTCGATATGCAGCGTGTCCGCCGCATCGCGGCCATCGGGCGCGCAGTCGGGCGCCAGTGCAGGCAGGCGTGCCGCCCGCCGCGCTGCGGCCGGCAGCCAGGGCGCGGCCAGAGCCGGCCAGCGGGCGACTTCCTGCGGCCGCCGCACGTGCGCCGCACTGCACGCGGCCGACAATCGCCGTCCGCTCGACGCATCCACGTCGAAGCGCACCAGGCCGCTGCCCCAGCGCCGCGCATCGCGCTCGGCGAATGTCGGCGGCACGTTGCCGTCGAGCGTCCACGCATCCCGGCGACGCTGGCACAGCGGTGCCGCCTGATCGTCGGCAGCAGTCCCGAGCGGCCAGCAGACCGCGACTTCGCGGACATTGCGCGGCGGCGGCGAACGCATCGCATCGCCCCGGTCAGCCGGCAGGCTGTCGACGACCTCGAACAGCAGTGGCAGCGCCGTGACCGCGCCGTACTGGCCCGGCAGCGGCGTGCCATCCGGCCGGCCGACCCACACACCGACGGTATGCCGACGCGTCCCACCGATCGCCCAGGCGTCACGGTAGCCGTAGCTGGTGCCGGTCTTCCAGGCCACGCGCGGCCGGCCGCCGGTGTCGAAGGTGTCGACGCGTTCGCCGGGACGCGGGTTCGATTCGAGGATCTCCCGCACGATCCATGCCGCTCCCGGAGACATCAGGCGGCGTTCGACCATCGGTGCGTCCGGCGTGAGCCGCACGCGCCCGGCGATTCCCTCGCGATGCAGGGCCGCATGCGCACCGACCAGTTGTTCGAGCGTCGCGCCGGTCCCGCCGAGGATCAGTGAAAGGTTGGGCACCGCGCCGCGCGGAAACCGCAGCGTGACGCCCGCATTGTCGAGCCGCGCGGCAAAGCGCGCCGGGCCGACCCGGTCGAGCAGATCCACCGCGGGGACGTTGAGCGACAGCCGCAACGCGTCATCGGCGCCCACGGGACCGTTGAATGCCGCATCGAAGTTGCCCGGCCGGTAGCCGTCGAACGACTGCGGGGCGTCGACCAGCAGACTGCCCGAGTGGATCAGGCCGTCGTCGAGCGCCATGCCGTAGAGGAAGGGCTTGAGTGTGGAGCCGGGCGAGCGCCACGCGCGCACCATGTCGACATGTCCCAGCCGCGCGCGATCGCCGAACGCGACGGAGCCGACGTAGGCGCGCGCTTCCAGAGTGTCGTTGTCGACGACCAGCAACGCGGCCGAGGTGCGCTCGGGCAACTGCGAGAAATAACCGGCGACGCGCTGCTCGAGCATGCGCTGCAGATCGACATCGATGGTGGAGGCGATGCGCGACGCCTGCGGCGTGGCTTCGCGCAGGCGTTGCGCCAGCAGCGCGGCATGCAGCGGCGACCGCAGGCTGCGGGCCACGACTGCTTCGACCCTGGCATCGTCGACGTCGGCGCGCGACCACAGCCCGCGTGCCGCCATGCGTTCGAGCACCTTGTCGCGCGCCGCACGTGCCGCCTCGGGCGCGCGATCGGGCCGCAGCCGGCTCGGCGCCTGCGGCAGTACCGCGAGCAAGGCCGCTTCTGCATGCGACAGATCGGATGCCGGCTTGCCGAGGTAGGCCCAGCTCGCCGCCTCGACGCCTTCGATCGTCCCGCCGAACGGCGCGCGGTCGAGGTACAGCGTCAGGATCTCGTCCTTGGACAGGTGCACTTCGAGCTGCACCGCGCGCAGCATCTGCAGCACCTTGCCGCCGAGGCTGCGCCCGCGCGGTTGCGGGTCGAGGATGCGCGCGACCTGCATCGTCAGTGTCGAGCCGCCCGACACGATGCGACCGCCACGTCCCCATTGCCAGGCTGCACGCCCCATCGCCAGCGGATTGATCCCCGGATGCCGGCGGAACCAGCGATCCTCGTAGCCGAGCAGCGCCTGCAGGTAGAGCGGCGAGACGGTCTCCGGTGTCGCCGGCTGTCGCCACACGCCCTCCGCATCGGCAAACGCGCGCAACGGTGTACCGTCGCGCGCGACCACGACCACGCTGGTGTCCGCACGTGCCGGCAGTTGCGGCGGGAACACGAAATCGAGCACCAGCAACGTCAGCAGCACGACGACCGTGCCCCAGCGCAGGAGCGCGAGTGCACCGCGACGCAGACGCGTGGCGCGCTCAGTGGACAGGCGATGTCTCCATTCCGTGCTTGGACGCCTGCACATCGCGCCGCGGCAGGCGCAGGGAGGCGACGCTGCCCGGCATGTCCGCACGCGGCAGCAACTGCAGGCTGCCCGACTGCGATTCCACGATCTGGCGCGACAGCACCAGGCCGATGCCGGAACCACCCGGCTTGGTGGTGAAGAACGGCACGAACAGGTTGTCGCTCGGCGGCAGCCCGGGTCCCCGGTCCGCGATGTCGATCCGCACGCAGGCATCTTCCGCGCTGCAGGTCACCTCGACGATGCCGCCGCCGGTGTCGGCCTCCAACGCATTGCGCTGCAGGTTGATCAACACCTGTTCGAGCTGGTCGGCATCCGCCACGACCTGCAGTCCCGGCGCAGGCTGGACGCGTATCCGCTCGTCGCCGAGCAGATGGCGGACGCGTTGCAGCGCGTGGTCGAGCACGACCGGGCCGAGGACAGGTGGCGGCAGGCGCGCGAGGCGCGCATAGCCGCCGAGAAAGCGTTGCAGGGCATCGCTGCGCTGGCCGATCAGGGACAGGGCGGCGAACGCGTCCTGGCGGTTTTCGGCGTCCATCGGCGCGTCGGCAGAGGGCAGCAGGCGCTGCACGGTGTCGGCCATCGACGCGATGGGTGTCAGCGAATTGTTGATCTCGTGACTGAGCACGCGCAGCAGCCGGCGGAAGGCCTGCGCCTCCTCTTCGCGGAGTGCGCGTTCCATCGGCTGCAGCACCAGCAGACGTCCGGCCTGGCTGCGGCTGCGCAATGCGGCGTGACTGACCTGCCAGCGCCCGGCCTGTCCGCCGAAGCGCTGCACATGCAGCGCGCCATCGGGCAGCGTGAGCAGATGCGCCAGACCGAGTGCGTCGACATCCCGCCCCATCAGCGCGGTCGCCGGCTGTCCCAGCAGGCGCTCGCCTGCGGGATTGACCATGCGCAGGCGGGTGTCCTGCTCGAAGACGAAGACCGCGCCGTCGAGCATCGCCAGCGTCTTGCCCAGCAGTTGCAGGCTCTCGTGCACCTCGCGGCGCTCGTCCTGCAGATGCAGGGCCAGTCGGTTGAAGGCCTCCGCCAGTTGCACGTCGGCCGGTCTGCCGATCGCCGCCGCGCGCAGGCTGTAATCCCCCTCGCGCAAGGCATCGACCAGGCTGCCGAGCGTCGCCAGGGCGCGGCGTGCACTCCTTGCCTGCCATCCGGCCACGACACCGGTCAGCCCGATCACGAGCACCGGCATCCACACGCGCGCCGCGCCTTCCGGCACGCCGACGGCCAGCACGATACACAGCGCGACCAGCGCCGGCACCGCCACCAGCAGCACGCGCCACGTCGGCAGCGCCGCGCCTTTCAAACCGGCGCGGCTCCGTCGCCGAGGCCGTGCTTCTCCAGACGCCGGTACAGACTCTGGCGGGTGATGCCCAACTGGTCGGCGCTGCGCTGCAGTTTGCCGGGGTGGTCGCGCAGCGCCCGGCGCAGCAGCCACAGTTCCGCCTGTTCCAGTGTCATGCCGGCGAGTGCATCCCGCGTTGTGGACGCGGGCTGCAGGCGCAGGTCCCCGGCGTCGAGCTGCGTACCGTCGGCCAGCAACGCGGCGCGCTCCATCGCGTGCGACAGCTCGCGGACGTTGCCGGGCCATGGATACGCCGACAGCGCACGCTCGGCCGAGGTCGCCAGGCGCGGCTGTGCGCGCCCGTAACGCCGGCACGCTGCGGCCAGATAGTGGCGCGCGAGCGGCACGATGTCCTCGCGCCGCTCACGCAGTGGCGGCACGCGGAACTGGAAGGTATTGATGCGGTACAGCAGATCCTGGCGGAAACGTCCTGCCGCGACGTCCGCCGGCAGATCGGCATTGGTCGCCGCGACGATGCGCACGTCCACACGCACGGTGCGCGAGGACCCGAGACGCTCGAATTCGCCGTCCTCGATCGCGCGCAGCAGCTTGGGCTGCTGCTCCAGTGGCAGGTTGCCGATCTCATCGAGGAACAGCGTGCCGCCGTCGGCCAGTTCGAAACGCCCCACCCGCTCCTGCCGCGCATCGGTGTAGGCGCCCTTGACGTTGCCGAACAGCTCGGCCTCGAACAGGGTCGGGGTCAGCCCACCGAGATTGACCTTCACCAGCGCTTCGGCACGACGCGGTGACCACTGGTGGATCAGCTGGCCGATCATGCTCTTGCCGGTGCCGTTCTCGCCCAGCAACAGCACCGAGGCATCGCTGTCGGCCACGCGCGCCAGATCGTCTACCAGCTGGCGCATCACCGGCGATTCGACGATGAAGCCTTCGCTGCCCTCACGTGCCAGCAAGGCATTGGCGGCACTGAGCCGCTGCACGTTGCGCTGGCTGCGGTCGAGCGCGATGCGGCTCTCGAGCACCGACAGCACACGCGCATTGCTCCACGGTTTCTCGATGAAATCCGCAGCGCCCACGCGCATTGCCTCCACGGCCAGCTCGACACTGGCCCAGGCCGTCATCGCCACCACCGGCAGACCGGGCCACTGCGCGGCGATCGCAGCGATCAGATCCAGCCCTTCCTGTCCCGACGTGGTGTCGCGGCTGTAGTTCATGTCGACCAGCACCGCCGCGAACGCATCGCCACGCAGACAGGCCAGAGCCTCGTCCGGCGCGGCCGCGCCGACCATGCCGTAACCGGCGGTCTTGAGCAGGAGGCGCAGGGCCTCGCGGACATCGGACTGGTCGTCGACGACCAGGATGCGGTGTGCGGTGTCGGTCACGGGCATGACGGAAGTCTAGTCGCTCGCGTCGGCCGACTCCGCGCGCGCGACACATGCGGGATTGAACGCACGCATTTCAATCCGCCGACACCCGCGCGGACGGAAGCTGTTCGATGACCTCGCCGGTCTCGTCCATGAACTGCAGGATCGGTTCTCCTTCCGGCGTCACCAGCATCATGATGCGCGGGCGGCCATCGGAATCGGCCAGCACCACCGCCGAAGAGTCGCCGACCGTCCTGCCGACGAAGAGGCGCTGGGTTTGCTGGCCGCCCGCGTCTTTCCAGCGTGCCAGCAGTGCGTCCTTCTCCGGTCCGGGCGCCGCCTGCTCATAAGCGTCCCACACCGGCCCGTAGTCCTTGACCAGGCCCCTTTCGAACACGGTCAGCCCGGTCTGCATCCGGCCGTTGCCCTCGTACTGGTGCAGCGCCAGTTGCTGGTCGCCGCCGTACCGGTCCATCGACAGATGCACGCCACCGCGCGGCGTGCCATCCGCGGCCAGCCTGCCGTCGTAGATCAGGCCGCCGACCTCGTCGCCTTCGGCGTTGTAGAACGCCATGCCGGGACGGTCGTCGCCGCTGCGCGTTTCTTCCCTGCCGTCGATGACCGGGCCCGGCAGACGGCCGCGGCCGGCGATCACCATCGCGCGCGATCCGTCAGGGTTGCGCACGTTGATGCGTTCGACATCGAGTTCGGCGAAGCGCGCCTTCTGCGCGTCTGAGGCGGCGCCGGTCAGGACGATGCCTGCGGCGCAGATGCACAGTGCGGTGATTATCAGGCGCAGCAGGCGGTTCTGGCGGCGCAGGTGGCGGATGACGTCGGTGGACATGGACGATGGATTCCTCATCGGGATGGACGGGTGGGAGGTGTCGCGCCGCTCAGGTGCGCAGCGCCTGCATCGGCGGCACCCGCGCCGCACGCAACGCCGGCACCAGCGATGCCAGCGCGCCGGTCAGCGCCAGCACGAGCAGCACCAGTGCGATCGCGAGCGGATCGGCGGCCCCGACGCCGAACAGGAAACCCTGCAGGACGCGCGAACCCGCGAGCGCGACCGCCAGACCGATCGCCAGCCCCAGGGCGATCTGCCTGACGCTTTCGAGCAGGACCTGCCGCAGCAAGCGCGCCGGCGATGCGCCCAGCGCTGCACGCACGCCGAATTCGTGACGACGCGCGGCGACCGAGGTCGCCATCACCGCGTACAGACCGACGCAGGCCAGCAGCAGTGCCAGTGCTGCGAACAGACCGACCAGCAGCAGGTTGAGCTTCTGCTGGCTGGTGGTGGACGCCACGACCGTGGTCATCGTGCGCAGATTGGAGATCGGCTGCTGGGGTGCCATCTCCGCGACAGCTTCGCGCAAGGTCTTTTCGTCAACCGCAACACCGTGCTGCGTGCGGTAGGCGTAGGTCAGCCCGCCGAAGCCGCGCACGAGCTGCCAGCTGGCCTCTGGAAGCTGGGCCAGCGGCGTGTAGACGATCGCAGGCGCAGGTTCGGACGGTCCGAACTGACGCACATCCCCGACCACGCCCACGACGCGCATGGCGGTCCGTCGGCTGTTGTCGTCGTCGTCCGGGATCGATACCACCTGGCCCAGCGGATCGCCCTGCAGATATCGCTTCGCAAACTCGGCACTGACCACGCAGACCGGTTCCGCGCCGGCCGTGTCGCCCTCTGCAAACCCGCGGCCCGCCAGCATCGGAATGCGATAGACATCGAACATGTCCGGGGTCATGAAGCGGTACTGCGCGCTGATCTCCCGCGCATCCGGCAACAGGAAGCTCCAGTTCAACTGTGTGGTCGTTGGCGGGTTGCTCGCCGTGGATGCCCGCGCAATGCCCGGCACGCGCTCCAGACGTTCGATGATGCGCCGGGTCTGCACCACCATCGCATCCACATCGCCGACCTGCGATTTCACCGGCGCGAGGTTGAACAGCGAGACGGACTGGCTCTCGAATCCCATCGGCACCTTCGACAGTTCGTGCAGGGTGCGCGTGAACAATGCAGCGCCGGTCAGCAGAACGACCGCCAGCGCGACCTGTGCGATCACCAGTCCGCGGCCCAGTCGACCGGCCCCCCGGCTCCATCCACCACGCCCGCCACCGACCAGTTCACTGGCCAGATCGAGCGTGCGCGTGCGCCACACGCCCAGCAGCACCGCCAGCACCGCGACCGACACCCCGCAGACCACCGCGAACACGATGCTGCCGCCCGTCAGCGACACCGGGTCACCCCGCACCCAGTCCGGCGGCACCGTCCCACCGAACAACCGCAGACCGGACCAGGCCAGCAGGAGGCCGGTCGCCGTGCCCAGCAGGCCGATGAGAATCCCCTCTGCCAATGCAGGCAGGCCAAGCCGCGACAGCGACGCGCCCAGCGCAGTGCGCACCGCGCTGTCGTGGCTGCGGCCCAGCGCCCGCAGCAGCATCAGACTCGTGAGGTTCACCGTGGCGATCAGCAGCACGCAGGCTGCGGCGCCGAGGAACAGCCACAACGTATTGCCCGAACCGGCCGAGAACACACTGCGCTGCAGCGGCAGCGCATTGGGCGGATAACGCACCAGTGCAGCGCGCCATGCGTCGTCCATCATCGCGCTGGCCCGCAGCAACGTGCCGATGACGGCGTCCGCCTCCGCCGACGCCGACGCCACGCTGGCATCGGGTGCCAGACGCGCCACGATCATCTCGTTGGTCGACATCACCGGAGACACGGGATCGGGTTGCAGCGGCAGGATCACGTCGAACGTGTCGGGCCACTGGAATGCCGCGGGCAGCACGCCGACGATCTGCGCCGCACGTCCCTCGACGAGCAGCGATGTGCCCACTGCTTCGACCTGTCCGCCATAGGCGCGCTGCCAGTACGCGTGGCTCAGGATCACCGCCTGCGGCCCGTTCGGACGGTCCTCGTCGACACTGAAGTTCCGTCCGGCCACCAGAGGCAGCGCCAGCGTCTCCAGGAACCCGCGGTCCGCCCTGATCGACCGCACGACCTCGGCCTGGTCGCCACGCGCGACGTTCGCGTCCATGACCCAGCCCCGGAGCATCCCCACTGATGCCACCGACCGCATGCCGCGCACCGGTGCGAGATAGGCGGGTGCCGCGACGTTGCGGCTGTCGGAACTGTATTGCCCGATCGTCACCAGCCGGTCCGCCTGCGGATACGGCAGCGGCTTGAGCAAGGCCTGGTCGATCAGCGAGACCACCGCGGTGCTGGTCGCCACACCCAGCGCCAGTGTCGCCATCGCCAGCAGCAGATACCCCGGTCGACGCAGCAGTCCACGCCAGGACTGGCGCATCTCGCTCCAGGCGATCGCGGTATTCATGGCGCGAGCTCCGCGATGCCCGGCAGCGGCATGTCCTGTTCGAAACGCAGCCGTTCGAAGCTGTCCTCGTCGACGATGCGGCCGTCGAGCATGTGCACGATGCGCTGCGCGCGACGGGCGAACGCCACATCGTGGGTCACCATGCACAGGGTCGTGCCGTTCTCGTGCAGCTGCTCGAGCAGTTGCATCACCGCCTCGCCGTTGCGCGTGTCGAGATTGCCGGTGGGTTCGTCGGCCAGCAGGATCGCCGGATCACCGACCAGCGCACGCGCCACGGCGACGCGCTGCTGCTGGCCGCCTGAGAGCTGCCCCGGATAGTGGCGCGTGCGGTGCCCCATCCCGACCACCTCGAGCACTTCGCGCACGCGATGGCGCATCTCCCTGCCGGATACCCCGTCGCGATACGTCAGCGGCAGGGCGACATTCTCTTCCACCGTCAGGTCGGCGATCAGATTGAAGGCCTGGAAGATGAAGCCGATGCGGCCGTTGCGGATCCGCGCGCGGCCGCGCGCGTCGAGGCGCGACACATCCTGCCCGTCGAGCACGTAGTCGCCGCCGCTGGGCGGATCGAGCAGGCCCAGGATCGACAGCAGTGTCGACTTGCCGCAGCCCGATGGACCGGTGATCGCGACGAAATCCCCCTGGCGGATGTCCAGCGCGATATCCGAAAGCGCGTGGGTTTCGACTTCGTCGGTGTGGAAGACCTTGCCCAGGCCCTGCAGCCGCAACAGAGGGGTATCGGGACGCGTGGATGCGATGTTCATTCTCTGGTGTTCCTGTCAGCGGATGCGGAGCGTGTCGTGGTCGATCCAGCGGCCGGTGTCCGAGAGGATCACCCGGTCGCCGGCCTGCAGGCCGGTACGGATCTCGATGCGGTCACTGGACACCGCCCCGAACTCGACCGGCCGTCGGTGCGCGTCGCCGCCGGCGGCGGTGATCACGAACAGCGTGGTGCGGATATCGGGGGCTGCCGAGGCCGGGCGCGCGATGCTCAGGGTGTCGCGGACCGTGCCCAGCAGGATCCTTCCGTCGACCGACAGGTCCGGACGCACGCCGGCGGGCAGTGCCGCATCGAAGGCGACATCGACCGTGACACCGCCCTCGCGCACCGCGGGATCGATACGTGCGATCCGCCCGGCGGCCAGGCCGTTGCGGGTGTCGACCGACACCGGAAGATCGAGCACGAGATCCTTGGCCAGCACTTCGGGCACCTGCAGGCGCGCGATCAGATCGTCCGGGCGCGCCACGCGCGCCAGCTTGCCGCCCGCCTCGACCTGTTGGCCCGGCTCGACCTCGACCTGCTGCAGGATGCCGTCGATGCCGGCGCGTACCTCGAGTCCTTCGACCTGCTGCCGTGCGATCGCCGCCGCACTTGCAGCCTCGTCGCGACGCGCACGTGCCGCCTGCAGTTGCGCGGCCATGTTGTCGCGGAATGCGGAGACCCGGCTGCGTTCAATGCGTGCCTTGCCCTGCCCCTGCTCCTCGGTGATCTGTGCCTCGCGCAGGTCGATCGCCGACATCACCCCGGCGGCATGCGCGCGCTCGAAGGCCTCACGCTTGACCTGGGCGATGCGCCAGGCCGACGCGGCCGCCGCTTCCTGAGCCTGCTGGTCCAGCAGCTGCGATGCGAGCTGGGTGCGCGCCGCGGCGACATCTGCTTGCGCACCGGCCAGCGCGGCCTCGGCCTTGTCCATCGCGGCCTGCAGCTCGGGATTGGCCAGCCGCAGGATCACCGTATCGGCCTGCACACGCGCGCCGGCCAGCACCACCACTTCCTGCACGGTCGCCGTCGCGCCGGCCGCGATCCAGCGGATCTGCCGCGGCACCAATGCACCGGTCGCGCGGATCTCGCGATGCATGTCGCCCTGCACGGCGGTGTCGATCCACAGCTCGGCACCGTGCACCGCGGGTGCAGCCCGGTCGACCCCGAGCGCAAGGCCCACGAGCAGCAGCAGGCCCGCGCCGGCAAGCGCCAGCCATCGCGGCGTGCGGCGTCGCCACAGGGGAAGATGTTCGGTTCTGGCGATGTCCATGCCGTCTATCAACGCAGGGACCGTGCCAACCGCTGGCACATCCCAAGTCATTGATCCGACTGGATCCGAACCGGGCCCTGCAAGGGTTGATCCGTCCGATTCCGGACACCATCGACCGGAATCGAACGGATGGTCCGGTCAGGGCTGCACCACCGTGATCCGCGCGGGCAACGACGTGCCGACGCCGCGCAACTGCGGCCGGTACATGTCCTCGACCAGTGGCGGCGGCACGGTGTAGCTGCCCGGGCTGACCGCACGCGCGAGGTAGAACACGCGCGCATTGCGGCCGCGGTCGAGCTTGAGCGCGGCGACATAGCGGTCGTCGCGGTACTCCTCGTGCTGCACAGTCGCCGCGCTGCCGCGTTCGGTGATCCGGATGCCGTCAACGACGACGTCGGCCCACTGCTTCGCATCGCCCAGGTTGAAGTTCTCGACCTCCAGACCCGCCGGCAGCAGATCGGTCAGCAGCGCGTCGGGCATGTCGCGGTCGGACACCACCGACACCGCGACGATCAGGGCCTCGCCTTCCTTCAGCGGGCCGGGCGTCCAGGCGCGACCGTCGGTGCCGTACAGCCTGCGCTCGACCTTCAGCACGCTGGCGTCCTCGGCCGGCGCCTGACGCGGCACACCGGCGACATCGATGCTGGCGTACATCGGCGGATCGCCCTGCGGCGTGAAACGCACGCCACGGCGCAGGCCGGCTTCGTCATAGGCGCGACCGACCAGCGTCGCCGCCGCCACGGCTTCGTCGACTTCGCCTTCGCGCAGCACGCCCGACACGCGCTTGCGCTGGTCGGACGACAGCGCACGCCCGAGGCGTGCAAGCGCGATCTGCTCCTGGGTGCTCAGGTACATCCAGCCGCGGTTGCGGCGCACATCGACCTCGCGCCCGATATCGACCGCACGGGCGTCGAACGCAGGCCTGGCGACACCGCGCTCGTGGGTCAGCGCGATCATCAGCGAGGCATCCCGCAGCGGCGTGCCGTAGTCCCAGAGATAGCCGGGGCGGTCGCCCCTGAAATCGAAGCCCGCCTGCACCGCGCGCTCGCCGCGCGCCTTGTCGCCCTGCAGCGACAGCGCCAGCCCGAGATGCACCAGCGGCAGGCCGGTCCGCGTGCTGGCGCGTTCGTTGTCGAACATCGCCCGCAGCGTGCCCAGCGGCGCCCGGTTCACGCGCGCGAGCACGTAGCCGGCATAGGCGCGATAGGCGAAGCGCAGGTGGTCACGTTCGTTCTGGCCGTAGAACGCGTTGCCACCCGACAGCAGGTCCTCGCCGAGACGTTCGAGCGATTTCTGCAGCACCGTGTCGGGCACCGCGAAGCCGGCATCGCGCGCATCCAGCAGGAACTCGACGATGTACGGCGTCAGCATCGGATTGACGTAGCCGTCGCTGCCCCACATCGAGAAGTGGCCGGTGCCGACCTGCATCGACGCCAGCCGTCCGAAGGCGGCCTCGACGTACTGCCGGCGCCGCGCGGCATCGACACCCTGGATACCGAGCATCGACACCGTGGCGTCGTCGAGCTGCAACGCCGCATAGCCGCGGCTCGTGGTCTGCTCGGCGCAGCCGTAGGGATACGACAGCGCGCCGGTGATCGCGGCGGCGAACGGAATCGGCGGCAGGGCACTGACCGTGAAGCGGGCGTTGACCGAGCCGGTCATCAGACCGTCCATCAGACCCGTGTCGAGCGTCACCGGGGTGGCGCCGTCGAGCACCCGCGTGGTCGAGCGCAGCACCGACGGCCAAGCTGCGCGCACGGGCAGGTCGTAGCTGCGGTCGACCTTGACGCCGGCACCGTCCACGCGCACCCGCACCTTCGCGACCGTATAGCCCTCCTGCGCGGTCAGCGGGAAGCTCAGGGTGGTCTTGCCCTCGACGCCGAGCTCGACCTTGCGGCTGTTCTCGCCGATCGCCAGCGGGCCGACGCCATCGACACGCACATCGAAGCTGCCCGCACGTCCGCTGAAGTTGGTGAGATCCAGCGTGACCGTACTGGTGTCACCCGGCGCCATGACCCGCGGCATGCTGGCCTCGGCGACCAGCGGCGCGCGTACCACCGTCTCGACATCGCGGCTGCCGTAGCGGTCCGCCGACCACACCAGCGCGGAGACGCGCAGCGTGCCGTTGAAGTCCGGCACCTGCAGCGGCACACGCACGTTGCCGCGTGCGTCGAGCTTCACCGGTCCCGCAAACAGGTCGACCGTCTGCACACGCGCGGTCGGGCGCCGCGCCTGCGGCAGCGCGGCCAGCGGCGCGTCGCCGCCGAAGCGCAACCGCGCGGTGCCGCCCTCGAAACTCTCGATCACGCGACCGTAGAGATCGTAGGCATCGACACCGAACCGGCGCTGCGCGAAGAAGTGCTTCCACGCATCGGGCACCGGGAAGCGCGTGATGTTGAGGATGCCGACATCGACCGCCGACACCGTGACCCATGCGTCCTGGCCGGCCAGCTGCGGCGCGCTGACCGTCACATGCATCGGACCCTCGGGACGGACCAGTTCCGGCGCCTTCAGACCCACCGCGACCCGTCGCTCGCGACGCTCGATCGGCACGTGCGCCACACCGACAGCGCGCGCCGGCGTGACGGTGCTGGCCGCGCTGCCACCGCGGAACACCAGCGCGGTCACGTACACATCGTGGCGTTCCCAGTCTTCGGTGACCGGAATGTCGAAGGTGCTGCCGGGCCTGGCGTCGATCTCGTGCAGGTACAGCATGCGGTCGCTCTCGACCATCAGCAGACCCTTGCCCGGATGCGGCGGCGTCACCGTCACGCGCATGGTGTCGCCGGCGCGGTAGCCGGACTTGTCGAGCGCGACCTTGATCTTGTCCGGGCGCGCGTCGAGCCCGCGATTGCCGTCGTCCCAGCTCCAGCCGGCCCGGAACGGATAGCGCGACACCAGCTTCGTCGCCGGGTCCTCGACATCGATGCGGTACTCGCCCCACTCCACCGGAAAATCGAAGCGCGTGGCATCGCTGCCGGCATCGAGGGTGCGCGTTTCCACGGTCTCGAAGCGACGCGTGAACTCGTAGCGCCAGCCGGCGTCGTCGTTGCGCCAGTGGTAGTCGCGATGCTCGCGGATCAGCGACACCTTGAGCCCGGCCTGCGGTCGCGGCTTGCCGTCGGCGCCCACACGCACCAGTTCGAAGCGCGCATTGGTGTTGGGGTCCGCGCCGTCGTCGGCTTCGAACAGCGGACGCACGCCGACCAGCGCATCGGCCGGCCACAGCACCCGCTTGAGCGTGCGGTTGACGCTGCGGCCGCCGGTCTCGTACAGACTGCCGGAGACGATCGCGGCGATCGGCGTCGTCGGCCTGGCTTCTTCGGGCAGCGGAATGTCCGCAGACAGACGCCCCTGCGCATCGAACGTACCTTCGACGACATCCCTCGCCTCACGCGGCAGATCGGCAGTCGCGTCGCCGAACACGAACCCGGGCAGCCCTTCGACCGGCGAACGCTCCACGGCCAGCGCCAGGCGCGCGGTGAACCGGTTGCCGTCGGCCGGCGCGCCGTAGAGATAGGCGCCGGTCGCCTGGAGCTTCAGCGGCTCACCGGGACGCAGCACCGCCTGCGCGTCGAGATCGAGTTTCATGCGCTCGGGCAGGAATTCCTCGATTCGCAACGTCATGCCCTGCACCGCTTCGCGCGCGGCGGGATCGGTGCGGAATTCGACACGCCAGCTGCCGGTGGGCGCGTCGACCGGAATCTCGCGCTCGAAGCGGAAGTAGCCGCTCTCGCCCGGCTCGACCCGGGTTTCGAAGAAGGTCTTGCCGTCGGGCTGGCGCAGGCGTGCGAACAGCGACTGCGAACGGCCGTCCTTCGCCGCGACCGGCCGCCCGTCCTGGTCGCGCAGCAGCGCGGACACGCGCACGGTTTCGCCGGGGCGATACAGGTCGCGGCCCGACCAGGCGAACACGTCGAACCAGGCCTGCTCGCGTCCGCTGACCGCGAATTCCGACAGGTCCAGCGCCGGCTGGTTGAACGGCAGCAGCGAGATGTCGCTGCCGCGCGTGGCCACCAGCACGTGGGCGGCGTCCAGCACGTAGTCGAGCATCGCGTTGCCCTTGGCATCGGTGCTCGCGCGGTAGACCGGCTGACCTTTGGCATCCAGTACGCGGATCTCGGTACTGCCGACCGGCGTGCCCGACTGCAACGATGCGGTGTGCACGAACAGCTTCTCGCCGTAGGCGCGCGCGTGCAGGCCGATGTCGCTGACGGTGAAGAAGGCGGTCTCGTACTGGTCCTCGAACGCGCCCGCACGCTTCATCACCGCGAAGTACAGACCCGGCGACTGCAGCTCGCGGATGCCCTGCAGCGGCAGATAGGTCAGCACGCGCTCGTTGCGCGCGCCGTCGATCGCGAAGCGGTTGACGTAGACCGGCGTGGCCAGCTTCGACAGCGGCGTGTTCTCGCCCCAGCGGCTGTCGAGTTCCCAGCTGCCGCGCCGACCACCGCGCTGGTACTGGGTCAGGAACGCCGGCAGCGATTCGTCGTCGACGCGCAGGAACTCGACATCGACCTCGGCGACGTTGATCGAGACGATCGGCAGACCGCGCGATTCCTTCGCCGGCAGCACGCTGCCCTGCGAGGCGAAGCCGACCACCGGATCGAGTTCGCCGGTGAATACCTTGCGCTCGACATCCGCGCCGAGCGTGTCACCGCCTGCCGAAGCCAGCTTCCCTGAGAGCCGCACGGTGTAGTCGCGATTCGCCTCGACGTGCGGGAAACGCAGGACCTTGCCAGCCTCGTCGAGCGTCCAGCTGCCCTCGCGGGCCGCACCGTCGGTGAAGGTCACCAGCGCATCGAAATCCTGGGTGCCGACCAGGGGTTCGGAGAACTCGAGCGCCAGTGCGAGCGACCCGTCGCGCTGGTCGGGAAACGCGCGGACCAGACCGAAGCCTTCGATCGTGTCGCGATCGGTCCGGATCGCCTCGCCGCTGACGCCGGGCGTCTGACCCGCTGTATCGCGCTTGCAGGCCGTCAGCCCGAACGTGAGGAGCAGGATGGTCAGGCCTGCCAGCAGATGACGCATGCGCAGCGATGCGCGTTCGGTTCCGAAGGACATCCGCTGTGCTCCGCTGGGCATTGGCCGCGAGTATAGGCTGCGGGTGCAGCGTTCCGGTGGCGCCCGACGGCGCGACTGCATGGCGTTCCGGCGCGTCCATCCGTCAGGTTCGACGCCCCGGGATACCCGGCGGCGGACGGATGCGCTGCGCGAGTCGGATGTGTTCGTCACCGGTGCGCCGGCGAAGCGTCTGCACTGACCCGCGCGTCCTGCACGTGCAGTGGACGCTGCTCGCTACCCGCCCCATCACTTCGCCAGCGCAACGCGATACCGGGGATCGCCCACAAAAAAGGGCCGGCAATGCCGGCCCTTTCGGATCATCCGACCTGCATCACGCGTCGGGCGATACACCCGGTGCGTCGGTCGCCGGCGTCTCGCCCGGCGGCAGTGCATCGATGTCGTCTTCGCTGCTGTCGACGATCGAGCCATCCACGCGCTCGATGCCCTGCAGACGCTCGTCCTTGGACACGCGCATCAGGGTCACGCCCTGCGTGTTGCGGCCGACGCGTGCGATTTCCGATGCGCGGGTGCGCACGAGCGTGCCGCCGTTGGAAATCAGCAGCACCTCGTCGTGGTTGCGCAGCAGCACCGCGCCGACCAGCGGACCGTTGCGCTCCGTGGTCTGGATGCCGATGACGCCCTGTGTGCCGCGACCCTTGCGCGGGTACTCCGACAGCGGCGTGCGCTTGCCGTAGCCGTTCTCGGTCGCGGTGAGGATGTACGGAATGTCGTCGCCCGCACCGGTCTCGACCGCAACGTCTCCGGCCGTCTCCACGCTGATGTCTTCGAGCGTGTCCTCGGCCTCGTCCTCGATGCCGCCTGCGCTCTCGGACACGATCAGGCTGACCACCTGCTCGCCCTTCGTCAGACGGATGCCGCGCACGCCACCGGCGGTGCGGCCCATCGAACGGACACGGTCTTCGCCGAAACGCACGGTCTTGCCGTTCGACGCGAACAGCAGCACGTCCTTGTCGCCATCGGTCAGCGCCACGCCGATCAGCGCATCGCCCTCGTCGAGCCGGATCGCGATCTTGCCGCGCGCCAGACGATAGGCGAACTCGGTCAGCGGGGTCTTCTTGACCGTACCCGCACGCGTGGCGAAGAACACGTACTGGCCTTCGAGATACTCGCGCACCGGCACGACGGCCTGCACCTTCTCGTCGGATTCGAGCGGAATCCAGTTGATGATCGGACGGCCACGCGCGTTCGGGCCGGCGTCGGGCAACTGGTGCACCGGCAGCCAGAACACGCGGCCGGCGCTGGTGAAGGTCAGCAGCGTGTCATGCGTGTTGACCAGCCACAGCTGCTCGATGAAATCCTCGTCCTTCGTCGCTGCGGCATTGCGGCCGCGGCCACCACGCTTCTGTGCGCGGTAGGCGCTGACCGGCTGGCGCTTGGCGTAACCGGCGTGCGACAGCGTGACCACCACGTCTTCCGGGGCGATGAGGTCGAGGATGTCGAAATCCTCTTCGCTGGCGCGGATCTCGCTGCGGCGGGCATCGCCGAATTCTTCCTTGACGTTGCGCAGCTCGGTCCGGATCAGCTCCAGCAGCACTTCGGGATCCTCGAGGATCTCGATCAGGCCACGGATGACTTCCAGCAGCTGCTTGTATTCGTCGGTCAGACGGTCCTGCTCCAGCCCGGTCAGGCGGTGCAGGCGCATCTCGAGGATCTGCTGGGCCTGGGTCTCGGTGAGCTGGTAATGGCCGTCGGCCAGACCGACGCCTTCGGGCAGATCTTCCGGACGCGAGGCTTCCGCACCGCTGGCGGCGAGCAGCGCGCCGACCAGGCCGGCTTCCCAGCGCCGCGCGAGCATGCGTTCCTTGGCGACCTGCGGATTCTCCGAGGTCTTGATCAGCTCGATCATCTCGTCGATGTTGGCGAGCGCGACCGTCAGGCCTTCGAGGATGTGCGCGCGGTTGCGCGCCTTGCGCAGTTCGAAGATCGTCCGGCGCGTGACCACTTCGCGGCGGTGACGGATGAAGGCTTCGAGGATCTGCTTGAGGTTCAGCAGCTGCGGGCGACCTTCGACGATCGCCACCATGTTGATGCCGAACACCGACTCCATCTGCGTCTGCGAATAGAGGTTGTTGAGCACCACATCGGCCGAGTCGCCCCGCTTGATCTCGATGTAGATGCGCATGCCGTCCTTGTCGGACTCGTCGCGCAGTTCGCTGATGCCTTCGAGCTTCTTCTCCTTGACCAGCTCGGCGATCTTCTCGATCAGCCGGGCCTTGTTGACCTGGTAGGGAATCTCGGTGACGGCGATCGCCTCGCGGCCGTTGTCGGCCACCTCGATCTCGGCGCGGGCACGCATGCGCACGCGACCGCGGCCGGTGCGGTAGGCGATGTGGATACCACCGACGCCATTGATGATGCCCGCAGTCGGGAAATCGGGACCTGGAATGAACTCCATCAGACCGTCGATATCGATCTGCGGATTGTCGATCAGCGCGATCAGCGCATCGATCACTTCACCGAGATTGTGCGGCGGAATATTGGTCGCCATGCCGACCGCGATACCGGCCGAACCGTTGACCAGCAGGTTCGGGAACCGGGTCGGCATGACCGTCGGTTCGCTTTCCTTCTCGTCGTAATTGGGCTGGAAATCGACCGTTTCCTTGTCGATGTCGGCCATCAGCTCGTGGCTGAGGCGCGCCATGCGCGACTCGGTGTAACGCATCGCCGCTGCGGAGTCACCGTCGACCGAACCGAAGTTGCCCTGGCCGTCCACCAGCAGATAGCGCAACGAAAACGGCTGGGCCATGCGCACCAGCGTGTCGTAGACCGACTGGTCGCCGTGCGGGTGGTACTTACCGATGACGTCACCGACGATACGCGCCGACTTGAAGTACGCCTTGTTGCTGTGCGCGCCGAGCTCGTGCATCGCGAACAGCACGCGCCGGTGCACCGGCTTGAGACCATCGCGGACATCGGGGAGCGCGCGTCCCACGATCACGCTCATGGCGTAATCGAGGTAGCTGCGGCGCATCTCGTCTTCGAGGTTGACGGGGATGATTTCTTGCGCGGAATCGACCATCTAGAGGGTTTGCATCCTGTCTACGCGGTCCGGATTTCCGGCGCTGGGCGCAAGGCACCAACGCGGCGCGTACCGGCCGCCGGCAACGCGATCAAAACGACAGGAAATCCTAGCACAAAAGCGGCCCTCGCAGGCCGCCTTTCCGACGCAAAAACAACCACTTATGCAGTTTTCGGCCCTGGATTTCCGGCGGATGCCGCGCGTGCAGCGAATGCCGTGCGCGCGCGCACAACGCCGAGCACCGCCATCAGGCCTTGAACAACGCCTGCATCGACGCCGTGGACGGTCGTTCGACGACGCCCTGCTCGGTCACGATCGCATCGATCAGCTCACCCGGCGTTACGTCGAAGACCGGGTTCCAGGCCTGGATGCCTTCGGCCACGGTGCGCGTGCCACCGATGCCGAACAGTTCGCCCGGATCGCGCTGCTCGATCTCGATCAGGTCGCCCGATGCGGTGTCCATGTCGACGGTCGACGACGGCGCGACGACCATGAACTTCACGCCGTGATGGCGCGCGGCGATCGCCAACTGGTAGGTGCCGATCTTGTTGGCGGTATCGCCGTTCGCGCAGATGCGATCGGCGCCGACGACGATCCACTGCACCGCGCCGGTCTTCATCAGATGCGCGGCTGCCGAGTCGGCGATCAGCGTCGCGTCGATGCCGTCCTGCTGCAGCTCCCACACCGTCAGGCGTGCGCCCTGCAGCCAGGGCCGCGTCTCGCCGGCGAACACCTTGCCGATGCGCCCCTGCGCCATGCCGGCGCGGATCACGCCCAGCGCGGTGCCGAAGCCCGCCGTCGCCAGCGAGCCGGTATTGCAGTGGGTCAGTACGCCACTGCCTGGCGCGATCAATTCGGCGCCGAGCGCGCCCATGTGCCGGTTCGCCGCGAGGTCTTCTTCCGCGATCGCCTGCGCCTCACGCGCCAGCACCTCGCGCCAGTCGGCGCCCGAGGTCGCCAGCACACGTCGCATCCGCGCCAGCGCCCAGGCGAGATTCACTGCGGTCGGCCGCGACGCATTGAGCCGCTGCAACGCCGGCTCGAGCTTCGCCAGTGCCGCGGTCCCGTCTTCGGCCTCGATATCGCGCGCGCCCAGCACCGCACCCCACGCCGCCGCAATCCCGATCGCCGGCGCGCCGCGCACGGTGAGGTCATGGATCGCCTGGGCGACCTCGTCGCTGGTGGTGCACGACACATGCTCGACCACGAACGGGAGCTTGCGCTGGTCCAGCAGATCGAGCGTGTCACCGGTCCAGAGGATCGGGCGGATGTGGTCGTAGCGGTCGAAATCGAGGGGGGATGTGTTCATGGGGGCATTGTAAATCGGGGATGTTGGATTGCTGTTGGTGGGGAGTGGGTGCAGAGCTGTCGCCTTGACGACCGCTTCCTCGCCCCCCCCTTCAGCACAGAGTGCGACCAGTTTTCGTTACCCGTCATTCCCGCGAAAGCGGGAATCTATTTTGATGTTGGCGTCCGCTTCCGCTTCCGCTTTGGCATTGGCTTTGGCATTGGCTTTGGCATTGGCTTTGGCATTGGCTTTGGCATTGGCTTTGGCATTGGCTTTGGCTTCCAGCTCTTGATCTGAATCGAGCCGTAGAGCGAGCCGAGAACCGGAGCCTGACGTGGCCGTAGAGCAGCCCATGTCTGAGCGCAGCGAGTTTGGGCTGCGTGCCGCGTCAGGCGAGGAGCGCAGGGCACCGATGCGGCTTCATCGCATCGGCTCGCGTCCGGCGAAGGGACCTTTTGGTTCCTTTTGGGTCCATCCAAAAGGGACTCGCACGCGCAGCGGGCGAAAGCCGTGCACTTACTGTTCGCTTCGAGCCGTTGGCTCTGCCTTGGTTGGATCGCTGGATTCGATGTCGTAGACGAGCTTGCCTAGGGGCGAAGATCAAGAACAGGGCTTCCGCGCTGTCGCGCGGCTTACTTTTGTCTTGGCAAAAGTAAGCAAAACCGTCTTCGCCGGACGCGATCCGCCGCGATGAAGCCGCGGCGGTCCCCTGCGCTTCTCGGACGACGGGGCACGCAGCCCAAACTCGCTGCGCTCAGACATGGGCTGCTCTTCGACCCCGACGCCCTGCGATGCTCGGCTCGCTTTACGGCTCGATTCAAATCAAAAGCCAAGGTAAGAATCAAAGACCAAAGCCAAAACCACAGCAACAACCAAACCTAAGCCCAAACCCAAACCCAATCCCAATCCCAAGCTAGATCAGCATCGAGATGGGATGCCCGATTCACCAGACGTACGTGTGTCGAGAACTATGACCACGACGACAATGAATTCGCAAAGCTAAACGCCGTCTCGCGTGCGCCTAGGCCCGCACAAAATCAAATGCGACCACATCGGCGATCCGCCCCGTCCCCAGCATCGCCATCATCAGTCGATCGACCCCCAACGCTACACCCGCGCAATCCGGAAATCCGGAATCCAGCGCACCCAGCAGGGCTTCATCGATCACCGGCAATGCATCGCCGCGCGACCCACGCACCGCATGATCCCGCTCGAAGCGTGCGCGTTGTTCCGCGCCGTCCGCAAGCTCGTGATAGCCGTTCGCGAGTTCCAGTGCGCCGAGGTACAGCTCGAAACGCTCAGCCACCTGCACGCCGTCACGCTCGGCGACACGCGCGAGCATGCATTGCGAGGCCGGGTAATCATGGACGACGAGGATCCGGTCGGCCGGATTCGCCGGCTGGATGCGATGCGTCATCAGCAGGTCCAGCCAGTCGTCGCGGGTCAGGCCCTCGGGGTCGATCTGCACATCGCCGAGCGCCGCCTGCAGTTCGGTGTCGGCTGCAGTCATCGGATCGAGTCCGAGCGTGTCGAGGTACAGGGCGCGGTACGTCGTCTGCACCACCTCGGCGCGCCGGTCCACGATCTCCAGTGCGTCCTGTACCAGAGCGACGGTCTCGTCGGCCAACTGGTGCTGGTCCCAGCCGACGCGGTACCACTCGAGCATCGTGAACTCGGGATTGTGGCGGCCACCCGCTTCGCCATCGCGGAACACGCGGCCGAGTTCGTAGCAGTCGCCGAAGCCGGCGGCGAGCAGGCGCTTGAGCGGAAACTCGGGCGACGTGCGCAGCCAGCGCGTGCGTGGGCCGGCCGATACATGCCCACCGAACTCCGTACGGAAGCTGGCGACGTTCGGGTCGGTGTTGCCGGCCTGAGACAGCATCGGGGTTTCGACTTCCGGCACGCCCCGATCCGCGAAGAACGTCCGCAGCGTCGTGTTGAGGCGCGCGCGCAGACGCAGGGTGTCGAAGCTTGCCGACGGTCGCGTCGACACGCTCACGCCTGCGACCCGAGGAACGCGAGCAGTGCCGCTTCGTCCCAGATCTCGATGCCGAGCGCCTGCGCCTTCGTCAGCTTCGAGCCTGCCGCATCACCGGCGACGACCAGCGAGGTCTTCTTCGACACGCTGCCCGCGATCTTCGCGCCCAGCGCTTCGAGTTGTTCGCCCGCTTCATCGCGGGTCATCGCTTCGAGGCTGCCGGTCAGCACGACGGTCTTGCCGTCGAGCGGACCGCTGGTCTTCACCGCTTTCGCCGGCGCTGCATCGAGCAGGCGGCGCATCGCGGCGTCGCTCGCGCGGAGCGCTGCAAGTGCATCCGCATCGGCCAGGAACGCCGACAGATTGTCCGCGCCTGCGGACGAGAGGCCGGCGCCGGTCCAGCCGCTCGCGTTCGCGCGCAGCAGCGCGTCGAGCGTGCCGTAGGTATCGGCAAGACGCTCGGCGCTCTTGCCCCCCAGCTTGTCGACGGGCAGCGTCGACAGCAGGTGTGCGAGGCCGAGGCGCTCGCGCAGCGCGGCCGATGGTGCTGTTTCGTCGTTGAAGGTGATGCCCGCGGCGAGCAGCGCGTCGACGACCTCGACGTTGCCGGACTGTTCGAAGAACGTCGCGATCGAGCGCGCGACCTCGCCGCCGATGTCGGGCAGCGCCTGCAGCAGGACGGCCGGCGTCGTGCGCACGAAATCGAGCGACCCCAGCCACTGCGCGAGCGACTTGGCCGTCGTCTCGCCCAGATGCGGAATGCCCAGCGCGAACAGGAAGCGCGGCAGCGTGGTGCTGCGGCTGGCGTCGATGCCGGCGACAAGGTTCTCCGCCCACTTCGTCGCGAGCTTGCCGCCGGTCTCGACCGTCAGATGCGCGCGCAGGAATGCAGCGTCCTTCCACACCGGCGACTCCTGCGCCAGCACCACTTCGCCCTCGGCATCGAGCGCGAAGGCGCCCTTGCTGTCGGCGATCGCCTGCGCGAGATCCGCCGCGGTTGCGGCGTCGAGCGCGGTCTTCATCCGCACCAGATCCTCGACGGTCAGCGCGAACAGGTCGGCCGGCGAATGCACGAAACCGAACTCGACCAGCGCCTCGGCCTGCTTGTCGCCGAGGCCTTCGATGTCCATCGCGCGTCGCGACGCGAAGTGACGCACGGCTTCCTTGCGCTGCGCCGAGCAGGTCAGGCCGCCGGTACAGCGCCACGCGGACGCCCCCTCTTCGCGCACGAGCTCCGAACCACAGACCGGGCACGTGGCCGGCATCGTCCACTCGACCGTGCCCGCGGGACGCCGGTCTTCGATCACGCGCACGATCTCGGGAATCACATCGCCCGCGCGGCGTACGATCACCGTGTCGCCCTCGCGTACGTCGAGCCGGCGGATCTGGTCTTCGTTGTGCAGGGTTGCGTTGGTGACGGTGACCCCGGCGACCTGCACCGGCTCCAGACGCGCGACCGGCGTGATCGCACCGGTTCGACCGACCTGCACTTCGATCGCACGCAGCACCGTCGACTGTTCCTGCGCCGGGAACTTGTGCGCCAGCGCCCAGCGCGGCGCGCGCGAGACGAAACCCATCGTCGCCTGCTGGTCGTAGTCGTCGAGCTTGTAGACCACGCCGTCGATGTCGTACGGCAGCGTGTCGCGCGCTGCGCCAATGCGGCGGAAGTAGGCGATCAGGCCATCGAAACCGGTCGCGGTGTCGGCTTCTGGCGCAACGGGGAAACCGAAATCACGCAGCAATGCGAGCGTCTCGGAATGCGTTTCCGGCAGTTCGAGTCCACGCACCTCGCCGATCGAGTAGGCGAAGAACGCCAGCGGCCTCCGGCGCGTGACCGCGGGATCGAGCTGGCGCAGTGAGCCGGCTGCGCCGTTGCGCGGGTTGGCCAGCAGCTTTTCGTTGTGGTCGAGCGCTTTCGCGTTCCAGGCTTCAAAGGCCTTGCGCGGCATGTAGATCTCGCCGCGCACTTCCAGCACCGCCGGCGGCGGCGCTGCGGTCTCGCGCAGCTTCAGCGGCACCGCGCGCACCTGTCGCAGGTTCGCGGTGACGTTCTCGCCGGTGCTGCCGTCGCCGCGCGTGGCGCCCTGCACGAACAGGCCGTCCTCGTAGCGCAGGCTGATCGCCAGGCCGTCCAGCTTGGGCTCGACCGAGAACACCGGCGCTTCGATGTCGAGCTTCTGTTCGATGCGGCGCTCGAAATCGGCGACTTCCTCGTAACGTGCGCGGTCGTCGGCATCGTCCTCGACACCGGCGGTCTCGAATGCGTTGGCGAGCGACAACATCGGGATCGCGTGGGTGACTTCAGGAAAGCCGCCGTCCGGTCGCGCGCCAACGGTGCGGGTCGGGGAATCGTCGCTGGCGAGCTCGGGGTACGCGGTTTCCAGCGCTTCGAGTTCGCGCAACAGCGCGTCGTAGTCGGCGTCCGGAATCGACGGATCGTCGAGCACGTAGTAGCGGTGATTGGCGTCTTCGATCAGCGCGCGCAACTCGGCGGCGCGCCCGGCGGGAGAAGTCTTCTGCATGCCGGAATTGTAGGACGGCGGGCGTTCGGCGCGGTGTGTACCGGGCAGTCCGGTCCTCTTCGCGGCGTCGCGGCGAAGCGCCGCGTCGGCGTAAGGGGGATCTCTCGACGATCGGCCCGGCCCCACCGAGCGCAACCGGAGTCGGCGCTATGCGCGCGCCGCCGCGTAGGCCGCCAGTCGCGCATCGAGCGTGCCGGCATGCAGTTCGAACAGGTGGTTGTCGAAATCGTGGAAGTACAGCGATTCGCCCTCGCCTTCGATGCGCGGCCGGGGCGGTCGGATGTCCACGCCCAGCGCTTCGAGCCGCGCACGGTAGGCCGGCAGATCGTCCGCCTCGACCGCGAACGCGACATGCCGGTAGGAGCGCTGCGCCGGCGGCTCGCCTTCCATCGCCGCGATCCAGACCCCGCCGAGGTCGAAGAACTTCTCGCGCGAGAGCGAATGCGGCCGATCGCCGCTGTCGTAGACCTCGCGTCCGCCCAGCCCCTCGACCAGCAGGCGGGCCGTGCGGTCGAGGTCGCGGACGACGAAGGTCAGATGGCTGATCCCGGAGACCGGCATCGCGCGGACATCACCACTTCGGGCTGCGCGTCACCTGCGGCACATCGTGCTCACGATCCCAGGCGCGCATCTCGTCACGCAGACCCGAAATGCGCTGGCGGCCGAGGGCATTGCGCTGCTCGTCGAGCAGCACGCCGTCGAGCAGTTCGGCCATGCGTTCGGCGGTGGGCAGCATCGCGTCCCAGGCGTCGAGGGCACGGGCCGGCGCCGGCAGGGTCAGGAAGAAGCCGATCGCCGGTGTCTCCAGGGTCTGGATCTCCGACATCTCGAAGCTGCCCGGCTTCTGCATGTTGGCCACGCTGAAGATCGGGCCACGCTCGGGGTGCCCGTCGACCAGGCGATGGAACACGTTCATGTGCCCGTAGGTCAGGCCGGTCTTCTCCGCGGCGACCACGATGTCCGGACCGCGCAGCACGCTGCCCGCCCGCGCGGCGATATAGAGGGTGACGATCTTGTCGAAGTCGTCGGTATTGCGCTTGCCCAGCTCGCTGTTGGGCGAGACGCTGCCGACGGTCGCGTCGAGCAGGTCCATCTCGGCCTGCACGGCATCGCCCTCGCCTTCGGCGCGTGGCACGCCGGCCTCGCCGAGATCCTGCTCCAGCTGCGCACCCAGGGTGGGTTCCAGACGCTGCTCTCGCTCATCGGCGGTGGCGATGCGTCGGCCCTGTCCGCTGCGCGGCCGCGTACCGAAATACCAGATCGCGCCCATCAGCAGCAGGCCTGCGACGAGGATTCCGATCCGCATCATCCAGTCGTCGGTCATTGGCGGTGTTCTCCTTCGGGTCGTTCATTATGCGCAGGCGCCGGGCCTGTCGGGCATGACGACCGTCGCCGGACAGGCCGTGCCGACGGTCGCGTCACATGATGACAGTCTCTAGGCGGCGCCGGCCAGTCGCGCGGCCTCGGCCAGATCGACCGAGACCAGTCGACTCACGCCCGGCTCGCGCATGGTCACGCCGCTGAGCTGGGACGCCGCTTCCATCGTCGCCTTGTTGTGGCTGACGAACAGGAACTGCACCTGCTCGCTCATCTCGCGGACCATCGCGGTGAACCGGCCGACGTTGGCCTCGTCCAGCGGCGCGTCCACCTCGTCGAGCAGGCAGAACGGCGCGGGATTGAGCTGGAAGATCGAGAACACCAGCGCGACCGCGGTCATCGCCTTCTCGCCGCCGGACAGCAGCGAGATGTTGGACACGCGCTTGCCGGGCGGCCGCGCCATGATCGCGACGCCGGTATCGAGCAGGTCCTCGCCGGTCAGTTCCAGATACGCATGGCCGCCACCGAACAGCCGCGGATACAGCGCCTGCACGCCGGCATTGACCTTGTCGAAGGTGTCCTTGAAGCGGCCGCGGGTCTCGCGGTCGATCTTGCGGATCGCCTCTTCCAGCGTGTCGAGCGCCGAGTTGAGGTCGGCGTCCTGCGCGTCGAGGTATTCCTTGCGCTGCGCGGCTTCGGCGTGTTCGGCGATCGCGGCGAGATTCACCGGCTCCAGACGGCGCAGGCGCGCGTCGAAGTCGGTGACGATCTTCTCCCAGTCCTTCGCATTCGCGGAATCTTCGAGACCATTCAACACCTCGTCGACGACGAATCCGCCCTCGACGACTTGCGCCGACAGCTGGTCGGCCGCGATCACCAGCGCCTGCTGGTCGAGGCGGCGCTGCGAGATCGCTTCGCGCTGGGTCAGCGACTGCGCGTCGCGCTGCTGGCGGACCTGTTCGAATGTGCGCAGTTCGTTGTCCACGCCTTCGAGCGCGGACCGCGCCTCGGCCAGCGCGCGCTCGGTGCGCACGCGTTCTTCAAGTGCGACCTGGCGCTGCTGCTCCAGCGTGTCGACTGGCGAGTCGCCCGTCGCCAGCTGCGCCGACAGTTCGCCGAGGCGATTGTCGATCTGGCCGCGCTGACCGCCCATGCGCGCGAGCGCCTGGGTCAGCGAGGTGATCTGGGCACGCTGGGATTCGATGGTCAGCGCGAGTGCGTGCGCGGTGTCGCGCGATTCGCGCGCGGCCGATCGCAGCTGGTCGCGGGCCTCGACCAGTCCGCGGCGCTCGGCTTCGAGTGCAGCGCGCGCGGCTTCGAACTCGCCCATGCGTTCGACCGCGTCTTCCAGCCGGCCGCGTGCGTCGCGTGCCTGCTGGGCGGCGGTATCGAGGGTTTCGTGCAGCTGGGCGAGATCGGTATCGATGCGCTCGATGCGGTTGCGCGCCGCTTCCACCCGGCCCTGCTGGCTCTGCACCTGGCCGGCGAGTTCGGACACGCCGCGATGCGCGACATACAGCGCACGCTGCGCTTCCTCGCGCTGCTGCTCGACGCTGAGCAGCTGTTCGCGGCCCTGCGCGATGCGCGTTTCCAGCGTCTGTTCCTGCTCCTGCAGCGTGGAGATCGTCTCGCGCAGCGACTGGATCTCGCGTTCGCGCAGCAGCGCGCCCTGCTTCGCCGCGCCCGAGCGCGACACGCGCACCCAGCCCGCGCCGAGACGCTCGCCGCTGCGGGTGATCACCGAATCGCCATCGCCAAGCCCCGCCTGCAGCGCGCGCGCCTCGGCCAGGGTCTCGGCCACATGCAGGCGCGCGAGCAGCCGGCGGATCGCGAGCGGACCCTGCACCTTGGCCGCCAGCGACGTCGGCGCGAAGGCTTCATCGCCGGTCTCGCCCGACACCAGCGCCAGACGGCTTTCGCCGAGTTCGCCGAGCGCATCGACCAGTTCGGCCGGCACGCCGTCGCCTTCGACCAGCACGCCTTCGATCAGCTGGCCGAGCGCGCTTTCGACCGCGAATTCCCAGCCCGATTCCACTCGCAGCCGCTCGCCGACGCGCGCCGACGAATCCAGCCCGCGCTGGCGCAGCCATTCGACTGCCGCGCCCTGCTCCTGGCCGAGCGCCGCGTTCTGCAGGGTTTCCAGCGACGACAGGCGGCCGCGTGCTTCCTGTGCCTGCTTGCGCACGACGGACAGCTCTTCCTGCGCGCCGCGCTGCGCATCCTGCAGATCGACCGCCGCGGCCTTGCGCGTTTCCAGATCGTCGCCGAGCGTGTCGAGCGCGGCCTTCTGTTCGTCGTGGCGAATCTGAAGATCGGCGAAGGCTTCGCTCAGCGCTTCGAGATCCAGCCCGCCGCGTTCGGCCTGCAGCTGCTCGCGGCGGCGATCGGCTTCGAGTGACTGCTTGTCCAGATAGTCGACACGGGTGCGCTCGACATCACCTTCGCGCGCCGCCTCGCCCTGCTCGCGGTTGTGGGTTTCCCAGCGCGTCTGCCAGTCGGCGAGCGCGGTTTCGGCCTCGCGCAGCGTGTCCTGCCGCACGGCGTCGTCGTCCTGCAGCTGCGCGAGCTGCGGTTCGGCGTCGGCGATGCTCTCGTGCAGGGTGTCGAGCCGCAGCTGGTCCTGGTCGATGTGCTCGCCGATCTCGGCCAGCTGCGCCTGCGCTTCGTCGCGGGCCTTGAGCAGGCGCGCCGACAGTTCGCGCTGATGCTGGATCTGCTGCTCGACGCGGGCCAGCGCACCGCTGACTTCGTAGCTTTCGGCCTGCGCGCGGTTGAGGCTTTCGCTCGCCTCGTGGCGACGCTCGCGGCCCGTCTCCAGCTCGCGTTCGGCTTCGCGCTGTTCGGCGATGATCTGCTCGAGCTTGGTTTCTTCCTGGGCCAGTCCTTCGCGCAGTGCGCGCAGACGCGAATCGAGCGTGCGCCATTCCAGCGCCTTCCATTCGGCGTCGCGGATCTTCCGCTCGGCCTGGATTGCGGTGTACTGCTCGGCCTGCTTGGCCTGCCGCGCGAGATGCTGCAGCTGCTTGCCCACTTCCTCGCGCAGATCGCTCAGGCGGTCGAGGTTCTCGCGGGTGTGGCGGATGCGGGTCTCGGTTTCCTTGCGGCGCTCCTTGTACTTGGAGATACCCGCCGCTTCCTCGAGATAGACGCGCAGCTCTTCGGGCTTCGCATCGATGATCTGGCTGATCATGCCCTGCTCGATGATCGAGTAGCTGCGCGGGCCCAGACCGGTGCCGAGGAACAGATCGGTGATGTCGCGGCGGCGGCACTTGGTGCCGTTGAGGTAGTAGCCGCTTTGCCCGTCGCGGCTGACGGTGCGCTTGACCGAGATCTCGTTGAACGCGGCGAACTCGCCGGCGATCGTGTGATCGGAGTTGTCGAACACCAGTTCGACCATCGCCTGCGACACCGGCTTGCGCGCGGTGGAACCGGCGAAGATCACGTCCGTCAGCGAGTCGCCACGCAGGCGGCTGGCCGAGGATTCGCCCATGACCCAGCGCACCGCGTCGATGATGTTCGACTTGCCGCAACCGTTGGGCCCCACCACGCCGGTCATGTTGGTCGGCAGGTGCAGCGTGGTCGGATCGACGAAGGATTTGAAACCGGCGAGCTTGATCGTGGACAGGCGCATGCGGGCTTTGGTGGCCTCTTGGCGCCCGTCAGGGCGCAATGGATGACGGATAGCGTGTCATGCGATACGCGAAATTTCCATCGCAAGCGGTTGATTCCACAAGCACGGAGCGCCGCTCGCGCGCGCAAGCGGTCAGTATAGCGAGGCAACGCCACCGCAGCAGACAGCGGAGGCACGCGTCTCCGCAGTCACGCAGACTCTTCCCGACAGGGAAGAAGGACGAAGCACTCAGCCCGCGGACTGCACCAGCCGCTCGCCGCTCTCGACATCGAACGCGTGTACGCGGCCGACCGGGATCGTCAGCGACAGGGTTTCGCCCGGCACCGGCACGCGGTCAGGCGGCAGGCGCGCGATCAGGGCGTGGGTGCCCAGGCGCAGGTTGACGAAGACTTCGCTGCCGACCGGCTCCACCACTTCGACCACCGGCGACAGCGATGCCTCGGCACCGGTCGCGGGCAGCAGGTGTTCGGGGCGGATGCCCAGATCGACCGTGCGGCCGTTCCAGTCGGCCGGGAACCCGGCATCGCCGAGCGCGAGGGTGATGCCCGCGCCCGCATCGAAGGTCCAGCCACCCGCGCCCTGCGCCAGCGCGCCGCGCAGCACGTTCATGGCCGGGCTGCCGAGAAAGGTCGCGACGAACAGGTTCGCCGGCCGCTCGTACAGCGCCATCGGCGTGTCGATCTGCTGGATGTGGCCGTCCTTCAGCACCACGATGCGCTGACCCAGCGTCATCGCTTCGATCTGGTCGTGGGTGACGTAGATCATCGTCGTGCCGAGCTTGCGGTGCAGACGTGCGATCTCGACGCGCATGCCACTGCGCAGCTTGGCGTCGAGGTTCGAGAGCGGCTCATCGAGCAGGAACACCTGCGGCTGGCGCACCAGTGCGCGGCCGAGGGCGACGCGCTGGCGCTGGCCGCCCGAAAGCTGGCCGGGCTTGCGGTCGAGCACCTTGTCGAGTTCGAGCACCTGCGCCGCTTCGTCCACGCGCGCGGCGATCTCGGTCTTCGACTGGCCGCGCAGCTTCAGGCCGAACGCGAGGTTCTCGGCCACGCTCATGTGCGGGTACAGCGCGTAGCTCTGGAACACCATCGCAATGTCGCGATCCTTCGGCGCCACGTCGTTGACCACGCGCTCGCCGATCGTCAGCGTGCCGTCGCTGATCGCCTCCAGTCCCGCGACCATGCGCAGCAGCGTGGACTTGCCGCAGCCCGACGGGCCCACCAGCACCAGCAGCTCGCCATCGGCGACCTCGAACGTCGCACCGGCCACGCCGACGAAACCGTTGGGGTAGACCTTCCGTACCGCGTCGAACCGCACCTGTGCCATGCACGCTCCCGTGTGTCGCAAACCCGTCGTGGATCGCATCCTGCCGCCGGTCCCGTGAACCGTGTGCGGTCATGCAATTGCGCTATTCTGGCATGTAATCGTTTCCAATCCAGCCGGCACACGTGTGGGAGGCACAGCGTGGTGCAACAGACGACAGGATCCATCCGCGTACGCGCCCGTCGCCTGCGACCCGCAGCGCGAGCGGCCTCGCCCCACCCGATGCCCCGGTCGCATGCACGTTGCGGTCCGGGCGCCTCCGGCGACACACTCCGTGACTCCCTTTCCTGAACCCGAGACGGTACCGGCGCCCATGCACGATTCCCTGCTGTTGTTCGGCGCCACCGGCGATCTGGCACAACGCTACCTGTTCCCCTCGCTGCTGCATCTGCTGCGCGACCGGCTGCTGCCGAACGACTTCCGCGTCATCGCGATTGCGCGCAGCGCGCACGACGACGCCAGCTTCCGCGACTGGCTGCGGGGCCGCCTCGACGACGAATACGACACCGCGCTGGTCGACGAACTGCTGCGCCGCATCCAGTACGTGCCGGTGGACCTCGGCGATGCGGATGCGATGGCGGCGTCGCTGTCGCGCTTCGCCGACCGGCCGGCGGTCAGCTATCTGTCGACGCCGCCGAACCTGTTCGCCTCCGCGTGCCGCGGTCTCAAGGCCGCCGGCCTGCTGGAAGCGCCATCGCGGCTGGTGCTGGAGAAGCCGATCGGCCACGACCTGGCCAGCGCGCAGGAAATCGACGCGACGTTGAAGTCCGCGCTCGACGAGTCGCGGATCTTCCGTATCGACCATTACTTGGGCAAGGCGCCGGTGCAGAACCTGCTCGCGCTGCGTCTGGGCAACACGCTGCTGGAAGCGACGTGGGAGCGGCGCTGGATCGAATCGGTGGACATCATCGTCGCCGAGACCGCCGGCGTGGACGGGCGCGAAGGCTATTACGCCGACTACGGCGCGCTGCGCGACATGGTGCAGAACCACATGCTGCAGTTGCTGGCGCTGATCGCGATGGAACCGCCGGCAGCGATGGACACCGACAGCATCCGCGACGAGAAGCGCAAGGTGCTACGCGCCCTGCGGCCGATGACCGCCGCCGATGCCGACGCCGACAGCGTACGCGGGCGCTACGGCCCGGGGGTCGTCGATGGCCAGGCCGTGCAGGGCTTCAAGCACGGCGGACACGAGGATGTCGAAACCTTCGTCGGCCTGCGTGCGTGGATCGACAACTGGCGTTGGGCCGGCGTGCCGTTCCGCCTCGTCACCGGCAAGCGCATGCCCTCGCGCACCACCGAGGTCGTGGTGACGTTCAAGCCGGTTACGCACTGGCTGTTCGGGCCCGGCGAGCGCAAGCGCGCGCGGGCCAACCAGCTGCGGGTGCGCCTGCAGCCGGAGGAGACGATCGAACTCGGTCTGATGGGCAGCCTTGCCGCGTCCGAATGGGCGGCGAATGAGCTGCAGCCGATGTCGCTGGATCTGGCGATGCTGCCGCCCAAGCGCCGCATCGCCTACGAGCGTCTGATGATCGATGCGCTCAAGGGCGACCAGACGCTGTTCGTGCGCGACGATGAAGTCGAGGCCGCATGGCGCTGGATCGACAGCGTCAGCGCCGCGTGGCGCGAAGCGGGTACGCCGGTGCGCGATTACCCGGCCGGCAGCTGGGGCCCGGCCGAGGCGCAGCCGTTCCTGCCGCGCACGCTGACCACCCATAACGGGCGCAAGCCGTGACGGCTGGACTCGCCCTGCTCGCCGACATCGGCGGCACCAACGCACGTTTCGCGCTGGCCGACACCACCAGCGCAACCCCGTTGCAACTCGAGACCGTCCAGGTCTTTCCGGTCTCCGACTTCCCGTCGCTGGCCGATGCGGCGCTTCACTATCTCCAGGACACCGGCCACGGCACAGGCGCACTGCCGCGCGCCGTGCTCGCGGTGGCCGGGCGCGTCGATGGCGACGATGCACGCATCACCAACCATCCCTGGGTGATCTCGCGCACACGCACGCAACAGCGCCTCGGCATCGACGATGTCGTGCTGACCAACGATTTCGCCGCGCAGGCGATGGCCATTCCACTGCTGCAGCCGGGCGATTTCAGCGCCGTCGGTGGCGTGCCCTGGTCGGTGCCCACGGAGACCGGTGCCCCGCGCACGTATGCGGTGATCGGCCCGGGCACGGGCCTGGGTGTCGGCGGACTGGTGATCCGCGACGGCCGGCATTACCCGCTGGAAACCGAAGGCGGCCATGTGAGCTTCCCGCCCGGCACACCGGAAGAGACCGCGATCCTCGAACGCCTGTCGGCACAGTTCGGCCGCGTCTCCAACGAGCGTCTGGTCTGCGGCCCGGGCCTGGTCAACATCCACCGCGCGCTCAGCGAGATCGCAGGCGTCGATCCGGGCCCGATGCAGCCGGCGGACATCACCGCACGCGCGAAAGACGGCGATGCCCGCTGCGCGCGCGCGGTCGATGTGTTCTGCGCGGTGTTCGGCGCGATCGCCGGCGATCTGGTGCTGACGCTGGGCGCCTGGGACGGCGTGTTCCTCACCGGTGGGCTCGTGCCGAAGATGCTCGATTCGATCCGTCATTCGGGCTTCCGCCAGCGCTTCGAACACAAGGGCCGGTTCTCGCCGAACATGGGCCGCGTGCCCAGCGTCGCGGTGCTGCATCCGCATGCCGGCCTGCTCGGCGCGGCCGCGATCGCCACGCGCAGGGCCGCCGCATGACGCCGACCGGCGCACCGGCCTTTGGCATCGCCGGCGGAATCGGCGACGATGGGCGCATGCAGCTGCACGCCTACGAATCGGCGACCCAGTGGACCTGGGGCGCCGCGATTGCGATTTCGTCCGCCATTGCCCGTGACCTGGAGCAGAAGCCGCGTGCGCGCCTGCTGCTGTCCGGCGGCAAGACGCCCGGGCCGGTATACGCGGCGCTGTCGAAGTCGCCGCTCGCCTGGGACCGCGTCGACGTGGCCCTCGTCGACGAGCGCTGGCTGCTGCCTGACGACCCCGACAGCAACGCACGCCTGCTGCGCGACACGCTGATCCAGAACAAGGCGCAGAAGGCGCGGCTGGAAACGCTCACCCGGGCCGGCCGTCCGTTCGACGAAGCCGTCTCCACCGCCAACCTGCATGCGCGCCAGCCTGCCGGCGTGGTCGTACTGGGGATGGGCGACGACGGCCATACCGCGTCGCTGTTCCCGGGCATGGTGGATCTGGAATCCGCGCTCCAGTCGACAGAGGCCTATGTGGGCGTGGACGCGGCCGGCAGTCCCGGTGCCGGTGCATGGCGCCGCCGGATCAGCCTCACGCCTGCGGGCCTGGCGCCGGCGCATACGCGCATCCTGCTGATCCGCGGCGAAAAGAAGCGCGCCCTGCTCGACCAGCTGCTGCAGGACGACGATGCCACGCAGTATCCCGCGCGCATCGCCTTCACCACGCCGGGCGCGAAGCTGCACGTCCACTGGTGCCCGTGACGCACACATCGCTCGACCGTCGCGCGCAGTGCGATCCGCGCGCCCCCGCCCGTCCCCCGGGCGCCCGTTCCTCTCATCGCCGCCGCCAATGAGCCTGCATCCCGTCGTCCACTCCGTCACCGAACGCATCCGCCAGCGCAGCGCGCCGTCGCGGCAGGCGTATCTCGAAGGCATCGCGCGCATGCGCGACGAAGGGCCGCTGCGCGGCCACCTGAGTTGCGCCAATCTCGCGCACGGCTTCGCCGCCTGCGGGCCGGTCGACAAGTCGCGCCTGCGCAACGGGCCGACCGCCAACCTCGGCATCGTCACCGCCTACAACGACATGCTGTCGGCGCATCAGCCCTACGAGCCGTATCCGGAATTCATCCGCCAGACCGCGCGTGCGCTGGGCCACACTGCGCAGGTCGCGGGCGGCGTGCCGGCGATGTGCGACGGCGTGACCCAGGGCCGCGCCGGCATGGAACTGTCGTTGTTCTCGCGCGACGTCATCGCCCAGGCCACCGCGATCGCGCTGTCGCACGACATGTTCGACAGCAGCGTGTATCTGGGCATCTGCGACAAGATCGTGCCCGGCCTGCTGATCGGCGCACTGGCCTACGGCCATCTGCCGGCGATCTTCATTCCCGGCGGCCCGATGACACCGGGTGTCCCGAACAAGACCAAGGCCGAAGTGCGCGAGCGCTACGCCGCCGGCGAGGCCACGCGCGAGGAACTGCTGCAGGTCGAGTCCGATTCGTATCACGGCCCCGGCACCTGCACCTTCTACGGCACCGCGAACTCCAACCAGACGCTGCTCGAAGCCATGGGCGTGCAGCTGCCGAGCGCGGCCTTCATCAATCCGGGCACGCCGCTGCGCGAAGCCTTCACCCGCGAGGCGGTGGAACGCGCGCTGTCGATCACCGCGCTCGGCGACGACTACCGCCCGCTGGGCCAGCTGATCGACGAACGCGCGATCGTCAACGCGGTCGCGATGCTGATGGCCACCGGCGGCTCGACCAACCACACCATCCACTGGATCGCGGTCGCGCGCGCGGCGGGCATCGTGCTGACCTGGGACGACATGGACCAGCTCTCGCAGGCCGTGCCGCTGCTGGCGCGCGTGTATCCGAACGGCGAAGCCGACGTGAACCGCTATCACGCGGCCGGCGGCAACGCCTACGTGTTCCGCGAACTGCTCGACGCCGGCCTGATGCACGGCGATCTGCCGACGATCGTCGACGGCGGCATGGCCCGCTACGGCGAAGAGCCCAAGCTCGACGGCGACCGCATCCGCTACGAACCCGGCCCGGCGGTCAGCGGCGACGACGGCGTGCTGCGTCCGGTGTCCGCCCCGTTCGAAGCGCACGGCGGCCTGCGTCTGCTGCGCGGCAATCTGGGCCGTTCGCTGATCAAGCTGTCGGCGGTGAAGCCCGAGTTCCGCACGATCGAAGCACCGGCCGTCGTCGTCGACGCGCCACAGGCACTCAACCGCCTGCACGCCGCCGGCGCATTGCCGCGCGATTTCGTCGCCGTCGTGCGCTACCAGGGCCCCAAGGCCAACGGCATGCCGGAACTGCATTCGCTGGCGCCGCTGCTGGGCATGCTCCAGAACCAGGGCCGGCGCGTCGCGCTGGTCACCGACGGTCGCCTGTCGGGCGCGTCGGGCAAGATTCCCGCCGCGATCCACATGACGCCCGAGGCCGCACGTGGCGGGCCGCTCGCGTTCGTGCGCGAAGGCGACATCATCCGACTCGACGGCGAGGCCGGCACGCTCGAAGCGCTAGTCGATCCTGCCGAATGGCAGACGCGCATCGCCGCACCGGATACCGCGCCCGCGCCGACCGACCACGGCCGCAACCTGTTCGGCTTCAACCGCGCGAACGTCTCACCGGCCGACCAGGGCGCGCTGTCGATCTCCTGCGGCCCGGCCACCACCGACGGCAGTGCGTGGCACTACGATGCCGAATACGACCTGGGCGCCGATCAAGCAGCGCTCGATGCCCCACACGATTCCAAGGACGCCTGACACGATGCCCAACGTTTCCACCATGTCCGAGCGCCAGCAGCGCGCCGCCGAATTCCTGCGCACGGCCGGCGTGCTGCCGGTGATCACCGTGCACACCCTCGACGAGGCGCGCGCGATCGCCGATGCACTGCTCGAAGGCGGCTTGAACACGCTCGAACTCACCCTGCGTACACCGGTCGCGATCGACGCGCTGGCGATGCTCAAGCGCGAGCGGCCGGAAATCGTCATCGGCGCCGGCACCATCCGCAACGCCGACAACATCCGCGACTCGATCGACGCCGGCGCCGATTTCCTGGTGACGCCGGGCACGCCCGCGCCGCTGGCACAGGCGCTGGCGGATGCGGACATTCCGGTCGTTCCGGGTGCAGGAACGCCGACCGAATTCATGGCGCTGTACGACTTGGGCTTCCGCAACTGCAAGCTGTTCCCGGCCAACGCGGTCGGCGGCCTGGCGATGCTCAAGGGCCTCGCCGGCCCGCTGCACGACATGCGCTTCTGTCCGACCGGCGGCATCTCCGAATCCAACGCCGCCGAGTTCCTGTCGCAGCCCAACGTGCTGTGCATCGGTGGCTCGTGGATGCTCGACAAGGCCTGGATCGCGGCCGGCGACTACGCGCGTGTGCGCGAAACGTCTGCACGTGCGGCGCAGATCGTGCGCGACGCGCGCGGCTGACCGGTCCGGAAGCGGGCGGCGCGCATCGGCGCCCGCCCCTGTTCCAACCTTGGACACACCGCGCCCGCACCATGCGGGCGCTTCACCGTCGGGCCTTCCACGCGCCCGACGGTTCCGCTGCAGGCCTCAGCCCGCGCCGTCGATCCGCACCCGGGCGCCCGCCCGCGTGATCCGCAGTTCGTTGCCATTCCACTGCGCCGCCTGGCCGTCGATCGTGGTCGCGCCCGGTACGCTGGCGTAGGGCCACTGCAACACCAGGCCGCCGTCCGGCAGGCCGCTGCCCGCCGCGATCTCGAGCAGCAGCGCATCACCGTCGCGACGCAGCGAGTAACCGAGCGTGCCCTGCGGCGTGCGCATGCCGCGCAGGGCGACGCCCTCGTCCAGCCAGTCGGCCGGTACGCCGGCTGCCAGCACCAGGCTGTCGTCGACCTCGCGCACATAGGCGAACATGTCCAGCGCGGAACGCACGAAGTCCGACCCCACCCAGGCATGCGGCAGATCGCCGAGGAAGAACGGCACGCGCGGCGTCGGTGTCACCACTTCGCCCCACTGGTTCCACGGCTGCGGCGCACGATGGCCGAAGAACCACTCGCGCACTTCGTTGGCGCGCTCGCGCCAGCCCAGACGCACGAACGCGGCGACGTTGCGCCATTCGTAGGGCGTGTAGTCCTTCCACGCCTCGGTGCCGTCGCGCCGGTCGACGAACTTCGTCCAGTAACGTTCGAAGGTGTTGGTCAGCAGCGGCTCGGGCAACCGGCCCTGCTCGCCGCCCGGTGCGAGTGCGATCGTGGTCGAGGTCGCGTCGAAATCACCGAGCTCGGCGGCGCCGGGCAGGAAATCGATCCCGTGCTGCTCGGCAGCGCTGCGCAGCGAAGCGTCGAGATCGACCCGGAACTCGTCGCGCGACGCCGCCATGCGCTTCGCATCATCGGGCTTGCCCAGCGCCTCGGCGATCTCCACCGCGTCCTTGTAGCCGCGCAGCGCCCAGAAGTTGTCCCAGTACGAGTGCATCGGCTTCGCCGAATAGCCTTCGTGGCTGATCGAGGCCGGCATCATGCCGTAGAAGGCCGCGTTGAGCTCGCGGTTTTCCTCGGTGCGCTCGCTGGCGCGCAGCTCTTCCATGTAGGTGTACGCGCCCAGCACGTGCGGCCACATCTTCTGCAGGAAGGCGTCGTCGCCGGTGTAGCGCCAGTACTCGGCGATGTTGAAGATCAGTTCGCCGTGGCTGTCGTTCTCCGGCACCGGATCGCTGCCGCGATCGTCGACGCAGCACGGCACCATGCCGTTGTCGAACTGGTACGGCGCGTACCACTCGACGTACGCCTTGACCACTTCCGGACGGCCCATGCGCAGCAGACCTTCGGAGATCATCGCGCCGTCGCGGATCCAGCTGCGCGCGTACGAGCGCGTGCCCGGCTGCAGACGCGGGCCAATGCGCGAGATCAGCATGTGCGCCAGCGACGTGCGCAGCGTATCGGCCAGTTCCTTGCCCGCGGCCGGCACGTCGAAGCCGACCTCGTCGAGCTTGCCGCGCCATTCGCGCGCCATCGCATCCTGCATCGACTGCGCGTTCCAGTTCGCAGGCGCGCTTGCCATCTCGCCGGTCATCGGAATCAGCAGATCGAAGTCGCGCGATTCGCCCGGCGCCAGACGCACGCTGTAGACCAGCGCGCCGGAGGCCATCGCCTGCGGATCTTCGACTTCGGTCGTCGTCGGCCAGGTGCCGGTCGCCAGGTGCTCGACGTCCATGCCGGCATCGAATGTGGTCGCGAACGCGGCCTGCGCCGGCTGGCGCGCGAACACGCGCGGCCTGCCGTCGACGCGCACGCCGTCGGTGGTGACGGCGAGCTGGCGCAACGGGCTGACACCGCCGGTGATGTTGAGGAACTGGGTCGGCGGATTGACCTGCATCGGTCGCACTGCGAGCGCGAGCTGGTAGTCGCGCGCCTCGTCGCCCGGATTGCTGAGCCTGTAACGCGCGACCAGCTGCGAATCCTCCGGCGTGCCGCGGGCGAAGCCGGTCACGCGCAGATTCAAAGCCTCGTGGGTCCAGTCGACGCTGGGGATCGGCAGGTAATCGTCCTGCAGGGACTGCGCGATCTTCGCATCGGCCCAGGTCACCAGCGTGTCGCCGACGCGCACGAAGGGTTCGATCGAGAACCCGCCGGCGGCGACTTCGATCGCACCATCCTCGCCGATCAGACCCTGCTGCAGGCCGCCATCGAGGCCGAGGATGGTCCAGTACGCCTGCTCGCCACTGAAGCCGCGCGGAAACTGGCCCTTGGGCCGGTCCGCCGCGACGGCTTCGAGCACGTCGTTCGGATGCTCCGACATCGCCAGCGGCTGCACTGCGACTTCCGCCAGCGCGAAGCCGTCTGCCGGTCCTGCGCGCAGGTCCAGGCCGATGTAGCGCGCCTCGGCTTCCGGCAGCGCCAGCCAGTCGACGTCGCCATTGCCTTCGGTCACTTCACGCACCCGGGTCCACTGCTCGCCATCGTCGGACAGCGAGACGGCGTAGCTCGAAGCGTGACGACCCGGCTGCCACTGCAGACGCAGGCCGCCGAACTCGCGCAGCGCGCCGAGATCGAGCACCGCATTCTGCGGCGCTGCTGCGGTGGTCCACGCACTCTCCGCATTGCCGTCGACGATGTTGCCGACGCCATCGGGTGTCGTCGTCGACGCGGCGCTGGCGGTCAGCGGCGAGGTGTCGTCGGGCGGCAGCGTTTCGAACGTGAGCTGGTCGAAGCAGACCGTGCCCTTGCCCCCGGCGTTGTTGTAGATCGTGAACTCGAGCTTCTCGCTCGCGCGCAGCGTCTTGTCCTGCTCCGGACCCCAGGCCTTGTCGATGTGCCGCTTGCGGTAGCGGACGTCGATCCAGTCGGTCGGGAAGTCGTACCTCGGCCGGTTGACCCACCACACGTTGTCGCCGCTGGCGTCGATGACCTTGAACTGCAGATCATTCGCGGGTGATTCGCCGCGCATGCGGAACGCGAAGCGGTAATTGTCCGGATAGGTCAATGAGAGGTCGCGCTGCAGACCCACATAGCCCGACACGCCGTTGAAATCGTAGTCCAGACACAGCGCCTTGCCGCCTTCGACATCGGTCTGACGCAGCGTGCCGGTGACCTGGTTCGAGGTCACGACGGTCCACGTCGACGGATCGTCGAAGTCGTCGAGGATGCGGACGCCCTCGCCTGCTGCGGGCGCGGCGGTGTCGCCAGCCGGCGTCGGGGCGACGTTGCAGGCCGCGAGTGCGGTCGTCAGCGCGGCGATGCCGGCGACGCGTGCGATGCGGGAACGCTCGGACGAGGCGATGGCGGCGTCAGCCTGCGTCATGTCGGTGTCGGCAGGCGCGCGTGGGGCGCGGGTGTCGAGGATCTTCATGCGGTGCGGTGGCTCCGTGGTTCGGACGGGTGCGACTTCAGATCGGATTCTCGCGTCGACTTCGGCTCAAAAGCACTCGGTCTAGGCACTTCTGCTGCCATCCATGGCGCCACATGTCTGACGCCGGAACGCCCTGCCCGGCCATCCTGGCCGGGCGTTCGGTCGAGCGCGCGGCAGTGCCGCGCAAGCGCTCGCCCTTACCCCTTCACGCTGCCGAGCAGCAGGCCCTGGATGTAGTAGCGCTGCAGCGCGAGGAACAGCAGCAACACCGGAATCACGGTGACGACGGCGCCCGCCATCATCATCTCGACGTCCTGGATGTGCTCGCGCGACAACGCGGCCAGCGCCACCGGCAACGTGTAATTGGTCTGGTCGGTCAGCACGATCAGCGGCCACATGAAGTCGTTCCACGCGGCCATGAAGGTGAAGATGGTCAGCGTCACCAGCACCGGCTTGAGCATCGGCAGCACGATCTGGAAGAAGATCCGCATCTCGCCGGCGCCATCGATGCGCGCCGCTTCCAGCAGTTCGTCGGGAATCGAACGCGCGTACTGGCGCACCAGGAAGATGCCGAACACCGTCGCCAGGCCCGGAATGACGACGGCCCCGAAACTGTTGACCAGGCCGAGGCCCTTCATCATCAGGAACAAGGGCAGCATCGCCACCTGCGCCGGAATCACCAGCGCCGCGAGCAGGATCTGGAACAGCCGCTCGCGGCCCTTGAAGCGCAGCTTCGCGAAGGCGTAGCCCGCCATGGTGTTGATCAGGAGCGCACCGACCGTGATCGCCGCCGAGATCATCAGACTGTTGGCGAAGTAGCGGCCCATGCCGGCGCGCGCGAACAGCTCGTGGTAGTTGTCGAAGGTGATCGCCGACGGCAGCAGCGGCGGCGGAAACCCGCTCGCCTCGCCCGTCGGCATGAACGACACCGACAGCATCCACAGCAGTGGCGCCAGCGCGACGACCGCCAGCGCGACCAGCGCGCCGTTCACCGCCCAGGCCGACCAGCGCGTCGCGCCGACTTCGTGATACGCCGCGATCCGGCTCATACCAGCTCCCGCTTGCGCCCGAAGCGCAGCAGCAAGGTGGTGACGCCGAGGATGATCAGGAACAGCAGGAACGCCACCGCCGATGCGCGGCCGAGGTTCCACCACATGAAGCCTTCCTCGTACATGAAGTACAGCACACTGACGGTGCTCTGCAGCGGATCACCGCGCGTCATCACGTAGGGCTCGGCGAAGAGCTGGAAATAACCGGACACGGTGATCACCGCGACCACCAGCAGCACCGGCCCGAGCATCGGCAGCGTGACGTGCACGAACTGCTTCCAGCGCGACGCGCCGTCGATACGCGCGGCCTCGTAGAGGTCTTCGGGAATCGCGGCGAGGCCGGCGATGAAGATCACCATGTTGTAGCCGAAGTTCTTCCACACGGCGAACAGGATGATCGTCGGCATCGCCCACGCGGGATCGCCCAGCCAGTCGACCGGCGCGATGCCGATGTGGCCCAGCGCCCAGTTCACCAGGCCGTAGCTGGTGTGGAACAGATAGCGCCAGATCACCGCGACCGCGACCAGCGTCGTCACTACCGGCGCGAACAGCGCGGTGCGGAACAGACCCTTGAAGCGCGCGACCTTGGCGTTGAGCAACAGCGCGGCGCCGAGCGAGACGCCGATCGACAGCGGCACGCCGATCACGACGAAGTACGCGGTGTTGCCGAGCGACTTCCAGAACAGCGGCGTCTGCAGCAGATCGAAGTAATTGCCCAGCGCGACGAAGCGCAGGTTCGACATGTCCGACAGCGCGTACAGATCGAAGTCGGTCAGGCTCAGCAGCAGCGCGGACGCGACCGGAATGCCGAAGAAGATGCCGAGCACGATCAGCGCCGGCCCGGCGAAGATCCAGCCTGCGGTACTAGCGCGCATGGGCGGCACCCTGGTCGATGGTGGGCGGCGCGCTGAGTGCACCGGTGGCCTTGCCTTCTTCCGCCTCGCGCTCACGCACCCAGCGGCGCTTCTCGAGCAGCGTGTCCACGCGCGCGTCGAGTGCCTGCAGCGCCTCGTCCTGCGCCATGCCGCCGCGCACCACGCGTTCGCTCATCAGGCGCATTTCCTGCACGATCCGCTCCCACTCCAGCACCTTGGGCGTCGGCTCGACACGTTCGAGCTGGTCGCGAAACGCCTGGGCGTACGGATCTTCGCGCAGCTGCGGGAAGTCCCATGTGCTGCGGCGCGGTGGCAGGTTGCCGATCATCGCGTGGAAGCGCTGCTGGATCTCCGGGCGCGACAGGAATTCCATCAGCTGCCAGCTCGCGTCCTTGTTCGGCGAATCGCGGAACATCACCAGCGATGTGCCACCGGCGATGCCCGCACCCGGACCATCGGGACCCGGCAGCGGCGCAGTGCCCCACTGGTCCTGCAGTTCGGCCGGCAGGCGGTTGCGGAACTCGCGGATGTTCCAGGGGCCGGAGACGTAGAACGAGAAGAAACCGCGGCCGAATTCATCCCAGACGTTGGAGATCTGGGTCTCCGACATCCGCGGCGCCCAGCCCTGCTCGAACATGTTGGTGTAGAAGCCCAGCGCCCGGCTGAAACCGGGACTGGTGAAATTGCCGTAGCTGTCGTCCTCGCGCAGCAGCGGATCGCGCTGCTGCAGGCCGAACGACAGCAACTGCTCGAACTCGTTGAGCGGCAGCATCACCGCATAACGGTCCGGGCCGACGTGCGCCTTGACCGCCGCCATCGCCGTTTCCCACTCCTGCCACGTGCGCGGCAGTGTGTCGACGCCGGCCGCGGCGAGGATGTCCTTGCGATAGAAGATCAGACGCGTATCGACGTACCACGGCACGCCGAGCAGCGTGTCGTCGACGACATTGGTGTGCCAGATGCCGGGAAAATAATCGGCTTCTTCGATGACATCGGACGCATCGACACGCGACTGCAAGGGCTCCAGCGCACCGAGCACCGCGAACTCCGGCACCCAGGTGTTGCCGAGCTGACAGATGTCCGGCAAGGCATCGGCCGCGAATGCGGTCAGCAGTTTTTCGTGCGCGGAGGTCCACGGTATCTGCTGGATCTCGACCCGGATGTCCGGATGCTCGCGCTCGAATTCGCGCACCAGTTCCGACACGACCTCGGCCTCCCGGCCCATCGCCCAGAAGCGGACGACGGTCTGCTCGTCGCGACGCGCGCAGGCCGCGAGCAGCACGAGCGCGAGCAACAGGCACACGAGGCGCACCGCCGCGGGCATGCGGCGGGCGCCGGGATCGTGTCGGAAGGCGCGCAAGTCCTACTCCACCGGCGCCGGATCGGACGCGCGCGACGGTGCCGGCGCGGGCGTACGACCATCACGGTCGGGCTGCTGGTTCGCGGCGCGCGACTCGGCGATGCCCATCGAACGCGCCATCGCCGCATCGGTATCCGGCGGACCCGAATCCTTGGGCTCGTCTTCCCCAGCCAACCAGCCACCGGTGAAGCCCGCGCGCTCCAGACCGGCACGGATGTACGGGTTCTTCTTCATCACGTTCCAGACGAAGTCGTTCCGGTAGTTCGCGATCATCGCCAGGATCGGCCCCTGGTCGATCGCGATGTAGTCGCTCGCCACCCAGCCCTTGCCCGGCACGATGCGACCGGTCTTCAACGGCACGTCCTCGTAGGTGAAGCTGGGATTGAACGAGTCGAGGAAGCCGTAGCTCGAATACAGATAGTCGCCGTAGCGGCGATGCATCTCCTCGGTGGCCGGAATCACGATCTCGGGTGCGAACGCGATCGATGCGACTGCCGCGGTCGGCGCGATCGTGCCGTCGTCGAACGCGACATCCAGACCTGCACCGCGTGCGCTGTAGTGACGGAACTCGCGTTGCTGACCGTTGAAATCCTGGTCGGTACGCTGCGGACCGTCACTGGCCGTCAGGCCCCAGACGTTCTCGCCGTAGTCCTTCCAGCCCATCGGATTGTCGATCGCGTACTGGCGCTGCGCATAGGTCGCGCGACGGCTGTTCTCGAAATAATCGATGCCGCGACGCTGCATGTAGTCGTCGCGGATACCGCGGAAGTCGATCCACACATGCGTGTACTGGTGACCGAAGTGCGGCGCAAAGCTCAGGTATTCCTGGCCGCGGAACACGCCCCACAACTTGTCATAGGTGCGCGTCCACACTTCCCATGCCTCCGGACCGACCGGATGCGTCGGGGAACCGAGCGCGAGGATGTAGACCAGCATCGCCTCGTCGTAGCCGGTCCAGTCGTGCTCGATGAAGCCGCTCTCGGGATACCAGCCCATCGAGATCAGCGGCTTGCGCTGCTGCAGGAACGGCCAGCGCACATTGCGGTACAGCTGGTCGGCGAGCTTGCGGATCTCCGCCTCGCGCGGATCATCGCGGTCGTAGTAGGACTGCGCGAACAGCACGCCCATCATCATCAGACCGGTGTCGACACTCGACAGCTCCACCCAGGGCTCGAAGCGGTGGCCGTCCTGCATGTCGATGAAGTGGTAGAAGAAGCCCTGATGACCACCGGTACCGGTGGCCTGCGGCCCCATCCTCACATTGTTGAAGAACTTCAGCGTGGTCAGCGTGCGATCCACCGCCTGGGTCCTGCTGACCCAGCCACGTTCGATACCGATCGGATAGGCGGTCAACGCATATCCGATGGCCGCGACGCTGGAGAACGGACGCGACGGAAAACGGTCAGGCGTGAGCCCGTTCACCTCGTTGGTCGTGTCCCAGAAATACTGGAACGTGCGTCGCTCGATGTCCGCGAACAGCGGCGGCAGTTCCGGCGGTCCCTTCACCTCTTCCTCCGCGGGTGCAGCCACCTCGGGTACCTGCTCGATGGGGCCCGGCTTCGGGGGCGGCACGTCGGGTTCGGCGGGCGTCTGATTGCCACAGCCTGCCAGGAACAACGCGGCAAGCGCGACGGGAATCAGGAGTTGGAAGGCACGGAGACGGGATTGCATCGTGAAGGAAACCTCGCGCTGAAATCGTTTACAGAGCACAGTATAAAACTGCCGGCCCCCTTGCGGGGGCCGGCAGCGATGGATTACCAGTCGACGCCGAACGAAAGTTTGAAGGAGCGCGTCGGGCCAGCGATGTCGAGGCCGGTCCGCTGGCCGAAATTGACGTCCTGTACGCCACCCACACCGCGGAAATTGCCGAACTGGGTGTAGTTGCGCTCGTTGGTCACGTTCAGCACGTCGCCGCGGATCCGGAACCGGAGGTCGGTGCCGGTATTCCATTCGCGCTGAAGGGCCAGGTCAAGCTGGACGAAATCCTGATCGTCGAAGTAGTACGTCCGGAAGATCGCGTTGTTGCAGCCGCCCGGGTCGACACCGTTGAAGCAGTCGATGCCCCTGTTGCCGGTTGGGCTTTCGTACGTCACCTTCGCCGATCCGGTGAAGCCGAAGAAATCCAGAATGCCCGTGCCCACGATGCGATGGCGGGGAACGCCGTTGCTGCCGATGAACCGCGCATCCTCGATGTTCTGCACATCGAAAACATCGTTGAACAGATCGCCCGTGCGGTTTTCCTTGGCCTCGCTGTAGGTATAGGCGAGTGTCATGCCCCATGCCGAATCCCGCGTGTAGGGCTTCTCAAGCGACAACAGCAATGAATTCAGACGGGTCCGCAATCCGTTGTCGACGAGGAAGAATCGCTGGTAGCCAGGCAGATCCCCACCTGGCGGATTGCCATTGGTGACCCCGGGCGGAAAGTAGGTGCCATCCGGCCGGCGGTTGCCGATCGAGACCGAGATGCCGTCCTCGCTCCTGACGTGGAGCAGCGTGGCCGAGGAGTTCCAGTCGGCACCCAGCATCGAGAATGCGTTCCGGATGCCAAGACTGAACTGGTCGGAATAAGGCGTCTTGATGTCGTTGTTGAGCAGGAAGACTTCAGAGCCGAAGTTCGTACCGGGCACGATCAACGCATTCAGTGCGTCAGCGTCGAGCAGGCTGGGGTCAAACGGGATGCAGGGGGGACGCGGTCGATCCGGACCGTTACACGCGTGACCAGGGGTGTCGAAGAAGAACTGATAGCGCTGGAAGGCAAGGCGGTACTGCTCGAACGACAGCGAATCGAACTGGTTGCGATTGTAGGAACGACCCGCACCACCGAACAACACCGCACGTTCGTCACCCGTCAGATCATAGGAAAACCCGATGCGGGGCTGCCATGCGTCCTTGAACGCCGAGCGGTTGTTTCCCGTGCTGATGTAATCCTCGATGTCGTAATCGACATTCGCGTTGTTGATGTTCGGATAGGCCCGCAGCCGCGTGACCAGCGTGTCCGGCGTTACGTGATTTTCGTAGCTTGGCGTCTGTTCGTAATCCCAGCGCAGACCGAGGTTGAGCGTCAGGCGGTCGGTCGCCTCCCAGTCGTCCTGGATATAGATACCGAACTGCTTGCTGCTCGATTCCACCGACGTCGGCTGGCCATTACCGGGGGCTGTGAACTCGACGAAATACGGCACCGCTGTGTCCTGCAACAGGTCGTAGCGAAACTGCGGGGTAAACGGCGACTGCTCGAATGCCGTGATGTCGATTGCTTTGTACTTCACGCCCGCCTTGATCGTGTGCCGCTCGAAGCCGAACCATGTGAAATCGTTCTGAAACGAATATCCCCTCTGCCCCTTGTTCTGGAAGTCTCCACCGCCGCCAAGGGCCAGCACCAGATCCATATCCGGATTGTTGAGGTCTTCGTCGCCTTCCCGCGGCACGAACAGCTGATAGCCGTTGGCGAGCGTCGCCGGGCGCGGCGCGAAGTTGGTTTCCTCGAACGTGATGTGGGCATCGTTCAACCAGTCCTGCGCACTGAACTGGTAGCGGAGATCGGCGCGCGTTTCCTCACCGGTCTTCAGCGTGCCGTAGGACGCGGTATTGGGACCGTTGCCGACGTTGGTCAGTTCGTCTTCCTCGCGCCGCTTCAGCGTGAACTCCAGCAGATGCCCTTCGGAGGGCGTCCAGCTCAACTTGCCGAAATACAGGTCTTCCTTGAACGGCACCGACACCGACGTGTTGATCGCATCGCGGAACTCCGGTGGCAGGTCGGCCGCCTGGAAGCGGCGTCCCGGGGTAATTGTCCGCGGCGAGTCGTATTCCTTGGCCTCGTACGTGACGAAGAAATGCAAGGCGTCCTGGATGATCGGGCCACCCAGCGAGAAGCCGTACTGCTCTTCCTTGGAAGACACGACCCTGCGATTCGGATTGTCCGCGTCGGGAATCTCGTCAGGCCGCGCGGCGCGCCAGCCCGAAGACGTCTGGTCCCAGAAGAAGCTGCCTTCGAAATCGTTCGTGCCCGAACGCGTGACCGCGGTGATCGCAGCGCTGCTCAGCTGGTCGTACTCGGCCTTGTAGTTGGACGTGATCACCTTGTATTCGGCGATACCCAGCTGCGGAAACGGGTTGCCTCGACTCGAATCCTGACCGGTGACACCGCCCTTGAGGACGTAGTCCTTCTGACCCACGCCGTCCACGAACACGTTCACCGCTGCAGACTGCTGCGCGCCGCTGCGCAGGGATGCCGAGCCATCGTTCGCAGTGTTGAACTTGACACCCGGCACGATGTCCGCGAATGCGAGGAAGTTCCGCGACGCCTGTGGCAGCGCATCGATCTGCTTGCTGGAAATGTAGGTCGCGATTTCGGAGGTCTTGGTTTCCGTCAGCGCCTGCGCGGTCACCTGCACCGTATCCAGGTTCGTCGCGTCTCCCGCGGTCGCGGTCTCGGCCTCACCACCCACGCCAAGGTTCAATGTCGAGGTCTGGCCGACGGCCACCGTGACGTTCTGCGATGTGCTCTGGCCGTTCGCTTCCACCTGCACGCGATAAGTGCCAGGCGGAAGGCCCACGAGTGTGTAGCTGCCGTTGGCACCGACGCTGACACTGCGGCTCAAGCCAGTGGCGGCGTTGACCGCGGTCACGCGCGCATCGGTGGCGGGTGCGGAATCGACCATCACCTGTCCGCGGATGGTCGCGGCGGTGGACTGGGCCAGCGCCGCGGGCGCGGCGACGGCCATGCAGCCGGCAAGCGCGACACACAGCAACGAGCGCGGCAGTGGGCGGGAACGAACGGGGGTATGGCTCATGGCGCGTGTACTCGTAGGTTTAGGGTTTGTGTCGCGTGCTGCACAGGTTCATCGGCGCCGCCCCCTGCGGCGCCGGTTTCACCAGTCGAAGCCCATGGAAAGTTTCACCATCCGGGTCGGATAGGCGATGGCGAGATTCCCGGGGTTACGGTTTCCGAAATTCGCATCCGGCACCGGCTGGCTGTCCGGATCACCCGGCGTCCGCCCGGTGCCCCGACCAGTGAAATAGCCGGTCCAGTTGCGCCAGTTGAAGACGTTGAGCACGTCCATGCGGATCCATGGCGCAATGCTTGTCTCCGTGTCGAAGCGCTTCTGCAAGGCGAGGTCCAGCTGCTTGTAGCCGATCGTCGTATTGGGAAAGAACGGATCGAAGAAACAGTTGCGGGTGTCGATCGCATCCACACAGTTGGTGGAATTGAGCGCGCTCGGCGTCTCCAGTGTCAGCTTGCTCGACAGCGTGAAACCCCAGCCGAGATCGGCGATGCCGGTGGCGACCAGCCGATGGCGCGGCACACCGATGGACGGCGCGAACGGCGCGTAGTCGAGGCTGGGATAGTCGAACGAAAACGTGTCGTGATTGGCGCGGTTCTCTTTCGCGTTGCTGTAGGTGTAGGCCAGCGTCGTACCCCAGCGGGAGGCCTGGGTGAAGGGCTTGTCCAGCGACACTTCCAGCGAATTGAGCCGGGTCTCGACTCCGTTACGGGCGACGATCAGGCGCCCGAAGCCCGGCAGATCCGCCGGCGGCGCATTGCCGAACGAGAAGCCCGGCTGGAAATAGGCACCCCCGTCACGACGGTTGCCGTACGAGAAGACGATGCCGTCATGGCTGAGCACGTGCTTGAGTGTCACGCTGGAATTCCAGTCGTGCCCCAGCAGTTCGATCGCATTGCGCATGCCCAGACTGAACTGGTCCGAGTACGGCACCTTCAGGTCGTTGCTGATGATGTTGACCTGGGCGCCGCGGTTGGGATTGGCCGCGACCAGCGCATCGAGCGCCGACTGGTCGTAGTACGCCGGATCCCAGGGCAGGCACGCGGTGGAGACGCCCAGACAACGATGGCCGGGCGTGTCGAACGCATACGTGTAGCTCTGGAACGCAAGGCTGTAGCGCTCGCGTGCTAGGTAGTCGAACTGGTTGCGGTTGTACGCACGTCCGGCGCCGCCGAAGATCACGTGACGCTGGTCGCCGTTGAGGTCGTAGGAAAAGCCGAGACGTGGCTGCCACGCACCCTTGAAGGCGCTGCGGTTGCTGCCGGTACTGATGAAGTCGTTGTAGTCGTAGTCCACACCCGGGCTGTTGATCGGCGCATAGGCGCGCAGTGCCTGGATGAGCGCGTCGGGCGTGACATGATCCTCGAAGCTCGGCGTCTGCTCGTAATCCCAGCGCACGCCGAGGTTGAGCGTCAGATGCGCGTTGACCTCCCAGTCATCCTGGATGTACAGCCCCAGTTGCGTGGTCTCGGAGGTGATCGGCCCACTCTGTCCGATGCCGCTCGCGGTGAACTGCACCTCGTAGGGAATGTCGAGGCTCTGGTTGATGTCGTAGCGGAACTGCGGGTTGGCCGGATTGCGCTGGTAGGCGCTGATGTCGATCTGCTTGTACTTCAGGCCGGCCTTGATCGTGTGTCCCTCGAAGCCGAACCAGGTGAAATCGTTCTGGAACGCAGCGCCCTTCTGGCCCTTGTCCTGGAGGTCGGGACCCGCGCCCGCATTGAGGATCACATCCATGTTCGGGTTGTTCACCGCCTCCTGGCCGCGCACCGGGATCCGCAGGCTGCGGCCGATACCGGAAAACAGTGGCCGCGGTCCGAACGACACATCCTCGTAGGTGATGTGTGCATCGTTGAGGAAGTGCTCGCCGCTGTACTGGTAGCGCAGATCGAAACGGTTGTCCTTGCCCGCGCGCGTGGTCGCGGCAAAGATCGTGTTGACGCCGCCGACGTTGACGATGTCGTCTTCATCGCGGATTTTCGCGCTCAGTTCGAACAGGTGTGCATCGCCGGGTGCGAAGCTGAGCTTGCCGAAGAACAGGTCCTGCTGGAACGGCGAGCCGCCGGTCAGCGCGGCGCTCTCCTGGTAACCGGGTGGCAGATCGCCGATCAGGTAATCGCGGCCCGGCGTCACCGCGCGCGGCCGTACGATGTCCTTGGCTTCATAGCTGATGAAGAAATGCAGCATGTCGCGCACGATCGGACCGCCCAGCGAAGCGCCGTACTGCTCGGCGCGCCGCGAGGCCTGATTGTTGTCGCGGGCCTCGGCAGGCGTACGCGCGGTCCAGTCGTCGCTGGTGGAATCCCAGAAGAACTGGCCGGTGAAGGTATTGGTACCCGAGCGCGTGACAGCGGTGATTGCGGCACTGCTCAACTGGTCGTACTCGGCCTTGTAGTTCGAGGTGATGACCTTGTACTCGCCGACCGCGAGCTGCGGAAACGGATTGCCCGCTGTCGAATCCTGTCCGGAAAGACCGCCCTTGAGGACATAGTCCTTCTGGCCGACACCATCGATGAACACGTTGACGGCATTCGACACCTGCGCGCCCGAACGGATCGATGCGACCTCGTCGGCACCCGAGCGGGTGAACGTGATACCCGGCACCGTGTCCGCGAATGCGAGGAAATTTCGCGAACTCTGCGGCAGCGCCTCGATCTGCTTCTGCGACACGTAGGTCGCCACCTCGGACGTGCGCGTCTCGGCCAGCAGCGGGGCCGTCACCCTCACCGTATCCAGATCGACAGCGTCACCGGCCGCGGTTTCCGCAGTCCCGGCAACGCCGAGATCGAGCGTCGCGGTCTGGCCGACCGCCAGCGTGACCGTACGCGACTCGGTACGGCCCGACGCCTGCACATCGATCCTGTAGGTACCCGGCGGAAGGCCGGCGAGACTGTAGCTGCCGCTGGGCGACACCTGCGCACTGCGGCTCAGGCCCGTGCCGACATTGGTCGCACTCACGCGCGCGCCCTCGGCCGCAGCGGCGTCGAGCGTGACCTGCCCGCGCAACGTCGCCGAGGTTGACTGTGCATAGACGGCTGGCGCAGCACCCAGTGCCGCAAGCAACGCGAACGCCAACGCATGACGACGCACAAGGATGGCGCCCGACATGCTTCCCCTCTCCTGGTTGTCCATCAACGGAGCCCCTCCCAAGGTCCCATCACTTCACTCATTGCACTTGCGTCCGGATGTCGCGCGTCAACACGAATCCCGGATCACAAGTTCTGGTCGCAACAGCGCATCCTGCGGGTCGGCATCCTGCGCGTGCCCCGACTGGATCTCCAGCAAGGTCTTCAACGCGCGCGCGCCCAATTCAGCGATGTCGACGCGCATGGTCGTTAGCGATGGGTGAACGTAGCGTGCAAGCGGAATATCGTCGAAGCCGACGACCGCGACGTCCGCCGGCGTGCATACGCCGCCGCGGCCGAGTGCGTACAGACAGCCGATCGCCATCATGTCGTTGGCGGCGAACACCGCATCGGGACGTACGTCGAGTGCCAGCAGGGCCTGGCCGGCGCGGTGCCCGGAGTCCTCGTCGAACCGCCCCGGCAACTCCCACGGCACGTAGTCCGCGCCCGCGGCAGCCAGGGCATCGCGATACCCGCGTTTGCGCTCACGTGCGTCGTCGTTGTCTTCGGGTCCGTCGATGAAGGCGATGCGGCGATAACCGGCAGCGACCAGATGCGTGACCATCGTGCGCGCGCCGCCGTAATTGTCGATGCCGATCGACGCCTGCGGCCGTCCCTGCGCACCGTTGATCAGCACCAGCGGCAGGCTCGCGTCGACGTTGCGTTCGAGGAAGTCCGTGTCGTGCACGTAGGGCGACATCAACAGCAGGCCGTCGACGCGGCCGCGCATCGCGCGCAGTGCGGCGCCCTGCTCTTCCGGATTGCCGTGATAACTCGACACCAGCAGATGCTGGCCACGGGTGCGTGCCACCTGGTCGATGCCACGCATCAGCTCGGAGAAGAACTCGCCATGCAGGTCGGGCAGCACCACGCCCACAGTCTGGGTCCGGCGGCTGCTGAGGCTGCGCGCGGCGTGATGCGGGCTGTACCGCAGTTCTGCAGCCACCGCGAGCACCCGCTCGCGCACTGCCTCGGCAACGTTCTGGTGGCCGTTGAGTGCGCGCGATACGGTCGCCACCGACACACCGGCCGCCTTGGCCACATCCTTGATCGTGACGCTCACACCACCTCCCACACCCGAGATGGCCGGACTGTAAGCGTTTCCACAACGGCATGTAAACCGGAAATAACTCCGGTTTTGATGCTGCATTGCACGATAAATCGTGCTCGCCGGCCGGCGCCCGCCCGTTACGGCAGTACTTTGCGGAAGGGTCGCACTTCCGTCCGTGCATAGACGCCTGCTGCGACATACGGATCGGCCTGCGCCCAGGCCTGCGCCGCTTCGAGCGAATCGAATTCGGCGATCACGATGCTGCCGCTGAAGCCGGCCGGGCCGGGATCCTCTGCATCGATGGCCGGACACGGCCCCGCCAGCAGCAGCCGGCCCGCGTCGCGCAAGGCCATCAGCCGCGCCAGATGGGCGGGGCGCGCTTCGCCACGACGTGCCAGGACGTCATGCCCGTCGTATCCCTCGATCGCGTACCACATGCACATGTTCCCCTGCCGGATGCAGGCAGCAGTGTAGTCACGGTGCGCGCTGGACAGCGCACCTCGCCGCCCGTACCCTACATCCCGTAGTTCCGACCGGTTGCCGTCCGGCTCGGCCCACCAAGAGCCCGTCGCTCGCGGTCGCCGCTTCGGCCCGGTCCATCGCCTTCCCCGATTCCTGTGCCTGCGCACCTGCAGATACGCATCGTGTCCGGCGTCGACCGAAGACGTTCCTGCAGCATCATTTGTATTCGCGCCGGCCCGAGCCGCGCAACCGACCGGACCCGCATTGCGGACTGCCGCGCCGTCGCCCGCCCTGCCAGCGATCCATCGACCGTGATCCACTTTTCGCGCCCGAGCGCCCAGCCGCTGTCGCCTACCGAATGACACAGCCCGCATCCGACGCCAAGGCGTCCGCCCATGCCGTCCAGCCGCAACAGCAGGAATTCCCGCTGGCGCTGGTGCACGGCCAGCCGGTGTTGCAGATCCCGCAGGATCTGTACATTCCGCCGGATGCGCTGGAAGTCATCCTCGACGCGTTCGAGGGCCCGCTCGACCTGTTGCTCTACCTGATCCGTCGCCAGAATCTCGACATCCTCGACATCCCGGTCGCCGACATCACCAGGCAGTACGTCGCCTACATCGGCGTGATGCAGGAGCTGCGGTTCGAACTCGCCGCCGAATATCTGGTGATGGCCGCGATCCTGGCCGAGATCAAATCGCGGATGCTGCTGCCGCGCCCGCCGGCCGACGAACTCGACGAAGGCGATCCGCGCGCGGAACTGGTGCGACGGCTGCAGGAGTACGAACGTTTCAAGCAGGCGGCCGAAGACATCGACCGGCTGCCGCGCCAGGATCGCGACACCGCGCCGGCGCAGGCGACGCTGCCCGAGCGCACGATCAACCGCGATCCGCCGCCGGTCGATCTGCGCGAGATGCTGCTGGCGCTGCACGACGTACTCAAGCGCGCCGAGCTGTTTACCGGTCATGCGATCCGTCGCGATGCTCTGAGCGTGCGCCAGCGCATGGGCGAAGTGCTGACCCGGCTCACCGGCGGTCATTTCCACCGCTTCGAGTCGCTGTTCGAACCCGAAGAAGGCCGGCTGGGCGTCGTGGTGACGTTCCTGTCGATCCTCGAGCTCACCAAGGAACGCCTGCTCGACATCGTGCAGGAGGCGCCGCTGGCGCCGATCTACATCAAGTCGCTCGCCGATGCCGACGGCGCCGCGCCGCCGACCACGTTCTCCAGTGAGTTCGACGATGACGTCCCCGAACCCGCCCAGTCCTGACCACCGACCGGATCTCCGAACAGTCCCGATGGACCAGACCTTCATCAATCGCATCGTCGAAGCGGCCCTGCTCGCCTCGTCGCAGCCGCTGACCGTGGCGCAGCTGGAAACGCTGTTCACGCTCGACGAACCCGCGCCCGAGGGCAGCCTCAAGCAGGCGCTCGTCGACCTGCAGGCCGCCTGCGCCGATCGCGGTGTGGAACTCGTGGAGCTGGCCTCGGGCTGGCGCTACCAGGTGCGCGGCGACGTGCACGGCTGGGTGTCCCGGCTGTGGACCGAGCGCCAGACCAAGTACACGCGCGCCACGCTGGAAACCCTGGCGCTGATCGCCTATCGCCAGCCGATTACCCGCGGCGAGATCGAGCAGGTGCGTGGCGTGGCGACCAACAGCAACATCATCAAGGCGCTCGAAGAACGCGAGTGGATCCGCGTCGTCGGCCATCGCGACATGCCCGGCCGCCCGGAACTGCTCGGCACGACCAAGGGGTTTCTCGATTACTTCGGCCTCCGTCGTCTCGACGACCTGCCGCCGCTGTCGGAACTCAAGGATTTCGCCGAGCTCGATCCGCAGATGCGCTTCGCCGGCACCGACGCCGCGGACCGCTCGGTCGGCGGCATCGCGTCCGCCAACGACGACGCCGCGCCTGACGACGCCGACCGCGATGCCGACGACGCAGACGACATTACAGACGACGCGGACGAAGGCAGCGACATCGCCTCCGCCGACGACGACGTTCCGCACGACGTGCAGGACGCGGGAGCAGCACCCGGAGACGACGACGGCGACAGCGCCGGCGACGTGTCCGATGACGACACCCAGACCCCGTCGGACATTCCGTCCGACGACGACACCGCAACAACCAACGCACAAGACGCCCTCGCCGCAGACGGCGACAGCGACCGGAGCCATTCATGACGCAACAACGCAATACCGACAAACCCGCCCGTTCCCCGCTGTCGCTCAAGCGCGGTGAAGCCCCGGCCGCGGATGCCGCGCCCAAGCTCGAAGAGCGCCTGCACAAGGTGCTGGCCCAGGCCGGCCTCGGCTCGCGCCGCGCCCTCGAGCAGCGCATCGCCGACGGCCTGGTCAAGGTCAACGGTGAAGTCGCCCAGACCGGCATGTCGATCAAGGGCAGCGACCGCATCGAGCTCGACGGCAAGGTGTTCGTCGCCAGCGCGCTGACCGAACCGGCGCGCGTGCTGATCTACAACAAGCCAGAGGGCGAAGTCACCACGCGCGAAGATCCCGAAGGCCGTCCGACGATCTTCGAGGCCCTGCCCGCGCTCAAGGGTGCGCGCTGGATCGCGATCGGCCGTCTCGACATCAACACCACCGGCCTGCTGCTGCTGACCACCGACGGCGAACTCGCGAACGCGATGATGCATCCGTCGTACGAAGTCGAACGCGAGTACGTGTGCCGCGTGCGCGCGCCGGAAGGCGAAGAGACGGTGTCCGACAAGCTCGTCGATCGCCTCAAGCGCGGCGTCGCGCTGGAAGATGGTCCGGCCAAGTTCGACGAGATCGAACGCATCGGCGGCACCGATTCGCACGACTGGTTCCAGGTGCTGCTCAAGGAAGGCCGCAACCGCGAAGTGCGCCGCTTGTGGGAATCGCAGGGCTGCCAGGTCAGCCGCCTCAAGCGCGTGCGCTACGGCCAGGTCACGCTGCCGCAGCCGCTGCTGCGCGGCCAGTCGCAGGAACTGGCGGATGTGCAGGTCGAATCGCTGCGCAAGGAACTCAAGCTCGAGGAAGGTCCGCCGCCGGCGTTGACGCTGCAGCCGGTCATCGGCCAGCGCAAGGCCGCCAAGTCGACCGTGCATCTGGGCAAGGGCGGCGCCGGCAAGGCCTACGTCAACGGCCAGAACAGCGGCGCGGATGAAGGTCGTGAACTGCGTCGCTTCGACCACGTGCGCGAAGACCGCGGCCGTGGCCGTGGCGGCCCGCGCAAGCCGCAAGGCGGCCTGACGGTCAGCGGCGACGCCGCGGCCAAGCAGTCGCAGAAGCCGTTCAAGCAGCGCGCCGACAAGGGTGCGCGCGCCCTGCCCGAGGGCAATCCCGCTGCGTTCCGTACCTGGTACGTGCCGGACGGCGTGGAGACCGGCCCGACCGGTCACCGCAATGCCGACGGCCGCGGCCCGAAGAAGCCCTACGGCGGCGGCGCAGGCGGTCCCGGGGGCGCGAAGAAGCGCGGCCCCGGTGGTCCCGGCGGCGCAGGACAGGGTCCGCGCGGTGCGGGCGGCGGCGGTCCGCGTGGTCCGGGCGGCGGTGGTGGTGGCGGACAGGGTCCGTGGGCCTCGCGTCCGGCCGGTGGCGGTGGTGGTCCGGGGCGCCCGCGTGCGCCGTACGGCCATCCCGACAGCGCGCCGAGCTTCCCGTCCGATCACGCCAATCCGGGTGGCTTCAATCCGAACGCCGGCCCGCGTGGTCCGCGTCCGGGCGGCGGCAACCGTGGCCCGAAGGGTCCGGGTGGCCCCGGCGCACGTGGCCCCGGTGGTCCCGGCGGTGGCAATCGTGGTCCGGGCGGACGTCCGCCGGGCGGCGGCAATCGCGGCCCGCGCAGTGGCGGTGGAGGCGGTCGCTGATCGCACGCACATCGTGATGTGTTGACGCACGGGGCCCTCGGGCCCCGTGTTCGTTTGTGACCTCTGTTTTCCGGTGCGCGTCGCTCGCTAGACTCGACGTTTCTCCCGACGAGTCCGCCCATGACCATCACCGGCGACGCCATCAACGATCTGATCCGCGCGAACGCGCCGGCGGCGATGCACGCCCTGCTGCCGCCACCGTGCCTGCTCGACATGGAAGGCGAATTTCTCGAGTACGAAGACGGCGTGCGCATGTCGCTGCGCTTTCCGGTGCTGCCGCGCTACCGCAATCCGATGGGCAACATGCAGGGCGGTTTCATCGTCGCCGCGCTCGACAACACGCTGGGACCGTTCTCGTATCTGATCGCACCGCCCAGCGTCACCGCGACGCTCAATACGCAGTACCTGCGACCGGTCACGCCGGAGACCACGCACATCATCTGCGAGGCGCGCCTCGTCGCCCGTACGCGCAACGTGCTGCATCTCGCGGCCGAAGCGCGCAGCGAAGACGGCAAGGTGTTCGTGCTGTGCCAGGCCACGCAGCAGATCCTGCCGCCGCGCAGCGCCTGAGACTTCATACCCGCTTCACCGCGCCGCCATCGGCGCTCCATCCACGCGATCGAGACTCGTGTCTCCCCCGTGGATGGAGACCGCCGGTTTGGATGGATACGCGCAATTCGATTTCGATGTCGTCGTGGTGGGCGCGAGTTTTGCCGGCGCCGCGTGTGCGCTCGCCGCGCGGGAAGCAGGCCTGCGGGTCTGCGTGCTCGAACGCAAACACGATCCCGGCATCCGCCTGCATACGACCGGCATCATCGTCGCCGAAGCGTTTTCGCAGACCCGGCTCGGGCGCATGCCGCCGGCGCTCTGTCGCCAGGTGCCGCGCGTGCGGCTGTACGCCCCGAGCCTCGACAGCCTGCAGTTGCAGGCCGACGACTACGCGTTCCTGACCACCGACACGCCGAACGTGCTGCGCTGGCTGGCCGACGAGATGCGCGAGGCCGGCGTCGATCTGCGGCTGATGCAGTCGTTCACCGATGCCCAGCGCGAACGCGCCGGCTGGCAGATCACAGGACTGGGCAGCACGCGCTGGCTGATCGGCGCCGACGGCGCGAAATCACGCGTCGCCCAACGCGCCGGTCTGGGTCTGGTCGAGGCGTTTCTCTACGGCGTCGAACACGAATTCCACGGCGCCACGTTGGCGGAACCCGACGCCCTGCACTGCTTCATCGACCGCACACTCGCGCCCGGTTACATCGGCTGGGCCGCGCAGTCGCCGACCGGCGTGCAGCTCGGACTCGCGTTCCGGCATCGCGCGGATCGTCATGGCGTACCGGATATCGACAGCTTCCGCGCACGCGTCGGCACACGCCTGGGACTGCCGTCGACCCTGCAGCCCGCTGCGACGCGCGCCGGCCTGATTCCCTGCGGCGGACCAGTCGAACGCCTCGCCGCACCCGGCGTGATCCTGACCGGTGATGCCGCCGGCATCGTGTCGCCGTTGACCGCCGGCGGCATCCATTCGGCCTGGGCGCATGGCGAGGCGATCGGCCGCGCAATCGCCCAGCACCGGCTCGGCGCCGACCTCTCGCCAGAGCGGATCGCTGACACCGCCGCGCCACGCTTCCGCGCGAAGCGCTGCCTGCGCTGGGCTTTCGATCATCTGCAGATGGACTGGCCGGTGAACCTGCTGCTGCATTCGCCGCTGCTGCGTCGCGCCGCCGAGCAGGTCTATTTCCATCGCCGCGGCAGGCGCCGCGGACCCGCATGAATCCCGAACCGCACATACGAAAACGCGCCCGCCGGAGCGGCCGCGTTTCGGGTGCTTCACTCGCGGCGCGTAAGCGCCCCTCGCTCAGGCGGTCTGCAGCTTGCGCGAGCCCGCCGCGCGACGCGGACGGCTCGGAAACGCATGCCGCAGGATGCGCCAGGACACTTCACCGAACTGGCGCGGCAGGGAGCCGGTGTTGTACGGCTGGCCGTAGCGCTGGCAGATCTCGCGCACTTCGACGGCGAGCGTCGCGTAGCGATGCGCCGGCACGTCGGGGAAGAAGTGGTGCTCGATCTGGTGGCTCAGGTTGCCGGTCAACAGGTTCATGACCTTGCCGCCGCCGATGTTCGACGACCCACGCAGCTGACGCATGTACCAGTGACCACGCGACTCGTTGCGGATGCTCTCCTTCGGAAAGGTTTCGACATCGGCAGTGAAGTGGCCACAGAAGATCACGACGTAGGTCCACACGTTGCGGATGCCGTTGGCGACCAGGTTGCCCAGCAGCACCGGCAGGAAGAACGGACCGGCCAGCAGCGGGAAGATCACATAGTCCTTCACCAGCTGACGCCCCATCTTGCGACCGACCGGCGCGAAATCGCGCGCCAGCTTGCCCTTGGGCATCTTGCCGGCGAAGAAGCGGCCGAGCTTGAGTTCCTGGATCGCCACGCCCCACTGGAAGTACAGCGCGAATATCACCGCGATCACCGGCTGCATCAGATAGAACGGGCGCCAGCGCTGTTCGGGAAAAATGCGCAGCAGGCCGTAGCCGATGTCGTCGTCCATGCCGCGGACGTTGGTGTAGGTGTGATGGCGGAAGTTGTGCGAATGACGCCAGTTGTCGCCGGTCGCCATGATGTCCCACTCGTACTTCTTGCTGTCGAGTTCGGGATCGTGCATCCAGTCGTACTGGCCGTGCATGACGTTGTGGCCGACTTCCATGTTCTCGAGGATCTTGGCCAGCGCCAGGAACACGACACCGGCGATACACGCCGGCCACAACAGCCACGGCACGAACGCGCCGCCGATCGCACCGACGAAAAGCAAACCGCGACCGAGCACCGCGCAATAGCGCACCCAGCGCACGACGCGGCGGATGTAGGTGGCGTCGACCTTGCCGACCTGGGCCATCGTGCGCGTGTGCAACGCATCGAGCTCGGCGCCGAAGGCATCGAGTTCCTGCGTGGAGAGGCGGCGCGTGGCAGTGAGCTTGGACATGACGACTCCGGAATTCAAAACAGGATCTTTCAAAGCAGAGCGGAACGTTTCGACGCGGCGTGTTCAGAGATCGAGCACGAGATCGGACACGGCGCTGCTGATGCACAGCTTCAGCGCGGCAGTCGCCTCGGTATTCGCGGCGCCGGTGCGCAGATCGCGCGTGGCACCGGACGCCTTGCCACAGGCGCAGGTATTGCAGATGCCCATGCGGCAGCCGGACTTCGGCTTCAGGCCCTCGGCTTCCAGCGCCTGCAGCAGCGGCACGCCGCGCGGCAGCTGCAATGCGCGACCGCTGCGCGCCAGACGCACTTCGACCATGCCGCTGTCGTCGGTCTGCGGACGCGGCGGCGGGGTGAAGGCTTCGGTGCGCAGCAACGGCACGCGGTCTTCGACGAGTCCGGTGGCCGTGGTGACGAAGCCGCCCGGGCCGCAGGCGTACACCTGGCGCGTGGCGAGATCGGGCACCAGTGTGTCGAGCAGTCCGGCGTCGATACGACCGGCGGCTTCGTCGTCCGCGGTGGCGGCTTCGCGGGTCAGCACGAAACGCACATCGAAGCCGGCATGGCGCGCAGCGAGTACGCGCAGCTCGTCGACGAAGCACAGTTCGGCGCGCGTGCGCGCCCAGTAGACCAGCGTCAGCGGCACCGGCATGCCCTGCCCGGCCAGCTGGCGGACCAATGCCATCAAGGGCGTGACACCGCTGCCGGCGGCCAGAAACAGCCAGCTGCCATCGACCTTGGTCGGCAGCACCAGATCACCGAACGCGGGACCGATATCGAACACGTCACCGCGGCGCGCAGCGGCCAGCAGATGCCGGCTCATGCGGCCTTCGTCGACACCCTTCACCGTGACCGTAATGCGGCCATCGGCGGCGACCGGCGCATCGAGGCTGTAGCTGCGGGTGATCCGCACGCCGTCGATATCGGCGGTCAGATTCACGTGCTGACCGGCCTGCGCGCCCGCCCAGTGACGATTCGGCTTCAGCGTCAGGGTGACCGCATTCGACGCGGCCGGCGCATGCGCAACCACGCGGGCCAGCGGCCGCTCCCAGCTCCAGGTCGGATGCAGGCGCTGCGCCCAGAAATCGAACACGGGCGGCACGACGAACGGCGTGGCGAGCCTGCGCAGGCGGCTACGGCGGGACGGCTTCATGGGCTGGACGGTCGACATGGGAAGCAATGTACACCCATCCGCACAGCCGTGTATACAGTTGTACATTAATGGACGCTGCTATGCTGACCGCCCAGTCTTCCGACGGCCTACCGTGACCGCCCGCACCCTCGCATCAGACAGCGGCGACCCCGGCCAGAGTCCCCCGGACAGCCAGGCCGGACGCAAACCGGTGATCGTCCGCGAGGACCTGATCGCCGCCGCCCTGCGCCTGACCGGCGCGCACCGCAGCGTCTCGACCCTCAGCCTGCGTGAAGTCGCCCGGGAAGCCGGGATCGCGCCGAACAGCTTCTATCGCCAGTTCCACGACATGGACGAACTGGCGGTCGCCCTGATCGAGCTGGCCGGCGAATCGCTGCGCAACATCGTCGGTGATGCCCGCAAGCGCGCCGTCGCCGGCCGCAGCATCGTCCGCGGCTCGCTCGAAGCCTTCATGGAACGCCTGCGCGCCGACGACAAGCTGCTGCATGTGCTGCTGCGCGAAGGCACCGTCGGCTCGGACGCCTTCAAGCGCGCCGTCGACCGCCAGCTCCAGTTCTTCGAAGTCGAATTGCGCGCGGATCTGGTCCGCATCGCCGCCGCCCAGGGGATCGTGTTCCACGAACCGGGCCTGGTGGCGCGGGCGATCACCCGACTGGTGTTCGCGATGGGTGGCACGGCGCTGGATTCCCCGCCGGAACGCGACGAAGCGCTGGTGGACGAGCTGTCGCACATGATCCGCATGTTGTTGCGCGGCGCGCATGCGATGGGGAAGGTGAAAGGCGCGCGTTGAGCGCACTTGGCGCGTCGTCAGCACCAGCGGCGCGAGGCGCGCGACCTCAAAGAATCTCGAACCGGTCCGCATCCAGCATCGCCGGGAAATGTTCCCGATGCGCCTGCAACTGCGCCGCCGACAAGGTCGTCGTCGACACCACCTCCATGTCCGTCGATTCGCTCAGCGGCTGGCCCAGCATGTCCAGCACCACGCTGTCGCCGGAATACGCCAGCCCATTCCCATCCGTGCCGACGCGATTGACGCCGACCACGTAGCAGAGATTCTCGATTGCCCGCGCGCGCAGCAGGGTCTTCCACGCGTAGGCGCGCGCGGCGGGCCAGTTGGCAACGAACAGCTGCAGGTCGAAATCCAGGCCGTCCGGGCGCTCGACGTCGAAGCGGTTACGGCAGAACACCGGGAAGCGCAGGTCGTAACAGACCTGCGGATTGATCCGCCAGCCTTTCCATTCGACCGTCAATCGATCGCGACCGGCGGCGTAACGCTTGTGCTCGTTCGCGTAACGGAACAGATGGCGCTTGTTGTAGTGCGCCAACTCTCCATCGGGCGTCGCCCACAGCATGCGGTTGTAGACGCCGTCGCCATCACGCAGCTGCACGCTGCCGGTCACTGCCGCATCCAGCGCGACCGCCTGCTCGCGGATCCACGCGACGGTCGGGCCATCCATGTCTTCGGCGCGGTCGATCGCCTCGTTGCTGAAGCCGCTGGTGAAGGTCTCGGGCAGCACGACAAGATCGGTCAGCCCGTGCAGCGGCGCGATCAGATCCCCGTAATAGTCACGGTTGGCCGCCGGGTCGTGCCACACGGTGGCGCCTTGGACGGTGGACACGCGGAGGTTCTGCATGGGGCGTTCCTTGCGTCGCACCTGTGCGACCGATGCCTCGATTCTCGGCGCTGCTGCGGGCGCACTCAAGCGCATGGGTGGAACGGCGCGTCAACGCCGGCTCCACCCGCCCGTGCATACCGTGCTCACAGCCAGCCAGCCCACCATGGAGCCCGCCATGCCCGAGACCATCTACGACGCCCTGCGTGAGAGCCACGAACGCCAGCGCTCGCTGTGCCGCAAGCTGCTGCGCGCGCCCCCGCACAGCGAGCGCCGCATCGAACTGTTCACCGACCTGCGTATCGAGCTGGCGGCCCATGCCGCCGCGGAGGAGCGCTTTCTCTATGCGCCGATCCTGATGCACGACGCCGGCCTCGACGCCTCGCGCCACGCACTGCACGAGCATCACCAGATGGACGAACTGGTCGAGGATCTGCAGACGAACGACCACGCGGGCGCGGGCTGGATGGCGAAAGCAAAGCAGCTGTCGGAAAAGGTGCACCACCATCTGCGCGAGGAAGAACGCAAGTTCTTCCAGGTGTCGGGCAAGCTGCTGACCGACACCCAGAAGACGCGCGCGGCGCAGCGCTACCGCCGCGACCACGCGCGCATGGAAAAGAAAATGCGCGAGGCGTGAGGCGCACGGAGTCCGCGCGCCGTCGAGTTGCGCTCGCCTCTCGACCCTTAGCCGTGCGTGGTAGATGTAACGCACGACGCGTAGCGCGGGAAATCGACGCGATCCAGTCCCTACGCAGGGAGTTGCCCTTCCGTCAGTTCACCGCCCTGCCCGCCGCCTTCTGCTCGGCGATGAAGCGCCGCACTTCCTCCTCCAGCACCGGCAACGGCACCGAGCCCAGATTGAGGATGGTGTCGTGGAAGGGCCGCTGGTCGAAGGCCGGGCCGAGCTCGCGCTCGGCTTCTGCGCGCAGATCGAGGATCGTCTTGTAGCCGATGTAGTACGACAGCGCCTGGCCCGGCCAGGAGATGTAGCGGTCGATCTCGGTCACCACGTCGTGGCGCGCGAGCGCGGTGTGGCTGGCGAGGTAATCGATCGCCTGGTCCCGCGTCCAGCCGTATTCGTGCAGACCGGTGTCGATCACCAGGCGCGCCGCGCGCCACATCTCGAACGTCAGCCGGCCGAATTCCTCGTACGGCGTCTCGTAGATGCCCATGCGCGTGCCGAGCCATTCGGTGTACAGACCCCAGCCTTCGCCGTAGCCGGAGAAGTAGGTCTGCTGGCGGAAATCCGGACGTGCCGGCGCTTCGAGCGCGAGCGCGGCCTGGAAGCTGTGCCCGGGCGCGCACTCGTGCAGCACCAGCGCCGGCAGGTTGTACAGCGGGCGCGACGGCAGGTCATAGGTGTTGAAGAAGCAGGCCTCCAGTCCGCCGCGGCCCGAGGTGTAGATCGGCGCGATGTCGTCGGCGACCGGCAGAATCGTGAAGCGGTAACGCGGCAGCGTGCCGACCACGTACTGCAACTGGCCGTCGATCTTCTTGGCGATCAGCGAAGCCTCGCCCAGCAACTCGCGCGGCGTCTTCGCGTAGAACTTCGGATCGGTGCGCAGGTACTCGATGAAGGCCGGCAGGTCGCCTTCGAACCCGGCTCGGCCCATGACTTCGCGCATTTCCGCAGTGATGCGTTCGACCTCGGCGAGGCCGAAGTCGTGGATTTCGCGCGCGGACATGTCGCGGGTGACGTACTCGCGGATCTGGGTCTGGTAGAACGCGCGGCCATCGGGCAGATCGCTGGCCGCGATGGTCGTGCGCGTGCGCGGAAGATACTCGCCGCGGATGAAGGTCAGCAGTTTCGAGTACGCGGGGATCGTCTGATCCAGCACGACGCGCCGGCCTTCCTCGCGCAGCTGGGTGCGCACGGGCTCGGGAATCGTGTTGGGAATGCGGTCGAAGGTGACCAGCAGCGGATTCGTCTCGCCCGTCAGCACATAGGAATCGAGTGTCTTGTCGCGGCCTTCGAGCGTCGCGCGCGGCACGCTCCAGCCACGCGCGAGACCCGTTTCCATGTTCGCGATCTGCTCGTCGAAATAGCGCGGCACTTCGGACAGGCGACCGATGAACCGACGCCAGTCGGCCTCGGTCTGGAACGGCTGGCGCGGATTGATGCCGCCCCAGAAGAAGCTGTCGCTGTTGAACGGTGCCTCGTAGGTACGCCAGCGTGCACTCGCTTCGCTGGCTTCGATCGAGGTGCGGAAGACGGCAGCATTGATGCGTTCTTCGCGGCCCAGCTGGTCGAGCGGAATCGCGTCGAGCGCATCGAGCGCTGCCTTCCAGTAATCCGCACGGCGCGCCCATGCGTCGGGCGTCACCGACGGCAACCGGTCACTGCCCTGCCAGCGCCCGTCGACCTTCTCGCGCACGAATTCCGCCTGGCGCCATTCCCACTCGCGCGTGTAGAGATCGCGCAGCGCGGTCTCGGCGGCATTCGCCGGCGGCGCGAGCACCGGTGCAGGCGTGTCCTGCGCGATGACGGGCGACGCGACGCCGAGGGCGAGCGACAGGGACAGCACGAGGCGGGACAGCGTCATGTGGCGACGCGGGGCGAAGGACATCGGCGACTCCTGGAAAGCGGTGGTGGTCGTTTCGGCCTGGGCGAGAAACGCGGGCGATCCTGCAAGGATGCCGGGAATGGGTTTGGCGTGCATGCGCGGCGCTGTGCCGAGTGCGTCGGACGCGGTGACTGTTTCGCGGAGCGCTGCCCTCACCCCAACCCCTCTCCCAGGGGGAGAGGGGCTCACTGGGCGCTCGTCGTCCGCCGCAAACGCCCTGATCGCATCGACAAAGCCTCTCTCCTTCCGAGAGAGGGGTTGGGGTGAGGGCAAACGCCGCGAATCACCCACACCGATCACCCACCCAGTCCACACAACACTCACGACCCACCACACACTCTTCCACCGACCCGTCCGGAATCTTCAATGGCCAGCCCCACGCCAGCCACGCACTCGCCTTTCGCACGCCACGCCACCGCGCACGGCGCCTGCTGATGGCGGTTGCTACCTCCGCCGTCGCCGCGAATGCCGCGGAGCTGCACGCTCCTGCGCCAGGCTTCGCCGAAGGCAATCCCGGCGCCGTGCTGCAGGCCGCGTTCGATGCACTCTCTGCCGGTCGCGCGCCGGTGCTCGCGCTCGTCGTCGAAACCGAAGGCTCTACCTACGCCTCGACCGGCGCACTCGCGCTGTTCGGCGATGGGCCGCATGTCGGCTGGATCAGCGGCGGGTGTCTGGAACCGGAGATCGAGCGCGTCGCCCGGACAGCCGGCGATGCCCGACGCCTCGAATGGCTGGAGATCGATACCACCGACGACGATTCGCTGTTCTCGGGCAGCGCAGTCGGCTGCCGGGGTCGGCAATTGCTGGCGCTGTTGCCGCTGGCCGCAATGCCGCAGGTTGCGGATGCGATCTCTGCATGGCTTGCCGGCGGCCAGGCACTGGAGATCAGACTCGAACGCGGTGGCCGCATCGCCTGCCGTCTCGATGGCCGCGCGTGGTCGTGGGATTTGTCGGTCGGCGAAGCGCCGCAATCCGCATCGACGGACTGGACACTGACCCTGCAACGCGCCCCCGAGGCGCTGATCCTGGGCGCCGGTCCGGAAACGCCGACGCTGATCCCGATGCTGCGATCGCTGGGCTGGCGCGTGATCGTCTCGGAGCGCCGCGCGCGCTGGCGCGATGCCGCTGGGCCGCATGGGGACCTGCTGGACCTGCACCCCGACGATGCCGTCGCCGCGCACCCGCATGCGGACGTCGCGCTGGTCATGCACCACGGTTTCGAATCCGATCGCGATGCGCTGGCCGCATTGGCCGGCTCCCGCATTCCCTTCATCGGCCTGCTGGGGCCGCAACGCCGCCGCGACGATCTGTTCAAGCTGATGCGCCCTGCCGAGCGTGAGGCGCTGGCCAATCGCCTGCATTCGCCGGTCGGCATTCCGCAATGCGGGCGCGGACCGGAGGCGATCGCCCTGAGCATCGCCACACAGCTGCAGCAATGGCGCGGCGCCCGGAATCGCTGAGCGCGCACGTTTCTACCGACGTCATCCGCATTCATTGACCACACCACAACATGCGGACCCGCATGCTCGTCCTGCACCTGTCCGCGTGCCCCCATCCAGCCAGCCTTTCGAGCCAGCCAGAGGAATGTCCATGTCTCCCCTCACCCGCCGGGAACTGTTGAAGGCCGGCGCCACGTCGGCCGGCGCAGTCGCCATGCCCGCCGTCGCGCAGGCCGCCAATGCCGCCGCCACGCCTATGCCGTTGCGCCCACCCGTCCGCCAGCGCGTCTCGCTGGAGGTCAACGGCGAAACCGTTGAGCGCGAGGTCGACACGCGCACGACGCTGCTCGATTTCCTGCGTGAGGAACTCCACCTCACCGGCACCAAGAAAGGCTGCGATCACGGCCAGTGCGGCGCGTGCACGGCGATCGTCGACGGCCGCCGCATCAACACCTGCCTGAGCCTGGCGGTGATGAACGCAGGCGCGAAGGTCACGACCATCGAAGGCCTCGGCACGCCGGACAAGCTGCATCCGATGCAGGCCGCATTCGTGAAGCACGATGGCTTCCAGTGCGGCTATTGCACGCCCGGTCAGATCTGCTCCGCGGTCGCGGTGCTCGGCGAAATCCGCGACGGCATTCCTAGTCACGTAACGGCCGACCTCACGGCCCGTCCTGCGATCAATGGCACCGAGATCCGCGAGCGCATGAGCGGCAATCTCTGCCGTTGCGGCGCCTACGCCAACATTCTCGACGCGATCGAAGATGTGGCCGGCGCGTCGGGAGCACGCGCATGAAGGCCTTCGGATTCGAACGCGCGGAATCGGCCGCGGCGGCGGCCACTGCGGCCGCGCGCACGCCCGGCACGAAGTTCATCGGCGGTGGTACCAACCTGCTCGACCTGATGAAGCTGGAGATCGAAACGCCGGCGCATCTGGTCGACGTCAACGGGCTCTCGCTCGACACGATCGAGAAGAGCGACGACGGTGGCCTGCGCATCGGCGCCGGCGTGCGCAATACCGATCTCGCGGCGGATCGTCGCGTGCGCAAGGATTACCCGCTACTGTCGCGCGCCCTGCTCGCCGGCGCGTCCGGCCAGCTGCGCAATCGCGCGACGACGGCCGGCAATCTGCTGCAGCGCACGCGCTGTCCCTATTTCTACGACACCGACCAGGCCTGCAACAAACGCCTGCCGGGCAGCGGTTGCGGCGCGCTCGAAGGCTACAGCCGCCAGCTCGCGGTCATCGGGGGCAGCAAGGATTGCATCGCCACGCATCCCAGCGACATGGCGGTCGCGATGCGCGCGCTCGACGCGGTCGTCGAAACCGTCAAGGCCGACGGTCAGACGCGTCGCATCCCGCTGGATGACTTTTATCTCGCGCCGGGCAATACGCCGCAGCGCGAAACGGTGCTCGAAGCCGGCGAACTCATCACGGCCGTCGTGCTGCCGCCGCCGGTCGGCGGTCGCCAGATCTATCGCAAGGTCCGCGATCGCGCGTCGTATGCGTTCGCGCTGGTGTCGGTCGCCGCGATCGTGCAGCGCGACGGCAGCGGACGCGTTGTCGTCGGCGGTGTTGCCCACAAACCGTGGCGCAGCGATGCAGCCGATGCGGAACTGCCGCGTGGCGCCAAAGCCGTCGCGGCGCGTCTGTTCGAAGGCGCCGCGCCGACCGAAGACAACCGGTTCAAGCTGATTCTCGCCGAGCGCACCATCGCTGCGGCCCTGGCCGAAGCCCAGGAGGCCACGTCATGAAGTTCGACACACCCGCAGGCCAGAACCCGATCGACGCGATGCGCGTCGTCGGCCAGCCGCTCGACCGCATCGATGGCCCGCACAAGGTCACCGGCACCGCGCATTACGCCTACGAATGGCACGACGTGACCGAGCGCGCGGCGTATGGCCACGTTATCGGGGCCGGGATCGCGAAGGGGCGCATCGCCTCGATCGACACCAGCGCCGTCGAACGCGCGCCGGGCGTGCTCGCTGTCGTTACTGCGCAGAACGCCGGCAAGCTGGGCCAGGGCCGCATGAACACTGCGAAGCTGCTCGGCGGCCCGGAGATCCAGCATTACCATCAGGCGATCGCACTCGTGGTCGCCGACACCTTCGAACAGGCGCGCGCTGCCGCGTCGCTGGTGCGCGTGGTCTATACGCGCGGTCGCGGCCGTTTTTCGCTGGAAGCCGAAAAGGACAACGCGGTGAAACCGCAGGGCGGCGACACGCCGGCCGATACCGCGGTCGGCGATTTCGATGCCGCATTCGCATCGGCCGAAGTCACGCTGGACGAGACCTACACCACGCCCGACCAGTCGCACGCGATGATGGAGCCGATGGCCTCGCTCGCTGAGTGGGACGGCGACAAGGTCACCATCTGGACCTCGAACCAGATGATCGCCTGGGGCAAGGGCGATGTGGCCCGCACGCTCGGTATCGCGCCGGACAAGGTGCGTCTGGTGTCGCCGTACATCGGCGGCGGCTTTGGCGGCAAGCTCTTCGTGCGCGCCGATGCCGTGCTCGCCGCACTCGGTGCGAAGGCCGCCAAGCGTGCGGTCAAGGTTGCGCTGCATCGCCCGTTGATCGCCAACAACACGACGCACCGCCCCGCCACGCTGCAACGCATCCGCATCGGCGCGAACAAGGACGGCCGCATCACCGCGATGGGCCACGAAAGCTGGTCGGGCGATCTGGAAGGCGGCGGTCCTGAAGTCGCCGTGCAGCAGACGCGCCTGCTCTACGCCGGCGAACACCGCATGAGCAAGATGCGCCTCGCGACGCTCGATCTGCCGGAAGGCAATGCGATGCGTGCGCCGGGCGAGACGCCGGGCATGATGGCGCTGGAAATCGCGATCGACGAAATCGCCGACAAGCTCGGCATGGATCCGGTCGAGTTCCGCATTCGCAACGACACCCAGGTCGATCCCGAAAAGCCCGAGCGTCCGTTCTCGCAGCGTCAGCTGGTCGAGTGCCTGCGCCAGGGCGCGGAGAAGTTCGGCTGGGATGCACGCAAGGCGCACGGCACTGTGCGCGACGGCCGCTGGCTGATCGGCATGGGCGTCGCCGCCGGCTTCCGCAACGCGCCGGTGATGAAGTCTGGCGCCCGCGTGCGCCTCGATGGCGATGGCCGAGTCACCGTCGAAACCGACATGACCGACATCGGCACCGGCAGCTACACGATCATCGCGCAGACCGCAGCGGAAACGCTGGGCCTGCCGATCGAATCGATCGACGTGAAGCTGGGCGACTCCGACTTCCCCGCCTCCGCCGGTTCCGGCGGCCAGTGGGGCGCGAACAGTGCGACGGCCGGTGTCTATGCGGCCTGCATGAAGCTGCGCGAGGTCGTGGCGACCAAGCTCGAACTCGATCCCGCAGCGGCGGAGTTCGCCGACGGCAAGGTCAGCGCCGGCGGCAAGTCGGTGTCACTCGCCGATGCCGCAGGCGACGGACAGATCGTCGTCGAGGACGCGATCGAGTTCGGCGATCTCGACAAGCAGAAGGTACTCAGCACCTTCGCCGCGCATTTCGCTGAGGTCGGCGTCGACGTGCACACCGGCGAGACGCGCGTGCGCCGCATGCTGTCGGTCGCTGCAGCGGGTCGCATCCTCAATCCGAAGCAGGCGCGCAGCCAGATGATCGGCGCGATGACGATGGGCGTCGGTGCGGCGCTGAGCGAGGAACTGGCCGTCGACACGACGATGGGCTTCTTCGTCAATCACGACCTCGCCGGTTACGAGGTGCCCGTGCATGCGGATATCCCGGTGCAGGAGGTGGTGTTTCTTGACGAGGCGGACGCCGACAGTTCGCCGATGAAGGCGAAGGGCGTGGGTGAGCTCGGATTGTGCGGTGTGCCCGCGGCGATCGCCAACGCGATCCACAACGCAACCGGTGTGCGGGTGCGCGAGTACCCGATCACGCTGGAGAAGGTGATCGGCGGGTTGCCGGATATCGCGTGAGTAGAGCTCCGTTCTGAAGCCCCTCTCCCTCCGGGAGAGGGGTTGGGGTGAAGGGGAAAGTTCGCAGAAAAAACCTCTGCCCTCACCCGACGCGCTTTGCGCGTCGACCTCTCCCACAGGGAGAGAGGCTCAGGTTTCCGCGGAGATGTGAATCAGCTGCCGGAAGGAAGTGCCGACTCTAGGCCCTCTCCATCTGCTCAGATTCTTAGCCCCTCTCCCTTAGGGAGAGGGGTTGGGGTGAGGGCGATGATCGCGGCGAACGCCTAGACCCTCACCCGACGCGCTTCTCGCGTCGACCTCTCCCGGAGGGAGAGGTGCTCAGGTTTCTGCGAAGACCCAATTGGTAGCTTCGAAGAACGCAAGATCGGGAATCACAATGCGCAACGCGCACTCCTGAAGCAAGCGCGTTCGCCCCGAATCACGCGCCCGCCAATCCACCACCCGCATGACCCGGCAACGCATTCTCGTCATGCGAATCCGGATCGTCGAACGCATCGACCTCGCTGGCGATACCTGCCTTCGGATTCGGCGTCGGGTCGCGCGGTGGCGAGTCCGGGTTCTGCGGGGCGTCATGCTGCGACACGTCTTCCTGCGGCGTCATTCCAGTGTCCTCGTTGGTGGAGAAAAAACCGTACGTGCGGCCTCGTGAAAACGGGATGCGCGTGTCGGGCCGGAGATGGCGCTGATCGGGCGCACACAGTCCGCGACGACGCGCCGCTAAACGTCAGACGTACCGCGGAATCGGCCCACTCTGTGGCGTCTGGTCCGGCAGATCCACTTCCACCTCATCCACGAAACACCAGCCCCAGCCTTCGGGCGGGTCGTAACCTTCGATGATCGGGTGGCCGGTCGCGTGGTAGTGCGCAGTGGCATGGCGATTGGGCGAATCGTCGCAGCAGCCGACGTGCCCGCAGGTCCTGCACAGGCGCAGATGCACCCAGGGGCTGTCGATCGCGAGGCAGTCTTCGCAGCCGCGTGCGCTGGGCACGACGGTGGCGATGGTGTCGAGGTGAATACAGGTGTCGGCCATCAGGCGGTCGCCTTCTCTTGGGTGTCGGAACGTGCGGCCTCGTCGGCCGCGGCCAGGTACTGGTGGATCTGCGAGACCACTGCGGCGCCCTCGCCCACCGCGGCCGCCACGCGTTTCACCGATCCCGCGCGCACGTCGCCGATCGCGAACACGCCGGCGCGATCGGTCTGCAGCGAGGTCGAGCGTCCCGGCCCTGCGCCATCGGCGCCAGTGGTCACGAAGCCCGCGTGGTCCAGTGCGATGCAATCGGTCAGCCAGCCGGTGTTGGGATCAGCGCCGACGAACAGGAACACATGACGCAGATCGCAGTGATGGGTCTCGCCGGAGTCGCGGTCGCGATAGATGGCGCCGACCAGTCCGCCCTCGGTGTCGCCTTCCAGCGTGACCAGCTCGGTACGCGTGTGCAGCACCACGTTCGGCAATGCCTTGATGCGGTCGATCAGATAGCGCGACATCGAGGCTTCAAGCCCCGCGCCGCGTACGACGAGGTGCAGGGTCTCCACTTTCGGCGCGAGGAACACGACCGCCTGCCCTGCGGAGTTGCCGCCACCGATCAGCGCGACTTCCTCGCCTTCGCACAGCCGCGCCTCGACCGGTGACGCCCAGTACGACACGCCCCCGCCTTCGAACAGCGACAGGTTCTCGATGTCTGGCCTCCGGTAGCGCGCGCCCGAAGCGATGACGACGGTTCGTGCGCGCACGACTTCGCCCGATGTCAGATGCAGGGCATGCGGCGCTGGTCCGTTTTCCGCTTCGCCATCACCGCCGCAGGCCAGTATCGCGACCTCCAGCGGAATCGCGAGTTCGGCGCCGAACTTCAGCGCCTGGTTGTATGCACGGCCGGCGAGCGCCTGGCCGGAGATGCCGGTCGGAAAGCCGAGGTAGTTTTCGATCCGCGCCGATGCACCGGCCTGGCCGCCGATCGCACGCTGGTCGAGCACGATCACCGAAAGTCCTTCGGACGCCGCGTACACCGCCGCGGCGAGGCCAGCTGGCCCAGCGCCGACGATCGCGACGTCGTGCAGCGCATCGGGATCGAGTTCCGGCGCCATGCCCAGACACGTCGCCGCTTCTGCGTTGCCGGGGCGTTTGAGCACCGTGCCGTTCGGACAGATCATCAACGGCAGGTCACCGGGCTGGATGCCAAGCCGCTCGACGATCTCCCGGCCTTCGTCACTGTCGGCATCGATCAGCGTGTTCGGGTAGCCGTTGCGGGTGAGGAAGCTCTGCAGCGCAGTCAGATGCTGGTCGCCCGTGAGGCCGACCAGCACCGAGCCGGAGGCATCGCCTTCGATCAGGCCGACGCGGCGCAGGATCAGCGCCCGCATGACGATTTCGCCGAGTTCCGCCGCGCCCACCACCAGCGCGCGCAGATGCGCGGCATCGATTGGCACGACCGTGCAGCCGCTCTCCGCCGCCTGCCCTGCCGCCAGCGAAGCGCGTCCGGCGAGTTGGCTCACTTCACCGGTGAACTGGCCGGCGCCCTGCGTGGTGATCGGCTTCTCGTGGCCCAGCCCGTCGCGACGCACGACATCGATCGCGCCTTCGAGCACCAGCCACACCGGTGCGTCGCGATCGCCGACATCGAACAGCACTTCGCCGGCCACGCAGGTCCGCGGCGGACCGCTGGCGAAGCGGCGCGCGCTCGCAATCTGGGCGGCATCCAGCACCGGGAACATCTGGTGACGGCGGTCGTCGGCAAGCGCCATGGGTCGGGTCCATCAGAGATGCCTGCATCATGCACCCGCAATGCGCCAGCGCTTCGCACAGGCGTGTCTACCCGGGCGGCGGCTGGATTACCGGCGCATGCACGTCCATCAGTTCGATGATCCAGTCGATGAACACCCGCAGCTTGGCGCTGACGTGCCGGTTCGGCGGAAACGCGACATGCATCGGCATCGGATCGAGCGTCCAGTCCGCGAACAGCGTCACCAGTTCGCCGCTCGCCACATGCGGCCCAGCCATGTACGCCGGCAGCCACAGCACACCCATGCCGGCGAGACCTGCCGCGAGATAGGCGTTGCCGTCATCCAGCGCCACCACGTAACGCCCCTGCGCCTGCACGCGCTCGTCGCCACGCTGCATCGCATACGGCAAGGGTTTGCCGGTGCGCGCCCACAGGAAGCCGACGATGCGGTGGTGCGAGTCCTCCAGTTCGCGCGGATGCGTGGGCGTGCCCATGCGCTGCAGATACGCAGGCGATGCATGCACGCCCAGCTGAAGATCGCCGACACGCCGCGCGATCAGCGACTGGTCGGTGATGGTGCCGCCGCGCACCACGCAATCCACGTTCTCGCCGATCAGATCCACGCGCCGGTCGCTGACGCCGAGATCGAGCTGGATCTCCGGATAGCGCCGATGGAAGTCCGGCAACGCCGGCGCCAGGATCATCCGCGCGAACGGACTGGGCACATCGACACGCAGACGTCCACGCGGCGCAGTCGACGCGTTCGACAGGCTGGTCTCGGCGTCGTCCATGTCGGCCAGCAGACGCACCACGCGCTCGTAGTACGCCGCGCCATCGGCGGTCACGTTGACCTGCCGCGTCGTGCGGTTGAGCAGCTTGACCCGCAGCCGTGCCTCCAGCTGCTGCACCAGCTGCGTCACCGTGGTCCGGCTCATGTGCAGCGTGTCGGCTGCTTTCGTGAAGCTGCCCGCCTCCACCACACGCGCGAACGCCTGCATCGCATCGAATCGGTCCATCGGCGGCCCAGCTGCGGAGATTGTTTGGATTCTACGAACAGTGCTGGGTAGCGCTGCGTGTTTATCGCGCGAGCCCGCGTCCGCAGACTGGGGTCATCGCACTCACAGGAGAGTCCCATGGCAACTCGTGACGCTGTCTTTCCCGCTGGCCGCCATGCGCTGTACGACAAGCACCGCTATTCGCCGGCCATCCGTTCCGATGGATTCCTGTTCGTCGCCGGCCAGGTCGGCAGCCGCGAAGACGGCTCGCCGGAACCGGAGTTCGAGCAGCAGGTGCGCCGCGCGTTCGAGAACCTCAACGCCGTACTCGCTGCCGCCGGCGCCACGTTCGACGATGTCGTCGACGTGACGTTCTTCATCGTCGATCCCGCGAACCGCTTCGAACGGGCTTGGGAGATCGTGCCCGAGTACTGGGGCGAGGCGCCGTTTCCGACCGCGACCGTGGTGGGCGTGACGTGGCTGGCGGGGTTCGATTTCGAGATCAAGGTGATCGCGAAGTTGCCGGAGCGTGCGCCTAGCTGATGGGCGCGACAAGCCAGAGGCCTCACCTGGAAGGTCATCGCTCACTTCGCCCCTCTTGGCGAAAGCCGGGATGACAGGCATGCGCAATGCGTCTTCCGCGTCACGTCGCAAGTCGAAAAAACAAAGGGCCCTTTCGGGCCCTTTGTCATTTACGCCACTCTGGAAACACTCAACCCGCAGGCGGCGTCGTTCCCGTCGGCGCGGGTGCGGCTGCAGCCTCCGGCGTCGCAGCCGGCGGTGCCGGAGCAGCAGGTGCACCCGGCGCGCCACCCGTCGGCGTGATGCGCCAGATGGTGTTGGCCAGATCGTCCGCGACAAGCAATGCGCCACGCGGGTCGACCGTCACGCCGACCGGACGGCCACGTGCCTTGCCGTCTTCGCCGAGGAAGCCGGTGGCGAAGTCGATCGCTTCGCCCGACGGCTTGCCGTCGCGGAACGGCACGAACGACACCTTGTAGCCCACCGGCGGATTGCGGTTCCAGCTGCCGTGCTGGCCGACGAACACACCGTTGGCGAACTGCGCGCCCATCGTCGGCGTGGAGAACGCGACACCCAGTGCGGCCACGTGCGAGCCCAATGCGAAGTCCGGGGTGATCGCGGAGGCGACCTTTTCCGGTTTTTGCGGGCGCACGCGATCATCGACGTTCTGGCCCCAGTAGCTGTAGGGCCAGCCGTAGAACCCGCCCGGCCGCACGCTGGTCAGGTAGTCCGGCACCAGCTCGTCGCCGATTTCGTCACGCTCGTTGACCACGGCCCACAGCTGGTCCATGCCCGGCTGCATCGTCAGCGCGGTCGGATTGCGCAGGCCGGTCGCGAAGACGCGGTGGAAACCGGTCTGGGCATCGACCTGCCAGACCATCGCGCGATTCTCTTCGACCGCCAGACCACGCTCGGTGATGTTGCTGTCCGAACCGATACCGACGAACAGGTAACGACCGTCGGCACTGATCGTCAGCGCCTTCGTCCAGTGGTGGTTGACCGCGCCCGGCAGTCGGGTGATTTCCTGCGGCGCGCCCGCCGCATTGACCGCGCCTTCGGTGTAGGGGAAGCGCAGCAGCGCGTCCTGCGTGGCCACGTAGATCGAGTCGTTGCCGAAGGCCAGGCCGTAAGGCGCGTCAAGGTTGTCGGCGAAGACCGAACGGTTTTCGTAAGTGCCGTCGCCATCGGTGTCACGCAGCAGCGTGAGGCGATTGCCGCTGTCGACCTGGGTGTTGCCACGGGCCTTGATGAAGCCGGCGATGATGTCCTTCGGCGTCAGCTTCGGCGCGCGGCCACCGCGGCCTTCGGCCACCAGGATGTCGCCGTTGGGCAGCACCAGCATCTGACGCGGAATCAGCAGGTTGTCGGCGATCGGCGCGATCTCGTAACCCTCCGGCACCGTCGGCAGCTGATCGCCCCAATCGGCCGGCAGCGAGATCTTCAGCGTCGGAAACAGACCGCGCTGCGGCTTGGGCAGATCCGGCGACGGTCCCACGTAGGTCTCGTCCGGCGTACCGCCGCAGGCCACGAGTGCCAGCGCCAGCGCAGGCACCAGCGCGCGTGTCAGTAGAGCGGACTTGGAACGCATCGAATGAACACGGTTCATGGCAGCACCTCCCGGCGACGCAAGGTGCCGCCGAGCGCGAACCACAGGCTTGCCCCGATCGACAGCACGCACAGCACCGACCACACCAGCGCCTGCGGCATCTTCTGCCAGGCATCCATGGCGTGGATCAGCGAATTGAGGAAACCGAGTACACAGGTCAGCGCCAGCAGCCCCACGTAGATGAGCCGTGTGCGCGTGCGCGCCGTAGGCGTCAGCAGCGAGACAAGCGCCCACACCAGCCCCACGACCGCGAACACCATCGCGCCCACCAGCAGCCAGGAAGCGAAGTTGGTCCACTGGATCTCGTAACTGCGCGCGTAGGCGATATCGGCGATCAACGCGCCCAGAAACAGTGGGAACGCACTGCTGACGAGCAGCAGATGCACAGGGTGCAGCGGCCGGTGCGGCTGCGTGGCGATTACGGGGAGTGGATGCATGGGGATCTCGTTGTCGATGGGCGACATCGCGCGGCGCGTTCGCGCACGATGCATCGCGAAGACTGGAACATGCGTGCGCAAGATGCAGTGAATACGCGCTGTCCGTCGCGTCTTGCGCAGCAGGTGGCCGCACAGATGCGATGCCCGGCATCTGCGCGTACCGCGCGTTCTGGCCGACTGCGAAAGCCTGCGCACTTGATGCGGGAGCGCCTGCGCGCATCGGGCTTCGCCAGGCAGCCGCCGGTCCAGGGGCCCTCGCACCGACGCGAATAATCACGAGCAAATCGGCCTTGCCGGAACCGAATCGCGTCGACCATGAGCAGACCCAGGCCAACGAAAAAGGGCCTGATTCTCGGGATTTCTCCGTCGAATCAGCCCCTCTTCGAACATCCGCGAACCGCTACGGACAGGTAGATGGTGGAGGTGGCGGGAATTGAACCCGCGTCCGAAGGCACTCCATCCCCGGTACTACATGCTTAGCTCACCGTTGGATCTCGCCCCGAAACAGCACGGTGCGCGAAGCGCATCCCGGGACCAGCCTGTTTTGGTTAAGCGATGACTGACAGGCAGCCGTCAAAGCCGGTTCCGTGATAATGACCCTACATCCACGAGCACGGGCACAAGTGGGTTCGGGGCTTACGCCTTAAGCGGCGAGAGCGTAGTTGTCGTCGTTGGCAACTAAAGTTTTGCTGCTGGATTTACGAGGAAAGCTGCCCCCTCGGCATGCACCAGGCAATTTTGCGACCCCCGTCGAAGCCAGTGCACCCCCGGGAATCAGAACGTTGCTCTGATGCCATGGAGTATAGGGCCGCCGCTGCGCATCACAAGCGGCATGGCATCGACTTGCGTCTGCGGTTCACCCGCCGGCACATGCTGTGTACCGCGTCGCGGTGCGTCTGGGACGGCTTGATCGTTCCATCTATGACGCATGCCATCGGCTATACGTGTGCATTGTCCGGAACGCGCCGGTACCATTCGCGTCCCCTTGGGGAGTAGCCGGTTTCCGCATCGCGGAAACGCCTGCATCAACACACTCGATCCCACACGATCGTGGTGCAGGCAACCAGACCAGGTAGGCGAGACCAGCGGTGTACCGGCGCAACGGAGGTTGGGCGCGCCGGCGTGCCGTGCATCGTCTCCGCCCGACCTGAAGTCCTTCGACAATGTCCCTGCTCTCGATCTTCCTGGTCGGCTTTGCCATGTCCGCCGATGCCTTCGCCGCTGCGATCGGCAAGGGCGCGGCCATGCAGCGCCCGCGCCTGCCCGATGCGCTGCGCGCGGGCATGATCTTCGGTGTCATCGAAGCGCTGACGCCTGTGATCGGCTGGGCGCTCGGGCTCGCGGCAGTCGCCTATGTGACCGCCTGGGACCACTGGATCGCATTCGTGCTGCTGGCCGCACTCGGCACCCGCATGGTGCTGGCGGGATTCCAGAAGGATGCACCCGAAGAAGCGGAACGTGCCTCGCGCCCGCACGGCTTCTGGAACCTCGCGGCGACCGGCTTCGCCACCAGCATCGATGCGATGGCGGTCGGCGTCGGCCTCGCCTTCCTGGATGTGAATATCGTGCTGGTCGCGAGCGTGATCGGCGTCTGCACGTTCGTCATGGTGACCACGGGCGTCATGCTCGGGCGTGTCCTCGGTGCGATGGCGGGCAAGCGGGCGGAGATCCTCGGCGGCCTGATCCTGATCGTGATCGGCAGCGTGATCCTTTACGAGCACCTGTCCGGAAACGGCGGCGGTATCGGGCTCGGCTGAGGATTCACGGCTGGCAGACCGCGGCGTGGGGATGCTCGCCTGATACCGCCTTTGACCGGGAGTCGAACCATGAAGATGCGCCGCGTCTACAGCACGCCCTCCGTTCCTGCTGCCGAAAGCGCGGTGCGCGCCGTCCGCGAGATCGGCATCGAGGATGTCGATGTCTCGTTGATCGCACGTGGCGACATCGAACTGGAGGCACTGCCCGAGCATCAGAAAGAGGCATCCACCGACTTCAAGCATGCAGCGCTGCGTGGTGCCGGTGTCGGCGGCGCGACCGGACTGCTGGCGGGACTGGTCGCCGTCGCGGTGCCACCGCTCGGCCTGACGCTTGCCGGCGTTGCCCTGACCACGCTTGGCGGCGCCGCAGTGGGCACCTGGGCTTCATCGATGGTGGGTGCATCCCTGCCCGATCCGATCCGCCGCAAGTTCGAGGGGGAGATCGAGTCGGGCCGTGTACTTGTGGTCATCGACGGCACGGAGGACACACTCGCGCGCGTCGACGATGCGTTGCGCCAGACCGGCGCACGGCATCTGCCTTATGAAGACCCGTCAGCCCTGAGTTGAGAGGTCGCTACGCGACTTCGCAGGCGGTATGCGCGACGACTTCGCGGCCGCGATCGATCCACACCGAGGGCGGCCGGTCCGGCCTGGCGATCACGACGGCTTTCGCGAATCCATCGCGTGGGACGTCACCGTTGTCGGCAGCAGCCACCTCCAGGCAGACCACTTCGCCACGCTGCAGGACGCGTTCGTTGCGGAAACGCGCCTGCGTCGGATCGCGCAACTGGTCGAGCACCAGAGCGCGCGCGGCCTGCAGGTGCATCCCGGTTTCCGCCGCAGACAGGGGATCCGACACCGGGACGGACGCGCTCGGAATGTCGGGGCGGGTATCCGCGACTCCACTTCCGTCAGTGATCGGCGGCGCACCAGCGCTCGCATCCGTCTCTGCCGGACGCATCGCCCACGCCACCACGACCACCAGGACAGCGCCCGCCACGATTGCCTTCAGCAGTGTGCGAATCAAGACGCGCTCCTGGGCATCGCGCCGCGGCGACATGCGATCAAGCCGAGATGGAGGACATACTACCGCCATGTCCGGGAGACGCCCAGGACACGGCAAGATCCACCGCGACACCGTGCCCGCTTGGTTGATTCCGATTCGATGCCAGGAATGACGCGGGCCTCCGGTCCTGACCGGTCAGGACGTCGCGCCGGGACTGGAAGGCTCTGGCGACCTGTCCGTCACCGATTCCCAGGAGCAGGAGACCCTGGATGCCATCGATCGCGCGCAGGGGCGACGAGATCAGCTTCAATGCGCCGCGTGGGATCAGCGAACAGATGCAGACGTCAGAGTCCCAGACGCCGCCTTCAGCACGGATGTGGTCGTAGCGACCAGCGGGCAGCGCGGGCGGCGAATATGACCGAAGCGGCGATCCCGGTGGGCCACCGGTTGCGTTTGACGAGTGGTCAACTGCACGGAATTGGCGGAGAGAGTGGGATTCGAACCCACGGAAGGTTTGACCCTTCGGCGGTTTTCAAGACCGCTGCCTTCAACCACTCGGCCATCTCTCCGATGTGTCTCGCTTCATCACCTGCGCCGCTGAAGCGGCGTCGGCGGTTTGACCATCGACCTGGCGGTCGATGTTTCCTCCGGCCTGCGGCCTCCGGATCAAGACCGCTGCCTTAAACCACTCGGCCATCTCTCCGATGTGTACCGCTTCAGCCAGCGCAGCGGCTGTGTCCAAACCGCGATCTGCAAAGCAGTTGCCACGCGCGAGGGCGTGGCCCTGCGCGATCACGCCATTGTCGCACGCACTGCCGCGGTGGAGATACGCGGTGGCGGGACAGCGCCGGGCATCGGCTTCTTCTCGCAGTTGCGGCAGTCGAGGCTGGAGGCTTCGATCAGCGGCGGCAGTTTTTCGGCGAGGAAGTCGATGAAGACACGTACCGCGGGCAAAAGGCCGCGACGCGAGGCGAATACGGCGTGGGCGATGCCTTGCGGCAGGTGCCAGTCGGGCAGCACGACTTCGAGTTCGCCGTTGCGCACGGCTTCGGCGCACAGGGTTTCGGGCAGCATCGTGATGCCCAGACCCTGCTTGGCCAGCGCCATCAGCATCGGGAAATCGAAACCGGCGACGCGCGGCTTGAGCTCGACGCGGCGGGTGGTGCCGTCGTTGGCCTGCAGGTCCCAGCGCTGCTTCACTTCGTCCTCGCCCATGCTCATCGTCGTGTGCTGGTCGAGTTCGTCGGGATCCTTCGGACGGCCCATGCGGTCGAGATAACCGGGGCTGGCAACCAGCAGTTCCTGGATCTGGCCGAAGCTGCGCATCACCAGGCTGCCGTCATCGTCGAGCTTGGAACGCACGCGCACCGCGACATCGAAACCCTCGTTGATGACGTCGACGCGGCGGTTGCTGACGTGCAGCTGCACGCGCACCTGCGGATAACGCGCGAGGAACTCGGGCAGCATCTGCGGAATCGACTGCTGGGCGATGCTGACCGGCACGCTGACGCGGACGAGTCCGCGCGGCTCGGCGCTGAGGCGGTCGACGACCTCACGTGCGGCCGTGGCCTCGGCGAGCATCGACTGCGCGTGACGGAACACGCTCTGGCCGACATCGGTGACCGCGAAGCGACGCGTGGAGCGCTGCAGCAGACGCACACCCAGCTCGGTTTCGAGCTGACTGATACGGCGGCTCAGGCGCGACTTCGGAATGCCGAGTGCACGTTCGGCAGCGGCGAAGCCGCCGTGCTCGACCACCATCGCGAAGTAATAGAGATCGTTGAGATCCTGCATGGGGGAACCTCGCTAGCGGAACAATGCGCGATATTCCATCACCTTTATTCCAGATGCGCAACACAGCAGACCTATCGAAGCCATAGGTTCCAGTGATGGAACACCCCGCATACCGCCGCTGTGCGGCCCATCGCGGTCAGTCGAGCCGCGCGAGCCCCGCCATGTACGGGCGCAACACCTCGGGAACCTCTATCGATCCGTCGGCCTGCTGGTAGTTCTCCATCACCGCGATCAGGGTGCGGCCAACTGCAAGGCCCGACCCGTTGAGCGTATGCACCGGCTCCGGCTTGCCCGATTCGGGATTGCGCCAGCGCGCCTGCATGCGCCGCGCCTGGAAGTCGCCGGTGTTCGAACACGAGGAAATCTCGCGATAGGTCTCCTGCGACGGCAGCCAGACTTCGAGGTCATAAGTGCGGCGCGCGGCGAAGCCCATGTCGCCGGTGCACAGCAGCAGCTTGCGGTACGGCAGGCCCAGCTTCTCGAGTACGGTCTCGGCGCAGCGCGTCATGCGCTCGAGTTCGGCGTCGCTGTCCTCGGGCCGCACGATCGACACCATTTCGACCTTCTCGAACTGGTGCTGGCGGATCATGCCGCGCGTGTCGCGGCCGTGGCTGCCCGCCTCGGAGCGGAAACACAGCGAATGCGCGCTCATGCGCAGCGGCAGGCGATCGGCTTCGACGATCGTGTCGCGCACGATATTGGTCAGCGGCACTTCTGCGGTCGGAATCAGATACCGCGCCTCGTCGCCGAACGGCGTCGCAAACAGGTCGTCCTCGAACTTCGGCAGCTGGCCGGTGCCGCGCATCGTGTCGGCATTGACGATCAGCGGCACGCTGGTCTCTTCGTATCCGTGCTCGCTGGTGTGCAGATCGAGCATGAACTGCGCGAGCGCGCGATGCAGACGCGCGAGCTTGCCGCGCAGCACGGTGAAGCGCGCGCCACTGAGCTTGGCCGCGGTCTCGGCGTCGAGCCAGCCGTGGCGCTCGCCGAGCGCGACGTGGTCGCGGACCTCGAAATCGAACGCGCGCGGCGTGCCCCAGCGCGAGGTTTCGACGTTGTCGGCTTCGTCGCGGCCCACCGGCACGCCGGCGTCCGGCAGGTTCGGCACGCCGAGCACGATCGCCTCGATGTCGGCCTGGATCTCGACCAGACGTGCTTCGCTGATCTTGAGTTCGTCACCGAAACCGGCGACTTCCGCCAGCAGCGGTGCGACATCCTCGCCCTTGGCCTTGGCCTGACCGATCGCCTTGCTGCGCGTGTTGCGCAGGTTCTGCAGTTCCTGGGTGCGCACCTGGATCTGCTTGCGCTCCGCCTCCAGCGACTCGATGCGCGACACCGGCAGTTCGAACCCGCGGCTCTCGCGCAGGCGCGCGGCGGTATCGGACAGGTGCTGGCGCAGAAGGCTGGGATCGAGCATGGCGAGGCTTCGTCTTTCGGGGAACGGATCCGCATTATCGCCCGGATCACCCCGCACCGTGACCCGTATCGCACGCGCACCGGCCTGCGTGGAGGCCTGTGCAAGAATGCTTCGCTGCAATCAGGAGTCCTCCATGTCCGCTACCGCACCGCTGCCGTTTGCCGCCCGTCTGCGCCGCACACTGGGCGGATTGATGCCCAGCGGTCGCGCGTGGTGGCTGGTGTTCGGCGGGTGCGCGCTGGGCGTGCTGCTGTTCTTGGTGCTGTGGCTGGGACGTTCTGGAAATGACGATGCCGGCGCGTCGGATGCCATGGCGCCGGCTGCAGGTGATCGCCCTGTTACTGCATTGCCTGCACCCCTGCCCGCCGCCAGCACCACGGATCGAGGCTTCGACTACGCGAGCCCCCAGGACACGCGCACGCCGGTGCGTATCGATGCCCATGTCCCGCAGGCGGTCGCACCGCCGCCCGCACCTGCGGCGACGATCGAGCTCCCGGCCGCGCCCGTCGCGACGGTGCCCGCCAGTGACCTGCCGGTGACGGTGCCCCGCCCGGTATCCAGTCCACAACCCGAATACCCGCGCGCGTCGATGCGCCGCGGTGAGCGTGGCGATGTGCTGCTGCTGGTGAAGGTCCGTCCCAACGGGCGGGTGAGTGATGTGGAGATCGTCGCGAGCAGCCAGCACCGTCGCCTCGATCGTGCAGCCGTTTCCGCAGTGCGCCGCTGGCGTTTCGAGCCGGCCATGCAGGATGGCCAGCCGGTCGAGGGAGAGCTCCGCATTCCCTTCTCGTTCGCGCCGGAAGGCGGCTGACGGCACTGGCAGTGCGCTGCACATCGCGTCCACACACTGCGTGGGACGCTCGCCGCACCCATTCAGGAAGGAGGTGCGGCCATGAACGACCCGGTGCAGCGACCCATCGATCCGCCCCCGCAGGACCCGCCGCGCAAGGGCTCCAGTCCGCTGCTATGGATTCTGCTGCTCGCCGTGCTGGTGGCACTGGGCTGGTACGCCCTGACCCAGCGTGGCACGACCGATACCGCCGAACTGCCGCCCACGCCGGTCATCGAAGACCCGGCCGCACCGCCCGCCGAACGCGAGCCTGCAGCCCGCACCACGCCACGCGTCGAGCAGACGCCTGCCCGTCCGGCCGATCGCGAAGCGCGCCCGGTCGCGCAGCCGGAGATTCCGTATCCGCCGGCTGCCGCGCGCAGTCGCGAGGAAGGTTCGCTGATCCTGCTGGTGCAGGTGGATGCGAACGGCGACGCCACCGACGTGACCGTGGAGCAGCGCAGCGGCTCGCGCGATCTCGATCGCGCCGCACAGCAGGCCGTGCGCGGCTGGAAGTTCGAGCCGGCGATCAAGGGTGGCAAGCCGACCGCCAGCTCGGTGCGTGTGCCGATCGACTTCACGCTGGAGGATGCACGCTGATCCACGCCGTCGACATGTGTTGAAGCAGAACGCCCGCATCTTCCGGATGCGGGCGTTCTCGTCTGGATCGATGCGCGAACGTGCTTTCGCGCGTCAGCCGTTGCGCAGTGAGAACCCTGCAGTCTCCGCCAGTTCCAGAAAGCCCGGGAACGAGGTCGCGACATTCGCGGTGTCACCGATGACGACTTCGCCGCGCGAGCGCTGACCGGCGATCGCGAACGACATCGCGATGCGATGGTCGCCATGGCTGTCGACGCGACCGCCACCGACGCCATCCGCGCGTCCTGTGATCGTCGCACCATCCGGCGCTTCTTCGATCTCGACATCGAGCGCGCGCAGGCCTGCAGCCATCGTGGCGATGCGGTCCGATTCCTTGACCCGCAGTTCGTGCGCGCCGGTCACCCGGGTCACGCCCGATGCACAGGCCGCGGCGATGAACAGCGCCGGGAACTCGTCGATCATGTCCGGCACGTGTTGCTCGGGCACATCGATGCCGTGCAGCGGTGCGGAGCGCACACGGAGGTCGGCCACCGGCTCGCCCCCCTCCTCGCCCGCATCGGATTCGACGATATCCGCGCCCATCAGGCGCAGCACATGCAGCAAACCGGTGCGACGCGGATTCATGCCGACACGGCGCAGCAGCAGATCGGAACCGGGCACGATCGACGCGGCGACGAGGAAAAACGCGGCCGACGAGAAGTCCGCCGGTACGCGCACGTCCGTCGCGCGCAGGCGATGCCCACCAACGAGACGCGCGATGCCCGGCGCGAACTCGATCGGCCAGCCGAACGCGGCGAGCATGCGCTCGGTGTAATCGCGTGTCGGACGGGTTTCATGCACAACGGTCTCGCCATCGGCATACAGCCCGGCGAGCAGCAGGCAGGATTTCACCTGCGCGCTGGCGAGTACGTTGTCGAATTCGATGCCGGTCAGCGGGGTGCCGCCGTGCACGTGCAGCGGCGGCACGCCGCCGTCGCCAGTGTCGATGCGCGCGCCCATCGTCGCCAGCGGTTCGGTGACGCGGCGCATTGGCCGCTTCGATAGCGATGCATCACCGACCAGCGTGCTGTCGAAGGCCTGGCCCGCGAGCAGGCCGGCGATCAGACGCATGCCGGTGCCGGCGTTGCTGCAATCGAGCGGACCGTCGGCCGCGCGCAGGCCGTCGATGCCGACGCCGTGCACGATGCGCGTGCCGGGGCCGGGCGTCTCGATCGTGACGCCCAGGCTACGGAAGATCGCCTCGGTCGCGCGTGCGTCTTCGCCTTCGAGAAAGCCTTCGATGCGCGACGTGCCGTCGGCCAGCGCGGCCAGCATGATCGCGCGATGCGAGACCGACTTGTCGCCCGGCACCCGCACTTCACCGCGCAGCGGCGCACCCGGCGCCGCGATCCACGACGCCTCGCTCACGGCACGGCGACCGGGTAGGAACCGAGTACGCGGACCTCGCCCGCGAACGCGTCGATTTCGCCCAGCGCGTCCTTCAACGGCGACTCGTCGACGTGGCCGTTGACCTCGATGAAGAACGCGTACTGCCACAGCGCACCGTGCGCGGGGCGCGATTCGATGCGGTTCATGCTGATGTCGCGCCGCGCCAGCGGTTCGAGGATGCGGTAGAGCGCGCCCGGCTGGTCGCGGATGAACACCATCAGCGAGGTGCGGTCGTTGCCCGAGGTCGGGAACGCGCCGCGACCGATCACCAGGAAGCGCGTGGTGTTGTCGCTGCGGTCTTCGATCGGGCCGGCGAGCACCTGCATGCCGTAAACGTGCGCCGCGTTCTCGCCGGCGATCGCTGCCGCGTCGTCGGATTTCTTCGCCCGCCGCACGGCTTCGGCATTGCTGGCCACCGCATGCTTCTCGACGCCCGGCAGGTTCTCGCGCAGCCATTGCTTGCACTGCGCCAGCGACAGGCCGTGCGAATACACGCGCTCGATGTCTTTGATGCGACCCGTGCGCGACAGCAGGTACTGGTGCACGCGCAGTTCGACTTCGCCGCAGATCTTCAGCGGCGAGGTCAGGAACATGTCGAGCGTCGACTGGATCGTGCCCTGGCCCGAGTTCTCGACCGGCACCACGCCGAAATCGGCATTGCCTGCAGCGACCTCGTCGAACACTTCCTCGATGCTCGCCAGCGGCAGGCCCTTGGCCGAATGGCCGAACTGCTTGTGCACGGCCTGCTGGGAGAACGTGCCTTCCGGACCGAGGTATCCGATCTTCAGCGGTTCCTGCTGCGCGAGGCACGCCGACATGATCTCGCGGAACAGGCGCACCAGTTCGGTATCCGACAACGGGCCGTCGTTGCGGTCGACGACACGGCGCAGCACCTGCGCTTCGCGCTCGGGCCGGTAATAGTCGACGGCTGCAGCGAGCTTGCCCTTGGCCTTGCCGACCTGGCGCGCGAACTGCGCGCGCTCGGCGATCAGCGTCTGGATCTGGTGGTCGATGCCGTCGATCTGTGCGCGCACCGCATCGAGATCGGGCCTGGCGACGCCTGCGGTGGCAGCGGCCTTCACCGCGTCGACCTTCGCAGCCGCCGGCTTCTTCGCCTGCGCGGCCACCGGGGCCTTCTTCTTCGAATCAGCCATGGGTCTTCTGGAAATCCTGCATGTAGGCAACGAGGCTGCGGACGCCGTCGACCGGCATCGCGTTGTAGATGGACGCGCGCATGCCGCCGAGTACGCGGTGGCCCTTGAGGCCGATCAGGCCGGCCTCGCGCGCGCCGTCGAGGAAGGCGGCATTGCGCGCTTCGTCGGCGAGGAAGAACGGCACGTTCATGCGCGAGCGCACGGCGGCGTCGATGTCGTTGCGATAGAAGCCGCCCGAGCCATCGATCGCGCCGTAGAGCAGCGCCGCCTTCTCGTCGCTGCGGCGGTTGAATTCCACGGTGCCGCCTTCGTCGAGCATCCAGCGGAATACGAGACCGGCCACGTACCAGTTCCAGGTCGGCGGCGTGTTGAGCATCGAGTCGTTGGCGAGCTGCGAGCTGTAATTGAAGATGTCGGCGCGCGGCTGACCGGCACGCTCGAGCAATTCGCGGCGCACGATGACGACCGAGATGCCGACCGGTCCCAAGTTCTTCTGCGCGCCGGCGTAGATCACGCCGTAGCGCGAGATGTCGATCGGCTCGGACGCGATGCTGGAACTGAAATCGGCGAACAGCGGCACGCTGCCGGTGTCGGGCGCGGGCTCGCCCCAGGCCGGCCGGTACTCGACGCCGTGGATCGTCTCGTTCGCGGTGATGTGCACATAGGCCGCGCCCGGCGTCAGCCGCCAAGAGTCGCGCGCGGGAATCGTGCGGTAACCGTCGGCTTCGCCGCTGGCGGCAATGTTTACCGAGACCGCTGGCGTGAGCTGCTTGAGCGCGGTCTTGCCCCAGTGGCCGGTGACGATGTAATCGACTGTGTCGCCCTGGTTCGCGAAGTTCAGCGGCAGCAGCGCCTGCGCCGTCGTCGCGCCGCCCGGCAGGAACAGCACGGCGTAGTCATCGGGCACACCGAGCAGCGTGCGAAGATCGGCTTCGGCGCGCGTGGCGACCTCCATGAACTCCGGTCCACGGTGGCTCATCTCGACGATCGACGCGCCGGCATCGCCCCACTCCAGCATGTCCGCCTGCGCCTGTTTCAGCACGCTTTCAGGCAGGGCCGCCGGTCCCGGGGCAAAGTTGTACGCACGCGCCATTGAACACTCCACGGAACGGATTTCGGGGCCGGCAAGTATGCCGCAGCGCAACAGTTTGACGTGCATCCGATGGTTGCGCTGGCAACGTATGTCACTGGTCCACAACAGGCGCGCCGCGCCGAGGAGTCCCACATGTCATTGCGCGATGCGTTGCGGATCCGGGAGTCCGAAGTCACCGACGAAACCGTCTATCGCGACCGGCGACGCCTGCTGGCACTGATGGCCGCCGCGCCTGCGCTCACCCTCGCCGGCTGCGCCGAAGCCGAGCCGCCGCCAGCGTCGACCACACGGGTCACGCCCGCGCAGGCACGCAGCGGTTTCCGCACCGACGAGCCGCTGACGCGCATCGAGGACATCACCAGCTACAACAACTTCTACGAGTTCGGCACAGGCAAGGGCGATCCGTCGAGCGCGGCGAAGACGTTGCGCACGTCGCCGTGGACGGTCGAGGTCGGCGGCGAGTGCGCCAAGCCCGGACGCGTGTCGTTCGAGGACCTGCTGCGCGGCGTCGCCAGCGAGGAACGCATCTACCGGCTGCGCTGCGTCGAGGGCTGGTCGATGGTGATCCCGTGGAGCGGCGTGCCGCTGGCCTCGGTGCTGCGCAAGTTCGAGCCCAACGCCAACGCGAAGTACGTCGCGTTCACCACGCTCGCCGATCGCGAGCAGATGCCCGGCCTGCGTTTCCGCTCGATCAATTGGCCCTACCGCGAAGGTCTGCGCATCGACGAGGCCATGAACCCGCTCGCCTTCCTCGCCACCGGTCTCTACGGCAAGGCGCTGCCGCAGCAGAACGGCGCGCCGCTGCGACTGGTCGTGCCGTGGAAGTACGGCTTCAAGAGCATCAAGTCGATCGTCGGCATCCGCTTCGTCGAGCGTATGCCCAGCACCGCGTGGAACGATCTGCAGCCGTCGGAATACGGCTTCTTCAGCAACGTCAATCCGGCGGTCGACCATCCGCGCTGGAGCCAGAAGACCGAGCGGCGTATCGCCGGCAGCGGCAACCGCCTGCTTGCAAACCGCATCGACACGCGGCCGTTCAACGGCTATGCCGACCAGGTGGCATCGCTCTACTCGGGCATGGATCTGCGCAAGTGGTACTGAAGGCCGCACCGGCGGTTCGCCCGGTCCGACCGGCGACGCCGCCCGCGATCATCGCCGCCAAGACGCTGGTCCATCTGCTGTGCCTGGCGCCGCTGGCGTGGCTGGGCTGGCGCGTGTGGCAGGTATTGGGCGGCGCGAATGTCGACGTACTCGGCGCCGAGCCCGTGGTCGCGATCGAACACGAGCTCGGCATCGGCGCGCTGCGTCTGCTGCTGATCACGCTGGCGATCACGCCCCTGCGCCAGATCACCGGCTGGACGGCGGCGCTTCGCTTCCGGCGCATGCTCGGCCTGTATGCGTTCGTCTACGCCAGCCTGCACTTCGGCGTGTGGCTGGCGCTGGATCTGGTCGGCGACCTGTCGCAGGTCGCGACCGAGATCGCGAAGCGACCGTTCATCACCGTGGGCTTTCTCGCGTGGTTGCTGCTGGTGCCACTCGCGGTCACTTCGACCAAGGGCTGGATGCGGCGCCTGGGTCGCAAGTGGGGTCAGCTGCACAAGGCGATCTACCCGATCGCCGCGCTTGCCGTGCTGCATTTCTGGTGGATCGTGAAATCGGACTGGCGTGAGCCGGCGCTGTACGCGGGCATTCTCGCGCTGTTGCTGGGCTGGCGGGTGTGGAAGGCGGTGCAGAAGAGGCGCTTGGCTAGCGCTGCCGGCGCCCGCGTCGCAACGCCCAGACGATGACACCGACCAGGAAGACCGGCACCGCCAGTACGCCGAGAATGATCATCCAGTGCCAGATGCTGAAACTTCCCATACCGGTTCTCCGTGTCCCTGGAATCAGGCCGCGCCGAACAGCAGCAGCGCGCTGAGCAACCCTGCCAGCACCACCGCCGCCAGCAACAGCCACGGCAACGGCAGCCCACCACCCCGCCTGTCAGGCATGTCGTCGAGCAGCGGGTGCGTATCGGGTGCGGTGTCGTAGCCGGGCACAGGCCGGGCGCGCGCAGGGGCTTCGACCACGAAGCGGTGATGGGCGTCGAACACGATCTGGTCACCGGCCTCCAGCAGGCCGTCACGCACCGGCTCGCCGTTCACCAGACTGCCGTCAGCCGAACCGAGATCGGTCAGACGGACCACGCCCCCCACACGCTCCAGCCGCGCATGGCGATCGGCGAAGCCGGGCTCGTCGATGCGGATGTCGGCGTCGCCGTGACGCCCCACCAGCCGTGGCTGGTCCAGGGTGAAACTGCGCCCGTGATAACGACCGCCGACACCGCGCAGCACGATGCGGGGATCGGCCTCATCCTGGGACGCCGCGTGGGCATCATCGGGCGGCATGCGTCCGGCCAGCGGTGTCGCCGACACCAGCCGCAACTCCTGACCGTCGACGAAGATCGCATCTCCCGAACGCAGCATCGCCATGCGCCGCACCTGACGGCCGTTGACGTGCACGCCCTGGACGCCGTCGGTGACCGTAAGCCAGACACCGCGTCGGTCGACGCAGAAGCGCACGCTCGGTTCGCTGCCTTCCGACACCGGGGCCAGCGTGCCTGCGGCCGCACGCCCGATGCCGTGCACGCCGATGTCCAGCGGCAACTCGGGTTCGTCGGGTGTGGAGAAACGCAGTTTGAGCGCAGTCATGCGCCGGGAATCTAGCACGCGGCCATCGCCGTCGGTCGCGTCATCACCTGGCGGCGGGCACAATGCGCGTCCACCACATTACGCGGAGCCCTGCATGTCCGGCATCGACATCACCCACGCCCATTCGCTGCCGACCGATCAGGCGCGCTCTGCCGTCGAATCGGTGGCCAAGACGCTGTCGGAGCGTTTCGACATGCAGTACGACTGGCAGGGCGACACGCTGAAGTTCAACCGCTCCGGCGTTGACGGCGCGATCGCACTGCTGCCCGACAGCCTGCATGTGACTGCCAAGCTCGGTTTCCTGCTGTCCGCGATGCGGGGCCCGATCGAAGCGGAGATTCGCCGCGTGCTGGCCGAGAAGTTCTGATTCAACGCCCCAGTGCGTAAGGCGTGGGGTGACCGGCGAACAGGCGTCGCGACACCTCCAGTTCGTCGCGCTCGATCTCGGCGACGAACGCCTCGGCGTCGGGCAGTGCCGCAAACGCGGCATGCCCGCGCTCCAGAAACCCCTGCAGCTGGGTCAGGCCCGCCAGCCGCGCCGGCCCCCGCGAGAACGCCATCAATGCCGCCACACCGCGCATCTTCAGCGCGGCGGCAAAACCGCGACCGACACGGGCGACCAGGCGGACCTGGCGACGTCTCAGGCCGGCCCGGCCGACCCTCTCATACGCCCGGGCGTACAACGCGTCATCCAGTCTGCGGCGCCGCGGCGCCAGTGCCTGCAGCGCCTCCACCATGCGCAGGTCAAGCGCCTGGCTCAACGCCACCAGTTCGATCGCGTCCGACACGGTCTCCAGCAACGCCGCAGGCAGCAGCCGGCGCATGGTCGGCATGACGCGGACGATATCGGCATCCCGACGACTGAAGTCACGGTCACCGTAGACGTCGTCCAGAAAGAAGCCGGCCGCGGGCGCTCGCCCGGGGTCGTCGAGAAACCGCATGAAACTGCTGCGCAACCGCGCAGACTGCCAGCGCCGCAACTCGGCCAGCCAGTGCGAGCCGATGCGTGGATCGGCGTCCGGGTCGTGCAATGCCTGGTGCCAGCGGAGTCGTCGCGCAAGGCGCGCCGGGAGGTCGGATGACGTCATCCGGGCATCTTCGACGCAGGGACGCCCCCGGAGCAATATCCAGGGTGACGCGCTGCGAACCGGGCACGACGCAGACCGCATGATGGTGTTGTCACACGCAGTCGGCACCCGGGTGGGCACCATCGGACATCGAGCGCCGACTGCGTCCGACCCGTACCGGATGCAACGGCCGACCCCCGCAGTGACGCACGCCCCGACCCCGACACCCGCCAGGAGCCTCCCATGAGCACGACCAGGAAGACCACGAAGACAGCGTCCCGGACCACGTCGCGTCGCAAGCCTGCGCCGGATGGCAAGTCCACCGCGGACGCGTCGCAGAAATCGATCGGCGATTCCGCGCAGCAGGTCTGGCTTGCGGGTGTCGGCGCATTCGGACGCGCGCAGGCCGAAGGCACCCGCATGTTCGAGACGCTGGTCAAGGAAGGCCTTGGCCTGGAGAAGACCGCACGCGAATTCGCGACCACGCGGGCTGACGGCGTCCGCAGCGCAGTGGAAAGCAGTGTCGACCAGACACGCGAACGCGCGTCCGACACGTGGGAACGTCTCGAGCAGGCCTTCGACAGCCGTCTGCAGCGCGCGCTCGTGAAACTCGGCGTGCCGGGCCGCGACGACGTGCAGGCACTCAAGGCGCGGATCGACGTCCTCGAAAAGCAGAAGGCCGGGACACCCGGGGCGACGGCCGCGAAGAAGACCGCGCCCGCGCGCAAGACTGCCGCGAAGACTGCGTCGACGCCGGCACGCAAGCGGGCCACGAAGAAGAAGACCGCCACCAAGAGCTGAGCGTCGGCCTCCGGGCACAGGCATGCCGGCAGGCGTGCCGGTGCAGGCGATGCCGTCGTCACTATTCCACCGCAGGGCCTGCGCCCGGCGCGTCGCGACACCGGCGAGGTATCGGGTCTACTCGCTTTTCGAACGACGCCATCGTTCAACACGAAAGTGCGCGTCTGCACATGCAGTCGCATAGGGCGAACTGATCCACAGAACCGTGTGTCCAGCCGGGTCCGGCCGGCACCCTCGGGTATCCTGCCGGCCCTGCAGACGGATGGAACACCGGCATGACCACGCAATGGGTCGCCGCGATCGGAGTGGCGGCTGCCATCGGGTTCGCGGCGTCGTTCTACTTCTTCACCTTCCAGCGCAACCGTGACGAGACGGCGGCTGGAATCGTGGCGTTGTCGGCCGTGTCCTGGCGCGGTTTCATCGGCATGGTCCTGGAAGCCCTGCGCCTGCGCGGGTACACGCGCGTGGTGGACCACGCGGAGGCCTCCGGCGATCGCGACTACGTGCTCGAACGCGAAGGCGGCCGCTGGCTGCTGTCGTGCAAGCACGGCGCCACCTATGTGCTCGGCCGCAATGCCGTGCAGGCGCTGTCGAGCGAGATCCTGCTCAAGGGGGCCGCCGGCGGCCTGCTGGTCACGCCGGGGCGGATCGATGCCAAGGGCCGCGCTGCGGCAGGCAACCAGCGGATCGAGCTGCTCGACGGCCCGGCCCTGTGGCCGGAACTGCGCGAGCTGCTGCCCGCTGGCGAACTCGAGGCGATCCGCGCCAGGACCGGCACACTGGCACGACACCGCACCGCGCTCGCCTGGCTGTTCGCGCTGCTGGCCGGCGTTGCGGTGTTCCTCTCGGCGCCCGGATCCGTGCCCGCGACGTCGTCGGTATCGCAGGACGCACCCGCCCCGGTGGTGCCTGCCGCACCCGTGCGCATCGAGGCACCGCCGCACGCGCCCGTCGAACAGCAACGCAGCGACCTGGTCCGCGCAGTCAACACCCTGCCCGGCGTCGACCGCGCGTTGTGGTCGACCGGCTCGACGCTGCAGGTCAGGCTCGCCGCAGCCGACACGCCGGCCAGCGTCGACGCGATCTGCGCACTGGTGCTGCGCCATCCCGACCTGACGTCTTCGCGGCTGCAGCTCACGCCGCCGCCCGGCAGCGACCAGCAGACCCGTTTCCTGCAGTGCAGGAGCTTCTGACGCATCGTCCGTGCGCGAACACGCGCCCGCCGGCACGGCGCCGGAACGGCCCGGGCACGCACGGCATGCGGGTGACGCAATCACCGCTTGTCGGGAAACGGAATCGCCCGTAGAATTCGCGTCCCGATCGCGCCGCCCTTCACGGGCCCAGCGCTGCGGAGACGGCCCAGGCTCCACGCCCGCCCCTCCGAACGATCCGGGCGGTTAGCTCAGCGGTAGAGCATTGCCTTCACACGGCAAGGGTCACAGGTTCAATCCCTGTACCGCCCACCAGACACCAAGCGTGTGCGAGAAAGCCGGCCCGAGCGCCGGCTTTTTCGTACGCGTTCGATCGACCCACTCCGCACTGCCCTGTGCCGTCCTCCATCGACGGTCATCTCCGTGTGTTCCGCTTCGTGGCAGTGCGCTGGTTGAACCGGCGCCCTCCACGTCCGCTGCACGACCCCGCGCCTAACGTGGCGCACCTCCAAGGAAGATCCCCCCGCAATGCGTGTCCAGGCCGGCTGCGAACTCTCGATCGAAACCGATACCGCCAGCCCGGTCATCGCCATGCTGCGCCCGCGCGACGGCGTCGCGAACTGGCGCATCAACGATCGCTCGGGGTTCGAGCGCAGTCACGGTTTCGACGAGCACGTCGACAGCTTCGGCAACCGCTGCCAGCGTTTCGTGGTGCCGAAGGGGCTGACCCGCGTGCGGATCGACACCACCGTCGAGACCACGCCGGACATCCAGGTCGCACCCCACGCACCTGCGGTCGATCCCGGCGCGTTGCCGGCCGAGACCCTGCAGTTCCTGCTGCCCAGCCGCTATTGCCCGTCCGACCGCAGCGCGATGTGGGAACAGGCGCGCAGCGTGGTCGGCGATGCCGCGCCGGGTTACGCCCAGGCCGAGGCGATCCGTCGCTGGATCGCCGCGCATCTCGAATACCGCTATGGCGTCAGCAATGCGAGCACCGATGCACAGGACACCCTGGCGCACGGCGCCGGTGTCTGCCGTGACTTCGCCCATGTCGGCATCACCCTGTGCCGCGCGCTCGACATTCCGGCGCGCATGGTCGTGGGCTGGTTGCACGACCTCAAGCCGATGGACATGCACGCCTGGTTCGAGGCCTATCTCGGCGGCGCCTGGTACACCTTCGACGCCACCCAGTCCGCCCCGCGCGGCGGTCGCGTGGTGATCGCGCATGGCCGCGATGCCGCCGACGTGGCCTTCCTGACCAGTTACCGTCCGCTGCGGACCCTGTCGCTGCGTGTGTGGGCCGATCTGGAACCGGCGGCGGACCGCGCTTTCGACGACGGTCTCGGCCACGCGGCCTGATCCCGGAGCGGCCCTGCCATGCAACTGTTCAAGTGCTCGCACTGCGATCAGGTGCTGTATTTCGAGAACACCGCCTGCCTGCGCTGCGGCAAGACGCTCGGCTTCCTGCCGCAGACGTTGACACTCGAGGCGCTGGACCTCGACGCGGGCGAATGGATCACGCCTGCCCGGCCCGGGGCCCGTTTCCGCTTCTGCCGCAACGCCACCCACTCGGCCTGCAACTGGCTGCTGCCGGCCAGCGATCCGAGCCACTACTGCCTCGCCTGCCGGCACAACCGCACCATCCCCAACCTGGGTGATTCGGAGCGGCTGTCGGACTGGCAGAAGATCGAGACTGCCAAGCGCCGGCTGTTCTACACCCTGCTGCGGCTGCAGCTGCCGACGCCCGCGCCAGGCAGTGGCGATCCGCGACCGCTGTCGTTCGACTTCCTGGCCGATCCGGTCACCGGGCCCAAGGTCATGACCGGCCACGACAACGGCCACATCACCATCGCGCTGGCCGAAGCCGACGACGCAGCACGCGAGGCGACACGCATCGCGATGGGGGAGTTGTATCGCACCCTGCTCGGGCATTTCCGCCACGAGATCGGCCACTACTACTGGGACCGGCTGGTACGTGATGCCGGCGAAGACGAACTCGCACGCTGCCGCGCGCTGTTCGGCGACGACCGCCGCAGCTACAGCGACGCCCTGCAGCTCTACTACGACCATGGCGCGCCCAACGACTGGCAGTCCGCGCACGTCAGCCCCTACGCGACGATGCATCCCTGGGAAGACTGGGCCGAAACCTGGGCGCACTACCTGCATATCGTCGACACGCTTGAGATGGCGTCGGCGTTCGGCATCCGCATCGCGCCGGATGTCGCCGACGATCCGTCGATGGAGACCGACCTGTCGTTCGACCCGCATCGTGTCGCCGACATCCAGCGACTCGTCGACGCCTGGTTGCCGCTGACCTGGGCGATCAACAGCCTCAACCGCACGATGGGCCACCCGGATATCTATCCGTTCGTGATCGCGCCGCCGGTGGTCGAGAAGATGGCCTACATCCATGGACTGATCCGGCGCGCACGCCGCTCGGCTGCCGCGCGACCGGCCCCGTCCGTCACGCCCTGATCGACACCGCGCGCCGCGCCGGCTTGGACGCAGGCGCGACGCTGCACCACAATCCCGGGTCGCCAGCGACCTGCGGCATGCCGCAACGCCCGCCGTTTCCCGCGTCCGTCGCGCCCTGCCCCCGGAGTTGTCATGACCCTGCGTTTCAGCGAATCCCTGCGCCAGTCCTGCGAAGCCACCTGGACCCGCGCCGTCGACCACCGTTTCGTGCGCGAACTGGGCGAAGGCAGCATCGCCGACGATGTCTTGGCCGCCTACCTGGTCCAGGACCACCGCTTCCTCGACAGCTTCCTGGTGCTGCTGGGCGCGGCGATCGCCAGCAGTGACCGTTTCGAGTCGCGACTGGTGCTCGGCCGCTTCACCGGCATGGTCTGCGGCGAGGAAAACACCTATTTCCTGCGTGCGTTCGACGCACTGGGCGTGGATGCGGACACGCGGACGCGCACGCCCGATACCGCACCGACCGCCGGTTTCAAGGCGATCATGCGCGAGGCTGCCGCCACCCGTTCGTATGCCGCGGCGCTCGCCGTGCTCAACGTCGCCGAAGGCCTGTATCTCGACTGGGCGCAGCGCGTGCCGCGCCCGCTGCCGACGAACTTCGTCCACACCGAGTGGGTCACGCTGCACGACAACCCGATGTTCGTGGACTTCGTCGCGTTCCTGCAGGCCGAGCTCGACCGCGTCGGGCCGGACGATGCCGCGCGCGCGCAGGATTTCTTCCAGCGCGCGGTCGATCTCGAACTCGCGTTCTTCGATGCCGCCTATGCGGAACGCACCGCCTGATGTCGCTGTTCGAACGACTCAAGGCTGCCGCGCCCAACGAGTGGGAAAGCTATGTCGATCACGCGTTCGTGCGCGGCATGGGCGACGGCACGCTGCCCGAAGCCGCGTTCCGCACGTATCTGGTGCAGGACTACCTGTTCCTGATCCAGTTCGCGCGCGCGAATGCGCTGGCCGCCTACAAGAGCCGCACGCTGGCCGACCTGCGCGCCGCGAAGGACGGGCTGTCGGCGATCGTCGATGTCGAACTCGATCTGCACGTGCGCCTGTGCGAGCGCTGGGGTCTGTCGCCGGCCGACATCGAGGCCGCGCCGGAGCATCAGGCCACGGTTGCCTACACCCGTTTCGTGCTCGATTGCGGCATGTCGGGTGACCTGCTCGATCTGCACGTCGCACTCGCGCCCTGCGTGCTCGGCTACGCGGAAATCGGGCGTGCACTGGCGCCGTCCGGCGTCGACGCGCTCGACGGACATCCGTATCGCGAATGGATCGGCGAGTACGCCGGCGATGCCTACCAGGCGGTCGCGGCGAATGCTTCGCGCCATCTCGACGATCTCGGCGCGCGCTACCTCGGTCCGGGCCGCTTCGACGAACTCGCCGCGCTGTTCGGCAAGGCTTCGCGGCTGGAAGCCGATTTCTGGCAGATGGGGCTGGACGCGGCCGGACGCTGATCGCGTCGTCGCGCGATCGGACGCCGTCCGGTCAAGCCTGTTTCTCTTAAGTGCATGGACCGTCCCGACGGCACACGCCGCCGGGACGGATCACGTGATCAGGCAGCCTGCTGGGCGACCTGGCCGACCTGCTTCTCTTCTTCGGTGGCGTCGCGCACATCGACCACTTCGATCGCGAAGTGCAGGGTCTTGCCGGCGAGCGGGTGGTTGCCGTCGATCTTGACTTCGGTGTCGCCCACCTCGACCACGGTGACCAGCATCGGACCGGCGCCGCCCTGGGCCTGGAATTGCATGCCCGGCTCGATCGTGTCGATGCCCTGGAACGCCTGGCGCGGCACGGCCTGCACGAGGCTGTCGTTGCGCAGGCCGTAGCCCTCTTCCGGCGTCACGTCGACCTTCAGCGTATCGCCGGCCTTCTGGCCTTCGAGTGCCTTCTCCAGGCCCGGCACAATGTTGCCGCCACCGTGGAAGTAAGGCAGCGGATTGCCTTCGGCCGACTTGTCGATGACGTTGCCGTCGTCGTCGGTGAGGGTGTAGTGGAACGAAGCGACGCGCGCAGCGGCGATCTCCATGGACAAACTCCTTGGATGGCAGTGGAACGGAGGGAATGCTGCGAAAGGCACCGGTAGAACCCACAGTGCAGCAGCGATGGAACGCGGATCACGATACCGGCCGGCGTCGCATGACGCAAACCTGCGACGGCCCGTGTTCGACGTCCGTACACTTCACTGGCACGCGCGCCGCGGCGCGAATTTCCGTGTATCCGCCCCTCTTGAATTACCAGAACACCATGCAGTCAGACGTCCCGGACACCGACAGGCCACCGCAGATCTGGGTCGATGCCGATGCCTGTCCGGTGGTGATCCGCGACATCCTCTTCCGCGCCGCCGAACGGGCGCAGGTCCACGTCACCTTCGTCGCCAACCAGTGGTTGCGCACGCCGGGGTCGCGCTACCTCCGCGCGTTGCAGGTCTCCGGTGGCTACGACGTCGCCGACGACGCGATCGCCGAGCGTGCGCGCCCGGGCGATCTCGTGGTCACCCAGGACATCCCGCTGGCTGCGCGCGTGATCGAACGTGGCGCCGATGCGATCGATCCACGCGGGCAACGCTTCACGCCCGACAACATCGCCGAACGCCTGTCGATGCGGAACTTCATGGACGAACTGCGCGGTGCCGGCGTGCAGACCGGCGGCCCCGCGGCCCTGCATGCGCGCGACCGGCAGACGTTCGCGAGCCGGCTGGACCAGTGGATCGCCGGGCGCAGCGCGCGACGGTGATGCACATCGATGCGCACGCCTCTCTACTGCACCGCTGCCATGCGGTCCACAATAGCGGCATGTCACGTCCCAAGTCCCCCACAGAACCGCAGCTGATGCATCCGCGCAACCGCCACCAGGGTCGGTACGACCTCAAGCGGCTCTCCCGGGTCACACCTGCACTGCAGCCTTTTCTCGTGCGCACGCCTGCCGGCGACACCAGCGTGGATTTCTCCAATCCCCGCGCGGTGCGCTTTCTCAACCAGGCGCTGCTCAAGGCCGATTACGGCATTGCGCACTGGGATATTCCCGAGTCGTACCTGTGCCCACCGGTGCCCGGCCGCGCGGACTATGTCCACGGTCTAGCCGACCTGCTCGCAGGCGACCGTCACGGCGACGTGCCGCGTGGCGCCGACGTGCGTCTGTTCGACCTGGGCACCGGTGCGAACGTGATCTACCCGCTGCTCGGACACACCGAGTACGGCTGGCACTTCGTCGGTTCGGACATCGACGAGACGGCGTTGCGCATTGCCGATTCGATCGTGAGCGCCAATGCGCTCGGCGGCGCGATCGAGCTGCGCACACAGACGCTGCGCGGCCATCTGCTCCACGGCGTCCTGCGCCCGGGGGACCGGTACGCCGCCACGCTGTGCAACCCGCCGTTCCATGCGTCGGCGGCCGAAGCCAACCGCAGCGGCCGCGACAAACGCCGCAATCTGGCGGCGCGTTCGGATGGTCCGCCGCGCGCGTCGCGCAAGCTGCCGCTGAACTTCAGTGGCCGCGACGGCGAGCTCTGGTGCCAGGGTGGCGAAGCGCGTTTCGTGCGCAAGATGATCCGCGAGAGCGTGGATTTCGGATCGCAGGTGCTGTGGTTCACCAGCCTGATCTCGAAGTCGGCACATCTGCCGGGGCTGCGCGCCGAGCTGCGCAAGGCCGGTGCGGTGGACGTCCGCGAGGTGGCGATGGCGCAGGGCAACAAGCAGAGCCGGTTCCTGGCCTGGAGCTTCCAGGGCGCCGATGCCCGCCGTGACTGGTGGCTGTACCCGGCAGATCCGACGCCGGGTCACGGCAAGCCCTGACCCGCACGCCGGGCGAGTGCCGGCGCGGGCCGCGACAGGCGCTGCCTACGCTGGTGCTCCCGTTGCCGGAGCACCGTATCGATGGCCAGTCGCAGCGCCCGCACCACCCTCGTCCTCATGCTTACCGTCATGGCGACGGCCACGCCGGCCGCACAGGCACAGACCGGTGAGCAGGGCCTGTTGTGGCGGTCCGGCGACCCTTTCGTGTTTTGCCGCCACGGCATGCAGCACAGCCCGAAAGCCTGGTACACGATTTCCGACTACGCCACGTCGATTCCCCGTCCGACGCCGGGCTACTGCCCCTGGCCGACCACGTATTGCCAGTATCAGCGTGGCTGGACGATGGACGAGATCTTCGCGTACCTCACCTATCTGCGCATCTGCCCGCAGGCCGAACGTTCCGGACGCTGGGAAGGCCCGGGGGACGGGACACAGGCCCCGTTCTCGCACTGATCCGACCTGCGGGCAGACGCAGCGGGCGACGGACCGGGCGCCGCGCTAGCATGTCGCCGCGGCATCGGCCGCCAGCTCCCCGCGCCAGCGCCATGCCCCTGTCCCCCATCCCGATCGCCATCCGCAGCTACGGCGCCGACAGCACCGTCGACCGTCACGCGTTCGCACAGATCGTGCTGCCGCTCTCGGGTGAGCTGGCGATGGACATCGCAGGACGCGGCTCGCGGCTCGACCGACATGTCGCCGCGTTCGTCGAAGCCGGTGCCCGCCACGACCAGATCAGCGGTGTCGCAAACCGCTCGCTGATCCTCGACCTGCCCGCCGGCGCACTGGGCGACGATGCCACCGCGCGTCTGGCGCGCCAGGCCTATCTCGCGATGTCGCCCGAGGCGGTGAGCCTCGTCGACTATATGGGCCTGCAGGCGACACGCGGCCGGGTGCCCGACCATCGCACACGCTTGTGGGTGCCGTTGCTGGTGGAGGCACTGCTCGGTGACGACGCACGTCCGGTCTCGCGGCTCGCGCGCCTGCTGTCGATCGTCGAGGCGCAGCCCGGCCGCGACTGGACGGTGTCGGAGATGGCCCGGCAGATCGATGTCAGTGCAAGTCGCCTCCACGCACGGTTCCAGCAGGAACTGGGGCAGACACCGCGTGCCTGGCTGGCCGACGTGCGCATCGCGCGTGCGCGGCACCTGCTTGCCCAGACCACACTGCCGATCGCCGAGATCGCCGGTGTCTGCGGCTACGGCGACCAGAGCGCGTTGACCCGGGCGATGCGGCGCGCCACCGGATGCACGCCGGCACTGTGGCGCCGACAGGCGCGAGACACGGCCTAGAACACGCGAGTCGCGGCCAAGACCGCGTGTGCCGCACGCCGTACGCTGCCCGGCACCATGGAGCGCAGCATGTCGGGCACATCCCACAACACGATCGTCGGAATCGCCTGCGGCATCGGTGCCGGCGCCTTATGGGGGCTCGTGTTCCTCGCCCCGGAACTGGTCCGCGAGTTCGCACCGCTGCAGCTGACCATCGGCCGTTATCTGTTCTACGGGTTGTTCTCGGCCGTGCTGATCGCGCCGCTGTGGCGCGGCCTGCGCCGGCAGCTGTCGCGTCGGGACTGGGGCGCGCTGGTCTGGCTCGCGCTGAGCGGGAATCTTCTCTACTACGTCCTGCTGTCGAGTGCGGTGCAGCTCGGCGGCATCGCGATGACGTCGCTGGTCATCGGCTTCCTGCCGGTCGCGGTGACGATCATCGGCAGTCGCGATCACGGCACGGTGCCCCTGCGCAGGCTCGCTCCGTCGCTGGTGCTGTGCACAGCCGGCGCGGTCTGCATCGGCTGGCAGGCGCTGTCCAGCCCTGCCGATGGCGACGTCGGCCGGCAACTGCTCGGCCTGCTGTGCGGCATCGGCGCGCTGGTGTCGTGGACCTGTTTCGCCGTCACCAACAGCCGCTGGCTGGTCCGGCTGCCGCAGGTGTCGGTGCATGCCTGGAACCTGCTGACCGGCATCGTGACGTGCGCGCTGACCCTGCTGCTGGTACCTCTGGCCGTGCTGCTCCATCCCCAGTCCCACGCGCCATCGGCGTGGCTGCTGCTGCTCGGTGTCTGCGCCGGCGTCGCCCTGTTCGCCTCGATGCTCGGCAACGCGCTGTGGAACCGCATGAGCCGTCTGCTGCCGCTGACACTGGTCGGCCAGATGATTCTGTTCGAGACCCTGTTCGCACTCGTCTACGGCTTCGCCTGGGAACGGCGCCTGCCGACCCTGCTGGAGACCATCGCCTTCGCGCTGGTGGTGGCGAGCGTCGCCAGTTGCCTGGCCGCGCATCGCAACCGCCCCGGTCCGATCGCGACCGGCAGCGCCTGAGCCATCCGTCACGACACCGGATTCACTGCCGCGCTGGCATTGATCAGGTTCGCTCCGCATCCGCGGACTCCCGATGGACGCGCAACGATGGCACTGATCCACTCGATTCTCATGGGCGCCGTGGCCGGCATGCGCGCGATGACGCCGCTGGCCACGGTCGCCAATGCCGCCTGCAACGGCACCCTGCCCCGCGGCAATGGCTCCCCGCTGCTGCTGTCCAACCGTCTGGCCTCGACCGGTGCCAAGCTGCTGGCCGCCGGGGAACTGGCCGGCGACAAGATGGACGACGCGCCCGACCGCATCGTGGTGGCCGGCATGCTGGCGCGCATCGTTACCGGCGCGGTGGCCGGCATGGCGCTGGCACCGCGTGAACAGCGTCCGCTGGCAGCGGTCCTCGGCGCCGGTGCCGCGGTCGGCATGGCCTACGTGACCTTCAATCTGCGCATGCGCGCGATCCGACGGTTCGGGCAGAAGACGACCGGCGCGGTGGAAGATGCGATCACGATCGGCAGCGCCACGCTGATTGCCCGCAGCGCGGCGCCGCGACGCCGGTCCCTGCTGCGCCGCTGATCCACGCGAGGCGCATCGCAGCACGCCTCAACGGCGACGCGAGTGCCGGCGACCGATCGCCGGCTGCCGCGTCCGCGTCGGGGACTGCACACGGGACTCCGCGCCGCGCAAGTCTCAACATCCGCGAACCGCCACCCCTACAATGCGCGCCCCCCGCAGTGGCTGCCGCGCATGAACATCGTCGTCCTCGAAGAACTCAAGGCCTACATCGATCCGCTGACCGCGGACGAGCACGAAGCACTCGAACGCAGTCTGCTGGCCGAGGGCTGTCGCGACGCGCTGGTGCTGTGGGGCGACGTGCTGGTCGACGGGCACAACCGTTACGGCATCTGCCAGGCGCACGGCATCGCGTTCAACACCGTCCAGAACACGCGTTTCCAGTCGATGGAAGACGTGCACCTGTGGATGATCGAACAGCATCTGGGCCGACGCAGCGTGTCGGACTACCAGCGCGGTGTGCTGGCGCTGCGCAAGCGCGACATCATCGCCGCACGCCAGCAGGCGCAGCGCATGGCGGCGCTGCAGGACCCGCCTGCCGCAGCGGCGGAAGCACCGGTCGACGACACAGGCGATCGCCCGCCGTGGGACGAGGCGCCGTCGTCGGTCAGCCGCGCCGACCTGGCACGCGAGGCCAAGCTCAGCAGCAACCAGGTCGCGATGATCGAGCGCATCCATGCCCAGGCGACGCCCGAGCTGGTCGAAGCCCTGAAGTCCGGTGCGATCTCGATGAGTGCGGCCGCGGCCGTGGCCAGCCTGCCCGAGGACGAACAGCGCAACGCCGCGCAGGCCGGCAAGGCCGAGCTCAAGCAGGCCGCCAAGCGCGCGCGTGATGCGAAGAAGCGGCCCAGGTCCGGCGAGGAGGGCGAGCCGGCCGACGGCGCGGACGCGCGTCCGGATGCCAAGGCACTGCAGAAGCGGATCGACGTGCTGGAGCGCGAGAACGCGGATCTCCGGGGCCAGATCGAGACGCTGCAGACCCAGATCGTCCGCCTGCGCGGTTGATGGGCACCGGGGCATCAGCACGCGCCGACCCCGGCCCGACCTGCAGCCTGAACGGGGAAACTGGCTGCGCCGGGGCTGCGGATGCCACAATGCGCCGTTGATTTCAGAGGAGTTTTCCGTGGCAAAACCCAACTACTCGTTCGAAAAGCGTCAGCGCGAACTCGCCAAGAAGAAAAAGCAGGACGAGAAGGACGCGAAGAAGCGCGCCGAGCGTGAGGCTGCGAAGGGCACGTCGAGCCCGCAGGCGGAGTCCGACGCCGCGTCGGAGTGACCGTGACCCGCGGCCTGTTTCCGGGCCGCGGTCTCCCGGATGTGCGACACGTCGCGCACGCCCGCTTCACCCGGGCAGTGGCTTGCTGGAAACCCCGGGTGGAAGCACGGCCATGATCCCCAAAAACACCCTCTGTCTCTGGTTCGACGGCACTGCCCTCGATGCCGCGACGTTCTATGCGCGCACCTTCCCCGACAGTGCAGTTCTGGCGGTCCATGCCGCGCCGGCAGATTTTCCGGCGGGTCGCGAAGGCGATCCCCTCACCGTCGAATTCACGGTGTGCGGCATCCCCTGCATCGGGCTCAATGGCGGCCCGCATTTTCCGCAGACCCAGGCGTTCTCGTTCCAGATCGCCACCGACGACCAGGCCGAGACCGACCGTCTGTGGAACGCCATCGTCGACAATGGCGGTAAGGAAAGCGACTGCGGCTGGTGTTCCGACCGCTGGGGCGTGCACTGGCAGATCACCCCGCGCGTGCTCACCGCAGCCTTTACTGGCAGCGATCGCGCGGCGGCCAGGCGTGCATTCGAAGCCATGATGACCATGGGCAAGATCGACGTGGCCGCCATCGAGGCCGCCGTGCGCGGATAGTCCGCCTGCGCATCGACCGCATACCGGCGCACGGGGGACAATACAGACCGTCTTCCGCGTATCGCGAGCACTGCCAGTCCCATGCGAACCTTCGTCCTCCGCGCGCGCGCAGCGCCCACCGACAGCCAGGCGCTGCTGGCCGGTGTCGGCCAGGCCGCCCATACCGAGATCCTCGCGCACACGCTGATGAACGCGATGTTCGTCGCGCAGTCGCACCGGTCGGATGTGGTGGTCTACCTCGTGCTCGAGAGCACGCAGGACTACTCGCGCACGATCCGCTTCGAGATCGACGCCATGCACGACATCGGCGGCTTCGACGAGCGCGCGCTGCTGGCCCGGATCGCCCGGGCGCTGGACGCCTCACGCGGCATGGGCAAGGACGAGACGCGCGTCGTCGAATCAGGCGTCGAAGTCCGCACGACCAGCTTCGAGCGGCTGGTGCAGGCGCTGGCGGACGACCACCAGCTGTTCCTGATGGATCGCAAGGGCACGCCGATCCGGGACCAGGTGTTCGCGGACAATCCCTGCTTCCTGCTGACCGACCACATCCCGATGCCGAAGAAGACGGTGCCCGGCCTGGAGCGCATGGGCGCGAAGAAGATCGCGCTCGGTCCGAAGATGCTGTTCGCATCGCAGTGCGTGGTGCTGATCCATTACGAGCTGGACCAGGGCTGAGCCCGCACACCCGGACCGGTTGCCGCGCATACGCGGCGATCGCGGGAATCCGGCTTCCCGCGTGCCCGGTGTCTGCGGCAGGTCGTCAGTCGCCGCGAACGCGCAGCGTCAGTCCCTTGAGGAAGTTGCGCAGCAGCTGGTCGCCGCAGGGGCGGAAATTGCGGTGCCCGGCCTGGCGGAACAGCGCCGACATCTCCGGCTTGGAGATCGGGAAGCCCGCGTCGGCGAAGATCTGGTGCATGTCGACGTCGGTCAGTTCGAACGCGACCCGCAGCTTCTTCAGCACGACGTTGTTGCTGATGCGCGACTCGACCGGACGCGCCGCCTGACGCTCGTCACGGCCACGGCGGTGCACGATCAGGCCGTCGAGCACATGCGCCAGCACGCTGTCGCTGCAGGGCACATGGCCGGGCTCGTCTTCCTTCAGCAGCAGCGGACGCACCTCGTCCTTGTCGAGAGGAAAGTCGGGATCCACCAGCCTGGCGAGATCGACGACCTTCTGGTCGCTCAGGTCGAGCATGTAACGGATGCTGCGCAGGACGTCGTTGGTGATCATCGATCCAACAGGGCGGTTCGGAAGAGGCGCAATTCTACCGCCACCCGTCGGTACGCCCCTCGAACGCGCTGCACGCGCGCGTGATCGTCCACACAGACGTCCAGAACGTAGCGGCTGCCGCATGTACGGCAACCGTCGTCACGCAGGCATTCAAGGCACGCGATCGAACCGGAACGTGCGCATCACTGCCTTGCCGTCGGCGCCGAAATGCACCGCCGTCTCGATCAGCTGGCCGCCCTCCGGCGTGACCGCATAGACCCGCGTCGAGGCCGGCACGCCCTGCTTCACCAACGCCATCGTCAGCACGTCGCCGGTGGGCCGCTTCACCGCGATCGCGTCGGCTTCCAGCGTGTCGCCCTCGATCGGCACCGTGCTGCCATCGAGCGGCACGATCGCCGTGGAAATCCGCGCTGCGCCGTCGGCCGGCACGATCTCGACCCGTACCGTCAACGCGCCCGCTGCGGCCTCGTTGAACGCCACCGTCACCCGCTGCGGCCGCGCCTCGGGCGGCATCGGCAACTGCGTCACGTCGACCGACCACAGGCCCAGCAGTCGCGCACCGTCGTCTGCCCGCGCCGCTGCGGACATTGCGAGCGCGATCACCGCGGCCATCCACACACCCGCCATCGTCTGTCGCATCGCCTGGCACTCCGCTCTGCAAAGGTTCGGGAACCACGCGAACCAGGCTTGGGCCTGCCCGCCTTCGCCGCATCATCCACGCAATCGCCACGCGCAGGGCGCTGCGTGCGGCAAACACGCCGACCGGCCCCGCTCGCTACACTGCCCGCCCCGATTCCCGGCTGCACCCGATGTCCGCCCCCGTCCGACTGGCCAAACGCGTCTCCGAACTCGCCCGCTGCTCGCGCAGCGAAGCCGAGCAGTACATCGAGGGCGGCTGGGTGTCGGTCGACGGTCGCGTCGTCGACATGCCGCAGCACATGGTGACCGACGAGGCCGTCGAACTCGACGCGGCCGCGCGGCTCGCCGTCGCCGAGCCGGCGACGATCCTGTTCCACAAGCCGGCCGGACTCGATGCGTTCGCCACGTCCGATGCCGCGCTGGCGTATGTCGACGCCGGCACACGCTGGAACGAGGACCCCACCGAAGTACGCCTGCTGCAGCGGCACTTCCACCGGCTGACGCCGCTGGCGCCACTGGAAGCCGATGCCAGTGGTCTGATGGTGCTGAGCCAGGACGGCCGCGTGTGGCGGCGCCTGACCGAGGACCTCGACGGCATCGAGCAGGAATTCGTCGTCGAGGTGTCCGGCGAGATGCCGTTCTACGGCATGCAGCGGCTCAAGCACGGTCTGCAGTACGACGGCCACACGCTGCCGCCGTGCAAGGTCAGCTGGCAGAACGAAGTGCGCCTGCGGTTCGCGATCAAGGGCGTGCGGCCCGGGCAGCTGCGCGACATGTGTGCGCAGGTCGGGCTGGGCGTCGTCTGGATCCGTCGCCTGCGCATCGGCCGCGTGTCACTGTCGAAGATGCCGGTCGGCGCGTGGCGTTACCTGCCGGTCGAAGACCGCTTCTGACACGACCGACGGCGCGCACGCGCGCACCATTCGCAGGACTCAGGTGTCGGCGAACACCGGCGAGAGCAGCCGGAAGCTGCCGGCATCGGCATCCAGTTCCACCTCGCCACCTACGGGCACGATGAACTGCTCGCGGATGTGCCCGATCATCGCGCCGCGATAGGCGGGAATGCCGAGCGGCAGGATGTGGTCGTCGAAGATCTGGTCCAGCGACAGCGAGCCGTAGCCGTCGCCGGGCGTGCACTCGCTGCAGTCGCCGAAGATGAAGCCGGCAATGCGGTCCAGCGCGCCCATCAGCTTGAGCGTGCTGAACATCCGGTCGATCCGGTATGGCGCTTCGCCCACGTCCTCCAGAAACAGGATGGCGCCGTTGAAATCCGGCAGGTACGGCGAGCCCGCCAGCGCCGTGAGCACGGTGAGGTTGCCGCCGATCAACCGGCCCCGCACGCGTCCGCCGCGCAGCGTGGTCGTGCGGTTCGTGCGCGGCACCAGCTCGTCGGCGTCCGCGTCGATGACGTTTTCGTAGCGCATCTGTTCGCGCTTGAAAAACACCCGCTCGAACTGGTCGACGTTGAAGCGGTTCCAGCTCGCCGCCGCGATCGGCCCGTGGAAGGTCACCAGGCCCGTCCTGGCCTGGATGGCGCAGTGCAGCGCGGTGATGTCCGAGTACCCCAGCAACACCTTGGGATGGGTGCGGATGCGCGCGTAATCGAGCAGCGGCAGCAGGCGCGCCGCGCCCGATCCGCCGCGCACGCAGACGATGGCGTTGATCTGCGGATCGCCGAACATCGCATTGAGATCGCCGGCACGTTCGGCGTCGGTACCGGCCAGGTGTCCATGGCGCGCGTCGTAGTGCGCACCGGTCCTGACCTGGAAGCCCAGCGCCTCCATCGCTTCGCGGGCCAGTTGCAGGTTCAGCCGCGCATCGCTGGCCGACGACGGACTCACCAGCCCGACCGTGTCGCCGCGCGCAAGCGGAGGTGGCAGCAACGGCGCCGGTGGTGACGGAATCGCGGCGGACGCAGTGCCCACGCCCGCCAGCGGCAGCGCCAACCCGGCCAATGCCGCACTTCCCAGAAAACCTCGTCTGTCCACAACCGCTCCGCCGTACGAAAAAGAGGCCGGTCGATCCTAGCAAGTGCGTCCGCGACGGGCGCCGCGCGCGACGCAGCGCAGCCTGGTGAGGCCGGTGCTGATCGTCCGAACCCGGCCTGGAGTCGGCGCTTGCGCCAGCGGAACACGTCACCACGCGGCATGTCCGGGACATCGCCTGGCAGGTTGGCGCCGCTTTTCGCGTTGGTCTGCACGGCGCGCGGACTTGCCGCCCGCCGACCCGATGCCACCTGCCGGAGCGCCCCGTGTATCCACCCGACCATCTGACCGCGTCCACCCTGCCGGGCGCGGTGGCCCTGCCCCGCCGACGCACCGTGTTCTTCCCGGCAATGGCCCTCGTGCTGCTGGCGACGGTACTGGCCGGATTCTGGAACACGTTCTTCTTCCGTCCCGACGCCAGCGGACCGCTGGCGATCCACCTGCACCTCCACGGCTTCGCGGTGACGGCGTGGTTCGTGCTGTTCGCGGTGCAGGGCCTGCTGATCGCCAACGGCCGCATCGCCGTGCATCGCCGGCTGGGGATGCTCGGCGCGGTGATCGCGCTCGGTGTCGTCGTGACCTCGCTGGTCACGCTGGCGCAGCTGGTGCCCAGCTGGCGCGCGCAGGGCGTGGATGTCGATGCGCAGCGGCCATTGCTGGGCCTGATCCTCTGGGGCGACCTCGGCGCGCTGGCGGCCTATGTCGTGTTTCTGGTCCGCGGCCTTCTGCTGCGCAGGCGTGCCGACGCGCACCGTCGCCTGATGCTGCTGGCGTCGCTGTCGATCATCTCACCCGCGCTGATCCGTCTCGCCGATCTGCCCGCGTTCGCAGGCGTCGATGGCGTGCTGGTCACCATCGGCGGCCTGCTCGCACTGGTCGGCGTGCTGGTGCTGTACGACCTGGCGACACTGCGCCGCATCCATCGCGAAACGCTGTGGGGTGCACCGTTCTTCCTGATCGTGCACCTGGCGCCGGCCTTCGTGATGCCGGGCACGGCGGTGGACGCGTGGTTGTTGGGTCTCGTCTGGTAGATCCACCCGAAGCGCGTCGACATCTGCACCGCGCAGGTCGTGACGACCAGCACTCGCAATCCCGTACCGTCGCGCCGTTATGATTCGGCGACACGGCAGGTACGGTGCCTGGCCACGAACTGAAAGGAATTGTCATGGGTCTGATTCAGGCGGTTTCGGGTGCGGTCGGCGGCATGCTGGCCGACCAGTGGAAGGATTTCCTCACCGTGCCGGCCGGCCTGCCGTCGACCGCTGCGCTGTTCGCCGCGGTGCCGCAGGGCACCAACGCCGGGCGCGGTTCCAATACCCGCGGCTCGTCGAACATCATCACCAACGGCTCGAAGATCGTCGTGCCAGAAGGCTATGGCCTGCTGCTGTTCCAGGACGGCGCGATCACCGGCTTCGTCGCCGAGCCGGGTGGCTACGAGTGGCGCTCCGACGATGTGAATTCGCAATCGGTGTTCGCCGGCGACGGCATCGTCAGCCCGCTGATCCGGCAGAGCTGGGAGCGCTTCAAGTTCGGCGGACAGCCGGGCGCGCAGCAGGCTGCGTTCTTCGTGTCGCTCAAGGAACTGCCGGACAACCGCTTCGGCACCCAGTCGGAGATCTACTGGGACGACGGCTTCCTCGGCACCCAGGTGGGCGCGCTCACCCGCGGCACCTACACGCTGAAGATCGTCGACCCGATCCTGTTCGTGAAGAACTTCGTGCCGGCCAGCTATCTGCAGCCCGGCCAGGTGTTCGACTTCACGGACCTTGAAAACGCCGCCGCCAGCCAGCTGTTCAACGAAGTGGTCGGCTCGCTCGCACCGGCCTTCAGCCTCTACACGAACGATCCCGCCAAGGGCAATCGCATCACCAAGATCCAGCAGGATTCGCTGGGATTCGCGCAGAGCCTGACAGACGCGGTGGAACAGGGATACCAGTGGAAGTCGGACCGGGGCCTGGCGATCGTCAAGACGGCGATCATCTCGATCGAGTACGACGCCAACACCCGCGAACTGCTCAAGACCGTGCAGCGCGCCGATGCACTGTCCGGTTCTCGTGGCAATTCCAACCTGCAGGCCAGCGTCGCCCAGGGCATGCAGTCGGCCGGCGAACACAGCGGCGCCGCAGGTCTCGTGGGTCTGGGCATGGCCTCCGGCATGGCCGGCGGCATCGGCAGCCTGCAGCAGCCGGCCACGCCGGCCGCACCCGCCGCGCCGGCGGCCGATGATCCGGTCGCCAGGCTGACGAAGGCCAAGGAAATGCTCGACCTCGGCCTGATCACACAGGCCGACTACGACACGCTCAAGGCCAAGGCGCTCGGTCTCTGAGCCGGGACCCGCCCGCACCCATGTCCGATACCAAGTTGCCGCCGCCCCTGCCGGGGCGGCCTGTCGACGGCCCGGGTTCGCCGCGCGATGTGCCGCCGTTGCCGGGCACATCGCCGCTCGATACCGGCGCCCTGCCCGATGCGATCCGCGAAGAACTCGAGGCGCCCGATCCGCTCGCCATCGACACCGCCGCAGCCGAACTGAAGGACGGCCTCAACCGCTGCCCGAAGTGCGGTTCGACCGACATCCGCCACAAACCGGGCGGCGACACACTGGTGTGCCTGTTCTGCCGCAACGAGTGGCAGGGCGCGCGCGTCGAGGAAATCTTCGGTTTCGGCGAAGGCATCGCCGACCTGCGCGGCACCGTCATCGCGTCGGGTGCACGCGACATCGAGGCCGATGCCGCCAGCCTGATGACCTTCAAGTGCACCGGCTGCGGCGCGGAGGTCACCATCAACACCGAAAGCACGATGACGGCGCGCTGCCACTGGTGCCGCCACGTGTTCGGCGTCAACGAACAGGTGCCCAACGGCGCGGTGCCCGATGCGGTGCTGCCGTTCCACATCCGCAAGGACGATGCGGTCGCGCGCATCCGCCAGTTCGTCGACAAGCGGCGGCTGTTCGCGCTGAAGGCGTTCAAGGACGAGTTCACGCCCGAGAACGTCATCGGCGTCTACCTGCCCTACATGATCGTCGACGGCAACGCGAGCGCATCGGTCGCCGGCAAGGGCGAGATCAAAACGCGCCAGTACACGCGCGGCACCGGCAACCAGAAGAAGACCTACTACGACGCCGACGTCTACCAGGTGGACCGGCACGTGGACTTCACCGTCGACGACCTGCCGCTGGAATCGTCCACCGAGCGCGGCAACCTCGACACGCGGGTCAACACCAACAACATCATCAACGCCATCCTGCCGTTCGACACCAAGAACGCGGTGCGCTGGAACGCCTCGTTCCTCAACGGCTTCACGTCCGAAAAGCGCAACAGCAACGTCGAGCATCTGCATCCGCGACTGGAAGACCAGTTGCTGTCGATCGCGCGCGCCCAGGTCGAGGGTTCGGTCCGCCCCTACAACCGCGGCGTACGGTGGGAACAGGAGCGGCTCGACGTGCACGGCACGCGCTGGGTGGCGATGTATCTGCCGGTCTGGCTGTACTCCTACCACCAGCCCGGCAAGAACGGCGGCATGCTGCACTACATCGCGGTCAACGGCCGCACCGGCGAAACCATGGGCAGTGTCCCGGTCCAGCAGTGGAAGCTGCTGCTCGCCGCGCTCACCGTCGGCACCTTCGTCGAAGCCTTCGCGATCGCGATTCTTGTGGGGATGTCATGAGCGACGAAAGTGGACTCTGGCTGTTGCTTGCCGGCCCCGGCAGCGCAGCCGCCGTGTACTGGGGCCTGTACCGGTTCTATCGCAACACCGACAAGTCGCACGGCTTCGAGCGTGAGACGCACGTCGAGGCCCAGCCGGTCACGGGCAACGACACGCTGTTCGGCAAGGTCACGGGCACGCAGGCGACGCGCATCCAGGGCGACAACGTGGGCGCCTATCGCGCGCGCGTGCAGCGTGTCGCGAGTGCAGTCGCGGATCCGGACGTGCCGGACAGACCGGACGCCGCGCCCTGAGTGCACCACGGGCCGGACGGTCCCGCGGCGGACCAGATCGCGTGAGCCGAGCGGGCGATGCAGCCTCGCCCGACTGAGTGCCCCGGCCTTCAGCCGTAGTAGTCCACGCCGATGATCTTGCAGACTTCTTCTTCGTTGTAGCCGTGGAACCGGCGACCGCGCGTGGTGTGCGTGCGGGCGAACAGCTTGCCGTTGGCATCGGTCCGCTCACGCTTTTCCTGCAGCAGCCACTTGGCGTAGTCGTGCGTCAGATTCCGCTCCCGCGTGGGATCCCGCTTCATTCGGGCCATCGATCTGCATCCTCGTTTCGAACAGCTGACGCCGTCGTCCGGCGCGTGGGGCGCACATGATACGCGCCTGCAGAACGGCGTCCGGCGTCGCCTGCGCACATGACCGTCGTGCGTGGCTGGCACCGGTCGGCACTGCTACATGCCTGTCGCGCGACACCCGCCGGCTGAATCGCGGAGGATCCCTCCCGGCGCACAGCGCCGCTCTGCAGACGGGAATCGGCAGTCGCGATCCGGCAGCTTCGCGACGCACACTGCCAGCGGACGAATACGTCGCGCCGATGCCGCTTACGGCTGCGGATTGTGCGGCGTGTCCACCAGCTTCTCGACCGGGTATCCCATCGCACGGGCCTGGTCGATCAGGCCCGTCCGGACTGCAGGGTCGAGTTGCGGCGTGCGCGAGAGGATCCACAGATAGTCGCGGCCGGGCGAGCCGACCATGGCCCAGCCGTAGTCGTCATCGAGCGCGATCACCCAGTAGTCGCCCCACACCGCCGGCAGCCACGACAGCCAGCGCGGCGCGAAGCGCACCTCCAGCGTCGACGTGCGGCCATCCACCATCCGCGCCACGCCATTGGCCTCGTTGAAGCTGCCGTCCCGGGTGCGGCACCGGTTGCGGACCGCCACCGTGCCATCGGGATTCAGGCTGTAATGCGCGGTCGTGTCGGCAACGCATTTGCGCTGGAAGAACATCGGCAGATGCGCCTGCTCGTACCAGGTCCCGGCATACCGCGTCAGATCCACGTCCGGCACCGGCGTGTTCGGCAAGGTCTGCGCACCTGCCGTCCCTGCAGCAGAAACGGACAGTCCGGCAGCGAGCAAAAGATGGGAGATGGGCAGGCGCATGTTCGGCTCGGATCCTGGAGATGCATGATTGTCCGGCCGCGCCGCGTCGGTGGACTGTGATGCGATCTGTCGGGAGATTTGAAGCGCGCGCCGGTTCCCACGACACTGCCGTCCGGGCCAACAGGATCAGCCGGGAGATTGCATGGAACGCAAACATTCCTTCGAAGCGATGCCGATGTGCAGCGCTGGATCGACAAGACGCTATGTGCGTGTGGGCATGCTGATCGGGCTGCTCTCGGCCTCAGGTGCCGCCGCGGCGCAGGCGCCGGATCCTGACGGGGCGCCGGTCTTCACGTCGGTCCACTGGTCGGCGCTCGATGGCGCGCCTCATGTCGTCCAGCTCCAGACCGGCGGTGCGATCGACGCCCACTTCGACACCGACCTGCCGGGCGCCTGCGACGGCGACGTGACCCGCAGACCCAGCGTGCGCCTGGAGGATGTGGGCGGAGACCGGGGCATCGAGCTGCGTGTGCGATCACTGTCGCGCACGCGTCCGACCCTGGTCGTCCACGGCCCCGACGGCCGCTGGCACTGCGACCACGGCAATCTGGGTCGACGTCTGCCGGACCTGCGCATCGATCGTCCTGCGCCCGGCAGTTATGCGATCTGGGTGGGCGCCTATGAATCGCAATGGGGCGATGCGGAACTGATGATCGAGCAGACGCCCCGGGAGTGATGTCCGACACGCCGCAGCGACCGCTGGCGGCGTGCATCCACGAGCACTGCGCGCACCCCTCCGTATTCGCGAAGCGGACACGCGCGACTTGACCTGCTGACGGCACGACATTCCAATGTCGTCCTGCCCGCCATTCGACCTGTCGCCGGTTTTCGCACCGCGCCCCACTGGAGACGCCATGCGCGAGACCCGCATTACACACCAGTCCGGCCTGCGCGGACGTCTGCAGACGTGCATCACCCATCCGCGCGTGCAGACCGGCATACTCGCGCTGATCATCATCAACGCCGTCCTGCTGGGCCTGGAAACGTCGCCAACGATCATGGCCATGGCCGGCCCTGCGATCCGCGCCGCCGACACCGCGATCCTGGCGATCTTCGTCCTCGAGATCGCGATCCGCCTGTTCGTGCATCGCGGACGGTTCTTCCGCGATCCGTGGAGCCTGTTCGACTTCGCCGTCGTTGCGATCGCCCTCGTGCCCGCCACCGGACCGCTCTCGGTCCTGCGTGCGCTGCGCGTGTTGCGTGTGCTGCGCGTGCTGACTGTCGTGCCGTCGATGCGCCGCGTGGTCGGCGCGCTGCTCGGTGCGGTACCGGGCCTGCTGTCGATCGGCGCCGTGCTGTTGATCATCTACTACGTATGTGCCGTCATCGCGACCAACCTGTTCGGCACCGCATTCCCCGAACGCTTCGGCAATCTCGGCCAGTCGCTGTACTCGCTGTTCGAGATCATGACGCTGGACAGCTGGTCGACCGGCACCACGCGCCCGATGATGGTCGAGTTCCCCTATGCCTGGGCGTTCTTCATCCCCTTCATCCTCGTCGCCAGCTTCACCATGCTCAACCTCTTCATCGGCGTCATCGTCGATGCGATGCAGACCGTCTCCAAGGCCGAGCACGACGACACCCGCGACGCACTCGAGCGCACCCAGGACCACATCGAGGCCGATCTCCACACCGAAGTGCGTGCCTTGCGCGACGAGATCCGTGGGCTGCGGACGCTGCTGGAAACGCGCGGATCGTCGTAGCCGGGCGCAGTGACCCGCGGACCTGGTCAACGGATGTCCGCGCCTTGCGAACGGAGCGTCCGGGCGGGACGTGATCGATGCGTCCGCAGAGTGCGGCAGGTGCCGCATTGCGCGTCGTCCGCCAGCCTGCGGTCACTTTTCGCGCCGCAAACGAAGATTTGACACAGATCAAACGTGTCTGCGCGCAGCGTTGCTGCGCGCGGCCACGCGCGATCGGATCCGAGGACGTCTCCATGCTGAGGCACAAGACTTCGAGCGCCATCGTTGCGGTCAGTGATCTGGCGCGCGCGCGGGAGTTCTACACCGGCACGCTGGGACTCGAGCCGGGGGACGAGGACCAGACGGACGTCCTGCGTTACCGGACCAGCGACACCTGGCTGGTGGTCTACCGGTCGGACGATGTCCGGCCGGGCACCGGCAATGCCGTGGTCTGGAGCGGCGGCGCCGATGTCGACGCCATCGCGACCACCCTGCGCGCACGCGGCGTCCGGCTGGAGGAGTATCCGCAGCTGGGCATGGAGATCGATCGAGGAGTGCACAGGTCCGACGGCTTCGCGGCCATCTGGTTCAAGGACCCCGACGGCAACGTGCTGCACGTCAACAGCATGTAACGAGGCGCACCCGGGCCCCGCACCGCTCAGGGTGCCAGATACCCCCGCACATCTTCGGCCTCGCGCTGCCGGTCGATCGCGAGCAGGTCCTTGAGGATGGCAGTGTGCCCGGCGCCTGCGATCACCAGCACGCGGCGCCCTGGCGCTGCGGCCTTCTGCACGTTGGCGTACATGCGGAAGTTGCGATGCCACCAGCTGGCCGAGGCATCGGCACCGACGAAACCGCCGCCCGCATCGACCGCATTGGTGAAGAGGTAGAGATCCTTGTTCTCGCGGTCTCGCTCGGGGTCGTTGGTCAGCCGCAGCAGTTCGTGCAGCGGCAGCGTGCTCTGCTCGCGGGTCGTGCGCTCGGAGAGTGACGCGAACACTGCATCCATCTCCGCCTTCTGCGCGGGTGCGTGCGCGCCGACGTACTCGAACAACGGGCCGCCGTTCCAGTGCACGTTGCCTTCGTCGAAACAGGTCACGCCGGCCAGACCCGCTGCCCGGGCCACGCGGAACCCGATCTGCTGCGTTTCGTCGACGTCGAGCGCTGCCGTTCCGTCGCGCCAGGCGGCATACGCGGCATCCTGCTTCGCCTGCGCCGCAGGCTCGCATTCCACCAGAACATCGGTTGGCGAGAACCCGGCAATCCGTGTCGCAAGGCCCGTCAGATACGCCTGGTTGTCGGCAGTGGTGACGTCGACGACTTCCGACTTGACCACGTCCAGGCCGGGATTTTCGAAGTGGAAGACGCCCAGCATCATCACCCTCGCCGGTTCCGGCGTGGGTGTCTGCGCGTGAGCGTCGGTCAGGAGTGCAGCTGCGGTCAGCAGCAGGGCGACGCAGAGCAGCCGGCAGGACATGGGCATGGACTCCAGTGGAGAGACCCGCCCCGTACAGCGCGCACGCGGGGGCCGGCAGGACGCTCACGCTACGGTTCGAGTGCCGCCCGCGCACCTGCCGGAAGTCTCGGGGACGTGCCGCATGGACGCGCGATGCAGACCGGCGGGGCACGCACCGCAGGCGTCCCTGCTCGCAGCCTGTGGAACCCGTGTCACGTACTCCCTGCGGTTCCGCATGCGCGCCCGCGGACTTGGGGGACCCTGCACGCTGGACCTCGTTCTACTGCGTCGCGAGACAGACCGCGGCAGCGTTCGCGAGCACATCGACCCGCGTGTCGCGCAATGCATCGATGCCGAGGATCAACGCCGGCTGCGCGTCGAGTCCCAGTCGCGAGAACACCGGCAATGCGCTGATCCGCACCTCCATCGCGGGCAACTGCCAATCGCCGATGTCCAGCGACGGCAGCGTGTACAGCCAGGTCTCGGTCACCTGACTGGCCAGCCCCTGTGTGCCCGCCTCGCGCAGGCGCAGACGGGCATCGCCCTCGGCCACGCCCAGTGCACGCGCGGCGGGCACATTGAGCACGGTCTGGGCCGCCCCCGTGTCCACGACGGCCATCACCGGCGAGCGGTGCGGGCCGTCCTGCATCTGCGCCTCCAGCAACGCGAACCGCTGCAGGGCCGGCCCGCGCTGCGGCAGTGCGTTGTCCAGGCATCCCGGACGCGGCAGGCTGCCCGGCTGCGCCAGCAGCAGATGACCGGCCGGCAGATCGAACCGCAGGTCGAACCGCGACATCAGATCGTTGCCGAGGATGCCGTCAACCGGCGGCGCATCGTCCCGCGCAATGTTCGACAGATCCATCGCCAGCATCTGCGCCTTCCAGCGGAAACTGCCGGCGGCCAGGTCGCGCAGCGCGGTGACACGGGCCGCGCCTGCGCTGCCGCCGGCGCCCTGCACCTGGACCTGGCGCGACTGGGATTCGAACAGGCCGATCTCCTCCGCCAGTGCCACATCGATCACGGTCGCGCCGGCGGCAGTGTCCACCACGAAGCTCAACGGACGATCGATCCCCTCGATGCGGACCTCCACGCGGGGATGGTGACCGACCAGCTGCATGTCGACCCGATGGGGCACAGCGTCCGGCGCCGGCGCCGGGGCAGCGGGCGCCGCTGCAAGCGGAGCGGTCAGCAGCAGTGACAGCAGGGAGAGGGACGCGACGGCACGTGACGACATGGCGGGATCTCGTTGGACGGGATCGCCATCACAGAGCGCGCGGGTATCGGCAGGATGTCGGCAACCCCCACAGGTCTGATACATGCGGGATACACGCGCAGGCGACAATGTCGGCATGACCGTCGAGACCGCCCGCATCGTCGTCGTCGATGACGACGCCAGCATCCGTGATGCGATCTGCGACTACCTGGGCCGTCACGGCTACGCGGTGGCCGCCGCCGACGGCGCCGTCGCACTGGACCGTCTGTTGGCACAGGCCCCGGCCGACCTGGTGGTGCTGGACTGGATGATGCCGGGCGAGGATGGCCTGTCGATCTGCCGACGCCTCGCCGGTACCGACCTCGCGGTGCTCATGCTCAGCGCACTGGACAGCCCGCCGGACCGGGTCATCGGGCTGGAGGTAGGCGCCGACGACTACCTCTCCAAACCCTTCGATCCGCGCGAGCTGCTGGCACGCGTGCGTGCGTTGCTGCGACGCGGCGAGAAGCTCCGCCAACAGGACCAGCGCCCGAGCGAGGGCTACGTCTTCCAGGGTTGGACGCTGCGGCTCGACACACGCGGACTGTGCGCGCCGGACGGCACCGGCGTACGGCTGACGGCCGGCGAGTTCGCACTGCTGCGCGCCCTGGTGGAACGTGCGGGCCGCGTGCTCAGCCGCGAGCGTCTGATGGTGCTGATCCACGGCGACGCGGCCGAACCTTTCGACCGGGCCATCGATCTGGCGATCAGCCGTCTGCGCCGGAAACTCGCGCAGGCCCAGCCCGGTGCGGACACCCTCGTCGAGACGCTGCGCAGCGAAGGCTATCGCCTCGCCGCCACGGTGCAGCGCCTGTGAGCCGGCCGCACGGCATCCTTGCGCTGGTCGGCGGGCTCGCCCTGGCGACGCTGGTGCTGGCCCAGGCCGTCGGCTTTGCCGTCGTGGGCTGGTGGCCCGCCCCTGCGGCGCCCACGATGGCGCCCGGCGATGCGATCTCGGCCCTGGCCGGCGATGCGCGGGCCGCACCCGGTCTGCGCGTCCGCTCGCAGGCCGGGCCACCCACCGGCACGCCCGTGCCATGGCTGGTCGATCTTGCCGCGCACCGTCTGGGCCAGCCGGCCACGCAGGTGCGCGCCGTCTGGCGACAGGCGCCGGCGGTCAGGATGCAGGTGGTGGACGCCGGGCAGATCGCGACCGCCGGGCAGTCCGACGCCCTGCGTCAGGCGCGTGTGCACGCCGCGCTGTCCACGGCAGGCCTGCAGCTGCCGGCGTTCGAACTGGGCGCCCTCCAACCGGACGGCACCTGGCGTGTCGTGGGCACCGCCGACCCCGGGCGCGGGCAATGGCGCCGTCAGGTACTGCTGGCGCTGGCGCTGGCTGCACTGCTGATCGCACCGTTGACCTGGTGGATGGCGCGCCGGCTCACGCTGCCGCTGCGCCGGCTCGCCGAGGCCAGCGCACGCATGGACCTGAGCGCACGCACCGCGCCGGTGCCCGTGGAAGGTGCCCGGGAGGTCCGCCAGCTGGGCCAGACCATCGCCGATGCGCATCTGCGTCTGCGCACGCAGGCCGAGGACGTCACTGCGATGCTCGCGGCCGTCGCGCACGACCTGCGCACGCCGCTGACGGGGCTGCGCCTGCGCGCGGAAACCGCGCCCTCGCCCGATCGCGAGCGCATGGTCGCCGACATCCAGCGCATGCAGACCATGATCGCCCAGGTGCTGGCCTACGCGCAGGGGGAAGTCGCGCCCCTGACCCGCGCGCCTGTGGATGTGGTCGCCCTGGCGTACGAACTCGCCACGTCTGCCGGCACCGCAGGCCACCCCGTGCAGGTGGACGCGGAGACGCCTGCCACTGTGCAGGCGGATGCCCTGGCGCTCCGACGCGCGCTGTCGAATCTGATCGACAACGCCGTGCGTTACGCCGATGGCGCCGAGGTCCGGATCCGCGCGGACGACAGCCGCCTGTACATCGACGTCGCCGACCGCGGCCCTGGCATTCCTGCCGCTGCACGCACGCGTCTGGTGCAGCCGTTCCAGCGCATGGAACATTCGCGCAGCCGTGAGACCGGCGGCGCAGGCCTCGGACTGGCGGTGGCGCGCTCGGTCGCCGAGCGGCACGGCGGCACGCTGGAGCTGCACGCGCGCGAAGGCGGCGGTCTGCTGGCACGGCTGACACTTCCGCACGGTGTCCAGGCAGACGCTGGCGCACGTGCACGCTGAGCCCGGTACGCGCGTGTGCTGGCAACGCAGAGGGCACCCGGCATCGCACAGCGGACGCTGCGGCATACAAGGCCGCTTCTGATACGCGTCGAGTCCTGCCGCTCGGCTCGTATGCGCAGGCACCCTGCCCCACCCTGACACCGCCGACGTGCCCGGACGCTATCCTGCCCGACCCTATTCGCGCACCGGACACCCATGACCCGTCACCCGTTCCGCCTTGTTGCCTTGCTGTCCGTCCTCCTCCTCGCCGCGTGCAGCGGCCCGCCGCCCTACACCGGTGGCGACGTGGCCGAACTGCAGCGCATCGATGTCACGGAAGGCGAAGGCGCGCCCGCTGTCGCTGGCGACCAGGTGTCCGTGCACTACACCGGCTGGCTCTACGACCAGAACGCACCCGACAAGCGCGGCGCGCAGTTCGACAGTTCCCATGATCGCGGCCAGCCCTTCGTGTTCCCGCTCGGCGCAGGCCGCGTCATCCGCGGCTGGGACGAAGGCGTCGCCGGCATGCGCCCCGGTGGCACGCGGGAACTGCACATCCCCGCGTGGCTCGGGTATGGCGCGAACGGCGCCGGCCGGGCGATTCCGCCGGGCGCATCGCTGGTGTTCGAAGTGGAGTTGCTCGAGATCCAGAAGTAGGCCGTCACGCCTGACGCGGTGCTGCGGCAAGTCGGCACGACGCCACGCCCGGTCACTCCGGGCGTGCTGGTCGGCCTTGCAGCGCAGGTCGGCACGACCCTGAGCGCGACTCACCGGCTTGCAGAGTGCACAACGCCTCTGCGTTTCGAACGCGGTCGCGGACGACGGCGCCTCAGCGCTTGCGGAACACCACCACGTGCTGCCAGGGCAGGGTGTCGGCCGTGCGCACCCAGTCCAGCGGATGCAGGGCCGCTTCGCGGCGGATCTGCGCCTCGCTCATCTTGTGCAGCGCCTTGATCGGCACGGTGTCGTCCTCCGCCCTGTACTCGACGAAGACCAGACGCCCCCCGGGCCGCAGCGCACGCACCAGCGCGCCCAGCACCTCGTGCGGGTATTCGAGCTCGTGGTAGACGTCGACCATCAGCGCGAGATCCACGGAGTCGGGTTCGAGTCCGGGATCTGACACACCGGCCTGTACCGGCACGATGTTCTCCAGGCCCGGCTGCGAAGCCAGTCGCGTCAGCATCTCCACCATCTGCGGCTGCACGTCCACCGCGTAGACCAAACCATCAGGCGACACCAGCGGCGCCATCCGGCGCGCGTAATAGCCCGTTCCCGCCCCGATGTCGGCGACCGCCATGCCCGGCTGCAGCGCCAGCTCCTGCAGCAGAAGAATGCCGCGCTCCTCACGCTCGCGTTCCTCGCGCTCCAGCCAGGCCGCGCCCTGCCAGCCCATCACCGCCGAGATCTCCCGACCCTGGTACGTCTTGCCGATGCCGTCCGCGCTGGGGCGTCCGGTCGAATAGATGGGTGCGCTGTCCTCGGACTGTGCGGTAGTCGACGGCGCACGCACGGGTGAGGACGGCGGCTTGGAACAGGCCGTGCCGATGCACAGCAGCAGTCCGATGGCGGCAAACGATGTGAGCTGGCGCATGGACGCTGACTTCCGGGCGAAGCCGCGGACTGCGGCGTGTCGGAGGCTAACCGCGCCCTGCGTGGTGCCTGGTGAGCGTCCCGCGTTCATTGCGGGCGCTGCTTCCAGATCGCGCCTGCTGATCAGGAACGGGTCTTCTCGAGCCGCGCCTTCAGATCCGCAAACGGATTGGAGGTCGCCGCGACAGCGGCATCCTCTGCATTCCGGGCACTGACACCGGTGTGATCAAGCTGCCGGGAATGCTCGTTGTCGTGGCAGTACACGCACAGCAGCTCCCAGTTGCTGCCATCGGCCGGGTTGTCGTCGTGGTTGTGGTTGCGGTGATGCACCGTCAGTTCGCGCAGGTTGACGCGCGTGAACTCGCGCGCGCAGCGGCCGCAGATCCACGGGTACATCTTCAGCGCACGCTCGCGATAGCCGTTGTTGCGCTGCTCTGCACTGCGCCGGGCTTCGGCGACGATACGGTCGAGCTTGGTCTGGTCGGGCGTCGTCATGCACGGAGTCTAGCCCGACGCCCGAACCGGAACGCCGGCCGGGCGTACAGCGGTTCCGCCGCCAGTCCTTCGGCGTGTTCAACGCGCGGGAGGGCCGAACCCTGACGTTGCGGGAAGGCCGATACAACGCGGCCTGGCCTGGAAATTGTCACTGACACCGTCTCCTCCGGCTTGGCTAAGATCCGTAGATCCAAGCCGCTCGACGACTCCATGCCTCACCTGCGCCGTCTGCATGTCCTGTCCGCCTCCAGCTGCCTGCTCGCGCTTTTGTTCGGGGTATCAGCACACGCGGCGCCCGATCGCGACGACGCGGCCCGCGTCTTCAGCACCGCGAACACGCTGTGCGAGCGGGATGGCGGCGCGCTCTGGGGCGCATCACTGTGCGGCCCGATGTTGATCGTCGACCCCGCGGATCGCGCGGCCGTCGCCAACCGGCAGGACCCTGGTGGCGTGCTCGTGGAACAGGACGGCCTTTTTGTCGGCACGCTGCCGCAGACGGCCCTTATCGCCAACACGCGTGTGGAATGGTCGGGCACCGACTGGACGCAATTGCTGTGGCCGGTGCCTTCGGAACCCAGCGTGCTGCGCGTGCTGCTGATGCACGAAATGTTTCACCGGATCCAGCCCGCACTGGATCTGACGCGCAAGGAAGCGGGTAACCGCCATCTCGACACGCTGGAGGGCCGCTACCTCCTTCAACTGGAATGGCGGGCCTTGGCGCGTGCCGTGATGGCAGTCGACGCAGACGTCCGACGCGCTCACGTGGGCGATGCCCTGGCCTTCCGCCATGCACGTCGTCAGCTGTTCGCCGATGCAGCCGCGGAAGAAGCGGCACTCGAGATCAACGAGGGGCTTGCCGAGTACACCGGCGTGCGCCTGGGCCTGTCGCGCGACGAAGAGCGCCGCGCCTTCGCCGTGTTCGATCTCGCGCGCTCGCTCGGCTCGCCCAGCTTTGTCCGGTCCTTCGCGTATGCCAGCGGCCCGGCCTACGGCCTGCTGCTCGACGACGCCGATCCCGATTGGCGCAGCGGACTCGACGCGGATGCCGACCTCGGCTCGCTGCTGGCACAGGCATTGCGCATCGACGTGGCCGCGTTGACCGACATCGAGACCCGCCAACGGCGTTATGACGTGGACGGCAGCCTGCGCACCGTCGAAGACACGCGCGACCGCGATCGCCTTGCCCGTGTCGCGCACTGGCGCGCGAAGCTCGTGGATGGCCCGGTTCTGGTGTTGCCGCTGCAGAACATGAGCCTGCAGTTCAATCCACAGACGCTGGCCGCGCTCGACGACATCGGCACCGTCTACCCGACGCTGCGCCTCACCGACACCTGGGGCGAACTCGCAGTCGTCGAAGGCGGTGCAGCGTTGATCCACGCCGACTACACGCGCGCGACCGTGGCCCTGCCGCAAGACGGAGATGGCACGAAGGGGGAAGGCTGGACGATGACGCTCAATCCGGGTTGGACGTCGGTGCCGGGTGCGCGCGCGGGCGACATGACGCTGAAGCACGATGAGGCAGGGCCGGACTCGAAGCCCTGATCAACCATGCGGGCGTCTTCCCGGGCTTGCAGCACACCGCTGGACCGGTGCCAGAAGTGACTCCACTCAATCGTCGCGCTTCGTCGCCTCACGACTTTGCGCGAACTCCGGGAAGGTCTCCGCCATCGAATCCTTGTCCGGCAGGATGTAGAACACGCCGCCCTTCTCGAACGTCGAGCGGACGACCTGCTCGTAGAACGTGGTCGCGACATTGATGCAACCGTGGGTGACGCGGTTGTCGTCCGGCGTCGGCGATGCCAGGCGTTCCTCGCGACGCTCGGCCGGCGTGCCGCTTGCGGTCGGGTGCAGCGAGACTGCCGAATCGTAGTCCACCCAGAGCACGCGCCCGGCGTCGATCGATGGACCATAGCCGCCCACGAAACGACCGGCCGGCGTGGTGCGATCCCGCCCCGGAATCTCGCGCAGCGCAAGGCCGGCAATGCCGGGCGCCGCATGGTCGCCGACCGCCGAACCGAACAGCCCGGGGGCTGCGCCTCGCAGCTTGCCGTCGCCGCCAAACACCAGCACCTGCGCGGCGGCCTTGTCCATCACCATGAACGGATAGCCGTGGTTGTCATCGGCGGCGATGACCCAGCCCGCAAGCTCGATGACCGTGTCGGACACTTCTTGTCCGGGCGGAAGCTGGTCGACCGAAGCGACCGGTTGCGTCGCGGGTTCCTCGGCCATGGCCACGCCCACGCTGGCGGATGCCAACGCAAGCAGCAGCGCGCCGTGGAAGACCCGCATCGCAGCGTGTGGGGAACTGGCGATGGGAACACTCCTCGAAAAAACGGGTGATACACCGGGACCCGTGGCCGGCAGGCCAACGGGTCCCGGTTCGATCAGATCAACCGCGCGGCGTGCGGCGCGGCGCCGTTTCAAGCTGCTGGACGCGACGTTCCATCGTATCCAGGCGCTGATTGGCCTGCGTCGCGGACTGGTTGGCGGATTCCGCGCTCTGGGCCGCACCCTGCACCCGCGTATCGAGGGTATCGAGGCGCGTATCGATGCGTGCGAAGTCTTCCTTGTAGGTGGCACAGCCACCAAGCCCCACGGCCGCGACCAGCGCCACGCCGACCATTTGTGCCGTCTTCTTGTGCTGTTGGATGAGCGACATTTCAGTTCTCCTGCTTCGGGGGAGTCCGGAATATAGCGGCGTTTTTGCCTTGGAAACCGTGCATCTTCAGGCGAGATTGGAGTACGTACACGGCATGTGAAATAGTCCGATTCACTCACATAGGGCGTCCCCTAGATGTCAGGAACAACGCGGTGTGCTGCGTCTATCGGACCAGTCGGGAAAGATGCGCTACGCGCTCCACGTGCGGATGTCCGGACCCCGGCACCAGATGAGCGTGCCGCTTATTGGCGATCTGATCCGGACGCATGACGATCCTGGAACGGGTTCAGGTTCACTTCCCCCACGCTCCGATCATTCGACCGGCCAGCTCTTTGCAGATTCCACCGATGCGCGCGCCGCGTCCGGAGCGGCACGCTACGTCCAATGGCTCGCCTGCCCCGCCTCGATCTGCCTGGCATTCCGCAGCACATCGTGCAGCGTGGCAACAATCGCCTGCCTTGTTTCCTAGACCCCGGTGACCGCTTGCGGTATCTGCAGGCACTGCAGGAGGCGCTGATGGCGACTGGCGTGCAGCTGCGTGCCTATGTGCTGATGGACAACCACGTGCATCTGTTGGCCACGCCGGCCGCAGCTGGCGATATCGGGCGACTCATGCAGCGCCTCGGACGCCAGTACGTCGGCCTGTTCAATGCCCGGCACCGTCGAACCGGCACGCTTTGGGAGGGCCGCTACAAGTCGTGCCTTGTCGATAACGAACGTTACGTGCTGACCAGCCAGCGCTACATCGAACTCAATCCGGTACGAGCGCGCATCACCGACGATGCGGCCGCCTGGCGCTGGTCAAGTTGCGCCGCCCATCTGGGCCAGCGCACCGGATCGTTGCTCTCGCCCCACACGGCCTGGCTGGCTCTCGATACCGATCCGGTCATGCGCGCACGCCGCTGGCGGGACATGCTCGAAGAAGCTGTGACCGAAGAAGACCTCACCGCAATCCGCCAATACCTGCAACAACAGCGCGCCTGGGGCCGCGACGACTTCCGCGCCATGGTCGAAGCCAAGACCAGACGCTTCGCTGGCGTCCGCCCTGCGCATCGACCGAGCAAGGCGGGTAAGTGAACCTTACCCGGTTATCCGCGACCGCTATTCCTTGGCAAGGACACCAGCGCGCCCAGCCGGTACCCTCAGGCAGCGACCACGTTCATGCCATCGTAGTCGGCGATCTCGAACTGCTCGGCGATGGCGTAAAGCGCTTCAACCCGTGCCTGCAGCGATTCCGGAGTGTGCTGCTCCAGCTTGTCCACCTGCAGGTAGAAGAACGGATCCTCTTCGTCGACCGGCTCGGTGACGCCGACCACCGTATAGCCCAGCGACTCCATATGCCGCGCCACCGGAAGCAGCGCACTGCCATCCTCGTCGACGAAGAAGAACGACCAGCGGCAGACCTCGTCGATGCTCCAGTCCTTGCCCGCCTCGATGTTCTTCTGCCGCGTATCGGAGAAGAACGCCTGCATCATTTCCACTGTAATCATGAAACCGGGCACGCCCTGTTGGCGCCTGGATCTGGCGCAGGGCGAGTATCGGGCATCGGCTGATGCCTGCCTACCGAGGTTGTAACGGGTGACATTGTCGAAACCGGGTGGGGTCCACCGTCCTCAAGCCCGGGAAGCAGGGCTGACTCACGACCGGATAAGTGAACCTGACCCCGTTAGCCTCCGTGATCCGGCATCCTCACGTCTCGCTTGGCATCTTCCGGGCCCGACCGAGGAATCCGATGTTCTTGTTGAATAACGGCTTGGATATACGCAACAACAGCGACTCCACATGCTTCGGATAGTCGTCGAATGATGATGACCCAACATCGTAAGCCGAGATGTATCGGATCACTTCCTTTCTAAACTCAGGCTTGTTCTTTACACCCTTCGGAAAGGAAACATCGATTTTCCGACAGATTGCTGCACTTATCTCCCCAAGAAGGTTGGTTGCCTTGCCCACATAGAGCAGATTACCCAGCGCATCGTAGAACGCATAAATTCCCGCGTCGTTCCTGTGTTCCCCGAGCATCGCCTTGAGCTGGGTTTGAAGAGCCTGCGTGTGATCGAAAGGCCAGAACTCCTTAATCACCTTGAACTCGGGTAGAAACGCAACGCTGATGAAATACTCGATTGTTGCTCGTTGCGGCGTCTTCTTGCCTGCAACCCATCGCGAAATCGCAGCCTCTGAATAGCCGGTCTTCCATGCAGCATCCTTGACGCCGGAATAATACTCATTGACAACGAAACTAAGAAATTCGCTTCGAGTTGCCATTAAGACCTCTATGTACATTAGATACTGAAGTGTGGAAATCCAGCGCGTTAAATCCTCGGAGCACCCTAGCCGGCCAAGCCGCCGCGACAGGCGGCGGCTTATCTGCGGGCTCAAGTTATGCGCAGATCCGAACCTAGCAAATCCCGCCGCGTAGCGCTCAGCCTTTTTCGAGCTCTATATCCATCGTCGACGGATCGTCTTGGATCTCGAGCTGGAAGATCTCATTCGCCCTTCGTCCGATCTGCACTGTCATATGACGTGTCCATGCCGCCATGGCTGCCGCGCCTACCACAGGTAACCACTTGCTGACGGCGCGCTTCAACGCCTGTTGTGTGATCTTCCCGCCGAGCAATGCGATGATTCTCTGCATTGCTCGCAACGATGCACGACGAACGAGGACCTTACCGCCATGAATGGTTAACAAGCTACCGGCGCTGGATCCAAGACCGGAGATCATGATCGCAAGGACGAGCTCCTTCGTGATCTGCTTCTGCTTTCCATGGGCAGCACCGACATCATAGATCAGCGTCAGCTGGCGATTGATCACCGCTACGAGCTCAGGAATGACGGCAGCCATACCCCACGGCCCCGGAATGAGGCTCGCGCCACCGCTGATCGCAGCGTTTAGGTTTGCCGTCGAGGAAATCATCGAGTCTATAGAGGAGACTGTCGGAAAGTTCTCCGGATTTTTCTTGTAATGCGCCTCCCGCGACCGCACGACCGTATCCACGCCTTCAGTAATCGCGTTCTCGATCTTGCCTTGAAACTGCTCACCAAACCCCATGAAGATAACTCCCTGTCAATGTCGCTCTGTAGTTGCGTCGCGATCCGACTGAACGACGGATCATGACGGATTCACCAGACATTCCCCGTGCGAGCGGCGACGGTGGTCGCACAAGCATTATATGCTGCTGGATTCGCAATCTCTCTACCACCAAACCCGGACCCTGGCTTGCCCCATATCGGCGGACGACGCCGAATCTGAGCGCTCAAAATTTTCGGCACATCAGCTGGCCACATGGCTCCGACCCGACAAGCTGCGCGTCACCCTCGCGCTCCACAACTGCTAGCAAAATCCGTGGGGCAGCGACCGCCTTAGGAAGCAGATCGAGGCGCCGACAAGATGCGCCCTTGTAGTACGGCCCGCCCCTCATTTCAGTGATTCCAGCTCTTTATTTTTCTTGAAATCTTTCAGCCCAGCACTGAATACCTTCTTCAATTTAGATTCCCCTGCGGATCCCGGAGGAAATGCTTCCGCAGTAAACCCACCATCATCGACGCCAACAAACGAAAATATTTCCGCAAATTCCCTATCTTTCACTAGCTCACCCACGGAGCGTCGCTCCAAGAGCTCTAGATAATACTCTCCCATTACGGACATCAGGGCTCTGAAGCCGTTCGTTCTTTTTAGAATGACCCCTTTCTCCGGATCAGCCCATGAATCAGGCCACGTGAGGGCAACCGCAGAAAAATATGACCAAATAATCTGTGCGATCCGACCCTCCTCTTGATGCAAGAAAAGGTCGCGAAACAAGGGGACTTTTGATCGACTATGCCAAATTCTCGGGGGGACCCCATCTGAATCGACAAGATAGAAATCACGATCCTTGTCTCGATCGTCACTCAAGTAGGGCACCAACGCTTCTACGAACGCCGCCTGAGTGAGAGTCTCGCTTCCAGGCACCCTGTTTGGCGTAGCCGTACCAAGCCGCTTTATAGATTTATGAAAAGGGCTACCTTCCTTTTTATCAAGTGAGACCGCAATTTGGTGAGAGCTCTTCTGAGGACTTCTTGTCTTAGCTAAAGCAAAAAGGTCATAGACAAGACTCTTGTTGACCTTAGTTTGAGCCAAATTCACAATGGAAAATATTGTGGCTTGAGTCGGAAGGTCTGCGCCAACGAAAACGCAGACACTGAGCTCAAAATCGCTCTCGCCATCGAAATCAAATTCGAAGCTTTTTCCATCACTGGCCGCAAACGCGCGAATGCGGTGCTGCCCATCAAGAATCTTCGCTATATTTCCGTAAGATACTGAATCTTCCGGATTCTCAGCATCGATATGTTCGGACAATTTCAATGTGCAGCTTTTATCATCATATTCCGAGCACTGCTCCGGAACTGCTACGATAATTGAAGTCGGAAATGTAGCATCGGGCGATCTGACATAAGATCTCAGCTTTTCAACCCGAGCGGGGCTAATCCGTCTTTGGATTCCAATATATTTATCGATCTCACCCATTTCGTTGGACATTCGGCGAACGTCCACCCAAGATATTCCAACTAGATCACGCGCCTTGATTGTGCAGGAATAAAAAGTACCAATTGACTGAGTGACAGGCAAAGCCTTAACTTGAATGTATTTCATTGACGACCCTCCGTGATCGACATCTGATCAAGCGCGGAATCGATATCGTTCTGAGCCCTCTTTTGCTTTTTCAGACCAACACTTGGCTTTGCTTTCTGATAGAGAATGCTAATAAACCAAAAATAGAGCGAGGTCATGTAGATGATTAGCGAAGCCCAAAGAACAAGATCACCCCTATAGCCCGAAACAAGATGATGCACGGTCAAAACCACTAAACTTGAACCGAAAGCAATCAGCAAGTAGAACAGAAACCAAGTTCGCTCTCTTTTAAGCTGCTTGTTCAATTCAGCGCGAGGGACATCGCGATCCTCATCATCAAAATTATCACGCAAAAGAATAAAAGCCGCACCTAATATAGTTCCCACATAAAAGAATATCTCACCGGCAGAGCTATACTCCCTCAAGGACGCAGCGATACTCGCGCGACCAGTAGCGAACCAGTTCATCAACGAAACGACGAAGAATGGCAAGACTGAGAAAGATAAGAGCACCGAAAACTCGACGGTTGCGCTTCTTATTCCTTCACGTTCGCACATTTGAAAAGCTGGTGCGCCCGGGAGCAGCCGGACGATTGCACGAAAACTATCGCGCAGTTTCATTAAACCTAGAAATTCTTGACGATGCATTCCTGATACCTTCCCCTTCCATGTGATAGACCAGATATTACGGAAGCTCGATCAAGCCTAGAGACAGAAAATTCTTCATACAGGTCGAGCACCGAATCGTGGTATGCATTTGTAACCAAAAATTTCACACCCCTGCGCGACGCCCGAACCAAAGCGTCTCGCAGACGCAACTGATCAGACCACGAAAATATAGACTCATTGTATTTGATAAAGCCGTTATTATTGTGCTTCACTGTGTACGGAGGATCACAGAACACGAAGTCACCGCTTTGCGACATATTTATGGACTGCTCAAAATCGCAAGCTAGTAACTGAATACCGGCCAGTGCCGCCGACAAGCCCCTATAGTATTCTAGGGAAGCGGTCGCAGAATTCTTTGTACCGATTGGCACATTGAACTGCCCGCTCCTGTTGACCCTATACAGACCATTCCAGCAAGTCTGGTTCAAATACAGAAACCTTGCGGCACGGGAGTACTTCGTCTTAGGCGCGGATGACCTGACCTCATAATAATATTCTCTACCGTGCTTTTCGGCATGAAGCGCCAAGCTTCGTCTCACGAGATCGGGCCGCTCCTTGAGAGCTTCATAAAATTCAATAAGCTCACCATTTAAGTCAGACAACACTCCTTTTCTGGGCAAAAGAGTAAAGAAAACTGCGCCAGACCCGACAAAAGGCTCATAGTAATTAGAGAACTTTTTTGGGAAAACGTCGTCACGCAAAACTAACCATCTTTTCCCGCCAGCCCACTTAAGGGGCGGAACAACTTTCACTAAAGCCTCGCAATCCATAGCTTCTCGCAGTTTATTTCACATATTCCGCCGATATTCCCCACCCACGCCATACAACGCATGGCTGATCTGCCTTAGGCTATGCGTCTTCACCGCTTCCATCAGCGCCTCGAACACATTGCGCCGTTCGCGCGCCGCGTTCTGAAGATACGCCAGACCATGCCCGTCGTGGACCATCGGCGCCTGTTCGTCGGCGTCGGCCTGATGGGCGTGTGAGGTCTCGCCCTTCGGCGCGAGGGCATTGCGGCCTTCCTGCCAGTTGCGGACGTTCTCGATCTGCTGGCCCTTCTCTTCCTCGGTGCTGCGGATCAGTTCGATCTCGGTGGCGATCTCGCCGGCGTGTTCCTTGGGCAGGAACATGTTCACGCCCACCAAGGGCAACGAGCCGTCGTGCTTCTTGTGCTCGTCGTACATGGACTCTTCCTGGATCTTGCCGCGCTGGTACATCGTGTCCATGGCGCCCAGCAGGCCGCCGCGCTTGCTGATGGCTTCGAACTCCTTGTAGACGGCCTCTTCCACGATGTCGGTGAGGCTGTCGACGGCGAAGCTGCCCTGCCAGGGGTTCTCGGAAGTTGAGCTCCACCCCTTGTTGATGATCATCTGGATGGCAACGGCGCGGCGCACGCTTTCTTCCGTGGGCGTGGTGATGGCCTCGTCGTAGGTGTTGGTGTGAGCCAACGCAGCCAATGGCAGTGTCTGTGTGCATCCATGCATGCCCGGATTGTAGCTGCGGCGACGCGCGGATTACGGGCTGACGGAAAGCGGATAAAGCGTTTGTCAGAGGCCGAGTTCGAAGAGATGCCTGCCGCTCGAACCTCCCCTCAGCGCCCGCCGCCTTCCGCTTCCAGCGCCTCCCGCAGCCGCTGTCTGCAATCCTCCAGCCCCGATTCCGACCGATGGATCCGCACCGGCGCCGCCGTACTGCGCTCACCGAGAATCCGGCACAGCGTCGCCTGCAGCGTCGCGGCATCGTCGTCGAAGCCGCCGTGCGTAGTCGCCGCACTGCCGTTGGCGGCGTGGGTGGGCTCGCCCTGCACCGGGGCCTGGATCCAGTCGAGCTTGCCGGTCGCCAGCAGGTCGCGGATGGCGTCGTTCGATTCGATGAAGCGGGCCATGCCCAGCAGGGGTGTGCCGTGGCGGTGTTCGTGGCGGACCCAGCTGCGGGCGCGGGTTTCGAAGGCGTGGGCGACGAGGTACAGCAGGGACTTGTTGTAGACGCGGGCGCAGTGGTCGTCCTGTTCGGCGCGGTCGGTCAGGGTGAACAGTGCGGCGTTGCCGATGGTGCCGGCGGCGAGTGCGGGTGCCAGCGTCTCTTCGAACAGGGCCATCGTCATGGCCGGCGCCCAGAGATTCAGGCTGGCGATGCGCTGGCCGATGCCCGGCATGCTGGCGGCCGGGCCTGCGGATACGAGGCCGTCGGCGGTCAGCAGTTGTGCCAGCGGTGCCAGCAGCACCGAGCCGGCGCTGTGGCCGACGAGGTGCAGTTCGACGTCGGGATCGGCCCGCATCCAGTCGCCCAGCAGGCGGGCAACCTGGGCGGCGCCGCCGGCTTCGGTGAGCTGGTCGCCGTTGCGCACGACGGCGGTTGTCGCCAGCAGCGCGTTCTCCTTCATCTCTTCCCACATCGCCTTACCGCCCAGCGCGCGCGCCAGCGGTTCGATGGTGTCGTCGATGCGGTCGAGCAGCACGCCCTTGGCCCGGTCCATCAGGCCTTCGCTGCGTGGGCGCACGGCGTCGCGCAGCAGGTTGCCGAGCGTGCTCCAGAAGCCGGTCTTCCACACGAAGCACAGCGGGTAGACCTGCTGCGGCAGCATCAGCTCGCGCAGGTCGGCGACGCGCTGGATCGCGGCCTGCTCGGGCACCAGACCGCCGTGGGCGTAGAGCATGATCCGCTTCTTCGGCCAGTCGCGGGTGATGCGCGGCAGGTCGTCCTGGATGAGGTTGCGCACCGCATCGGCGCTGGTGCCGAATCGGCCGCTGGTCCGCAGGCGGCCGTCGTTGCCGAGGCTGACGATGTGCGGGCGCAGGTCGGCCTGCGAGTAGCCGTTCGACTGCCGCGCCAGGGTGGAGTTGCTCGCCGCGACCGCTTCCACGCGCTGCAGGCGCACCGGCACGGCGAGGCGCGCGACCCAGACATCGGTACCGCGCTGCAGCCACTCGTCGTAGCTGACCCAGCCGTAGCCCTGCCGACCCCAGCCGGTGCCCCAGGAGTTCTGGATCCAGAAACCGTCGCGGTCGTAGCCGACGATGGCGAAGGCGTGCCAACCGGCGATGGCCTGCTCGGCCCAGTCGATGACGCCGCTCGTCGGCGGCGCGCGCCAGCCGGTGTGCACGGCGGCCGAGGCATACAGCACGCCGACCTCGGCGAACGCGGCGTGCATCGCCACCAGATCCTTGTGGTTGACGCGGTAGTAGGCGCCGAGCGGATGCGCCTGCGCGGCGCGCGCGCGTTCCTCGGTGTAGATCGCTTCCAGCGGGCCGGGCGTGGCAGGCCAGCATTCTTCGGCGCAGACGCCGTGGCGATGCCAGCCCTTCATCGCGCCGCGGCAGCTGGACCCGTCGTAGTCCTCGCCTTCCCACTCGTCGTAGCGGCGCGCCATGTCGTAGAGCATGCGGGTGCTCATGCGCTCGGTGACCGGGTCAGGCCGGCGGCGCCGCAGCAGGGTGTGCGCGACCGTCGCCAGGCCGTAGGCGGTGCAGGCGCCCTCCTCGCCCTGGTCGAGCACCGGCACGCCGAGTGACGTGAAGCGGGCCAGCGGCATTTCGCTGGGCACGTCGACCAGCGTGGGCTCGAACATGCGGTCGCGAAAATCGGCGGTGTCGGGGCGTGCGTCGAGCAGCCGCGTGATGGGGGTGGTCGTGCGGGGCGCCTTGCGCGCGCCGGTCGCCCTGGTCGTCATGTTGCCTCCTTCCGTGCATGCGATGAACGCAGCCGGCGACGGGCGCCGGCCTGGCGGATCCCCGTCCGCAGTGTGCACCGGAAGCGGCGCGCGTCGATGACAGGGCGGGCACCGCTGCGCTGCCTGCGTGCGTGACTGCGCGCGAGGGCGCGGACGGAGGTGCTGTGGTGCGGGTGCCGCGCGGATCAGGTCGTGCCGCGCGCGGCCCCACGCGCGGCGATCTGACCCTCGACCATCACGTCGAACGGCGCGAGCAGCGCCTCGAATCCGCCGCCCGGCTCCAGCATCTCCAGCGCGGTGGCGACGGCCTCGACGGTGGATAGCGCGCCGGGCTCGATGGCGCGCCGCACGCGGTAGCGTGATGGTGCTGCAGGTGCGAGCGCGAGGCGCGGCAGGTTTGCCAGCACGGGATTGAGCCGCAGCAGGCGCCGGGCCTTGCGCCAGGTGCCGTCGAGCACGATCAGTAGCGTGTCTGTCCCGGGTGCGGTGCTGCGCCACCCGGCCACATCCACGGCGGGCGCGCCGGGAAACAGCAGCATCGGGCGCAGGCCGGGCGCCGCGAGCAGGTCTTCGAGATCGTCGAAGCGTTCGCCGATCCGCAGGCAGGCGCGTTGCAGGCCGAGTGCGGCCAGGCGCGCTGTGTTGAGCGGATGCGCGGCTTCGTCCGGATGCTGCAGCAGCAGGATCCGGCTGCGACTGGGCAGGTCCGGAATCCATGCGCACAGGCAGTGCGAGGCCGGGCGCTGGCAATGGGAGCAGTGGGCGCGGGACATGGGTGTGGGCGCGATCGGCATCCGGGCAATGGCTTGGTGTGGCGCCCTGCCCGGCAGCTCAGTCCGGAATCGCCAGCGCCAGGGTCTCCTTGATCTCCTCCATGACGATGTAGCTGCGCGATTCGCGTACGTGCGGCAGCGTCAGCAGGCTGCTGCCGAGCAGTTCGCGATAGGCGGCCATCTCGGGAATGCGGGCCTTGATCAGGTAGTCGAAGTCGCCGGACATCAGATGGCACTCGAGCACGTTGGGCAGGCGCAGCGCGGCGCGGCGGAATTCCTCGAAGATGTCGCCCGACTTGTAGGACAGGCCGATCTGCACGAACACCAGCAGGCCGGCCTTGAGCTGCATGGGATCGAGCCGGGCGTGATAGCCCTGGATCACGCCCTCGCGCTCGAGCCGGCGCACGCGTTCGGTGCAGGGTGTGGTGGACAGGCCGACGCGCTCGCCGAGCTCGGTGAAGGAGATGCGCGCGTCTTCCTGGAGGATGCGCAGGATGCGCGCATCGATGCGGTCCAGCTCGCGGCTGCGGGTGTTGCGGGGCGTGGCCATGAATCCTCCAGCGGCGGTCTCGCCAGCAGGCTTAATCACCAGATAGACCCCGATAATCAGGGCAAAACACTGGACTTGGATCACTATACTGCGCGCATTCCGGGCCGCAAGCGCCCGGGGCGGCGGAATTTCTGGCGGAGATACGCAGATGCGGGTCCTGGTGTTGGGAAGCGGCGTGATCGGCGTGACGAGCGCCTGGTATCTGGCGCGCGCGGGGTTCGAAGTCACGGTGCTGGACCGGGCTGCCGGCCCGGCCTGCGAAACCAGTCATGCGAATGCCGGGCAGATCTCGCCGGGCTATGCCTCGCCGTGGGCGGCGCCCGGTGTGCCGCTGAAGGCGATGCGCTGGCTGATGCAGCGTCACGCGCCGCTGGCGATCCGGCTGACGTCGGACCCGCAGCAGTACCTGTGGATGGCGCAGATGCTGCGCAACTGCACCGCCGCGCGCTATGCGGTCAACAAGGAACGCATGGTGCGGCTGGCCGAGTACAGCCGCGACTGCCTGGATGCCCTGCGCGCCGAGACCGGCATCGCCTACGAGGGCCGGCAACTGGGCACGCTGCAGGTGTTCCGCACGCAGGCGCAGCTGGAACACGCCGGTCGCGACATCGCCGTGCTCGACGAGGCCGGCGTGCCCTACGAACTGCTCGACCGTGCCGGCATCGTCCGCGCGGAACCGGCCCTGGCCGGCGTTGCCCACCGCCTGACCGGTGCGCTGCGCCTGCCCGACGACCAGACCGGCGACTGCCGGCTGTTCACCGAACGCCTCACCGAACTGGCGCGCCAGGCCGGGGTGACGTTCCGCTTCGGGGAGACTGTGGAGCGCATCGAGGGCAGCGGCGACCGGATCGAGGGCGTGCGCATCGACGGCCGCCTGGAGACCTTCGACCGCTATGTGCTGGCGCTGGGCAGCTGGTCGCCCGCGCTGCTGCGGCCGCTGGGCCTGCAGGTGCCGGTGTATCCGCTCAAGGGCTACTCGCTGACCATTCCGATCCGCGATGCCGCGATGGCGCCGGTGTCGACGGTGCTCGACGAGAGCTACAAGGTGGCGATCACGCGTTTCGACACGCGCATCCGCGTGGGCGGCATGGCGGAGATCGCCGGGTTCGACATGCGTCTGGATCCGCGGCGCCGCGCGACGCTGGAGAAAGTGGTCGGCGATCTGTATCCGCAGGGCGGCGATGTCGCATCGGCCGACTTCTGGACCGGCCTGCGGCCGACCACGCCCGACGGCACGCCGATCGTCGGCGCGACGCGCTACCGCAACCTGTTCCTCAACACCGGCCACGGCACGCTGGGCTGGACGATGGCCTGCGGCTCGGGCCGCTATCTGGCCGACGTGATCGCCGCACGTCCCACGGCGATACGTGGCGACGGACTGGACCTGTCCCGCTACGGCCACGCACGCCGCGATGCAGTGCGCGCGGCGACACCCGTGGCTGCAGGCGCGACAATGGCGCGCTGACATCTGCTGCAAGGACACCCCCGCATGCGCCCCGCCCGCGCACTGATCGACTTCGACGCGCTGCGCCACAACTATCGACTCGCCCGCCACCTCGGTGGCGGCAAGGCCCTGGCGGTCGTCAAGGCCGATGCCTACGGTCACGGCGCGGTCCGCTGCGCGCAGGCGCTCGAAGGCGAGGCCGACGGCTTCGCGGTGGCGTTTCTGGAAGAGGCGCTGGTGCTGCGCGAGGCCGGCATCCGCGCGCCCATCCTGCTGCTGGAAGGCGTGCTGTCCGCCGACGAAGTGCCGCTGCTGGTCGAACACGACCTGTGGACGGTGGTACACGCGCCCTGGCAGGTCGAGGCGCTCGAACGCGCGACGCTGGCGCGGCCGGTCGATGTCTGGCTCAAGCTTGATTCGGGCATGCACCGGGTCGGCATCGATGCGGTCGACTACGTCGCCACCTGGACCCGGCTGCGCGGACTGCCGCAGGTCGGGCAGCTGGTGAAGATGACCCACTTCTCCCGCGCCGACGAACCCGACCACCCGCGCACGCGCGAACAGATCGCGACGTTCGCCGAAATCACGTCGGGCCTGCCCGGCGAGACCAGCCTGAGCAATTCGCCGGCGTTGCTGGCATGGCCGGAGACGGGCGGCGACTGGGCGCGCGCAGGCCTGATGCTCTATGGCGCCTCGCCGTTCGCGCCGGGGCACGCGGCCGATGCGCAGCTGCAGCCGGTGATGACGCTCGAATCAAAGATCATCGCGGTGCGTGACCTGCCGGCGGGCGAACCGGTCGGCTACGGCGGCGTGTTCGTCGCACCGCGCCCCACCCGCGTGGGCGTCGTTGCGATGGGCTATGCGGACGGGTATCCGCAGTTCGCCGCCACCGGCACACCGGTCGCGATCGACGGGCGCCCGGGCGCGCTGATCGGACGCGTGTCGATGGACATGCTGACCGTCGATCTGACCGACCATCCCGACGCGGGTGTCGGCAGCCACGTCGAACTGTGGGGACGTCACGTGCCGGCCAACGCGGTGGTCGCGCGCAGCCACACCAGCGCCTACCGCCTGCTGTGCGGCATCAAACGCGTGCCGTTGCAGTCGGCCGGTTGATCACGGCCCGGCCGCGGCTGCGGCATCTGCCGATGACGCTCCGGTCCGGCGTATCTGCGATGCTGGTCGGCCTGCCCCAACGCATCCTCCGGCCGTCCCCTCCATGAAGAAGCGCGTCAAGAAACTCATCGGCTGGGGTCTGTTCACGCTGCTGGTGATGGCGGTGAGCAGCATTTTCGTGGCCGACCGGCTGCTGCCGCCGGCGACCGGACTGCCGGGCCATACGCTGCCGCTCGCCGACGACGCGACGTCGCTCGATCGCGAACTGGTCCCGCTGCTGGCGCGCCACCCCGGGCAGACCGGCGCGATCCTGCTGCCAGATGGCGTGGACGCCTACGCCGCGCGCGCGATTTCCGCGCGCCAGGCCGGACGCAGTCTCGACCTGCAGTACTACATCTGGCGCGACGACCTGACCGGCCGGATGCTCGCCAACGAAGCCTGGAAAGCCGCCGAGCGCGGGGTGCGCGTGCGCATCCTGCTCGACGACATGGGCATCGGGAAGATGGATGCCACGCTGCTGGCGATGGACTCGCATGACAACATCGAACTGCGCGTCTACAACCCGTTCCGCAACCGCACCGGCGTGATGCGTCTGCTGGAGATGGTGCAGCGCGCGTGGGGCGTGAACCACCGCATGCACAACAAGGCCTGGATCGCCGATGGCCGCGTGGCCGTGGTCGGTGGCCGCAACGTGGGCGTGGAGTACTTCAGCGCGGCCGAGGAGTTCAATTTCCACGACCTGGACATGGTGCTGTTCGGTCCGGCGGTCGCCGATGCCAGTGCGATCTTCGACGACTTCTGGAACAGCGAAGCCGCGGTGCCGATCGAGGCCCTGAACCGCAAGCAGAGCGAGACGCTGCGGACGGTGCTGGCGCAGATCCACGAAGAAGCCGGCACGCCCGAGGCGCGGCGCTACCTCGACGCGATGGAACTCTCGCCCAGCGTGCGCCGGTACTTCTCGCAGGAACTCACGCCGATCTGGAGCGAAGGCATCCGCATCCTGTCCGACCCGCCGATCAAATGGCGCGGCGACGACCGCGAGAACTGGCTGGTCGAACACCTTGTCGACAACATCGCCGAGGCCCAGCGCACGGCGCTGCTGATCTCGCCCTACTTCGTGCCCGGCGTCGACGGCACGGAGGGACTGGTGGGCCTGTCGCAGCGCGGCGTGCACGTGTCGGTGGTGACCAACTCGCTGGCGGCCAACGATGTAGTCGCGGTGCACGGCGGCTATGTGCGCTACCGCAAGACCCTGCTCGAGGGTGGCGTGCATCTGTTCGAGACGCGCAGCCAGTCCGACGTGAAGGCAGGCAGCAGCCTGTTCGGCAGCAGCGGCGCCAGCCTGCATACCAAGGCGGTGCTGGTGGACGGGCGCCGGGGCTTCGTCGGCTCGTTCAATCTCGATCCGCGCTCGGCCAACCTCAACACCGAGATGGGCGTGCTGTTCGACGACGCGGCACTGGGCGCGGCCCTGCTCGAGGAATACCGCCATCTCACCTCGCCGGGCCTCAGCTACTGGGTGTATCTGGACCCCGACGGCGATGTGCGCTGGCTGGACCGCGACGAAGATCCGCCCGAGGTCCTGCAGCTCGAACCCGACAGCACGCGCATGCAGCGGGTGATGGCGAACGTCGTGCGCTGGTTGCCGATCGAGTCGCAGCTTTAAGTCCGGGCGATGCTTTTCTGCATCCGCGCGGCATCGACTGCGCGTGCGCATATCGTTCCAAGCTGCTCTCCGCAGCGTGAGTGTCCTCGACTGGAATGTCTGATCGAACTGCCCGCGCCCTGCACGTCGCGATTGGTGCGGTGCGTCACGTATTCCAGTGACGGGATGCGCCCGGGAACCGCATGAAACCCGTTGATCCTGAAGGCATTCCACATCTCCGGCTGCGGCGTCGACCAATCCTCCGGAGGACGGGCGTAAAATGCCCGGATAACTCGACACCCTGCGGCCCTGCCGGATCGAACCGGTCGCCAAGACCGACCCGCACAGCCCCCTCGCCGCCTTCTGCCACCTGACGTCGGGCCTTCCGCCCGTGACGGAGTTTTGAATGATTTTCGAGCACCTCGACACCTACGGCCACGAGCAGGTCGTGTTCTGCCACAACAAGGACGTGGGTCTGAAGGCGATCATCGCGATCCACAACACCGTGCTGGGTCCGGCGCTCGGCGGCACCCGCATGTGGCCCTACGACTCCGAGCAGGACGCGCTCAACGACGTGCTGCGCCTGTCGCGCGGCATGACCTACAAGAACGCGGTCGCCGGCCTGAATCTCGGCGGCGGCAAGGCGGTGATCATCGGTGATCCGGCGTCCGACAAGTCCGAAGGCCTGTTCCGCGCGTTCGGCCAGTTCGTCGAGTCGCTGGGCGGCCGTTACATCACCGCCGAGGACGTCGGCATCGACGTCAACGACATGGAACTGGTCTATCGCGAGACCCAGTTCGTCACCGGCGTGCACCAGGTGCATGGCGGCTCGGGCGACCCGTCGCCGTTCACCGCCTACGGCACGATGCAGGGCCTGCTGGCCTCGCTCAACCGCAAGTTCGGCAACGAGGACGTCGGCAACTACAGCTACGCCGTGCAGGGCCTGGGCCATGTCGGCATCGAGTTCGTGAAGCTGCTGTCCGAGCGCGGCGCGAAGGTGTTCGTCACCGACATCAACAAGGATCGCGTCGCACGTGCGGTCGGCGAATACGGCGCCGAGGCCGTGGGCCTGGACGAGATCTACGACGTCGACGCCGACGTCTACTCGCCGTGCGCACTGGGCGGCACGGTCAACGAGCAGACGCTGCCGCGCCTGAAGGCCAAGATCATCTGCGGCGCCGCGAACAACCAGCTCGCCAACAACGCGATCGGCGACGAAGTCGAGAAGCGCGGCATCCTCTACGCGCCCGACTACGCGGTCAACGCGGGCGGCGTGATGAACATCTCTCTGGAGATCGACGGCTACAACCGCGAACGTGCGATGCGCATGATGCGGACGATCTACCACAACCTCACGCGCATCTTCGAGATCGCCGAGCGCGACGGCATTCCGACCTACATGGCTGCCGACCGTCTGGCCGAGGAACGCATCGAGATCATGGGCAAGCTCAAGCTGCCGCTGGGCCGGGCACAGCCCCGCTTCCAGGGCCGCGTGCGCGGTGCCTGATCCGCTGCTGACGTCATGACGCAGAACGCCACCTCCGGGTGGCGTTCTGCGGTGTGGTCCTCAAGCCGTGTGTCGTTCGAACAAAGGCCGCCCCTGGGCGGCCTTTTTCCATCCGATCCAGCGGATCTCAGAACCCGTAAGCAAATCGCATCGACGCCATCCGATCGCTGCCGCGCGGCCCGAAACGCTGATCGACGCCCAGCATCATTCGCGCACGCGGCGTCAGCCAGGATTCGAAACCGACGCCCACGAGGCCACCCGAACGTGCCGGTGCGAGTCCGGCGATCGGTGACCAGGCCTCGATGCCGGTGAAGCTCGCCTGCAGGTCGAAGCCGCTGGACGACAGCGTCTGCTGCCACTCGCCGTAGCCGTGCAGCGAGAAGTTGCGCGCATCCCAGCGCGCGCGCATGCCGGCGATCGCCTGGCTGCGCTGCACGTCCCAGCCACTGCTGCGCAGACCGAAGCCGTCGCCACCGGCTTCATCGAAGCCGTCGCTGCGCAGGCGCATCTGCTCGGCACCGATGTAGGGGCCGAATGCGGTGGTGCCGACGCGCCACTGGTGACCCGCCTCCACCGCCGCCTGCGTGAAGTTGCCGGCGTAGCGCGTCGATACACCCTGCCAGTCCGCGCCTGCGAACACCTGCCGCTGCATGTCGCGGTCGAAACGACCGCTGCCGAGCTGCGCCATGACGTAACTGTCGCCGAAGCTGCGCGCGAGATACGCCTGCGCCTGCGTCTGCCGATCGCGATTGCGATCACCTCGCGCGGCGGCGATACCGTCGCCGCGCAATTCGCCGAACGCGAAGCCCGCCACCAGCCCGTTGCCGAGCAGATGATCGCGCCCGATGCTCCAGCCATCGACGCTGAAACCATCGCGCGCGAAACCACCACTGCCGCCCTGCCCCAGCGATTCCTTCCACACGCCCACCGCCGCGTCGCGCGCAGCCAACGCGCCCACGCGCGATGCGATCGCTCGCCGCCCCATGTCGACGTTGTCGAACGTCGCCGTCAACGCCGCGGCATGCTGCGCACCGGACATGCTCGCGAACGCGACTTTCGCCGAGGCCGGGTCATCGATGCCTTGGAGTTCTCCAGCACGAAGCCTGAAAGCGGTAGTGCTGTCCGAATTCTCCGCAGGAAGCGCGTCCAATCCAGAGAACGCGGTTTCGAGACGGCGCGCAGAAGACAGCGACGCGGGCTCGATGACACCAAGTCCTGAAGCAACGGCCAGTACATCGAGACGGGCAATGTCGAGGTAGACCGTCCGCTTCGATTCGTAGCGGATCGACCCTTCGAAGAACAATCGTCCGGCATCGTGCGTCAACGTTGCGAACTCGCCTTCGAACCCGTTGAGCGCTCTGAACACGGACACGGAATTCTGCGCCGTGTAACCCGAGCGGACACCCGACACATGCAGACCACCATCCAGCCGGGCCGCTCCATGCGCTTCCAACGCGCCATTGCCCAGGACCACGTCGAGGCGGCCAGCCGGCGTCTGCAGGAAGTCACCGAACACGCGCTGCGATGACAGCGTACTGACGCTCACCACGCCATCGTTCCTCAGATCCCCCCACAAAGCTCCGCCAATCAACAGCCTGCCGGCTGATCCGACTTCTACATCCGATTTCCGCAGTTCCCCGGTTACCAGCAGGCTGCCGGACTCGACGCGAGTGACGCCCGTGTAATCGTTGTATCCCGCAAGTTCCAGCGTGCCGCCGCCGCGCTTGATCAACCCGCCGTCACCGGAAATTCCGTTGCTCCAGCGCGATGTTCCATTGTTCATGGAGACCGTCACATCGCCCCAGTCGAAGCGCGCGGGGCCTTGCGCGGCCTTGGAAACGTTCAACAGGCCATAACCGAACACGTCATCGACACCTGGAGCCCCCAGGTCGGTCGCGGTACCGAGCAACGTCTGACGTACGAGATCGTTGTCGAAGTACGGAAACGCCTCCCAGACGAGTGCTGCCGCCCCGGAAACCTGCGGCGCAGCGAACGACGTGCCGCTGCCGTAGTAGAAGTCCGGTGCATCGCCCGGTCTCATCTCGAAATCGGGAAACGCCACCGTGCCGGGTGCGACCAGGCAGTAGCGCATCGCAAGGCCGCACGCGTTCGAGTAGGACGCGAGTCGCCCTGGATTCGCGGTGTCGAGGGCGGCAACCGCCAACCAGCCCTTCTCGAGATCAGCCGCAGACAAAGCACCGTTGCGACCAGGCTGGCTTGGCAACGCAGCCATATCGGTCGGATTCGCCTTCGACTCGTTCCCGGTCGCGAACACCACCAGACCATCGTGATCACGGATGAAACTGCGGTATTCCTCTGCGATCGGCGCGGTCTCGTCAGGCGAGTTCCAATAGAGACCACCCCAGGAATTGTTCATGATCCGCATGCCGCGATCGATCAGATCCTGGTGAACGGGTTCGAGGCCCAGACCCTGCCCGCCACCGACCTCGTTCCCGTTGCCGGAACCGTCGTCCACTGGCGGCGTGTCACTGATGATGCGCGCGGACAGCAGTCGCGCGCCGGGCGCGATGCCACCGGGCCAATCGCCCACCTTCTGTCCCGCTGCGATCATCGCGACGATGGTGCCGTGGCCGACTTTGTCGCCAACCGTCAGATCGTTGCGCTGAGGATTGAGATACACCAGGTTTGCGGCGACACGCCCGCCGAATGCCGGATGTCCCGCATTGATGCCCGAGTCGATAATGCCGATCGTGGTGCCGTGCCCAGTCAGACCGGAGGCGAGCGCCTCGCCCGCACGCGTGATCAACAGGTGGGCGTCCAGCGAAGGCGGCGGCGTTGCGGGTGTTGGTGGTGGCGGCTCCGGCGGCGGCGAAGTAGGTGGCGGTGCCACCGGTGGCGGCGCCACTGGCGGAGGCGCAACAGGCGCCTCTGATCTGACATTTCCGCCTCCGCCGCCGCATGCGACGAGTCCCGTCAGAACAGCAACCGCCAACCCCGAACGGCGCAGCAGGCGCAGCGTCGCGACATCATTCAACATGGACATCCCCTGTATTCCCCGTGGCGCTTCATGCGCACCCGCGTACTCTAGCGGGAAGGAATCAGGACTGACCAGACTTGGCAGCAGACATTGAATCTGTCTGCACCCAGGAAGAAAAAGGCCGCCCCTGGGCGGCCTTTGTCCATCCGATCCGACGGATCTCAGAACCCGTAAGCAAATCGCATCGACGCCATCCGATCGCTGCCGCGCGGTCCGAAGCGCTGATCGACGCCCAGCATCATCCGCGCACGCGGCGTCAGCCAGGATTCGAAACCGACGCCCACGAGGCCTCCCGAACGTGCCGGTGCGAGTCCGGCGATCGGTGACCAGGCTTCGATGCCGGTGAAGCTCGCCTGCAGGTCGAAGCCGCTGGACGACAGCGTCTGCTGCCACTCGCCGTAGCCGTGCAGCGAGAAGCTGCGCGCATCCCAGCGCGCGCGCACGCCGGCGATCGCCTGGCTGCGCTGCACGTCCCAGCCACTGCTGCGCAGACCGAAGCCGTCACCACCGGCTTCATCGAACCCGTCGCTGCGCAGGCGCACCTGCTCGGCACCGATATAGGGGCCGAATGCGGTGGTGCCGACGCGCCACTGGTGACCCGCCTCCACCGCCGCCTGCGTGAAGTTGCCGGCGTAGCGCGTCGATACACCCTGCCAGTCCGCGCCTGCGAACACTTGCCGCTGCATGTCGCGATCGAAACGACCGCTGCCGAGCTGCGCCATGACGTAACTGTCGCCGAAGCTGCGCGCGAGATACGCCTGCACCTGGGTCTGCCGATCGCGATTGCGATCACCTCGCGCGGCGGCGATACCGTCGCCGCGCAATTCGCCGAACGCGAAGCCGGCCACCAGCCCGTTGCCGAGCAGATGATCGCGCCCGATGCTCCAGCCATCGACGCTGAAACCATCGCGCGCGAAACCACCACTGCCGCCCTGCCCCAGCGATTCCTTCCAGACGCCCACCGCCGCGTCGCGCACAGCCAACGCGCCCACGCGCGATGCGATCGCTCGCCGCCCCATGTCGACGTTGTCGAACGTCGCCGTCAGTGCCGCGGCATGCTGCGCACCGGACATGCTGTCGAGCGCCGCGACTGCCGCGGCTTCGTTCTGGATGCTCTGGAAAGCGCCCGCCGCGCTGATGAATCCCGGGTCGATCGGTGCCCCGCTCGTCGAGGACTGTCCATCGATCTGCGAGAACGCACCTTCCACCCGCTCTGCCGCGCCCAGCGACTGGGCGGTGATCGTGGACATCGACATCGCGGTGGCGGTGACATCGAGACGGGTGATGTCGAGGTAGGCGCGATTGGCTTCATAGCCCAGTGCGCCCTCGAGGAACACACCCGTCCCGCGCGTGAGGCTGGCGAAGGTACCCGACACACCGCCTCCCGCCTGCACGACCGTTTCGCGGGCCGCGTGGGTATAGCCACTGATCCTGCCGGCGACCTGCAACTCGCCGGCGAGACTCGCGGTGCCGGACACCTGCAGGGGCGCGCCGACCTGCCACGCAAGACGGCCGCTCGATGTCTGCTGGAAATCGCCTGCGACCGTGCGTCCTGCGGTATTGCCGGTGACCGCCAGCGTGCCGCGGTTGACGACGTTGCCGCCGATGCGTGCGCCCCCGAACTGCAGGGTGGCGCCGGCCTCCACGGTCGCGGCGCCCGGGATCGACGATGCGAACGCGAGCGTGCCGCCTTCCGCCCGCGTGGCGCCGCCGTAGGCGTTCGTGCCGGTCAACCGCAGCGTGCCGCTTCCCCGCTTCACCAGGCCGCCGGCACCACTGATGTCGTTGGCCCACGTCGAGGTGCCGCTGCCGAACTCCGCGGTGACATCGCCCCAGTCGAACTTCGCAGGTCCGAGGATGGCCTTGCCGACGTTGAGTGCGCCGTAGCCGAACACCGGATCGACACCCGGCGCACCGATGTCGGTCGCGGTGCCCAGAATGGTCTGGCGCACGAGGTCGTTGCCGAAGTACGGAAAGGCCTCCCAGACCAGCGCCGCCGCGCCGGACACCAGCGGCGCGGACAGCGAGGTGCCGTTGTAGCGGTAGTAGGTCGGTGCAGTCGGCGCATCGTTGGTGCCGGTGACGATCACCGTGCCCGGCGCGACCAGGCAGTAGCGCATCGCCACGCCGCAGGCATTCGAATAGTCGGCGAGCTGGGTGGTGCTGCCATCCGCAAGCGCCGACACCGTCAGCCAGCCGCGTTCGAGATCGGCGGCCGGCAGGCTGCCGTTGGGTCCACGCTGGCTGGGCAGTGCCGCCAGATCCGAGGGATCGGCGCGCTTCGAGTTGCCCGACGCGAACACCACCAGGCCGCCGTGGTTGACGATGAAAGGCCGGTATTCGCCCGCGATCGCACCGGCTGCGGCATCGCCCGTCAGATACAGGCCACCCCAGGAATTGTTCATGACCCGCACGTCGCGGCGGATCAGTTCGGCGTGGATCGCTTCGACACCGATCCGGCCGGTGACCGGGTTGCCGTTGCCGGTGCCGTCATCCACCGGCGGCTTGTCGTTGATGATGCGCGCCGACACGATTTCCGCGTTCTGCGCCACGCCACCGGGCCAGGCGCCGAACGGCCGTCCCGCCGCCGTCTGTGCGATCGCGGTGCCATGGCCGTCCACGTCGTCCACCGACAGATTGTTGCCGGCGCCGACGTAGTTGAGGTTGGCGACCACACGGCCGCGCAGGGCCGGATGGTTGCGGTTGACGCCGCTGTCGAGAAACCCGATGCGCACGCCGCGCCCGGTAAAACCGGCATCGTGCGCGGCGTAGGTGTTGGTATCGACCAGATGCCTGCTGTACGCGGGATCCGGTGGGTAGACGACGGTCGGCGGCGGGCTCGTGGGCGGCGGCGCCAGTGGCGGCGGCGGTGTCGGCATCACCAGCCCGCCCCCCGAACCCCCTCCGCAGGCCGCGAGTACCGCGCCCAGTGCACACGCGAGTGTGGTGCGCCGGATCTCCATTGCGCCAATGCGCGCCCTCTTCGCATTCGACATCTGTCTTCTCTCGTTTCTGGCGGACACTGGATCCGCGCCTTTCCCCTGTCGCGGCATCTATACGCGCAATCGCAGACCCGTGCCATCGGGGCCCGTACCAGGGCGTACGACGCGGCCTTGCGCCGGGTGCGATAATCGCCGGACCAAGCAGTCCACCCAATTGGAGTCACCTCCCCCATGACTGACATCGTCATCGTCGGCGCCAAGCGCACCGCCATCGGATCCATGCTCGGCCAGTTCACCGGCGTTCCCACGACGACCCTCGGCGCGACCGCGATCACCGCCGCGCTCGAACACGCCGGCGTGTCGCCCGATCTCATCGACGAAGCCATCATCGGCTGCGTGCTGCCGGCCGGTCTGGGCCAGGCACCGGCGCGCCAGGCATCGCGCGCGGCAGGCATTCCCGACAAGGCCGGCTGCGTGACCATCAACAAGGTCTGCGGCTCGGGCATGCAGGCGGTGATGTACGGCCACGACCTGATCAAGGCCGGCACCGCGAAGTTCGTCGTCGCCGGCGGCATGGAGTCGATGACCAATGCGCCGCACCTGCTCAAGGGCTCGCGCACCGGCATCCGCTACGGCAGCACCGAGATGCTCGACCACATGGCGTGGGACGGCCTGACCAATCCCTACGACGGCAAGTCGATGGGCGTGTTCGGCGATGTCGCGAGTCACAAGTACGGCTTCAGCCGCGAGGATCTCGACGCCTACGCGATCGAGAGCGCGAACCGCGCCAAGCACGCGATCGAATCGGGCGCGTTCAAGGACGAGATCGTTCCGGTGACCGTTGCTTCGCGCAAGGGCGACGTGTCCTACGACACCGACGAGCAGCCGGGCCGCATCCAGACCGACAAGATCCCGACCTTGCGCGCGGCGTTCGGCAAGGAAGGCGTGCTGACCGCCGCCAGTTCGTCGAGCATCTCCGACGGCGCCGCAGCGCTGGTGCTGACCTCGTCCGACGAAGCGGCCGCGCATGGCCTCAAGCCACTGGCGCGCATCGTTGCCCACGCACGCCACTCGCAGGAGCCGGAGTGGTTCACCACCGCGCCGGTCACCGCGATCCGCAACGTGCTCGAGAAGGCCGGCTGGTCGATCGAGGATGTCGACCTGTTCGAGGTCAACGAGGCGTTCGCCAACGTCGCAATGGCGCCAATGAAGGATCTCGGCATCCCGCACGACCGTCTCAATGTGAATGGCGGTGCACTGGCGCTCGGTCATCCGATCGGCGCGAGCGGCGCGCGGCTCATCGTCACGCTGATTCACGCACTCAAGGCGCGCGGCCTAAGTCGCGGTGTGGCCACGCTTTGTATTGGTGGCGGCGAAGCGACCGCAATTGCCGTGCAAATGGCGTGAACTTCGGATAACGTGTTTTTTACGAAATTACCACGCACGTCCCGCTTGACAGCCGTCTGAGGCTTGTCATCATGTCGGCGGCGCGCATTAAGCGCGTTGCCCAAACTTTCAGACGAGGAAGACACAATGACGATCAACAAGGCTCTGCTTGCCCTGGCTCTGGGTATGGCGCTGGCTGCTTGCAGCAACGCCGACCAGGCCAACAGCTCGGCTGAAGGCGCTGCTGAAGCCGCCGCGGACGCGCAGGTTGCGGCCGACCAGACCGTGGATCCGGCTGTCAGCGACACCGCCCAGGCTGCTGCTACCGACGCCGCCACCGCTGCCGACGCTGCTGCTGACGCCGCTGCCGACGCTGCCGCTGCCGGCACCGACGCTGCTGCCGAGCACGCTGCCGATGCTGCTGACCACGCGGAAACCAAGGCCGAAGAAGCCAAGGACGCTGCGGAAGAAGTCGCACCGTAATCTTCGCGATGGCCTAGTGCCATCTGCAATGATTGCGAAGGCCGCCAGGTATCCCCTGGCGGCCTTTTTTTTGGCGCGTGCGCAGGCGCCCGTGACCGGCGATCAGCCGGTTCAGCGACGGCTCGGTTGCAGACGCTTTTCTTTGCATCTCCCTCACGCAGCCGCATTCACGCTGCGCACCGGGATCTGCCCCATAGGAGACATGCCATGCATTTCAAGCCGATGACCGCCATTGCCGCCATGCTGGTGCTGGGGCTGTCCGCCTGCAGCAACTCGAACGACGCCGAACGCGAACGCGCGCAGGCCGCCGCTGCCACCGACCGCGCCGGCGAGGCGATTTCGGACGCTGCCGCCGCCACGGCGGACGCCGCACGTGCCACCGCCGATGCCGCCGGCCAGCACACCCGTGATGCGGTGCAGGATGCCGAAGTCGCCGCGCAGGACGCAGCGCGTCGCGCCGACGCCGCTGCCGAGGAAGCGGCCCGCGCCGCCGGTCAGGCGACGCAGGATGCAGGCCAGGCGATCGAGAACGCGGGCGAGCGCGTGGAAGAGCGCGCAGACCGCTGATCCTTCGACCCTTGGAAGAACGGAAGCCCGCCGATCGGCGGGCTTTCTGTTTGTGGGGCCTGCGGCAGGCTGCGACGGGCAGCGGATCGCCGCGCGAGTGCTTGAGCGGGCGATCGTGCAATGTGCAGAACCGGCACGGCACGGGCGCGTACCCTCGCCGCCTGGCGGGCGCTTCGAGGACACGGAAACCGCGTCACCGGCGCGTGATCACGACCTCGGGCAACGCTTCTTGAACATTCGGCAAGTCCTTGCTGGATCACGATTCCGGACCGTCGGTCACACTCGGGTGTCGTGATTTGCGTGCTAGGCTCGGACTCCGCGCTTGCCTGACGCGGCGGCGCGGAAATACCTGTTCGAGCGGCCTGTTCCGCTCTCCTGTCTGTCCATTTCCGAGGTAACGCGCGACATGGCCATTTTTCCGCAGTCCGGCACCGCCAAGAAGGATTCCCCCGCTTTCGGCACAGATGCTCCGCCGCCGCCCGCACCGGCTCGCGAGACGGCACAGCCGGCGGTGGCCGACTTCCCGACCGCGACGCACACGCCTGCCCAGACGGCCAGCGCACCGGCGCCGGTTGCAGCGCCGAGTGCCGCAGCGCCGGTCAGCAAGGAATCGATCATTGCCGCCGATCTCACCATCGAAGGCAAGATCGAAGGCTCGGGTGATGTCCGCATCGCCGGCCGCTTCAAGGGCGACGTCAATGTGCAGGGCAACCTGACCATCGAACACGGCGCCAAGCTCAATGGCGGCGTGCGCGCCAAACAGGTTCTGGTCTCGGGCGAGCTCGAGGGCAACATCGAATCCGCCTCGCTGGTGGAGCTGCGCGATTCGGCCGTGCTGACCGGCGACCTCAAGGCGGGCTCGCTGACGGTGGCCTCCGGCTGCAAGATCCGCGGCCATATCGAATGTGGCTGGGGCGACGTCAAGCAGCCGCCCGCCGGCAACGCCAAGGACAAGGCCGCCAACGACAAGTCCAGCGACTGACCGTGAGCAGCCGCCCGGGCGCGGCAGGTGCCATACGCACCTGCCCGCACTGCAAGACCACGATCCTGGAGAGCGCTGCGCGCTGTCCGGCGTGCCAGCAGTCCGTGAAGATCGAAAGCGCGCCCGGCTCGCCGATCGTCGCGCGCCATACGGTGCAACGCGAGGAATCGACCACTGCGCTGCAGGTCGAAGGCCGGATCCGGCACCCCTCCGAAGGCGGCGCCTGGGAGTACTCGGTGGTCCTCGTGATCCGCGACCAGGACGGCAAGGAGATCAACCGCCAGGTCGTCGGCGTCGGCGCCCTGCTGGTGGGCGACGAACGCACCTTCAATCTGTCGGTGGAAGTCACGCCCACGTCCGACATGCGTCGTCCGACGCGCTCACCGCTGAGTCGCGGCCGCCACTGATCACGCGTGGCGGTCACGTCTTCGGGTGACCGGAGACGTGACACATCACGTCTCACACGCCGCGCCCGGAACAGGCGCCTCTAAGGAAAGCCGCTGCGGGTGCTGGCGTGTGACGTTACCGGCTGCGTGGCAATGCGTTCCGCGCGCCCGCCCTGGCCGTTGCGATCCCCATCGCGCGTTTCCTGCATGGCATGGGGTGCCCGGGAATTCCGTCAGACAACAGGATCGACGTCCGCACGTCCGCTGCGGCGTGCGCGACACTGCGCGCAGTCGCGTCCGGGCGTCAGGAGGAGCGGTCAGCGGCCACACCTTCAACCCGCGTCGAGCGGACTGTCGCCGCAGTCCTTGCCGGACCACCGGACACCCGTTCAGGCCTCCGCCCGGCCGCCATCCGGCGCAACAACGCGGCCGCGGATCTGGTGTATATGCTGGAACCCATGGACCTGCCGATCGGCGTCGACCCTGCCCTGTGTGCCGGCTGCGGCAATCGGCCGGCCGGCACGCGTCGATGCCCGATCGGGCGCAGGACCGCGGCGGCATCGACGGGACGCAGATGAACCAGGCGCCGGACATGGAAGAGATCGTGATGCAGGGCGACCGGCAGCAGCACGTACCGCTGCCGGATGCGCTGGCGGACGCCGCTGCAGATCCCGACCTGCCCGATGCGACCCGCTACCTGCTGCTGCAGGCACACCGCGCGCTGGTGGCGATCCGCTCCGAGGCCGACGCCGCGCACCTGCGCTATCACGCATTGTTCGATGCCGTGCCCGACCCGGTCAGCATCCTCGATGCCGACGGCATCGTGCTCGATCTCAACCGTGCCGGTGAACAGGCCTATGGCCGGCCGCGCGCGGACATCGTCGGCCAGCCGATCGAGGTACTGAATCCGGACCTGCCGCGCGACCATCTCGCGCCGGTCTGGAACGCGGTGCATCGCGGGCGCACCTACGTCATCGAAGTCACGAACATGCGCGGCGACGGCTCGCGCTTCCCGGTCGAGGTGCACACCGCGGGCTTCGAGCACGAAGGGCGGCCGTGCCTGGTCGCGGTGGCACGCGATCTGAGCGAGCGCCGCGAAGCCGAGGTGCGCTATCGCGAACTGATGGACGTCGTCGATCGCGGCATCGCGATCCACGATGTCGCAGGCCGCTTCGTCTACGGCAACCCCGCGGCGCTGCGTCTGCTCGGCATCCGCCAGGGCACCGCGCTGGGCGACACATCCAACCTCGGCGACTGGGTCGCGATCGCGCCCGACGGTGACGAGATGCCCTGGGACGCGCTGCCGCCGGTGCGTGCGCTGCGCGACGGTCGCATCGTCGAGAGCACCCTGGTCGGTCTGTATCACCGCATGCGCCGCGAGCTGTATTGGCTCATGGTCACCGCCGTGCCGCAATACCCGCCCGGCGGCGACCGGCCGCACCAGGTGCTGTCGCTGTTCTCCGACGTCAGCGCGCTCAAGCGCGACAGCGCGATGTTCGATCGCGTGCAGGCACTGGCCCACATCGGCGGCTGGGAACTCGATTGCGGCACCGACCGGCTGTATCTCACTGCCGAGGCCGCGCACATCCTCGACCCGGCGCAGCCGCCGCCGACGATGGAAGCGCTGGTCGGTCTGTTGCTGCCGCCCGACCGCAGCCGCCTGCGCGACGCGCTGGGCGCGGCGATGCTCGAGGCCGCCGGCTTCGACATCGAACTGCAGGGTCTGCGCGGCGATGGCAGCGCGTTCTGGGTGCGCGCGATCGGCGGGCCGCGCCAGGGCGATCCGGCGACCTCCCGCCTGACCGGCACGCTGCAGGACATCGCGCGCGACAAGCACGACGAGGCGATCCTGCGGGCGCAGGCGCGCACCGATCCGCTGACCGGCCTGCTCAACCGTGACGCGATCCTGTGCGAGCTCGAGGCGCGCATGGCCGATCCCGCGCGCGCCGGCGTGGCGGTGCTCTACATCGATCTCGACCGCTTCAAGTTCGTCAACGATGCGCTCGGCCATGCTGCCGGCGACGAGTTGCTGATCGCCGCCGCGCACCGCATCGGCCAGGCCGTCGGTGCGTCGGGCAGCATCGCCCGCTTCGGTGGCGACGAGTTCCTCGTGGTCTGCGACGCAGGTGCGGGCGCCAGCCATGCCGAGCGCGTCGCCAATGCGATTCTCGATGCCTTCGGCGACGGCTTCCGCTTCGACACCGAAGAGTTTTCGATCACCGCAAGCATCGGCATCGCACGCGCGCCCGAAGACGGCGACCGGCCGCAGACACTGATCCAGAACGCCGATGCGGCGATGTACGAGAGCAAGCGCCGCATCCGCAACGGCTGGCAGCTGTTCACCCCGACTCTGGCGCAGACCCAGCAGGACCGGCTGCGCGTGGAAACCCACCTGCGCCGCGCGATCGACAACGACGAGTTCCATCTCGTCTATCAACCGCAGGTCGACCTGCGCAGCCGGCGCGTGATCGCCGCCGAGGCGCTGATCCGCTGGCGCAACCGGCAGCTGGGCGAAATGCGGCCCGACCACTTCATCGATCACGCCGAGAGCACCGGCGACATCGTCCGCATCGGCGCCTGGGTGCTGCGCGAGGCTTGTCGCCAGACCGCGGCATGGCGCGATGCCGGACTCGGCGTCATGCGCGTGGCGGTGAACGTGTCCTACCGGCAGTTCCTCGGCGACGAACTCGCGGCGCACGTGCGTGACGTGCTCGAGGAATTCGGCTTGCCGGGCAGCGCGCTGGAACTGGAGTTCACCGAACGCGTGCTGATCGAGGATGCGCCCGACACCGTGCGCACCTTCGCCGCGCTGCGCGACATGGGCGTGCAGCTGAGCATCGACGATTTCGGCGAGGGCTACAGCGGTCTGAACTATCTGCGTCGCCTGCCCATCCACGGGCTCAAGCTCAGCCAGCTGTTCGTCGGCGGCGTACCGGGCGACCGCTCCGACGTCGCCGTGTGCCAGGCCGTCGCGGGCATCGCGCGCAGCCTCGGACTGGGTCTTGTGGCCGAAGGCGTGGAGTCGGAAGCGCAGCGGCGCTTCCTGCTGGATCTCGGCGTGTCGATCGGCCAGGGCTTCCTGTTCGCGCCGGGCCTGTCACCCGATGAGTTCGCACGACGCCTGCAGGACGAAGCCGGGGGCGCGTCTGAACACGCCTGACCGGCGCGTGCGGCCGGCCGGTTAAACTGCGGGTTTTCCGTCCAAGGATCCGCACATGACGCCCGATTCCGTCCGCGCCCTCATCACCGGTGGCGTCTCCGGCCTCGGCCTCGCCGTCGCCCGCCACCTCGTCGCCGGCGGCGGCAAGGTCGTGCTGTTCGACGTCAACGACGACAAGGGTGCCGAAGCGGTGGCCGCACTGGGCGACGCCAATGCGCGCTATCTGCGCACCGACGTGACCGACGAAGCCGGCGTGGTCGCGAACGTCGCCGCCGCCCGCGAATTCCTCGGTGGGCTCAACGTGGCGGTGAACTGCGCCGGCATCCTCGGCGCCGGCCGCGTACTCGGCCGCGAGGCGCCGATGCCGCTGGAGACCTTCAGCCGCACCGTCATGGTGAATCTCGTCGGCAGCTTCAACGTGGCCAAGGCCGCAGCCGCTGCGATGCAGGGCAACGACCCGGGCGAGGACGGCGAGCGTGGCGTGATCGTCAACACCGCATCGGTCGCGGCGTACGAAGGCCAGATCGGCCAAGCCGCGTACTCGGCGTCCAAGGGCGGCGTGGTCGCGATGACCCTGCCGATGGCGCGCGAACTCTCGCGCTTCGGCATCCGCGTCAACACGATCGCACCGGGCATCTTCTGGACGCCGATGGTCGACGGCATGCCGGACGAGGTGCAGCAGTCGCTGTCGGCCTCGATCCCGTTCCCGTCGCGCCTGGGCCGCCCGGAAGAGTTCGCCGAACTCGTCGCCTACATCGTCGGCAGCCGCTACATCAACGGCGAGACCATCCGCCTCGACGGTGCGGTGCGTCTCGCGCCGAAGTGATGCGCCGCGCCGTCCCGACATCGTGGATCGCATGTGGACTGGCTGCGCTGCTGTGCGGCTCACCCGCTCTTGCGCGCGAGTCGACGCCGATGGCGCTCGCCGCCGCGCTGACACCGGCGGGCTACACCGCGGTGGCGCTGACGCGTCACGGCGATTCGCATCTCACGGTCGACGTCCGCATCAACGGCGTCGCCGGCACCTTCATCCTCGACACCGGCGCAGGCCGCACGGTCATCGACCGCGCGGCGCAGTCGCGCTTCGACGAAGGCCGTGACGTGGTGGCCGGCGGCCAGGCCACAGGCGCAGGCGGCACGGGCATGGCGATCAGCGCCCTGCCCGGCAACCGCCTGCGCATCGGCGACTACCGCGATGATGCGTTCACCGTGCATTTCCTCGCGCTCGACCACGTCAATGCCGCGTTCTCGCAGCGCGGCGAAACGCCGGTCGACGGCGTGATCGGTGCCGACATCCTCGAACGCGGCGGCGCCGTAATCGACTATCCCAACCTGCGGCTCTATCTCCGCAATCCGGCTGCCGCGGATGCGGCGGCGTCCTCTCCATCCAGCAGCGAACAACGATGAAAGCCTACGACGTCAAGAAAGGAAACGTGATCGAACACAACGGCACCGTCTATCAGGTGCGTGATATCGAGCGCAGCGCGCCGCAGGGTCGCGGCGGCGGACTCAAGATGCGTTTCACGCTGTACAGCGTGCCGGGCGGCAACAAGTTCGACCTCAACATCGGCGGCGACGACGATCTGAAGGAAGTCGAACTGCAGCGCCGGCAAGCGACGTTTTCTTACAAGGATGGCGACGCATTCGTGTTCATGGATGACGAGGATTACACGCCCTACACGCTCGACGCTGATGTCGTTGGCGACGCCAGCGGCTACATCACCGATGCGTTGTCGGGCTGCTACGTGCAGATCATCGACGAACAACCGGTCGGATTGCAGCTGCCGCCGAACGTGGTGCTGGAAGTGATCGAGACGCCGCCCGAACTGAAGGGCGGGACAGCGACCAAGCGCCCGAAACCGGCAAAGCTCAACACCGGCATCGAAATCCAGGTCCCGGAGTACATCACCAACGGCGAGCGGATCCTGGTCAGCACCAGTACCGGCGAGTTTGGCGGTCGCGCGGACTGAGCGTGCCATGGCGGCGCGCTGCAGAGACAGCGCGCCGTTATTCTGCGGACGAAGGCGCATGCACGTGGCTGTTTGCGGCCGCGACCCAAGCCTGCAAAAGGCAGGACGCACCTTCGCAGGATGGGTGGAGCCCCGCGACACCCATCGCCGATCACTCAGTCCAGCTGCAGCCCACCCGCTTCTCGATGCAGCGCGCGCAGTCGCGCACCGAGCGCGTCCACATTCCGGTCCAGCGCCGCGATTCGCGCCTGTGCCTCGGGCGCCAACGCCGCGCGCGCTTCATTCTCAAGCTGTCCACGCAGTCCGCGCAGCCCTTGCGCACGCGTTTCCACATCGACCTGAAGCAACTCACGTTCCGCCGCCTGCGGCAAGCCGTATCCCTCGGTCAGCAACTGCGCCGGCCGACTGAGGCTGTTCCCCGCCGCCAGCAGTGCGCGCAGGGTCGCGATGGCCGGCGCCGCATCGGCAGCGTGCCGCGGATCGAGCAGCTGACGCTTCAGCACCTCGCGCAACCGCAGTTCTTCCCGTCGCCGCGCCGCATGTTCGAGCACCAGTAACGCCGCGCCATCGCGCAGCTGGGCCCCCGCGAGCCATGGCGCGCGCGCATCCGGCGGTAGATCCAGCCAGTCATCGAATCGCGCAACCGGCAACGGCTGCACCGCGCGTGCGATGTCCAGCAGCGCCTGATACTCCGCATCTGCAGACGGAAAGTAGTAACCAGAACGCACCGCATCCTCGCGGTCGAGCACGCTCTGATCCGCATCGCCACTGCGCACGAGTTTCCGCAACAATCTGGTCGGCGTGATGCTGCGCAGCCGCGCGTCGGCGAGCCGCGGCACGCCTGTCTGCAGCAGTTTCCAGGTCTCGACCGCGCAGTTGTTGCCGACGAAGTAGTAACGCCCGTCGTAGCTCCAGTGCAGGTTCGCGGCTTGCGTCAGCAACGAGGTGATTTCGTCCGGCGACAGCTGCAGCGTAATCGACTGCAGCCCGCGCAACTCGATCCGTGTGTACTCGTCGATCACCTGGTCGAGCGGCAATACGAACAGGCGGGATGGATAACGGCCGGTCAGTCCGCGCAAGCTGGAGATCTGCACATCGTCGACGAAGGCGCGGAACGACAGCACGCGGTGATGCGCGAGATCGAGGCGGCAGTCAGGCCCCGGCGCGCGGCCGGGCGCGCAAATCACCAGCCGCAGCATGCTGTGGCCCCAGCGGCTCATCGGTCGCGCGTTGCCCTCAGCGAGCAGGTATTCGACGGCGTAGACGCGCGCCGGATCCAGCGCGAGCAACGGCGCGACGTCGGCACCCGGCTCGGCTTCGACGAACGGCAGATCCGCCGCGCAAGCAGCCTGTGGCGGCGCCCAGTCGAATTGCGTGGCGAAGTAGGCGTGCAGCGCGGGGCGCCGACAGGCGTATTCGGCGTCGAGCAGAAAGTGTTCGAGATTGACCGCGACAAACTCGGCCGGCGATACGAGCTCGTAAACATCGGGACTGCGATCGCGCATCGCGTTGTCGCGCACGCGCAAGCCGAAGCGCAGTGGGCGCTGGGGCCAGCCTGCGAGATCAAGCAATCGTGGATCGCGCGACAGGCCGCCATGGGTCGAGCGGTCGTAGCGATGGGCGAATTCGTGCAGCAATGCAGCCTGCAGGGGCCGCGCTGCCGCGTCATCGGTCAACAGCGTACGTTGCAGACGCAGATGGGCGCCGAAGGTGCGACCGTGTACGTCGTCAGGCAGGTCCTCGCGCCAGTCGATGACAACATCGAGTCCCGGCGCATCACGCCAGTTCGGTGGCAATCGCGCCTGTGCGTCGGAGATCGCGGCGTCGGCACGCGCCGACTCGGCGGCCGTCAGCGGCGCACCGGCTGCCTGTTGTGCAACCGACCAGCCGGCCGCCGACGCGACCGGCGCCAGCAGAAACGCGACAACGGACAGGGCGGCGCGCAGATACAAGCGCGCCTGCCGGATCAACGCGCCAGGATCGCCTGGGCGAGTGCGAGATCGGACGCGTCGCGCGCGGCGCTCTGCGTCTCGCGCAGATGACGCAATGCCGCTTCCAGTCGTGCGCCGCGGATGCGGCCCTCACTGGCGACGAAGCCGGCAGCGTCTTCGCGCGCCTGCAGCACCACCTTGTCGTCGCCGGACGTGCTGCCCGACGACGCCGACGACCCACCGGACGAGGCGCCCGCGCTGGTGCCGGCGAAACTGCCGGCGAACGCCGACGCGGACAGACCGGTCAGCAGAAGAACGAGTGCGGTACGGACCATCATGCGGGGACTCTCCGGGCGGGAACGGCAGCCGACACTCTAGCGTCGGCGTGTTGTAGCGGGCTGAACCGGACTCAATCGAACAGCTTGCCGGGATTGAGGATGCCGGCCGGATCCAGCGCATGGCGGATGCCGCGCATCACCGCGATCTCCGCCGGGCTGCGCGTCGAACCCAGATACGGCTTCTTGACCAGGCCGATGCCGTGTTCGGCCGAAATACTGCCGCCGTGCTCGGCCAGCGTCGCCGCCAGCAGCTTGGTCACGCGTTCGCACTCGACGACGAAATCGGCGTTCGCCATGTCGGCCGGCTTGAGCACGTTGATGTGCAGGTTGCCGTCGCCGATGTGGCCGAACCAGACCACGTCGAACTGCGGGTACTCGGCGGTCAGCAGGGCCTGCGTGCGGGCGAGGAAGGCCGGCATCGCCGAGATCCGCACCGACACGTCGTTCTTGTACGGCACGTGCGGCGCGAGACTTTCGGTGATCCCCTCGCGCAGGCGCCACAGCGCCGCGGCCTGGGTGTCGCCGTGGCTGATCACGCCGTCCTCGACCCAGCCCTGCTCCATGCAGTACTCGAACGCCGAGAGCACCTGCACCTCGCCGGCTTCGCCTTCGCAGGCGAACTCGGCCACGACGTAATACGGATACACGGCCTCGAACGGCGGCTGCGCGCCGTGGGCGACGACGTGGTGCAGCGCGCGATCGGTGAAGAACTCGAAGGCTTCCAGCGGCAGGCGCGCGCGCAACGCCTGGAAAACCTCCATCAATACTTCGAACGACGGCAGCGCCAGCAGCATCACCCGCGTCTCCGGCGGCGGCGCGGCCAGCCGCAGCGTCGCCTCGACGATGATGCCGAGCGTGCCTTCCGATGCAACGACCAGATGCCGCAGGTCGTAGCCGCTGGAGTTCTTGACCAGGCCGCGATTGAGATCGAGCAGCTCGCCGGTCGCGGTCACCAGCTTGACCCCGGCCACCCACTCGCGCGTGTTGCCGTAGCGCACCACGCGGATGCCACCGGCATTCGTCGCGATGTTGCCGCCGATCGAACACGAACCGCGTGCGGCAAAATCCACCGGGTATTGGAGATCATGCGAACGGGCCGCTTCGTGCACGGCTTCCAGCGCGATGCCGGCCTCGACGGTGAGCAGACGATCGGCCGGCTCGAAGCCGAGCACCTTATTCATGCGCTGCAGGCTCAGCACGAGTTCGCCGTTCGCCGCGACCGCGCCACCTGACAGACCGGTGCGGCCGCCCGATGGCACCACGGCCACGCCTTGCGCGTGCGCCCAGCGCATCGTCGCCTGCACCTCTTCGACATCGGCCGGCAGCGCGATCGCCAGCGGCGCCGGCGTCCAGCGGCGGGTCCAGTCGACGCCGTAATGCGCGAGATCCGCAGGCTCGGTCAGCAGCCGCAGGGTCGGCACAGCGGCCTGGAGACTGGAAACGCGGGAATCGGACATCGTCGGGCGCCGGTCGAACGGGACGCCAGCGTGCCAGCGCACCCGGGACGCGTCCAGCGGTGCGGCGCAACACGCCCGGCGCGATTCTGGCACCATGGCCCGCGCTGTCCCCCACGCGCGAATCCAACCCGATGAAGACCTCGTTTCCCCGGCAGGACATCCGCGTCCTGCTGCTCGAAGGCGTCAGCCAGAGCGCTGTCGATACCTTCCACGCCGCCGGCTACTCGCAGGTCGAGATCTATCCCAAATCGCTGCCGGAAGACGAGCTGCGGGCGAAGATCGCCGACGCGCACATCGTGGGCATCCGTTCGCGCACGCATCTGAGCGCCGAAGTGCTGGCCGATGCGCGCCGGCTGATGGCGATCGGCTGCTTCTGCATCGGCACCAACCAGGTCGACGTGGACGCGGCGGAACTGGCCGGCATTCCGGTCTTCAACGCGCCCTACTCCAATACGCGCTCAGTCGCCGAGCTCGTCGTCGCCGAGGCGATCATGCTGCTGCGCGGAATTCCGCAGAAGAACGCGGAGTGCCATCGCGGCGGCTGGAGCAAGTCCGCGCTCGGCAGCCACGAAGCGCGCGGCAAGACGCTGGGCATCGTCGGCTACGGCCACATCGGCACCCAGGTCGGCGTGCTGGCCGAATCGCTGGGCATGCAGGTGCTCTTCCACGACATCGAAACCAAGCTGTCGCTGGGCAATGCGCGCAGCGCGACGAGTCTGGAAGACCTGCTCGCGCGCAGCGACGTGGTCACCCTGCACGTGCCGGAAACGCCGTCGACGAAGCTGATGTTCGGCGCGGCCGAAATCAACGCGATGAAGCCCGGCGCGCATCTGATCAACGCCTCGCGCGGCACCGTGGTCGACATCGACGCGCTCGATGCCGCATTGCGCAGCGGCCAGGTCGGCGGCGCGGCGATCGACGTGTTCCCGGTCGAGCCCAAGGGCAACGACGACGCGTTCGAATCGCCGCTGCTCGGCCACGACAACGTGCTGCTGACCCCGCATGTCGGCGGCAGCACGCTGGAAGCGCAGGACAACATCGGCATCGAGGTCGCGGCGAAACTCGTGCGCTACAGCGACAACGGCAGCACGCTGTCGGCGGTCAACTTCCCCGAAGTCACCCTGCCCGAGCACATCGGCAGCCATCGCCTGCTGCACCTGCACCGCAACGTGCCCGGCGTGCTGTCGAAGATCAACGAAGTGTTCTCGCGCGAAGCGATCAACATCGACGGCCAGTACCTGCGCACGAATGCGAACGTGGGTTACGTGGTCATCGATGTCGCCGCAACCGAAGAACAGGCCGCGCATCTGCGCAGCGAGCTGCAGAAGATCGACGGGACGATGCGGACGCGTGTGCTGTACTGAGTCGTCAGCCGAGCGTGGCGACGGATGTCGCTGCGCTCACGGCCCCGACAGACGCAACTCCGGCGGCAGTCAGACGGCCGGCACGTCCAGGCAGCGACGTGCCATGCGGCGCAGCGAGGCGTCATAGGCTTCGCCGTCCACAACATCGCGCAGCGGCACCCAGGCCAGCGCGTGCGATTCCTCGCTGACGGCGAACGTCTCGTCCGCGCCCGCGCGCACGACGTAGCGCACGTCGTAATGCCAATGCCCGGGAACGCTTTTGTGCTCGGGAATCCAGTGCCGGTCGAGATCGAAGATCCCCGGCTGCACGGTCACGCCGACAAGACCGGTTTCCTCTTCGGTTTCGCACAGGGCGACACGCGCGAGATCTCGGTCGCCGTCGGCGTGGCCGCCCGGCTGCAGCCACATGCCGAGCTTGCGGTGATGCGTCAGCAGCGTTCGCGCACCGTCACTGCTCACGACCAGCGCTGACGCGGTGAAATGCCCGGCCAGTCGTGCTCGCTCGAACGGATCCTCTGCATCGCCGAGCAGCTCGATGAATGCGTTGGCCAGCACCTGTTGCGCAGGCTGCAGCACACCGAACCGGGCGAGCTCGTGCGCCAGCGCCTGCACCGCGACAGGCAGGAGCGCAATGCGTTCGGAAACAGGCGTGGACGGGTTCGACATGGGCGGATTTGCTGCAGCGCGGCGTGACGGGAGCGGCAGCATCGGCGTTCCCGTGCGTGCGCACAAGCTGCGGCTGTGTTGCTTGTGCCGGAACGCAGCGTTTGGCATGGTACGGCGATTGCCGCGTGGCCGCGGGGGACTCGACGGCACGTCCGTCAGCCATCACGGACCGCACCGAACGACCAACCGGGGACACCGATGTTCAAGAACCTGATGATTACCAAGCCGATCGCGGCGCAACCGCATGTGGATGCGGGCGAGCCGGTCGAGGGCAGCCTCGGCGGCGAAGTCGGCTTCAAGCGCACGCTGACCGCCAAGCATCTGGTGATGCTGGGTCTGGGTGCGGTCATCGGTGCCGGCATCTTCGTCATCACCGGTACCGCGGCGGCCAACCACGCCGGTCCGGCGATCATGCTCAGCTTCGTCATCGCCGGCTTCGCCTGCGCGATGGCCGGCCTGTGCTACGCCGAGTTCGCGGCGATGATCCCGGCCTCGGGCAGCGCCTATAGCTACACCTACGCGACGCTCGGCGAGGCCCTGGCCTGGTTCGTCGGCTGGAGTCTGGTGCTCGAATACCTGTTCGCGGCCTCGACCGTTGCGGTGGGCTGGTCGGGGTACACGGTCAGTTTCCTCGACAGTCTCGGCGTGCATCTGCCTGCGGCACTGACGCAGGCGCCGATCAATTTCTGTACGCACGAGGCGGCGCAGGCTGGTCTGTGCGAGTTCGGCAAGTTCGTCACCACCGGGGCGCTGTTCAATCTGCCTGCGGTGCTGATCATCGGCGCGGTCGGCGTTCTCTGCTATGTGGGCATCACTCAGTCGGCGACCGCGAACGCGATCATCGTGTCGATCAAGGTCCTGGTGATCCTGCTGCTGCTGGCCTTCGGCGCGCAGTACGTGAACGCCGAAAACTGGCTCCCCTTCATCCCGGAAAACCAGGGCGGCGACCGCTTCGGCTGGGAAGGCGTGCTGCGCGGTGCGTCGATCGTGTTCTTCGCCTACATCGGCTTCGACGCGGTGTCGACCGCAGCGCAGGAGGTCAAGAACCCGCAGCGCGACATGCCGATCGGCATCCTCGGTTCGCTGTTCCTGTGCACCCTGATCTATATCGCGGTGTCCGCAGTGCTGACGGGCATGGTCCCCTACACCACGCTGGGCACGGCCAAGCCGGTCGCGACCGCGCTCGAGGCGTACCCGAGCCTGTTGTGGCTCAAGACACTGGTCGAAATCGGCGCGATCGCCGGCCTGACGACGGTGATCCTGGTGATGCTGATGGGCCAGCCGCGCATCTTCTTCTCGATGGCGCAGGACGGCCTGCTGCCGCGCTTCTTCGGCGCGATCCACAAGCGTTACCGCACGCCCCACAAGGGCACCGTGCTGGTCGCGTTCGTCGCGGCGATCATGGCGGCGTTCCTGCCGATCCAGCTGCTCGGCGACGTGGTGTCGATGGGCACCTTGGTCGCGTTCGCCACGGTGTGTCTGGGCGTGATGGTGCTGCGTCGCACGCAGCCGAACCTGCACCGCCCCTTCCGCGTGCCGGCCGTGTTCCTCGTCGGCACCCTCGGCGTGCTGGCCTGTCTCGGTCTGGTCGCGACGATGCCGCTGCTGAACTGGATCGTGCTGCTGGTGTGGACGGTCATCGGTTTCACCATCTATTTCCTCTACGGCTACAAGCACAGCAAGCTGCGGCAGCAACTGCCGCCGCGCTGATCCGAACCAACCGCACGGCCCGCCTTCCGCGGGCCGTGTGTCCATAGAGCCTCCAGACCTGCGGCCGTTCGCGCCGCCCTCCACGCGGATCGCACGATGTCCACGACTTCCACGGCCAAGAAGATCGGCCCGGTGCTGGCGACCTTCATGGTCGCCAACAACATGATCGGTTCCGGTTTCTTCCTGCTGCCGGCCACGCTCGCGCGCTCGGGCGCGGTGACGGTGTTCTCGTGGCTGATCGGCACACTGCTGGCGGTCGCGCTCGGTGGTGCATTCGCGCGGCTCGCGCGCCAGTACCCGGATCTCAACTCGCCCGACGACTACATCCGTCCCACCCTCGGCCGCGACATGGGCTTCCTGGCGACCACGCTGTACTGGCTGTCGTCGTGGATCGGCAACAACGCGATCGCGGTCGCCGCCGTCGGCTACCTGGTGATCCTGCTGCCGGTCAGCGAGACGCCCGGTGTGCAGGTAGCGGGACAGGTGCTGCTGATCTGGGCGATGTTCGCGTTGAACCTGCTCGGCCCGCGCAACATCGCGCGCTTCCAGTCGTTCTGCGTGGTGTTCGGCCTGCTGCCGGTCGCCGCGATCCTGATCGCCGGCTGGGCCTACTTCGATCCCGACATCTATCGCGCCGGCTGGAACGTCAGCGGCCAGTCCGATGCGGCGGTGGCGATCGGTTCGCTGGCGACGGTGTTCTGGGCCTTCATCGGACTGGAGACCGGCGCGATGGTCGCCGGCGTGGTGCGCAATCCCGAGCGCAACGTGCCGATCGCGACACTCGGCGGCATCCTGCTCGCAGGCGTGGTCTACATGGTCTCGTCGGTGCTGATGATGGGCATTGTGCCGGTCGACGAACTGGCGGCTTCCAGCGCGCCGTTTGCGCTCGTTGCCGGGCAGATGTTCGGCGTCTGGGCGATCCCGGTGATCGCTGCGGCCGCTGCGCTGAAAGCCACCGGAACACTCGGTGGCTGGATGCTGGTCACCGGCGAGTCCGGCGCGCGCGCTGCGCAGCGTGGGTTCCTGCCGGCGATCTTCGGACGCCTGCTGAAGAACGGCGCGGCCGGTCCCGGCCTGCTGATCGTCGTGTCGTCTATGACGCTGATCGCGTTCATCACCGTGACCGATACCGTCGGCAGCCAGTTCGAAACCATCATCAACATGGCGGTGACCCTCGTGGTCATGGCCTACGCCGCTGCCGGTCTGAGCCTGATGCTCGGCAACCGCCAGCACCCGGCCGGGCGACGCGAACGCCTGCTCGGCATGGGCGCGCTGATCGCCTGCGGCCTGCTCGTGTGGTCGACGCCGATCGACACGCTGATGGGCGCGGCAATCATCGCGCTGCTGGCCTGGGCCGCGTATCGCGGCTTCTCCTCGCGTCGCCGCGACGCACCGCCCGCGCCATGAGTGACCGGCGCGACGACTACTGGTTTCCGGCGAAGACGCTCGGTTACGGCTGGGGCCTGCCGCGGCGCTGGCAGGGCTGGGTGGTGCTGGCGGTGTATCTGGGCGCGATCGCGGTCAGCGCATGGCGGCTGCCGCCTTCGACACACTCGATAGCGTTCGGCATCTGTGTGCTCGTGGCGACGGCGCTGCTGATCGCGGTGTGCGCACTGAAAGGCGAACCGCCGCGCTGGGGCTCGACACGCTGACGCAACGACGGCGCGTTAGAATCCGCGGCATGTCCGACACGCCCACGCCCTACGACATCCACCGCCTGCGCGAGCTCGCCGGCGAGCTGATCGTCAACATCCGCGAACTCGCCCAGTCCGGCTGGACGCCCGCCACCAGCAGCAACTTCTCGCGCCGCCTCGATGATCGCCACGCGGCGATCACGGTCTCCGGCCGCGACAAGGGCAAGCTGAAGGAAGGCGACATCATGGTCGTCGACTTCGATGGTCTCGCGGTCGGCAGCGACCACCGCCCGTCTGCCGAAACCCTGCTGCACACCCAGCTGTATCGCCGGTTCCCGGAGATCGGCTGCATCCTGCACACGCATTCGCCGACCCAGACCATCGCCTCGCGCCTGTTCGCCGACGAGGGCCATGTGCGTCTGGAAGGCTACGAACTGCTGAAGGCGTTTGCCGGCAACAGCACGCACGAGATGGCGGTCGACGTGCCCGTGCTGCCCAACAGCCAGGACATGCAGGTGCTGTCGGCGCAGGTCGAATCGCTGCTCGACGCCGGCCCGATGTGGGGCTATCTGATCGACGGTCACGGCCTCTACGCCTGGGGCCGCGACATGGCCGAAGCGCGCCGCCATCTGGAAGCCTTCGAGTTCCTGCTGCATTGCGAACTCGAACTGCGCCGTCTGCGCGCGACGCACTGACGCCTCCGGCGTCACCAGCGGTGGAACGACGGCGTTCCGCCGCGGTCAACGTTGCGGACATGCGGCTTTGCTAGGCTGGACGGCCCGCCACGCGCCGAGCCAGACCGCCATGAGCCGCCTCCGCATTTTCGATGCCACCGCCCCCGACACGCCGCTGTTCGACAGCCGCGACGGCGACGCGATCGCCCGCGAACTGCAGACGATCGGCGTCACCTTCGAACGCTGGCAGGCCGCCCAGCCGGTGGGTGCCGGCGCCTCGCAGGACGAGGTCATCGCCGCCTACAAGGCCGACATCGACCGCATCAGCGCCGAGCGCGGCTTCAAGTCCGTCGACGTGATCAGCATCGCGCCCGACAACCCGAAGCGCGAAGAACTGCGCGCCAAGTTCCTCGACGAACACTTCCACAAGGAAGACGAAGTGCGCTTCTTCGTCGACGGCTCGGGCCTGTTCACGCTGCACGTCGAGGGCAAGGTCTACGAAATCGAATGCGTCAAGGACGACCTGATCGGCGTGCCCGACGGCGTGACCCACTGGTTCGACATGGGCAGCGAGCCGCGCTTCGTCGCGATCCGCTTCTTCGAGCAGCCCGACGGCTGGATCGGTCACTTCACCGGCTCGGATATCGCGCAGAAGTTTCCGCGTTACGAGCCGGGTTCGCGCTGAGACGTGTGTCTGCGCGCCTGACCCGGGCGTCGTCGGGACGCGAGTTCGCCCTTACACTCTGACGCCCCACGACCACCGGCTGACGCGCGGATGATCCTGACCGACATCGAAGGCACCACCAGCAGCATCTCGTTCGTCAAGGACGTGCTGTTTCCCTATGCGCGCCGCGCCCTGCCCGGCTTCGTCGCCGCGCATCGCGACGATCCGGAAGTGCGCCGCTGGCTCGACGTGGTCGCGACCGAACACGGTGCGATCTGCGACGACAAGGTGATCGTCGAGACGCTGCAGGGCTGGATCGACGCCGACCGCAAGCACACCGCGCTCAAGGCGCTGCAGGGCATGATCTGGTCGGCCGGTTACCAGGACGCCGACTTCACCGCGCACATCTATCCCGACGCCGCCGACGCGCTGCGCCGCTGGCATGCGGATGGCGAAACGCTGGCGGTGTACTCGTCGGGCTCGGTGCCGGCGCAGAAACTGTTCTTCGGCCACAGCGACGCGGGCGATCTCACCGGACTTGTATCGAACTGGTTCGATACCGAGGTCGGTGGCAAGCGCGAGGCGGAGAGCTATGCGCGCATCGCCGATGCGCTCGATGCGGCGCCGGCGGAAATCCTGTTCCTGTCGGACGTGGTCGAGGAACTCGACGCCGCGCGCGACGCCGGCATGCGCACCGTGTTGATCGACCGGCTCGACGATTACCCGCAGCCGCGCGACGCGACCGCCGCGAACGGTCACACGCGCGTGACCGCGTTCGACCAGATCGACGCGATCCGCTGACATGCGGCCGGCGTCCGGTCGGCCCATGCTTCAACACTGGATGCAGGCGACAGCGCTGCTGTGCCTGCTCGTCTGCGCGCCGCTGCAGGCGACCGAACCGCTCGCGACGCGTGACCACGCGCTGATCGATGCTGCGGTTTCGGCGATGCCCGCAGGCACAGGCGATGCCCCGGCGCTGTACGTCGTGGGCGTGGCCGGCGACGCCAGTGAGGACGTGTTCCGCAACGAAGTGCGTTTTCTCACCGAACGGGTGGCGCCGCGTCTCGGCGCAGGCACGCGTGCACTCGCGCTGGTCAACCACATCGACAGTCTGAAAGGCGCAGGCACCCCGCTCGCGACCGGGTCGAACCTGCAGCATGCGTTGGCCGCGCTCGGTGCACACATGGACCGCGAGCGCGACGTGCTGCTGCTGTATCTGACGATGCACGGCTCTCCCGATCACGCGCTCGGCCTGGCACTGCCCGACGGCAGCGAGGACACGATCACGCCCGACGCATTGCGCGCGGCGCTCGACGCCTCCGGCATCGTGAATCGCGTGGTCGTGATCTCGGCCTGTTACTCGGGTGGCTTCGTGCCCGCGCTCAAGGATCCCGACACGCTGGTGCTGACCGCGGCGCGTCCCGATCGGCCGTCGTTCGGTTGCGGCAGCGAATCGACGATCACGTTCTTCGGCCACGCCTGGCTGCTTGACGGACTCAATGCGGATCGCGATTTCGCGAACGCCTACCGCTCGGCAGCACGCGCGATCAAGCAGCGCGAACGCAAGCTCGGCTACGAACGCTCCGGTCCGCAGATCGCCGCTGGCGCGCGCATTGGCGAAACGTTGTCGCGCTGGCAGGCCACGCTGCCTGCAGAGCCGCCGCCTGCGGTGTATCCGTACCCGATCGCGCCGTGAGCGAAAGTCCCAGAGCCACGCAGCGCCGGCTTCAAGCGCAGTTTCTGTCGTTAGGAATGCGCTGACGCGCAATGGGACTGTCCCAGCCGCACCATCACGGGCAAGCGCGCTCTGACGTCCGAATCGATCCGCAAAGAACCGCCCTTCCGAGAGTGATTCTCGTTTCGTCATGGCCCTGCGGTGCCTCGATAGAATCGCACCGCGCCGCACGCCAGCCATCGCCAGCAAGCGACGCGCACGACCCGCCCGCCAGCCTTCGCGCGCCAGCCGGTCATCTTCGAAGAACCCGCCACGTGCGGGTTTTTTGTGGCTGCCATCCATGGCAGCCGCCCGCCGAGCCGTCGCGCTGCGACGTCAAAAATCGCGCCGGCGATCTTTTGTTGCCTGCGACCCAACGGGTCAGCCGTGCAGACGCTCGCCCCGCGCGAGCATGTCCGCCAGTGCCTGCGCCCGGCGCGCGCGTCCAGCCGCGGTCTTCAACGTCGCGACCCGGAAGCACACCGCATAGCGGTTGGTCCGGTCGAGCGTGTCGAATGCGGCCTGCGCGCCGGGCGTCGCCGCGAGTGCGGCCTGCAGTTCGTCCGGTGCCGCCATCGAGGCTGCGCCGGCATAGGCGGCGTCCCAGCGACCATCCGCCTTCGCCGCGTCGATTTCGCGTTGCCCGGCCGGGCCGATGCGCCCGGCCGCGTGCAGACGTCCGACATGCGCGACGTTGCGCTCAGACCAGAGACTGCGCGCGCGTCGCGGCGTGAAGCGCTGCAGGAACCACGCGTCATCGAAGCCGCGTTTCTGGCCGTCGATCCAGCCATGGCACAGCGCGACATCAAGCGCCTGCGCATAGGTCACCGACGGCATCGCATTGCCCTGCTTGGCGATCTTCAACCACACCCCCGTGGCATCCGCATGCGCGAGCAGCCACGCTTCCCATGCTGCCTCGTCGGCGAATGCCTGGACCGGCAGGCCGTCGGGCTGCGGCGAACTCATGACCCGGAACCAGCACTTTCGAAACGGTCGAGGCGATACGTGGTGCGCGCACGCTGTTCGCCCTGCCAGGCGTCGAACACGCGCACTTCGACATTGTGTTCGCCGACCTCGCGATCGGTCGGCAGCGCGCCACGCCACAGATGCATCGACGGTGTCGCTTCCGGCGAACGGTCCAGGCCGCGCAGCGCCTCGGCGAGATCGTCGCGTGCGTTCTCCAGCAGCAGGCGCGGATCGGCGCGCTCGACGCGACGCATCGGCGCCCACGCGCCATCGCCGACGCGGAACTCGACGCGCGTGTCGGCCTGACCCATGTAGACGTTGGCGTAGACGCCCCAAGCCGGATACGCGCCCTGCCGCAGCACACGCGGCGCGTGCAACGCCATGGCCTGTGTGGTCGCCGGATCGTCGGATGTGCGCGCCGGATGCCAGACGAGGCGATAGGCGCCATCGGCTTCGATGTGCAGTGTCGCGAAGCCGTTCGGCGTGCCGTCGGCCATGGTCGCGTCGGGAATGCCGTCGGAATCCGGCGCGCCACTCCAGAACGCGCCGCTGACCGCGCCGACGTTGTATTCGTGCAGCGGCGTCCCGCCGTGCCAGCCGGTTGTCGCGTCGTGCCACACATGTTGCTGGGTGTGGCGATGGCCGGTGAGCAGCAGCACGCGCGGGTGTCGCTGCAGGGCGGCAAACAGCCGAGCGCGATCGGCGCTGCGCATCGTCTCCGGCGCGCCGGCGGCAGCGGTGTTGAACCAGGGCACATGCGCGGCCACGACCAGCAGGCGATCGACCGGCGCCGCGGCGAGATACGCCTCGACGAATGCGAACTGGTCCTCCCGCAGACCGCCGACGTAGGCCGGACGTGCGCCCGGCTGGTAGATCACGTTGTCGAGCACGAGCACGTTCGCCTGCGGCGTTTCCCAGGCGTAGGTCTCCGGGCCGTAGGCGGCGCGGAACGAGGCTGTCGAACCCGCATCGTCCGTCGCATCGAAATCCAGATCGTGATTGCCCGGCGCGTGCAGCCACGGCGTGTCGAGACGCGCGGTCGCGCGATCGATCAGCGGATACAGCGCGGGATCGTCATTGGTGACATCGCCGAGCATCAGGCCGAGCCCGAACGGGCCGACGGCGCGCGCGGCCTCGACCACGGCGCGGTCGTAGTAACCCACCTCGTCCGCGGTGCCGGTCTGCGGATCGGCGAATACCGCGACATCGAGCGTGCCCGCCGCTTCACCTGCCTGCAGTGCGAACGTGCAGGCATCACCATGGCTGCCGGCCGCGCGCCAGAACGCGGGATTCGCGCCCTCGCGCGGCGGCGTCCAGCCCGCAGGCTTGATCACGAACACCGGCGCGTCGCGACCGGAGAGGCCCTCGAACCGCCCGTCCGCACCGGTTTCGACGATGCGGCGGCCATCCGACACACGCACGCCCGCAATGCCTGCGCTGGCGCCATCGGCCTGCGTGCCGACCACGCGACCCGCATCGCATGCGAACGCGACGCCTGTCGACAGGAGCAGCGATACGAACGCGACCGGCAGGAACGGACGACGGTGAATGGGCGACATCGGCGGCACCTGTGTTGCAGGGGAATCTGCCTGATTATGCCGCTGGATGCTTTCGGCCGGCCGCTGGTCTACGCTTCTGCCGTTGGGGTGTCCATGGAGATGGACATGGACAGTGCAGGGATGCAGGACTCCGGGGCGGACACATGACGTGGATGGGCGGGGCGACGTCGGGATGGTGGCGCTGGCTGCTGCTGGCCTGCCTGTGCTGCGCGTTCGTGGACGCGCGCGCGGATGTGATCCTCGCTGCGGGGACCGACAGCGTGGCGCTGGCCCCCCACCTGCGGTATCACCGGAGCCCTGACGACAGGCAGGACCGTCCCGATGTCTGGCAGCACGTGGACGTCGGCGACATGGCGCCCCTGCCCGGCGGCAACGACGCGTTCGGCTTCCAACGCGACACGTTCTGGTTCCACGCGCGCGTGGTCAACCAGCATCCCGGCGAGACACGCTGGATGCTGGTCCAGGAATATCCGCTCAGCGACGAGATCGACGTCTACGTGCGCTACGCCGACGGACGCCGCATCCACGTCGCAGGCGGTGACCACCGCCCGTTCGCGTCGCGCAGCGTGCGGTACAGGCACCCGAACTTCAGTCTCGAACTCCCGCTGGACGAGCCGGTCGACCTGCTGGTGCGCGTGCGCAGCCAGAGTTCGATGCAGGTGCCGTTGAAGCTCTATACGCCCAGGGCATTCACGGAAGTCTCGCGTGACGCGCAGCTGGCGATCGGCCTCTACTACGGCATCCTGCTGGCCCTGTTCTTCTACAACCTGGTGCTGTGGCTCTCGCTGCGTGATGCCAGCTACTTCTGGTATCTGTGCCACATCTCCGCGTTCGGCCTGGTGCTGTTCACGCTCAACGGCCTGGGCTTCGAATACCTCTGGCCCGGCTCTTCGTGGATGGCCGACCACATGGTGCCGATCTCGATCTGTCTGGCCCTGATCGCGATGCTGCAGTTCTCGCGCACCTTCCTCGAACTGCCGCGACGCTGGCCACGCGGCAACCTGCTGCTGCTCGCGCTGATGGCGTTCTTCGTACTGTTCGGCATCGCCTCGATCTGGCTGCCGCTGCGCATCTCCACACCGGTGGCGTCGCGTGCGGTGCTGCTGGGCGTGCTCGGCATCGTCGTCGCGACGGTCGTCGTGTTGCGTCGCGGCTACGCACCGGCCTGGCTGCTGCTGCTGGCCTGGTCGATGTTCCTGCTCGGTACCGCGGTGTTCACGCTGCTCGCGTTCGGCCTGCTGCCCAAGAATTTCGCGACCGAGTACGGGGTGCAGATCGGATCGGCGCTGGAGATGCTGCTGCTGTCGATCGCGCTGGGGCATCGCTACGCGGCACTGCGCAACGAGAACCAGCGCATCAGCGCCGACGCCAACCAGAAGCTCGAACGCAAGGTGGCCCAGCGTACGCAGGAAGTCCGCAGCGCCCTGCTGCAGCTGGAAGAGGCACATGCCAGGCTGCGCGACTCCAGCCGGCGCGACGGCCTCACCGGGCTCTACAACCGCACCTGGTTCCACGAGGCGTTGCGCGAGCTGGCGCAGCAGGCCAGCGACGGTGGCAAGCCGCTGGCCGTGCTGATGATCGATCTCGACCACTTCAAATCGATCAACGACCGCCACGGCCATCTGGCCGGCGACGACTGCCTGCGCTGGGCGGCGCGACGCATCGGGCGCATCCTGCGTCCGCACGATGCCCTGCTTGCCCGGTTCGGCGGCGAGGAATTCATCGCCGCGATCCCGGACCGCGACCTCGACGCGGCGTGGCGCATTGCCGAGGAGATCCGACAGGCGCTCGGCGCGGAGTCCTGCCCCAGCAGCGACATCGAGATCCGGGTCACCGCGAGCATCGGTGTGCATGTGGTCGCGCCGGACGCCACCGATCCCGTCGACGCGGCACTTGCCCTCGCCGACCGAGCGCTCTACACCGCCAAGGCCAACGGCCGGGACTGCGTGGAACTGTCTCCGGACGCCTCCTGAGCCGGCCCTGCTACGCCCGCCTCCGGCCCGACGGTTTCGTGGGGCTGCGGCAGTCCGGTATCCTGTGCGGCTTCACGGCCCCGTAGCTCAGCTGGATAGAGCGTCCCCCTCCTAAGGGGAAGGTCGCCCGTTCGAATCGGGCCGGGGTCACCAATCGCGACTTCCCCCGCCGGCCCTGCGCCGCGTCGCGCCGCTTCCCACCGTACGTCCGTCGATGGCCACATCGGCGGCGTCCGCTCACAAGGAGTTCTGTCCATGACCCATTCCGTCCTCACCGCGCTCGGCCTGTCCGGCACCGAATCGGGCACCTATCTGGGCAACGGCGAGTGGTCGAAGACCCGCGATGCCGGCGTCATCGAACCCGTCAACCCGACCGATGGCGAAGTCCTCGCCCGCGTGCAGGCCTCTTCGCAGGCCGATTACGACCTGATCGTCGAGCGCGCCCAGGCGGCGTTCAAGATCTGGCGCAAGACGCCCGCCCCGCGCCGCGGCGAAGCCGTGCGCCTGTGCGCCGACGCGCTGCGCACGCACAAGGATGCGCTGGGTTCGCTGGTCGCGCTGGAAATGGGCAAGTCGAAGCCGGAAGGCGACGGCGAAGTGCAGGAAATGATCGACATCGGCGAATTCGCCGTCGGCCTGTCGCGCCAGCTCTACGGCCTGACGATGCACTCCGAGCGTCCGGGCCACCGCATGTACGAGCAGTGGCACCCGATGGGCGTGGTCGGCATCATCAGCGCGTTCAATTTCCCGGTCGCGGTGTGGGCCTGGAATGCGCTGGTCGCCGCGGTCTGCGGCAACATCTCGATCTGGAAGCCGTCGCCGAAGACGCCGCTCTCCGCCATCGCGTCGATGAAGATCTGCAACGAGGCGCTGAACAAGGCCGGCTTCCCGGACATCTTCTTCCTGTTCAACGATGCCGGCAGCGATCTTGCGCAGGGCTTCGTCGACGACAAGCGCATCGCGCTGGTCAGCTTCACCGGCTCGACCAAGATCGGCCGCCAGGTCGGTGAGCGCGTCGCCAAGCGCATGGGTCGCTCGCTGCTGGAACTGGGCGGCAACAACGCGATCATCGTCGACCCGACCGCCGACCTGAAGCTGGCGATCCCCGCGATCGTATTCGGCGCCGTCGGCACCGCCGGCCAGCGCTGCACGACGACGCGCCGCCTGTTCGTGCACGAGTCCATTTACGACGACGTGCTGGCCAAGCTCAAGACTGCCTATGGCCAGGTCGAGAAGAAGATCGGTGATCCGACCGATGCCGCCAACCTGATGGGCCCGCTCAACAGCCGTGACGGCGTGCAGGCGTATCTCGATGCGGTCGCCAAGGCCAAGGCCAGCGGCGGCACGATCGAGAGCGGCGGCCGTGCACTGGATGACCGCAAGGGCAACTTCGTGCTGCCGGCGCTGATCAGCGGTCTGACCAACGATGCCGAGGTCGTGCAGACCGAGACCTTCGCCCCGATCCTCTACGTGATGAAGTACAGCGATCTGGAAGAAGCGATCGATCTGCAGAACGACGTGCCGCAGGGCCTGTCGTCGTCGCTGTTCACGACCGACCTGCGCGCGTCCGAGCAGTTCCTCGCCGCCTGGGGTTCGGATTGCGGCATCGCCAACGTCAACATCGGCACCAGCGGCGCGGAAATTGGCGGCGCATTCGGTGGCGAAAAGGAAACCGGCGGTGGTCGCGAATCGGGTTCGGACGCGTGGCGCGCCTATATGCGCCGCCAGACCAACACGATCAACTATTCCGACTCCATGCCGCTCGCCCAGGGCATCAAGTTCGACCTCTGAGGTCGATCACGGGCGTCGCGGATTCGATCCGCGGCGCCTGCGTGCTTGCGCGCGACGCCCTGGTGTCTGAATAATCGTGTCTTCCCCCGCTTTCCCTGGACCGCCGCCGATGGCGCCGCGAATTCCGGCCTGCATGCCCGCCGCGACGCGCAACTGCGCGTCGGCTTCGCCTGTGTCCGATCCGGTACGAGGTCCACACGCATGAATGCTCCCGTCGCCTTCCGCCAGACCAGTGCGATGGCGATCGTCAGTCTCGTTGCCGGCCTGCTCGGCTGGTCGCTGCTGCCGGTCATCGGCAGCGTCGTCGCGATCGTCACCGGGCATCTGGCCCGCGGCGAAATCCGCCGTCGCCCCGACGCGCTCGAAGGCGATGGCCTCGCGGTCGCGGGCCTGGTGCTCGGCTATCTGATGGTCGCGATGGCAGTCGTCGGGTTCCTTTTCATCTTCCTGTTCTTCGGCGGCCTGCTGGCCTTCATCGCGGCGGCGTCCTGATGTACGCGAGCGCCCGTCCGCTGCTGTTCCGGCTCGATCCCGAGCGCGCGCACGGGCTCACGCTGACGGCAATGGACACGCTGCATCGCGTGGGCCTGTCGTCGCTGATCGCGACACCGCCGCAGCCGCTGCCCACCGAAGCCTTCGGTCTGCAGTTCCCGAATCCGGTCGGTCTCGCCGCCGGGCTCGACAAGAACGGCGATCACATCGATGCACTGTTCGCGCTGGGTTTCGGTTTCGTCGAGATCGGCACGATCACGCCGAAGCCGCAGGACGGCAATCCGAAGCCGCGCATGTTCCGCCTGCCGCGCCACCGCGCGCTGATCAACCGTCTGGGGTTCAACAACCAGGGCGTCGATGCGCTGGTCGCCAACGTGGGCCGCGCAAAACGCGCCGGCATCCTCGGCATCAACATCGGCAAGAACAAGGACACGCCGAACGAATCGGCGGCCGACGACTATCTGTTCTGCCTCGAGCGTGTGTATCCGCTGGCGGACTACATCACCGTCAACATCTCCTCGCCCAACACGGCCGGCCTGCGCGAACTGCAGGAAGAGCAGGCACTGCGCCGGCTGATCGGCACGTTGCGCGACGCGCAGGAGCGCCTGGCCGCGCAGCACGGCAAGCGCGTGCCGTTGCTGGTCAAGGTGGCGCCCGATCTGAGCGACGACGACATCGAGGCCGCGGCCCGGGTGCTGTCGGATCTGCAGGTCGACGGCGTCATTGCAACCAACACCACGATCTCGCGCATCAGCGTGCAGGACGACCGCCGCGCCGACGAGACCGGCGGGCTGTCCGGCGAGCCGCTGATGAACAAGTCGACCACCGTGCTGCGGATGATGCGCACGCGCCTCGCCAGCGGGATTCCGCTCATTGGCGTGGGCGGCATCCTGTCGGGCGCCGACGCGGTCAAAAAGATGGCCGCTGGTGCGTCGCTGGTGCAGGTGTATTCGGGTCTGGTCTATCGGGGGCCGGCGCTGATCGGTGACTGTGTCGAGGCGATCCGTCGCCGCCGCGAAGCCCCGAGCCGCGGCAACCTGCCCAGCCTCTGATCGCAGCGATGTCCGATTCCTTCCGTCTGCTGCAGCCGGCCGATCTGCGCCCGCGCAACACCTTCGGCGTGGCCGCGCATGCGCGTCGGCTGATCGAAGTGCTCGATGCCGCGGCCGTGCCGCAGGCGCTCGCCGCGCTCGACGGCGATGCATGCCCGCTGGTCATCGGCGGCGGCAGCAATCTGCTGTTCGCGGGCGACGCCGTCGATGCGCTCGCGATCATCGATGCGCGACGCAGCGTGGTCTCGGACGATGGCGAGCGCGTCGTCGTGCGCGCTGCTGCCGGCGCCGACTGGCACGGCTTCGTGCTGTGGACGCTGGCGCAGGAGCTCGGCGGGATGGAGAACCTGGCGCTGATTCCGGGCACGGTCGGCGCCGCGCCGATCCAGAACATCGGCGCGTATGGCGTCGAGGTCGGCGAGCACGTGGTCGCGGTCGAAGCCTTCGACCAGGACACGCGCAACTTCGTGCGACTCGATCGTGAGGCCTGTCGCTTCGGCTATCGCGACAGCGTCTTCAAGCAACTGCCGGATCGCTGGATCGTCACTGCTGTGGAATTCGCGCTGCACCGCTTCGCCGAACCGGTGCTCGATTACGCGGGCCTGCGCGATGTGCTGGCCGCGCGCGGCATCACCGCGCCCCGTCCGCTCGACGTGGCCGAAGCTGTCATCGACATCCGCCGCAGCAAGCTGCCGGACCCTGCGGTGATCGGCAACGCAGGCAGCTTCTTCAAGAATCCGATCGTGCCGGCCGCACAAGCCGCCGCACTGGTCGCCGCGCATGCGGGCATTCCGGTGTTCGCGGTCGATGAAGGACTGCGCAAGCTTTCTGCCGCGTGGCTGATCGATCGCTGCGGCTGGAAGGGCCATCGCGACGGCGATGCCGGCGTCGCGTCCGGCCATGCGCTGGTGCTGGTCAATCACGGCAACGCGCAGGGCACCGAACTGCTGGGCCTGGCCCGACGCATCGCGGCCTCGGTGCAGATGCGCTTCGGCGTGGTGCTGGAACCCGAACCGAAGATCGTCGGCGCGACGTGGTGAACGCAAGCGCCCTGCTCCGCTGGCGACCCGCGACCGTGCAGGGACAGGCCGCGCTGCTGATGCTCGGCAGCACCTCGGCGTTTGCGCTGATGGCGATCGCGATCCGCTACGCGTCGGCCACCATCCCGACCACGGAAGTCGCGTTCTTCCGCAACTTCTTCGGCCTGCTCGCCCTGCTGCCGATCCTCCTGCGCAGCGGCGCCGGCCTGCCGCGCACGCGCAATCTGGGCCGCTACGTGATCCGCACCGTCGTCGGACTCGGCTCGATGCTGTGCGCGTTCTGGGCGATCGGCCATCTGCCGTTGTCGCAGGCGATCTCGCTGTCGTATGCGGCGCCGCTGTTCGCGACGATCGCCGCGGTGATCTGGCTCGGCGAGATCGTGCGCATCCGGCGCTGGATGGCGGTGTCCGCCGGTTTTCTCGGCGTGCTGGTGATCCTGCGACCGGGCGTGGCGTTCACGGCTGCAATGCTGGTACCGGTGGTCGGCGCGCTGCTCGCGGCGCTGGTCGCGATCCAGATGAAGCAGCTTTCGAAGCTGGATCCGCCGGACACGATCGTGTTCTACACCTACCTGCTGTGGGTGCCGTTTTCGCTGATACCCGCCCTGTTCCAGTGGGTCTGGCCGGGCCCGACGGTGTGGCTGTGGCTGGTCGCGACCGGCGTGCTCGGCACGTTGGGCCAATGGCTGTGGACGCGGGCGCTGCGCCTGGGCGAAGTGTCCGCGCTGCAGCCGATCAGCTTCGTGCAGCTGCCGATCGTCGTGTTGTTCGGCTGGCTGCTGTTCGGCGAGGTCATCGACATGTGGACCGCGATCGGTGCCGGCATCGTGTTCGGTGCGAACGGGTACATCGCGCACCGCGAAGCGGTGCTGTCGCGCCGGGCCGCGACACAGCGGCCGACTGAAGCAGCGAAGCCGAGCGAATAGATCCTGCAGGCGCGGCAGCTGCCGCGCGCAGCAACCTCAGACGTCGTCTTTCGCGACCTCGCGCAGCTTGCCCTGATGCAGCTCCATGACCCGGTCGAGTTTGCGCGCGAGCCGGCGGTCATGCGTCACCAGCACCAGGCTGGTGTGCTGCGCGCGGTTGAGTTCGAGCATCAGCTCGAACACCGTGGCCGCAGTACGCTCGTCGAGATTGCCGGTCGGCTCGTCACCGAGCACGCAGGCCGGCTTGTTGACCAGCGCACGCGCGACCGCAGCTCGTTGACGCTCGCCGCCCGACAGCTCGCCCGGCTTGTGGGCCAGACGATGGCCGAGACCGACGGTCTCCAGCAGATCGCGCGAACGCTTCGTTGCGTCGGCATCGCTGGCACCGTTGAGCAGCGCCGGCAGCATGACGTTCTCCAGCGCCGTGAACTCGGGCAGCAGGTGATGGAACTGGTAGACGAAGCCCAGCGAGCGATTGCGCAACGTGCCGCGCGCGGCGTTCGACAGCGTGCTCATCTTCTGGCCGGACACGTACACCTCGCCAGCCGTCGGCGTATCCAGCCCGCCGAGCAGATGCAGCAGCGTGCTCTTGCCGGCGCCGGATGCGCCGAGAATCGCGACGGTCTCGCCGGCACGCACCGCGAAGTCCAGGCCGTCGAACACGGGCGTGTCCAAGGTGCCTTCGGCGTAGGTCTTGCCCAGGCCTTCGGCCGCGAGCACGACGGTATCGGGCGCGGTCGTGGGTGCAGCCGTGATCGTGTCACTCATAGCGCAGCGCCTCCGCCGGTGCCGTGCGCGCCGCGCGCAGTGCCGGATAGATCGTCGCGAGGAAGGCCATCACCAGCGCGACGCTGGCGATCATCACCACGTCGCTGACCTGCAGATCGATCGGCAGACCGGTCACGTAATAGACGTCCTCGGGCATCAGCACGACGCCGAACAGGCGTTCGATCGCGCCGAGGATGTGTTCGAGATTGAAGGTCAGCAGCAGCCCACCGGTGATGCCGAGGATCGTGCCGATCACCCCGATCATCGTGCCCTGCACCATGAACACCTGCATGACCCCGCCGGGCGTGAGCCCCAGCGTGCGCAGGATCGCGATGTCAGCCTGTTTGTCGGTCACCAGGCTCACCTGCGACGCGACGAGATTGAACGAGCCCATGACGATGATCAGCGACAGCAGGATGCCGATCATCGTCTTCTCGAGTTTGAGTGCGCGGAACATGTTCGCGTTCTCGATGCTCCAGTCGCTCACCCGGTACACGCCGCCGAGCTTGTGCACGAGGTCGCGCGTGACCTGCTGCGCGCGATCCATGTCGTGCAGTTTCAGACGCACGCCGGTCACGCCGTCGCCGATCCGCAACAGCCGCTGCGCATCGCTGAGATTGACCACCGCGAGGCGCCGGTCGAAATCCTGGTAGCCGGCCTCGAAAATGCCGCTGACGGTGAAGCGTTTGAGCTGCGGCACCGCGCCCATCGGCGTGACCTGGAAGTCGGTGGTCACGATGACACTGTCGCCGACGCCGACACCGAGCCACAGCGCGAGTTCGCGCCCGAGCACGATGTTGAACGTGCCCGGCTGCAGATCCTCGAGCTTGCCGATGACCATCGACGTGGTGAGGTCGGACACCTGCGCTTCGTCCTCCGGCACGATCGCGCGCACCGCGGCAGGCTCGTTGCGACTGCCGCGCAGCAGGGCCTGCGTGTCGACGTAGGGCGCGGCGCCGGCGACGCGGGGATCCTCGCGCGCGACATCGACCGCGCGTTGCCAGTTCGACAGCGTGTCGCCGTCGGCGCTGATCGTCGCGTGCGCGACCATGCCGAGCATGCGGTCGCGGATTTCCTTCTGGAAGCCGCTCATCACCGCGAGCGTCGTGATCAGTACGGTCACGCCGATGGCGATGCCGAGGATCGAGGCCAGCGAGATGAAGGAGATGAAGCCGTTGCGCCGCTTGGCCCTGAGATAACGCAGGCCGATGGCGGCAGGAATGGGTCTGAGCATGGACGTCCGGTCATGGGGGCCGCGGCGTCCGCGGCCGCCGGGCCGGTACGCCGCCCGCCCGGGGCGCCGCTATGGTGCCATCGAATCCGGTGTCGGTCGCGTCACGAGCGCGGACGCGGCCAGACGGAGTTCACGTCGCGCGGGCGGCGGCAGCGTATCGGGCCACCACAGCAGGCGACGCACGCGGCGCCCGTCGCGCCAGCGCAGGACCGCCAGCGGGCCGCGCCATTCGAGTTGCGGCGTATCGAGAACGACGCCATCGAGGTGGGCGGCACCTGCGGCATCGATCACGAGTGCGCGCACCGGTGCACGTCGCTCGACGGCGATGCGATGCAGGCTCGCGGCGATGACCACCGGCATCGCGCAGAGGGTGGCGATCATCGGCAGTTCGGACAGCCACAGCGCGATGCACGCACAGAAGCCGATCGCTGCGAGCGCGGTCTGCAGCAGGATCGAAGGTCGCCACGCCAGCCGCAGCGGCAATGGCTCAGCCGGGCGGGAGCTGCCGGATCGACTGGACGAGGGTGTCGAGCTGCGCATCGTCGGAACGCTCATGGCCGAGGAACCACTTCCAGAGCCTATCGTCCTCGCAGTCCAGCAGTCGTCGGAAAACCTCGCGCTCGGCTTCGGTGGATGTCGCCCAGCAGCGGTCGAGCCAGCGCTCGAACAAGCGGTCGAGCTCGCGCATGCCACGCCGGCTGCGCCAGCGCAGGCGACGGAGTTCGGTGGCGTCGTCGTAGGTCATGCCGCCCTCAATCCCGTACAGGCCGAGCATGCTCAGCCGTCATTCCAGAAAACCCGGAATGACGGGCCTCGAGCACACGGTTGCGCATCCTCGGCGCGTCCGATCGATGCATCGCATCGACCAGACGCCTGCCGATCAGCCGCGACGCGCCAGCATCAGCTGCTTGATCTCGCCGATCGCTTTCGCCGGATTCAGGCCCTTCGGGCAGGTCCGGGCACAGTTCATGATCGTGTGGCAGCGATAGAGCTTGAACGGATCTTCCAGATCGTCCAGACGCGCACCGGTGTCTTCGTCGCGGCTGTCGATGATCCAGCGGTAGGCCTGCAGCAGCACGGCCGGGCCGAGATACCGCTCGCCGTTCCACCAGTAGCTCGGGCAGCTGGTCGAGCAGCAGGCGCACAGGATGCACTCGTACAGACCGTCGAGCTTGGCGCGGTCTTCCTTGGACTGCAGACGCTCGCGGTCCGGCGGCGCCGCGCTCTGCGTGCGGATCCACGGCTGGATCGACGCGTACTGCGCGTAGAAGTGGGTCAGATCGGGCACCAGATCCTTGACCACTTCCATGTGCGGCAGCGGGTAGATCGGCACCTCGGCCTTCTTGCAGTCCTCGATCGCGCGGGTGCAGGCCAGCGTGTTCGTGCCGTCGATGTTCATCGCGCACGAACCGCAGATGCCCTCGCGGCACGAACGGCGGAAGGTCAGCGTCGGATCGATCTCGTTCTTGATCTTGATCAGCGCGTCGAGAACCATCGGACCGCACTTGTCGAGATCGATCTCGTAAGTGTCCGTCGACGGGTTGCGGCCGTCGTCGGGGTTCCAGCGATAGACCTTGAAGGTGCGCGTGCGCTTGGCGCCCGTGGCCGGGAAGTGCCGGCCCTGCTGCACCTTGGAATTCTTCGGAAGCGAAAATTCTGCCATCTGGGTTCCCCGGCTCAGTAAACGCGTGCTTTCGGCGGCACGACTTCGACTTCGTCGTCGAGCGTGTACATGTGCACCGGGCGGTAATCGATCGTCGTGTTGCCGGCATTGTCGGCCCAGCACAGCGTGTGCTTGTGCCAGTTCTCGTCGTCACGGTCCGGGAAGTCCTCGTGCGCGTGCGCGCCTCGGGATTCCTTGCGGTTCTCGGCCGAGACGATGGTGACCAGCGCCTGTCCCAGAAGGTTCTGCAGTTCCATGGTCTCGATCAGATCCGAGTTCCACACCATCGAGCGGTCGCTGACCTTGACGTCGGCGAACGAGGCGTGGATCTCGCGGATCTTGTCGACGCCCTCGGCCAGCGTCTTGCTGGTGCGGAACACCGCGGCGTCGTTCTGCATCGTGCGCTGCATGTTGTCGCGGATCACCGAGGTCGGCGTGCCGCCGGTCGCATGACGCAGCGCGTCGAGGTTGGCCAGCGACTTGTCGCAGGCATCCTTGGCGAGCGGCTTGTGGCGCGCGCCCGGCGTGAGCGTCTCGGCGCAGCGATTGGCCACCGCGCGACCGAACACCACCAGGTCGAGCAGCGAGTTCGAGCCCAGACGGTTGGCGCCGTGCACCGACACGCAGGCAGCTTCGCCGATCGCGTACAGGCCCGGGACCACCGCATCCGGATTGCCGTCCTTCAACTGCACGACTTCGCCGTGGTAGTTGGTCGGAATGCCGCCCATGTTGTAGTGGACGGTCGGAATCACCGGAATCGGCTGCTTCTCGACGTCGACACCGGCGAAGATCCGCGCGCTCTCGGCGATGCCGGGCAGTTTCTCGTGGATTTCCTTCGGGTCGAGATGGGTCAGATCCAGATGGATGTGATCCTTGTGCTCGCCGACGCCGCGGCCTTCGCGGATTTCCATCGTCATCGAACGCGAGACGACGTCGCGCGAGGCGAGATCCTTGGCATTCGGTGCGTAGCGCTCCATGAAGCGCTCGCCACTGGCGTTGCGCAGAATGCCGCCTTCGCCGCGCACGCCTTCGGTGATCAGACAACCCGCGCCGTAGATGCCGGTCGGGTGGAACTGCACGAACTCCATGTCCTGCAGACCCAGACCGGCGCGCAGCGCCATGCCGCCACCGTCGCCGGTGCAGGTGTGCGCGGAGGTCGCGGAGAAGTACGCGCGGCCATAGCCGCCGGTCGCCAGCACCACGCCCTGGGCGCGGAACAGGTGCAACGTGCCCTCGGCCATGTCGAGTGCGAGCACGCCACGGCAGGCGCCGTCCTCGTCCATGATCAGGTCGAGCGCGAAGTACTCGATGAAGAACCGCGCGTCATGCGCCAGCGACTGCTGGTAGAGCGTGTGCAGGATCGCGTGGCCGGTGCGGTCGGCCGCCGCGCAGGTGCGCTGGGCGATGCCCTTGCCGTATTCGGTGGTCATGCCGCCGAACGGACGCTGGTAGATCTTGCCTTCTTCGGTGCGCGAGAACGGCACGCCCTGGTGCTCGAGCTCGATGATCGCGGGGATGGCCTCGCGGCACATGTACTGGATGGCGTCCTGGTCGCCCAGCCAGTCGGAGCCCTTGATCGTGTCGTAGAAGTGGTAGCGCCAGTCGTCGTCGCCCATGTTGCCGAGGGCTGCAGAGATGCCGCCCTGCGCTGCCACGGTGTGCGAGCGCGTCGGGAAGACCTTGGTCAGACATGCGGTCTGCAGGCCCTTGTGGGCCAGGCCGAAGGTCGCGCGCAGGCCAGCGCCGCCGGCGCCGACGACGATCATGTCGTAGGTGTGTTCGGTGATCTTGTAAGCGTTGGTCATGTGGTTCTCAGCCCAGCAGTGCGATGCGCGCAATCGCGTACAGCGATGCGAGCGCGCCAGCGGCGCAGGCGAATGTGACGAGGAGCTGGAGGCTGACCTCCAGCGCGCGCTGGTGGATGTAATCCTCGATCACCACCTGCAGGCCGAGCTTGGCGTGCCAGAACATCGCAATGGCGAACAGCGCGAAGGCGATCGCATTGAACGGACGCGCGATGACCGTCTGCACGGTGACGAGGTCGGCGCCGGCGAGCGACACCAGCGTGCCGATGAACCACGCGACCAGCGGCACCAGTGCCACGGCGGTGACACGCTGCCACCAGAAATGACCGGTACCGGTCTTGCCCGAACCGAGGCCGCGAGCGCGACCGACCGGCGTACGGAAATCAGGCCGCTGCACGGCCTGGTCCGGCGTCTTGGACTCGCTCATGCGCCACCCCGCAATGCAATGAACCAGATCACGGCGGTCAGCACGACGGCCAGGGTGATCACGGTGTACCCGGAGCGATAGACCTCCGGCAGTTCGAAGCCCATGCCCGCATCCCACATCAGGTGGCGGATGCCGTTGAGCAGGTGATAGACCAGCGCGAACGAGAACGCGATGAGCGCGAGCGTGCCGAGCGGCGAACCGAGGCAGGCCGATGCGTTCGCGTAGGCGTCGCCGCCTTGCGCGACCGCCAGCAACCACCAGGCGAGGCCGAATGCACCGACCGAGGCGATGATGCCGGTGACCCGGTGCATCAGGGACATCACCGACGTGATCTGCAGGCGATAGAGCGTGCCGAGCATGAACGGTGACAGGGGGCGGTTACGGTGTGCCATCGTTGTACTGCTCTCCTCGCTGGCGGCGTCTCGCCGCGTGGCTGGTATTGCGGATCTGCCCGCCAGACACGACGTGACGGATCAAAAATCGATGCAACGACCGTTCTTTTCCCAGTCGCCATACCGCGTGGGATCGAGACCGTTGCGGCCTCCGATCTCTTCTGCGGGCGGCGATGCCGGAACAGGCATTTCCGCAGGCGTCGACGACGGTGTGTCCGTGTCCTCGCCTATGATGTCCGGATTGGTCATTCGTTCAATTTTAGTTCCCACAGGCATGTCAGACAAGCTGCAATCCACTTCCGTTGCTGCATTCGCGCTTCCGGACATCGCGTCGTTGACGCTTCGCGGACGCGATTGCATCGCATTCGCGCAAGCACAGTTCATGAGCGACATCGCGACGCTCGGCGACGGACAGTGGCAGTGGAGCGGTTGGTTGACCCCGAAGGGACGCGTGATCGCCCTGTTCGCCGTGCTTCGCCACAGTGCCGAACGGCTCGATCTGATCGTGCTCGATGCCGATGTGGATGCATTGGCGACATCGCTGAAACGCTACGTCTTCCGCAGCAAGGTCTCGATCGAGGTGCGCAGCGACGTTTATGCGACGGGACGGTTCGCATCACCGTCGATCGCGCAGAACGCGACCGCGGCAATCGGCGCCGTCGGAATCGAACTGGACTTTGGCTCGCCCGCCGAACCGCGCACGCTCGTACTGCACGCAACCGATCCCAACGCCGCACCCGATGCCGATGCGCAGCGGCGCTGGCGCGCGTTCGACATTGCCCACGGCCTGCCCCGCCTCGACGCGGACCAGCGCGAGCAGTGGACGCCGCAGCAGCTGTCGCTGGAACGTCTGCGCGCCTTCAGCGTCGCCAAGGGCTGCTATCCGGGACAGGAAATCGTCGCGCGCACGCACTTCCTCGGGCAGGCAAAACGCGGCCTGGCCGTTCTGCGCGGCGCTGCCGATGCCGCAGCTGGCGAAGACGTGCGGTCCGGCGAACAGACGCTGGGCAAGGTCGTCTCCGTGGCCGGCGATCTTGCGCTGGCCGTGCTGCCGCTCGAACGGGCCGATACCCCGCTGCAGATCGGCGGGGTCGATGTGGTCGACACGCCGCTGCTGGACGGCCTCGCCCGCTGATCCCACGGGCGTTTCCGGCCCGCCCTGATCGCCATCCGACTGTCGTGATCCGGCTGCTATGCTCGGCCGCGACAGGGGGCGCACGCGCCCGGGGGAATGTCGAAGCCGTCGCCGCACAGGCCGAGGCCGGTGTGGCGACATGGATCAGGGGAACCATCCAAGGGGTCGTCATGAAGCACAGTTCGCTGTCCGCGGCATTTGCCGCGTCTGTTGTCGCGTGTGTACTCGCCGCCTGCGCCAGCTCCAAGCCGGTACAACCGCCCGCGCCGCCACCGCCGCCGCCCGAACCCACCGCGTTCGTCGAACAGCTCGACGCCGACGGTCTGTTCGCATTCGGCAAGGCCGATATCCGAGACATCAGCCCGGCAGGCCGCGCGGCACTCGATGCACTCGCCGGTCGCCTGTCGGGCCGCACGCTCGATGTCGTCCACGTCATCGGTCACAGCGACCGCATCGGCAACCCACAGGGCAACCTCCGCCTGTCGAACCGCCGCGCCGAGGCCGTGCGCGCTTATCTGGTCGAAAACGGCGTGCCGTCGGACCGCATCACCGCGGTGGGTCGTGGCGATGTCGAGCCGGTGACCGAGTGCACGTCGGAGCGCGGCCAGGCGCTGATCACGTGCCTGGCGCCAAACCGGCGCGTGGAAGTGCGGGTGCGCTTGGCGGACTGAATGACTGGAAGACGCGCGACGGTGTCAGCTTCGCGCAACCCGCACCACATGCAATGTCAGAAGGGAATTCGAGCCCCTCTCCCTCAGGGAGAGGGGTTGGGGTGAGGGCAGACGCGCACGTCATCGCGAACCGAGCGATAACCGTCGCCAATGGAGATGCAAAGCAATCGCTGCGCCTCACACCATCGTCAGCGCCGCCGCAACGATGTCCGCCTCAGACGGAATCACCAGGAACGCCGCACCCGCCAGCGGCGTGAAGGTGTCGGCGCCCACCACGCGACGCAGCGGCATGTCGCCGAAGCCCGCTTCGGCGATCGCAGTGACGATGCCCTCGCCCACACCCGCGCTGCGACGCCCCTCGTCGACGACCAGCACGCGTGCGCATTCGCCGACATGGTGGGCGATCTCGCCTTCGTTGAGCGGCAGCAGCCAGCGCAGATCGACCACACGCACCTTCCAGCCGCGCTCGGCTTCGATCAGCCGCGCCGCGCGCAGGCTCATCGGCACGCCGTTGCCGAACGTCAGCACGACCAGATCGGTGGCCTCCGCGTCGTAGACACGCGCTTCGCCGAACGGCATCGCCTGGTCCGGCGGCGGATAGGCCGTCGACCATGCACCGTCGCCGGCCGCATACAGATCCTTGGTCATGTACAGCGCGATCGGCTCAAGGAACAGACACACGCGACCGTCGACCTTCGCCATCGCGGTGAGCGAGCGCAGCATCGTCGCCGCGTCGTCGCCGCGCGAGGGGCAGCCTACGACGATGCCTGGAATGTCGCGCAGCGCCGCGATCGAATTGTCGTTGTGAAAATGCCCGCCGAAGCCGCGCTGGTAACCCAGCGACGCGATGCGCACGACCATCGGATTGCGGTACTGGCCGTTGCTGAAGAACTGCAGGCTCGCGGCCTCGCCGCGAATCTGGTCACCGGCATTGTGGAAATACGCGAGGTACTGGATCTCGGGCAGCGGGAGCATGCCCATATTCGCGAAACCCTGGGCCAGACCGAGAATCGTCGTTTCGTCGAGCAGCGTATTGAACACGCGCCGCCCACCGAAGGTCTTCTGCAGGCCCTTGGTGACGGTATAGACACCGCCCTTCTGCGCGACGTCCTCGCCGAACAGCAGCGCTTCGGGATATTTCGCGAACAGGTCGTGCAGCGCCTGGTTGATCTGCACCGCCAGATGCTTCGGCGGCTGGCGTTCGGGCAACGCAGCCTCGCTGCCGAAGGCAGCGATGCGCGCATCGGCATCAGGCACACGTGTCGCTTCGGCGTGTACCCGCTCGGGCGAATACGGCGCGAGCGGTGCCATCACATCGTCCAGCCGGGTCAGGCGCGGACGGCTGTCGGCATCTTCAGCCGCGGCGAAACAGCGCACGCGCATGGCTTCGTACAGTTCCAGCAGTTCGTTCTTCGAGAGCAGTCCGGATTCGAGCGCAATCGCCGCGCCGCGCAGCAGCGGATCGCTGGCCTCGACAGCGCACAGCTCCGCCAGCGCGCGCCATTCGATCTCGAAGTCCGTGCCGGCGTGGCCCATGAGCCGGGTCGTGCGCAGATGCAGGAACGTCGGTCGCCGTGTGCGCCGGCAGTGCGCGACCGCGCGTTCGACATCGCCGTAGCCGGAGGCCAGATCCAGCCCGTCGGCCGCGAAGTAATCGAGATCCGGCCGGTTCGCGAAGTTGCGCGCGATCCAGCCATCCGGCGTCTTCACCGAAATGCCGATGCCATTGTCCTCGCAGACGAACAGCACCGGCGCAGGCAGCTTCTGGTACGCGCTGTACGCCGCGGCGTTGAACGCGGTCTGCGCGGTCGCGTGATTGCTCGACGCATCACCGAACGAGCACACCACGATGCTGTCGGCCGGCACCGGCAGTGCATGACCGATGCGACGCGCGTGCTCGATCGCGATCGCGGTGCCAAGGGCCTTGGGCAGATGCGAGGCGATCGTCGAGGTCTGCGGCAACACCCACAGCGGTTTGCTGCCCCAGACCTTATGCCGGCCGCCGCTGGCCGGATCGTCCGCGCTGGCGGCGAACGACAGCGCCGAATCCATCACCGGATCCATGCCCGGCACCTTGCGGAAACGCTCGGCCATGAAGCCGCCACTGCGGTAATGCAGGAACGCCGGATCGGTATGCCGCGTGGCGCGCGCGACCATCGCATTGCCTTCGTGGCCACTGGAACCGATGGTGTAGAAGACCTTGTTCTGCACGCGCAGCACGCGCGCCATCAGATCGAGATGACGGCTGATCAGCTGGGATTCGAAGAGCTCACGGAAGCCACGTGCATCAAGCGCGCTGCCGTCGAGGATCATCTCGTGATCGGCCGGCGCCATGTCGCGCGAGCCGTCCCATTCGCGGACGAACTGTTGGAAATTCGCGTCGCAGATTTCGGCGCGGTTGAGGCCCTTCATGCGGGCCGGGATCGGATCGGGAACGACTGCAAACATCGAGTCACCTTCAGTCCGTGGCCGCGAGCCTCGCGGCGTTGACCGGCGCGGGCGCCGGAATGTCGATGAAACCCGGCGTGCCGCGGACGCGCGCGAGCCAATCGCGCAGCGCCGGATACGGGGCCAGGTCGAAGCCGCCGTCGGGCGCGACGGCGGTATAGGCGAACAGCGCGATATCGGCGACGCCATAGGCGCTGCCGGAGAACCACGGCGCGCCGCCAGCAAGATGGTTGTCCATCACCTCCAGCGCGCGGTGGCCACGCGCCTGCAGCGCGGGCAGCTCCGCGCGGCGCGGCGAATCGGCGTCGGTCCAGCCGCGGATGAAACGCGCGACCGCGATCGCCGGCTCATGGCTGTACTGCTCGAAGAACATCCAGCGCAGCGCCTGCGCGTGCTGCCAGGGATCGCTCGGCAGCAGCGGCGTTCCGGCGGCGAGAAAACACAGGATCGCGTTCGACTCGACCAGTACGCGGCCGTCGTCGAGTTCCAGCATCGGCACCTGGCCGTTCGGATTCTTCGCGAGGTAAGCCGGCGTACGCGTCTCGCCGCGACTGCTGTCGGTTTCGATCCACGTATACGGCTGACCCAGCTGCTCGAGCAGCAGACGCACCTTGTGGCAGCTGCCGGACGGCGAATAGCCGTGGACGACGGTCACGTGCGGGTCGCCCCGCCCGCCTGCCACTGCGCACGCGACTGGCCCCATATCTCCACCTGGTCGGTGTCGAACGGTGCAGGCAGCAGGCCCATGCGCAGAAAGCGGGAGCCCAGCTTTTCCGCGACGCGTTTTGAGCCGGAATTCGCCAGCGCGATGGTGTGGATCACCTCGTCCCAGCCGAGCGTGTCGAACGCCCACTCGATCGTCGCGGCGGCCGCTTCAGGCCCGTAGCCCTGCCCCCACGATGCGCGACGCAGGCTCCAACCCACCTCGGTGCCCGGCCAGCCGAACGGCTGCCAGGGCCCGACCCGGCCGATCCAGTCACCACTGGCTTTCTCGATCACCGAAAACATGCCGAATCCGAGCAGGTGCCAACTGCCCAGCAGTCCGGCGAAGCTGCGCCAGGCGACCGGCGGTGGCTGTACACCACCGAGGTGACGCATGGTCTCCTCGTCGCTGGAAAAGTCGGCGTAGGGCTCGAAATCCTCGCGCCGCGGCAGGCGCAGGATCAGGCGTTCGGTTTCGAGCTGGACATCCGGATACGACACGTCATGTCTCCTGGAACGTCGTTGCAGCGGCACTGGACCCGGACGCATGTACGACGCCCGGACGCCTCGATTCAGAACGCGTTGATGCCGGTCAGCTCGCGTCCGACCACGAGCTGGTGCACGGTCTCGGTGCCCTCGTAGGTGATCACCGATTCGAGGTTGAGCGCGTGGCGGATCGGGCTGTGTTCGGTGGTGATGCCGGCGCCGCCAAGCAGGTCACGCGCCTCGCGCGCGATGTCGATCGCCATGCGGCAGTTGTTCCACTTCGCCAGCGACACCTGCGTGGGTTGCATGTTGCCGGCGTCCTTCAGACGGCCGAGCTGCAGCGACAGCAGCTGCGCGCTGGTGATGCGGCGCGCCCAGTCGGCCATCTTGATCTGCGCACTCTGCGTCGCCGCGACCGGGCGCTCGAACAGGATGCGTTCCTTGGAGTAATTCAATGCCTCGTCGAGACAGGCGATGGCTGCGCCAATCGGCCCCCAGGTGATGCCGTAGCGCGCCTGCGTCAGGCAGCCCAGCGGCCCCTTGAGTCCCTTGACGTTCGGCAGGCGGTTCGCCTCCGGCACACGCACGCCATCGAAGTACAACGCGCTGGTCACCGACGCGCGCAGGCTCATCTTGTGCTTGATCTCCTGCGCGGTGAACCCGGCAAAATCCCGCTCGACGAGGAAGCCCTGGATGCCGTCGTCGGTCTGCGCCCAGACGATCGCGACGTGCGCCAGATTGCCGTTGGTGATCCACATCTTCGAACCGTTGAGCACCCAGTCGTCGCCGTCGCGTTTGGCGTGGGTCTTCATGTTCGCCGGGTCGGAGCCGCCATGCGCTTCGGTCAGACCGAAGCAGCCGATGACCTCGCCCTTGGCCATGTCCGGCAGCCAGCGCTGGCGCTGCGCTTCGCTGCCGTAGGCGAAGATCGGATACATGCACAGCGAGGACTGCACGCTCGCGAAACTGCGCAGCCCGGAATCTCCGCGCTCGAGTTCCTGGCAGATCAGGCCGTAGCTGACCGAGTTGAGTCCGGCGCAGCCGTATTCCTCCGGCAGCGTCGCGCCGAGCACGCCGAGACTGGCCATCTCGGGGATCAATTCGTCCGGAAAGCGCGCCTGGTCGAAGCAGTCGCCGATGATCGGCAGCACCCGCTCGTCGGTGAAACGCGCCACCGCGTCCTGCACCGCCCGCTCCTCGTCGGACAGCAGCGAACGCACGTCGTACAGGTCGTAGGGATGCAGGGCCATGGCGGGCAATCCAATCGTTGGAGACGCAAATTATAAAACGCGGAACGGATGCACAACGTAGAAAAAGTTTCTGATGAAGATACTTTTTTTACACAAATTGTATGCCTGAATTACACATATGGGGATCTGAAGCAGTTTTTCTTTACATTTTTCATATTGCAAAGAAATTTATTGCATCGCACAAAGCTGGAACGATTGACTGCCCGGGGGGGCGACCGATGGGAACCGGACCGTGGACGCGCCGCCATGCCCTGAAGCTGGCCATGTATGGCCTTCCGTTGGCGCTCGCCGGCGGCCGGGCCGATGCAGCGCCCATAAGGATAGCCCCCGTTGATCCGCTGGCCGGCCTGCCGCCGGTGGTCTTCGATGCGTTGGGAGAAGTCCGGACGGTCTACACCCCTGAACTGGTCGAACAGATCCTCAGCAGCGGTACGCGGGCGATCTCCATCACGCTGACTGACCCGAAAGCCCCCGAAGTCGATGCGTTCGACCTGCTGCTGAAAGATCTGGCCGACTACAACGTCTACTTCCGGCGCCACGCCGACGTGTACGTGCGCGCGAACGCCGTCGCAGATGTCCGTGAAGCAGTCGAGTCGCGACGGTTGGCCGTGTTCTACAACCTGCAGGACTCCTCGCCGGTGGAGGGCGACCTGACACGCGTCGCACTGCTGCGGCAACTCGGGGTCACGAGCATCCAGCTCACCTACAACCAGCACAACCGGGCCGGCTCGGGCTGTTTCGAGAATCCGGATACCGGTCTGACCCCGTTCGGACACGCACTGATCGCCGAAGTGGAACGCCAGCGAGTGCTCCTCGATCTGTCCCATGCCGGCATGCGCACGATGGCCGATGCGATCGCTGCGTCTTCGCGACCAGTGGTGATCTCGCACACCGCATGCAAAGCGCTGCGTGCCCATCGCCGCAACACCACCGACGAGAACATGCGTGCAGTCGCGGCAGGCGGCGGTGTAGTCGGCATCACCCAGATCCGGACGTTTCTCACCGACGCGCGCAGCGACAACCTCGACGTCTACTTCGATCACATCGATCACGCCATCCAGATCGCTGGGATCGACCATGTCGGCATCGGCAGTGATCGCGACCATCGCGTCATCCCCGATACACCGGAAGAACTCGCGATCCTGCTGCAGGAAGAAGGTGCGCAGATCTCGCCACAGGATTGGCCGCTCTATCTCGAACGACTCAACGGACCGCATCGCATGGACGTGATCCGGGACGAACTGAAGAAACGCCGCTATTCGCAGGCCGACATCGATCGGGTCATGGGCGGCAACGTCCTGCGCCTCTATGCGGATGTCGTGGGCTGATCCACTCCAGGACCTTTCATGAAATCGAAGACCGTGTTCGGGGCGCTGCTCGCCGCCCTCGTGCTTTCCGCTGTCTGCAATCCGGCCTCGGCCCGGGACGACACCCGTCACCCGCAGGGCAATGACCTGTTCGGGCGGCCGATGTACACCACCAGCACCAACCCGATGAACGTCACCAGCGACGATGCCCTGCAACGCGCAGTCGCCGAGGCGAAAGCCGCTTACGAAGCCGCGCCGACCGTCGACAACGTCACCTGGTACGGCCGCCTGCTCGGCTACCAGGGCCTGGCCCGCGAGGCGGTCGCGGTGTATTCCGCCGGACTCGAACGCCATCCGGATTCGGCCAAGCTCCTGCGTCATCGCGCACATCGCTACTTCAACCTGCGCGAGTTCGATAGATCGATCGGTGACGGTCTGCGTTCCGCCCAGCTCTATCGCGACCGGCCACTCGAACGCGAGCGACTGGGACCCGATTATTTCCCGAGCACAGCGGACGTTGTGCAGTTCTATCTCTACTACCACCTGGGTCACGCCTACTTCGCCAAGCAGGACTACGCGCAGGCTGCGGACTGGTTCGGCAAGGCACGCGAGGTCGCAACGGGCACCCAGGACGCCTCGAGCGTTACGGCCGGCGTCTACTGGCAATACATGAGCTTGGCGCGCAGCCAGCGCTACGACGCGGCGGATGCCCTGCTCGCCGATTACACCCTGACGCTCGTCGATCTCAAGGACAACATCGAAGCGAACTACTACTTCGACGGGATCCAGCTCTACAAGGATCTGCGCGACCCCGAGACCTACTACAGCACCCTCGACAGCGGCAAAGCCTTCAGCACGTCCGACGCCATCAGCGCCGGTACCGCCTATTCGTTGGCCAACTACTGGCTCGTCCGCGGCGAGACCGCCAAGGCCAAGGACTTCCTGCGCATCGCCGCCACGGTTGACACCTGGAGCTTCTTCGCGCGGGTGCAGGCCGAAGCCGACTGGATCGCCCTGTTCGGCAACGAGACGCCCTGACCGACGCCGCGCTTTCGCCTTACCCGTACCCCTCTCCGATCCACGCCATCCGACAACCGAGCACACGGACACCGACATGACCATCAAACCACTCCGGACACACCTGTTGACCCGCGGCGTTGCCATCGCGCTGGTTGCGGCGGCGCCACAGTTCGCCTTCGCACAGGCGACCGGCACCACGTCGCAAGCCGGTAGCAACGACGCAGTCACGCTCGACAACGTCGTCGTGACGGGCTCGCGTATCCGCAGCAAGAACCTGATGAGCTCGACGCCGGTGACCGGCATCAGTCAGGAAACGATGAAGATCAGTGGGTCGTTGTCGGTGGAGGACTACCTCAACACCCTGCCGCAGTTGACCGCGGGCAACACCAAGTCCAGCAACGTCTTCGGCGATTCCGACCAGACTTCCACGCTGAACCTGCGCGGCCTTGGTGCGAAGCGCAGCCTGATCCTGGTCAACGGCAAGCGCTACATCGGTTCGGGCCCGAACGGCGTCGTCGACGTCAACAACATTCCTGCGTCGCTGGTCGATCGAGTCGAGATCGTTACAGGTGGCGGCTCAGCGGTTTACGGCTCCGATGCGATGGCGGGTGTCGTGAACTTCATCCTGAAGGACAAGTTCGAAGGCCTGCAGGTCGAGGCCCAGTACGGCATGTCCGGCGAAGGCGACGCCAGTGTCTGGAGCACATCGGCGACGATGGGCGGCGCCAGCGAGCGCGCCTCGGCGTGGCTGCACGTCAACTATGAAGAACGTGAACTGCTGCGCGGCAACCAGCGCGACCTGTCGCGTTACGCGTTGGCCGACAACGGTAACGGCTTCACGCGCACGGGCTCGGCCAGCCGGCGCGGCGGCACGCTGCTCGCGATTCCCACGCCGAATGGATCCGGCGGCTTCAGCAACCGTGACTACGCGCTCAACGATCTCGTGCCGACGCCGTACGTCGCCGCGCGCGATGCGTTCTTCGATGCGACAGGTGACTACGCCATCCAGACACCGATGGAGCGCACCAACATCTTCGGCCGCTCGGAATTCTTCTTCAACGACTACACCAGCGCCTACGCCGAGATCAGCCATAACAAGATCCGGTCGGCCGCCGCGTTGTCTCCGTCCGCGCCCAACGTGCGCGCCACATTCAACGCACCGCCGATGCCTGCGAACGCGTCATGGATCTCCCCGGAAATCCGTGCCCTGCTCGACGCACGACCCGATCCGGATGCGCCCTTCGCCGTCCGCTTCCTGGTGCCTGACTCGTTCCCGAAACGCGAAATCTCTTTCAACCGTGACACCTCGCGCATCCTTGGCGGCCTCAAGGGCCAGTTCGAATCCGGCTGGGCATGGGATGCGAGCTACAGCTACAGCACCGTCGACACCACCGAAATCCAGCTCGGCGACGTGTCCCGTCGAACGATCGTCGAGGCGTCGACCCCGAGCCCGACCGACCCGACCCGCTGTGCGAACGGAAATCCCGCGTGCTCGCTGATCACCAGCCTGACCGAGTGGACGCCTGCGCAGATCGCCTACCTGCGTTCGGACAATCTCAGCACGATCAAGACGACCGAGAAGGTGTTCTCGGCGTCCGCCACCGGCGACCTGTTCAATCTGCCGGCGGGCCCTGTGGGATCGGCATTCGGCGTCGAGTGGCGCTCGGTATCGGCGCAGGACAATCCGGCACCGATCGTCCGGGACTTCATCTCCGCCGGCTTCGGCGAGCGCAGTGCGACTGCGGGCGAGTTCGACGTGTGGGAAGTCTATGGCGAGGCCAATATCCCGCTGCTGACCGATGCCACGTTCGCCGATTACATCGGCCTCGAGATCGCCGGCCGCTACTCCGACTACTCGCTGGCCGGCAGCGTGAGCACGTACAAGGCCGGCGGCGAGTGGCGGGTGAATCCCTCGTTCCGCTTGCGCGGTGTCTATCAGCGCGCCGCGCGTGCGCCCAATATCAACGAGCTGTTCGGCGGCGCGACCCAGACCTTCCCGCAGATCGTCGAGCCCTGTTCGGCGACGGCCAATCCGACCGGGGCGATCCGCGACCTGTGCATCGCCCAGGGCATCCCGGCCGACCAGATCGGGATCTACCAGCAGAACGGTGCGGCAATTTCGGGCCTGCTCGTCTCCAATCCGAACCTGCAGCCGGAAGAGTCCGACACCATCACCCTCGGCTTCGTCGTGACGCCGGCCTCGCTGCCCGCGCTCAACGTGACCGTGGACTACTACGACATCAAGATCTCGAACGCGATCGAACGTCTGGCGGGTGGTGCTATCGGCACACTCAACGCCTGTTTCCAGAGTCTCGATGTCAACAGCGAGTTCTGTCAGACCATCCAGCGTTCGCCGACCAACTACGAAATCGCCGATTTCCGCGTCCCACTCGCCAATGTCGGCGCGCTGCGGACCTCCGGTGTCGACGTTGCCGCGAACTATGCGTGGAATCTCGATGGTTTCGGACTGCCGGGCAACGGTTCGCGACTCGCGCTCACCACGTTGTTGACCTGGGTCGAGAAGAACACCTTCCAGGCCAACCCGAGCTCGGCGGTCATCGACCGCGTCGGCACCGTCGGTGGCGACATCGCAGCGATCCCGGAATGGTCCGCCAACACGCTTCTCAACTGGAGCACCGGTGGCCTCAACGTCACATGGGCCACGCAGTACATCTCGTCGTTGAAGGACCGCAAGTACGCCAACGCACTCGACGCAGGGAGCGCCAATCCCCGGGCAGGCATCACCAATCCCGAAGTGCCGTCGTACTGGTATCACCATCTGAACGCCTCCTACGCCTTCGGCGACGGCTCCTTCAAGGTGTTCGGCGGCGTCCGGAACCTGTTCGACAAGCAGGCACCGCTGCTGTCATCGCCGATCGAGGGCAATACGGACGCCAACACCTATGACGTGATCGGTCGCTACTTCCACGTCGGATTCTCGAAGAAGTTCTGATCGGGATCAGGATGAAAGCCGCCTGCACGCCACGCCGGCCCCACTTCGGGGTCGGCGGATCATCCCTTCCCAGCTGCAGACACGCGCGGACATCCGCGCGCGCCTCAGTCTTCGGAATGGCTGCTCATCAGCACCATCGCGGTGTGCGTTCGATGGACACCATCCATCGCGACGATCTGGGTGAGGATCTGATCCATGCGGGAGAAGTTGCCCGAGTCGACCTTGAGCTCGACGAGCACGTCGTACTGACCGGTGATCGTATGGAACGACCGCACCTCTTCGATCTCCGTCATCGCGGCCCGCATTTCCGCCCAGTGCTTCGGGTCGCGGATCATGAAAATGAAGGCGCGGATGAAGGTGTTGTTGAACTCCGGCTTCAACTGGACCGTGTACTTGTCGATGGCGACCGCATCAAGGCGGTCGAGCATCGACTGCACGGTCGGACGCGACAGCGACATCTCACGGGCGAGCGCCGAGACGGTTTTCCTCGAGTCCTTTCTGAGGATCTTCAGCAGCTCCGCCTCTTTCTCGCTCAGGATCATCAGCACGCCTCTTGCCGGAATGTCGGACACGACGACTCTACACCGGAGAAACCCGATCGGGGCCCGGTTCCAGCCAGCAAAAACCGTATGAATCGAGGACATGGCCCATGGGCTTACTGACGGCGATCACCCGACGCAAAAGCATCGAATCCCTGCATGAGCAGCTGGGCGCGCGGCGGGACTTTCCACGCACGCTCGGTCTCTGGCAGCTGACGAGCATCGGACTGGGCAGCATCATCGGTGTCGGCATCTTTGTCCTGGCCGGACAGCAGGCCGCAGTCAATGCAGGACCCGCCGTCGCCCTGGCCTTCATCATTGCGGGCATTGCCAGCGCGGCAGCCGCACTGTGCTACGCCGAGTTCGCGGGCATGATCCCGGTGACCGGCAGCTCCTATACCTATACCTACGCGGTGCTCGGTGAGCTCGCTGCCTGGCTGATCGCATGGGATCTGCTGCTCGAGTACGCGTTGATCGTGGCCGCGGTCTCCAGCGGGTGGGCGGGCTATCTGCACAACCTGCTCGATGCCGCAGGCATGTCGTTGCCCATATGGGCGCGCGGAGCGCCCGGCAGTGGTGACGGCCGCGTTTTCAACGTGGTGGCCGCGCTGGTCGCGATGGGCGTCGCGGTGCTGCTGAGCCTGCGTACGGAATGGGGCGCGCGCTTCAATACCGCGATCGTCATCGTCAAGGTCATCGGCGTGCTGCTCATCATCGGCGTCGGAATCTTCCACATCGATCCCGCCAACTGGCGGCCCTTTATTCCCGAGCAGACCATCGATGCTGCGGGTATCGCCCAGTACGGCGTCTCCGGTGTCGTCTCCGCCGCGGCGGTCGTGTTCTTTGCCGTGTTCGGCTACGACACGCTGACGACCGCGGCCGAGGAGTCGAAGAATCCGCAACGGGATCTGCCGCGGGCGATCCTGCTGTCACTCGGCATCTCGATGGCGATGTACATCGCCATCTCGATGGTGCTGACCGGCATCGCCCATTACTCCACGCTCGACAACGACGCGCCTGTCGCCAACGCCTTCAAGTCGATCGGACTGGGATGGGTGGCGGTCGCAGTGTCGATCACGGCAGTGACAGGCATCATCAGCGTGGTGTTCGCCTTCATGCTCGGTGCGGCGCGCATCTGGTTCTCGCTCGCGCGCGACGGACTGCTGCCAGCCTGGTTCGCGAAGGTGCATCCGGTGCACGGCACGCCCTACCGGCCGACGCTGATCATCGGCGCGTTGACTGCAATTGCGGCGGGCATGCTGCCGATCGGCGATCTTGCGATGCTGGTCAACATCGGCGCACTTTCGGCTTTCGTCGTGATCTGCGCCTCCGTGATGATCCTGCGTTACCGGCGTCCCGAGATCGAGCGCAAGTTCCGCACGCCATGGATGCCGTTCGTCCCGTTGCTCGGCATTGCCTTCTCGATCTGGCTGCTGGCGCAGTTGCCCGGCACGACATGGACACGATTCCTCGTCTGGATGGCAGCCGGTCTGGTCGTTTATTTCCTCTACGGCATCCGCAAGAGCAGGCTCTCGACATGACCGCAATCCGGCTCGGCGTCTTGCATCTGACGATGACTGTCGCGCTGCTGCTCCCCACGTGTCGGGACGCTGCAGCGCAGGGGCCTGCCACTGTCCTCGTTACACCGCAGTCGCTGATCGGCACGCCGCTGCGCAATCCAGCGTGGTCCGCAGACTCGCTGGCGAATCTCGAACAGGATGTCGCGATCGCGCAGGCTGCAATGGACATCGCACCCGACCGGGAAGCGTCCTACATCTGGCTCGGTCGCAGACTGGCCTATCTCAATCGTTTCGACGAAGCGATTGAAGTGTTCACCCGAGGCCTGGAGAAGTTTCCGGACAGCTACAAGCTGTTGCGCTTCCGCGGGCGCAAGCTGGCCCGCAGCCGGCAGTTCGATGCTGCCCTGGCCGACTACACACGCGGCATCGCGCTGGTCGAGAGGGTCCAGGACAGCTACGAGCCTGACGGCATCGCCAATGCCCGCAACCAGTTCCTCGGCTCCTACCGCAGCAACCTGCACTACTACCACGCGCAGACGAGCTGGGCCGTCGGCGACTACGCCACCACGCTGGCGGGGATGGAACGCTCGGCGCGGGAGCCGCTGGTACAGAACGAAGATCATCAGATCGCGATCCGCTACTGGCGGTATCTCGCCCTGCGCAAGCTCGGCCGGCATGAAGAAGCCGCATTGGCCGTAAGCGACACGCCAGCAGGTCTGGAACTGCTCGAGAACGACAGCTACTACGACGGTGTCCGCTACCTGCAGGGCACGCTGCCGGAAGCTGAAGTCCTCTCGAAGCACGATCCGGTCAGCGGATTTGCCGTCGCGATGCGGCATCTGTTCGAAGGCGACACCGCCGGCTCCGAAGCCCTCCTCGAGAAGATCATCGTCGAGAGCCCGCAAGGGTTCTGGCCTGCCGAAACCGAACTCGTTTCACTCAGAGCATCACGCGATTGATCCGGCTGTCCTCTCGACGCCCGGATCCACTGCGCACGAACACCGCAATCCGTTCTGTAATGCAGAACGCCACCGCTCATACCAGTTGGAGAACCTGATGGTCCGCAAGCTTCTTTTCATTCCGCTCGTTGCTGTCTTCAGCGCATGTGCCAGCGCTCCCTCGCCCGTCGATCGCAGCGGGATGACGCCGGCTTCGCAGTCCTCGACGACCACAACGACTGCCGCCGCGATTGCGCCGGTGACGTCGCTGTCAGGAAAGCCTTTGTTGCCGCCGGACCCATTGCCGCAACAGGCCAAGCTCGAAGCCGATCTCGCCCAGGCGCGCGCAGATCTGGCCGCCCGCCCGAACGATCCGGAAGCCGTCATCTGGGTCGCACGTCGCCTCGGCTACCTCTGGCGTTTCCAGGAGGCGGTCACCGTGCTCGATCAGGGCATTGCCCGGTGGCCGGACAATCCGAAGCTCTACAGGCATCGCGGCCACCGCCACATCACCCTGCGCCAGTTTCCGCAGGCCCAGGCCGATTTCGAGCGAGCAGCCCAACTGATCGCGGGCAAGCCGGATGAGATCGAGCCTGATGGCGCGCCCAATCCGTCCGGCATCGCGCGCACCACCCTGGCCTACAACATCTGGTACCACCTCGGTCTCGCCCGTTACCTGCAGGGCGACTACACAGGTGCGCTCGCCGCCTACGAGGAGCTGCTGAAGACGTCCGCCGCCAACAATGACGACTCCATCGTCGCCGTCACGGACTGGATGTGGATGTCGCAGATGCGTCTGGGGCACAAGGCCGAGGCCGCCGCGCTGCTCGACGGAATCACGCCGACGATGGAGATTCTCGAGAACGACGGATATCACCGCCGCCTGCTCATGTACAAGGGCATCGAGACGCCGGACGCACTGCTCGACACCGACACTGCGGATACGACGACCATCGCCACGCAGGGTTACGGCGTCGCGAACTACTACCTGGTGACGGGCGAAACCGAAAAGGCGAAGGCCGTCCTCGCGAAGATCCTGGACGGCGCAGGCTGGCCGGCCTTCGGTTACATCGCCGCGGAAGTCGACATGCAGCGACTGGAGCAGCGCGGCGCCAGGTAAGACAGACGCCTCGGGCGCAAACGAAGACGCCGCAGCCTTGCAGCTGCGGCGTCTCCGGGATCATCAATGAAACACTCGCCAGCCCGAGGGCGGCTCAGTTCTGACGCGATACCGCAGTGCCCAGATCACGATCCTGCGTTGTATCGAGCGCAGCGGTCATGACCCGCCCGTTGATCACCGGCAGACGCTCTTCCGGACGCTCGTCCATGCGGATCGTGCGCTCGGTGCCCTCGTACACATAGGTCACGTCGTAGCCGACCGTGCGCTCTTCGTCGCCCAGCAGGATGCGGTTGCCCGGCTTGGCGTCGGTGCGCATCGAACCGGTGGTGCCATCCGGATTGCGGTAGCTGACGTTGTAGGCGACCACGCGCGAGGACTGCGACGAATCCTGGACAGTGCGGCACTGGCGGTCGATGCGCTCCGTGACACGGCCGCCGACGTGGTTGCGGTCGACGCGGTTACCGACGAAGCCGCCGGCGGTCGCGCCGGCCGCGGTCGCCAGCTTGCGGCCGTTGCCGCTGCCGATCTGGTTGCCGACCAGGCCACCCACCAGCGCACCGACGACGGTGCCGCCGACATTGCCGTCGCGCTCGGGCAGACGCTCCTGCACCACGACGTCTTCGCAGACTTCGCGCGGCGAGCTGCTGGTCATGGTCTCGCGGATCGGTTCGCTGCCAAGCACCGTGGCGTAGAGCTGCCCGGTTTCGGTCACCGGACGGACATCCAGGACATCGGCGTAATCGACCGCATCCCGGGCCTGCTCGACGGACCCGGGCGCCTCGGAGCCCGGCGCGATACCGGCGCCCGGTACGGGACCCGCCGAATCGCGATTGTTGTGATAGGCACCGACGGCCACGCCGCCCACCAACAGGGACGCCAATGCGATTGCGATCGTGTTGCTCTTCATGGGGCTCTCCTTCGGGCCGTGGCGGCCAGTCATTCTTGCGTGACCCGATTGCAGCATCCTGTCCCTGAACAGCCACCCGAATCCAGGCCTCCAGGCTGACGCGGCACTAAACCGGGGTTGCAGAACGGCGTGCTAGCGTCCATCTGCATACCGATATCCAGTCGCAGGAGCCGAACGTGCCCAATCCACTGTCCGTCCCGCTCATCGCCTGGCTGTCGCGGCTGAGCTATCCCCGCCTTTTCATGGTGTCCGCGGTCCTGTTCGGCATCAATCTGTTGATTCCGGATCCGATCCTGCTGGTCGACGAAGTGCTGCTCGGCGTAGCGACCGTCGTGCTGGCCAAACGCAAGCGCACGCCCAAGCCTGGCGACGAGGCGCCGCGGCCGCCGCTCGACGGTGAGGCGCGCCGCTCCTGAGTCCCGCCATGCTGGTCGACAGCCACTGTCATCTCGATGCGCCCGGGTTCGATCCCGATCGCGACGCCGTCGTTACGCGGGCGCGTCAGGCCGGCGTCGCGCATCAGGTGATCCCGGCGACCCACGCGGCGGCCTGGCCGAAACTGCGTGAGGTCTGCGCCGCCGGGCCCGGACTGCACGCGACGTATGGCCTGCATCCGACCTTTCTGGCCCACCACGCGCCTGCGCATCTCGATGCGCTCGCCGAATGGGTCCAGCGCGAGCGGCCGGTCGCGATCGGCGAATGCGGGCTCGACCATTTCGTCGAGGGTCTCGATCCCCACGCACAACTGCATTACTTCGAAGGTCAGCTGCGCCTCGCGCACGCGCACGACCTGCCGGTGATCGTGCATGCACGGCGCGCGGTCGAAGAGACCATCGGCCTGCTGCGTCGTTTCGACGGCCTGCGCGGCGTGGTCCACAGCTTCAGCGGCAGCCTGGAGCAGGCGGCGCAACTGTGGAAGCTCGGATTTCTGATCGGACTCGGCGGACCGCTGACCTACGATCGCGCGAAGCGCCTGCACCGCGTGGCAGCGGACATTCCGCTCGAGCAACTGCTGCTCGAAACCGACGCGCCCGACCAGCCCGACGCCGACCACCGTGGCGAGCGCAACGAACCGTCGCGACTGGTCCGCATCCGCGACGTGGTGGCGCAGCTGCGCGGCATCACGCCAGAAGAAGTTGCTGCGCAGACCTCGCGCAATGCGCTGGCGCTGTTCCGGATCGCAGCGGACTGAAGCGTCCGCTCAGGCCGCAACTTCGGCCGGCGGCTTGAGCAGCAGTTCGATCGCGCGCCCCACGGCCGCGAACGCGAAGGCGCCGGTGATGTGCGTCGCCGCGCCCAGACCGCTGCCGCAATCCAGATTCAGTGCCGCGTCCGGACCCAGCTGGGGGCGGAGGCCGCAGACCGTGCCATCCGCCTGCGGATAACGCACGTTCTCCAGCGAATAGATCGCCGAGACGCCGAAATAACGCTTGGGCGTCTTCGGAAAGTTGAACTCCGCGCGCAGCTTCTTGCGGATCAGCGCGAGCATCGCGTCGTGTTCCGTGCGCGACAGGTCGCGGACGCGCACCAGGGTCGGATCGATGCGCCCGCCCGCGGCGCCGACGGTGATCACCGGCAGCTTGCGGCGACGGCACCAGGCGATCAGCTCGACCTTGCTGCGGAAACTGTCGCAGGCATCGATGACGAGATCGAAACCGCCGCCCAGCATCTCTTCCAGATTGGTCGGCGTCACGAAGGCCTGCACGGCATGCAGTTCCATCGAGGGATTGATCGCGCGGCAGCGCTCGGCCATCGCCTCTGCCTTGTTGCGCCCGTACTGTCCGGCCAACGCGGGCAACTGCCGGTTGGTGTTGGACACGCAGATATCGTCCGCATCGATCAGTGTCAGCGCGCCCACGCCGGTGCGCGCCAATGCCTCGGCGACCCAGGAGCCGACACCGCCCAGGCCCACGACCGCGACGTGCCGCTGCAGCAGGCGCGTGACGCTCCCCTGCCCGTACAGGCGTTCGATGCCGGAAAAGCGTGCGCGTGCGTTCTCGTCCATCCGCACAGTTTAACGGCGCCAGCTTCCGGCCGGCCGCGTGCTAAGGTCCCGCCGCCCCAGCGACCCGTCAGGAATCCATGATGTCCGACACACCGCCCTCTGCCGCGCCACCCCGCAATCCGTCCGCTGCGGCGGGCTATCTGGTGGTGTTCGCGATCGGGTTGCTCGTCGGCATCATGCTGATCGTCGTGCTGTTGCGCGCGTTCGAAAGCCGCAAGACCTGGCAGGACCGGTACCCCGCGGCGCTGATGCAGCTGTCCCAGGCGCAGATGGCCCAGCTTTCGGGCGCTCTGGAAGCGAACCGCTGCGCATCCGCCGACGCGCTCCCACACCTGCAGATGCTGCGGGCGCTGTCGAACGACCTGGAACCCGCGTTCCCGGACCTGCGCGACCATCGCCGCTTCTCTGCACACGCGGCGGAGAGTCGCCGCACGCTCGACGCGGCACTGTCGTCACCGCCCATGGACTGCGCACAGCTGCGCACCACGATCGACGCGGTCAGCGGGACCTGCAGCGCCTGTCACCAGGACATGCGGGGCTGAGAGAGCCGACACGATCGGACTGAACGGGTGCTGCATGTGTCAGTCCCAGCCAGCCGGATTGCTGCGCCATTCACGCGGAGATGCCTAGCGTTGGCATGTCGGGCACTGATGCCCGCGCTCCCTGAAATGCTGCAAACGCACCGGAGGTTGACCCCATGAAGACTGGTCTGATCGGCACCGCGGTCCTGGCCGCATCCGTCGCCCTCGCCGGCTGTGCGACTTCGCCCGGATACTCGTCGGGTTATGGCAACAGCGGATACGGCAACAGCGGCTACGGCCGCCCGTCCAACTGTCGCGACTGCGGCACCGTTACGCGGATCGAGACCGTCCGGGGTGACGGCAGCCCCAATGTCGCGGGCCCGCTGATCGGCGGCATCGTCGGCGCGGTCGCGGCGAAGGAACTCGCGCGTCGCAACACCGACAGTGAGGGTCGCCGCAACGTGGCGATCGGCGCGGGCGCGGTGGGTGGCGCCGTGGCCGGCAATGCGATCCAGAACCGCAGCCAGGGCGCCGGCGGTTACAACGTGCATGTCCGTATGGACGACGGCCGCACCGCGGTCCTGTCGCAGTCGGACGTGAATGGCCTCCGCGAGGGCGCCTACGTACGTGTGCAGAACGGACGCGCTTACGTCTATTGAGTCATCTGGACATGGAAAGGGGCTGCTCCTGGAGGGCAGCCCCGTCTTTCCGGCCCGGGAACACCAGGCCATCGTGGCCCGGTGAGACCCGACGGTCGATGGGTCAGGTCTTAACCGGTAGTTTTCGCCACGACGCGCAGCGGGTTGCCCAAACCGCCGGACGCCCCGTCAATCCGCAATCGCGTAGATGCCCGGCAGATTGCGGCCCTGCTCGTGGAAATCCATGCCGTAGCCGAACACGTAACGGTCCGGCACTTCGACACCGACATAGTCGGCCTCGATACCCTCGACCAGACGGTCGTGGTCCTTCACCGCGAGCACAGCCACGCGGACGTCGGCCGCGCCCTGGTCCTCGACCCACTGGCGCACGGCCTTGAGGGTGTGGCCTTCGTCGAGGATGTCGTCGACCAGCAGCACACGGCGACCCTGCAGCGGCGTCGCGGGACGATGCAGCCAGGCGAGGCCGGAGCCGGTGGTGTTGCCGCGGTAACGGGTGGCGTGCAGATAGTCGAACTCGAGGTCGACTTCGTTCTCGCCGATCGCGAACGCAAGCTGCGCGGCGAACGGCATGCCGCCGTGCATGATCGTGATGTACACCGGCGGCACGTCGTCGTCGCCGTATTCGTCGGCGATCTCTTCGGCCATCGATTCGATGGCGTCTTCGAGCGCGTCGCGGTCGAACAGCAGGTCGGCGGTGTCGATCACGTCATCGAGGCGTGGGACGTTCATGCGATGTCTCCGGTGCGGGGGGCGGTGGCGTCACCGGCGAGCGCGCCGTCCCAGCCGAGCGGACCGCGTCCGATCAGGCCGGTCAACGCCATGGTGTTGAGTGTGCGCCCTTCAACGGCGGCCAACGATTCGGCCACCAGTTCGGGATGGCAGACGAGGACGACATCGCAACCGGCGTCGAGGTGCGCGTCGACGCGCGACTTGATGCCGCCTGCAGAAAACGCCGCGGCCATGCCGATGTCGTCGGAGAACACCACGCCGCGGAAGCCCATCTGCTCACGCAGGATCGTGTTGATCCACAGCGGCGAATAGCCGGCCGGCTCCGGCGCGACCTGCGGATAGACGACATGCGCGAGCATCACCGCGTCGGCACCGGCATCGATGCCGGCCACGAACGGCACCAGATCGTGCGCACGGATGGCCTCGAGACTGCGGTTGTCGACGGCGTCGTCGAAATGCGTGTCCTCGCGCACCGAGCCGTGGCCCGGGAAATGTTTGAGCGTCGCGGCCATGGCGGCCTCGTGCATGCCATCGACATAGGCGCGCGTGAGTGCGGCGACGATCCGGGGATCTTCGGAAAACGCGCGATCGCCGATCGCGAGATTGCCGTGACCGACATCGACCACTGGTGCGAAGCTCAGGTCGACGCCGCTGGCGCGCACTTCCTGCGCCATCAACCGTGCATGTGCGCGTGACGCTGCGATCGCGGCGTCGGGATCGGCGAGATACTGCGCACCGAAGCCTGCCAGCGACGGCAGCTCGGAATAGCCATCCTGGAAGCGCTGCACGCGACCGCCTTCCTGGTCCACGCAGACCAGCTGCGGACGCGGCGCGGCATCGCGGATCGCGGCCGACAGTTCGGCGATCTGCGCGCGCGAGGCGAAGTTGCGCTTGAACAGGATCACGCCGGCGCAGGCATCGTGCTGCAGCCAGTCGCGCTCCTGCGCGGTGAGTTCGGTGCCGGCGACGCCGATCACGAGCATTGCGGACCTCTCCATCGAACACGCCCCATGGCGCGGACGGGCATTGTCGCAGATGCGGATGCGCGTGCCGTCAGGCGGCGCGGCGTGTTCAGTCGCAGCCGGACGGACCGCAGGCAGGCGCGGACGCAGCGCTCGGCGCAGCGCTGCCCAACGCCTGGCGCAATGCATCGGCCATCGCGTCCGGCGGTTGCGCGCCCTGCACCGCCAATCGCCCGTCGATCACGAAGGTCGGCACCGCGCGGATGCCCATCGCCTGTGCCTGCGCGATCTCCGCACGGACTTCGGCATCGAATTCGTTGGTGTCGAGCATCGCGCGGATGCGCTCCGCATCCAGACCGCCGGCTACGCCCGCAGCGACGAGCACCTCGGCATCGGCGAGATTGCGGCCTTCGGCAAAATGCGCGTGAAACAGCGCCTCGCCCACCGCATCGGCATCGCCCTCGCGTGCGGCCAGCATCAGCAGGCGATGCGCCGGCAGCGTCGTGACCCGGACCTGGTCGCGATCGAAATCGAAGGGCAGACCTTCGGCGCGTGCGGTGGCCTGCGTCTGCGCCAGCATCTGCGCGGTGCGCTCGGCGCCGCCGAACTTCTTCGCATACGCCTCGCGCAACGGCACCGGTGTGGCGTCGGCATCGGGGTCGAGCTGATAGGGATGCCAGTGGATCTCGAACGCCGGCGCGTCGTCGCCAAGCAGTTCGATACCGGCCTGCAGACGGCGCTTGCCGATCCAGCACCAGGGGCAGACCACGTCGGACCAGATGTCGATTCTCATGCGCGGATCATGCACCCGATGCGTGCGCGCGGAGACCTCAGCCGCGTTCCGCAGCGTCCCAGCGCGAGAACGGCCGCGCCGCGAGCGCGAGGTTGAAATAGCGCCGATGCGCAGTGACCTCGGCGCCGAGCCAGTCAGGGTGTGCGAAGACTTCGTCGGCAGCGTCGAGTTCAATCTCGGCCACCACGAGCCCGGCGTTGTCGCCGAGGAATTCGTCGACTTCCCACAGATGCGCGCCATGACGCACGAGGTGTCGGCGCTTCTCGACCAGGCCGCCGACACACAATTTCAGCAGCGCCTGCGCGTCGTCGACCGGCAGCGGCAGTTCGAACTCCTGCCGCGTGGTGCCTGCTTCGCGCGACTTGATGTTGAGGAAGGCGACATCGCCCTCGATTCGCACGCGCACCGACGCGTTCTGCGCGCCGCTGGCGATCGACGCGGCATCGTTGAGATACCCCTGCGCCATCGGCACCACCGCATGCGCAGCGGCGCGCCAGGCGTCGCTTGCGACGAGGAACTTGCGCTCGATCTCGATGCCCATGGGGTCCTCAGCGCTTCTCGAACAGGGCAATGGATTCGACGTGCGCGGTTTGCGGAAACATGTCCATGACCCCGGCGTCGGCCAGCGTCCAGCCGCGCTCGTTGACCAGATAGCCTGCATCGCGCGCCAGCGACGCCGGATGGCAGCTCACGTAGACGATGCGCTTGAAGCGCTCTAACGGCAGCTGGCGCAGCACGTCGATCGCGCCGGAACGCGGCGGATCGAGCAGCAATTTGTCGAAGCCCTGACGCATCCACGACGCGCTGCGCTGGTCCTGGGTCAGATCGGCCGCGTGGAACTGGGCGTTCGCCAGTCCGTTGTACGCCGCGTTCTCTTTCGCCCGCGCCACCAGTCCGGCCTCGCCTTCCACGCCGACCACCTCGCGCACGCGGCGCGCCAGCGGCAGCGTGAAATTGCCGAGTCCGCAGAACAGATCGAGCACGCGGTCGTCGGGCTGCACGTCGAGCAGCTCGAGCGTGCGCGCGATCATCGTGCGGTTGAGTCCGGCGTTGACCTGGATGAAATCCAGCGGCCGGAACTTCAGTTCGATGTCCCAGTCCTCGAGCCGGAACGACAGCGCCGGCGCTTCGGGCCACAGCGCATGCACGCTGTCATTGCCGCCAGGCTGCAGGAAGATCGCCATGCGGTGCTGCTGCCCGAACGCGAGCAGCGCGGCCACATCGGATTCGATCAGCGGCTGCAAATGGCGGAACACCAGCGCGATGCCATCGAACTCGGGGCGCGGATCGCCAGCGATGAACTCGATCTGTGGGATCGTGCTGCGCGCTTCCATGCCGTCGATGAGCTGCGCCAGCGCAGGGATGATCGCGGCGATCGGCGCGATCACCGTGTGGCATTCCTGCAACTCGGCGACGAAGCGCGGATCGCGCTCGCGGAAGCCCACCAGCGTCTTCTCCTTCTTCTCCACGCGCTTCACCGAGAACCGGCCCTTGCGGCGGTAGCCCCAGGCGTGATCGACCAGCGGCGCCATCCAACGCTTCGGCGTGACATGACCGATGCGCTCGAAGTTCTCCCGCAGCACGCGGTCCTTGGCGATGATCTGCTGCTCGGCATCGAGATGTTGCAGCACGCATCCGCCGCAGGTGCCGAAGTGCGGGCAGCGCGGCGTAATGCGGTGCTCGGAAGCCCGCAATACCTGAAGCGTCACCGCCTCGTCGAAACTGCGCGAACGCGCGAAGCGCTGGGCGACAACCTGCTCACCCGGCAGCGCGCCAGTGACGAACAGCGCCTTGCCATCCGGCAGTCGCGCGACGCCACGGCCGTCATGGGTGAGGTTGAGGACATCGACCTCGAAAGGGGTCTGATCGAGACGTTTACGGGCCACGTGGCGAAGGCTGCGGGCAGAAGGGCCGCGTATTGTCGCAGAAGCGGCGCGCAGGCCGCCCGGCCCGGAACGCAAAAGGCCGCCCGCAGGCGGCCTCCGCTTGCATCCACGATGCGCGTTACTTCTGCGTCCAGCTGCCGCCCTGCTGGTACCACCAGCCGGCGCGTGCGCTCGAAATCCACTGGCGCGCGAACACGTCGCGAATCTGCGATTCCCACTCGGGGTGTCCGTTCGCGACCGCGATCTCGCGATACACCGCCTGGCGGTCGCGATTGTCGTCGGCGACGGCCGAGTTCACCGCGACGCGGTCCTTGATCGGCAGCTGTGAGGCATCGCGCACGACGATCGAGCCATTGCCGCCGAAGCCCAGCGCGCCGGAATCGAAATGCGCACGCAGCGTGCCGTTGAAGCGCTGCTCCATGCGCGTCTGGATGGCCTGGATCGCCGGTGTGCGGATGCTGATGTCGGGCGTCTGCGCCTGCGCGCTGCCGATGCCGATCAGCATCCACGGGTCGAAGCGCGTCGACGTCTGCGCCATGCCGCCGCCGGGCACGGTCGCGGGCGGCGTGTCGGTCGCCGGCGCCTGGTCGCCAATCACGTTCTCGACGAACTCGCGCGCCGCTTCTTTCGCTTCGGCGGCGGGAAAATACACATTGATCGTCACGCAGGCGGTCAACGCCAGTGCGGCCACGGCCGGCAAACCCATCCAACGCGCCATCGACACTCTCCTGTCAGAAATTCGGGGCGCCGGTCATTCGATCACCGGCGCGACATCACCACCTGCGGCGGCCGCCAGACGCTCGACCAATGTGGGCCAGTCAACGTCGCGATTGAATCCCACGACATCGAGCCGCGGCAGGCCGGCACCTTCGACGATAGTAAAGGCGTTGCCCTCTGAACGCAGGCCGCCCATCCGGCAGACGGCGTTGCGCAGGCGGCACGAGATGCCGATGCCGCGATAGCCGAAGTCGTCGAACAGCGCGATCGCCCTGCCCTGCAAGGTCGTCACGAACGAGGCGTCGCCGACGCTGGAGATGTCCTGCACCGCGCGCTGGCTGATGCGCTGGCGCACGCCGCGCGCGGCCTCGGTGTGCAGTTCGGCATCGAAGGCGGTCGCATTCCAGTCGACCAGTCGCAGTCCGTCGATGCGCCCGTGCAGCTTGCCCTCGATACTGCCGAAGCCGAACACACCGGTCAGCGCATGCAGATCGAGCGCCGACAACGCGAGATCGCCGGTCACCGTCGGCAGCACACCGAACGGCCGCTCGATCGCCAGCGACGACACATCGATACGACCGTCGAACAGCTCCATCGACAGGCCGCCATCGAAATCGATGCGGTTGTCGGCATAGCGCACCGTCGGAATGCGACCGGCGAGCGTGCCTTCGAACGCGGGCCAGTCGAGCGATTTCGCCAGCACGCCGATATCCAGCGCATCGAGCCGCAGCTCGGTCTGCATGCGCAGGCCGGTGTCGCCGGCGGGCGGCTGCAGCTGCAGCGATTCGAAGCCGATCTCGCCCCCGAGGAACGAGAACGCGACCGGCTCGCGCAAGTGCAACATGCCGGCGCCGCTTTCCAGGCTCCACGCCGCCGCATCGAAGGGCATGCCGTACAGCGCACCCCCACGCCAGGCGAAGGCGCTGCGCACAGGGGCCGACGCGGAGTAGCGCACCGCGCCGTCGAGACGATCGAGCCGGAAGCGGCCGCCTGCATCGCCGATGTCGAGACGGCGCAGCGCGATGTCGGCGCTGCGCAGCGTCGCGCCTTCGAGTTCAAGGCCCGCCCGGAAACCGCCCGACAGCGACAGGCCCGGCACACCGGCCAGGCCCAGCCAACCGGACAGATAGCGCGCCGGCAACGCCGTGGCGTCGTCGCTGGCCAGGGTGAGTGCGAGCGCACCGATGCCGAAGTCCGGGGTCAGGCGCGCGTGGCCGTCGACGTGCAGGGTGTCGCCGTCGCGCCACTGCAGCCGAGGCAGCGTCCAGTCGCCGTCGCCGACACGGCTCATGTCCACGCCGATACCGACCGGCGTCTCCGGCAGCGACACATAGGCATTGCCGAACAGCAGCTCGCCGCCGCGCAGGCTGCCATCGACGCGCGCCTGCAATGCGTCATCAGGAAACGTCAGACGCACTTCGAGATCGCCACCGACGTCGCCGGCGGCGACGCTTCCGTCTTCGGTTTCGAGGGCCAGTCCCGCGATCGCGAGGTCCGCGTCCACACGCATCGGCCGGCCAGCCGGCGTCGCGATCCGGACGTCACCATCCAGCGTGCCGCCAGTCAACCGCGCGGAGCTCCAGCCGGCGCGGACCAGCGCTTCGACCCAGGCCGCTGGCACGCGTCGCAGGTCGATCCGGGTGGCATCGGGCGCCGCCGCGTTGCGCGACAGGCCGACACGCGCGCCACCGCCAGACAGCGTGGCCGTCGTGGTGGCCGCATCCAGCACCAGCGACAGCTGCAACGGCGCGCCCTGGCCGCTGCGCAGCGGGCCATCACAGCGCCAGCGGGTGTCGTCGCCCAAGGTCTCGCGGCGCAGCGGACAGCGCCAGTCGACATTCTCGAAGCGCCAGCCCAGCGCGCCGGCGTCGATGTCGCCAGCGCGGAGACGCAGCTGGCCATCCGGCGCCTCGGCCGGCCAGTCCAGCGTCAGGCGCGCGTCATGCAGGATCGCACCGGCCGCTTCCACCTTCGAAATCCGGGCCTGGATCGATTGCGCCTGCACCGCAATCGGTACACAGGCGAGAAACAGGGGTAGGATCGACAGGACGGGGCGCGGCATCGCCGCAGGATACCCGTGACATCGAGGACGCGATGAATCGATTGCTGCTGGTCGAGGACGACCCCACAAGCCGCAGTTTTCTGCAAGCCGCCAGTGCCGCACTGCCTGCCGATGTGGACGTCGCCGGCACGGCGGAGGACGCCTATGTGCTGGCCTCCGTGAACCGCTATGACGTCTGGCTGATCGACGCCAACCTGCCCGACGGCCGCGGCAGTGGCCTCCTCGCCCGCTTGCGGGCCGATGGACTGGCGACTCCGGCGATCGCGCACACCGCTGCACGCGAACGCCGCGCGCTCGATGCCCTGCGCGCCGACGGATTCGTGCTTGCGATGAGCAAGCCGGTCACTGCCGACATCTGGCGCGGGGCGATCCGCAGGGTCCTGGATCGGCAGCGCGCAGCGGAACCGCTGCCGTCTGCGCCGGCACAGGCGGACAGCACGGAAGGTCCGGCGGGTGGGCTCGCCCTGTTGTGGAACCGGGACGCCGCGCTTGCGGCGGTCGCCGGCGATGCCGGGAACGCGCGCGGACTCCAGGCCCTGTTTCTCGATGAGCTCGATGCGGTGCGCACACGCATCGCTTCGGCAGTAGACGCAGGCGACGTGGACGCGATCCGGGATGTCCTGCATCGGCTGCGTGCCGGATGCGGCTTCGTCGGCGCCGATCGTCTCGGACTGGCAGCCCGGCACCTGCATGCCCAGCCGATGTCCGCGCCTGCGCTCCACACGTTCTTCGACACGGTGGACGCGACCCGCGCCGGCAGCGTCGAGCGTCCGGTTTGAAACGGCGGAGCCGCAGCCGGCCACGCGGTCTCCACGCACACGGTGCCCGTGGCTTCAGCGCCGCGCCAGTTGCGCGGCCAGCTCCCAGGACTTGAGTCCCCGCGGTCCGATGTGGTGGGACAGGACACCGCGCAGCGCCCGTCGCAGGCTGGCCATGTCGGCAGACTCCGGCGCGATATCGGCGGCCAGTGAAAGCAGGGCTCGGCCGGTGGCGGCGTTGCTCCGGTCGGCCGCGTCGCCATCGTGATGCAGCCGGCGGGGTCCGTGCTCGGGATCGAGCCGGTAACGCGCCGCGGGGTCGATGTCTTCGCCATCGCCGTCGAGCCCGTACTCGAAGCCCAGACCGATCGCCTCCAGCAGATCACGTTCGAAGCGACGCAGCGTCCACGCCAGTCCCGGCACCGCCAGGCGCTGCCGGACCTCGCCGAACGCGGCATACAGCGCCGGCGCGGGGTCCTGTCTCGGCGCCAGCCGCAGCACCAGTTCGGCGACGTAGAAGCCGGCAAGCATGGCGTCGCCAACCAGGCGCGGCGCCGCATCCAGCGCCTCGGCTGCCCGCAGTTGTGCCAGCTCGCCACGCAGCACCGCGGTCAACCGCACGTGCTGCAGCGGCTGCAGCGCCGCGCGCAACACATGCTTCTTCGGGCCCTGCACACCGCGCGCCACGAGTCCGAGGCGGCCATGTTCGAGCGTCAGGACTTCGACCAGCAGACTGGTCTCGCGCCACGGTCGCGCGTGCAGCACGAATGCGGGCTGATCCTCGATGCGCACGGTTGCCCCGCGGGCGGCGTCAGCCGGCGCCGATACGGGCGAAGAACGCCTCGCCGGTCAGGCGTTCCTCCGACCCGTCAAGGGCGTACCAGTCCGGCTTGGCGTCGATGAAGATCTCGGCCTCGAAGTGCGCGCCGGGAATCGCATCGAACAGACCGGCGGCGATGTAGTACTGGGCATTGCCGGTACTGAAGAAGAACAGGCTGCTGCCGCAGGCGCTGCAGAATGCGCGCTCGGCCCATTCCGACGAGGCGAAGCGTCGCACCAGCGTCTCGCCGGCTTCGATGCGCAGATCCTCGCCAGCCTGGAGCACCATCGCCGGGCCGCCGTGCCAGCGGCGGCAGGCGCCGCAATGGCAGGCGTGCACGTCATGCGCACCGGCCGCCACGCTGAGCGCGACACCGCCGCACAGGCAATGTCCATGCAGACGGTCGGCGCTGCCGGCGGTTTCGCTCATGCGTGCGCGTCCTCAGTCGCCGTAGCCGAGCGCCTTGAGCGCGGCTTCGTCGTCGGACCAGCCTTCGCGCACGCGCACCCAGGTCTCCAGAAACACCTTGGCATCGAACAGACGCTCCATGCCCATCCGCGCCTTGGTGCTGATGTCCTTGAGGCGTGTGCCGGCCTTGCCGATCACGATCGCCTTCTGGCCCTCGCGCTCGACCCAGATCACCGCGCCGATGCGCAGCATCCTGCCATCCAGCGTGAAGCTCTCGATCTCGACCGTCGTCGCATACGGCAGTTCGTTGCCGAGCTGGCGCATCAGCTGCTCGCGCACGAGTTCACCGGCCAGGAAGCGCTGGCTCTTGTCGGTGATCTCGTCTTCGCCGAACAGCGCGTCCTGCGCCGGCACCAGTGGCAGTACCGTCGACTTCAGCTGCTCCAGCCCCTTGCGCTTGAGCGCGGACAGTGGGACGACGCCGGCGAAATCGCGGCCTTCGGTGACCTTCTGCAGGTACGGCAGCAGCAGGGACTTGTCCTTGATCCGGTCGACCTGGTTGACGACCAGCACCACCGGCACGCCGGCTTCGTGCAGCGCATCGAACGCCAGGCTGTCCTCGTCGTCCCAGCGACCGGCGACGACGACCAGCAGCGCCGCATCGACACCTTCCAGCGCGCCGCGTGCCGCGCGGTTCATGATGCGGTTCATCGCGCGCTTCTGCTCGTGATGGATGCCGGGGGTATCGACGAGCAGCAACTGGCCTTCCGGGAAGGTCGCAATGCCGAGCAGACGGTGGCGCGTGGTCTGCGGACGATTGGAAACGATGCTCACCTTGGCGCCGACGAGGGCGTTGACCAGGGTGGACTTGCCGACGTTGGGTCGGCCGATGACGGCGACGTAGCCGGCATGGTGGGGCGTGGTGTGGGGTTCGGTCATGCCGGCATTCTACGGAAATGCCGGTGGCGCGACGCGGCGCCCGTTCCAGCTGGCGTTGCTGGCGACTCAGCCAGGGCCTTCTAGCATGCCCATCACCGCTTCGGCGGCCTGCTGCTCGGCCGCACGGCGTGAACTGCCCTGCCCTTCGGCGGTGACGCCGGCATCGTTGAGCGCGCAGCGGACCAGGAACGTCTTGGCGTGTTCCTCGCCGCTCTCCGACAGCAGTTCGTAGACCGGCAGCGCTTTCTGCCGTCCCTGCAGCCATTCCTGCAGACGGGTCTTCGCGTCCTTGGCGACGCGGCCGCTGGCCAGCGCGACGAGGGTCTTCTCGAACAGCGGCAGCACGACGTCGCGGCAGGTGTCCAGACCGGCATCGAGATACACGGCCGCGATCACCGCTTCCAGCGCGTCGGACAGGATGGAGTCACGACGATGGCCGCCGGACTTCAGTTCTCCCGGGCCCAGGACCAGACGCGCGCCAAGGTCGAGTTCGCGCGCGACCGCAGCCAGCGACGACTCGCGCACCAGTTCGGCGCGGGCACGGGTCAGCGTGCCTTCGTCGGCGTTCGGCCAGCGGGCGTACAGGGCCTCGGCGACCAGTGCGCCGAGCACGGCATCGCCGAGAAACTCGAGACGTTCGTTGTGCGGTGCCCCCGCACTGCGGTGGGTCAGCGCCTGCGCCAGCAGCCCGGGATCGCGGAACACGTGGCCGGCGAACCGGCCCTGCTGGCGGTCAAATTCCGTCGCCACCACGGCTCAGCGTCTGGGTCGCGTGGAACTTGCCGACCACGTCGAGGTTGAACATCAGCGGACGACGCACTTCGTACTGCACGTCCATGCGCCAGCCGTTGTCCGCACGCTGGATCTTGAAGTGCTCGGGCTTCACGTTCTGGGTGTAATCGATGCGCATGCGCCGGAAAAACAGATCCTGGATGCGGGCCGGATCGGCGTTCGCGACCGCAGGGTCGCTGGCCATTCCCTTCAGCGCGGATTTGACGCTGTAGTACTCGGAATACATGGGGAACAGCTTCATGCCGACATACGCGAAGAAGCCGATGATCCCCAGGACCATGATGAATCCCAGCAGGGTGATGCCGCGTTGCGTGCGTTTCATGGACGTCCCCTCGAAGCCCGATGTCATGGTCAGCGGATGCCCTGACCGATTCTTCCCCAGTCGACCCAGCCGGGTGCAGCGGTATCGACGTTCATCCAGATCAGGAACGCCTTGCCGCGCAGCTGGGTCTCGGGAAGCGTACCCCAGAAGCGGCCGTCGTCGCTGCGGTCGCGGTTGTCGCCCATGACGAAATAATGGCCCTGCGGAACCTCGAACGTGCCCTCGCCCAGATGAAACGGCGCGGCCTGGTCGATGTGCAGGATCTCGTGGCTGCGGCCCGGCATCTGCTCGGTATAGACCGATGCGCCGGTCATCTCCGCGCCACGGCCCACGCCCTCGTAGGCACCGGTGCGCTGGTACTCGAACGGCGTGCCGTTGACGAACACCTGGTTGTCGCGGAATTCGACCGTATCGCCCGGCAGGCCCACGACGCGCTTGATCCAGTCCTGGTCCGGGTGCTGGGGCGGGCGGAACACCACGACCTCGCCGCGCGCAGGCTCGCCGATGTCGATGATCTTCCGGTTGGTGATCGGCAGCCGGATGCCGTAGCTGAACTTGTTGACCAGGATGAAGTCACCGATCAGCAGGGTGGGCATCATCGAACTGGACGGAATGCGGAACGGCTCGGCGATGAAGCTGCGCAGGATCAGCACCACGAACAGCACCGGGAAGAATGCCTTCGCGTAATCGACGACGATCGGCTCCTTCTCTTCGAGCAGACCGGCACGGCGCGCACGCGCCTTGGACAGCACCAGCTTGTCGAGCAGCCAGATGACGCCGGTGAGCAGCGTCAGCACGACCAGGGCGGTCTCAAACCATTTCATGCAGCATCCTCGAAACACGGGATCGGGCGGCCGCGCTGGGCCGCCGCTATGAAAACACGAATCAGGACTCGCGCGACGTGCTCAGCACCGCCAGGAAGGCTTCCTGCGGGATCTCCACGCGGCCGACCTGCTTCATGCGCTTCTTGCCTTCCTTCTGCTTTTCCAGAAGCTTCTTCTTGCGCGAGATGTCGCCGCCGTAGCACTTGGCCAGCACGTTCTTGCGCAGCGCCTTGACCGTCGTGCGGGCGATGATCTGCGCGCCGATCGCAGCCTGGATGGCCACGTCGAACTGCTGGCGCGGAATCAGTTCCTTCATCTTCTCGGTCAGCTCGCGGCCGCGGCGGTCGGCATGGCTGCGATGCACGATCAGCGACAGCGCGTCGACCTTGTCACCGTTGATGAGCGTATCCACGCGCACGAACGGACCGGCCTGGAAGCGCAGGAAGTGATAGTCGAGCGACGCGTAGCCGCGGCTGACGGACTTCAGCTTGTCGAAGAAATCCAGCACCACTTCGGCCATCGGCAGCTCGTAGCTGATCTGCACCTGGCTGGCCATGTACTGGATGCCGATCTGCATGCCGCGCTTGTCCTCGCACAGCTTGATGATCGCGCCGATATAGGCCTCGGGCGTCAGGATGTTGGCGCGGATGATCGGCTCGCGGACTTCCTCGATCAGGTTCGACTGCGGCAGCTTGGCCGGGTTGTCGAGCGATACCACTTCGCCGTCGGTCTTGAGTACTTCGTAGATCACCGTCGGCGCGGTGCTGATCAGGTCGAGGTCGTACTCGCGCTCCAGACGCTCCTGCACGATCTCCATGTGCAGCATGCCGAGGAAGCCACAGCGGAAGCCGAAGCCCATCGCCTCGGAGCTTTCGGGCTCGAAACGCAGCGCGGCATCGTTGAGGCGCAGCTTGTCCAGCGCTTCGCGCAGATCCGGATAGTCCTCGGCGTTGACCGGGAACAGACCCGCGAACACGCGCGGCTGCATTTCCTGGAAGCCGGCCAGCGGCTTGTCGGCGGGCTTGGCGGCGAGGGTCAGCGTGTCGCCGACCGGCGCACCGTGCACGTCCTTGATCGAGGCGGTGATCCAGCCCACTTCACCCGCGCGCAGCGCCGGCAGTTCCTTGCGCTTGGGCGTGAACACGCCGACCTTGTCGACGTCGTGGGTGCGTCCGGTCGACATCACCAGGATCTTGGTCCTGGGGGTGATCTCGCCCTGCATCACGCGCACCAGCGACACCACACCGAGGTAGTTATCGAACCAGGAGTCGATGATCAGCGCCTGCAGGCGATCGGTATCGCGCGGCTTCGGTGGCGGGATGCGATGCACGATCGCCTCGAGCACTTCTTCCACGTTGAGGCCGGTCTTGGCGCTCACCGCGACCGCGTCTTCGGCATCGATGCCGATCACCGCCTCGATCTCGGCCTTGGCCTTTTCGATGTCGGCGGTCGGCAGATCGATCTTGTTGAGCACCGGAATCACTTCCAGACCCTGCTCGATCGCCGTGTAGCAGTTGGCGACCGACTGCGCTTCCACGCCCTGCGCCGCGTCGACGACCAGCAGCGCGCCTTCGCACGCGGCCAGCGAGCGGCTGACCTCGTAAGAGAAGTCGACGTGACCGGGGGTGTCGATGAAGTTCAGATGGTAGATCTGCCCGTCGCGCGCCTTGTACGGCAGCGACACCGACTGCGCCTTGATCGTGATGCCGCGCTCGCGCTCGATCGGATTCGAGTCGAGGACCTGCGCCTCCATCTCGCGCGCCTGGAGGCCGCCGCAGAGCTGGATGATGCGATCGGCGAGCGTCGACTTGCCATGGTCGACGTGGGCGATGATGGAGAAGTTGCGGATGTTCCGCATCGGATCGTGGGTCATTGGGCGGCGGCCGGGCCGTCGTCGAAAAGATAACGGGCGATTATCGCACAGCGCCCTGTCGCACGCGGCGGGGCCGCCCGGCGTCCGAAGTGTTCATGCGGGACGCCCGCACACCCATGAAAAACGGCCCGCGGAATGCGCGGGCCGTCGGATGTGCGCAGACCGGGCGCCGGGATCAGCGATCGGCGGTTTCGGGCACCGAGACGGCGCGGTACTGGGTGGCACCCCCACGTCCGCGGACCAGCAGCATGACCGTATCGCCCGGCTTGACGTCGCGCAACGCGCGGTCGAGCGCCGCGACGCTGCCCACCGGCGTCCGGCCGACGCGCAGGATCACATCTCCCTGCGCGATACCGGAATTCGCCGCCGCGCCGCGGCCGGCACTGGCGATCAGCACGCCCTCGTCGGTGGCGAGGCCGAACTGGCGGCGTTGCGCGGCGTCGAGATCGCGGCCGGTGAGGCCGAGCGGATTGCCGGTTGATGCCGACGCGGACGCCGGCGCCGGCTCTCCACGCGCCGACGCGGACGCCGTATTCGAATCGAGCGCCGTCAGCGTGACGTCGAAATCACGGGTGCGGCCTTCGCGCAGGATGCTCATGCGCACCTGGGTGCCCGGCGTCTTGCCGCCGACCAGTGGCGGCAGTTCGCTCGAGGCGATGATCTCGGTGCCGTCGACCGCGCGGATCACGTCGCCCGGTTCGATGCCGGCCCGCTGCGCGGGACTGCCCGGCAGCACTTCCTGCACCAGCGCGCCCTTGGTATCGGGCAGGTTGAAGCCGGCTGCAGCCTCCGAGGTCACATTGGACACCTGCACGCCGAGCGACCCGCGCTGCACGCTGCCCGTCTTCTTGATCTGCTCGGCCACGTTCGCCGCCAGATCGATCGGAATCGCGAAACTCACGCCCATGTAGCCGCCGGAGTTGCTGAAGATCTGCGAGTTGATGCCGATCACCTCGCCCGCCACGTTCAGCAGCGGACCGCCGGAGTTGCCCTGGTTGATCGGCACATCGGTCTGGATGAAGGGCACGTAGCGCTGGTCGGCGTACTGGTTGGCGCGCTGCACCGCACTGACGATGCCGGCAGTCACCGACTGCTCGAAACCGAACGGCGAGCCGATCGCCACCGCCCACTGCCCGGCCTTCACGCTGGCGCCGTTGCCGTAGCGCAACGTCGGCAGGCCGGTGGCGTCGATCTTGAGCACCGCGACATCGGATTCGGCATCGCTGCCGACCACCTTCGCGGTGAACTCGCGACGGTCCGACAACCGCACCTTGACCTCTTCCGCCCCGTCGACGACGTGGTGGTTGGTCAGCAGGTAGCCGTCGGCGGAGATGATGAAACCGGTGCCCATGGAGGTCCCACGCGGCGCGTTGCCACCACGGCCCGGGCCACCCGGACCGCCCGGCATCTCGAAGCCGGGACCGAAGAAACGACGGAAGATCTCCGGGATCTGCGCGTCGTCGGGCATCTGCTGGCCGCGCGTCTGCCGCGCGCCGATCGTCGATTCGATGCTGACCACCGCTGGCGCCACGCGCTCGACCAGGCGGGTGAAATCAGGCAGGCCGGAAACCAGCGGTGCTTCGGGCGTCGACGACACGCTGGCCGCGGCATCGGCCGGCGTCTGCGCGCCGGACTGCGCGGTCGCGCTCGGCAGGAGGAAGGCGGTGGTGCCGGCCGACAACACGGCCACCAGCGACACGGCAAGCAGGGATTTCTTCATCGAGGACATGACGGACTCTGAAGGAGATGTTCGAGACGAACCGGTGCAGCAGCCGCGGCGCGGCGGCGCACGGACTCAGACGGCGCCGATGCGGCTCAGGGCACCGCGCGCAGCTGCGGGCGCGCGGCGTCGGCGGGATCGACCGGGAAGCTCGGCAACACATTGCTGCCCGACGCCTGCGGCGTATCCCAGGACGGTGCGGTGAATGAATCGCCATAGCGCACCGAAAAGCTGCTGTTGGCCGACAGCGACGAGGCCTTCGGCCACGGACGCGACACGGCTGGCGCTTCCGGCAGGCCGGCAGCGATCACCGATGTGGACGCCAGCGCACGCACCGGGGCCGCGGCCCCATCGTTCAACACCGCAGGCCGCGGCGGCGCGGCGGACGCGACCATGCGCGATTCCGGTGCCTGGCGCGTCTGCGTATTGCGCAATGCGGCGCGCTGCGACTGGCCGCGCGAGGCGCGATCGCCGTTGTTGCGACGCGGCACCTCGGCCACAGCCAGTGCGGCTGCGCCTGCCACCGCCGCGGTCGCTTCGATCGGCGACGCCGCCACGAGCGCGGATGCATCGGCAGTCGCGTCCTGGGCACCAGGCGTGGCGGGCGCGATGGGCGCGGCGTCGGCGATCATCGGCAGTGCATCCTCCGCGTCGTCGAACGACGTGCCGGTGCGCCCCACGAACAGCGCCACCAGTGCGACCGAGGCAGCCAGCGCAGCGCCACCGCCCCAACGCAGCAGACGCGGACGCCGGGTCGCCGCGACCGGCGCGATCACCACGTCGCCGGCGGCAATGCCACGCGCGATACGGTCTGCGAAATCGGGCGGCAACAGCGAGACCTGGCGGCCGCGCAGCACGTCGCCGCAGACCTGCCAGCGCTCGAAGCAGCCTGACAGTTCCGCATCGTGTTCGAGCCGGCGGCGCAGGAAACGCGCCTGGTCCTGCGACAGCTCGCCATCGAGCATCGTCGACAGTTGCTGGCGGTGGAACCGCTCCAGCTTGTCAGGATCGGGGCCGATCTGCAGGGTATCGATGTCGTCGGCAGTGTTCATCGGGTCACGCGCTCCACTTGTCTTTCGTTGTCCATCAAAGGTCGCAGTTCGCGATCGATCGCTTCACGCGCCCGGAAGATCCGGGAGCGGACGGTGCCGATCGGGCAGCCCATGCGTTCGGCGATCTCGTCGTAGCTCAGACCGTCGACCTCGCGCAGGTTGATCGCGACCCGGAGTTCCTCGGGCAGTGCTTCGACCGCGCGCATCACCGTTTGTTCCAGCTGCTGGCGCATCAGTTCACGCTCGGGCGTATCGCTGTCGCGCAGGCGGATGCCGCTGTCGAAATGCTCGGCGTCCTCGATGTCGATGTCGTCGGTCGGCGGCCGGCGGTTGTGCGCCACCAGGTGGTTCTTCGCGGTGTTGACCGCGATCCGGTGCAGCCAGGTATAGAACTGCGCATCGCCGCGAAAGTTCCCCAGCGCGCGATAGGCGCGGATGAAGGTTTCCTGCGCGACGTCCTGGACCTCGCTCCAGTCGGAGACATAGCGACCGATCAGCGCCGCGATCCGGTGCTGGTACTTGCGTACCAGCAGATCGAACGCTGCGGTGTCGCCCGCCTGCACCCGCTTGACCAGTTCCTCGTCCAGTTGAATCCGCTCCTGGCTGTGGTGTTCCTCGACCATCGGGCCGGATCTCCTTGGGACACCCGGCCTGGCTCGGGTAGTTAGGACAGGGCGCTGCGCGAAAAGTTCCGTCACAGTCGGTGTGGCATCGTCGCCACGTCACCGTGCTGCATGTCTTGGGGCGGCACAGGCGTCGCGCAAGTCGCGAAGACGCCATCGCCCGGCGACGCAGCAGGTGGACCGGTTCAAACGCCGCTTTCAAGCGCCGATTTGACGGCGTGGAAGCAACCTCGGGATCATAGGCGGATCCCCCATACCTTCAAGAATGGTGCCGTATGTTTGCAGGCCTCGACGGGCTTCGCTTCAGTCATTGGCAAGCCGAGCCGCGCGAAGACGGTGTGCTCGTGCTGTCCTTCGACCGCGCCAACGAATCGGTCAACACGTTCGCGCAGGATGTGCTGATCGAACTCGACACGCTGCTCGAACGCCTGGCGCTCGACCCGCCGAAGGCACTGGTCATCCGCTCGGCGAAAGCGAAGGGCTTCATCGCAGGGGCCGATATCCGCGAGTTCGCCGAGTTCGATGCGAAGGGCACGATCGGTGACACGATCCGCCGTGGCCAGATGGCGTTCCAGCGCCTGGCCGAACTGCCCTGCCCCACGGTCGCCGCGATCCACGGCTTCTGCATGGGCGGCGGCACCGAGATCTCGCTGGCCTGCGATTACCGCGTCGCCAGCGACGATCCGTCGACGAAGATCGGCCTGCCCGAAGTGAAGCTCGGCATCTATCCAGGCTGGGGCGGAAGTGTGCGTCTGCCGCGACTGGTGGGCGCGCCCGCCGCGTTCGACATGATGCTCACCGGCCGCGCCCTGTCGGCGAAAGCCGCGCGCGGCATCGGTCTGGTCGACAAGGTGGTCGAGCCTGCGCTGATCATCGATGCGGCGATCACGCTCGCGCTCCGCGGCACCACGCGTCCGTTCAAGCAGCGCTTCATGGGCTGGGCGACGAACATCTGGCCGGTGCGCCAGGCGCTTGCGCCGGTGCTGGTCAAGCAGGTGGCACGCAAGGCGAAGAAGCAGCACTACCCTGCGCCCTACGCGATGATCGAAACCTGGCGCCGCGCGTCGGGCGATACGCGCAGCCTGCTGGCGGCCGAGCGCAAGTCGGTGGTCAAGCTCGCCGGCACGCCGACCGCACGCAATCTCACCCGCGTGTTCTTCCTGATGGAGCGCCTCAAGGGCCTCGGCGGCAAAGCCGCGGACGGCCAGGCCCCGGTCCGGCGCGTGCATGTGATCGGCGCCGGCGTGATGGGCGGCGACATCGCGGCGTGGTCGGCCTACAAGGGCTTCGATGTCACGCTGCAGGACCGCGAGCAGACGTTCATCGACAAGGCCCAGGCCCGCGCCGCGACGCTGTTCGAGAAGAAGGTCAAGGATCCCGCCAAGCGCCCCGACGTCGCTGCGCGCCTGCGCTCCGATCTTGCCGGCGACGGCATCGCCGATGCCGATCTGGTGATCGAGGCGATCGTCGAAAACGCGGACGCCAAGCGCAGCCTCTACGCCGATGTCGAACCGCGCCTGCCCGCCGATGCGCTGCTGACCACGAACACCTCGTCGATTCCGCTCGACGAACTGCGCAGCGGCGTACGGCGTCCGGGCCAGTTCGCCGGCCTGCACTACTTCAATCCGGTCGCCTCGATGCCGCTGGTCGAGATCGTCCACCACGACGGTGTCGACGCGGTCACCGCGCAGCGTCTGGCCGCGTTCTGCAAGGCCATCGACAAGCTGCCCGTTCCGGTTGCCGGCACGCCGGGCTTCCTGGTCAACCGCCTGCTGTTCCCTTACATGCTCGAAGCCGCAAGCGCCTACGCCGAAGGCATTCCGGGCAAGGCGATCGACAAGGCGGCGGTCGACTTCGGTATGCCGATGGGACCGGTCGAGCTGATCGACACCGTGGGTCTGGATGTTGCGTCCGGCGTCGGCCAGGAACTCGCACCGTTCCTCGGCCTGCGCATTCCCGCCTCTCTGGCCACGCCGCCCGAACCGGGCCAGCGTGGCAAAAAGGACGGCCAGGGCCTCTACAAGTGGGTCGAAGGCAAGGCGCAGAAGCCCGAGCTGCCGAAGGATTACAAGGCGCCGGAGGATCTGCAGGACCGCCTGATTCTGCCGTTGCTCAACGAGGCCGTCGCCGCCCTGCAGGACGGTGTGGTCGCCGACGCGGATCTGCTCGATGCAGGTGTGATCTTCGGCACCGGCTTCGCGCCGTTCCGCGGCGGCCCGATCCAGTACATCCGCGAGACCGGCGCAGATGTGCTGGTCGAGCGTCTGCGCGCGCTGCAGGCACGCCACGGCGATCGCTTCGCGCCACGCCCTGGCTGGGACAATCCGGCGCTGCAGCCGGTACCGCGCACGGTGTGATGCGTCCACGGGCGCGGCTCAGGTCGCGCCTGTTCCCACGCCCCACGGGCGCTGTCAGGACCGCAGCGTGCGCGTCCCGTCCGCCGCATCACGGCATCGCGTTCTGAACCGAACGCCGGCCGCATCACGCGGCTGTCGAAACTCCAGGTGTTTCAGGGCCAGCGCTGAACACGCCGGTCCCCGACGCAACACCCGTCAACCCGAATGCCGCATCGCCAGTGCCGCCGCGCGCGATTCCAGCGCGGCGATCAGCGCGTTGCGCTCGGACGCCTTCAAATCGAGCATCTCGAACGCATCGCCGAAGAACAGGCCATCGAGCGCCAGCGTGACCAGCAGCGCCTCGATGAAATCCGGCCCCAGTTCGCGCAGCCGGGCGGCGTGCGTGGCGGCATGCTGCCGCGGCGCATCCATCAGCTCGGGCGTGTTGACCGCCGCCGCGATGAAGGACTGCGTCGCCTTCGGACCATGCAGGCGTTTGGCCTCCAGCCCCTGCCGCTGGGCATGCACGAAGGCCTGCAGATAACCACCGGGATTGGCCGGGAACATCGTTTCGGCCACTTCCAGGTCACGGTGATGCCGGTCCATGTGGTGCTGGACGACGCCTTTGAGCAACAGGTCCTTGCTCGCGAAGTGGTACAGCAGGCCGCCCTTGCTGACGCCCGCCTCGGCAGCCACCGCGTCGAGCGTCAGGTGCGCGGCACCGACGCGATCGGACACGACGAGTGCCGAATCCAGGATGCGCGCGCGGGCGTCGCTGCGGGGCTTGCGGGTGGCCATAGGACGAAGCGCATCTTGACGAAGGAACCAAGAGTCTAGACTATACCGTCCAGCCGGTTTAGTAAGCCTGAAGGATTTCCGTATGCACGCCCTTCCGAATCCGCCGCAACGCGAGCCGCACCGGGTGCAGCCTGCCGTACCGGACGCCTACGCGACGATGGGCTGGATCGAGGAATTCACCGAACTCGCGCGCCTGGCGATCGAAGAGGAGGACGACGAACTCCTGCGTCGCGACTACGAGGACGAGCTGCTGCGGCGCGCGGTATATCTGCGCGCGGCGGGACTGTTCGACGTCATGGAAATCCGGCACCCCGCCTTGCGCGCGATGCTAAACGACGCGCGCTGAGCGCGCCCGAAGACGATGCACGCCCGCGCGATGCGGGCGGCGGACTCACATCGTGTGGGTCGACTTCTCGGACTGCAGGGTGCCGGCGAGCAGGGTCTCGATCCGGTTCTTGACCGCCTCGCCTTCCGGCGTATCGGCGAACTGCACGCCCACGCCCGCGGTGCGGTTGCCCTGCGCGCCAGCCGGCGTGACCCACACCACTTTCCCGGCAGTCGGCAGGCGATCGCCGGACTCGGGAAGCGTCAGCAGCAGGAACACCTCGTCGCCGAGGAAATAGCGCTTGGGCGTCGGCACGAAGATGCCGCCGTGCTTGAGATAGGACATGTACGCGTTGTACAGCGCGGTCTTGTCCTTGACGGCCAATGACAGGATGCCCTGGCGTGCGCCTGCGGCAGTTGCGCTCATGGCTTGGTTCCCATCGAAGAAGTCAGTTGCGCCCGACGGTGCCGCGCCACGCCAGCAACAGCTCGGCGATGGCGAGGTCGGCACGCACCGTGGTCCTCAGGAGGTCACGGGTGCGGTTGGCGGCGTCGAACCACGCGGCCAGCTTCCCGATTCCCGCGACATCGGTCAAGCCGGATGCACGCGCGAGCGCGAGATCGGCGGCATGCGCGACGCGTTCGGCCGCATCGTCGCCATTCGCCCAGCGCTGCGCGGTGGCGACGACCGGCAGATCGCCCTTCGCCACACCGGCAATATCCTTGGCGACCTCGCGGCGCAGCGCCATGCCACCACCGTCGAGCCAGTCGGCCGCGAGGCCCGGATGTCCGCGCGCAGCGTCCAGCGCTTCGACCGCGTCGGCTTCGCGATGACCGCGACCGGCCAGCCAGGCCAGCGCTTCCTCGCGCGGCGGCAGGCGGAATTCGATGCGCTGGCAGCGGCTGCGGATCGTCGCCGGCAGGCGCAGCGGATTGGCCGCGACCAGCCACAGGTGACGGCCGGGCTGCGGTTCTTCCAGCGTCTTGAGCAATGCGTTGCAGGCGGACGTGTTGACCGCATCGGCCGGATCGACGATCGCGACCTGCGCGCTGCCGTACTGCGGCGTCAGCGACAGTTTGGCCGACAGTTCGCGGATCTGGTCGATGACGATCTCGGTGCGCAGCTTGGTGCCGTCCTTGGTCGGGACGAACGAGACGCTGTGGAAATCGGGATGCGTGCCGGCCGCGAGCAGTTGTGCGCTGCGGACCTCGCGATCGAGGCCGAGCACGTGTGCGGCGAGTGCATCGGCCACCGCGCGCTTGCCCAGACGCGCCGGCCCGCAGAACAGCAATGCATGTCCCAGCCGGCCGCTGTCGAGCGCGCTGCGCACCTGCTCATGGATGCGCGCCTGCCATGGCGCGAATGCGGGTTGCGCGCTCATGCCGCAGCCCGCGCCGCATGCAGCGCCTGCACGGCGTCGGCAGCGACGACATCGGCCGTACGTGTCGCATCGATCACACGGATGCGCTGCGGCTCGGCCTGCGCACGTGCGAGGAAGGCACTGCGTACGCGCTCGAAGAACGCGTCCTGCTCGGCTTCGATGCGATCGGGAAACGCATCGCGTCCACGCGCGCGTTCGCGCCCTTGCGCCACGCCGAGATCGAGCAGCAGCGTGATTGCCGGCGCGATGCCGACATGCGCGGTTTCGAGCGCGGCGATGCGCGCCGGATCGATGCCACGCCCGCCGCCCTGATAGGCGTAACTGGAGTCGGTGAAGCGGTCGCTGATGACCCAGGCGCCCCGTTCGAGCGCGGGCAGGATGGTCTCCTGCACGTGCTGCGCACGCGCAGCGAACATCAGCAGCAGTTCGGTGTCCGGGCGTGCGGGTTCGTGGCCGGGATCGAGCAGCAGCCCGCGGATCAGTTCCGCCAGCGGTGTGCCGCCGGGCTCGCGCGTGCAGACAACCTCGTTTCCATCTGCCGCCAGCGCATCGCGCAGCGCACGCAGTACCGTAGTCTTGCCGGCCCCCTCGCCGCCTTCGATCGACACGAAGCGGGGATATGTCCGCAGTGCGCTCATGCGTCGTCGTCCGCGCCGCCCGTGGCCGCTTCCACTTCGACTTCGTTGGGCGGCGCGGCTTCGGCACCCGCCGCCGCTTCGGCCGCGTTGCCGCTGCTGGCATCGCCGCGGCCGAACTTCGCGCGATACCTGCGCACGTACTCGCGCACCGCGACGTTGTGCGCGGCGTAGGTCGGCGAGAACACATGGCGGCCGCTGCCGTCGCCGACCGCGACGAAGTACAGCGCATCGCCGTCGGCCGGGTGCGTCGCGGCCTGGATCGCGGCGGCACCGGCCATCGCGATCGGCGTCGGCGGGAGGCCGTCGCGGGTATAGGTGTTGTAGGGCGTGTCGGTCTGCAGATCGCGGCGACGGATGTTGCCGGCGTAAGCGGTACCCATGCCGTAGATCACCGTGGGATCCGTCTGCAGGCGCATGCCGATCTTCAGCCGGCGGTTGAACACGCCCGAGATCGCCGGACGCTCGTCGGCGATGCCGGTTTCCTTCTCGATGATCGAGGCCAGCACCAGCACCTGTTCGCGATCCTGCAGTTCCAGACCGTCCGCACGCGATTCCCACGCACGGTCGACCTCGGCTTCCAGCGCGGTGTTCGCGCGCCGCAGCAGGTCCACGTCGCTGTCGCCGGTGGTGTAGAGATAGGTCTCGGGCAGGAAGCGGCCTTCTGGGTGCACGCCGCTCTTGCCGAGCGCCTCCATCAGCGCGGCATCGTCGATCTCCTGCAGCGTCTGCACCAGCGGCGTCGCGCGGCCGAGCGCGGCACGCAGTTCGCGGATGTTCCAGCCTTCGACGATGGTGAAGCGGTGATGGATCACCTTGCCGTCGCGCATCCGCAGCAGCAGCTCGCGCGGCGTGGTGGCCGGGTCGAGCGGATACTCGCCGACCTGGATCCGCGCATCGGCGCCGAGCTCGCGCGCCAGCAGACGCCATTCCAGCGCATGGCCTTCGACGGCGCCCGCCTCGCGCAGGCGGCCGAGCACCCGCTGGAATGAATCGCCGCGCGCGACCACCAGCGTGCCGTCGTCGGACAGACCCGCCAGCGGCGTGTCCGCGAAGCGGCTGTAGCGTGCGTGCAGGAACCAGGCGGACAGCCCGGCCAGCAGCGCGACGATCACGAGCGCGGACAGCAGGAGCCTGCCGATGCGGCGCTTCCGGGGTACTTCGGTTTCGGTCATGGGCGGCGCGGGCCGTCGATGCGGGACAGGGCGGGCAGGATACCGTGGCGGACGGAAGACCATGCGAGATGCGTGGCCGGTATGCGCCGTTCCGCGCGTCTGTGACGGACACAGGGGCCTTCATCACGGAGCACGTCATGCAACAGACCCGGATCACCGGATACCAGGTGATGTATTCGGCCAACCGCTTCCCGCCACGCATCTGGCTGCACGGCGAAAGCGGCTCGATCGGCCAGCTGGTCTTCCACGCCAATGGCGAAACCCTGCCCGAAGACGCCATCCAGGGCAGCGCGCCATCGCTGCACTATCACCTCGACGACTTCCACAACGCACTGGACGTGCTGCGCAACGAAAGCCCGGTCTGGCTGCTGTATTCGGGCAGCGGCGGCGGTTTCGAGAACGGGCTGCGGACGGACATGGAAGGCGTCGGCGAAGGCGAACCGCGGCTGCGTGCGATGGCGCGGATCGACTGACCGCAGGTCGCGCCGGCGCCTGTACGGGCCGGCGCGCGCAAGTGGGCCTCAGCCCGGAACGCCAAGCGCCCGCAGCGTGCCGCGCGCCTTGGCGCGGGTTTCCTCGAGCTCACGCGCCGGATCGGAGTCGGCGACGATGCCGGCACCGGTGCGGAAGCGGGCGAGATCGCCTTCGACCTCGGCGCTGCGGATCAGGATGTTGAGGTCGAGGTCGCCGTCGCGGTTGAGCCAGCCCATCGCGCCGGTGTAGGCGCCACGCCCCTGCCCTTCGAGCTCGGCGATGATCTGCATGCAGCGGACCTTGGGGCAGCCGGTGATGGTGCCGCCGGGAAACACTGCGGCGATGGTCCGGCCCGGTGCGACATCGGCGCGCAGGCGGCCGCGGACGTTGCTGACGATGTGGTGCACGTGGGCATAGCTCTCCACGCACATCAGTTCGTCGACCTCCACGCTGCCCGGCACGCAGACGCGCCCCAGATCGTTGCGCTCCAGATCGACCAGCATCACGTGCTCGGCGCGCTCCTTCGGATGGCCGACGAGTTCCTGCACGCGCGCGGCATCGTCGTCGCCGTCGAACCGGGCGCACGTACCGGCGATCGGGCGGGTCTCGACCAGATCGCCGCGCACCGACACGAGCCGCTCGGGTGACGCACTGGCCACTGCCCAGCCGTCGCCCTGCAGCAGGCCGGCGAACGGCGCCGGATTGTGTTCCCGCAGCCGCGCATACAGCGCGGCAGGATCGAGCGCGCCGTCGAAGCGCGCCTGCCAGCCCCGCGACAGGTTGGCCTGGAAGACGTCGCCGGCCGCGAGGTAGTCGAGGATCCGCTGCACGCCATCGGTGAAGCGCGCGGGCGCATCCTCGTCGAGCACCTGCGGTGCGCGCCACGGTGGCATCGCCGGGCCAGCCGACCGTGCGGCGGTCACCAGGTCGGCGAGCAGTGCGTCGGCGCCTGTCTCCGCCACCGCGATGCATTCGCCGGTCGCATGGTCACGCAGCACAGCAGCCGGACACCGCCAGGCAACCGCCACTGGCAACCCACCGGCGGCGCGCGGCAGGTCCAGTACCGGCTCCACCTGACGGGCGAGTTCGTAGCCCAGGTACAGCGCCCAGCCGCCCCGGAACGGCCAGCGGGGTTCCTCGCGCGGCACGCGCAGCGCCGACCAGCGGGCGTCGAGTGCGTCCAGAAATCCACCGTCGACCGGTGCGCCGTCGGCATCCCGTGTTGTGCCGTCGGCATCGAGCTGCAGACGCGTGCCGTCGGTCGCCAGCAGCAGGTCCCAGCGCGCATGTGCGGTGCCGTGCGCGACTGACTGCAGCAGCAGCGGATGCCGCGCGGGCGCGGCGCGCTGCAGCGCCAGCAGATCGGTGTCGGCGGGAAGTGCCTGGGTGATCAGCACGGCGTCGGGCCTGGTGGTCGGATGTGGAGGTGCGGACGCCTCAGGCGTCGAGTTCGGTCCAGCGCAGGAAGGCGGCGTCGAGCGCGTCCTGCGCCTCCTGCAGTGCCTGGCCATGGGCAGCGATGGCCGTGGCGTCGCGCTGGTAGAACGTGGCCTCGTGCATCTCCGACGTCATCTTCGCGATCTCGCCTTCGAGCTGCTCGATGCGCCTGGGCAACTGCTCGAGTTCGCGCTGGTCCTTGTAGCTGAGCTTGCGTTTTGCGACCGGCGCCGCAGCGGGTGCTGCAGGTGCCGCTTCCGCGGCCGGGGCGGACTTCGGCGCCAGCGTGGTTTCCGCAAGCGCATCACCCGGTTGCGGGCGCTGCCGCAGCCAGTCCTCGTAGCCGCCGATGTACTCGCCGACATGCCCGTTGCCTTCCATGACCAGCGTGGAGGTGACCACGTTGTCGAGGAAGTCGCGGTCGTGGCTGACCAGCAGCAGCGTGCCGGGATAGTCGCCGAGCAGTTCCTCGAGCAGCTCCAGCGTCTCGACGTCGAGATCGTTGGTCGGTTCGTCCATCACCAGCATGTTCGACGGCTGCGCGAACAGCTTGGCCAGCAGCAGCCGGTTGCGCTCACCACCCGACAGGCGGGTGATCGGCGCACGCGCGCGCTCGGGCGTGAACAGGAAATCCTGCAGGTAGCCGATCGCATGCTTGCGGGTGCCGTTGATCTCGACGAAATCCTGGCCCTCGGCGACGTTCTCCAGCGCGCTCCAGTCCTCGCGCAACGTCGCGCGGTACTGGTCGAAGTACGCGATCTGCAGCTGCGTGCCGCTGCGCACTTCACCGGCCTGCGGCTGCAGTTCGCCGAGCAGCAGCTTGAGCAGCGTGGTCTTGCCGGTGCCGTTCGCGCCGATCAGGCCGATCCGGTCGCCGCGGAAGATCGTCGTGGAAAAATCGTCGATCAGCCTGCGTTCGCCGAAGCCGAACGTCACGTCCTTCAGCTCGACGACCTTCTTGCCGGAGGCGCCGGCCGAGGCGGCCGCCATGCGCACGTTGCCGGTCAGGTCGCGGCGCTGTGCACGTTCCAGACGCATCGCCTTGAGCCGGCGCACGCGGCCTTCGTCGCGGGTGCGACGCGCCTTGATGCCCTGTCGGATCCACGTCTCTTCCTGGGCCAGCATCTTGTCGAAGCGCGCCTGTTCCTGGGCTTCGGCGTTCAGCCGCTCTTCGCGGCGGCGCAGATAGTTCTCCCAGTCGCCGGGCCAGCTGGTGACCCTGCCGCGGTCGATCTCGACGATGCGCGTCGCCAGTGCGCGCAGGAAGCGCCGGTCATGGGTGACGAACACGATCGCGCCCGGCCACTGCTTGAGGAAGCCTTCGAGCCAGTCGATCGCGGCGATGTCGAGGTGGTTGGTCGGCTCGTCGAGCAGCAGGATGTCCGGCGCCGACACGATCGCGCGCGCGAGCAGCACACGCCGCTTCATGCCGCCCGACAGACTGGTGAACGCGGCATCGCCATCGAGCTGCAGGCGCTCGAGCACTTCGCTCACGCGCTGGTCGATGCGCCAGCCGTCGAGTGCCTCGACCCGCGCCTGCACATCGGCGAGCGCGTCGTAGTCCTCCGCATGCAGCAGGCGGTGGTACTCGGCCAGTGCGGCGCCGGCATCGCCCAGGCCGCCGGCGACCACGTCGTACACGCTCCCCTCCGCGCCCGCAGGCACTTCCTGTTCGAGCCGCGTCACGCGCACGCCCTGCTCGCGGCGGATCTCGCCGTCATCGGGTTTGAGCTCGCCATCGATCAGGCGCATCAGCGTGGACTTGCCGGCACCGTTGCGGCCGATCAGGGCGACGCGTTCGCCGCGTTCGATCGACAGCTCGACGCCGTCCAGCAGCAAGGGTCCGCCGACGCTGTAGTCGACGTCATTCAAGGTCATCAAAGGCATCCGGCCATTCTAACGGGTCGGGATGGCCCGGATGCCGCCGGGCATGCACCGGTCATGAAGTGGCGCATCCGGCGGCGACGTCCGCTGCCGCGCGTGCCGGCATGAAACCGGCCCGCCGATTGGCTCCCGATCCTGCAGCAGCGCCCGCACCGGTCAGCGCCGGGCAGCAGGTCGGGCGATCAGGAACTGCAGGACAGCATCGAACAGCCCGCCTTCGTCCGCGCCCAGTCCGGGCGCCTGCCGGCAAACGCTTCGCGCCCGGGCTGTTCGTCATACGGCCGGCGCATGACATCGAGCAGCTCGACGATGCCGGACGGATCGCCGGCCCCGGCGCGGTCGATCGCCTGCTGCGCGAGATAGTTGCGCATCACGAAGCGCGGATTCGCCGCGTGCATCCGGGCGCGGCGCACGTCGCTGGACTCGCCTGTTTCCTGCAGCCGCGCAGCGTAGTCGCCGAGCCAGGCGTCGAACTCGCCCTGCACCCGCGCGCGCTTCGCATCGTCATAGAACGCATCCGCCACGACCTCCAGCGACGGCGCCTCGGCGTCGAGATCCGCCAGGCCGCGGAAGAACAGTGTCATGTCGACCTCGCCCGCCTGCAGCAGGCCGTGCAGACGCTGCATGCGCTCGACATCGTCGTCGCGGCACTCGGGGAGACCGAGTTTCGCGGCGATGGTCTCGCGATCCAGCCGCGCATACGTCGCGGCATAGGCATCGAGGCCGGCTTGCAGCGGCGCGACATCGCCGAACAGCGGCGCCAGCGCCTGCGCCAGGCGTCCGAGATTCCAGTGCGCGACGCGCGGCTGCCAGCCGAAGCGGTAACGACGGCCCTGCGCGTCGGTGGTGTTCGGCGTCCAGTCCGGGTCGTAGTCGTCGACCCAGCCGTAAGGGCCGTAGTCGATCGTCAATCCGAGGACGGACATGTTGTCGGTGTTCATCACCCCGTGCACGAAGCCGACGCGCATCCAGCCGGCAATCATCGCCGCGGTGCGCGTGCAGACCTCGGCGAACCAGTCGCCGTACAGGGCCTCGCCCTCGCCCGTCAGATGCGGGAAGTCGCGGGCAATGGTGAAGTCCACCAGCTGCCGCAGCAGCGCGGTATCGCCACGCGCGGACGGCAGCTCGAAATGACCGAAGCGGATGAACGACGGCGCGACCCGGCAGACGATCGCGCCCGGTTCGGGCGCGGCGTTGCCGTCGTAGAACATGTCGCGCACCACGGCGTCGCCGGTGCCGACCAGCGACAGCGCCCGCGTCGTCGGCACACCAAGATGGTGCATCGCTTCGCTGCACAGGAATTCGCGCACGGACGACCGCAGCACCGCACGACCGTCGGCGGTGCGCGAATACGGAGTCGGCCCGGCGCCCTTGAGCTGCAGCTCCCAGCGCCGGCCGTCGGCGGCCACGCCTTCGCCGAGGGTGATCGCACGGCCGTCGCCGAGCTGGCCGGCCCAGTGACCGAACTGGTGGCCGCCGTAGTTCGAGGCATAGGGCGTCATACCGGGTGTCAGCGCATTGCCGCCGAACACCGCGGCGAACTCCGGGGACGCGACCGTGCCGGCATCGAAGCCGAGTGCCTCGGCCATCTCCGCCGAGTACGCCAGCACGCGCGGCGACGCGACCGGGGTGGGCAACACCGGTGACCACAGCGCACCTTCGACCTGCCGACGTCGCGCGCCGGTCTCGGGATCGCCCGGCAGGGACTGGACGAAGCGGTTGTCGAACCTCAGCGCGTGCTCCAGCGGCACCGGTGCCGGCGCGTGCGGCGTGCCGGTCATCGGCCGAGCTCGAACGGACCGCCCGCCTCGAGTGCCCGCTGGTACGCCGGCCGCGCATGGATACGCTCGACGAAGCGGCGGATATTGGGGCCGACGCGATCGGCGGCGCGGACGACGGCCGCTTCCAGCGGAAAGCTCATCTGGATGTCGGCCGCGGTGAAGCGATCGCTGGTGAACCACTGATAGGCGCCGAGTTCGAGTTCGACGTAGTCCAGATGCGTCTGCAGCTGCGGGCCGATGAAGGTCCGCATGGCCTTGTCGGCAATGCCGCGCGCGATGGGCCTGACGAAGAACGGCATCGGCGCGCTGCGCAGGCGGCCGAACACCAGCGACAGAAGCAAAGGCGGCATCGCGGAGCCTTCGGCGTAGTGCAGCCACTGCCGGTAGCGCAGACGTTCGTCTTCATCATCCGGGGCGGGCGACAGCGCGTGATCGGGATCGAAACGCTCGACCAGCGCTTCGATGATCGCGCCGGACTCGACCAGGCGTCGGCCGTCGATCTCGAGCATCGGCGATTTGCCCAGCGGGTGCACGTCGCGCAGCGCCTGCGGCGCGAGCATCGTCTTGGGGTCGCGGGCGTAGCGCACCACTTCGTAAGGCTGGCCGAGTTCTTCCAGCAGCCAGAGCACCCGCTGCGAACGTGAGTTGTTCAGGTGATGCACACGGATCATGGCGCGGACTCGGGGGCGGAATCCGTCATGATGGGGGCGACATCGTCCGGACCGAAGCACCTGCAGGCACGATCGGCCGTATCCGGTGCCGCAGGTGAACGGCAGCCATCAACGTTCGGGAATCGGTTACAACACGACTGCGGCATCGCGGGGCGCCCGCTACACTATGCGGTTCCCCGACCGGCTGTGCCGGCGCTACGAGAGACCGCACCATGAGCGCCGAGTCGCCCATTACCCCTGTTGCCGACACCCCCAAGTTCACCGATCTCGCCCTGCCCGAGACCCTGCTGCGTGCCCTGACCGCAGTCGGTTACGAGTCGCCCTCGCCGATCCAGGCCGCGACCATCCCGCCACTGCTCGAAGGTCGTGACCTGCTGGGCCAGGCCCAGACCGGTACCGGCAAGACCGCCGCGTTCGCGCTGCCGGTGCTGGCGCGCATCGATCCCGCGCAGCGCAAGCCGCAGGCGCTGGTGCTCGCGCCGACGCGCGAACTGGCGATCCAGGTCGCCGAAGCCTTCCAGAAGTACGCGGCGTTCATGCCCGGTTTCCACGTGCTGCCGATCTACGGCGGCCAGGGCTACGCCCAGCAGCTGAGCGCGCTCAAGCGCGGCGTGCAGGTGATCGTCGGCACGCCCGGCCGCGTCATCGACCACCTCGAGCGCGGCTCGCTGGATCTGTCGGAACTGCGCGCCCTGGTGCTCGACGAAGCCGACGAGATGCTGCGCATGGGCTTCATCGACGACGTCGAGGCCGTGCTGAAGAAGACGCCGGAAACGCGTCAGGTCGCCCTGTTCTCCGCGACGATGCCGAGCCAGATCAAGCGCATCGCCCAGACCTATCTGAAGAATCCCGTCGAGATCGCGATCAAGGCGACCACGACGACGGCCGCCAACATCCGCCAGCGCTACTGGATGGTGAGCGGCGTCAACAAGCTCGACGCGCTGACCCGCATCCTCGAGGCCGAGCCCTTCGACGCGATGATCATCTTCGCGCGCACCAAGCTGGCGACCGAGGAACTGGCGCAGAAGCTGTCGGCGCGGGGCCTGTCGGCTGCCGCGATCAATGGAGATCTCGACCAGAAGCAGCGCGAGCGTGCGATCCAGAACCTCAAGGACGGCCGTCTCGATGTGCTGGTGGCGACCGACGTCGCCGCGCGCGGCTTGGACGTCGACCGGATCAGCCACGTGCTGAACTACGACATTCCCTACGACACCGAAAGCTACGTGCACCGCATCGGCCGCACCGGCCGCGCCGGTCGCAGCGGCGAGGCGATCCTGTTCGTCGCCCCGCGCGAGCGCGGCATGCTGGGTGCGATCGAACGCGCGACGCGGCAGAAGATCGAGCAGATGCAGCTGCCGAGCGTCGATACCGTCAACGAGGCGCGCGTGGCGAAGTTCCTCGAGAAGATCACCACCGCGCTGGGCAGCAGCGAGCTGGGGATCTTCCGCGACCTGGTGGAACGTTACGAGCGCGAGCACAACGTGCCGGCGGCCGAGATTGCCGCGGCGCTGGCCAAGGTGGTCCAGGGCGACACGCCGCTGCTGCTCGAGCCGCCGCGCAAGCCGGACAAGCCCGCATTCGAGCGCGAGTTCGTCGAGCGTCCGGGTGGCCGCGAGGCGTCGCGTACCGCGCGCGAACCGCGTGAAGCCCGCGAGCCGCGCGAAGCGCGTCCGCCGCGCCCGGACACCGGTCCGCGTGATCCGGACGTCGGCATGGAGACCTTCCGCATCGAAGTCGGCTACGTGCACGGCGTGCAGCCGGGCAACATCGTCGGCGCGATCGCCAACGAAGCGGATCTCGAGAGCAAGTTCATCGGCCGCATCGACATCCGCGACGACTACAGCCTGGTCGACCTGCCGGAAGGCATGCCGCGCGAGCTGCTTGAGCATCTGAAGAAGGTGCGTGTCGGCGGCCAGCCGATCCGCATCCGCCGCGCCGAAGATGCCGACATGACCGCGGCTCCGCCGCGCGCCAAGCGCCCCTTCGGTGCCAAGCCGCCGGGTCACAAGCCGGGCGGTTTCAAGCCGGGCGGCCCGCGCAAGGGACCGCCGCGTCGCGATCCGCGCTGAAGCGTGAGGGCGTGAGGGCGTGAGGGCGTGAGGGCGTGAGGGCGTGAGGGCGTGAGGATGCTGTCCGACGCTCTCGCGCCTGCTTCCGGAAGCGCAGTCGGGTTGTCGTCCATCCCGACTATGGCGATACCGGCGAAGACCCGTCGGCATCGCCGTCATCCGGCCGCTGACACGCGTGTGCGATATCCGGCTGGATGTCGCGCGCGCACGCGGGGACGTCTGTCGCCCGCACCGTCTGTTTAGAATCGTGACATGTCACGCATCCTCGTCTTCCAGCATGTCGCCGCAGAACCGCTGGGGACGCTCGATCCGCTGATCCGTCGGCGCGGGCATCGCATCCGCTTCGTCAATTTCGAACGCGAACCCGACGCGCAGCCGAGCGTGGACCGGTATCGCGGCCTCGTCGTGCTCGGTGGGCCGATGAATGTCGAAGAGCGCGACGCACGGCCACATCTGCGCACCGAACTGCGTGCGATCGAACGCATGCTCGAACTCGGCCGGCCTGTGCTCGGCATCTGTCTGGGAGCGCAACTGCTCGCGCATGTCCTCGGTGCACCGGTGCGGCGCATCGAACGACCCGAGATCGGCTGGTATCCACTGCTGACGACGGAAGCAGGTCAGTCCGATCCCGTGCTCGCCCCGCTCGGCGCCGCGTCGCCGGTGTTCCAGTGGCACGGCCGGCATTTCGAAGTGCCGTCGACTGCGGTGCACCTCGCCCGCACCGACAGCTGCGAACAGCAGGCCTTCCGCTACGGTGACAACGCCTACGGCTTCCAGTTCCATCTGGAGATGGATCCGCCGCTGATCGAGCGCTGGCTCGAGACGCCTGCGTACCGCGCCGAACTCGCCGCTTCCGGCCTGCCGCACGACGACGCCGCGATCCGCGCACTGACGCAGACCCACATCGCACCGATGCAGGCGCAGGCGGAGGCGGTGTTCAACAATTTCCTCGACCTCGTCGGCCGACCGGAGCGGCGCTTCGTCCTGCCGTCACGCGAGTTCGACTGAGTCCCACCGCGGACGGACTTCCGACGCGGCCTACGGAAGCCTGAGTTCCGGCAACGGGAGATCCGGCAGGTGCACGTCCGGCCCCAGCACATGGAACAGTTCGCCCAGTGTCGGCCAGCCGAACACGGGCGCGAGCCACCAGTAGGCGGCGATCACGATCAGCACGGTGACGATCAGCCGTAGCACCACGCCGGCGACCTTGAAGGCCAGCCAGATCCCGAGGATCACCAGAACGAACCCGAGCCAGGTCATGCGGGCACGCCGTCGCGCAGCGGGTGCAGTTGCGGATCGAGCGCAACGCGGTCGTCGAAGACGAAACAGCGTCCGTCGTAGCCGAATCCGCCGACCTGCTCGAAGTAACCGAGGATGCCGCCGTCGAGCTGCAGCACGTTGTCCATGCCGTCGGCGCGCATCCACAGCGCGGCTTTCTCGCAGCGGATGCCGCCGGTGCAGAAACTCACGACCGTCGCATCGCGCAATGCCTCGCGATGCGGGGCGAGTGCGTCGGGCAGTTCGGTGAAGTTGTCGATCGGCAAGGTCAGCGCATCGGTGAACGTACCGAATCCGAACTCCTCGCGATTGCGCGTGTCGAGCAGCACGAGACGTTTGCCGGCATCGTCGTGGCCCTGCGCGATCCATCGTGCCAGCGTGTGGGGCGACACATCCGGCGCGCGCGCCGGTGCGCCGAGCGGCATCGCTTCGGGCTTGCGGAAGCTGATGATCTCCGGCTTCACCTTGACCTTGAGTCGCGCGAACGGCAGCGCGTCGCTGCGGCTGCGCTTGACCTGCAGCGTCGCGAAGCGCGCATCGCCGCGTACGGTCCCGACCAGCGTGTCGATGGCATCGACGCTGCCGGCCAGGAACAGATTGATGCCTTCCGGCGCGACCAGCACCGTGCCGCGCAGCCCGCCCGCCTCGGCCAACGCGCGCAGCCATGCGGCGACGGCATCGGGATCGTCGAGGGCGACGAAGTGGTAGGCGGCGAGGTTGTCGATCATGGACGCAATTGTAGCGGGGGCACGCTTTCACGATCCGGAGCCAGAGCGGAAGGCCCGAGTGCCGGTCAGGCGGACGCGCCGCGAAACGTGGCCATCGGCGCGCCGCTCGACCGGAACACCATTGCCGTCCCGGGGCGACCGGACGCCTGGATGCCGGAGGGTGCATGGGATGGCGCGACCTGCGGACGGCCTGCCACCCCACGCCGGAGCCTCAACGCTCGTAGTTGTCCCGCACGAACCGGTCGAACAGCCGCACGCCGTACGCCGAAGCGCCCGCCGGCGTCGTCGACAGTTCATTGCCGTCGCGCCAGGCCATGCCGGCGATATCCAGATGCGCCCACGACCGACCGGCGTCGATCCACTCGCCGATGAAGTGCGCCGCCGTACCCGAGCCCGGGCGACCACCGCCGTTGCGCATGTCGGCGATCGGCGATTCCAGAAGCTTGCCGTAGCCCGGATGCATCGGCATGCGCCACACCGGCTCACCGGCCGCGTCGCCCGCGCGTTCCAGCTGCGCGGCCAGTGCGTCGTCGCGTGTGAAAAGGCCGGCGTAGTCGTTGCCCAGCGCGGTGACGATGGCACCGGTCAGCGTGGCGATGTCGACGATCACACGCGGGTTGTCCTGGCGCTGCACGTACCAGAGCGCGTCGACCAGCACCATGCGGCCCTCGGCGTCGGTGCTGATGACTTCATAGGTCTTGCCGGCCGCGGTGCGGATCACGTCGCCCGGGCGCGTCGCCGAACCCGAGGGCATGTTCTCGGCCAGCGCCGACACCGCCACCGCGTTGACGTTCGCATTGCGGCCGGCGAGCGCGAGCACGGCGCCGGTCGCACTGGCAGCGCCGGTCATGTCGTACTTCATGCGCCACATGTTCTCGCTGCCCTTGATCGAGATGCCGCCCGAATCGAAGGTGATGCCCTTGCCGACGAACGCGACCGGTGCTTCTCCGCGCGTGCCGCCGTTGTAGCGCACGACCAGCATCCGCGGCGGACGCACACTGCCCTGCCCCACTGCGAGCAGGCTGCCCATGCCGAGACGCTCCATCGCCGGCACGTCCAGCACTTCGATGCTCACGTTCGGCTTGCCCGCGAACGCTTCGCGCGTGCGGGCGACGAACTCCTCCGGCCCGAGTGCGTTGGCCGGCTCGGTGACCAGGTCACGGGCGAACTTCACGCCCTCGGCGACGGCCTTCCAGTCGTTGTCCCAGGCACTGGCGGCACCAGCACCCGCCGCACTGCGCACAACCAGCGTGCCGGTGCCGGCGGCATCGTCGGTCTTGCCAGTGGTGCGGTACTGGTCGAAGCGGTACTCGCCGAGCGCGGCACCGAAGGCCAACTGCGCGGCCGCATCGGCTTCGGCGCCCTCCCACAGCACGTCGACCTGCGGCGCCTTGCTGCGGGCGGCGAAGCGGCCGATCAAACCGCCGACATCCTCGATACGACGCGCATCGGGCGTGCCGCCGCCCGTGCCGACCAGCAGCACGCGATCGAAGCCGGCGATGCCGGGCAGATCCAGCTGGCTGTCGGCCTTGCCGCTGAAGCCGGCCGCGGTGATTGCACGCGTCAACGCGCCCTGGCTGCCCGCATCGATACGCGCGAACGCACCGTCGCGTGCGCCACCGTCCGCCAGTTCCGGCACTGCCAGCACCAGCGTCCCGCTGGCCGGCGCCTCGGCAGCCTCGAAGCGGATCTCGCGCTGGGCGGCGGCAGGCAGGGCGGTCAGTGCAGCGATCAGGACGATCGGGGCGGCGAACAGGGTGTGCGAGGGCGTGCGACGTGAGCGCATGGAATCTCCGGGCAATGGCTGGGGTCTGCCGCGTAGTGACGCGGGCAACCGTCGACCTTAACAAGCCTACGCCTGATGCAGGCCGTGCCGATGGTCATGCGCACGCCTCGATTCGCCTGTTCATCGTGGACGATCCGCCACACGCAGCGCATGCCGAATCGTCGCGCCGTGCGCCGTCATCAATGCGACGAACGCACACGGTAGTGCGTGGGCCTCGATCAATCCGATTTCGCAATCGCTTCAACCGCGACGCACGATCCGTCGACGGCTACGCCTTCGGCGAGCCGTTCCTGTCGAGATGGCTGCTGGCCCACATGTTGTCGACGAGATTCGGATAGCGGCGACCGGCTTCATCGGCCCGCTGACGGGCGCGGTCCTTTTGCGCGTCGCTCAAAGGCTCACGCGCGGCGCGCGGTTTTGGATTCGGCCGCGTCCACGGCTTCGTCTTCGGCCTGGGATGCGCGCGATCGTTTGGCGTGGTCATGGACTGAACTCTGGTTGCCCGCCCCCGCCCGGCGACATGACGCCGGCGCGAGCGGTAACGGACAGGCACGCAGTCTCGCGTGACAATCGTTGCCGCGGAGTGATGCAGGCGCAGACAGCCAGCGCGACTCAGCGCGACAGCATGTAGCCGGGCACGGCCATCAGGCCGATCAGGAACACGATCGCGATCACGATCAGCACGACGCGCTTGGGATCGTTGCGCACGATGTCAGCGAAGGTTTCGGCCGTGCCGTCACGCTCGGCCTGCGTCTGCACGGCTTTCGCCTGCGCCTGTCGTTCCTTCTGGTACTCGGCCATCAACGCTTTCGCGCGCGGCAGATCGTCGTTCTCGCGCAGCCAGATCCCGCCCAGCGAGATGCCGAACGGGCTCGGACGGGTCTGGTACCAGGGGATGCCGGCCTCGTCGAGAAACGCGCAGACATCGGCGGCTTCATCGTCGGGTACGTAACGCAGATTGAGCAGCAGTTTCGCCATGCCGCCATGATACCGGCATGGCCCTGCGGGAGCGCGTCAGCGCTTGGTCGTCACCGCGCGGCGCAGGTTGTGACGTGCCTGCGCGTCGAGCCGCGCGTGGAAGCCGTCGTCGAGATAGATGCGCGGTCGCGCGAGCAGCGATTTCAGGAAACGCCGCCGGTTCACCGCATACAGCCAGCGCGGCACGTGCCGGTACTCCGCGGCGATGCCACGGTCGTAAGCGTCGAACGCGACATCGTCGGCAGCGAGGATCGCCATGTCGCAATCGAGAAAACGGCGCGCGTCATCGGAGTGCGGATCGTCGGCAAAATCGTCCGGCGACAGCTGGCCGTGACGCGCGGTCAGACGGATCAGGTCGGCCACACGCCCGGCGTCGATGCCTGCATCGGGCAGCCAGCGGGCGATGGACTCGACCGCGAGCTCCGCCGAACGCGCTTCGTTGTCGCCCGCGCGCGCGTCGTAGATTGCATCGTGATAGAGGATCGCCAGCCGCACTTCGACCGGCTGCGCCCAGCCGTCACGCGCTGCGACCTCGTCGAAATGCCGCAGCAGGGTCTCGACGTGACCGAAGTTGTGATACGCCCGCGGCGGTGTGGCGTAGGCGGATTCAAGCGCGGCCTGCATCCCGGCCGGCAGCGGCATGATGGTGTCAGCATTCGACATCGATCACCCCGCCTGCCAGGGGCGCACGACCAGCAGCGCGCCGATGCCGACCAGCGCCGCACCAGCCAGGCGCACCGCATCGACAGGACGCGGCTGCGACAGCACGCCGTAATGATCGAGCAGCAGCGAGCCGACCAGTTGTCCGGCGACGATCAGGCAGATCATGCCGGCCGCGCCGAGCCGCGGCACCAGCAGCGTGCCGCAGAACACGAACACCGCACCGATCAGTCCACCGCACCAGAGCCACGGCGGCAATGTACTCAGCGTGCGCATCGACGGCAACGGCGTGCGCGTGACCAGCAGTACCAGCGCGAGAGCGAACGTGCCGACCGCGAATGACAGGAACGACGCGAACAGCGCACCTTCGGTCAATGCACCGACGCGCGCGTTGAGCAGCGCCTGCAACGGCAGCAGCATGCCCACCACAACGGCGACGACGATGCTCAGCAGCAGCCAGTGATGCATGCGCGACTCCGCGGCGAAAGACGCGCCAGTCTAGCGCCCGGCCGGCAGATCACCCGGCGCACCCTCACGTGGCAGCGTCCACAGCGCGATGAAACTCAGCACCGCCGCGCCGGCGAGATACCAGCCCACCGACGCCAGTCCATGCCGCTCGCCCAGCCAGGTCGCGATGTACGGCGCCAGCGATGCACCGAAGATGCCGGCCAGATTGAACGCCAGCGATGCGCCGGTGTAGCGCACCGCAGTCGGGAACTGTTCGGCCAGCAGCGTGCCGACCGGGCCGTAGGTCAGGCCCATCAGTCCGAGGCCGATCATCAGGAAGGCGAGCGTCGCAATGTGGCTGTCGGCGACGAACAGCGGCGCGAAGCACAGGCCGAACACCACGATCCCGGCGCTGGCGATCAGCATTGCGCGGCGGCGGCCGAAGCGGTCGGCATACAACGCGGAGATCGGGATCGTCGCCGCGAAGCAGACCACGCCGGCGAGTTGCAGCATCAGGAAATGCTCGCGCGAATAACCGAGTTGCGAGGTGCCCCAGCTCAGCGCGAACACCGTCATCAGATAGAACAGCACGAAGGTCGCCAATGCGAGCATCGTGCCGGCGACGACGCCGCGCCACTGGTTGACCAGCACTTCCTGCATCGGCAGGCGCACGCGCGCGCCCTTGTCGAGCACCTTCTGGAAATCCGGTGTTTCGGTGATGCGCAGGCGCACCCACAGCCCGACCAGCACCAGCACCGCGCTGGCCAGGAACGGAATGCGCCAGCCCCAGGCGAAGAACGCGTCGTCGCTCATCACCTCGGTCAGCACGAGGAAGATCGCCGTCGACAGGAAGAACCCCAGCGGCGCACCGAGCTGCGGAAACATGCCGTACCAGGCGCGCTTGCCGGGCGGCGCATTCTCGGTGGCCAGCAGCACTGCCCCGCCCCACTCGCCGCCCAGGCCCAGGCCCTGTCCGAACCGGCACAACGCGAGCAGCAGCGGCGCGGCGACACCGATCTGCGCATAGGTCGGCAGCAGGCCGATGACGACCGTCGAGATGCCCATCGTCAGCAGCGCCGCGACCAGCGTCGCCTTGCGGCCGACGCGATCGCCGTAATGGCCGAACACCGCCGACCCGATGGGGCGTGCGAAGAACGCGAGCGCGAACGTCGCCAGCGACTGCAGCGTGGCCGATGCGGGATCGGCCGACGGGAAGAACAGCTTCGGGAACACCAGCACCGCGGCGGTCGCGTAGATGTAGAAATCGAAGAATTCGATCGTCGTGCCGATCAGGCTGGCGAACAGCACGCGGCCCTTGGCGGGCGCGGTGGCGGCGGGTGCGGTCATCGGAATGCGCGAAACGGGGGAGCCGGCGATTCTGCCAGCCGCGCCGGGGTTCCTCGACCGTTGCAGGCGCAACCGGTGGTTTTCGCCCGCCGGAGGTCTCACGTCCGACCGGTACGTCCGGCCGCCTGCGCCGCAACGTGGAAACGCTCGATCGCATCACACGCGGACAAAAAAGAAAGGCCGGTCATGGACCGGCCCCTCGATCGGATCAGAACGTGCGGCTGGCTTACTGCGCGTTCTTCATCGCCAGCTTGCGGGTGCGCATCACGTCGTGACAGGCGCGCACTTCCGGCAGCAGACGGACGACGACGTCGCGGGCAGCCGGCGGCGTGTCGGCATCGCGCGAGGCCTCGTCGAAGGCTTCCAGCAGACGGTCCTCGGACTCTTCGAGCTCGGCCACATAGCCGTATTCCTTGTCGCCCAGCGTCGCACGGACCTTGCCGTACATCTGCTGCATGCTGCCGACGAACGTGCCAGAGTCTTCCGGCTTGCCGCCAGCGGCCTGCACGGCGGCGCTGAGCTCGCTGACGATCTGCGACTTGGTGGTGGCGATGCGTGCGAACAGCGTCTTCAGCTCGGCGTCGTCGACCTTCTGCGCGGCTTCTTCGTAGAAGTCCTTGCCGTCGCGGGCAATGGCGATCAGGTCGTTGAGGGTATGTGCGGTCTTGTTGGACATCAGGTTCTCCAATCGGGGGAATCTCAGGGGCGGCGTGTCGCTCTGCCGCATCGTCCGTGCGCCTGCCGGACAAGGCCGGTATCGCGGTGCGCATCCGGTGTTGCCGTGGCGCGGATCGATGGGAGGCAAGGTATCGATGCGGCGGGCAACGAGGCGTGACGCGCAGGCGACGGTGGCGTGAATGGCGTGCGCGTCCAGCGCTGCGGAGGCAGTGACGCTGAATGCCTGAGGGCGGAAGACGACGATTGGCTGGCGAGCGAAGAAGCCACCCACGGGCGGCGGAGGCGTTGCATCGACGCGCATGGAGTGCGCCACGCTGCGATGCAGATGGCAGTTCGGGATCCGTAGACACGAAAAAAAACCGCGCCGGAGATCGGCGCGGTTTCGTGATCATCGAGGGGCAGCGGCACTCAGCGCTTGGCGCCCTGCTCCGGCAGTGCGTAGTCGATCTCGTACGCCGGCGGCTCGCCGCCCGGACCCGTGAGGTAATGCGTCATCCACTGCATCAGACGCAGCGAATAGTCGTAGCGCGATGCGCCGCGGCTGTTGCCGTGGCCTTCGCCCGGATACAGCACCAGCCGCACCGGCGCCTGCCCGGCCAGCTGCAGGTAGCGGTACATCATGTACGACTGCATCACCGGCACGCGCGGATCGGCTTCGCCGTGCAGGATCAGCGTCGGCGTGCGCGACTTCTGCGCATGCGTGATCGGGCTGGTCTGGCGGTACATCTCCGGGCTTTCCCACGGCCAGGTCTGCATGTGCACGTTGTACTGCTCGTAGGGAATGTCGCCGGTGGTGACCAGACTCGCCTGGTCGGAAATGCCGACGAACATCACCGAGGCCGCGAAGCGCTCGCTGTAGTACGTGGCGCCCCAGGCACTGGCGTAGCCGCCGTAGGAACCGCCGGTGATGCCGACCTTGTCGCGATCCACCAGACCGGTCTCGACCAGATGATCGACACCATCGACGACGTCGTCGAACTCTTCCATGCCCGGACGGCCATGACCGAGCTTGGAGAACGCGACGCCGCGTCCGGTGCTCGACCGGTAGTTCGGGAAGAACGACGCGAAGCCCTGCGCGGCCGCGACCTGCGCCGGCTGCGAATACGCGTTGAGCCAGGCGTTGGAGAAATGCGATTCCGGACCGCCGTGCACCACCAGGATCAACGGCACGCGCGCGTTGCCGCGGCGCTCCAGCGGATGCACCAGCAGGCCTTCGAGTTCGAGACCGTCACGCGCGGTGTAGCGCACGACTTCCTGACGCGCGAGACGCACATCCTTGAGCCACGGATTGCTGTCGGTCAGCCGGCGCGCTTCGCGCGCGCCCGACGCCAGATGGAACACCTCGGACGGATGCGTGGGATCGCTGCCGACCAGGGCGATGTCGCCGCGCGGCGACAGGCTCAGGCCCATGTGCACCGGGCCGCCTGCAGCCAGCACGGTGCGCGGATTGCTTCCATCGACCTGGATCTCGCCGATCCGGCTCTGCACGCCTTCATGGCTGAGGAACACCAGCGTCGTCGCGTCGCGCCAGGCGACGCCGCGCACGTGGCCTTCGAGGCCGGGCAGCAGATCGCGCTGCGCACCGCCATCGCGACCGACCACGGTCAGGCGGCCTTCGCTGGGATCGTTCTTGTCTTCGGCGGAAATGATCGCCAGATGCGCGCCGTCCGGGCTCCAGGCCATGTCGCCGAGCTTGCCGGGATTGTCGACGCGGCCCAGCTCGCGGCCTTCGACCGAATAGATGCGCACGCGCGCCTCGACCATGGTGTCGTCGGTCAGCTGCCGCGGGGTGACCACGACGGCCAGACGGTCACCGGCCGGGCTCCACCGCACCGCCTGCACACTGCCTTCGATGGCGATGCGGCGCGGCTCGGCCTCGCTGCCGAGTTCGGCGATCCACAGCTCGATCGGGCGCCAGTCTTCCTCGTAGACCTTCTGCGAGAAGCCCTTGTCGCGCAGCGCCTTGCGCGCGTCGCTCTCGCGCTGCGCCGACAGCAACGCGGCGCGGCGACCGTCAGGCGAGAGGTCATAGCTGGAGATGTCGCCGGCGAGCTTCGCCACGCGGGTCGACTCGCCGCCGCGCAGCGGAATGGTGTACAGGCCGCGGGTCTCGTCGCCTTCGCGTTTGGACAGATACGCCACGCGCTGACCATCGGGCAGCCAGCGCGGCGCGGCTACATCGACCTTGCCGGTGATGAAGCCGCGACTGTTGTCGTTGCGGTCGACGACATGCAGCTCGGTCCGCGCCGGACCATCAGGATCGACGCCCAGCGTGCGCGGCACCGACAGGATGTAGGCGACTTCCTGACCATCGGGGCTGATCTGCGCCTGGGTGACGGCGCGCGACTGCGCGATCTGTTCGAGCGTCATGCCGCCCGAAACCGTTGCGGCGCCCGCGAGTGGTGCGCCAGTTGCGAGCACCAGCGCGCACGCAAGTGTCCAGATCCATCGTTGCATTCGTGTTCCCCGTGGACGATTCGTCGACCGCCGACTTTGAAGGGGTTTCGACCGGGGTGCAATGTTGCGGACCTGCTGCGGACAGGCGACGCGCCCGGACGCATTACAGCCTTCCATGCCTGCAGTTGTACCCGGAAGCAGATCCGGTGACGCCCCGTCCGGCCTGGTGACCGGATCGATCTGCCCGGCGCGGTCCGCCGTCGTCAGGTGCGCCCGGTCACGGTCCGATGCCGCACGACGCGCACCGCGATGCGCGCGAAGACCTCCGGCAGCAGGGCCCGCACCTGCACCGGCACACGCGCAGCCAGCGCCTCGGCGTCGAGCGTGGACAGCTCACCCCGCCACGCGAACGCCACGCGGTTGCTCATCTTCGGCTCGTCGACGACCAGCACATGATCGGCGCCGAACGCGGTCCGCAGCTTCTCGATATGCGTGTGCGGATCGCGCACGTACAGATTGCAGGCCATCACGCCGGTGGCGGTCAGCGTGTCGCGGCAGGCGTCGTAGAACGCCTGTGTCGACAGCTCGGCGGGGATGCCGCGTTCGTCGTAGCCATCGACCAGCAGCAGGTCGAAATGACCGCGTCGCGCCTCGACGAAACGCACGCCATCGTCGACGACCACGGCCAGCCGGGCGTCGTCGTCGGGGATGCCGAACTCGCCGCGCAACGCGACGACATGCGGGTTGTTCTCCACTACCTCGATGCGCGTGCCGGGCAGGTGGCGGTACGCGAACTTCGTCTGCGATCCGCCCCCCAGACCTACCATGCCCAGCTTCGCGGGCGCGGGCTGCCACAGCAGCGCGGCGAACATCGTGCGGGTGTAGTCGATCAGCAGGCGGTCGGGATCATCGCTGACCATGCGGCTCTGCGTCTGGTGCCGCACGAACTGCAGCGACGCCAGACCCTCGTGGTGGCGGACGTACGGCTTGCGCGGTCCGTCGGACCGGCCCAGCAGGCGATCGAGCCAGCGCGCCATCGGTCAGCGGTTCGACCAGCCGTGCGGCACATGGCCGGCGGCGACATGCGGGCGAGCGGAATCGATGTTGTGCTGCGAGTCGTCGAAGAAGATGTCTGCGCCGAATGCGTCGAGGAACGGGCCCTTCGGCCGTCCGCCGAGGAACAGCGCCTCGTCGAGGCGCACGCCCCATGCGCGCAGCGTGCGGATCACGCGTTCGTGCGCGGGCGCCGAACGCGCGGTGACCAGCGCGGTGCGGATCGGTGCGTCCTTGCCGGCCGGATACGCGGCCTGCAGGTCGTGCAGCGCGGCGAGGAAGCCGCGGAACGGGCCGCCGGTCATCTCCTCACGCGCGCGATCACGCTCGTGCTTGTGGAATGCGTCGAGGCCGCTCTCTTGCGACAGACGTTCGCCCTCGTCGCCGAAGATCACCGCGTCGCCGTCGAACGCGATCCGCAGCTGGTCGTTGCGATGCGCCGGTGCGCGCGCCGGGATGATCGTCGCCGCAGCGATGCCGTTCTCCAGTGCGCGGCGCACCGAGTCGGGATTGGCCGACAGGAACAGCTGGGTACCGAAGGGCTTGATGTAGGGCCAGGTCGGCTCGCCGGAGGTGAAGGTCGCGCGGGTGATGCCCAGGTTGTGGTGCTGGATCGAGTTGAAGATCCGCAGCCCGCTGTCGGCCGAATTCCGCGACAGCAGAATCACCTCGACGTGCGGCGCGTCGGGCGGCGCGTCGATGTTCAGGGCCAGCAGCTTGCGCACCAGGGGAAACGCGATGCCCGGCTCGAGGACATCGTCCTCGTGGGCACGCTGGTGCTCGGCGTAGGCCTCGATGCCTTCGGCCTCGAACACGGCATGGCTGTCCTCGAGATCGAACAGGGCGCGCGTGGTGATCGCGACGGTGAGCGTGGGGACGGACAGATCGGGCATGGCGGATCGCAGGGCAATGGGGGTGGCGGTGTCCGGCGAGGCGTCGGCGGTGCGAAGACCGTGAAGCGGCTGGAACAGCCTGTGTGGATTATGCGCGATCCCGGCATACGGGCCCCTGACCAACGGCACTGGGCTGCATCCGCCGGCAGGCGCAGCGTGGGAAGCAGTCCGCGCCACGAGGAATGCGCCATGTCCCGGGTCCGCCTGTGTGCCCTCGCCCTGCTCGCGTTGCCGCTGTGCGCGGGCGCCGCTCCGCCGGATGACGATCCCAACGCCGAAGCCCGCGGCATCGTCGGCGACCTGCAGCGCATCGTCGCGCCGTCGGGCGTGCAGGAGACACACACCGTGCGGATCGGTGGCATCGAGCAGGTGATCACGGTGCGCGGCATGGATCGCACGAATCCGATCCTGCTCTACGTCCACGGCGGACCCGCAGCGCCGATGATGCCGGCCTCGTGGACCTTCCAGAAGCCGTGGGAGGACTACTTCACCGTCGTGCAGTGGGACCAGCGCGCCGCCGGGCGCACGCTGCGGGCGAATGATGCGGATGCGGTCGCGCCGACGATCGCGATCGACCGCTATGTCGGTGACGCGATCGAGCTGATCGACTGGCTGCGCACGACCTACGGCAAGCGCAAGGTGATCCTGGTCGGTCACAGCTGGGGCAGCGTGATCGGCATGCGCGTGCTGGCGGAGAAGCCCGAATGGCTGCACGCGTATGTCGGCATCGGCCAGATCATCCATCCCTGGACCGACGAGACCATCGGCTACGCGCATGCGCTCGACGCCGCACGCAGCGAGGGCAACGACACCGCGGTGGGCGAACTCGAAGCGCTGGCGCCCTACCCCGGCACCGATCTGCGCAACGGCCGCATCGACGCCCAGCGCAAGTGGGTCATCCACTACGGCGGCCACAGCGCGTATCGCGACAACTCTGATTACTACTTCCGCGCGCAGCGGCTGTCGCCTGATTACACGCCCGACGACAGGCGCGCGATTGCTGACGGCAGCGCGCTGACGCTCGATCGCATTCTCGGCCAGTGGCGCAGCGTGGATTTCCGGGGCCTGCGCCGTGTGCAGGCGCCGGTGGTAATGCTGTTGGGCCGGCACGACTTCACCACGCCCTCGCAACCGGTCGCCGACTGGATCGCCGCCGTGGATGCGCCGTTCAAGCACGCGGCGTGGTTCGAACACTCTGCGCACTTCGCCCCGATCGAGGAGCCCGGACGCACCCTGATGACGCTGGTGCAGCGCGTGCGCCCGCTCGCGGTGGCCGCCGGCGATGGCGCAGCGCCGGTCGACTGACGTCGATCAGACCACGAACTGTTCGCTGAGGATCCGTTCTTCGAGATTGTGTTCGGCGTCGAACAGCAGGGTCACGGTGCGCTCGCGGGATTCGCGGATCGTGACCTCGACGACATCGCGCACTTCGTGCGAATCGGCGGTCACGCTGACCGGGCGCTTGTAGGGATCGAGCACGCGGAACCGCACTTCGGTCTCCGCGCGCAGGATCGCACCACGCCAGCGACGTGGCCGGAACGGCGCGATCGGCGTCAATGCCACCACGCCCGCGCCGAGCGGCAGGATCGGCCCGTGCGCGGAGAAGTTGTAGGCGGTGCTGCCGGCCGCGGTCGACAGGATCACGCCGTCGGCAACGAGTTCCTCGAGGCGGGTCACGCCGTTGAGATCGATCTGCAGATGCGCGGCCTGGCGCGTTTGCCGCAACAGCGCGACCTCGTTGTAGGCGAGCGAGGTGACCGTCGCGCCCGATTCGGTCTCGGTGCGCATTTCCAGCGGACGCAACACGGCCGGCTCGGCTGCCGCGATGCGCGCCAGCAGATCGGAGCCCGACGCGGGATCGTCCGGCCGGTAGTGATTCATCAGAAAGCCGACGGTCCCCAGCTTCATGCCGTAGACCGGCTTGCCGAGCTGTCCATGGCGATGCAGCGTCTGCAGCATGAAGCCGTCCCCGCCGAGCGGTACCAGTACGTCGGCGGCTTCGGGATCGCACTGCCCGTGCAGGCCCGTCAGCACCGACAGGGCGCGTTGCGCGCCATCGGCCTGGCTGGCAATGAAAGCGATACGGGGCGTTGCGGTCATCGGCGGGCCGGTGCGTGAACGTCGGCGCGCAGCTTAGCGCAGGCGCTGTATCGGGATGTCGCGTGTGCGGCAATGCGCACCCGATCCCGCCCGGCATGCGGGCGGGATCGAGGCGGCGGAGATCCGCCTGCGGAACGCAGCGTCAGCTGCGCTGCACCAGCTGCGACACGCGCTGCACCGCGACAGAGGCGGTCGGATAGTCCAGCGACTTCTGCGCCGCGAGTTCGCCGAGCATCGCCAGGGTGAAACGCAACGCGGAATCGTCGCGTTCCAGCCACGCCTGCACCTTGGCCTCCGGCGTGGCGCCCGGCATCGACAGCACCTGCGACACGAGGGCGCGGTGCTGCTGGCCGAGTTCTTCGCGCAGCACGCCACGTGCGACCGCGTGCCAGCGGCCGTCGACTTCCAGCGCATCGATCTGCGCGGTGAGCCACGGCAGGTTCAAGGCCTCGCCCAGACGGAAGTGCAGACGCGCCACGTCGACCGGCTTCTGCTTGCGCTCGCTGGCGACCTCGATGATGTCCCACGCGGCTTCGAGATACGGCAGCGCCGCCAGCTCGATCGCAAGCGACTTCGGCACGCCCTTCTCGATCCACGCCTGCAGGCTGGCATCGTGTTCGGCGCGCTGGCCTTCGGCGATGATCTTGCTGCCGTCGCGGATCGCTTGGAAACCGTCGTGGTAGCGGTCGACCGCGGTCGTGATGTCGGGCAGCGCACCCGGGCGCGCCAGCAACCAGCGGGTGAACGCACGCTGCAGGTTCCAGATCACCTGCAGCGCATCGACCTGCACCGACTCCGGCACCTGGCCGTCGAGCGCATCGATCTGGCCCCACAGTGCACGCGCTTCGATCGTCTCGCGGGTGATCGTGAACGCCTTGGCGACCTCGCCCGGACCGCGGCCGCTGTCTTCCTGCATGCGCAGCAGGAAGGTCGCGCCCATGCGGTTGATCATGGTGTTGGTCACCGCGGTCGCGATGATCTCGCGCTTCAGGCGATGGCCTTCCATCAGCTCGGCGTACTTCTTCTGCAGCGGCTGCGGGAAGTAGCGCTGCAGTTCGCGCGAGAGGTACGGATCTTCCGGAATGTCGGAATCGAGCATCTGGTCGAACGCGACCAGCTTCGAGTAGGACAGCAACACCGACAGTTCCGGACGCGTCAGGCCCAGGCCCTTGGTCTTGCGCTCGGAAATCTCGGCATCCGACGGCAGGAACTCGATCTGGCGATCGAGCAGACCCTGCGCTTCCAGCGTGCGGATGAAGTGGCGCTTGGAGCCCAGGCGCGACACGCTCATGCGCTCCATCAGGCTCAGCGCCTGGTTCTGGCGGTAGTTGTCCCACAGCACCAGACCGGCAACTTCGTCGGTCATCGACGCCAGCAGCTTGTTGCGCGCCGGCAGTTTCATGCTGCCGTCCTGCACCAGGGCATTGAGCAGGATCTTGATGTTGACCTCGTGGTCCGAGGTGTCCACACCGGCCGAGTTGTCGATGAAGTCGGTATTGAGCAGCACGCCGTGCAGTGCGGCTTCGATACGGCCGAGCTGGGTCAGGCCCAGGTTGCCGCCCTCGCCCACCACCTTGCAGCGCAGGTCGCGCCCGTCGACACGCAGCGGGTTGTTGGCACGGTCGCCGACATCGGCATGCGTCTCGCTCGACGATTTCACATAGGTGCCGATACCGCCGTTCCACAGCAGATCGACCGGCGCGCGCAGGATCGCCGACATCAGCTCGTTCGGGCTGATCGACGTCGCATCGCCTTCGATGCCCAGCGCTTCGCGCGCTTCCACTGAAAGCGGAATCGACTTCGCGCTGCGCGGCCACACGCCGCCGCCCTTGGCGATCAGCGACGTGTCGTAGTCCTCCCAGCTCGAACGCGGAATCGCGAACATGCGCTGGCGCTCGGCGAACGAACGCGCCGCATCCGGGTCCGGGTCGATGAAGATGTGGCGGTGATCGAACGCGGCGACCAGGCGGATGTGTTCGCTCAGCAGCATGCCGTTGCCGAACACGTCGCCGGACATGTCGCCGACACCCACGGCCGTGAAGTCCTCGGTCTGCGAGTTACGGTTCATCGCACGGAAGTGGCGCTTGACCGACTCCCAGGCGCCGCGCGCGGTGATGCCCATGCCCTTGTGGTCGTAGCCGACCGAGCCGCCGGACGCGAACGCGTCGTCGAGCCAGAAACCATGCTCGCGCGCGATGCCGTTGGCGGTGTCGGAGAACGTCGCGGTGCCCTTGTCGGCGGCGACGACGAGATAGGGATCGTTGTCGTCGTGACGCACGACATCCTTCGGCGGCACGATCTCGCCTTCGACGATGTTGTCGGTGATCTGCAGCAGGCCGTTGATGAAGAGCGTGTAGCAGGCGACGCCTTCGGCGAACTGCGCATCGCGGTCGCCGCCGACAGGCGGACGCTTGACGATGAAGCCGCCCTTCGAGCCGACCGGCACGATGACCGTGTTCTTGACCATCTGCGCCTTGACCAGGCCCAGCACCTCCGTGCGGAAGTCCTCGCGGCGGTCCGACCAGCGCAGGCCGCCACGTGCGACCGGTCCGAAGCGCAGGTGGATACCTTCCACGCGCGGGCCGTAGACGAAGATCTCGCGGTACGGACGCGGCTTCGGCAGCTCGGGCACGCGCGCCGAATCGAACTTGAAGCTGATCGTGTCGAGCAGGCCGCCGTTGCGGTTCTTCTGGTAGTAGCTCGTGCGCAGCGTCGCGTCGACGACGGCGAGATAGCTGCGCAGGATGCGGTCCTCGTCGAGGCTGGACACGCGGTCGAGCAGGCCCTTCAGCGCGGCGCGCGACGCTTCGTACTGCGTATCGCGGTCGCTGCCGCGTGCATCGAGCAGCGGCTGCAGCGTCGTGAGTGTCGCCTCGTCATTACCGGTCAACGCCTGCAGCTGGGCGGCGAAGGCCTCGCGGCCGGCGTCGATCTGCGCACGGCTTTCGGTGCCCGTTGCCGGATCGAAGCGCGATTCGAAGACTTCGACCAGCAGACGCGCGAGCAGCGGATAGCGGGCCAGCGTGTCTTCGACGTAGGCCTGCGAGAACGGCACGCCGACCTGCAGCAGGTACTTGCAGTAGCCGCGCAGCATCGCGATCTGGCGCCAGTCGAGATCGGCGCCCAGCACGAGGCGGTTGAAGCCGTCGTTCTCGGCATCGCCGCGCCACACGCGGTCGAAGGCCTCGGTGAAGGCCTGCGCGCGGGCGTCGACGTCGATCGCACCGGTGGTGGCCTCGACGTAGAAGTCCTGCAGGAACAGCGTGGTGCCGTCGACCTCGATGCGGTTGGGATGCTCGGCGATCACGCGCAGGCCGAGGTTTTCCATCACCGGCAGCACGTCCGACAGCGGGATGTGCGCATCACGGCGATAGAGCTTGAAGTGCAGCACCGACTCGCCGGTGGTCGGCAGCGGCTGGGTGTAGAAACTCAGCTGCAGCGATTCGGACTCGGCGGTCGCGGCCAGCTTCTCGACATCGGTCGCGGCCGCGGCCGGCGATGCGAATTCGATGTAGGCCGGTGACAGCGCACGACCGAAGCGGCCTGCAAGGCGCAGGCCTTCGGCCTCGCCGTGGCGACGCACGAGTTCGTCGCGCAGATCGTCCTGCCAGTTGCGCACGATCGCCTGCAGCGCCTGCTCCAGCGCGCCCTGGTCGATGTCGGAGGCGACGCCGGCACGCGGACGCACGATCAGATGCAGCTGCGCCAGCGGCGATTCGCCGAGCACGACGCTCGCGTCCACGTGGTCGGCCTGCATGACTTCACGCAGCAGCTGCTCGATGCGGCGGCGCACGTCGGTGTTGAAACGGTCGCGCGGGATGTAGACCAGCACCGAATAGAAGCGGCCGTAGCGGTCCTTGCGCAAGAACAGGCGGCTGCGCACGCGCTCCTGCAGGCCGAGGATGCCGGTGCCGAGACGGAACAGTTCGTCGGGCGTCGACTGGAACAGCTCGTCGCGCGGCAGCGTCTCGAGCAGATGCTTGAGCGCCTTGCCGCTGTGGCCCGTCGGCTTGAGGCCGGATTCGGTCATCACGTGTTCGAAGCGCTCGCGCACCAGCGGGATATCCCACGGACGGCGGGTGTACGCACTCGACGTATACAGGCCGAGGAAGCGCTGCTCGCTGACGACATTGCCGGCATCGTCGTAGCCGAGGATGCCGATGTAGTCCATGTAGCCGGGACGGTGCACGGTCGAACGCGCACTGGTCTTGGTCAGGATCAGCGCGTCGATCAACCCTTCGCGGCGCAATGCATCGGCGCCGAGTTCGCTGATCGGCCGCGACTTCACCGCGCCGGGCGTGCGCAGCAGGCCCATGCCGCTGTCGGGCACGGCTTCAAGGCGCGCGTCGTCGCCCTTGCGGCGGACCTTGTAGGCGCGATAGCCGAAGAACGTGAAGTGGTCGCTCGCGGCCCAGCGCAGGAATTCCTGCGCTTCCTCGCGGCTCGATTCCGACACCGGAATCTTCTGCGAGTCCAGATCGGTCGCCATCTGCAGCATCTTGTCGCGCATCGACGGCCAGTCGGCGACGATCACCCGCACGTCGTCGAGCACGCCGCGCACCAGCGCTTCGATACGCGCGTTCTCTTCCGGCGTCTGCCGGTCGATCTCAAGATGCATCACCGATTCCGAATCGCCCTCGCCCACGCCGGTCAGACGGCCGGCGCGATCGCGCGAGATCGACAGCACCGGATGGCCCAGCACGTGTACGCCGATGCCCTGCTCGGCAAGCGCCATCGTCACCGAGTCGACGAGGAACGGCATGTCGTCGTTGACGACCTGCAGCACCGTATGCGGCGACTCCCAGCCATGGGTTTTCATCACCGGATTGAACAGACGCACGTTCGCGGTGCCCGGCTTGCGCTTGCCGGCGAAGTCGAACAGGTCCGCGGCGAGCGCGGCCCAACCGTCGGCGCTGTGCAACGGCAGCTCGTCTTCGGTCATGCGGCGGTAGAAGGCCTGCGCGAACGCGCTGGCGTCCGCATGCGCCGCCTTGCCGGCGCGGCGGCGCACGGCGTCGAAGATCGGATCGAGCAGGCCGAGGCCGGCGCGGCGTGGCGGCGCAGGCAGCACGCTCGTGGCCTTCTTCTTCGCCGGCGCGGCGGCTTTCGTGGATTTCACGGGCGCGGCGGCCGCGGCGGATTTACCTGTCTTGCGGGATGAGGTCATGACGACAAACGTTCCGATGCAATGAGGCCCGCGTTCTCACGCGGGCCGACGGGAAGGAATCTCTCAATACGACGCGGTCGCGTGTGCGACCGGGTCGGGAACCACCGACGCCGCGCGGCCACGAGGGCGGCGCAGGCGACGGACACACGCGATGCTGGCGTGGAGAAGCGGCATGCGGATCAGCGCAGACCGGTCTCGTTGCGGGCGATCACCAGACGCTGGATCTCGCTGGTGCCTTCGTAGATCTCGGTGATCTTGGCGTCGCGGAAATACCGTTCGATCGGCATCTCCTTCGAGTAGCCCATGCCACCGTGGATCTGCAGTGCCTGATGGGTGATCCACATCGCGGCTTCCGATGCGGTGAGCTTGGCGATCGCGGCCTCGTTGCTGAAGCGCTTGCCTTCGCCCTTGAGCCAGGCCGCGCGCAGCGTGAGCAGCAGCGACGCGTCGAGCTTGCACTTCATGTCGGCGATCTTCGCCTGGGTCATCTGGAAGGCGCCGATCGGCTGACCGAAGGCCTTGCGCTCCTTGACGTAGGCGATCGTCGCCTCATACGCGGCGCGGGCGATACCGATCGCCTGCGACGCGATACCGATACGACCGGCATCGAGCACGCCCATTGCGATCTTGAAGCCCTGGCCTTCCTCGCCGAGGACGTCGCCGGCCTGTGCCACGTAATCCTGGAATTCGATCTCGCAGGTCGCCGACGCGCGGATGCCGAGCTTGGGCTCGGTCTTGCCGCGGTGGAAGCCGTCGCGGCTGCCGTCGACGAGGAATGCGGTTATGCCGCGCGCGCCCTTGTCGGGCTCGGTCACCGCGAACAGCACGAAATACTTGGCGACCGGGCCGGACGTGATCCAGCTCTTCTTGCCGTTGATCACGTACGTACCGTCAGCCTGCTTGACCGCGCGGCACTTCATCGCCGTGGCGTCGGAGCCCGACTGCGGCTCGGTCAGCGCGAACGCGCCGATCTCGCGGCCTTCGGCGATCGCGCGCACGTATTCCTGCTTCTGCGCCTCGTTGCCGTGGGTCAGAATGCCGTTGCAGAACAGCGAGTTGTTGACCGACATGATCGTCGAGTGCGCGGCATCGGCCGCGGCCACCTCGACCATCGCCAGCACGTAGGAGATCGGGTCCATGCCCGCGCCGCCGTACTCGTCGGGCACTTCGATGCCCATCAGGCCGTTCTCGCCGAGCACCTTCATGTTCTCGACGGGGAAGTCACCGGTCCGGTCGTGATGCTCGGCGCTGGGTGCGATCCGTTCCTGGGCGATCCGTCGCGCGATGTCCTGGATCATCAACTGCTCTTCGCTGAAACCGAACTCCACGGCGTGCAACTCCTGCTCGAAAACGATCCGGCGATTGTAACGTTCCAACCCGGTAAAACACCCGCAAAACCGGTTCCGCAGTGCAGCATGAATCGACCGGAAACAGCGCGGCGAGCGCCGCGTTCCGCATCATGCAAACGGTGTATGACGGGCGCCGGATCGTGTGACCGTGGCGTGACGCCGACGCCACCGAACCTTGACCCGATCGCCCCGCGCCCCGACAATTATCTCTATATCGCGATATGGAGATATTGATGGATCTGGAGGCCTGGTCCGCGCGCCTGAAAGTGCTCGCCGACCCCACGCGTGTCCGCCTGCTCGCCCTGCTCGAAGTCGAAGAGCTCACGGTGGCCGAGCTGTCGTCGATCACCCGTCTCGCCCAGCCACGTGTGTCCACGCACCTGGCGCGACTGAAGGAAGCCAACCTCGTGCGCGACCGCCGCGCCGGCGTGTCCGCCTATTACCGCTTCGATGACGCCGCGCTCGATCCCGCGCAGCGCGCCCTGTGGCAGGCGCTATCGACCGGCAGCGACGATCCGCTGCTGCGCCAGGACGCCGAGCGCACGCCCGCGGTACTGGCGACGCGCGCCGCCGACCAGAGCTGGGCCGACACCGTGGCCGGCGACATGGAACGTCACTACTCGCCTGGCCGCACCTGGGAAGCGCTGGCGCGTTCCGCGCTGCCGCTGCTGGAAACCGGCGACGTGCTCGACATCGCCTCGGGCGACGGCGTGCTCGCCGAACTGCTGGCGCCCCATGCGCACCGCTACGTGTGTCTGGATGCCAGCCGGCGCGTGGTCGCGGCGTCGACCGAGCGGCTCAAGAGGTTCACCAACGTCGAAGTGCGCGAGGGCGACATGCATGCCCTGCCCTTCGAGGCCGGCAGCTTCGATCTCGTCGTGCTGATGCACGCGCTGACCTACGCGACGAAGCCCGCGCAGGCCGTCACCGAAGCCGCGCGCGTGCTGCGGCCGGGTGGTCGTCTGCTGCTGTCGAGCCTGGACCGGCACGGTCATGAGACCGCGGTGCAGGCCTACGGCCACGCAAACCTCGGCTTTCCGGACAAGGAACTGCGCCGCTTCGTCACCAAGGCCGGGCTGGAGATCCACAGCGCCGAAACCGTCACCCGCGAGAAGCGTCCGCCGCATTTCCAGGTGATCTCGATCATCGCGAGAAAGCCATGACCACCTGGTTGCACCCCGAACGCGTCGCGGCGCTCGATGCCGCACTGGCCCAGCGCATCCTCGTGCTCGACGGCGCGATGGGCACGATGATCCAGCGCTTCGAACTCACCGAAGCCGACTATCGCGGCGAGCGCTTCGCGCAAGGCTACGACGCGCTCTATGCGGCGGAAGGCCACGCACATGGCGCCGGCTGCGGTTGCGAGAGCCATGACCAGCGCGGCAACAACGATCTGCTGACCCTGACGCGGCCCGACATCATCCAGGGCATCCACGCCGACTACCTCGCCGCCGGCACGGACATCGTCGAGACCAACACCTTCAACTCGACCGCCGTCTCGCTGGCCGATTACCGGCTGCAGCACCTGGTCCACGAACTCAACGCAACCGGCGCGGCATTGGCGCGCGCGGCCTGCGACGCCGCGCAGGCACAGACGCCGGATCGCCCGCGCTTCGTTGCCGGCATTCTCGGGCCGACCAGCCGCACCGCGTCGATCAGTCCCGATGTCAACGATCCCGGCTACCGCGCGGTGACCTTCGACGAACTGGTGTCGATCTACCGCGACGCGGCCCACGGGCTGATCGACGGCGGCGCCGACATCCTCATGGTCGAGACCGTGTTCGACACGCTCAACGCCAAAGCCGCGCTGTACGCGATCGAGACCGTGTTCGACGATCGCGGCGGGCGCCTGCCGGTGATGATCTCCGGCACGATCACCGACGCCTCGGGCCGCACCCTGTCGGGCCAGACCGCCGAGGCGTTCTGGTATTCGCTGCAGCACGCGCGTCCGCATGCGGTGGGGCTGAACTGCGCGCTCGGCGCGAAAGACCTGCGTCCGCACGTCGAAACGCTGTCGCAGATCGCGCAGACGTATGTGTCCTGTCATCCGAACGCCGGTCTGCCGAATGCATTCGGTGGCTATGACGAAACGCCCGAAGACATGGCCGAGGTGCTGCACGAGTTCGCGACCGCGGGCCTGCTGAACATCGTCGGCGGCTGTTGTGGCACGTCGCCCGAACACATCCGCGCGATCGCCGAGGCTGTCGCCGATGTGGCACCGCGCCGACCGCCCGCGACGCTGGACGTCGCCGCATGACGCGTCCCCGCCACACCCGGCTGTCCGGCCTCGAGCCGCTGATCGTTACGCCGGAACTGCTCTTCATCAATGTCGGCGAGCGCACCAACGTCACCGGCTCGGCGGCGTTCCGCAAGCTGATCAAGGAAAACCGCTATCCCGAGGCCGTCGAGGTCGCCCGCCAGCAGGTCGAAGGCGGCGCGCAGATCCTCGACGTCAACATGGACGAAGGCATGCTCGATTCCGAGCATGCGATGACGACGTTCCTCAACCTGATCGCCGCCGAGCCCGACATCGCGCGCATCCCGGTGATGGTCGACTCCTCGAAATGGACCGTCATCGAAGCCGGCCTGAAATGCCTGCAGGGCAAGGGCGTGGTCAACTCGATCTCGCTCAAGGAAGGCGAAGCCGCATTCCTCGAACAGGCGCGCAAGGTGCTGCGCTACGGCGCGGCGGTCGTGGTCATGGCCTTCGACGAGGTCGGCCAGGCCGATACGAAGGACCGCAAGGTCGAGATCTGCACGCGCGCCTACACGTTGCTGACGCAAGTCGTCGGGTTTCCGCCCGAAGACATCATCTTCGACCCCAACATCTTCGCGATCGCGACCGGCATCGCCGAGCACGACAACTACGCGGTCGACTTCATCGAGGCCACCCGCGAGATCAAGGCGACGCTGCCGCACTGCCATGTCTCGGGCGGTGTTTCCAATGTGTCGTTCTCGTTCCGCGGCAACGAGGTCGTGCGCCAGGCGATCCACGCGGTGTTCCTGTTCCATGCAATCAAGGCCGGCATGGACTTCGGCATCGTCAATGCCGGCGCGATGCCGATCGTCGACGACCTCGATCCCGAACTGCGCGAGTGCGTCGAGGACGTGGTGCTCAACCGCCGCAGCGATTCGACCGAGCGCCTGCTCGATCTCGCCGAACGCTACAAGGGCAAGAAGGGCGCGGCGCGCGTCGAGAACACCGCCTGGCGCGAGGCGCCGGTGCAGCAGCGGCTCACGCATGCGCTGGTGCACGGCATCGATCAGTACGTGGTCGAGGACACCGAAGAGGCTCGGCAGTCGTTCACACGTCCGCTGGACGTGATCGAAGGTCCGCTGATGGTCGGCATGAACGTCGTCGGCGATCTGTTCGGCGCCGGCAAGATGTTCCTGCCGCAGGTGGTCAAGTCGGCGCGCGTGATGAAGAAGGCGGTCGCCTATCTGCTGCCCTACATCGAAGCCGAGAAGCTGCGCACCGGCGACGCGGGCAAGAACAACGGCCGCGTGCTGATGGCGACGGTCAAGGGCGACGTGCACGACATCGGCAAGAACATCGTCGGCGTTGTGCTCGCCTGCAACAATTTCGAAGTGGTCGATCTCGGCGTCATGGTCGCCACGCAGACCATCCTCGACAAGGCGCGCGAAGTGCAGGCGGACGTGATCGGCCTCTCGGGCCTGATCACGCCCTCGCTCGAGGAAATGAGCCACGTGGCCCGCGAGATGAAGCGCCAGGGCTTCGAGACGCCGCTGCTGATCGGCGGCGCGACGACCTCGCGCGCACACACCGCGCTGAAGATCGCGCCCCATTACGCCTCGCCGACGGTCTGGGTCAAGGATGCCTCGCGCGCGGTCGGCGTGGTGCAGTCGCTGATCAGCCCGGAACTGCGCGGCGCATTCGTTGCTGCCAATGATGCCGACTACGCCGAGATCCGCCAGCGCCATGCCAATCGCGGCGACGCGAAGCGGCTGGTGTCGCTGACCAAGGCCCGCGCGCAGCGCTTCGACGGTGACTGGAGCCAGTACACGCCACCCACGCCCAACAAGCCGGGCGTGCATGTGTTCGACGACTATCCGCTCGACGATCTGGTCCAGATCATCGACTGGACGCCGTTCTTCAACGCCTGGGAACTGTTCGGCAAGTATCCGGCGATCCTCAGCGACGACGTCGTCGGCCCGCAGGCGACCGAGTTGTTCAACGATGCGAAAGCGATGCTGCGCAGGATCGTCGACGAGAAGTGGCTGACCGCGAAGGCAGTGTTCGGACTGTGGCCGGCCAACAGCGTCGGCGACGACGTGGTGTTGCAGCACGAAGACGGCGAGGCCACCCTGCACTTCCTGCGCCAGCAGGTCGACAAGCCGGTCGAGCGCCCAGACTTCTGCCTCGCCGATTTCATCGCGCCCAAAGACAGCGGCGTCGACGACTGGATCGGCGCATTCGCGGTCACCGCCGGCATCGGCATCGATCCGCACGTCGCCCGCTTCGAAGCCGCGCACGACGACTACAACGCGATCCTGCTCAAAGCGCTGGCCGATCGTCTGGCCGAAGCGCTGGCCGAACGGCTGCACCAGCGCGTACGCACCGATTACTGGGGCTATGCGACCGATGAAAGCCTCGACAACGACGCGCTGATCGCCGAGAAGTACCGCGGTATCCGCCCGGCGCCCGGCTATCCGGCGTGCCCGGAACACAGCGAGAAAGGCCGGTTGTTCGAACTGCTCGATGCGACCGCGCACACCAGCATGACGCTGACCGAAAGTTTCGCGATGCTGCCGACCGCCGCGGTCTCGGGCTACTACTTCAGTCATCCGAAGAGCCAGTATTTCGTCGTCGGCCGCGTCTCCAAGGAACAGGCGCAGGACTACGCCAAGCGCAAACACGCGACACTCGCGCAGGTCGAACGCTGGCTCGCGTCGAACCTTGATTACGACCCGGAATAGCGCCGCGCGCAGGTTTGGACACACGACCGCCACCCGGCGGTCGTTAGGCTGGCCCGTCCTTTCATCGAACAAGGACGCCCGCATGTCCCGACGCCCCGGCGCGCTCGTCGCGCTCGCCGCCACCGCCTGCCTTGCCGCGTGCAGCGGCCCAGCACATGACGTAGCGAACACCGCCGCATCCGCCACTGCGCCCGAAGCCGACACCGGCGTGATCGTCATCGACAACGCGCGCGTGTTCGACGGCACACGCGATCTGGGCGAAGTCTCGCTGGTGATCCGCGATGGTCTGATCGAACGTATCGCCGAGTCCGGCGCAAGCGATCTGCCCGAAGGCGCCGAACGCATCGACCATCGCGGCCGCTTCGTCATGCCGGGTCTGGTCAACGATCACGCGCACGTCGGCAACACCCGCGGCACCGAGCACGGCGATCGTTTCTACACGCAGGACCAGGTGTCGGCCGACCTGCGCCAGTTCCAGGCCTACGGCATCACCACGGTCGCATCCTTGGGCATGAACGGCAGTGCGTTCGGCGAGATCCGCGCCGCGATCAATGCAGACCCGATGCTCGGCGCCCAGCTCTACGGCGCAGGCGGCGGTGTCGGCACGCCCGATGGCGCGCCGCCGGCCGCGAACATGGGTCTGGCGGATGACCCCGTCGCCCGCCCCGCCGATGCGGAAGGCGCCCGTGCGGCCGTGCGCGCGCAGGCGGAATCCGGCGTCGATCTGATCAAGCTCTGGGTCGACGACCTCGGCGGCAAGTCGCCGCAGATGAAGCCCGAGGTCTACAAGGCCGCGATCGAGGAAGCGCATCGCCACGACCTGCTGGTCGCTGCGCACATCCATGATCTGGCGCCGGCCGCCGATCTCGTTGCCAGCGGCGTCGACATCATCGCCCACGGCATCCGCGACCAGGCGATCGGCGCGCCGCTCGTCGACGCGATGCAGGCGGCGGGCACCGGCTACATCGCCACGCTGCAGATCGATGAAGCGAACTACATCTACGCCGAGCAGCCGGACTGGCTGGACACGCCGTTCCTGCGCAACGCCCTGCCCGCCTCGGTGCGCGCGCAGTGGTCGGATGCGGCATGGCGCGAAAAGAAACTCGCCGATCCGGCGACGCAGAGCCATCGCGACGCGCTGGCGGTGAATCTCGCCAACCTGTCGACGCTGCGCGAGGCTGGCGTGCGCATCGGCTTCGGCACCGACGCCGGCGCACTGCCGCATCGCGTGCCGGGCTTCGCCGAGCATCGCGAACTGGAACTGATGGTCGACCAGGCCGGTTTCAGCCCCGAACAGGCACTGGTCGTCGCCACGAGCGCGGCTGCGCAGCTGCTGCGCTTCGACGATCGCGGCGTGCTGCAGCCGGGCAAGCGCGCCGATTTCGTCGTGCTGTCGGCCGATCCGCTGACCGACATCCGCAATACGCGCAGCATCGAAGCGGTGTGGCAGGCCGGTCGCAAAGTGGCCGGTCCGATCGCCGACTACGACGCGCAGGCGCGGGACTGATCACACCACCGTTGCGATCCGCGCTCCGGCGCGGTTCGCGATTCGTCGAGGAATGTCAGGGCAACAGGAAGGACACGCCGAAGCCGCCGGTCCAGTCGCCCTCGTCATCGGCGAATCCGCGCAGCACAGATAAATCCAGCTGCACCGCAGGCGCGACGCGCCAGGTGATGCCGGTGCCCAGCGCGCGCGAACGCTGCGCGCCGGTACCGAGACCGGCTTCCACGTAGGCACCGACGGTCTCGGTCGACAGGAACGTGTAACTCGGCGAGACGGTCCAGCCGGTGCCGTTCTCGTCGCGCGTGCCGTTGACGTAGAAGGCAAGATCGCCGGTGGCGACGCTGACGCCGAGATCCTGCTGCGCACGCTCGGCGCGGATGTCGGACGCGCCGGTCAGCACGCCCTGCCGCGCGAGCACTGCCCAATGCGTGTCGTCGTTCGAACCCGGCAACACCCACTTCAATGCGACGCTGCTGTCGCCACCGCCGTGCACGCGTTCGCGCGCATCGACGCTGCGCGTGCGTTCCCACACCCGGCTGTCGCTGCCGATCTGCAGCTCGAGATCTTGGGCAAGACCCACGCGTAACAGACTCGCGGCGGCGTAGCGCGTGGTGCGCACGCCGTCGCTGTCGTCATGGCTGAGGTCGGGCAGGCCCTGCTCCCAGGCGATCTGCCCGGGCGCCAGCACCGACGGCGAAAAGCCGATGCCGGGCCGGTCGAACTCGACCTCCGACGCGTCCTGGGCCTGCGCGGCCGCGCAGGCCAACGCGAGCAGGCCGATCGCGCCTGCACGCATCGCGAAACGCATGGGCGCGGACGTGATCACCAGACGAGATCGTCCGGCACCTGGTACATCGGATCGCTGTAGGGATCGTCCGTGGCAGGTGCATCGGGATCGATCCGCAGCGCCACCGACGGCGCGAAGATCGCACCGGCTTCCGCCAACACCGCGGCGGTCACCAGCATGTAGCGGCCGTTGAGCTGCACAACGCCGAGCTCGCCGGCATTGAGCGCCTTGAGCTGGGCCTCGTCGACGTGGATGCGCTTGATCTTGCCGCCGTACTCGAAGTGGCGGGCGATCTCGGCCTCTTTGATGTTGAGCGACTTGTCGGCCAGGAACACCTCCAGCTTCGCGCGCGCCTCGCGGCGCAGACGCGCGTCTTCCTGCTTCACACGCTCGGCCTCGATGCGCTCGTCCTTCTCGCGCTGGGCGCGGATGGCGAAGGCCTTGGCCAGATCGATGTCTTCGCGCGGCGGGCGCTTGCCCTGCGGCGCGCCGCGGCGATCGGTGTTCGGGCGCGGCTTGCCGTCGCTGCGCGGTGCGCCGCTGTTGCGGGCCTGCGGACGCGCGGGAGTGTCGCCACGCGGCGCGCCAGGCTTGCCATCGGCGCTGCGGCCGACAGGCCGAGGGCCGCGACGGTCGTCGGGCCGCGGACGACGCTCGTCGCGGCGCGGATTGGGCTTGGGCGCAGCCGGAGCCGGCGCCTTGAATCCGAGGCCGAGCAGCTGGTCGCGGAGGGAATCGGTCATCGCTGTCGTACTCAGTAATGCGGGGGTGGCGGTTCTTCCGACGCATCGGGGAACTGCACGGTGCGCGCCTGGCGCAGGTCGTCCATCATCCGGCGCAGCAGCCCGGTCTGGGCGCTCAGCTCGAGTCGCGCCTGGCTCAGCGCATCGTTGAGCTCGCCGATGGTCTGCTCCTGGAACGCGAGTCGCGTTTCCAGTTCGGTGACGCGCGATTCCAGCGCGTCGTGTCCGGTGTCATTCATTGCATTCTCGATGGACCGGCGCGCCGCACGGGGCAGCGCACCGGCCAGGGTCTTACTTGACGATGTCCTGCAGCTCGACTTCGAACACCAGCGCCTGGTTCGGACCGATCGGACCCGAGCCCATTTCGCCGTAACCCAGCGCCGCCGGGATCCACAGCTCGTACTTGCTGCCGACCGGCATCAGCTGCAGGCCTTCCTGCCAGCCCGGAACGACCTGGTTGAGCGCGAACTGCGCCGGCTCGCCGCGATCGATCGAGCTGTCGAAGGTTTCGCCGTTGAGCAGCGTGCCCTTGTAGTGCACGCGCACGGTGTCGTTCGGGCCCGGCTTGGCGCCGGTGCCTTCAGTGATCACGCGGTACTGCAGGCCCGATGCGGTGGTCTGCACGCCTTCGCGCTTGCCGTTTTCGGCGAGGAACTTCTCGGCCTCGGCGGCATTGGTCTTCGACTTCTCTTCCATCTCCGCGACCTGCTTGGCCTGCATGCGCTCACCGAACTTCTGCATGATGCCCATGGCCTGCTCGTCGGTGATCTCGATGGCCTTGTCGTCGAGCGTTTCGCTGATCGCGCGCTGCAGCGTCTTGACGTCGACCTCGTCCTTGATCTGCTTGAGCTGCTCGCCCATCTGGTTGCCGATGATGTAGCTGATCTGCTCGCGCTCGCCCTTGAGGCCGGCGATCTCGCCGCCTTCGGCCGGCGTTTCGGCAGCGGCGCCTTCGACCGGCTTGCCGGTCTCTTTGTCGATCGGCTTGCAGGCGATCATCGCCAGCGGCAGGACGGCGGCGAGGCCGGCGATTGCGAGGCGCTTGGTGTTCTTCATGCGGTCAAAACTCCGGGATGAGGGATCTGGAACGGACGGCCGCAGATGGCGGACGACGGGAGGTGGACAATGGATCAAAGAACGAAAGGTCAAAGAATGTCGATCAATTCGACATCGAAGATGAGCGTCGAGTTCGCGGGAATGTTCGGCGGACTACCGCGCACACCGTAGGCCAACTCGCCGGGAATCCAGAAGCGGTACTTGCCGCCGATCGGCATCAGCTGCAGACCTTCGGTCCAGCCGGCGATGACCTGGTCGAGGCCGAACACGGCCGGTTCGCCGCGGCTGTAGGAACTGTCGAACTCGGTGCCGTCGAGCAGCGTGCCCTTGTAATGCACACGCACGCGATCGCTGGCGCGCGGGCGCGGGCCCTGGCCCTGCTTCTCGACGCTGTACTGGATGCCCGACGCGGTCGCGAACACGCCCGGCTTGCCGCGATTGGCGGTCATGAAGGCGATGCCGGCCTGGCGGTTGTCGTCTGCCGCGCGCGCAGTGCGCATCTGGCCGCGCGTGATCATGGTCTGGCGCACGCGGGTGATCTCGTCGGCTGACAGCGTCGGCGGCTTGCCGTCGACCGTGTCGCGGACGCCGCGCATCAGAGGCGCGATGGCGATCTCGTCGCGCATGGGGGTCAGCGAACGGCCGACATCGGCGCCGAGCATCTGGCCGACCTTGGCGCGATCCACTGCAGGCGGCTCGCTGCCAGGCGGCAGGCCGGGGACAGGACGGCCGCTGCGCGCTGCGACGCGCTGCGCCAGCGCCTGGCCGATGCGCTGGGTCTCGGCCTGGTCGAGTGCAGGCGGCTTGCCGGCGAGCGCCGCGGTCAACGACGCCTCGAACACGGCCAGATCGAGATCAGGCGTCACCTGCGCGAGCTGCGCCGCCATGTCCATGCCGACGACGTAGCTGCTCCTGTCGCGGTCGACGTCTTCCGCGGCCACCGCGGTGGCGACCGGCGCCAGCAGCAGTGCCAGCATGGCCGCACGCATCTGATTCAACATCCGCACACTTCTCCTGACCCGTTCCGGGCGATGCAGCCGGCTATTGTCGCGGCCGCGCGGTGGCGGGGCAATCGGGCAGCGTCACGCCTTCAGCGGGTGGCCGGCCTGGGTGCGGCCAGGGCGCGTTCGATCGCGGCCAGAATCTGCGGATCGTCCGGCTTGGTCCGGCTGCCCCACTGCCCCAGTACCCGGCCGTCGCGGCCCACCAGATACTTGTGGAAGTTCCACTGCGGGGCCTGCCCGGTGGCTTCGGCGAGCTGGCGGTACATCGGCGTGGCCTCGGGGCCCACCACGTGCACCTTCTGGAACATCGGGAACTTGACGCCATAGGTCAGCGTGCAGAACTCCTGGATCGCGGCCTCGTCCTCGAACTCCTGCTCCCTGAAATCGCCCGACGGAAAGCCGAGCACCGCGAATCCACGCGGGCGCAGGCGGGCATGCATCGCTTCGAGCGCCTCGTACTGCGGCGTGAATCCGCATTTGCTGGCGGTGTTGACGATCAACACCACGTCGCCGCCGTAGGCACTGCGCAGGTCCACGGTCTCGCGGACCGCCAGCTGGCGGAACTGGTGATCCAGCACGCCACCCGGCGCGGCCGGGGACTGCGCGAAGGCTGTATGCGCCAAGAGCACAAGCCCGAGCACCAGTGCGGCGCAGCGCGCGACTGCCGTGGTCGAGGCCGGATACCGGGATTGCCGATTGCCACGCATGTCGCGGACTCCTCGACGGCCGGCGGACCCGTGCCATCAGTTGGGTGGAAATTGACAACGGGTGCGTTGACACCCACTGCGGTGGTGTTATAGTCACCTACAACACCTACCCACTAGAGCAGGACGGTCCCCATGAACCGCAGGCTCCACACCCCGATCATCGCATGCACTGCTTCCGCCCTGGCGCTCGTGGCCGGGCTGATGTTCGCCGGGCCGGCGCTGTCGGCAGGCGCGATTCCGCAAGCGGTCGTGGCGGTACCCGCCAAGGCCCGCGTGCAGGCCGAGCGTGCGCCCTCCACCGATATCGACACCGAGACGCCGCGTCCCCGCGCCCGGCGTGCGCGCAGTGGCTTTGCCCTGCCGTACTTCTCGTTCGCCCGGGGCGCTGGTGGACGGAGCTGAGGCCATGGCCAACATCGAATGGAGCGACGGCGCTCCCATCTACCGCCAGCTGAAGGAACGCGTCATCGCGATGATGCTCGACGGCGTCCTGAAGCCCGGCGACGCGCTGCCCTCGGTGCGCCAGGTGGCCGCCGACTACCAGCTCAACCCGATCACCGTGTCCCGCGCCTACCAGGAACTCGCCGACGAGGCGCTGGTGGAGAAGCGCCGCGGCCTGGGCATGTTCGTCACCGAGGAAGCCTCGAAGAAGCTGCGCAGCAGCGAACGGGAGCGGTTCCTGCACGACGAATGGCCGCAGGTGGTGGAACGGATCGAACGCCTGGGACTGTCGACCCGGGACCTGCTGCAGTCCATCGGCAATGGAGCCAACGAATGAACGCCGTCATCGAGACCCCGGTGATCACCGCGCGCAACCTCACCAAGACCTACAAGGGCGCGCGTGCGCTCGACGGCACCAGCTTCCAGATTCCGGCCGGCCGCATCGTCGGCCTGATCGGCCCCAACGGCGCCGGCAAGACCACCGCGTTGAAGGCGCTACTCGGCCTGATCCGCTTCGACGGCGAGATGTCGGTGCTGGGCCGCGACCCGCGCACCGAACGCGACGCACTGATGAACGATGTCTGCTTCATCGCCGACGTCGCGGTGCTGCCGCGCTGGATGCGGGTGCGTGACGCGATCGATTTCGTCGAAGGCGTGCATCCCCGCTTCGACCGCGCCCGCTGCGAGCGCTTCCTCGCCAACACCAAGCTCGGCCCGAAACAGCGCGTGCGCGAAATGTCCAAGGGCATGATCGTGCAGCTGCATCTGGCGCTGGTGATGGCGATCGACGCCAAGCTGCTGGTGCTCGACGAGCCGACGCTCGGCCTCGACATCCTGTATCGCAAGCAGTTCTACCAGCGCCTGCTGGAGGACTACTTCGACGAGCAGAAGACGATCATCGTCACCACGCACCAGGTCGAGGAGATCGAGCACATTCTCACTGACGTGCTCTTCATCCAGAACGGCAAGATCGTGCTGGATGCGCCGATGGACGAGTTGAGCGATCGCTTCGTCGAAGTGCTGGTCAATGCGGACCAGCTCGATGCCGCCCGCGCCCACCGGCCGATCGACGAGCGCGCCCTGCCCTTCGGCAAGACGGTGATGCTGTTCGACAACGTCCCCGTTTCCACCCTGTCGACGTACGGCGAAACCCGCAACCCGGGCCTGGCCGACCTGTTCGTGGCCACGATGAAAGGAGCCTACGCATGAATGCCGCCGCCGATACCGTGGACGCCCCGGTCCCGCCCCGCGCGTTCGCACCGACCCATCCGACCAGCCGCTTCCGCCTGCTGCTGCGGCGCGAGTACTGGGAGCACCGTGGCGGCATCTTCTGGGCCCCGCTGATCGCAGGCGGCATCTCGCTGCTGCTGTCGCTCGGCCTGCTGATCGCCGGCATCGTGTTCGCCCACAAGGCGGTCGCCGAGGGCGGCCTGGTGCAGCACAACGGTGTGACCATCAATGGTCTCGATCTGGGCACGCTGGCCCAGCAGTTGAGCAGCGATGACCTCCACGAACTGTCCGAAGGCCTCACGTTCACGCTGATGGTGTCGGCGACCTGGCCCTTCCTGGTGATGATCTTCGTCGCGTTCTTCTACTGCCTCGGTGCGCTGTACGACGACCGCCGCGACCGCAGCGTGCTGTTCTGGAAGTCGCTGCCGGTCTCCGACACGTCGACGGTGCTGTCCAAGGTTGCGACGGCGACGGTAGTGATTCCGCTGTTCGCCACGGCCTTCGGCATCCTGACCATGTTCGCGTTCCTGATCGCCCTGAGCATCGCGGCGGCAGCGCACGGCGCCAACCCGATCCCGTTGCTGTGGGGCAATGGCTCGGTATTCCTGCTCGCCGGCCAGTTCCTGGCGGCGATCCCGGTCTACGCGGCCTGGATGCTGCCGACCGTGGGCTGGCTGCTGCTGTGTTCGGCCTGGGCCAAGAGCAAGCCCTTCCTGTGGGCACTTCTGATCCCGCTGGCGCTGGGCCTCGCGACGTCGATGACCGGCCTGCTGCAGGTGGTCGGGCTGGAGCGCCACTGGCTCTGGGGCAACGTGATCTCGCGGATGCTGCTGGGCACCGTGCCGGTGACCCATCGCGATCTGGCCTACCTCCAGTCAGGCGCCGGGCCGGCCAACGAGATGTTTTCGATCCCGGGCATGTACAGCAACTTCCTCGAGCCCTCCATGTGGATCGGCCTCATCGCCGGCGCCGTGATGATCGCGCTCTCCATCCGCCTGCGCCGCTGGCGCGAGGAAGGCTGAGCCACCCCGTTTCTCCCCGCCATCGCCTGATTCCGGAGACCACCCATGAAAGCTGCAGCCGTCACCGCATTCGCCCTTGCCCTGTGTCTGCCGATGGTTGCCTGGTCGGCGCCGCCGGAGAGCGGCGGCGTCCGGGAGGAGATCCGCCGGGACCTCGAAGACGCACGTCGCGACATCCGCACCGATCTCGCCAAGGCCCGCGCCGAACTCGACATCGAGAACCTCGACGTCGCCAACAGTCTGCAGATCAATGGCACTGGACGCCGCAAGGCGAAGACGGCACCCGACTTGCCGAAGGCCGAGATCACTCCGCAGGGCGACTTCCTGATCGAAGGCGAGGCCGTCGCCATCGATGCGGCGCAGCGCCGCCAGTTGCTCGGCTACCGCGGCATGGTCATCGAGATCGCGAAGGCCGGTATCGACATCGGCGAGTCCACTGCACTGGCCGCCGTGGACTCGGTCGATCGCGGTGTGTTCTCGCTGATGGTCGGTGCGATGACCGGCAGCCTGGAGCGTCGTATCGAGCGGACCGTGCGCACGACCGTCGGCCCCGGCGTGCTGCTGATCTGCGAGCGCATGCCCGCCCTGCGCGCAGCCCAGCAACAGTTGGCCAGCGATCTGCCGGCGTTCCGGCCTTACGCACAGCTCGAAGCCCGCGATGCGGACACTTGCCGCGATGAAGTGCGCCGCGAGTTCGCGGGGCGCTGAGACACCACGGGCCGGCACCTCGCACGGCCCCATCGATTCACGGTAGCGTCGGCCACGACGCACGCCCCGGAGCCTGCAATGACGCAGACCGGACACCTCGCCAGGGAGTTCACGCAATGACGCCAGCCATCTCCGTCCGCCCGCTGCTCGCCACGCTCATCGCCGTATCGCTCGCCTTGCCGTTCGCGGCGCAGGCCGAAGACAGCCCGCAGTGTCGACACAGTCAGCCGCGCGATCTGGCCCTGCAGCTCGATGGCGTGCGCACGGTGCGGTTCGAGATCGGCAACCACAAGTTGCGCGTCGAAGGCGCCGAGCGACCCGACCCGGCCCTGCGCGGCCGCGCCTGCGCATCGAGCGAAGCGATGCTGGCGTCCCTGGTGCTGGAACAGCAGCGCTCGGGCGAGACCCTGACCGTCACCCTGCGCCGCACGTCGAACTCGACCGGCTGGATGGGCAACCAGTACGCGTACATGGATCTGTCCGGCCAGGTGCCGGCGAACGTCCTGGTGCAGACCGTCGTCGGCTCCGGCGATGCCTGGGTGACCGGGGTCTCGGCGGCGAGTGCGGATGTGGGTTCCGGCGATGCCGAACTGCGGCGCATCAACGGCCGCGCGACCGCCAAGGTGGGCTCGGGCGACATCACCGTCGACGATGCCGGCGAACTCAAAGTGCTGTCGATCGGCTCGGGCGACGTCGAGGCCCGCGGCATCCGGGGTGCGGTCGAAGTCGGCAGCGTCGGCTCGGGCGACTTCAAGCTCGAGGGCGCGCGCGGCGATGTCCGCATCGGCAGCCTGGGCTCGGGCGACATCGATCTGCGCGACGTGCAGGGCAACGTGCATGTCGGCTCGATCGGCTCGGGCGATGTCGATGCACGCGGTATCGGCGGCAACCTCGAAGTGGCTGCCAAGGGCAGTGGCGAAGTCTCGCATCGCGATGTACGCGGCACCGTCAGCGTGCCCCGCAGGCGCTGATCCTTTCGACCGATCCGGAGTGCGACCATGAAGACCCTGCCATCCCATGCCCTTCCCCTGGCCCTGCTGCTCGCCTGTGCGGGCACGCTGACCGCCTGCGGCCGTGACGAGGCCCCCACGTCCGCGGGAGGTGACGCCACCACCGCACCGGCCGAAGAAGGCTTCGTCGCCCGCACCACCCGCCGCGCACTTGAATCGGCGCGTCGGGATCTGGTCGAAAAGAACATCAGCGTCGGCGGTACCGGCAGCCGCGGTCTGAACATCAACGGCTTCCACTTCGGCGGCGACGACAGCCGTACCGCGGGACTGCCGAAGGCCGAGATCAGCCCGCAAGGCGACTTCCTGGTCGACGGCACCACGGTCGAGATTGACGCCGCGCAACGCGAGCTGCTGCTGGCACATCGCGCCAACATCATCGCGATCGCCGAAGCCGGCATCACGATCGGCATCCAAGGCGCCCAGCTCGGCGCCGAAGCCGCGAAGGGCGCGATCGCCAGCGCGCTGTCGGGCGAGTCGGCCGAGTTCGAAAAGCGTATGGAAGCCGAAGGCGCGAAGATCGAAGCCGAGGCCGACAAGCTCTGCGACAACCTGCCGCCCCTGCTCGCCTCGCAGCAGGCACTGGCGTCCGCACTGCCTGCGTTCGAGCCCTACGCGACAATGGACGCCACCGACGTCGAGAACTGCCGCAAGGACGTCGTGGTCGACCGCGACAACGCGGCTGCGGAAGCAGATGCCGCCGCGGAGCCGGCGACGCACTGACCGGTCGCGCATCGCGCCGCAGACGTCCCACCTGCCCGGGTGGGGCGTGCCGGGCACACCACACATCCCGTCCACCCAAGCTGCAGACGCCGGCGGTCGTCCCGTGCGCCCTGTCCGCGTGACGCAGTCGACCGCAAGGACCACTGCAACCTCGTTCAACCGCCAGGGAGTTCCGCATGGATCGTGGAATCGAAGACAGACTCGACGCGCTGGAACGAACGCATCGCCGCGCCGTGATCGGACTGGGCACCGTGTGCCTGCTGCTGATCGCCGCGTGCGCCTACCTGCTGCTGCGGCTCCCGTTGGCGCCCGCGATACCGGGCGTGCTGCGTGTCACCGAACTCGTGGTGGTCGATCCTGCCGGCACCGAACGCGTCCGCCTCTCGGGTGACATGCCCGACGCGGTGATCGAAGGCCGCCGCATCGACCGGGGCAGCACGGCCGCCGGTGTGATGCTGTACGACCGGACCGGCCAGGAGCGTGGCGGCTACGTGACCTGGGACGAAGGCGACAACATCGGACTGACGCTGGATGGCCGCAAGGGCCAGAACGCGCTGTTCGTCGCCGGTCCGGACGGATCGGTCTCGCTGCAGATCTGGCATGGCCGGCAAGCGCTGGACCTGCGCGCGGACGCCAACGGCGCGCGCCTGAGCCAGTCGCTCGACGGTCGCCTGCAGTTCCAGTCGCCCGCCATCGCGAGGTTGTCCGACGCCACCTGCGGACTGTTCCGGAACGGCCTGCGCCCGGATGTGCCCGACGGCCTGCCGATGCCGCAGGTCCGCGACATCTGTGGCGGCCGTTTCAGTGCGGCGGCGTGCGATGCGTGCCTGACGGACAGCACTGCACCCCAGGAGGCCACTGGGTCAGACACGATGTGACGCCTTGCGGCACGCTGCCCTCGCCCATCGCTCACGCGTCGCATGCGATGCTCGCGTGCCGCTGTCGCGATGGAGTTTCCGCACGATGACCAAGGCGTCCGATCTTTTCGTCCAGGCCCTCGAAGCCGAAGGCGTCAGCCATGTATTCGGCATTCCGGGCGAGGAGAATCTCGACCTGCTCGAGTCGCTGCGTGCCTCCCGCATCGAACTGGTGCTCACCCGGCATGAGCAGGCCGCCGGTTTCATGGCCGCGACCTACGGACGCCTGACCGGCAAGGCCGGTGTGTGCCTGGCGACGCTCGGCCCCGGTGCGACGAACCTGGTCACCGCAGCGGCGTACGCGCAGCTCGGTGCGATGCCGATGCTCATGATCACAGGCCAGAAACCGATCCGCACCAGCAAGCAGGGGCATTTCCAGATCGTCGACGTCGTCGACATGATGCGTCCGCTGACCAAGTCCACGCACCAGCTGGTCTCGGCTGACGGCATTCCGGCGCGCGTGCGCGATGCCTTCCGTCGCGCCGAGGAAGAGCGCCCGGGCGCGACCCACATCGAACTGCCACAGGACATCGCCGGCGACGAGACCGACGCGCGTCTGCTGCCCGCCCCTTACACGCGTCGCCCGCTGGCCGAACACAAGGCGATCGCCGCCGCCGCGGACGCGATACGCCAGGCGAAGCATCCGCTGCTGATGATCGGCGCCGGTGCCAACCGCAAGACCACTGCGAAGATGCTGCGCGCGTTCGTCGAGCGCCTCGGCATTCCCTTCTTCAGCACGCAGATGGGCAAGGGTGTGCTCGACGAGACGCACCCGTTGTGGCTCGGCACTGCGGCGCTGTCGGACAAGGATTTCGTGCACCGCGCGATCGACGCGGCCGACTGCATCGTCAACATCGGTCACGACGTTATCGAGAAGCCGCCGTTCTTCATGCGCAGCGGCCGGCGTACGGTGATCCACGTGAACTACGAAAGCGCCGTCGTCGACCAGGTGTACTTCCCGCAGATCGAAGTGCTGGGCGACATCGCCAACACCGTCTGGCAACTGGCCGAAACCCTGGACACGCCGCAGCCGCACTGGGACTTCGCGTTCTTCGACCGTGTCCGCACCGCGCTGTGCCAGGACATCGAACGTTTGGCCGACGACGCGCGCTTCCCCGTGCACATCCCGCATCTGGTCAGGACGCTGCGCGATGCGCTCGATACACGCGACATCGTCTGCCTCGACAACGGCCTCTACAAGCTGTGGTTCGCCCGCAACGACCGCTGCCGGGCGCCCAATACGCTGTTGCTTGACAACGCGCTCGCGACGATGGGTGCCGGCCTCCCGTCGGCGATCGCGGCGACGCTGGTCCATCAGGACCGCAAGGTCGTGGCGGTCTGCGGCGACGGCGGTTTCATGATGAATTCCCAGGAACTCGAAACCGCGGTGCGTCTGAAGCTCGATCTGGTGGTCATCGTGCTGCGCGACGACGCCTACGGCATGATCAAGTGGAAGCAGGCCCACGAGGATTATCCGGTCTACGGCATGGACTACGGCAATCCCGACTTCGTGCGCTACGCCGAAAGTTACGGCGCCCGCGGCCATCGTCCCGACAGCGCCGCAGCGTTTGCCGGCATCCTGCAGACCGCGCTGGCCACGCCGGGCGTGGACCTGATCGACCTCGCCATCGACTACAGCGACGACGAGGCCCTGCTCAACAGCGACATTCCAGAGCGCAGCGCCGCGATCGCCTGATCCGCGCCGAGCCGCTTTCTTTCCGTCCGATTCCGGAGCCCCCATGTCCAAGAAGAAGACCGCCCGCAAGACCACCGGGCTTGCACGCAGCTATCCCTACTACCTTGCCAACGTCGCGGTCGCCGCCAACACCGATCTGGAAGTGCGCGACAAGTACAGCGGCCAGGTCGCCACGCGCGTCGCGATGGGTGACGCTGCCGCGATCCGCAAGGCGATCGTCGCCGCGCACAAGGCGCGTGGCGCGATGGCGGACTTCCCGCCCGACAAGCGCCGTGACGTGCTGGAGCATTGCGTCCGCCGCTTCCAGGAGCGCTTCGAGGAACTGGCGCTCGCGCTGTGCATCGAAGCCGGCAAGCCGATCAAGGATGCGCGCGGCGAGGTCACCCGCCTGATCGACACCTTCCGCATCGCCGCCGGCGAAGCCACCCGGACCGAGGGCGAGTTCGTCGAACTGCAGATCTCCGAGCGCACGCGCGGCTATCGCGGCATGGTCAAGCGGGTGCCGATCGGCGTCTGCAGCCTGATCACGCCGTTCAACTTCCCGTTGAACCTGGTGGCGCACAAGGTCGCGCCGGCCATCGCTGCCGGCTGTCCGTTCGTACTCAAGCCCGCGGCGAAGACGCCGGTCGGCGCGTTGATCATCGGTGAGATTCTCGCCGAGACCGACCTGCCCAAGGGCGCGTTCTCGGTGATCCCGTGCAGCAACGAGGATGCCGCGGCACTGACCGAGGACGAGCGCATCGCGCTGCTGAGCTTCACAGGCGGCCTCGTCGGCTGGGACCTCAAGGCGCGCGCCGGCAAGAAGAAGGTCGTGCTGGAACTCGGCGGCAACGCGGCCTGCATCGTCGACGAGGACCCCGGCCTGCCGCTGGACAAGGTGGTCGAGCGTCTCGTGTTCGGCGCCTACTACCAGTCCGGCCAGAGCTGTATCGGCGTGCAACGCATCTACGCCCATCGCAGCATCCACGACGCGCTGCGCCGCAAACTCAGGAAGGCGATCGGCGCCCTGCGCAGCGGCGACCCGCGCGAGGAGACCACCTTCGTCGGTCCGGTCATCGACAGCGATGCCGCCGACCGCATCGAGTCCTGGATCGCGGCAGCGCGCAAAGGTGGCGCCAAGCTGCTTGCAGGCGGCGCGCGCGACGGCAACATCATCCCGGCGACCCTGCTGGAGAAGGTACCGCGCGATGCGGACCTGCAGCGCAAGGAAGTGTTCGGCCCGGTCGCCATCCTGGAGCCGGTCGACAGCTTCGACGACGCGATCGCGCGCGTGAACGACAGCGACTTCGGCCTGCAGGCCGGTGTGTTCACCGGCAACCTCGCCCATGCGATGCAGGCCTGGGACCGGATCGAGGCCGGTGGCGTGGTCGTCGGTGACGTGCCCAGCTTCCGTGTCGACAACATGCCTTACGGCGGCATCAAGGACTCGGGGATCGGCCGGGAAGGCGTCAGGTACGCGATCCGCGACATGACCGAAGAACGTCTGCTGGTGATCCGCGACCCGGCCTGAGGCCAGCGATGCGTCGCGCGATCAGGCGATCGCGCGACGTGGCGGTACATCCGGCAGCGCGGCGGGCTCGCGGGCGATCTCTCGCAGCAATTCGATTGCTTCCGCCGCCGGGTGGACCTCCTCGATGCCGGGTGTGTAAACGCGCACCTGCCGGCGCCCGCCGCGCTTGGCGGCGTACATGGCCTGGTCGGCGTGATTGAGCAGCGCCGTCAGCGCATAGCGTCCTTCACGCGCTTCAGCCACCCCGAAACTCGCCGCGAGTCTGAAACAGTAGCCCGCCGCTGCGGTGTCGATGGCCCCGAAACGGACTTGCGCATCGCCCGCGAGGCGTATGGCCGCCGATGCATCGAGTCCCGGCAGCAACAGGGCGAACTCCTCGCCGCCCAACCGTCCGAACGTGTCCATCTCACGGCACAGCGGCTGCACGGCCTCGGCCACTTTCCGCAGCGCCCAGTCCCCGGCGGCATGGCCGTGATGGTCGTTGACCTGTTTGAAATGATCGAGGTCGAACATCAGCAGCACCGCCGGCGTTCCCATGCGCTCGCACTGCAGCAGGGCGTCAGTCACGCGTTCGGCAAAATGCTGCCGGTTGAAGATGCCCGTCAGTGCGTCGGTTTCAGCCATGCGCTTGAGCCGCAGCTGCATGCGTTTGGTCTTGTAGGCCCAGTAGCCGATCGATGCGACCAGCCCTACCAGCACGAGCGCCAGCAGCAGCCAGCTGCGTGCCCGCTGTTCGGTGACGCTCTGCTGCAGTTCCAGCAACTGGTTCTTCTGGTGCAGCAGCTCGATCTGCTGGGCCTGCTGCAGCGATTGATGGCGGACGACCTGATAGGCCATCTCGCGGGATTTCACGTCACTGGTATGCGCGCTGTCGGCTTCCGCGTAACGGCGATACGCCGAAAGCGCAGCCTCGGCATCGCCTAGGGCCTGCGCGATCTCGTAAAGCGCGCGGTGCGCGGTCACCAGTGCTTGCGCGCTCTGCAACGCGGACAGCGTCTCCACCGCATATCGCGCGTTGACGGACGCGCGCGCACGATCGCCGGAGGCGAGCCGGTATTCCGCGAGCGATGCGTGGAACATGCCGATCAGCAACGGGTAGCCCGCACGCTCGACGCCGGTCAGTGCGTCTTCGAGCAGCCTGATCGCTTCGCTGGTCTCGCCGTTCGCGTGCAACCAGCGCGCGATGTGCGTGCGCATGAAACCGGCCAGGATCGCGTCACGCTCTGCCTCGCAGCCTTCCAGTCCCTCGAACACCCACTTCCGGTCGATGCTCAGTCCCAGGCCGAGACGGCCTTCGAGAATGACGTTCGACGCGATGCATCGGCCGCGCCCGGAAGGCTGGTCGGCCAGCATGCGCTCCGCATAACGGATGCCGGTGCGGTACTCGCCCACCTGGTTGTAGACGATGCTCGCCGACTGCAGCACGGTGTGGCGCACATCGCGGTCTTCGATCGACGGTTCCAGCGGCAATATGTTTTCAAGGGTCTGGAGGGCGCCCTCGAAATTCCGGGTCATCGCATAGGTATTGGCAAGCAGCCCGCCTGCTTCGAAGCGCACGGCATCGGGGTTGCCTGTGGAGACCAGCGCTTTGAGCAGCGCGGCGGAGCCCGCGCCATCGCCGCCGATCGCCATCCGGTACGCATGCAGGATCTGCAGACGTCCGCGCTGCAGCGGCGTGGCATCCACCGCCATGGCGTCGAGTTCGGCGAGCGCCGCCGGCAGCCGGACGGGGTCCGAGGTCCGGATCGCACGCGCACGTTCGAATGCGGCTTCGAATTCCGACGAGGCCGCATGAGCCGGCATCGGGGACGCCGTCAGGCCTGAGAACAGCAGCATGCAGATGAGCGCGACACGCATCGCTCTTCTCCGATCGTCTGTCAGTCCGGCGCCTGGCGGGCCGGCTCGTCTTCGGATTTGTCGTCGTCCGGAGCAGACCCGGGCTCGTCCCGGTCCGGCAACATTTCGCTTTCGCTTTCGCCGTCGTCCGGCGTCGCGATGATGCAGCAGACGACCGGCGGCGCAGCGACCAGCGCCGCGATTCCAGGCCAGTCCCGCCGCGCCAGCAGCGCCTGCTCGACATCGCCGAGTCCGGAGAAGTCAGCCGCAGCCTCCAGCGGTGCGTCCCATTGGCCCGCGACATCGGTCGCCAGTACTTCGAGAAAGCCGATCACGTCCAAGTGCGTTCCCCAAAAATCGATGTCAGGTCGATCACCATGTCCGGATGGCCACCTTCACCACATCGGCCCCTCACGCTCCAGCGCCCGGGCTGGCGGAATGGCGAGCGTCGTGTGCTGGTGGAGCACCGCGTCCGCCAGATCCCTCACCCGGATCTTGTCGATACGCGGTGGTACGCCGGGAAGCGTAGCAGCTTCATACAGTGTCACAACATGTTCAGGCGAATAGTCCCGGACCAGCCGTATGACCAGCATGGCCCGCTCGTCCCGCGTGTTGTGGAAACGGCCTGTGTTGCTGATTCCGGCCACGCCCACCTGCCACAGCACCAGCCAGGCACTGGGGTCTATGGTCCGGCGATAGAACATGAACTGGCTGGCCTCGTAGTGCTGGCAGCCGACGTCACCCGGATCGATCCCTAGATCCGCGTACAGGCAGTCCGCGGCCGAGATGCCGGGCTCCATGACCGCCGGAAATCCTTCGGCGCGGGCCGCGGCGATGGCCTGGTGCGGGACCCGGGCGAAGACGCCTGGATGGCCGTAGAACGCGCCGCAGACCTCGCGGCCGGCACGCACCTCCACGAGCATTGCCTCGACCATGTCGGTGTAGCTGCGGTGCCGGGAGCGACCCTCGCTGTAGAACGGCTGCAGGCTGCGCGCATCGGCGTTCATGCGCATCACCCACTGTTCCACAAGCGGGTCGGAGGCCGCGACGAAGACCACGTCCGCCGTTTCGATGTGGCGCCGCGCGCGCGGCGCCAGATGCGCGCCGAGCATCATGCCGACCCCGACACAGGCCAGTCGTCCCTTGCTCTCCATCGCGATGTCCCCCTGTGTGCGAGCGCGGAATCTAGTCGGCGGGCGGTGCGTCCACAAGCGCGCGCCAGGTCCGCCGATCGAGGCGCCACCGCTGCCAGCCATCGGCGGGCGTCTCCGGCACGAAGCCCCGGCGCCGCATCAGTCCCATGGCTGCTGCATGGCCGACGCGATGCCGTGTCCACAGCGCATCGAAGGCGTCCGCGCCGAGTACGGCATCGCACAGATGACCGAGCGCTGCGGTCGCGATCCCCTGCGCCTGCGCGGCGGACGGCAGCAGCAGACCGGTCTCGGCGGCGCGGCTATCGGCATCGGGCACGAGGGACAGCAGACCTCGCGTACCTGAACCGATGTCGAGGCGCCAGTAACGCGCGATCGGAGGGGTGGTCTGCATCTGCCGCCGCGCCGCTGCGAACGCCCTGGTCGCTGCGTGATGATCGAGCACGGGCGCGACATGTCGCATCGTCCCGGGATCGCCGTACAGGGCGACGAACAGATCCGTATCGCCGTCGGACAGCAACGTGGCGCGTACGCCGGCGACCTGGAAACCGGCGGGCCAACCGTGAGGCGGCCACGCGTTTGCAGTGCCGTCAATCATGGCCGGATCGCGGGCAAGGCCCACCGCACACCGGCCATCGCAGGACACTGGAAATTGCAAGGAGGCTTCAGCACAGCGTGCCTGTTGAGTCTGCAACGCACGGGACACGGTCATCGAATGCAGCGATGATGCGCGCGTTCGCCCTCAGCCGCCCCGTTTCGTCAGCACCCGCTCCAGATCGGCCAGCGACAGGCCGCGCGCGCGCAGCAGGACAATCAGGTGATACAGCAGGTCGGCGCCCTCGCCCAGCAGTTCGTCGTCGGTCTGCACCAGTGCGGCGAGTGCGGTTTCGACACCTTCCTCGCCGACCTTCTGCGCGATGCGGCGCACGCCGCCGTCGAACAGGCGGGTCGTGTAACTGCCCTCGGGGCGTTCGCGTTCGCGGGTCTCGATCAGCGCGTCGAGTTCGGCGAGGACGCCGGCCGGCGCGGTCGGGAAACAGCTCGGGCGCTGCAGATGGCAGGTCGGACCGCGCGGCGTGGCCAGCACCAGCAGCGTGTCGGCATCGCAGTCGGCCTCCATCGAGACGAGTTCGAGCGTGTGCCCGGATTGTTCGCCCTTGGTCCACAAGCGGTTCTTGCTGCGGCTGAAGAAGGTGACCTCGCCGCGGCGCAGGGTTTCGGCGAAGGCGTCGCGGTCCATGTAGCCGAGCATCAGTACGCGCAGCGTGGCGGCGTCCTGTACGACGGCGGGGAGCAGGCCATCACCCTTCGACCAGTCGAGCGTGTCGACGTCGGGCGCGATGGCAATGGCGGATGTGTCGTCCTGCGGTTCGGTCATTGGAGTCTGATGTCGATGGCCTGATCGGCCAGTTCGCGCTTGAGCGCGGGGATGGCGATGCGGCCGCTGTGGAACACGCTGGCCGCGAGCGCGCCGTCGACATCGGCATCGATGAAGGCAGCGGCGAAGTGTACGGATGCACCCGCCCCGCCGGATGCAATCAGCGGCACCGGACACACCGCGCGCGCGGCCTGCAGCTGGACAATGTCGTAACCGGTGCGCACGCCGTCGTTGTCCATGCAGTTGAGGACGATCTCGCCCGCGCCCAGGCGCACGGCCTCGGCGATCCAGTCGAGCGTGCGGATCGGCAGTTCGCGGGTACGGTCGGGATCACCGGTGTAGCTGCGCACGCGCCATTCGCCGTCGGTTTCGCGAATCGAATCGATGCCGACGACCACGCACTGCACGCCGAAGGCTTCGGCCAGTTCGGAGATCAGCGCAGGACGTTCCAGCGCCGGCGTGTTGATCGAAATCTTGTCGGCGCCCGCATGCAGCACCGCGCGCGCGGTCTCGACGTCGCGGATGCCGCCGGCCACGCAGAACGGAATGTCGATCAGCCGCGACACGCGCTCCACCCAGCCGCGGTCGACCGAGCGGCCCTGCGGGCTGGCCGAGATGTCGTAGAACACCAGTTCGTCGGCGCCCTCGTCGCGGTACCGCAGCGCGAGATCCACGATGTCGCCCATGTCGACGTGGTCGCGGAAACGCACGCCCTTGACCACGCGACCCTCGCGCACGTCGAGGCAGGGAATGATGCGGCGGCTCAGCATGCGAGCGTCTCGGCGACGCCCAGACGGCCTTCGAGCAGCGCGCGGCCGAGCACGATGCCGCCGCAGCCCTGTGCCTTGGCCGCGCGCACGTCGGCGAGCTCGCGCACGCCGCCGGAGGCCTGCACGTCGAGCGTGGGCACAAGCGCCTTGAGGTGCGCATAGAGGTCGAGATTGGGGCCGGACAGCATGCCGTCGCGGGCGATGTCGGTACTCAGCAGATGGCGCAGGCCGCCCTGTGCATAGCGCACCGCGAGCACGTCGAGCGTGGCGTCTGCGGTTTCGGTCCAGCCGTGCACCGGCAGATGCCAGACGCCATCTCGGCCCTGACGGGTGTCGAGTGCGACGGTGATGCGCTCGGCGCAGAAGGTCTCGATCCACTGCAGGACCTGCGCCGGCTCGCGCACCGCCAGCGAGCCGACCACGACACGTTCGGCGCCTGCATCGAGGATGCGGCGCACGTCGTCTTCGGTGCGCACGCCACCGCCGGTCTGCACGCGCAGGCCGGTATCGGCGCGGATGCGGGCCAGCAGCGGCGCCAGCGTGTAGCCGCCCTCGCGCGCGGCATCGAGGTCGACCAGATGCAACCACTCGGCACCTGCGTCGGCGTAGGCCTCGATCTGCACCAGCGGATCGTCGCCGTAGCGCGTTTCCTGCGCGTAATCGCCCTGCGCCAGGCGCACGACGCGGCCGTGTCGGATGTCGATCGCGGGATAGACGGTGAATGCCATGACTCAGGCCTCGAACGCAGGGGACAGGAAATTGCGCAGCACGCGCGCGCCGACAGCCGCAGACCGCTCGGGATGGAACTGGGTGCCGGCGATGTGGCCGCGACGCACGGCGGCGGCGAACGCCTGGCCGTGGTCGCCGGCCAGCACGCAGTCATCGGTGACCGGCGCGGCAAAGCTGTGGACGAAGTAAGCCTGCGCGCCATCGACGCCTTCGACCAGCGCATCGGGCCGCGTTGCGCACAACGTGCTCCAGCCCATATGCGGCACCCGGAGACCGGGCCCCCCGCGCAGGCGCGACACGCGGCCCGGCAGCAGACCGAGACTGGCGACCTCGCCCTCTTCCGAGGATTCGAACAGCAGTTGCATACCGACGCAGATGCCGAGCAGCGGACGGTCCAGCGTGCGCAGCACGTCGACCAGATCGAGCTGCTGCAGCCGCGCCATGACCTGCGCCGCAGTGCCGACGCCGGGCAGGATCACCCGGTCCGCAGCGCGGATGCTCGCGGCATCGGTGACCAGCGCCGCGTCGATGTCGAGACGCTCGAATGCGTAGCGCACTGAACCGGTGTTGGCGCCGCCGGCGTCGACGATGACGACGCGCATCACAACGTCCCCTTCGTACTCGGCAGTGCATCGCCACTGCGGCGCACGGCCTGACCGAGCGCGCGGGCGAAGGCCTTGAAGCAGGCTTCGACCTTGTGGTGATCGTTGTCGCCTTCGACCTTGATGTTGAGGTTCAGCGCCGCCGAATCGCAGACTGACCGGAAGAAATGCTCAACCAGTTCGGTGGGCATGTCGCCAACGCGTTCGCGCACGAAGCTGCCGTTGAAGACGAGATACGGCCGGCCGCCGAAGTCGAGCGCGGCGCTCGCCAGCGTTTCGTCCATCGGCAAGGTGAAGCCGTAACGCGCGATGCCGCGCTTGTCGCCGAGCGCTTCGCGCAGCGCCTGGCCCAACGCGATGCCGGTGTCTTCGATCGTGTGGTGTTCGTCGATCTGCAGATCGCCCTCGGCCTGCACCACCAGCGCAATGCCGGCGTGCTTGCCGATCTGGTCGAGCATGTGGTCGAAGAACGGCAGGCCGGTCGACACGCGTGCATCGGCAGCGGCATCGAGATCGAGTTCGACGCGGATGCGGGTTTCCTTGGTGTTGCGAACCACGGTCGCGCGGCGCGGCGCATCGCACAGTTCGTGCGCGATGCCGGCCCAGTCCCACTCGCCGCCGAACTGCGCAGTGCGCAGCTTGAAGCCGCGGATCCCAAGGTTCTCGGCGAACTGGATGTCGGTGTCACGGTCGCCGACCATCGCCGATGCGTCGAGATCGATGCCGCGATCGCGGAGGTAGTGCATCACCAGACCGAGCGCCGGCTTACGGGTCGGCGCGTTGTCTGCCGGCCAGCTGCGGTCCACCAGCACTTCGCGGAACACGATGCCCTGGCTTTCGAAGATGCCCAGCATCAGGTCGTTCGGGCCATCGAACGTGGCCTGCGGATAGCCCTCGGTGCCGAGGCCGTCCTGGTTCGTGACGATGACGAATTCGAAGCCGGCATCGCGCAGGCGCAACATCGCCGGAATCACGCCGGGCACGAAACGCAGCTTCTCGAACGCGTCGATCTGGAAATCCGCGGGCTCCTCGATCAGGGTGCCATCGCGGTCGACGAACAGGATTTTCTTGCCACGCGCACTCATGCCGCGATCTCCGAAGCTTGCAAGGCGGACAGCACGCGCGCGTTCTGCGCGGGCGTGCCGAGACTGATGCGCAGCGCGTCGCCGAGTTGCGGCGCAGCGCGCTGGTCGCGCACGACGATGCCGGCCGACAGCAGCGCGGCGAACGCGCGATCGGCATCGACGAAGCGCACCAGCAGGTAGTTGCCGGCCGACGGATACACCCGGCGCACGCCCGGCGCGGTCGCCAATGCCGCGGCCAACGCATCGCGCTCGGCGATGGCCTCGGCCACGCGTGCCTGCGTGACCTCCAGCGCCGCGGGCGACAGGCCGGCCAGCGCGAGATCGGCGCAGGGCGTCGGCACCGGATACGGCGCCTGGCAACGGCGAAGCACCGCGATCAGGTCGGGATGGCCGATCGCCACGCCGATGCGCGCGGCTGCGAGCGCGTGCGCCTTCGACAGCGTGCGCAGCACGACGATGTTGTCGTGCGCGGCGAGCACGGTTGTGGCCGAGTCCGCGCCGGCGAATTCGATATAGGCCTCGTCGACGACGACGACCGCCCGGCCCGCCAGCGCATCGGCAAGACCGGTCACGTCGGACAGCGGCACCAGCCCGCCGGTCGGATTGGACGGCGAGCAGAGAAACACGAGTCGGGCCGAACGCGCGAGCGCCGCGGTGCGAACCGCTTCGACATCGACCGCGAATTCAGCGGCGCCATCGATCAGCGGCACTTCGACGAAGTCGGCGCCCTGCAGCCGCGCGCTGACCGCGTACATGCCGAACACCGGCGGCGTCGCCAGCACGGCATCGCGGCCGGGTACGCACAGGGCACGCACCAGCAGATCGATCGCCTCGTCGCTGCCCCGCCCGATCAGCAGCTGCCCGACATCGGCGCCATACAGCTCGGCCAGCCGCGCCTGCAGTTCCGGCGGTTGCGGAGACGGATACCGCCGGCAGCGGCCATCGGCATCGCCCGGATTCGACAGCGGCGCCTCGTTGGCGTTAAGCCAGACGTCGCCTTCGAGCCGCTGCGTACGCGCGGATGCGTAGCCGGCGAAATCGCGCAGATCTTCGCGGACCAAATCGAGAATGCCGTTCATGCCGATGCCTTTGCGATACGCAGCGCGACCGCGTTCGCATGTGCGTCCAGACCTTCGGCGCGCGCCATGGTCACCGCGTCGGGGCCGATCGCACGGATGCCGGCGGCATTCGCCGACTGCACGCTGACCGTGTTCTGGAAGCTCGACACACTCACGCCGCTCCAGGCGCGCGCCGCGCCGCCGGTGGGCAGCACGTGGTTGGTGCCGCTGCAGTAATCGCCGAGCGCTTCGGGTGTCCAGTCGCCGAGGAATACCGAGCCGGCGACCTCGACCTTGTCGAGCCAGGTGCGCGGGCTGCGCAGCGCCAGAATGAGATGTTCAGGCGCGTAGCGGTTGCTGATCTCGAACGCGGTGTCGAGCGTTTCCACCAGCAGCAGCCGCGAACGCGCCATCGCCTGGCGCGCGATCGCGGCGCGCGGCAAGGCCGCCAATTGCGTGGAGAGTTCTGCGCGCACTTTTTCCAGCAGCGCGTCGTCATCGGACAGCAGCAGGACCTGCGAGTCCGGACCGTGTTCGGCCTGCGACAGCAGATCGGCGGCGACGAACGCGGCATCCGCACCGGCATCGGCGATCACCAGCACTTCCGAAGGGCCGGCCGGCATGTCGATCGCGACCGTGCCCGACTGCGCGACCTGCTGCTTGGCTTCGGTGACGAAGCTGTTGCCGGGCCCGAACAGCTTGTCGCAGGCCGGCACACGCGCAGTGCCGAAGGCCATCGCGGCAATCGCCTGCGCGCCGCCCAGCTTGAATACGCGGTGCACGCCGGTGAGTTTCGCGGCGACCAGCACGGCCGGGTCGGCGCTGCCATCGGGACGTGGCGGCGTGCACAGCACCACCTCGCGACACCCCGCCAGACGCGCGGGCACGCCGAGCATCAATGCAGTGGACGGCAGTGGCGCGGTGCCGGCGGGCACATACAGGCCGACGCGTGGAATCGGGCGCACGATGCGCGCGCAGTTGACGCCATCGGCGGTGTCCACGTTGTAGCCCGAGGTCATGCCGGCCGCGTGGAACCGCTCGATGCGCGCGGCCGCGTTGATCATCGCCTGACGCAACGCCGCGGGCACCGCGGCTTCAGCGGCGGCGAATTCCCCGGCGTCGACTTCGAAGTCCTCGAGCACGACACGATCGAAGCGTTCGGTCAGTTCGCGCAAGGCGTCATCGCCGCGTCTGCGCACGTCATCGAGCACATCGGCGACCGCGCTGCGCGTCTGCACGGCCACAGCCTGGGTGGGCCGGCGCAGCAGTTCGGTGCGCGCGTCGGCATCGGCCGCGTCCCAGTCGACGATCGCGGGAATCGCGCTGTCGATGGACGCAGTTCTGGTCGCGCTCATGCCAGCATCCGCTCCACCGGCAGCACCATCAGACCCGCGGCGCCGGCCTGCTTCAGGGCTTCGAGGCGCGGCCAGGTCATCTCGCCGTGGCAAAGCACCTGCAGTGCGACCTTGTCGCTGCCATCGACCTGCAGCAGCGTCGGCGCTTCGGCATCGGGCAGCAGCTTGAGCAGCGCGTCCACGCCATCGCGGCGCGACTGGAACATCACCAGCCGGCTGTCGCGCAGACGCAGCACGCCGTCGAGACGGCGCAGCAGCAGCGACGCGAGTTCACCGCGCACATCGGCGAACGGCGTGACCGGCCCGGCCAACACCGCTTCGCTGGTCATCAGCGTGACCGCAGGCTTGAGCTGGTTCGCGGTCAGCGTGGCCCCGCTGGAGACCAGATCGCAGATGACATCGGCCTGGCCCAGACGCGGCGCGATCTCCACCGAACCCGACAGGTTGACGATCGTCGCCTGCACGCCCTGTGCGTCCAGCCACTGCTGCAGCAGGCCCGGATAGCTGGTCGCGATGCGGCTGTCCTGCAGCTGCGCCGGACCGATCCATTCGATGGATTCGGGAATCGCGATATCGAGCCGGCAGCCACCGAAGCCCAGGCCGCGCACGGCCTTCGACACCTGCGGCAGGCCACGCAGCGCGCGATCCGCGCCGACCTCGTCGAGCACGTTGCGACCGACAATGCCGTAATCACAGACACCGTCGGCGAGCAGGCCCGGGATGTCGTCGTCGCGCACCAGCAGCAGATCGACCGGCAGCGTTTCGCCGTAGCAGAACAGCTTGTCGCGGCTCTCGCGCCAGGACAGACCGCAGGACGCCAGCAGCGCACGCGCCGGCTCGCTCAGGCGACCGGACTTCTGGATGGCGATGCGCAGGCGATCGCGCGTGGCGCCGCCGTTCACAGGACTCATGGGGATGACCTCAGTGGGATTCGTTGGTGCGCGCCACGCGGCGCGCTGCGATCGCATAGCCGCCGGCGCCACGATCGAGCGTGCGCGCGACGCGGCCGACCGTCGTCACGCTGACGCCGGTGCGATCGTGGATTTCGCGATACGGCACGCCCTGCTGCAGCAACGGCACCACGCGCCAGCGATCGACCAGCGCTTCCAGCTCCGCCGGCGTGCACAGATCGTCGAGAAACCGCGCGACCTCGTCGGCCGTCTTCAAGCCCGCAAACGCACGTGCCAGCGCCTTCAGCGAGGCACTGGCTTCATGGTCCTGCAGGGGTTCGGGGCGTTGCTTCACGGGCGTGGATGAACGTATCAATGTAATAGCGTGCTAGTACATTACGCCGATCCCAATCGAAGTCAACCGGGGTGTCGACGCCGTACAGCGTCCGTTGCCCGCGCCCGGGCGATACGCGGGCGTTCTGCAGGCTGTATCCGCAGCGCACCGGCTGGACTGCAGCGTTCCACCGCGGGCGCGCTCGATCAGCGAAAATCAGACGTCGATGCTCCAAACACAGGTGATCCATGCGCGAACGATTGCAGGCGCTGCTCGATGCCGGGCGCGACGATGCGCTGCTGCGCTTCGGGCTGGGCAATGCCTGTCTGCAGGCAGGCGATCCGACCGCGGCGGCGACGCATCTGGCGGCGGCGACGCGGCACGATCCGTATTACTCGGCGGCGTGGAAGCTGCTCGGCAAGGCGTTACTGGGGCTGGGGAACGAAGACGAGGCCGAAGCGGCGTGGCGCGCGGGGCTCGACGCAGCAGTGCGGCGCGGCGACGTGCAGTCGTCGAAGGAAATGACGGTGTTCCTGCGGCGGATCGAACGCGGGCGGCAGGCGAGCGCGTAGGCCGAGCGGACGACGTCTGCGGTCAGCCGCGATGGGTTCGTCCTGAACTGCCCGCCCTGAGATCGCGTCGGAATGATCTGTAGGAGCGCGCTTGCGCGCGATGCGACTAACCGGGAAAGCATCATCGCGCGCGAGCGCGCTCCTACAACAGTGCCGGACTTCCGCTAGTCGACGCGCTTGCGCGCGTGCATCGCCATCCACCCGAGGGCCACGCCCGACAACGCGCCGACCGACGACATGAACACCCGGGCGGCGAGGAAGTTCGGGTCGTGGATCTTCTGCAGTGCGATGCGCGCGTAGACCGGCGATTCCAGCCGCACCACGCCCATGTAGAACAGGTGCCAGGCGTCGATGCCGGTCGCGATGCCCAGGGCCACGAGGCTGCCCCAGCCGATCGCGTGCCCATGCGCCCAGCGGCTGCGCGCGCCGATCCAATGGAACACCAGGTAACAGACCGCGCCGACCACAAGCGCGATCAGCGCCGCCTCCAGCACGCCCAGCCAGCCGAAGTGCAGCGCGAGATTCAAGCGGCCGGGCCCGAGGGCTGCACGCGCCAGCGCGGCAGCACGCCGAGCAAAGCCCCGTCAGACACCAGCTTCACCGCGGCGGCGACTTCGCCGTCGAGCGCGCGGTCGCGATCGAGGAACGGGATCGCCTCGCGCACGATGTCGTGCGCCGCGGCGACGATCTCACCCGGATGGAAAGGCTCGCAAGCGGCGAGTTCGGCGCGCAGCGCTTCGACCTCGTCGACAAAAGCACCGCGGGTCGGACGATCGGACGCCGGACCGCCCTGCACTTTCGCCGCCAGGCCTTCCGCATCGCCACGCCGCGCCAGATCGCGCGCGGCATTGATCATGTCCACGCGCAGATCGAGTGCCTGCGCGGCGGTGTAGATCTCCAGCGCCAGCACCTTGCCCAGATCCTCGGCCATCGACAACACGTGGCGCGCCTCGTTGGTGCCCATCGACACATGGTCTTCGGCATTCGCGCTGGTCGGGATCGAGTAGACGCTGGCCGGATGCGCGCGCGTGGCGAGATCGTTGACGATCGCCGCCGCCGTGTACTGCACGATCATGTAGCCCGACTCGGTCGCATCCTCGTTGCCGATCAGGAAGCCCGGCAGACCGTCGTTCGTCGCCGGATCGACCAGCTTGTTGAGACGACGCTCCGAGATCGACGCCAGCACCGGAATCGCCGCCTTGACGTAGCTCATCGCCAGCGCGAGCGGCATGCCGTGGAAATGGCCGGCGGAGATGACCTTCTCCTCGACGTGCTCGGCCTCGCGATCGGGGAACACCAGCGGATTGTCGGTGACCGCATTGAGTTCGATCTCGAACACGCGCTTGCCCTGCTCGATCGCATCGCGCACGGCGCCATGCACCTGCGGAATACAGCGCAGCGAATAGCTGTCCTGCGGCTGGTGCTTCTTGCCGCCGCGGAACGGGCGGAAGCGCGTGTAGAACTTCTCGCGGCCGTGGCGCTGGTCGCTCGGCACCCAGTCCCAGCCGATGTCGAAGCGCAGTGCCTGCGCCTCGGCGGTATCCCAGCTGGTGGGCAGCCACGGGCGGAAGCGCGGCACGAGGTGATACGGAATGTCGGCGAGCGTGGAGCCTGCGAGCAGTTCGCGCAGATGCGCGGCCACCTCGACCTGGCCCGGATGCGGACGCAATGCGTGCACATCCGGATCGAATGCGCCGAGACGGCCGGCGAAGGCGTCGATCGTCATCGCCGCGGCGAGATCGGCGGTGTCGAGCAGCGCGTCGAGCTTCTGCAGCGCGAGTACGCCGGTGGCGAGCATCTGCGCGGTGCCGTTGTTGAGCGCCAGGCCTTCCTTGTACGACAGCGTGACCGGCTCGAGACCCGCGCGCTTCAGCGCCTCGGCGCCCGGCATCCGTTCGCCGTCGACGAAGGCCTCGCCGCCGCCCAGCAGCACGATCGCCAGATGCGACAACGGCGCAAGATCGCCCGATGCACCGACCGACCCCAGCGCCGGCACCACCGGCACAATGCCCGAATTGAGCAGCGCGGCCAGCGCCTGCAGCGTCTGCACGCGGATGCCCGAATGGCCCTTGAGCAGCGTGTTGATGCGGATGCACAGCATCGCGCGCACCACGTCCGCGGACAGCGGCTCACCGACGCAGACCGCGTGGGTCACGATCAGATTGACCTGCAGTTCCTCGTGCAGCGAGCGGCCCGACGGCGTCGCACCCGGCAGATCGTCGCGCAGCGGACGCGCACCGAGCAGGCGGTCGGCATTGCTGCCGAAGCCGGTCGACACGCCGTAGATCGGTTCCTCGCGGCGCACCTGTTCGGCGAGGAAATCGGCGGCGCGGGCAACACCGGTCAGTGCATCGTCATCGAGCGCGACCGGCGCGCCGTGCGCGACCATGACCAGCTGCGCGCGGGTGAGCGAGCGGCCGTCGAGGCGGATGGATTTCATGGGGCGTCTCCCTCCCGGAGCACGAACACGGCGCGGCGCGCCGCGGTGGAACTTATGGCATCGACCTCGCCTGCTCGCGCTCGACCAGCAGCGTGCGCGGCAGATCGTCGTCAGCGACTTCGAACTGTTCGCCGCGGCGCAGATCCTTGACCGCGACCACGCCCTTGGCGGCTTCGTCCTCGCCGCGGATCACGACGAAACGGATGCCGGCACGGTCGGCGTACTGCATCTGCTTGGCGAGCTTGCGCGGTTCGAGCTGGGTTTCGACATTGAGGCCCGATGCACGCAGACGCTGCGACAGCGCGAGCGCGTCGGGCAGCGAGGCGTCGTCGAGCAGCGTGACCAGCACGTCGACCGAACTCTCGGCGGTCGTGATGAGACCGGCTTCGCGCAATTGCCAGAACAGGCGCGTCAGGCCGATCGAAATGCCGACGCCCGGCAGCTTCGACTTGGTGTAGTGGCTGGCGAGGTTGTCGTAGCGGCCGCCCGAACAGATCGAACCGATCTGCGGATGCGCATCGAGGATCGTCTCGTAGACCATGCCGGTGTAGTAATCGAGACCGCGCGCGATCGACAGGTTCAATGCGTAGCGCGATTCCGGCACGCCGAGCGCACGCAGCTGGTTGAGCAGGTCGCGCAGTTCATTGCGGCCTTCTTCGAAGAGGTCGGTGCCGGCGCCGAGCGCATCGAGCTTTGCCAGCGCATCGTCGTGACCGGTCGAGCGCACGCGCGAGAACGCGAGCAGGCGCTCGGCGACCCCGTCGGACAGGCCGAAATCCTCACCGGTCAGCGTTGCGCGCACCGCGTCCTCGCCCCGCTTGTCGAGCTTGTCGATCTCGCGCAGCACGGTCATCTGCCGCGTGTCGTCGATGCCCTGCCCTTCGAAATAGCCGCGCAGCAGCTTGCGGTGGTTGAGCTGGATCGTGAACTCGCCGATGTCGAGCGCGGCGAACACCGCGCTGATCACGGCCGGCACTTCGGCGTCGTAACGCGGCGACAGCGAATCCTTGCCGATCACGTCGATGTCGCACTGGTAGAACTCGCGGAAGCGGCCGCGCTGCGCGCGTTCGCCGCGGTAGACGCGCTGCATCTGGTAGCGGCGGAACGGAAATGCGAGGTCGTGCTCGTGCTCGGCGACGTAGCGCGCCAGCGGTACGGTGAGATCGAAACGCAGCGCCAGTTCCGGCAGGCCGTCGGCGGCCTTCTCGAGCGCGCCGGTCGACTGCACGAAGTACACCTGCCGCTCGGTCTCGCCGCCGGATTTCGTCAGCAGCGTCTCGGACAGCTCGAACACCGGCGTTTCGATCGGCAGGAACCCGAAGCCCTCGAACGTGCGGCGGATCGTGTCCAGCATGCGCTGGAAGGCGATCTGGTCGCGCGGCAACAGTTCCATGACGCCGGGCGGGGTCCGGGGCTTGATCATGCGGGCAGGCTCTTCGGTGATGCGGATGAAGCGGCCATTCTACCGGGCAGCCGCCGGTGCGGTTCCCGACAGCTGTCCGTCGCGCAGCCACAGGTGGCGGTCGACCAGGCCCTCCGGCAGCGCGCCGTGGGTGATCAGCAGCAGGCTGCGGCCGGCCAGCAGCCCCGGAAGCTCGCGCAGCAGCGCATCCGCGGTGTCGTGGTCGAGGCCTTCGGTCGGTTCATCGAGCACCACCAGCGGCGCATCGCGCAGCAGCGCGCGCGCCAGCGCCAGGCGCCGGGCCTGACCGGCCGACATGGTCACGCCGGCCTCGCCGACCCAGGCATCGAGCCCGCCGATCCGCTCGGCCCAGCCCTGGAGCCGCACCTGCGCGAGCATCGCCCACAGCGTGGCGTCGTCGGCATCGGGCGCGCCGAACATGAGGTTGTCGCGCACGCGGCCGGCGAACACCGGCGCGTTCTGCGGCAGCCAGGCGATGCGCGCGTACCAGTCCGCCTGCGCCATGGCGTGCAGATCGACGTCGCCCCAGGTCACCCGCCCGGATCCGGGCTCGGCGCTGCGCAGCAGCAGTGCGCCCAGTGTGGATTTGCCGGCCCCGCTGTCGCCGCTGATCGCGACGCGTTCGCCGGGCGCGATCAGCAGATCGAGACCGTCGAGCACCGGTCGCGCACCGGGATCCCATGCGAAACGGACCGCATCGAAGCGCAGCGCGCCGTGCGTCGGCACGGCGTTCGGCTGTGCGGGATCGACCACGGCCGGCGCCGCACCGGCGACCGCATCGAGGCGCGCCATCGAGGCGCGCGCGGCCAGCAGCGACTGCCAGGCCAGGCCGGCACCGGACCAGGCCTCGAACAGGCCGATCGCGATGAAGAAGATGGCCGCCGCATGCGCAGCCGGCAGATGGCCCGCGCTGAATCCACTCGCCACGCTCCACAACAGGCCCAGCAGGCCGATTGCGGCAACGCCGCCGTGCAGGGCCTGCGCATCGGCGAGACGGCGCCGGCGGGTGCGTTCGAGTGCGGCCACCGCGGACGCGTCGACCTCCGCGCGCGCCAGCCAACCGGCGGTCGCATCGAGCGCGGCGAGATCGGCATGGCCCTCATACAGCTCGTGCAGGCGGGCCCGCAATGCGGCCCGCAGGCCGGCCCGCCCGGCCTCCCCCGCCGCACGCCGCCAGGCGACCCGCGCCGGCACCAAGACCGCCAGCGCGATCGCGATCGCGGCCAGCCACGCCGCACTCGGGAGATGCAGCAGCGCGACCGCCCCCAGCCCGAGCAGGCCGATGCCTAGCAGCGCCAGCAACGGCCCGGTCGCACGCAGCAGCAGACCGTCGACGGCATCGATGTCGTCCAGCAGCCGCGCCAGCAGTTCACCGGTCCGCAGCCTGCCCAGCTGCGCCGGACTCAGGCGCAAGGCCCGCGCGAAGAACCAGCTCCGCAGGTCACGCGCGATGCGCAGCATCGTGTCGTGGCCGACCAGCTTCTCGAGATAGCGCGACACGATGCGCGCCAGCGTCAGCCCGCGGATCCCCGCCGACGGTGTGAAGAAGTTGAACGTGCCGAGCGTGCCGTAGGTCAGCGCGGCGGCGGTGAGGAACCCGCCCGAGACGCCGAGCAGGCCGACGCCCGCCACCAGGGTCAGCAGCATCAGCGCGACCGCGAACAGCACCCCGCGCCGGTGGCCGCGCAGCAGCTGCCGGGTGCTGGCGATGCGGTCGAATGATCCGCTCATGGCGCACCGCCTTCGGACGCGGGAACGCGCCACTGCGCGCCGGCCCAGTCGACGACCGCATCGCTGTGCGTCGCCACGACCACGGTGCAGTCAGGCAACCAGGCATCGAGCGCGGCCAGCAGATCGGCTTCGGTACCGGGATCGAGAAACGCGGTGGGCTCGTCGAGCAGCAGCACCTGCGGCTGCAACAGCAATGCACGCGCCAATGCGACGCGACGCGCCTCGCCGCCGGACAAACCGAATCCGCGCTCGCCGATCACCGTGTCCATGCCCGCAGGCAGCTGCGAGGCGAAGCGGGTGACCTGGGCAACGCGCGCAGCCTCGGCGAGCGCCGCATCGCTGGCATCCGGCGCACCGATGCGCAGGTTGTCGGCGATGCTGCCGTGGAACAGCCAGGGGCGCTGTCCGGCGAGCGCGATCCGCGTGCCGGCGGCAACGTCGACCTGCCCCGCCTCCGGCGCCAGCCAGCCGGCCATCGCATCGAGCAGCGTGCTCTTGCCCGATCCGCTCGGCCCCACCAGCGCCAGACGCCCACCGGCCGCGACCTGCAGCGACACGTCCTGCAGGACGGGAAGACGCGCGCCCGGATGCCGCAGCGTGACGCCACCCAGGCGCACCGGCACCGGTGCGCGGGAAACGCCGCGTTGCAGCGGAAGGGTGGTATCGAGATCCGGCAGCCCGTCGAACGTCGACTCCAGCTCGGCAACTGCCGCCAGCGCATTCGCACGGTCGTGATAGGTCGCCGCCAGTCGCCGCAGGGGCGCGTAGAACTCCGGCGCCAGCAGCAGGCAGAACAGGCCGGTCGACAGCGGCAGCGCTTCGCCGCGCAGGTCGAGCATGCCCAGATAGGTGAAACCGAAGTACACCGCGATCAGCGCAACGCTGACCGATGCGAAGAATTCGAGGACGGCCGAGGACAGGAACGCGATCCGCAGCACGCGCATGCTGCGGACGCGGATGGTGTCCGTCGCTTCGCCGACCTGGGCCAGCTCGGCCTCGCCACGACCGTAGACCCGGATCAGGTCCAGCCCGCGCAGACGGTCGGTGAAGTGCGCGCCGGCACGCGCCAGCGCCACCAGCTGGCGCCGCCCGGCGGTTTCGGCGCCCATGCCGATCAGCATCATGAACATCGGTGCCAGCGGCGCGGTCAGCAGCAGGATCAGGCCGACGATCCAGTCGACCGAGAACACCGCGACCAGGATCGCCAGCGGCACGAGCAGGGTTTCCGCACGCGCGACCAGATAGCCGCCGAAGTAGTTCGCGGTCGCGTCGACGTGGCTGGTCGACAGCGCGACCAGCGCACCGCTGCGTCGCCCTCGCATCCACACCGGCCCGCGCGCGAGCAGCGCCGTCGCGAGATCCACGCGTGTCCGCGCCAGCAGCGATTCGACGACATCCGCCTGCATCCGTTGCCCGGCCCAGCCCAGCAGCACGCGCGCGAGCAGCGTGACAGCGAGCAGCGCCATCGGGGCATGCAGGGCGTCCATACCGGCACGGGAAAAAAGCAACGCATCCAGTGCCCAGGCAATTGCGGCCGCCTGCGGAATCCACAGCCATCCGGCCAGCACGTGACAGAGGCACGCGAGCCGATGGCGGCCCTGCCAGGGCGCGAGGCGCGCGTCGAGCCAGCGCGTCCGGGCACGGCGCTGCGACCCGGCGGTCGTCACGGTCGAAGGCGCACTCATACGGGTGTGGTCATGCGGGGAGCGATCATCCGGCTTGCGTCACGCGGACACCGCACATCGGCATCGCGAGACCCGATTATCGCAGCCCGGCGCGTTCCGGACGCCGCTACCATCGCCTCCGATCCGCGCCTGCAAATTCCCTTCACGAAATACTTGCCCTCCATGCGGGTGCATCAGTAGAATGCGCGGCTCACCTTCGGGGTGTAGCTCAGTCTGGTAGAGCGCTACGTTCGGGACGTAGAGGTCGCAGGTTCGAATCCTGTCTCCCCGACCATCCGCAGCCATGCGGTAGGTGATATCGAAAACCGGCCTTCGTGCCGGTTTTTTCGTTTTTCCGGCCGTGCCCGGTTCGCGGCGATGGATGGTCCCCCCGCCGCCATGACTTCGCGTGCCCCCGCGCATCTCCCGTCCCGCCTGCTGCCCGCACTGGTGCTGGCCGGCATTGCCCTGTCCGCGTTCAACCTGCGCACTGCCGTGACCTCGCTCACGCCGCTGCTGGATGTGCTCGGCGATGTCTTCGGATTCGGCTCCACCACCGCCGGCCTGCTCGGCATGTTGCCGACCGCCGCGTTCGCCGTGTTCGGTGTCGCGACCCCGGCACTGACCCGGCGCATCGGCCTGGAGCGCACCGCGCTGCTGGCGATGTCGCTGGCAGGCGGTGGCCTGGTGCTGCGCTCGCTGGCCGACGGCGTTGGCGTGCTGGGCCTGGGCGCGACGATCGCGCTGGCCGGCATGGGCATCGGCAATGTGGTGCTGCCGCCGCTGGTCAAACGCTGGTTCCCCACGCGCGTCGGCACGATCAGCACGCTCTACATCACCGTGCTGCAACTGGGCACGATGCTGCCGGCCCTGCTCGCGGTGCCGGTCGCGGATGCCACGAGCTGGCGCTGGGCGCTGGGGATCTGGTCATTGACCGCATTTGCGGCCGCAGTGCCGTGGCTGTGGCTGCTGCTGCGCCATCGCGACGCACTCGCGCCGCCTGCTCCGATCGTCGACGCACACACCGTAGCCGCACCCGCCGGACGCATCTGGCGTTCGCCGATCGCCTGGGGCATGGCGCTGATGTTCGGCATGACCTCGCTGATCACCTACGCGATGTTCACTTGGCTGCCCCTGCTGCTGACCGAGGCCGGCGCATCGCCCGCGTTCGGCGGCACGATGGTCGCGCTGTTCTCCACGCTCGGCCTGGTCGGTGCGCTGGGCATGCCGTCGATCGCGGTGCGCATGCGCAATCCGTTCGTGATCGTGCTGCTGTGTGCGGGCTGCCACCTGGCCGCGTACGCCGGCCTGCTGTTCGCGCCGATGGCCGCGCCCGTGCTGTGGGTGATCCTGCTCGGCCTCGCGCCCGGCACGTTCCCGCTGGCGCTCACGCTGATCAATCTGCGGACGCGCACGCCAGCCGGGTCGGCTGCGCTGTCGGGCTTCATGCAGGGCACGGGCTATGCGCTCAGCTGCGCCGGCCCGTTGCTGTTCGGTGTCCTGCACGCCGCGACCGGCGGCTGGCACATGCCGTTTGCGATGCTGGTCGTCGCGGTCGCCGTGCTGGTGCTCGGCGGGTGGATGGCGTGCAAGCCGCGGTGGCTCGAGGACACCTGGTAACGCTGGGCGCGCAAGCAACCGCTCCTTCTGACCCGTGCGTCCCCGGGACGCGAAACGTGGCACACCCCGGACATGACGCATCTGCCCCGCCGCGCCCACCATGACGGGCGCACGCGGCTTCGGACCAGGACCGGTCAGACCAGGACCAGATCGTCCCGATGCACGATGGTCTCGCCGTAGGTGTATCCCAACGTCGTTTCGATATCGCGCGAATGACGCCGTGCAAGACGCCGGATGTCGTCGGCCGAATACTGGGTCACACCCCGCGCGACCCGCGCCCGGGCGTCGCCGTCGAGCAGCACCACAGAAACCAGATCACCGCGCCGGAACTGCCCCTCGGCGACCAGCACGCCGCCCGGCAACAGTGACGCGCCCTTCTCGACCATCGCGTCCGCGGCGCCGCTGTCGACGAGAATCGCAGCACCTGCCTCCACCGGCGCGTTCTGCAGCCAGTGCTTGCGTGCGGCCATGCGTGTGCGCAGCGGATGGATGCGTGTACCGCGCAGGCGATCATGCGAAAGACCGTCGAGCACATCGGCGCGGCGGCCGTTGAACAGTACGGTCGCGACACCGGCCGATGCGGCGCGCTGCGCGGCTTCCAGCTTGGTGCGCATGCCGCCGGTGCCGACACTGCTGCCGGCGCCACCGGCGACCGCCAGCAATGAGGCGCTCATCTTCGCGACGACCGGCATCGGTCGCGCGTGCGGTTCGATCCGCGGGTCGGCGTCATAGAGGCCGTCGATGTCGGTGGCGATGAACAGCACATCCGCATCGACCAGCGCGGCGACGATCGCGGCGAGGTTGTCGTTGTCGCCGAGTTTGAGTTCGTCGACCGAGACCGTGTCGTTCTCGTTGACCACCGGCAGCGCGCCGTGGCGCAGCAAAGCGGTCAGCGTCGCACGCGCATTGAGGTAGCGACGGCGGTTACGCAGGTCGTCGTGGGTCAGCAGCACCTGCGCGACCGGACGTTCGAAGAAGCCCTGCCAGAAGCCGGTCAGCCGCGCCTGGCCGAGGGCGGCGAGTGCCTGGCGCTCGGCCATCGGCGCGCCGGGCGCGGGATTCGCATGCAGGATCGCACGGCCCGCCGCGACGGCGCCCGACGACACCACGACGACCTCACGCCCCGCGGCGTGGCTCGCGCGCACGAAGCCGGCGAGCGCCTCGGCGTATTGCGCCGACAGGCCGCCGCCATCGGCCGCCAGCAGACTGCTGCCGACCTTGAGCACCGCGCGCCGCCAGGGCGGCAGCGGCTGTTCGGGAAACGCATCGGTGTCGGGCACGTGCATCGGTCGGCTGCGCTCAGCGGGTGTTCCACTCGTGGACGACGAGCTCGCTCGCATTCTGCAGTGCCAACGGGTCGGCCGCGATGATTGCCTGCGCTTCGTCCAATGACCCGATCCCGCTCAACAGATACGCGCCGCCCGTGCCGTTGGCGAAGCCGCCGGTCATGTCCAGCAGACCGCGCGCGCGCAGGTCGTCGAGAAAGGCCTGATGCGGCGCGACGACGGATGGATCGAAGTCCGGGCGACGCATCGCGATGACGAGGAAGCGTTTCATGTCGGAAGTTCTCCGGTTGAAGACCGGACGTCAGGCCAGTGCGTCCCAGCGCGCACGCAGCGTGTCCAGGCGCAGGTCGGCGGCGCCGCCCGGCGAAGTGCGCGCGGCGAGGCTGCCTTCCGGTGTGCGGCCCTGCCCGGCCGTGTCGGCGCTCTGCGCGGCGGCCTTGTAGGCCTCGCGGAACGGCACGCCGGCGATCGCGGCTTCGACGGCGACATCGGTTGCGTACATGCCCGAATCCACCGCGGCACGCAAACGGTCTTCGCGCCATTCAAGGTTCGCCAGCAGCGCAGGCAGCAGTTCCAGCGCGGCGAGTCCGCGGCCGAAACCATGGAAGATCGCGCCCTTGGAACTCTGCAGGTCTCGGTGATAGCCGGACGGCAGCGACAGCAAGTGCTCGATCTCGGTGCGCGCCGCCGCAACACTGGCGTGCGTGGCGCGCATCAGTTCGACGACGTCGGGATTGCGCTTGTTCGGCATGATCGAGCTGCCGGTCGTGTACTGCGCCGGCAATGCGACGAAGCCGTACTCGGCGCTGGTGAACTGCGACAGATCCCAGGCCAGACGACGCAGATCCAGCGTCGCACTGCCCAGCGCTTCGAGCGCGGCGAGTTCGAACTTGCCGCGCGAGAGCTGCGCGTAGACCGGCGAGACCTGCAACCGCGCGAAACCGAGTGCGGCGGTCGTGTGGTCGCGATCGAGCGCGAGGTTCACACCGTAGCCGGCCGCGGTGCCGAGCGGATTGCAGTCGATCAGCGCGAGCGTGTCCTGCGCGCGCACTGCATCGTCGATGAACGCCTCGGCCCAGCCCGACCACCACATGCCGCCCGAGGACAGCACGGCGCGCTGGATGTGCGTGTAACCCGGAATCGGCAGCTCGCGCTCGGCTTCGGCGCGGTCGAGCGCGACCTTGGCGATCTCGCGCGACAACGCGGCCAGACGCGCGAGCTTCTCCTTCAGCCACAGGCGCGTGGCGACCAGCACCTGGTCGTTGCGGCTGCGGCCGGTGTGGATGCGCCGACCGGCATCGCCGAGGCGTTCGGTCAGACGGTCTTCGATCGCCGAGTGGCCATCCTCGAAGCGTTCGTCGAGTACGAAGGCGCCGCTGCGAAAATCGTCGGCCAGCGTGGTCAACTCGCGCTTGAGCGCGTCGAGTTCGTCGTTCGAGAGGATGCCGACGCGCTGCAGGCCTTCGGCATGCGCGGCGCTCGCGGCGATGTCGTGCAGGAAGAACTCGCGGTCGAGGATCACGTCGTCACCGGCGAGAAATGCCTGGATCTGCGTGTCGACGGCGACGCCGGGCTTCTGCCAGAGGAGGTTGCTCATGTCGGTGTCCTTGCGGGATCTGCAGGCGCTCGCGCGCGATGCAGTTGGGCCGGTGGCGCGGTCGCCCGCGCCTGGCGGGAATCAATGCGGGATCGACGTCAGCTCGTCGAAGCCCAGCGCGAGGTTGAGGTTCTGCATCGCCTGCGTCGCCGCGCCCTTGAGCAGATTGTCGAGCGTCGCCACGACGACGACGCGGCCATTGCCTGGCGCCATCGTGAAGGCGCCGATCTGCGCGCCGTGATGGCCGGCGATCCGGCTGACCCAGGGCGCATCGTCGATGACCTCGACCAGCGGCTCGTCGGCGTAGCGCGTATCGAACAGCGCCTTGACCGCGTCGCGCGACATCGGCACTGAGAGCCACAGGTTGACCGTCATCGTGATGCCGCGGAAATGCGGCGCGACGTGCGGCATGAACTCGACCGGCAGCGACAGCTGCTTCGACACCTCGCGCTCGTGCACGTGGTTGGTCAGCGCGTACGGCATCAGGTTGTCGGCCAGCAGCGCGGTGTCGTTCTTGTCCGACGGCGTGGTGCCGGCGCCCGAGTAGCCCGACACGCCGAAGCACTGCGGCGGGCCGGCGAGATGCTCGGCAAGCGGCGCGATCGCCAGCTGCATCGCGGTCGCGTAGCAGCCGGGATTGCTGATCCGGCGCTGGCCGGCGTACCGCGCACGCGTCAGCTCCGGCAGCCCGTAATACCAGCCGGCCTCGAAGCGGTAATCGGCCGACAGATCGACGATCAGCGTGCCCGGCTTCGCAGCATCGATCGCGGCAACGAACGGCGCGGTCTTGCCGTTGGGCAGCGCGAGGATCACCGCATCGGCACCCTTCGCGGCAACTGCATCGGCATCGAGACTTTCGAAGCGCAGTTCGCCCGCGAAACCGTCGTTGTGATCCGCGACGCGCTGGCCGTCGAGTTCGCGCGAGGACACGAACGCGAGTTCGAGGCCCGGATGCGCGGCGACGAGGCGGATCAGTTCCTGGCCGGTATGGCCGCGCGCGCCGACGATGCCGAGGCGGATAGGGGGTGTGCTCATGGAGGGCTGTCCAGCTTGAACGTGTCGAGTTTGAATCCGAGATGGCGACGCACCGCCGGCCATTCCGCGTCGATCACCGAAAACACCACGGTGTCGCGCAGCGAGCCATCGGCATGCCGCTTGTGATGGCGCAGCACACCATCCTGTTTCGCGCCCAGGCGCGCGATGGCCGCGCGTGAGGGGTGATTGAACCAGCTGGTCTCGAACGCCACCGACGCGCAACCGAGCACATCGAAAGCGTGCGCGAACAGCAGCAGCTTGGCTTCGGTGTTGAGGCCGGTGCGCTGCACGCGCGGCGCATACCAGGTGTAGCCGATCTTGAGGTTGGGCACCGCGGCGTCGAGATCGTAGAAGCGCGTGCTGCCGACGACGCTGCCTTCGGCATCCAGCACGGCGAACACCAGCGCCTCGCCGGCCGCCTGCGCTTCGAGCGCCTTGTCGATGTAGCGCGGCACGTCATCCGGCGCGGGCACGTTCGTGTACCAGACCGAATGCAGCGCGCTGTCACGCGACACCGTCGCGAGCGCGTCGGCATGTGCCGGCGTCAGCGGCACCAGCGAGACATGACGACCGGTCAGTGTCGGCGTCCGTGTCCACGCAGCGTCGGCGGCGCGTTCGCCCACTCAGCCCACCAGCGTCGGCGGACGGGTCGCGCAATGCGCGACGCAGCGCTGGATCTGCTCGAAGCCGTCGAGGCCGTACCAGAACACCTTCCACTTCTCCTGCTTGATGCAGCCATCGGATTCGGCGTAATAGAAGATGTTGACCTGATTGTGGTGGCGCGACCGCCAGAACAGCTGCGGCGTCTCGTCGCGCATCACGTTCCACACCGCGCGGCCGAGGCCTTCGCCCTGCGCGTCGTCGAGTACGGCGAACTTGTCCAGGTACACCGTGCCCTCGCCTTCGGTCAGGATCACCGCGGCGCGATAGTTCTCGCTGACGTAGGCGCGCAGCAGCGGCGTGCGTTCGAAATAGTCGGGCGCGAGTTCGCGGCCGAAGCTCGATTCGATCAGCGACTTCAGCCGTTCGAGATCCAGTTCCGACCAGTCGGTCACGCGCAGCACCTGCTCGCCGCGACGCACCAGCGTGCCGGATCCCTTGTGGGTAAACAGTTCCTTGGCAAGATCAGCCGGTCGCGTGATCGATACCGACGAGGCCATCGGCAGACCTTCGAGCAGCGCCTTGATCTGTTCGATCTTGACCTTCATGCCGCCATGGATCCACGGCTGCTCGATCAGATGGTCGTACTCGGTCGACAGATTGATCGAATCGATGACCTTGCCGTCCGCGTCGAGCAGTCCGCCGGTGCCGGTGAGGAAGATGATCTTGTAGGGCTGCAGTTCGCGCACCAGTTCGTTGGCGGCGAAGTCGGCATTGATGTTGAGGATCTGCCCCGAGGCGGTTTCGCCCAGACTGGTGATCACCGGGATCGAACCGGCCTGCAGGCTGGCTTCGATCGGCGCGAGGTTCACGGCGCTCACTTCACCGACCAGGCCGTAGGTCGCCTGGTCGAGATACGTCGCTTCGAACACGCCGCCAGTGATCGACGTCGCGCGCGCGCCGTTGCGTTGCAGGGCTTCGACGAGGCGCAGGTTCGCGGCCTGGAACACGCGGCGCACGATGGCCAGCGCCTCGGGCGTGGTGACACGCAAGCCACCGACGGTCTGCTTCTCGATGCCGGCCGCAGCGAGCTCGGCGTCCAGCTGCGGGCCGGCGCCATGCAGCACGATCGGCGTCAGGCCGACCTCCTGCAGGAACGACAGCGAGGAGGTCAGATCGTCGAGTTCGTCGCGCAGCACCGCGCCGCCGACCTTGACCACGGCGAAGCGCTTGGCATCGAGCTGCGAGAAGCGCTTGAGGTACTGGCTGATTTCCTTCGCGCTGGCCATGCTCGAAAGCAGGCGCACGATGGTCTGACGGGTCTGGACGTGGGTCGCGGGAATGTTCACGGGCTGCAATCGGTTGGGCGTGGGATGACGCGTGAAAAGCGGAGGCTGCGGGAGATGCTCAGCGATCGCCGTTGATGATCCGGTGCACAGAATCGGCGTAGCGCTGCAGCTGGTCGAGCGTCACGAACTCGTCGCCGGTGTGCGCCTGGGCGATGTCGCCCGGGCCGTAGACCAGCGCGGTGTAACCACCGGCGGAGAACAGCGAGGCCTCGGTCCAGAAATCGACAGCGTTACCGATCGGCAGGTCGAAGGCGTCGGCGACGTCGCGCGCGGCGAGACGGCGGTCCTCCGCACGATCGATGTCACCCGACGGCAGGCTCGGCCCGCGGAAGGTTTCCTCGAAATGCGCCGCATCGGGCTGCGCGAAACCGGAAAAGGTCCCAAGCAGATCGTCGATGTCCATCGACGGCAATGGCCGGAAGCCGAAGCGCAGCTCGGCGGCCGGCGCAATCATGTTGGCCTTGATACCGCCTTCGACCCGGCCGATGTTGAAACGCAGACCGGTCAGCCCACCGAAACGCGCGTGCGCCAGCGACTCGACATGGTCGAGCGCGCGACCGCCCCAGCGCATCGCCTGGTGCAATGCGCTCGCCGCCGGATCCTGTTTGCCCGAAGCGTGTCCCGCGGTTCCGGCGAAACGCATCAACACCGAACTGATGCCGCGATGCGCGAGCACCGCTTCGCACTGCGTCGGTTCGGCAACCAGCACGGCCTCGAACTGCAGACCGCGCGCAAGGAAGGCTGCGATACACCGCGGATCGTTGGCCTCCTCATCCGAGGAGAACAGAAACGCCGCATCGCCATCACCGGCATTGGCCGCTGCGATCAGCGCCGCCGCCGCGCCCTTGATGTCGCAGACGCCGAGGCCGACCACACGATCGTCAAGCCGCCGCATCACGTGCGGGTCGGCGCTCCAGTCGGGCGAATCCGGCACCGTGTCCAGGTGCACATTGAACAGCACCGTCGGCGCGCCACGCACCGCGAACAGGCTCACCGCGCCGTCGCCGTGATCGATCACCTCGACATCGAAGCCCGGCAGCTGGCCGCGGATGTAATCGAAGATCCCGCCCTCGGACTGGATCGCGCGCGGCGGATTGCGGGTGTCGAAGGACACCAGCTGTTCGAGATGGTCGAGGGTGTGGGTCAGCAGATCGGTCATCGCACTCGTTTCAACTGGATTGGAGCGTTGAGCACAGAATGTCGTCATTCCCGCGCAGGCGGGAATCCAGCGCCTTGATGCACTCAGCAAGAGACACTGGATCCCCGCCTGCGCGGGGATGACGTCCGATAGTTCAGCGGTTCACTTGCGCGTACAGCGTGCTGCTCATACCGAACAGTTTGATGAAGCCTTCGGCTTCCTCGACGCCCCAGTCCGCGGACTGCGCGTAGGTCGCACCCTTGGCGTTGAGGATGTGCGGCGAGGTCACCGCTACCGCGTCGACTCGGCCGCCGCGGGTTTCCAGCACCACTTCACCGGTGACCTTGGCCTGCGAGGATTCGAGGAAGGCTTCGATGTCGGCCTTGAGCGGATCGTGGAAGAAGCCTTCGTAGACCAGCTCGGTCCACTTGCGCGCGACCTCGGGCTTGAAGCGGTTCTGCTGCTTGGTCAGCACGGTGTCTTCGAGCGCGCGGTGCGCGGCGAGCAGCGAGATCAGGCCCGGCGCTTCATACACGATGCGACCCTTGAGGCCGATCACGGTGTCGCCGGTGTAGACGCCGCGGCCCACGCCATAGGGCGCGAACAGTGCGTTGAGCTTCGCGAGAATCTGCGCGCCCGGCAGGGTTTCGCCATCGAGCGCGACCGCCGTGCCCTGCTCGAACCGCACCTTGACCTGCAGCGGCGCTTCCGGCCATTCGGCGCGCGGTGCGCACCAGCCGCGGGCGCCCTCGCCCGGCGCTTCCCAGCGGTCGATCTCGCCACCGGACATCGTCAGGCCGAGCAGGTTCTCGTTGATCGTGTAGGCCTGCTGCTTGGCGCGCACGCCGAAGCCGCGCTCTTCGAGGTACGCCTGCTCGTAGGCGCGCGTCTGCGTGTGTTCCTTCTGGATCTCGCGAATCGGCGCCACGATGCGGTACTCGCCCTGCGCCTTCACGGCGAGGTCGAAACGCACCTGGTCGTTGCCCATGCCGGTGCAGCCGTGCGCGATCGCGTTGGTGCCGAGTTCGGCGGCGCGCGCGAGCGCGGCGTCGACGATCAGATAACGGTCCGACACCAGCAGCGGGTACTGGCCCTGATAAGCCTCACCGGCCCACACGAACGGCTTGACGAAACCGTCCCAGATCGCGGGACCGCCATCGACGGTGACGTGGCTGGCGACGCCGAGTTCAGCCGCACGCTGCTCGATGAAGGCGCGCTCTTCGGCATCGACGCCGCCGGTGTCGGCGAACACGGTGTGCACGGTCCAGCCCTGCTCCTTGAGATAGGGCACGCAGAAGCTGGTGTCGAGGCCGCCGGAGAAGGCAAGGACGATGTCGCGGGAGGTGTGGGCGCTGGTCATGGGGATGTCCGTGGGGATGCGGAAAAGAATTCGGTTGGGGTGCGGCGCGCGTCAGCGCATCAGGGTCGCCATGACCGCCTTCTGCACGTGCAGGCGGTTCTCGGCTTCGTCGATCGCGATGCAGTTGGGCGAATCCATCACCGCGTCGGTCGCCTTGACGTTGCGGCGCAGCGGCAGGCAGTGCGAGAACACGCCATTGTTGGTCAGCGCCATCTTCCGCTCGTCGACGATGAAGTGCTGGTACTGGTCGCGGATCGGCTTCTCGGGCGCCCAGTTGCCGAAGAACGGCAGCGCGCCCCAGCTCTTGGCGTAGACCACGTCGGCGCCGGCGTAGGCGCTGTCGATGTCGTGGCTGACGGCGAGCGAACCGCCGCTCTCGGCGACGTTCTGCGCCGCCCAGTCCATGTAGCGCTGGTCGAGCACGTAGTCCGGCGTCGGGCACAGAAGGGTCACGTCCATGCCCATGCGCGTAGCGATGGTGAGCGCGGAATTGGCGACCGCGGTGTTGAGTGGCTTAGGGTGATAGGTCCAGGTCAGCACGTACTTCTTGCCGCGCAGATCCGCGGTGCCGAAGTGCTCCTGCAGCGCCAGCGCGTGCGCCAGTTCCTGGCAGGGATGGGTGATGGTCTCCATGTTGATGACCGGCACCGGCGAGTACTGCGCGAATGCCTTGAGCACCCGGTCCTCGCGATCGACCGACCAGTCGACGAACTTCGGAAACGCGCGCACGCCGATCATGTCGACATAGCGGCCGAGCACGCGTGCGACCTCGGCCACGTGTTCCTCGGTGTCTCCGTCCATCACCGTGCCCAGATCGAATTCGATCGGCCACGCGTCCTTGCCCGGCTGCAGCACGATGGCGTGACCACCGAGCTGGAATGCGCCGAGTTCGAAGCTGGTGCGCGTACGCATCGACGGATTGAAGAACACCAGCGCGATCGACCGGCCCTTGAGCGCATCGCCAAGCTTTTCGCGCTTGAAGCGCGCGGCATCGACCAGCAGGGCGTCGAGGTCGGGACGGGACCAGTCCTGCGTGTTGAGGAAGTGTCGGATCGCAGTCATCGGTGGAAATCTCGTGGAGGCGATGGAGGGAGGATCGGATGGATCGATGAAACCGGTATTTCGGAAACGAAAAAACCCGGCACCGGCCGGGTTTTCTGCAGAACAGCACGCATACGCGAACGACGTTCCGACTAGCCCGGGAGGATGTGGGCTTCCGGTCGGCGGGCACGCGAGGTCATCCCCGACGCCATACGGGCGGAGGTCAGGATGTCGGCGTTGGCGCGCAGGGCGTTCATGAGGCGCGAATCCTCGCACGCGGAGCGTTGCACTGCAACAGCGGCGACGGCGCTGCTCAACGCTCGCCTGCGGGCGGTACGACCGGCGTCACGGACACGCGGACGCGCAGGCGGTTGCCCGGGTCGTACGGCAGCCGCGAGCGGTACTTGACGCCCTTGTGCACATAGTCGACGTCATAGGCGATCGGCCGGCGGAACTCGCGCTCGATCGGGACCATGCGGCAGTCACCGCCTGCCGAGCGATCGGTCTCGTCGACCCGGTCGTCCTCGGAACGCAGGACATCCCTGACCGCACCGACCCAGCGTGCAACGCCGCGTCGCTGCTCTTCGTCGACGGGGGTCGTGGCCTCGCAGCGCTCGACCATGCTGGTCGCGCGCAGGGTCTGATAGACCGGTTCGGCGCGCAGCACCTGGGCGTACTCGAGCCGCGCGTTCTCGGGCTGTCCGGGTGGCGGTGGGCTCTGTGCGAACGCCGGACACACGCATGCGAGCAGCACCGCCAGGACAGGCAGCGCGGGATTCGCACGAGGGTGGCTTCGGAGCGCGATCGACACCGACGCAGTGTAGGGCGCGCCCACCTGCGGGGGCTGAATCGATGCTGTCGTGAACACGCGCCCCGCCCGATGTGACGCGGCGTGCGGGGCGCAACGTCACCGGGGCAGCGCGGGGCCGCATGCGCCGTTAGAATCGTCCGGTTATCCCGGCGAGCCCGCCATGTCCCTGCATCTCTACAACAGCCTGACCCGCCGCCTCGAACCGTTCGCGCCCCTCGATCCCGCGTGCCCGACGATGTATGTCTGCGGCCCCACGGTCTACAACTACGTCCATATCGGCAATGCCCGTGGACCGGTCGTGTTCGGCGTGCTGGCCGACCTGCTGCGGCGCCGCTTCGGCGCGTTGAAATACGCGCGCAACATCACCGACGTCGACGACAAGATCAACGCCGCCGCACGCGACCACGGCGTCCCGATCTCGACGATCACCGACCGCTTCGCCGCCGCCTACCGGCAGGACATGGCCGCGCTGGGCATCGCCCCGCCGGACATCGAACCGGCCGCGACCGCGCACATCGGCGAGATCGTCGCGATGATCGGGCGCCTGATCGACAGCGGCCACGCCTATGCGGCGGAAGGCCATGTGCTGTTCTCGGTCGGCAGCTTCGACGGCTACGGCAAGCTGTCGCGCCGCGACACCGACGACATGATCGCCGGCGCCCGCATCGAGGTCGCACCGTACAAGCGCGATGCAGGCGATTTCGTGCTGTGGAAGCCGTCGACCGATGATCTTCCCGGCTGGGAATCGCCCTGGGGCACCGGTCGGCCCGGCTGGCACATCGAATGTTCGGCGATGGCCGCCGCGCATCTGGGCGAGACGATCGACATCCACGCCGGCGGCGTTGACCTGCAGTTCCCGCATCACGAGAACGAGATCGCGCAGAGCGAGTGCGCCCATGCCGGCGCGCCGTTCGCGAACGTCTGGCTGCACAACGGCATGCTGACCTTCGCCGGCAGCAAGATGTCCAAGTCGGTGGGCAACATCGAACGCGTGCATGACCTGGTGCAGACGCACGCACCCGAAGCGCTGCGTTATGCCCTGCTCTCCGCGCATTACCGGCAGCCGCTGGACTGGTCCGACGCGTTGATCGAACAGTCGGTGCGCACACTGGACCGGCTTTACGGCACGCTGCGCGATCTGGCCGATGTCGAGGCCGAAGCACGGATTCCCGACAGCATCGAAGCCGTGCTGGACGAGGATCTGAACACACCGGCTGCGCTGGCCGAGGTCGCCCGCATCGCAGGTGATGCACGCAAGGCCACCGACGACGCCACGCGTGCGACGCTCAAGGCAGAACTGCTCGGCGCCGGGCTCGCGCTGGGCCTGCTGCAGCAGGCGCCTGCCGAGTGGTTCGCGCGCGGCGCCAGCGACGACGACGACGTCCGTATCCAGGCGCTCATCGACGAGCGCATCGCCGCCAAGCAGGCCCGCGACTTCGCCCGCGCCGACGCGATCCGCGACCAGCTGGCCGCCGAGAAGATCGTGCTCGAGGACACGCCGCAGGGCGTGCGCTGGAAGCGCGGCTGAAGTCCACTGCGCGGTGCGCACGCGCCAGCGCACCTGCAGACAGAAAAAGGCCCGCTTGCGCGGGCCTCTTTTTTTTGGCTGGCAGGGTCGCCTGCCGTCAGACCTTGCGGAACACCAGCGTGCCGTTGGTGCCGCCGAAGCCGAACGAGTTCGACATCACGTACTCGACCTGGTGCTCGCGTGCGGTGTGCGGCACGTAGTCCAGATCGCAGCCTTCGCCCGGTGTGTGCAGGTTGATCGTCGGCGGAATGATGCCGGTGTGCAGCGCCATCGCCGAGAACACCGCCTCGATGCCACCGGCCGCGCCCAGCAGATGGCCCGTCATCGACTTGGTCGAACTGACCATCACCTTCGATGCATGCGCGCCGAGGACGCCCTTGATGCCCATCGTCTCGGCCACGTCGCCGGCCGGGGTCGAGGTGCCGTGCGCGTTGATGTAGCCGATCTGCGAGGGATCGATCCCGGCGTCGTTGATGGCGGCGCGCATGCAACGACCACCGCCCTCGCCGTTCTCGCTGGGCGAGGTCATGTGGAATGCGTCGCCGCTCATGCCGAAGCCCGCGAGCTCGGCATAGATGCGTGCGCCACGCGCCTTGGCACGCTCGTATTCCTCGAGCACCAGCACGCCCGCGCCGTCGCCCATGACGAAACCGTCGCGCTCGACGTCCCACGGACGCGAGGCGCCGGTCGGGTCGTCGTTGCGGGTCGACATCGCCTTCATCGAGCAGAAGCCACCGACCGAGGTCGGCGTGGTCGCGAACTCGGCGCCACCGGCCACCATCACATCGGCATCGCCGTACTGGATCATGCGCATCGCCAGACCGATGTTGTGCGTGCCGGTGGTGCAGGCGGTCACGGCCGCGATGTTCGGACCCTTGGCGCCGGTCATGATCGAGACCTGGCCGGAGATCATGTTGATGATCGTGCTGGGCACGTAGAACGGCGAGATCTTGCGCGGACCACCTTCGGCGTACTTGATCGCCGTTTCCTCGATGCCCTTGAGGCCACCGATGCCCGCACCGATCGCCACGCCGATGCGCTCGGCGTCGGATTCACGCACGTCGATGCCTGCGTCGGCGATCGCCATCAGGCCGCCGGCGACACCGTAGTGCACGAAGGGATCCATCTTCTTGACGTCTTTCGGCGCGATCCACTGGGTCGCATCGAAGCCCTTCACCTCGCCCGCGATGCGCGTGGCGAAATGGGTGGGGTCGAAATGGGTGATCGGGCCGATGCCCGACCGGCCGTTGACGATGCCGTCCCAGCTTGAAGCCAGATCGTTGCCCAGCGGCGAGAGGATGCCGATGCCCGTGATGACGACGCGGCGCTTGGCCATTGTTCAACTCCTGAGAAGTCGGTGGCGGCGCGGTTGGTCGCCGCCAATACGCACGAGGCCGCAACGCGGCCTCGTACTGGAACCTGTCTGCCCGGCCGCACCGCGACCGGACCAGTCGCACGCCCATCGGTCGAACCGTGGACGTGGACGCGGGCATCAGCCCTTGGCGTGCGCCTTGACGTAGTCGATCGCCTGCTGCACCGAGGTGATCTTCTCGGCTTCTTCGTCCGGAATCTCGCACTCGAATTCTTCTTCCAGCGCCATCACCAGCTCGACGGTGTCGAGGGAATCGGCACCGAGGTCGTCGACGAAGGAAGCGCTGTTGCTGACTTCTTCTTCCTTGACGCCCAGCTGCTCGATGACAATCTTCTTGACGCGCTCTTCGATGTTGCTCATGGGTAGTTTGCTCCGGGGAGGCGATTTTCGGTGGATAGTGTAAGGGAAAGCCGGGCGATGGGCGCACCACCATCAAAGCCCTTGCCATTCAACGGCTTGCCCTCGGAATTCAAGTGTCGACGCAGCCCTCTCAGGGCATGTACATACCGCCGTTGACGTGCAGGGTTTCGCCGGTGATGTACGCCGCCGACGGGCCAGCGAGGAACGCGACGGCCTGCGCGATGTCGTCCGGTTCACCGAGACGGCCGAGCGCGATGCGTTCGGTCAAGGCGGCCTTGGACTCTTCCGGCAAATCGCGGGTCATGTCGGTGGCGATGAAGCCGGGCGCGACCACGTTGACCGTGACGCCGCGCGAACCGATCTCTTTCGCCAGCGACTTGCTGAAGGCAATGATGCCTGCCTTGGCCGCGGCGTAATTCGCCTGGCCGGCGTTGCCGGTCACGCCGATGACTGATGCGATGTTGATGATGCGACCCTTCCGCGCCTTCATCATGCCGCGCATCACCGCCTTCGAGCTGCGGTAGACGCTGGTCAGATTGGTGTCGAGGATGGCCTGCCAGTCCTCGTCCTTCATGCGCATCAGCAGGTTGTCGCGGGTGATGCCGGCATTGTTGACGAGGATCGAGATCGCGCCGAACTCGGCGGTGATCGATTCGACCAGCGCTTCGATCGTGCCCGGCTGCGAGACGTCCAGCACGCAGCCGTGGCCGCCGTGCGCGGACAGGCGCTCGCCGATCTTCGCTGCGCCGGCATCGCTGGTCGCAGTCCCGATCACGGTCGCGCCCTGCGCGGCCAGCGTGTCGGCGATCGCGGCACCGATGCCGCGGCTTGCGCCGGTGACGAGAACGATCTCGCCGGAAAGAGGTGCGCTCATGAGAACTCCATAGGGGCGTGTGTGACGGCGAAGATCGAACGACGCAGGCATCGGCCGCAGCCACTGCCCGCAGTGTGCGCCGATCCGCGTCCTTCCGCCGGGTTCAGACCTTCCAGTCTGCCAGCGCGGCGTCGAAATCGTCCGGCGCGGCGAGCGCGCGGGCCTCGATCGACTTGTCGATGCGCTTGACCAGACCGGTCAGCACCTTGCCCGGGCCGCACTCGACGATGCGCGTCACGCCGCGTGCCGACAGCGCTTCGACGCAACGCGTCCACTGCACCGGCAGATACAGCTGGCGCACCAGCGCATCGCGGATCGCGTCGACACTCTCGTGCACGGTCGCATCGACGTTCTGCACCACCGGCAGCGACGGCGCCTGCCAGGCGACCGCGCCCATCGAGTCGGCCAGACGATCCGCCGCCTCGCGCATCAGCGGCGTGTGCGAGGGCACGCTGACCGCCAGCTTCACGACCTTGCGTACGCCACGCTCGCCGAGCAGTGCGATCGCACGATCCACCGCCGCGGCATGCCCGCCAATGACGATCTGGCCGGGCGAATTGAAATTGGCCGGCACGACGACGTCCGCGTCCTGCGATGCATCGCGGCAGATCTCGCCGACCAGCGCATCTTCCGCGCCGATGACTGCAGCCATCGCACCGGTGCCCGCCGGCGCGGCGCTCTGCATCAGCTGGCCGCGCAGACGCACCAGCTTCGCGGCATCACCCAGCGAGAGCACGCCGGCCGCGACCAGCGCGGTGTATTCGCCGAGGCTGTGACCGGCCAGCGCGGCCGGCGCAGCGCCACCGCGCTGCTGCCAGGCGCGCCACACGGCGACACCGGCAGCAAGCAATGCGGGCTGGGTGAACTCGGTCTGGTTGAGCTCGGCCTCGGGGCCCTGCTGCGACAGCGCCCACAGATCGACGCCCGCGCCTTCGGAGGCTTCAGCGAATGCCTCGACGATCACCGGATGGCGCGCGGCGAGATCACCGAGCATGCCCAGCGACTGCGAGCCCTGCCCCGGGAAGACGAATGCGAGTTGCGATGCGGTCACGCGTATTTCCAGCCTCAAAACCGGGGGCGATGATAAGTGCGAAGCCGCGACATTGTCTGTACCGGGGCGTATGCGGGGCGCCTCTCATATCCAGATCTGACCTTTACGCAATCAGATGGGCGAGCACGATGGCCGCTGCCTCACGCCCCCACTATCCGGATGGCGGACATCCGCCTCCCAGGCGGCCAGCCGAGCGTCGCGTCAAGTGTGAAGAAAGCCAGCTTTCACCCCACGCGGGAGTACTCTTCGCATCCACCCCACACCTCCCGACTCTACCGAGCATCCCATGGCCTCTGTCCCGCGAGTGACGTCCCTGCTGATCGCCGCCAGCCTGCTGGCAGCCTGCAACAACCAGGCACCAGAACCCTCCTCTACCGACACTGCGGCAGCTCCGGAAACCGCCTCCGCGCCCGTTTCCGCCCCCGCCGTGCCAGTCTCGCTGCAGGACTATGCCGCTGCATCCAACACACCAGGCGGCAACTGCGCGCTGGACGCTGTGAACGGCAGCCCGTCGGCTGGCACCAGCGTTGCGACCGGAACCCAGGTCTCGATGTCGGGATGGTTCGCAGATGCCGCGAACGGCGTACCCGGAGACGCGCTACTGGTGCTGACCGGAGCCGCACGCAGCTACTCGGGAGCCTTGCCGGCCGGCGTGGAACGTCCTGATGTGGCCGCTGCGCTTTCAAGCGAATCAGCGCGAATGTCCGGTTACAACATCGACGTGTCGCTGCAGGGTGTGGAGCCCGGCGACTATGCGCTGACCATCGTGCACGGCGGCACAGCAGCCCAGACCTGCAATCTCGGCAAAGGCCTCTCGGTCACTCCGGCCACCTGACAGCACGCCAAGGCGTGGTTGCCATCCTGGCACCACGCCCGCAGCGAGCGGCAGCGCCCAGGATGATGACGCTGGGCGCCTGCCGGACGGGCTCAGGCGACTGCCCGAGCTTTTCGCCGGAAGGGCTGGACACACGCTGCCGCTCCGGCTCAGAACATCATCCGCAGCAGTTCGATCTCGCCGTCGTCGAGCCAGTCCCACAGCACAGCGACCACGAGCAGCACCGGCAACAACGTCGCCGCGCGCACCACGAGGATCGAATGCGCGACGTGGCGCGCGGAACGGCCGAGCCAGCCGATGCGCTGCGCGAAGCCCTCAAGGCGGCCCACGCGGCCTGCGTGCGCGGCCACTTCAGGCTCGCGCTGCATGACACGCGCGAGCATGTCGGCGAGCGCGTCGGTACGGCCGTCGTAGTACTTCGCCATGCCGAACGCGAACATCAGCCAGTCACGCGCCTGCGCCTGCGGCAGCGACATGACTTCCAGCGGATCTTCCTCGAAGTCGATGAAGCCCACGCGACCGCTGTCGTCGAGCGTGATGTTGCGCGGCAGCGGCTGCCCGAAATAGGCGCCGCGCGCATGCGCATCGGCGATCGCATCGATCACCGCCGTCGTCAAAGTATCGATACGCACGGCATCGCCATCGGCAGCGCGCAGTTGCGCGGCGAAGGTATCGCCCAGATTGCTCAGCAGCAGCGTGGAAGCGCCTTCGCCGAGCACGCGCGGCACGCGCACGCCCTGGGCGTCGAGTTCGGCCAGACGTCGCGCTTCGATCTGCTTGGCCTCACCGCCACCGGGATGCGGCGGCGGACGCAGCGCATCGATGTCGAGACCGCGCGCGATCGCGTCGAGGATGCCAAGGCCGAACTTGCGGCTGTCGCCGTCAGCATACGCCTTGAGCCAGGCATCGCGCCCGGCCACGACGATGGATTCGACGCCCATGCGGGAGTCTCCGTGTCGTGCGGACACACGTCCGCGAAAGTGGAAGCAACTGCGGGGGCCATCCGCCCCCGCATGCGGGACTCAATAGCGCAGCAGCGCCGAACCCCAGGTGAAGCCGCCGCCGAAGGCTTCGAGCAGCAGCAGCTGACCGCGCTGCACTCGACCCGAACGCACCGCCTCGTCGAGTGCCAGCGGCACCGAACCGGACGAGGTGTTGCCGTGCTTGTCGACCGTCACCACGACGCGATCCATCGGCATGTCCAGGCGCTTGGCAGTGGCTTCGATGATGCGCAGGTTGGCCTGATGCGGGATCAGCCAGTCCACGTCGTGGCGATCGAGACCGTTCGCCAGCAACGTTTCCTCGACCACCGAATCGAGCGCCTTGACCGCGTACTTGAAGACATCGCTGCCGGCCATCTGGATGCGCACGCCCGCGTTGGGCTGGTCGTCGCGGAAGCCTGCGGACACGCCGACGGGATTCCACAGCAGTTCCTTCTTCGCGCCGTCGGCGTGCAGATGGGTGCTGAGGATGCCGGTTTCGGCATCGGCCTTGAGCACGACCGCGCCGGCACCATCGCCGAACAGCACGGCGGTGGTGCGTTCGCTCCAGTCGACCATGCGCGTCAGCGTTTCGGCGCCGACCACCAGTACGGTCTTCGCATCGCCCGACTTGATGAACTTGTCGGCGACCGACAACGCGTACAGGAAGCCCGAGCACGCGGCGTTGACGTCGAACGCGCCACAGCCGTTGGCCCCCAGCCGCGCCTGCAGCAGGCAGGCGGTCGACGGAAAGATGATGTCGGGTGTCGTGGTGCCGACGATGATCAGATCGATCTCGGACGCAGACACGCCGGCCGCTTCCATCGCGCGCGTGGCGGCATGGAAGGCCAGATCACTGGTGGTCTCGCCCTCGGCGGCGATGTGTCGCTCGCGGATACCGGTGCGGGTCGCGATCCATTCGTCACTGGTGTCGACGAACTTCGCGAGGTCGTCGTTGGTCAGCACTTTCTCGGGCAGGTAACTGCCGGTGCCGGCAATGCGGGAATAGATGCGTTCGCTGGTCATCTGCGGAGCGGCCCTCGCGCGAGGCGCGTGATCGTGACACGTGATCTCAAAACCGGCATCCCTGCCGACGGCAGACGCAGCCGCCCGTCAGGGACGGAGGCTGCGCCCGGTACATCGTGCGCCCGCCAACGAGGTGGCGGGCAGCAAGGATCAATCTTCCTCGACGACGCGCGTCTTCGGCTGGATCACCTGCTTGCCACGGTAGTAACCGTCAGCGGTGATGTGATGACGGATATGGGTCTCGCCCGTCGTCTGATCGGTCGACAACAGCTTCGCGCTCAGCTTGTCGTGCGCACGACGCATGCCACGACGGGACGGGGTGACGCGGGATTTCTGCACAGCCATGGGAATTGCTCCAACAGGTTCTAGTTGTTTCGATCTTTCTTCAAACCCGCCAACGCCGCGAACGGGTTGACGCGTGTCTCTTCTTCGGTCGATACCGGCCAGTCGCGATCGATCGCTTCGGAGCCGGGCGCGACCGGAATCGCGGGTATTGCCAGAATCAGTTCGTCCTCGACCAGCGCGACCGGCGACAGCGAACCGTCACCTTCCAGCAGCAGCGCCTCGTAATCGGGCAGCAGTGCCGCCTCTTCCGCTTCGTCGCGGATCAGGCCCAGCCGCTGCTCGATGTCGATCGGCCACACGAAACGCTTGAGCGTCCGCTGGCACACCAGCGGCAGGCTGCCCTGTACCCGCAGAAGCGCATACGACTGCTGCAGCGCGTCGCGACCGAACTCGATCGAGCAGGTCACGTCGTCGCCATCAACATCGGCCAGAAGCTCGCTCAGGCGCGTCAGGGACGCCAACGGCAAGCGCCCGTCGAGGCGCATGCCGCTCCCGACCATGCGCCAAGCATCGACCAACTCGGGCATTTGCGCGGACATAGCCGCCGAATGTTAAAGATGCGATCCCGGGCTGTCAAACCGCCCTGCGCGGTGGCTGGACCCATGGACCGGCGCATTTGCCGGCATCGCGGCCTGGCGGGCAGACTGGCCCGCCGCGCCACCGGACTTCCTGCGTGCAGCCGATCCCCAGCCTGCTGCTGGCCACCCTGCTTGCGACCGCCATTGTACTGGTGTGGCGCCACCGCGTCCGACGCCGCCACCGCGCCTATGCGCGCGTGCTCGACGCCGCCGATACGTTCGAGGCACGGCTGCGGATCGCGCGTGCCCAGATCGGCCAGAGCGATGGCGACCCGGTACGCGATGCGCTGCAGGAGATGCTGCGGCAACGACTGTGGCTGCAGCAGCATGGCGCAAGCGCGGAGGTCGTCGCGCTGGACGCGATGCGCGAATCGATCGAACAGGCGCAGGCCCGCATCGACCGGCAACTCGCCCAGCTGGCGCTGGTCCGCGCCGGAGGCAGTGCATGAACCCGCCGCTGATTCTCGGCTCGACATCGATCTACCGCCGCGCGCTGCTGGATCGCCTGCGCCTGCCGTTCACCTGCGAGCGCCCGGATGTCGACGAGACGCCCGGCGACGACGAGGAATCCGCTGCGTTGGCGATCCGCCTGGCACACGCCAAGGCGGAGGATGTCGCCGCGCGATCTCCGGACGCCTGGGTGATCGGCTCCGACCAGGTCGCCACGCTCGATGGTCGACCGCTCGGCAAACCCGGCGGCCGCGATGCGGCGATCGCGCAGCTGACGGCGATGTCGGGGCGCAGCGTGGTCTTCCACACCGCACTGGCGCTGGCGCGATCGGGACAGTCGACCTTGCAGGCGCAGGACCGTACCGAAGTCGTCTTCCGCACGCTGCAGGCCGACGAGATCGCGCGTTACGTCGATGCCGAACAGCCGTTCGACTGCGCCGGCAGCTTCAAATGCGAAGGGCTTGGCATCGTGCTGTTCGAGGCGATCCGCAGCGATGATCCGACCGCGCTGGTCGGCCTGCCGCTGATCGCGACCGCGCGTCTGCTGCGCGCGGTGGGTTACGCCCTGCCCTGACAGATGCGCCTCAGCGCGCCGGCGCGACCTGGATCGGCTGCTCCGCCCAGATCTCGACCGAACCGTCGTGACCGGTGATTTCGAGTCCGAGCCAGTGGCGGCCGGGTGTGAGCGTCGCTGGATCGATCGTCGCGGTGAAACCGATGTTGGCGCCCGCGGGATCACGGGAATCTCCAGCGAGGAACCGCTCGACGATCCAAGTATTCGGCGCGCCGTACTGCGCCTGCGCGACCGGCACGCCATCGAGTGTGATCGCGACCGACGCGACGCCGCTGCCGTCCTTGACCGCCCAGCCACGCACTTCGAACGGCGCATCGACGCGCGCGCCTGCCAGGGGCGTATCGACATGGGCGAGCGCCGGCGTGACGCAATCGCCCGCGCCTGCCGTCGTATCCGCATCGAAGCGCGACAGGATGAAGCGCTGCGCGCCGCGATCGGCATTGACCACGCGCGAGACCGGCAGCGCGCCCATGCGTGCACAGATCGTCTGGTAGCGCTGCAGCAGCGCACTGAACTTGACGTCATTGACGCCGGTCACCAGCAACACCGGGCGTCCCGCCAGCTCGGCGCGATCGTCAAGCTGCAGGTGCCAGAGCTGCAGCTGCGGCGCGCGACCGTGGTGGCGATTGAGCGGATGGTCGAGCACGCGGATACGCGGGTCACCCAGCGCGAAGCCGAGCTCGGCACCGATCTTGAAGTTGTCGGCCACCAGGACCGTATCGGCGGGCATGGCGGCGAGTTCTTCGCGCACCGCATCGGCCAGCGTGTCCCAGCCGGCGAAGTTCGACGGGTACCACTTCAGGCCCGCGCTGCGTTCGCGCACTTCGGGCGTCGACACTGCCGCGTAGTAGCCGACCACGCCGACGAAGCCCAGCGCCAGCGTCGCCCAGGTCGCAATGCGCAGCCAGCGCGGCCAGGTCATCAGCACGAAGCCGACCAGCGGCAGCAGTGCGAGATAGCCCGGCAGTGGCCAGTGAAAACTCGCGCGTTCGGTGTCGGCGACGAAGCCGAGCGCGAAGAAGCCCAGCACCATCAGCCCGCCGGACATCGCGAGGAAGCGCGCCGCATCGTCCGGCGCCCGGCGCAGACGCCAGGCCGCGATCAACAGCGCGGCGAACAGCAGCGGCGTCACCATCACCGCCTGGATCACGATGAACTGCCAGCCCTCGGCATGCAGCGCCCAGGGATGCCGGTCGACCATCTGGAAGCGCAGGCCGGCTTCGGCGTTGTCGACATTCCAGACCAGCAGCGGAATCCAGGCGGCTGCACCGGTCGCGATCGCGATCCACACGCGCGGGTCGCGCAGCGCTTCGCGGCCCTTGGCGATCGCGAGCAGCGCCACGATGCCGACACCGATCACCGCGATGAAGCGGTAATGGCTCAGCGCGCCGAGCGACAGGCCGAGCGCGAGCAGCAGTGCGCCGCCGTGGGTCACGCCGCGCAGCAAACGCACGCCGGCATCCAGACACAGCACGGTCGCCAGCGCGAGCATCGCGTCAGGCAACGCCATCACGCCGAGCGAGCCGAGCAGCGGCAGCAGCAATGCCGCGCAGCCGGACAGCCACGCGGACTGTGGATCGAACTCGCGCGCGGTCAGGCGCACCACCAGCCATGGCACCAGCGCGGAGATCGCGATGAAGGGCAGACGCACCGCGAGCAGACCATCGCCGAAGACTTCGGTGCCGATGCGGATCAGCCACGCGGTCAGGCCCGGCAGATCGGAATAGGCGAACGCGGGATGCTGACCTTCGAGCCAGTAGAACGCCTCGTCGACGAACAGCGGCAGCCGCGCGGCGATGGCCAGCTTCAGCAGCACGATCGTCGTCCACAGCACGACGAACACCGTGCGCATTTCCATCCGCCGCATTGAACTCGACCTCGCTACACTCGGGAAGACCGCCGCAGGAGCACATGCATGCCCGACCCGACGACGCCCGCCATGCTAACCGACACCCAGCGTGAAGCCCTGTCGTCATCGCTGGCCCAGGTGAACCGGCTGGTGCTCGGCAAGGAGACGGCGGTGACGATGAGCTTCGTCGCGCTGCTCGCCGATGGCCACATCCTGATCGAGGACCTGCCCGGCCTCGGCAAGACGACCCTGGCGCATGCGATCGCCGCGACGGTGGGCCTGGATTTCCAGCGCGTGCAGTTCACCTCGGATCTGTTGCCGTCGGATGTCGTCGGCGTGTCGGTCTACGAGGGCAGCGCGCGTCGTTTCGAATTCCATGGCGGCCCGGTGTTCACCAACGTGCTGCTGGCCGACGAGATCAACCGCGCGCCGCCGCGCACGCAGAGCGCGCTGCTCGAGGCGATGGCCGAACAGCAGGTCACCGTCGACGGCACCACGCATCGCCTGCCCGATCCGTTCTTCGTCATCGCCACGCAGAACCCGGTGGATCTGTCGGGCACATATCCGTTGCCCGACTCCCAGCTCGACCGCTTCCTGCTGCGGCTCAATCTGGGTTACCCCGATCGCGATGCCGAGCGCGCCCTGCTGTCGGGCAGTGATCGGCGCACCCTGATCGCCGAAACCCTGCCACGGCTCGGCGCAGACGATCTGCGTGCGATGCGGCAGGCGGTGACGGCCATCCATGCGAGCCCCGCATTGATCGAATACGTGCAGGCGCTGCTCGGACGCAGCCGGCAGCATCCCGGCGTCCGCGTCGGCCTGTCGCCGCGTGCGGGGCTTGCACTGCTGCGCGCATCCCGCGCACTGGCGCTGCTGCAGGGGCGCGATCACGCAGTGCCCGATGACGTGCAGACCCTGTTCCCGCTGATCGCCACGCACCGGCTGGTCGCCGAGGCCGACACCGGCGACGCCGGGCTGGCGGATTCGATCCTGCAGGCCGTGCCGGTCGACTGATGCGCGTGTCCGCCGGGCTGCGCCGACGCATCGAGGGCTGGGCACGTCCGCGTCGCCCCGAATCCCTGCCGGTCCGACTCGACCGCAGGCGGATCTACGTCCTGCCGACCGGCTTCGGCGCATTCGTCGTGGCGCTGATGGCAACCATGGCGATCGGCGCCCTGAACTACAACAACAATCCCGCGCTTCTGCTGTGCCTGCTGATGGTCGGGGCAGCGCTCGCCAGCCTGCTGTGGACGCATCTGCAACTCAGCGGGCTGGAGGTGCGTGCGGTGCTCGGGGAGCCGGTTCCTGCCGGACTGCCGATGCCGCTCCATGTCCACGTCACCGCGCGCCCCGGCCGTGAGCGACGTGGTCTGCGCGTGGAGCTCGCGGACAGCCGTTCGATCCTGTCGCTCGATGCGAGCGGCGGCGAAGCGACCGTGCTGTTGCCGACCGCGCGACGCGGCCTCCTCCCGTTGCCACGGCTGCGCATCGGCACCACGCGTCCATTGGGGCTGGCGCGCGCGTGGTCCTGGATATGGCCCGATGCCCGGGTCCTGGTCTATCCCGTGCCGGAAGCTTCCGGGCCGCCCCTTCCGACCAGCGGCGGACAGGACGCACAGCCGCGGCTCGATCCCGCCGGCGAGTCCCTGCACCACCTGCGCGACTGGCGCGTCGGCGACGCGCGGCGGACCATCGCGTGGAAGGCGTCGGCGCGGCGCGATGCCCTGGTGGTGCGCGAGTTCGAACGCCCGCAGGGCGACGACCTCACGCTCGACTGGCATCGCCTGGAGGCGCTGGACCACGAAGCCAGGATCCGGCGACTGGCGCGCTGGATCGACGAGGCGGAGCGCAAGTCGCTGCGTTACCGGCTGCAACTGCAGGGGCAGCCGGTCATCGGACCGGATCGCGGCGCCCTGCATCGCCACGCCTGCCTGCGTGCGCTCGCCCTGCTGCCGGAAGCCGGCTGATGGCGGGCAGCGCCCTCGCCCTCGACACCGCCGGCCGGCGCTGGTCACTGTGCGCGGCGGGCGTCTGCCTGCTGCCGCTGTTGCTCCAACTGCCCATGCCACTGCCGCTGGTCATCGCGCTGACCGCCGGAATTTCCGCGGTGATGTCCACACGCCGGGCGACACCCGGCTGGCTGCGCACAGTGCTGGCACTGGCGGTGTTCGGCCTGGTGTTCATGCAGAGCGGCATGCATTTCGGCCGCGACACGGGCTGCGCCCTGCTGGCCGGCATGCTGGCGATCAAGCCTGCGGAACTGCGCAGCGTGCGCGATGCCCGCAGCCTGCTGGGCTTTGCCCTGTTCGCGCCGTTCGCCACCTTCCTGCTCGACCAAGGGCCACTGTCGCTGGCCCTGGGACTGGCGGGCGCGATCCTCGTGCTCGCTGCGCTGGCCAGACTGTCGGAACAGGAGTCCGGCCTGCCGGCGGCCGCGCTGGACCATCGCACGCGACTGGGGATCGTGCTGCGCCTGGTCGCGATCGGACTGCCACTGGCACTGTCGGCATTCTGGCTGTTCCCACGCCTGGCGACGCCGCTGTGGGGTGTGCCGGAACGCTCGATCGCGCGTCCCGGACTGTCGGAGGAGATGTCACCGGGGCAATGGCTGGACCTGATGGTGGATGACAGCCCGGCCCTGCGGGCCACGTTCCGCGGCGCCGAGCCCGGCCCGCGCGATCTGTACTGGCGAGGCCCCACGCTCACCGAATACGACGGCCGCACATGGACCGCCTCGCGATGGCTGCGCCACCTGCCGCCGGCACCGGTGGAGCACGGTGAAACGGTATGGGACTACGAGATCGCGCTGGAGCCGACCGAGCGTCATCTGCTGGTCGCCCTCGAAATGCCGCTCGCACTTCCCGATGGTGCGGCCGCGACTCACGACTACTCGTTGAGCAGTGCCAGACCGCTCGACCGGGTCACCCGCTGGCAGATGCAATCCGCATCCCCACGCCGCTTCGAGGCCACCCTGCCGGATGTGGTGCGCAGGGCCAACCTGCAGCTTCCGGGCGGCTTCAATCCGCGTACCCGTGCCCTGGCCCGGCAGTGGCGCGCCGAGACGCCGGACGATGCCGCGCTGGTCGCACGTGCCCTGACCTGGATCAGCAACGAGTTCGCCTACACACTCTCAACCCCGCTCCCCGGCCGCCATGCCGTCGACGAGTTCCTGTTCGACGAACAGGCGGGCTTCTGCGAACACTTCAGTTCCGCTTTCACCGTACTGATGCGCGAAGCCGGACTCCCGGCACGTGTCGTCACCGGGTACGCCGGCGGCTACCGCAACCGCTACGGCAACTACTGGATCGTCCGGCAGATGGATGCACACGCCTGGGCGGAAGTCTGGCTGGAGGGCCGTGGCTGGGTCCGGGTCGATCCGACGGCCGCAGTGGCGCCCGAGCGCATCTACGACACCCTCGAAGATCGCCTCGGGGCCGGCGGCGCCGGCGCGGCGCTCGCCCCCATCTTCGACATGGGCGACTGGGCGCGGAGGAGCTGGAACGACTTCGTGCTCGGTTTCGATGCATCGCGCCAGCAGCGCATGTTCCAGCGCATCGGACTGAAGGACATCGACGCAGGCCGCCTGGTGGCGCTGTTCTCGCTGTGCGCCGCGCTCGCGCTGTGCTGGATGCTGTGGCTGGTCGCGCGCAGCGAACGCGAGCGCGACCCTCTGCTGCGGGCCTGGCATCGCCTGGGCCGTCGCTATGCACGGCTCGGCCTGGGTCGCGCGCCACACGAACCTGCACTGGCCTGGGCGAGGCGCGTAAGCGCCGCCCGGCCCGACGAGCACGCGCTCGAAACCCTCACCCGGCGTTTCGCGGCCGCCCGTTACGCTCGGTCGACATTCGATGCGACGCTGGTGCGGGCATTGCGCGCGCACCGTCCAGCCCGGAAGACCGACCCATGATCCTGCGCATCGCGTTCCTGCTCGCCGGCACATTGCTGCTCGGCGCCTGTGCCACCCAGCCCGGCCCCCTGCAGGGCAGCTACGTCGAGGCACTGACGCCGCACGCCGCGGTGCAGGGCGAACACACCGGCGCGATGGTGCGCTGGGGTGGACGCATCGTGCAGGTCGAACCGCAGACCGATGCGACCTGCTTCGAGATGATCGCCACACGCCTGACGTCGAACGGACGCCCGTACTGGGCTAGTGACGACACCAATGGCCGCTTCATCGCCTGCCGGGCCGGCTTCTATGACCCGGCCGTGTTCGAGGTCAACCGCGAAGTCACCTTCACCGGCCGCATCGCCGGCTACGACTCCCGCCGCGTGGGCGAATACGATTACCGCTTTCCGCGGGTCGATGCCGACGTGGTGTATCTGTGGCCGGTGCGCGAACGCGTCGACGTGATCACGCGACCAGCGCCGTGGCCATGGTGGGGTTACTGGTAACGGTCGATTGCGCGCGCCCGCCAGCGATTGCGATCCTCGCGCGCGGCATCGAGATGGATCCGCAATCGCACAGGGGCTGCCGGATCAGAACGGCGTGCCGAAACGACCCAGCTGCGCACCTGCCAGCAGATGCAGATGGATCTGGAACACCGTCTGGCCTCCGTGTTCGTTGCAGTTCATGACGATGCGGTAGCCGTCTTCGGCGAATCCCTGCGCTTTCGCATACCGCGCGGCCGCAATCGCCAGCCGCCCGATGATCCCGGGCGCGTCCACCGGCACGTCATTGAGCGTGGCGAAATCCTGTTTCGGCACGAACAGCACATGCACCGGCGCCTGCGGCGCGATGTCGCGGAACGCGATGACGTGGTCGTCCTCGAAGACGATGTCGGCCGGAATCTCGCGCTGGATGATCTTGTGGAAGATGGTCGTCATGGGCTTCTGGAATCAGGGGCCAAGGTTCCGAAAAGCATACGTCACCGCTCACGGCACACGCCTTTCATCCCGTGTGCGAACGCCGATCCTCAGGCGACTTCGCTGCGACTGCCGAACGCATGCGACAGCGTGCCGCGATCCACGTATTCCAGTTCGCCGCCGAGCGGCAGACCATGCGCGGGCCGGCTCGGCCGCACGCCGTGCTGCCGCGCGATCTGCGCCAGGTAATGCGACGTGGCCTCGCCTTCGACGGTCGGATTGGTCGCGATGATCAGTTCCTGCACTTCGCCTTCGGCCAGCCGTGCGCCGAGCAGGTCAAGCCCGAGCTCATGCGGGCCGATGCCGTCGAGCGGACTCAGCCGGCCCTGCAGCACGAAATAGAACCCGCGAAATCCCGTGGCCTGCTCGATCGCGAGCCGGTCGGCGGGCGTCTCGACCACGCACAGCGTCTGCGCATCACGCGCGGCGCTGCTGCAGGTCGGGCAAACCGGCGTTTCGCTGAAGTCACGACACCGCTGGCAGTGGCCGATCTTCTCGACCGCCTCGGCCAGCGCCGTCGCCAAGCGCGCGCCACCCTCGCGCCCGCGTTCGAGCACGTGATAGGCCATGCGCTGCGCGGACTTCTGCCCGACGCCGGGCAGCACACGCAGCGCATCGATCAACTGTTCGAGCAGGGAGGACATGCGATTGGTGATTCGTCAGAGATGATTCGTAATGGCTGAAAGCTGGCAGCGCGCGCAGCCAGTCGCCTCGGATCACGAATCACTGCCACTCAGAACGGCAGCTTCATGCCGGGCGGCAACGGCATGCCGGCGGTCGCACCGGACATGCGGCTCTTCGATTCTTCATCGACCTTGTTCGACGCGTCGTTGAACGCGGCGGCGATCAGGTCTTCGGCCATCTCCGGGTCCGACAGCACGCTCGGGTCGATGCGCACCTTGCGGCATTCCTTGTTGCCGGTCAGCGTGATGGCGACCATGCCGCCGCCGGCGCTGCCCTCGACTTCGAGACTGGCGAGTTCCTGCTGCACGCGCTGCATGTTTTCCTGCATCTTCTGCGCCTGCTGCATCAACTGGGCAATGTTTCCACGCATCACTGAAATCCTCGTTCTTCAAAAGGGCGTATCGAATCGGGCACCACTCTGGCCCCCTGCTGCGACATCAGCCGCTGTACGTCCGGATCGGACATGAAACTGTTCTCGGCGTTCGACTGCCGTGCGTCGCGCTCGCGTGCATTGCGTTCATGCAGCGTCACGGTTTCGCTGGCGGCCGCGGTCTCGAAGCGGATCTGCGGCGCGCCGCCGAGCGGGCCAGCAAGCGCCTCGCAGAGCTGATGGACCATGATCGGCGCTTTCAGATGCTCGTCCGCCTCGGGCAGCGCGAGCCGCAGCACGGCGCCGTCGAGCGAGACGAAAGCAGCGCTCGCGGCGAGTTCGCGCACCGGGCCACGCAATGGCAGATCGGCAACGAGATCGAGCCACTGGTGCGCATCGAGCGTGCGCAGCTGTGCAGTGACAGCCGGCGCCGGTGCTTCGGCGCGCGGCGCGTCGACCGTCGGCTGATCGACGGACGGCGCAGCGCGCGCAGGCTCAGGTGCCGGACGCGCAGGTGGCGTTTCCACGACCACCCGTGATGGTGTCGGCGTGGGAACGGCTTGTGGCGACGGCGACGCCGCGCGCGGTGCAGGCGCGGACTCGGGCGCCGTCTGTGCAGCCAAGGGAGCACGCGCCGCGGCCGGACCGCTCGCACGGTTGCCGCTGCCTGCGGCCGGCGCAGCAGCGCCGCCTTCGGCAGGCCGGAACGCGAGCATGCGCAACACGGTCATCTCGAAACCGGCACGCGGACTCGGCGCCAGGCCGACATCGCGGCGGCCGTTGAGCGCCATCTGGTACCAGAGCTGCACGACTTCCGGACGCACCGCCGATGCGATCGCATCGACATCGACGCCGTCGTTCTCCACGGCCACTTCCGGCACCAGCTGCCGCACCTGGATGCGATGCAGGGCTTCGGAGACCGCGTCGAGTACGCCGCCCCAGTCGGGCGAAAATTCGGCCAGCGTCGCGACCTCGGCGAGCAGCGCCGCACCGTCGCCATCGGCCAGGGCAGACAGCAGCGCACCGACGCGCGTGCGATCGACACTGCCGAGCATCGTCGCGACCGCCGCGTCGCCGAGCGCACCGCCCTCGCCGCCCGCGCCGGTGTAAGCGATAGCCTGGTCGAGCAGTGACAGGCCATCGCGCAGACTGCCGTCGGCAGCCTTCGACAGCTGGCGGATCGCACCGGCCTCGACCGCGATGCCTTCGGCCTCGAGGATCCGCGTCATCTGACCCTGGATCTGTTGCTCGTCGAGCCGCTTCAAATTGAACTGCAGGCAGCGCGAGAGCACGGTGACCGGCAACTTCTGCGGATCGGTCGTCGCCAGCAGGAACTTCACGTGCCCCGGCGGCTCCTCCAGCGTCTTGAGCAGCGCATTGAACGCCGACTTCGACAGCATGTGCACTTCGTCGATCAGGTAGACCTTCACCCGGCCGCGCGAGGGCATGTACTGCGCGTTGTCGATCAGCTCGCGCACATCGTCGACGCCGGTGTTGCTGGCGGCGTCGATCTCGAGCAGATCGATGTAGCGGCCCGCGTCGATCGCGCGACAGGTCTCGCACTCGCCGCAGGGATCGGACGAAGTGCCGGTCTCGCAGTTCAGGCTTTTGGCGAAGATGCGCGCGATCGTGGTCTTGCCGACGCCACGTGTGCCGGTGAACAGGAAGGCGTGATGCACGCGGCCGGTCTCCAGCGCATTGGTCAGCGCACGGACCACGTGCTCCTGGCCGACGAGCTCGGCGAACCGCTTCGGACGCCACTTCCGGGCGAGGACGAGATAGGACATCCCCGTATTCTGCCACGCCCCCAACGGTTCCTTGTGACCGCAGGCGCCGACGGATAGAATGGCCGGCCCGCGGCGTCCCAATGCCGTTGCGCAGCGCCCAGGCGCTCCGCGAAGGGCCAGTTCTGGAGAGGTGTCCGAGCGGTTGAAGGAGCACGCCTGGAAAGTGTGTAAGCGTCTAAACCGCGCTTCGGGGGTTCGAATCCCCCTCTCTCCGCCAGAAACGCAAACGCCCCCTCGTGGGGCGTTTTGCGTTTTCTGGCGGAGAGAGGGGATCTGATGAGAACCCCAGGTTCGACGGATTCGCCCGGAGCGAATCCGGACAGCCGAATGGCTGGCCCCGCAGGCGCACCGCGCCGGAGGGGCGAGGCCCATGGATGGGCCGAGCAATCCCTCGCTGGGCAGGTCGCTTGTCCGGATCCTGAGTCGAAGCGCGAAATCAGAATGGCTGACACGCCATGCGGGTATTGAACTGCGCTTCCAGCGCTCGCTGGTAAGACGAGTCGAAATGCGCATGCGCTGCACACGTAACAGACTCGCAGCCCCCAACAAGACCACTGGATCGCCCCCCTCCAACAACACGTTCACGCATCACAGCGTATCGCTGCACGACCGAAGGGCCCGCGCTCCCATTCCACATCCGGCGCCCGCCCGCATCGCATCCCACCCGGAGATCCGCCATGCTGACCCGCCGTCTCGTCGCCCCGCTGCTGATGTCCATCTCATTGCCGCTGTCCACATTCGCCATGGCCCAGACCGTACCCCCGACCCCGCAGGACACGCCCGCGACCACTGCAACCGCGGCGATACCCGCGCCCGTCGAAGGCAGCTGGCGACTCGTGTCCTACGAAGTCGAGGTCAAGGAAGGTGGCGAGACCTTCCCGCCAATGGGCGATCAGCCGACCGGCTACGTGATGTTCTCGCCTGAAGGCCGCGTGTGGTTCGTGCTGACCGGCGAAGGTCGCGAGCCGGGCGAAAGCGCGCAGGAGAAGGCGCGTCTGCTGGAAACCGTGATCGCCTACACAGGCCGCTACCGGATCGAGGGCGACACCTGGATCACCGCGGTCGACGTGGCCTGGAACCCGGCCTGGGTCGGCACCGAACAGCGCCGGCAGTTCAAGCTCGACGGCGATCGCCTGCAGGTGCTCACGCCGTGGCGGGTCATGCCGAACTGGGCCGACAAGGGCGAGACGCGCAGCATCATCACCTTCGAGCGTGCAAGCGAGACGCGCTGAGCATCGACATGGCGGATCGGCGCATGTCGATCCGCCGCAACGCAGGCGTGCAGGACGAAGCAGACCGTCGCTGGCGTGTACCGGAAAAGGTGATGGCCCCGCCGACTGACCTCGGCGCCCGCATCGACCGATACCGTTGCTGCCTTCCGGCCCTGGCGGGATTTTCGATCTAGCGTCGCGAGGGGCCGACGGGGCCACCATGGAGACACGCATCGGGCTTTGCGCCCGACCCCACCATGACGACGGGACGCGGAGTCTAGCAGGCTCGCGGCGGCTCGCCTATCCGCTTCGAGGCATCACGGCGCACCGATGCGCTCGACCTCGGGCGTGCCGGCCTGCTGGCTGAATCGGAACGCATAGGACAGGCGCACAGCGGTCGGGGTTTCGATGACGCCATCGGCCTGGCAGGCATCGGTGCCATCGAAGGTCTCCGGTGCCACGCACAGCAGCGCGGGCGCATAGGTCCACTGGCGCACGGCGGCGAGCGCTGCATCGGTGAACGGTGCGATCTCGACTGTCTCCGGCTGCACGCAGTCCGCATCGGTACGCGGCGCGGCCGCGGACACCGCGCCCGTCGCATCGATGGCGGCATCGATGCACACGACGACCGGCGCGAGACGCAGCGCGAGCTGGTCCGCCGGATAAACCGGCATTGCCGCAGGCATGTCCAGATTGGGATGGATGAAACGGCGATTGCGCTGCATCTCCATGCGCCGCGTGTCCGCGGCCGGCTCCATCAACGACGCGCCGACCGCGCCCTGCAGTGGCGGCTCGATCGGTTGGACCGGCGCAACCGGCGGCGTTGAGGCGCAGCCGGCCAAACCGGCGATGCAGACGAGCGCAGCGCCGCGGCCGATCAAGGCGCGACCTCGCCCGGCGCCAGCGCCAGCGCATCGGGTTCGCGCCCCGTCGTCCAGTACTCGAGAACGCTCCAGTCGCGCGTATCGATCACGGCAATCCGGTCGGCACCGCTGATCGCGACATAGGCACGCGGCGTGTCCGGATCGACGATCGCGCCGATCGGCAGCGGCCCGTCACCGAGCAGCGTCGTCTGCAGCGCGGCATCCTTCGGCGCCAGTGCGACCGACGCCACAGCGCGGCGAGAGGCGACGTCGAACACCGACAGCGTCGCGGCGGTCGCGTTGGTGACCAGCGCATGGCCGCCATCGGGCGTGAACACGACACGGATCGGGAATCCCGCACTCGGCAGCGTCGCGACGATGTCGAGCGACTCGGGGTCATGCACGGTCACGGTGTCGTCGGCGCGATTGGTGACCCACACGCGTCCGTCGGGCGCGACCGCGATCCCTTCCGCGCCGGCACCGGCCGGACGTTCGATGGTTGCACGCATCGTCGCCAGATCCACGCGCACCACGGTGCCTGCGCGGATCTTGCTGACGTATGCGAACGCGCCGTCCTTCGACACCGCGACCATGTGGCGGAGGCCGTCGCCGACCTCCGCGACGCCGCTCACCGCCCCGCTCGCGATGTCGACGCGCAACAGCGCGCCGCTGCTTTCGGTCGTGACCAGTGCATCACCATCGGCCAGTAACTGCAGGCCATGCGGACGCCCGTGCGTGCCCAGGTCGATGGTGCGCGTGCCGCCTTCGACGAGATCGATCACCGTCAGCGCGTGGTGCGCGTCCTGGTGACCGTAGGTCGTGACAATGGCGGTGCGGCCATCGCGCGAGACTGCGATCTCGTGTGGCGCGGGGCCGGTCGCGTACTCGGCGAGGCGCGCACCCGTCGCGCGATCGAGCGCCCAGACGGTGTCGGCCGACTTGTTGCCGACCAGCAGCCTCGGCGCGGCGTGCGCGCTGCACATGGCCGCGGCCAGCACCGCGGCGAGCACGAACCGCCTCATGCATCACCGCCGCGGGTCGATTCGGGATGCAGCCAGCCGGCGTCGCCATCGGCATAACGCTCGTGTTTCCAGATCGGCACGCGATCCTTGATCTCGTCGATGATGTAGCGGCAGGCGTCGAAAGCCGCGCCGCGATGCGCGGCGGTCACGCCGACCCACACGGCCATGTCGCCGATCGCCAGATCGCCGATGCGGTGCACGCAAAGCGCCGCGCACAGGTCGAACCGTTCGCGCGCCTCGGCGACGACTTTCGCACCTTCGGCCTCGGCGAGCGCCACGTAGGACTCGTAACGCAGGCCGAGCACGGGGCGCCCGTCGTTGTGGTCGCGCACCCAGCCTTCGAAGCTCGCGAACGCACCTGCACGATCGTGCTGCACGCGGCGGCGCAGCGGTGCCAGATCGACCGGCGCATCCGCCAGCCAGAATTCACGACTGTCCATGCTCAGCCTCCGCTGACCGGTGGAATGAAGGCGATCTCGCTGCCGGCCTGCAGCGCATCGTCCCAGCGCGCGAACGTGCCATCGACAGCGACGCGCAGACGCTCGACCGGCAACACGAAGCCATGCCGCGCGCGCAGTTCCGCGTACAGCGTGCGCAGATCGACCGCGTCTGTGGTCCAGGTTTCCTCGCCCTGCCCCGCGGCATCGCGCAGGCTGGCGAAATACAGCACGCGCACCGCGCTCATCGTGCATCGCCCGCGATCGATCCCACATCGCGCTTGCCGCCGCGTTTGCCAACCAGCTTCGCCGGGCCCAGCACGATCGCGTGCGACAGCGCCTTGCACATGTCGTAGACGGTGAGCGCCGCAATCGTCGCGCCGGTCAGCGCTTCCATCTCCACGCCGGTGCGGTGCGTGGTCTTCACCGTGCACTCGATGCGCAACTCGCGTTCGCCGTGCCAGTCGATCGCGATGCCGATGCCGTCGATCGGCAACGGGTGACAGAAGGGAATCAGTTCGTGGGTGCGCTTGACCGCCATGGTGCCGGCGATGATCGCGGTGTCGACGATGCCGCCCTTCGCGCTCTTCAATCCATTGGCGTGCAATTGCGCGGCGACGTCGGCGGGAAAGCGCACGCGGCATTCGGCGCTGGCGACACGCGCGGTGGTCGCCTTCGCGGACACGTCGACCATGGTCGGTCGGCCGGCGGCATCGATATGGGTCAGCGCTGCGGGCGCTTCGGGTTTCGTGCGGGCCATGCGCCTGCGTCGTGACTGCGGAACCTCAGATGGTACCGGCCCCGGTGTCAGGCGTCCCTTGATGGAACACCATTCGCCAGCAACCGTCGGCGTCCAGGCGCCACCACGAACTGCGCAGCGAGTGGCGCGCCTCGCCATCGGCTTCGCGGCGCACGGTGTACAGCACGCGCGCGACATCGGCACCGATGCGTTGCACACGCATCGACAGCGCCTCGTACGCGACACCGGATTCGCCGGGCAGCCGCGCCAGCACGTCGGCCTTGCCGAAGACAGCGCCCGACGCGCCGATCTCCAGGAAATCCTCGGCGATCAGACCGTCGAGACGCGCGCGGTCGGCGCGGATCGCGGGTTCGAGCAATGCGCGCTCCAGCGCTTCGAGATGCGTTTGCAGAGTGCCTGCATCCACAGCTCAGCCGCCGACCAGAAACATCTCGACGTGCTTGCGCGGCGCGCGCACGCTGCCGCGCAATTCGCTGTAACGATCGGCGCGGCGCGACCACAGGTCGGCCAGCCTCGACGAGAACGCCGCTTCGCCATCGCCCAGCCAGCTGCGCATCGGCTGCCCGCTGCCGGAGAACAGGCAGGTGTAGAGGCTGCCGTCGGCGGAGACACGTGCACGCTGGCAGTCGCCGCAGAACGGCGCGGTGACCGAACTGATGAAGCCGATCTCGCCGGCGCCGTCGATGAAGGCGTGCCGCTCGGCCACTTCGCCGCGGTAGTTCGCATCCAGCGGGCGCAGCGGCCAGCGGGCGTCGATGCGTGCGTGCAGTTCACGCGACGGCACCACCCGCTCGCGATCCCAGCCGTTGCAGGTGCCCACGTCCATGTACTCGATGAAACGCAGCACGTGGCCGCTGCCGCGGAAATGCGCGGCCATGCGTTCGACTTCGTGGTCGTTGACGCCGCGCTGCACGACGCAGTTGAACTTGATCGCCGGGAATCCGGCGCGCTCGGCGGCGGCGATTCCGGCGAGCACGTCGTCGATCTCGCCGCGGCCGCCCGACAGCGTGCGGAACAGACCCGGATCGAGTGCGTCGAGACTGATCGTCAGCCGCTGCAGGCCGGCATCGCGCAAGGCCTGCGCATGGCGCGCCAGCAGCGACGCGTTCGTCGTCATCGCCAGGTCGATGATGCCCGGCACCTTCGCCAGACGCTCAACCAGGGCCGGCAGGTTCTTGCGCAACAACGGCTCGCCGCCGGTCAGGCGCAGCTTGTGCATGCCCAGCCGCGCGAAACCGCGCACCAGGGTCTCGATCTCGTCGAAGGACAGCCGCCCGGCCTGGTCGAAGCCGTAATCGTCGGGCACGCGATCGGCCGGCATGCAGTAGCCGCAGCGGAAATTGCAGGCTTCGATGACCGAAAGACGCAGGTCGTGCAGCGGACGTCCGAGCCGGTCGAGGGGCGCCTGGGGGAGATGTGGCAGGGCGCTCATGCGAGGGGAGCCTGCGCCACGAGCGGTGGACGCAGCGCGAAACGGGCGCCCGGACGGGCGATCCGCTGCCCGCGCGCTTCAAGCGCCGCGCCGTCGGCCTCGGACGCGTAGTGATACAGCACGCAGCGCGCGAGCAGGTCGCGCGGATACTCGCGCTCCAGATCGTCGATGCCGCTGTGCGAAGGGTTGCCATGCAGGCCGCAGTCGTGGGCGACGAGTTCGTCGCGGTCGGCGAAGCGCGCCAGCATCTCGGGAATCGGCCGCGTGTCGCCGCTCCACACCAGGCTGCCCGGCAGACACAGGCCGTACGCGGTTTCCGGCCAGTGATGGCGTACCGGGAACACCTCCAGCCGTACCCCGTCGTGCCAGAACGCATCACCGACCGGGATCAGCTGGAACGCATCCCAGAAGTTCGCGCCGCCTTCGGCCAGCACGTTCGGGTAATCGCCCACGCGCCTGTGCAACAGCGGTACCACCGGCGCCGGCACGTAGATCGGCAGGCGGCCGCGCCGCGCGGGATCGAAGTAGCGATCGACGAACAGACGCTCGAAGCCGGCCACATGATCCAGGTGCACGTGGGTGACGAACAGCGCGCGCGGCGCTTCGCCGTAGTGATCGAGATACGCGGTCAGGCCTTCGGCGCCGCAATCGATCGTCAACCACGGCGCGCCGTCGCGCTCGATCGTGGCCATCGGCGAGCCCAGCGACACCGCCGACGCACTGCCCACGCCCTGGAACCGCAGCGCCCAGTCGCTCGGGGATGACATCAGGTGCCCCGGCTCCACAGCGCGTCGTAGGAGCGGCGCAGGCGGGCGAAGTCCTGCTCGATGTCCGCCTCCGATCGCGCCCCGCGCACCTTGAGCAGCGAACGCTTGAGCCGCGCGAGATTCTGTTCGCGCCAGCGGGTTTCGGGAATGCGAAGGCGGCCGCGGTCGAAATCGATCAGCCAGCCCTTGCCGACGCCATCGAACAGGATGTTGTGGGCGTTGAGATCGGCGTGATCGAGGCCGGCGCGATGGAAGCGCGCGATCAGGCGCCCGGTCTGCTCGAGCGGCGCATCTGCAGGCGCATCGGCCATGTGATCGGCCAGCGAGCGCACGTCCGGCAGCCGCTGCATCAGGATCCAGGCGCGGTAGCCCAGCCCGCGGCGTAGATAGCTCGCGGCGATCGGCTGCGGCACCGGCAGATCGCGTCGCAGCAGTTCACGCAGCAGACGGAATTCCACGAAGCTGCGCACGTGCTGCGTGCCGCGCCACAGATGCTGGTCGCGGTTGAAGCGCCCGACCATGCCACCGCGCAGGTACTGCCGCAGGACGCAGGGCCCGTGCGAGGCGTCGATGAACCAGGCGCCGCCGCGGCCACTGCCGTCGACGCGCTGCGCGCGCTCGCCCCACTGGGCCGGATCGAACCAGCGTGGATCGGCTTGCCGCAGTTGCGTGCCGTCGAACAGAATGGCGCCGTACTCTCCTGCACGCCCGCCCATGCGATCGCCCGCCGGTATCGGCGTCAGGCTTTCGGCGGGATCGAATCTGCTCATCGAAGCGAGTCTATCAAGCCTTGACGCCCGCCCAGCCCGGTTCCGACACCTCGACACGGGCTTACGGCCCGGGTGCCACGCCACGTTCGATCTGTCTGCTGCGCCTGTCGGCGCTCGGCGATGTCACGCATGTGCTGCCGCTGATCCGGACCCTGCGTGCCGCATGGCCCGACGTCGCGCTGACCTGGGTGATCGGCAAGGGCGAGCACCGCCTGCTCGAAGGCCTGCCCGGCGTGGACTTTGTGGTCTACGACAAGAAGGCCGGTATCGCCGGCATGCGCGCGGTGCGGCGCGAACTCCGGACGCGACTGGGCGCGGCCGGGCGGTTCGACGTGCTGCTGCAGATGCAGGTCGCCGCGCGCGCGAACCTGCTGTCGGCCTTCATTCCCGCCCGGGTGCGCGTGGGCTACGACGCGTCGCGCTCCAAGGATCTGCACGGGCTTTTCATCAACACCCGCATTCCCGATCGCCCCGGCATCCATGTGCTCGATGCCCTGGGAAGTTTCTGCGAACCGCTGGGGCTGCGGCAGGACCGCGTCGAATGGGATGACATGCCGGTGCCCGCCGAGGCCTTCGACTGGGCGCGCGCGCAGTGGCCGGACGATGGCCGCCCGGTGCTGATGATCTCGCCATGCTCCAGCCATGTGCGTCGCAACTGGTACCCGGATCGCTACGCCGCGCTCGCCGATCACGCCGCCGATGCCGGCTGGCGCATCGTGCTGTGCGGGGGCCGCAGCGATCTGGAGCGGCAGACCACCGACGCGATCCTCGCAGCGATGCGCCATGACGCGCTCGATCTGGTCGGCAAGGACACGCTCAAGCAGCTGCCTGCCCTCCTGTCGCGCGCACAGTTGCTGGTCACGCCCGACTCCGGCCCGATGCACATCGCCAACGCGATGGGCACCAAGGTGCTGGGCCTGCACGCGGCCAGCAATCCCGAACGCAGCGGCCCGTATTCCGACCGCCGCTTCTGCGTGGATCGCTACGACGATGCCGGCCGCAAGTTCCTCGGCAAGCCGGCCGCGGATCTCAAATGGGGCACGAAGATCGAGTTCGACGATGTGATGGCACTGGTCACCGTGGACGACGCGATCGACGCCTTCGAACGCCGCCGTGCCGATCTGGAGCGCAGCTGATGGATCCCATCGTCGCCGGCCTGCTCGCCACTCTCGTCGGCGCGATCGTCGGCGGTGGGGTCAGCTTTCTGCTCAACCGGCAGTTGCACGCGCAGCAGCTCGAGCGTCTGCGCACCGAACACAAGACCGAGTTCGCCGCCGAGGACACCGCCCGGCATTTCCTCGGCCATCGCGGCTACACCGACCGCTCCTTCGACGTGCTGCGCAAGCATCTGGGCGGTTTCGAGGACGACGAACTGCGGCGCATCCTCGTGCGCGCCGGCGCCGTGCGCACCTATCGCGATGACGGCAGCGAATGGTGGCGGCTGCTCAGCCGCATGGACGAGTACATCGAACAGAAGGCGCGGCGCGCGGACGCGGCCGCCAACGACTGAGACTCAGGGCGCGGCCTTGCCGCCCCGGTAGTCGGCATACGACTTCTCTTCGACGTAGGCCGAGCCCAGCGCCAGATTGATCGCCTTCTTGACGCGCGCGCGCTCGTCGTTCTCGAAATAGACGCTGCGCGCCAGCCGCACGAATTCGTCTCCGAACTCGCCGGCACGCTCCTTGACCCGTACCTCGTCCTCGATGTCCCACAGGCGCTCGTTGACCGCCTTGAGTTCGGCGCGCAGACGCACGATGTCGTGCCCGGCTGCCGGATGCGCCATCCAGGTCTGCTCCAGTGCGCTCAGCTCGGTCCGGACATTCGCGAGCTTCGCCGGATCGTCCATCCGCTCGGACTTGATCTGCAGGATCGAAAGCTTGTCGAGGAGTTCGCCGAACGAAACGGGGACGATGATTTCGGACATGGACAGCGCCGTGGAGGTGAACGGGCCCGCCAGTGTAACGCCGCGCTTGTCGCCCACGCGGAGCGCCCGTATCATTGCGCCCCCGGACGCCGCGAGGCGATCGGGGACCATCTGGAGAGGTGGCAGAGCGGTTGAATGTACCTGACTCGAAATCAGGCAGGCGTTAATAGCGCCTCGGGGGTTCGAATCCCCCCCTCTCCGCCAGATTCGCAAACGCCCCGCAAGGGGCGTTTTGCGTTTCTCGGCAGCGCGGGACGGGTGCGGCGGATCGATCACGCCGGATACCGGCACCGGAACGGATGACCCGACGCAACGCGCCATGCGCACGATGCTTGCCCTATGCTCACGGACGGGTCCACCGTCACAATGCAGAATGCGCCAGCCTTCCCCGCTCCGGACCTTCTCTATCGTGCCTCCCATCGACTGCCGGGCCGCACTGGCCGCACACGGCGTATCGACGCGTTGTGAGCGTCAGACACCCCAGTCCGGCGCTGCCAGGGGATCCGCATGATCGAGTTCGGCCACCTCACGCACATGGGGCTGCGACGGGACCTCAACGAGGACACCTACTACGGCGACAGCGAGCTCGGGCTGTGGCTGGTGGCCGACGGCATGGGCGGCCACGAGTACGGGGAAGTCGCCAGCGCACTCGCGCGCGAGACCATCGTCCGCGAGATCCGCCAGGGGACGTCGCTGCCGCAGGCGATCCGGATCGCGGACGAGGAGATCATCCGCGCCTCGCGTCGGCGCAACGACAGCCTGCCGATGGGCACGACGGTCGTGGCCGCGCGCGTGACCGGCAACCGTTTCGAAGTGGCCTGGGTCGGCGACAGCCGGGTGTACCTGTGGCGCGACGCCAAGCTTGTGCAGCTGTCGCAGGACCACAGCTACGTGCAGGAACTCATCGCGCAGGGCGCGATCAGCATCGACCAGGCCCGCAGCCATCCGCATCGCAATGTGGTGACCCAGGCCCTGGGCGTCACCGACCCACAGACGCTCAACGTCGAGACCCTGTCGGGCGAACTGACGCCAGGCACCCAGCTGCTGCTGTGCAGCGACGGCCTGACCGAGGAAGTCGACGACCGCGCGATCTCGCGCGTGCTCGCGCATACCGAATGCAGTGCGCAGGAATGCGCCGACGGTCTGGTGGCCGCCGCACTCGATGGCGGCGGCTCGGACAACGTCACGGTGATCCTGATCCGCCAGCACTGAGCTCTCGGGGAACTCAGGCCGGCTCGGCCTCGGCCACCGGCTCCCACAGGCACTGCCCTGCCCGCTTGCGGATCGCTTCCACGCGCAGCAGATGGGCGGCGAGGTCGTCGGCCGGCACCGCCAGCACCGGGCGCACGCCGGTCGGCTGCGCCATCACCATATGCCGCGCGGCCCTGCCCGGCTCTTCCACCGCACCGAAGCCGATCTCGTGCTGGCCGGCAGTCAGTGACAGGTACACCTCGGCCAGCAACTGTGCATCGAGCAGTGCGCCGTGCAGCTGGCGATGCGCGTTGTCGACGCCGAGCCGGCGGCACAGCGCATCGAGCGAGTTGCGCTGGCCCGGATAGCGCTGGCGCGCGAGCAGCAGCGAATCCTCCACCGTGACCCGCTGGCGCAACGTGCCGTACCCCGGCCCCAGCAGCGACAGCTCGTTGTCGAGGAAGCCGACGTCGAAGGCCGCGTTGTGGATGATCAGCTCGGCGCCTTCGACGAAGTCGAGGAACGCGTCGGCGATCTCGGCGAACGGCGGCTTGTCGGCGAGGAACTCCAGACTCAGGCCGGTGACCTCGGCCGCGCCCTGCTCGAAGTCGCAGTCGGGCTTGATGTACTGGTGGTAGGTACGGCCGGTCGGGCGGCGCTCGACCAGTTCCACGCAGCCGATTTCGACGACGCGGTTGCCCTTCTTCCATTCCAGGCCGGTGGTTTCGGTATCGAGGACGATCTGGCGCATGCGTGTCCTCCGGTCAGGCGGCGGCGGTGCGCTGTTCGCGCGCGGCGGCACTGGCGAGCGCGTCGACGCGCTCGTTCTCGGGATGGCCGGAATGGCCCTTCACCCAGCGCCAGTCGATCTGGTGGCGCTCGCAGGCGACCTGCAGCCGCTGCCACAGATCCTGGTTCTTGACCGCGCCGCCACCGGCGGTCTTCCAGCCGCGCTTGATCCAATTGCGCATCCACTCCGTGATGCCCTGGCGCATGTACTGGGAATCGGTGTGCAGCACGATCTCGCAGGGTTCGCTCAGCGCTTCGAGCGCGGCGATCGCCCCCATCAGTTCCATGCGGTTGTTCGTGGTCCGCGGCTCGCCGCCCGACAGCTCACGCTCGATTTCCTTGTAACGCAACAACGCGCCCCAGCCACCCGGGCCGGGATTGCCGAGGCAGGCGCCATCGGTATAGATCTCGATCGACTTCATCGGTGTTCCGGAAAAAAGGGAGTCATGCCGCCGAAGCGGCCGCCGGCAGTGCCAGCGTGCGCCGGCTGCGCACCGGCGTCAGCGGCAGGTGGCGCTTCTGCCCGCGCAGGGCATAGGCCGCACGCAGGCCCGGACCGTTCTGGTCGCCGGCAACCGCATCGATCCGCCAGGTCGGGCCCACGCCTCGCGAGACCGCATCCGGCGCAAGCCCCGCCTCGCGCATCCGGCGGCGCCACGCCAGCGGTTCGGGACTGGCCAGCCCCGCGCCGCGCCAGCGCCAGCGATACGGCGTCAGCGGATTGAGAGCCAGCACCCACAGGTGGCCGCCCGGCGCCAGGACGCGTGCGGCCTCTTCCAGCAGATCCATCGGATCCTGGCGGCTGCCCACGACATGCTGCAGGACCACCGCACCGAAGGCCTCGCTGGGCAAGGGCAAGGGCACCGTGCAACGCACCGGCCCGTCCAGACGGTCACCCCGCCGGACCAGGCACAGGCCACGGCCGTCGACGTGCAGATCCGGCGCCGCAGGCGCCAGCCACAGCCAGGGCAGGCCCGGGTGCGAGCCGAGCGCCTCGGCAACCAGAGCGTGCTCGCTGTCGAGAATCGCGCGGCCGGCCGGAGTCTCGAACCAGTCGCAGGCGCTGCCGGGTTGACCGGCCGGGGAGATCGCGGGCATGGTCGGCATTGTAATGGCTTCCAGCCGCCGAGCCCGAGATCCATGCGACTGCAGCCACTGCCCGCCTTCGACGACAACTACATCTGGACGCTCACCGATGGGTCCGGGGCAGCCGTGGTGGTCGATCCCGGCGAGGCCGGCCCGGTGTTCGAGGCAGCCGACAACGGCCTACGACCCGCCGCCCTGCTGCTGACCCACCATCATGCCGACCACATCGGGGGCGTGGACGCGTTCCTGGCACGCTGGCCCGACCTGCCGGTGTTCGCGCCGGACGACCCGCGCATCCCGCAGACAACGGTGCGTCTGGGGCACGGAGACGTGGCCGCGTTCGCTGGATGGCAGTTCGATGTGATCGGTGTGCCCGGCCATACGCGCAGCCACATCGCCTTCCACGGACACGGTCACCTGTTCAGCGGGGATGCCTTGTTCAGCCTCGGCTGTGGACGGATGTTCGAAGGTACGCCGGCCCAGATGCTGGCTTCACTGGATCGCCTGTCGATCCTGCCCCCCGACACACTGGTCTGCTGCGGCCATGAGTACAGCCGCGCCAACGCCGCCTTCGCGCGTGTGGTGGACCCGGACAACGCGGCGCTGCGGCGACGCGAACAGGAGATCCTCGAGATGCGCAGCGCTTCGCGCCCCACCCTGCCCGTGACCCTTGCCAGCGAACTGGACTGCAATCCCTTCCTGCGCGTCGACAGCCCTGCGATCCGGGCGGCCGTCGCGGATCACGCGGGTGCAGCACTGTCCGATCGCGTGGATGTGTTCGCCGGCTTGCGGCGATGGAAAGACGGCTTCCGCGCATGAGGGCCCGACGCATGACCCGGTTGGCGGCGGCATTGCTGGTCTTCGCGGTGCCGGCCTCCGTCGGCCTCGCGTCCGATGCGCCCGCCGCTCCGGTGCCTGCGCCCGCCGCCGCCCCTGCCGCAACACCGCCTGCCCTGACCCGCAACGGCCAGGACGTCTACCAGCGGTTCCTGGAAGGCCTCTCGGAACCGGACTGCAGTGAAGCCGCGACCGGCCGCTGGCGCTCGCACTTCGCCCACGTGCCCAGCCAGCTCGCCGCGCGGGGTACCGATGTGCTGCCGCTGTTCTCGTATGTGGTGGAAGAGGTCCGCGCGCAGCACCTCCCGACCGAGTACGCACTGATCCCGTTCGTGGAGAGCGGCTATCGCCCCGGCGCACGCAGCGCTTCGGGCCCGGCAGGTCTGTGGCAGTTCATCGCAGTCACCGCACGCAACCACGAGATCCCGATCCGCCCCGGCTATGACGGACGCCTGTCACCGGCCGACTCCACCCGCGCCGCGGTCCGCTACCTCAAGACGCTGCATGGCATGTTCGCGGGCGACTGGCGCCTCGCGGTCATGGCCTACAACGCCGGCGAGTACCGGGTGTTCGGTGCGCTCAAACGTGCCGGGCAAGAAGCCCGCAACGCCACGCCCGACACGCTGCCGGTCCCGCAGCTGACCCAGGCCTACGTGCGGAAACTGCATGCCCTGTCCTGCCTGATCAAGGAAGCCGGCACGCAGGAGACCTGGATGGCGGCGATGGACCGCGAAGTGCCGGCGTTGACCGCGATTCCCGTGCCCGACGGCATCCGCGATCTCGATACGCTCGCGACGCGCCACGAGACAGACGCCGCGCGCCTGAAGCGACTGAACCCCGCGCACGCCGACGGCCGCCTTGCGCGGATCGGCCAGCCGGTCAACGTGCTGGTGCCGCAGGCCGCAGCCGCGCCGCCGGTCTTCATGGCCGAGGCACCGCCCGGGTTCGATGGACCGCCCGTTGCTGGTGCCCCGGAGACCGCGGCCAGTCGCACCCACACGGTCGTGCGCGGAGACTCGCCGTGGTCGATCGCCAGGCGCTATGGCCTCCGCACGCAGGAGCTGCTGACGCGCAACGCACTCGATGCCGGCAGCGTATTGCGGCCGGGTATGGAGCTGCTGATCGACGAGCGCTGACTGGCGCGACGGGTCGCCGGCCCGCATCCACACACCATGAAAAAAGCCCGGCGCGAGCCGGGCTTTTTCGTGTGCCGCGAAGCGTTCTTACATGCGCGCTTCGTTGACCGTGATCTTCATCTGGCGGCGCAGACTGCGCTGCATGACCTCGGCGTCCTCGTTGCCGAGCAGGCTGCCGAGCTGCTGACGCAGCATCGTCTTCTCCTGCTCCGGCGCCTCGTCGGGGTTGCCGGGCTCGACACGGGTCACTGCGAACACGACCGCAGTACCGTCGGGCAGCATCACGCTGCCAGGCGTTGGCGTGTCGCCGGTCGGCGGCGTGGCACGGAAGTACGCCTGGTTGGCGGTCACATCCGGCACCGGCGCACCGCGCGGCACACCCGGAACGTCCTGCGCCTGCAGCGAGCGCTCGCCTGCCAGTGCCTGCAGCGTCTTGCCTGCTGCAAGTTCGGCCACCATCGCATCGGCAGCCTCTTGGGCCTGCTTGCGGGCACGATCGGCACGGATCTCGGCGATCACCCGGTCACGCACCTGGTCCAACGGCTGCGCGCGCTCGGGCGTGTGGCTGGTGACACGGATGAACACCGTGCGGCTCGGGCCGATCTCGATCGGGTCGCTGACCGTACCGTCCTGCGTCAGTGCATCGGAGAACGCCGCCTGCACCACCGCATTGTTGGCGGCGATGCCACTGCCGGCGCCCCGCGCGAACGGGGCGATGGTCTGGATCTGTACACCACCGGCTGCGGCCGCAGGTTCCAGCGACATCGGATTGCGGTTGATCTCGTCGACGACGCGACCGACCTGCTCGTTGTAGGCGCGCGAGCCGTCGCCGTCGCGGACTTCCCGCTCCATCTGCTCACGCACGTCTTCGAACGCCACCGGCGTACCGGCGTCCACGTCCCGCAACTGCAGCACGTGCCAGCCGAAGTCCGTGCGCACCGGAGCGCTGACCGAACCGGCCTGCATCGCGAACAGGGCGTCCTCGAACGGGCCGGTCATCATGCCGGTCTCGACCCAACCCAGATCACCACCGCCGTCCTTCGAACCCGGATCGTCGGAGTTCTCGCGCGCCAGGGCGGCGAAGTCGGCGCCCGGCGCCTGCGCTCTGGCCGCGATGTCGGCGGCCTTCTTCTGCGCCGCCTGCTGCGTCGCTTCGTCCGCGCCGGCCGGCACCTCGATGAGGATGTGCGATGCCTGGCGGCGCTCGGCCGTCGCAAAGCGCGACTTCACCTGTTCGAAATGCGCACGCGCCTCGGCCTCGTCGACCGTCGCGCCTTCATCGCCGGCGGCAGCCTGCACGTCGATGTATTCCAGCGCGACCTTCTCAGGCTCGCGATAGCGCGCGACATGCGTGTCGTACCAGGCCTGCTGGTCGGCATCGGCAACCGCCGACGCGTCGACTGCCGGCGACGGCACCATGACGAAGCTCACGTCACGACGCTCGCCGAGCAGGCGCATCAGGCGCTCGGCCTCGCCATCGGTGACGAATGCGGTTTCGGCGATCGCCTGCGGCACCAGTGCACGCTGCAGATCGATCCGGATGCTTTCCTGAAAATCGCGCGGCGTGCGCGGCGGCTGCGAAGACTGCAGCGCCATCTGGTAGAGCTGCGGATCGAAACGGCCTTCCACCTGGAATGCCGGGATCGAACGGATGATCTCCTGCACCTGGGCATCACCCACGACGATCTTCGCCCGGTCTGCGGCCAGGCCGAGCACCGCACGGTCGATCAGCTGTTCGAGCACTTCACGCTTGCTCTCCATCGTCTCGAACGCGCGCGCATCGAACGCTTCGCCTTCCTGCTGGCGACGCTGCTCGCGCACGCTGTCGAAGGTCAGCCGGAATTCCTCGGCACTGACTTCGGTGGAGGTCCACGCCACCTTGCGCACCAACCAGACGTCGGGCGCGGACTGCCACCACTTGGGGGGTGCCTCGACCTTGGCCGCATAGTCGGCATTGTTCTGGAACAGATACTGCTCCATCCCGAAGAACGCGAACGGAATCGCAAGCAGCGCCACGATGGCGATGGCGATCCAACCACTGGTCTTATCTCGAAGCGCTTGCAGCATGGGTCCGGACACGTCATGGCGAGCCGCCCAGTGTACCTGCAAGCCCTCGCCTCCGCAGGCCGGTGCGGCGGCAGGCGGCCCGCCGGGACCGCGATTGCGCCGGTTCAGTCGCAGGCCGGTCTGCGGTCGTAATCGCCAGCGTCATCGCGTACCATGCGCGCCTGACCGGAACCCCCGTCCGGCCCCCGCAGCGCATAGCGCGGCCGGCCGGATGCTCCAGACGTACGACACGTCGCTATCTCAAGAAGAAGAGGAATTCACTGATGGCAAACCTCACCAAGTCCGACATCATCGCTTCGGTTGCCGAGAAGTCCGGCCTGTCGCGCGCCGACGCTGGCCGTGCCGTCGACGGCCTGCTCGACACGATCACCGAGGCGCTGAAGAACGGCGACGCGGCCAACTTCGTCGGCTTCGGTTCGTTCGTTGCCCGTCCGCGCGCTGCGCGCACCGGCCTGAACCCGCAGACCAAGGAGCCGATCCAGATCGCCGCTTCGACCGTGCCTGCGTTCAAGGCTGGCAAGGCGCTGAAGGATGCAGTAAAGTAAGCGGCTCGATTGTTCCGCATGGGTGCTTAGCTCAGCGGTAGAGCGTCTCCTTTACACGGAGAGGGTCGGGGGTTCGAAACCCTCAGCACCCACCAAGAGTTTCAAAGCGCGGAGCGGTAGTTCAGTTGGTTAGAATGCTGGCCTGTCACGCCGGAGGTCGCGGGTTCGAGTCCCGTCCGCTCCGCCAATCTACAAGCAAAGAACCCTGCAGAGATGCGGGGTTTTTTGTGCGCGTCTTTTTTTCGAGGCGTGCATTGCGAAGCGGGCGCTGCGTGGTCGATGGCGGGGTTTCAGATGCACGCATCGACATGGGGGGCCCGCTCGCAAATTCGGTGCTCCTTTTTGCGCCCTCTCGAAAACACGCTCGCGACGGTCTTCGCATTGGTGCTGCACGCGAACGCGCAGTCCCGGGCGGGCATCGACATCGAGCGGCGCGCGACCAGCAGCCACGATGATCGCGTCATTCCTCTTCGAAGCGCCTCGCGCTTGCCGATCGCTTGAACCGCGCGTCCGAACGCATCGCATCTCGCGCGATAGAAGACGTCGCGTGCGACGACGTGCCACATGCTGCAGGCGATGCCGACCCGCATTGCGAGCCGAGTCGAAGCCACCTCGGACACCGCGAAAAAAAGTGCGCGCAGCCTCTTCCCAAGCCCGAAGTTTCATGTAGAATCTCGCGCCTTGGAGCGGTAGTTCAGTTGGTTAGAATGCTGGCCTGTCACGCCGGAGGTCGCGGGTTCGAGTCCCGTCCGCTCCGCCATTTGCAAGCGAAAACCCCTGCAGAAATGCAGGGGTTTTTCGTTTGTGTCGACGTCGATTCCCGAGAGCCCGGCGCTACCGGCAATCGCCTTCGCGTACGAACGCGAGATCCTCGAAGTCGTAGCTGAAGTCCGCGTCCGGATCGACCTTCGCCATGTGCAGCGCGGTCGCCCTGCCTTGCGCCGGCGATGTGACGAGCCACGCGTCGACGTCCACATCGGCGTCCCGCCAACGCACCTGCAGGCGATCGTCGACGACGACCACGTCGCCCTGTAGTCTCGGCGAGCGCTCGGACACGAAGCGCAGGCCATCTCCGTGCGGACACACGTCGATGCTGCCGAACCACGGATCGCGCCAGCGCCCGGCGACGTTCGCGATCTGTCGCGCGGTCGGCGTGCGCGCCGCCATTCGCGTGTCGACCGCTGACGTGCCGCTGGCCGCACGCTCCCTTGCGAGCAGATCGGCGTAATACGCGACACCGTGCGCGCCAGCTGCGCCGGTGAACTGTTTGACCAGCGCCTGCATCAACACCGTGCGCGCTTCGTCCGCATCGCCGTTGATCAGCACGACGATGCCGACACCGCGCTCGGGCAACAGCGTCAGCGCGGAGTACATGCCCTTGAGCGTGCCGGTGTGCGAGACCTTCGACGTGCCGTCGACATCGGTCAGCCGCCAGCCGTAGCCATAGGCCGAGAAATGGCTGCGATCCCACGCACGCATGCGCGCACCCAGCGGCATCGGCATGTGCGCCGTCCACGCGGCATCGCGTTGCGCCTGCGACAGCCACGGGCGTTCGGCGTGCGCGTTCCCGGTATCGAGCCAGACCTGCGCCCAGCGCAGCATGTCGTCGAGGCTGCAGCGCAGTCCGCCAGCGGCCATCATCGGCTCGTCGGGAATCGTCGCGTCATCGGCGCGCACCACGACATTGCGTCCGTCGATGCGCGCATGCGGCTGGGCGACATTGCCGACGGCGTCGCGCGACCAGCTGCCGGCCTGGCAGCGCGTCATGCCGAGCGGTTCGAAGACTTCGCGCCGCACCAGCACATCGAACGGCACGCCGGTCACGGCGGCCGCCACTTCGCCGGCGACGATGTAAAGCGTGTTGTCGTAGGCGTAGCGCGAGCGGAAGCTCCAGCGCGGCTGCAGATGACGCAGGCCGTGGATGACCTCCGCGCGGGTGAAGCGGTTCGGCGACGGCCAGAGCATCAGATCGCCGGCGCCCGGGCCGAGCCCGCTGTTGTGGATCAACAGATCGCGCAACTGGATTTCGCGCGTGACCCAGTCGTCGGCCATGCGGAAATCGGGCAGGTGTCGCACCACCGGATCGTCCCAGCGCAGCAGACCGGCATCGACCTGGCGGGCCAGCACCGCCGCGGTCATGGCCTTGCTGTTGGAGGCGATCTTGAACAGCGTGGCCGCATCGACCGGCTCGCCCTGCCCTGCGCGCAGTTCACCGCGCGTGTGGCGCAGCACCACCTCGCCATCGACGACGACGCCCACCGCGATCCCGGGCAGCGCATAGCGTGCGACCGCATCGTCGACCAGCGACGCGAGCCGTGCAGGATCTCCCTGCACATCGCGCGCGCCCGCCTGCCCCGTGACGGCGAGGCAGCCGATCAACATCCAGCGCGCGATGCGCGTCGGCACGACTGTCAGAAATCGAACGTGATGTTGGCGAACACCTGGCGCCCGATCGCGCTGTAGCTGCTGGCGAAGTACGGCCACGCGGTATGCGAGTCGTCGCGCGGCGGCATTTCATCGAGCAGGTTGAGCACGCTGATGCCCAGCGTCACGTCGTCGGTGATGCGACGCGAGACGTCGGCGTTCCAGATCACGTAGCCCGACGTGCGGCCCGGCAACACGTTGCCGTTGTAGTTCGGCCGGCTGCCGTAGCGGTAGCCGTAGAGGCTGGTGTTCCACGCATCGTTCGACCAGCTGGCGCGCCAGTTCGCGCGGCTGCGCTGGCTGTTGTACTCGACGGTGCTGCGCACGTCGCGCGGCGCTTCGTCGCCGAACTGCGCGACTTCGAATTCGAGCACGTGGGTGTAGCCGGCCTGCAGGTTCAGATCGCCCCAGCGGCCGAATTCGAGACCGTAGCGCAGCGAGGCGTCGAGGCCTTCGGTGCGCATCAGCGAGGCATTGATCGGGTACGTCGCGAAGCGGGTGATGCGACCTTCTGGATTGAGGTCGGACACCACGCGCTGCACGGCGCCGGCGTAGAACTGGCAGGCCTGCGAATTCGTGTCGACCGCAGCGCCATTGCGATCCTGTCCGAGCCGGCAATTCGCTTCCTGCTCGAGGTAGTAGCTGTTCGACAGCGTCTGCACCCGGCCTTCGAGCTCGATGCGGTACCAGTCGACGCTCGCCGACAGGTTCGGCAGCACGTCCCAGACCACACCCAGCGTCGTCGATTTGCCCTTCTCTTCTTCGAGCAGCGGGTTCGACGACTGCGTCATGTAGGTCTGGTAATTGAACGCCGCGGTGCAGGCGGGCGTCTCGGGGGCGATGCCGTTGAGCCGGCACAGGTACTCGTCGTCGACGATCGGGTTGGAACCTGTGGTGCCGGCATAGATCCACAGCAGATCCGGCGCACGGAAGCTGGTGGCATGCGCGCCACGCAGCAGCAGGTTGCGAAACGGACGCCATTCCAGGCCTGCCTGCCAGGTCACCGCGTCATCGACGGACGTGATGTCGTCGTACTTGTCGTAACGGCCGGCGAGCGTGGCTTCGAGACGTTCGAACACCGGCACGCGGAATTCGAGGCCCAGTGCGAACCGGTCGCGCGGGCCGCCGCCAGGCGTGCTGGTCAGGTTGTAGACGCGGTCCGGGCCGGTGTAATCGACGGTCGTGCGGGGATCGGGTGTCAGCGAGTACTCCTGCTTCGCGGCTTCGAGCACCGCCGCCATCTGCAGCGGCCCGGCCGGGAGATCGAACAGCGGACCACTGAAGACGAATTGCGCCTGGTCGGACTTCGACACGCCGTCGCTGACCACCGTGGTGGTGAGCTGGTCGTACAGCGCGGCGGAGCCGGGCGCGAACAGACGGTCGGTGTAGAACTCGCGGATCTCGTTGCCGTCCGGCGCGATGCCCAGCACCGGACCCATGTAGTAATCGCGCACGGCGCGGGTGAGGAAGCGCGGACGCGTGGTGGTGATCTCGAAGCGCGACGAGGTCAGGCTCACGTCCCAGTCGAAGCGGCCGTCGGCCAGCGTGCCGCGCAGGCCGGCGTTGATCGACCACGCACGTTCGTCGTACTCGATGTACTTGGTGCCGCCCACTTCACCGGGCAGGAAGATGCGCTGCGCAGTGACGAGACCACGTACGGGATCGCGCACGGTGAACGGGCCTTCGCCGATGTAGTAGTGCGTCTGGCTGGAACTCTTGTCGTTGGAATCGCTGCCCAGCAACTGTGCGTACCCGGTGACCGTATCGCTGAAATCGAAGCTGCCCGACACATAGGCCGAGGTCTTGCCGTAGGCGTTCTGGATCGAACGCGCGTCGTAGTAACCGAGCGCACCGCAGCGATTGGGCACCGCGACGGTCGTGGCCGAATGGAAGGGCACGAAATCCGGATTGGTCGCGTCGCAGGCGTCCAGCAGCGCCTGGTAGGACGGCGACAGCGCGCCGGCATCGTTGCGCCACAGATAGTTCTGGCCGGCGCGGAAGTAGACGCCGCTGATCGATGCGGTCGGCCGTTCGGGATTGGTGCGGTACTGCGGATGCGCCAGATAGGTGAGATCGCGCTGCGAGGCGACGATCTCTTCGCGGTCCAGCCGCTCGAACGCGTAGGTCAGGCTCCAGCGATCACCGGTGCGCCCGCCGGTCCACTGGAACAGGCCGGTGTCGCCACCGCCCTGCGTGGCCGTGCCACCGCGCAGACGGATCGTGTCACCGCTGAAATTCTCCTTGGTGATGATGTTGACCACGCCGGCGACCGCGTCCGATCCGTAGATCGCCGAGGCGCCGCCGCTCATCACTTCGATGCGCTCGATCGCTGCCGCCGGAATGCTGCCCAGGCTCACCGCGGTGCCGTTGGAGCCGTAGGGCTGCGGATAGTCGGCCAGACGCTGGCCGTTGAGCAGGATCAGCTGGTAACCCGGCCCCAGCCCGCGCAGATTCATGAACTGCCCGTTCGGCGAATTACCGGTCTGGTCGGACTCGTTGAGCGTGTTGCCGGTGAACTGGGTCAGCGTGCCCAGCGATTCCCAGACGGTGCTGAAGCCCTGCTTCTGGATGTCCTCGGCAGTGATCACGGTGACCGGCGCCGGGCCCTCGATTTCGGTACGCGCGATGCGCGAGCCGGTGACCTGCACCTGGTCGAGCGTGCTGACGCGTTCGTCGGTGGTCGAGGTCTGCGCATGGACGATCGCAGGCGCGGCCAGTGCCAGCAGCAGCGCGGCGCTCAGGCGGCGGAGGACAGGCGGGTGCGAAGCGGGCTGACAGGACATGCGGAACAGACTCCCCAGTTGGCGTGGCGACACGGCGCACGCAGCCGGCAGGTCACACCGGTGCGGCCGACATCGAAAGCAACCCGGCCGCCCCGGAGGGCCCCCTTACCGGACGGGCATGACCACGTGATTACCACCCGTGATGAATCGGTGTCAATTATTTATTCCAGCTTGTCCTGAGGCAGAAAACAAATATTCTCGAACCCTCGACCGCAGACCGGTGCGCCGTCCCGCGCACCGACCGCAGGAGCCGCGATGCCCTCGATCCGACTGTCCCCGCTCGCCGTCCGCTGCACGCTGGCCACGCTGCTGACCCTGGCCGCGTTGCTGCCCGCGCCCGGCGCGACGCACGCCGCATCGCCCGCGCCTGCGATTCCCGGCCTCGCTGCGCCGATGCAGAGCCCGGACTTCTGGATCGCGCGACTCGAGGCGCCGGAGGCCGTGGTCCTCGACGGCACTGCGATCGATGCGCAGAACGCGACGATGCGGCGCGACGATGCGTCGATCCACGATCCACTCGCCCTGCCCGATCGCCTCGACCGGCGCACTGTCGCCGGTTGGATCGAATCCCTCTCGAAGCGCCCCACGGCGCCACGCTTCACCGTCGACGGCCCGGTCGATGCCGCGACGCTCGATGCCTGGATGCAGGCACTCGCGCTCGACGTCCTGCCCGCGCAGGTGACGCCGCGTTTCGGTCTCGTCACGCGTCGCGCCGACCTGCGTGCGTTTCCGACCGCAACACGCGTCTTCAGTCGTCCCGGCGACACCGATATCGACCGCTTCCAGGAAGACGCGCTGTTCCCCGGCGCGCCGGTCGCGGTGCTGCATGCCAGCCGCGACGGCCACTGGCTGTTCGTGGTCAGCGAACGCTATCGCGCCTGGGTGCAAGCGGCACACATCGCGATCGGCACGCGCGACGCCGTCGCCAGCTATGCAGCACGCGCGGCCGACGGTGTCGTCGTCACGGGTGCCACCGCGCGTACGGTGTTCACCCCCGAAGCGCCCGGGGTCTCGGACGTCCAGTTGGAAATGGGCGTGCGTGTCCCGCGCGCCGACTGGGACGCCACCCGCGTCCTGCACGGCCAGGTACCGGCGTTCGGTCACATCGTCGAACTGCCGGTACGCGGCGACGATGGCGCGCTGTCGTTCGCGCCGGCGCTGCTGCCGGCGTCCGCCGATGTCGCCGACGACGTGCTGCCCTACACGCGTGCCGCACTGATCCGCCAGGCCTTCAAATTCCTCGGCGAACGCTACGGCTGGGGGCATACCTACAACGCGCGCGACTGCAGCGGTTTCGTGTCGGAGATCTACCGCAGCTTCGGCATCCTGCTGCCGCGCAATACCAGCGCCCAGGCGACGAGTGCCGCGTTGAACCGCATCGAGGTGCCGGCCGACATGCCGTATGCGCAGCGGCTGCAACTGCTGCGTGACGCCGACGTCGGCGACATGGTGTTCATTCCCGGGCACGTGATGATGGTCATCGGCCACGTCGACGGCGAGCCCTGGGTCATCCACGACACCGCCGGCATGAGCGTGCGCGACGCCGACGGCACCATCGCGCGCATTCCGCTCAATGGCGTCGTGGTCACGCCGGTCACGCCGATGCTGTCGGGCGAAGACGGCACCACCATCGACCGCATCACCAGCATCCAGCGCGTGCGCTGATGCGCGCGCCCGACCGGACACCCCGATGAAGATCACCGATATCCGGCTGGGCATGCTGCGCGTGCCTCTGAAGACGCCGTTCAAGACCGCGCTGCGCACCGTGGAGAACGTCGAAGACATCGTGGTCTCCATCCACACCGACAGTGGCCACACCGGTTACGGCGAAGCCGCCCCCACAGCCGTCATCACCGGCGACACGCACGGGGCCATCGTCTCGGCCATCTCCACGGTCATCGCGCCACGGTTGATCGGACGCGAGATCGCCGACCTCAACGCGCTGACCCGTCTGGTGCAGACCGCTCTGGAACGCAACACCAGCGCGAAGGCCGCGGTCGAGATCGCGCTCTACGACCTGTTCGCGCAACTGCACGGCGCACCGCTGTATCGCATCCTCGGCGGTGGCGACCCGGTCATCAGTACCGACATCACGATCAGCGTCGACTACATCGACAAGATGGTCGCCGATGCGATCTCGGCAGTGGAGCGCGGCTACGGCTCGCTGAAGATCAAGATCGGCAAGGACATGGGCGTCGACCTGGAGCGCATCCGGGCGATCCACGCGGCCGTCGACGGCCGCGCACTGCTGCGGCTCGACGCGAATCAGGGCTGGACGGCGAAGCAGGCGGTGTACGCGATGCGTCAGCTCGAGGACGCCGGCATCGCGCCCGAACTGCTCGAGCAGCCGGTCAAGGCCCACGACCTGGCCGGGCTGAAGTATGTGACCGACCGGGTACACGTGCCGGTGATGGCCGATGAAAGCGTGTTCGGTCCGGTCGAGCTGATCGAGCTGATCCGCATGCGCGCCGCCGACATCGTCAACATCAAGCTGATGAAGACCGGCGGCCTGTCGAACGCGATCAAGCTCGCCGACATCGCCGGCCTGCACGGCGTGGACTGCATGATCGGCTGCATGATCGAGAGCAGCATCAGCGTGGCGGCCGCAGCGCATCTTGCGGTGGCCAAGGCCGACATCATCACCAAGATCGACCTCGATGGCCCGTCGCTGTGTGCATGGAACCCTGTGGAGGGCGGCGTGTCGTTCGACGAGGCCGAGATCTCGATCGGCGATGCGCCCGGCCTCGGCATTCTGGGTGTGCGCGATCTGCAGCCGATCGCCATCTGAGTGGATGCTGCGTCACCCCTGCTGAAGATCCGGGCCGAGCGCGATCGCCTGTCCGCGATCGAGCGCAGGATCGGTGATTTCGTGCTCGAGAACGCGCACCTGCTGCGCGATTACTCGTCGCAGCAGCTCGCCGGCGCGCTCGGCATCAGCCAGTCGAGCGTGGTGAAGTTCAGCCAGAAGCTCGGCTTCCGCGGATATCCGGATCTCAAATTCTCGATCGGCGAATCCGTGGCCCGTGCACGCGAACCCGACGCGGTCGCCCTGGAGGCGCCGGCGCAGGCGCCAACGATTGCGGACGCGCTCTGGCAGGCCAAGACCCAGGCTGACGCGGCGACACGCTCGATCAACCCCGATGCCGCCTTGCGGACGATCGCGGTCCTGCTGCACGCGGCAGGCCGCGTGGTGGTGGTCGGCTCGGGTGAAGACAATCTGGCCGCACGCGCATTCGCACTGCGGCTGTCCCTGCTCGGCGTCGCCGCGGCCTACCACCCCGACCCCGCACTGGCCGCCGCGCAGGTGGCCACGCTCGGCGAAGGCGATGTACTGGCGCTGTTCTCCGAGCAGGGCCAGCAACCGGCGTTGCTGCAGCTCGCCAGGCTTGCGCATGAACGCAATGCACGCGTGCTGTCGGCGACGCGCCACTCCAGCAATCCCCTGCGCGCACGCGCCGACCATCCGCTGCTGGTCTCGGCGCACGACGCGCAGCCGCACGTCGCGATGCTGCTGTACCAGGCCACGCTGCAGCAGTTGCTCGACGTCGTCGTGGTCCACCTGTGCGCACTGCCGGGCCGGCACGCATCGCTCGTCGACCACCAGGCGCGGATGCGGCGCCTGCTCGATCCATGAACCACGAGACCTGTCCCATGCCACGCCCACGAGTCCGCGCCTGCCTGGCGCCTCTGCTGATGACCTGCCTGATGCTCGCCGCCTGCAGCGGTGCCTCTAGACCCGGGCCGGCGCCACTCGCAGGCGCCCACCAGCTCGTCGTGGTGACACCCGCGGACTGGGACGCGACACAGGCCCGCATGCAGCGGTTCGAGCGCGATGACGATGGGGGCTGGCGCAGCGTCGGTACGGTGGAGCCGGTGATGCTCGGCCGCAGCGGCAGTGCCTGGGGACTGGGCGTGCATCCGGCGCAGACGGGCAAGCCACAGAAGCACGAAGGGGACGGCCGCGCACCGGCCGGCGTGTTCGCGATCGGCGAGGCCTTCGGCTACGCCCCCACCGGTATCGGCGCTCTGCCCTACCTGCCGATGCAGGCCTCGCACTCCTGCATCGACGTGCCGGCCTCGCCGCTCTACAACCGCATCGTCGACGAGAAGGATGTCGGCGCGGCCGCGGTGGAAGGCTCGAGCGAGCGCATGCGCCTCGATCTGCACAACGACGGCGACGTGCGCTACCGCCAGGGCTTCGTCATCGCACACAACGCGCAGGGCGAAGCCGGTCGCGGCAGCTGCATCTTCGCGCACCTGCTGCGCCGGCCTGACGAGACCACGGCCGGCTGCACGGCGATGGGCGATGCGGCCATGGAGACGCTGCTGGGCTGGCTGGACCCGGCGCGCACGCCGCGGTTCGTGCTGCTGCCCGAAGCGGAGTACGCGCGCCTGCAAGCCGCCTGGCAGCTGCCGGCACTCGCACCATGAGCGCGACGACAGAACTGGTTTCCCGCATCGCCACGCTGGACGACCTGCCCGCAGTACTCGACATGATGCGGGCCTTCTACATCGAGGACCGCCTGCACTTCGAGGATGTCGCCACGCCGCGCGCGGTGTCGGCGCTGCTGTCCGACCCCGGCTGCGGCGCGTTTCTGCTGCTCGGTGCCGACGGGACTGACGGATACCTCGCCCTGACCCGCGGCTTCAGCCTCGAACAGGGCGGTCACCACGCCCTGCTCGACGAGCTCTACATCGCGCCGGCCGCGCGCGGTCGTGGACTCGGCGCGCAGGCGCTCGAGATCGCCAGCACGCAGGCGCGCGTCTGGGGCGTCCCCGTGCTGCGTCTGGAAGTGCATCACCACAATCCGCGCGCGAAAGCGCTGTACCTGCGCGCGGGTTTCGTCGACGGCCACCGCGACACGCTCGCGCTCGATCTGGGCGCGGTCGCCTGATGCACCGGCGACCGCGCGGCCATCGCGCCGCATGGCATGCTGCTGCGGTCCGTCGAACCGGCCGCGCGCCATGACCGAAGCTGTTCCCGCACGTCGCACCCTTCCCGCCTCGGTCCGCGTGCTGCTGGCGTTGCTGGCCGGCGCGGTGGTCGGTCTCTCGCTCGCGGCCTGGAATGCCGATACCGCCCTGCGCGTCGCCGAGTTCGCGCAACCGATCGGCAAGCTCTGGCTCAACGCGCTGCAGATGACCGTCGTGCCGCTGGTCGCGGCACTGGTCGTGGTCGGCATCAACGGCGCGGCCGATGCGGCCGCATCAGGTCGCAATGCACGCATGGCGATGGCGACGTTCGCGGTGCTGCTGGCGGTCTGCGGCACCTTCGCCGCGATCGCCGCACCGGCGCTGCTGTCGCTGGTACCGCGCGATGACGCGCTGGTCGCCGCGTTCCGCGCCGCGATCCAGGCGCCCGAGGTCCTGCCGCAGGCGCCGAGCTTCGGCCTGTGGATCACCAGCGTGATTCCGAGCAATGCGATCGCCGCGGCTGCCGCCAGCGCGATGCTGCCGCTGGTCGTGTTCTCGATGTTCTTCGGCTTCGCGCTGACCCGGCTCGAACCCGAACGCCGGATGCGGATGCTCGACCTGGTGCGCACGATCGGTGACGCGATGATCGTCGTCGTGCGCTGGGTGCTGTGGGCCGCGCCGGTCGGCGTGTTCGCGCTGGTGTTGGCGGTCTGCGCGCATGTCGGCCTCGGCGTGCTGACCGCGCTGGGGTACTACATCGCGCTGCAGTGCGTGCTGTATGTGGCGATCACCATGCTGATGTACGTGGTCGCCGTGACGGTCGCCGGCGAGCGCCTGCCGCGCTTCGCGGCCGCGCTGCTGCCGGTGCAGGCGATCGCCGCAAGCACGCAGTCCTCGCTCGCGTCGTTGCCGGTGATGGTCGACAGCGCGCGCAACCGCCTCGGCTATCCGCTGGCGGTGACCTCGCTGGTGCTGCCGATGGCGGTGTCGCTGTTCCGCATCGCCAGCCCCACGCAGTATCTGAGCGTCGTGGTGTTCATCGCCTGGATGTACGGCGCCGCCCTGGGGCCAGCGCAGCTGGCGGTCGCGGTCGGCCTGAGCATCGTCATCAGCATGGGCTCGGTCGGCCTGCCGGGCCAGGTGAGCTTCATGACCAACAACCTGCCGGTGACGCAGGCGATGGGCCTGCCGGTCGAGCCACTGGGTGTGCTGCTCGCCGTCGACACCCTGCCCGACGCCTTCGCCACCGTCGCCAATACCACCGCTGACGTCACCGCGACGGCCGTCGTCGCCCGCCACGGCAGCGCGTCGTCCCTTCCGAATCTTCCACCGACATGACCGACACCTGGACCCTGCTGCACAACCCGCGCTGCTCGAAGTCGCGCGCCGCGCTCGATCTGCTGCAGACACGCGGCATCGAGCCTGATGTCGTGCGCTATCTCGACACGCCGCTGGATGCCGATGCACTGCGCACGCTGCTGGGTCGGCTCGACATCGCGCCGCGCGCCCTGCTGCGCACCGGCGAAGACGCTTACCGCACGCTCGGCCTCGATGATGCGGCCACCGATGACGACGCAATCGTGGCCGCCATGGCCGCGCACCCGGCGCTGATCGAACGCCCGATCCTGATCCGCGGGGAACGCGCGGTCATCGGTCGTCCGACTGAGCGCCTGCTCGCGCTGCTCGACTGAGCCGCACGCGCCGCCGACGCGTCAGTGGGTCTGCTTGGCGACGTGCATCGCCGATGCGCGTGCAGGCGGCGCAAAGCTGTCGGCGCGCGCGCTCGGCCAGAAGGTCTTGAACACCGCGTGCTCGGGCACGCCGGTGAGCAGCTCGCCCGGCTCGAGGAAGCGGTACAGCGCCGCGAGCGAACGCACCTCCGTCGGCGAGACGCGGCGCAGGATGTGTTCGGGTCCGATCTGCATCGGATGTTCCAGCCCCGCCGCGCCGATCATGTCGCGCAGCGCCTTGAGCGTGTTCTGGTGGAAGTGGAACACGCGGTTGGCCTTGTCCGGCACGTCGAGCAGGCGCCAGCGCGCCGGATCCTGCGTGGCGACGCCGGTCGGGCAATGATCGGTGTGGCACGTGCGTGACTGGATGCAGCCCAACGAGAACATGAAGCCGCGGCCTGCATTGCACCAGTCCGCGCCCATCGCCAGCGTGCGCGCGATGTCGAAACCACTGGTGATCTTGCCGGCGGCACCCACGCGGATGCGGTCGCGCAGACCGATGCCCACCAGCGTGTTGTGCACCAGCATCAACGCTTCCTGCAGCGGCAGGCCGACGTGGTTGATGAACTCCGACGGCGCTGCGCCCGTGCCGCCTTCCGCGCCGTCGACGACGATAAAGTCGGGCAGGATGCCGCTGTCGAGCATGGCGCGCGCAATGCCGAACCATTCCCAGGGATGTCCGATCGCCAGCTTGAAGCCCGCCGGCTTTCCGCCCGACAGCGTACGCATGCGGTCGACGAATTCCAGCAGGCCGAGCGGCGTGGAGAACGTCGTGTGCGCGGCGGGTGACTCGCAATCCTGCCCGACCGGAATGCCGCGCGTGCGGGCGATCTCCGGGGTGACCTTGGCACCGGGCAGCATGCCGCCATGGCCGGGCTTGGCACCCTGCGAGAGCTTCAGTTCGACCATGCGCACCTGCGGCTCGGCCGCATGCCGCGCGAACAGGTCTTCGTCAAAGCGCCCCTTGGCATCCCGGCAGCCGAAGTAGCCAGAGCCGATCTCCCAGACCAGATCGCCACCATGCTCGCGGTGGTAATCCGAGATCGCGCCCTCACCGGTGTCATGGAAGAAATTGCCGCGCTTCGCGCCGAGGTTCAGCGCGCGCACCGCGTTGGCCGACAGTGAACCGAAACTCATTGCCGAAATGTTGAACACGCTGGCGGTGTACGGCTGCGCCCGCTCGTCGCCGATCGGGACACGGAAGTCGTGCGACGCGGCATGCGCAGGCACCAGCGAATGGTTGATCCACTCGTATTGCGTGCCGTACATCGGCAGCTCGCTGCCGAACGGCACCACATCGCTGACGTTCTTCGCACGCTGGTAGACCAGCGCACGCTGCTGCCGCGAGAACGGGACCTCGTCCTGGTCATCCTCGATGAAGTACTGGCGGATCTCGGGACGGAACGCTTCGAGCCCGTAGCGGAAGTGCGCGGTCAGCGGATAGCTGCGGCGCAGCGTCGCGCGCGTCTGGAACAGATCGACGGTCCCCAGCACCGACAGCGCCAGCAACGGCACCGCGGCGATCGCCCAGCCCATCGACTGGTGCAGCAAGGCCATGACGATCGAGAGCAGCGCCATGACGACGACGACTGCGAATGTGAGATAGCGGAGCATCGGGTTCCTTTGCGAGACCGCCCGCACTCGTGCCGGGCACGCCATCCTCCCCGGACGGCGGTGAAATCCAGCTGCAGACCGGTCGGGCCTGCGCTGTGCGTTGTACGCATGGTAGGTAGCGAACTGTCACGGGGCCACCCGAAACTGAATGTTCCGTTGCGCACCCGTCCGCTTCACGGGGGTTTGGCGGGGTGCTGCCTACTGTCGAACCGAACCCCACCCGTGCCCCGAACGTCCATGTCGCAACCTCCCTACAACCCGGTGGTCCTTGCCGAGATGACACGGGCCGTCCATGCCGACCAGCCGGACGCGGACTGGCATGAGCTCGAACCGGTGCTGCGCGCGCAGTGGGAACAGGTGCCACGTGCGATCGACTGGGACGTCGCGCGGACGACGGCCGCCTCGCACTTCCGGACGATGCGCGGCCAGCCCGATGCGGCGCCGGTCGTCGGGCCGGCGCCGGTCGACACGGGACCTGCAGCCTCATGATCTCGCCGCGGACGATCTGGCGTGCCCTCGTCGCGCCGACCTACATCCTGATCACGGGCGTCGTGTTCGCGCTCGCGCTGCGCAACACCGACGGCTCGATCCTGTCGCCACTCGCGGCACTGGCACCGTGGGTCGTGGGTGTCGCCGCCGCCTTGGCGATGCTGTCGATCGTCGGTGCCCTGCTGCGGTGGCGGCGCAGGCTGGTCGCCGTGCGCCGCGTCCGCGCGGCACGCACCCGCCCTTTGGCGCCAGGCTGGGACAGCGACGCCACCGGCGTTGCACAGCACGCCGGACCCGGCTGATCCGGACGCCTCAGAGCGGTTCGGCAATGTGGATCCGGTTGCCGCCCGCACGCTTGGCCTGATACAGCGACGCGTCTGCGCGTGCGAACCAGTCCTGCCAGTCGCTCTCGGCCGACAGCATCGCGCCGCCCACCGCCACCGTGATCGCGCCACCGGGACCGACCAGCCTGGACGCCACCACATCGCGAACGCGTTCGGCCGCACGCGCCAGCGCCTGCTCCGAGCGCACCTGCAGCAGCATGACGAACTCCTCGCCGCCGAAGCGATAGACGGCATCGCCCTGCCGCAGTTCCTCGCGCAGCAATGCCGCAAGATCGATCAGCACCGCATCGCCGGCCGCGTGGCCGAAGGTGTCGTTGACGGCCTTGAAGCGGTCGATGTCGAGCACCAGCAATCCCGCGCGCGCATCCTGGCCGGTCGCGATCGCATGGCGCAGATCGGCTTCGAGCATGCCGCGGTTGGGAATGCGCGTCAGCGGGTCGACACTCGCCAGCAGCTCCAGCGAGTCGCTGTGCGCGCGCAGGCGCCGTGCGAACACCAGCGAGAACCCGTACACCAGCGACCAGGTCACCAGGGTGCCGAGGTGATCCGGTCCGACATCCCGCCACAGCAGGGTTGCCGAGGCGGCCAACAGCAGGATCGCCCCGCTCCAGCCCGCCACGCGCAGTGGCGCGAGATAGAAGCTGGTCATCAGCGCGACGTAGACCCAACCGCTCGCAGCGGAACCGAGGGTCAGGCACGCGAGAATCGCGAAGCCGGAATTGAAGACCACCATCCACGCGCCTGCGCGTTCGGTGCGCCCCTCCCGCCATGCCAGCCGCACGATCGCGACCATCGTGACGACCACCGCCGCGTCCAGCGCCGCGACGCCCCAGTCGCCGCGTGCAAGTCGCCACGCCAGAAAACCGCCGAGCACGACCGCAGTCACCGACCCCAGCATGGTGATGATGGCCAGTTGGAAATTGTTCCGGAGTCTCGAAATCATCGTGCCGGCGCCCGCCTCTCCCACCGCCCAGCCTGTCGTCTACCGTGCGCGCACCCTGGACCGGCCACGCGCACACGCCCGTGAACACAAACACCGAGCCCTGGGGGAATGAAGAGAACTGCGACGTCGATCCGCGAACGCAGCGGCCGACGATGGTGCCCGGAGCCGGAATCGAACCGGCACGACCTTGCGGCCAACGGATTTTAAGTCCGGTGCGTCTACCAGTTTCGCCATCCGGGCAGGCGGTCGACAGCGTGCCCCAGCGCGCGGTCGATTGGAACCGTCGCGCGTCCTGCGTGACGCCAGATACGAAAAAGCCCCGCGTCTGCAGGGCTTTTCGAACTGGAGCGGGAAAAGGGGCTCGAACCCTCGACCTCAACCTTGGCAAGGTTGCGCTCTACCAACTGAGCTATTCCCGCTTGGAACCGTATTGTAACCCGCCTGCGACCCGAGTGGTGCGCCGGCTGGAGGCCTGGGTCGGAATCGAACCGGCGTACACGGATTTGCAATCCGCTGCATAACCACTCTGCCACCAGGCCGGTGACGCCGTGCAGGACTTTGGGTCCTGTCGACAAAACGAAACCCCGCGTACAACCCGGGGCCTCGTCTTCGAAACTGGAGCGGGAAAAGGGGCTCGAACCCTCGACCTCAACCTTGGCAAGGTTGCGCTCTACCAACTGAGCTATTCCCGCTTGGGAGGCGAAATTCTACCCATCGCCGCCGGGGTGTCAATACTTGTTCTTTTCCGCAGCACGCATGATCGGCCATGCGGCACGCAGATACAGCAGGCCCGACCACAACGTCAGGATCGCCGCGATCGCCAGCAGCCAGTCGCCGATGATGAAGATCTCGCGGCCCAGCCACGGCAGCGGACGCGGCGGCTGGTCGGGCGTCACCGAGTACAGCAGGCACAGCAGCGCGACCATCTGCGCGATCGTCTTGATCTTGCCGATCGCCGCGACGCGCACCGTCGCACGCTGACCGAGTTCGGCCATCCATTCGCGCAGCGCGGACACCGCGATCTCGCGACCCACGATCACCGCCGCCCAGAACGCCATCCACGGCGTCGGGTGGCCCTGCACGATCAGGAACAGCGCGACGGCGACCATCAGCTTGTCGGCCACCGGATCGAGGAATGCGCCGAATGCGGAGTACTGGTGGTACTTGCGCGCGATCCAGCCATCGAGCCAGTCGGTGATCGACGCGAACGCGAACACGATCGCGGTGGCGAAGTTGGTCCACTGGAACGGCAAATAGAACACCAGCACCAGCACCGGGATCAGCATGATCCGCATCAGCGTGATCCAGGTGGGAATCGTGAATTTCATCGGACGCCTGTGGGGGATTCAGTCGTGTCCGGCGCCTGGGCCGGGGTCGAGCCCGTGTAGGGTCGCATAGATGCGTTGCGCGAGCGCCGCGTTGACACCTTCGACCTGGGCGATCTGCTCGGCGCCGGCCGCCTTGAGCCCGCCCAGACCGCCGAAATGCTTCAGCAGGCTGGCGCGGCGGCGGGGGCCGATGCCGGGAATGTCCTCGAGCCGGCTGGTGGTGCGCGCCTTCTGGCGGCGTCCACGATGACCGGTGATCGCAAAACGATGCGCTTCGTCGCGCACCTGCTGGACAAGCTGCAGCCCGGGCGACGCCGCGCCGGGCTTCAGCGCGCGCCCGTCCGGCAGCAGCAGGGTCTCGTCGCCGGGCTTGCGCGCCTCGCCCTTGGCCACGCCGACCAGACAGATGCCGGTGATGCCGAGCGTGTCGAGCACCGCGCGCGCCTGCGCGACCTGGCCGGTGCCGCCGTCGATCAGCAGCACATCGGGCAGGATGCCGGCGCTCTCCGCCGCAGCCGGCACATCAGTGCCCGCCTCCACCGCAGCGACCTCGGCAGCCCGCGCATCGGCGGCCTTGCGGAAGCGTCGGGTCAGCGCCTGGTGCATCGCCGCGTAATCGTCGCCCGGCTCGATGCCGGCGATGTTGTAGCGCCGGTATTGACCACGCACCGGCCCGGCAGCGTCGAACACGACGCACGAGGCGACCGTCGCCTCACCCATGGTGTGGCTGATGTCGAAACACTCGATGCGCTGCGCGAGCGATGCGAGACCGAGCATCTCGCGCAGCGATTCGGCGCGCGCGTTCTGCGCAGCCTGGCTGCTCATTTCGGTCGCCAGCGAGATCTCGGCGTTGCGGCGCGCGAGATCCACGTAGCGCGCGCGATCACCGCGCACGCTGGTCTTGATCTGCACGCGGCGGCCAGTGGATTCGCTGAAGGCCTGCTCCAGAAGCGGCACGTCCTCGATCGCACGGTCGAGCACGATCTCGCGCGGCGGCGTCTGCTCGGCGTAATGCTGGGAGACGAACGCGGCCAGCACTTCGGCCGGATCGTCGCTGCCGTTGGTACGCGGATGGAACGCCCGCGTGCCCAGATTGCGGCCGTCGCGGAACGCCAGCAGCAGCACGCAGGCCTGGCTGCCCTGCATCGCGCAAGCGAGCACGTCGAGTTCGGCGACCTTGCCGTCGACGTACTGGCGCGCCTGCATGCTGCGCATGTTGCCGAGCAGATCGCGCAGGCGCGCAGCGTCTTCGAAGTCGAGCTTCTCGGCCGCCGCTTCCATGTCGCGCGTGACTTCCTGCGTGAGCTCGTCGCTACGTCCGTCGAGGAACAGCGACGCGCGGCGCACGGCATCGCCGTAGTCCTGCGCCGAGATCATGCCGACACAGGGCGCGGTGCAGCGGCCGATCTGGTGCTGCAGGCACGGCCGCGAGCGGTTGCGGAACACGCTGTCCTCGCAGTTGCGCAGCTTGAACAGCTTCTGCATCAGGTTCAGCGTCTCGCGCACCGCGGTCACGCCCGGATACGGACCGAAGTAACGGCCGGGCACGTTGCGTGGCCCGCGATGCACGGCGATGCGCGGCCAGTCGTCGCTGGTCACGAGCACATACGGATAACTCTTGTCGTCGCGCAGGGAGACGTTGTAGCGCGGCTTGAGCGATTTGATGAGCTGGTTTTCGAGCAGCAGCGCTTCGGCCTCGCTGCGCGTGACCGTGGTTTCCATGCGCGCGATCTGCGCGATCATCGCCATCGTCCGCGTGACCTTGGGCGAGGCGTTGAAGTAGCTCGCCACGCGCTTGCGCAGGTCCGCGGCCTTGCCCACGTACAGCACGGTGTCGTCCGCCGCATACATGCGGTAGACGCCCGGTGCGGTGCTGAGTCCAGCGACGAACGCCTTGCCGTCGAACACCACCCCGCCGCCGCTTCTGTTGCGCGGCCCGGTCATTCGCCTATCGGCACGTGGCGCAGGGCGCCGGTGACCGGATCCAGGCGCAACACCGCATGCGCGTCGGTGTCCGCGATCCAGACCGCATCGTTGCCCACCACCATGCCGCCCGGGCCATGCAGGCGCTGCGGCAGGTCGTAGGTCGTCAGTTCGCCACCACCCAGACGCAGCCGGCGCAGGCTGTCGTTGCCGGCATCGGCAATCCACAGCACGGGCGCGTCGGCCTCGAGTGCGATCGCCTGCGGATGCTGCAGACGTGCGTCGGTGCGCGGGCCGTCGACCCGACCGAACTGCCACGGGTCCTGGCCCACCAGCGTCGACACCGCACCGGTCCGTGTGTGCACGCTGCGGATGGCGGAACCTGCCGCGTCGCAGACGTAGAGCGTCTGCTGCACGCAGGCCAGCGACACCGGCTCGGCGAACGAGGCGATCGCCCCGTTGCCGTCCATCACGGCCAGCTTGCCGTTCCCCGCCAGCGGTTCGATCAGCGAGCGCCCCAGATCCAGACGCCACACGCGGTTGTCGCCCGCACAGGCGATGAACAGCTTGTCACCGGCCAGCACGACGTCGCGCGGCTGGTCGAGTGCGATGGCACGCGGATCGCCCAGCCCGCCCTCCACGGTGATCCCGGGGCGCCCGGCGCCGCAGAGCGTGGAGATGTCACCGCTGCGCAGTTCGACGCGGCGCACGGCATGGTTGCCGGTATCGGCGATGTACAGCACGTCGCGCTCGACGTGGATGCCCTGCGGGCGCGTCAGTGCGGCCAGTTCCATCGGCCCGTCGATGAAGCCGGGACTGCCGCTGCCGAACTGCCGCAGGATGCGACCGCTGGTATCGCATTCGAGCACGCGGTGGTGGCCGCTGTCGGCGACGTAGAGAAAGTTGCCCGACAACGCCAGGCCGACCGGAAACCGCAGCGGCAACGGCGGCTCGCCGCTCCGCCGCATGCGGATGGGGTCGCCATTGGTGGCCTGCGGCGTGAGTTCGCCTGCCAGTGCGCTGACCCGCGCATCCAGCTCGCGGATACCGCCCTCGCCGATGATGCGTTCGCGTACCCGGCCCTCGCCATCTATCAGCACCACCGTAGGCCAGGCCTCGATCCCGTAGTGCTGCCACAAGGTCCAGTCCGGATCGTGCGCCACCGGAAACTCGACGTGCTGACGGTGCATGCGACGCGTAGCGCGCCGCGCTTCGCGTTCGGCATCGAACCGCGGCACGTGCACGGCCACCACATTGAGCCGTTCGCGGTGGCGCGCACGCAGGTGGCCCAGATCGGCCAGCCGCTGCTGCGACCACGCGGACGCGAGATTGACGAACGCCAGCGCGCACACCTTGCCCCGCAACTGCGACATCCGCAGCGGGTCGGACAGGTTCAGCCACTCCAGGCTGTCCGGAAACTCGGGCGCGGTCACGGCGTCGGTCATGGCCGGATTATGCGCGAACGCCCGGCGCCCGGCGTCGTTGCCGCGCGACGATGGCCCGGGCAGCCCCGTCGACCAGTTGCCAGACCGGCTCGAAGCCGGCGGCGTCTCCGGTGTAGGGGTCCGGCACATCACCGTCGCCCTGCCCCGCCCAGTCGAGCAGCAGCACCACTTCGGCGCGGGCATCGTCCGGACGACGCCCGCGCACGATGCCCAGGGTGCTGGCATCGGCGCACAGCAGGACGTCGAAATCCCGGTAGTCGGCGGGTGCCAGCATGCGGGCGCGCAGTCCGGAGATGTCGACGCCATGATGCGCGGCGCTGCGGATCGCACGCGGGTCCGGCGGATCGCCGGCATGCCAGTCGCCTGTTCCGCAGGAGTCGACGTCGATGGCGTGGGCCAGACCGGCCTCGTCGATCCGGGCGCGGAGCGCGCCCTCGGCCATTGGCGAGCGGCAGATGTTGCCCAGGCAGACCACCAGCAGGCGGATCATGGAGACGCGGCCAGTCGCGCCTCGGCACGTGCCAGGTCTTCAGGTGTGTCGACTCCGGGTGGAAACGGATCCGGGGTGATGCCGACGGCGACCCGATGTCCCGCTTCCAGTACGCGCAACTGCTCGAGCATCTCGATCTGTTCCAGGCCGCCCGGCGGCATCGCCGCGAACCGCTTCAGGAATCCGACGCTGTAACCGTAGATCCCGATGTGCCGCCACCATGCGCCGTCCGGCATGACCTCGCGACTGCGCGCGAATGCGTCGCGCGGCCACGGCACCGGTGCGCGACTGAAGTACAGCGCATCGCCATCCGCGCCACGCACGACCTTGACCGCGTTGGGATCGAGCAGGGTTTCGACGTCATCGACCGGTGCGCAGAGCGTTGCGAGATCGACACCGCGACCCGCCGCAAGATCGGCGACCGCCCGGATGCCGGACACCGGCGCGAACGGTTCGTCGCCCTGCAGATTCACCACGATGCGCGCGTCGTTCCAGCCTGCGATCGTGGCGCATTCGGCAAGGCGGTCGGTACCGGACGGATGGTCCGGCGACGTCATCGCGACCTGCACCGGCGTGCCTGCGAGTGCGTCGCGGACCCGCGCGTCATCGGTCGCCACCCAGACCTCGTCCGCCCCGGCCGCCAGCGCGCGACGCGCGACGTGCAGCACCAGCGGCTCGCCGCCAAGTGGCTGCAGCGGCTTGCCCGGCAGACGGGTGGAGGCATAGCGGGCGGGAATGGCGACGACGAAACCGGAGGATGTGCGCATCCGGGAATTGTCACAGATCGGAGCGGATCAGGCCGTGCCCCGACCTTCCAGGCCCCCGGAACGGCGCTGCGCGCTTACTGCAGCTTCGCCAACCGGTCCAGCAATGCGATCCAGAACGCCTCCGGCAACTGCCCGGACACCGGCACGCTGTAATGCCGCTCTCCCGCGAAACGCATGCACTTCACCGCGTCCTTCTCGGTCATCAGCACCGGCAGATCGCTGCCGAAGCGCAGGTCCTCGGCGGTGTAACGGTGATGGTCGGCGAAGGCGTGCGGGACGATTGCGATGCCATGGCTACGCAACGTCGCGAAGAAACGTTCGGGATCGCCGATGCCGGCGACCGCATGCACGCGCTGGCCCGAGAAGCGCGACAGCGGCAGCGCACGACCGCCGACCAGGGGCAACGCCTGCCCGGTGTCCAGCCGCATCGGCCATTCACCGAATCCGGCTTCGACATCGGTCGCGCTGCCGGTATTGAGCACGCGGAAATCGACATCGGCGCTGCGCGTCGCCAGTTCCCGCATCGGACCGGCCGGAATCAGCAGGCCGTTGCCGTAGCGACGCAGCCCGTCGATCACTTCGATCTCGACATCGCGGCGCAACCGGTAATGCTGCAGGCCGTCGTCACAGACCACGATGTCGCAGCCGGCGGCGATCAAGGCCTTGGCAGCCGCGACGCGATCGGCGTCCACGCGCACCTTCGCGCCGGTGCGCGCGGCGATCAGTACGGGCTCGTCGCCGGCCAGCTTCGGATCGGTGACCTTCTCCACCCAGCGCGGCGTGCCGGCGTCGTCGCGGCCATACCCGCGGCTCGCCACGCCCGGCGTCCAGCCCGCGGCCTGCAGACGCGCGACGATCGCGATCGTCAGCGGGGTCTTGCCGCTGCCGCCGGCGATCAGGTTGCCGATCACCAGCACGGGCTTGGACACCTTGCGCGGCCGCACGAACTTCAGCCGCAGTTGCGACGCCGCGCCGTAGACCCGGGCGAGCGCGCGCGCATGCAGCGGCGGACGGCTGCCGTCGAACCAGTACCGCGGCGCTTTCATCCAGCGTCGCCCTCGCGGAACTGCATGCGATGCAGGCGCGCGTACAGACCGTCGCGTTCGAGCAGCTGCTGGTGCGTGCCGTGCTCGACGAGCCGGCCGTGGTCGAGCACCAGCACCTGGTCGGCGTGTTCGATCGTCGACAAACGATGCGCGATGACCAGCGTCGTGCGGTCCGGCATCAGATGTTCGAGTGCGTCCTGCACCAGACGTTCGGATTCGGTATCGAGTGCGGCAGTGGCTTCGTCGAGGATCAGGATCGGCGCGTCCTTGAGCATGGCGCGGGCGATCGCCAGACGCTGGCGCTGACCGCCCGACAGGCGACCACCGCGACTGCCGATGCCGCTTTCGAGTTGCTTGGGCAGCTTCTCGATGAACTCCATCGCATTCGCGCCGCGGATCGCCGCATCCAGCGCTTCGGGCGACACGCCGGCCATCTCGCCATAGGCGATGTTCGCGGCCACGGTGTCGTCGAACAGCATCACCTGCTGGCCGACCAGCGCGATCTGCCGGCGCACGTCGGACAGCTTGTAGTCGTCGATCGGATGGCCGTCGAGCAGGATTTCGCCTTCGGCCTGCGCGTAGAAACGCGGAATCAATTTGATCAGCGTCGATTTGCCGCTGCCCGAGCGACCGACGATCGCGGTCACCGTGCCCGGCTTCGCGGTGAAACTGACGCCCTCCAGCGCCGGCGCATTCTGGCCCGGATAGCGCGCGCCGACGTTGCGGAACTCGAGCTCGCCGCGCGCACGCGCCAGCGGTCGCGAACCGGTGTCGCGCTCGTCGTCGGCATCCAGAATCTCGAACAGGCGCTCGGCCGAGGCCACACCCCGCTGCAGCATGTTCTGCACGTTGGTCAGCTGCTTGAGCGCGGGAATGATCGCCATCATCGCGATCATCAACGCGACGAAACCGCCGGCGGTCAGACGTCCCTGCGAGGCTTCGTAACCGGCGATGACGATCAGCAGCGCCAGACCTACCGAGCCCATCAGCTGCACGACCGCCGAGGAGATCGCACGCGTGGCCTCGACCTTGAGGTTCAGGCGCATGTGCACATCGGCGACTGCGCGATAGCGCGCGTTCTCGGCCGCCTGCGCGCCGTAGATCTTCACTTCCTGCTGGTTGCTCAGCGACTGGTCGGCCGCCTGCAGCAGCAGCGCCGAACTGTCCTGGATGTTGTGGCTGACGCGGCGATAGCGCCGCGCGACCTTGCCCATGATCCACGACAGCGGCGGCGCGATGACCAGGATCGTCAGCGTCACCTGCCAGCTGGTCCACAGCATCACGATCAGCGAAGCGATGATCTGCAGCGATTGCTGGATCATCACCTTGGCCGCGTCGACCGCCGCCTGCGAGACCTGGTCGGAATCCGAGCCCAGACGCACCAGCATCGACGGCACCGGTTCGGCATCGAAACGCATGCCCGGCAGCCGCAGATACTTGCCCAGCACCAGCACGCGCAGATCGCGGGCGATGCCGCGGCCGGCCTTGGCCATGTTGTAGTCGGCCAGATAACCGGCGATGCCGCGCATCACGAACAGGCCGATGATCGCGGCCGGCAACCACAGGTTCACGCCGGAGTTTTCGCCGACGAAGGTCTCGTCGATGATCGGTTCCATCATCTTGGTGAAGGCACCGCCCGCGGCCGCCTCGATCAGCATGCCGATCAGCGCGACCGACAACAGGCCGCGATAGTCGGTGGCGAACTTCAGCAGCCTGCGGTAGACCGGCCACGCGCGATCGGCGCGCGCGGGTCCCGGCGTCGGCGCGTCATCCTGCGCCTGGTCCACAGCAGTACTCATGTCATTCCTCTTGCGTGGCGGCAGATGGCACTGCGGCCGTCTGCGGCGCGGTCGCATTCGCGATGCGCTTGAAACCGAGCTGGCCCAGCGCGTCGTAGGCGGTCACGACGGCCTGCCACGGGGTGCGCGCGTCGGCGCGCAGCAGCACGGTGCGTTCGCGGTCGTCGCCCGCGACTTCGGCGATCGTGCGTTTGAGCGATTCGACATCGGTGCGCAGCGCTTCGCGGTCGTCGACGAAATAACGGCCATCGGCGTTGATCAGCAGGCTCAACGTGCCGTCCTGCGCATCGTTGCGCTCGCCGGTCGCCTGCGGCAGTTCGAGTTTCAGCACCGAGCGCGCGTCGAAGGTGGTGGTGATCACGAAGAAGATGATCAGCACCAGGATCACGTCGATGAGCGGCACGAGGTTGAGTTCGGGATTGTCCTCGGCGCGGCGGTCGCGGATGCGCATGCGTCAGCCCTGCACCGGTGCCTGCACCTGCGCGCCGCGGCGGTTGCGCGGGTCGATGACATCCATCAGCGCGATCGCCTCGTGTTCCATCTGCACGATGTAGCCATCGATGCGCGCGCGGAAATGGCGATGGAACATCAGCGCCGGCACCGCGACGATCATGCCCGCCGCCGCACACACGAGCGCCTTGCCGATGCCGCCAGCGAGCTGGTTCACATCGCCCACGCCGTGGTCCATGACACCCATGAACATCTGGATCATGCCGACCACGGTGCCGAACAGGCCCAGCAGCGGACCGGCGGCGGCGATCGTGCCGAGCGCATTGAGGTAGCGCTCCATACGGAACGCAACGTGGCGGCCGACATCCTCGACCCGCTCACGGATTTCCTCGCGAGGCCGGTTGCGCACGTCCAGCGCGGCAGCCAGCAACGCGCCCAAAGGCGCGGTGCCGCGCAGCGATTCGATATGCGCGGGATCGAGCGTGCCGCGTGCAGCCCAGGCGCGGACTTCCTCGCCCAGACCCGGTGGCAGCACCGCCTTGCGGCGCAGCGCCCAGAACCGCTCGACGATGATCGCCAGCGCGAACGCCGACAGCAGCAGCAGCGGCAGCATCGGCCAGCCGCCAGCCTTCACCAGTTCGAGCACGCCAACCCCTTCGGCCAACCGGCCGCTTCAGTCCGGCGAATAGGATAGCCCAGCCCGCTCCGGCGCCCCGGACACGGGCGTTCGTGCCGACGCGTCCCACAGCCGCGGCCGGCGCGTGCGCATCTGGTGCACGGACAGGCCGCCTGCCTGCAGCTGGACGCGCATCGCCCCACCGCCCGCCGTCGTGCCGACCGCTGCGCCGCTCTGCGTCCAGCGCGCGACCACCTCAGGATGCGGGTGTCCGAACCGGCTGCCATGTGCGGCGGACATCACCGCCACCTCGGCCGCGACGGCCCGCACGAAGGCCGGATCGGACGAACTGCGGCTGCCGTGATGCGCGGCGAGCACCAGTCTGGCCTCCAGCGCGGCGGCATCGGCCCGCACCAGCAGGCGCTCGACGACCGCGTCGATATCGCCGGGCAGCAGCGCCGCGCCATGCGCGGTTTCGACCCGCAGGACACAGCTCGAAGGATTGCGGAACGCCGGGAAGTAGAGGTCCGGATGCAGGAACCGGAACGTCACCCCATCCATCCGCCACGCGCTGCCCTGCAGACACGGGGACGCCCCCGGCACCCGGTCCCACTGGGGCGCGAACACGACCGGCGCCGCGAAACGTCGCTGGACCGCGGCGAAGCCTCCCGCGTGATCCGCATCCCCATGACTGACGACGATCGCATCCAGCCGTCGCACGCCGAGCGCCTGCAGGGCCGGCACGACGACCCGCTCGCCCGCGTCGTAGCCGTCGGGCACGGCCGGCCCGGTGTCGTACAGCACGGCATGGCGCGCGGTCCGCACCAGCACCGACAGGCCCTGCCCCACGTCCAGCACGACCACCTCGGCCTCGCCCGGCCGTGGCAGGTGCCGGTCGGGCCACAACAGCGGCAGCCACAGCAGCGCGGCCAGCCCTTTCCCGGGCACGCCGCGAGGCAGCAACATCCAGAACGCGGCCAGCAAGGCGAACGGCAGCGCCAATGCATGCGGCTCGGGCAACCACCACAGGGAGACCGGGCTCGCGGCCAGCCAGTCGAACAGCGGCCAGCTCAGGTCGAACGCCCACGCCGCGCTGCGCCATGCCCAGTCGCCCGCTCCGCTGTGGATGGCCTCCAGGCCCGTGCCGATCAGGGCCAGGGGCACCACCACCAGACTCCACCATGGAATCGCCACGAGATTGGCGACCGGCCCGGCCAACGAGGCCTGCCCGAACAGGATCACCGTCAGCGGCAGCAGACCGATCGTCGCCACCCACTGCGAGGCCAGTAGGCCGCGCACTTTCGACCACTCGCGCGCGTCCGGCAGGCACCAGACCAGCCAGGCGACGCCCGCGAAGCTGAGCCAGAACCCCGCAGACACCACCGCCATGGGATCGACCAGTACGACCGCAATCGCCGCGTAGGCGAGTGCATCGACGATGCGCACGTGCCGCCGCGTCAACCGCGCCACCACCACCACGCCGATCATCAGCACGGTCCGCACCGTCGGCAGCTCCCAGCCCGCGACCGCGGCATACACAGTGCTGGCCAGCAGCGCCACGATGGCGGCTGCCTGCGGGCGCGGCAGCCAGCGACCCAGCCATGGCAGGCACCACCACACACCGGTGGCGACCAGCGCAAAGAATCCGCCGACCATGCCCACGTGGAAACCCGAAATCGCGACCAGATGGGTCAACCCGGTCGCACGCAACGCCTCCCAGTCCAGATCGCCGAGACCGCGCGTATCACCGATCGCCAGCGCCCGCACGTAACGGGCGCTGGGACTGGTGACCTGGTCGTCGATACGCGTCGCCACCCGTTCGCGCCAGTGATCGACACCGCGACCGGGCAGCTTCAGTTCGAGCGGCCCGGCCGTGCGTACGTAGCCCACCGCGGCCACACGCTGGGCCATCGCCCGCTTTTCTCCATCGAACCAGCCGGGATTGCGCAGGCCGCGCGGTGCCCGCAGACGCGCAGTGAACGTCCAGCTGCTGCCGGCCTGCAGCGTCATGCGTCGCAAATCTGTGCCGTCCCTGCGATCGTCGTACCAGGACATCCGCAACAGCCTGCCTCGCAACGCCTCCGGCACCGGCTCCGTCCCGGCGACACGGAACAGGAATGTGCTGCGTTGCGTCTCGTGGTCCGGCAATCCCACGACACGCCCGGACACTTCGAAATCACCCCGCTCCATCGACGCCGGCAGCTGGATCGACAGGGCATGCGCCGCATGCAGACCGCACAGCGCCGCGCCGAGGACACCCGCCGCTGCCAGTCGAGCCACGCCGGCCTGCGTGGCCCAGACGACCACCGCGATCGCGAATCCTCCGGCCATCCACCACCACGGTGGTAGTGCCGGCACCTGCAGGCAGAGCGTCGCGCCCAGCACCAGCATCGCGGCGACCCCGGCGCCGAGCCCGGGCACCGTTCGGCAGCTCATCCCAGGGACAACCGGTCCAGAGGGCTTCGCACGCCCAGACCGCCCCGGTTGAGCACGTGCGTATAGATCTGTGTCGTCGACACATCCTTGTGGCCCAGCAACGCCTGGATGGTGCGGATGTCCTGACCGGCTTCCAACAGATGCGTCGCAAACGAATGACGCAGCGTGTGACATCCCGCGGGCTTGAGCAGACCCGATCGCATACGGGCGCCGCGTACTGCGCGCTGCAGCACCGACTCATCAAGATGGTGGCGCCGCAACACGCCGCCACGTGGATCCCGCGACAGCCGCAGTGCGGGAAACACGTACTGCCAACCGGGCTCCCGGGCAGCATTGGGATACTTGCGCGAAAGCGCATCCGGCAACCACACCGCACCGTGACCCGCCGCGAGATCAGCGGCGTGCAGGTGCAAGGCGCGCGCGACCTCGTCACGCAGGCCTGCGATCACACGATCCGGCAGCGGCACGTGGCGATCCTTGCCACCTTTGCCTTCGCGCACCACGATCTGGCGTTGCGCGAAGTCGACGTCCTTGATCCGAAGGCGCATGGCCTCCATCAACCGCATCCCCGTGCCGTACAGCAGCGCCGCGAGCAGAGCCGGTCGCCCCTCCATTGCCAACAACAGGCGCTGGACCTCGTCGGCGCTCAACACCACCGGCACCCGCCGCGGCTGTTTCGCGCGGATTACCGCATCCATCCAGGGCAGTTCGATCCCGAGCACGTCCCGATAGAGAAACAGCAACGCCGCCAACGCCTGGTTTTGCGTTCCAGCTGCGACCTGATGCCGCGTTGCCAGCACCGTCAGAAACGCCGCGACTTCGGGCCCGCCCATCTCGCGGGGATGCCGCTTGCCATTGGCCAGAATGAAGCGCCGTATCCAGCCGATGTAGGCCTGCTCGGTCCGGATGCTCAGATGCCGCACCCGGCACCGCGCCCGCACCTGATCGAGCAAACGCGGCGCCGCTGCTGGATCTGTTACCACCCCACTATCGTCCGATAACACCGCTCGCCTCCATGCGTCGGATAACGCTTGCAGGCTAAGTCGAATGTGCACTCCAATGCTTGCGACAACGTGTTGATTCCACGTCGGAAATTCCCCCTTGGCGACCGCCGGAGTTCAGACGCATAATCGGCGCAACACCCCGCTTCCGGGGTCGAATACTAGTTAGGCCGCACATGACACACATCGGCAACTTGATCGATGCCTATACGGCAAGCGGCTTGGACTCGGCTACCGTCAAGGCTTGGCACGTAGAAAACTCACCGTCAGGAGAAGCGCTCTCAGCCTTGGCGGAGAGCATAGGTGAGGCGTTCCTAGCAGGCCGTATTGACTTCAACGCCGGCAGCGGCCTCCTCAATCAACTCATGGCCCTTGCTGGCTTTGAGTCCGCGCCCACTCGGTTCTGGCAGTACTACACTGCATTCGAGGACTCTGAGACCTCGGATGACCCAGCCACGCACGCCAAGGCGGCTGTCTCTGCCCTCGCAAGCGCAGGTGTGGCCTAACAATTCATTCAAGCCGACGCCGCTTCCCGGCGCGGCTTAATTCAGACGTTAGAGCGCACACATGGTGTTTCGCAAACGGATCCTATACATCCAAGTTTTCCCGGATCATTTCATGGGTCGCGTAGTCGGCCAGGACAAAAGATCGCGACGTGACTGCCACGCCCTCGACAATTCGCGCGGGGATCCGGACTTCACTCGGGTCCGCGAGACGTTGACAGGTTTGGTCAAAGAGCTGGCGCCGGGCTTCTCGCTCCGCAAGCCAGTCGCGCTAATGCATTTCATCCCAGAGTACTATCAGCCAACTCAGTATCAGCTTGAGCAGTTCAAGCGCATTGCGGAGCGTTCCGGAGTGTCATTCTGCTGGCTCTCCAAGTGGGAGACAGCTAACACTGACAGGGAGATTGCTAATGTGTTTCGTGCGCTCTAACAATTCATTCAAGCCGACCCCGCTTCGCGGGTCGGCTCAATTCAGGCGTTAGGCTCATGACAAGCAGAATCGCAAATTTCACAAGAACAGCACTCTATCTAGTTGCTGTTGTTCTTATGGTCCATTCCGCAGGCGTGATTATGGACAGCTACTCACAGCTGCATGAGCTGGCCTCGACCGGATCTTCGGCATATGGGAAATCCATTTCAGACCTACCAAGGTCGCTGAGCCCTTACGTTTGGTGCTTTGTAGGCGCCCTAGCCATCGGCGCTCTTGGTGAGTCGATTCATCGTCGGTATGGTGTGCCCAAGGGGCCTAGGCATGTGGCCTAACAATTCATTCAAGCCGACCCCGCTTCGCGGGTCCGCTTAATTGAGGCGTTAGGCGGCCATGAAACCCTTCCAGCTGCTCGTCTTTTCCCTAGTGCTGCTCCCGGGGGGATTGTCGGTTGCCCACGGATCCGGACAGCCCGACCTATCGGTTAAGCCTTGGGCGAAACACTGTCACACGAAGGGCATAGAGACGCGCAGCGCGACTGACGCAAGGTACGTGGCCAACTTGGCAAGACTCTGCGAAGCACTCGATGCCTGCATGCTGGCGTGCATTCGTAGCGGTTGCGCAGAGAGGGTCGGTGGGGGCTGTGCTCACATGTGCTCAGGTCCAAACGGCGACCTCAACCTGATGCGCGCCGCAGCGGAGTACGAGGCCGGCACTGCCTACCTATGCCGTAGGCCGCCTAACCATTCGTTCAAGCCGACGCCACGTCGTGGCGCGGATTAACTCAAGTGTTAGGCCCCATGGAAACTATCCGATTTCTTCAGCGGCAAAGAAAGCTAATTTTAACCTTAGAAATCATTTGCCTTGTCCTCTTTGCGGCGGAACTCTTGTATCTACGTCAGGTCGAAACATTTCAGCCAAACCCCGCAACCTGTCTCGCAATCCTAGTGCCGCCGCTAGGAGCCACGCTTTTTTTCTTCCCGCTCTTCTATCTTTCTTGGTTCCGCGCAGGGTCTAACACAATGCTTCATTGGCCAAAGCTAATATTCTTTTGGCTATCCGCACTTATCTTCGCTCTCATCTGGGGTAACCTCATCTGGGCTTCGCTGGGGCAAGCGCTCAGATGAGGCCTAACAATTCGTTCAAGCCGACGCCGCTTCGCGGCGCGGCTTACCTCAGGCGTTAGGCCGCACATGACACACATCGACAACCTGATCGATGCCTATACGGCAAGCGGCCTGGACTCGGCTACCGTCAAGGCTTGGCACGTAGAAAACTCACCGTCAGGAGAAACGCTCTCAGCCTTGGCGGAGAGCGTAGGTGAGGCGTTCCTAGCAGACCGTATTGACTTCAACGCCGGCAGCGGCCTCCTCAATCAGCTCATGCCCCTTGCTGGCTTTGAGTCCGCGCCCACACGGTTCTGGCAGTACTACACTGCATTCGAGGACTCTGAGACCTCGAATGACCCAGCCACACACGCCAAGGCGGCTGTCTCTGCCCTCGCAAGCGCAGGTGTGGCCTAACAATTCATTCAAGCCGACGCCGCTTCGCGGCGCGGCTTAATTCAGGCGTTGGGCCGCGGAATTGGCATTCTCTTTGTGCGGTTTCCCGCGACTGAGAGTTCACAGGCAATGCCCGCTCCACCAGCAAGTGCGCCGTCGCTTCACTCTGGTGCCATCGCTGGGCAAGCCGGCTACTCACCGAGGCATGGATGCACCGGATTTCCAGCACCGCTATCGGCACAGCCCCGCGCTTGGCGGCACTGTCGTACAGTCGGGTCAGCCGGCTTCGGGCTGACAGCCCGCGCCCCAACAAGTCATTCAAGCCGATGCCGCTTCGCGGCACGGCTTAATTCAAGCGTTAGGCCGCATGAAGCAGATCATCGACAAGTTGATCCAGCACTACGCCAGAGTCACCAACGGTGAGAGCGCCCTATTCCGGGAGACGCTTCTACAGGTCTCCGAGATCCACGAAATTAGCGTGTCGGAATTCTGCGATGGATTTGCGAGAAGCTTGGGCGCGGCTTTCGCTGCCGGTGAGATAGACGCAGCCGGCGCTGCCTTCGCAGCAGATGATCTCCATTTAGCGTCCGATTTCACGCTTGATGGCGTCGCCCTCGATGTGTTCCATGCATTGGAGTACAGGGAGAGCTCGCCCGAGGAGATTCGAGAGTTGCTCAAGACGGCCGCACCCTGGCATGCGGCCTAACAATTCATTCAAGCCGACGCCGCTTCGCGGCGCGGCTTAACTCAGACGTTAGGCCTACTTATTAAACATCTACTGCTCGCCTTCCTATCCCTGCTTCTCCCGGCAAGTGCTGCGGCTCAAGCGCATGCATGGGAGACAGATCCTGTTGAGTCAAACGTCGGAATTCATGTCATCCCAAACTTCGGAGACGACCCAACCAGCTACTCTCCGACAATCAGCGAGGATGCTGTGCGTTCAGCACTGCGAAGCGTTGACTGGGTCAGTGGCTTTCACCAAGTCGTAGTTGTTCTATCACCTGGAATCTCGATGGAGGTAGGAGGCAGCCTCAATCCGGACCATGGACTGTCTGCCGTGTATCGGAATCGCAATGAGCAAACTGAGGCTGTATCAAAGTACGTGCCTGAAACGGTGGATGATATGGAGGCTATTCTTATCGCCTTCCTCAAACCCAGAGATGATTCGACACGGGCTAAAGAGTTTGAGCTTTGGGATGGCCAGCGGTAGGCCTAACAATTCATTCAAGCCGACGCCGCTTCGCGGCGCGGCTTAGTTCAGGCGTTAGGCGACAAAAGGGGATCTTCGTGACTGGAACCGTGGTTAGTATCACTGCTATTGGCACGCGCGGTGACGCAGCTGGGAAGGCATTCATCGCAAAGCCGGACTCCTCTGGCCGCTACGTGCTCAATCGCAAGCGTCCTTCTACGTCTGACTCTCCAACCAACAAAGCAGTGAACAAGGTCTTTGCAACATCGCTTGACCAAGCCGCTGACCTACTGGCTACCAACGACTATCTGATCAATCTGGTATCAGCTGACGGCAAGCGTGCGCTTCGCCAGCACAGCAAGGTGCGGATCAAACGTGTTGGCCCCTAACAATTAGTTCAAGCCAAAGCCGCTTTTCGGCTCGGCTTAACTCTGGCGTTAGGGCGCGGAACCAGCACTCTCTTCTGAGTGGCTTACCGCGACCGAAACTTCGCTTGCAAAGCCCGCTCCACCAGCACGCGCCCCGCCACTTCAGTCTGGCGCCATTGCTGGGCAAGCCGGCCACTTACGGAGGCATGGATGCACCGGAATTCTGGCACCACCCTCGGCACAGCCCTTCGCTCGGGAGGACTGTCGTACAGGTCAAAGTCCGGGCTTCGGGCAGTTCATCGTCGCCCTAACAAATCATTCAAGCCGATGCCGCTTCGCGGCACGGCTTAATTCAAGCGTTAGAGCGTACGTGAAGCTATTCCGTCGACGTTTAATCTACATCCAAGTCTTCCCTGACCACTTCACGGGGCGGGTGCTCGGTGAAAAGCGTACGATCCGGCGAGACTGCCACTCTCTTGATAACCGTCGTAATGAACTCAAAGATTTCTCCCGCATCAGAGTGACTTTGAACGCTATGTTCAAGGAGCTTTCGCCCGGCTTCTCGTTGCGGAGGCCTGCTGCTCTTATGCACTTTGTGCCAGAGCATTACGTCCCGACTCAGACGGAGCTTGAGCTGTTCAAGAAGACTGCGGAGCGCGCGGGCGTGTCCTTCTGCTGGTTGTCAAAGTGGGAGACGCCACACACGGATCGAGAGCTGAGTTGGTCTGGAGTGCACTCTAACAATTCATTCAAGCCGATGCCGCTTCGCGGCGCGGCTTAACTCAGACGTTAGGCATTGCATGTTTAAGATCACGGTCTCTTGCCGGGGAATATCAGAGCAATCTGCATTAGCGGGCCTCTCAGACATTGCAGACGAGTTCGCCAGTCGTCCATGGCACGAGAACGTGTCTTGTCGCTGGGAAAGCGATTGCATCGTGCTTGAAGCTCAGAACGACTTTGACCCAGAGGGGAAAGCCCTCTTAGACGAGTTCTCGGACGCGATCTGCGCTTGCTTGCCCATTGAGTCAGCACCAATATTGTTTGGTGTAGAGTCAGTCCGTGAGGTTCCGGGCAGCAATGCCTAACAATTCATTCAAGCCGATGCCGCTTCGCGGCACGGCTTAACTCAGGCGTTAGGCGGCTATGGAGCAACTCGCTTACCACGCATCAATCCGCGAACACCTTGACGATCTCGCTAATCTCAATGAGGTCGTTGGGCCGGATGAACTCATCTGCGGGTGGTTCAATGACCTTTACTTCCCCGCGGAGAAGATCTGTCCGCCCAGATATCCGCAGGAGACATGGGATCGCGGGCAACGTGAGTGGCGAGAGTGCTTCTCCGCTGAAGAATTGGAAATTCTCGCTGAGTTCCACGGAGTGTTCGAGCAGCACCTTCCAGATTTGTCACAAGAATGGCCAGATTGGCGGCAAGATCCAGGGTGGCTGGTTGTAAGCGATGCGGCAAGAACAGCTGTCGAACGACTTGACTCAGTCGCCTAACAATTCATTCAAGCCGACGCCGCGCCGCGCGCGGCTTAATTCAGGCGTTAGGCGGCTAATGGAACAGCGTGGAGTCCGATGCAAGTTAGTAGCCGCAGTGAGTTGGTGGCGGATCACAATTACTGCGCTGGCGCTCATCGCACTGCTCGCTGTGTTTGGTGGGCTACAGCTGAGGGGGCACAGCGCACGTCCGGATCCGGCACCTGCATTCCAAGAACCTACTGCCCCGCCGGTCGCAGCTATGAGCTACTTGCCCACAGAAGTTCAGGCTTTCATCGTGTCGTTGTGCAACGACTGCTCCTTTGCAGACTCAGACGCAGCTTGGAATGCCACCGATGCGATCATGGACGACCGTTTGCCGAGACGGCGCCTTACGCGTACAGAGAGGCAAGGACTAGAATGGATCATCGAGTACGAGCACGGTGGCTTAGCAACGTTCGAGTACAGATTAGTCATTTCAGCTACGCCGCCACCTGAAGTTTTACAGGGCAGCTCATGCATTCCAGACCAAGCGCGCAACTGCAGTTGGTAGCGGTGCCACCCAACAATTCATTCAAGCCGGTGCCGCTTCGCGGCACGGCTTAATTCAAGCGTTAGGCGGTGCAAGCATGGTTTCTCGCGAGCAGGCTCAGGCCATAGTTACATCACATATCGCCGCACATGCAGGAGATTGCGGTCTTTTTGAGATCATGGAGGCACAGACACTCGAGCGTTCTTTCGGCTGGGTGTTCTTCTATCAATCTCACCGTTACTTGGAGACCCAGGATATAAGAGATGTGCTCGCCGGCAACGCCCCTCTAATAGTTGACCGCCTGACTGGTCAAGTCACTGAGGCTGGAACGGCTCATCCGCTGGAGTACTATCTGGCACGGTACGAGGCGACGCGCGGTGCGGGTGCCGCCTAACAATTCATTCAAACCGACGCCGCTTCGCGGCGCGGCTTAACTCAGGCGTCAGGCCGCTCGTGCACCCTTACACGATGCTCAAAGAATTGCTCAGGGAGGCTGGGCCTGAATTGACATCTGAGGACCTGCGTCCGGAAGTGTTCGGTAGCTACATCGCCACCTACTCCGATCGAGGCCATTCCATTCGCCTAGTCTGGGACGGAAAAGACGGCTAGGGTTTTGTGCAAACACACGTGCCGAGTAGCGGCTGGACTGATGCCACGGATTTCCTGACGGAGGGAGACCTAGAAGGCGTACCACAAAACCGTGCAAAGATTGAGGAATTCATAAAGGTCATCGCCACGCTTCTGCGGTGAGCGGCCTAACAATTCATTCAAGTCGATGCCGCTTCGCGGCACGGCTTAACTCAGGCGTTAGGCCCATGATCATTCCCCTTCAAGGTCCAACATTTTTTATCCCTGAGGATGAAGATCATTTTTTCGGGTGGCTCTACTCGCTACCTGAGTACAAGGATATTCGCGGCAGGCTTACCACTTTAGATTTGGAGCTTTCCTATCCAGTAAGCGCTGGCACTATTCGGCAACTATTGGTCATTTTCCGCCGCTGGTGCATTGACCCAGCCCCCCTGCTCTCCCTGCGATCGCCTGAGACGGATGACTTTGTACTTTGGGATACTTGCCTTCGAGAGGCCTCGCCCGGGGCCTAACAATCCATTCAAGCCGACGCCGCTTGACGGCGCGGATTAATCCAGGCTTTAGGCGCTTCAATGACCTTATCGGCAGCCCTTGCAGTCATCGTCCTAGCCAGCTCTTCGGCAAGCCCGGAGCTGTGCCGCGGCGTCGAGAACAGGATCGAGCCGGATATGCGCATTGTGGAAGCTGATCTGAGTCGGTCAGCTGCAATCGATTCTGCTGAGAAGCTCAAGGACATGGTTGCGCGCGGCGAGTTGACCGGTGACTTCCAGTTCGGAGCACTCAATCATTCGAAGGTCATCCACGGCCACATCCTGCTTCAGCACGCAATGGCCGACCGAGACGAGTTCGGCCCTGATTCGGCAGAGTCTAAAGATTCAGCAAGATCGCTATGCGCTTGGCTCAGCAGGGAGGGCTTCTGGTATGACTAGTGCGCAACCCGCGCCTAACAATTCATTCAAGCCGGTGCCGCCTTGCGGCGTGGCTTAATTCAGGCGTCAGGTAGCCGCGATGACTTCATCACGAATTTCCGTTCTTCTTCTCTCACTCGCAATCGTCGGATGTAGCCTCGGCCGCCCGCCGACCGATGCCAACTCTCCACAGGAAGCGCAGGGCGAGACGCGCGTTCGTTATGTTATTTGCGTTGAGGACGACCGCAATTGCTTTGTCGCCGCTCGCTTCATCGATACCAAGTCCTGCGAAATGCACCGAAAATTCTGGAGCATGGAATGCCAAGGCGTTGAGGGAGCGGACGGCTTCACATGCAGGCCGAGCCCTGGAACTGACGCGTCAGGTGCGTACTGCGTTCTGTGACACCGCCACCTGACAGTTTATTCAAGCCGACTTCGCCTCTCCGCGCGGCTTCACTCAGGCGTCGGGTCTCGTGAGGAGCACTGCTCGGGCTTTTATGGCTCTCACCGTCTACGTCGGCGGCTCCTCGTTTCCGTACGCCCTGTTGGACAAGTCCTGGTCTGTCCCCGAAAAGAACGAGTCCGCCCAGAGGCTCGTGGATGCGATGTCCCAAAGCGGCGTCGTGGTTCATTGATCGCAGGGACCTGCCTGGTCGGCGGCGTGCTTCTTTCTCTAGAGCGCACTGCCCGACTTGGCATCGCGATTCTTGCGCCCTTGGTCTCCAGAATATTCGTCTTCCACGCATTCCTCACGGGCGACTGGATCTGGGGCAGCATCCATTTCGGTCTGCTGGCCCTGCTGGCGTGGCTGCACCGCAGCGCGTCCAGTCCGCTGTGGTCTTACGACGCAGTGCGTGTCGCCTGACCGGGCGTTCGATCGGGCACAATTTCGAGGATCAGATCAGACGTGATGGAACACATGAAAGTCGCTGACACGCCGACGCTCCGATCATGAGCTGCAGGTCACCCTGGCAACACCCGATCCCGCCTCAGGAGTGGGATCGCCCGGTGCGCATCATCCCCACGGCCTATGCGCCATCCAGCCCGGTGCAGGCTTGCCGCACCGTGCAGCGAGCGCAACAGCTTCGATGACGGATCGCCGGGATCAGCTGGAAGGTCTTGCCGTCGATCTCGGCACGCTGATCGGGATCCTGCGGCTCGATCCCCGGTGCCCGTGGACGCGGCACTTCGCGTCGTGCCTCGCGATGACAGATGCGTTGCTTGCAGGACATGCGGGGCGGAAGGAGGTGGATGCCCTGTCGCGATTGGTCCGCCATGTCTTTGGCGGCATGGGCAGCTTCAACGACTACGCGCCTTGGCAGAACGGTCAGCTGATCGCCGGTATGGAGGCGCTCGATGAGGCTTCCAGCCGCGTGTATGCGTCGGCGCTCGCGCTGCGTACGATCCAGCCCGGAACATCCGCCGGGCCAACGTCTGACGGCACCCACTGATCGAGGCCCGACACCCGATGCACGTCTCCCGTGCCCCAGCATGGCCTTTCGTGATCGCGTCGGTGCTCGCAGCAGTGGCCGCTGCAGCTTTCCGGGTCGTATCGATCTCGACCGCCTCGCTTCGTTTCGTTTCGGCGACTGTGGTCCCGCGATCGCTGACGCGGCTCACGCGTACTGCCGTGTCGCTACCGGGTTGTTGCATCGTAGCGGCTGGTGCGTGCTGGCTTCCGCCGCTTCCGGACTCGTTGCAATGTTGATCAGGGTCAGCCATCACAGGCGTTTCAAAGCCTGACAGGCAACGAGGTCACGTTGCCTCGCGACACGACCCCAAGGACAGCCGCTCACATGACCGACCCCCTTGGAATCACCGCAGTTGAAGCATTCCATCTTGCGTATGACGTCTTCATCTTCACTGTAGAGACGCTGGCGCTTGCACCGGACGCGCAATGCGAAGCGATGGGCGACTACAACACCGCTTGGGAGCTTCGGGACGATGCGTTGGCAGGTCGGGCCCTGAGCGGCTCCGGTCTCCTGACGGCGTCACAGGCGTCGGCGGTTGTCGCATTCGTGGAGGCGGTCCGCTCTGTTCCCGTCGACGACATGCCCGCTGGCGCTGGACGTGCGCCGAATCTCGCGGCCATGCAGCACCCTGCGTGGAGTCCGATCCGCGAATCATCCAGGGCGCTTCTGGAAACACTGTCGCCTGTCACGAAGGCACATCGGGCGCGCACTGCGGCGCAAGCCAACGCTTGCTGAAGACGTCACCGGTTGTCGGCTCCAGCCCGTCCCCGGGATCAATGTGGCGCGAGGACAGCCGCCCAACCTCGCTACGCACCATGGAGGTCACGACGCGTTCTCCACGCCCCGCACCCCGGATCGCGCCCTGCCCTCGCCATCGCATGGGTCACGCCACTGCTTCCCGGGCTGCATCGAACGCCTCCGGCAGTGTCTGCACCTTCCCGCAATAGCTCGGGTCGTACCCGGGGAGCAGCCCCAGCGCATGGCGGAACCCGTCGCTGCGCAACAGGGTGAGCAGTGCCGCAAGGCGACCGGAGTCCAGCACGTCGTTGTGGCACAGGAAGAAATAGTGCTCGGTGATCAGCGGGTAGAAGTCCAGCCCGTACTTGCGCGCCGGCGGCTCCAGCGCGAATCCCACGTCGGCGAGGCCGCTGGCCACGTAGGCAGACACGGCGGCGTGCGTGAGCTCTTCGACGTCGCAGGCGCGGATGTGATCGAAGGCGATGCCATGCCGGGCAAGCATGGCTTCGAGCAGCAGCCGCGTGCCCGAGCCCGGCTGGCGATGGATCATGCGGATGTCGGGGCGTTCGAGATCCTGCAGCGTCTCGATCCGGCGCGGATTGCCCGGCGCAAGCACCAGGCCCTGACGGCGCATGGCCAGATGGATGACGCGGTCGGCATCGAGATCCAGGCGGTCGCGGTAGTGCGCGAACAACGAAGGTTCCAGATCGCCGATCGGCAGATGCAGGCCGGCGATGTCGCAGGCCCCGCTGCGCAGGGCCATCAGGGCGTCGTCCGGACTCCGGTACTTGAGGTCGAGCGGCTGGTCCGCTTCCGCCATCGCGCGCCGCAGGGTTTCCACGCCGAAGCCGTGCGAGGCGTGGATGCGCAGTGGCGTGGCGTGTGCGCTGACCGTGCGTTCGAGCTCGGCCTCCAGTTCGGTCGCCAGGCTGTCGAGCATCGGCGACAGCCGTGCGGCGATGCGATTGTCCGCCCACACCAGACGTTCGCCGATGGGCGTGAGCTTCGCGCCGCGCCCCCGGGTCATGCGCAGCAGGGGCTGTCCGAACACGTCGCGCGCATCCTGCAGCTGGCCCCAGGCATAGCGGTATGACAGGCCGACCTTGCGCGCCGCAGCCGCCAGCGAGCCGGTGCCGCGGACCGCGATCAGCAGTTCGATCAGGTGCGACGGCAGCGTGGCGCCCGCCGCGCTTTCGAGTTCCCAGCGCGGCTGGATACGGACCTTGTACATGTCTGATGCCCCCTGCGTGCTGCAGCGCAACGCCGGCGCGCCGCAGATTGAATATGCTCTGCAAAGCCGGATATTCGACCATCGGAACTGGCGATACAAGGGATGCGGGGGTACCGTTGCGGCGAATTGTCGCACCCAATATGTAATCAAGAACATAACTGGGCGGCAAAGATCCGATATCGGCACATCGTCCCGGGGAGGATTCCATGGCCACAGGTTCCGCAACGTCACCATCCACCAGCAGCGCCCGCGAAGGCAGCCTGCTCTCGAAAGAACGCATCGTCGCCAAGCCCGGCTTCAACCGCTGGCTGGTCCCGCCCGCCGCGCTGGCGATCCATCTGTGCATCGGCATGGCCTACGGCTTCAGCGTGTTCTGGCTGCCGCTGTCGAAGGCGGTCGGCATCGATGCCGCCATTGCCTGCGGCGCCGACATGGGCTTCTTCGCCCGCATCACCTCGGCCAGCTGCGACTGGCAGATCAGCGAACTGCAGTGGATGTACACGCTGTTCTTCGTGCTGCTGGGGTGCTCGGCCGCGATCTGGGGCGGCTGGCTGGAACGCGTCGGTCCGCGCAAGGCCGGCTTCGTCGCCGCGCTGTGCTGGTGCGGCGGCCTGCTGATCTCCGCGCTGGGCGTGCATCTGCACCAGATCTGGATGCTGTGGCTGGGGTCGGGCGTGATCGGCGGTATCGGTCTGGGCCTGGGCTACATCTCGCCGGTGTCGACGCTGATCAAGTGGTTCCCGGACCGCCGCGGCATGGCGACCGGCATGGCGATCATGGGCTTCGGCGGCGGCGCGCTGATCGGCAGCCCGCTGGCCGACATGCTGATGCGCCACTTCGCGACGCCGACCTCGGTGGGTGTGAAGGAAACCTTCCTGGTGATGGCCGCGGCCTATTTCGTCTTCATGATGGCCGGCGCATTCGGTTATCGCGTGCCGCCGACCGGCTGGAAGCCGAAGGGCTGGACGCCGCCGCCGGCGAAGGACAACGCGATGATCACCCAGGGCCACGTGCATGTGAAGCGCGTCTGGGGCATCCCGCAGTTCTGGCTGGTCTGGGGCGTGCTCTGCCTCAACGTGTCGGCGGGTATCGGCGTGCTGGGTCTGGCTTCGCCGATGCTGCAGGAGATGTTCGGGGGTCGTCTGATCGGGCTGGATGTCGGCTTCGGTGACCTGAGCACCGAACAGCTGTCGGCCATCGCCGCGATCGCCGCGGGCTTCGTCGGCATGCTGAGTCTGGCCAACATCATCGGCCGGTTCTTCTGGGCCTCGATGTCGGACAAGTTCGGCCGCAAGGTCACGTACTCGATCTTCTTCGTACTCGGCATCGCGCTGTACGCCTCGGCGCCGACGCTCGGCAACGCCGGTTCGATCGCGCTGTTCGTCGCGGCCTTCTGCGTGATCCTGTCGATGTACGGCGGCGGCTTCGCCACCGTGCCTGCATATCTCGCCGATCTGTTCGGCACCCAGCACGTGGGCGCGATCCACGGCCGCCTGCTGACGGCATGGGCGACTGCCGGCATCCTCGGCCCGCTGGTGATCGGCTACATGCGCGAGCATCAGCTGAGCCTCGGCATGCCGCCGTCGCAGGTCTACAACACCACGATGTACATCCTCGCCGGCATGCTGGTACTGGGCCTGATCTGCAACCTGCTGGTGCGCCCGGTCAATCCGAAGTACTTCATGTCGCCCGAAGAGCTGGCGCACGAGAAGCAGCTGGCGCACGAGAAGGTCGATTCCAGCGGCAAGTCGCTGATCTCGCAGGACGAGATGGACCGCATCGGCGCGGGTGGCAACCCGGCACTGGTCGCGTTCTGCTGGGCCGCGGTCGGTATTCCGCTCGCCTTCGGCATCTGGAAAACGCTGGAAAAAGCCCTGGTGCTGTTCGCCTGAGGCATGAGCCAGGACCGGCGGCCGCTCACGCGGTCGCCGGTACCCTCCCGACATGACACGTTCCCCCAACACAGATCTTCTTCAGAGCGACACGACGGCCGGCGCGGTGCGTCGTCCAGTCGAACGCTGGCGCGACGGCGTGGTGCGTCAGGTCGACGACCACGTGGCCGAGGAGGTGCCGGTGGCCTTCGTCTACAACGACGTGCCGTTCGCGGTGATGATGGCGACGCCGGCCGACCTCGAGGATTTCGCGCGGGGTTTCGCGATCAGCGAGGGCATCGTCGATGCACCGGGCGATGTGGCGATCGAAGGCGTCCAACATTTCATCGAAGGCATCGAGATCCGCCTGCGGATTCCCGAGGCGCGCGCAGAGGCTTTGGCCCTGCGTCGCCGCAGCATGAGCGGACGCAGTGGCTGCGGCGTCTGCGGCAGCGAGTTGCTCGAAGCCGCATTGCGGTATCCGGCGCCGGTCACGACCGATGTCCGCGTGTCACCCGAATCACTGTCACGCGCATTGCGCGCACTGCGCGATGCGCAATCCATCGCCGCGCTCACCGGCGCCACGCATGCGGCAGGCTGGGCGTCGCTCGACGGCACGCTGCAACTCGCACGCGAAGACGTCGGCCGCCACAACGCGCTCGACAAACTGATCGGCGCGATGCACGCCAATGATTTCGATCCCGCCGACGGTTTTCTCGTCGTCACCAGTCGCGCCAGCTACGAAATGGCGATGAAGGCCGCGAGCGTCGGCATCGCATTGATGGCGGCGATTTCCGCGCCGACCGCGCTGGCGATTTCGCTGGCGCAGCGCGCCCATCTCACCTTGATCGGTTTCGCCCGCGACGACGGGCATGCCGTGTACACCCACGCGCAGCGGCTGCTGCCCCCGCCGGCGACATCGCCGGTCGCCGCGCGCACAGGCAGGAGTTTTGCCCCATGAGCAACGACACGATCCGCAAGTACGACGGTCCCGCCGGCGGCTGGGGCGCGCTCAAGAGCGTGGCCAAGCATCTGACTGAACAGAAGATCGCGGTCAGCGGCGCGAAGACTCTGCTCAAGGCCAACCAGCCCGACGGCTTCGATTGCCCCGGCTGCGCGTGGCCCGATCGCGACCACACCTCGACTTTCGAGTTCTGCGAGAACGGGGCCAAGGCCGTCGCCGCCGAAGCGACCAAGTTCCGTGCCGGCCCCGAACTGTTCGCCAAATACACGGTGACGCAGCTCGCCGAGTACAGCGATTACTGGCTGGAACAGCAGGGCCGCCTGACCACGCCGATGCGCTACGACGCGGCGACGGATCATTACGTGCCGGTGACCTGGGACGAAGCGCTCGGTCTGGTCGCGACGCATCTCAACGCCTTGCCCTCGCCCGACAACGCGATCTTCTACACCTCGGGCCGCACCTCGAATGAGGCCGCGTTCCTGTACCAGCTGTTCGTGCGCGAGTACGGCACCAACAACTTCCCCGATTGCTCGAACATGTGTCACGAGTCGTCCGGCACGGCGCTCAAAAAACAGATCGGCGTCGGCAAAGGCACGGTGTCGCTGCACGATTTCGAACTCGCCGACGGCATCTTCATCTTCGGCCAGAATCCCGGCACCAACCATCCGCGCATGCTCGGCGAACTGCGCGAAGCGGCGAAGCGCGGCGCGAAGATCGTCTCGTTCAATCCGCTGCGCGAGCGCGGCCTGGAACGCTTCGCCGATCCGCAGGACAAGCTGGAGATGGCGACCTACAGTTCGACGAAGATCTCGTCGGACTATTTCCAGCTCAAGATCGGCGGCGACCTCGCGGCTGTGAAGGGCATGATCAAGCACGTGCTCGAACGCGACGTGGAAGAGACCGGGCTCGGTCGGCCGTCACTGCTCGATCATGCGTTCATCGCCGAGCACACGACCGGCTTCGATGACTTCGTCGTCGATGTGCTGGCCGAATCCTGGGACGTGATCATCGAGGAATCCGGACTCGACGAGGCGCAGCTCCGTCGCGCCGGCGAGCTGTATCTCTCGTGCGAACGCGTCATCGCGTGCTGGGGCATGGGCATCACCCAGCACAAGCATTCGGTCGCGACGATCAACGTGCTGATGAATCTGCTGCTGCTGCGCGGCAACCTCGGTCGACCCGGCGCCGGCGCGTGCCCCGTGCGCGGCCACAGCAACGTGCAGGGCGACCGCACGATGATGATCTACGAGAAGCCGCCGGTCGCGTTTCTCGATCGCATCCGCGACGTGTTCGGTTTCGAGCCGCCGCGCGAGGATGGTTTCGATACCGTCGGCGCGATCGAGGCGATGATCGACGGCCGCGGCCAGGTGTTCTTCGGCATGGGCGGCAACTTCGCCATCGCCACCCCGGATTCCGACGCGACCGCGCGGGGTCTGCGCAGCTGCGCGCTCACCGCGCACGTCACCACCAAGCTCAATCGCAGCCATCTGATCCACGGCAAGGACGCGTTGATCCTGCCGTGCCTGGGCCGCACCGAGATCGACATCCAGGCCGCCGGTCCGCAGGGCGTGACCGTCGAGGATTCGATGAGCATGGTGCACCTGTCTTCGGGCATCAATCCGCCGGCGTCGGACACGCTGCTGTCGGAGCCGGCGATCGTCGCGCGCCTCGCGCACGCCACGCTGGGCGCGCGTTCGAAGATCGACTGGCTGGGCGTGGTCGAGGATTACGACCGCATCCGCGACCTGATCGCGATGACCTTCGACGATTTCCACGACTTCAACACCCGCGTGCGCGTGCCCGGCGGTTTCCGCCTGTCGAACACGGCGCGCGACCGCAAGTGGGTGAATCCGGCCGGCAAGGCGGTGTTCTTCGCCTGCCCGGTGCCGACCGACAATCCGATCCATCGCGCGCGCCGCATGCACGGCACGCAGCCGGTGTTCACGCTCGCCACCACGCGCTCGCACGACCAGTACAACACCACGATCTACGGCCTCGACGACCGCTATCGCGGCGTGTTCGGGGAGCGTCGCGTGCTGTTCGCGAACGCGGATGACATTGCCGCGCTCGGCATGAAGGCCGGCGACTGGGTGGATCTGGAAAGCCTGTGCGACGACGGCGTGCGTCGTCAGGCCCTGCGCTTCCTGCTGGTCGAATACAACATCCCGCGCGGCTGCCTCGCGGCGTACTACCCGGAGACCAATCCGCTGGTGCCGCTGTCGAGCTTCGCCGACGAATCGCGCACGCCGACCTCGAAGTCGGTGCCGGTCATCGTGACGCCGCACGTCGCCGACGTCGGCGCGCACATGCCGCGCCAGCGCGACATCACGGCCACCATTGTCCGCTGACGAGGCCCTGCTTCAGGCGCTGCTGACCGAACTGGCGGCAGCGCCGGATGGCATGTCGCTGCCGCGACTGTGCAAGCGGCTCGGCATCCGCATGAGCGTGTTGATGCGCACCCTCGCCTACCTCGGCGAAGAACGCATCGGCGATGCGCAAGGACCGGGCTGGGTGCGCACCGTCGAGGATGGCGAGCGGACGCTCGCGCAACTCACCGACAGCGGCCGCGCAGTCGCGGCGTCGCTGATGCAGCCGGACGACAGCGCACCGGCTTGACCGGCGCTTCAGCGCCGCGCTTGACCGCACCGCGGCGACCACTCCGGCCCGCGTTGTCCACACGGGATGTGGATGGTCTGATGACAAAGGTGTGGATAAGCATCGCGAGGCCGCCTCGCAGGCGGCCCGGTTTCACGCGGTCAAATTTTCACCACCCTGCCGATACCGGTGGATCTTGCCGCTTGATCCGCGCATCGGGATGTGCAGCGCGCTGCTGCTGCGCTCAGGCGACCGGATCCGACCACACCGCGAACTCGTTGCCGCTCGGCTCGGCGAAGTGGAACCGGCGACCGCCCGGAAACTCGAAGACGGGTTTCAGGATCGTGCCGCCCGCGGCCTCGACCTTCGCCAGCGTCTCTTCGATGCGGGCGCTGTAGAACACCAGCAGCGCACTGCCCGCCTCACTGCGCGCCTGCAGATCCGCGCGATAGAAGCCGCCGTCGAGTCCTTCGTTCGAAAACGCGACGTAGTCGGGACCGTAGTCCTCGAAGGTCCAGCCGAATGCCTGCGCGAAGAACCGCTTCGTCGCATCGAGATCGCGGGCGGGAAGTTCGACGTAGTTGAGTTTTTCGTGGGCTGGCATGGCGGGGTTCCGGTGCGGTTTCGCGGATGATGCCCGATGACTCGCGTCGCAGTGTCGAGTCACGACCCAGCGCGCCTACAAAAAGGGTTGGGACAGCGCGTAAAAAGGCTAGACGGGTCGCGCGCGGGCCTTCATCGCGCACGCTCGCAATCGCAAGGCGAAATAGGAGGCAGCGACCAAGGGCCAGGCGGCGAGCCATTGCCCAGGCATGGTTATGAGGAGATAGAGGGAGGCCCCGACGCCTGCGCCCAGTCCGATCCAGTAATTCGTCTGACGCTCGCAAAATTGCGCCGCGCCTATCTTCCGGTAAAGGCGCCAGAGCGTCACAAGCCCGAACCATCCCGCAACAAGCGCCAGGCTCAAGCCGACGGATGCGCCGGCAGCGCCGTGATTGTCGAAGGCATCGAACAGGGCCGGGACGCCCAGCAGTGTCCAGAACATCGCCACAAGCGTCGTCGGCAGCAGAACGAACACGCCGATCGCCTTGTGGACGAGCCGGAGCGACATCAGAGAGATCTTCGACACCCCTGAGGGACTGGTCATCTAGATCCCGCTGGTGGGCACGAAACCGGAATCGCGCAAAGTCTGCAATGGCGCGAACAGGGGCTTTGGCAGCTGCTCCCAGTGAAACCATTGCCAGCCCAGGCATTTCGCGGGTTCAAGCACCATTGGCTCACCAGTCGTCTGCGTGGTGACGAACAGGGTGACGTAATGTCGGCCTTCGACGGCGAAGACATTGCTGGTGTACGGCGCGGGCGCGATATCGTGGATCGCGAGCCCGGTTTCTTCCAGCACCTCGCGCCGCGCGCAGTCCGCGACCGTTTCGCCGAATTCCAGATGGCCGCCAGGCAAGGCCCAGGTGCCGGCGCCATGCGAGCCGACACGTTCGCCGAGCAGCACCTTGCCGTCGCGGAGGATGATCACGCCGACACCCACCAGGACTGCGCCGGACTGCACTTGCGTTGTCATTCCCGTGTCCTGTCGTGTGTAGAAGCCAGTGATCCTGCGATGCGCCGATGCGAGTCCATCAGGCGCGTAGCGTGGCGCCGCCATCGACGTAGAGATCGCTCATCGCGATGTGGCCGGCCTGGTCGGACAGCAGGAACATCACGGCGTTCGCGATGTCCTCGGGTTCGGCGAGCTTGGCCAATGGAATGCCGCTCTTGAACGTCTCCAGTGTGCCGGCGATGGTGCGCGCCTCGCCGCCGGCGTCGGTCCACATGCCGGTCTGCATCGGCGTACGCGTCGAACCCGGCGCGACGATATTGCAGCGGATGCCGAGCGGCGCGAGCTCAAGGCCGAGGCAGCGCACGAACATCGTGGTCGCGGCCTTGGACGCCGCGTAGGCGGCCATGTTCTGGCGCGGAATGCCGGCGGCGTTGGAACTGACCGTCACCATCGCGCCGCGGCGACGTGGCGCCATGACGCGGGCAACGGCCTGGGAGACGTGGAAGACACCGTCGGTGTTGACCGCGAAGGTGCGGCGCCACTCGTCGGCAGTGAGGTCGAGAATCGAGGCGGTCGAGAGGATGCCGGCGACGTTGATGGCGAGATCGATGGGTCCGATGTCGGCTTCGATCTGTTTGATCAGGGTGTCGACGGCGGTCGCGTCGGTGACGTCGAGGGCGCGGGAATGGAGGGTCGCGAGACCTGCCCTCACCCCAACCCCTCTCCCGGAGGGAGAGGGGCTTAGAGCGCGCGAGCTTTCCGTTTCTATGAGCCCCTCTCCCTCCGGGAGAGGGGTTGGGGTGAGGGCCCCATCAGTCAAGGCAATGCCGTCGGAAGCCACCTCTACAACCGGCGCTGTCCGATCCGTCGCCACCACCGTCGCGCCACTCTCCCGCATCAACCGCACCACCGCAGCGCCGATACCGCCCGCCGCGCCGGTGACGAGGGCGATCTTTCCGTCGAAGCCTGTGAGTTGCATGTGGTCGATTCCGGGACTGTCGTGTGGTGCGGCGAGGAGATGATGGGTTTCGCTGCGCTCTACCCATCCTACGATCCGGCAAATGGATAGAGCCGCGCGGTTCTTCGCTAACGCGGGTCGAAAGCCGCAAGTCGCGCATCGAGCCACGGTGCGATGCGTGCGGTGGCGTCGCGGCCGGTCAGTTCGGCGTGCAGAAACGGCAACTCGATCGATTCGATATGCGCCGCATGCGCGACCCACAGCGAGGATTGCAGGTTCGGGCGGTCGGCGTGGTCGTTGCCGGCGCGCACGTACAGCAGCGTGCCATCGAAATGATGGTGGTGATGCAGGCGCACCAGGCGATTGGTGTCGGTCACCGCGCGCACGACGCCGTCGAGCACCGCGCCCGGCAGATTGCCCAGCGCGCTGTCGCCGCGACGCAGGAAGTCGACGATCGCGTCGCGCGTACGCAGCGCGGGATACGCATCCGGGTCGTAGCCGGCAATTGCCAGCAGCGCGCGCAGTGCGGCGATGGCATCGGGCTCGGGCTCGGCGCGCCAGACCTCGGCGGGATACGCGTCGAGCAGTGCCAGCACACCGACCTCGCGACCCAACGCGCGCAGGCGCACGGCCATCGCCTGGGCAAGGATGCCGCCGACCGACCAGCCGAGCAGATGCACGGGACCGTCCGGCTGCAAGGCGACCACGCGATCGGCGTACTCGGCCGCCAGCGCGTCAATGCTGCCGGGCAGCGCCTGCGCGAGGTCGAGCGCGGGCGACTGCAAGCCGTACACGCTGCGGGCGGGCGCAAGTGCGCGCGCGAGGTCGCGATAACACCAGGCGATGCCGCCGGCCGGGTGCACGACGAACAGTGGCGCACGAGCAGGTTCGCCCTGCGCGAGCGCGATCACCGGCGCCAGACCGTGGTCGGGATCATCGCCCTCGCCCGCGTCGAGTGCGGCGGCGAGTCCTTCGACTGTCGGCGTGGCGAACAAGGCACCGAGTCCCGGATCGCGGCCGAACGTCTGCTGGATCGCAAGCAGCAGATGCACCGCGAGCAGCGAGTCGCCACCGAGCACGAAGAAGTCGGCGTCCGCACCGACGCGCTCGACGCCGAGGGCGTCCGCGAACAACGCGGCGAGCGTGGATTCGGTCGGCGTGCGCGGCGCGACGAACGCGCCCGCCTCGAACGCGGGTGCCGGCAAGGCGTCGCGGTCGAGCTTGCCGTTCGCGGTGACCGGCCAGTCGGCGAGCGCGACGAAGGCAGACGGCACCATGTAATCCGGCAACTGCGCGGCGACGAACGAGCGCAGCGACGCAGCGTCGAATTCGGCCGTGGGTTGCAGATAGCCGACCAGACGCCGGTCGCCGGCGCGGTCCTCGCGCACGATGACGGCCGCCTGCGACGCGAGTCCGCTGGCAACGATGGCGGCTTCGATCTCGCCAAGCTCGATGCGCAGACCGCGCAACTTGACCTGGTGATCGCTGCGACCGAGGAATTCCACTGCGCCGTCGTCACGCCAGCGCGCGAGATCGCCGGTGCGGTAGATGCGTTCGCCCGGGAGATGCGGATCGGCGAGAAAGCGTTCGGCGGTCAGATCGTCGCGCCCCAGATAGCCGCGCGCGAGCTGCACGCCGCCGAGATACAGATCGCCGACGACGCCGGGCGGCAGCGCGCGCATGCGCGCATCGAGCACGTACAGCCGTGTGTTCCAGACCGGGAAGCCGATCGGCACCGGGCGCGACGTGTCGTCCGCGCTGGCCGGCCAGAAACTGACGTCGACCGCAGCTTCGGTCGGGCCGTAGAGGTTGTGCAGTTCCGCATCGACCGTCGCGTGGAAGCGGTCGCGCAGGTCGGCATCCAGCGCCTCGCCGCTGACGAAGACGCGACGCGTCGTCAGGCCGCGCGCTTCGGGTGCGGCCAGGAACGCGGCGAGCATCGACGGCACGAAATGCAGGGTGGTGATACCGGCCGCGCGGACCAGCCGCGCGATCGCGACCGGGTCACGATGCGCATCCGGGGGTGCGACCACCAGCGTGGCCCCGGCCAGCAGCGGCAGGAAGAATTCCCAGACCGACACGTCGAACGTGGCGGGCGTCTTCTGCAGGATGCGATCACTGGCATCGATGCCGTAATGCGTGCGCATCCATTCGAGGCGGTTGACGATTGCACGATGTTCGACGACGACGCCCTTGGGCTCACCGGTCGAGCCGGAGGTGTAGATGACGTAGGCCGCATGCTGCGGATCGACGGACGGCAGCACGCCGTCGTACGCGCTCTGCGGCCAGTCGTGCGGCGAGAAGCGCGGCGCATCATCCGGCCAGTCGATCCCGTCGTCTGCGTTCGCGAGCAGTGAGACCGACTGCGCCGACCGCAGGATGCGCGCGCGTCGCTCGATCGGATGCGCGAGGTCCATCGGCAGATAGGCCGCGCCGGCGCGCAACACGGCGACCAGTGCGACGACGAGTTCGATCGAGCGCGGCAATGCGACCGCGACGACCGTGTCGGCACCGGCGCCACGCGCGTGCAGCGCCTGCCCGAGTGCGCGGCTGCGTGTGTCTAGTGCGCGGTAGGTCAGCGTCTCGCCGTGGAACACCAGTGCCGGCGCGTCGGGCGTGGCCGCCATCGACGTTTCGATCAACGCGACCAGCGTGGTGTCCGGCACCAGATGCGCGGTGGCATTGAAATCGAACAGCGTGCGCGCCGCTTCGGCGGGTGTCGCCAGCGGCACGTCGCCGAGCCGCGTATCCGGCTGCGCCGCAATTTCGAACGCGGCAGCGAGGAAGGTGCGCAGACGCGTCGCGTGCGACGCGACGTCGGACGGCGCGTACAGATCGGGATTGGCCTCGATCTCGAGATCGAGCGCCTGCACGCCATCGCCGCGGAAGCCCAAGGTAATGTCGTCGACCGGTCCGGTGCCGAGGATTTCCATCGACGCGCGCGTGCCGGCGAGCAATGTCGGCCGGTAAAACGGCTGCACATTGATCAGCGGACCATGCAGGCGGCGCTGACCGCCGATCAGGCCGAGATCACGCCGCAGCTGCTCGCCGCGGTAGCGACCATACCGGCGGCCACGCAGCAGCGCACGGATCATCGTCTGCATGAAGTCCGCAACGCTCGCATCCGGCAGCGCGGGCACCCGCAGCGGCAACACGTTCATGACCATCGCCGGCACGCGCGCGGACGCACTGCCGAGCCGGCCCATGAAGGGCACACCGACGACCGCTTCGCCCTGCCCGCCGAAGCGCTGGCAGTAGGCGGCGGTGAGTGCGGTCAGCACGTCCGGCCAGGGCTGGCCGAGCGCAGTGGCCGCGCGGGCGAGGCCGTCGCGGAAGTCCGCGTCGAGCGCTTCGACGTGACGCAGGCAATCGGACGCGGCATGGGCAAATCCGCCGCCGAGCCCCGACACGGCCGGCATGCCGGCCAGCGTCTCGTGCCAGTACGCCGCATCGGTCGCGCGCTTCTGCGAAACGCGATAGCTCGCGTCCTCGGCCAGCACGCCATCGAGCGGTGCGAAGGTCGTACCGGCAGATGCATCGGCATACAGCGCACAGGCGCGCTCGGTCAGCAGCGCCATGCCGTAGCCGTCGGTCGCGAGGTGATGCACGCGCAGGTACCAGACATAGCGATCGCCGCCCAGCAGGTACAGCCGCTGCAGCGCGAGACGATCGCGCGCGGGATCGACCGGCGACAGCCGATCGCGCGCCATCGCCGCACGCGCGACGGCATCCGGCGCAGACTCGGCGGACAGGTCGACGACGTCCAGATGCGGCACGTGACCCGCGTCGATCCACTGGATCGGACCGTCGCCCGCCTCGCGCATACGCAAGGCCAGCGCCGGCGCCTCGTCGGCGGCCTGGTCCGCCGCGCGCACGAAGGCATCGACATCCAGCGGGCCGTCGATCCACAAGGCGTGCGCGGTGTTGAATGCCGGGTTGTCCGGCGCCAGCCTCTGCGCATACCAGAGGCCGGCCTGCGCTTCGGTCAGCGGCCAGCCCGTGCCTGACGCGGCGGCATCGGCTTCGACGCGGGACGCTGTCGCGGTCATCCGGCGGCGGGCGTGTCGCGCTGCAGGTCCTGCACGACCTGCCACCAGCCGGCGAGCGTGGTGTGCTCGGCGAGATGCGAGAACTCCAGCGCGATGCCGTGCTCGCCCCAGGCCATGACCAGGCCCAGCACGCGCATCGAATCGAGACCGAGGTCCATCAGGTTGTCGTCGTCGCGCACGTCCTCGGGCGCTTCACTGATCAGCTTGGCGACATCGGCGCGCATGCGCTCGAGGGTCAAGGGGCCGGTACGGTCCACAGTCACTGCAGCATCTCCAGAAGTCGGTCGGTGGTCAGCGGCACGCCGCAGGTGCGCGCGATCCAGTGCAGCGCGAGGTCGTGATCGGCGCGCGAGAAATCGGCGACCGCATCGGCGACGACGAAGGTCTCGATGTCGCGCTGGAAGGCGTCGGTCGCCGTCGACAGCACGCCGATGTGCGCGTAGACGCCGGTGATCAGCAGCTGGTCGCGTCCGCGCGCGCGCATCAGCGTGTCGAGGTTGCTGCGCTGGAAGGCGCTGTAGCGGTGCTTGACCAGCACATGGTCGCCGTCGACGGGCGCCAGCGCCGCGATGATGGTCTCGTGCTCGGCGCTCGCCTGCATGCCCGGGCCCCAGAGATCGGCCTGCAGGCCGCGATCGCGGCGGTCCTGGTGGCCGCGCTGCGCGGTGTAGAACACCGGGATGCCGGCGCTGCGGCAATGCGCGAGCAGGCGCGCGAGGTTCTGTACCGCAGGTGCCAGCGGCGCGTCGTCCTGCGCGAATGCGGCGAGGAAGTAGCGCTGCATGTCGTGGACGAGCAACGCGGCGCGCTGCGGTTCGGGCACCCACTGGCCGCGCGCGGCCGGGAGTTCGGCGGCGGTGGGCAGCGGATACGGTGCGATTTTCGGCAGGCCCATCAGCCGGCGTCCTTCTGGTCGTCGAGGAAACGCGCGCGCAGCTGCGCACGCAATTCGCGGCGGCTGATCTTGCCGACCGCCGTGGTCCCGAACGCATCCACGAACACGATCTGGTCCGGCACCTTGAACGCCGCGAGACCGCGACCGCGCACCCAAGCCTTGAGCTCGGCCGGGCGCGGCTTCTCGTCACCGGGAATCACGAACGCGCAGCTGCGTTCGCCGAGGAATTCGTCGGGAATCGACACCACCGCCGCATCGAACACCTGCGGATGCGCGAGCAGATGGTCTTCGATCTCCTCGGCCGAGATCTTCTCGCCGGCGCGGTTGATGTGGTCGGTCGCCCGGCCCTGCACGATCAGATGGCCGCTCGGCAGGCGCTGCACCATGTCACCGGTGCGGTAGAAACCGTCGTCGGTGAACGACCGCGCATTCGCCGCGTCGTCGTTGTGGTAACTGCGGATCGTGTACGGGCCACGCGTCAGCAGATGGCCCACTTCGCCCTCGGCAACCTGTGCACCGTGATCGTCGACCACCAGGACTTCATCGTCGGCGCTGATCGGTCGGCCCTGGGTGGTCAGCACGAGCTTGTCGGCATCGTCGAGACGCGTGTAGTTCACAAGGCCTTCGGCCATGCCGAATACCTGCTGCAGCGTGCAGCCCAGGCCCGCCACCACGCGGCGCGCGGCTTCCGGCACCAGCTTGGCGCCGCCGACCTGCAGCACCTGCAGGCTCGACAGATCAAACGCGGTCTTGCCCGCGGCATCGGCCCACAACAGCGCGAGCGGCGGCACGAGGCCGACGCAGGTCACGCGCTCGCGGGCGATCAGCGGGAACGCGGCATCGGGCCCCGGGCCGGAACTCAGCACCACGCGCGCGCCGGCGTACAGCGCGCCGAAGAAACCGGGCGAGCTCATCGGAAAATTGTGCGCGGCCGGCAGCGCGACCATGTAGACGCTATCCGCATCGATGCCGCACAGATCGTTGCTGGCGCGGAAGCTGTAGATGTAGTCGTCGTGCGTGCGCGGAATCAGCTTCGACAGGCCGGTACTGCCGCCGGAGATCTGCAGGAACGCGACGGACTGCGGATCTGGATCGCCCGGCAACGCGTCGCGCGCGCCGTCGAGTGATTCGATGGACACGAACTCGGCCGCGTCGCCGACGACGAAGACCTGCCGCACTGCCGGCACCTCGGCCTGCAGTTCGCGCGCGAGCGTGCGGTAATCGAAGGTCTCATAGCGTGCCGCGCAGACGTAGGCGCTGGCTTCCGACTTGCGCGCGAAGTGCGCGACCTCGGTCAGGCGATGCGCGGGCAACGCATACACCGGCACCAGCTGCGCGCGGAACAGTGCGCAGACCACGGCGATGAACTCGGGAATGTTGCCCAGCTGCACGACGACACGGTCGCCGGGTGCGAGGCCCTGCGCGAGAAGACCCGCGGCGATGCGTTCGGCCTCGGCCCACAGCTGCGCATAGGTCCAGCGCGTGTCGCCGCCGACGACCGCGATCGCATCGGCGAACCGCGTCGCGCGCTCGCGCAGGAAGCCGGGGAAGGTCTCACCGCGCCAGTGGCCGGCGGCGCGGTAGCGCGCGACGAACTCGTCGGGCCACGTCTGCCGCAGCGGCACGGTGTGTCGGGATGCATCGGTCATGCGGAACAGGGGTCCTGGTGTGTCTTCAGGCCGCGCGGGCGTCGTCGATGCCGAGCGCGTTTCGCAGGGCCATGAACTTCGCCGCGGTCTCGTCGACCTCGAGCGCGGGCTGCGAATCGGCCACGATACCGGCCCCGGCGAACAGATGCATCGCGTGGCCCTGCACGCGCGCGCAGCGGATCGCCACGTACCAGTCGCCGTCGCCCGACGCATCGGTCCAGCCGACCGCACCGGCGTAGAAGCCGCGGTCGAAGGGTTCGAGATCGCGGATCGCCTGCAGCGCCGGCAGACGCGGCGTGCCGCAGACCGCGGGCGTGGGATGCAGCACGCCGGCGAGCGTCGCCGACGAGATGTCGTCGGTCTTCAGCGTGCCGGTGATGCGCGTCGCCAGATGCCACATCGTCGCGGTCGCATGCAGCGACGGTCGCGGCGGCGCCTGCAACTGGCTGCACAACGGCGCGAGGCCATCGAGGATCGCTTCGACGACGAAGCGGTGCTCGTGCAGATCCTTGCCCGAGGCCAGCAGCGCATCGGTGCGGCGGCGGTCTTCGGCCTCGTTGCCGACGCGACGCGCCGAACCGGCCAGCGGATGCGAGACGACCGCGCGGCCACGACGCGAGACCAGCAGCTCCGGCGTCGCGCCGACCAGCCACGCAGGCGCTTCGCCTGGGGCAACCGGCAGCGGCACGACATAGGTGGTTACGCTGGCATCGCTGCCGAGCTTGACCGCGAGCACGTGCGGATCGATCGGCGCAGCACCTTCCACGCGCAGTCCGCGCGCGAGCACGACCTTGCGCAGCGCGTCGTCGCCCGCGGGCGCATCACGCAGCACAGCGACACAACGCGCGACCGCGTCGGCGTAATCGGCCGCAGGCGGCAGTTCCGCCGCAGCGAACAGCGGGCCCAGCGTGGACGGCAGATTGCCGGTGCCGGGCGTGGAGAAGCGCTCGGGCTGATACAGCGCGTCGTCCTGGTGCGGATCGAACGGCAGCGCGCCGACCAGAAGAGCCGGTCCACTGCGCGGCGTGGCGAAAAATGTGGCGACGCGTTCGCCGAGCGTCGCTGCGGGGCCAGCCGGCAGACGGCTGCGGATGCCGTCGGTCGCCAGACGCCGGTCCGGCGCGTGCAGGCGGAACAGGCTGGCGACATCGCCGGTCAGATCGCGCGCTTCAAGGGCGCGGGTCGCGCTCATGCGGGGCGCCTCGCGTGCAGCGTGGCGACCAGCGACAGCACCGCGAGCACCACGCCGACGAACAGATACGGCGCCGACGGCGACCAGCGATACAACAGCGTGCCGAGCAGCGGGCCGGCGACCATGCCCATGCCCTGCACCGCCGCGACCGTGCCCGCCGCCGCGCCCTGCTCGTGCGACTCGACCGAATCGGCCGCCAGCGCCTGGAACGACGGAAACACGAAGCCCATGCCGAACGCGGCGAATCCATAGGCCGCCAGCAGCTGCCATTGCACGGCCACCAGCGCCGAAGACGCGAAACCGATGCCCGAGACGAGCGCGCCGAACGCGATCCAGCGCGCCGGCGGCACCGACTTGAAACGCATCACCAGCGACTGGGCGAAGATCAGACCGATGCCGACCGCGGTCAGCGCGAGACCGGCGACGCGCGCGCCATCGGCCGGCGACAGCTGCAGTCGGTCGATCGCGAAAAAGCCGACGACGACCTGGGCGATCGTCACCGAGACCATCGCCGCGAACACGGTGAACACCGGCAGGCGCAGACGTGGATCGGCCAGCGCCATGCCCGTCTTCGGCTTCTGGTGCAGGCTGTCGGAAGGCGGCGTGTCGGGCAATCGCCACCACAGCACGACCAGCGCCAGCAGCGGCAGCGCCGCGGCGATGTACAGCGCCAGTGCGATGCCGTGGAAGGCAATCCAGCCGGCCGCAGCCGGGCCCAGCACCATGCCCAGCGCATTCGCGGTGCCGAGCTTGGCCATCGCACTGCCGCGCAGACCGGGCGCCACCTCATCGGCAACCAGCGCGCCGGCGGTCGGCGGAATCGCCGCATAGAACAGGCCGATCAGCGCGCGCGTGCCCACCAGCATCGCCACCGACACCAGTACCGCCGGCGGCGACCGCAGCGCCACATCCACGAACACCGCCATCGCGATGTAGACCACGGCGTAGCCGGTCAGACCGATCAGCAGCACGCGTCGACGACCGATGCGATCGCTCAACCGGCCCCAGCGTCGCGCCGACAGCATCCACAGCACACCCGCGGCGGTGACCGACAGACCGGCATGCCACTCGGCCAGACCCAGCAGGCGCACGACCGGGCCGACCACCGCGACGAAGGCCATCATCGCCATCGTGCCCACGAGGGCAGTGAACACCAGCGCCGGCAGGGCGGACGCGGTGGGGCGCGCAGGGGTCGCTACAGACATCAGGGTCTCGATTTTCCAGAGCCGCCGGGCCCGGCCGGCGACCGGCGCGTCGGCAAGCGATGCGACGGGCCATCAGCAGGCGCATCTAATGCGCTGGCGGTGCACGAATGATAACAGGTCGCATTTGGAGGCGGCGCGGAAGGCCTGCCGGAACGAACCGTTCCGGCAATGTCTTCTATTTGAGAATAATTCTTATTACAATCCCGCCGCCGTCGACGCCTGCCGTCCGACGCGCCCCGTCCCAGCCGTCGCCAGAGGACTTTCCCCACATCTCTGGATTCCGACATGCACGCCCGTTCCCTGCCCCGCCCGCGCGGCCCCGTCCTGCTGCCGCTCACCCTCGCTCTCGGTCTGGTCCTGTCGTCCACGGCGAATGCCGACGACGCCGACGCAGCGCCGCGCAGCCTCGATACCGTCGTGGTCACGGCCACGGGCGTGCAGCAGTGGATCAAGGACGCGCCGGCCAGCATCAGCGTGATCACGCGCGAGGAAATCGAGCGCAAGCCGGTCAGCAGCATCGGCCAGTTGCTGAGCACCATCCCGGGCGTCACCGGTGGCTACGCGCTCTCCGGGGCACAGGCGAAGATCCGCCTGCGCGGGCTGCCCGAGCAGTACACGCTGATCCTCATCGACGGTCGCCGCCAGGGCAATTCGTCCGGCGTGAACTACCGCGACAACCTCGGTTCGCAGGATCTCGACTGGCTGTCGCCGGACATGATCGAACGCATCGAGGTCGTGCGCGGCCCGATGTCGTCGCTGTACGGCTCGGATGCGATGGGCGGTGTGATCAACATCATCACCCGCAAGATCGCCTCCGAATGGGGCGGCAACGTGACCCTCAATCACAGCACGCCCGATTCCAGCACGCGTGGCGACACCACCCAGCTCGGCGCGCAGTTCAGCGGCCCGCTGACCGACCGCCTCGGTCTGCGCGTCGGCGCCAACCTGACCGATCGCGAATCCGACACCGGGCGTGGCCAGACCCCGGGTAACCGCGCGGAAACCGCGAACGCCCTGCTCGCCTGGCGCATCAACGACGATCACTCGGTCGCGGTCGAGGCGTCGCGCGGCGTGCAGCGCAATACAGGTGCCGGCCTGGTCTCCGCATTCGGCCTGTCCAGGCTGGTCCACACCGGCTACGTGCTCAGCCACGACGGCCGCTACGGCAACGCGTCGACCTCCAAGACCACCCTGGTCACCAACGAATACGAAGACAGGGGCAGCGCGGTCGGCAACCAGTCCAAGGAAACCGTGTTCGATGCGGTGTTCAACACCGGCTTCGATTGGGGCTTCGCGCATGCGCTCAATGTGGGCGGCCAGTGGAAGCGCGAGGAACTGCAGAACGTCGACACCATCGGCACGGTGCCGGTGACCTGGACCGGCAGCGGCCGGATCAGCCCGAAGAACGCGGCCGATGCCTGGGCGCTGTTCGCCGAAGATCACGTCTCGCTGCGCGAGAACCTGATCCTCACCCTCGGCCTGCGCTGGGACAACACCGAGAACTACGACGACAACCTGAGCCCGCGCATCTATGGCGTCTGGCATCCGTCCGAGGCGTGGACCGTCCGCGGCGGCGTCTCCCGCGGCTTCCGCGCACCCAACCTCAAGCAGGGCACGGCCGGCGCGGCGACCCAGTCCGGCGGCAACGGCTGCGGCAGCCTGACCGCCGAAGGCTGGTCCAACAACACCAGCGCGCCGGGCTACCGCCCCAATGCCGACGGCACGCGCGGCTGCTACATGGCAGGCAACCCGAACCTCGAACCGGAGACCAGCACCAACTACGAGATCGGCGCCGGTTTCGACCGCGACGGCTGGTCGCTGGCGGCCACCTACTTCCATACCGACTTCGAAGACAAGATCGAGCAGGTCCCGCTGCGCGACCTGCCGGGCTTCGATTCGAGCTACGTCAACGGGTTCTGGTGGACGGTCGCGCAGAACATCCAGGAAGCGCGCACCCGCGGTGTCGAGGCCAGCGTCCGTGTACCGCTGCATGCGCGTCTGGGCTGGAGCGTCAACGCCACCCGGATGCTGGAGTCCAGCAACCGCACCACCGGTGCGAACCTGCTGGTCGTGCCGAAGATCACCGCCAACACCTCGCTGGACTGGCAGGTCACCGATGCCTGGTCGCTGTATCTGACCGGCCAGCACGTGGGCGAACAGCTGGTCGCCACCAGCACCGCCACGTTCGCCAAGGCCTACACCACGTGGGACGTGGGCACCGGCTTCCAGGTCAACCGACACCTCACCCTGCGCGCCGGTGTCCGCAACCTGACCGACGCCTCGACGCTGGAAGAGGGCCTCAACTATGACGGCGGTGCACGCACCTTCTTTGCCGGCGTGACCGCGCGCTTCTGATTGCGTCACCCGTGGGCGCGGCGCCGCAGGTCGGCGTCGCGCCCGACGGTGAGTCAGAAGTGCCCGGCGCGACCACCTGGAAGGCGCCGGTGCACGCCCGACGGCTGAACACAGATCTGTAATTAAGAATTATTCGTATTACAATTCTTCACGCCTGCTGAACGTCTCCGCGCCCCGCCGCCCCGTGCGACACGCGCCGTGACGCCTGCTCGCAGGCATTCCCATGTCCAATCGCGGTCCCCCATGCGCACGTCCTCCCTCCCGTTCCGCCCCCACCGTTCGATGCTCGCCTGCGCGATCGCAGTGCTGCTCGCCCAGCCTGTCTGGGCGCAGGACGACGATGCCCGCACGCTGGACACGGTGCGCGTGACGGCCGAACAGATCGCGCGCCAGGCACTGGGCGCATCGACGATCCTGGCCGACGACATCGAACGGCAGCCGCCGCGCAACGACATCTCCGAGTTCCTGCGCACCCTGCCCGGCGTGAACCTCACCGGCAATTCCACCAGTGGCCAGCGCGGCAACAACCGCCAGATCGACATCCGCGGCATGGGCCCGGAGAACACGCTGATCCTGGTCGATGGCATCCCGGTCTCGAGCCGCAACTCGGTGCGCTACGGCTGGCGCGGCGAGCGTGACTCGCGCGGCGACACCAGCTGGGTGGCGCCCGAGCAGATCGAACGCATCGAGGTACTGCGCGGCCCGGCCGCGGCGCGCTACGGCAACGGCGCCGCCGGCGGTGTGGTCAACATCGTCACCCGTGCGCCCTCCGACGCCTTCGGTGGCTCACTCAACCTCTACGGCTCGGTGCCGACGCACGGCGTCGACGGCGGCAGCCAGCGCGCGGGCCTGCAGATGAGTGGTCCGCTGTCGGACCGCCTGTCGTTCCGCCTCTCGGGCAGCGACGGCAAGGCGGACTCGGACGATTTCGACATCAACCGCGGCCACGCGTCCAGGCGCACAGGCAGCAACGCCGGCACATTCCCGGCCGGTCGTGAAGGCGTGCGCAACCGCAACGTGTCGGCCAAGCTGCTGTGGGACATCGCCCCCGACCACCGCATCGACTTCGGCGCAGGCTTCAGCCGCCAGGGCAACCTCTACACCGGTGACACCCAGAACACCAACCGCAACCCGGAAGTGCTCAAGTGGCTCGGCGCGGAGACAAACCGCGTCTACCGCCAGACCTTCGATCTCAGCCATCGCGGTGCCTACGGCGACGCCACGCGCTCGCTGGTCTACGCGGCGCTCGAGCAGACCCGCAACACGCGTCTGCTCGAAGGCCTGGCCGGTGGCACCGAAGGCATCTTCATCGTCGACGGCGGTTTCGGCGACATCGACCTGCGCACGGCCACCCTGCACGGCGAGATCAACCACACCATCGACGGCGCGACCGTCGACCACGTGCTGACCTTCGGCGCCGAATGGGTCGACAGCCGGCTCGAGGACACCGCGTCCGGTCTCAAGAACCGCAACCCGCAGCCGAACGTGCCGGTGCCGCCGACCACGTGGGACGGCCGCACCGATGCGCGCATCGCCTCGGTGTTCGTCGAGGACAACCTCTACATCGGCGACCGCCTGACGGTGACGCCGACCCTGCGCTACGACCATCACGACCGCCACGGCGGCAACCTCAGCCCGGCGCTCAACACCGCGTTCGAGTTCCTGCCCGACTGGACCCTGCGGGCCGGCATCGCCCGCGCCTACAAGGCGCCCAACCTCTACCAGAGCAACGCCGGCTATTCGCTCTACAGCAACGGCATCGGCTGCTGGGGCGGCGGCGGTGCCTGCTTCCTGGTCGGCAACGATGCGCTGGACGTCGAGACCAGCATCAACAAGGAACTGGGGGTGCAGTTCGCCGACGGTCGCATCCAGGCCGGGCTGACCTGGTTCCACAACGACTATCGCGACAAGGTCGAAGCCGGCCACGTGATCGTCGACCGCGTCGGCACCGTCAACGTGTTCCGCTGGGACAACATCCCCAAGGCCGTGATCGAAGGCCTGGAGGGCAGCCTGGAGCTGCCGCTGGGCGATGCCCTGCGCTGGAACACCAACGTGACCTGGATGCTCGAGTCGGAGAACCGCAGCACCGGCGACGCGCTGTCGACGATTCCCGAATACACGGTCAACACCGCGCTCGACTGGCAGGCCACGGCGCGTCTGGCGCTGCTGGCCCGCGCCACGTTCTACGGCGAACAGACCCCGCAGCGTCTCGACTACCAGGGCCGACCGGTCACCGGCAGCGCCGCCGACCGCATGCCGCCCTACAGCCTGGTCGGCCTCAGCGGCCGCTACCGCATCACCGACCGCGTCAGTGTCGTGCTGGGCGTCGACAATCTGCTCGACAAGCGCATCTTCCGGCGCGGCAACGCCTCGGGCGTCAACCTCGGCACGCCGAACGAGATCCAGGGCGCGGGCGCGTGGACCTACAACGAAGCTGGACGGGCATGGTTCGTCAGCACGAACATCGGGTTCTGATGCCCACGATGTCCCGTATGCGCACCCATCGCCCGAAGTCCCACCGCCTGTCACGCGTCGCCACGCTGGCCGCGGCCGCTGGCCTGCTGCTCGCGCTGCAGGCCGTGCCGTCCACCGCGCAGGCCCAGCAGCGTGATCCGACCCGCTCGATCGGCGACACCGTCGCCAGTCATGCGTCGCAGCACTACGCGTTCGAACGCTTCGACATCCGCAGTGCCGACGGCCAGCGCACCTGGCGTGTGCATGTCGCGGTGCCGAAGACGGCGCAGGCACCCGCCGAGGGCTGGCCGGCGTTCTGGATGCTCGACGGCAACGCGGCGCTGATCGAATTCGACGACGCGCTGCTGGCCGAACTGGCGGCGCAGCCTGTGCCGCATGCCCTGGTGTTCGTCGGCTATGCCAACGACCTGCGCATCGATTCCGAGGCCCGGACCCGCGACTACACGCCGTTCACCGGCGAACGGCCGGTGCGCGACGGCACCACGATCACCGGTGGCGGCGGCGCCGACGCTCTGCTCGAAGTCATCGAACGCGCGATCCGCCCCGAGGTGGAACGCCGCGTCACCACCGATCCCGCGCGCCAGACCCTGTGGGGCCATTCGCTTGCCGGACTGTTCACGCTGCACACGCTGTACACGCGCACCGGCGCCTTCGACACCTATGCCGCGGGCAGTCCTTCGCTGTGGTGGGGCGATGGCGCCCTGCTCGGCGCACCGGAGCAGCGCTTCGTCGCCAACAACGCGGGGCGTCCGGCACGCGTGCTGATCGGCCTTGGCGAAGGCGAGCGCACCCGCCAGATCGCGCACCGCGATCTCGACGACCCGCGCGTGCAGGTGCATCTGCGCCGCATCGAAGCCGCACCGCCGGACTCGGCCGAGAAGCTCGCCGCGCGCCTGTCGGACGTCGATGGCCTGCAGGTCGAATACCGCGAGTTCCCTGCCCTCACCCACGGCCCGATGTTCCGCGCCTCGCTGATGTGGGCGCTGCACGCGATCACCGGTGTCGCCGACCACAGCGACACGCCCAGCCACGCCGACGGGGTGGACCCGAACCGCTGACCGCAGCACCGGATCCGCCATCGCGTCGCATCCGTCCGTCTGCGTTCCGGGCCACGCCGGCCCGTGTCACCCGATTCAACTGCACGTCCCGCTTTCACCTCCGGCGATACGGAATGCCGGTCCAACCAACGCTCCAGGAGTTCGTCATGCAAACGCTGTTCCCGCGTCGCCTGCGGCTTGCCGCCCTGTCCCTCGCCCTTTGCGCCGCCGTCGGCGCCGCGGGTGCCCAGAGCTTCGGCCAGCCCGATACCAACTTCACGGGTGCGGTCCGCGCCGGCAGCCCGGTGGTCAAGGCCGGCGATACGGTCGAACTCAATGGCACCGGCTTCAAGCCGGGCCAGTCGGTCACGCTGCTGCGCGGCGAAACCGTGCTCAACGCCCAGCCCTGGACCGCCGATGCCGAAGGCCGCTTCAAGGGCAATGTGCAGATCCCGGCCGACGCCGTGACCGGCCGTCATCCGGTCGTCGTGCGCGCCGCCAATCCGGATGCCGCCACCGTGTTCGACCTGAAGATCTCGAAGGAACTGCCGCTGTCGGGCGCCGACCGCTTCGACGTCGCCAGCAACAAGCTGGTACAGGGCCTGTACCAGTCGGCCTACAGCGCGAAGAGCGATGCGCTGTTCGTCACCGCCGCCGTCGGCCGTCCGCCGGTCACCCAGTCCGAGCTGGTCAAGGTCGACCCACAGACGCTCGAGATCGTCGCGCGCGTCACCCCGGCCAAGGTCGAAGGCCAGACCAACGATCGCGTCTACGCGGTCTATGGCGTGGGCGTCGACGACGTCAACGGCCACGTCTGGGTCACCAATACCCGTGACAACACCGTCGCCGTCTACAACCAGTCCGACCTGTCGCTGGTGAAGCAGTTCGAGTCGGGCCTGGTGCCGCATGCGCGCGACATCATCGTCGACACCAGGGACGGTCGCGTCTACGCCTCGGCGGCGTTCGAGCCGACGCTGGCCGTGTTCGATGCGAAGACCCTCGAGCCGCTGGCGCCGGTCGAGATCCAGTCCTCGATCCGCGGCGAGAAGTTCGGCCCGATGAGCCTGGCGGTCGACGAGACCACCGGCCGCGTCTACACCGTCAGCATGACAGGCGAAGCGGCCGTCATCGACGGTTCCAACGGCACTGTCGAGAAGGTGTTCGCGCTGCCCAACGCCAACGGCGCATCGGGCGTGGCCTTCGATGCGGCGAACAAGCGTCTGTACGTCGCCTCGCAGGGCAGCGACAACGTGCTGATCGTCGATGCCGAAGCCGGCACCGTGCTGCACGATGTCTACGTCGGCGCAGGCGCGCTGAACGTCGCCTTCGACGCGCAGTCGGGTCTGGCTTTCGTGCCGAACCGCGGCGCCGGCACCGTGACCGTGGTCAGCGGCGACGGCCAGGTCGTGGGCAATCTGGAGGGCGGCACGTTCCCGAACCACATCGCCACCGACGGTCGCGGCCATGTGTTCTCGATCAACAAGTCGCGCGGCGCCGAAGACCCGGCCGGCGACCACGTCCGCCGGATCACGCCGAAAACCAACTAAAATCGGTGTATCGCAGCGGCCAGACCCGGTCCGGCCGCTGTTTTTTTTTGCTGCGATGGAAACCCAGATGTCCGAACGCCGCCTGCGCGCCCCGTTGATCCTCGCCCTCGCCTGCGCACTGGCCGCCTGTGCGCCGTCGTCCACACCGCCCGGCGCCACGTCGGCAACCGACGCACGGGCCACGCCGGACGCCCTGTCCGATGGCTGGCTGCGGATCGCCGGCACCGACATCCCGCGCGTCGCACGCTCGCAGCAGGACCTGCCGGTCACGGTGCGGTCCGATGACGGCGTCGACGTCACCATCGCCGATACCAGCCGCACGATCGTCGGCAACGACGACATCGTGATGGTCATGGATTCACTCGGCCTGTCCGACCAGGTGTTCGCCGCACCGACCAATGCCGTCACCGAGACCGGCCGCGATGCGCAGCACCACTTCCTGTTCAACCGCACCACGGGCGTCGAAGGCATCCTGAGCCTCGACGGCACCCTGTTCGTCGGCAACAGCCTGCGCCGCCATGGCAAGCTCGCCCAGCCGCTGCGCGATGCCGGCCAGGCGCTGGTGATCGTCGACGAACTGCAGCCGATTCCCGACAAGGTGCGCAAGCTCGCCACCGTGTTCGGCCACGCCGACGAAGGCGAACAGCTCGCCACGCAGGTGCAGCAGCAGCTCGACGAAGCCGCGCGCATCGCCGCAACCCACACGCGCAAGCCGCGCGTGATCCACATTTCCGCCACCGGGGGCGGCGGTTCGCCGACCGTCGGCGGCGCCGATACCGCAGCCGCGGTGCTGATCCGCCTCGCCGGCGGCATCAATGTCGGCGACGAAGCCAAGGTCGCCAACTATTCGCAGCTCAGCAACGAAGGCATCGTCGCGGTCGAACCGGAGGTGATCCTCGTCAGCGAGGACGACCTGCGCGTATTCGGCGGCGAAGCCGGTCTGTGGAAGGCGTATCCGACGCTGCAGCAGACGCCGGCCGGACTCGCCAACCGCGTCTGGGTGATGCCCGACACGCAGCTCAAGGTCAGCAGCATCGCCGGCGGCACCGGCGCCATCGCACTGGCGGAGGCGCTGACCACGCTGGCCGCCGGACTCGACGCCCCGCCCGGCGCATGACCGGGGCGGCACGACGCACGGGACTGGTCCGGCGACCGCCTGGCGGGCTGCTGTTCGTCGGCATGCTGGCGTTGCTGGTGGTCGTGATCGTGCTGTCGTTCGGCATTGGTCCGCTGCGCATTCCACCCGGCGACGTGGTGCACGTGATCGCGCACAAGCTGGGTCTCGTCGATGCAGGTGCACTCACGCAACGCGACATTTCGGTGGTCTGGAATCTGCGCGTGCCGCGTGCGCTGCTGGCGGTGATCGTCGGCGCGTCGCTGGCGATGGCCGGCGCGGGGCTGCAGGGCCTGTTCGGCAATCCGCTGGCCGATCCCGGCATCGTCGGCGTGACCCATGGCGCCGCGCTCGGCGCAGTGTCGGCGATCGTGCTCGGGCTGACCGCATTCGGCGCGTGGACGATTCCGGTGGCGGCCTTCCTCGGCGGCGCGGCGACGACGACGCTGATCTACGTGCTGGCACGTCCCGATCGCGGCACCGGCACCGCGACGCTGCTGCTGGTTGGCATCGCGATCGCGGCGGCGTGTTCCGCGGCGATCGGGTTCTTCACCTACATCGCCGATGCCGACGAACTGCAGTCGCTGGTGTTCTGGCAGATGGGCTCGCTGGCGATGGCGAACTGGAATTCGATGCTGGCCGCCCTGCCGGCATTCGCGCTCGGCGCGGTCGCATTGCGCGCGCTGGCGACGCCGCTGGACATGCTGGCGCTCGGCGAACGTCAGGCGCAGCACATCGGTCTGGACGTCAAGCGCGCGCGGCTGATGCTGATCGCGGTTTGCGCGTTGCTGGTCGGCTCGGCGGTCGCGTTCGCCGGCGTGGTCGGTTTCGTCGGCCTGGTGGTGCCGCATTTCGTACGTCTGCTCGCCGGCCCCGGCCATCGCTGGCTGGTGCCGCTGTCGGCGGTCGCCGGCGGCCTGCTGATCGTCGTCGCCGACACCGCCGCGCGCAGCCTCGATCCGCCGTCGGAGATTCCGCTCGGCCTGTTCTCGGCCGCGCTCGGCGCGCCGTTCTTCCTGTGGCTGGTCCTGCGCCGCAAGGGCGCCGCATGAGTCACGACGTACCCGACGCCGCGCACGACGTGCTCGCGCTCGACGGCGTGACCGTGCGCATCGACGGCCGCGCGATTCTCGACGCGATCGACCTGCGCTTCGCGCGCGGCACGCTCACCGCACTGGTCGGCCCCAACGGCGCCGGCAAGTCGACCCTGCTCGCGGTCGCCAGTGGTGATCTCGTGCCGGCCGCCGGCCGCGTGCGCTTGTCGGGCGCCGAACTGCGCGATTGGAAGGCCCGCCCGCTCGCCCGCGAGCGCAGCGTGCTGCCGCAGGATCACGCGGTGCGCTTCGGCTTCAGCGTGCGCGAAGTCGTCGCGATGGGCCGCCTGCCGCATGCGCCGGATCCCGAAACCGACGGCCGCATTGTCGATGCCGCGCTGGCCTCCGCCGACGTCCTGCACTTTGAAGGCCGCGACGTACAGACGCTCTCCGGCGGCGAGGCCTCGCGCACCGCGTTCGCCCGCGTGCTGGCGCAAACCACACCGGTCGTGTTCCTCGACGAACCCACCGCCGCGCTCGACCTGCAGCACCAGGAAGCCGTGCTGCGCATCGCCCGCGGCCTCGCCGACGATGGCGCCTGCGTGATCGTCGTCCTGCACGACCTCAACCTCGCCGCCGGCTACGCCGACCGCATCGCGATGCTGCACCAGGGCCGCATCGCCGCCGACGGCACCCCGCGCGAAGTGCTGACGCAGGCGACGATCGAACGCGTCTACGCGCAGCCGGTCCTCGTGCTGGAGCACCCGACCCGCGGCGTGCCGCTGGTCGTCAGCGACGACCCGCGCAGCGACGGCTGAGCCCCGCGCGGGCGATGCCCGCATCGTGTGCAGACCGGCCGGTGCGGCGCATTGATCCTGATCAATGCCGGGCGGTCAGCGGCGGCGCAGCATTGCGCGCATGACCCGTTCCGGCCCCCTCCCATGATCGACATGACCGTCGTCGAACTGTCGCGCCTGCAGTTCGCCCTGACCGCGATGTACCACTTCCTGTTCGTCCCGCTGACGCTCGGGCTCTCCTTCCTGATGGCGATCATGGAGAGCGTCTACGTGATGACCGGCCGCGACATCTGGCGCCGGATGACCCTGTTCTGGGGCGTGCTGTTCGGCATCAACTTCGCGATGGGCGTGGCGACCGGCATCGTCATGGAGTTCCAGTTCGGCATGAACTGGGCCTACTACAGCCACTACGTCGGCGACATCTTCGGCGCGCCGCTGGCGATCGAAGGCCTGATGGCGTTCTTCCTGGAAGCCACCTTCATCGGCCTGTTCTTCTTCGGCTGGAACCGCCTGTCGAAGGTGCAGCACCTGGTGGTGACCTGGCTCGTCGCGCTGGGCGCGAACTTCTCCGCGCTGTGGATTCTGGTCGCCAACGGCTGGATGCAGAACCCGGTCGGCGCGGTGTTCAACCCCGACACGATGCGCATGGAGATCACGGACTTCATGGCGGTGATCTTCAACCCGGTCGCGCAGGCGAAGTTCGTGCACACGGTCTCGGCCGGCTACGTGACCGGCGCGATCTTCGTGATGTCGGTCAGCGCGTTCTATCTGTTGCGCGGCAAGCACAAGGACATCGCGCGCCGCTCGATCGCGGTGGCCGCGAGTTTCGGCCTGGCCTCGGCACTGAGCGTCGTGGTGCTCGGGGACGAGAGCGGCTACGCGGCGACCGAACACCAGAAGATGAAGCTCGCCGCGATCGAGGCGATGTGGCACACCGAGCCCGCACCGGCCGGCTTTACCGTGATCGGCCTGCCCAGCCAGGCCGACCAGCACAACCGCTTCGAGATCAAGATTCCCTACCTCATGGGCCTGATGGCGACGCGCTCGCTGGACGGCGAGATCCCCGGCATCCTGGAACTGGTCGAACGCGCCGAGGTACGCATCCGCGGCGGCCAGCTCGCCTATGCGGCGCTGGAGGCCCTGCGCGAGGACCGGACCGACGCCGCAGCGCGCGCCGCGTTCGACCGGCACTGGTCGGACCTGGGGCACGGCCTGCTGCTCAAGCGCTATCGCGACGACATTCTCGATGCGACCGAGCAGGACATCTCGCAGGCCGCGATGGACACCGTGCCGCGCGTGGCACCGCTGTTCTGGACGTTCCGCATCATGGCCGGCATCGGGTTCTACCTGATCGCCTTCTTCGCCTTCGCGTTCTGGCTGGTGACGCGCAACCGCATCGAGGACAGCCGGCGCTTCCTGTGGATCGCACTGTGGAGCCTGCCACTGCCGTGGATCGCGATCGAATGCGGCTGGTTCGTCGCCGAGTACGGCCGCCAGCCCTGGGCGGTGGAAGGCGTGCTGCCGACGTTCTACGCCGCGTCCGGCATCGCCCTCAAGGACATCCTGATCTCGCTGGCCGGCTTCGTGATCATCTACACGGGACTGGCGATCGTCGCGGCGAAGCTGATGCTCCGCGCCATCGGCAAGGGCCCGGACATCCTCGCGCCGCCCATCGGCGACGGCGCGCCCGCCGCGGTCGACGACGTCGCCCCGGATATCGACCGGCTGGCGCTCGACGCGCTCGACCCGCCGCCTGCCACGCGCGCCTGACGCGCTCCACGAGGATTTCCCATGGACTTCATCCCCCTCGATTACGCCACGCTGCGCCTGATCTGGTGGCTGCTGCTGGGCGTGCTGCTGATCGGCTTCGCGGTCATGGACGGCTTCGACCTCGGTGTCGGCGCGTTGCTGCCGTTCGTCGCGAAGACCGATGCCGAACGACGCATCGTCGTCAACACCATCGGTCCGGTCTGGGAGGGCAACCAGGTCTGGTTGATCCTCGGCGGCGGTGCGATCTTCGCCGCGTTTCCGCCGCTGTACGCGGTGAGTTTCTCGGGCTTCTACCTGGCGATGTTCCTGATCCTGTTCGCGCTCATCCTGCGGCCGGTCGGCTTCAAGTTCCGCGGCAAGGTGGAAGACCCGCGCTGGCGCGAGACCTGGGACTGGGCGCTGTTCGTCGGCGGCGCGGTGCCGGCGCTGATCTTCGGTGTGGCGGTGGGCAACGTGCTGCTGGGTGTGCCGTTCCATTTCACCCCCGAGCTGCGCGCGGTCTACACCGGCGGCTTCTTCGACCTGCTCACCCCGTTCGCGCTGCTGGCGGGCCTGGTCAGCGTGAGCCTGCTGGTCGCGCACGGCGCGGCGATGCTGGTGATCAAGACCGATGGCCCCATCGCCAACCGGGCATCGCGCTACGGCAGCATCGCCGCACTGGTCGCGGCCGCATTGTTCGTCGCCGCAGGGGTGTGGATCGCCACCGGCATCACCGGGTTCCGCATCGACTCGGCGATCGATGGCGCGATGGCGTCCAACCCGCTGCACAAGAGCGTGCGCACCGCGTCGGGCCTGTGGATGGAGAACTACCGCACGCTGCCGTGGACGATGCTCGCACCGTTGCTGGGCGTGGCGGGTGCGCTGGCCTCCGCCGCGCTGCTGCGCGCGCGCCGCGGCGGTCTGGCCTTCATCGCGTCAGGCCTGTCGATCGCCAGCGTGATCCTCACTGTGGGCTTTGCGCTGTTTCCGTTCCTGCTGCCCTCCTCGACCATGCCCGACGCCGGACTGACCCTGTGGGATGCATCCAGCAGCCGTCTGACGCTGTGGATCATGCTGCTGGCGACCGTCGTGTTCCTGCCGCTGATCCTGGTCTACACGAGCTGGGTCTACCGCGTGCTGCGCGGCAAGGTCACCGACGCCAGCGTTGCCGACACCCCGAACGCCTACTGACACTCGAAGGAGCTCCGCCATGTGGTATTTCGCCTGGATCCTCGGCATCGGCCTCGCCGCCACGTTCGCGATCCTCAACGGGATGTGGTTCGAGGTACGCGAGCAACGCCGTGAGGCACGCGACGACGCGTGATGCCGCTCGACGCACGTCATGGAAGGCCCGCGCAGCAGTGCGCGGGCCTTTCCGTATGCCGGCGCACGTGGAGGCCGTCATCCCCGCGTCGCAGGGGCAATCCGGAAATGCATCGGGCACAAAAAAACCCGCGATTGCGGGTTTGATGTTCACGGCTGGTAAGGCTGTGATGACCTTGGTGCCCGGGAGAGGACTCGAACCTCCACGGAGTTGCCCCCGCTAGCACCTGAAGCTAGTGCGTCTACCAATTCCGCCACCCGGGCAGGTCAGGCCGACAATTCTGGGGGGCGGCCCGTCGGCTGTCAATGCAATGCATGCCGATATCGATGTAGTGTCGCGCGCATCGCGGAACGCAGCCGCGATGCCGGCGCCGCACAGACCGGTCAGGCACACGGCAGCCGCCATGATGCCGCGCATCCTGCGTGAGAGATCCTCCGTGCAGCGCACCGGACAGCTGGACCGGTCGCGGCGGCTGGTGACGGACGGAACGCGCAAGGTGCGTGCCCGCGCTGACTGCATCCTCAGCAGAATCTGCGTAAAACGCAGGCACAAAAAAACCCGCGATTGCGGGTTTGATGTTCACGGCTGGTAAGGCCGTGATGACCTTGGTGCCCGGGAGAGGACTCGAACCTCCACGGAGTTGCCCCCGCTAGCACCTGAAGCTAGTGCGTCTACCAATTCCGCCACCCGGGCAGGTCAGGGCGCGTATGTTGTCGATGCCTCCCCCGCTTGTCAACGGAATTCTTGCGCGCTGTGCTGGCATCGCCGGCGACGCATCGACGCCAGCCTCGCGGGCGAGCCTGTACCATCGCGGCAATGGCTAAACCTCCAAGCAAGCGCGGCAGCAGCCGCGGTACGCCCGGACCCGCATCGCAGGGGGCCGGCAAGCGCGGCACCTCCGGTCCGGCCCGCCCGAAAACACACAGCGACCGCAAGGACGCACTGCCGCCCTGGATGCCCGATCCCGGCCTGCAGCGCGCGTTGCGTTCCGGTGCGCCGAAGTCGGCGCCGCAGGACCGCCCGCCCCCGCCTCCGTCGCGCGGCGGCCGCTTCGAAGACCCGCATGCCAACCGCGAAGCGGCGCGCTACGCGAATCCGATCGCGAGCCGCGAGGCGATCCTGCAGGTGCTCGTCGATGCCGACGGTCCGATGACGCTCGACGAGCTCGCGGTCAAGCTCGCGCTCACCGAACCCGATCGCGCCGACGCACTCGGCAAGCGTGTCGGCGCGATGCTGCGCGAAGGCCAGTTGCTGCAGAACCGCCGCGGCGGTCTGGTGCCGGCCAAGCGCATGGACCTGATCCCCGGCACGGTGATCGCCAATCCGGAAGGCTTCGGCTTCCTGCGGCCGGATTCCGGCGCGGGCGAAGACCTCTTCCTGCCGCCGACCGAGATGCGCAAGGTCATGCACGGCGATCGCGTGCTGGCCAGCCTGACCAATGTCGATGCACGCGGCCGCCGCGCCGGTGTCGTCGTCGAAGTGCTCGAACGCCGCACGACGCGCCTCATGGGCCGCTTCTCGGTCGAACATGGCATCAGCTATGTCGTGCCCGACGATCGCCGCATCCAGCGCAACATCCAGATTCCGGTGGATGCCCGCCAGGACGCGCAGCACGGCCAACTGGTCGTCTGCGAGATCACCGCGCCGGGCGATTCGCACCGTCCGCCGATCGGCCGCGTGCTGACCGTGCTCGGCGATGTGCTCAAGCCGTCGCTGGTGGTCGAGGCCGCGATCCACGGCCACAACCTGCCGCACGAGTTCTCGCAGGACGTGCTCGACGAAGCCGCCGCGGTGCCGGTGGACGTGGAAGAACGCATGGTCGGCGGCCGCGTCGATCTGCGCACGCTCCCCCTTGTGACGATCGACGGCGAGGACGCCAAGGATTTCGACGACGCCGTCTTCTGCGAACCCAACCGCGACGGCTTCCGTCTCGTGGTCGCGATCGCCGACGTGTCGAACTACGTGCGTCCCGGCACGCCGCTCGACGACGAAGCCCAGCTGCGCGCGACCAGCGTGTACTTCCCGGGCTTCGTCGTGCCGATGCTGCCCGAGACGCTGTCCAACGGCATCTGCTCGCTGAAGCCGAAGGTCGACCGCATGTGCTTCGTCTGCGACATGCAGGTGCTGCGCGACGGCACGGTGTCGGAATCGAAGTTCTACGAAGCGGTGATGCATTCGCACGCACGCCTGACCTACACCCAGGTGTGGAAGGCGGTCGGCGAACTCGACGAAGACACGCGCGCCGCGATCAAGCCGGTACTGCCGCAGGTCGAACGTCTGCACCAGCTGTATGCAGTGCTGTCGAAGGCACGTGCCAAGCGAGGCGCGATCGAGTTCGAATCGTCCGAAGTGCGGTTCGTGCTCGACAACACCGGCGAAGTCACCCAGGCCGGCATGCTCCAGCGCAACGATGCGCACAAGCTGATCGAGGAATGCATGATCGCGGCGAACGTGGAGGCCGCGCGCTTCCTGCTCGAGGCCGCCATCCCCGCGCCGTACCGCGTGCACGACAAGCCGCCGGAAGCGAAGTACGCCGACCTGCTGGAATTCCTCAAGGAATTCTCGCTGCGTCTGCCGCCGTGGCCGAAGGTGCAGCCGAAGGATTTCACCGTCCTGCTGAAGAAGATCCGGGAGCGTCCCGACGCGACTCTGCTCGAGTCGGTGCTGCTGCGCAGCCAGAGCCAGGCGGTCTACACGCCCGAGAACATCGGTCACTTCGGTCTGGCGCTGGCGGCGTACGCGCATTTCACCTCGCCGATCCGGCGCTACCCCGATCTGCTGGTGCACCGGGCGATCAAGCACGTGCTGTCGGGCCAGCCGCTGGCGAAGTTCATGTACACGCCGCGCCTGATGGAAAGCCTGTCGCTGCAGTGTTCGGAGCGTTCGCGACGCGCCGACGAAGCCGAGCGCGAAGTCGACGAGCGCTACCGCGCCGCGTGGATGGAGCAGCATGTCGGCGGCCAGTTCGACGGTGTGATCAGTGGCGTGACCAGCTTCGGCCTGTTCGTCGAACTGGACCAGTCGAAGGTCAACGGCCTGGTCCACGTGACCCAGTTGCCGAACGACTTCTACAGCTTCGATCCGATCCGCCGGATGCTCAACGGCCAGCGTGCCGGGCGCCAGTACCGTCTGGGCGACCGTGTGCGGATCATCGTGCTCAAGGCCAGCCTGGAAGACCGCAAGATCGACTTCCGTCTCGTCGACCCGGACTCGACCGTCCAGGGTGGCCCGAAGCCGCCGCCGCCGCGCGGCAAGCCGGCCAAGCGCGAGAAGAAGCCTTACTGATCAGGCCGTTTCGCTAGAATGGCCCTCGTTCGCGGGGCCGGCGCGCAGGTGCCGGCCCCGTCGATGTTTCAAGACACCCGCATTCCTTTCTTCGAATTCCCAGCACCATGACCAACAAGCAGAACCAGTGGATCGTCGGCATCAACGCCGTGGCCGCGGCCGTCGAACACGACGCCGAGAACGTGCGCGAGGTGCTGCTGGAAGCGGGCGCGAAGAATCCGCGCATCGTCGAGATCGAATCGTCCGCGCGCCGCCGCGACATCGACGTGCGCCGGGTCAACCAGCAGGCGCTCGACGGCGTCGCCGGTGGCCTGCGGCATCAGGGTGCGGTCGCGCGCTACGCCGCGGCGAAGACCTGGGACGAGAACGAACTCGAAGGTCTGGTCGAGGCCGCAGAGGGCAAGGCGCTGCTGCTGGTGCTCGACGGCGTGCAGGATCCGCACAACCTCGGCGCCTGCCTGCGCAGCGCTGCGGCTGCGGGCGTTACCGCGGTCGTCATTCCCAAGGACAAGGCCGTGCAGGTCAACGCGACCGTGCGCAAGACGTCGGCTGGCGCGGCGGACAGCATTCCGGTGGTGCGCGTCACCAACCTGTCGCGCACGCTGCGCGATCTGCAGAAGCTGGGCGTGTGGATCTACGGCCTGGCCGGCGAAGCCACCGCGTCGCTGTACGCGACCGACCTGCGCGGCAATGTCGCGCTGGTGCTGGGCGGTGAGGCCGACGGCCTGCGCCGCCTGACCCGCGAGCACTGCGACGGTCTGGTGACGATTCCGATGCCGGGCGGCGATGCACTGGGCGGTGTCGAGAGCCTCAACGTCTCGGTCGCCGCCGGCGTGACGCTGTTCGAGGCCGTGCGCCAGCGACAGGTGTAAGTCCGGCAGTTGCCGTCAGCGGCGCCGCGGCGGAAGATGCGGCGATCCCCGCTTCCCGGACTCGATCATGGATCTGCAATGGCACCAGTGGTGCGGCATCGTCGGCGCGATGCTGGTCGTCCTCGCCTACCTGCTGCTGCAGGTCACGCGCCTCTCCGGCGCGGGCCTGCCCTATCTGCTGCTGAACCTGATCGGCGCGATCGGCATGGCCGTGTCGTTGTACGGCACCTTCAGCATGCCGGTGCTGATCATGCAGCTTGCGTGGATCGCGATCAGCCTGTTCGGCATCGTGCGCGCACTCGGCGCGCGCCAGCGGATGGGCACACCCGGCGTCTGAAGGCGACGGGCGTCGGCGAGGACGCCGCGCCGCCGTTCGACATCCGGCTCAGCCTTCGCGCAGGTGAGTCACCACCGGCGACACCTGCGCCTGCAGGCCGAGGGCCTCGCCGAGCGCCGCGAGGCGTTCGGCCAGCGCTTCCGATTCGTCGGCGCGCAGGGTCGCGTGACCGACCTTGCGCCCGTCGCGTGCCTGCTTGCCGTAGTCGTGCCAGTGCGCGCCGGGTGTCGACAGCACCGGGGCCGCATCGGGCAGCGTACCGATCCAGTTGAGCATGCAGGCCAGACCGCGTACGGCGGTATCGCCGAGCGGCAGGCCCAGTACGGCGCGCAGGTGGTTCTGGAATTGCGAGGTCTCGGCGCCTTCGATCGTCCAGTGCCCGGAGTTGTGCACGCGGGGCGCCAGCTCGTTGGCGAGGAGCTCCCCGTCGCGGCAGAACAGTTCCAGCGCGAACACGCCAACGTAGCCGAGGCGTTCGGCGATCGCACGTGCATGCGAGAGCGCGGTCGCGTACAGCGACGCGTCGACGCGGGCTGGCGCGAGACTGGCCGACAGGACGCCGTCGACGTGCCAGTTCTCGGTCAGCGGCCAGGCGCGGAACTCGCCATCGCGGCCGCGCACGGCGACCACGCTGAGTTCGCGCTGGAACGCGACGAAACCTTCGAGGATCAACCCGACGCTCGAAGCCTGCGCGCCGAGCGCATCCCATGCCGCATCGACGTCGGCCGGCGACTTGATCCGGAACTGGCCCTTGCCGTCGTACCCCAGCCGCCGCGTCTTGAGAATGCACGGCGTGCCGATGCGGGCAACCGCATCGTCGAGCTGCGCGCGGGTCGCGACGTCGGCGAAATCAGGTACCGGAATGTCGAGCTCGCGGAACAGTGTCTTCTCGGCCAGCCGGTCCTGGGTCAGCGCGAGCGCACCGGGATTCGGGAACACGGGGACACGCTCGGCCAGCCACTGCGCACTCTCGGCCGGCACGTTCTCGAAATCGAACGTCGCCACGTCCACCTTGCGGGCGAACTCGGCCAGCGCAGCTTCGTCGCGATAGTCGCCGACCAGCAGCGGTGCGAACTGGCCGGCGCAGGCGTCATCGGACGCGTCCATCACGAGGAAGCGCAGGCCGAGCGGCGCGCCCGACAGCGCCAGCATGCGCGCGAGCTGGCCACCGCCGAGGATGCCGACCGTCGTCGCGCTCATCGACGCGGATCGTCGTTGCCGGCGACGTCGTCGGTCTGCCGCTGGCGGAACTCGGCGAGTGCAGCCGCGACCGCTGCATCGTCGGACGCCAGCATCGCCGCGGCGAACAGCGCCGCATTGGCGGCGCCTGCATTGCCGATCGCGAACGTCGCCACCGGAATGCCGGCCGGCATCTGCACGATCGACAGCAGCGAATCCATGCCGTTGAGCGCCTTGGACTGCACCGGCACGCCGAGCACGGGCACCGCGGTCTTGGAGGCCAGCATGCCCGGCAGGTGGGCAGCGCCACCGGCGCCGGCGATGATCGCGCGCAGGCCGCGCGACTGCGCACTGGACGCGTATTCGAACAGCACGTCGGGCGTGCGGTGCGCGGACACCACGCGGACTTCATGCGGAACGCCGAGCTGCTCGAGCTTCTGCGCGGCGTGCTGCATCGTGTCCCAGTCGGATCGCGATCCCATCACGATGCCGACCTTCGGCGGAACGGAACTGGCGGTCATTGGGGGTCCCCCGGCCACAAAGACGCATTTTATCCGGCCCGGCGTCATCGTGCTTGCATGCCACGGCCGCGCATCGCCGAATGCTAACCTTCCGGTCCGCTCCCGTTGCCCGCACAAGACCGCCCATGGACCGCAAGCTGCTCGATATTCTCGTCTGCCCCGCCAGCCGCCAGCCGCTCGCGCTGCTCGATGCAGCGGGCCTCGACGCGCTCAACGCGGCGATTGCCGCGGGCTCGGCGCGACGCGAAGACGGCGCCGCGCAGGCCGGTCCGGTGCGCGAAGCGCTGATCACCCACGATCGCAAGCGCGTCTACCGCGTCGACGACGGCATTCCGGTGCTGCTGGTCGAGGAAGCCATCGCAACCGCACAGATCCCCGACTTCCCGAAGGCATGAGCGGAACCGACCGCTTCGACATCCCGCACGCGGCGGTCGCGGCCAACGTCGCCGCTGCGCTTGCCGAAGACATCGGCAGCGGCGACGTCACCGCGGCGCTGCTGCCCGATCACGACGACGTCGCCTACCTGCTGTGCAAGGAAGACGCCGTGGTCTGCGGACGCCCCTGGTTCGACGCCTGCCATCGCGCGCTCGATCCCGATGTGCGCATCGACTGGCGCGTGGCCGAGGGCGACCGCGTCACCGCCGGCACCGTGCTCGCGACGCTGCAGGGACGCGCCCGCACGCTGGTCAGCGCGGAACGTACCTCGCTCAATTTCATGCAGACGCTGAGCGCGACGGCGACCGTCACCGCGCGCCACGTTGCCGCGGTGGCCGGCACCGGCACGCGCATCCTCGATACCCGCAAGACCCTGCCTGGCCTGCGGCTGGCGCAGAAATACGCGGTACGCGTCGGCGGTGGCCACAACCACCGCATCGGGCTCTACGACACGGTGATGCTCAAGGAAAACCACGTGCGCGCAGCGGGCGGCATCGCCGCGGCAGTGGGCACCGCGCGTGCGCAATCGCCCGGTCTGCCGCTGGTGATCGAAGTGGAAACGCTCGACGAACTGCGCGCTGCGCTCGATGCCGACTGCACGCGCGTGCTGATCGACGACTTCGATGCACAGACGCGTCGCGAAGCCGTGCGCATCGCACGCGGGGCGCCGTATGACGGACGCATCCCGCTGGAAGTCTCGGGCAGCGTCGACCTCGATGGCCTGCGCGCGATCGCCGAGGACGGCGTGGACTGCGTGTCGATCGGGGGTCTGACCAAGCATGTCCGCGCGATCGACCTGTCGCTCAAGCTCGGCCCGCCGCCGCGCTGATCCCGTCGCGCGTCGCAGCCCGCTCTAACGATTTCGCTTGTACTGACGCCCTCACGTCACTGACGTTCTCACGCGCAAGCGAAACATCGATCCGCAAGCCGCAACACGGCATTGCCACATCCACACTTGTATCCGGCATCCGCCGCCGCCACAGTTCGCGCATGCCCGACTTTCCGACGATGATCTTCGTGATGCTGGCCGCGTTCGCCGCATTCCTGTGGTGGAGCGGCGCGCGTGCAGCTGCCGAGCGCGCCGGTCAGCTCGGGCGCGATGCCTGCGAGCGTGCCGGGGTGCAATGGCTCGACCAGGCCGTACATGCGCACTCGATGCGCCTGCGCCGCGGCGACGACGGACGTCTGCGTGTCGAACGCAGCTTTCGTTTCGAGTATTCGGAGGATGGCGTGCAGCGCCACATCGGGCACCTGGTATTGCGGGGCGAGCAGCTCGTCGCCTTCAGCGGCCCGACCCGCCCGCAACCGGTACCGATCCACTGGACCAACTGAGATCCAGCAGCGCGCGTCGTCGTTCTGACGCTCTCACCCTGACGCTTTCACGTCCTGACGCACTCGGTGCGTAGCGGCTTCCGCCGCCTACTTCACGACCCGCAGATGCCCGCGGCGCGGTTCCGGCGGCGTATCGCCATCCGGCGGATCATCGGAGCCTCCACCACTGTCGTTGCTGTTGCCGTTGCCGTCATCCTCGACCGCATGCAGCGACGGCGCGCTGTCCTCGGCCTCGTCACGCGGCTCGCCGGACCCGTCGATGTCGTCCGGCAGCGCCATGCCCTGCCCGGTCTCACGCGCGTAGACCGCAAGCACGGCGGCGATCGGCACCAGGACCGACTGGCTGACGCCGCCGAAGCGTGCCGAGAACCGGACGCTGTCGTTGTCCATCTCCAGCCGCCCGACCGCACGATCGGCGATGTTGAGCACGATGCGGCCGTCTTTCACCGCGTGCGCGGGCACACGCACGCCCTGCAGCCGCGCGTCGACGAGGATGTGCGGTGTCATGCCGTTGTCGGCAATCCATTCGTAGAGCGCCCGCAGCAGATACGGGCGATGGCTGGTCATGGGAGGCATGCTGTCGGTCATGCGCGACAGTCTAACGGGTCGGTCCGGGTCCCCGGAATGGAGACCTGAACACCGGACGCCCGATCACTCCGGGAGTGCGCGCAGCTGTCGCTCCTGCGGCGTCAGGCTGCGGACGAAACCGGGACTGCGGAAGATGCGGTTGCCGTAGTCCTCGATCGCCTTGGCGCCGTCCTTGGGCAACGGAATGTCGAATGCCTGCAGTCGCCAGACGATCGGCGCGACCGTGCAGTCCGCCAGGCTCATCTCGGGATTCAGGAAGAACTTGCTCGCCTTGAACAGCGGTACTGCGGCGGTGATCAGTTCCTTCAACCGCTTGCGTCCCGCCTCGGCCTGGGTCTTGTTGCCCATCTGGATGGCCTGCACCTGCGGCACCCAGTCGTGTTCGATGCGCAGCATCGCCAGACGCAGCCGCGCGCGCGACAGCGGATCGACGGGCATCAGCGGCGGATGCGGGTAGCGCTCGTCGAGGTACTCGCTGACGACGCTTGCCCCGTAGAGCACCAGTTCGCGCTCGACCAGGGTCGGGACCGAATGGTAGGGATTGAGGTCGATCAGATCTTCGGGCGGATTCTGCGCATCCACCGGCACCATGTCGTAGTTCACGCCCTTGGCGGCCAGCACAAGACGCGCGCGATGACACAGCACGTCGTCGACAGAAGAGAACAGCGTCAGCACGTTTCGCATGGATGCACCCACGGCCGTCACCCGGCCTGTCCGGAGGCTGGAATCCGCCAGCCCGGTGACGCCGAATGCCTCTCGCAGACGGTCGTCGCGGTGTCCCGAGTCTCGCATTTCACCGCGCCGGACGGCAATGGGCCGACCGGCGTTGCAACCCTGCGCCTGCTCAGTGCACGTCGCGCCAGTATTCCTGCTTCAGCAGCCACGCCAGGAAGGTCAGCAGGATCAGGAACAGCAGCACCCACACGCCGAGCTGCTGGCGCTTGAGCGCGGCCGGCTCGCCGGCGTACTCCAGGAAGGCGGTGATGTCGCGGACGGTCTGCTCGAACTGGCGGGCGTCCTGGCTGCCGGGCGTGCCGAGCTCCAGATGCGCCACGACCGGCTCGCCCGTCTCGTCGACCTCACCGTGCACCGGCCGCTGCAGACCCTGCATCTCCCACAGCGGGTTGGGCATCGAGGCGTTCGGGAACAGCGTGTTGTTCCAGCCCAGCGGGCGGGTCTCGTCGAGATAGAACGACTTGAGGTAGGTGTAGACCCAGTCGCTGCCGCGCACGCGGGTGATCAGGGTCAGGTCCGGTGGTGCCTGTCCGAACCACTGCGCGCCCTGCTCGGCCGGCATCGACGAAATGATGTGCTCGCCGTAGGCCGCGCCCGTGAGGTTGAGGTTGTTCATCACCTCGTCCTCGGTCAGGCCCAGATCCTCGGCCATCCGCGAGTAGCGCAGGAACTTCAGCGAATGGCAGCCCGCGCAGTAGTTCATGTACAGCTGCGCGCCACGCTGCAGGGAGGCCCGGTCGCCGATGTCGGTGCCGGCCTGCTCGACCGGCCCGCCGGCGGCGGCGAACGCGCCGAACGACAGCAGCAGGCCCGCGACGGCAGTGGCGATGCGCGCAAAGAGTCGGTCAGTCATGCATCGTCACCCGGTCCGGGACTGCCTTGGTCCGGTCGAGCTTGGTCCAGACCGGCATCGTGATGAAGAACGCGAAGTAGAGGAACGTCAGCACGCGGCCGATGATCGTCTCCACCGGGTCGGTACCCGGGCCGGCGCCGATCTTGCCCAGCCACACGAAGCACACCACCAGCAGCGCGAGCATGACCTTGGTGATCGGACCGCGATAGCGGTGCGAGCGCACCTTGCAGCGGTCCAGCCACGGCACCAGGAACAGGATCGCAATCGCGCCGAACATCACCAGCACACCGCTGAGCTTGTGCGGCACCACGCGCAACATCGCGTAGTACGGCGTGTAGTACCAGACCGGCTTGATGTGCTCGGGCGTCACCAGGCGGTTGGCCTCGGTGAAGTTGTCGTGCTCGAGGAACCAGCCGCCGAACGCGGGCGCGAAGAAGATGATGAAGGCCGCGATGATCAGGAAGAAGCAGACGTAGAAGCCGTCCTTCACCGAGTAGTACGGATGGAACGGGATGCCGTCGGAAGGCGCGGTCGGCGACCAGCGATTGCCCTTCGGGCCGTACTTGATCTCGACGCCGTCGGGATTGTTCGAGCCCACTTCATGCAGCGCGCCCAGATGCAGCACGACCAGCAGCAGCAGCACCAGCGGCAGCGCGATCACGTGCAGGGCGAAGAAGCGGTTGAGCGTGGCGTCGCTGGGCAGGTAGTCGCCCATGATCCATTCGGTCAGGCCGTTGCCGATCACCGGAATCGCGCCGAACAGCGAGATGATGACCTTCGCGCCCCAGAACGACATCTGGCCCCACGGCAGCACGTAGCCGAGGAAGGCTTCGGCCATCAGCACCAGATAGATCAGCATGCCGAGAATCCACACCAGCTCGCGCGGCTTCTTGTAACTGCCGTACATCAGGCCGCGGAACATGTGGATGTAGACCACGATGAAGAACAGCGACGCACCCGTAGAGTGCATGTAGCGGATCAGCCAGCCCCACTCCACGTCGCGCATGATGTATTCGACCGAGGCGAAGGCTTCCGTCGCGCTCGGCTTGTAGTGCATCGTCAGGAAGATGCCGGTCAGGATCTGGTTGACCAGCACCACCAGTGACAGCACGCCGAAGATGTACCAGATGTTGAAGTTCTTCGGCGCGTAGTACTCGGTCATGTGCTTGCGGTACATCGGCATCAAAGCCGGTGCCCGCTCGGTGACCCAGTTGAAGACGCCGTTGGCGCCGCGGACGAGGACGTTGGCCATCAGGCGGCTCCTTCCGGATCGACACCAATGACGAGCGTGTTGTCGTCGGCGTAGTAATGCGGCGGCACGAGCAGGTTCGTCGGGGCGGGCACGCCGTCATAGACGCGGCCGGCCATGTCGAACTTCGACTTGTGGCAGGGGCAGAAGTAGCCGCCCTTCCAGTTGGCGTCGAACGGCGCCGGCCGGATCTCGGCGACCATCTCCGGCGAGCAGCCCAGATGCGTGCACAGACCGACCAGCACCGAGATGTCGGCCTTGATCGAGCGCAGCTCGGGATTCGCCGCCAGCACGTACGCCGGCTGCTGGTCGGGATTCCCGGATTCGGGATCCTTGAGCATGCCGTCGAGCGTCGGCAGCGCCTCGAGGATCGCCTTGGAGCGCTTGACGATCCAGATCGGCTGCCCGCGCCACTCGGCGACCAGGCGTTGGCCTTCCTGGAGCGCACTGATGTCCACGGTCACCGGTGCACCGGCGAGCTTGGCCCGGGCGCTGGGATTCCATGACTTGATGAACGGAATCGCGGTCACACCCGCGCCCACCGCTCCCACGACGAGGGTACTGGCGGTCAGGAACCGACGCCGCCCCTCATTGACTGGACCATCCCCACCAGGTCCGCTCACCGCTTCATCGACCATCCGGTACCCCGCCCTCTTTCGGTAGCTGTTGCGTACTGGCTGCCGCGGACCGTTTCGCCCACGTAGGACGGATGGCCGCATATAGAGAGGCCCGAGTGTAGCGGAAGCCTGAATCGACCGACAATCGATTTGCAGATGCCGGATGCAGATACCGGCTCAGCGGCTGGCGAGCTGGCCGCGATAGCGGTCGGCCAGCGTGCCGACGCGGACCACGTAGCGCTGGGTTTCGGCATACGGCGGCACCCCGCCGTGGCGCTGCACCGCGCCTTCGCCGGCGTTGTAGCCGGCCGCGGCCAGGGTCAGGTCGCCGTTGAAGCGCTTCAGCAGCCACGCGAGGTACTCGACGCCGCCGCGGATGTTCTGCTCCGGGTCGAAGGCGTTGACCACGCCGAAACGCGCGGCGGTGGCCGGCATCAGCTGCATCAGGCCCTGGGCGCCGGCGCGCGAGAGCGCATTGGGATTGAACGCGGACTCGGCATGCATGATCGCGCGGACGATCGCCACGTCGACGCCGAAATCACTGGCCGCCCGGGCCACCTCGTCGCGATAGGCATCGTTGTTGAGCCTGACGTTGCCGAAATTGACCCCCGGTGCCGCGCCGCAGGCGTAGCAGGTCTCGAAGAAGCTGTAGTTGATGGTCCGCACGGCGGCCACGTCCGCGCCACCGGCCGGTCGGCGGCTGCTGTAGTGGCGGACGCCATCCTTGACGTAGGAATAGACCTGCCCCTGCTGCAGGCGACGCTGTCCGCTTGCCGGCTGCGTGCGTGAGGCGGCGGCAGGCGGGGCTGCAGCGGTCGCTGCGGTCGCCGCCGCTGCCGGCGTGGCGGCAGTGGACGCCGGTACCGGCGCGCCGCCCATGAAGGTCGCCGGCGCGCCGCTGTCGACGTTCGCAGGCGCGGTGCCGGGCGTCGCGGCTGGACGTGCGGCCGGCGTGACGCTGCTGCGCCGCGGCGCAGGCGGCGCGTTGCCCACCGCGCGGCACGTCGCACCGCTCACACGCTTGCTCACGTACTGGGGCACGCCGTCGCCGGAAACGCAGCGATACAGCGTGCTGCCGACCGCCGGAAAGGCCGTCAGCAGCGCAAGTGTCGCGATGAGTCCCCATCCCCGTTTCACCGGCGAAGTGTCCGATGTTCGGGAGGCGTTGCCAAGTGCTTGATTGTGAACGCCGGTGACTCCGGGGATGTGGCTGCCGGCGCGCGTCTGCCGCCGTTGCCGGTAGACTTTCGCCCCCATCCAGCCATCCGGCCCGGACTCAGCGCCGCGCCCCGGACACGCCATGACCCAGACCGCTTCCACGGCGCCGAGTGCGCCCGCTTCCGATCCGTCCTCCGCGCCCGTGCCTGCTCCCGGCGACCGTCCGCGCGTGCGCGGCAAGCTCTTCATCCAGACCCACGGGTGCCAGATGAACGAGTACGACTCGGCCAAGATGGCCGACGTGCTCGCCGCCAGCGACGGGCTGGAGCTGACCGACAACGTCGAGGAAGCGGACGTCGTGCTGGTCAACACCTGCTCGATCCGCGAGAAGGCGCAGGAGAAGGTCTTCAGCCAGCTCGGCCGCTGGAAGGCGCTCAAGAAGGACGGCAGGCCGGTGCTGATCGGCGTCGGCGGCTGCGTCGCGTCGCAGGAAGGCGACGCGATCATCAAGCGTGCGCCCTATGTTGACCTGGTGTTCGGCCCGCAGACATTGCACCGCCTGCCCGAACTGATCCGCGCCAAGCGCGAGACCGGCGTGCCGCAGGTCGACATCAGCTTTCCCGAGATCGAGAAGTTCGACCGCCTGCCCGAGCCGCGCGCCGAGGGGCCGACTGCGTTCGTGTCGATCATGGAAGGCTGCTCGAAGTACTGCTCGTTCTGCGTCGTGCCCTACACGCGCGGCACCGAGATCAGCCGCCCGTTCGAGGACGTGCTGATCGAGGTGGTGCGCCTGGCCGGCCAGGGCGTGCGCGAGATCAACCTGCTCGGCCAGAACGTCAACGCCTACCGCGGCGACATGGGCGACGGCACCATCGCCGACCTCGGCCTGCTGATCCGCACGATCGCCGAGATCGACGGCGTCGACCGCATCCGCTTTACCACCTCGCATCCGCTGGAGTTCTCGGACTCGCTGGTCGAGGCCTACCGCGACGTGCCGCAGCTGGCGAACTACCTGCATCTGCCGGTGCAGGCCGGCAGCGACCGCATCCTGTCGGCGATGAAGCGCGGCTACACCGCGCTCGAGTTCAAGCAGAAGATCCGCAAACTGCGTGCGGTGCGGCCGGACATCTCCATCAGCTCGGATTTCATCGTCGGTTTCCCCGGCGAGACCGATGCGGATTTCGAGAAGACGATGAAGCTGATCGAGGACGTCGGCTTCGACCAGTCGTTCTCCTTCATCTATTCGCGCCGTCCCGGCACGCCGGCCTCGGATCTCGAGGATTCGGTGACGCAGGAGGAGAAGCACGCGCGGCTGTCGCGCCTGCAGGCGCACATCAATGCGTACGCGGCCGGCATTTCCGAACGCATGGTCGGCAGCGTGCAGACGGTGCTGGTCGAAGGCCCGTCGCGCAAGGATCCGGCCGAGCTCACCGGCAAGACCGAGAACATGCGCTCGGTGAACTTCCCGGCCCCGGCGCGGCTGATCGGCCAGTTCGTCGATGTCGAGATCACCGCGGCGCTGAGCAATTCGCTGCGTGGTCGCCTGGTGCTGCGCGACACAGACTGATCCGCGCCGCGGGGCGGATTTACACGTCCGCCTGTCGCGACCCTCGCTAGAATCCGCGCCATGACCAACGCCCTTCCCGAACGCACCTTCCTGCTCGAGCCCTCGGACTCCGAGCGCCTGTCCAATCTCGCCGGCCCCTTCGACGGCCATCTGCGCCAGATCGAGCTGCGACTGGGCGTGGAGATCGCCAACCGCGGCAACATCTTCCGCGTCACTGGGCGCGATGAGACGATGCTCGACCGCACCGAGAAGCTGCTCAAGGCCCTCTACGCCGAAAGTGAAGGCGAGGTGCTCGACAGCCACGCGATCAACCTGCGCCTGAGCCCGGCGAACGTCGAAGAGGACTACACACCGCAGGAAGTCTCGGTGCGCGTCAAGCGCGGCACGATCCGCGGGCGCGGCGCGAACCAGGCCAAATACCTGCACAAGATCACCGGCCACGACATCAACTTCGGCGTCGGCCCGGCCGGTACCGGCAAGACCTTCCTCGCGGTCGCGATGGCGGTCGAAGCGCTCAACGAGGCCAAGGTCCAGCGCCTGATCCTGGTGCGGCCCGCGGTCGAGGCCGGCGAGAAGCTCGGCTTCCTGCCCGGCGATCTGACCCAGAAGGTCGATCCCTATCTGCGCCCGCTCTACGACGCGCTGTACGAAATGCTCGGCGTGGAAAAGGTGGCCAAGCTGCTGGAACGCAACGTCATCGAGATCGCGCCGCTGGCCTACATGCGCGGCCGCACGCTCAACGATGCGTTCGTGATCCTCGACGAAGCGCAGAACACCACGATCGAACAGATGAAGATGTTCCTGACCCGTCTCGGCTTCGGCTCGACCGCGGTCGTGACCGGAGACCTCACCCAGATCGATCTGCCCAAGCACGTGAAGTCCGGCCTGCGCGATGCGATCGAGGTGCTGCACGAGGTCGAGGGCGTCAGCTTCACGTTCTTCGAAGCGCGTGACGTGGTGCGCCATCCGCTGGTCGCGCGCATCGTCACCGCCTACGAGCGCCGCGATGCCAGTGACGCGGCCACCGGCCCGGCGGCGCAGGGATGACGCAAGGCCCCACCCGACTCGATGTCGCGATCGGCTATGCGCTGCCGCGCAAGGGCCTGCCGGCCGCGGCGAGTTTCCGGAAGTGGTCGGCCGCCGCGCTGGCCGGACGCATCCGCGAGGCGGATCTGGCGATCCGGATCGTCGACGAAGACGAAGGCCGCGCGCTCAACCGCCATTACCGCGGCAAGGACTACGCGACCAACGTGCTGAGCTTCCCGGCCGAGCTGCCGGAAGGTCTGCCCGAGGGCGTGCATCTGCCGCTGCTCGGTGACCTCGTCATCTGCGCGCCTGTGGTCGCGCGCGAGGCGGCCGAGCAGGCCAAGTCCTTGAATGCGCACTACGCGCACCTCACGGTGCACGGCGTGCTGCACCTGCTCGGCTGGGACCATGAGGACGACAAGGACGCCGAGGCGATGGAGCAGCTGGAGCGCGAGGTCCTCGCCGGCCTCGGCATCGACGATCCCTACGCCGGCGAGCTGCGCTGACGGGCGCCTCCACGGCGGCCTGATAGACTGCTACCAAGGCCCATCCGGGCGATTCGCGAACACGCACCACGCCATGTCCGAGGACGACAGTCGACCTTCCCCCGCCTCCGAACCCCAGGAGCGCCGCCGCGGCTGGCTCGAGCGCCTGAGCTCGGCCATTTCCGGCGAGCCGAGCAACCGCGAGGACCTCGTGGAACTGCTCCGCGATACCCACGCAGACGGTCTGATCGATGCCGATACGCTGCGCATGTTCGAAGGCGCACTGGGCATTTCCAGCAAGACGGTCGGTGACGTGATGGTGCCGCGCGCGCAGATGGTCGCCCTCCCCGCCGAGGCGCCGTTCCTTGAGCTGATGCGGCAGGTCGTCGAGTCCGGCCACTCGCGCTTCCCGGTGCATGGCGACGACAAGGACGAGATCCTCGGCATCCTGCTGGCGAAGGATCTGCTGCGCGGCGTGGTGGCCGACAACGGTCCCGGTTCGATCCACGAGCTGCTGCGTCCGGCGGTGCTGATTCCCGAATCCAAGAAGCTCAACGTGCTGCTGCGCGAGTTCCGCCTGTCACGCAACCACATGGCGATCGTCATCGACGAGTACGGCGGCGTCGCCGGCCTGGTGACGATCGAGGACGTGCTCGAGGAAATCGTCGGCGAGATCGACGACGAACACGACGATGCCGAGGATCCGAACGCCCTGATCGCGGCCCAGGCTGACGGCCAGTTCGCAGTCAGCGCGCTGACGCCGATCTCCGACTTCAACGAGCGCTTCGGTTCCGATTTCGACGACGCCGAGTACGACACCATCGGTGGCGTGATCACCGGCGCGATCGGGCACCTGCCAGAGGTCGGCGAGGAACTCACCCTCGGCCGTTTCGCGTTCCGGGTGACCGATGCCGACTCGCGACGCCTGCACGCGCTGCACGTCAGCGTGCATGCCGAAGCCTGATCTGTCACGCGGGCCGATGCGCTTGCTCGTGCGCACGTTGGTCCTGTTGCTGTGCCTGGCACTGTGGCCGCTGCTCGCGGTCGCACAGGACGCGGGCGTGCCGCGCATCGGCGTGGCCACGATGCAGCCCGGCGATGTGTTCTTCGAACGTTTCGGCCACAACGCGCTGGTCGTCGACGATCCGGCGCAGCCGGAACCGCTGTCGTACAACTTCGGCTTCTTCGATCCGAACGAGCCCGACTTCGTGCCGCGCTTCATCCGCGGCGACATGCGCTACATGCTGGCGGCATTGCCGCTCGCCGACGATCTCGCCTACTACCGCGATGTCGGCCGTGGCGTGTCGATCCAGTGGCTGGATCTCGATCCGGCGCAGGCGCGCGAGCTCGCCGGCGCGCTGGCCGAGAACGCGAAGCCCGAGAACGCGCACTACCGCTACGACTACTTCACCGACAACTGCTCCACGCGCGTGCGCGACGCGATCGACACCGCGCTCGGCGGCGCGCTGCGTGGTCAGTTGCAGGGCCGCTCGCGCGGCAACACCTACCGCGGCGACGCGGTGCGCCTGGCCTCGCCGGCGCTGTGGATGTGGCTGGGCTTCGACATCGGCCTGGGGCCGTCCGCGGATCGACCCAACGCCTTGTGGGAAGACGCCTTCGTGCCGATGCGACTGGCAGATGCGCTGCGCAGCGCGCGCAACGTCGATGGCCGTCCGCTGGTGTCGGGCGAACAAATCATCGTGCCGCACACGCAAGCGCCGGAGCCCGCCGAGCGCGCACGTCTGCTGTGGCCGTGGCTGGTGGCCGGCCTCGCGCTGGGCGCGGCGATCCTGGTCGCGGGCCGGTCCGCACCGCGCACGCTGGCCGCGATCGCTTTGCCGTTCTGGGCACTGAGCGCCCTGCTTGGCGGCCTGATGCTGTTCCTGTGGCTGGGCAGCGAACACGTGTTCGCCTGGCGCAATCACAACCTGCTGCTGTTCAACCCGCTGTGCCTGCTGCTGCTGCCCGGCGGCTGGCGCATCGCACGTGGACGCGCACCCGGTGCACTGTTCGGATGGGTGCTTCCCACGGTGCTCGTATGCGGCATCGTCGCGCTGTTCCTGCACTGGCTGCCGGTGCTGCCGCAGCGCAATGCGGCGTGGCTGGCGCTGCTGATGCCGGTGCACGTGGCGCTGTTCTGGATGTTGCGGCGGCAGGCCGCGACGCTGACACGCCGTCGCGCCTGATCGTCATCCCGGCGGAGAGCCGGAGTGACGACACGATCGGACCGCTGCCTCGCAAGCAGATCCGGCCATCAGGCCGGCAGCAGGGGTAGTCCGGATGGATGCGGCATCGCACGCCGGGAACGCCGCGCAACTGCTTCAGACCGCACGCGCATCCGTCCCGACCGTTTCCGCGCTTGTCGCGCCCGCGCAGGTGGCGGACGATGGCGCGATGCAGACCCCATCCGAACCACTCCCCGCCGCGGCGCCTGCGGCCGCCAATCCTGCCTGCGTCGTCAATTGCGCGGTGTACGGATCGGATGGCCGCAAGCAGAACATCCTGCTCGACGACATCAGTGACGTGCTGGCGATCGACGACGGCAGCTTCGTGTGGATCGGTCTGTACGAACCGGGCGCCGACGTGCTGGCGCAACTGCAGCAGGAATTCTGTCTGCACGATCTCGCGATCGAGGACGCAGGCAAGGCGCACCAGCGACCGAAGATCGAGGCCTACGGCGATTCGCTGTTCATCGTCGCCAACACCGCGCAGGCCATCGACGAGCGCATCGCCTATGGCGAGACGCACATCTTCCTCGGCGCGCGCTATCTGGTGACCGTGCGCCACGGCGCATCGCTGTCGTATGCACCAGCGCGGCAGCGCATCGAACGCGAACCAGAACTGATGGCGATGGGCGCGCCGGCCGCGCTGTACGCGGTGCTCGATGCGATCGTCGACAACTACCTGCCGATCGTCGATGACTTCAAGACGACGCTCAACGCACTCGAGCAGGACATCATCAGCGAGCAGTTCCATCGCGGCATCGTGATCCGGCTCTACCAGCTCAAGCGCGAGCTGACCTACATGCGCGTCGCGGTGACGCCGCTGCAGGACGTGCTCTCGCAGCTGGTGCGCAGCAGCAGCCCGCTGATTCCCAGCGAAGCCAAGCTCTACATCCGCGACGTGCTCGACCACTCGGTGCGCATCAACGAGACCATCGACGCGATCCGCGACATCCTCGGTACCGCGTTGGGCGTCAACCAGGCGCTGGTGACGCTGACCCAGGGCGAGATCGTCAAGAAGCTCGGTGCCTGGGCCGCCCTGCTCGCCGCGCCGACGCTGATCACCAGCTGGTACGGCATGAACTTCCACGACATGCCCGAGCTCGACGAACGCTACGCGTATCCTCTGCTGATCGGCGGCGTGGGCGTGGTGATGGTCGTGCTCTACCGGATGTTCAAGAAGGCGCGCTGGCTGTAACCGCGCGGCCGCGCACTCACGCGGGCCAGAAGCGTACGAACAGTTCGCGGATCGCCAGGCCGCCGCCGATCAGGATCGCGAAGTAGACCATCGTCAGCACGTTGGCGACGTGGCCAAGCAACACCATCAGGCCGTCGCGCTGCAGCAGGCCGATCGCCAGGCACATCAGGGCGACGCCGGGAATCGTGTTGCTGAAGGGAATGAAGCCGAACGGCGCCATCAGCAGCACCGCGCCGAGGACCAGCGCGCTGTCGTTGACCAGCCCCATCGCGCGACCATCGGTCAGACGCGACAGGCGCCCGGGCCTGGTGATGCGCTCCAGACGACGGACCCACGTCAGCCCGGTATCGAGCGCGCCGCGCAGCCGGCCCGCGGGCACCGTGCGCCGACGCACCGCATCGGGAAGCCACAGCGCACGATTGGCCATGCGGGCGACGCCGATCAGCACGATCACCGCGCCGAACACGGTGCTGACGCCGGGGATCGACACCGGAATCAGGAACACGAGGGTCAGCAGGATGACCAGCAGCAACATGCCCTGCGTACCGAGCTCGTCGACCAGCGGACCGACCTGCACATCGCCATCCGGCAGCCGCGCGATCAACGACTGCAGTTGACCGCGCAGGGTCAGGGTGTCGTCTGCGTCAGTCATCGTGTCGCGTGCTCGATCGAGTTGGAAACCAGGGCGGACCTGCGGTGCAGGCCGTTCGCGACAGCCTGCATGGGCGCTCGACACGGGATCCGGAAGCGCGATGCTAGCAGGCGGTTCGCGGCTCTACGACGAAAGTCTTAAGACCCTGACGCCGCATTCGACCGATTGCGCATTGACCGCACGCGTTCCCGGGGTGACCCTGTGCGCGTCTTCCCCTGGATTAACCGAAAATGAAGGGTGCCATCAATCACGTAGTCTGGGGCGCGGTCGCGCTGCTGGGCGCGTCCTGTATGGGCGTCGTGGCCCTGCGACAAGGCGAACAGATCAGCGCGCTCTGGATCGTCGTGGCCGCAGTCTCGATCTATCTGGTCGCATACCGCTACTACAGCCTGTACATCGCCGATAAGGTGTTGGGGCTCAATTCGCGTCGGGCAACCCCCGCGCACGTCAACAACGACGGTCTCGATTACGTCCCGACCAACAAGCACGTGCTGTTCGGTCACCACTTCGCCGCAATCGCCGGCGCCGGTCCGCTGGTCGGCCCCGTGCTCGCTGCGCAGATGGGTTATCTGCCCGGCATGCTGTGGCTGATCGTCGGTGTGGTGCTCGCGGGCGCCGTGCAGGACTTCATGGTCCTCTTCATTTCCACCCGCCGGAACGGCCGTTCGCTCGGTGATCTGGTGCGCGAGGAGATGGGCCAGGTCGCCGGCACCATCGCGCTGTTCGGCGCCTTCATGATCATGATCATCATCCTCGCGGTGCTGGCGATGATCGTCGTCAAGGCACTGGCCGAGAGCCCGTGGGGCATGTTCACGGTGATCGCGACGATGCCCATCGCGATCTTCATGGGCATCTACATGCGCTACATCCGCCCGGGCAAGATCGGCGAGATCTCGATCTTCGGCATCATCGCCCTGCTCGCGGCGATCTGGTTCGGCGGCAAGGTCGGCGCGGATCCCTACTGGGGCCCGGCCTTCACCTTCACCGGCACCCAGATCACCTGGATGCTGATCGGGTACGGCTTCGTCGCCGCGACCCTGCCGGTGTGGCTGCTGCTCGCCCCGCGCGACTACCTCTCCACGTTCCTCAAGATCGGCGTGATCGTCGCGCTGGCCATCGGTATCGTCATCGCCAGCCCGGAAGTCACCACGCTGAAGATGCCGGCGCTGACCGAGTTCGCCTCCACCGGCGACGGTCCGGTCTGGAAGGGCGGTCTGTTCCCGTTCCTCTTCATCACGATCGCGTGCGGCGCCGTCTCCGGCTTCCATGCGCTGATTTCCTCGGGCACCACGCCCAAGCTGCTCGCCAACGAAACCCACGCCCGCTACATCGGCTACGGCGGCATGCTGATGGAATCGTTCGTGGCGATCATGGCGCTGGTCGCGGCCTCGATCCTCGATCCGGGCATCTACTTCGCGATGAACAGCCCGGCCGCGGTACTCGGCACGGATGTGCAGAGCGCAGCGGCCGCGGTCAGCCAGATGGGCTTCGTCATCACGCCCGAGGCGCTGGAACTCAAGGCCCAGCAGATCGGCGAAAGCACGATCATCTCGCGCGCCGGTGGCGCACCGACGCTCGCTGTCGGCATCGCGGTGATCCTGCACGACGCCCTGCCCGGCACCGGCGACGGCGCCATGGCGTTCTGGTACCACTTCGCGATCCTGTTCGAGGCGCTCTTCATCCTGACCGCCGTCGACGCAGGTACCCGCGCCGGTCGCTTCATGCTGCAGGACCTGCTGGGCAACTTCGTGCCGGTGCTGCGCAAGACCGACAACTGGGGTGCGAACGCACTCGGCACCGCGGGCTGCGTCGCGCTGTGGGGGTACTTCCTCTATCAGGGCGTCGTGGATCCGCTGGGTGGCATCAACACCCTGTGGCCGCTGTTCGGTATCGCCAACCAGATGCTCGCGGGCATCGCACTGATGCTGTGCACGGTGGTGCTCTTCAAGATGAAGAAGGACCGCTACGCATGGGTCACCGTCCTGCCGGCGGCATGGCTGCTGATCTGCACCACGTCCGCAGGCCTGATCAAGCTGTTCGACCCGAAGCCGGCCATGGGCTTCCTCGCCCAGGCCCGCCACTACCAGGCGGCGCTGGCCAACGGCGAACTGCTGGGCGCGGCCAAGACCGCAGGCCAGATGCGTCAGGTCATCGTCAACGGCTACGTCAATGCCGGCTTGACGGCACTGTTCCTGTTCGTGGTCTTCAGCGTGCTGTTCTTCGCCGTCCGCGCCATCCTCAAGGCCCGCCGCGCACCCGCGCCGACGGCCAAGGAATCGGCGTTCGTCGAACTGACGCCCGAACAGCAGCAGGCCTGGCTGTGACGGCGCGGCTCGTGACCGGAGTGCCGAACTGATGGCCGGCGCGCTGGTTCCCGTCGAGTACTTCGCCACGCACAAGCGTGTGTGGCGAAGGGTCGTCCAGACGGCGCGGCTGTGCTGCGGCGTCCCCGACTACGACAACTACGTGCGCCACATCCTCGAGAAGCATCCCGACCTCGAGCCGATGGACTACAAGACGTTCTTCCGCGAACGGCAGGAAGCCCGCTTCGGCGGACGCAACGGATTCCGTTGCTGCTGATCCAGGACGACACGTGACACGACGACGGGCGGAACCTCAGGATTCCGCCCGTTTTCGTTTTGGCGATGCCGTTGTGTCACGACAGATGACTTGGTTCGCTGCTGCGAGGGGAACCTGCGCAAGCGCCGGCTCTTGGCAGGGCAACGCTGATCAAGTCGAGCTGTGCTCGTCATTCCCGCGAAGGCGGGAATCCAGCGCCCTTCCGTCCGGTGGTCCGAGATCAATGGAATGCCGCTTTACCAGACATGCGTCTGTTGAAAGCCGCGGTCATGACGGATTCTTCAACGTTGTCCAGTTCGCTGTCGTCGCTTCGGCTTCGGCTTTGGCTTCGGCTTTGGCTTTGGCTTTGGCTTTGGCTTCGGCTTTGGCTTTGGCTTCGGCTTTGGCTTTTGCTTTGGCTTTGGCTTTGGCTTTGGCTTTGGCTTTGGTTTCCAGCCTTTGACTTGATCGAGCCGTAAAGAGAGCCGAGCACCGGAGCCTGGCGTGGCCGAAGAGCAGCCCATGTCTGAGCGCAGCGAGTTTGGGCTGCGTGCCGCGTCAGGCGAGGAGCACAGGGCACCGATGCGGCTGTATCGCATCGGCTCGCGTCCGGCGAAGACGGTTTTGCTTACTTTTGCCAAGACAAAAGTAAGCCGCGCGACAGTGCGGAAGCCCTGTACTTGATCTTCGCTTTGCAAGCACTTCGTCTGGGGCCCATCAAAATACGAAGCCAAGGCTGAGAAGCGAACAGCAAGTGCAGAGCTTTCGCCCGCTACGCGTGCGAGTTCCTTTTTGACGGGCCAAAAAGGGAACCAAAAACCCCCTTCGCCGGACGCGATCCGACCCGGCTGCGCCGTGCCGGTCCCCTGCGCTTCTCGGACGTCGGGGCACGCAGCCCAAACTCGCTGCGCTCAGACATGGGCTGCTCTTCGACCCCGCCGCCCTGCGATGCTCGGCTCGCTCTACGGCTCGATTCAGATCAAAGGCATAAAGCCAAAGCAGAGCAAAACAGGAGCCGAGCAAAAGCAAAAACAAAAGCAACACTCAAAGTCAGATCACTGCCCCGCCATCGCCCGCAAGCCGATGCCAACCAGATACGCCAGCACCGTCCCGGTCGCATAGCCCAACGCGCCGAGCAACGCGCCAACCGGCGCGAGCGACGGATGGAATACCGAGGCGACGACCGGCGCCGACGCAGGCCCGCCGATGTTGCTCTGCGAGCCCATCGCGAAATAGAAGAACGGCACGCGCAACGCCTTGCCGAGTGCCCACAACAACGCGATGTGGATACTGATCCAGATCAGGCCGAGCAGGAACAGCCACGGCCGATCGGCGAGCGCGAAGATGTCCATCTGCATGCCGATGCAGGCGATCAGGATGTACAGCAGCAACGTGCCGATCTTCGATGCGCCGGCGCCATCGAGCGTGCGCACGCGGGTGAAGCTCAGGCCCAGGCCGATCAACGTCGACAGCACGACGACCCAGACGAAGGGCTCGTGCAGGCTCACCTGTCGCGCCCAGCCCACGTTCGCGCCGAACCATGCCGACGCAGGACCGGCGATCGCATGCGAGAGGCCGACCGCGCCGAAGGCGATACCGACGATCAGCATCAGATCCGTCAGTGTGGTCACCCGCTCGTGCTCGGCCTGGTAACTGGCAAGGCGCGTCTTCAGTTCCTCGATCGCGCGCGTGTCGGCGCCGCTGCGCGCATCGATCTTCGCGGCACGACCGGCAAGGAAGATCAACACAGCCATCCACACGTACCCGACGCCGACATCGACGACGACGAACTGGCCGAACGTGGTTTCGTCGACGGCAAAGACTTCCTTCATCGCCACCATGTTCGCGCCGCCGCCGATCCAGCTGCCGGCCAGCGTCGCCATGCCCGCCCAGGTGTCACCAGCGACGGTCTCGGGATGGAGCAGCTCCATGATCCAGAACGCCGCGAAGGCGCCGATCATCACCGTGATCGATGCGCCGATGTACATCAGCAGCAGCTTGGGGCCCAGCCGCAGCACGCCGCGCAGATCGATGGTCAGCGTCAGAAGTACCAACGCGGCCGGCAGCAGCACGCGGCTGGCGACCGGGTTGTAGAGCGCGCTCGCACTGCCATCGATCAGGCCGACCGTGTTGTAGATGCCGGGAATGAAGTAGCACAGCAGCAGCGCCGGCACGTAGGTGTAGAAGCGCTTCCACGGACCGGACGGTCGGGATGCGGTCCAGAACACGGCGGCGAGTGTCGCGGCGATCAGGCCGAACAGTACGATGTCGTTGGTAATCAGCGCCGTGGACGGCGTGGCGGGGTCTGCGGCCATGAAAGGCGTCTTCTGTCGCCCGCCCGCTGCGCGCAGGCCGCGACGGCGGTGGCCGCGGCTGGGGCGCCGTCTTCGGCGACGGCGTGGCGGCATCGTGCCACAGCGGTTGCCGCGCGCAAGCCCCGCTCACGTCGTCCCGGAACGCGTGTCCCGCCAACCCACCGAAGGCACGCTGGCGGGTCCCGGCGAAGGCCGGTTCGGCGAGGCGAACCGCTGTTACTGCCCCGCCATCACCCGCAGGATCTGCCCGACCAGATACGCGATCAATGTGCCCGTCGCGTAGCCCACCGTACCGAGCAACACGCCGACCGGCGCCAGCGTCGGATGGAACGCGGCCGCCACGACCGGTGCCGAGGCCGCGGCACCGACGTTGCCCATTGAGCCGACGCCGATATAGAACATCGGCGCCTTGACCAGCCGCGCCGCGCCCCAGATCACCAGCACATGCACCAGCATCCAGATCGCGCCGATGGCGATCAGTTCCAGGCGGTCGAACAACCGCATGAAATCCATCTGCATACCGATGCACGCGATCAGGAAGTACAGGAACACGGTGCCGATCCGCGATGCGCCGGCGTCTTCGAGCCTGCGGGCCCGGGTGAAGCTCAACACCAGACCGGCCAGCGTGGAAATCAGCACGACCCAGACGAATGAGGAGTCCAGGCTGAAGCGCGACGCCCACTCGAACCGGCCGAACCATGCCGACAGCGGATTGGCGATCGCGTGCGCCAGTCCGACGAAACCGAATGCCACCGCGACGATGATCATCAGATCGTTCAACGTCGGAATCCGCGCGTTCGCGGCTTCGTGCGCGGCGATGCGCGACTTCATCTCGTCGATCGCCGCGGTATCGGCGCCACTGCGCGCATCGATCTGCGCCGAGCGGTTGGCGAGGAACAGCAGCGTCGCCATCAGCAGGCTGGCCATCGCCACATCGACGACCGCGAACTGCCCGAACAGCGTGGCATCGACCTCGTAGACCTCGCGCATGGCGACCATGTTCGCGCCGCCGCCGATCCAGCTGCCGGCCAGTGCCGCCATGCCCTTCCAGGTGTCGCCCGCGACCGCCGGCGGATGTACCCATTCCATGATCTGGAAGGACACGATCGCGCCGAGCACGATGCCGACGGTACCCGCGACGAACACGAACAGCAGCTTCGGTCCGAGTCTGAGGATGCCCTTGAGATCGATCGACAGCGTCAGCAGCACCAGCGCAGCGGGCAGCAGCACGCGACTGGCGATCGGGTTGTAGAGACTGTTCTGCTCGCCATCGATCAGGCCGACAGTGTTGTAGAACGCCGGCACGAAGTAGCACAGCAACAGCGCCGGTACCCAGGCGAAGAACTTCTTCCAGAACGGCGTGGGCCCGCTGGCGAGCCAGAAGATGAGACCGAGCGTGGCGGCGATCAGGCCGAAGAGCACGATGTCGCTGGTGATCAGCGCGGTGGACGGTGTGACGGTTTCTATCGCCATCTTGGCGGAACTCCCATTCCTGGCATTTCAGTAACGCACGCATGCGAACGGCCGGCTCGCGCCGGCCGCCTGCTCGGAACCGCTTACTCGCCGATGTGCTGCTTCAGCCAGGCGTTGACCGTGTCGTGCCAGAGCACGCTGTTGTGCGGCTGCAGGACCCAGTGGTTCTCGTCCGGGAAGTACAGCAGCTTCGATTCGATGCCCTTGCGCTGCAGCGCGGTGAACGTCGACAGGCCCTGGTCCACCGGCACGCGGTAGTCCTTCTCGCCCTGGACGACCAGCATCGGCACCTTCCAGTTGGCGACGTGATTCACCGGGTTCCAGCGCTCGTAGTTCTTCGGCTGGTCGAACGGCGTGCCCTTGTTCTCCCACTCGGTGAACCAGAGTTCTTCGGTCACGTAACCCATCGAGCGCGTGTCGAAGACACCGTCATGGTTGACCAGGCACTTGAACGGCGCGTTGCCGCGACGGTCGAACCAGTTGCCGGCGATCCAGTTGATCATGTAGCCGCCGTAGCTCGCGCCGAGCGCGCAGGCGCGGTCGCCGTCGAGGAATGCGTACTGCTGCTGCGCCGCGGCCCAGCCCTTCTGCAGGTCCTCGAGCGGTTTGCCGCCCCAGTCGCCGCTGATCGCATCGGTGAATGCCTGGCCATACCCGGTCGAGCCGTGAAAATCGATCATCACCACCGCGTAGCCCTGCCCCGCATACGTCTGCGGATTCCAGCGGTAGCTCCAGCCGTTGCCGAAGCTGCCCTGTGGGCCGCCGTGGATCAGGAACGCGACCGGATAGGTCTGGCCTTCCTGGTAGTTCCACGGCTTGACCACGTAGCCGTACACGGTCTCGTTGCCGGCACCCTTGAACGAGAACTGCTCGTAGTCACCGAACGCGACATCGGGCAGACGCTCGGCCGCGGTCGGCGTGATCTGGCGCAGCTGCGTATCGGCGCCCAGCGACTGCAGCGAACCGGTATAGAGCGTGTCGCCGCTCTGGATCGAGTTCCGAGTCAGCGCGACGGTGTCGCCGGCGATCGCGAACGACGAGATGGAGCCGTCGGCAATGAGCTTCGTGACTTCGCCGCTGGCGACATCGACGCGGAACAGCGGGTACTCGCCCGTGTCCTGCGCGGCGACGTAGAGCGCGCTGCCGTCGGCGGACGGGGTCACGCTGCTCGGCGAACGGTCCCACTGCGGCGCGATCTCGCGCGCCTGGCCGCTGGCGACATCCAGTGCCATCAGCGCATAGCGGTCAGCCTCGAACCCCGGGCGCTGCATCGCGCGGTAGAACAACGTGGCGCCGTCTTCGCTGAAGACCGGACCGGTATCCCAGGCGGGATTGGCGCTGGTGAGATTCACCGGCGCCGCCTCGCCCACCGCATCGATGCGGTAGAGATCGAAGTTGGTCGACCACGGCGCTTCGCGTCCGGCCACCTTGACGCTGGCGACGACCGAGCGGCCATCCGGCGCCCAGGTGTAGTCCTCGGCGCCGCCGAAGGGCTTGGACGGAATGTCGCCGTCGAGCGCATGGCCCAGCGCGCGCACCGTCGTGACCGCGCGGGCACGGGCGGCCGGCAGGTCGGCAACGAACAGGCGGCTCATCGTGCCGTCCTTCCAGGTGTCCCAGTGGCGCACGAACAGCTGGTCGTAGACCACGCCGCTGGCCTTGGCGTCCTTGGTTTCGGCAAGCTTCTGCTTCGTGCACGCGAGATCCGCGGCGCACTCGCCGAAGGTGTCGGCGCTGAACGCCACGCGCGCGCCGTCGGGCGAGAGCTGGTAGCTGCCGATGTCGACCGCGACGTCGGTCAGCTGGCGTGGCGTGCCGCCGGCCAGCGGCATCGAGAACAGCTGCGAGCTGCCGTTCTTGCTGCTGAGGAAGTAGACGGTCTGACCGTCGGCCGACAGCGATGGCGAGTTCACATTCCAACCCGCCGGGGTCAGCCGCTTCGGCGGCGCCATGTCGCGCGTCAGCAGGTTGCGCGTGTACAACGCGGTTTCCGCTTTGCCCGAATCGAAGTCCAGCGTGCGCTGGGCGAACACCAGCTGGCGACCGTCGGCGGTCAGCAGCGGCGCGGACACGCGGTCCAGCTGGACCAGATCACGAACGTCGAGCCCGCGCGCGGCCTCACGTTCCTGGGCAACGGCCGGCAACGCGGCGAGCAGGCACAACGGCAACAGCGCGAGGCGCAAGGACATGGCAGGGCTCCGTACAAAGAGCCCGAATGGTAGGCCGGCGCCGCGATGCTGGCAAAGCGGCGCCGGCAGAGGTCACTGGGCGGCGCGCTGTCCGCCCAGATGCGTGGCGAAGAAGTCGAGCAGCTTCGTGTAGTAGGTCCGACGGTTGTCGGGCGTATAGAAGCCGTGCCCCTCACTGGCGACATACAACGTTTCAACAGGGACATTCGCGCTCTTGAGCGCCCGCTCCATGCGCCGCGTGTGCTCGACGGGTGCGACTTCGTCTCGACCGCCTGCTGCGAGGAACACAGGTACCTGGATGCTCTCAGCAAGCCGGGTCGGCGATGCCTGGGCCAGTTGCTGGGAATCGCTGCCCACCCATCGGTCCATCCAGGTCCCGACCCATCGTCCCGAATGGTTGTTGGCAACACGCATCAACGGCAGATCGTAGACACCGACATATCCCACAGCGCATTGATAGAGCGTCGGCTCACGCGCCACTCCCATCAACGCCGCGTACGCCCCGTAACTGCCTCCATAGATACAGATGCGACCTGCATCCGCATGCCCCTGCTCGATCGCCCAGCGCGTCGCGTCGGTCAGGTCATCCTGCATCGCCAGTCCCCACTGGCGTGCGCCGGCCTCCTGGAACGCGCTTCCATAGTGACCCGAGCCACGGAAATTGATCTGCAGCACCGCGTAACCGGCAGCAGCGAGGAGCTGGACCTCGGGATCAAAGACCCAGTCGTCGTGGATCCCGAAAGGCCCGCCATGGGGCAGGACGATCATGGGGAGCGGCGTGCCGCTTACAGCCGTACGCGGGCGGGTCAGGAATCCGTGCAGAGCCAGGCCATCGCGCGCCTGCAACGACACGGGAAACATCGGTGCCATCTCCCGCGGGTCGATCCGTTCCTGTCTGGCGAACGTAAAGTCAGCATTCTTGGTCGCCGCGTCGAACGTGTAGAAGCTACCCGGGTCGACGTCGCTGGAAAGCTGCACCATCTTCGTGGTCGCATCCCAGGTCGAGGATGCGATCCGCAACGTCTGTCCCGGGAATGCCGCTTCGAGCATCCGGAACGCACGTGCGTCGGCAGACGATTCATCGAAGAACGCCAGTCTCGGCCTGGCACCCGTAAATCGGGCCCCGATCGGTATCGAGGTTCCAGGTCTGTAGACCACTTCCGGGTCGACGGTTTCATCGCGCAGCAGATCCCGTCGCTCGCCCGTGCCGACGTCGTAGGCGACGATCACATCCGGCCCCCGGCTCCGGCCCGTCAGCAGATAAGCCGTGGCGCCGTCGTCCGAAAAACCGATGGGGTACTCCGCACGACCCGACTCGGCCTCGTGATTGATGCGCGTCCACTCGCTGCCGCGCGCCTCGCGGTAGAACAGCTGACTGAGGTTGTCGGTACCGGCACCCACCGCCATGCGCACTTCACCCTGCGAATCGGTCCGGAAGCGCGCGCGCCGGACCGGCACCATCGCGATCGTGGAGCGGCGTCCCGAGTACACATCCATCCGGTCGACGCGGGTCATGGGGTCACCGGTGAACGGCGAGACCGCCACCAGCATAGATCTGGGATCAGCGCGCAACAGGTCCACCACGCTCGCATATACGAATTCTTCCTTGGCGCCGGACCCCAGACGCGAGCCGGTCCGCGCGCCGCGTACGCGGTAGCCCACCAGCAACTGTTGCCGGCTGCCGTCCAGATTCATGCCGTAGATCTCGCCGGTCAGCGAGGGCGTATCACGGGAGCCGAAGCGCTCGGCGATCGAGAACACCAGACGTTCCTCGTTGACCCACCAGAAGTCCGCGATGTGATTGTCGCGCGGCAAGCGCATGCTGCCGATGACAGTTTTGTCCTCCCGCCGCATCACCACCATTGCAGACGCATCGCCATAAGGAATCACCGCAGCGAAGTGCGTTCCCGTCGGCGAAATCTTGATATTGCGGATGGCATCTTCTTCGACGAACGGATCCAGCACGACCTGCGCATGCGCACCTGTCGTAAAACACCACAGCCCCAGCAGCCACACACACAGCAGTCCCTTGCGAAACATCGACTTTCCTCCTGATGGTTCCTGTACGAGCGCCGGACCGACAATCCGACGCGGGGCATGCTAGCCCGGCTTTCCAATCGGGGCCAAACGCAGGCCTATACTCCGCGCTTCGCACCACCGGACTGCCGCCTTGGGCGCCACCACCGTTTCTCCTGCTGTCCCGCATGCGGATTTCCTCGGCCACCCCAAAGGCGTCTTCGTCTGCTTCTTCACCGAGATGTGGGAGCGTTTCTCGTTCTACGGGATGAAGGCGCTGCTGCTGCTCTACATCCTCAAGTACCACCTGTTCGGCGACGACGCCGGCTTCGATCTGCTCGGCGCCTACGGCGGCCTGGTCTACGCGGTGCCGGTGATCGGCGGGTTGCTGGCCGACCGGTACTTGGGCATGCGCAAGGCAGTCGTGCTCGGCGGCGTGCTGCTGGTGCTCGGGCATCTGGGCATGGCCTACGAGGGTGAGCAGGCGCGCATCGTCGATGGCGTCGTCGTTCGCGACGAGGCTGCGCTGCAGGTGTTCTACCTGTCGCTGGCGCTGATCATCATGGGCGTCGGTTTCCTGAAGCCGAACATCTCGACGATCGTCGGCAAGCTCTACGCGCCCGAGGATCCGCGGCGCGATTCCGGGTTCACGCTGTTCTATGCGGGCATCAACGTCGGCGCGCTGTTCGCGAGTCTGGTCTGCGCATTCCTGGGCGAGACCTACGGCTGGAAGTACGGTTTCGGCGCGGCCGGCATCGGCATGATCGCCGGGCTGATCGTCTTCATCTGGGGCCAGAAGTATCTCTACGGCCTCGCTGAACCCAACGACCCGGCGAAGCTGCGCGAACGCGTCGGCCCGTTGTCGCGCGAGTGGTGGATCTATGCGGGCAGCGTCGCCGGCGCGCTGCTGGTCTGGCAGCTGATCCAGCGCACCTGGACCGTGCACGGGGCGATGCACCTGATCGCCGTCGCGCTCGCGGCGTGGTTCGTCTGGTTCCTCGTGCGCCACTGCACGAAAGTCGAGCGCCAGCAGATGCTGGCGCTGGTGCTGCTGATCATCGGCGTGCTGATCTTCTTTACGCTCTATGAGCAGACCTACGGCTCTTGGGTCACGTTCACCGACCGCATGTTAACCAAGGACCTGTTCGGCCTGACGCCCGGCGATTACCAGCCGGGCATTCCGTGGGCGATCTTCGCGCTCGCCAGCAGCCCGGTCCTGATGGTCACCGCGCTGCGCGCCAGTGATCGCGGCAACGGCGGGCTGGCTAAAACGGCGGTCATCGCGATGGTCGCCGCGCTGGCGATCGCGCTGGTCCACGACGTCGTGCTGGTGCCGCAGACCGCGGGCTCGCTGACCTTCCTCGGCGCGTTCTTCATCGTCGTACTGGCGCCGATCTTTTCGTGGTTGTGGCCGTGGCTGGACCGCCGCGGGCTCAACCCGAGCAAGCCGGCGAAAATGGCGATCGGCCTGGTGTTCGCCGGCCTCGCCTTCGTGCCGCTGATGCTGGCGGCGCAGTCCGCCGGCAGCGGTGTGCTCGCCAGCGTGTGGTGGCTGGTGCTGGCGTACTTCCTGCTGGAACTGGGCGAAATGTGCCTGTCGCCGATCGGCCTGTCGGCGGTGACCCAGCTGTCGGTCGCACGCGTGGTCGGCCTGATGATGGGTGCATTCTGGCTCGCGACCGCGTATTCGGAAGTGCTGGCCGCGCAGTTCGGCAAGCTGACCTCGATGGAGATGCTCGAAGGCGAGACCTTCGACATGGCGGTCGCGGCCACGCGCTATGGCGATCTGTTCCAGCTGATGCTGTGGATCGGCGTCGGCTCCGGGATCGCCTATTTCGTGCTGGCGCCGCTGGTGCGGCGCTGGATGCACGGCGTGCGCTGAGGCGGAACGCAGATCCCTGAAACGCAGAACCCCCGATCGCTCGGGGGTTCGTGCAGTACAACGGGTGACGCGATATCCGATCAGAACGGGATGTCGTCGTCCGAGAAGTCATCCATCGGTGCCGGACGCTGCTGCTGCGGGGCCGACTGGCGCGAAGGCGCGGGGCCGCGCTGCTGCGGGGCATCGCCGCCACCGCCGCCGGCCGGACGCTGCGGACGATTGCCGCGCTCGTAATTGCCACCGCCTCCACCACCGCCGCCGCCGTCACCACGACCGCCGAGCATCTGCATCTCGTTGGCGACGATGTCGGTCGTGTACTTCTCCACGCCGTCCTGGCCGGTGTACTTGTCGTAGCGGATCTCGCCTTCGACATAGCACTGGCTGCCCTTGCGCAGGTATTCGCCGGCGATCTCGCCGAGCTTGCCGAAGAACACCACGCGGTGCCATTCGGTGCGCTCCTGCTTGTTGCCGTCCTTGTCGTTGCGCACGCTGGTCGTGGCCAGGCTGATGCGGGTCACGGCCATGCCGCCCTGGGTGTACTTGGTGTCGGGGTCGTTGCCGAGATTGCCGACCAGGATGACTTTGTTGACGCCGCGGGCCATGGGAATTCCTTGGATTGCACCGGCTTCGAGACCGGCGTGATGGACCTCCACAGTATAGCCGCCAGCCGGTCGGCGTCCGACCCCCGCCCTCGTCCGCACGCCACTGTCGGGCGTCTCCTATAATTCCGGGCCTGCCTGTCCCGGATCCTGCATGAACAACGTCGCCCAACCGGCCGCCCGCCTCGACCTGCCGGCGATCCAGGCCCTCGCCGCCAGCGACATGGCCGCCATCGACGCGCTGATCCGCGACCGGCTGGCTTCCGACGTGGTGCTGATCAACCAGGTCGCCGAACACATCGTCTCGGCCGGCGGCAAGCGCCTGCGGCCGATGCTGGTGATGCTGGCCGGCCGCGCGACCGGCACTGTCGGCGCCGAGCACCACCAGCTGGCGGCGATCGTCGAGTTCATCCACACCTCGACCCTGCTGCACGACGACGTGGTCGATGAATCCGACCTGCGCCGCGGCCGCAGCACCGCCAACGCGATCTGGGGTAACGCCGCCAGCGTGCTGGTCGGCGACTTCCTGTATTCGCGCAGCTTCCAGCTGATGGTCGAACTCGACCGCATGCCGGTGATGCGCATCCTCGCCGACACCACCAACCGCATCGCCGAGGGCGAAGTGCTGCAGCTGCTGCACGTGCGCAACCCGGACACCGACGAGGCCGCCTACCTCAACGTCATCGAGCGCAAGACCGCGGTGCTGTTCGCCGCCGGCACGAAGCTCGGCGCGCTGGCCTCCGGCGCGGATGAAGCGACCCAGCAGGCGCTGTACGACTACGGCATGCAGCTGGGCTACGCATTCCAGATCGCCGACGACGTGCTCGATTACTCGGGCGACGCCGACGCACTGGGCAAGAACCTCGGCGACGACCTCGCCGAAGGCAAGGCCACGCTGCCGCTGATCCACGCGATGGCGCAGGCCACGCCCGAGCTGCGCGCGCGTCTGCGGACCATCGTCGAAACCGGTGATACCGATGCGCTGCCCGAAGTGCTGGCTGCGATCGAAGCCGCCGGCAGCCTCGACTACAGCCGCGCCCGCGCACTCGAATACGCCGAGGCGGCCGAACGTGCACTCGCCGGGCTCGGCGACAACGATGCCGTCGCCGCGCTGCGCGGCCTGGCGCGTTACGCGGTCGAACGCGGTCACTAGTCTTCTGGCGTCTCCGCCTCGCGACTCGACGCGGCGTCTGCCGCGCTCGCGGCGGCGGGCGGCGATCCGTTGATCAGGCGATGCCGATCCCCGGAATCGCCGTGATCGCATCGGGATCGAAGCCGCCCAGCGCGGCGAAATGGCGCCCGCGCGCGGTGTAGTCGCGGTAGGCGCCGAAGCTCGGCGCGCCGGGCGACAGCAACAGCACGCCCTCGCCGTCCAATGCCGCGCGTGCCTGCGCGATGGCCGATTCAAGATCGCCGGCTGCCAAGAGGTCGAACCCGGCGCCGCGCGCGAGCGGTGCCAGCAGATCGAAGATGCGCGGGCCGTTCTGGCCCATGGTCACGATCGCGTGCGGCGCGCCCGAGCGCATCGCGTCGGCGAACGCCTGCCAGTCGAGGCCACGGTCGTGGCCGCCGACCAGCAAGGCGACGCGCCGGTCGCGGTAGACATCGAGCGCTGCAAGACTCGCGTGCGGCGTCGTGCTGATCGAATCGTTGACCCACAACACGCCACCGCGCGTGCCCAGCGGCTGCAAACGGTGCGGCAGCGGCACGAAATCCGCGGCGGCCGCGGCCAGCGGCGCGGCATCGATGCCCAGCGCTTCGATCGCGGTCAGCACGGCGCAGAGATTGCCGCGGTTGTGCCGGCCCGGCAGTGGCAGGCCCACGGTGTCCATCACCGCGATGTCGCGGCGATACAGGACATCGCCGCGCAGATGCCAGCCCTCGGGCGTGCCGAACCAGTGGATTTCGCTGTCCGGCAACACCAGCGCAGCGAGCCGCGGATCATTGGCATTGAGCACGGCAATGCGCGGCCGCGCGCGGGTCAGCAACGCGAGCTTGTCCTCGACGTACTGCGCCTCGCTGCCGTGCCAGTCGAGATGCTCGGGAAAGATGTTCGTGACGACCGCGATATCAGGCCGCACGCCGCCGGTGGCGACATCGCCGGTCTGGTAGCTCGACAGTTCGATCGCCCAGGCATCGGCGTCGGCATCGAGCAGTTCCAGCAGCGGCAGGCCGATGTTGCCGGCCAGCGCGGTGCGCAGACCGTGCGCGCGCAGCAGATGCGCGAGCAGCGCGGTGGTCGTGCTCTTGCCCTTGGTGCCGGTGACGCAGACCGTGCCGGCCGCGACCTCGCCCGGCGCAGCGCGCGTGGCGAACCACAGCGCGGTGCCGCCGACGAATTGCGTGCCCTGCGCGGAAGCGGCCATTGCATCGCGCGAGTACGGGCTGATGCCCGGTGACTTCACGATTATCGCGCACGCCGACAGCCGCGCGGCGTCGATGCCGGTGTCGCAGGTCAACAGCGGATCGCCGAGCGTCGCCGCATCGGCGGCTTCGTCGGCGTTGCAGAGCAGCGTCAGCGGCAGTGTCGGCGCGCGACCGCGGATCGCGCGCCAGGCCGCGCGGCCTTCGCGGCCCCAGCCCCACAGCGCGATGCGGCCGCCGTTGGCGGCGATCGCCTCAAGCTGCGAGATGCGCACGCAGGCGGTCCCACAGCACGTCGGGAATGCGGTGTGCGTCGCCTTCGACCGCCAGCAGGCCGGCGACATCCAGCTCGCCCGCGTCGAGCTGCGGCGCGATCTCGCGGGCGAAGCGCGCGACGATCGCGTCCTCGCGCCACTCCGGGCGCTTCGCCAGCGCCGCCATTGCTGCGCGCGATTCGCGGCCTTCGCCGACACATTCGAAAGGCTTGTGGTCCTGGTACTCGAGCAGGGCGTCGTAGCCCGGCACCTGAGACGCATCGTCGAGCAGGTTGCGGCCGAAGATCGACACCAGACGCGGTTTGGGCATGAACGGCGCGAGTGCCAGGAACACGAAATGGCACTTCGGGCAGATACCGCACCAGCGGTTCACCGGCCGCTCGCCGAGCAGATGGAAGTTGCGGTTGCAGCTGGAGAAATGCGCGTCGTAGCGATCGGTCTTCGCGAACTGGCGCGCGACAGCGAGTTCCGACAGCGGGCGCAGCAACGAGTAGTAATGCAGGTCCGCGGCCACGCGCGCCTGCACGTGATCGCCGAACGCGCGCTCGAACGCCCAGCCCTTCGACCACTGGTGGTTCACTTCGCGCGTTTCGCCACCCGACGCGTCCTTGATCAGGCTGCCGTAGCTGGCCGAACGTTCGTTGGAGAACACCACCTGGTCAACGCCGTGCAGCACCGCGGCCAGCACGAGGATCGCCGAGTTGATCGCGGTGACCGGGATGTGCCCGTTCCACGCGCCCTGGCGGTTGTACTCGAACAGTTCCGGCGCGATCTGGCGACCGATGTTGAGCGTGGGCAGGCCGGTACGCTCGGCGCAGACGCGGATCAGCTGCGAGCCGCCGATCCAGCTGACGGTCTGTTCGATGCCCAGCGCGCGCAGCGCCTCGATCGACACCAGCGAATCCTTGCCCCCCCCGATCGCGACCAGCGCATGCGTGCGCAGGCCAAGTGCAGGTGCTCCGGCGGTCGCAGTTGCGTCGTGCGGAAAGCGGATCTTCCCGTGCAGGTCCAGGCCGTTGCGATACGCGAACTCGCCGAGCCCGTGCACGTACACCTCCTCGAGCAGCACCGCGGTTTCCGCATCGATCGCGTAGCCCTCGATGCGGATGTCCGTCGGCACCGCGGCCTTGTAGTAACTGACACCGGCGATCAGGTGCAGCAGGCGCAGTGCCTGCGTCGCGGCCTGCGCACGCGCCGCGTCCAGCGCGAACGGGGCGCCCGGCACGGTCACGGTTTCGATCAGCTCGGGGCCGTCGTCGAAGGCGTAGCGCAGGCGCGCGACACCGGTCGCGGCGTCGAGGTCGCAATCGATGAAGCGGAAACTGCGGACCGCATTGCGGTCGAAGACAACACTCATTCCAGAACATCCTGCTGCGGCAGCTGCCGCAGGTTGTAGGTATTGGCCATGACGAAGCCGTAGGCACCGGCGTCGGCGATCAGCACCGTGTCGCCTTCGCGGGTCGCGGCGGGCAGGCGGCGGCGGGTGCCGAACACATCGCTGGATTCGCAGATCGGGCCGACGATCTCGACCGTGGCTTCGACCGCGTCATCGAGCCGCGTCAGGTTGTGGATGCCGTGCCAGGCGTCGTACAGCGCGGGCCGCATCAGGCTGTGCATGCCGGCATCGACACCGACGCGGCGCGTGCCCAGCTTGTCCACGACCTGGGTCACGGTCGTCAGCAGCACGCCGGCCTCGGCGACGAGGTAGCGGCCCGGTTCGATCGCCAGGCGATAGTGCGGGTACTCGGCCTTGATGGCCGCCAGGCCTGCAGCCCAGGCCGGGATGTCGAACGGCACGTCATCGGGGCGATACGGAATCGGCAGACCGCCGCCGATGTCGATCGTGTCGACGGTGCCGACCGCATCGGCGAAGCCGGCCAGCTCGGCATAGACCTCGCGCCAGTGCGCGACGGTCTCGATGCCGCTCCCCAGATGCGCGTGGATGCCGGTGATGCGCGCGTCGACTTCTTTGGCTGCGATCAGGAACGCATCGAACGCGCCCAATGGCAGGCCGAACTTCGACGCTGCGCCGCCGGTGACGACCTTGGCGTGGTGGCCGTCGCCGCGTCCCAGATCGAGACGCAACCACAGGTCGCGGCCGCGGAAGACCTCGGGCCAGTTGCGCAACGCTTCGACGTTGTCGACCGTCACCGTGACGCCGCGTGCGTAGGCGTCCGCGTACTCGGCGCGCGGCGCGAAACTCGGCGTGAACAGCACACGCGCCGGATCGAGATCCGGCAGCACCTCGAACACGTGTTCGAGTTCACCCTGCGACACGCACTCCAGCCCGAAGCCGGCATCGACCAGCGTGCGCAGGATCGCCGGATGCGGATTGGCCTTGATCGCGAAGAAGCGACGGTCGATCACATCGGCGCTCGACAGCGCGGCAGCGCGTTCGCGCACGGTCGGCAGGTGATAGACGTAATGCGGCCGGCCGGGTTCGGCCAGCGCCAGCAGCGAGTCGCGCGCGCTCTGCCACCACTGCGGCGCGCGTTCGCGGCGACCATGCGCGATCTCGCGCCAGCTGGGGCCGAACACGGTCTCGTCGTGCACCGGCATCGCGCCGCTGTCGATCAGCTCGGCATGCAGCACCGGCAGCAGACCGTCGGCGTCGGCCTCGTCGATGACGAAGGTCAGGTTGAGATCGTTCGACGACTGCGAGATCAGGTGCACGCGTTCCTTGCCGAACCTGGCCCAGACATCCGACAGCTTGTGCAGCAGCGAGCGCATGCCGCGACCCACGAGCGTGATCGCCGCGCAGGGCGCGATGACCTTGACCCGGCACACCTCGGCCAGATCGTCGCTCAGCCGCGCCAGCACATCGGTGCTGACGAGGTTCTCGCTGGGATCCAGCGACACGGTGACGTTGGTCTCCGACGAGCCGATCAGGTCGACCGACAGGCCGTGGCGCTTGAAGCGTTCGAACACGTCGGCGAGGAAGCCGACCTGCTGCCACATGCCGATGCCTTCCATCGACACCAGCACGATGCCGTTGCGGCGGCTGATCGCCTTGACCCCCGGCACCGGCTCGGCGCTCGCATCGATCGCGGTGCCCGGCAGATCGGGGCGTTCGGTATCGAGGATCGCCATCGGCACGCCGCCATCGCGGCAGGGCTTGATCGAACGCGGATGCAGCACCTTGGCGCCGGTGGTCGCGATTTCCTGCGCTTCGGCGTAATCCAGCCGCGCGAGCAGGCGCGCGTCGGGCACGTCACGCGGATTGGCGCTGAACATGCCCGGCACGTCGGTCCAGATTTCGACGCGGCGTGCGCCGAGCAGCGCACCGAAGTACGCCGCCGAGGTGTCCGAGCCACCCCGGCCGAGGATCGCGGTACCGCCGTCGCCATGACGGGCGATGAAACCCTGGGTCAGCAGCATCCGCGGCGCCTGCGCGGCGAACCGCGCCCGCCAGTCGCCATCGGGTTCGCGCTTGCAGTTCACCGACAGCCGCAGCGCCCAGTCGCTCTGGTTCGGCAGCGCCACCGCGTCCAGCCAGTCGCGCGCATCGCACCAGCCGAAATCTAGACCCTGCGCCGCGAGGTAGGCCGCGCCGATCGTCGACGACAGCAGCTCGCCCTGCCCCAGCACCTCGGCCTGCCAGTCGAGCGTGCGCGTCGTGGCGCGTGCATCGGTGACCAGCGCCTGCAAGGCGGCGAGACGCGTTCCGAGCACCGCATCGACATTGAGCTCCAGTTCGGTGACGAATGCGCGGTGCCGCTCGACCAGCGCAGCGACGCGCGCAGAAGAATCCGCCGCGCCATCGGCGATCGCCGTGAGTTCGTTGGTGACGCCCGACAGCGCCGACACCACCACCAGCACGCGCGCGTCCTGCTCCAGCGCCCGGCGTTTCGCCAGTCGGCCGATGGTGTCCCAGCGGTGGCGACGCGACACCGAAGTGCCGCCGAACTTGAGCACGATCCAGCGATCGACAGGGGGTGAGGACATCGAGGTGGGGTCTCGGATGGGGGCGAAAAACAGCGCGAAGACCGGCATGCGGTGACAACGCGCGCGATGACAGGCGATTCTAAAGCAACCCCCCGCCCCACGAGAGACCCCGATGGATCGCCGTTACCTGCAGTTGGATGTGTTCGCCGACCGGCCCGGCGCGGGCAATCCGCTCGGCGTGGTGGTCGATGCCGACGGGCTCGATACCGCGGCGATGCAGGCCATCGCGAACTGGACGAATCTGTCGGAAACCATCTTCCTGCTGCCGCCCGACGCCGACGCGGACTATCGCGTGCGCATCTTCACTCCGCGCCAGGAACTGCCCTTCGCCGGCCATCCCAGCGTCGGCGCGGCCTGGGCGGCGCTGGATCAGGGCTTGGCAACGCCACGCGCCGGTGCGCTGGTGCAGCAGTGCGCGGCCGGTCTGTTGCCGGTGCGCATCGACGTGCGCGACGGCCACACGCTGCCCAGCGTGCGCGCCCCACGCGCCGTGCATCGCGCCTCCCCTGCCGGCATCGAGTCCCAGCTCGACGCCGTGCTGCAGGCGCTCGGGGCGATCGATGCGCCGCATGCGCTGCTCGACAACGGCCCGCGCTGGTGGTGCGTGGATCTCAGTACGTCCGCCGCCGTGCGCGCGCTCGCGCCGCCGCTGGCGGAGATCTCCGCGCTGTGTCTGGCCAGCGACGCCGTGGGTGTCGCGGTCTGCGGGCGCAGCGAGGCGGCCGACCACGCGCTCGTGGTACGTGCGTTCTGCCCTGCCGACGGCGTGCCGGAAGATCCGGTGACCGGAAGCGCGAATGCCGCGATCGCCGCGTGGCTGCACATGGACCGGGCCGAGGACGGCCGCGTGGTCCGCTACGTCGCCAGCCAGGGCCGCGAACTGGGGCGCGATGGACGTGTCGAGGTCGAAATCGACCCGGCCGGCGAAGTCTGGATCGGCGGCCCGGTGCAGGCGGTGATCCGCGGAACATTCGACTGGTGAGCGGACCGCTACACTGTCGCGCCGCGTGACGCCCCCGCCATGACTTCCCGCCGTTTCGTCCAGGTGGACGTATTCGCCGACCGGCCCGGTGCCGGCAATCCGCTCGCCGTGGTGCTCGATGCCGAAGGCCTCGACGACACCACGATGCAGGCCATCGCCCGCTGGACGCGCCTGCCCGAGACCACGTTCGTGTTCCCGGCCACATCCGACGATGCCAGTTACGGCATCCGCATGTTCTCGCCGCGCCGCGAAGTGCCGTTCGCCGGTCATCCGAGCGTCGGCACCGCGCACGTGGTGCTCGAAGCCGGGCTCGCCACGCCACGCGATGGTCTGCTGGTGCAGGACGGCATCGCCGGCAAGCTGCCGCTGGAAGTCGTCGGCGACGGCGCCACGCGCACGATCGCCGTGCGCACGCCGCGCGCCTCGGTCATCGAGACCGCATCGGCGGATGATCCGCGTCTGCGCGACGTGCTCGCCGCGATGCCGCTCGGCGCACTGCCGCCGGTGCTGATGGATGGCGGTCGCCGCTGGTGGCTGGCCGAGCTCGCGAGCGAGGCCGACCTGCGCGCGGCGACGCCGGACTGGACTTCGATCGGCGCACTCGCCGAGGCCACCGGCAGCATGGGTCTGTGCGCATTCGCGCGCTCCAGTGACCCGGTGCATCACCTCGCGGTGCGCGCTTTCGTCGGTTCGACCGGCCATTTCGAAGACGCCGCTTCGGGCGCCGCGAACGCGACGCTGGCCGCGTGGCTGGCCGATCGCGACGCCCTGCCCGGCAGCGATGGCCGCTACCGCATCAGCCAGGGCCGCGAAGTCGGCCACGACGCGATCATCGAACTGCACGTCGACGGCAACGGCGATGTCTGGTCCGGCGGTCGCGTGCAGACCGTCGTGCGCGGGACGATCGACTGGCGCTGAGCATCACGCGTTGCTGTGCAACGTCACGCCGGCAGTACACCGCAGACACGAAAACGCCGCGCCGGTTGCCCGACGCGGCGTTTTGCGTTCATCACTCAGCTTTCGAGTTCGGCGTCCAGCGACAGCGGCACTGCCGACAGTGCCTTCGACACCGGGCAGTTCTGCTTGGCGTCATCGGCGAGTTCGCGGAACTTCGCCGCGTCGATGCCCGGCACCTTCGCGCGGGTCTTCAGGCGGATCGAACTGATCTGCGGACCACCGTCCATCGACAGGTCGACGTCGGCGCGCGTGTCCAGCGATTCCGGCGGAAAGCCCGCTTCGGTGAGCTTGGCCGACAGCGCCATCGTGAAACAGCCTGCGTGCGCGGCGGCGATCAGCTCCTCGGGATTGGTGCCTTTCTCGTCGCCGAAACGGGTGCCGAACGCGTAGCGCGTATCCGACAGCAGGCCGCTCTGCGGCGTCGACAGCGTGCCCTTGCCGGACTTCAGATCACCGGTCCAGTGGGCGGTGGCGTGACGGGCGATACCCATATGCGTGCTCCTCGAGAGTTGGACCGTGCATGTTGGACCTCCGTCCGTTACGCGCGCGTCCCTGTGATGCGACGCAGCACCCGCGCGTCGACGGCGGATGCACGATGATCCGGCCATGACACTCTCACCATCCCTCGCCGCCGTCCTCGCCGACGCCGTACTCGCAGTCCATGTCGGCATCGCGGTATTCGTCGTCGGCATGACACTCGCGCTGCTGATCGGCGGCCCGCTCGGCTGGCGCTGGGTGCGCCGAAAGTGGCTGCGCTGGCTGCACGTCGCGCTGGTCGTGGTGATCGCAGTGCAGGCCTGGCTCGGGCGTCTGTGCCCGCTGACGATCTGGGAACAGTGGTTGCGCACGCGCGCCGGACAGCAGACCTACGACGAATCCTTCGTCGCCTATTGGTTGTCGAAAGTGCTGTTTTTCGAGGCGCCCTGGTGGACATTCGTCGCCGCCTACAGCGTGCTCGTACTGGTGGTCGCCGGCGCCTGGATCCTGTGGCCGCCGCGTCGTCACGCTTCACGCCAGGACCGCTAAACGCAAAAGCCCTGTTTTTTTGCGGTTTCCTATTGGCGCACGTGCCACGATGCCCTACATTCCGCTTGCCGGCTCGCTCGGCCCGGACAACTCAATCATTATTCGACGAGGGAACCACACGCTCATGGCAACGAAGAAGGCCCCCACCAAGAAAGCCCCGGCCAAGAAGGCTGCTGCGCCGAAGAAGGCCGCCGCCGCAAAGCCGGCAGCACCGAAGCCGATCAAGGAAGCCCTGAGCAAGTCGGGCCTGGTCGCACACATCGCCGAATCCACCGGCGTCGTGGCGAAGGACGTGCGTGCAGTGTTCGCAGCGCTCGAAGGCGCCGTGCACGGCTCGATCAGCAAGAAGGGCGCGGGTTCGTTCACCCTCCCCGGCCTGCTGAAGATCACGTCGGTCAGCGTGCCGGCCAAGCCGAAGCGCAAGGGCATCAACCCCTTCACCAAGGAAGAGCAGTGGTTCGCCGCCAAGCCCGCCTCGGTCAAGGTCAAGGTGCGCCCGCTCAAGAAGCTCAAGGACGCCGCCGCCTGATTCCAGGCGCCACGTGTCTTTCGATCGGGACGGCCTTGGCCGTCCCGATTTCGTTTGGGGGTTCCCTCGACGGCTTGGCCGTCCCGATTTCGTTTCAAGGTTTCCTCAACGGTTGGGCCGTCCCGATTTCGCTTGGGGACGTGCGCGATGCGACGTCTTCGCCCGTCTGCTTCGAACGCGATCACCCGGTTCTGAACGATTTGGACGGCGACGCGAACCGTGCACATCCGGTGAACGTTTGCCGCCGCATGCTCGGCGCCGCTTTCTCCCTACCGATGGATATCGAACGATGAGCTTCCAGGGCTTCCTCAATCATCTGCTCACCTCGCAGGCCGGCGGCAAGCCCGGCAGCAGCCTGCTCAATGCGGATTTCGGCAAGGGCGCGGCCACTGGCGGCGCGCTGGGCCTGCTGCTCGGCAAGAACAAGAAGACCCGCAAGGTTGCGACCTACGGCGGTCTCGCCGCGATCGGGGTCATGGCCTACAAGGCCTATGGCGATTACCAGAAGCAGCAGGCCGGTACGGCCACCGTTGCGCCGCAGACCGTCGATCGTCTGCCCGCGCCGCAGGTCGACATCCACAGCCAGGCAATCCTCAAGGCGCTGGTCGCTGCCGCGAAAGCCGACGGCCATATCGATGCGCGCGAGCGCGAGGTCATCGAAGGCGAATTCAAGCGCATCGATGAAGGCGCCGATGTGCAGCGCTGGCTGCAAGCGGAGCTGGAAAAGCCGCTGGATCCAGCCGAAGTCGCCAGCGCCGCGACCACGCCCGAAATCGCGTCGGAAATGTATTTGGCGAGCGTGCTCGTCGCCGACGAGACCAGCTTCATGGAGCGCAGCTATCTCGACGAACTCGCGCGCCAGCTCAAGCTCGCGCCCGAGCTCAAGACCCGCCTGGAACAGGAAGTGAAAGCGAACAGCGAAGCCCGCTGATCCCGCAGCGCGTGACCCGGACGGCCTGCCTTGCGCAGGCCGTTCTGCATCCGGCAGATGCCGGCACTGACCCGGGCTTCGCACGCGGCCTGCGACGCTGTGGTCATGCACGATTCCGATCCGATCCCCGATCCCGCACCCTCGAAGCCCCCCGCGCCGACCCGAAAACCGCGTCGCGACTACACGCCGCAACTGCGTGCCACGTTGCGTTTCGTCTTCGTGGCCGCGCTGTTGTCAGCCGGCGGCTACTGGGCCTGGCACCAGCCCTTCATGGCGAAACCGCGTGCGATCGCCACACTGTCCGCTGCGCCTGCGCCGGAGAGTCTTGCGATGCCCGTTGACGGCGTCAGCGCCGCCCGCGTGGCCGACACCTTTGGCGCCCCGCGCGGCCGGGACCGCCAGCATGAAGGCGTCGACATCTTTGCGCCGCGGGGCACGACTGTCCGCAGCAGCACCGAAGGCCTGGTCGTCGGCATCCGCGAAAGCGGCCTGGGCGGCAAGCAGGTCTGGGTAATGGGTCCGGGGCGACAGCGGCACTACTACGCGCATCTGGACGGCTTTGCCGAACTGCTCGAAACCGGGGACCTGGTCCGGCCCGGCGATGCGCTCGGCATCGTGGGCGACACGGGCAACGCCCGCGGCACGCCACCGCACCTGCACTACGGCGTCTACGGCCCTGCCGGCGCGTTCGATCCGCTGCCGTTGCTGCGCGCCCACTCGGAGGCTCGCCCGGGCGACCAGGACGACGCTGCCGGCGCGTCCGACTGAGTGCGCGGCATGAGCGTGCCGCGTCCGGCACTGGCCGTACCGCGCCGTGCAGGTGCGCGCGTCCGCGGCATCGCTCTGTCACTGCAGCGGCGCTACCCTGTGGAGATGCAACCCACATGGACATCGGCCATGGACAAACGCTTCTGGATCTGCGGCTTCACCATTTCAGCCACCGCGCTGGCACTGGGCTTCTTCGTGCACGGCCTGCTGCTGCGCGACGACTATCTCGCTCTCGCCCATCTGTTCCGTCCGCAGGCGGACGCGAATGCGCAGGTCGGCTGGATCCTGCTGGCGTATGTGTCGCTGGGGCTGGCGATGACCTGGCTCTATCGCTGGCTGCCGCCGCCGCATCGCAGCAAGCGCTGGCACGGTGCGCGTTTCGGTCTGGCGATCGCACTGGTGTCGTTCGTCCCCTGGCATCTGCTCGCGCATGCAGGCCAGCCGTTTCCGCTGGCGCTGTCGCTGAAGCAGATCGTCTTCGATGTCATCGCGATGCTGCTGCTCGGCCTGCTGCTCGCGTGGCTGCAGCCGCACCGCCGGCCGCTGGCGCCCGCGCCCCAGTAGGGCACCGCTAATCCCGCATTCACGGCACCTGCGTAGGGTGCCTTCATCGTCGATCCGGAGCGCACCATGCGCCGTCCCCTGCAGTTGTCTGCCGCAGCCTTGCTGCTGCTCGTCGTCACCGCCTGCACCTCGCTCGGCGTGGTCTCGGCTTGGCTCAACGACCAGGTCGCGTTCACCACCCCGCAGCTGCAGCGACAGCTCGATACGCGCTTCCCGCGCACGTTCGACAAGCTCGGTGGACTGGTGTCGATCACCCTCGACGAACCGCGACTGACGATTCCGGCAGGCGATCGACGCCTGCGTCTGGACTTCGATGTCGGTGTCGGCGGTATTGCCGCCGACAGCCGCCCGGGCCATCTCGCGCTGGTCAGTGGCCTGCGCTACGACCCGGCCACCCGCGGGCTGCATCTGGAGAATCCGGAACTGCTGCAACTGGACCTGCCCGGAACCAATGCCCTGCTCAAGGGCGGCGCACGCAGCGTCGTGAACAGCCTGCTGGCCGACTACGCGCGCAGCGAGCCGGTGTACCGCCTCGACGATGACCTGCTGTCGAAGCTCCCGTCTGGCAAGCACGTCGGCAACGTCGAGGTGACCGATGGCCGTGTGGTGGTGCACCTTGCGCGTTGAGCGCAGCCCACGGAGCCGGCGCACTGCCCTGGTCTGCGTGCTCGGGCTTGTCTGGATGCTCGGCGCCTGTGGCCGCGACACGGCCGACGCCGAGGGTGGCGTCGCGGGCCAGGCGGACACCGGTCCCTTGCCGCAACCGCAGCAACCTGCAGGCAGCATCACCGGACTGACCGGCCAGCCGGGCCCCGGCAATGTGCCGCTCGGCGGTGCGCAGCCCCAGCCCGAGCCTGTCGAGGGGACGCCCGCGTTGCTGCCGCTCGAGGACAATCCCGAAACCGGACTTGCCGATGTGCCGGCAGACCCCGCGCAGGTCCGTCCCGAGCCTTCGCCGGAAGAAGCGCTTGCGGTGATCCGGACCTACTACGCCGCCATCAACGCGGTGGACTACCGCCGCGCCTACGCCCTGTGGTCGGACGGCGGACGCGCCAGCGGACAGACGCCCGAACAGTTCGCTGCAGGCTTTGGCGAGACATCGGTGGTGATGGTCGACATCGGTGCGCCCGGCGCGGTGGAGGCAGCGGCTGGCACGCGCTTCATCCGGATCCCGGTATCGCTGCGCGCGCAGCAGAGTGACGGCAGCAGCCGCCGCTTCGAAGGCACCTATGTGTTGCGGCGCGCGGTCGTCGACGGGGCCAGCGACGCGCAGCGCACCTGGCGGATCGCATCGGCCGATCTGCGCGAAGTCTCCGCGCCCTGAGAATGCTGTCAGCAAGCGCGCCGCGCCGGCGCGTTCCGGACCCGAGTTACCGCTTCGGCTGCAGCATCGTTCCGGTGCAGTCCTTCGACCCGCACCGGCACCCCCACAGCTTCTTCAGCGCCGGCGTATGCCGTTCGGCGAGCGTGATCCCGTAGTTGTAGGTCAGCTCCTCACCGGCCGCGATGTTGCGGATCGCCTCGATGTACACCCTGTCCTTGTGGCGCCGGTCCTTCGCATCCTCCTGGACCACCGCTTCGCAGTTCGGCGCGCAGCTGTGGTTGATCCAGCGGGCGACATTGCCTTCGACATTCGCATCGATCACATAGTCGTCGTTGAGGGTGAACAGGAAGGTGTGGCCGTCCTCGTCGATCTCGCCGTACGCCTCGTCCACATCCGCATGGCTGCGCAGAAAACCCTTGTAACGGATGATCCGCTCGCCCTTGGCGATGGCCTCGGTCGCGAACACACCGTTGCCGTGGATGCTCGACAGACGCGCCTCGATCTTCTTCGGCGTCTTGGGCTTCTTCGGCGTCTTGGGCATTGCGGATTCCACGGCAGAGTGAGCCCGCATTGTGTCCAACAACCTGTCGAGCCGCCAGCACACCTGCGTCCGGAGGCGGCGTTCCGATGAACGTCAGGCGCCTGTCACATTGAGCTGGCGGGGGCAAAAGCGTACAATTTTGGTCCGCTTTCATACGACGCCCCCCGGTCGCCCCCACCCCGATGCTCCGTGTCACCAAGCTCACCGATTACGCCACCGTTGTGCTGACCGTGCTTGCTGCACGGCCGGAGACGGTCATGAGTGCGGTCGATCTTGCGGACCAGGCGGGACTCGAGTCGCCGACGGTCAGCAAGCTGCTCAAGCCGCTGGCACAGGCAGGCCTGGTCGAGGGTTTCCGCGGGGCCAACGGCGGGTACCGGCTGGCACGTCCGGCCGCGGCGATCAGCCTGGTGGAGATCATCGAAGCCATGGAAGGTCCCCTGGCGATGACCGAATGCAGCCTGCATGACGGCCAGTGCGGCATTTCCGCCAAATGCGGTGTCCGCACCAACTGGTTGCGCATCAACGACGTCGTCGCCAACGCGCTGCGCAGCGTGACGCTGGCGCAGATGCTCGGCGATGCACGCGCCGTCCCCCTTTCCACCGAAGCCGACGCGAAGCGCATCGACGCCCGCCTCGCTTCCGCATAGACAGTAGGCAGCCCCCATGGCCACCGACATCGCAGAACCGATTGCGAACGCAGAAATCCACGAGCAGCTGGGACGTCGCTACGACGCCGGCTTCATCACCGATATCGAGTCCGACAGCTTTCCGCCGGGCCTCGACGAGGACGTCGTCCGCGCGTTGTCGGCGAAGAAGGAAGAGCCGCAGTGGATGACCGACTGGCGCCTCGCCGCCTATCGCCACTGGCTGACCATGCCGGTGCCGCACTGGGCGAAGCTGTCGATCGCACCGATCGATTTCCAGTCGGTCAGCTACTACTCGGCGCCCAAGGCCAAGTACGCCTCGCTCGACGACGTGCCCAAGGAACTGCTCGACACCTACGACAAGCTCGGCGTGCCGCTGCATGAGCGCGCGCGTCTGGCCGGCGTCGCGGTGGACGCGGTGTTCGATTCGGTCTCGGTCGGCACGACATTCAAGAAGGAACTCGCCGAGAAGGGCGTGATCTTCTGCTCGATGTCCGAAGCGATCCAGGACCATCCCGAGCTGGTGAAGCAGTACCTCGGCAGCGTGGTGCCGGTCGGCGACAACTACTTCGCCGCGCTGAACTCGGCCGTGTTCTCCGATGGCAGCTTCGTGTTCATTCCCAAGGGCGTGCGTTGCCCGATGGAACTGAGCACCTATTTCCGCATCAACGCCGGCCATACCGGCCAGTTCGAGCGCACGCTGATCATCTGCGAGGACAAGGCCTACGTGTCCTACCTCGAAGGCTGCACCGCGCCGATGCGCGACGAGAACCAGCTGCATGCAGCGGTCGTCGAGCTGGTCGCGCTGGAAGACGCCGAGATCAAGTATTCGACGGTGCAGAACTGGTACCCGGGCGACGAGAACGGCAAGGGCGGCATCTACAACTTCGTGACCAAGCGTGCGGAATGCCGCGGCGATCGCAGCCGCGTGGTCTGGGCGCAGGTCGAAACCGGTTCGGCGATCACCTGGAAGTACCCGTCCTGTGTGCTGCTCGGCGACGATTCGTCCGGCGAGTTCCACTCGGTCGCGCTGACGCACCACCGCCAGCAGGCCGACACCGGCACCAAGATGATCCACGTCGGCAAGCGCACCAAGTCGAAGATCGTCAGCAAGGGCATCAGCGCCGGTCGCGGGCAGAACACCTATCGCGGCCTGGTCAAGATCGGCGCGGGCGCCGAGGGTGCGCGCAACTACACCCAGTGCGATTCGCTGCTGATCGGCAAGCAGTGCGGCGCGCACACCTTCCCGTACATCGAGGTCAAGCACCCCGGTGCGACCGTCGAGCACGAAGCCACCACCTCCAAGATCAGCGACGACCAGCTGTTCTACTGCCGCACGCGCGGCATCAGCGAAGAAGACGCGGTCAGCCTGATCGTCGACGGCTTCTGCAAGCAGGTGTTCCGCGAACTGCCGATGGAGTTCGCCGTCGAGGCCAAGAAGCTGCTCGACGTGTCGCTGGAAGGTTCGGTCGGCTGACACCGCGGCCGGCCCACGGGGCCGGCGACGCACCCGTTCTTCGACGCAGCGTCATCGCGCCGGTTCTCTTTCTTTTTTTCGAATACCGACACCATGCTCAATATCGACAACCTGCACGCCTCCATCAACGAGCGCGAAATCCTCAAGGGCCTTTCGCTGCACGTGAAGCCGGGCGAAGTTCACGCGATCATGGGGCCCAACGGCGCCGGCAAGTCGACGCTGGGCAACCTGCTCGCCGGTCGCGACGGTTACGAGGTCACCGACGGCACCGTCGCGTTCCAGGGCCAGGATCTGCTGGCGCTCGAACCCGAAGAGCGCGCCGCGGCTGGCGTGTTCCTCGCGTTCCAGTATCCGGTCGAGATTCCGGGCGTGAACAACACCTACTTCCTGCGCAGCGCACTCAACGCGCAGCGCAAGGCGCGCGGTGAGGAAGAACTCGATTCGATGCAGTTCCTCAAGCTGGTGCGCGAGAGGCTGGCCGTGCTGCACCTCGACGACCGCCTGCTGCATCGCGGCGTCAACGAAGGCTTCTCGGGCGGTGAGAAGAAGCGCAACGAGATCTTCCAGCTGGCCGTACTCGAGCCGAAGCTGGCGATCCTCGACGAGACCGACTCGGGCCTCGACATCGACGCGCTGAAGAACGTCGCCGACGGCGTCAACGCGCTGCGGTCGCCCGACCGCGCCTTCATCGTGATCACGCACTACCAGCGCCTGCTCGACTACATCAAGCCCGACGTCGTGCACGTGCTGGCTGACGGCCGCATCGTGCAGACCGGTGGTCCGGAACTCGCGCTGCAGCTCGAAGAGAAGGGCTACGCCTGGATCAAGGACCGCGTCGCGCCGGAGACCGCTGCCTGATGAGTGCCCTGCTCGACTCTCTCGCTGCCGGATTCGATGGCGACGCCACCCGTCGCGCGGCCCTCGACGCGACGCTCGCGACCGGCCTGCCCGGCCCACGCAGCGAAGCCTGGAAGTACACATCGCTGCGCGCGCTGGAACGTCGCAGCTTCGTCGCGCCGCAGGACGATGCCGCTGTCGATGCGGATCTGCTGGCCGCGATTCCCGCGCCGCGTCTGGTCTTCGTCAACGGCCGCCTGTCCGCAGCCCTGTCCGATACGGGCGCCGCCGTCGCCGGCCTGTCGATCGGCACGCTCGCCGATGCCGGCACGCTGCCTGACATCGACAATCGCGACGACGCCGTGTTCGCCCGCCTCAACGGCGCACTCGCCCATGACGGCGCTTCGGTCTCCGTCGAGGCCGGCGCCCGCATCGAAACGCCCGTGCATCTGGTGTTCGTCGGCGCGCCTGCCGAAGGCGATCTCGCCTGGCATCTGCGCCACCACGTCGTGCTCGGCGAGGGTGCGGCGCTGACGCTGGTCGAGCATCATCTCGACACCGGCGCGCACCGCCATCTCGACAACACCATCATCTCGCTGCGCATCGCCGACCGCGCCGAACTGCACCACGTGCGTCTGCAGCACCGCGGCATCGGCGCGACCAGCTTCCTGCGCACCGACGCCGAGCTGCAGGCCGCCTCGGTCTACACCCGCGTCGATGTCGAGGCCGGCGGCGCGCTGTCGCGCCACGAACTGGACGTGCGCCTGCTCGGAGACGATGCGCGCCTGACCGCGAACGGCGTTCTGCTGGCCGGTGGTCGTGCGCATGTCGACACGCGCCTGGGCATCCGCCACATCGCGAAAAACACAGCCTGCGAACTCAAGTGGCGCGGCATCGGTGACCAGCGCGGCCGCGTCGTGTTCCATGGCGGCATCACCATCGATGCCGGCGCCGATGGCACCGACGCGCGCCTGTCGAACAAGAACCTGCTGCTGTCGCCCACCGCCGAGATCGACACCCAGCCGGTGCTGGTGATCCACGCCGATGAGGTGCAGGCCGCGCATGGCGCGACGGTCGGCCAGCTCGACCCGGGCGCGCTGTTCTATCTGCGTTCGCGCGGTTTGCCTGCATCGGATGCCCAGCGTCTGCTGACCGCCGCGTTCGTGCGCGAGCCGCTGTCGACGATCACCGATCCCGCCCTGCGTGCGCACGCCGAAGCCGGTCTGGATCGCGTGCTGTCCGGACTCGCTCTCGTATGAGCACCACGCTGCCGCCGCTGACGCCGCCGTTCGACGCGCCCAGTGCGCCGGTCGCGCATGACGGCAGCGTCGACTGGGCCGCGGTGCGCGCGGATTTTCCGCTGCTGCTGCGCGAAGTTCACGGCAAGCCGCTGATCTACTTCGACAACGCGAATACCGGCCAGAAGCCGGCGTCGGTGATCGACGCGGTAGACGGCTTCTACCGGCGGCAGAACGCCAACGTCAGCCGCGCGGTGCACCAGCTCGGCACCGAGGCGACCGACGCCTACGAGGGCACGCGCACCAAGCTCGCGCGGTTCCTAAACGTGCGCAGCGACGAACTGGTGTTGTGCAGCGGCACGACGTTCGCGATCAATCTGGTGGCCTGGTCGTGGGCGCTGCCGCGGCTGAAGGCCGGCGACACGATCCTCGTCTCGCGCATGGAGCACCACGCCAACATCGTGCCGTGGCAGCTCGTCGCCGAGCGCACCGGTGCGACGGTCCGCGTGGCCGAGATTCTCGAAAACGGCACGCTCGATCTCGACGCACTGCGCCGCGCGATGACGTCCGACGTCAAGCTGCTCGCGCTGACCCACGTCTCCAACGTGCTCGGCACGGTGAACCCCGTCCGCGAGATCTGCCGCGAGGCGCGCAAGCGCGGCATCGTCACCGTCATCGACGGCTCGCAGGCGGTGCCGCACCGCCGCGTCGACGTCGCCGCGCTCGGCTGCGACTTCTATGCGTTCACCGGCCACAAGATGTGCGGGCCGACCGGCACCGGCGCGCTGTGGGCGCGCCGCGAACATCTGCAGGCCATGCCGCCGTTCCTCGGCGGTGGCGAGATGATCAAGGAAGTCAGCTTCGAGAAGACGGTCTACAACGACCCGCCGCACCGCTTCGAAGCCGGCACACCGAACATCGCCGGCTTCGTCGGTCTCGGCGCCGCGGTCGACTATCTCGACCGGCTCGGCATGGATCACGTCGAACGCCGCGAGACCGAATTGCTCGCGCATCTGACCGAATCGCTGCAGGAGATCGACGGCCTGCGCATCTTCGGCACCGCGCCGGACAAGGCCGCGGTCGTGGCGTTCCTGATCGAAGGCGCGCACGCGCACGATCTCGCCACGTTGCTGGATCTCGAAGGCGTCGCGATCCGCTCCGGCCAGCACTGCGCGCACCCGCTGCTGCAGTTCTACGGCGTCGCCGCCACGTGCCGCGCATCGCCCGCGTTCTACAACACGCACGAAGAGGTCGACGCCTTTGTCGCCGCCCTGCGCAAGGTGCGCACTCTTCTCGTTTGAGTTTGCGCCTGCATCACCGTGCAACCACGCGCGCAAGCGCGCAGCCATCGCGGGATAATGGCAGCGTCACGACTTCAGCCGCCGCCATGTCCGCTCCCGTGTTCCGCACCGCCACGCCCGTCGACGTGCCTGCCCTCGTCACCCTGGTGACGTCCGCCTATCGCGGCGAATCCAGCCGCAGCGGCTGGACCACCGAGGCCGACCTGCTCGATGGCGCGCGCATCGATCCCGACGTGCTGGCGCACGACATCGTCCGCGCCGACAGCCGCGTCGTCATGATCGATGGCGACAACGGACGCCCGCTCGCCTGCGCGCATGTTGCGATCGAGGACGGCGTCGGCTACTTCGGCATGTTCGCGGTCGATCCCACGCTGCAGGGCCGCGGCACCGGCGACGCGCTGTTGCGCGAGTGCGAACGCATCGCCCGCGACGAATGGCGCCTGCCCGCCCTGCGCATGACCGTCATCGACGTGCGCGATGCGCTGATCGCGTTCTACGTGCGCCGCGGCTATCGCCGCACCGGCGTACACAAGCCGTTCCCCTACGGCGACACCCGCTTCGGAAGCCCGCGCCGCGACGATCTGCGCTTCGAAGTGCTGGAGAAGACCTTCGGAGTCACCCCATGAGCGAAACCTGGACCTTCGTCTGCGCCACCGGCGAGCTGCTGCCTGGCGAGATGCGCACCACCTTCGACGAGATCACCAGCGTGCCGATCATCGTCTTCAATCTCGACGGCGATCTGTACGCGCTCGAAGACCAGTGCAGCCACGAGGATTTCGGCCTGTCGAGCGGTGGCGAGTTCGATGCGGCCCTGGGCACGATCGAATGCGTGCTGCATGGCGCGAAGTTCGATGTGCGCGATGGTCGCGCCCTGTGCGCGCCTGCGTACGAGCCGGTGGCGAAGTTTCCGACCAGGGTCGAACATGGCGGCGTGTGGACCCGCGACGACCGCGATTGAGGCGTCTCCCGGGCACCGCGATCGCAAACGGAATCGTTTTCCTTTGATGTCGAGAATCATTCTCGGTTAATATTCCGTCGCCAGGCATTCAGCCTGCCGGGGGAATCCACGTGCCGCAGGGCATCCGACCATCGATGCAACAGCCTGGCCTGCACATGCGTGCAGCCGACGCGCTGTGCGTCTGTGCGACGGCGCTGCTGTTCCTGATCGTCTGGGCGGCCACCCTCGGCCCAACGGCCATGGCGACCACGTTCTCCGACGGACTGCTGCCGACGACGCCGATGTTCGACCACGGCGGCGAAGTGCCCGCGTCTCCCGACACCGTGACGATTGCGGCCAGCACACGCACCGCACAGCGGGCTGTCCCAGCTGGAGACGCGCCGCAAGCCGCCAGCGCGCTGCCTGCGCCGGCCTGTTCCTCAGGTCGGCCGCGTCGCCACGCGCGTCGCCGGACCGGCACAACGCCGCGCCCGCAGGGTCCGCCCCGCAGCCAGCATCGCGGCCGCGCACCTCCCCGCTGAAAGCCGATCCGCCGGCCACGCCGGCGTGCCGTTCGAACCCGCTCCACAGGAGTGCGGCGTCGTGCGGCCTGTCGCATGTCCATGCGCCTTTTCATCCCGGCCAGCCGACGCCACGCCGCGTTCCGACACCGTCCAACGAGACCCCCATGACCCGTTCTCCGATCCGTCGCCCGCTCGCCCTCGCCCTGCTGGGCCTGCTGTCCGCGCCCGCCTTCGCCGATTCCGCGCCGGCCAATGCTGCCACCGACTTCGACACCATCGTCGTCACCGCCGCCGGCTTCGAGCAGAAGCTCACCGATGCGCCGGCGAGCATCAGCGTCATCACCCAGGAAGACCTGACCAAGCGTCCGTACATGACGCTGCTGGACGCGGTGCGCGACATCGAAGGCATCGACGTCGGCGAGACGCGCGACAAGACCGGTCAGGGCTCGATCTCGATGCGCGGCATGGGCTCGGATTACACGCTGATCCTCGTCGACGGCAAGCGCCAGAACAATCACGGCGACATCTACCCGAACAACTTCGGCGGCAACCAGTTCAACCACATCCCGCCGCTGGATGCGATCGAACGCATCGAGGTCATCCGCGGCCCGGTGTCGACGCTCTACGGCGCCGATGCTATGGGCGGCGTCATCAACATCATCACCAAGAAGGTGCTCGATGCGTGGCACGGCTCGGCAACGGTGAGCCGTTCGTTCGAGGACAGCGAGTTCGGCGACGACACCACGGTCGATGCCTTCGTCACCGGCCCGCTGGTTCCCGGCGTGCTGAACCTCAGCGCGCGCGCCAGCTGGTACGACCGCGACGCGTCCAACCCCGTCTATGCACCGATCGTCGATCCGGATGGCGTCGAGCGCACGCGCGGCCTCGGCTTCGGCGGCGGCGGCAAGACCGTCGACAACACCAACAAGTCCGGCGGCATCACACTGGCCTGGATGCCGACCGAGAACCAGAGCCTGACGCTGGACTACGACACCTCGCGCCAGGAGTACGACAACGCGATCAAGATCAACGACCAGGGCGTCGAGGAATACCCGGTCGGCACGGTCGACAACATCAACAGCATCTTCACCGCCGGCAACTTCTGTCTGGGCGCCGCAGGCGCGAATGCGAACGCCTGCCGCACCAATGGCGGCACCTGGGCACGCCGCGCCAATCCACGCGTCGGTTACGGCCCGGTGCAGGAATTCACCCGCGATGCGTGGTCGCTGACCCACGAAGGCCGCTGGGGCTTCGGCAACAGCTTCGTCTCGCTGTCGCACGTGGCGACCAACAATGACGGCCGCACGATGCCGTTCACCGTCGACGAGCGCGCCGAGCTGCTGCGGATGATCGACGGCACCGGGCCCTACGCGGGGCTGTCGCTGGCCGAGCGCCGCGACCTCGCCGAATCGACCTTCCTGCCGCGCCCCAAGCGCACGCTCGAAAGCGCCCAGTACACGCTCGACGCCAAGCTCGACATCCCATTCCAGCTGGCCGGCGAACACACAGCCGTGCTCGGCGCACAGGTGATCCGTGGCGAGCTGACCGACGGCATCTTCGGCATCGAGAGCGGCACGCCGGGCCTGAAGCAGGAACACAACATGTACTCGCTGTTCGCCGAGGACACCTGGTACATCACCGAGCCCTTCGCGCTGACCGCCGGTCTGCGCTGGGACGACCACCAGGTCTTCGGCAACCACCTGAGCCCGCGTCTGTACGGCGTCTACACCGTGAGCCCGCAGTGGACGGTCAAGGGCGGCGTCAGCACGGGCTTCAAGACGCCCAAGACCACCCAGCTCTATGACGGCGTGACCGGCTTCGGCGCGCAGGGCACTTCGCCGATGTTCGGCAACCCGGACCTGCAGCCCGAGACCAGCACCAGCACCGAGCTGGCGGTCTACTGGCAGAGCCCGGACGGCCACAACTTCAACCTGACCCTCTTCCACAACGAGTTCGAGGACAAGATCGCATCCCAGCCCTGCGGTCCCGGCACGACGCTCACCTGTACGGCCGCGGGCGAATACGCCGACATCGGTTACGCATCCAGCAGCAAGACGGTCAACATCGACAAGGTGGTGATCCAGGGCGCCGAAGTTGCCGGTCGCTGGCAGATCAGCGAGGCGTTCGGCTTCCGCGCGAACTACACCTTCACCGACAGCGAGCAGAAGAGCGGCAGCGCTGCGGGCCTCCCGCTCGGCAACAGCGCGCGCCACATGGCCAATGCCACGCTCGACTGGCAGGCAAGCGAACGCTTCAACCTGTTCATGACCGCGGAAGCGCGTTCCAAGCGCTACCGCGACCTGCACGTGATCACGCGCGAACCGCTGTACTACAAGGATTACGAAGTGCTGCACCTCGGCGCCTCGTTCAAGCTCAACGAGTCGGTCACGTTCAACGGGCGCATCAACAATTTGCTCGATCGCGACTTCACGACCTACGACACCGAGTTCCGCGACCTCGACGGCAGCCCGGGTTTCGACGGCACCAACGAGATCCTGTACTTCGACCACTACAACAACAAGGACAAGGCACGCGGCCTCTGGCTGAGCGTCAACGTCCGCTTCTGAGTGTGCCCGGCCACGGCGCCCCGCACCCGGGCGCCGGCGTCAGGACTGGATATGAAACGCCCGCTCCGTCGATCCGGAGCGGGCGTTCCTGTTCTGACGAGGGTGTCTCGCGCCGCTCAGCCTACGACTGCGATGGGCTGGAACCGGGTCAGCAGCACTTCCCCACCGCCGTCCAGTCCGTACCGGCATCGGCCGTCCGGCGCCCGCAACAGCAATGTGTCGCCACGTTCGAGCAGGCGCTCCGTTGCGGGGAGTCGCACATGACCGGCCAGCACATGGACAAGCCAGCATTCGCCGGGGTCCACGAACACGACCATCGTGCCGACGATGGGCCGGTGCCAGCTCGACGCGTCCACCCGATCCGGACGCCACATCAGGTTGAGCGCCTGCACGCCGACGCCGGCAGGTAGGCCTTCGAGGCCCCTGTCGCCTGAGAAACGGAGCCGCGTGTGTGGCGGTTGCAGATCCGACACCTGGCCGTCATCGAAGCGCAGCGTCAGCCCGTCACCCGCCAACAGCATCAGTTCCCGCTCGACACCTTCGAACCGGGAAAACACGGCCGGCTGTTCGATCTCCGCGATCGACAGCCGCCAGACCCACGCGTCTCCATCGGCATCGGGCTCGGCATGGATTTCCCGCGTCCAGCCCAGATCGTTGCGCCAGCGGATGCGCCGCGCGTCATGCGCATCGATGCGCTGGAGCGATGCAGGTTGTCCGGAAGAGTGGGCAGTCATGCCGACCAGTCTAGAGCGCTGGACCCGACAACTTCATTGGGCCGGGCCGATCCGGCTGGGGCGCTCGAGCGCGCAGACCGACAGGCCGATCGACGGACCTGGCTTGCGGACTCCGGATGCCAGAGCGCAAGCGGGAGCAGAGGTCTGTTACGAGGCATCACATATCGCCGCCGGGCGTCCCGACCCGCGCACGGCGGGCCTCCACGCGCGCTCCGGAAAACGATCGCCCAAAAAAGGGTCGCCCGCTTCGCATCCAATGCGAGGCGGGCGACGGTTACATCCCTGTAGCGGCATCCTGCCGGTCCCGTGGAGCGTCCTGCTCCTCGCCTGACGCCGGCACTCCCTGTGCCAACGTCAGCGATGGGTCAAAGTCAGCGCAGTTGCGCTGCCCCCTTGTTCCCGGCTGCGGCGGGCGGGCTCGATGCCCGCGTCACGCCTGTCTGCGTCCCGGCAGCACCCACCTCGATGCGATCGACGTTGTGCTCCACGGTACGCAGGCCGATGCCACTCACCTGCGCCAACTGCTCAGCGCTGCGAAACGGCCCGTTCTCATCCCTGTAGGCAACGATCGCCTCCGCCTTGGCCTGCCCTACGTTGTGCAGCACACGTGCCAGCGTGGCTGCATCGGCGGTGTTGATGTTGACCTTCTCCACGCCCTCGTTGGCGAACGCGGTGCCTGCCAGCAGCAGTGAAAGGCACAGCGACGCAAGTACGACTCGGATCGACTTCATGTCCTGACTCCTTGGTGTTGGGTGGAATCCATTCCCGACTGGCGATTCGTTCGTCCTTGCCGGTAGTGCCAGTCTTCCCAACGCCACATGCGCAGGATATCCGCCCCCCTGCTGCACAGGAGCCGGTCGAAATCCCGACCGCTTGTAGGAAAAATCCTACTGCGCCGCCGCGGTAGAATCGGGTTTCCTCCTTCGTGGTACACCTGCATGGATTCCCGGCAGACAGACCGGTTCATCGGCGCCAAATGGGACGACGAGATCGTTCCCCAGCTCATCGAGTACATCCGGATCCCCAACAAGTCGCCGATGTTCGACGCCGACTGGGTCGCCAACGGCCACATGGAACGCGCAGTGACGCTCATGTCGGACTGGGCGCAGGCGCAGGCGATCCCCGGCATGGTGCTGGACGTCGTGCGCCTCGAAGGTCGCACGCCCCTGATCTTCATCGAGATCCCGGCCGCGAACGGCGGCAGCGACGATGACTGCGTGCTGCTCTACGGACATCTCGACAAGCAGCCGGAAATGACCGGCTGGGACGACGATCTCGGCCCCTGGAAGCCGGTACTGCGTGACGGCAAGCTCTACGGCCGCGGTGGCGCGGATGACGGCTACGCGATCTACGGCTCGCTGACCGCGATCCTGGCGCTGCACGAGCAGGGCCTGCCGCACGCCCGCTGCGTGGTCCTGATCGAAGCCTGCGAGGAATCGGGCAGCTACGACCTGCCTGCCTACGTCGACCACCTCGCCGACCGCATCGGCAAGCCCTCGCTGGTGGTGTGTCTGGACTCCGGCTGCGGCAACTACGACCAGCTGTGGTGCACGACATCGCTGCGCGGCCTTGCAGGCGGCAATCTGACGGTGAAGGTGCTCGACGAAGGCGTGCATTCGGGTGATGCGTCCGGTGTGGTGCCGTCGAGCTTCCGCCTGCTGCGCCAGCTGCTGTCGCGCATCGAGGACGAGACCAGTGGCCGCATCCTGATCGATGGCCTGCATGCCGAGATTCCGTCGGAGCGCCTCGAGCAGGCACGGCGCGCTGCAGAAGTGCTCGACACGGCGATCTACGACAAGTTCCCGTTGACCGGCGATCTGCGCCCGATGTTTCCCAAGGACGCCGATGGCACGGAATCGGAGGATCTCTCCGAACTGGTCCTCAACCGCACCTGGCGCCCCGCGCTGTCGGTAACCGGTGTCGACGGCATTCCCTCGCTGCAGTCGGCCGGCAACGTGCTTCGCCCGCACACGGCAGTGAAGCTGTCGCTGCGCTTGCCGCCCACCATCGATGGCAAGCGTGCCGGCGAGCTGTTGCAGCAGGCGCTGCTGGCCGATCCGCCGAACGGCGCGACCGTGACCCTGGTGCTGGAGAAGGCCGCGACCGGCTGGAACGCACCGGCGATGTCGCCGTGGCTCACGAAGGCGATCGATGACGCCAGCCAGGCGTTCTTCGACAAGCCGGCGATGTACATGGGCGAAGGCGGCTCGATTCCCTTCATGGGCATGCTCGGCGAGAAATTCCCCGGCGCGCAGTTCATGATCACCGGCGTGCTCGGCCCGCATTCCAACGCGCATGGTCCCAACGAGTTCCTGCACATCGAGATGGGCAAGCGCGTGACCAGCTGCGTGGCGCGCGTGATCACAGAACATCACCATGCCGGCACCCGGGGTGAGACCACTGGCGCCGCGGTTGTCGCCGACAGCGGCACGCGTCACGGCGACCACGGCTGCTGCTGATGTCTGCAACAGAGCCGGCGCACGCCGGCCCTGCTTCACCAGCGTGCGTTGCTCACTCGATGCCTGTCAGATAATCGATGACCTGCGTTGCGAGTGACGTGGTGTCGTGGATCATCGTATCCAGCACGATTTCGGCTGCGTCAGGCAGTTCGTAGGGTGCATCGATGCCCGTGAAGTTCGGGAGCTCACCGCGCCGCGCTTTCGCGTAGAGCCCTTTGGGATCGCGCCGCTCCGCTTCCGCGAGCGGCGTGTCGACGAACACCTCGATGAAATCTCCCGAATCGAACAGCGCGCGTGCTGCAGCGCGTTCCGCGCGATAGGGCGAGATGAAGCTCACAAGCACGACCAGCCCGGCGTCGGCCATCAATCTTGCAACCTCGGCCACCCGCCGCAGATTCTCGACACGATCGGCCTCGGTGAATCCGAGGTCGCGATTGAGTCCCTGGCGGACATTGTCGCCATCGAGAAGATAGGTATGAACGCCGCGGGCATGCAGCGCGCGTTCGACCTCGTTGGCGATGGTCGATTTGCCGGCGCCCGAGAGACCGGTGAACCAGATACAGCGCGGGCGCTGTCCTTTCATCGTCGCGCGCGCCGCACGATCGATATCGAGTGTCTGCCAGTGCAGGTTGTCCGCGCGACGGAGGCCGTGGCGGATCATGCCGGCACCCAGCGTGGCGTGGCTGACAGGATCCACCAGCACCAGCGCGCCCAGCACCCGTGTATCGACGTACGGTGCGAAGGCGATCGGCGCATCCAGCGCGAGGGTGACCCGGCCGATCTCGTTTGCCGCGAGCTGCTTGTCCGCGAGCGGCTGCAGCGAAACCGGATCGAGCCGGTGCTTGATTTCGCCGACGCGCGCGCCAGTCACGCGACCCGAAGTTCTGCACAGATAACGCCGACCAGGCACCAGCGGCGCTGCACCGAACCAGAGCACATCGGCAACGAACTGGTCACCGTGCGAGACGGCCGAAGCCTCGGGCACCAGAACAGCACCGCGTGCTGCATCGATCTCGTCTTCAAACCGCACCGCGACGGCATCGCCATGACTGGCGGAGCCGGCGACCTCACCTGCTACACGAAAAGCTGACACCGTTCCAGGTGCGCCGTCAGGCGCAACCCGCAGACGCGCACCGGTCCGCAGCGACCTGCCCCGCCAGGTTCCGGCATACCAGCGCGTGCCGTCGCCCTCGCGCAGCAGCATCTGGACCGGCAGACAGTCGAGGGTCGCGCGGCCTGGCATCGCCAGCAACGCTTCGAGCGCCTCCAGTACCGTGGGTCCCGCATACCAGCCCAGGCGCGGCGAGCGCGAAGCGACGCCATCACCATCGACTGCTGCGAGCGGGACGGCCTGCACCGAATGGATGCCCAGGACCGACGCGTGCGCGCGGTACTCGGATTCGATCATTTCGAACGGCGCGTGCGCGAACGCCACCCGGTCCATCTTGTTGATCGCCAGCACGACATGACGCACGCCGAGCATCGCCGCAATCGCCGTATGTCGAAGCGTCTGCGGCGACAGACCCTTTTCCACGTCGACGAGCAAGACCATCGCATCCGCAGTCGAGGCGCCGGTCGCCATGTTGCGGGTGTACTCGACATGCCCGGGACAATCGGCAATCAGGAAGCGCCCGCGTGGCGTCCGCAGGTGCCGCCAGGCGACATCGATGGTGATGCCCTGTTCGCGTTCCGCGGCGAGACCGTCCAGCAGCAGCGCGTAGTCGGGGGCACCGCCCCGGGTGCCTTGCGTGCGACTCGCGTCAGCGAGTGCGGCCAGTTCGTCGTCTGGCACATTGCCCGCTGCGAGCAGCAACCGACCGATCAGCGTGCTCTTGCCATCATCGACGCTGCCACAGGCGACGATACGCAGGATGCGGTCGTCCATCAGAAGTATCCCTCGCGCTTCTTCGCTTCCATCGAGGTGCCTTCGGTGCGGTCGATCGCGCGTCCGGCGCGTTCGGATTGGCGCTGGTCTTCCATCTCGGCGAGGATCGCATCGACGTCCGTCGCCGAAGACTCGACCGCCCCGGTCAGCGGATAGCAGCCAAGCGTGCGGAAACGAACAGAACGTAGCCGCGCCTGCTCACCCGACCGCAGGACGAACCGGTCGTCGTCCACGACGAGCAGCATTCCGTCCCGCTCGACGACAGTACGCTCGGCGGCGAAGTACAGAGGCACGACTGGAATCCGCTCGCGGCGGATGTAGCGCCAGACGTCGCGTTCGGTCCAGTTCGACAGCGGAAAGACACGGACACTCTCACCTTCGCTCACCTTCGGGTTGTAGAGATCCCAGAGCTCGGGCCGCTGACGTCGCGGATCCCAGCGATGTGCATCGTCGCGGAACGAAAACACCCGCTCCTTCGCCCGCGACTTTTCCTCGTCGCGCCGTGCACCACCGATGGCAGCGTCGTACCCACCGGCGGAAAGCGCCTGTTTCAGCGCCTGGGTCTTCATGACGTCCGTGTGGGTGGCCGCGCCGTGGCTGAAAGGCCCTACCCCGTCCCGGACGCCATCGGGATTCACGTGTACCCGCAATTCAAGACCCGTTTCGGCAATCCGGTGATCGCGGAATGCGATCATTTCGTGGAACTTCCAGCGTGTATCCACATGCAGCAGCGGAATCGGTGCACGCGCAGGCGCAAACGCCTTCAGCAGCAGATGCAGCAGTACGGAACTGTCCTTGCCGACCGAGTAGAGCAGCACCGGCCGCCGGCACTCGGCAGCGACCTCCCGCAGGATGTGGATGCTCTCGGCCTCCAGGCACGCAAGATCACCGTCCACCGTCCGCATATGCCAGTCCCGTGAGCCCCAATCGGTCGATTGTGGCGAGGCGCATCCGATGCGGCAACGTCGGTTGCGGCCTGTGTTTCGAGTGACGGTCCGGCGGATGCACCGCGAGAGTCCTTCAGACCCCGGCACCGGTCATCGGACTTCCAGGTCGAAGAACGTTGGACGAAAGGCGTTCAAGGCGTCCAACTATCGACGTCCATGCGATGCCTTCATGGCACCAGGACAAGACGTACCGGCTTACAGCGCCCTTCGGCAGGAGGCGTCCGTTGATGCGACCGGTCACTGCAGGGCGCAAGTTCCGTTGCCTCTGCACACGTCCGGAAGACGTTAGACGCAACAGGCATCGCCTGAAGGCCAAGGACGCAAAAAACCCCGCATCGCTGCAGGGCTTCTTGACGTGTTTCGGGTGACGCCCGAATCCGCGAATGGTGGCCGGGGAGGGAATCGAACCCCCGACACGGGGATTTTCAATTACCTTTAAAATCAATAACTTATTGATTGTTTAGCGAAGTCCAACGTAGCCACTGGAAGCCAAAAGTATTTGCAAATCAGTAGCTTATAGTAGCTTAGAGAAGTGCGCGAAAGCGGCGCACTGTACCTGTGGTGTACCTCAGGAATCGCGCGACCCCACACAGGCTGATCGCCGTAGAACGACACAGTTACGGCGGGGTGCGCCTCTGTCGCAGCCGTCGCCGCCAGCACGCTTTGCGCATGTGAGTGGCCGGGACCCGTGAAGTATCCTCTGGAGGCATAGGGGAGCCGTCATGCCGTTGAGCTGGAATGAAATCAAAGCGCGAGCCATCGCGTTCGCTAAAGAATGGGAAGACGAGGACAGCGAGGACGCTGAGGCCAAATCGTTCTGGGATGCCTTCTTCAATGTCTTCGGTGTTCACCGGCGCCGCATTGCCAGCTTCGAGGTGCCGATCAAGCGTGAGGACGGATCTGGCGGGTTCATCGACCTGCTGTGGAAAGGCATCCTTATGGTCGAGCACAAGTCCCGCGGCAAGGACCTCGACCGTGCCTACGGACAGGCCCGGGATTACTTTACGGGGCTGAAGGACCGCGACCTGCCCCGCTATGTGCTGGTATCGGACTTCCAGCACTTCCGGCTCCACGACCTGGAAACCGGCGAAAAACACAGCTTCGCGCTCAAAGAGCTCCATCGGCACATCCGCCTGTTCGGTTTCATCGCCGGCTATCAGAGCCATGCTTTCAAGGACCAGGACCCCGTCAACATCAAGGCGGCTGAGCGCATGGGCAAGCTCCATGATGCCCTGCAGGAGGATGGCTACACAGGGCACAAGCTCGAAGTCCTTCTTGTGCGGATCTTGTTCTGCCTGTTCGCCGAAGACACCGGGATCTTCGAGCCGCGACGGCGGTTTCAGGACTACGTCGAGCAACGTACCAGTGACGATGGCAGCGACTTAGGTGGGCACTTAGCCTCCTTGTTCGATGTTCTCGACACACCCCACAACGAGAGGCAGAAGGGGCTCGACGCCCAACTGGCGGGCTTCCCCTATGTCAACGGGAAGCTGTTCAACGAGCGTCTGTCGCCGGCGGCGTTCACCGGCACGATGCGGGAGCGGCTGCTTGATGCCTGCGGGTTGCACTGGGGCGAAATCAGCCCCGCCATCTTCGGCGCGCTATTCCAATCGATCATGGATGCCAAAGCCCGCCGCAACCTGGGCGCGCATTACACCAGCGAAAAAAACATCCTTAAGCTCATTGGCCCACTGTTCCTCGATGGCCTGAGGACCGAATTCGAGAAGGTGAAGAACAGCCGTCCGAAGTTACACGAGTTCCACGAGAAGATTGCCGAGCTGAAATTTCTCGATCCGGCCTGCGGATGCGGCAACTTCTTGGTTATCGCCTACCGTGAGCTGCGACTGCTCGAACTCGAGGTCATCGATGCGTTGTACCAGAAGGATTTGGAGACGGGCCAAGTCGTGGACCCCAGGCTCCTGATCAAATGCAACGTTCACCAGTTCTACGGCATCGAGATCGAGGAGTTCCCTGCCCAGATCGCACAATTGGCGCTATGGCTTGTCGATCACCAGGTCAACCTGCGCGTGAGCGAGATGTTCGGCAACCCGTTCGAGCGCCTGCCGCTGACGGCCTCGGCCACGATCGTCCACAAGAACGCGCTTCAGATCGAGTGGGACGACGTCGTCCCCGCCAAGGAGCTGCACTACATCTTGGGCAATCCGCCCTTTGTGGGCTCCAAGCTAATGAGTGCAGAGCAGCGGGCCGACCTTCTCGATGTTGCGGGCAAACTCAAAGGTGCCGGGACGCTGGATTTCGTAGCAGCCTGGTATCTGAAAGCTGCTGTCTACGTGCGCCAGAAGCCCGCGATCCGATGCGCATTCGTCTCGACGAATTCCATTACGCAGGGCGAACAGGTCGGTGTGCTCTGGGGGGAGATGCTCGCCCGAGGCATCCGCATCCATTTCGCCCATCGTACTTTTCTTTGGAATAACGAAGCGCGAGGAGTGGCGGCCGTCCATTGCGTAATCATCGGATTTGGCCTCGAAAAAAACACCCCAATGCGTTTGTTCGATTACTCCGGTCTGCGCGCGGAACCGCACGAGATCATTGCAGGGAACATCAATCCGTATCTAGTCGACGCCGCGGATCTTGTCCTGAAAAAGCGTACCAAGCCCGTTTGCCCGGTTCCGGAGATCGGAATTGGCAACAAGCCCATTGATGGCGGGTATCTGCTGCTAAACCCCGACGAGAAAACGGAGCTATTGGTAGCAGAGCCTGCGGCCGCTCGTTTCCTTCGGCGCTGGTACGGGGCCACCGAATACATCAATGACGAAGAGCGATGGTGCCTGTGGCTTGCCAAGGCCTCACCCGCAGAGCTTCGGACTATGCCGGTCGTACGTGGTCTTATGGACAAAGTGCGCCGCTTTCGGCTAGGTGAGATTGATGCCAAGAGCGGGCGCAAGGCGAAGGCAGGCGATAGCTCACTTGCGCTTGCCCATACACCTACACGCTTCCATGTCGAACGGATACCGGTCGCCGACTACCTGCTCATACCACGCCACTCTTCGGAGCAAAGGCCGTTCATCCCGATGGGGTTCATGGACCCAGAGTCACTCTCCGGCGATGCAAACCTGATCAGCGTGGACGCGACGTCGTATCACTTCGGCGTCATGCAATCGACCATGCACATGGCTTGGGTGCGAGCGGTCTGTGGACGCATCAAGAGCGACTTCCGCTACTCGGCGAGCATCGTCTACAACAACTTCCCTTGGCCAGATGCCAGCGACAAGCAACGCGAAGCCATCGAAACCGCTGCCCAGGAGGTTCTCTATGCGCGTGCTGAATTTCCCGACAGCACGCTGGCAGACCTGTACGACCCCACCGTAATGCCTCCTGCCTTATTGAAGGCCCACCAAGCGTTGGATCGTGCGGTGGACTCGGCCTACGGCAAGCGCAAGTTCACCTCCGATGCGGAGCGTGTCGCTTTTCTCTTCGAACGCTACGAGCAGATCACTTCGCTGCTGGACGTAGACAAGCCGAAGAAGAGCCGTACGAAAGGAGCCTCCGCGCGGCAACCCAAGCCGTAGTCATATCGCACAGGGGTGCGTGTCCGTTGCGACTCCTCCTGTAATCGAGTAGCAGCCAGCTTTGAATGGATTTTGGAAAGGGACGAGGAGACAAGAATGTCGATACTTCAGCAGGTACTGGCTTGGACCCAAGGGCTGCCCGCGTGGCAAAGCGATGCCGTCGCCCGACTGCTGGCAAAGCAGACCCTCACTGCAGACGACCAGGACGACCTGTTCGCACTCCTCAAGCTGACACATGGGATCCCTGACCCAAAGGGCCGCACCGCCAAGCCGCTCACCGCAGACGATATTCCGGCGCCAGTCAGGCGGACCACTCAAATCGAACTACTGGCGATAAAAGACATGCGCCATGTCAACGCGATCGCCGAGAACCAACGCTTACCTTTTAGTGCCGCCGGAATGACCGTGATCTACGGCGACAACGGCTCGGGTAAATCAGGATACTCGCGCGTCCTCAAGCGAGCCTGCCGTGCCCGGGACCAAGCCGAGGCAATCCACCCCAACGCACATCTTCCTACTGACAAGGCTGGAACTGCGGAAGCCACGTTCGAGATCACCGTAAATGGCACCGCCAAAGACGTGCAATGGACACATGGAGCGGCAGCACCTCCCGAGTTGTCGTCATTCGCAATTTTCGACTCACGCTGCGCCCGCGCCTACCTCGACAGCGAGGATGATTTTTCTTATGTCCCCTACGGGCTAGATGTGTTCGAAGCACTGGCGAAGGTCTGCAAGCAGCTGAAGACCGCGATCGAAACAGAAAATTCGCAGCACGCCGTCGATCTCATTGTATTTGCACCTTTGCAGGGCGACACGGCGGTAGGCAAGCTGATCGCGTCGCTATCAGGCAAGACGACACAAGCCCAGATCGACGCGCTGGCAGCCCTGAAGCCAGAGGAAGTGACGCAACACGCGGAACTAAACAAGAGCCTTAAAGAGAACAATCCGAAGGAGAAGGCAGGCCAGCTACGCCTGCAGGCCCGGCGCATCGCGTCTATCGCGACGAACGCCGCCAACAAAGGCGCGCTTGTGGATCAAGCGGTAGTCGCCAAGTTGCGCGGACTCGCGGACAGTTTCCGCACTGCGCAGGCGGCGGCCGTGCTTGCGGCCAAGGAATTCAAGGAAAGCGAAAACCTACTGCCCGGCACGGGTGGCGATGTCTGGCGCGAGCTGTTCGATGCCGCACGCAAGTTCGCCACCGAATCCCACCCGGACAAGGTTTTCCCCAAGCTGGGCATTGATGCGCCGTGTCCGTTGTGCCAGCAGCCGCTCGCCGAAGGCGCCGCGCGCCTGCAGCGATTCGAGGCATTCATTCAGCAGGACGCTGAGAAGAACGCACAGGCACGTCGCACTGCCCTAGCGGCCGAGTACAAGCCGCTTGCCGCGCATAACCTTACGCTGAATCTCGACGACGCGACGCACGACGAAATCAAAGCCCTGGATCTCCAGCTGGCCGCCGATGTCAAAGCGTTCGAGACGCAGCTTTCGGTACGTCGGGAAGCCATCAAGGCGGCCGTTATCTCGCATCAATGGGACGGTACCGCCGAGGCTTTGGCAAGCCCGGGAACGCAGCTACAGTCGCTGGCTGACAAGCTCAATGCCGAAGCTGAGACGTTGGAAAAGGCATCCGATGAGAAGGCTCGTACTGCGCTACAGAAGCAGCTCACGGAACTCGACGCGCGAATCAGGCTGAGCCAAGTGAGGGATGTTGTAGTCGCGGCCGTCGAAAAGCTCAGCCACCAAGCCAAACTCACCAAATGCCTCTCCGCAGTGAAAACTACTGCCATCTCGTTGAAAGCATCGGAAATAGCCGAACAAGTCGTTTCCAAGGAACTGGCCCAAGCGCTGAATTTCGAGTTCAAGGCGCTAGGCGTCGGTACGTTGAGCGTTTCGTTGCAAAGTCGGGCCGACCGCGGCAAAGCCTTGCACAAGCTCAAGCTGGAACTGCCGCAGAGCCGCAAACCTGGCGAAATCCTCAGCGAAGGCGAGCAGCGCGCCGTGGCGATCGGCTCGTTCCTGGCTGAAATCGGATTGAGCGGCAGCAAGGGCGGCATCGTGTTCGACGACCCAGTATCTTCGCTCGACCATCGTCGGCGCGAGCGCGTCGCCAAGCGACTCGCCAGCGAAGCCGCGAATCGCCAGGTCATCGTGTTCACCCACGACATCTACTTTCTGTGCCTGCTGGTGGAGGAAGCGAAACTGGCTGGCGTGACGACTTCCACCCAAAGCCTGGTCCGTCGCGCCGAGGGCTTCGGCATCGCCGATCCCGAACTGCCGTTTGAAGGAAGGAACGCGAGCAAGCGGATTGGCGCGCTGAAGGCGCAGCACCAATCCATCGCCAAGCTGCACAAGGACGGCGAGGAACAGAAACACCGCAAAGAGACCGTGGAAGCATACTTCCAGCTGCGCATGGCTTGGGAACGCGCAGTCGAGGAAGTCTTGCTACGCCAAGTCATCCTCCGCTTCCGCAAGGGCGTGGAGACCCAGCGGCTCGCCGAGGTCGTGGTCGATGATGATGACTATGCCAAGGTCAACGCCGGGATGTCGCGGTGCTCGAACTTCGCCCACGACAAGGCGCTAGAGGGCGGCATAGCGATTCCTGATCCAGATGAGCTCCTTGCCGACATCAACGCACTGGAAACTTGGCGCTTGCAGGTCGAAAAGCGCAGTTCGGAAACAGGCAAAAAACGTAAGGCGGCACCTGCCGTCACCAGCGCAACCGTGGCGACTGCTACTCCCTAATGTTCGCTTCTATCAGCAAGTAGGCGATTCTTTTTCTTGAGAAAGAATCGCATGACAGACGTCGGCTAATCTACGGGGGGATTACCAATCCATCGAAGATCGGAGAACTCCGTGACGCACAAGCTAGACCCCCTCCGAATCCAGCTTGTTCGCCATGGCGAAAGCATGGCGAACGCCGGCCAAGCCACCACGGATCCAAGTGGAATCGCGCTTACCAATCGGGGTGAACGCCAAGCGAGTGATTTCAGCAAGGGACTGACATACGCACCCGCAGCGCTCATCAGCTCAGCCTTCCTACGTGCCCGGCAAACCGCGGCGCCAGCAGCTCAGAGGTTCAGAATGCGACTGGCGACGTGGCCGATCCACGAATTCACATACCTCTCCCCGTCACGCTGCGCTGGCACCACAGTCGCGCAGCGACGTGCTTGGGTTGATACGTACTGGCGTGACGCGCAGCCAGACACCGTCGATGGTCCTGGCGCTGAATCCTTCAGACAACTCTGGGACCGGGTCGGACAGGCCCTGACCCGCCTCGAATCCTACGGGCCAGGCTTGCGTTTTCTCATGGTGGGTCACGGCCAATTCATGCAGGCGCTGCGCTTGCGAGTTGAACGTCAGCCCATCGAGCTGACGCAGCAAGTCATGCACGACTTCAGGAATCTCGACCACAGCACCCCAATCGAGAACTGCAGCGGGTTCGACCTGGAGTTCGCTGACGGGAAGTGGTCTGTCATCTGAGGGAGCGTTGTCCCCCTGGTAACGGATATTGCCCAGCACCAGTTAGGGCGAGATCACAGCCGGCGCCCCGACCGGACTCCCCGACGCCTCCCCATTGCAGAGCGCACCTTGCGCCAAGCCATGTGACAAATGCCGGGCATTTGGCTCTCGCTCTCTACTCACCGTGTGACACATCCCGGCGACAGCCTATCCTGCCCTAGTCTTCGCACATTCGATTTTCTTCGTCATGACTAAATTTCCTTGGTCATGACCAAGGAATTCGCGGCGCCCCTCGTCGCATACGGCGTTTGATCTGATGCTGGCTGGACAGTCCACACATCGTGAGCCCTGATCAGCGCTCTCTGCTCCTCGCTTCTTGTGTGCGAGCGAGCGAAGGAGTTTGTCGGGCTCTTTGAGGCTGACGCTCAGCAATAGCGGCTTGGGTACCAGACATCCGACTGGCAACACGCAGTACATCCAAGGCGAGCTGAGCCCCCTCCTCGCCGGCGCGCGATAGCTGGTTCGCAAGCACGGCATAGCTTCGCAACTGGGAGTCCTCACTTGCGTAGGCCCCTGTACTCAAGCTTTGAATCGAGCCGGCAGTCTTCTGGTGGTAGGCGGCTTGGGTACGGGTGCGAGTTCTGACACCGCGCGCGCTCCTCGGCGTAGCGCTCGCGTCAACTCCACTCTCCCTCAGGAGGTCCGCGAAGCTCTCGCGCCATATCTGCAGGTCTGCTTTGCGCGGATTGAGGCGCGTTCCGTCACGGCCCATGACCTTCACGCACAAGTGAACGTGCGGGTGCTCCTCATCGTGGTGAGCCACCAAGGAGTAAGGATGATTGCCCGCGAACTGCCTCTTCGCGAAACCTGACGCAGCAGCGCGAAGCGAGTCGGGATCAGTTCCCGGCGGCATGGACAGCACAACGTTTAGGCTCTCTCTTCGCCTCCCCTCATCGGACATACCGAACAGTCCGTACTTCCATTCGTCGGCCAGATCCCGCACAGCCGCCCGCCCCTCGACCAAATGCCCTTCCTCGGTCTCCAAAGGAAGACTTCCGTTACGGGAGATGTAGTTCAGATGCGCATGCAACTGCTTCGCGCCCTTTCCCGAACCCGATATCTTCACCATCACCTCAGGCGCCCTCCGGGCCGCAGCCCTGAGGGCAGCCTTCATCACGCGGGGGCATCTAACGGTCGCCACCACTGAAGAATTCTTGGCACTCCTGCTGCCGTTGACCGAAACACAGTTGCCGCTCTTTCCTGGCAAGCGATAGAAGAGTCGATCGCCCCACTCACGCAGCACACCGTCAACAGTCAGAGCCATGTGACCTTCCAGCGCTCAAGATTTGATTGCACAACTGCATGGACCTGACTGGTGTGCTGATCTATGGTCACCTTCAGCTCTCGCACAGAAGAAAGAACATCTCGAGAATTCCCTCCGCGATTTATCGCGAGCGCGATCTGATTGAGATTGCGGCCGATTGCGCGCAACTGGTTGTTCGACTCACCTACAGCCTGGAGCTCGAACAGCCCGAATTGGGGCTCCCGCGTGACGTATGCGCGAACAAGATCTGCAATCCACCTGTTGGGCGAGTATCCCGCGTCCTTCGCAATACGTAGGACTGCTTCGCGCTCGGATGGCGAAAGACGCACCTCCATCCTGGTCTTCAGGTGATCGGGGCAGTCGCTGATCACTTCCGTGGCGGATCCACTGGTCGACTTGGACAGCAAGCGGCGAATTACTGCGCGGACCACTTCACTCGAAGAATTGCCTCCAGCTCTGCAGTAGATCTGCCAATCCTTCTTGAGATCCGACGGGATCCGTACGCTCAGAACCTCATGCTTATCCACAGGGATCAACCTCTTTAAGACGCATTGCCTCCACAAATGCCGCGACACTTTGCTGGGATGAAATCTTTTCTTTCGGCGGCAACCCGATCCGATCGCGCAAAGACGACTTAGGCTTGCGCTCAGCCTCAAGGCTTCGACCTGCTGAAAATACGAATCGTCCTTCGAGAGCTCTCAAAATCAGTGCGTGAAAGTAATTGGACCAGAGGCCTTTGATTCGCTTCCCACGGATCGCCGCATCCAACTCATCAAGCAGCTGCTGGGCGATGGTCGGGTCGCTGATGGACTTCAGGACCATCTCCTTCGCCAACTCAGCGTCGTCGTGAACCAATGAACGCGGGCTAGCAAGATTTGTAGTAGTAGTGGTTCTAGATGATGAGACTAGTAGTGGGTAGTGGCCTGACATAGCTATGTCAGGGGCCGCATGACATAGCTGTGACCGGGGGGCGGGTGTCAGCCCTGACACCCCCTCCCTGCCAACAGTGTCAGGGGGTGACAAATTGTCAGGGGGGTCAGATCCCCAGCGTTCCGCTCCCTTTTCATGAAGTAGCAGCGTGTACTTGTTCGACGACTGCCCTCCGTTCTGTCGAGTCCTCGCTGAGACAACGACCAGCCCACTATCGCCACATTCTTTAAGCACGCGCCTGACTGTCCTATCGGAGACGCAAGCCTTCTTCGCAATCCGCTTTATCGACGGCCAGCAATTCCCCAGATCGTCAGATTCATCTGCTAACGCCATCAAGATCAACTTTGGCGTTGGCGGCATTACAAGACCCCAAGCCCAGTTGGTGGCTTTTATGCTCATGGATAAAATCCTAGATCGCACTTACCGAGTCGAGTGCCTTTCCAACCAGCGCCGTCCTAAAATAAATGCGCCGGCCCACTTTTATCTTGGCCGGCCTCAGCAGCATGGAGGTCTCGCCCTCAGAGTAAAGCCCCACCCTGACGCCTGCGGGAGACCTGCCCAGCAGTTCGGCCACCTGTCGCAGCCCCATCAGAGGACCGTACTTACTCAAGAGCAGTTGCGACATGGACTCACTGTCAGCAACTTGCGATTCGTTACGCTTCCCATCTCTATACATGTCGGCCCACCCATTGATTACCGACACCTATATAGGATCACTGAACTCCGTTAGACAAATAGCACACGAGAATTATTAGTCTTTTTGGCTTCTCCATTTCAAAACGTTTTGTCGCGCCACCCTTGAACGAGAAATAAAAACCTATTTCTATTCAAGCCGTTACTGACCGAATTTCGGATATGAATAGAATGTAAATTCGATCCTTTCAGGTCTAGCGAACTGACTGCATCCACTTGACCGCTTGCAAAAACGCGCAACACGTCGGCGCACCTCTTGCTCCAATAGCATCAGGTTGAGACGACTCCGGTTACACGCTGACCCAAGGACGTCATAGCTCCGGGATCTCAACGCCTCTCTCAGCAGGCGCCCCCCCCCCTACTCTTCCAGTGCGGAGACCTTCGACAGTCTGTCCAGTTTGCTGACGAGATCCTCGGTTCTGAGATGCGTGTATCGCTTGAGCATCTGCATCGACTTGTGACCGCTGATCGCGGATACCTCCTGATCACTGAAACCCGCTTCCACAAGTCGGCTGACCGCCTCGTGTCGAAGATCGTGGAAACGCAGATCCTGAATACCAAGCTCGATCTTGATGTCGTGCCAAGCCTTGTTGAACGCATATGGCTTGCGCTCACCATCACGGCCCGGCTCGCCAAAGAACACCAGCTTGCAACCGTCAGGCCGCGTTGGATTGGCAACGGCCTCGACAAACACATTCGTTGCAACCTGCGTGAGCGGAACGGTTCGCGCACTGTCGTTCTTGGTCATTGCCAGCCGTACTACGCGCTTCTTGAGATCCACCTGCAGCAAACGCAGGCTGGCGATCTCGCTCGAGCGCATACCGGTTTCGATCGCGATGGTGAAGATCCAGCCCAGCATGGGATTGGAGTGCGCCTTGATCCTGACGCGCAATGCGCGCTCCTCCTCTTCGGACAGCCGGCGGTTCCTGCCGTCCCCTGGCGACGGCTTGCGGACGTTCGCCACCGGATTGCGGACGAGACCCAACTGCCACTCACGGATGGCCGTGGTGTACAGATGACTCAGCAACGCGAGCTCAAGGCGAACAGTATTGGCACTGAGGGATCCGGCATCTGGCTTCGCGACCCGCCTCTTGCCCTCCCTGACTGTGCGAGGCGTCGAGAGGCGCTGGTCACGGTAGTTCGCAATGAGGTCCGGACTGATCGCCGCCAGCGAGTAGTCACCGAAGAACTCCCTGAGAGCCTCCGCCTTCTTCTTCTCCGCCGTTTGCGTGCTCGGCCTCTTGGTCGGCGTCACCTCGGAGAGGTAGCGGTCCAGTGCCTTGCCAAAAGTCAACCGCTCGGCGCTCGTCCGGTCGATGTATACGCCGCGCACCATCTCGTCTTCGGCGCGGCGCGACCAGTCCTCAGCATCACGCTTGGTGCGAAAGGTCTTGGATGCGGTTGGCCAGCCCTGCTTGCGGATGACCGCTTTCCAAGTGCCAGAGGGCGTCTTGACGATGGTGGCCATGGGGCTTCCGTTCCGGAGGTGTACCGGAACTGTACCCACGAAAAACCCGCGACGTGCGCGGGCTTCGTAACCGCTTGATTTACATGGTGGCCGGGGAGGGAATCGAACCCCCGACACGGGGATTTTCAATCCCCTGCTCTACCAACTGAGCTACCCGGCCACTGCGGGAGGCGCATGATACGAGGCGCGTGCGCGAACGGCAACCGTTTTTCGAAATCTCGTGGTTTCGCCCGTGCGGACGAGCCACCGAACGCAGGGCGACGCCCGGCGACGCGTTAACATCTGGCCCCACCTGCAACCGGAGTGTCTCGCATGAAGCCGTGGAAGCTGCTGACGATTCTGCTGATGGCCGGCGTGCTCGTCGCCTGCGTGACCGGGCAACGCCGCGTTTCCGAGCCGGCCGCGAGCATCCAGCAGGTGACCGTCGGCGTCGACGGCAACTGGTCGGTCGACGTACGGCTGCAGAACTACAGCAGCATCCCGATGCGATTCGAATCGATCAACCTGACGCTCGCGGTAGGCGGGGAGCCTGCCGGCACGCTGCAGGCACCGACGACACTCACGATCGGTCCGGAGTCGGCCGACATCCTGACCTTGGCGCTCGCGCCTTCCGCTGAAGGTCGCCTGCAGGCCGCCGACGCGCTCGCTGCGGGACGCTCGCTGTCCTACCGCATCGACGGCGTGATCCGCGCTGCGCCCGATGACCGCGGCAGCGCACGCGACTACACCGTGCGTCGCGACAGCACGCTGGGCCCCGTCCCGGGCCTGCTTGGCGTGATGCGCTGACGCATCCGCCGCGACCCGCTCCCCTCGACCGTCATACCCATTTGAAGAACAAGAGCCAGGACGCATGAGCACCTACCACGCCCCGCTGACCGATATCCGCTTCGCGCTGCACGACGTGCTGCAGGTCGAATCCCTGTTTTCCGAGCTCGGGTTCGAGGACGCCAACCGGGAGACCGTCGACGCCGTGCTCGACGAATGCGCGCGACTGAGCGAAACCGTGCTCGCGCCGTTGAACCGCATCGGTGACGAACAGGGCGTGCGCTTCGACAAGGCCACCGGTGCGGTCACCACGCCCGACGGGTTCAAGGCCGCCTATGTGCAGTTCGCCGAAGGCGGCTGGACCGGCATGAGTGCACCGGCAGAATTCGGTGGCATGAATCTGCCGCATGCGATCGGCATCTGCCTGGAAGAGATGATCGACGCGGCCAATCTCGCGTGGAGCAATTTCCCGCTGCTCTCGCACGGTGCGGTCAATGCCCTGCACCATCATGGCGAGGCGTGGCAGAAGGAAGTCTTCCTCAAGCCGCTGATCGCGGGCACCTGGACGGGCACCATGTGCCTCACAGAGCCGCACTGCGGTACCGACCTCGGCCTGCTGAAGACCCGCGCCGAACCCACCGGCGACGACACGTACGCGATCACCGGCACCAAGATCTTCATCACCGCCGGCGAGCACGACCTCACCGACAACATCATCCACCTCGTGCTCGCGCGCCTGCCCGATGCGCCCGAAGGCAGCCGTGGCATCTCGTTGTTCATCGTGCCGAAGGTGCAGGTGGCGCGCGACGGCACGCTCGGCGAGCGCAACGCGGTGCGCTGCGGCGCGGTCGAACACAAGATGGGCATCCACGGCTCCGCCACCTGTGTGATGAACTTCGACGGCGCGCAGGGGTATCTCATCGGCCAGCCCCACAAGGGCCTGCTGGCGATGTTTACGATGATGAACACCGCGCGGCTCGGCGTCGGTGTGCAGGGTCTGGGTCTCGCCACGCGCGCCTACGAGAACGCGCTGCGGTACGCGCGTGAGCGTCTCCAGTCGCGCGCCCTGTCGGGGCCGAAGCTGCCCTCCCAGCCGGCCGATCCCATCCTCGTGCAGCCCGATGTGCGGCGCATGCTGCTGACCTGCAAGTCGCTCACCGAAGGCGGCCGCCTGCTGGCGTACCACGCAGGCTCCCTCGTCGACAGCGCGGAACTCGCCAGCGATGCCGCCGCGCGCAAGGAAGCCGACGATCTGCTCGGTTTCCTGACGCCGATCGTCAAGGGTTGCCTGACCGAGTGGGGCAACGAGTGCACCTATCACGCGCTGCAGTGCTTCGGCGGCCACGGCTACATCGCCGAGCACGGCATCGAGCAGCTGGCGCGCGACGCGCGCATCACCACGCTCTACGAGGGCACCACCGGCATCCAGGCGCTGGACCTGATGGGCCGCAAGACCCTGCAGCTGCAGGGCGCAGGCCTGCGCGTGTTCCTCGGCATGATCGAGCGCTTCTGCGTCGAGCACGCGCACGATGCGGCGCTGGCCGAGTTCATCGAGCCGCTGCGGACGAAGGCCGGTGAGTGGCAGGCGCTGACGCGTTCGATCGCAGAGCGCGCGGCGGCCGATCCCGAGGAAATCGGCGCGGCCGCCTATGACTACCTGTTCTTCTCCGGCTATGTGGCGCTGGCCTACTGGTGGGCGCGCAGCGTCGCGGTCGCCGATGCTTCGTCCCGTCCGGAGACCTTCAAGGCCGGCAAGCGCGAGACCGCCCGCTTCTATTTCACCCGCATCCTGCCACGCACGCTGACCCACGCAGCAGCGATCGCGAGCGGCCCGGCCGCGCTGCTGTCGATTGCCGACGAGGCACTCGACAGCTGAGGCCCGGCGCGCACGTTGCGACTGCCGCCCGGCGTCGCGACGTGCGCGTGCTCCGTTGCACAAAGTGTCATCGATCGGGTATATGCTCGGTCGCAATGGAGGCATACAGCGCGATTACACGCCTGATCCCCACCGGCGCTGCAGCAGCGCCGGATTCCGGAGTCTCCCCCGCACTTTCTGCAGCCGCCCCGCGTCGCGACGCGGTCCGCCTGCTCGCGCTCGACGCGCACGGGCGCGCACTCAACTGGATCAGCTGGCAGGACGCCGCCTGTCTCTACGCGCGTGGCGCGGTTGCGTGGACGCTGGGCGATCCCTGCATGACGCTGCATGGCGGGCTGTGCCGCGCGACGGGCGCGCAGAGCCGCATGGACCTGCACCCGATCATCGCCGGCCGCAGCCATGTGCGACCGAGCGCGACAGACCCGACGCCCGCGCTGAGCAATACCGCCCTGTTCGCACGCGACCACCAGCTCTGTCTCTATTGCGGTCGTCGGGCCGGCCGCCAGGTCCTGACCCGCGACCATGTCGAACCGCTGTCACGTGGCGGCCTGGACATCTGGGAGAACGTTGTCACCGCCTGCTTCCAGTGCAATTCCCGCAAGGGCGCGCGCACGCCACAGGAAGCGGCCATGCCGCTGCTGGCCGTTCCGTTCCGGCCGAGCTGGATCGAACACCTGATCCTCAGCAACCGCAATATCCTGGCGGACCAGATGGCGTTCCTGAGTACCCACCTGCCACGCCGCGAGCGTCGCTGACGCCGCGCGTCCCGTGCACCGCCCCGCCGTGCGCTGCACAGCGCCCACCCCACTGGCTACACTTCGGGCATCACGACGCCCGTCGCGTCAGGCCGCCCGGTATTTCCCATGCCCCTGACCATCGCCCTGAGCGGAATGGACAACGCCACTGAAACGGCGTTGCGCGCGGCGTTTGCCGGTGCCAATGCGCAGCTGGGCGAGCGGTTTGCGATGGTTGCGGAGCCCGAAGCCGAACACGTGGTGGTCGACATGGACAGCATGTATGGCCCGATGAGCTGGCTGCGCCTGCATGCCGCGGGCAAGCAGATTGTCGGCCTGACATCGGCGCCACGTGTCCAGACCCACTTCCGGCTCGGACGTCCCTTCGACGACGGCGCGATGGCGGCACTGTTGCGCGAGATCGCCACGACGCAGGACATCGCGCTCGATTCGCGCACACCGGAACCTGTCTTGGAGGCAGGCAGCGCCGTCGACATGTCGGACACCGCACCGGCACCGGTCACGACAGATGCGGTCCGGACATCGCCGGAGCCCGACAACCCGCCACGACTGTCCGCGGTCGAAGCACCGATGCACACGGGCTTCGTCCAGCACGCCGCGGAGGATCCGGATGTCGCGACGCACGGTCCGGATGCGCCGCCCGCGGCGGTCGCGACACCCGCCCCGGAGCACGCGCGATCCTTCGCGGCCTGGCTCGATGCCGGTGTGCTCCACGGCCGTCGTCGCTATCGCAGCGAGACCGGACCCACGCTGTGGCTCGACTTCGACGCGCAGCAGTACTTCGGACCATCGACACTCAAGCCGTTGACGCAGTACTTCGATCTGCCGATCGAACCCGAGGCCCTCGAGACGGTCGATGACACCACCTGGAGTCGGGAGGTCGCCAGTGCAGGGACGCCACAGCCCCTGTCGCGTCTGGTCTGGCTGGGCGGTCTGCTTGCCGGAGACGGCACGGGCATTCCGGACCACGATCCCGACGCCCGCTTCCAGCTGAACAAATGGCCGCAGACCGAGCGCGAGTATCCCCGCCATTTCCGGATTGCGACGGCCATGATGAAGGGGCCTTCGACCCTGGAGGCGATCATCGCCGCCAGCGGCTTGCCTGCCGAAGATGTGGTGCGTTTCGTGAACGCGAATCTCGCGACCGGCTACGCCACGCCCTTTGTCGAGCCTCCCGTGGCGGTCGAACCGAACGAGCGCACCGGCGGTTTCTTCGCCCGTCTGCGGGGCCGCTGAGACGCCTGCCCGCCCTCCGCCGATGACGCCAGCCGCAGGGCTGCGGCGTACAATTGGCGGATGATCGACTCCACGCGCTATCCGCGCCTCGCGCGCATCGACGCGCCGTCCGACCTGCGCCAGTTCGACGAAGCCGAACTGCCCGCGATCGCCGACGAACTGCGCGCCTATCTCATCGAATCCGTCGGCAAGAGCGGCGGCCATTTCGGCGCCGGCCTCGGTGTGATCGAGCTGACGACGGTTCTGCACTATCTGTACGACACACCCGACGACCGCATCGTCTGGGACGTCGGCCATCAGACCTATCCGCACAAGATCCTGACCGGCCGCCGCGACCGCATCCACACGGTCAAGCAGAAGGACGGCGTGGCGCCGTTCCCCAAGCGCGAGGAGTCCGAGTACGACACCTTCGGCGTCGGCCACTCGTCCACGTCGATCTCCGCCGCGCTGGGTATGGCGATCGCCAACGCGCAGGCCGGCAACGACCGCCGCGTGGTCGCGGTGATCGGCGACGGCGCGATGACCGCGGGCATGGTCTACGAGGCGCTCAACCACGCCGGGGGCATGGAACCCGAGCCCGACCTGCTGGTGGTGCTCAACGACAACCGCATGTCGATCAGCGAAGCCGTCGGCGGGCTGACCAAGATGCTGGGGCGCGCGACCGGCAACCGCACGCTCAATGCGCTGCGCGAAGGCGGCAAGAAGCTGCTCGGCGACAAGAACAATCCGACCGCGAAGTTCGTGCGGCGCTGGGAGGAACACTGGAAGGGCATGTTCGTGCCGTCCACGCTGTTCGAGGAAATGGGCTTCCACTACACCGGCCCGATCGACGGTCACGACGTCAAGGCGCTGGTCGAGACGCTCAAGACGCTCAAGGGCCTCAAGGGTCCGCAGCTGCTGCATGTCATCACGACGAAGGGCAAGGGCTACGAACTCGCCGAAGGCGACCAGATCGGCTATCACGCCGTGTCCCCGTTCGATCCGGACAAGGGCCTGGTCGCCAAGAGCGGTGCCAGGAAGCCGACCTACACCGACGTGTTCGGCGACTGGATCTGCGACATGGCCGCCGCCGATCCGCTGCTGCTCGGCATCACGCCGGCGATGCGTGAAGGTTCTGGCCTCGTACGTTTCAGCAAGGCATACCCGGCGCGCTACTTCGACACCGCCATCGCCGAACAGCATGCGGTGACGCTGGCCGCTGGCATGGCATGCGAAGGCGCCAAGCCGGTCGTCGCGATCTATTCGACCTTCCTGCAGCGCGCCTACGACCAGCTGGTCCACGACGTCGCGGTGCAGAAGCTCGACGTGCTGTTCGCGATCGACCGCGGCGGCGTCGTCGGTCCGGACGGCGCCACCCATGCCGGCAACCTCGACCTGAGCTTCCTGCGCTGCGTGCCGCACATGGTGATCATGGCGCCGGCCGACGAGAACGAATGCCGCGCGATGCTGACGACCGGCTTCCGCCATGAGGGCCCGGCCGCGGTGCGTTATCCGCGCGGCAGCGGCCCCGGCGTCGCGATCGACACGACGCTCGACACCCTGCCGATCGGCAAGGCCGATCTGCGCCGCCGCGGTTCGCGCATCGCCCTGCTGGCGTTCGGTGCGATCGTGCCGGCCGCCGAACAGGTCGGCGAGGCGCTCGGTGTGACCGTGGTGAACATGCGCTTCGTGCGTCCGCTCGACCGCGCACTGCTGCTGGAACTGGCGAAGACCCACGACGGCTTCGTGACGCTCGAAGACAATGTCGTCGCCGGCGGCGCCGGCTCGGGCGTCGCCGAGCTGCTCAACGCGGAAGGCGTGGTGATGCCCGTGCTGCATCTCGGCCTGCCGGACGCGTTCCAGCATCACGCCAGCCGTGAGGATCTGCTCGCCGAAGCCGGGCTCGATGCCGCAGGGATCCGTCGCGCGGTGCTCGCCCGCTGGCCGGCCCTGGACGCGCCCGTCGCGGAGCGCGCGTCGGCGTGAGTCGACGCGTCGGGGCACGGGCCTTGATGCGCGGAGACATTCCGTATGGGTGACTGGTTCACCGGGCTGGCGGCGTGGGAGGTTGCGATCTTCGGCGTCGCCTGGTTTGCGCTGCTCTACTTCGGCAGCGCACTGGTGACCCTGTGGCTCACGCGACACCTGCTGCCGGCGATGGGTGTCGGCCGGGTGCTCGATACGCGCCCGCTCCTGCCTGGCCAGACGGCACGCGAGATCCGCGAGGCCTGCATCTCGATCCTGGTGTTCGGCATCGGCCTGATCGTGCCCTGGGGGCTGCTGCGACTGGGCTGGGCCAGCGTCGAGCCGGATCCTTCGGTGTGGCGCATCGCGCTGGAGATCGGCGTGCTGTTCCTGTGGAACGAACTGCACTTCTACGCCAGTCACCGGCTGCTGCACACCCGGCCGCTGCGACGGTTCCACGTCGATCACCATCGCTCGCACGTCCCGACCCCGTTCTCCACCTACGCCTTCCATCCGGTCGAGGCGCTGATGCTCGGCAGCGTCCCGCTGGTTCCGATGCTGCTGCACGATTTCAGCTTCCAGGCGCTGGCCGTGCTGCCGGTCATGAGCATCGCGCTCAACAGCCTGGGACACGCCAATTACGAATTCAGCCGTCATGCCCCCGCGCGCGGCCCGCTCGGGGCCAGTCGCCGCCACCAGCAGCACCATGCCCGCTATCACGGCAATTACGGATTCCTGCTGCCGTGGTTCGACCAGTGGCTGCGCACCGAGCTGCCGGCCGAGGCGGTGTCCGCGCCCGCATCACGCACGCGCCCCGGAGCGCGTGCGTGACACCCCGGCGCTGGCTGCGTCACCGACGTGACCTGCAGTCGCTCGCCTACCTTGCCGCGCAGCCGTTGCTGATCGCCTGGCAGTGGCAGCACGGCTTCGAACCGGTGCTCTACGCGTTGAGCCTGTTCCTGGCCGTGGGCATCAGCGTGATCCACCACAACCATGCGCACCTGCCGATGTGGCACATGCGTCCGGCCAACCGCGCGACCGATTTTGCGGTGACGCTGCTGCAGGGGCACCCCACCTGCATCTTCCGGCCCACCCACAACGCCAACCATCACCGCCACCGGCAGGGCGCGCGCGACGTGATGCGCACCTGGCGGTTCGGCGATCACAACCATCTGCCCGGCTGGGCGCTGCATCCGGTGCAGGCGGCGTGGGTGGTGTATCCGCTGGCCTGGCGCTGGCTGTGCCGCCTGTCGCGGCACTCGCCGCATGCCTTCGCGCTGTGCATGCTGCAGTACGCGGTGTGGCTGGGCAGCTGGTCGCTGTTGCTGTGGCTCGATGCGGGGAAGGCCTTCGCGTTCGTGATCGTGCCGCAGCTGTTCGGCCTGCACTGGCTGCTGGGGGCCAACTACCTGCAGCATGCGCACGCCGACGAGCACCACCGCTACGGATACGCCCGCAACTTCGAGGGCTGGCTCAATCCGCTGCTGTTCAACATCGGCCTGCACACCGCGCACCACGAACACGGCCACGCCCACTGGTCGACGCTTCCTGCCCTGCATCGGCAGTACCGCGACCGCATTCCGTCGCCATTGCTCGAACGCGGGCTCGCTGCCTATGTTGTCCGCGTGTTCCTGCTGGCACCCTTCTTCCGGTCGCTGCGTTCCCGCTCGTTGCGCGAGACGCACCCACCGTCGCCTCCACCCGTCGCGGGATATTGAATGCCTGTTTCCCTGAAACGCACCTGGATCCAGGGCACCGGCCGGCACCTGCCCGGCCCTGCCATCGACAACGACGCCATGGACGCCTACATCGCGCCCCTGTCGCGCGTATCGGCACGCATCAAGCGCCGGATTCTCGACGAGAACGGCATCCTCAACCGCCATTACGCCATCGACGACAGCGGCGCCACCCGCACCAGTTGCGCGGGCATGGCGATCGAGGCGATCCAGACCTGTCTGCGCGATGGTGGACGCAGCCTCGACGAGATCGGCCTGCTGGCCTGCGGCACCGCCGGCGGCGACGCCCTGATGCCCGGTTTCGCCAGCATGGTGCTGGGAGAACTCTCGGGACCGCCGATGCAGACCTTCTCCAGCCACGGCATCTGCGCCTCGGGCATGGGTGCGCTGGAGGCGGCCGCGGCATCGGTGGAACTGGGCAGCCATACCAACGCGCTGGTCGCCGCGGCGGAGATGCCGTCGCGGCTGTTCAAGCGTTCCCGCTATGCCGCACGTGGCTACGACGCGGACTTCGATGCGCACTTCCTGCGCTGGATGCTCTCCGACGGCGCCGGTGCGCTGCTGCTCACCTCCGCGCCGGATGCGGACCGAGGACTGCGCCTGCGTCTGCGCTGGATCCACCAGCGCTCGTTCTCCGGCGACTATCCGGTGTGCATGCAACTCGGACTCACGGCGGACCGCAGCCGCTCGCACCTCGACTACGCCGCGTGGTCGGATGCAGAGGCCGACGGCGCGCTGTTCCTGCGCCAGGACATCCGTCTGTTGCCGCACCTGTTCGATGTCGGCATCCACGAATACGCCCGGCTCGCGCACGCGGGCTGGTTCGCGCCCGAAGACGTCGACCACTTCCTGTGCCACTACTCGTCCGAGAAATTCGCTCCGGTGGTCGACGAGCTGATGGCCAAGGCCGGTCTCTCGATTCCGCGCGAGCGCTGGTACAGCAACCTCGTCCAGCGCGGCAACACGGGCTCGGCGTCGATCTTCGTGATGCTCGACGAATTCGTGCGCACGCATACGCTGCAGCCCGGCCAGAAGATCCTGTGCTTCGTGCCCGAATCGGGACGCTTCACCGTGTCGTTCGCACTGATCGAAGTGGAGGCCGCGGACGCACCGCAGGCACCGGCCACCACACCGCGTCAGACGCCCATGCCGGTCGCTGCCGACGATGGCATCGGCCCGGTCGCCCCGCCGCACGACCCGGCGGATGCGCCCGAAGCGTTGCGCCATCTGCTGGGCGAACTGGCCGGCATCTGGCACGACTACCGCTCGCGCGCCTGGCGGACGCCCCCGATCCGCGCGTTGCGGGAACGCCGCTTCCGCCGCGCCGACTACATCGCCTGGATGCGGAGCTGGATCCCGCAGGTGCGAGAGGGCAGCAAGTGGATGCGCGAAGGTGCCGCCTCGGTACGCGCGCCGTACGAGGCACTCTCGGACCTGATCGAACTGCATGCCAGCGACGAACAGGACGATTTCATGATCCTCTTCGAGGATTACCGCAGGGCGGGCGGCACGGTGTCCGACATCGACCAGTTGCGCCGCAACCCCGGCGGCGAAGCGCTCAACAGCTATCTGCACGCGCTGGCAGCGTGTCCCAATCCGATCGGTCTGCTGGGCGCGATCTACATCATCGAAGGCACAGGCCAACGCATCATTCCGGCGCTGCTGCCGCTGATGAAAGCGGCGCTGACCGGTGACCACGCCGATGCGGTACCGCGTGATGCGTTCCGCTTCCTCGACTACCACGGCGAGAACGACGCGCATCACCTGCTGCGCTGGCTGCGCGCAGTGGAAATCGTGCTCGGGCACGATGCGGATGGCGCAGGCGCGCGTGCGATCGTCGACACCGCACGCCGCACTGCCGAGCTCTACCTGATGCAGTTCGACCACATCCCCGCCGACCAGACCCCGGAGTAAGGAATGGACCTGCACGGCGATTTCCTCGACCAGCCCTACGATCCGCGCGACCCCAATCCCTGGCTGGCGATGTACCTCGACGGCAGCACGCCGATCGACGAGTCGGTCAAGCGCGCCTGGCTGGCCGACTCGAGCTCGCGCTCACGGCAGTTCCTGCTGCCGTTCGTGCGGCCGCTGGCGCGCACGCTGATCATCCTGTTCCAGGTGATCAAGACCTTTACGCCACGCAAGCTGGCGTTCTCGCGCCTGCTGCACCGCCTGCTGGCGTGGGGGATGGCACGCTTCATCCGGCCCGAGGCGAACTGGCTGATCCTCCGCCACTTCCACCTCGGCTCGCAGGTGCTGGAATTCATCGCGCGCAACTCCGGCACCGATACACCGGTCAACCCGCTGCGTCCCGAGCGGATCTCCGATGTGCGAGAGGACATGTTCCTGGTCCACGACCTGAACCTCTACAACTTCATCATCCGGCTCAACCGCAACCTCCGGGACGCCGGGCAAACGCTCGTCCCGGTGCCGAATCCCGACCTGTCGATGATCCAGCAGCCGGCGCTGGCGCTGTCGGACATGCCGCGCCGGTGGAGCAACTTCCTCGACCTGCAGAGCTCGATCGAACTGTTCACGCCGATCTACCAGCTGCTGCTGACCGACAGCGACTTCTGGCGCGCCACCAACTCGCTGCAGCTCGACGAGACCATCGGCCTGTACGCCGCCACCATTCTCGACGCGCACGCGCACCTCGTGCTGGTCAACAACAAGCATCCTCTCGTGCCGATGTCGACCCTGCGCGCAGGCTATCGGCTGACCCTGCACGGCCTGTCGACCGAGATGCTGCACGCGTTCCTGCTCAAGCGTCGCGCGCAGGCGGAAGCGCAGGCCGCCTGAAACGTGCCGCTCGCCGGGTCACGGGCTGCCGGGTGACGCGACCTCCGGCGTGACCTCGTCCGCATCGTCGCTTTCGTCGGGCGCCAGCACGGTGTAGCCGCGGGCGCGCAACGCTGCGAGCTGTCCATCGGCGCGCAGCAGCGAATCCAGGGCCACGGTCGCGAACACCACCTCATGCCCGGCCATCGCGGCGTCCACTTTCGACAGCCAGGCCGCACTGACCTTCGACTGGACATCCGCCATGCCCAGCTCGCGCGCGGTCTCGCTCGCGGTCCATGCAGACAGACAGGCCATGAGCTGGGCGCGCGCGTCCGGCATGGCGCGCAATGCGTCGAGGTCGCCGACCGCCCAGGCATTCGCGCGCGCCGCGATGCGCGGCAGATCGTTCTCGATGATGTCCAGGGTGCTGCGCACGCAGGCGAGGTCTTCGGGTTTGAGCACCTCGCGACGGAAGGTCGCCAGCGCACCGCGCGGATCGTCGATCTTCAGCGCCAGCATCGTCGGTGTGATCTCCATACCCCGCGCCTTCAACACTTCGTCGATCACCGGCCCGATAACGCCGCCCTCGCGCAGACCGTTGCGCTCCAGCGCCGCACGGTACAGCTGGTAGACCGCGATGAAAGGCCGCTTGCGCTCGATGCCGCGATCGCGCCCGATGTAGCGCGCCTTCAGTGCGGCCCAGCGTGCGTAGAGGTCGGGCGGCAGCAGTTCGTCGAGCGTCGCGCCGTCCGGATTGCGCATCGCCCGGAACGCCGACGGCGCGAGCGTCAACTTGCCGAAGAATCCGATGTCGGCGTCCCACTGCGCACCCGGCGGCCCGAGGACCGCGCCGGCTTCCGCCAGCACCTCGCGCACCTCATCCGCGCGCCAGGTCATGTCTGCCGGCAGCGGCGACTGGGTACCGAGGATGTAGAGCGTGTGGCCATCGCCACGCCGCACCCGCCACAGGCCCGGACCGGGCTGTACACCGGTGACGACGACGGTCTCCATGTCGCGGACGTCGGAGGTGACGGTCTGCGCGGCAGGCGCAGGCAACGTCGCCGCAACGTCCTGCGCGTGCACTGTCGCGACCACCGATACCGAAGCCAGTGCGAATGCGCGCACTGCGATGCCGAACCGCTTGTCCATCAGCCAGATCCGTTCAAGAAGATGAAGGCTGAGCATACGAAGCTGCCTTTGCGAACGCGCATGGCATCCGGCACATCTCCGGCTTTCCGTTCAGCGTTGCAGCATGTGCAGCCGGTTGGTGGGTCGGTCATCAAAGCGCGCACGTCTCGCCGACACCGGCATCGTTAACGTGCGAACTCCCCATACCGGAAGACCGCCATGACGATCGACAGCGACCAGCGCCGCATCCTGCGCGACATCGATGCGACAACGCCCATCAGCGAATCGGAGACCGACTGGGCCGTCAATGCGGGCTACGCCGTGCTTGCCGAGGACGGCGACATCGATCTCACGAAAGAAGGTCGCGCGCTGCTCGATCCGGCCTGAAGTAATGATCGATACGTCCACAAACAGAACGGCCCGCGCTTGCGCACGGGCCGTTCGGATGTCGCATGTTTTGGTCGGGGTAGCCGGATTTGAACCGACGACCACTTGTCCCCCAGACAAGTGCGCTACCAGGCTGCGCTATACCCCGGAATCTGGAAATTATACCGTCTGGCGGGCGTTTCGCCCATCCATGTGACGCGGCGTGCTCAGCGCTTCAGCAACTGCAGCACGTCCTCGAGCTCCATGCGCACCTGGCGCACGATCTGGCTGCTCAGCGCGGACTCCTGCTTGGCGCCCTCGCCCTCCAGACGCAGGCGCGCGCCGCCGATCGTATAGCCCTGTTCGTACAGCAGGCCGCGGATCTGGCGCACCATCAGCACGTCGTGCCGCTGGTAGTACCGGCGGTTGCCGCGGCGCTTGACCGGGCTCAGGCTCGGAAATTCCGTCTCCCAGTAACGCAGCACGTGCGGCTTGACGTCGCACAGCTCGCTGACCTCACCGATGGTGAAGTAGCGCTTCGCCGGGATCGGCGGCAGTTCGCGGTTGCTGCCCGGATCAAGCATGCGCGGCGCCCACCGAGCCGGTATAGGCCTCGACGCGTTCCTTGAGCTTCTGGCCCGGACGGAAGGTCACCACGGTGCGCGCGGAGATCGGAATCTCCTCACCGGTCTTGGGGTTGCGGCCCGGGCGCTCGTTCTTGCGGCGCAGGTCGAAATTGCCGAAGCCCGACAGCTTGACCTGACGGCCCTGCTGCAGCGCATCGCGCAGCACGTCGAAGAAGGCGTCGACGAATTCCTTCGCCTCGCGCTTGTTCAAGCCGACTTCCTCGTAAAGCTTCTCGGCCATGTCCGCCTTCGTCAGTGCCACGCAGCCATCCCCCTGTGAGGCCTCAGCCCCGGATCTTCGCGTCGTGTTCGCGCGCGAGCGCGGCCACCACGTCCGCAACGACAGCATCGACATCGCGATCGGTCAGAGTGCGTGAACTTTCCTGCAGAATCAAGCCCATGGCGAGACTCCTGAACCCCGTTTCGACCCCCTGCCCGGCATAACGGTCGAACAGGCGCACGTCGGCCAGCAGCGGTCCAGCGGATGCGCGCACGGTATTTTCCAGCGCTGACCAGTCGACCGATTCCGGCGCCACGATCGCCAGGTCGCGACGCACGGACGGGAACTTCGACAGCCCGGTCACGCGTGGCAGCGGACGTGCCTGCAGCGCGGACGCGTCGAGTTCGAACGCCACCACCGGCACGTCGATGTCTAGCGCGCGCAGCAGGCGCGGGTGCAATTCGCCGATCCAGCCCACGCGCGCGCCGTCGCGCAACACATCGGCCGAGCGACCGGGATGGCCGTGCGGCGTGGTTGAACGCGTGAACGTCAGCGTCGCACCGGCGACAGCTGCCAGCGCTTCGAGATCGCCCTTGAGATCGAAGTAATCGACCGCGCGCGTCGCATCGCCCCACTGCTCGACACCGGCATCGCCGGCGACCGCGGCAGCCACTCGCAAGGTCTCGACGGGTGCGGCGCCAGTGGCATCCGCCTGCGCGAAGACCTTGCCGATTTCGAACAGGCGCACGCGCTCCTGCTGGCGCGCGAGGTTGCGCGCGAGCGTGGACACCAGGCCCGGCAGCAATGCGGTGCGCATGACGCCGAGTTCGGCGCTCAGCGGATTGGCCAGCGGCACGCTGCCGGCATCCGCCTGCCAGGTCGCGAGCAGCGACGCATCGACGAAGGCGAAGTTGACCGTTTCCAGGCAGTCGCGGGCGACCATCTGACGACGCAGCTCGGCCTCGGCCACGTGGGTCTCGCTGGGCGCAGCGATGCGCGTCGCACCGCCGGGCAGCGTGGTCGGCACGCGATCGTAGCCGTGGATGCGCACGACCTCTTCGATCAGGTCTTCCTCGATCGCCAGATCGAAGCGACGCGTCGGCGCGGTGACCTGCCAGCCTTCGACATCGGCGACGACGGTGAGCCCCAGCGCGCGCAGGATGCGTTCGATCTCCGCATCGTCGACCGTCAGGCCGAGCACGCGCGTCAGGCGCGCGCGACGCAGCGGGATCGTGCGCGGCTGCGCGAGATGCGCCTCGAGTTCGGCGGCGGTCACCGGACCGGCGCTACCGCCGGCGACATCGAGAATCAGGCGCGTCGCGTATTCGATCGCGGTCCGCGGCAGCTCGGGATCCACGCCGCGCTCGAAACGGTGCGCTGCATCGGTGTGCAGGCCCAGACGGCGGCTGCGGCCGATGATCGCGTCCGGCGCGAAGTGCGCGGATTCGAGGAACACGTTGCGGGTGCCGTCGGTCACCCGCGTGTCGAAACCGCCCATGACACCGGCCAGCGCGACGACGCGGTCGGCGTCGGTGACCGCGAGGAACTGTTCGTCCAGCGTCACGTCGCGACCGTCGAGCAGCTTGAGCGTTTCGCCCTTGCGCGCGCGGCGCACGCCGACCGGGCCTTTGAGCAGGTCGCGGTCGAAAGCATGCATCGGCTGGCCGAGTTCGAGCATCACATACTGGGTGACGTCGACGAGGAAGCTGACCGGACGCACGCCACTGCGACGCAGGCGCTCGGCCATCCACGACGGCGTCGGGCGCATCGCGTCGATGCCTTCGATCACCCGGCCGAGATAGCGCGGCGCATCGGCGCCCGCGTCGAGCACGACCTGCAGCGATGCATCCGAGGCAACCGGCACAGCCGGTGCGTCGAGCGGCGCGACTTCGCTGCCGCAGGCGGCGGCCACGTCGAACGCGATGCCGCGGATGCCGAAGCAGTCGGCGCGGTTCGGCGTGAGCTTGAGCTCGATGCTCGCGTCGGGCAGTCCGAGATACTCGGCCAGCGGCGCGCCGATCGGCGCATCGTCAGGCAGTTCGAGCAGACCGGATGCGTCGGCGTCGATGCCGAGCTCCTTGGCCGAGCACAGCATGCCGTTGGAATCGACGCCGCGTAGCTGCGCAGCTTTGATCGTCAACGTGCCGACGGTCGTGCCGATCAGTGCCAGCGGCGCGACCAGGCCCGGACGCGCGTTCGGCGCACCGCAGACGATCTGCAGCGTCTGGCCACCGGCATCGACCTGACAGACCTGCAGACGGTCGGCTTCGGGATGCTTCTCGGCCGAGACGATGCGCGCGACGACGACGCCATCGAGCGCCTCGCCCAGCGGCGTGATCTCTTCGACTTCCAGGCCGATCGCGGTCAGCGTCGCCGCCAGCTGGTCACGGGTGGCATCGGTCTTGACGTGCTGGCGCAGCCAGTTCTCGGAAAATTTCATGGCGATCTCTTGGAATCGTCGTCCCGGCACTGCGGGACCTGTTCGCTACGGATGACGCGGAGAAGATGCAGGCGCGACGCGCCTGGGCTTACGCGAACTGGCGCAGGAAGCGCACATCGTTGTCGAAGAACGCACGCAGATCGTCGACCCCATAGCGCAGCATCGCGAAGCGCTCGACGCCGAGGCCGAAGGCGAAGCCGGTGTAGCGCTCGGGATCGATGCCGACGGCTTTCAGTACGTTCGGATGGACCATGCCGCAGCCCAGCACTTCGAGCCAGCGCGTGCTGCCATCAGCCTGCTGCCAGGCGATGTCGACTTCGGCGCCGGGTTCGACGAACGGGAAATAGCTAGGGCGAAAACGCATCTCGAAGTCGCGCTCGAAGAACGCGCGGACGAATTCGCTCAGCGTGCCCTTGAGGTCGGCGAACGTCGCGTGTTCGTCGACCAGCAGGCCTTCGACCTGGTGGAACATCGGCGAATGCGTCTGGTCGCTGTCGGAGCGGTAGACCTTGCCGGCCGCGATCATGCGCAGCGGCGGCGCGTGCTCGCCCATGTAGCGCACCTGCACGCCCGAGGTGTGCGTGCGCAACAGGCGGCCGTCGCCGAAATAGAACGTGTCGTGCATCGCGCGCGCGGGATGGTGCGGCGGGAAGTTCAAGGCCTCGAAGTTGTGCCAGTCGTCCTCGATCTCGGGACCGTCGGCGAGCTCGTAGCCCAGACGCCCGAAGATGTCGGCGATGCGCTCGAGCGTGCGGCTGATCGGATGCACGCCGCCGCGCGCACCGTCGCGACCCGGCAGGGTCACATCGATGGTCTGCGAGGACAGCTTCGCGTCGAGGGCGATGTCGTCGAGCGCGATCTTGCGCGTCGACAGCGCGGTGCCGATCACGTCGCGCGCACGGTTGATCGCCTCGCCCGCCGCTTTGCGCTGGTCGCCGGGCAATGCGCCGAGCGCCTTGAGCTGCGACGTGATGCTGCCGCTCTTGCCGAGCAGTCCGACACGCAGCGCTTCGAGCGCCTCGGGCGTGTCGGCCGCCTCGATATCGGCAAGCGCCTGGTTCGAAAGGGAGTCGATTTCGCTCATCGCACTGCTGGCCCGTCGCTGATGGGGGATGTCACGCCCGGAAAATCCGGCGCCACAAACAACAATGGGGAAGGACTTGCGCCCTTCCCCACGTGACCGCCGGACGGATCCGGCGGCAGTACCGCTTTACGGTGGAGACGACGGCCTCAGGCCGCCAGCGCGCCCTTCGCCTTCTCGGCGAGCGCGGCAAAGCCGGTTGCATCGTTGACCGCGAGATCAGCCAGGATCTTGCGATCCAGGGTGATGCCAGCCTTGAGCAGACCGTTCATGAAGCGGCTGTAGCTGATGCCGTTCAGACGTGCGGCCGCGTTGATACGCGTGATCCACAGCGAACGGAAATCGCGCTTCTTGAGCTTGCGACCGATGTACGCGTACTGGCCAGCCTTGATGACGGCCTGCTTGGCGACGCGGAAGACCTTGCGACGGGCGTTGTAATAGCCCTTCGCGCGGCCGAGGACCTTCTTGTGACGACGGCGTGCCTGGACGCCCCGCTTGACTCGAGCCATGGTTCAGTCCTCCTCAGAGATACGGCAGCATGCGGGCGACACGACCGCTATCACACGCCGGAATGATGTTCGTCTGACGAAGACCGCGCTTCCGCTTGGTCGTCTTCTTCGTGAGGATGTGGCTACGGTTTGCGTGGCCGGCCTTGAACTTGCCGGACGCCGTCTTCCGGAACCGCTTGGCGGCGCCCCGGTGCGTCTTGATCTTGGGCATTGCGAGAGTCCTTGTGGGATACGAGTACTGACTGGGCGGTGGCTGTTGCCACGCTTTCCGTCCTGCCCATGCCGGTTTTAAGCCTTTGATCCCATGAAGGAATCCAGGCGGGTCCTGGATGAATCTGCCACCCCGGCGGACCGGGGAGCCGCGCATTATGCCGTGCGCGGATTCGGCTTGCAAATCATCGGGTTGGCGGAAGGCGCCGGTGCTGCCGGTTGCCCGGCGGCGATCGCGCCCCTCGCGTGATCCAGAGACCGAAGCGCCGAACCCTCTACCGCCCAACCTGGAACGGAAAGAGGCGCCTCGCGGCGCCTCCTCCACCTTCAGCCGACTTCAAGGAAGCGGCCAAGGGAATCCGCACGAAGCGCGGATTACTTCTTCTTTGGCGCGATCATCATCACCATCTGCCGGCCTTCGAGGCGCGGACGCGATTCAATGACGATGTCCTCGCCCAGATCGGTCTCGATGCGCGACGCCATCTCGCGACCCAGTTCCTGGTGGCTCATCTCGCGGCCACGGAAGCGGATGTTGACCTTGATCTTGTCGCCGTCCTCGAGGAACCCGCGCATCTTGCGCAGCTTGATCTGGTAGTCGCCTTCATCGGTGACCGGCCGGAACTTGAGTTCCTTGATTTCCTGCTGCTTGGTCTTCTTCTTGGCCTCGTTCGCCTTCTTCTGGAGGTCGAACTTGAACTTGCCGAAGTCCATGATCTTGCAGACCGGCGGATCCGCGTTCGGCTGGATCTCGACGAGGTCGAGACCTTCCTCCTCGGCAGCCTTCAGCGCTTCTTCGCGCGTGAGGACGCCGATCATCTCGCCGTCGGAACCAATGACACGCACCCGCGGTACGCGGATGTCCTGGTTGCGCCGATTCTGCTTGTTGTCAGGGGTGCTAATACTGCGATCTCCGAAATGGAACATACCGCCGGCTCGTCAACCAACGGGGCGACCGGCGCGTCCATGTTGGACCGGCGCCGGTGAAGGACTCATGCTGGAACGGGCGCCGCGCGAAGGCGGGCAACGAAGTCGTCGATCGGCATCGAGCCCAGATCTTCACCGGAACGCGTCCGAACGGCGATGGTACCGGTTTCCTTCTCGCGATCCCCGATCACGAGCAGATACGGTACCCGTTGCAGCGTGTGCTCGCGAATCTTATAGCCGATCTTTTCGTTCCGCAAATCGGCCTCGATGCGGACCCCTTGATTTGCAAGGGATTTCCGAACCGACTCCACGAAATCGGCCTGGGCGTCGGTGATGTTCATCACCACCGCCTGCACCGGCGACAGCCAGGCCGGGAATGCGCCGGCGTGGTGTTCGATCAGGATGCCGATGAAACGCTCCATCGAACCCACGATCGCACGGTGCAGCATCACCGGCACCTGCTTCTGGCTGTGCTCGTCGACGTACTCGGCGCCGAGGCGGCCGGGCATCATGAAATCGACCTGCATCGTGCCGAGCTGCCAGGTGCGGCCGATCGCATCCTTGAGGTGGTACTCGATCTTCGGGCCGTAGAACGCGCCCTCGCCCGGCAGTTCTTCCCACGTCACGCCGCAAGCCGACAGCGCATTGCGCAGCGCGGCTTCGGCCTTGTCCCACGTAGCGTCATCGCCGAGGCGCGATTCGGGACGCAGCGCGATCTTGATCTGGATGTCGTCGAAACCGAAGTGCGTGTAGACCGCCAGCGCCTGCTGGTGGAACGCGGTGACTTCGGATTCGATCTGCGATTCGGTGCAGAACACGTGGCCGTCGTCCTGGGTGAAGCCGCGCACGCGCAGGATGCCGTGCAGCGCGCCCGAGGGCTCGTTGCGATGGCAGCTGCCGAACTCGCCGTAGCGGATCGGCAGGTCGCGGTAGCTGTGCAGGCCCTGGTTGAAGATCTGCACGTGGCCCGGGCAGTTCATCGGCTTCACCGCGTACGTGCGCTTCTCCGACTCGGTGAAGAACATGTTGTCCTTGTAGTTGTCCCAGTGGCCGGACTTCTGCCACAGCGACACGTCTAGGATCTGCGGGCAACGCACTTCGCCGTAGCCGCTGTCGCGGTAGACGCCGCGCATGTGCTGCTCGACGACCTGCCACAGCGCCCAGCCCTTCGGATGCCAGAACACCAGACCCGGGGCTTCTTCCTGCAGATGGAAGAGTTCCTGCTGCTTGCCGATGCGGCGGTGGTCGCGCTTCTCGGCTTCCTCGATGCGCTGGATGTAGGCCTTGAGCTGCTTGGAATCCGCCCACGCGGTGCCGTAGATGCGCTGCAGCTGTTCGTTCTTGGAATCGCCGCGCCAGTACGCGCCGGAGATGCGCGTGAGCTTGAACGCCTTGAGGAAACGCGTGTTCGGCACGTGCGGGCCGCGGCACATGTCGACGTATTCCTGATGGTGGTAGAGCCCCATCTGCGTGATGTCGGCGGACATGTCGTCGATCAGGCGCAGCTTGTAGTCCTCGCCGCGGGCCTTGAACGTTTCGATGACCTCGGCGCGCGGCGTCATCTTCTTGATGACGTCGTACTCTGTGTCGATCAACTCGACCATCCGCTTTTCGATCGCAGCCATATCTTCAGGCGTGAACGGGCGTTCGCTGTAGATGTCGTAGTAGAAGCCGTCGTCGATCACCGGGCCGATGACCATCTTGGCGTCCGGATACAGCTGCTTGACCGCATGGCCGACGAGATGCGCGCAGGAGTGGCGGATGATCTCGACGCCCTCGGCATCCTTCGGGGTCAGGATCTGCAGCGTCGCGTCGTGATCGATGACATCGGACGCGTCGACCTGGCGGCCATCGACCTTGCCGGCGACGGTGGCTTTGGCCAGGCCCGGGCCGATCGACTGGGCGACCTCGAGGACGGAAACGGGCTGTTCGAATTCGCGGCGGCTGCCGTCGGGGAGCGTGATCGTGATCATGGGAACCGGGATCTGGAAGTGTCGGGAGCGGGCCGGTGTCGGTCCGCGGGCCGCGTGGCGGCCACAAAAAAAGCGCCGGAGGGCGCCTTGTGCAGGAGGCCTCGGGGCGGTCAGCGCTGGGCGGTGGTAGTGCGCATGTCGCACGCTCGGCCGGCGTTGCCGCGGGCCACCTGTATGCGGGAGAACGGACGCCGATGGTAACGCAGAACGCGGCCGTGGCGCGCTCCGGCCGGGATTGCGCGGCGGACTGGACAGGCACAGAATGACAATGATTCCCATGAGCAATCGCGAATGGTTCGCGCCAGATCACGGCCGGACCGCGATGCCCGTAGTGCCCGCACTCCCTGTTCCCGCCCCGCTCTTTCGAGACCTTCAACCCGATGCTCGCCAAGTCACGCGCCATTCCGGCCACCCGTCGCCCAGTCTGTGTCGCCATCCGCGCCGCGCTCGCCGTGGGTCTGATGCCCGCAGCCGGGCTCGCCTTCGCGCAGAGCGCCAGCGATGCCACCACCCTCGACGCGGTGCAGGTCACCGCGCCGATCGCGCGCGACAGCGGCACGGCGACCAAGACCGACACGCCGATCCTCGAAGTGCCGCAGTCGATCTCGGTCATCACCGACCGACAGATGCGCGATCGCGGCATCCACGGCATCGAGGAAGCGGTGTGGTTCACCGCCGGCGCGCAGGGCGGCGGCTACGGCCCGGACACGCGCAGCGACTGGCTGCTCGTCCGCGGGTTCACGCCCGCCCGCTACATGGACGGCCTGGCGCTGCCGCTGGGTTCGGGCACCGGCATCACCCGCATCGAGCCTTACGGTCTGGAACGCGTCGAAGTGCTGAAGGGACCGGCGTCGGTCAACTACGGCGCGATGCCGCCGGGCGGCCTGTTGAATTACGTCAGCAAGCGCCCGACCGATGAACCCCTGCGCGAAATCGAAATGCAGCTCGGCAGCCACGACCTGCGTCAGCTCGCGGCCGATTTCGGTGGCCCGCTCGGCGACAGCGACACGCTCAGCTACCGCCTCACCGGTCTGGCGCGCAACAGTGACAGCGAGGTCGATTTCATCCACGACGACCGTTACTACTTCGCGCCCGCGCTGACCTGGAAGCCGGACGCCGCGAACGAACTGACCGTGCTCGCGCGTTTCCAGAAGGCCGATACCAAGGCCGGCGCCGGCTTCCTGCCGGTCGAGGGCACGTTGTTGCCCAACCCGAACGGCAAGATCCGCGCGAGCCTGTACACCGGCGAGCCGAACGCCAACGATTACGTCAAGACGATGGCGTCGATCGGCTACGAGTTCCGCCATGATTTCGGCGGCGGTACCGCGTTCGCGCAGAACCTGCGCTGGGGCGAGAGCGAGATCGATCCGGCGATCACCGTCGGCACCTTCGGCTTGCTGGCCGACCAGCGCACGCTGTCGCGCTATCTGTGGTCGACGCGCGAGAAGGAGCGCACGCTGTCGCTCGACAACAACCTGAGCTGGCATTTCGGCGGCGAGCGCGTGTCGCACACCGTGCTGGCCGGCCTCGACTATCGTCGTTACCACAATGATTACGCGTCGAACTTCGCGTTCACCGCGACCGGTCTCGATGCGTTCGCGCCGGTCTACGGCTCGATGCCGAACCTTGCGCCCGACTTCGGCCCCGGCACCTTCTTCACCGACCAGACCCAGGACCAGGTCGGCCTGTACGTGCAGGACCAGATCCGCGTCGACAAGTTCGTCATCACGCTGGGCGGCCGTCAGGATTGGGTGGGCACCGACACCAACGGCGGTCACCAGAGCGACGAGCGCTTCTCCGGACGCGTGGGCATCAACTACGTATTCGACAACGGCTTCGCGCCGTACGTGGGCTGGTCGCAGTCGTTCCAGCCGACCGTCGGCACCGATTTCTTCGGCAATGCCTTCGTGCCGACCACCGGTCGCCAGGTCGAAGCCGGCCTGAAGTTCCAGCCCGAAGGTGGCCGTGTGCTGGCGACGCTCGCCGCGTACGAAATCATCCAGACCAATACGCTGACCGTCGATCCCGACCACACGCTGTTCTCCGTGCAGCAGGGTGAAACCCGCGTGCGCGGTGCGGAACTCGAAGGCCGCTGGAACGTGGGCCAGGGCCTGAGCGTGTATGGCGCCTACGCCTACGTCGATTCCGAAGTCACGCAGAGCAACGATGCGACGACGCTGGGCAAGGCGATCGCGCTACAGCCGCGGCACGTCGCTTCGCTCGGCAGCGACTACACGATTACCGGCGGCGCGCTCGCCGGCCTCGGCTTCGGCGCGGGCGTGCGCTTCACCGGCGAGCACTTCGGGGATGCGCGTAACGAATGGGAGACGCCGTCGTACACGCTGTTCGACGCATCGGCGCACTACGACATCTCGAACTGGCGCTTCCAGCTCAACGCACAGAATCTGGCAGACCGCGAATACGTGTCGGTCTGCAACTCCGCGGCGTGGTGCTACTACGGCTACGGCCGCACGGTTACCGCGACCGCGCGTTACACCTGGTAGGCGCAAAGAGGCGGACGCCCGCATGCAGGACGCGATCGCCGTGACCGAATCGCGTTCCGCGACACGGACGTCGCGTGCCGGCGTGGCGACCGTGCTGTTCCTCGGTCTCGCCGCCGGCGTGCAGATGAGCGACCGCGGCCTGCAGTCGATCCTGTCGCCGGCGATCCGCGAGACCTTCGGCGTCGGCGATGCCGTGATGGGCGCCCTGCACGGCATCGCCGGCATCCTGATCGCCAGCGCGCTGGCGATTCCGCTGGCGCGACTGGCCGACCGCCATTCGCGCAAACGCATCCTGCTCGCGCTGATCGCCGCCTGGACGGTGTTGACGCTGCTCGGCGCGCTGGCACCGAACTTTCCGCTGTTCTTCCTGGGACGTGCGGCCGCCGGCATCACCGAGTTCGCGATGATCCCGATCGTCTACTCGCTGATTCCCGATCTCGTCGGAGAGCGTCTGCGCGTCGGTGCAAATCTCACGTTCGCCGCACTGATGGCGGTCGGTGCGAGCGCGGGCTTCTACCTGGGCGGCGATCTGCTGCAATTCATGGCGCAGGTCGACGGACCTGGCATCCTCGCCGGTCTCGCACCCTGGCGACGGACGATGGCGCTGCTCGCGCTGGCCGGACTGCCACTGTTGCTGCTCGGCACGCTGACGCTCGATCCGCCCCGGCACGCGGCGGCCGGAAACGGAGCGACCGCGCCGGCCTCGCTGGCAGAATTCCTGCGCAGCCATCTGCGCCAGGTGCTGCTGTTCGTCGGCGCGGCAGGCGGCGTGGCGATCGCGGTGCAGGCGGTCGTGCCCATGATCGCGATGGCGCTGGAGCGCCGCTTCGTCGCCGACCTCGGCACGATCGGCCACACGCTGGGCATGCTGACCCTGGCCGGCACGATGATCAGTCTGCCGATCGCCTGGCTGGTCGATCGCACACTGCGCGGACGCCTGGGTGTGCGTGCCCGTCCCGCGTTGATGGGCACGGCGACCGCGATCGCGGTGCCCTGCGCCGCCCTGCTCGCATTCGCGCCGTCGACGTCGGCCGCGCTCGCGTTGACCGGCGCCTTCCTGCTGACGACCTGCGTCGCCAACGCGCTGTTGCCGACGATGCTGCAGGACCTCGCACCGGTCGCCCTGCGCGCCCGCGCCTTCGCCGGTTACAGCTTCCTGATCGCGGCCTTCTGCGCATTGGGGCCGGTGCTGGCCGGTGGCATCTCGCAGTTCCTGCTCGGGGACGATCTGCTGTCGGCGATCTCGCTGGCGGCTGTGCCTCCGATGGCGCTGACCCTCGTCTGCACGACCTTGTGGTGCCTGCGTCCGGGACGCACTGCCCCGCACTGACGCCTATCGGACGCTTGGTCTGCCGGCCTGATCATCCGTCGACAGCACAAACGCATGTGTCGAACGCGGATCAGACGGATGTCGAACGCGCCTGCGGCCATGCCCGCAGAATCGCCGGTGCGACGCCGACCCGCCGGCACGCACGCGCGCCTGCGCCATCCGGCAACGCGATATGGAACAGGGGCGCGAGACCACGCAATGCGCGGGCGCAGGCGCGATGCCGTGCACGCTGCAGCGTGGTGATACCCAGCATCCGCTCGGCCCAGGGCGGCAGCAGCGCAGCACCCGCGCCGAGGAACAGTCCGCGCGACATCGCGGATCCGGGCACCGGCAGGCGGATGCGTGACAGCACCGCCAGCACCTCGCGTGCGCGATCGTCGTAGCGCAGGGTCGGACGCACCGCCTCGAAGTACGCCGCCATCGCCACGCGGCTCGCGGGAACGTCGATCGCGCCCAGCGCGGCGGCCACGCGATGCCCCTCGGCGTAGTAGCGATCCTGCGCCCATACGGGCATCCCGACGCCGGAATAGGTGCGGAAGCCCTGCAGGAACGCGTAGGCCTCGCTGGCATGCACCCACGACAGCAGCGCAGGATCATCGGCTGCATAGGGCATTCCGTCTGCGGTAGTGCCGCGCACGTGCACATGGATCGCACGGACCCGCGCGATCAGGCGCTCGGCCTCTGCAGTCCCGGCGAACGATGTGCCGGCGACGAATCCGGTGGTGCGGCGCAGGCGGCCGACGAGATCATCGCGGAAATCGGAATGGTCCCAGACACCTGCAAGCACCTGCGGATGCAGCGCCTGCAGCATCAGCGCACACAGGCCGCCCGCCAGCATGCCCGGGAAATCGGCATGCACGCGCCAGGTCGCACTGTCCGGGCCGAACAGGCCGGGATCCCCCGACGGCGCGTCGTAATCGATGCCGCTCTGCCCGCGCGGAAACACACCCAGCACCCAGTGGCGCAGTGCAGCGGCAAGCGGTGCAGTGATGGGGGACAGCATGCCTGGATGCTAGCGGAGGTGATGCGACGGGCCGGTGGTCGTGGCGGCGCGATCCACCTGCATGCGCGTACCCCGACCACCCGCGGCATGCATGCCAGCGAGCGCAGCGGAAGGTCCTGGCACCACTGATTCTTCGGGCGCAGGCGCGGTGTCGACAGGGTCACCCTGCGTCCCGCGCCTGGAACACGGGACGGCAGACGCGCCCCGTCCTGGCCTCACCGACGGCCGTGCCGCACGCAGCCTGCAGCGGCGAGCATCGCTTCGAGCCGCGACTGCACCACGGCCCGCTCGCCGTCATCCCGCGCCCGCGCCAGGATTTTTGCCGACAGCGCATCGAACTGCGGCCAGAACGCATGCGGATCGCGCAGCTTCTCGCGCCAGACCGGGATCATGCCGGCCAGGGCATCGAGTGCGCTCTCGAGTTCGATGCGCAGTCCCATCAGTCCACGCCGCCGGCCTGTCGACGCGGCCAGTGCAGGACGACCGCATGCACCGCATCGTCGGTGTGCAGCGCGATCTGCAGATCGGCCTGCGCCTGACCGTCGAGCGTGAGCCGCGGCGCGTCCGCATCCGTGCGCGTGACTTCGATGCGATACACCGCCGCGCCGTGGCGCAACTGCATCCGGTAGCCGGGCCACTCGTCGGGAATGCAGGGCTCGATCCGCAACGTGTCACCGCGACGCTGCAGACCCAGCAGCGATTCACTGAGCAGGCGATACATCCAGCCCGCCGAACCGGTGTACCAGGTCCAGCCGCCACGCCCGACGTGCGGCGCGACGCCGTAGACATCGGCCGCCATGACGTAGGGCTCGACCTTGTAGACCGCCGTGCCGGCAGCGTCCTCGGCGTGGTGCACCGGATTGATCATGCGCGCGAGTTCCCAGGCGCGCTCGCGATCATCGAGCGCGGCGAAGGCCATCGCCGTCCACACCGCTGCGTGCGTGTACTGGCCGCCGTTCTCGCGCACACCGGGCACGTAGCCGCGGATGTAGCCTGGATCGTGCGCGGTCTTGTCGAACGGCGGATCGAGCAGCTGGATCAGCCCGGCCTCGCGCTTGACCAGATGCGTATCGAGCGCGGTCATCGCCTGACGCGCACGCGCCGGTTCGGCAGCGCCAGACAGCACCGACCAGCTCTGCGAGATCGAATCGATCCGGCACTCGTCGCTGGACTGCGAGCCGATCGGCGTGCCGTCGTCGAACCACGCGCGCCGGTACCAGCCGCCGTCCCAGGCCTCGGCTTCGAGATTGGCCTGCAGGCGTTCCGCAGCCGCGACGCAGGTAGCCGCGAACGTGGCGTCGCCGCGCGCGGTCGCGACCGGAATGAAGCGCTGCAGCACGTCATAGAGGAAGAAACCCAGCCACACGCTTTCACCGCGGCCGCCCTCGCCCACCCGGTTCATGCCGTCGTTCCAGTCGCCGGTGCCGATCAGCGGCAGGCCGCGCTCGCCGACCAGCGCCATGCCGCGTTCCAGCGCGAGCACGCAGTGGTCGTAGAACGACTGCACGCGTCCCGACGTCACCGGCAGGTCGTAGTACGACTCCTCGTCGGCGTTGACCAGGCGGCCTTCGATGAAGCCGACGCGCTCGTCGAGCACGCTGTCGTCGCCGGTGACTTCCAGATAGCGGCAGGCCGCGAGCGGCAGCCACAGGTAGTCATCGGAGCAGCGCGTGCGCACGCCGCGATCGGCCGGCGGATGCCACCAGTGCAGCACGTCACCCTGCGGGAACTGGTGCTCGGCGCTGAGCAGCAGATGCGCGCGGGTCAGCGCCGGCATCGCGTGCACGGTCGCCATCGTGTCCTGCAACTGGTCGCGGAACCCGAACGCGCCGCCGGACTGGTAGTAACCACTGCGCGCGACATACCGGCAGGCCAGCGTCTGGTACAGCAGCCAGCCGTTGACCAGCAGATCGGTTGCCGGCTCGGGCGTTTCCACCCGCACCGCACCGAGCGTCTGCAGCCAGTGCAGGCGCACGCCGTCGAGCGCATCGTGCGCCGGCATCGAACCGCGCAGGGCGGTCGCCAGCTGCAGCGCGGCATGCATATCGTCGCCGATACCGAGCCGGAACACGGTTTCGGTGGCCTGCTCGGGTGCGAGGTCGACCTGCACCTGGATCGCGGTGCACGGGTCGAGTCCCGCGCCGAGCCGGCCCGACAGACGCTCGCGACGTAGGGCATCCGGATCACGCAGGCTGCCGTTGCGTCCGAGAAACTCGGTGCGGTCCGCGGTGAACGTGCGGCGATCGCCATCGACGTCGAAGAACGCGACGCGCCCGCCGAACTCGGTGTTGTAGGGATTGCGTGCGGTCAGCACGCCGCTCGCCGCGTCCTGCTCGGTGACGACGTGCATCTGCGACTTCACCCGGATGTCGCCGAGCACCCACTCGACGTAGCCGGTCGCTGACAGCCGTCGCGCGCGCCCGGACAGATTGCGCAGCTTCAGTACCGAGAACTTCACCGCATCGCGCAGGCCGACATAGATCCACAGCTCGCTGGCGATGCCGTCCTCGACGTGCTCGTAGACGCTGTAGCCGAACCCGTGACGCGTGCGGTACGCACCACGGCCGCGCATCGGCAGTGGCATCGGCGACCACACGTGACCGCTCTCCTCGTCGCGCAGATAGAACGCTTCGCCGCCGGTGTCGGACACCGGATCGTTGTGCCACGGCGTCAGCCGGAACTCGTGCGCGTTCTCGAACCAGGTGTAGCCCGGCCCACTCTCGCTGACCACGCTGCCGAGCTTCGGATTGGCCATGACGTTCGACCAGGGCGCCGGCGTCGTCGCGTCATCGTCGAGCACGATCACGTACTCGCGGCCATCGGCGGCGAACGCGCCCAACCCGTTGTCGTACAGCACCGCGTCGGCGACCGCTTCGAACGGCCACGGATCCTCGTCGTGCGCATCCGGGTCACGCGCCGGCGGCAGGCCATAGAGGCCCGCAACCACGTTCGCCACGGCCGCGTCGTCGTCATCGAGCGACGGGCGTGCAGCCGGATCGCTCGCCACCAGCAGCGGCGCGCTGCGCGCCGGTGTCACATGACGCGCGACCTGCGCCGCCAGCGTGCCGTACTGGTCGCTGACGATCACCCGCGCCACCGACTGGATCAGGATCCGGTCTTCCTGCGAGATCTGTTGCGCCGGCCGCACGAAGATGCCGCCGGGACGATCGAGCACATTGCCTTCCGGCCCCGCCGAAACGAGACCGAGAATCTGCTCCTGGAGTTCCTGTCGGTAGCCGACCTGGTCCTCGTTCCAGATCACGAGATCGACCTGCAGGCCCTTGAGGCGCCAGTACGCATGCGCCTGCACCATCTGCCGCACGAGTTCGATGTTCTCCGCGACCGCGATCTGCACCAGCACGATCGGCAGATCGCCGGAGATCGAGTGCCCCCACAGTCCCGACTGCCCGCGCCGGTTCTGCAGCAGCACCGCGCTGTCTGCGCGCAGGAACGGGTGCGCGAACGTCAACAGTCCAGCAATGCGCTCGTACAGTTGCGCATCGCCTTGTGTCGCATTGATCTGGCGGCGCACGACCTGGCTGTGGGTCCATGCAAGATCGAACACGCGGTCCGCCAGACGCCGGTCGCGATACTTGTCAAGCAGCGCGGCGCACGCGTCACGATCGCCACCGACACCGGTAACCAGATCGAGGATCGCAGTCTGTTCCGGTGCGAGCGTCACGCGGACGCGGATTGCGACCACCGGATCGAGCACCGAGCCGGCGGTATCCGACAGCGGGCCCGTGCTGCGCATCGCCAGTGGATCGCGCGGTGTCAGCCCGCGGCCGATGAAGCGCGCGCGATCGGTCTCGTAGGAAATGTCGACGATGTCGGTGTCGTGCGCGGCGACGAGATGGAACATCCACGGCGGGATTTCGTCGTGCGCACGCGGTCGCCGCGTGCACAGCAGCGCCTGCTTGTCGCGGACGATTTCGGTCTGCACGAACAGGTTGCTGAAGGCCGGATGCAGCTCGTCGGAGATTGCAGGCGCGAGCACCACTTCGGCATACGTCGTGATCTCGATCGTGCGCGGGCGGCGTGAGCGGTTGCTCAGGCGCAGGCGACGCAGCTCGATGTCGTCCTCGGCCGAGATCGCGATTTCCAGATGCGTCTCGATGCCGCGCCTGCGACCGCGGAACTCGGCCTTGGCGTCGGAGAAGATCGCCTCGTAATGCTCCACCGGCACGCAGGTCGGCTGGTGCGCGGCCGACCACACATCATTGTTCTCGACATCCTGCAGATAGCAGAAGCTGCCCCAGTGATCGCGCGTGCCGTCCTCGCGCCAGCGCACCACGGCCATGTCGTGCTGGCGCAGGTAGCCGCCACCGGCGCTGGTGAGCAAGGCATGCATGCGGCCGTTCGACAGCATCTGCACGGCGGGCCGTGTGGTGTCGGGCGTGCGGAACACGCGCAGCTGTGTTTCGTCGCCGCCGCTGCTGGTGCGCACGCCGACCGATTCGACCTCGTGCGGTCGGAACACACCGGTACGCGGCACGCGTTCCTGCAGCAGCAGCAACGTGGCCTGGAATTCGGCATCGGCGACGAAGCGCTTCTGCATCGGCTGCTCGCGCAACAGATGATCGAGCGCGAGGAAGCCCATGCCCTGGTGATGCGCCATGAAGGAGCGGACCACCGCATGCGTCTGTCCGCGCGGCAGGCGCGAGGGCGTGTAGTCGATCGCCTCGAACAGGCCGAAACGCCCGGAAAAACCGGCCGCATCGAGCCGCTGCAGATTCTGCGTCGCCGCTTCCGGCGCGACCATCAGCGCCATCATCGTCGCGTACGGCGCGATCACCAGATCCTCGCCGAGTCCGCGCTTGAGCCCGAGCCCCGGCACGCCGAACGCGCGGTACTGGTAGTTCATCCGCGTATCGACGGTGTTGTAGCCGGACTCCGAAATGCCCCAGGGCACGTCGTGCTGGCGGCCATACGCGATCTGCGCCTGCACCGCGTGGCGCGCGGTCTGGTCGAGCAGCGTGTCCGGGTAGCTCGGCATCACCAGCTGCGGCATCAGGTATTCGAACATCGAACCGCTCCACGACAGCAGCGTCGCGTCGCCGTCGACCTCGGTCAGCAGACGACCCAGCGCGAACCATGTGTCCTGCGGCAACTGGCCCTGAGCGACCGCGACGAAGCTGCACAGACGCGCTTCCGAGGCGAGCAGATCGTAATGGCCCTGATCGAGGCGGCGGTTGTCGACGTCGTAACCGATCGACAACAGATGCCGCGCGCGGTCGTAAAGGAATCCGTACTCCATCAGCGAGAACTGGCCGGCGACATGTGCCAGGCGTTCCAGCTCGTGGACCTGCGCGCAGGCAGAGGCACGGACGTCCGGTGCGATACCCGGCGCGCACAGCGCCCGCAGGGACGGCACGCCGTCCTCGGCGGTCAGACTGCCGGCCGTGGCGGCCGATGCGGGCAGGCACGCACCCAGCGCCTGGCGAGCGTGCTCGCAGGCGTCGATCAGACGCGCCGACCAGTGCGCAGGCGCGTCTTCCTGCGGATCGTAGGTATCGACCGGCGGCGACAGCGCTGCGAGCGGCAAGGCGAGCGCGGCCAGAGCCTCCACAGTCGCCAGCGCATCGCGCAGCGTGTCAGGCGGCGTGACGAGCGCGATCGCGAGACGCGACTCGAAGGCATCGATCGCGACGTTCCACGCCGGATCCGCGTTTTCCTGCACCGCGTGCAGTTCGCGCAGCACGCCCAGCGTGTGCGAGAGACCCGCGAAGGTCTGCGGGGCGAGCACCGGCGCGTCGATCAGACCGAGCAGACCCTGACGCAACGTCAACAGATGTCCCGCGAGATTGCCGCTGTCGACGGTGGAGATGTAACGCGGCGGCAACGGCGCCAGCGTTTCGGTGTCGTACCAGTTGTAGAAGTGCCCGCGGTGACGCTCCATGCGATCGAGCGTGGCGAACACGCGCTGCGTGCGCTGCACCACGGCAGCGGTCTGCAGGTAACCGAAATCCCAGGCACCGAGATTCGCCAGCAACGACAGGCCGATGTTGGTCGGCGAGGTGCGGCGCGCGACGACCAGCGACGGATGCTCCTGGATGTTGTCCGGCGGCAGCCAGTGGTCTTCTTCGCGGATGTTGACCTCGAAGAACGCCCAGGTGCGACGCGCCAGGCGGCCGAGAAAATCCAGCTGGACCGTCGACAGCTGCGCGCTGCGCTGCGGCGGTGCGCGTCCCAGCCACGCCATCAGCAGCGGCGAGACCGCCCACAGCAGCAGCACCGGTCCGGCGACCCACAGCCCCGCGGGATTCGTGCGCATCACCAGCAGCCCGATCAGCACCGCCAGCACCGGCGCGCCCCACATGCTGCGCAGTTCCGCGGCCATGCCGCTCCCGAGCGAACGCTCGACCTCGCTCGACGGATTCCACTGCAGCAGATGGCGGCGACTCACCAGCGTGCGCCACAGCGTCAACGCGATCGCCGACAGACTGAACATCGCCTCGTAAGGCAGGCAGGCGAAGTTGACCGCGGCGCGCACGAGGCCGCGACCGGTCGCATCGCCAACCTGCAGCAGATGCGTGTCGAGGCGCATGTCCGCCGGCTTCGACAGCAGATCGCGCAGCGCCGGGATCAGCACCGGCGCGAAGAACACCGTCAGCAGCCAGAACGTCCACGCCAGCGGTGCGGCGAGCGTGGCCCAGCCGAACACCAGCAGCACCAGCGCCGCGGCGGGCACCAGACTGCGGCGCAGGTTGTCGAGCAGCTTGCCGCGCGACAGCCACGACAGCGGATTGCGCACGCTGCCATCCTTGGCGGTCGGCACCCACGGCATCACCCAGGGCAGCAGCTGCCAGTCGCCACGGATCCAGCGATGGCGACGCTTGACGTCGGCGGCGTAGCGCGCCGGATAGTCCTCGTACAGACGCACATCGCTGACCAGACCGGCGCGCGCATGGCAGCCTTCGAGCAGGTCGTGGCTGAGGATGCGGTTGTCGGGGAAGCGGCCATGCAGTGCCTGCTCGAACGCATCGACATCGTAGATGCCCTTGCCCACGAACGAGCCTTCGCCGAACAGATCCTGGTACACGTCCGAGACCGTGCGCGTGTACGGATCGATGCCCGGCTCGCTGCCGTACATGCGCGCATAGCGGCTGATGCGGCGGCCGCTGAAACTGCTGCCGACGCTCGGCTGCAGGATGCCGTAGCCCCGGGTCACCCGATTGCGTTTCGGATCGAACACGGCCCGATTGAGCGGATGCGCCAGCGTGCCGACGAAGGCGCACGCGGCATCGCGCGGCAGCCGCGTGTCGGTGTCGAGCGTGATCACATAACGCACATTGGCCAGCACTTCGGTGCGGCCGACGATCTGCTGGAACGCACCCGTGCCCGCGCCGCGCAGGAAGCCATTCAAGGCGGCGAGCTTGCCGCGCTTGCGCTCCTCGCCGATCCAGCGCCCTTCGCCCGCATTCCAGGTGCGCGGCCGATGGAACAGGAAGAAACGGTCGCCACCCGGCGCCGGACTGTCGGCGAGATAGCGCTGGTTGAGGCCCGCGATCAGCGCGGCCGCATGCGCCAGCACCGCGGCATCGCCGGGCAATGTCTGTTGATCTGCGTCGAGATCGTCGCTGAGCAGCGCGAAATGCAGATGCGGGTCGCGATTGGCGAGGAACCGCACCTCGAGCCCTTCGACCAGCGTGTCGACGCTGGCGATGTCACCGAACATGCACGGCACGACGACCAGCGTGCGTTCGCTCGCGGGCAGGCCGAGCGAGAAATCCAGCCGGGGCAGCGGCTTCGGCGCGACGATGACCGTGGCCAGCCAGTTGGTCAGCGCGATGCCGAGTTCGCTGAAGACCAGCAGGCCCAGCAGAACGAGCACCCACGCCGGCGCCCACAGCACGTGGTGCGCACCGGATTGTCCGAGCAGGCCGGTGGTCGCCAGCGTGACCAGGACGGCGATCATCAACAGATAGACCGGCAGCGGCACGGTGCGCGGCGCCATGAGGGCCTTGCGGCGACCATGCGCCGCGGCGAGCGTCGCCAGGGTGCGGTCGATCCCGTCGTCGACGAGGTAGTAGCCCACGTGCGCTTCGATGCTGTCGGCAGGATGCGCCTGCGCCAGTTGCACGGTCGCCTGCGCAACCTGCACTTCGCTGGCGCCCGAACGCCTGGCGATCATCTCGACCGCGTGGCGGTAGTGATCGCGGGTGGCGAAGTCCATCAATCCGTAGGTCGAACCGGGGTCGTCGCGCAGGGTCGCGTCGACGAGACTCATGGTTTCGACGTATTCCTGCCAGTCCATGTTCGCCAGGAAACGCAGGCTGCCGATGCTGTTACCGATCGACACCTGGTCAGCCGCCTGCTGCTGGCTTTCGGCATGGACCAACGCCTCGATGCGCAGGCCGCTGTCGGTCAGCCACTGCTCGATCCACGTCAGCGGCATCGACAGCAGCGCGCCGCGACCATGCAGGCCGCGCGTCAGCTCGGCCACGAACGCACCGGTCGCCGGCGGCTGGCTGCGCGCCATGTCGGCGACGACCAGCACGACATCCTTGGGTGACTCGGCCGCGGTGGCATTGAGGCGCTCGGCCCACCGGCGTGCACGGCGATGGTCGCGACCATCGCGGATCACGCCCGTGGCCATGCGCCGCAGGTTCTCCAGCACCGCGAGCCGCAGCATGATCGGGATCGCCCACAGCTCGCCCAGCGTCAACGGCGTCACCGTCTGGTAGGCCGCGACGAAGCGGCTCAGGGTGACCGCATCCACCTGCCCGTCGCCGTGCGCAACCGCCTCCATCGCCAGGTCGTAGACCCGCGGCAGGCCCGCCGACGCGCCCTGCGATAGCGCGGGCAACTCGCGGCTGTAACCCTTGGGCAGATGCCGCCGCGCCAGCCGCACCTGCTCTTCGATCAGGTGGTAGTTGTCGAGCAGCCATTCGCCGGCCGGCGTGATGCGGATGTCGTCGCGGACCATCAGCGACAGGAACGTGCGTGCATCCTCGAGCAGCGCCGCGTTGTCGCTGAGTCGTGCGAGCAGGCGGTCCGGCACCCGGTCGGCATGGATGCGATGGGTCAGCGCAAGCGCCCTGCCGTGCAGTTCCATCTGTTCGGCGCTGAACAACTGCGCGCGGAGCGGCGCCTCGAGCTCGAGGTCGGCAGATACAGCGGGGTGCGACAACCGGCCGAACCGGCGGCGCAAGCGCAGCCAGCGGCGGGACATCCTCGAAGCAGCGTGCATGGAGGATCCTGTCAAGCCGACGGCCTGCTTGCCGCTAGGTTGCGCTTCGTCTGCACGCGCCGGTGTGACGACGACACCCGCTGCGTGCGCAGACCCGATCGCCGGACACGCGGAAGCGACCGGCGAGCAGTCGTCAGGAATGCGAAGCGGAATCGGAATGACTGAGCGGCGTGGTGGCCCTGCGTCACATCGGCGCGGGGATCATCTCCACCCGCGCCGGATCTTCGTTACCACCCGGCCCTGCTGCATCAAGGGACTGGGGTGGTGGGCGGTACAGGGTTCGAACCTGTGACCCCTACCATGTCAAGGTAGTGCTCTACCGCTGAGCTAACCGCCCGAAGGGTGCGAATCATACACCGGATTCGCGCGTTGTCGAATACCCCACGCGCAAATTTTTATCGGACCAGGCTCGCGTCCTTGATCTGGCGGATCCGGTCGCGGATGCGGCCCGCCTCTTCGAACTCCAGATCGCGCGCATGCTGGTACATCTGCTGCTCCAGCGCCTTGAGACGCGAGGCCAGTTTTTCCGGCGGCAGCGCTGCGTAGTCCTCGGCCGGCTCGGCGACCTTGCGGCTCTTGCCGCGTCCCTTCTTGTCCGGCTCGGGCTCGGCACGCGCGCCTTCCATGATGTCGACGATCGCGCGCGCCACCGATTTCGGCGTGATGCCATGTTCGGCGTTGTACTCGACCTGCTTGGCCCGGCGACGATCGGTCTCGTCGAGCGCCATCTGCATCGAGTTGGTGACGCGGTCGGCATACAGGATCGCCTTGCCGCGCAGGTTGCGCGCCGCGCGGCCGATCGTCTGGATCAGTGAGCCGCCCGAGCGCAGGAAGCCTTCCTTGTCCGCATCGAGGATCGCCACCAGCGACACCTCGGGCATGTCGAGACCTTCGCGCAGCAGGTTGATGCCGACCAGCACGTCGAACTTGCCCAGCCGCAGGTCACGGATGATCTCCACGCGCTCGACGGTGTCGATGTCCGAATGCAGGTAGCGCACCTTGACGTCGTGCTCGCCCAGGTACTCGGTGAGGTTCTCGGACATGCGCTTGGTCAGCGTGGTGATCAGCACGCGGTCGCCCATCGCGACGCGTTCGCGGATCTCGCCGAGCACATCGTCCACCTGCGTCGCCACCGGGCGGATCTCGACCACCGGGTCGATCAGACCGGTCGGGCGCACGACCAGCTCCGTCACCTGCCCTTCGGATTTTTCCAGCTCGTACTTGCCGGGCGTCGCCGACACGAAGACCGTGCGCGGCGCGCGGCCTTCCCACTCTTCGAACTTCAGCGGCCGGTTGTCCATCGCCGACGGCAGCCGGAAGCCGAAGTTCACCAGCGTCTCCTTGCGCGAGCGGTCGCCCTTGTACATCGCGCCGATCTGCGGAACGGTCACGTGCGACTCGTCGACGACCAGCAGCGCGTCCGGCGGCAGATAGTCGAACAGGCACGGCGGCGCCTCGCCCGGCATGCGCCCGGTCAGGTGTCGCGAGTAGTTCTCCACACCGTTGCAGTAACCGACCTCGGCCATCATCTCGAGGTCGAACTGGGTGCGCTGCTGCAGCCGCTGCGCCTCGACCAGCTTGTTCTCGGCGTAGAACTGCTCCAGCCGCGGCGGCAGCTCGGTCTTGATCGCCTCGATGGCCTCCAGCGTCGTGCGGCGCGTGGTGACGTAATGCGACTTGGGATAGATGGTGTAGCGCGGCAACGTGCGCTTGGTCTCGCCGGTCAGCGGATCGAACTGGGTGATGCGCTCGATCTCGCCATCGAACAGCTCGATGCGCAGCGCGTCGGATTCCGACTCGGCCGGATGCACGTCGATAGTCTCGCCACGCACGCGATAGGTACCGCGGCGCAGCTCGGTGTCGTTGCGCGAGTACTGCATCTCGGTCAGCCGCCGGATGAGCTCGCGCTGGTCGATGGACTCGCCGCGCACCATGTGCAGCACCATCCGGAAGTACTCGTTCGGATCACCGAGACCGTAGATCGCCGACACCGTGCAGACGATGATCGCGTCCCGCCGCTCCAGCAGCGCCTTGGTCGCGGAGAGGCGCATCTGCTCGATGTGCTCGTTCACCGAGCTGTCCTTCTCGATGTACGTGTCCGACGACGGCACGTAGGCCTCGGGCTGGTAGTAGTCGTAGTAGCTGACGAAGTACTCGACCGCGTTGTGCGGGAAAAACGACTTGAACTCCCCGTACAGCTGCGCGGCCAGCGTCTTGTTCGGCGCCATCACCAGCGTGGGCTTCTGCACCCGCTGGATCACGTTCGCCATCGTGTAGGTCTTGCCCGACCCGGTCACACCCAGCAGCGTCTGGTGCGCCAGACCCGACTCGAAACCTTCGACCAGCTTTTCGATCGCCTGCGGCTGATCGCCCGCGGGCTGATAGGGCGAGACCAGCTGGAACGTGGCGGGGTGGATGGCGTCGGTCATGTTCGGCAAGTCCAGGGGCGCAAGAAAGAATGGGGTCAACCCGGCCGCAGGCAACCCTGCAGGTCACCGCACACCCGGAGGCGGCAAAATCGCATACGGGACGTGGACAACGTCGCAATTCCCTGAGCCCGCGCTTCCGCCAACATGGATGAGGGCCGGAGCGGAGGGGACTGACATGCGCAAGGAAGCAGGCTTTACGCTGGTAGAAACCTTCATTGCCCTTGCCGTCCTGACGCTCCTGCTCGCTATCGGACTGCCTCCATTACAGGATCTGGTCCAACAGCGTCGCGCCGATGCGGCGATCAGCGAGCTGCAGGCGGACGTCGCCCTTGCCCGGACGATCGCGATCATGAACGGCCACGCAGTCATCGTATGCCCCCGCACGGCCTCCAACGATTGCGCTCCCGAACTCGTCTGGCAACACGGCTGGGTGGTGCGAGCCACCAACGACGCAGAGGACGATACAGACCGTGTCATACGGATCAGTACCCTGCCTGCGCAGCTGTCCCTGCGATCGAACCGGGCCATGCTCCGCTATCGCCCGGACGGCACGACCGGGGGCAGCAACCAGACCATACGCGCCTGCGTCAACGGTCGGGAGCGCGCCACTTTGGTGATCAACAACACTGGACGCCCGAGGAGTCAGCGCACCGCGCCGCACGCCCCCTGCTGACCGAGGCACCCGCAGATCATCAGGATGCTTGACGTGCACCCTTCAGCCATTAGAATGGCGCCCTTGCCCGAATAGCTCAGCCGGTTAGAGCACTTGACTGTTAATCAGGGGGTCGTTGGTTCGAGTCCAACTTCGGGCGCCAGATACATCAAAGGCTTGCAGAAATGCAGGCCTTTTTTCTTTGTAGCCCCACGCAACGTGGGGCCACTGTGGGGCCAGCGGAACGATTGGCTTACGCAGCAAGCGCGATGTTTTGCGATGTGTTCGCACGCGCTCGCGCGGCTGCCCATGCATCAAGATCAGCGAGGCTGTAGCGCACCATGCGCTCGCCCCACTTCAAGAACGCAGGACCGCCACCGATGCATCGCCACTTGGCGAGCGTGTTGTGCGAGAGGGAAAGATAGGCGGCAGCTTCTCGGGGAGTCATGTACTTCATCTGTGTTTCCTTCAGGCACGCCAAAGGCCCCCGGCAGGTCTACTGCCGGAGGTCCGCTTGTGTGCTGTGGTGTGGGTGAAGAGGGGGGGTGGGTTGCCTGCGAGACGAGGCCCCCGCGGGGGGTGACTGAGGACAGAACCTCAGTTAGATGGGGTCACGAAAATTTGCGACAAAAATTCCAGTCGCCGACTGTCCCCCTATAAGGTTCAACTTGAACGCTTCGGAATCAGAAGTCGCTGTCGGGGTCTTCCATGATCGCCAGGAACTCGTTGGCATCCTCGATGGCCTCCGCGTCGATGCCTTCGGCTTGCAGATGCGCAACCGCACAGCGGAAGACCTCCGGACCGAATCGCTGGATCGCCTCTGCGATCTTTACGGCGAGCTTGTTGCCCTCCTTTTCGATTCGTTCTCCGGGAGACGTGGGCGTCCATTCGTTGCCGTAATGCGGGTTGCGGGCGAACCGCCAGCGTAGCCAACGGGTTCCGGGATCAACATGCGATTCCTTGAAGCGCGACGGATCGAGCCGACCGGAACTCAGTACGCCCATCATGTTGCTGACGTTGCCGACGCTGATATCAAATCTCGCAGCGACCTTTCGTTGGCTCGCGCCCTCCGGAAGCGGCTGCGTTCCGCGTGCGGTTGCCGAACTAAGCCATTGCCACGCGGCGTCCCGCCTTTGCTCTGGATGCATCGTCATCTTCTCGGCGCCGAAGTTCACGAACTTGGAAGCCAAGACGGCCTGATCCATCGGCAGGTCAATGACCCGTGCTGGCACATCGGCTCGCTCTGCTGCTCTGCACGCATGGAACCGATGGTGTCCGTCGACGATGCACAGACTCTCAGAGGTTCGGGCGACGAGGATCGGTTCAACATCCACAGCGGGCGCCTTCAGTCGGTTCGCGATGACGCGAATATGGTCTTCCATTCGTTTCCGCTCGGACTTGACGTTGCCGAGGGCGACCGATTCCAAAGACCTTGGCTGTAGCGCGTCATCGGTCGCCAGCTCGTTCAAGGCGACACGGACTGGCGCTACTGCGGCCCATCGCTTGAGGATTTCTTCCATCTGCTTCATCTGCTTCCTCTTTACCGCGCGGGGCGCGGCGGTCGCTGCGAGAGGATCAGGCGGTCCAGAAGGTCACCGTTGGTGTACCGGCATCCCTCCGTTGCCTCCCAGTGCCGCTGCCAGTCCTTGAGGCAGTCGAATGCTTCCACGGACAGGGCAACTTGGCGGTACACGACCGCGGGTCTCAGTTGCGACTTGGGGATCGGTTGTTTGTCGTTTTTGATCTTCATCTATGACTCGTTGGTGTGGGCAAAGCTGACCTGCCGAGACCTTTCGGTCCAGCACTAGCTGTGTCTGGTTACGTGAGTGAGGCGCCGCCGCGGGGCGGTCATCTCAAAAGTGATCACTTAGCTTGTAGTGGGGGTTTCGGTACTGGATTTCGCGACTGCGGACGCTGTGCCGGCCGGGAAAATTGTTTCCCCTAGACCGCCTCTTAAATCCACTTCGATCCAGAGGCGTTTGCGGCAGGCACGGCCGCTCTCGGAGGCAAGGCCATGCGCGCGAGACCGCGGAGCGGGTAGGCCGCTACGGCGTTTCTAGGTGGCCCAGCGTTGAACCTCCCCGGCGTCACCTGCGGAGGCTGCGTATACCAGTTCCTTTAAGCCCGGCCGGTGGGATGCCCGCCCGCCCAGTCGGCTCGGCGTTCCTCCTTAGACTCCGACTTTTATTCGGGGCACCTGCCGCGCACACGACATCGCCGGGACTGAACTCAGTGAAGTCCTGCTCGGCCTCGTGCTGGAGGTCGAGTAGCCGCGACCGTATCGCGTCGGGCAGCCGCTCGCGATGGCGCTCAGCTCCCCACGGTTTGGTCCGCTGGGCCGCGACCCACCTACCGACATGACGCTTCGCCTGCTCAATGCTCGCGGCGCGTGCCCGGTGGGTGTACCCGTTCCAGCGAATGAGAATCGCCGCGTCCCTCTTGCGGACATGGATCGGTGTCCCGCCGGGAGGGCACCAGAGGCACCACACCCGCGGAGTCTCCAGCCATTTGAAGTTGCTCGGCAGCATGGAGGGAAGGATGGTCCGCCCCGGTCTCTCCAGCGGAGACAGTCGACTCAGGGCTTTCTGACAGGCCCGAGTGTCGCCCTTTGATATCGAGCGGGTCTCCTCAGGCGCACCCTCGGTATCACTGAGGGAAGGCGTCCGGCCACTTCGGGTTGCCAGGACGGCGACTGTTCGACCGCAGGACGCAAGCGCCGACGCCCTCCCTCAGCGAGCTTCTGGTTCAGTTCGGGACTTGAATTGGCGATGCGCTATAGGGCGCTGCAGTGTCAGGGCGTCGGAGGCTCTTTCATGCTCGGCGCACCCCAAACCCTGTTCTGCAGCGCACGCTAAGACCGAACTATCGGACCGTCGAGTGCAGCATAATGGTCGGAGCCTCCTGCAAGGGGGTTCGGTCAACTTAAGCGGGCCGTCCACGGGGAGTGGCGGCGCCGCGTAAAGGATTACAAGTGCCCATGCTCAAGAGCTTCGTCGCTGGCTGTGTTTTTTCCGGCCTGCTCCTATCTGCCCCTTCGCCCGTTTCCGCAAGCCTGACCACAGGCAACGATCTTCTCGCCTCGTGTGGGAGTGTCATTAGCACGCTCGATGGTGGTCGATTTCAGGGCAGCGCATTCGAGGGCGGAAGTTGCATCGGTTTTTTGCAGGGGATGACCAACACAATCGTGATCTACCAGATGATCCACAACGTCAAGCGCGACGTATGCCTGCCCGAGGGAGGAATCGAGAATGGTCAGGCGGTCCGCATCGTCGTCAGCTATCTGCGGGCCAATCCGCAGTCGCTACACCAATCCGGCACTACGCTCGCATATCTCGCTTTCTCTGACGCGTTTCCTTGTCCCTAGCTCGGCAGAGACGGGATGGAAGCTGCTTTACGGGGCCTACTGGGTACGATTACTGGCGCAGCGGCAAACTGGGCATCTGCAGCCGTAACTTACTAGAGGTATCAGAATGAACCTCCCGTCTGTTCCCACGGACAACCTCTACAAATTCATGGCACTCTCAGGCCTGATCGCTGCGGGGGTTGCTTTTTACTTCCCCGCAAATCGGTTGTATGAGGTCAGACTTCTTATCGTTGACGCCACTTTGCAGGCGGAGCTGTTGGAGATCGAGCACGACCAGATCGGCCGCGACCTGACGGTTCTCGAGGAGGACGTGAAGCGGCTTGACGCAGACAGGCCATGCGGCTCGGCGGACGCGGATCGGGCTACGATTTCGAAGTGTGGGAAATTGCGCGAGGATGTTACGAAGCTCAAGGAACGCAGTCACGCGTTTGAAATCAAGAGTGCGCAGATCCAATCCGAGAGGAGCAAGATCGATGTGTTGCTCGAACAGGTTGCGTGGATGGGGCGGCTCTCGTTCTTCGGTTTGTTTGGAGGAAGCGTTACCAGCCTCGTCGGATTTCTTTGCTGGTACTTACGCGTACAGCGGCCAGCAGACGAGCGTGCACTCGGACTTCACGGGCGTCCCTCTGAAGGGGAAGCTTGAGGTAGTCGAGGAACAAAGTACGCGGCCCACGGGCTGACTCGGAGACCTGGCGCGAAGGAATTACGATCACGTTGCCGTCAAACAGATCAGGCGCACCGTTTATACCCTTCCGCGCCTGCCTCAAGCAGCTTGGCGGTGTTCCTCGCACGGCCTCAACGCGTCGATGCGGTCTCTCGCCGTTCCTCAGCCGCGGTCGCCAACTGCCCGCTGAAAATCGGCTATGGATTGCGCCACTGCACGGGCTCCCGGCAGCGCCATCCAAGGGAAAACACTGTTGACCTTGGACGCGGCAACGAGAGCTTGACCATCGGCCACTAGAGCTGAGACTTCTTCAAACAGAGTACGCGGGAGAGACAGCCCCGCGTCTCCGATAGGTACGAGCACGAAGTCTCCAGATGTATTGAAGCTTCCGGTGCCGGCCCTGCTCAAATGGCGGCTCGCCTTCTCATCGCGGATCACCTCTGACAGCTCGTCCAGAAGCGCCCTGAATCGCTCTAAGTGCTCCGGATCGAGAGATACCGACTGGGAAGCGCGAAAGGCATCGGACTCGTGCACGGACAGATACACCCTGTCGTTATGCGGTGTGTAACTGATCGAGACGGCCCCCGAGTCAATGCGCAGAGGCTCTAGATGGACTGTGGTGGTCGTTCCCAAGCTGCTGCCCCTCGCCGATAAGTCTGTCCGAGTATAGGAGGCGGAGTCGCGGTGGTCCGGTTCTACCCGTATTGCGTAGAGAACAGCTGCACGCCCTTGAGCGGCATGCGGTAGGCGCACCCATAGTTGCACTGGGGGAGTCAGGCCCCAGGGGCCAGGCCTGCGACTGATCGACCGGAGGTCGACACCCTTTCTCAGCCATCCTCCTTCAATGGGGGGACTTGGCGATCGGTGCGGGGTACTGTCGGGGTGCTGTCGTGTCCCGCTGGGACGGCGACTTCCAGACTGGAGGCACCAAAAAGCCCACTGAGGGGACGCCATGAACACCGCTGAGATTGCCGCCGACATCCGACTCCTGAGCGCTGAAGAGCTGGCGCATTGCATCCGCTCGTTCCGTAGTGGAAAGAAGTGGTCTCAGGAGCAACTGGCCGAAATTTCCAGCCTCAGCGTCCGGACGGTCCAGCGCGTGGAGAGGGGGGAGGATGCGAGCTTTGACACTCGCCGCTCTCTTGCACTTGCGTTCGGCTTCGACGACATCGACGCCTTTAACAAGCCACTTGCGATTCCAACCCCTGAGGGGCTGAAGGAAGCTCAGGAAAGGTTTGAGAACGACAACTTAGTCCTGCCGGTGCGGCCGCTCACGACCGGTCGCCGCTTAGCGGAGCTGGCTGAGGAATGCGAGCTGGATTTGATCCAGCCGATGGTCGAGCTGGCCCGGGAGGCGGCTGTCGAGCTTGCTGCTTTGACCGACTACTTCAGGGAATTTCGCGACTGCGCGGACCTCTATACGGAAGTCCAGAAGCTCGATGTCCACGACGATCTACAGGCGCATATCGAGACCCTGAGTTCGCTTGGGGTTTCCTTGCGGTATGCGACCCGTGCCGTCGCGCTCAACTGGGGCGAATCGGCGGAAGACTCAACCTCGACGAAGGCGACCACTCTGTATCTGGTCGCGTATCTCGTCGGCTCAGAGCGGGACAAGATCGCCGTGCCGCGCAGGACAGGCGTCCGCTTCTAGTTATTCATTACGGGGACTTAGGATGCCCGGCGGGTCAGGCCGGGCCGTTGCTGCCAGTTTGAGCGTATGGGGTCGAAAAAAAATAAACACCCTACGCCGCGGCCGTCACCCGGTTACAAACCTTCGTCCAGCGTCAGCGGAAACTCGTGCGCGGGTAGCTGCACGTCGCCGTAGAGAAGCGTCACCAGCTCGTCGATTCGTGCTCCCATGCGTTCGATCTGGAAGCCGCAAGTGTCGTGCATGTCCACAAACACCGGCCGACCGAATCTATAGCCATCGATCCGGAACGCCATGCTCGCGCTGACCGTGCCGCCAAAAGAGACACCCGGCGGCACGAGGGTTATAGATCGCACGGTGCTGTCGCTGTGGGCGACAAGCTGGTTTCGTGTGTCGATCAGCTTTTTATGTGCCACCCGCAGGCGCTGATCAGCAAACTCGCTCCAGTGACGGGAGAGAGTTCCAGTTCCCTTATTGCCGCTGAAGGGACGCCCGTAGGCGACCACGGCGGCATTGAACAGTGGGGCGTACAACTCGTGGCCTAGGCCAGTGACCCGTTCCAGAATCAGGCCGCACGCTCGTTGGGCACTCGCGATGTCGGACCGAGCTACAACGAGCTTGTGCATCTCCAGTTTCAGGACAGCCCTAGTGTCTTTTCGCTTTGTCATGGACACAGCCGAAGTGGTCGCGCCGCTTCGCAAAAAGACAGATAGGCGCGGATGGATGGAAAGAATTCTCAGCCCGCCTTGCGCAGCGGCATCGGCACCACGTTGTCTCCCGCTGCCGCCGCAAGCGCCGCCGCCTCCGCTTCCAACTGGCGCAATTGCTCCTGCGCTTCCCTGATACCGTCGCCGACTAGGTTGCCGATCTGACGCATCGGATTGTGTTCAGCGTGCGCGTAGCGATTCGTTGTGGAGGCCTGCGTATGGCCAAGCGCCTTGCCGACGACTGCAAGGCTGCCACCCTGCGAGATCGCCTGCGTGGCGAAGCTATGCCGCAGGACATGCGGAGAGACGCGAAGCTCCCTCGGCGCGTCATCATCGAGAAGGCCGGCATCCTCAAAAATTGCAGTGATGCTCCGCTTCGGGCTGGCAATGGGGCTTCCCGGTTTCTGCCCCGGAAACAGCCACTCGGATGTGGCACCGCCCTCGTTTTGGGCCTTCATTTCCTTCAGCAGAGCTACCGCCTGAGGCATCAAAGTAATCACATGCAGCCGATTCTGTTTGGTTTCGTGGCTGGGCTTGCTCCAGACCGCGCCGACTAGATCGAACTGATCCCATCTCGCACGCATCGTTTCGCCCTTGCGAGCACCCGTGAACACCAAGAGGCGCAGCAGGTTGGCCGACAGCTGGTGCGGGGACCGATCACAAGCAGCGAGGAGACGCGCGGTTTCGAGGGGCGTTAGGAAACGCTCCTTCTTCTTCTCGGGGTTGCGCTTCACCGACGAGCAGGGGTTATCCGTACGGATGCCTTGGGCGATGGCCTCCGCGAACAATGTTGAGGCTGTTGCCAGGACGCGGTTCGCGGTGGTGGCACCCGTATTCTTGGTCGTGCCGTCCGTGTTGAGGCTCCGCGCCGCTCGCTCCGCGCCTCGAAACATGTTCACGATGTCTGTATGCGAGACCTTCGCAGCTTCCTTGGTTCCCAGCGCCGGCAAGATGGTGTCCCTCAAGTAGCGCTCGTAGCCTTCTCGCGTCGCGGACTTGCGCTTCGGCAGGACCTCTTGGCGGTAGTGCTCGACAAGCCGCCGCACCGACCACGCCCTCCTCGCCTCAGCCTTGGCCGTGGACGGGTCTGCTCCCATCGTGACCTCCGCCAGCTTCTGCTGGGCGAGTTTGCGGGCTAGATCGGCGGTCAGGACGCCGTAGTCACCGAGGGTGAGGCGTGCTCTCCGTCCGGGCACCCGATATCGGATGACGAATTGCTTCTTGCCGCTGGCTAGGACACGAAGCTGGAATCCACGCAGCTCCGAATCGCTGTACTCGCCGGGCGGCAGCACGCCGTCCACTGCGGGCGCCTGCTTGGCGTCGCAGAAGTTCTTGGTCAACTTGTATTGGGGCATTGCTCGTCTCTCTGGATGGAGCCGAGAGACCGCGTGGGGCCACTGTGGGGCCAGCGTGGGGACTACTTGGTCCATCTCCGGTAAACATAGTCTGGAGCATGGGGCCAATAAAACGCAATTGGATCAGTCTCTTGCCGCCATCAGATCAGGTGGTCCATCTTCGTACAACACATGAGACCGTGACTGTTAATCAGGGGGTCGTTGGTTCGAGTCCAACTTCGGGCGCCAGATTCAAAAAAGCCGCGACTCAGTCGCGGCTTTTTTTTGGCAAAACCAATTGCTTTTCGTTCACCAGCACCCGGCAGTCGACGGCGTCCTGGCGCCCTGCTGGTTGACCGTCAAGGTGCCACATGTCGCGTCCGGCTGCCGGTTCGTCGGCGCGGCCTGAACCGCGAACTGCCGCGCGACGGGGGTTGCCACGAAACTGACGGTGTAGAAATCAGCCAGAGCCGGGTCACAAGTCGGAGCCGGTGCCCCCACGTATGTCATGCGCGTCGTGTAGTAACGCTCCATGAGCTGCGCATGTTCCTGCAGACACGATGTGACAGCCGTCCGACGCGACTTGACCAGGTACTGCATGTACGCCGGATAGGCGATCGCAGCCAGGATGCCGATGATGGCGACGACGATCATCAGCTCGACCAAGGTGAATCCACCCGGCTTGTGGACGCGGAAGCTGGGCTTTCTGGAACAGGGCTTCTGCATGTCATCAGTTCCTGATCAGCTCGCGCCAGGACACTCGCCTGAGGTCGTCTCCTGAAGCATTGGTCTGGACGACCGCACTGGTGCCGTCATCCAGGCTTGTGTACATGATGTCGCCGAGGAAGATCGGATTGCTCGGGCTGCTGTCGTAGCCGATTCCGGACACCGGAACGCCATTCAACATGTCCTTTGCGTCCACCTTTCCATCACCCGTGACATCGAAGAAATTCCCCGACAGTCGCCCTCCTGTAAAAGGATCGATTGCCATCGTGAAGCCCTTGCCACTGGGGCTGCAGACGTCGTTTGCGTCCGGAATCCGGGTAGTGCCGATGAGGGTGAGGCCCTGGAAGAAGTTCGGGACAACCATGCGCTCACCCCGAGCTACGCCGTCTGGAGGAACAAGGTCCATCACCCACCCGTTCGTACCAGGACTGCCGACCTCGTCGATGACGCGTACATCACGCCCAGCGACTACGCCTTCAGCCTGAATTCCGACGCTGCGCAAGCCGCTGGTGATCGTGGCACCTTTGTCGATTAGGCCGTACCAACTCTGGACGTCCTTGTTCGAGACGTCTGCGGAATTCAGATAGCGGCCAGTGCCTAGAAATACCCAGGTCTGCAACGTGCGCGGGTTCCGCGCAACCAGAGGCGTTGCGGTAATCGGCTTCGACTCACCCGCAGCAAAGAGCAAGCTGGAAGTGCCAGCAGCCAGATCGAACTTCCAAAGGTTGCCCTTCAGGTCACCCGCGTAAGCGGCATCAAAGATGCCATTGCCCTCTGTAGACCATGCGTTGATACCCGACAGGCCATTGCCGCCACCTGCCCCAGTGGAGACCGAGGCAACCGCGCCTGTACCGATATCGATTGAAATGAGCCTCGCAACGCCGTCTGAACTGTTGGGACCATTTCCAAGCAAAACCCGCCACTCTCCGCTCGATACCTGGGCGACGATCGGCTGGCCGAGATTGTTGCCCAGCGCTGCGGCGTCCACTTCCCATAGCAGCGAAGGTGACGCAGGATCGGTAACGTCTAGCGCGAAAGCACTCTTCCCACCTCGCCCCATCGTCCCGACGACCACTGTTCGCCACCCGGTACCGTTGTACCAGTCTGCAGCAGTCAACGATCCGTCGACCGTATATGCATGCTCATAATCGGGGTCGGTATATCCGCCTTCACCGTGAAGCTTAGCTGCGCCTTCCGTGGGAACAAACGCAAATAGCTCCCTGCCAGTCGTCGCATTGAATGCATGCAACATGCCGTCGTTGGCGCCTACATAGATGACGGGGGTGCGCGACCCGTGTGCTGCAGCGAACGCGGCATACTGAGCCGCACCCGGAAAATTCTGCCCGGCAAACAAACGACTGTTTGGAACGCCTACGAACGTAGGCTGCGAATTGACGATATCTCCGAGCACCCCGGCGCGATTCCGGAACACCCCACCACGGCTTTCTTCACCCGAGCGATCGCCACGCAGATACTCCACCTCGGCGCGGCTCATACCAAGGACCGCTCCTTCGAACGGCTCTAGCTCGCCACCACCATTGAAGAATATCTTCCGAGCATCTGGTGCGCTATTGGTTGGGCCCCATACCGGAAAGTTGCTGGAGGCAGACCACGCCAGTGTCAACGCCCCCGTAGATAGGCTTACGTCATATGCGTTGAGTTCACCACTCCACTCGTTGTTCTGCCCCGTTCTGAACTGTGCCTGATAGCTCTTTGCACCAGCCTCCAGTCGGGTCGTATTGCTCGCAAACGAACTTGCTGACCCCTGCATTTCATCGAGAATATTCTGGAATGCCAGCCTCAGACTGGCAATCATACGTGTCGCATCTGCCGCAGCGTAGAAATTCTTCGGACGTTTGAACCTAGGAGTGACATCACCCGGTGTCGTCCACCAAGCGTCCTCCAAGGGTTGGGCTCGAGTGTCAGGGTTGTAACCCTCCGGAACGGTGAAGCCGCCATATTTGGTAGCCAGATAGTACTGATTGGTCTCTGGAGTCTTGTAATTTTCGTCGGTACGACCTTCGATGACATCCACCCAGTGCGTGGAAATTGTCTGCATCCCGCTGAAGCCATTCGGTCTTGTCTGCGGACGAATATCTCGAGTGTGCGAGTCGTAGGCCAGCGCGGCAATGAACGCAGAGTTCTTGTGACCATCATTATTGAAATGATCCCGAAGCGCGCGCTGACGCGCCACGGCCTCCGTCCACCCCATTTCCATCCGGAAGATTTTCGTCATCATCTCGACAACGTCGACCGTTTTATCTTCGCGGACTTCAACCGGTTTTGTCGGCTCTCTTGCCGACGACGTCTGGGACGCGCTCGGCAGATTTTTGTCATCCCACGTGTTTGTATCGCCGATGCCGAGAATGACATTCGTCTGGCACTGATAGCGGATAGGATCGCGAACCCTGACGCCGTCCACCTCATGATCCCAGTCGGTAATTATGGGAAACCCATCTGCACGCTGGTAACGCTCATTCGCATTTCCTTGCAGAGCAGAGTAAGCCTCGACATCCACGAGATTCTTGAAATACCGCACCGCGGCGTAATACAGCTCACTCACGTTATCCTGGCTCTTCACCGCCTTCCCGGTGTTCATCTGCCCGAACTTGTTAATGTAATTTATGACGCCACTATTCCGAATAGTGCAACCACCAGGAAGCGTACATCCTCCTCCCTGAGACACACGCAGAGCGGTTGCAGCAGCATCAGCATAATCAGGGTTGTCGTACTGCTGCCCAGTCACAGGATCCCATTCACGTGCTGGGTTGCTCCGTTGACCTTCTTCCGGATAATACGTCAGCGGACCAACAAACTTCTGGTTGGCGCGCAGAACGCCTCCATCCAGCCGATCTCCGTTCACATTTTGATAGCTGAAGGCACTGTAGGTAATCTTATCCGAATATTCCTGGATCAGGCCTTCAGGCTTGTAATATCCACTCGGGTAAGAAACGCAGTTCGGCTCCAAGCCGACACCTGCATCACACACTTTCACGCGCACACTAACTTGATAGATGTTTCCAATCACCCGGTAGGTCGGAAGCTCAAAATTATTTTCGTTGTTATTTGGGTAGCAGCGAAGCTGATTGTCTCGATCGAGCAATCTAGGCCGCCCCCCCAAACACCTCGGCACGCAATTTACTTCTCCGGCGGAGCAAGCTCGACTACCGTAGGTGACCGGAGAAAGTGTCAAGGAATAAGGCGCTGGCTGAATAACGATTCCTCTAGCAAAAACTCCTGGAACCAAATCCGAAGCGAACCACATCTTGTTTCCGAGGTGCAAAATGCGCATGTAAATGCTTGACCAAGGAACCGGCGTAGCGCCACCAACCTGCCCTACATTGGTGACCGATCTATGCTCGAAGTTGCTAGTACTGCCCTGCCCGGCATCCGCAAATGCCTTTTCCAGCCATGTTTCCCCTTCTGTGTCCCTGACGCGGTAACCGCCGGTTAACGCAGATCGAAAAGGATCGATCGTTTGTGTCGCTGCCCAATTCAGGAAGTTGCCACTCCAATAGGGGCCGCTACACACCTTGTTAACAGCCCGACCGACCGGATAAAAATGATGTTCCGGCTCACTCCCTTTAAAGGCATATTCATAGCACTTAGCGGGGTCGAAATATCCCACTGCGTTTATTGCAGACGTATAATTCGTCTGTAGGTTAGCAGCACTGATTACCGTGGGAAATTCTACCGATGGCACCAGCGCCAGATTACCAGGCACATCGCTGCCCAGATACAGCGGTCGCTGTTCGATTTCTACAGAAACTGCAGACACTGAACTCAGCGCGGCAAGTACACCCACTGTGAAAGCCGCTGCACGCCCCCTGAAAGAGACCCGACGAGTATTTTCGTTGAATTTAGCTGCGTTCATGGCGTTTTCCGGAATACTCTGACTGCGCTACTTGATAGCAATATTGGAGTGGAGTACAACCACCGAACGATCAGCTGTGCCTGCTGGATCATGACTACGCGCTATGACGCGGTAAAAAGACTCCAGCGGCACTCCACCGCCCCCGCCATACTGGTTGGCACCTGCACTGAACCCAAGGTTCAGCTCATCGGTGCTGTCACGCTGCCCGAGGAACTGGATGTAGTACTGCGATCTTCCGGCTGCGAGCGATGGCGGCGCAGTTGTCGTAGTGACCCACTCCGAGCCGCCACCGGTGTAGGTATTGGACGGTGGAATCGGACAAGATGCACCGGCGGCGCTGCAGTCGATTCCAATCGGCGTTCCCGTGAGCACAGCCTGCCGCACCGCTGCCTCCGCTTCGCGCAGCGCTGATTCCGCAGACTGGAACGCGAGACTTCGGTCATACATGTTGGAGCTCATGCGCTCACGCAGGACGGTGCCGCGGATGGCCGCCAATCCCACCAGGGTCATGACCACCAGCACGATCAGTACGACAACCAGACTGATGCCGCTTTGCTTCTGCGGTCCGGGCGTGAATCGCGTCTGCTGGTTCATGGCGTACGGTTCCTCACATTCACAACGTGCTCGAAGTTACGGACGATCCGGCTGTTGTCGGTGCTGCCCACATTGGCTTCGCTTCGTGTTGACAGGGAAATGCGCATTGAAGTCACCGCCTGCCAGTTCGTGATGCCGCCCGCATCGACATATCCTCCCGAGTCAGCACCCTGCAGATACTGGATCCGCATATCCTGGACACCTTCCACCATTTCCTCTCGCGCCCCGCCATTGAGTACACGGAACAGGGAACGCCCGTCGCCCCTGCCGTTCTCTGCAACGAACCACCGCACACCGCTCAATCTACTGATGACAGAGTTCGCGCCATACAGATAAGTCGGTGCATCGGAATCACAGGGTGCCGGAAGGACATTCAGGCTGTTACTGCAGTTGCCGGTGTGTGCGTGATCGATCGTGTTGCTCGCCGGCACGATGATCGCCCGGAAGACAGCCAGTTGCCGCATGTCGCAGACCATCAATACATCGTTGTTCTGGAACAGACCTGCGTTGTCGACGGTGAATACGGTGCCCGTTTGGGACGTCACATTGGCAAGTGCATCTCCCATCGAAAGAATCTGGACCGCATTGCTTTCCGCCACTCCTCCCACCTCGGTGGCGTCAGCAATTCCACGCAAGGGTTGCGTCCAGTTCGTCCACCAGTTGGCACCGGTCGAATCCGCGACGTTTGCAAGTGGCAGGTTGACATCGCACGGATTCCCGCCCGCTTCACGCAAGTCGCGGGCCATGAGTTCAAATCCGAACTGCACGCTTTCCTGGGCCCGCCCCAGCCCCTCGGTCGCGCGGTAGGCTTGTTGGCTGGACAGGAAGATGCCTGTCACTGCGCCCAGGACAACCAGACCTATCACCATCGCGACCATCAGTTCGATCAGCGACATGCCCCGCATCACTGCACGGGAGGCGAAAGGAGAACGGAAGGCACTCATAGTGTGGTTACCGTCTGAACCTGCCGCTGCGCACCACCCTCGACACGCTCGGCGCCAGTGGCCGACGCATTGGTGGCGCGTCCTCTCGTGTCATCCCACTGGACGGTGACCGTACAGACGCCAGCGGCACACGCCACCTGCGCACAAGTGGTTGTGTCGCTAGCGGGGTCAACGTCCGCCCCTACCATGGCTCGCTTCAGTGACGTGATCCAGCGGGCCAGATCCGTCTGCGCCAGGCTCGTGCCGGTGGGAATGCTGCACTCCATGGCGGCCAGGTTGTACTCGCCATTGAGCGCTGCAGCACGGTTGGCGCGCATCGAGTCGAGAATGGAGTAGGAAAACGCCACGACCTGACTCCGTTCGAGCGAGCTCTGACCATTGCGCAACGCCGTTGCCTGCATCGCCCCGATGCCGAGCAGTGCCACCGCCAGTACCAGCACGGACACCATCACTTCGATCAGGCTGACACCACTCTGTTGCCTCGTCAGACGCCCCTGACTGGAGTGTTTCCACACGGTTCGCATCGTCCGGATTCCTGTCACGGGCAGGCACCCCCGCCATTGGCTCTTTCGATGGAGATGCGCGATGCCGAGGCGAGGCTCACATTGCGCTGGTTCTCGGGCGGGCTCGCTGTCGGAATGCAGACGGTCATCGCACTGTTGACGGCAGTGACCACCAACCCATCCGGCGCATACGTCACGCGCTCCACGCCCGAGGTCACCCGTACCGGCGGTACAACTGCGTGCGCACGCAGAACGGAATTGTTCGCATCCAGAACTGTGAGCCAGTGATTCCACGTGCCGCCACATGTCGCCCCATCTTGACTGCCGCACACCGATACACGTGCATTGCGGGCAATCGCCTCGCTACGTGCCAGCTGCAGTGATGCGGCCAGATCCTCGGCATGTGTGTTCAATCGGCCGGCATTGATGATCGAAGTAAACGCGGGGTAGGCGATCGCCGCGAGAATGCCAACGACGGCAACCGCCACGGCCAGTTCGATCAGCGAGAACCCCCTCTGCGCCGACCGACCGCTCACCGTGAAACACCGGTACAAATCAGACCGCATAGCCCCCTCCCCTTGGCAGACATTCACCTTAGAGGCCTGGCGAGACGTGCTCCAGCTGTTTCGGGACAAACGGTAGGATCTGCCGCATGGATGGCGTTGTGCCTCCCGCCCGCGCCCGACGCCATCGCATCAGGTCACGAGTCTGCTTATGCCCATGCCCTCCAGCCGCCCTTCCATCCATCCGCTCGACACGCTCTGGCAGGCCAAGAGCCTCATCCGCACCGTGATGGTGGGGCTTGCGCTGGCTGGCATCCTTGCCATCGCGCCTGGTGTATCGGGGGACCGCTTGATCTACTTTGCCGTCGCCGCTTTCGCTACGCAGTGGATCATCCTCATCTCGTTCGGCGTCCTGTACCTGTGCCGGAGCTGGCTCTCACGACTCTCGCCGCCCCGCATCGCCCAGCTCGGTCTTGCGGCGCTGCTACTGAGTACGTGGCTGGTGTGCTGGCTGGGCTGGCTGGCGCTGGGGGACCTGTGGCCGGTGCCGGACCGCCGCTGGCTGAGCTTGACCTGGCAGCTGACCGGTATCGCCCTGACCGTTGGATTGATCGCACTGGTGGCGTTCCACGCCCAGTGGAATACGCACCAGCTCACACTCCGCGCCAAGCAGGCGGATCTGGAAGCCTTGCAGGCCCGGATCCGCCCCCACTTCCTGTTCAACACGATCAATACCGGCATTGCGCTGGTCCACGACCGCCCCGACGCCGCCGAACAACTCCTCCTCGCGTTATCCGATCTGTTCCGCGCAGCCATCTCGGACGCCGATACAGTCGTGCTCGAAGAAGAGCTCGCCCTCACCAGGCGATATCTTGAGATCGAGCAGCTTCGATTCGGCCACCGACTGGAGGTCCGCTGGAACATCCCGGGCGACATCGAAGGCCTCCCGGTCGAGCTGCCCCCGCTCTCCATCCAACCGCTGGTCGAAAACGCGGTGAAACATGGCATCGAGCCGCAGATGCAGGGTGGTCACATCTCCATCAGCGCCCGCCGGACCGACGACGCTGTGATGATCGTTGTCCGCAACAGGGCGTGTGGGTCAGCCGCGTCCGCAGGACATGGAATCGGCCTGGAGGCGGTCTCCGGCCGGATAGAGGCCTTTACGGGTGGAGAAGGGAGCCTTGCCACGCGCGTGGAGCACGACGAATACGTCGCCGAGCTTTCGGTTCCCTTTGCGCAGCCACGACAGATCCGAGCAGGCGTCCCGGCCCCGTAGCCGGTGCGCCTGGTCGGTCTGCTTCGCTCAGGCCACCACCTCGTAACAAGGCCTGTAATCACCGGCGATCTTCATGCGCCGTTGGTCGACGAACGCGCGCAGCAATGCGTCGAGCGACTGCATGATGTCGCGGTCGCCATTGATGCGGAACGGGCCGAATTCCTCTACCCGTCGCATGCCGTCTTCCTTGACGTTGCCCGCGACGATGCCCGAGAACGCGCGACGCAGATCGGCGGCGAGTGCGTGTGCATCGCGGCCGTGATGCAGATCGAGTGAGGCCATGGCCTCGTGGGTGGGCACGAAGGGTTGCTGGAGGTCGAGCGGGATCGACAGCGACCAGTTGAAATAGAACGAGTCCTTGTGGCCGACCCGGTATTCCTTGACCTTGCGGATGCCGGCCGCCATACGACGCGCGACCTGTTCGGGATCGGCGACGATGATCTCGTAGCGGGAGGCGGCTTCTTCGCCCAGGGTCAGGCGGATGAACTGGTCGATCTGCTCGAAGTACGGCGCCGACGCGGTCGGACCGGTGAGGATGAAAGGGAACGGGATCTCGCGGTTCTCTTCCTGCAGCAGCAGGCCGAGCAGATACAGAATCTCCTCCGCCGTGCCCACACCACCGGGGAACACGATGATGCCGTGACCGAGGCGCACGAACGATTCGAGACGCTTCTCGATGTCCGGCATGATCACCAGCTGGTTGACGATCGGGTTCGGCGATTCGGCGGCGATGATGCCCGGCTCGGTGATGCCGATGTAGCGCGCCGGATACTGGCGCTGCTTGGCGTGGGCGACATTGGCGCCCTTCATCGGGCCCTTCATCGCACCCGGGCCGCAGCCGGTGCAGATGTCCATGCCACGCAGGCCGAGCTCGTAGCCGACCAGCTTGGTGTAGTCGTACTCGACGCGGTTGATCGAGTGACCGCCCCAGCAGACCACCATGTTCGGGTCGCCCGGCTGCAGCAGGCGCGCATTGCGCAACAGACCGAACACCGCGTTGGTGATCCCGGACGAAGTCTCGAGATCGGTCGCGTACTCCGGCCCAAGTTCGATGGCGGTGTAGGCCAGGTCGCGCACGACCGCGAACAGCAGCTCGGCGACGCCGCGGATGATCTGGCCATCGACGAAGGCCATCGCCGGCGCATTGGTCAGCTCGATCCGGATGCCGCGATCCTGCTGCAGCACCTGGATCTCGAAGTCGGGGTACAGCTCCTGGGCCGCACGCGGGTCGTCGGAGGCGCTGCCGCTGGTCAGCACGGCCAACGCACAGCGGCGCAGCAGATCGTGCATGCCGCCGGTAGACGCGTCCTTCAGGCGGGCGACTTCGTCGCGGGACAGCACGTCCAGGCCACCGCGGGGATACACATAGGCATTCACCGTGGGCAGCGCCGTCGCCGCCCTGTTCTCGTTACTCATTCTTCTTCGCTTTTCATAGGGGTGCGGCACTGTAGCGCAGGACCCTGCACATAAGAAAACGGCCGGGTTTCCCCGGCCGTTTCGTGTCACGCGTTCGATCCGGGGATCAGAACTTGTAGCGGAAGCTCAACATCGCCGACCAGCGGCTGACCGCGGTATTGCCCTTGTCGTTGTTGTTTTCCTGGATGCTGGCGCTGTCTGGACGTCGGTTGCCTGCATTGCTGAAGTTGTAGACGTACTTGCCGGTGGTCGGATCGATACCAGCATAGTTGGCGATGCGCTGGGTCGAGTTGAAGCCATAATCCTCGATCAACCCCCAATCTTTGTTGATCAGGTTGCCGATATTGAAGATATCGAGCGCGATCTCGCTGCGGTGGCCCTGGAAGAAACCCGGGAGTTCCTGGCTGATGCGCACATCGAAGCTGTTGACCCACTTCGCGCGGAACGCGTTGGCCGGCGCGACGCCGCCCTGGTAGCTCTTGTACTCCGGGTTCTGGTCGAGCCACTCGAAGAACGCCCGCTCCATCGCCGCACCACCGGTCCACAGCACATCGCCAGGGCCGGCCGGCACGTAGAACAGGTCGTTGGTGGCAGCGCCGTCGCCGTTGATGTCGTTGAAGTACACCAGGCTGTACGGGCGGCCCGAACGGCCTTCATAGAACGTCGAGACCTTGGTCTTGTAGTCGCCGAAGAAGGCGTGCTGCCACGAGACGATCGCGCTGAAACGATCCTTGATGGCATAGCGCGAGCCATAACTGACCGGATCGTTCGCGTCCAAGGCCAACGTACCGTTCCAGTTCGAGGTGTTCTGCGAGCTGCTAAGCGGGCTGACTTCGTTGGCCTCGGTGTAAGTGTAGGCCAGCGACCAGTTCCAGTCGCCATCATTGAACGGCTTCTGCAGCGAGAAAGTCGCCTGCGAGCTGTAGCCGCTGCTGGTGTTGCGACCGATCAGTACGTCACCGATATCGGATGGACGAGTGGCACGATTGAGCGCACCGTTCGATCCGTCCTGAATGCCCGTCGACCCAGCCAGCAGCGGGTTGCGTCCTGCCGCATTCCAGTAGATCTCACGGCCATCTTGCTGCGAAACGAACGTCGGCGAACCGACGTCAAGACGCTCGAAGTACACCGCATCCTTGACCTTGGTATAGAGGTACTCGGCTGACGCCACCACGCCGTACCACGGCAGTTCGTGATCGAACGCCAGGTTTGCCTTCCAAGAAGAAGGCTGACGGAAGCCAGGCTCCAAGACATCCACATTCAAACGGCCGGCGCCGCTTGTAGGAATGTAGGGATTATCGGGATCGACACCCGGGTTCAGAATCCGACTCGTCGCGTTCCTTTGGGTGTACTCGAGATAGTTGGCGCCGTTGTTGGAGTAGACGCCCGAGAGCCACACGTTGGGTGCGGCGCCCTGGAACAGACCGAAGCCACCACGCAGCTGCGTCGGACGCTCACTGTCGAAGGTGTAATTGAAGCCCACGCGTGGCTGCAGCAGGCTCTGGCCGGCGGTAACGGTGTTGTCGACGCCATACAGCTGCATGATGCGCGGCTGGTACACCTGTTGCGCGCTCCAGCTCGGGCGGTCCCACCGCAGGCCGTAGGTCAAGGTGAGGTTGTAATTGACGGCCCAGGTGTCTTGGACAAACAGACCGAGATTCTGGGTCTTGTACTGGGCAGGAACGCTGCCGGGACCAGTCGGAACACGAACAACGTACTCGCGCGGCCTGCCATTCTCGAAATCGTCGAGGCTGCCGAAATCGTACGCACCAAAAAGATTGCGGCCGTAGAAGTTGTAAACGTCGTTGTATTCGTAGTCGGCACCGAACTTCAGGGTGTGATCGCCCGCATAGAAATAGCCGGCAAGCGACGAACTCCACTGGCTCGTTTCCAAGACATTGGTGTGCGTGTTCTGCTCGGTACCGAAGTAAATCGAGTCGTTGCCCACCCGAACTCGGATCTGCGGTGCGCGCGTATAGGGATTGCGCACCGAGGTGTAATCGCGCTTGGAGACGCGGAACTCGGTGGTGAACGAGTCGGTCCAGTCGCTGAACAGTTCGCCGGCCCAGCTCTTGAAGGTCTTCTCCTGGTCATACCAGAAGCTGCTGAGCGACACTGCGGAGTTGGTGATCTGCGGGAAGCGCGGCTGGGCTTGGTCGAAGTTCGAGTAGCGCAGCATCGCGCGGTGGTTCTCGTTGATGTTCCAGTCGAGCTTGAGCGCGTACTCTTCAAGTTCGGTGCGGCTGGCGACCTGGTCGAATGCACCCGCCTGCAGACCGTAGCCGGTGGCGATCTGCTGCGCGCGCGCAATGTTGGCGTCGGTGATGCGGCCAGCGGCCAGCGGGGTGCCGCCGATGCTGACGCCCGGTGCACTGCGGGTGTTCTTCTCGTAGTTGGCGAAGAAGAACAGGCGATCCTTGATCAGCGGGCCACCGAAAGCGGCGCCGTAGGTCTTCTCGCTGTCGAAGCCGTTGAACTCGATGTCGCGCAGGTTCTCGCGCACCCAGTCGCCGTCGCGGTAGCTGCCATAGACTTCGCCGGAGAACTCGTTGGTGCCCGACTTGGTCACCACGTTCACGACCGCACCGGTGCCGCCGGTGATCGTAGTGTCGTAGTTGGCCAGGTCGATGTTGATCTCTTGGATCGCTGCCATGGAGACCGGCTGACGCTCGGTCGGCAGGTTGTTGGCTTCCAGACCGAACGGATCGCTGACCGACAGACCGTCGATGCGGATCACGTTGTAGCGGGTGTTCTGGCCACCGGCGGAGATCGCACCGTCCGCCTTGGACACCTGCGAAATGCGCGGATCGAGGCGGATGTAATCCTGGATGTTGTGGTTGGCCGACGGCAGCGATTCGATCACCTCGCGGGTCACGTTGCTGCCAGTGCCGATCTTGGTCGAGCTGAACACCTCGGAACCACCACCGATCGCGGTCGCGGTCACGCGCTCGAGCGTGGTGAGGTCGCCAGTGAGCGAGGAATTGACGGTGTTGACCTGATTGAGGTTCAGATAAACGTTGTCTTCAGTACGCGTGCCTTCACCCGGCTTGGTGACGGTGATGGTGTACGGACCACCCACACGCAGGCCACGGGCGTTGTAGCGGCCGCTCGCATCGGTCGTGGCACGGCTGACGGTGCCCGACTCGGTGTGCACGATGGTCACATCCGCGCCGGTCACGGGTGCGCCACCGGCGCCAGTCACCTGGCCGGCAACACCGGCGGACGTGCTCTGCGCGAACGCAGGAGCGGCTGCAAGGGCGACGATCAGGCCGAGCGACAGCTTGGAGAGTCGGGCGCGATGCGTGTGGTTCATGGGTCTATAGCCTCGATGCGTGGATGTCGGCGCAAGCCGGATGGCGAGCGACGGTCAGGTCTTCGAACAAGAATGGGGGCCCCGCCACAGCGCGCGGGCGAAGCGCCGTGGTTAACAACAGGTTAACACGGTAACCAACGGAAGTGACAGTGCCATGACAGCCGCGGACAGGCGCAAACCACTGACCCCGTTGGGTTTTATGCCCAGCAGTAACAAAGACGCGTAAGTCCTTGTCGCACTGTGGTCACGCCGTGCTCACATGGGTGCAAGACCGGCCCTGAGGTAGCTGACCAGACCATCGAGCAGCATCTGGACGGAGATCGCGACGAGCAGCATGCCCATCAGCCGCTCGATCGCGGTCAGGGCACGCGCACCGAGCAGTTTGTAGAGGTAAGTGGCCGAAAACAGGATCGCGGCCGTGGCGCCCCAGGCGATCAGCAGCGCCAGACTCCACTCGCCGAGCCGGTCGGGTTCGTTGCTGCCCATCAGCATCACCGCCGCCATGCCGGACGGTCCGGCGACCAGCGGGATCGCCATCGGCACGATGAAGGGCTCGCCGTCGGGGATCTCGCCCATCAGGCCTTCCGGCGGCGGGAAGATCATGCGGATGCCGATCAGGAACAGCACGATGCCGCCGGCGATCGCGACCGATTCCTGGCGCAGGTGCATGACCTCGAGCGCGTACTTGCCGGCCCAGAGAAACAGCATCAGCACGACCAGCGCGATCAGCAGCTCGCGGGCCAGCACGATGCGCTGGCGCTGCGGGGTGAGCCGCCGCAGCATGCTCAGGAACACCGGAATGTTGCCCAGCGGATCGAGGATCAGGAACAGCAGCAGCGCAGCCGAGGCGATGGTCATGCGCGCAGCGCTCCGTCGGCCGCGCGGAGTTGGCCGCGATGTAGCGCACCGGCCGGCGACAGCAGTTCGACACAGTGGGCAGCCACGTCGACCGGTGACCGCGCGACACGATCTTCGGCCTCGACATGCGCCTTGGCCCGTAGCGGTGTCCGCATCGGCGGCGGCAGCAGGCCGGTCACGCGGACAGGCCCGTCGCCCAGTTCGGCCTGCAGCATGCCGACCAGGCTCCCGAGCGCCGCCTGGGCCAGCCCGTAGCCGCCCCAGTAGGCGGCGCCGGTGCGTGCGGGATCATCGATCGCGAATACCACGGCCGCATCCGCAGAGCGCCGCAGCAGTGGCAGGCAGGCCTGGGTGAGCCACCAGCGCGCAGTGAGATTGACGTGCAGCGCGCGGGCAAACGTGTCCGGCGCGGTCAGTTCGAGCGGCGTCAGGCCGTCGAACGCGGCAGCGACATGCAGGATGCCGTCGAGGCGTCCGAAGCCGGTTTCGAGCCGGGATGCGAGCTCGGCATAGTCGTCCGGCGTCGCGCCTTCCAGATCCAGCGGATACAGGGCGGGCGCGGTGGCCGCCGCCTCGATCCGGTCGTGCAGACGGTTGAGACGGGGCACGCGCCGGCCCAGCAGCACCAGACGGGCACCGGCGGCGGCGCAGGCCAGCGATGCGGCCTCGCCCAGCCCACCCGTGGCGCCCACGACCAGCACGACGCGCCCGGCCAGCAGACCGTCGCCCTCCCCCGACACGCCGTCGCTCACGCCTCCAGCACCTCGGCCACCATGCGCGAGAGCTCGCCCGACTCGTGCAGTTCGAGCGTGATGTCGCAACCGCCGATCAGTTCGCCGTGGATGAACAGCTGCGGGAACGTGGGCCAGTTCGAGAAGCGCGGCAGGTTCGCGCGGATCTCCGGCTCCTCGAGCACATTGATGGTGCGATATCCCCGCGCGCCCGCATCCTGCAGCGCAGCGACCGTGCGGCTGGAGAAGCCACACATCGGAAACCGGGGCGTACCCTTCATGAACAGCACGATGGCATGACCGTCGATTTCGGCCTGGATGCGTTCGAGGATGGACACACGGTGCTCCTGCGTGATCCCGCCACCGGACATCGCCTGCGGGGATCGGGTTTCGGAATTGGTGCATTCTATCGCGTCGTCGCCACCGCCACCGGACCGCCGGCCAATGCCTCTCGAACTTGCCGCACTGCCCTACGACCGCACCGCGCTGGAGCCGCATCTGTCCGGCGACACGCTCGACCAGCACCACGGCCATCTGCAACGCGGGCACATCGAGCGCGTCAACGCGCTGCTCGCCGGCACCGAGCTCGCCGACGAAGCGCTGGAGGTCATCGTGCGCAAGGCACAGGGCGCGGCGTTCGACCACGCCGCCCAGGCCTGGAACAACAGCTTCTACTGGCATTCGCTCAAGCCCGCGGCGGCAGGGGGCGGCGGCGAGCCGAAGGGCCGGCTTGCAGAGACGATCGTGCGGCAATTCGGTGACGTCACGACGTTCCGCACGCGTTTCGACGCGCTGGCCCTGTCGATGTTCGGCGCAGGCTGGGTCTGGCTGCTGCAGCGTCCCGATGGGCGGCTGGCTCTGGCGGCCACCGCCAATGCCGCCACACCGATCACCGGACAGGATACACCGCTGCTCGCCATCTCGCTCTGGGAGCACGCCTGGTATCTCGACTATCGCGACAACCGCAGGCGGTATCTCGATGCGTTCTGGCACCTGGTGAACTGGGACGCGGTCGCGGCGCGGCTGCGCTGAGCCCCTGCCCTGCGATGTCCGACAGGATTGCCGACCTGTTCAACCTGCGCCGTGGCGAAACGGCGCCAGTCCTCGTCGCGGGGCTGTTCTTCTTCTGCATCCTGACCGCGCTGATGCTGCTGCGGCCGGCGCGCGATGCGCTGGGCATGGAGCGCGGCCTCGACAGCGTGCGCTGGCTGTTCGTCGGTACCGCCATCGTCACGCTGCTGGTCAATCCGGTGTTCGGCTGGCTGGTCGCGCGCTTGCGGCGGCTGCACTTCATCTCGGCGACGTATGCCTTTTTCGCGTTGAGCCTGATCGGCTTCTGGGCCCTGCTGGTGTTCGCGCCCGGCGCGATCGGTGCGCGCAGCGGGCAGGTGTTCTACGTCTGGTTCAGCGTCTTCAACCTGTTCGTGACGATGGTGTTCTGGGCCTTGCTCGCCGATCGCTTCAGCAGCGACCAGAGCAAGCGCCTGTTCGCGCTGATCGCGGTCGGCGGCACCCTGGGCGCGATCTTCGGCCCGTGGCTTGCCGCGCGTCTGGCCGAGCCGCTGGGCACCCCCGCCCTGCTGCTGATCGCCGCGGCGTTTCTCGGGGTGTCGATCGGCCTGGCCTGGCTGCTGGTGCGATTGGGCACAGATGGATCACGCGAAGCGCATGCGGCGCCCCGGGACGACGAGGCCGTCCGGATCGGCGGCAGCGCCTGGGCCGGCATCCGCGCGGTGTTCGCGTCGCGCTATCTGATGGGCGTCGCCGGCTACGTGGTGATCATGACCATCGTCGCGACCTTCATCTATTTCACCCGACTGCAGATGGTGGCCGCGGCGGAAACCGATCTCGACGCGCGCACCGGCCTGCTCGGCAGCATCGACATGTGGACGCAGGTCGCGGTGCTGGTGCTGCAGGTCACCCTGACCGGCCACATCATCCGCCGGCTCGGGCTGGCCTTCGCGCTGGCGCTGCTGCCGATCGCGATGGCGGTCGGTTTCATCGGCCTGGCGATCTACGGCTCGTTCCTGGTGCTGATCCTGCTCGAGGCGACCAACCGCGCGATCCAGCGCGGCCTGACCCGCCCCGCACGGGAAACGCTGTTCACCGTCGTCGGCCGCGAGGACAAGTACAAGGCCAAGGCCTTCATCGACACCTTCGTCTACCGCGTCGGCGATGTGGTCGGCGCACAGACCGAAGGCGTGCTCGGACGGCTGGGCCTGGCACTCGGCGGGCTGGTCAGTGTGGTCGTGCCGCTGGCGCTGGTCTGGGCGGCGCTGGGCATCTGGCTGGGGCGTGCCCAGCAGCGGCATGCGGATGCGAACCTGTTGCCGCCAGCTACCGACGGATCTCGAGCACCGCACTGACCGGCGCCCGCCCCGCGCAGGCACCGGCGATGGATAATGCGCGCCCTTGCCGGCGTCCTCCGATGCAGCCCACGACGAAAGCCCACTGGCAGATCCACTTCTGCGTCCTGCTCTGGGGCTTCACCGCCATCCTCGGCAAGGTGATCACCCTGCCCGCGCTGCCGCTGGTGTGGTGGCGCATGTTGCTGGTCGCCGGCACGCTGATGCTGCTGCCGCGGGTCTGGCGCGGCATCCGCGCGTTGCCGCCGCGCCTGCTGCTGGCCTATGCCGGCGTCGGCGCGCTGGTCGCGCTGCACTGGCTCACGTTCTATGGCGCGGTGAAGCTCGCCAACGCATCCGTCGCGGCAACCTGCATGGCGCTGGCGACGGTGTTCATCGCGCTGATCGAACCGCTGGTCGCGCGCAGCCGCTTTTCATGGCGGGAACTGGCGCTGGGCATCGCCGTGCTGCCGGGCGTGGCGCTGGTGGTCGGCGGCATTCCGGACGGCATGCGTGTCGGTGTGGCGGTCGGCGCGCTGTCTGCGTTGTTCGTCGCCTGCTTCGGCTCCTTGAACAAGCGTCTGGTCGAACGCGCCGACCCACTGACGGTCACCGCACTCGAACTCGGCGCCGGCACGCTGACCCTGACCCTGCTCGCACCGCTGATGCCGCTGCTGTTCCCCGCGTTCGCCGGCAGTCTGCTGACGCTGCCGAGCCTGCACGACGGCGCCTACCTGCTGCTGCTCGCGTTCGCCTGCACGCTGCTGCCGTTCGCGCTGTCACTGGTCGCGTTGCGACACATGAGCGCGTTCGCCGCGCAGCTCGCGGTCAATCTGGAACCGGTCTATGCGATCGCACTCGCCATCGTGCTGCTCGGCGAACAACACGAGCTGACGCCGCGCTTCTATGCGGGCGTCGCGATCATCCTGGCGGCGGTGCTGGTCTACCCGCTGCTGTCGCGCCCGCGGCGCATCGTGCATCCCGAGAATCTTGCAGCCGGCGAGGCCAAACAGATCGCCGACTGAAGACGGCGCGCGCGCCGCTCACGGATGGGACAGGGGTAAAGCGCTGCACCGCACGCAGCGGCGCGCTTGCGAGGATCGGGATTACAACGCGCAGACGCGGTCACGGCCCTCGTGCTTGGCCCTGTACAGCGCCTGGTCCGCACGCGCGAGCAGCGAAGAGGCGTCCTCGCCGGGCTGCAGCATCGCCACGCCGATGCTGATCGTGACCGGCAGCCCGGTCGGCATCGCCGCGACTGCCTCGCGCAGGTACTCCGATTCCCGCGCGGCATCGTCCAGGGCCCGATCCGGCAGCAGCCGCACGAACTCCTCACCGCCGAAGCGCGCCACGCGCCCGCGCGCCGCCTCGGTCGAAAGCAGCATTGCGCCCAGTGATTGCAACACGCGGTCGCCCTCGGCGTGGCCGTGAAGATCGTTGATCGACTTGAAATGGTCGATGTCGATGATCGCCACCGACAGCGGCGTGCCGAGCGCATGGGCCCGGGTGATCGCCTGGTCCAGCGTGCGCGCGAAGGCGCGACGGTTGGCCAGTCCGGTCAGCGGATCGGTCGACGACTGCTCGGCGAGGTCCGCATTCTGGTGCTCCAGCTCCTGCTGGTAGTGCAACAGCTGCTGTTCGTACCAGCCGCGCTCCTCGAGCTGCAGGCGCAGGTCCTGGCTGATGCGATGCAGTTCCATCAGGCGCGAGGCCTGCCGCGACAGGGCCTCCAGCGCGCGGCGCCGGTCGGGTTCGAGTTCGCGCGGCCTGTCGTCGATGACGCAGAACGTGCCCATCGGCTGACCATCGGCGGCGCGCATCGGTGCACCCGCGTAGAACCGGATGTGCGGCCCGCCGGTGACCATCGGATTGCCGCTGAAGCGCGGGTCCAGGCGTGCGTCGGTGACGACCATGGTCTCGCCCGGATCGAGAATCGCGTGCGCGCAGAACGAGATGTCGCGCGAGGTGCCGTCGCCGTCGACGCCATGCGCCGACTTGAACCATTGCCGCTCGTGGTCGATCAGGGTGATGACCGCCATCGGCACTTCGCAGATGGACGCGGCGATCGCGACGAGATCGTCATAGGCGGCCTCGCGCGGTGTGTCGAGGATGCGGTACGCGTCCAGCGTGGCCTGTCGTGCGGCTTCGTCTGCCGGCATTGGCGGACGCATCATGGACGGAGGGCGCCTGCCCGGCGCGATCGATGGACAACCATTGCGATGATCAGGAATGGACTGCGTCCACGGTAGCGCAGAGCACCTGTTTGCGCCCAGTGGTTCACCGTCCGTGCGGCACCGATCGCGATCCAGCGCGCGCGGCGCACGCGGCGCAATCGCCGATACTGTGCCTCCGCACCCTGAGACCGGATGATGCCCGCGCCAATCGAATTTCCGCTGGAACGCGACCACGTCGAACTCAACCAGCTGCTCAAGCTTGCAGGCCTGTGCGACAGCGGCGGGGCCGGCAAGGCGATCGTCGCCAGTGGCGCGGTGTTCGTCGACGGTGTCGTCGAGCTGCGCAAGACCTGCAAGATCCGCGCGGACCAGACCGTCGAACTCGACGGCCAGGTGATCCGCGTCGTCGCGGCGCACTGAGCCGCAGACGCACGAACGGCGCCCGCAGGCGCCGTCCGGCAGATCGGAAGTCGCTGGGCTCAGCGGACGCTGTAGCCCGACACGCGCCAGGTGCGGTCCTCGTCGAGACGGAACGACACCAGTTCGCGCACCGCCTGCGGCTGGCTGGCGAACGTGGTCGGCGAAGCGACGTTGATGTAGATGCCCTCGGGCACTTCTTCGCCGGCGGCGAACTGCGAGCGGCTGACCACCGGCTGCGCGCGCTGGCTGGCCGCGCCCAGACGGGTACGGTCGGCGTTGATCTGGGTCACGAACTCTTCGCGCGTCACGGCGCTCTTCATCGCGGCCGATGCGCCGTCCCACACTTCGCCAGCGCGGTTGCCGTCGATCATCTGCATGACCTGCAGGGCGGCGGCGCCCATCTCGGCATCCTGGCGCGCGACCTGCGCCTGCTGCTCGGGCGTGAGCGCCTGCTGGGCGGCGGCGGCAGGCTGGGCGGCCGGCTGTGCAGCGGGCTGCTGGGCGTTGGCGGCGGACGCGAGGGCGACCAGCAGGGCGGCCGACAACGACAGACGTAGGGTGTTCATGTGTGACGTTCCTCGCAGGAATGCAGTGAAGTGGACCGAGTGTACGCATTGCATCGGGGCCGGCAAGCACCCGCCCCGGGCGGATGGCCCGGCCACCGTCACCGGGTATGCTCGGGCGCCTGAACCGCCATGCAGACGGCCATGAATCGAGCTCCGGACAGCGCAGGGCCCCATCGATGACGGCAACGGTCGCCGCCGCGCTCGTGGTCGCGGTCCTGCTCGTCTGGGGCATCGTCGTGTTCAACCGGCTGGTGGGCCTGCGCAACCAGGTCCGGACCGCCTGGGCCGACATCGATGTGCAACTGGTGCGGCGCCACGACCTGGTGCCCGGCCTCGTCGCAGCCGTCCGCGCCGGCGCCGGCCACGAACGCGCCACGCTGGAAGCGGTGACCGCGCTGCGCGCACAGGCGATGGGCCTGTCCGACGCCGCCGCCCTGTCGGGTGTCGAACGCGCGCTCAGTGACGGCATCGCGCGGTTGCTCGCCCTGCAGGAAGCGTATCCGGCACTCACTGCAGGCGCGGGCTTCGTACAGTTGCAGACCGACCTCGTCGAAGTCGAGACGCACCTGCAGTACGCACGCCGCTTCTACAACGGCGCGGTCCGCGACCTCAACGATGCCGTGCAGCGTGTGCCCGACCTGGTGGTGGCGCGGCTGGCGGGCATCGGGCCCGCCGCGTTCTTCCAGGCGGACGCCGAGGGCCGCCAGGCGGTTGCCGTGGACGGGCTGCGTTGAAACGCATCGCGCTTGTGCTGTGCCTCTGCGTGGCCTGGCCGACGGCGGCCCAGGAGCGGGTCCTGTCCCACGATGTCGAGGCGCGCGTGCTGGCCGACGGCCATGTCGATGTGACCGAGCGGATCCAGGTCCGCGCAGAGGGCAAGGTGTTCCGGCAGGGCATCGTCCGCACGCTGCCGACCCATGACCGCGACCTGCGTGGCGGGCTGGTACGCGCCGACATCCAGCCCCGCGATGTGATGCGCGACGGACGCGCCGAGCCGTGGCGCGCACGGCACACCGCGGACGCCCTGCACCTGCGGACCGGCGACAGCGGCTACCTCCCCGTGCCCTCGCAGCCCGTCTATCTGCTGCGCTATCGCACGACACGGCAAGTGTTGTTCGGCGACGACCACGATGCGCTGTCCTTCGATGCGATCGGTCGCACGCATGACGTGCCGGTCGAGCGCGCCACCGTCACCGTCATCCTGCCCGGCGCCCTCACGCTGGATGCATTGCAGGCCGAGGGTGAGACGGGCGCGCGCGGGTCCGGCGAGCGGGCGTTCCATGTGGCGTCGTCGGCGGGCGGCAGCGTCCGCTGGACGACGACCCGCCCGCTGCAACCGCATGAAGGGCTGCAGGTCCGACTGGCATTTCCGAAAGGACTGGTCACCCCGCCCGACCTGCGCCAGCGCATCACCTGGTGGACGCGGGACCATGCCGGCCTGCTGGTCGCGCTCGCCGGGCTGCTGGTGCTGCTGACCTACTGCGTGCTGCGCTGGTGGCGTACGCGGCGGTTGCAGGTGCCGGGTTCGGTCCCGGCGCATTTCGAGCCGCCCCGGGGCTTCTCCCCCGCCGGGCTGCGCTACATGCGCCGCATGCGCCACGACGCACGTGGCTTTGCGGCCGACCTGCTCGCGGGCGCCGTCGACGAACACCTGTGCATCCAGCGCGTCGCACAGGGGACGCGCACCGGCTGGCGGATCGAGCGCACGCGCGAAGGCGCCCACGCCCTGCCGACGATGGAGCAGCGCGCGCAACTGTCCGCGCTGCTGCCCGCGCCGCGCGATGCGGTGGACCTGCGCAGCCGGAACGCCGCGCGCATCGCGCAGGCCTGCAAGGCGCACGGACTGGCGCTGCGCAGGCGCTTCGTGCCGACACTGTTCCGCGCGCACGCTGGCGGCATCGCCGGTGGGCTCTGCATCGCCATCGCTGCCGCGGTGCCGGCGCTGATGCTGGCCAGGCACACGCCGGTCTGGTGGCCGACGACGCTGGTGCTCGTCTCGATGCTGCCGGTGCTGGTCGCCTTCACTCTGCTGGTGCGCGTGCCGACCCTGGAAGGTCGACGTCTGCTGGCGCATGCGGAAGGCCTGCGGCGTCATCTCGCAGGCGCAGCGAAGCCAGCGCGTCACCACGACGACACCGCCCCGACGCTCGACGCCACGCGCTATGCCCGCCTGCTGCCGTACGCGGTCGCGCTGGAGGTCGAGGAGGCCTGGACGAAGGCCTTCGCCGCCTCGGTCGGCGCACCGGCGGCGGTCGCAGCGGTCGCCGGCTTCTCCTGGTATCGCGGTCTCGTCGTGACCGACCTGAGCCGTTTCAGCCGGTCGATCGGCGACAGCCTCACCGCACGCATCAGCGCATCGGCACGACCGAAGCGCGCCATCCCGGAAACGCCGTCCAGCGCGCCCTGATCGCAACGGTCCGGATCAACGCTCCAGATAGCGTGCGCCGGGACCGCGCGCACCGGCGACATCGTCCGGATTGCGCAACGGGCATGCCTTCAGCGACAGGCAGCCGCAACCGATGCAGCCGTCGAGCTGGTCGCGCAGGCGGGTCAACTGGTCGATCCGCGCGTCCAGCTCGGCGCGCCACCGCCGTGACAGCCGCGACCAGTCCAAGGTCGTCGGCGTGCGCCCGTCGGGGAGCGTGTCCAGCGCCTCGCGGATCGAGGCCAGCGGAATGCCGGCGCGCTGCGCGACCTTGATGATCGCGACCCGCCGCAGGACTTCGCGGCCGTAGCGGCGCTGGTTGCCCGCATTGCGGCCGCCGTGGATCAATCCCTGCCGCTCGTAGAAGTGCAGCGCCGAGATCGCCACACCGCTGCGTGCAGCCAGTTCACCGACCGACAGCACCTCGTCCGCGCGGCGCGCACGTGTCGCCATGACTTGACCTCAACAATGGTTGAGGTCTTAGCCTGCACCCCCATCCCCCTGTTGTCCACGGCCGACCGATGACGCTCGACATTTCCACGCCACAGCCCGCAGACGCCACCGGTGCCGACTGCGACACCGGTGCCGCAGTCGCCGGCGAGACCATGCTCGCCCTCGCCTTTTCCCGCTTCGGCGGCGCCGAGGTGGTGTCGCTGGTCGAACGTCCGATTCCCCTGCCGGGCCCCGGCCAGGCGCTCGTGCGGGTGCTGTCGGCAGGATTCGGGCCGTGGGACGTGCTGGAGCGCGACGGCGCGCTGGCCGCGTTCGCGGATGCGCCGCCGGTCTTCCCGTACGTGCCGGGCAGCGAGGGCGCGGGCACCGTCGTGGAAGTGGGCACAGGCGTGCAGCGTCTGCGCGAAGGCGACCGGGTCTGCGGGCTGCTGCCGCTGCGCAGCCCGAAACAGGGCTTCCATGCGCAGTTCGTGGTGGTCGACGCCGACCGGCTCTGGCCGGTGCCGCCGCGCCTGACCCTGCCCCAGGCGGCAGCGCTCCCGGTCGACGGCGGGCTGGCGATGCATGCGGTCGCAGTCGCGCTGGCGCTCGGCCCGGGCGATACCGCGCTGGTGTTCGGCGCGAGCGGTGGTATCGGCCACATGGCCCTGCAGTTCGCGCGCCAGCGCGGCGCGCGCGTGCTGGCGGTCGCGTCGGGCGCAGACGGTGTGGCACTGGCCGAACGGCTCGGCGCGGACATGGCCATCGACGGCCGACGCCACGCGCTGGCACCTGCCTTGCGGATCTTCGCGCCGGACGGGCTCGACGCCGCGCTGCTGACGGCGCACACACAGGACGCCGGCACGATCGTCGATGCGCTCCGTCCCGGCGGGCGTCTCGCCTGGCCGCATGGCGTCAGCGCACCCCCGGCACGGGACGACATCGCCGCGTCGGCCTTCGGCGCCGGTGCAGGCGCGCGCCAGGTGCACGCCGCCTGCCGGGCCGCGGCACACGGACCGTTCCACCTGCACATCGACGCGCGCTTCCCGCTGGCCGACACGGCCGCAGCCGCGCGCGCAATCGGCCGTCACCATCTCGGCCGCATCGTGCTCGACGTGCCCTGACCACACGCAGCGTCCGCTCCGTGTCGCGCCATCGGTGACCGCCATCGCCGACAATGGACGGCCCATCCCGCACGCCTGCCGTGCCGCCCCTGGATTCCACATGCTCCGCTGGTTCGAAAACCGTATCGATCCCTTTCCGCCGTCGATTCCGACGCAGCCGCCGACCACGCTGTTCGCGTTCTGCATGCACTACGTGCGCGGCAGCGGCCGCTGGCTGCTGCTGATGGCGGCGTTCACCGCGTTGATCGCGGTGGCCGAGGTCACGCTCTACGCCTACGTGGGATCGCTGGTCGACCGCCTCGCCTCGCATACGCCGGCCACCTTCATGAGCGCCGAAGGCGGTCGCCTGGCGCTGATGGCGGTGCTGGTGCTGATCGGCCTGCCGCTGCTGACCTGGTTCAACGCGATGATCATCCACCAGACCCTGCTCGGGAACTTCCCGATGCGGATCCGCTGGAACGTGCACCGCTATCTGCTGCGGCAGTCGATGAGCTACTTCCAGGAGGAGTTCGCCGGGCGCATCGCGACCAAGCTGATGCAGACATCGCTCGCCGTCCGCGAGACGGTGATCAAGCTGCTCGACGTCGGCAACTACGTCATCGTCTATTTCACCGGCGCGATCATCGTGGCCGCTGCGGCCGACTGGCGGATGATGCTGCCCTTCCTGGGCTGGATCCTGCTCTACGGTGCACTCATGTGGCGCTTCGTGCCACGCCTGAGCCGCATTTCCGAGCGCCAGGCCGATGCCCGCTCGGCCATGACAGGCCGCATCGTCGACAGCTACACCAACATCGCCACGGTCAAACTGTTCTCGCACTCGCAGCGCGAGCAGGCCTACGCGCGCGAGGCGATGGACGGCTTCCTCGACACCGTGCACGGGCAGATGCGCCTGGTGACGATCGTCAATGCCTGCAACTACGCGCTCAACATGCTGCTGGTGGCCGGCGTGGCGGGTCTGGGTCTTTGGCTGTGGCATGCCGGGGCGATCAGCACCGGTGCGATCGCCGTCGCCGTGGCGCTGGCGCTGCGCATGCTCGGCATGTCGCAGTGGATCATGTGGGAGATGTCGGCGCTGTTCGAGAACATCGGCACCGTGCGCGACGGCATCAACTCGATCTCGCTGGCGCCGACGGTCGAGGACGCGCCCGACGCGCCGCCCCTGCCGCCGATCGCGGGCGACATCCGCTTCGAGCATGTCGATTTCCATTACGGCCAGAACGACCGCATCGTCATCGAAGACCTGGACCTGCATGTGCGTCCGGGCGAGAAGATCGGCCTGGTCGGCCGGTCGGGTGCCGGCAAGTCGACACTGGTCAATCTGCTGTTGCGCTTCTACGACCGCGAGGCCGGCACGATCCGCATCGACGGCACCGACATCGCGACGATCGAACAGGATTCGCTGCGTGCGCAGATCGGCATGGTCACCCAGGACACCTCGCTGCTGCACCGCTCGGTGCGCGAGAACATCCTCTACGGCCGCCCGGACGCGAGCGAGGCGGACATGATCGAGGCGGCGACGCGTGCCGAGGCGCACGACTTCATCCAGACGCTGAGCGATGCCAAGGGGCGCACCGGCTACGACGCCCATGTCGGCGAGCGTGGCGTGAAGCTGTCCGGCGGCCAGCGCCAGCGCATCGCGATCGCCCGCGTCCTGCTGAAGAACGCCCCGATCCTGGTGCTCGACGAGGCGACCTCGGCACTGGACTCGGAAGCCGAAGCGGCGATCCAGGAGAACCTCTACCGCCTGATGGAAGGCAAGACGGTGATCGCGATCGCGCACCGGCTCTCGACGATCGCGGCGATGGACCGGCTCATCGTGATGGACCGCGGCCGCATCGTCGAGCAGGGCACGCACGAGGCTCTGGTCGCCGGGGACGGCGTCTACGCCCAGCTGTGGAAACGCCAGTCGGGCGGGTTCCTGGCCGAAGGCTGAGGCGCGCAGCCGACGCGCCACGGGACCGGCTGACACGCCGTCCCGTGGCAGACGCCGTCGACAGGTGCCTGGTCACCGCATGTGGGTGCACGCGACCGGCGTGCGATGCACGGACCCGCGTCAGTCGCGGACCGGCGTCTCGGCCTGCCCGTCGCTGACGGCATCGCCTTCGTCGCCGGGCGCATCGTCGGCAGCGGACTCCGCCGACAACGCTGCAGGCGCCGGTGCCGGGCGTGTCGTCGCAGCGGGACGCGCCGCCGGCCGCGGCTCGCCGACCGGCACGCCGAGGATGCGCAGGCGGCTGGCGTTGCCGGCCGCGGCAGTCAGCGCGCCGACCAGATCGAACTCCGACAGCGGGCTTTCCGCGGGGCATTGCGCGTCCGGGAAACCGAACTTGCCGCGCAGTTCCAGGCCGCACCCCGCCATCTGCTCGACATCGCGATCGGGCGCATTGCAGGTGCTGTCGAATGCACGCGCGTAGGCATCGCGTCGGGCCACGAAGTCCTGGCCGCACTTGCGCATCAGGCGCAGGCGGTCGAGATCGTCCTGGGCCGGGTTCACCCCGTCGAGGCCGTAGAGCTTGAGTTCGTCCGGGGTGAGGATGCGCAGGCTGCGGTTGGGCACGGCCATCATCAGGTCGGCGACCGCGACCGCGGCGCCGTTACGCTCCAGGTAATCGCGCACGCGGCCATAGACCGCGCGCAGTTCGCGGTTGAGTTCGGCACGCGTGGAGGCCGTCGAACTCATGCGGATGATGCGGTGGATGCCGACGCGCCCACCGATCAGACGGGTGTCGCCACCCGCCAGCAGGAACACACATGAGCTGTGGCAGACCGCGCCTTCGCGCACCCAGATCGTCCAGCGGGTCTCGGCGATCACGTCGCCGGCGCGGATGGCCTCTTCGACCATGCCGCCGCTGGAGTCGATGTCGAGCACGCGCTTGTCGATCGACAGTTCGTCGGCGACCGTCGCCAGTCGGTGCATCAACCGCGTGAAGTCCTCGGTCACCCGGCCCTTGAAGCGCAGCCGGAACACGCCGCGTTCGGCGCAGTCGGCCATCGCCTCACGCAGCGCGTCGTGATCGAACGCGATCAGCGCCGTGCCGTCACCGGCGTTGGCGTAGTCGAGTTCGCAGCTGATCGATGCCGCGCCCGTGGGCAGCGTCATCGGCGACCAGTCGACGCCACCCGTGTCGGGCTCGGCGACCGGCACTGCAGGCACGGCCTCGACATCGACCGGTGCGCTGCTGACCGCGCCACCCTCTTCAGGGCTCGCGACCTCGACCGTCTCGACCGGCGGCGCCGTGTCTTCCGCAGTGCGCTGGCACGCCGCCAGGGCGATGCAGGCGGTCAACAACAGCGGCAGTGGCAGGCGCCGGATCGACATCGGAAAACAGGTCCTGTGGGCGGCCACGCGCGGCGCGCGACGTTGCCGGACAGTCTAGGGGCTGCGCCCTGCGCCGGACGAATGCGGAATGAATGTCGGGCCAGCGGCGGTGCATGTCGCGTCAGGCATCGCCGCCGGTCGCGACCCCGTCAGCGGGGCGTCAACCCGCGCAGCAGCGCGGCATGGAACTCGTCCGGCGATTCGACCTGCGGCGAATGGCCCAGCGCGGGAAACTCGACCAGCGTGGCGTCCGGAATCGCTTCGGTGGCCTTGCGGCCCAGTACCGGGTAATCGCCCAGTCGTGCGGCGACCGACTCCGGCGCGCGGTTCGCGCCGGGCGCGGTGCGGTCCTTGCCGCCGATCATCAGCAGCGTCGGCACGCGCAGCTTCGGGAACTCGTGGACCACCGGCTGGGTGAACACCATCTCCGAGGTCTGCGCCTGGTTCCAGGCGACGATCTCGCGATCGGGCCCGGCATACATGCCTGCCAGCATGTCGACCCAGCGGTCGTAGCGCGGCGCCCACTGGCCGTCGTAATAGAACTTCAGCTGGTAGGCCTTGATGCTGTCGAAGGTGGTCTTGCGCTCGCCCTCGGCCATCGTGTCGATGCTCGCGTACGGCACGCCCTCGGCCTGCCAGTCCTCGAGCCCGATCGGATTGACCAGCACCAGCTGCTCGAGCGTATCGGGATACTGCAGCGCATAGCGCGTCGCCAGCATGCCGCCCATCGAATGCCCGACCAGCACCGCGCGTTCGACGCCCAGTGTGTCGAGCAGGTCATGCGTGTTCGCCGCCAGCTGCGCGAACGAGAACTGGTAGCCGCGCGGCTTGGTCGACCCGCAGAAGCCGATCTGGTCCGGCGCGATCACCCGCCAGCCGGCATCGACCAGCACCGTGATCGTGTCGTCCCAGGTCGGCCCGCAGAAGTTCTTGCCGTGCAGCAGCACCGCCGTGCGGCCGTTGCCTGCGCCCTCGGGCCGCACGTCCATGTAGGCCATCGACAGCGACTGCCCCTGCGAGGTGAGCGCATGCGCCTGGCGCGGATGCGGATAGTCGAAGCCCTGCAGCTCGCCACCATAGGAGGACGCGAATGCAGGCGTGGCCGACAGCGCGGCAAGCGACAGGACGAGCGGGACGATACGGGCCATGGCCGGAAGTTCTCTTGCGGGGGGAGAATGCAATCACGCCGCCGGCACATGACCGGCGGCGCGTGTCGTGCTCAGCGCTCGGGCACGGTCCACAGGTAGATGCGTGTGCCGTCGACTTCCTGGGTCTGCTCGGGCTTCCACTGGTCGGCCATGTCGAAGGCGTGGCTGACGATGCGCGTGCCCGGCTTGAGTTCGGCCAGCAGCTTCGGACGCAGCTTCACGTTGAGGCTCTGCAGCAGATACAGCGTCACGACGCTGGCGTCGCTGATGTCTTCCTCGAACAGATCGGCTTCCTTGAAGGTCACCAGGTCGGTGACACCGGCAGTCTCGGCGTTCGCATTGGCTTCGCGCACCCGCACCGGGTTGATGTCGATGCCGACGCCACGCACGCCGAAACGCTGCGCCGCGGCGATCGGGATACGGCCATCGCCCGAGCCCAGGTCGTAGAGCACGTCGCCTTCCTTGACCCCGGCAAGGTTGAGCATCGCGTCGACCACCGGCTCGGGCGTCGGCACGTAGATCACGTCGGGCTCGCGCGAGGGACGCGGCGCGCCTTCGGCATACGGCGAGTCCGGACCGATCTCGGCGGTGACGGTGTGCGTGGTGTTCATCGCATCGTCTTCCGCTGCTGCGCTGCCGTCGACCGGTTCGTAGGCATTGACCGCCTGGTCGGCGCACGCAAGCAGGAAGGGCACGCAGACAGCCAGCGCGATCAGGGTCTTCTTCGACTTCATGACGGGGTCTCCTCGGGAATCGATTTCGGTTTGAACAACAGCAGCAGCAGGCCACCTACCGACAGCACGGCCACGCCGACGAGTGCGCCGCGACCCGTATAGGCCAGGCTGGAGTACAGCAGATAGGCACTGGTCGCGCAGAACAGCAGCGGCAGCACCGGGTACAGCGGCACCTTGAACGGGCGCGGCAGATCGGGATCGCGCCGGCGCAACACGAACAGCGAGATGCCGACCAGCAGGAAGAACAGCCAGAACACCGGCGCGGTGTATTCCACCGCAACCTCGAAGCCGTCGCGCGCAAACGCGCCGAGCCCGACCAGCGCGAGTGCGAGCACACCCTGGGTCACGATCGCGGCGCGCGGTGTGCCGCTGCGTGCATCCCAGCGGCCGATGAAGCCCAGCGCTGGGAAATCGCGACCGACCGCGTAGACACTGCGCGCGCCGGTGATCAGCGTCGCGTTCGCCGAGGTCAGCGCCGCCGCCACGACGATCACGCTCATCAGCACCGCACCGGTCGGCCCGAACACCCGGCCCATGACTTCGGCCGCGACGGCGTTGTGCTCGGCCATGCCACCCAGGCCCAGCACCTTCAGGTAGGCGAGGTTCACCAGCACGTAGAGCGCGGCAATCGCGATCAGGCTGAGGATCAGCACGCGCGGCATCCACTTCTTCGCATCGCGCACTTCGGACGTCACGTAGACGGCCTCGTTCCAGCCACCATAGGTCAGCAGCACGAACACGAGGATCAGACCGATCGCACTGTCGCCGCCGCTGCCGGGAACCGGTGCGATGTCGGTGGGCGCGAACATCAGGCCGGCGACGACGATGACCAGCACGCCGATGATCTCGGCGATCGTCAGCCAGGTCTGCACCGCAGCGCCCTGGCGCGTGCCGATCCAGTTGACGATGGTCAGCAGGACCACTGCGCCCGCGGCGTAGAGCGCGGACGACCACGGCCCGAGATCGAACAGCTGGCCCATGTAGTCGCCGACGATGAAGCACAGCAGCGCGATCGAGCCGGTCTGGATCACCGACACGCGCGCCCAGGCGAACAGGAAGGCGGGGCGTGGCCCGTAGGCGCGGCGCAGATAGTTGTAGTCGCCGCCGGCCTGCGGATAGGTGGTCGCGAGTTCGGCGTAGCAGAGCGCACCGACGATCGAGAGGATGCCGCCGACGACCCAGGCCGCGAGCATCACGAATTCGCTGCCGGAGGCACCGGCAATCAACGACGGGGTCCGGAAGATGCCGGCACCGACGACGATGCCGATGGTGATCGCGAACGCATCGCGCGCACGGAGTGTGGCGCGCGGTGGCACAGGGTCGGCCGTCACTGGCCGGCGTTCGCGTAGTTCCATGAGGCTCCAGAGTGGCGCGGACTGATCGCCAGTGGATGGCGATTCGGGACTGCTGGGCCCATCGATTCAAGCACTGTCGCGATTCAGGTGACGTGAACGCGCGGCGACGCGCCGGAGCGTGCGCGTGCGTTGCGGTGTCGCTTCGCCGACACGCGCCATCCGGCTCATTCGAAGTCGGTATCCGCCATTGCAGAGTCCACATCGTCGGGCACGACCACCGTATCGACGACGGCCTCGTCGCGCATCGCCTCCAGCACGCCGAACAGGCTGCGCAGATCCTGCGCGTTGTGCAGGCCGACGCGCCGCAGCTTGTCCGCGCTGCCGCCGCGCAGGTAATCCAGCCACGCCGCAGGGGCTTCGCTGCCCGGCAAATCGTCCTCGCGCAGCACGCCGAGCAGTTCGCGCTCGACCGTCGCCAGCTTGCAGTTCGCCCACACGCCGCGATAGCGACGCCGCACCGGATGCAGCAGATCGACATGGCGCAGCTCGATCAGCGGATCGCGCAGGCGTGCGAGGCGATAGCGCGTGGTCAGCAGCGGGCGGTCGTAGCTGCGGCCGTTGTAGCTGACGAGCACCGTCGAAGGCCGCAGCCATCTGGAGAACGTCTTCAGCATCTCGCGCTCGGCGCCCAGCGTGGTGATGCACAGCTGACGGATACGCATGCGTCCATCGATGAAGTCGGCGGCACCGATCATGAAGGCGCGCGTGCCGGTGCCCCCGGCAAGACCGGTGGTTTCGGTGTCGAAGGCCAGCAGATCCAAACGCTGTGCCGGTTCGTGGCGGATGTCGTAGAGCGCGAGTTCGGCGTCGTCGTGCGGCCACGGCGCGGTCTGTTCGAGATAGCGCAGGCCGGGGGCGATCTCCTCGCCAGGCAGCGCGCGATCGATCGGACCGGTCGGGCGCGCTGCCGGCGCCGGCACGCGCAGCTTCATCAGCTTGCGCAGCTGCGCGACGACCTGCTCCGGCGAGCGCGCACCGTCTGCGCGCGGCCACTGCGCGCGCGGCGCGGTGGCCGGCATCGGCGGTGTCGGGGTCACCGACGGCAAGGCGGTGCCGGCCTGGCTGCGCAGCAGGCCGAGGCGTTTGGCGAGTGCGCTCATGCGGGCAGCTGTCGCGCTTGGACGAGCAGTTCGATCACGCGCGCAGCCAGCTGGCGCGGCGTGCGTTCGGCATCTTCTTCCGATGCGAGGATCGGCCCGACGCAGGCCGGGCAGCCTGCGCGGCAGCTGCAGGAGGCGACCAGCGCCGCAGCCTGTGCCAGCAGTTCGTCGCGGCGCTCGTATAGCGGCGACGACAGACCCACGCCGCCGGGGTAGTTGTCGTAGAGATACAGCGTCGGCGTGAACCGGCCGACGCCTTCGAAGTCCAGCGCTGCGCCATCGCCATCGCGCAGCTGGCCACGGCCGCGCTGGTCGGCGGTCGCGAACCAGGTGCCATCGCCGCTACCCACCGCCTTCTGCAGATCGCGACTCTCGGCCATCACCGCCACCTGCGCGACCAGATGCAGCGCATATGACGCACCGAGGAAGCCATCGAGCGCCTCGTGACGCGCGTCGAACGCACGGTCCAGTGCCTGCTGCGGCAGCTGCCACCACACCGCGCTCGTATGCAGTTCCTGGTCCGGCAGGTTCACCGGTCCGTAGCCGATGTTCTCGTGGGTGTGGAAACGGATCTTCTTGTAGCCCGACACGCGCCGCACGACGTGCACCTCGCCCAGATGCGCACTGCCCTGCCCGGCATCGGCCTGCTCTTCATCGTCGAGCACTTTCAGCTTGGTGTAGTCGATCGCGTCGGTGTAGTAGTCGACGTGCGTGCGCTGCACATAGGCCTTGCGACCTTCCCAGTCGAGGCGTTCGACCTGGAACGGCTCCGACTGGACCATGTGGATCGCGCCTTCGTACAGCGTGAGCGCGGCAGCCGAGTAATCGACCTCGGCGATGATCGTCTGCCGGCCGTCGGTGCGGTCGACGACGACGAAGTTGCCATCGGCCACCGAGCGCAGATTCACCGCCTGCGCCGGATAGCTGTCGGCGATCCATTCCCAGCGATCACCCTCGTGGTGCAGCACCCCGGATTCGGCCAGCACTTCGAGCCACGGCAGCGGCGCGACCGGACCGAACATGTCGCCGTCGACGAAGGGCAACTCGAACGCGGCGCAGCGGATGTGGTCGAGCAGGATGAGCGGCTGGTCGGGTTCGATGCGCGCGTGCTCGGGATTGGCGTCGGCGAAGAACTCCGGGTGCCGCACCACGTACTGGTCCATCGGTTCGGAACTCGCGACCAGTACGCCGACCGACGGCTGCTGCCGGCGACCGGCGCGGCCGAAGCGCTGCCACGTCGCCGAGATGCTGCCCGGATAGCCGTTGAGCACCACGACATCGAGACTGCCGATGTCGACGCCGAGTTCCAGCGCCGACGTGCTGACGATGCCGTCGATATGGCCCGCGCGCATCTCGCGCTCGGCCGCGCGGCGCTCGGTCGGCAGATAGCCGCCGCGGTAGGCGCGGATGCGCTTGGGCTTGCGCGGGTCATGGTCGAAGACTTCCTTGAGGTACTTGGTCAGCACCTCGACCATCAACCGCGTCTGGCAGAACACCAGCGTCTTGAGCCCGGCGCGGATCGCCATGCGCGCGATGCGGTTGGATTGCGAACGCGCCGAAGCGCGCAGACCGAGATCGGGATTGATCACCGGCGGATTCCACAGCAGCACATGTTTGTCGCCGCGCGGTGCACCGGATTCGAGGATCGATTCCAGCGCCGCATCGTCCACCTCCACCAGCGCGCGGCCGTGCTCGCGCGCATTGCCGATCGTCGCCGAGCACAGGATGAACTGCGGGGTCACGCCATAGAACGCGCAGACGCGCTTGAGCCGGCGGATGACGTTGGCGACGTGCGAGCCGAACACACCGCGGTAGGTGTGGATCTCGTCGATCACCACATAGCGCAGGTTCTCGAAGAACTGCGCCCACTTGGTGTGATGCGGCAGGATCGCCTGGTGCAGCATGTCCGGGTTGCTGACTACGATGTCGCCGTTGATGCGGATCGCCTGGCGTGCGTCGCCGGGCGTGTCGCCGTCGAAGGTCGCTGCGCGCAGGCCGAGTGCGCCGGCGGCGTTGAGCTCCAGCAGTTCCGCCACCTGGTCCTGCGCCAGCGCCTTGGTCGGGAACAGGTACAGCGCCTTGCTGCGCGCGGTGATCGCCGCCGACAACACCGGCAGCGTGTAGCACAGCGATTTTCCCGAGGCGGTCGGCGTCGCCACGACGAGATGGCGGCCAGCTTGCGTGGCCTTCCAGGCTTCTGCCTGATGTCGGTAGAGCCGGTCGATACCGCGGCTGCGCAGCGCGCGCGCCAGGGCTTCGGGCACATCGTCGGGCAAGGGCGCGTAGTCGCCGGACTGCCCGGGCAGCAGCAAGGTACCGGTCACGCGACCGGGATATTTCGCCGCCAGCTTCGTGGCCAGCGCGCTGCCGGAGACGGCATCGCCCGTGGTCGCCAGTGCCTGGCCGGTCCTGAGAATCGCGTTCAAGGGCCTGCTCCGGCGCTTTCGATATCGGGGCGCAAGCGTGGCCGGGGCGCGTCTCACCCGGCGAGACTGCAGGCTCACACGCGGCAAACGCGCGCTTCACGGCGGGGGTACCCGGCCTCGCCCAGCATCGTCGCTCCATTCCCCCTGAGACACCCCGATGCAGAATCTCGACGGCAAGAAGATCGCCATCCTCGCCACCGACGGCTTCGAACAGTCTGAACTCGAGCAGCCGCTCAAGGCGCTGAAAGACGCCGGCGCGCAGGTCGATGTCATCTCGCCTGGCGATGCCGGTTCGATCAAGGGCTGGGACAAGAAGGACTGGGGTCGCAGTGTCGACGTCGACGTAGCGCTGTCCAAGGCCGACCCCGGCAGCTACGACGCCCTGGTGCTGCCCGGCGGCCAGATGAATCCGGACGTGTTACGCGCCGACAAGGACGCGGTGGCGTTCGTGCGCGCATTCGGCGATGCCGGCAAGCCGGTCGCGGCGATCTGCCACGGCCCGTGGCTGCTGGTCGAGAGCGGCCTGGCGAAGGGCCGCAAGGTCACGTCGTGGCCGTCGGTGAAGACCGATCTCGTCAATGCGGGCGCACACTGGGAAGATTCCGAGGTCGTCGTCGACGGCAACCTCATCACCAGCCGCAAGCCGGACGACATCCCGGCGTTCAACGAGGCGATCGCCAAGGCGGTCGCCGGCTGACACCACGCAAGGAGCCCGCACGATGACGATTGAACTGCAGATGCTCGGCTGGGCGATCGTCCTCGGCCTCGTCCATATCGGCGTGGCCGCCGCGTTCGCCACTGCGCAACGCGGCGTGCGCTGGAACGCCAGCAATCGTGATGGCGCGGACATCCCGCCATTGACTGGCGCCGCGGTGCGTACTGCGGCTGCCAGTCGCAATTTCCTCGAAACATTTCCGCTGTTCGCCGCCGCGGTACTGGCGGTCGTCGTCGCAGGCCGCGCCGACGCCGGCACCGCACTCAGCGCGCAAGTCTATGTCTGGGCGCGCGTCGCCTATCTGCCGATCTATGCCATCGGCATTCCCTATCTACGCAGCGCGGTCTGGGTGGTCTCGCTGTGGGGCACGATCCAGATCATCAAGCCGCTGTTCTGAGTTGCATTGCAGCAAAACCGTTGGATGACTGCCTACGCCGGACGCGCCTCCCGCACCGGCGTTTCCGCACATTCCGCGACGCATCGCGCCTGTCGCTGAACGCTCCTGCGTTGTCATCGAAATCGACTGTGCGATTCACGGGAACGAGACGAACCGGACCGTAGCCTGCGCGCTCCCAACCGGCAGTATCCCCCGCATGAAGCACGACTCCGACCGCACCCTCGTGATCTCGCTCGGCCGTAACGGCCGCACGTCCTATCCCGAACGGCCGTGGGAGGACATCGAGCCGGTGTTGCGCACGATGTGGGAGTTCGACAGTCGCCTGCGCGCGTGGCGCGATGTGCGCGCCGAGGTGCAGGCCGCCTGGCGTGCCAGCGACGATCTCGTGCCGCTGCGCGAGCGTCGCGCCGTAGAACGCAGCCGCGCCGCCTGAGGATTCCTAGCGCTTCTGCGCGTCCAGCAACGCGCGCAGCTCGGCTGCCGGCATCGGCCGGCCGAACAGCCAGCCCTGCGCATACAGCGGATAGTCCACGGTACGCAGCCAGTCGCGCTGCGCCTCCGTCTCGACGCCTTCGATGACGACCTGCAATCCCAGGGTGCGCGCCAGATCGATGATCTGTGGCACCAGACTCACCTTGACCGCGTCGGTACCGATTGTCCGGGTGAAGGAACGGTCGATCTTCAGCGCATGCACATCGAGTTCGGCGAGATAGGCAAGGCTGGAGTAGCCGGTCCCGAAATCGTCGATGTAGACGTGGTGGCCGAGCTCGCGCAGCCGTCTGGTGCCCGATATGGCGATCTCCCGCGCGGTGGTGGAGTGCTCGGTCAGTTCGATGCCGATGCGTTCGCGGGCGATGCCGGCGGCGTCCAGCGTCTTCGCCATGCCGGTGTGGAAGCGGTTGTTGTCGAGATCCGCAGCCGAGATATTGACGTTGATGCGGAACCTGCCCGGCGCGGCCAGCAGGTCGCCGAAATCGGCGGCGACGCGACGCAGGACCAGCTGGGTGATGCGGCCGATGCTGCCGTTCTCTTCGGCGATCGGGATGAAGCGTGCAGGCGGCACCATGCGTCCATCGTGGTCGCGCCAGCGCACCAGCGCCTCGGCCCCGACCAGCGCACCGTCGGAGATCCGCACGACCGGCTGGTATTCGACGTCGAGTGCGTCCTGTGCGATCGCACGCAGCAACCGGCCTTCCACCGAACGCCGGCGCAGATGCGCCAGCAGCAACGCCAGTCCCACTGCCGCACCTGCGCCGGCGCCGAGCACCGTGCACACCAGCAGCAGCGGCCACTGGCTGTCGGCCAGCGCAGCCTTGGACAGCGTGCTCGCGACGCAGACCGCGCGCTCCGGTGCGCACATCGGATAGATCAGCACGCCATCGCGATCGAGCGCCCGCGCCGACCGCAGTGTGGTCGCGTCGAGCTGCGTCACGTTGCCGTACAACGCAAGAAAGTGGTTGCCTGCATCCACGTAGCCCGTGGTGAACCCGATGTCGGGCGCGGGCCGGTGGCGGAACGCGAGCGGATCCAGGATCACCCGCGTATCGCCCATCGCCAGCACCGGAGCGCGACTGCCGCTGGCAAGCAGCTGCAGCTCCATCGGCGTGACCTGCAGACCGTCGCGCGTCACCAGTTGCGGCGGCTCGACAGCAGGGGGCGCCGGCAGACGTGACAGCCCGGCCGTACAGCGCAACTGCCCCTTCTCGACCCGTCCGATGTCCTTGACGTAGTAGGTGCGGAAGACCGCCTCGCGCATCTGCTCGAACTCGTGGTCCGTGCAACGCGCCTGCGGTTGCCGGTTGAAGCTGTCGAGGGTCTGTCGCGCCTCGTCATCGAGTTCCTGCGCGCGCTCCAGCAGCATGGTCGCGTAGCCGCCGAGCCGTTGTTCGGCGATGTGCACCACCACCTGCCAGGACACGAAAGCCGCGAGGAGGGAGCCGGCGAGCGCAAAGCCCGCGATCGTCGCCGTGCGGAGAATCCGCTGTCCCTTCACCTGCGCGTCGTCCACCTCGCCTCCCCCGGCATGGGCCGCATCCGGCGGCCGTCCGCAAAACTATAGCGGTGCACCGGCGACACCGGCCACCGGCGAGGGTTTACATCCGCTTGCCGGCGGCGTGACATCCGCACGCGCAGGCTGCAGCTCCATCCGAGGAAACCGCACATGAGCACATCCAACCCGACGCGTCCGGCTGCACCCGCGGACGAGAAGACACTGCGCGATCACGAGGATCTGCCGGACACCGACGGCCCGGCGTTGCGTGATCCGCGTTCGCAGTCGGCGATCGACAACAACGGCGTCGATGACCAGGCCGATCTGCTCGACCCGGAACTCGATGACCAGCTGGGAGATCGCGATGCGACGGGCCGTTCGTTCGCGGACGATGTCCGCAGCGATACCGGCGTCGAGAACGGCGAGCCGAAGTAGGGCCCGCAGGGTCACACAGGCAGACACGGGCCGGCAGTGCCGGCCCATCCTGTCTCAGCGGCGGTACACCGCGGCGTTGATGCACGCGAAGATGCTGACCACGAACCAGCCGAACGGCAGCAGCGACACCGTGAGCAGCCAGGTGATCGCGAACGCGATGCACGCGGCGGCGAACCAGAGGATGGCCGACAGGATGCGGCCCTGCACCAGTTGGCCGAGGCCGGGGACGAAGAAACTGCAGATCGCGGCGATGACGTTGCCAGCCGAGCCCTGTGCGCTCATGGGAATGCTCCGGAAAATGCTTGAAGGCGGCGATCCTCCCGCATCAATCTGAATGGGGACGTGAAGAATTCCGCGCACGTGCCGCAACCCCACTCGCAGCGCAGACCCGTTGACGACACCACTGCCCAAGGATGTCGCCATGTCCCGTCTCCGTTCCGGCCTCCGCGCCCTGCTCTGCCTGACCGTCCTGCTGCCGGCGCTGGCGCTCGCCCAGCGCACACCCGACCTCGTCGCTCCGCCCCTGGTGGTCGCCGACGCCGGCGAGTCGCCGGTGCGGCTCGAATCCGCGTCGATGCGCGTGGAGACCGGCGCCGGTGTCGCGCGGACGACGATCGACCTCACGCTTCGCAATCCCACGCGTCGCGTACTCGAAGGCAACCTGCAGTTCCCGCTTGCACCGGGCCAGCAGATCATCGGCTTCGCGCTGGATATCGATGGCGTGATGCGCGATGCGGTCCCCGTCCCGAAAGACCGGGGCCGCGAAGTGTTCGAAACCATCGTCCGCGAGGGTGTGGACCCGGGCCTGCTCGAACAGACCGCGGGCGATGCGTTCCGGTTGCGCGTCTATCCGTTCGCACCCGGCGGCACCCGGCAGGTGCGGCTGGTGCTGATGGCGCCGCTGCAGCGCGACGGACGCACGGACACGGTGGCGCTGCCACTGGCGTTCGCGCGTGGACTCGATCGCATCGAGCTGACGCTGGTGTCGCGAGGCCGACCGACGCTGTCCGGCCTCATGGGCGCGCGGACGCTCACGCGCGCCGGCGACGGGTATCGCGTCACGCTGCGCCCCGGCGATGTCGCAGATACCGGGATCGCGACCCTGCGTGTGCCGTTCGAACGGCGGCCGGCGGTACAGCTGCAGCGTCGCGACGGCGCGACCTGGTTCGTGGCCGACGTGCCGGTCGATGCGGTCGAGACACCGCGCATCCTGCCGCGCCGCGTCGGCCTGCTCTGGGACAGCTCGATGTCCGGCCGCGGGCGTGCCCATGCACTGGAGCTCGCGTTGCTGGATGCGTACTTCCGCGCGGCCGGCACCATCGAGGTCGAACTGCTGCGATTGCGCGATGTCGTGGATGCGCCGCAGCGGTTCCAGGTGCACGGTGGCGACTGGCGGGCGCTGCGGCGCGCGCTGGAGTCGACGGTCTACGACGGGGCGACTGCGGCCGGCGGCTGGACGCCCGCGGCGGACACGCCCGAATTCCTGCTGTTCGGCGACGGCCTGTTCAATCACGGCGCCGATGCGTTCCCTGCGTTCGCCGACGGCCAGCGTCTGTACGCCGTGCAGTCCGCGAACGGCGACACGGCGCGACTGGCTGCGCTGGCACAGGCGCGCAGCGGACGCGTGATCGCACTGCGCGATGCCGCGGCATTGCCTGTCGCGGCGCGTGCCCTGCTGCGGGAAGCACCAGCACTCGACGCGATCGAAGGCAGCGGTGCACGCGAACTCGTCGCCGAGTCCAACGTGGCCACGCACGGCATGTTGCGTATCGCCGGCCGACTCGATGCGCAGCGCGCGGATCTGACGCTGGTGGTGCGCACCGGCAGCCGGACGCAGCGCATTCCGTTGTCGATCGATGCCACACGCACACCGCAGGGTGAACTCGCTGCGCTGCAGTGGGCGCGCTTCCAGCTGGCCGCCCTGCAGGCCGACCCCGAGCGCAACCGCCAGCGCATCGCCGCGCTGGGGCAGCGCTTCGGACTGGTGACGCCGGGCACGTCGCTGCTGGTGCTCGAACGCCTCGAGGATTACGTGCGTTTCGACATCGAAGCGCCCGCTTCGATCGCCGGGGCAGTGACGGCCGCGCGCGCGCAGATCCATGCCTCGCGGGCACGCGACCGGCAGACGCGACGCGATGCCGTTGCACGCGGTTGGGCCGAGCGGATCGCGTGGTGGGAACGCGTCTTCCCGAAGGATGCTCCGCCGCCGCAGATCGCCGCAGCGGAAGATGCGCAGGCGTCGATGCGCGCGATGCCCCCGCCACCAGCTGCACCCGCGCCTGTCGCCGGTCCGGTGATGGCCGAGACGGCTGCTGTCCCGATGGCCCTGCGGCCGGCTCCGGCAACGATGGCGCGTGCCGCTGCCGCCGACGGGATGGCGGATGCGTCCGCGGCGGCAGCGCCACCCGCGGCCACGATCCGCCTGCAACCTTGGCAGTCCGACGCCCCGCTCGCCCGACGCCTGCGCGAGGCGCCCGATGGCGAGGTCTATGCGCGCTATCTCGATGCACGCGATGCCGAGGTACAGGGCACCGCGTTCTATCTGGATGCAGCCGACGTGCTGCAGCGTCGCGGCGAGACCGCGCTCGCTCTGCGCGTGCTGTCGAACCTCGCCGAACTGGATCTCGACAACCCGCATGTGCTGCGCGTGCTGGCCTACCGCCTGCGCGAAATGAAGCGCGACGACCTCGCCGTGCCGGTGCTCGAGCGCGTGCTCGCGATGCGGCCGGAAGAACCGCAGAGCCTGCGCGATCTCGCACTCGCGCATGCGGCGACCGGTGACCGCCAGCGCGCGATCGATCTGCTGGCCGAAGTCGTCGACGGCGAGTGGAACGGCCGCTTCGCCGAGATCGAACTGACCGCGCTGGCCGAACTCAATGCACTCGTTGCGACCGCGCCGACACCGCTCGATACATCGGCCCTCGATCCGCGCCTGCTGCGCAACCTGCCACTGGACCTGCGCGCGGTGCTGAGCTGGGACAGCGACGACAGCGACATGGATCTGTGGGTCACCGACCCGGACGGCGAGAAGGCCTATTACGGCAACCGGCTGACCCGTCAGGGCGCGCGCATGTCACCGGACTTCACCCGCGGCTACGGTCCGGAGGAATTCGCGCTGCGCGATGCCAAGCCCGGCATCTATCGCGTGGAAGCGAACTTCTTCGGCCAGCACCAGCAGCTGGTCACCGGCGCCACGACGCTGCAGCTGTGGTTGAGCACCGGCTTCGGCACCGCGGCGCAGACCGACCAGCGCATCACGCTGCGGTTGTCGGATGCACGCGAGACGGTGTTCGTCGGCGAGTTCGAAGTCGAATGACGCAGCGCGTCTGCACGCGGCTTACATCGCCGCGTGCAGGCCCGGCCACAGCAGCGGCGCGAGCAGCATCCAGACCGCCATCGCGACCATCATCAGGTTCTCGGTCAGCGACACGAAACCCAGCGGCACATTGCTGCCGCCACCGACGCAGGCGCATTTGAGCGTGCGCTTCTCGATGTAGACCGCCTTGAACACCGAGACCGCACCGATGCCGCCGATCAACAGTGCCAGCGGCGCGGAGAACCAGGTCAGCGCGCCGGCCACCATCAGCACGCCGGCGAGCCCCTCGGCGAAGGGATACAGCGTCGCGTACGGCACCCAGCGTTTCGCCAGCAGGTCGTAGTTGAGGAACATGCTGGAAAAGGTCTGCACGTCCTGCAGTTTCAGCAGCGCGAGCACACACATGCTCAAACCCACGAACCATTCGGCCGCGCGCACCGTCAGCACGCTGCCGTAGACCGCATAGGACAGCGCGAGCGCCATCAGCGCGGTCATCGCGAACAGCGCGGCGACCGGCCGGTACGTCGTCGTCTTCGGATCGCGCACCTTCAAGCCCAGGAAGCGACGCAGATCGTCGTGTCCGCCGATGCGTACGCCGTCGATGAAGACCTGCGGTGTGGTCTTGACGTCGTGCGTCGCCTTGAACGCATCAGTGGCCTCGCGCGTTTCCAGCCAGCGGTCTTCGACGTCGTAGCCGTGGCTGCGCAGCAGATGCCGCGCCTTCAGGCCGAAGGGGCAAACGTGGCCGGGCATGACCATGCGGTGGAGCACCGCGCGCGGGCGGGAGGTTGACGTCGTCATCGGAATTCCTCGGAGCCGCGCCTTGCCGGCGTTGGATACCACCCTGTATACATTCCGTACCGAGGTACGGAGTCAAGCGTGGACGCGATGACGATTTCCGCGTTGGCGGATGCAGGCGGTGTCGGGGTCGAGACGATCCGCTTCTACCAGCGCCGCGGTTTGCTGGACACACCATCGCGCGGCGCGGGCATCCGGCGCTACGGCGACGCGGACCTGCGGCGGCTGCGTTTCATCCGCAGTGCGCAAGCGGCCGGTTTCACCCTCGACGGCATCGCCGAGCTGCTGGCGCTCGATGCGACGCGCGACCGCAGCCGTGTGCGCAGCCTGGCCACCGAGCGCATCGCCGCGCTCGATACCCGTATCGCCGAACTCCAGCAGGCCCGCGACGCGCTGGCCACGCTGGCGCAGCGCTGCGGCCGCGGCGGTCGTGGCCCCTGCCCGATCCTGGGCGCGTTCGACCAGGGACCGGCATCCGGCTGAGCGCGTCTGGCGGGGGCATCTGCTGAATGCGCTGCAGCGGAATGTCGAAAAGCGGGACGCGGCTGCGTCGTCCTGATGAGACCTGCAGCAGACTGCCGCAGTGCACCCGCGCATCCGCGCCCAGACAGGAGTTCCGCCATGTCCTACATCGATGGTTTCGTCCTCGCCGTGCCCACCGCCAACCGGCAGAAGTTCGTCGATCACGCCAACAGCGGCGATGCGTTCTTCATGGAACTGGGCGCGACGCGCGTGCTCGAATGCTGGGCCGACGACGTGCCCGACGGCAAGCTCACCGATTTCCGCAAGGCCGTGCAGGCCAGGGACGACGAGACGGTCGTGTTCTCCTGGATCGAATGGCCCGACAAGGCCACGCGCGATGCGGCGTTCGCGAGGATGATGGACGGCAGCGATCCGCGCATGGATCCGGAGAAGAATCCGATGCCCTTCGATGGCAAGCGGATGATCTACGGCGGCTTCACGCCAGTCGTGGAGCTCGGGGGCACAGCCGGCAGCATGCGCGCCTGACGCAGCGACGCTCGTTCCGGGGACGATGGATCCGCGGAATGCTTGCTACTCGATCGCTCGCGGCGGCAGGAAAAGCAGACGTCACGGAACCCTGTCACAAACGGAAAAGGCGCGCCTCGCGGCGCGCCCTTCCGTGTCCTGGAAACGCGGTTTAAGACTCAGCCGACGCGGAACCGGTCCGTGTCGTCACGACCGCTGTTGTCACGGATGTAGCTGCCACCGGTGTAACGGTCATGCGAGACGTAGGCGTCCTGCACCGCAGCCTTCGCGCGATCCCAGTCCAGCGGCGAATCGCCGCGACGGTTCGTCCAGTCGCTTTCCAGCTCGGCAGCCAGGCTGTCGTCCCATGCACGGTCCGCATGACGGGTCCGGGCATAGGCGCCGTAGCGATAGGCGGGCTGATAGTGGCTGTAGTCGGCATCGGCTTCATGATACGGCGCCTTCTCGAACGCATCGGCGTAGTACGCGTCGCTGCGCTCGTACAGATCGTAGGTGCGATCGGTGCGGTCCCAGGCATCACGGACCGCCGGGCGCGCGTCGTCCCACGCCAGACGCGACTCACCGCGCGCCGATTCCCATTCCTTCTGCAACGCCGCTTCCGACTCGCCCCAGTCGCGTGTGCGTTCGGCTTCGCGCGCCTGCAGGCCGAAGCCGTAGGCCGGTGCGTAGTCGCGGTCGTAATCGTGATCGGCCTTCACGTAGTCGCGTTCGCGGTGCGCGTCGCGCCAGTACTCGGTCTCGCCGGTCGGGTCGATGCGCTCGGCGACGCCCTTGCCGACCGCGGCACCGGCCACGACACCGATTGCTGCACCGATCAGGGTACCGACCGGTCCGAACACCGTGCCCGCAGCAGCGCCTGCCGCTGCGCCACCGGCCGCGCCACCAACGCCGACACCGATCGGATGCGCGCCGGGCGCCTTGCTGATGGGATCGCGATTGAGGTCGCGACCGCCGTCCTGGATTTCGTCTTTCCTGCTCATCGTTGAATCTCCACGTGCGTTCGATTCGAGTCCCCACCGTGCGGGGGACGGGATGAAACCGCCGTCGCGATATCCCGAATGCGCAGGGGAACCGTTCAGTCCCACCGACCACCGCAAGTCATTCGTCGGGACGCATGTCACGCGGCGACTGCGGATTCGAACGCTGCAGCTTCGGCAACGCACTGACGACCAGCAAGGCCATGACCGTCGTCGCCAGGGCCACCATCTCCTGCCCCATACCGGCAGCCATACCGATCGCGGCCGTCATCCACACGCCCGCCGCCGTGGTCAGGCCTTCGATGCGCTCGCCCTTGTCGAGCTTGAGGATCGCGCCAGCGCCGAGGAAGCCGATGCCGGAGACGATCCCCTGCATCACCCGCGTCACATCGCCACCTTCGATGCCGCTCAGCAACGGCGCCAGGACGAACAGTGCCGAACCGATCGACACCAGGATGTGGGTCTTCAGCCCGGCCGCGCGGCCCTTGTGCTCGCGCTCCCAGCCCACCATGCCGCCGAGGATCGCGGCAACGAGCACGCGCACGACGATCGTCGTCGAGGTGTCCACATCCGGCAGCGCAAGTTCGCGCGCGACTGCAGCGCCGATCTGGTCGAGCACGCTCACTGCGGCGTCGCCGGGCAGCGGGTGACGGAGGCACGGACAGTCGGTTGCGGCATCGGGCACGGCTCGGCATCAGGTGTCCGGACGCTAGCGCCTGCCCGGTTGGCCCGTGGTGATGACAGCCGGATGACGGAATCGCGCACATCCGCAACGGACCATCCCGCCCCGCTCGCCGTCGCGACGCTTGAAAAGCAGCGTCATGCCCAGCAGTTCGGGCATTCACCGCCAGGAACCTCCCCCCGATGCCCACCCTGTTCGATCCCCTGACCGCGGGCGCACTGTCGCTCGCCAACCGCGTCGTCATGGCGCCGCTGACCCGCAACCGTTCGCCGGACGCGATCCCGCCGCCGCGCACCGCGCTCTATTACGCGCAGCGTGCGACCGCCGGCCTGCTGGTCACCGAGGCCACCGCCATCACCCATCAGGGTCAGGGCTACGCCGATGTGCCGGGTCTATACGCGCCGGCGCAGCTCGAGGGCTGGCGCCGCGTCACCGATGCGGTGCACGCCGAAGGCGGTCGCATCGTCGTGCAGCTGTGGCATGTCGGGCGCATCTCGCATACCTCGTTGCAGCCCGATGGCCAGGCGCCTGTGGCGCCGTCAGCGATCGCGGCCAGGAGCAAGACCTTCATCCATGACGCCGACGGCAATGGCGCCTTCGTCGACACCTCCACGCCGCGTGCGCTCGAACTCGACGAGCTGCCCGGTATCGTCGAGGATTACCGCCGCGCGGCCCGTGCCGCGATCGACGCCGGTTTCGACGGTGTCGAGGTGCACGCCGCGAACGGCTATCTGATCGACCAGTTCCTGCGCAGCGGCAGCAATGCGCGCACCGATGCCTATGGCGGCAGCATCGACAACCGCGCGCGGTTCCTGCGCGAAGTCATGCGCGCCGTGGTCGAGGAGATCGGTGGCGATCGCACCGGTATCCGCATCTCACCGGTCACGCCGGCCAACGATGCGCACGATCCGGATCCGCAGCCGCTGTTCGCGCATGTCGTCGAGGTGCTGGCGCCGCTCGGTCTGGCGTTCGTACACATCATCGAAGGTGCGACCGGTGGCGAGCGCGATTACACGCAGGGCGATGCGCCGTTCGACTACGCCGCGCTGAAGGCGACATACGCAAAGGCCGGTGGCACGGGCGCGTGGATCGTCAACAACGATTACGACAAGGCCGATGCGGAACAGGCAATCGGGTCCGGCCATGCCGACGCGGTGGCTTTCGGACGCCCCTTCATCGCGAATCCGGATCTGGTGCGACGGCTGCGCGAGGATGCACCGCTCAACATGCCGGATCAGGCGACCTTCTATGGCGGCGGCGACGCCGGCTATACGGACTATCCGACGCTCGACTGAGGTCGGCAGGCGCGCCGCCGGTCATCGGCGGCGCGCTGACAGGTCGACCGGACGGGTCAGAGTGGACGCGGCGGTGGCGTGATCTGGAACTCCCGACCGGTCACCGGGTCGCGTGCGCGACCGGGCATCGTTTCCTGCGCACCCGGCACGATGCGACCCTGCGCATCGCGGACCTGCGTCGGCATCGTGCGCGGCGCGAACAGCTCCTGGGCAGGTGCGGCAGGCTCGGGCCGCATCTGCGGGGCCGGGCCCGTCGAGGGAATCGTCCCCGGCGGCAGACCACGCTGCGAAGGCGTCGCCGGCACGGCAGGCGTGACCGGCACCGCTGCCGGTTGCGTCGCCGGACGCGCGGGCGTCACCGGTTGCTGGAGCTGCTGGGCGAAAACGGGCGCCGATGCGAGCGCGAGCAGCATCGGCACACCAAGCTTGAAGATGGGACGGATCATGACGCCTCCAGGGGCGCGGGTGAACGTCGACCCTATGCCCCGCCCTATGCAGGCCCCATGAAGTTGCCGCGGTCATCGCCGGGCATCACGCCGGGCACCGCGTGGCGTTCAGTCGACGCAGATCGTCGACGCGACGCCAGCGCGCACACGCTGCTGGCAGCCGAACGGGTTGGTGTCGACACTGCAGCTGCCGCCGACCGACGTGCCGTCGACGCTGCCCTCGGCTGCGAGGCACTGGCCTTCGCACTGCTCCGAATCGGTGCAGGCCTTGCCGGCGTCGGTGGTCTGGCGCAGGCACTGCTTGACCGGCGCACGGCCGAGCTGGGTCCACTGCCCTCCCACACGCTGGCAGTCGGCTTCATTGGTGACGGTCGCCTTGTCGGGCCCGCCGACAGGCGTGACCGCATCGGTGCTGCGCTCGGCGGGCGCACTGCAGGCCGCCAGCAGGGCGACGATAAAGATGGAAGCGATGCGCTGGATCATCGGAGACATCCGGAACGTGTGAGTGGCGGCGAGTCTATCGACGCGCATGTGAATCCGGATGCATCACTGCCGGCAGCAGCCCCGTCATCGACTGTCCCGGCCGCACCTCGATCACGCATCGACGACCGGGCGATCTCCTGCATGCACACGCTCCGCGGCAAGACAGATCCACAACGGCGAGACGGGTGCATCGATCGCATACCTGCCGCGGAAAAAAACCGCAGGCAACAAAAAAGCCAGCGATCGCTCGCTGGCCTCTTCGTTGTTCTGGTGCGCCCGGAAGGATTCGAACCTCCGACCCCCAAGTTCGTAGCCTGGTGCTCTATCCAACTGAGCTACGGGCGCCTTGAACAGAAGCGGAATTTTCTAGCAAAACGTTTGCTTCGTCAACCACTATCAGGAATTTTTTTCTTCGATTTCCGGGGAAATCAGATCGAATTCAAGCAGTGGCGGAGAGTGAGGGATTCGAACCCTCGATGGAGTTTTAAGCCCCATACTCCCTTAGCAGGGGAGCCCCTTCAGCCACTCGGGCAACTCTCCGAAGCAAGACGTTCGACGCGAAGCGCCGAACGCGGTGCGAAGGATAACGATTCAGCGCGTCTGCGGCAAATCTTCTTGCACATCCATCGCATCACCGCCTTCGCGGTGGATGCGCTGGTAGATCTCTTCGCGGTGTACCGCGACATCCTTGGGCGCGGTGATACCGATCCGCACCTGGTTCCCCTTGACGCCGAGCACGGTCACCGAGACCGAATCACCAATCATCAACGTCTCGCCGACGCGGCGGGTCAGAATCAACATAGAAATCTCCTGGGCTCGCCGCGTCATCGACGCGACGGCGGGGGCTGCATTCGGACCGTTCTCGACGTTGGAAACCGATTACAGACCAATCTAGGGCGTGAAGCATGTCCTCTGCTGCGCGGTCGGTCAACCGCCGCGCAACGCCGTTTAGCGTCCGCTTAGCCGAGCCGACCGGCGACCCAATCCGGGACCTCGCCCAGGGCTGCCAGCAGTGCCGGCCCGTCCTCGCCACCACCCTGCGCGAGATCCGGCCGCCCGCCGCCCTTGCCGCCCGCTTTGGCGGCCACGTGGGACAGCAGTTCACCGGCTTTGACACGCCCGGCGGCCGCACCACCGACGCCGGCCACCAGCGCAGCCTTGCCGTCACTCGTGCCCGCCAGCAGGACGACGACATCGCCGAGCTGCTGCTTGAGGCGGTCGACCGCATCACGCAGCGCCTTGGCATCGAGTCCCTCGATGCGCGCGGCCACGATCTTGATGCCCTGCACGTCGACAGCCGACGCGCCCAGGTCCGCGGTCGCGCCACTGGCGGCCTTGGCCTTGAGCGATTCGAGTTCGCGCTCCAGCTGCTTCTGACGATCGAGCAGCGCGCGCAGTCGCTCGCCCACTTCGCCGGCGGTGCCGCCGAGCAGACCGGCCGCCTGACGCATACGTTCTTCGTCGCTGCGCACGTGATCGAGCGCGGCCTGACCGGTCAGTGCTTCGACACGGCGCACGCCCGACGACACACCGCCTTCGGACACGAGCTTGAACAGACCGATGCGGCCGGTGCGATCGACATGCGTACCGCCGCACAGCTCGACCGATTCGCCCATCGTCACCACGCGCACGCGCTCGCCGTACTTCTCGCCGAACAGCGCCATCGCGCCGGAGTCGAGCGCGGATTGCATGTCCATCTGCTCGATGCTCACCGGATGGTTGGCGCGCACTTCGACGTTGACGCGGCGTTCGATCTCGGCGAGTTCCTCGGCCGTCACCGGCTGGAAGTGCGAGAAGTCGAAACGCAGACGCTCGGGCGCGACCAGCGAGCCCTTCTGCGCGACGTGCGTGCCGAGCAGATCGCGCAGCGCGCCGTGCAGCAGATGCGTCGCGCTGTGGTTGAGCACGATGGTGCCGCGACGTGCGGCATCGATCGCGCCACGCACCTGACCACCGCGCTGCAGCGTGCCCGACACCAGACGGCCGACGTGGCCGTGGAACTGGCCCGCGAACTTCTGCGTGTCGTCGACTTCGAAACGCACACCGTCGGCTTCGAGCACGCCGGTATCGCCGACCTGGCCGCCGGACTCGCCGTAGAACGGCGTGCGATCAAGGATCACGACGACCTCGTCGCCGGCCGATGCGGCCTCGACCGGACGCCCGCCCACCAGCAGCGCGAGAATCTGAAGACCATCGGCCTCGTCCTGGTCGTCGCCGACGAAGACGGTCGGCGACAGCTGGGCGACGAGATCGGCCGACAGGCCGGCGCTCGAAGTGAACTTGCCGGCCGCGCGCGCGGTCTCGCGCTGGCGCTGCATGGCGGCGTCGAAGCCGGGCAGGTCGACCTCGAGACCGCGCTCGCGTGCGATGTCTTGGGTGAGGTCGAGCGGGAAGCCGTAGGTATCGAAGAGGCGAAACGCGTCCTCGCCCAGAATCGCACCGTTGCTGCGCGAGGCCACGTCGTCGAAGATCCGCATGCCGGCGTCGAGCGTCTCGGCGAAGCGTTCTTCTTCGGCCTTGAGCGCGCGTTCGACCAGATCGCGCTTCTCGCGCAGCTCCGGATACGCATCGCCCATGACGTCATCGAGCGTGCCGACCATCGCGCTGAAGAACGGCCGGCGCACGCCGAGCATCCAGCCATGGCGAAGTGCGCGGCGGATGATCCGGCGCAGCACGTAACCGCGGCCTTCGTTGGACGGCAGCACGCCGTCGACGATCAGGAAGCTGCAGGCGCGGATGTGATCGGCGATCACGCGCAGCGACTTGTTCTCCAGATCCTGCGTGCCGGTGAGTTCGCCGGCCTTGCGGATCAACGCCTGGAACAGGTCGATCTCGTAGTTGCTGTGCACGCCCTGCAGGATCGCGGCGAGGCGCTCCAGGCCCATGCCGGTATCGACGCACGGTGCAGGCAACGGCACCAAGGTGCCGTCGGACTGCTTGTCGAACTGCATGAAGACCAGGTTCCAGATCTCGATGAAGCGGTCGCCGTCTTCATCGGGTGAGCCCGGCGGGCCGCCAAAATGCGCAGGACCATGGTCGTAGAAGATCTCGGTGCACGGCCCGCAGGGACCGGTGTCGGCCATCTGCCAGAAGTTGTCGGAGGCGAAGGGCGCGCCCTTGTTGTCGCCGATGCGGACGATGCGCTCTTCCGGAATGCCGACCATGTCGCGCCACAGCGCGTAGGCCTCGTCGTCGGTCTGGTAGACGGTGACCAGCAGGCGTTCGGCCGGCAGCTTCCAGACCTGGGTGAGCAGTTCCCACGCCCAGGCGATGGCGTCCTTCTTGAAGTAGTCGCCGAACGACCAGTTGCCGAGCATCTCGAAGAAGGTGTGGTGACGCGCGGTGTAGCCGACGACGTCGAGATCGTTGTGCTTGCCGCCCGCGCGCAGGCAGCGCTGGACGTCGGCCGCGCGCACGTAACTGCGCTTCTCGGCGCCCAGGAACACGTCCTTGAACTGCACCATGCCGGAGTTGGTGAACAGCAGCGTGGGATCGTTGCCGGGCACCAGCGGTGCCGAGGGCACGATGGTGTGGCCCTTGCCCTTGAAGAACTCGAGGAAGTCGCTGCGGATCTGGGCGGTGCTGGTGGGGGTCTGCGTGGTCATGGGCCTGGCGTGACGGACGTACTGGAGGGGGTAAGGGCATCCCCGGCAGCCGCGCGCGCCGTCATCTCGACAGGTGCCGGTCCGGAGCCGTGCCCACAGCCGCAAAGGGTAGCAGGCCCTCCGGGGGCCACGCGCGCCCGGGCCGCGTGCTTCTGCCGCACCTCAGCCCTCCCGCAACGCCCGGACCGCGCCGTAGGCGGTCTCGCCATCGAACCCCCTGCGCAACAGGAAATCCACGGCCTTGCGCCGCAGCGCCGGATCGTCCGCGAATGCACGGGTGTCGTATCTGCGCTCCAGCAGGCTGCGTGCCCGCTGCGGCCAGTCGTTCTCGCCGTCTTCGGCCAGTGCGTCGAACGCGCCGGCGACAACAGCCGCATCGAGCCGGTGGGTGGAGAGCTCGGCCTCGATCCGCAGCGGACCGTAGCCGCCGGCCGCCCGGCTGCGGGCCAGGCTGGCCGCGAACCGGCCGTCGTCCTGCCAGCCCGCATCGGTCATCGCATCGACCGCTGCTGCAGCCGCTTCGGCCTCGATGCCGCGCGCGGCAAGCTTGCGCAGCAGTTCCGGTCGGGAATGTTCGCGCCGGACCAGCAACGACAACGCCCGCTGTGCGGGCGTCATCTGTGGGCGCTTCTTCTTCCGCCCGCCGGGTGGCGCCTCGGGATCAGGCGCAATGCCGGACGTCACACCCCAGGCCTCATCGACTGCGCTGTATGCGGACCCGCCAGCAGGCAGGTCCACATCACTCTCCGCGGCAGCGCCGCCCGCAGCCATCTCAGTCAGCGTCTTCTTGCTCACCGTCCACCGCAACGACCGCCGGCAGCAGCTTCTCGCGGATGCCCGCCTCGATGCGCGCGGCCACTTCCGGGTTGTCCTTGAGATACTGGCGGGCGTTTTCCTTGCCCTGCCCGATCCGCTCGTCACCCGCGCTGTACCAGGCGCCCGCCTTCTCGATCAGCTTCGCCTCGACACCCATGTCGATCAGCTCGCCCTCGCGGCTGATGCCTTCGCCGTAGAGGATTTCGGTGATGACCTGCTTGAAGGGCGGCGCCATCTTGTTCTTGACGACCTTGATGCGGGTCTGGTTGCCGATGATCTCGTCGCCCTTCTTGATCGCGCCGATGCGGCGGATGTCGAGGCGGACCGAGGCGTAGAACTTCAGCGCGTTGCCGCCGGTCGTGGTCTCGGGGCTCTGGCCCGGCATCATGATGCCGATCTTCATGCGCAGCTGGTTGATGAAGAACACCATGCAGTTGCTGCGCTTGATGTTGCCGGTCAGCTTGCGCAGCGCCTGGCTCATCAGACGGGCCTGCAGGCCCGGCAGCTGGTCGCCCATCTCGCCTTCGATTTCGGCGCGCGGGGTCAGCGCGGCGACGGAGTCGATGACGACCATGTCGACCGAGTTCGAGCGCACCAGCATGTCGGCGATCTCGAGCGCCTGCTCACCGGTGTCGGGCTGCGAGACCAGCAGATCTTCGACGTTGACGCCGAGCTTCGCGGCGTACGTCGGATCGAGCGCGTGCTCGGCATCGATGAACGCCGCGACGCCGCCGAGCTTCTGGCACTGCGCGATCGTCTGCAGGGTCAGCGTGGTCTTGCCGGACGATTCCGGACCGTAGACCTCGATGACGCGGCCGCGCGGCAGGCCGCCGATGCCGAGTGCGAGATCGAGCTGCAGCGAACCGGTCGGGATCACCGGGACCACTTCCGACACGCGGTCGCCCATACGGATCACCGAGCCTTTGCCGAACTGCTTCTCGATCTGGCTCAGGGCTGCGGAGAGCGCGCGCTTCTTGTTCTCGTCCATCGTGGTGGTCCTCGTCATTCGTGTTCCGGTCTGGTGGAGGCATCCTCGCAATCGCAGGTCGCACAGGCTGCGACGCTGCGGAGAGGAAGCAAAATTAAGTGGGTAGATGCGTGCCGGTCAGCGGCGCGCGACGCGGATGCCCGTCGGGGAACACCGCGCATGCCATGCGCCGGAGCGGCAAGTCGCTCAACGGTTCGGCCTGACCAGCCCGCAATACAGGCCTTCGATCGCGAAGTCCTGGTCGGGCAGCACCTCGATCGGTGCGTAATCGGGGTTGCGTGGCATCAGACGGATGCGGTCCTTGCCGATCTTCAACAGCTTGACCGTGATCGCATCATCGACGCGGGCGACGACGATCTGGCCCGAGCGCGCATCGCGGGTGCGGTGCACTCCGATCAGGTCGCCTTCGAAGATGCCTTCGTCGCGCATCGAGTCGCCCTTGACCTTGAGCAGGTAGTCGGGCGACGGCGAGAACAGCACGCGGTCGAGGACGAGGTAATCGTCGGAGCCGATGTCGGCACCGATCGGTGCGCCGGCGGCGACCTGCCCGAGCACCGGCAGGCGGAGCGCGTCGCTTGGCGTCGCGCCCAGGGCCAGCGCGTGCTGCGCGTGCTGCACCGGGACCAGCACGCGGATGCCGCGTGCCCGGCCCGGCACCCGCTCGATGGCACCGGCGGCTTCCAGCGCATCGAGGTGGTACTGCGCGGCGCGGACGCCGCTGAAGCCGAATGCGCGGGCGATCTCGGTCTGCGAAGGCGGCATGCCTTCGGCCGCGATGCGCTCGCCGATCATCTCGAGAATTGCGTGCTGGGTCTGGGTCAGGTCCATGGTGAGTAGTATTACTACTAACGCATGGAGGCTGCAAGCTTGGCGTGAGGGAAACCGCGTTGGACGTCAGTCTGTCAGCGGGGCATTGCGAGGTGGGTGGCGTCGAGAGCCTTGCCTGCGCCGCGCGGTGTGGTCTGAATCGAGGCATCCGCCGGCAACGCGCCCTTGCCGTCCAGGTGTGCGTCGACACGGTCGAGCGCGGCGTACACATACGGCAGCAGCGGCACATAGCGCGCGGCGTAGTCCGGGAGGCCGAGGAATCCATCGAAGTGCTGCGCGTTGGCGACCTGCCACAGGCGCACGTCCCGCCCGGCCGCTTGTGCCCAGCCGACGTAGGGCGTGCTGGTGAAGGCCATCGGGATCAGCCCGTCGTCGGTGCCATGGACCACGACCACCGGCAGGCCCGCGCGTGGCAGGCCGACCTGCGTCTCGGCGATGCCGGCCTGGACGCGTTTCGCGGCCGCATCGTCGCCATCGTTGAGCGCGCGCAGGCACTGCAGGCCTGGCAGCAGCGGATCCGCGCCCTCCATGCGTGTGTCGACGAGGCCAACGCCGGCGCCCGGCGGAATGCCGCTGCCGTCGCTCCACCAGGACGCACGCTCAGTCGCGGTCGACGGACGCGGACTGCCATCCGGGCCCTGCGCCGCGTAGCGATAACCGCAAGGATGCGCGTCTGCATCGAAGCGGCCATACGCGGATGCATAGGTCGCGGCGATCGCGCGCCACAGATCGAAGCCGGCCGACAGGGAACCCGCGCGCAGCGCGCCATCGGTCCAGCCATGCGTGCGCAGAATCTCCAACGCAGACCGCGACTGCGCCGCAGGGTCGTTGCCTTCGACCAGACCGGCCGCGCGCAGCGAGGCGCAGCGCGCGGTCCATAGCGGTGCGACCTGTGCGGTCAAAGGTGGCTGCGGCAGGTTGTCGAAGGCGAGCAGCGCGCACGGCATCAGCAGCGCAGCTTCGGTGGTGTAGTCGTAGAGCGAACGCGCGCCCGGTGCATCGACGTGGATGCTGGGCTCACCGGCGACTACGGCATCGAGCCAGTCGCCTTCGAGTTCGGCCGCGCGCAGCACCGCGCCGCCGCCATTGGAGATGCCGACCGCGATGACGCGGGTGCTGTCGAAGTGGAACGGCGCGTCGTCGGGATACGCCTCGCCCAGCGCCTGCAGCGCGAACTCGGCAGCCTGGCGCACGTGGCGGCCCCAGTCGGCCTCGGGGTTGTCGCCGGAATGCGCATGCTTGAACGCAACGCCCTGCCCCGCACCATCCGGCGCGAAGACGGCCTGCGTGCGATCGGCGGACGGCGTGCCGTCGGCCGCGATGCCGATGCCCACATCGGCGTCGAAGTAGTCGGTGCCTGCGCCCTTGTCGGTGTAGGCGACGGCGCAACCCTTCGGCAGACCCCAGGCGCCGGCGACCGCGATCGCGCCGTAGATGCCGCGCGAGCCGGACGACGCCGTGACCACGATGCAGCGGCGTGTGCGGTCGAAGCCGTCGGGCACCTGCACCAGCACGCGGTGCGGCTGCGAGGCGCCGGGTACCGTCGCCAGCGCGTGGAATTCGCGGCCGGGGACACTGGCCAGACTGCCGTAGAGCGTGCCGTAGCCGCCGCCCGGTGCGAGGTCGGCGATGCCGCGCCAGTTCGCCCACAGCGCACGCCGGCGTGCTTCGGCGGCAAGTGGATGTTCGGGGTCAGCGAAGGTCGGCGGCGTCATCGCCTGCAGGCCGGCGAGACCGAGGCCGGCTGTCAGCAGATCGTCGTCGCCCCGGTGGAGGCTGGTGCGCTGGGCGCTGAACATCGTGGCGTCGTCTCCGCGCATCGAGGCAGGATCGCTGCGCGTCGCACTGCCGGCACAGGCGGCGAGCGAGAGCGCAAGGGTGGCGAGGCACAGCGGCCGGAGCATGCGGGTCTTGGTCATGCAGGCACCGTAGCAGCGCGTTCGCCGGCGGCCATCGTACTTTGGTACCAGCCGCGCGGCTGGTCAGGGCTTGCTAGTGTGGCGATCGGATCCGGACGCGGTATTCGACGCCAGCGTTGGCTCCCACCGCGCCGACTCCCGATTCCGAACCCTTGATCCCGGCCCCCGAATGCCCAAGCTGCTGATCGCCGACGACCACCCGCTGTTCCGCGCCGCCCTGCGTGGCGCGGCAGCCGACGCGGCGCCCGACGTCACCACGCGCGAGGCCGAGACGCTCGACGGCGTGCTCGAAGCACTGGAGAACGAGGACGACATCGACCTCGTGCTGCTGGATCTGCACATGCCGGGCAACCACGGGCTGGCAGGACTGGCCGCGATCCGCGCGCAGTTCCCGGCAGTGGCGGTGGTGCTGGTGTCGGCGAACGAGGATCCGCTGGTCGTGCGCCGCGCGCTCGATCACGGCGTCGCCGGCTACATCCCCAAGAGCGCCGGCCTCGACGAACTGCGCGAAGCCATCCGCGCGGTGCTCGATTGCGAGCAGTGGTTGCCGCCCGCGTTGCGCGGCGCGGTCGCGCGCGCGCAGTCGGCGCCGGCCGACATGGATCTCGCCGCGCGCCTCGCGAGCCTGACGCCGCAGCAGTTCCGGGTGCTGCGTCTGGTCGCCGAGGGCCTGCTCAACAAGCAGATCGCCGATCGCCTCGACGTGCAGGAACGCACGATCAAGGCGCACATGTCAGCGATCTTCGAGAAGCTCGGCGCGCGCAACCGCACCCACGCGGGCGTGATCCTGCGCGGCCTGGAAATCAGCGATCCCGCGCTGCGCGTCACCGGTTGAACGCGATCAGTTGGTCCGCCGCAACGGCGGATTGATCCACTGCACCTGCAGACCGCGGCGCTGCGCCTCGCGGTTGACCCGCGCGACATAGTCGTCGTCGGTCGTGATCCGCAGCGGATCCGCTGACTGCATCCGGATGACGCTGGGTGGCGCATCCGCCAGACGGGGCGCGCTGCTGGCGCAGGCCGCCAGCGCGCAGGCCGACAGGACGAGGGTGGTTCGGAGGAAAGACGGCATGGTCGGACTCCGCGGCGACTGGCTCGGCGCAGGCGCGCCGCCGTTACGCACCTGCCCATGCGCTATACACCCGCCTCGCGTACGCCGATCAACCGCCGGTCGGCGCATCCGGTGCGGACCGACGGGCGGCAGCGTTGCCGATCGTGCCGAGTTCGGCGAGCACCGAGGTCGCGTAACAGCCCGCCGGCAATACGAACGACACCTGCAGCCGGTCCGTTGCCTGCCAGGTCCACTGCAGCTCGCCCGGTTGCAGGCGCGTCGCGCGACGTTCCTGCGACAGGCCGGCGGTTTCCAGCCCCTCACGCAGCGCGAGCGCCTGCGGATCTTCGAGCGCCGCGGTTTCGCGTGCGAGTGCTTCGCCGGTGCTGCGCAGCGCGCCGCGGCCCCACAGCGGCGCGGTGGGATGGATGTCCTGCGCAGCGACGCGTGCGTCGAGCTCGGCGCTGGCCGGCTCGGGCCCGAACACGCTGCGGCTGCCGTCAAGCATCCACACCTCGCCATCGAGGCCGGTGTCCCAGTCGCCGGCGTCGACGCGCGCCGCGAGCACGCGGTTGAACAGCGCCGAGCGCGCGGCCGACAACAGCATCGCGCGCTGATCCCGGTCCATGCGCCGACGTGGCGCGGCGAACATGCGCAGCGCCTTGTCGATGTTGCCGCCGTCGTGGCCGAAGCGTTGCTCGCCGAAATAGTTCGGCACGCCGCGCGTGGCGATCGTCTGCAGGCGCGCCTCGATCGCCGCGACATCACTGACCACATCGCGCAGCGTCAGCACGAAACGGTTGCCCGCCAGCGCGCCGCGCGGCAGCTTGCGCGCGTGCCGCGCCTGCGCCAGCACGCGCAGCGACTGGCCATGACCGGTGGCCATGGCTTCGAGCGCGGCGATATCAGGTGCGTCGCGGCCCGGCAGCTGCACGGTGAAACGCTGCGTCGTCAGTGCGTGTCGATCCTTCAGGCCCGCGTAGCCGACCGCGCGGCCGTCGACGTCCGCCCACTGCGCGAGCAGTCGCGCGACGAATGCGGTGTTCATGCCGGTCTTCTCGATCGTCAGCAGCAGGTGCTCGCCCGCGCCGCTGGCCTCGAAGCCGTCGATCTCGTCGACGCGGAAATCCGACGGATGCTGGCGGATCGTCGCCGACAGCACCGGCGCGCCATGCGCGGTCGGCGTACCGGCCGCGATCTCGGCGCTCCCGTCCGGCTCAGCCGACATCGCGCACCAGCAGGCACACCGCCTGCGCGGCGATGCCTTCGCCGCGGCCGGTGAAGCCGAGCTGTTCGCTGGTCGTCGCCTTGACCGAAATGCAGTCGAGCGCGATGCCGAGGTCGTCGGCGATCGCCGCGCGCATCGCCGACGCATGCGGGCCGATCTTCGGCCGTTCGCAGATCACGGTGACGTCGGCATTGCCGACGCGCCAGCCGCGCTCGGCCAGCAGCACGTTGCAATGCCGCAGCAGCGCCCGGCTGTCGGCGCCCTTCCAGCGGTCGTCGGACGGCGGGAAATGCACGCCGATATCGCCGAGCGCGAGCGCCCCGAGCATCGCATCGCACAGCGCATGCAGCGCGACATCGCCATCGCTGTGCGCGAGCACGCCGCGCTCGAACGGGATGCGGACGCCGCCGACCATGACGTGGTCGCCGTCGCCGAAGGCGTGGACATCGAAGCCCTGGCCGATACGGAAATCAGGCGTGGCGGTCATGGGGCGGAGCCTGCAGGAAAACGGGACGGCAGCTTGCCATGGATCGGCGCGCGGGCAAGGCCTGAAGCCGGAAGCGGAAACGCGTGCGCGATGCCGGATCGCGCGGGCACTACGCGACCTGCACCCGTCCAAGCCTCACCCGAAGGGCAAGGCGACAGGTTCGACGGGCGTCACTATCTGCGCGACAACTCGAACTCGAAGCGCGCGAAATCGGCCGGCGTGGTGATCTTGAAGTTGTCCTCGCGGCCTTCGACCAGCAGCGGTCTGGCGCCCTGACGTTCCATGGCCATGGCTTCGTCGGTGACGGCGATGCCGTCGGCGTCGGCAGCTTCCAGTGCGCGGCCCAGTTGCAGGCGGCGGAACAGCTGCGGGGTCAGCGCGCGCCACAAGCGTTCGCGGGGTTCGGTACCGTCGATGCCGCCGTCGTCACCTGCCCGCTTGAGGGTGTCGCGCACGGGTGCGGCAAGGATCGCGCCGACCGGATCCATGCGCCCGCGTTCGAGCAGCGCGTCGAGATCGTCGGCGTGCAGGTTGGGGCGCGCGGCGTCGTGCACCAGCACGAAGTCGTCGGGGCGGACCGATTCGGGCAATGCGTGCAGACCGGCGAGCACCGATGCCGCACGTGTGTCGCCGCCCTGTGCGCGGACCAGCGGCTTGCCGTGCAGCATGGCTTCGGGCAGCAGCGGTGCATCGTCGGCACCAAGCACCAGCACGATGCCGCCGATGCCGGAATGCCCAGCGAGCGCGTCGAGCGTGTGCGCCAGAACGCTGCGCCCACCGGCTTCGAGAAACTGTTTCGGGACCTCGCCACCGAACCGGCTGCCGCGACCGGCGGCCGGCACGATCACCCAGGTGCTCACGGCGTCTGATCCTGCGCGCGGCGCTGCGCGTCCGGATCGAGCGCGTGCTCGGCCGGCAGCGGCGCGATGCGTGCATCGTCGACGACGCGGTAGAAGGTCTCGCCCGGCTTGATCATGCCCAGCTCGCCACGCGCGCGTTCCTCGATCGCCGCCTCACCGGATTTGAGATCGGCGACTTCGGCCGCGAGTGCGGCGTTGCGTTGTTCCAGACCTTCGTTCTGGCGCGCCTGCGTCTCGACACGACCGCGCAGTTCCTCGACCTGCTCGGTCCCGCCCACGCCGAACCACAGCCGGTACTGCAGCCAGGCCAGCAGCGTGGCGAGCACCAGCATCACGACGAGCAAGGCGCGCATCGACGATGTCCTGTGGAATCAGCGCTTCAGCGACACGAACGCATCGCGGCCGGCGTACCGGGCAGCACTGCCCAGGGCCTCTTCGATGCGCAGCAGCTGGTTGTACTTGGCGACACGGTCGCTGCGGCACAGCGAACCGGTCTTGATCTGCGTGGCCGTGGTGGCGACCGCGATGTCGGCGATCGTCGTGTCCTCGGTCTCGCCCGAACGGTGCGACACGACAGCGGCATAACCGGCCGCATCCGCCATCGCGATGGCTTCGAGCGTCTCGGTCAGCGTGCCGATCTGGTTGACCTTGATCAGGATCGCGTTCGCGGTCTTCGAATCGATGCCTTCCTTGAAGATCTTCGGGTTGGTGACGAACAGATCGTCACCGACCAGCTGCACCTTGTCGCCGATGCGGTCGGTAAGCTGCTTCCAGCCCGTCCAGTCGTCCTCGGCCATGCCGTCCTCGATCGTGACGATCGGGTACTGCGCGGCCCAGTCGGCGAGGAAGTCGACGAACTGCTCGCCGCTCAGGCGCTTGTTCTCACCGACCAGGTGGTACTTGCCGTTGTCGTGGAACTCGCTGGAGGCGACGTCCAGACCCAGCAGCACATCGTCGCCCGCGGCGTAACCGGCCTTGCCGATCGCCTCGAGGATCGTGTCGAGCGCTTCGACGTTGCTGCGGAAGTCCGGCGCGAAGCCGCCTTCGTCGCCGACCGCCGTGCTCAGACCGTGGCTCTTGAGCACGGACTTGAGCGCGTGGAAGATTTCGGTACCTGCGCGCAGCGACTCGGAGAAGCTCGAAAAGCCGACCGGCAGCACCATGAACTCCTGGAAATCGACGTTGTTGTCGGCATGCGCGCCGCCGTTGATGATGTTCATCATCGGCACCGGCAGCACCGGCGCGCGGTCGCCGCCGAGCAGCTTCCACAGCGGAATCTTCTTAGACGCCGCCAGCGCATGCGCGTTCGCCATCGAGACACCCAGCAGCGCGTTCGCGCCCAGGCGGCCCTTGTTTTCGGTGCCGTCGAGATCGATCAGACGCTTGTCGAGGCCCGCCTGGTCGGCGGCGTCGAAGCCCTTCAGCGCTTCGGCAATCGCGCCGTTGACGTTGCCGACGGCCTTCTGCACGCCCTTGCCGAGATAGCGCGTCTTGTCGCCATCGCGCAGTTCCACCGCCTCACGGGCGCCGGTCGAGGCGCCGGACGGCACCATCGCACGGCCGAAGCTGCCGTCTTCCAGCGTCACTTCGGCCTCGAGGGTCGGATTGCCGCGGGAGTCGAGGATCTCGCGGGCGTGGATCTTGGCAATGGCGGTCATGGTCGGGTCGAAAGTCTCGTTCGGGGAAAATGGGAGTGCTCAGGCGTCGACGAAGCGCGCTTCCTGGGCCAGGACGTGTTCTGGGATCGGGTGGCCGTCGCGGCGGGCCACGGCCATCTGCGCACGGGTGCCGAAGCCGCCGAGGATACGGCCGTCGTCGAGGAACACCTGCCAGTCCTCGATCTCGGCGACCGCGACGGTCACCGGTTCGGCCGGCAGGGCGCCATCGACGAAGGGCGTGACGATGCGCAGGGTCACCGATGCGGCGTCGAGCGATTCCGGCGTGCCCCAGACGTGTTCGATCTCGTCGGCCGCGTTGCGCAGCGGGATCTTCACCCCGACCTGCAGCGGCGAACCGACATGCGGACGCAGGTCATCGATCGACGCCTGGGCGCGCGCACGCGCCGCGTGCAGCAACGGCTCGTCGCGCGCGACCGGCACGGCGGACTCCGCGATCTTGCGGGCGCTGCGCACGGCCAAGGCGACCGCTGCCGCGCACGACAGCAATGCGATCAGCCAGGGCCACCAGCCGGTCAGAGGTCGGCTTCCGCAAAGCCGGCACGCTTGGTGACGGCGTCGAGTTCCAGCATCGTTTCCAGCAGCGCGCGCATGCGGCCCAGCGGCCACGCATTCGGGCCGTCGCTGAGCGCTTCTTCCGGCTTGGGGTGCGTTTCCATGAAGACGCCCGCCACGCCGACGGCAATTGCCGCGCGCGCCAGCACCGGCACGAACTCGCGCTGGCCGCCGCTGGAATTGCCCTGCCCGCCCGGCAGCTGCACCGAGTGGGTGGCGTCGAACACGACCGGGCAATTGGTCTCGCGCATCACCGCCAGCGACCGCATGTCGCTGACGAGGTTGTTGTAGCCGAAGCTCGCGCCGCGCTCGCAGACCATGATCTGGTCGTTGCCGGTGGACTTCGCCTTCTCGACGACCGGCTTCATGTCCCACGGCGACAGGAACTGGCCCTTCTTGATGTTGACCGGTTTGCCGGCGGCGCAGACCTTCTTGATGAAATCGGTCTGGCGCACAAGAAAGGCCGGCGTCTGCAGCACATCGACGACCGAGGCCACCTCGTCCATCGGCGTGTATTCGTGCACGTCGGTCAGCACCGGCACGCCGAGCTGGCGCTTCACTTCCGCCAGCACGCGCAGGCCTTCTTCCATCCCCGGGCCGCGGAAGCTGCTGCCGGAGGTGCGGTTGGCCTTGTCGAAGCTCGACTTGAAGATGAAGTTGATGCCGAGATCGGAGGTGATCTCCTTCAACTGGCCGGCGACGTCGAGCTGCAGCTGCTCGGACTCGATGACGCAGGGACCGGCAATCAGGAAGAAAGGCTGGTCGAGACCGACCTCGAATCCACAGAGCTTCATGCGTGTGCCTCCTTGAGCAGCGCGCCGCCGGCTTTATGTTCGCGCGAGGCGCGCACGAAGCCGATGAACAGCGGATGGCCGCCGCGCGGCGTGGACAGGAATTCGGGATGCGCCTGGCAGGCGATGAACCACGGATGCTGCGGCAGTTCGACCATCTCCACCAGCAGGTCGTCCATCGACTTGGCGGCGATCACCAGGCCGGCGTCCTCGAGCTGGGTGCGGTAGCGGTTGTTGAACTCGTAGCGGTGGCGATGGCGCTCGCCGACGACATCCTGGCCGTAGACCTCGCGCGACTTCGTGCCGGGCTTGAGGCGCTGTTCCTGCAGACCCAGACGCATCGTGCCGCCCAGATCGCTGTCTTCGCTGCGGCGCTCGACATCGCCCGACTGCGTGCGCCATTCGGTGATCAGGCCGATCACCGGATGCGGCGACTGCTTGTCGTTCTCGGTGCTGTTGGCGCCTTCGAGACCGGCAACGTTGCGCGCCACGTCGACGACGGCGGCCTGCATGCCGTAGCAGATGCCGAAATACGGCAGTCCGGTTTCGCGCGAGTACTGCGAGGCGAGAACCTTGCCTTCGAAGCCGCGGTCGCCGAAGCCGCCCGGCACCAGCACGCCGTCGACATCACCGAGCCACGCGGCGGCGCCGTCGCGCTCGATGTCCTGCGATTCGATCCACTTCAGGCTGACGCGGGTGCGCTGGCGCACGCCGCCATGCTTGAGCGCTTCGCCGACCGACTTGTAGGCATCCTTGTGGTCGACGTACTTGCCGACCACGCCGATCACGACCTCGTCGACCGGATGCTCGACCGCATTGACCACGTCGATCCACTCGGAAAGATCCGCGGTCGGCTTGGCCTTGTCGCCCAGACGCAGGCGCTCGACGACGATCTCGTCCAGACCCTGCGCGTGCAGCCACATCGGGATCTTGTGGATGTTGTCGAGATCGACGGCCGAGATCACCGCCTTCTCCGACACGTTGGTGAACGAGGCGATCTTGCGGCGCTCGCCGTCGGGCAGCGGCTGCTCGCTGCGGCACAGCAGGATGTCGGGCTGGATGCCGATCGAGCGCAGTTCCTTGACCGAGTGCTGCGTGGGCTTGGTCTTCAGCTCGCCGGCGGCCGCGATGTACGGCACCAGGGTCAGATGCATGAAGACGGCCTTGTCGCTGCCGCGGTCGGTGCGGATCTGGCGGATGGCCTCGAGGAACGGCAATGACTCGATGTCGCCCACCGTGCCGCCGATCTCGACCAGGGCCACGTCATAGCCCTGCGTGGCCTCGTCGATGGCGCGCTTGATCGCGTCGGTGATGTGCGGGATGACCTGCACGGTCGCGCCGAGGTAATCGCCGCGGCGTTCCTTGCGGATCACGCTCTCGTAGATCTTGCCGGTCGTGATCGAGTTCTTGCCCGACAGGCGCACATTGATGAAGCGCTCATAGTGGCCGAGATCGAGGTCGGTTTCAGCGCCGTCATCGGTCACGTAGACCTCGCCGTGCTGGAACGGGCTCATCGTGCCGGGGTCGACGTTGATGTAGGGATCGAGCTTCATCATCGTCACCCGCAGGCCGCGGGCTTCGAGAATGGCCGCCAGCGAGGCGGCCGCGATGCCCTTCCCGAGGGAAGAGACCACGCCGCCGGTCACGAACACGAGCGGAGTGATGGAACTGGAAGGAGGCGTCATGGGCACAGCAGGTCGCTGGAAAGCCCCATTCTACAGGCTGTGGCGCAACGGCGCCCGGTCCTGCGCAACAGATCGGCACATCGATGCCCGCCCGTACAGCAGAACGCCCCGGATGACCGGGGCGTTCCTTGGTGATGCCGGGCGCGTGGATCAGGCCGGATCTTCCTCTTCTTCCTCGACCTGCGGCACCGGCTCTTCGGCGGTCTGGACGGCGGCGTCGGCCTGCGCGTCGTAGGCCTCGTTCACCGCGTCGGTCGCGTAATCGGCTTCGGTGGCGGCGGTTTCGGCAGCCTGCGCCGAAGCCTCGGCGGTCTGGGCAGCCTGCTCGGCCTGCTGCGCGGCGAACTGGGCGTCGCGGGCCTGCTGCTCGATGGAGGCATCCTGGGCGAACGCGGGGGCAGCGAAGGCGGTGGCGACGATGGCGGCGAACAGCACGTTGCGGGTCTTCATTGGACTCTCCGGATTTGAATTCGAAAGGTGGAGCAGCGTTGCGTCTTGCAAACCACCCGCGGCGGAGCGGCGGATGAAGGGTGTCGGCTGGATCTGCTCGACGGTTCGAACCTAGCCACCGCGACCCGGCCCGCAACTGAACAACGGCCTGCTTACAGGGGGTCCACACGGCCCTAACTTCACTGCAACCGCTTACATGCCGCGGTGGCGCGGATCGCGCCCTGTCGCGTTACGAGCGGCGTCCGGATCGGCGGATCGGCAATTCCTTTAACATGCGCCGATTCCCGCTGCGCAGCATCGAATGAACACCCGTTACAACGCCGCCGACATCGAAGTCCTCTCCGGCCTGGATCCGGTCAAGCGCCGCCCCGGCATGTACACCGACACCACGCGCCCGAACCATCTGGCGCAGGAAGTCATCGACAACGCCGTCGACGAAGCGCTCGCCGGTCACGCCCGCGAGATCGCCGTCACGCTGTTCAAGGACGGCAGCTGCGAGGTGTCCGACGACGGCCGCGGCATGCCGGTGGACATCCATCCGGAAGAAAAGATTCCGGGCGTCGAGCTGATCCTCACGCGCCTGCACGCGGGCGGAAAGTTCAACAACAAGAACTACACCTTCAGCGGCGGCCTGCACGGCGTCGGCGTCAGCGTGGTCAACGCGCTGTCGACGCTGGTGGAAGTGCACATCAAGCGTGACGGCAGCGAGCACCGCATCACCTTCCGCGACGGCGACCGCGCCTCGCCGCTGGAAGTGGTCGGCACGGTCGGCAAGAAGAACACCGGCACCCGCGTGCGCTTCTGGGCCGACCCGAAGTACTTCGACAGCCCGAAGTTCAGCGTGCGCGCCCTGCGCCACCTGCTGCGCGCCAAGGCCGTGCTGTGCCCGGGCCTGACCGTGACGCTGCTCGACGAAGCCACTGGCGAGCGCGACCAGTGGCTGTTCGAGGACGGCCTGCGCGATTACCTCAAGGGCGAACTGGCCGAACGCGAGCTGCTGCCGCCGGAGTTGTTCGTCGGCGCGCTCAAGAAGGACACCGAGACCGTCGACTGGGCAGTCGCATGGGTCGTCGATGGCGAGCTGGTGCAGGAGAGCTACGTCAACCTGATTCCCACCGCGCAGCACGGCACCCACGTCAACGGCCTGCGCACCGGCTTCACCGACGCGCTGCGCGAGTTCTGCGACTTCCGCAATCTGCTGCCGCGCGGCGTCAAGCTGGCGCCGGAAGATGTCTGGGACCGCGTCGCCTTCGTGCTGTCGATGAAGATGACCGACCCGCAGTTCTCCGGCCAGACCAAGGAGCGGCTGTCGTCGCGCCAGGCCGCGGGCTTCGTCGAGGGCGCCGCGCACGACGCCTTCAGCCTGTGGCTCAACCAGCACACGGATCTGGGCGAGAAGATCGCCCAGCTCGCGATCGATCGCGCCAGCGCGCGGCTCAAGACCGAGAAGCAGATCGTCCGCAAGAAGGTCACCCAGGGTCCGGCGCTGCCGGGCAAGCTGGCCGACTGCATCAGCCAGGATCTCTCGCGCACCGAACTGTTCCTCGTCGAGGGCGACTCGGCCGGTGGCAGCGCCAAGCAGGCGCGCGACAAGGATTTCCAGGCGATCCTGCCGCTGCGCGGCAAGATCCTCAACACCTGGGAAGTGGCGAGCACCTCGGTGCTGGCGTCGGAGGAAGTACACAACCTGGCCATCGCGATCGGCTGCGACCCGGGCAAGGAGGACATCTCCGGCCTGCGCTACGGCAAGGTCGTGATCCTGGCCGATGCCGACTCCGACGGCCTGCACATCGCGACGCTGCTGTGCGCGCTGTTCCTGCGCCATTTCCCGGCGCTGGTCGCGGCCGGCAACATCTTCGTCGCGATGCCGCCGCTGTTCCGCGTCGACGTGGGCAAGCAGGTGTTCTACGCGCTCGATGAAGAAGAGAAGCGCCTGCTGCTGGAGAAGATCGCGCGCGAGAAGCTCAAGGGCCAGATCAACGTGACCCGCTTCAAGGGTCTGGGTGAGATGAATCCCTCGCAGCTGCGTGAATCGGCGATCCATCCCGACACGCGCCGTCTGGTGCAGCTGACGATCGACGACGATCTGCAGACGCATTCGCTGGTCGACATGCTGCTGGCGAAGAAGCGCGCGTCGGACCGCAAGGCGTGGCTCGAAACCAAGGGCGACCTGGCGACACTGGAAGTCTGATGACGCGCCGGCACGTGGCGACGGATCGCGACGCCCCGCACGGCCGCCACACCTGACCGATGCTCGACTACACCATCCCGGTTCTGCTGATCGTCCTGCTCGGCGTCTGGCTGCGGCGCAGCCACTGGACGCCCGAGGGCTTCTTCCCGGCGATCGAGTGGTTTTCGTTCTACGTCGCGTTCCCCGCGCTGCTCTTCATCAACACCGCGCGGCTGGAATTTACCGGCGGTGCGCTGCGGGACCTGACCGTGGCGACCCTGCTGCCGACTCTGGCCATGGTCGCGCTGCTGGTGATCGCATTGCGTTTCGCCCCGCGCCTGCCCGACCCCAGCCGCTCGTCGATCATCCAGGGCGCCGTGCGTCCCAGCACCTACTTCGGCCTCGCGGTCGCATCCTTGCTGTTCGAGGACGACGCAGCCGCACTGGTGATGCTGGCGCTGGCGATCTGCCTGCCGGTGGTCAACGTGGTCGCCGTCGTCGCGCTGGCATGGTGGGGTGGCACGCGCGTCAATGCCGCGCGCATTGCCGTGATGCTGGCGAAGAATCCGATCATCGTCGCCACGGTCGCCGGCGCACTGGTGAATGTCATCGGTCTGCAGGTGCCCGCGCCACTCGGCAACGGGCTCGACATCGTCGGCAGCGCATCGCTCGCGCTGGGTCTGGTCTGCGTCGGCGGCGGACTCGACTTCAACTGGTCGTCGGCGCGACCGCTGGCGCTCGGCCTCACCTCGTCACTGAAACTGCTGGTGCTGCCGCTGCTCGCCGTCGCGACCTGTCGCCTGCTGGGCGCCGACGCAGACGTCACCCGCGCGGCCTGTTTCTACGCCGCGCTGCCAGCCGCTTCGAACGCCTACATCATGGCGAGGCAGATGGGCGGCGACGCACCGTTGATGGCGTCGCTGATCACGCTGCAGACGCTGCTCGCGATCGTCACCGTGCCGCTCGCGCTGCAGTTGCTGGTGTGGTGGCCGGCCTGAGCGGGACGAGGCGTGACCGCAACCGGCGCTGCCCGACGCGTGCCGGACTGTCTCAGGCCTGATCGCTGGTCTCGACGACGCGCCCCGGAATGCGATGGGTGCGGCCCAGCTGGGCGAAGATCGCCGCCGATGCCAGCGTCAGCGCGCCGATGCAGACGAAGGTCCAGCGGAACGCCGCGAGCACCGGCGCATCGCCGACCGGCTCGCCACTGAAGGCGCCGAGCAGACCACCCGCAGTCGCGACGCCCAGGCTCATCGCCAGCATCATCACCATCGACAGCAGGCTGTTGCCGGCGCTCGCCTCCGGGCCACCGAGATCACGCAGCGCCAAAGTGTTCATCGCGGTGAACTGCAGCGAATTGACCGCGCCGAAGATCGCGAACTGCACGATGTGCAGCCAGGTCGGCTGACCCACGTCGACCAGCGCGAAGCTCGCCATCGTCAGACCGGTCAGCACGGTGTTGACCACCAGCACATTCCGGTAGCCGAAGCGCTGTACCAGCGGCACGACGATACGTTTGGAAAACATGCCGGCCAGCGCGACGGGAATCATCATCAGCCCGGCGTGGGTCGGCGGATAGCCGAGCGCAACCTGCAGCAGCAACGGAATCATGTACGGCATGCCGCTGCTGCCGAGGCGCGCGAACAGATTGCCGAGCAGGCCGACGCTGAAGGTGCGCGTGCGGAACAGCGTCAGCGGAAACAGCGGCGCGACGGCGCGCGCAGCGTGCAGCCAGTACGCGACCAGTGCGGCGAGGCCGGTGACCAGCAGCACGACCAGCGCCGCATGCCGCGCGGCGTTGCCCGACAACGCCTCGACCGACAACGAGATCGCGATCATGCCGAACGCAAGCATCGCGTAGCCCGGCAGATCGAAGCGCGAGACCGGCGCGCGCAGATCGGGCATCCACTTCAGTGCCGCGATCGCGCCCAGCACGCCCAGCGGCAGATTGATCAGGAAGATCCAGTGCCAGGACGCGACATCGGCCAGCCAGCCGCCGAGCGCCGGACCGATCAGCGGGCCGATCAGGCCGGGCACGGTGACAAAACTCATCGCCGCGAGGAACGCCGTACGCGGTACCGCGCGCAACACGGCCAGCCGTCCGACCGGCATCATCATCGCGCCGCCGACACCCTGCAGCACCCGCGAGGCCACCAGCGCATCGAGATTCTGCGACAGCGCGCAGGCCAGCGAACCGGCGGAGAACAGCACGATCGCCGCGACGAACAGACGCCGCGTGCCGAAGCGGTCGGCGAGCCAGCCCGACGCTGGAATCAGCATCGCGACCGTCAGCGCGTAGGCGACGACGACCGACTGCATGCGGAGCGGCGACTGGCCCAGATCGACCGCCATCGACGGGAGCGCGGTGTTGACGATCGTGGTGTCCAGCATCTGCATGAACACCGCGGCGGCGACCAGCCACAGCATCGGCTTGAACGGGCGCAGCAGTTCGGCATCGCTGGCGCGTGTGGCACTCATGTGCGGCGCGAATCTCCGCCGGCATATCCGATCGCGTCTTCGATCAGCGTGCGCAGCAGCGGCTGCAGCCGACCGGCGCGTGCCGCGTCCCAGGCGAACGTCTCCTCGTCCATGTAGCAGCGCTGGCTGATTTCCAGCTGCACGGCTTCGACGCCGCTCTCCGGCTGTCCGTAGTGCCGGGTGATGTGGCCGCCCTTGAAGCGGCCGTTGGCAACGAAACCGAACGTCGACTGCGCCTGCAGCTGCGCGGTCATCCGCGCTTCGAGTTCGGGACTGCAACTCGCGCCGCTGGCGGTGCCGAGATTGAGATCGGGCAGCGGACCTTCGAACAGGAACGGCAACGTGCCGCGGATCGAATGCGCTTCCCACAGCACCACCCGGCCATGCGCGGCGCGCAGGCGCGCGATCTCCTCTTGGAGCGCGGCGTGATACGGGCGCCAGTACGTGTCAACGCGCGCGGTGACATCCTCGGGCGACGGTTCGGCCCCCGGCAGATACACCGGACCGCCGTCGAAACGCACCACCGGGCACAGACCGGTCGTGTTCTGGCCGGGATACAGCGAGACATCGTCCTCGGACCGGTTGAGGTCGACGACGTAACGCGAATGCGTGGGTACCAGCATCGAGGCGCCCAGTTCGCGTGCGAATGCGTAGAGATCGGCGACGTGCCAGTCGGTGTCGGGCACGCGGCGCGCCTCGTCCGTCAGTTGCGAGGCGATCGCATCGGGCACGTGCGTGCCGTTGTGCGGGATGCTGATCAGCAGCGGCGCGTCGCCGCGATGGAGGTCGAAGAGGTCGGTGCGCATCGGCGCATTGTAGGCGCGGTCCGGTCGCGCCGGCGCTCAGCGCATCAGCACCACTTCCTCGGCGCTGGTGGGGTGGATCGCGATCGTGTCGTGCAGATCGTCGAGGGTCGCGCCCATCTTCAATGCGACCGCAAAGCCCTGCAGGATCTCGTCGGCCGCATCGCCGAGCAGGTGGATGCCGACCACGCGACGCTCGTCGCCGGTGCAGACCAGCTTGAACAGGCTGCGCTGGCTCGATTCGGCCAGCGCCTCGCGCATCGGACGGAAGTTGCTGCGGTAGATGTGCACGTCGTCGCCGTACTGCGCGCGCGCCTGGGCCTCGGTCAGGCCGACCATCGCCAGCGGCGGATGCGAGAACACCACCGACGGGACGTTGTCGGCATCGAGCTTCGCGTCGGGTTTGCCGCCGAAAAGGCGATCGCACAGACGACGCGCCGCGGCGATCGCGACCGGAGTGAGCGTCGGTCCGCAGCCGCAGATATCGCCCACCGCGTACACGCCCGGCGCCGGCGTCGCCTGCCACGCGTCGACCGGGATATTACCGGCGGCGTCGGGGGTAATGCCGACGGTGTCGAGTCCGAGATCGGCGGTGTTGGGACGGCGGCCGGTCGCGAACAGCACCTGGTCGAAGCGCGTGCGCATCGTGCCGTCTTCGGCTTCGAGCCGCAGGCCATCCGCGTCGCGATGCAGGGCCTTGAGCCCGTAGCCGAACACCAGCTCGATGCCCTGCTGGCAATAGTTGTCCTGCAGCTGTGCGACCAGCTCGGCATCGGCCTGCCGCAGCAGCCGCTGCTCGCGCACGAATACGTCGACCTGGCTGCCCAGCGCCTGCAGCACGCCGGCGAGTTCGATGGCGATGTAGCCGCCGCCGATGATCGCCACGCGTGGCGGCGCCTCGCACCAGCGGAAGAAATCATCGGAGACCGCGCCCAGCGCGGCACCCGGAACGTCGGGGCGCTGCGGATGCGAGCCCGCGGCCAGCACGATGTGCGGCGCGGTCAGGCAGGTGCCGTCCTCGCATTCGACGCGGTCACGCCCGGCCAGTCGGCCGCGCGACGGCAACACGAGGATGCCGTCGCGATCGAGCCGCTTGCGATAGCTGTCGTGGATGCCGTGGATGTAACGCTGGCGATCGGTAATGAAGGACGGCCAGTCGAACGCGACGTGCGCGTCCATCGGCAGATCGAAGCCGAAGCGTGCCGCCTGTTCCAGGCGCAGACGCAGATCGGCCGCAAGCCACATCGCCTTCTTCGGCACACAGCCGACATTGACGCAGGTGCCGCCGAGCGGCTGCGGTTCGAGCACCGCGACGCGCTGGCCGTACTCGGCTGCGCGGAACGCCGCGGCGAGGCCGCCTGAGCCGCCGCCGATGACGATGAGGTCGAAGTGCAGCAGCGCGGAATCGTCGTGTGACGCAGCGCTCATGCGAACCGCGCCGGCGCGTAGGGCGCGGGGTCGAAGCGCGGCGCACTGCCGCAGATCAGATCGCTCATCAGTTGTCCGGTCGCCACACTCATGCTGATCCCGAGCATGCCATGCCCGGTCGCGAGCCAGAGGTGACGATGACCCGGCGCCGGCCCGAGAATCGGCACGTCGTCGACGCTGACCGGACGCCAGCCATACCACTCTTCTTCGCACACCGGACCGACCGGTTCTTGCAGGTAATCGCGCGCCGCGCGCGCCAGTGCATCGAGGCGCACACGGTTGAGCGAGCGGTCGTAACCGGAGAATTCCATGGTGCCGCCGATGCGCAGGCCGCTGTCCCAGGCGGTGACGAACACGCCGCGCTCGCGCAGCATCAGCGGCCGCCGCGGCACGCGCTCCGGCCGCGACCACGTCATCGAATAGCCCTTCCCCGGCTGCACCGGCACGCGCAGGCCGACCTGCCGGGCCAGCCGCGGCGACCACGCACCGGTGGCCAGCAGCAGGTCGCGACCCTCGAACCGGCCGCGGGCCGTGTCCACCTGGGCGCCTGCCGGCGAGGTCTCGAATGCCAGCACCTCGGCGTGTTCGTCCAGACGACCGCCCATGGCCACGAACGCCCGTGCGAGCCCGGCCACGTACCGGTCCGGCCGCAGATGGGCATCGCCGGGGAAACGGACGGCGCCGGCGATGCCGGGCCGGACCGCCGGCTCCTGCTGCAGATACGCCGCAGCTTCGATGCGCTCGGCGACGATGCCGTACTCGTGCAGCTGCCGCAGTTCGTCGTCCACGGCCTCGAACGCCGCGGCGCTGCCGAACACGTAGTCCAGACCCGCCGCCTCGAACTCGCAGTCGATGCCCAGCCGATCCAGCCAGTCCGGCAGCGCGGCGCGGGACGCATCGAGAATCGTTGCGCGTGCCTGCAGCGCGCGCAGCCAGTCCTCGCGATTGCAGTGCCGCGCGAAGCCGGCCAGCCATCGCCAGAGGCCGGGGTCGAACCGGGGGCTGACCCGGAACGGCGCATCGGGGGCCAGCATCCAGCGCAATGCGCGCCCCACCGCACCCGGCGCGGCCAGCGGCGCGGCGTGACTGGGCGTGATGGTGCCGCAGTTGCCGTGGGAGCTGCCGCAGCCCGCAGTGCCGGCTTCGAGCACGCGGACCTGCCGCCCGGCCTGCAGCAGGGCGATGCCGCTGGCCAGTCCGATGACCCCGCCGCCCACGATCAGCACGTCGTCCCGCGCGCTCATCCGCGGCCGCTCAAGACAGCGCAGACGCGCGTCGCCAACCCGGACGGCGTCCGTAGGTCAGCCAGCGCCAGACCCATTCCATCGGTCCATAGCGGTGATGCGACAGCCAGGCGCGGCTGATCAGGATCTGCAGCGCGAACACGCCCAGCACGATGCCGGTCTGCGCCGCGCGCCCCAGTTCGCCGTACAGCCCGAAACCGTAGCCGAAGAACAGGATCGAGCAGACCAGCGACTGGCCCAGATAGTGGGTCAGTGCCATGCGCCCGGCCGGCGCGAACACGCCCAGCACGCGTGCCCCGATGCCGCTGGTCCACGCCAGCACGATCAGCGCGACATAGGCCAGCGACATCGGCAGCGCGCCGCACAGCATCAGTCCCGTCGCCAGCACGCCCTTCGGCTCCATGGCCCCCAGGCCGAACTGCGTGCCGACCGCGACAGCGCCCGCGGTGAACAGCAGCCCGGGCGGCAGGCTCATCGCGAGCAGCCGCCACCAGAAACGGCGGTGCGTGGCGGCCGCCTGCAACCAGCCGCCGGACATCAGCCAACTGCCGACCAGGAACACGCCGAGCACCATCGGCACCATGAAGATCTGGCCCATCAGCCCGATCGTCGCGTAGTCGGTGATGCGCTGCAGGGTCACCGCGAGGAACCCGCCGTCGGGATAGACGATGGCGGCACGCCCGGCGGCCGCAGCGAACGTGCCGGCCATGTCGGCCAGCATCGCATCGGGCATCACGAGCAGGAGGCCGGCATTCGCCACGTAGAACGCGGCCATGCCGCCGTAGAGCAGAAGGCCGATCGTCAACTGCCAGCGTGGCGGTATCGAACGCATCAGCATCAGCAATGCGCCGGCGAGCGCATAGGTATGCAGGATGTCGCCGGACCACATCAGCACGATGTGCAGCCCGCCGAAGGCCAGCAGGGCGGCCATCCGCCGCAGGTAGATGCGCTCGACCGACTGGCCGGACGCGGCAATGCGTCCGCTCATCAACACGAAGCCCATGCCGAACAGCAGCGAGAACATCGTCCAGAACTTGCCGGCCACGAACACGTGCACGACCCAGGCGACGGTATGGTCGAGCCCGGCCGCATCCGGCGGGATGCCCGAGCCCATCTGCTGCATCGGCCGGTTGAACCACTCGATGTTCATCGCGAACACGCCGAGCAGCGCGACCCCGCGCAGCACGTCCATCACCTCGACACGCTCGCCGGTGGGCACCGGGCCAAGCGCGGCCTGCGTCTGCATCAGCGGTCCTCGCGATGTGGAGCACCGCCGGGCGTCAGCGCCGGCGGTGCAGGTCTTCCTCAGTGCTGGTGACCACCGTCGCCGTGCACGTGACCGTGCTCGATCTCTTCGGCGGCAGCTTCGCGCACGTCGATGATCTCGATGTCGAACTGCAGGTCCTTGCCGGCCATCGGGTGGTTGAGGTCGACGTCGACAACGCTCATGCCGACCTTCTCGATCGTCACCGCGCGCGGGCCGAAGCTGGTGTTGAGCACGACCTGCTGGCCCGGGGCGAGCTTCTGGTCGCCGAAGTGCTTCTTGGGCACGCGCTGGCTCATGCCGTCACGGCGATCACCGTAGGCGTCGGCCGCGGTGACGTCGGCCTTGAAGCTCTCGCCTGCCTCACGTCCGTCCATCGCCTTTTCCAGGCCCGGGATGATGTTGCCGTGACCGAACAGGATCGCCAGCGGCTCGCGGTCGCGCGAGGTCTCCACCGGCTCCTGGCCGGCTTCGGCGACGCTGTAATGGAAACGGACGACGCGGTCTTTCTCGATCTTCATGAGCTGGAATATCCGGATAGCGCGGCAGCGCCGCTTGAGGAGGATGTGTGGCTGGGGCAGGATGCCGCGATGCAATCCACCGGGCGCCCCATGCAAGCAACCCCACATTATCCGGACTCCGGCACGCCGGCGCCAACCGCTGCGCGCCGCTGGCTGTTTCCGCTGCTCGTGGGGACCCTCGCGCTGGCCGCCTGCGGACGCGACGACGTGCGCCCCACCCCGCCCGCTGCGAAGCCGCAGGCCGCCACGCGCACCTGGACACCGGTCGCGCCGGCCGACCCGGCGGCGGCGAATGCGGTGCTGATGCGGGCGATCAGCCTCGTCGGCACGCCTTACCGCTACGGCGGCAACACGCCCGAGGGCGGCTTCGACTGCAGCGGACTGGTGAACTACGTCTTCCGCGACATGCTCGACCTGCGCCTGCCACGTACCTCCCGCGAACTGTTTGCCTGGCAGGGCCCGAAGATCGAGGCCGGTCGCCTGGCCACCGGCGACCTGGTGTTCTTCGGCAGCGGCAACAACGTCACCCATGTGGGCATCTATGTCGGTGAAGGCCGGTTCGTGCACGCCCCGAGCACCGGCGGCACCGTCCGCCTGGATCACCTCGACGGCAGCTACTGGCAGCGGAACTACTCCGGCTCCCGGCGCATCCTGCACTGACCGGCACCCGATCCAGGGGTCTGCCGGGTGCCCGTGTCTGCAGGCGGCAACCCGGGGCCGGATGACGCTCGAACACCGCCACGACGGCGAACCGTTGACATGCTCTTCACAGAATTGTGTTCAAAAACGAGCACTTGGCCGCATTCATTAATTTTCATTTAACAACTTCTGCATCTTCGTCCGGTAGCTTCCCCCGCTGGTCCGCGACAAGTGAAACCCACGTGACGATGACAGACGCAACGCCAGGCGCCCGCGCCAAACGCCACAGCCGCCTTCGCACTGCCCTCGTCGCAAGTGTCCTCGCTTTCTCCGCAGCACCCGTTTTCGCAGGCCCCGGCCTCGCCGGCGACTCCGCCGACCAGATCGAAGCGACCACCTCGGTCGCCCGCGCACTCAGCGCCCCGACTGCACAGCTCGCCCAGCCCGAAATGCTGCTGGCCAGCGACATCAACCAGCTCATCGCGATGGAAGTCGACAAGCCGGTCCAGGCCGACGGCCGTGTCGAAGGCCTGCTCAAGCGCGCCCTGAGCTTCATCGGCACCCCGTACCGCTGGGGCGGCTCCAGCCCCGACAGCGGCTTCGACTGCAGCGGCCTGGTCGGATACGTGTTCCGCACCGCGCTCGGCATCGACCTGCCCCGCGTGTCCCGCGACATGGCCCAGAACGGCGAGCGCGTCGAGCGCGCCGCGCTGACCGCCGGCGACCTGGTGTTCTTCGGCCGCCGCGGCAACCGCATCGACCACGTCGGCATCTATCTGGGTGACGGCCGCTTCGTGCATGCCCCGCGCAGCGGCAAGGACGTCATGGTGTCGGAGATGGATTCCGGCTACTGGGCGACCCGCTTCCAGTCCGCGCGCCGCGTCGCCGGCGTCTGAGGGCCCCGCCCCGGACATGAAGAGGCCGCCGCAAGGCGGCCTTTTTCGTAGGCGGGCACGCAGCATCGTGTGGCCCAGGCCTGCGCGCGGCCGGAGGTGGACTGCGGCCACGCGCGATGCCACTTGCGCCAGAGGCCGCAGGCGGCCTCGCCCGGGCCGCGTGCACCCGCCGATGACGGAATCCGAGGCCGTTCCGCAGCGGTGCAGACCACGTGTCGCTATCCGGAGCACTGCGGCAGCTCCAGCCTGCAAGGCACACACACAGAAAAGGCCGCCCGGAGGCGGCCTTTCCATCAACACGGATCGAGCGCGGCATGGACGGCTATGCCGCCCCTGCCGCGCCGCTGATCACGCGCGGCTGTCGCGCCGGCCCTGCTGCGGACGTGCGGCACCCGGACGGTGCTGCTTCGGGCCTGCATGCGCATGTGCGCTGCGATCCGCCGGCTTGCCATGGCCACGATTGCCGGCCTTGCGCGGCGCGCGCTCGCCACCGGGCTTCTGCTCGCCCATGCGCGCACCCGGACGGCCACCGGCCGGCTGGCGACGCTGACCGCCACCGTTCTTCGGGATCGGCGTGTCCAGACGCACCGGCTGGCTCGGCTCGAAGCCGGGCACCGCGGTCAGGTCGATCTCGGCCTTGAGCATGCGCTGGATCTGGCGCAGCAGACCGCCCTCTTCCGGCGAGACCAGCGACAGCGCTTCGCCCGTCGAACCGTTGCGACCGGTGCGGCCGATGCGGTGCACGTAGTCCTCGGCGACCATCGGCAGATCATGGTTGATCACCAGCGGCAGGTTCGGGATATCGAGACCGCGCGCGGCGACGTCGGTGGCGACCAGGATGCGGGCGCGGCCGGACTTGAACGCGTCCAGCGCCTTCTGACGCTGGGCTTGGCTCTTGTTGCCGTGGATCGCGACCGCCGGCAGGCCCGACTCCTCGAGCTGCTGCGCGAGGCGGTTGCAGCCGTGCTTGGTCTTGCCGAACACCAGCACCTGGTCGGTGTGGCGCTGCGACAGCAGTTCGACCAGCAGATCGCGCTTGCGGCTGTTGTCGACCGGATGCGCGCGGTGGGCGATGGTCTCGGCGATGGTGCTGTTGGCCGCCACTTCCACCTGCTTGGGATCGCGCATGAACTCCAGCGCCATCGCCTTGATGCGCGGCTCGAACGTGGCCGAGAACAGCAGCGTCTGACGCTCCTTCGGCACACGGTTGAGGATGCGCTTCATCTGCGGCAGGAAGCCCATGTCGAGCATGCGGTCGGCTTCGTCCAGCACCAGCAGCTCGACCGCGTCGAGCTTGGCGTGACCGCTGTCCATATGGTCAAGCAGACGACCCGGGCACGCGATCAGCACGTCGACGCCGCGGCGCAGGTTGTCGATCTGCGGCTGCATGCCGGCGCCACCGAAGATGGTGGTGACGTTCATGCGCAGATGACGGCCATAGGTCTTGAGGTTGTCGGCAACCTGCACCGCGAGCTCGCGGGTCGGCACCAGGATCAGCGCGCGCGGCTTGCGCGGGCCCTTGGGCGGGGTTTCCTTGGCCAGGCGCTGCAGCAGCGGCAGGCCGAACGCGGCGGTCTTGCCGGTGCCCGTCTGGGCGCCGCCCAGAACGTCGTTGCCGCTCAGGATCAGCGGAATGGCCTGCGCCTGGATCGGCGTGGGCGTGTTGTAGTTGGTTTCGGCGAGCGCGCGCAGCAGCGCGGGCGACAGCCCGAGGTCTTCAAACGTCATTGCAATGGAACTCCTTGCGGCTTCCCCACGCCACCGCCTGCGGATCGTGCAGACGCACGACACCGGACCGGACACGCTGGGAAGTCTTGCTCGGAGCTATCCAGAACCGCGCTGCGAGCAATGATTGAACGGCTGCCGGATGCTCCGGGCCGTGGTCTGCGCGACGAAAGACGTGCGGAATAAGTCCGCGCGGATCAGAAATCGATCAATGCGGAAGGCGTACCAGGATCGTATCCGTCGACGCGGATCGCGTCGGACGGGGGCAGCCGTGTTGCAGAACCCGCGAAGTGTAGCCGATGCGGGGCGGCATCTCCAGCCTGTTCACATCGCCGGACAGCAGGCGGACACCTGCGGCAGCGGCGTCCGGCAGGATGCGCGGGCCGCCATGTCAGACTATGGCCGGCGCCGCGCACTGGAAGAATGCAATCTTGGACTGCCCGCTGGATGTCGTCAGGGATGACGCCCCCACACATCGCGTTGCCCCCCGCCCCGCCCGAACCCTGTACCGGAGCCTGTGTCTGCTCCTGTGCCTGTTGCTCTGCGACACCCTCGCCGCCGCCGAGTGGCAGTACCGGGTGCGACCGGGCGACACCATCTGGGACCTGGCGCGACTGCACCTGCGTGCGGACGTGCCATGGGAGCAGCTGCAGGCACACAACACCGTCGATGATCCCGGCCGGCTCGCGCCCGGGACGACCCTGCGTTTTCCCGTCGCGTGGCTGCGTCGCCAGCCGGCGCCGGCGACGATCGTCGCTTCGGCGGGCGCTGCGACCGCGACCCTGTCGGGCGTCACCACGCCGCAGCCGATCCACGCCGGGATGCGCCTGCCCGTCGGCGCCATCCTGCGCACGGGGCCCGATGCCAGCCTCACGCTCGCGTTCGCCGACGGATCGCGGCTGCAGTTGCATGGCGATGGCGAGCTGCATCTCGACCGGCTCACCGCCTACGGCACGACCGGCATGGTCGATACCCGCGTCCGCCTGCCCAGAGGACGGGTCACCAATCTGGTCGAGCGCCGGCGCGGACCGGCCTCGGGCTTCGTGGTCGAAACGCCGGGGCTGATGTCGAGCGTCCGCGGTACACAGTTCCGGGTCGCCAGCGAAGGCGACCGGACGCGTTCGGAAGTACTGGAAGGTGTGGTCGATGTCAGCGGCGAGGGCCGGCGAATCCGTCTGGTGGCCGGACGCGGCGTCACCGCCGATGCCACCGGCCGCCCCGAGGCCGGACGCGCGCTGCTGTCGCCGCCCGACATCACCGGATGGGATCCTGCGATCGAACGCATGCCGGCCACGCTGACCTGGCCAGCGATGCCGGACGCCCGCAGCTACCGGTTCCTGGTCGCGGCCGATCCGGAGTTCCTGACGCTGCTGCAGGACACGGTCGTCGAGGCGCCGCAGGTGCATCTGCAGGTCGATGCCGATGGCCTGCTGTACGCCCGCGTCCGGGCCATCGACGCGGACGGCCTCGAAGGCCGGGACGCCGTGCGCCCGCTGGAGATCGCCGCGCAGCCAGCACCGCCGTTCGCGGTGGCGCCGACCCGGGGCGGCAGTGTGCCGGGGCCGCGCCCGCGCTTCCGCTGGACACAAGCGCCGCAGCCGCAGACCTACCGTCTGCAGATCGCGGCCACCGGCGATTTCAGCCAGCCCCTGGTCGACCTGACCGGTCTGCAGCGCAGCGAAGTACGCGTGTCGAAGCCCCTGCCGCCCGGTGCCTACCACTGGCGCGTGGGCGCGATCGACGCCCGCAGCAAGGTCGGTCCGTTCGGCGACGCCATCGCATTCGAGATCCACGACGCCGCGCGGCCGCCCGACGTCGTGACCGACACGCCCGACGGCGTCCTGCAGGTGCGCTGGCAGGCCGGCGAATCCGATACGCGCTACCGCTTCCAGCTGTCGCGCAGTGCCGGTTTCGAACGGCTCGTCGTCGACCGGACGATCGACGACACCGTGATCGCACTGCCCGAAGCGCGGTCGGGCACCTGGTACATGCGGGTGCAGTCGATCCACAGCGACGGTCATATCGAGGACTTCGGCACGGTCCAGACCCTGCAGCTCGGCTGTCCGACCTGCCGCTACTGGCTCGGCGGCGCCGCGCTCCTGCTGCTGGCGCTCTGATGCCTCGCCCCCGGCCGCGCGCGTTTCAGGACCGCCTGTACATCGGTGCGGCCGGGATCGTGCTGCTGACGCTGCTGACGTGGTTCGACGCCACGTGGCGTGCCGATGTGGTCGTTTACGATCTGCTGCAGTCCTCCACGACGCCCAAGGTGGACCCGGACATCGTGCTGGTGCTGGTCGACGACCGCAGCCTCCATGCCCTGGGCCGGTGGCCGTGGTCGCGCGCGGTGCATGCGCAGCTGCTCGACCGCCTGCGCGATGTCACGCCACGCGGCATCGCCTTCGACGTGATGTTCGCCGAGCCCGACGGCGACCCGGCTGCCGACGCCGCCCTGGCCGATGCGATCACGGCCCGCGGCCGCGTGGCACTGCCGGTGATGGTCGATGTCCAGCAGTCCGGCGGACTGCCCATCGAGGTGATGCCCCTGCCGGCGCTGTCCGCAGCCGCCGCGGCGCTCGGCCATGCGGAGGTCGAACTGGACCGCGACGGCGTCGCACGCCGGACGTCGCTGTACGCCGGACTGGGCTCGCCCCACTGGCCGGCGCTGGCGCTGGCCCTGCGCGACCTCGATCCGCGCCACCGCAGCACCCCGCTTCCCGGCGAGCGCGCCCATGCGGATACCCCGGACCTCGCATCGCCCTACCACTGGCACCGGGACCGCCGCGTGCTGGTGCCGTTCGCGCCAGCGGATGCGTTCGCAGCGGTGTCCTTCGTCGACGTGCTCGACGGCACCGTTCCCGCGTCGCGGCTGCAGGACCGCTGGATCCTCATCGGCGCCGATGCGGCGGGACTCGGCCAGCGCATCTTCACCCCGGTCACGGCGCCGGGTGGCGGCCAGAGCGCGACCCGCTATCACGCGAACGTCCTCAACGCGCTGCTCACGGACGCGACGATCGCGCCCCTGACCCGCGTGCAGCAGGTGCTCATCGGCGCGTTGCTGCTCTTGGTGCCGCTCGCGCTGTCGCACGCGCCCGCCCGGTCCGGCGGGGCGTGGTGGCGCGCGGCGCTGGCGATCCTGCTGACCTGCGTCACCAGCGTGCTGCTGCTCCGCATCGGACATCTCTGGTTCGCACCGGGCGCGACGATCCTGACCCTGCTCGCCGCAGGCGGCACCTGGATGCTGTTGCGCCTGCGACGGTCCCAGCGGCTGGCGATCTCCGACGCGGTGACCGGCCTGGGCAACCGCGCCCTGTTCGACACCGCGCTCAAGCGCGAAACCGCAGCTGCGCGGCGCTCCGGCAAGCCGCTGTCGCTGCTGCTGGTCGACGTCGACCATTTCAAGCACTTCAACGACACCCAGGGCCACCAGGCCGGCGACGCGGCCCTGCGCGGTGTCTCCACCGCGCTGGCGCAACGCGCGCGCCGGCCACGCGATCTCGCCGCACGCTATGGCGGCGACGAGCTCGCCCTGATCCTGCCCGAGACGCCCAGCGCGTCGGCCGCCCGCATTGCCGATGCGCTCGGCGCCGACATCCGCCGGCTGGCCATTCCGCATCCGGGCGCGGAGACCGCCCCGGTGGTGACACTGAGCATCGGCGTGGCGACCTTCGACCCCGCGCACGACCCGGTCACGCTCGACCTCGTCGAACGCGCGGACGCTGCGCTCTACCGCGCCAAGCACGCGGGACGCGACCGCAGCGCCCTGCCGCCGGACGCGTCGGCCTAGATCGTCCCGGGCACCTGATCCGGGCGCACCGGCACCGGTCGCCCACAGCCGACCGCCCTGCCACCCAAGCACTGTGCGCCGGGCAACCGCCGTGGCACTCTCCTCCCCGCGCTGCACGGCAGCGCGCCCCCACCACGTGTCCACGCGTCCCGGCCTGTCGCCGAAGGCGCCGGACGGGCGATCCCGCCGGACACACGCACACCAATCAAGGAGCCCTCGATGGCTGGCGATACAGGAGTGGCCACCGATCAGCTGGTCAGTGTGGTCGCGCTGCTCGGCGCGGCCGTCGTCGCGGTGCCGCTGTTCCGCAAGCTCCGGCTCGGCTCGGTGCTCGGCTATCTGGCCGCGGGTCTGGCGATCGGGCCGTTCGGCTTCGGCTGGTTCTCCGATCCCGAATCGATCCTCCACGTCGCCGAACTCGGCGTGGTGATGTTCCTGTTCGTCATCGGCCTGGAGATGCGGCCCTCGCATCTGTGGAGCCTGCGCCGGCAGATCTTCGGCCTCGGCGCGCTGCAGATCATCCTCAGCATCACCGCGCTGACCCTGCTCGGCGCCGCGTTCGGCTTTCCGTGGCCGATCGCGTTCGTCGGTGCGTCCGGCTTCGTCATGACGTCGACTGCGGTGGTGATGCAGCTGCTGTCCGAACGCGGCGAGATCGCCCTGCCCCATGGCCAGAAGATCGTCTCGGTGCTGTTGTTCGAGGACCTGCTGATCGTGCCGCTGCTGGCGCTGATCGCGTTTCTCGCGCCGACGCCGGACGCCGCCGTGGATGCGCCCTCGCGCTGGATGTCGATCGCGATCGGCATCGGCTCGCTGGTCGCACTGATCGTCGCCGGCATCTATCTGCTCAATCCGATGTTCCGCATCCTCGCCGCAGCCAAGGCGCGCGAAGTCATGACTGCGGCCGCGCTGCTGGTGGTGCTGGGCGCGGCGCTGCTGATGCAGCTCGGCGGCCTGTCGATGGCGATGGGCGCGTTCCTGGCCGGCGTGCTGCTGTCGGAATCCTCGTTCCGCCACCAGATCGAAGCCGACATCGAACCCTTCCGGGGCATCCTGCTCGGGCTGTTCTTCCTCGGCGTCGGCATGGCGCTGAACCTGACGGTGGTCGCGGCCAACTGGCCGTTGATCGTCGGCGGTGTGTTCGCGGCGATGGCGACCAAGGCGCTGTGCATCTACCTCGTCGCGCGCGTGACCCGCAGTTCGCATCCCGAGGCGCTGGAGCGCGCGGTGCTGATGGCGCAGGGCGGTGAATTCGCGTTCGTGCTGTTCTCGACCGCCGCCGCGACCGGGCTGATCAACGCCGAGGTCAATGCGAACTTCACCGCGATCGTCGTGCTGTCGATGGCGCTGACGCCGCTGGTCGTGCTGATGACCCAGCGCTTCATCGTCAAGGCCAAGGCCGCGCGGCCGGACGACGTGGAAGACGTCGCGGGCCAGAGCGGCAGCGTGCTGATCATCGGTTTCGGCCGCTTCGGCCAGGTCATGAGCCAGTCGCTGCTGGCGCGCGATGTCGACGTCACGATCATCGACACCGATATCGAGATGATCCAGAGCGCGGCCGAATTCGGCTTCAAGGTCTACTACGGCGACGGCACCCGGCTCGACGTGCTGCATGCCTCGGGCGCGCGCACCGCGCGCGCGATCGCGATCTGCATCGACGACCGCGAGGCCGCCGACCGTATCGTCGAACTCGCCAAGCACGAATTCGCCCAAGCCAAGCTGATGGTGCGTGCATTCGACCGCGCCCACGCGCTCAAGCTGGTCAACGCCGGCGTCGACGTGCAGGTGCGCGAGACCTTCGAGTCCGCGGTGCACTTCGGCGCGGCGGTGTTGCGCGAACTGGACGTGTCCGAAGAGGACGCCGACGCGATCGCGACCCAGGTCCGCCGCCTCGACGCCGAGCGCTTCGAGCTGGAGACCGCCAGCAACGACACCCGCGCCGGCATCCCGCTGATCATCAAGAACACCAGTGCACCGGGCCCGAAGCCGACGCCGCTGACCCGTCCGCGCCGCGAGAGCAAGCGGCTCAACGATGCCGCGGCGGCAGCGCCCGGACCGGACGCGCCGTCGCTCTGATCGGTGACGTCCGGGGCGATGCGCCGCATCGCCCCGAAGCCACGCTTCGTTACTGCGTCACCCGCCGCCGGTTGTCCGACGAGACCCGGTCGATCAACTTGTTATAGGGATCGAAGCCGGCCTCGAACGGGGCCTCGTCGACCGTCACCGTGATCACCGGATCGGCGGTCGTGATGTGGTGGCGCTCCAGGTACAGCACTTTCTCGTCGCGTTCCTTGCCCGACGGCCCGCGTGCAAATACGCCGACCTCGATCCAGTCGTCGAGCACGCCCGCTGTCTCGCGACCGGTGCCATCGGCGTAGCGCTTGGCCGCATGCAGGTTGAGCGTGACGTCGTAGCGGCCATCGTCGCGACGCGTCGTCGTCGCCGTCATGACCCGGTTGTCGTAGAAGCTGATCGTCTCGAACAGATCGGTGATCAGCGTCTGCTGGTCGGGGCGCGCTTCGGCCCGGATGTAGTCCAGCAGGTCGCGCGAGGTCGTGTACGGCGGCTGCTGGTAGGCCTTGTCTTCGAGGAACCGCTTGAGCGCGCGATTGAGCGCGGCCTCGCCCATTTCCTCGCGCAGGCGATAGAACACCAGCGAGCCCTTCTGGTAGTGGATGTACTGCTGGTTCTCCACCCGGTAGAGCGGCAGCTCCTCCAGCCGCTCACCGCCGCGGCCGCCGAGGTAGCGGTCCAGTTCGTACTTCAGGAACTGGCGCATGCGCGGCCGGCCGTATTCCTGTTCCATCACCATCAGCGCCGAATACTGCGACAGCGATTCAGACAGCATCGTCGCGCCCTGCACGTTCGCGCCGATCACCTGGTGCGCCCACCACTGGTGTGCGACCTCATGCGCGGTGACGTAGAACACGTAGTCGAGCTTGTCGGCATCCCGCAGGTCGGCGATGAAGCCGATCGACTCCGAGTACGGCACCGTGTTCGCGAACGCCTGGGCGAAGCTGCCGTAGCCCGGGAACTCGATGATGCGCAACTGGCGGTGCTGGTACGGCGTGAAGTTGGCCTCGTAGTAGGCCAGTGACTTCTGCGTCGCCTCGATCATCCGGTCGACATTGAACGGATGCCTGGGGTCGAAGTACACCTCGATCGGGATGTCCTTGTACATCCCCTTGCGGACCTCCCAGCGCGCGGAGAGGAATGCGTAGAAGTGCAGCATCGGGCGATCCATCGCATAGCTGAAGCAGCGACGCCCGTCGCGCTCGAACTCGCGTTCGATGTAGCCCGGCGCCAGCGCGATCTGGTCGAGCGCAGTGCAGATCGTGGTGCTGAAATCGATCCAGTCGGCGTCGTCGGTCAGATAGGTGTTCGCGCGGGCGGCTTCGTCCTCCAGTTTCGGCATGCGCCGCGGTTCGCCGAGATCGCGCTTGCGCCGTTCGTTGCGGTCGCTGATCTCGACACGCGCGCTGTAGCCGAACTGCGGAAACATCCCGCTGTTGAAGAAGCTGCCGTTCTCGACGAACTGCGTCTGCGCCTGGGTGCTGGTGATGCCGGTCGGATGGAAGTCGACCCTGAAGCGGAACTCGCGCGTCTCGCCCGGCGCCAGCGGTGTGGCGAGCCGGTAAATGCGATAGCCCAGCGGCTCGTCGTGCTTGGCGAGCGTCTGCCCACCGAGATCCACGTCGACCAGCGCACGGTCGTCGCTCATGCCGATGTGCACGTCGGTGATCGGCCCGGCATGCGGATTGCGCACGGTGTAGACCAGCGTGCCGGTCATCGATTGCGTTTCGGGGCGCAGGTCGATGTCCGAGCGGCTCGCTACGATGCGTGGCTGCGGCAGCGATTCGTACTGCTTGTAGTCGCGCTCGTAGCGGGCCTGCAGATCGAGCTGGCCATCGGGCGAGACGAAATCGTTGCGGATGTTGGTGTTCCAGAACAGCACGCTACCGACCGCTGCGAACGCGAGCACCGCCGCCGCGAACGCCAGGCCCAGGCCGCCCCGCAGCTGCGCACGCATGCCGGCCAGACGCTGGCGCCAGCCACCATCCACGCCGCGCACCCACAACGCCGCCGCGAGCAGCAGCAGCGCTGCGACGAACAGACCCCAATAGCCGTGGAACGCCAGTTGGCCGGCGAGGAAGTGGCCGTAGCCGTTCATGTCGGAATACGGCGCGTTCGGCCACGCGCCGATCGTGTAGAGGTTGTGGGTGAAGTCGAGCATGCCGAGCACAGCCTGTGCGACGAGCACCAGCACCAGCAGGCCGTAGCCGATGAACTTGTTGTTGGCGAAGACCTGCAACGCCAGCGCCAGCCCGCCCATGATCACGTAGGGAATCGAGTCGAACACCAGCGCCTGCGCGTAGACCAGCGGCTCGAGCTGCACGCTGCCCTTGAATAGCTGGATCGTCATCGCCATCGCCATGCCGATTATCTGGAACAGCGCGATCACCACCAGCAGGGTCAGGAACTTCGCGAGCAGCGGAATGCGGTTCGCGACCGGCATCGCGTCGACCACTTCGTTGAGCTTGGCGCCGCGTTCCTTCCACACCAGTTCGCCGGCGTAGAACATCACCACGATCATCAGCAGGAAGCTGTAGCTGTTGCGCAGCGCATCGAGCATCTGCGAGGTGACCGGGTAGACGGGCGTGCCATACATCGACTGCTGGAACAGCGTCGACGGCACGAAATTGAGGATGCCGAACAGCAGCATCACCAGGAACGGCACGCTGCGCAGCACGCCGGCGGTGTCGAACCGCACCTGCCGCCAGGTCTGCGACCACGCCGTCGCCGCGCCGAACACAGGCTGGACGCGGATCGGTGCGCGAGACGGCACGACCGATGCCACGGTGGCCGGAGCCGTCACGCGTCGATGCCTGAACAGTCCGCGCCCTGTCCCGCTGCGCTCGGTCCGGAAGAGCGCGAAGGCCGCCGCGAACAGCGCCAGCGACACGGCCAGCCACAGCGCGCGATTGGCGAGCAGATACTCGGCCAAGGCAGGCAGGCCGGAATTGCGCTCCTCGGCGGACCAGTAGCGCACCGTGCGCGACAGCGCGCGCGCGCCCAGCGGTTCGACCAGCGTCGCCAGCCAGATGTTGTCGATGTCCTGCATCAGCGTGGCGCTGACGCCGTAGAGCACGAAGAACGCGAGCACACCGATGTAGACCCACAGGATCGAACGCGTGGTGACCGCCAGCAACGCCAGCAGCGCGGTGACGAACAGCAGGTTCGGCAGCACGATCACACCCAGCGACCACAGATACGGCTGCAGCGAGACGGGCCCGAGGCGTGCGGGATCGATCCACGGCATGAACTGCGCGACGAACAGGCCGATGCCGATGACGACGAACACCGCCAGACTCGCCAGCAGCGCGGCGCCGATCCGGCCGAGCAGATAGTCGCGCCGGCGCACCGGTCCGGAGAACAGCAGGTCCGCGGTGCCCTGCTCGAAGTCGCGCAGCAGCGCGGTGCTGACGAAGATCGGCACGATCAGCATCGTCAGCAGGGTGAAGGCGCCGAACAGCTGTGCGACGACGATCGGCGCATTGCGATGCACGTTGCCGATCGCGCCACCGATCTGCACCGCGTCGCTGGAGGCCGCGCCGAACCCGAGCAGCGCGAACAGCACCGCGAGAAACCAGAGCAGCGGCGAACGGAGCTGCTGGCGCAGCTCGAAACGGAAGAATTCGAGGATCATGGCGGGCTCCGGCTCAGACGGCCGGCGCTGCGGCGGCCTGCTGCCGTGCCTGCAGGCGCAGACGCTGGAAGTACACGTCTTCGAGATCCGGATCGATCTGCACGAAGCCGTCCTCGGGCCGATCCGCACTGTGCACGTGGATCACCGGCTGGCCGGCGACCAGGCGCGTCGACAGCACCGTATGCGCGGCCTCGTAGCCGGACAGGGTTTCCTTGGTCACCTGCTTGCGCCAGACCTGCTGCGACAGCGCCTCGATCGCGTCGCTGGGGCGCCCGGTCAGCAGCACCTGACCGCGGTTCATGATCGCCATCGTCGGGCACAGGTCGGTGACGTCCTCGACGATATGCGTCGACAGGATCACCACCACGTCTTCGCCGATCGCCGCCAGCAGATTGAGGAACCGGTTGCGCTCTTCGGGATCGAGACCGGCCGTGGGTTCGTCGACGATCACCAGACGCGGATTGCCGAGCAGCGCCTGGGCGATGCCGAAGCGCTGCCGCATGCCGCCGGAGAACGTGCCGAGCTTGCGCTTGCGCGCATCCCACAGGTTCACCTGCACGAGCAGGCCGTCAACGACCTCACGCCGTTGCTTGCGATCGGTCAGGCCCTTGAGCACGGCGAAGTGTTCGAGCAGATCCAGCGCGCTGACCTTGGGATACACGCCGAAATCCTGCGGCAGGTAACCGAGCTGGCGACGCACGGCATCCTTGTCGCGCAGCACGTCGATCGGACCGTCGCTGCCATCGAGCGTGACGCTGCCGCCGTCGGCCGATTGCAGTGTCGCCAGCGTGCGCATCAGCGAGGACTTGCCCGCGCCGTTGGGACCCAGCAACCCGAACATGCCGCGCGGGATGTCGAGCGTCACGCCGTCGAGAGCGCGCACACCGTTGGCGTAGGTCTTGGTCAGGTCACGGATCGCGAGCATGGGCGTCTCCCTGTGCCATCGGCACGATGGCGCGATCCTCGCGCACCGCGCACGTACGCGCATGGGTCGAACGTCACCGTTCCGGAAAGGTGGCCCGCCACGAACCGCAAAGCGGCGCCCCGCCGGGCCTCGATCGGGCCTGCCCGCGCATGACCTTCGACACCCCCGGCGGCCCGGGGGCAGGCGTAGAGTGCGCGCACACCGGGCGCCGCCCGGCGGTCCTTCCTCTACGGAGATTCCACGTGATTGCTTTCGCTCCCAAGCGTCTGCTGCTGACCTGTTCGGTGGTGCTGGCGCTGTCCGCCTGTTCGGGCGACCAGGACACCCCCGCGACCGCCGGTGCTGCGCCCACCGCCCCGGCTGCCAACGCATCGACGCTGACGCTCGACGAAAGCGCACTGCCCGGCGTGAACCGGTTCGAGATCGCCGATCTCGATACCAGCATGAACGCCTGCACCGATTTCGACGGCTACGCGAACGGCAAGTGGCTCGCCGCCAACGCCATCCCGGGTGACCGGACTTCGTGGGGCGCGTTCGAAATGCTCGACGAGCGCTCGACCGCGATCCAGCGCCAGCTCGCCGAGCAGTCCGCGGCCGACACCGCCGCGACCGGCGTCGAGAAGATCGTCGGCGACTTCTGGGCCACCGGCATGGACGAGGCGAAGATCAACGCCCAGGGCGTCGAGCCGCTGAAGGATCGCCTGACCGCGATCGAAGCACTGGCCGATGGCCCGGCCGTGGCCGAGTACCTGCGCCAGACCTACGCGCGCGGTGAAGGCAGCCTGTTCGGCTTCGGCCCGGAGGCCGACTTCGATGCGCCGACGATGAACATCGCCTACGCGATGCAGGGCGGCCTGGGCCTGCCCGACACCAGCTATTACACCGATGCCGACAAGGCCCCGATCCGCGCGCAGTACGTCGCCCACGTGGCGAAGATGCTCGAGCTGTCGGGCGTGCCCGCCGCCGATGCGTCGACGCAGGCGCAGTCGGTGCTGGCGTTCGAGACCCGCCTGGCGTCGAAGTCCAAGTCCAGCGTCGAGATGTCGCGCGACGTGAAGCTGTTCTACAACCCGGTCACACCGGCCGAAGCCGACGCGCTGACCCCGAACTTCCCGTGGACGACGTTCTTCGAGTCGCAGGGCGTCGCGGTGCCGGCGACGTTCTCGCTGGCGATCCCGGACTTCCACAAGGAAGTCAGCGCGATGATCGGCGACACCCCGGTCGCCGACTGGCAGGCCTATCTGCGTTACCACCTCGTCGACGGCGCCGCGCCGTATCTGGGCGATGCGTTCGTGCAGGAGAACTTCGACTTCTACGGCAACAAGCTGCGCGGCCAGAAGGAACTCAAGGCGCGCGAGAAGCGCGTGCTCGACACGCTCAACAGCCAGGCCGGCGAAACGCTGGGCCAGCTGTACGTGCAGGTCGCGTTCCCCGCCGAGTCGAAGGCGCGCATGGAGACGCTGGTCAAGAACCTCAGCGAATCGCTGAAGGTGCGCATCGAGAACCTGGCCTGGATGAGCGACGAGACCAAGGCCAAGGCAATGGAGAAGTGGGCCTCGTTCACGCCGAAGATCGGCTACCCCGAGAAGTGGCGCGCGTGGGACGGTCTGTCGACCTCGCGCGACAGCTACATCGGCAACGTGCTCGCCGCGACCGAGTTCAACTACAAGTGGATGCTGTCGAAGATCGGCCAGCCGGTCGACAAGACCGAATGGGGCATGACGCCGCAGACGGTCAACGCCTACTACAACCCGCTGCAGAACGAGATCGTGTTCCCGGCGGCGATCCTGCAGCCGCCGTTCTTCGATCCGGATGCATCGGATGAAATGAACTACGGCGGCATCGGCGCGGTGATCGGTCACGAGATGACCCACGGCTACGACGACCAGGGCAGCCGTTTCGGGCCCACCGGCAAGTTCGAGAACTGGTGGACGACCGCCGACTCGACCGGCTTCACCAGCCGCACCGATCTGCTGACCTCGCAGTTCAACGCGTACGAAGCCGCACCGGGCAAGCACGTCGACGGCAAGCTCACCCTGGGCGAGAACATCGCCGACCTGGGTGGCCTGGCGACGGCCTACGACGCGATGAAGCAGGCCGCCGGCGACACGCCCGACCCGATGACCGACGGCCTGAGCCGCGACCAGCGCTTCTTCCTCAACTGGGCCACCGTGTGGCGTCGCAACTTCACCCCGCAGGAACTCGATGTGCGGCTGAAGACCGACTCGCACGCCCCGGCGAACTTCCGCGCGATCGGCGCGCCGTCGAACCTGCCCGCGTTCGCGGCCGCGTTCTCGTGCAAGCCCGGCGATCCGATGGTCCGCACCGGCGACCAGCAGGTCGTGATCTGGTGATCCACGCGACATTGCAGTGACGACGAAGCCCGGCAGCGATGCCGGGCTTTTTCTTTGTCTTCTGTTCTTGTGACCTTTTCCGCGAGAGCGCCTGCCCGGACCTGGATCCGGGCTCGAGGCGCGCTGCGCATCGGGTGCGGGTTGCAGTGCTCACGCGCTCGAATCCGAAGCTGCGCCCGACCTGTCCCATCGCACATCCCTGAACGCGAAATCCCGCGCCGTCCTGCCGTCGCGCGGCTTGCTAGACTTGCGCGATTCATGCCCGCACGGACTCTGCAATGCCGATCCAGCACACGCTTGCCCGCCCCGCCCTGCTCGCCGCCTCGATCGCACTGCTGGTCGGCCTGAGTTCCGATGCCGACGCCCAGCGTCGTCGCGCCGCCGCCCCGAAGGGGCCGCCACCGGTCACCGCCTGTACCGACCTCTACAGCTTCGTCAACAAGGACTGGCTGGCCGCGAACATGGTCGTGGCCGGTCAGGGCACGCGTTCGGCGCTCGGTGAACTGCAGGCGCGCGCGCTCACCCAGCAGCACGACCTGCTCAACAAGGCGATGACGTCGCCGCAGAACGACGTGCAGCGCCTGCTCGGCGACTTCTGGGCCAGCGGTCTGGACGAGGCCGCGGTCGAAGCAGATGGCGCCAAGCCGATCGCCCCGTTGATCGCCCGCATCGACGGCATCCGCCGCACGCGCGACATCGCGCCGGCCCTGGCCGCGCTGCACCAGGTCGGCATTCCGGTGCTGTTCGAATTCGGCGCCGAAGTCGATCTGGCCGATCTCAACCGCCACGTCGGCTACTTCACCCAGGGCGGCCTCGGCCTGCCCGACCCGGCGTACTACAGCCGCGGCGATGCCGAGACGCAGCAGATCGTCTCGCAGTACACGCAGTACGTGCGCAACATCCTCGCGCTGACCGGCACCGCCGAAGACCGCCTCGACGCCGAGACGGCGCTGGTGATCGATCTGGAACGTCGCATCGCCGCAATCTCCAAGCCGCTGGCCGATTTGCGCGATCCGCGTGCGCAGTACGCGCTCGTCGACACCGCCGGTCTCGACAAGCAGTACCGCCGTCTGCAGCTGGGCACGTTCCTGTCGGCGCAGAGCGTGCAGGCGCCGCAGGTGTCGCTGGCGAATCCCGAGCTGTTCACCCAGCTCGACACGCTGGTCAACGCGCTCAAGCCGGATCAGTGGAAGGCCTATCTGCGCTTCCACATCGGCAACGCGATGGCGCCGTACCTGTCGAAGAGCTTCCGCGACGCCGAGTACGACTTCCACGGCCGCATCCTGCGCGGCGAAACCGCGCAGCCGAGCCGTCAGCAGCTGACGCTGGGCGCGATCAACCGCGCCGCCGGTCCGATGATGTCGCGCGAATACGTCGCCGCGTATCTGCCCGACACCACCCGCGCCCGCGCCGAGACGATCGCAGGCCAGGTGCGCGACGCACTGGGCCGCGGCATCGAGCGCAACACCTGGATGACCCCGACCGCGAAGACCGAAGCCAAGGCCAAGCTGGCCGCGCTGAAGATCGAGATCGGCGCGCCGGTGCAGGACATCGACTACACCGTGCAGCCGATGGGCCGCGCCAGCTTCGGCAGCAACATGCTGATCGCATCCACCTGGCGTCACGCGCAGGAAATGCGCCGCATCGGCCAGGCCAACGCCGGTCGCCGCTGGGACGTGCTGCCGCAGACGCCGGCGCTGGCCTACGACCTCGCGCAGAACCGCCTGATCGTGTCCGCCGCCGTGCTGCAGGCGCCGGTGCTCGACGTCGCCGCCGACGCCGCCACGCACTACGGCACCTACGGCGCGCTGGTCGGCCACGAGCTGAGCCGCGCGATCGACATCAAGGGCAAGCAGGTCGATTCGACCGGCACCGTGCGCACCTGGTGGAGCACCGACGACGACGCCGGCTGGCTGACCGCCACCGACAAGCTCGTCGCGCAGTACAACGCCTACGGCTACCCGGGCCTGACCGGCTCGCAGGTCAACGGCGCGCTGACCCGTGACGAGAACGCCGCCGATCTGGCCGGCGTGGAACTCGCCTGGGACGCGCTGCAGCAGGCCAACCCGGAGCTCGCGCAGCCGGCGAAGGAAGCGTTCTTCCGCGGCTGGGCGCAGCTGTGGCGCCAGCAGTCGGCCATCGACACCGCGACCCGCAATGCCGCGACCAGCGTGCATGCGCCGGGCCAGTGGCGCGCGAACGGTCCGGTCGCGAACCTGCCCGGCTTCACCGAGACGTTCAAGTGCGCTGCCAGCGACCCGATGACCCGCACGGCCGAAGACCAGGTGCGTATCTGGCGCTGAGCCGGGGCCACCGTGTGACATGACAATGCGCCGGCTCGTCCGGCGCATTTTTTTGGTGCCGCCTGGAAAGTCAGGCGATTGACGGGCGTCGCTGCCGCCCGACCCGTCCCGTGGACAGGCGCCGGCACTGCGGCGCCCGGAGGACCGGGCGCGGACCGCGACACCCGTCGATGCGGAAAACAGGGACCCGTCAGAGCCTGCGCACGTGGCGCTTGCCGCCGCCGCGACTGAAAGGCGGACGTCCGCGCCAGTGCTGGATCAGCAGCCAGCCGAACAGCATGCCGCCCAGGTGCGCGAAATGCGCCACGCCCGAGCGCGTGCCGGTGATGCCCAGCACCAGTTCGACCAGGCCGTAGACGATCACCAGGGTGCGCGCGCGCATCGGGATCGGCGGGAACAGCAGCACCAGACGCTGGTTCGGGAACAGCACGCCGTAGGCCAGCAGCAGGCCGAAGACACCGCCCGATGCACCCAGCGTGGGATACGGGAATGCGCCCTGTGCCAGCGACCAGCTCACCACCCCGAGCTGGCACAGCCCCGCACCGACCACGCACACCAGGTAGTAGGTGACGAAGCGCCGCGTGCCCCAGGTGTGCTCGAGTTGCGAGCCGAACATCGCCAGCGCCAGCATGTTGAACGCCAGATGCGCGATGTTGCGCGGGTCATGCATGAAACCGTAGGTGACCAGCTGCCAGGGCTGGAATCCCAGCCCGCCCACATCACCGCCACCCAGCGGCCACAGCATGAAAGGCAGCAAGGCATTGCCGATGGCCAGCTGCAGCACGAACACGACGATGTTGATGGCCAGGATCGCTTTGACGGCCGTGGGCAACCTCGGGAACATCCGCACTCCTCAGTTCTTCGGCCGTCATGATAACGACCCGCGCGCGGCAGTGATCGTGCCGGATCAGGCGTCTTCGCCCGGTCCCCACAGCGCCGCATCCAGCGTCCCTGCAGTGGGCATCCGCGCCCGCCGCCCGGTCACGGTGACGCCCTCCGCGCGCAGGCGGCGCACCTGCTCGACGAACCCCGGCGAACCGTCGGAAAATGCGATGCAGCCATCGCTGCGGAGGATCCGATGCCAGGGCAGGTCCGGGTCACCGTGGTCGCGCAGGACCCGGGCCACCAGTCGCGCGCGTCCGGGCAGGCCGGCGCGCCGCGCGATGTGTCCGTAGCCGGCCACGCTGCCTGCCGGCACTGCGCGGATTGCCGCGAGGATGCGGCTGCGGGCGACGGCCGGGCCGTCGCAGGAGGCGTCGTTCATGGCCGCAGTCTGCCACTGCGGCTGCGCGGGACCGGTCAGACCCAGCCGAAGTGGTGGAACATCCGGAACAGGCCGTAGGCGATGCCGCCGGACATCGGGATGGTCAGGATCCAGGCCCAGACCATCTTGTTGACCACCGTCCACTTGATCGCGTTGAGGCGCTTGGCGGTGCCCACGCCCATGATCGCGGTGGAGATGTTGTGCGTGGTCGAGACCGGAATACCCAGCGAGGACGCGGCCAGGATCACCGAAGCGGCACTGGTTTCCGCCGCGAAGCCGTGGATCGGGTGCAGCTTGACCAGCTTGTGGCCCAGCGTCTTGATGATGCGCCAGCCGCCCGCGGCGGTGCCGGCGGCCATGACCACGGCGCAGGTGATCTTGATCCACAGGTCGATGTCACCTTCGGCCAGCGCGGCTTCCGAGGGGTGCAGGAACGCCAGGAAGCCCGGCAGGTTGTCCAGCGTGCCGACGCTCTGGGCGCTGACCAGGGTCAGGGCGACGATGCCCATGGTCTTCTGCGCGTCGTTCATGCCGTGCGCGAAGCCCATGCCGGCGGCCGAGACGATCTGGCTCTTGCCGAAGAAGGCATTGACCCAGCGCGGACGCGCGATGCGGGCGAACACGCCACCGCTGCGCGCCATCATCGAGATGCCGAAGAACAGCACGCCCATCATCAGGAAGCCCGCGGCGAATCCGAGAACGGGTGATGTGACCATGGGCACGACGACTTTCCACAGCACACCGGCGCTGTGCCAGACCGGCTGCGCCGGCTCCGACCAGATCACCACGTCGAAGTTGTTCGACGCCGCGGCCAGCGCGGCGCCGATCAGGCCGCCGATCAGCGCGTGCGAGGACGACGACGGCAGACCGAACCACCAGGTGATCAGGTTCCAGATGATGCCGCCGAGCAGCGCGCACAGGATCAGCTGCGACCCGACGTCGATGACGCCGGCGTCGATCAGGCCCGAGGAGATGGTCTTGGCGACTGCCGTGCCCATCAGCGCGCCGATCAGGTTCATCGACGCGGCGAGGCCGACGGCCTGCATCGGCGAGAGCACCTTGGTCGCGACCACGGTCGCGATGGAGTTGGCGGTGTCGTGGAACCCGTTGATGTATTCGAACACCAGCGCGGTTGCGACCACGATCAGCACGAGGGTCAGCATGTTCTGGAATCCGTCAGGAGTTCTTGAGCACGATCTCGTAGGCGACCACACCCGCCTCGCGGCAGCGGTCGATCGCCTTTTCGAGAATCTCGAAGAATTCCTTGAGCAGGAACATCTGCAGCGGATCCAGCCTGCCGGAGTAGATGTCGCGGTAGAGCTCGAGCATCAGCCGGTCGGCCTCGTTCTCCAGCGCGCGCAGCTCGTCGTTGAGCGCCTTCATCGGCTCGAGCTTCATGCTGCGCAGCGCGCGCACCATCTTCACCACCACCGCCGACGCCTGTTCCAGCATCGCCGCGCGCGGCGCAAAGTCGATGTGCTCCAGATGCTGGGTGGCCAGCGAGTAGCGATCGGCGAACTTCTCGATCTGCTTGGGAATCTTGTACAGCGCCGAGCCCAGTGCCTCGATGTCCTCACGCTCGATCGGCGTGATGAAGCTGTCGACCAGGGCCTGGCTGATCTTGTCCGAGGTTTCCCGTTCGCGCATGCGCGCCAACTTGAATGCATCGAGCGCAGGCTGGCGGTCGGCTTCGCGCAGCATGGCGTGCAAGGCCTTCGCGCTGTCGTTGGCCGCCACCGCGGCCTCTTCGAGCAGCGTGTAGAACTGGTTGCCTTGGCCGAACATCGTTTGCAGGGAGAACATGCTGACGCCTCATATCCGCGCGCCCGCGGGACGGGGCGCTTGCGCAGGGCGCGAATTATGACGGTTCGATGACAGTTCGGGCCAGTGCGGGTGCACCCGGGGTGGACGGAAGTCGTCACGCGGCGTCCTGCTATAGTCCCGGCCGCGCCTCCTGCGCTGTTCATACTTCCAATGGACGACGACCCTAGAACGCCCCCGCCGCACCTGCCCGTTGATGCCTCCCGCGATGCCACGCATCGCATACGACCCGTCTGGAGGCGCCGGAAATGCTCGAGCTGATCCTCATCGTCCTGGCCCTGATCGCCTGCAACGCGTTCTTCGCGTTGTCGGAGATGTCGGTGGTCACGTCCCGCAAACCGCGCCTCAAGCAGATGGCGGCCGAGCATCGCAGCGCGCGGGCCGCGCTGGAACTCGCTGAGCATCCCGAGCGTTTCCTGTCGACCGTGCAGGTCGGCATCACCACGATCGGCGTGCTCACCGGCATGCTCGGCGGCGACGCGCTGGGCAGCCTGATCGGCACGTGGCTGGCGACCAGCCTGCCGATCCTGGGCACCTATGCCTCGACCGTCGGCACCGTGCTCGCGGTCAGCCTGATCACCTTCCTGACCATCGTCTTCGGCGAGCTGCTGCCCAAGCGTCTGGCCCTGCTGGCGCCCGAGCGTCTCGCGTCGCTGGTGGCGGTGCCGATGCACTGGCTGTCACGCATCGCCACGCCGGCGGTCTGGCTGCTCAGCGCCAGCGTGCGCGGGCTGCTGAAGCTGCTGCGCCTCGACAAGACCGAGGCCGCGCAGGTGTCGGAAGAGGAAATCCGCATGCTCGTGAGCGAAGGCCACGAGCAGGGCGTGATCGACGCCGACGAACGCAACATGGTCAACCGGGTGCTCACACTGGGCGACCGCGACGCGGAAAGCCTGATGACGCCGCGCACGCGCATCGCCTGGCTCGACATCGCCGCCGGCTTCGAGGAGAACCTCGCCGAGATGCGCGAGACGCCCTACTCGCGCTATCCGGTGTTCCGCGGCAACGACTCGGACGTGGTCGGCGTGCTCGAGATCAAGTCGCTGATCGACCGGCTCGAGAAGAAGGAATTCGACCTCTTCAAGTACCTGCGCGAGCCGCTGTTCGTGTCGGAATCGACGCCAGCGATGAAGCTGCTGGAGATCCTGCGCGAGAACCAGCAGTCGCTGGCGCTGGTGGTCGACGAGTACGGCGACATCACCGGCATGGTCACGCTCAACGACGTGATGGAGGCGGTGATCGGCCGCACCCAGAGCAGTGGTCTCGATGCGACGCCGCTGGTGGTGATGCGCGAGGACGGCTCGATGCTGGTCGACGGCACGCTGCCGACCGGCGCGCTGCGCGAGCTGCTGGGCGGCGGGCCGCTGCCGGGTGAGGACGAGCACATCTTCCACACCGCGGCCGGCATGACCATCGCGCGCTTCAGCCGCATTCCCAACGTCGCCGAGCATTTCGAATGGCATGGCTGGCGCATCGAGATCGTCGATCTCGACGGCCCCCGGGTCGACAAGCTGCTGCTGCAGCGTCTTCCGGATACGGATACAGGCGGCGATGACGCCTGACGTCCCGTCGCGCGAGGAAGCCAGCACCCGGGAACTGCTCGCCGCGATGGCGCTGGGCGATCCCGATGACCAGCTGCGTTTCGCCGACCTGCTGATCGGCCTGGGCAAGCGCGTGTTCGGCATGATGCTGTTCGTCGCCACCCTGCCCGCCTTCATCCCGATTCCGGGCGTCGGCGGCGCGATCGGCGGCCCACTGGTTGCCCTTGTCGGCGCGCAACTGCTGATCGGCCTGCGCAAGCCCTGGCTGCCCCGCTTCATCGCCGAACGCGGCCCGCACCGCAGCGCGGTGCAGCGTTTCGAAACCGTACTCGAACCCTGGCTGCGCCGCGTCGAACGCTTCAGCCGCCCACGCCTGCCCGGTGTCCTCGATCACCGCGTGGCGGCGATGTTCACCGGCCTGCAGCTGGTGTTGCTCGGCGTGTTGCTGGCACTGCCGATTCCGTTCACCAACTACGTCTTCGGCCTGCTGTTGCTGGCCTACGCACTGGCGCTGCTGGAACGCGACGGCGCGCTGATGCTGTGGGCCTGGGCCGGCGGCCTCGTCGCGATCGGGGTGTTCGGCGTGCTCAGCGGCGCGCTGGCGACCGCTGCCGGCGACTGGATCGGCCGGCTCTTCTGACCCCCGCCCGCGATGGCGGGTGGGGTCTCACGCCAGCAGCGCTTCGAACTCGCGCGCGCTCATCGGCATCCCCAACCAGAAGCCCTGCCCCAGGTCGCAACCGCGGTCGCGCAGCACGGCGTACTGGCCTTCCTTCTCCACGCCCTCGGCGACAACGGTAATGCCGATCGAGTGCGCCATCGAGATGATCGCCGTGGTCAGCGCCAGATCGTCGGGGTCGCGCAGCACGTCGGCGACGAAGCTGCGGTCGATCTTGACCCCGTCCACCGGCACCCGGCGCAGGTGGCTGAGCCCGGAGAAACCGGTGCCGAAATCGTCGAGCCAGATCTTGACCCCCAGGGCCCGCAGCGCGTCGAGCAACTGGCCGACACCCGCCTCGTCGCCGATCACCGCCGTCTCGGTCAGTTCCAGATGCAGGTGCCGGGCGGACAGCCCCGAGGCGTGCAGCGCCGCCTCCACCTCGGTGGCGAACGTCGCGGAACCCAGCTGGCGCGGCGAGACGTTCACCGACACGAACAGGGTCGACGCGGACACGAAGCGCTGCTGCCAGTCGCGTGTCGCGAGGCATGCGGCATGCAGGACCTGCGGCCCGATGATGTCGATCAGCCCGCTCTGCTCGGCGACATCGATGAACACCGACGGGGCGACGTTGCCGAACTCGGGATGGCTCCAGCGCAGCAGCGCTTCCACGCCGAGCAGCGCCTTGTCCTCCATCCGGAACACGGGCTGGTAGGCCAGGCTCAGCTCGCCCCGCTCCCACGCGCCGCGCAGTTCCTGCTCCATGCGCATGCGGCGCTCGACGGCCTGGTCCATTGCGAGGTTGTAGAAGCGGTGTCCGTTCTTGCCCGCGAGCTTGGCCTGGTACATCGCGATGTCGCCGTTCTTGAGCAGCATCGCCGCACTGGTGGCGTCTTCTGGAAACAGGGTGATGCCGATCGAGATGCCGAGGAACACGCGACGGCCTTCGACCTCGATCGGTCGCGCGACCTCCTCGACGAGTCGCGTCGCCAGGTTGCCGGCTACCGTGCGCAGGTCGGCGCTGCTGGCATCGGGCAGCTGCAGCAGCACCACGAACTCGTCGCCGCCGAACCGGGTGAGCAGCAGGTCCGCGACATCGAACTCGCGCACCGCCGCGTCGATGCGGGCGGTGAACTGCATCAGCGCCTCGTCACCGGCATCGTGGCCGAGGGTGTCGTTGACGCGCTTGAAATCGTCCACGTCGGCGAACAGCAACGCCAGGCGCCCTGCCGCGCCCTGCATTTCCAGCAGGCGGTTGTCGAGCGATTCGCGCAAGGCCAGCCGGTTGGCCAGCCCGGTCAGCGGATCGGTGTAGGCCATCCTGCGGATGTCGCGATCGTGGCGGGCGATGCTGTCGCGCATGCGGTCGAAGGCCCGCACCAGATCACCGATCTCGTCGCGGCGGTCGTCCGCCGGCATCACCGCATCGTAGTGTCCGGACTCGATCCGCTGCGCGGCGCGGGCGAGCCGGCGCACGGGCTGTACCAGACGCCGCTGCAGCAGCGTCGCGACGCCCAGCCCGAGCGCCGCGAGCACGGCGAGCAGCCATGCCACGTCCACGATCTGGCGCCGGGCGATCTCGTCCAGGCGGGCGCGCATCGTCGCCGCCATCGCGCCTTCGTCCTGGCGGGCGGTCGCGAGCGAGTAGCCGATGCGCACACCGCCCAGGCGCTGGTCGCCGATGCGGATCGGCGTCGAGACGTCGAGCAGGTCGCCGTTGCTCTGCATGTGCTGGCCGTCCGCTGCGACGACTTCCAGCGCGAACGGATCCTCCATCCGCTGCCCGTAGCGCTCGATGTCCCGGCTGCCGTCGTGGACGATGTTGCCGTCCGCGTCGTAGACGACCACATAGCTCACGTCGGGCTGCCGCAACACGTTGCCGATCGTGACGCCGATGGCCTCGAGATCGAAGTAGTACACCGGGTTCACCAGCGCCTCGGCCACCTGCGCCGACACTGCTTCACCGCGCAGCAGCAGACGCTGCGTGGCCAGTGCGTGCATCGAGCGCTGGCTCAGGGTGAGGATCTGCTGCTGGGCCAGCTGCTGCTGCCGCACCATCAGCGCCACCGACAGCAGACCGACGAGCACGGCGACACCCACCAGCGTCAGGAAGGTGGCCTGCAGGCCGGGCCGGAGCCTCATTCGACCTCCGAGGTGACACGCAGGACGCCGCTGTGCAGCCGCTCGAGTTCCGTGCGCGTCTCCGCGTCCAAGGGCAGGAACGCGGTGGTGCGGAAGAAGCGCTGCAGCGCAGGCGCCGCCGCAGGGTCCTGACTGGCCTCGAGCAGCACATCGCGCAGCCGTTCGGCGACGCGCGTCTCCAGGTCGCCCCGCACCATCTCCAGCGCCCGCGGGAACGGCGCGCTTTCCCCGATGATCACGAAGTCGCGCTTGAAGGACTCCGGCACCCGGCGGGTGCTGTTCCAGTCGATGTTGCTCATCGCGCCCGCATCGACCAGCCGCTTGTGCACCCACGAGGACATGTTGAGTTCGGAGCGCGCGAACAGGTACCCGACGGACGTGGCTTCGGGCTGGTCGCGCGGCGACAGCAGCACTTCCAGCTTCATGCCGTGGGCGAGCAGTTCGGCGGCCGGCACGAAGTAGGCGCTGGTCGACTGGCGGTTCTGGAACGCGATGCTGTGGCCACGCAGGTCGTCGAGCGCGCGGATGCCGCTGTCGCGGCGCGCGAAGTACACAGTGTGATAGCGACTGACGCCATCGCGTTCGGTCAGCAGCAGCGGCTGCGCGCCGGCGCGCTTCTCGAGCAGCATCGCGCCGCTCGCGGTCTCGGTCACCCAGTCCACGCGCCCGCGTCGCAGATAGCTCTGCATCTGCTGCACGTCGCGCGCCATCAGCACGCGCCCCTCGGTGATCCCCACATCGCCCATGCGGGACACCACGTAATCGAGCAGCGGCTTGAGTTGTTCGTAGTGCGCCTGGGGATCGTCACTGATCCGCCCCAGCACGAGCACGTTGCGCGGTTCGGCCGCGACGGGCCCCGCGGATGCCACAACCAGCAGCGTCAGCAGCACGCCTGACGTGAGCCAACGGAGGAAGAGGCGCGGGTCCAAGGTGGATCCTGCTGGTAATGAAGCGACAAGCCTATCCGAAGCCTTTACGCCGCAACAGACGCTGCAGGCCTATTGGTGACCGCGATCGCGTGCCAGGCGCGCCATGCGCTGTGCATCGGCGAGGATGCCGCGCAGCAACCGCACTTCCTTCTGGTCCAGTCCGGTCCGCACGAACAGCCGCCGCAGCTTGCGCATCGCAGAATCCGGCGCGCGACCCTTGTGGAAATCGATGTCCTCGAGCGTGTCGGCCAGTTGCCCGAAGAAGCCTTCGAGCTCGGCATGCGGCACCGCATCCGGGTTCGCCGGCGCGATCGCCGCCGACGGCGCGTCGGTGCCCTCGCCCAGCAACGCCAGACGCACCTCGTAGCTCAGCACCTGCACGGCCGCCGCCAGATTGAGGGAGCTGTAGCCGGGATTGGCGGGGATGTGCACCGCGGCGTGGCACAGCTGCAGTTCCTCGTTCTCCAGTCCGGTGCGCTCGCGGCCGAACACCAGCGCGACCTCGCCACCGGAAGCGGCTTCGGCATAGACGGACGCGGCGGCATCGCGCGGACGCAACTCGCGCAGCTGCACGCGGCGGCTGCGTGCGGTGCAGCCCAGCACCAGCCGGCAGTCGGCCACGGCTTCGGCCAGCGTCGCCACTTCGACCGCGGCGTTGAGCACGTCCTCGGCGCCGGCGGCCATCATGTCGGCCTCGTTGTGCGGGTACTTCTGCGGCGCCACCAGCACCAGCCGGTGCAGGCCCATCGTTTTGATGGCGCGCGCGGCGGAGCCGATGTTGCCGGGGTGCTGGGTGCCGACGAGCACGATGCGGATGCGGGCGGCGGGGCCGTCCGCGGTGGCGATGTCCGGTGCGGACTCTGGATTCAGGGGCGCTTGCATGACGCGAATGGTAAACTGCGCGACCGGCCTGGCGCCGGTACTGCTCTTTTCCCCCTCGATCCTGCCCGCGCCCGGAGTCGTCCGCGATGCTTCAACCTGCTGTCAATGTCATGGTCAAGGCGGCGCGCGCCGGCGGTGGCGTCCTGTTGCGCAACATGCACAAGCTCGACGCGCTCAACGTCGTCGAGAAAGCGCGCCACGATTACGCGAGCGAAGTCGATGGCCTCGCCGAAGAGGCGATCGTCAAGGAACTGCGTCGCGCCTATCCCGAGTACGCCGTGCTCGGCGAAGAAGGCGGCGCCAAGCCGGGCCGTGGCGGCCCGAGCCGCTACACCTGGGTCATCGATCCGCTCGACGGCACCAGCAACTATCTGCGTGGCCTGCCCCACTGGTGCGTGTCGATCGCGCTGGTCGAAGGTGGCGAGCCGCTGCATGGCGTGATCTTCGATCCGCTGCGCAACGAGCTGTTCACCGCTACCCGCGGTGCCGGCGCCCAGCTCAACGAGCGTCGCATCCGCGTGTCCGAACGACGCGAACTGACCGGCGCGATGCTCAGCACCGGCTTCGCACCGCGCGAGCGCAAGCGTGTCGGTGCCCAGCTGCGCGCCGTCGAAGCGCTGCTCGAATCGGCCGAGGACGTGCGCCGCACCGGTTCGGCTGCGCTGGACCTGGCATATGTCGCCGCTGCCCGTACCGACGGCTACTTTGAAGCCGGTGTGCATCCCTGGGACATCGCGGCCGGCGTGCTGCTTGTCCGCGAGGCCGGTGGCCGGGTCAGCGATTTCAAAGGCGCTGCAGGCGGTCCGTTGAATGTGGCCCTCGCCGGCGGTCGCCAGGTCGTCGCCGGCAACGTGCACATCGTCGCGCCGTTGCAGAAGACGCTGGTCGAGTCGGGATACGCGAAAGAATTCGCGTAAGCGCCGTCGGACCTGCTGGCACCGGAAGGCCGCGCGCAAGCGCGGCCTTTTCCGTTGCAGGCAGGCCGACCTGTTTTCCGGCGCCGCACCCGCCAGTGCCCCCCACGAAGAAGCCGCGCAATGCGCGGCTTCTTCGTGCAACCGGTCCGGTCCGCATCACGCGGGCCGGGCGTTCCGGATCAGGGGCGACGCGACAGCGCCGCCTCGTCCTTCGCCTTCGGCAGCAGGTCCTGTTTGGTGACGCGCAGGATGCCGTAGGTCAGCAGCGGACAGGCGATGAAGATCGACGACAGCGTACCGACCACCGCGCCCATCATCTGGGTCAGCGCCAGGCCTTCGAGCGAACCGCCGCCGTAGAGGAACAGCGCCAGCACCGACAGGAAGAACACCAGCGAGGTGATGATCGTGCGCGACAGCGTCTGGTTGATCGAGCGGTTGAAGATCTCCAGCGGATCGGCGCGGACGCCGCGGAAGTTCTCGCGCACACGGTCGAAGACCACGATGGTGTCGTTGATCGAGAAGCCCATCACCGACAGCAGGCCCGCCAGCACGGTGAGGTCGAACTCGCGGCCGGTCAGCGCGAACATCGCGGCGACCACCATGACGTCGAACAGCGTGGTGACGCTGGCCACCACCGCGAACTTCCACTCGAAGCGCACGCTGATGTACAGCAGGAAGCCCACCAGCACGAAGATCGCGGCATAGATCGCGTTCTTGCGCAGATCGCCGGACACCTGCGAACCGATCGACTCGGTACTCAGGATGCGGCCGGGATTGGCCTCGCTGGAGGCTGCGGCGAGCACGTCCTGCGCGAGCTGGGTGTTGCCGTCCACGCTCACCTGGTCCTCGTCGCCACGGACGCGGATCAGCAGATCGTTGCCGCTGCCGAAGGTCTGCACCTGGGCATTGGTGATGCCGGCGGTCTCGAGCCGCTCGCGCACATCGTCCACGCCGACGGGCTTGTCGAAGCGGACATTCACCGCGGTACCGCCGGTGAAGTCGAGCGCGAAATTGAAGCCCTTCAGACCGACGACGGCGAACGAGCCGACAAACAGCAGCAGGAACATGGCGACCCAGACATGACGCAGCCGCATGAAATCGATGCGGGTGCCACTGGGAACGAGGGTCAACGGAAAAATTTTCATAAGGTCTCTTCCGTCAGATCGCCAGGGACTTGAGCTTCTTGCGCGGCGCATAGATCAGCGTGACCAGCGCGCGCGAGACGACGATTGCGGTGAACATCGAAGCGGTGATACCGATCACCAGCGTCACCGCGAAGCCCTGCAGCGGGCCGGTGCCGAAGGCGTACAGCGCGATACCCGCGATGATGCCGGTGAGGTTGGAGTCGAAGATGGTGTCCGACGCCTTCTCGTAGCCGGTCACGATCGCCGCCTTGGGCGGCATGCCGGCCCTGAGCTCTTCGCGTATGCGCTCGTTGATCAGCACGTTGGCGTCGACGGACAGACCGATCGACAGCGCCAGACCGGCGAAGCCGGGCAACGACATCGTGGCGCCGAACAGCGACATCACCGCAACCACGATCAGCAGGTTCAGGATCAGCGCCAGACAGGTGACGATGCCGAACATGCGGTAATAGAACATGAAGAAGATCAGGGTGAAGAAGAACGCGTAGAGCACAGCGGTCAGACCGCGCTCGACGTTCTCGGCGCCCAGGCTCGGGCCGACGACGCGCTCTTCGACGAAGTCCATCGGCGCGGCCAGTGCGCCGGCCTTGAGCTGGCTCGCCAGATCGGTGGACTCCTCGCGGCTCAGACCGGTGGTCTGGAACTCGCGGCCGAACACGCCACGGATCGTCGAGGAACTGATCACACGCTCGACGCTGCGGGCCGAGCGCACTTCCTCGCCGTCGACGATGCGCACGGTGGGAATGCGCTCGACATAGACGATGCCCAGGCGCTGGCCGACGTTCTGCAGGGTGTGGTCGAGCATGCGCTTGCCGCCGGCGCTGTTGAGCGTGATGCCCACCGCCGGGGTGCCGGTCTGCGAATCGGTCTGCGGGTTCGCGTTGATCAGCTGGTCACCCGACACAAGAATGCGGCGCGACAGCAGCAGCGGCCGATCGTTCTCGTCGTAGTAGATGCGCGAATCGGCCGGGATGTTGCCCGATGCGACCGCGGCCGCCGCCTGGTTCTCGTCGCCGGTCACGGCGCGGAACTCGAGCGTCGCAGTGGCGCCGATCAGGCGCTTGGCCTCGGCAGTGTCCTGCAGGCCGGGCAGCTGGATGACCAGACGGTCTTCGCCCTGGCGCTGCAGCACAGGCTCGGCGACGCCGATCGCGTTGATGCGGTTGGAGATCACGGTGCGGTTCTGCTCGACCGCGTCGCTGGCGATGCGCGAGATCTCACCCTGCGACAGGCGCACGGTGATTCGGTTGCCCTCGGTCGTGATCTGCGGACCGCTGCCGCTCAGGCCCTGACCCGACGCGCTGGCCAGGCTGTCGGCGATCTGCGTGCGCGCCGCATTGACGTCGGCGCCCTCGGTCAACACCACACCGATGCTGTTGTCATTGCGGCGTTCGACGCTGGAATAGCCGATGCGCGCGTCGCGCAGCACCGTGCGGATGCCGTCGGCGTAGCCCTCGACGCGCTTCTGCAACGCCGCGGCCTGATCGACCTGCATCACGAAGTGCACGCCGCCCTGCAGATCCAGGCCCAGCGTCATCGGACGCGCGCCCAGATTGGACAGCCAGTCCGGCACGGTGGATGCAAGATTCAGCGCCACCGAATAGTTCTCGCCCAGCACCGGGCGCAGCGTGTCGGAAGCCGCCGTCTGCGCATCCGCGTCATGCAGGCGCAACAGCAGATGGTTCTCGTCGATCTCGGTGCCGACCGGGGTGACGCCCGCCTCCTGCAGCAGACCGTCGACGCGCGCCTTGAACGCCTCGTCGATGCGCGCCTCGCTGGTGCTCGGCGTGATCTGCACGGACGGATTCTTCTGGTAGGCATTGGGCAACGCGTACAGCGTCGCCAGCGCGAGTATCACCAGGATGAGGACGTACTTCCAACGCGGGAATTCAAGCATTGCCTTGCCTCGGGCGCCGCACACGGGCGGCGCCTTGAGAGATGACGGAACCGGCGATCAACGATCGGCGATCGTGGATCAGGCGGACTTCAGCGTGCCCTTGGGCAGCACGTTGCCGACCGCACCCTTCTGCACGCGGATTTCGACGCGCTCGGCGATTTCGATCGTCAGGAAGCTGTCGCCGATGTTGCGCACCACGCCGGCGATGCCGCCGTTGGTGATGACTTCGTCGCCGACCGACAGCTTCTCCAGCATCGCGCGGTGTTCCTTGGTGCGCTTCATCTGCGGGCGGATCATCAGGAAGTACATGATCGCGATCAGGATGATCGGGAAGGCCAGCGTCGACAGCATGCTGGGGCCGGCAGGTGCGGCGGCAGCGGCGTGGGCGGGGGCGATCACAAGGTCCAGCAGATTCATCGGGGCATCCATGGGTCGAAAACAGACAGCGGGCGATTATGGCACGGCCGGGCGCGGACGCAGGCCGGAGGGCGGGTGAATGGGTGGTGATGGGGCCTGAAACGCCCCGGGGGCGGATCAGGCGCCCGGGTTCCCCGTCCGGGCGCTGTAGAAAGACTCCCGGAATGCGGCAAAGGTTCCCGAGGCGATCGCGGCGCGCATGTCGGCCATCAGCTTCTGGTAGTACCAGAGGTTGTGCAGCGTGCCGAGCATCGGGCCGAGCATCTCGCCGCAGCGGTCCAGATGCCGGAGATAGGCGCGGGTGAAGCCGCCGCTGCAGGCCTCGCAGCCGCAGCCCTCTTCGATCGGCCGCAGGTCCTTCTCGAACTTCGCATTGCGGATGCGGATCACCCCGGTCGAGGTGAAGAAATGCCCGTTTCGCGCGTTGCGGGTGGGCATCACGCAATCGAACATGTCGACGCCACGCGCGACGGCTTCGACCAGGTCTTCCGGCCGGCCCACGCCCATCAGGTAACGCGGGCGGTCTTCGGGCAGCTGCGGCGCGGTGTGGTCGAGCATCGCGTTGCGCTCGTCCTCCGTCTCACCGACCGCGAGGCCTCCGATCGCGTAGCCGTCGAAGCCGATGTCCTTCAGACCCTCGGCCGAGCGCGTACGCAGATCGTGGTGCACGCCGCCCTGCACGATGCCGAACAGCGCGGCGTCGTTGCCCTCGTGTGCGCGCTTCGAACGCCCGGCCCAGCGCAGCGAGAGTTCCATCGATTTCTCGATGACGCGCGGATGCACCGGCTTGCCGTCGATCTGCACCGGCGGGCACTCGTCGAAGATCATCACGATGTCCGAATCGAGCACCTTCTGGATGCGCATGCTCTCCTCAGGGCCGAGGAACACCTTCGCGCCATCGGTCGGCGCGGCGAATGTCACGCCTTCCTCGGTGATCTTGCGCTTGTGCGCCAGCGAGAACACCTGGAAACCGCCGGAATCGGTGAGGATGGGCTTGTCCCAGCGCGCGAAGCCGTGCAGACCGCCATGCGCCTCGATGACGTCGAGACCCGGCCGCAGATACAGATGGAAGGTGTTGCCGAGAATGATCTCGGCGCCCAGCGCGCGTACCTGCTCGGGCAGCACGCCCTTGACGGTGCCGTAGGTGCCGACCGGCATGAAGGCCGGCGTCTCGATGGTGCCGCGCGGAAAGGTGATGCGGCCGCGGCGCGCTGCGCCATCGCGGCCGAGCAGTTCGAAGGTCATTCTGGACATCGGGATAGTATGACCGACCCTCCCTGCCCGCCGGCTCTCCTGGAGTCTCCATGCGTCGATTCGGAACGGTCTTCTGGATGCTGGGCCTGCTGCCCGCCGCAGTGGCGGCCACCGACGCGCCGCCGCGCGACGCGGTGTGCAATGCGTCGCTCGAAGTACCGCTGCCCGCCGCCGACACGGGCCGTGCGGCGGCGGACTGCAATGCGGCCAGGCTCTACTACGGCGCGGATGGCACGGGCGGCGACCCGGTTGCCGCGCGCCACTGCGCGTACCGGGAACGCGCCGAGGACCGTGCGGGCCCGCTGGGCGGCAGCGGTGTCCTGATGATGGTCTACGCCAATGGCCAGGGCGTGCCGCAGGACATCGCCCTCGCCCGCCGTTTCGCCTGCGAGTTCGACGGCGCGCCAGCGGAGATCGGTGCCCGGCTGGCGCATCTGCAACGCATCGCCGACGGCCACGACACCGCGCCGATGGACATCTGCGACGACATCACCAGCGGCCTGATGCAGGGCGTCTGCGCCAGTCGCGACGCCGGGTTCGCCAGCGTGGTGCGCGACCGTCACTGGCAGACGCTGCAGTCCGGCTGGACGCCGGCGCAACGCGACGCCTGGCAGGCGCTGCGCAAGGCGGCGGACGGCTACTTCGGACATGTCGGCAGCGACGAGATCGACCTCAGCGGGACGGGACGCGGTGCGTTCACCGCGCAGGCCCGCGAGACGCTGGAGATCCAGCTGATGGAGGACGTCCAGCGCTTCGAACGCGGCGCCCGCCCGGCGCAGACGGCCGCAGCGCTCATGCCTGCGGACCGGGCGCTCAATGCGACCTATCGCAGGGTGCGTGCCGAGTTGCAGGCCGGCGCAGCGATCCATCCCTACAGCCTCGCCGGCACCGTCAACGCGGATGGCGTGCGCGACACCCAGCGCGCGTGGCTGCGCTACCGCGATGCCTGGGTGGCGTTCGCCGCCACGCGCTGGCCCGATACCGCAGGCGATGCATGGCGGGCATGGCTCACGGAGACCCGCACGGCCGCGCTGGACGCGATCACCGGCGGGCCCTGAGGGGCGACCGCGCGGCGCAGTCGGCGCCCTTCAGCCGGGCTGCCCCCACAGCAGCATCGCGTCGCCATACGAGAAGAACCGGTATTCGGACTGCACCGCATGGTCGTAGGCCGCGAATACGCGGTCCTTGCCGGCAAACGCCGACACCAGCATCAGCAGCGTGGATTCGGAGAGGTGGAAATTGGTCACCATCGCGTCGACGCTGCGGATGCGGTAGCCGGGAAAGATGAAGATCTGCGTTTCGCCGGCAAACGGATGCAACTCGCCGTCGACGCTGGCGCTCTCGAGCGCACGCACGACCGTGGTCCCGACGGCGATCACGCGACCGCCGGCCTCGCGCGTGCGACGGATCTGCGCGACGAGTTCGGCGCCGACGTTGATCCACTCGCTGTGCATGCGGTGCTCGCGGACATCCTCGACCCGCATCGGCAGGAACGTGCCGGCCCCGACGTGCAGCGTGACGTGACCGAACTCGACCCCGCGCGTGCGCAGGCGCGTCAGCAGCGCATCGTCGAAGTGCAGGCCGGCGGTGGGCGCTGCGACCGCGCCGATCTCGCGCGCGAACACGGTCTGGTAGCGCTCGGCGTCGTCCTGGCCGGGCTCGCGGCGGATGTAGGGCGGCAGCGGCATGCGCCCCGCCTTGAGCAACCAGGACTCCAGCGTGTCGTCGAGTTCGAAACGCAGGTGATAGAAGCCCTCGTCGCGTGACAGCACCTCGGCACTGCCGCCGCCATCGAGCTGGATCCGCCCGCCCGGCTTCGGCGACTTGCTGGCGCCGATCTGCGCGCGCGCCTCGTTGCCCGGCAGCAGCCGCTCGATCAGGATCTCCACCCGGCCGCCGCTGTCCTTCTGCCCGAACAGACGCGCCGGAATCACCCGCGTGTCGTTGAAGATCAGCAGGTCACCCGCTTGCAGAAGATCCGGCAGATCGCGGACATGGCGGTCATCGAACGCAGCGGTGCCGGGCGGCACGACCAGCAGCCGGCTGGCGGACCGTTCGGCCAGGGGCGCCTGGGCGATCAGGGATTCGGGCAGATCGAAGTGGAAATCCGACTTTTTCAAGGCGAGGGACAGGTCGAGGGAGGCCGGTAGTGTAGTGAACCCGGCGGTCCAGACCGTCGCCCCGGCAAGCCGGCGCAGGTCGGCAGCCGGGTGTGGCGGCGCCCCACATCGATGTCCGAAACCGGCCAGTCCGGCCGGATCGCCGGTGCTAGCCTGCCCCCATGTCACCCGCGCCCGCCCTGCCCGACACCGCCACCTGCGAGCAGGCACGCCTGAGTCGGGACGCACGTTTCGACGGCCTGTTCTTCACCGCGGTGCGCACGACCGGCATCTACTGCCGCCCGGTCTGTCCTGCGCCCGCGCCGAAGCCGGCCAACGTCGACTACTACCCGACGGCGGCCGCGGCCGAGGCGGCGGGCTTCCGGCCCTGCCTGCGCTGCCGGCCGGAACTGTCGCCGGGCGACGGCCAATGGCACCGTGGCGACGACATCGTCGCCCGCGCGCTCGCGCTGATCGAAGCCGGGGCGCTCGACGCGCAGCCCCTGTCCGCCCTGGCCGGGCGCCTGCACATCGGTGAGCGCCAGCTGCGGCGGCTGTTCGTCGAGCGTCTGGGCGCTGCGCCGATCGGCGTCCACGGCACGCGCCGGCTGCTGTTCGCCAAGCAGTTGCTGACCGAGACCGCGCTGCCGATCACCGAGGTCGCGATGGCGGCCGGGTTCAACAGCCTGCGGCGCTTCAACGCGGTGTTCCAGGACGCCTACCGCATGCCGCCGCGCGATCTGCGCAAAGCGCCGCGCGAGGCATCCGGCGATGCGCTGACGCTGCGCCTCGGCTACCGGCCGCCCTATGACCTGACGTCGATGCTCGACTTCCTGCGCGGACGCGCCTTGCCCGGCATCGAAGTGGTCGACGACACCGCGTACACCCGCCTGATCGGCGATGCGGACCTGCCCGGCTGGGTCCGGGTCGACGCATGGCCGGGGACGCGCGGCGATCCGCAGCCCTCAGCGCTGCGACTGCAGGTGCACGGCTGTCCGCCGTCGCGCCTGCAGGACACGGTGCAGCGCGTACGCCGCATGTTCGATCTCGATGCGGATCCGGACACGATCGCCGCGCACCTCGCCCAGGACGCACGGCTGGCGCCGCTGCTGCGCACACGCCCCGGCCTGCGTCTGCCCAGCGGCTGGGACGGTTTCGAGATCGCCGTGCGCGCGGTCATCGGCCAGCAGGTCAGCGTCGCCGCCGCGCGTACGCTGACCGCACGGTTGTCGCAGCGCTTCGGTACGCCATTGCCGGAGACCTTCGCCGCGCAGGGCTTCGCCCATCTGTTTCCGACGCCGGACGCACTCGTCGACGCCGACTTCGACGGCCTCGGCCTGATCGGCAGCCGTATCGCGACGATCCGCGGTATCGCTGCCGCGCTGCTCGATGGCCGCGTGGACTTCGATCGCGCACGCACGCTCGACGACTTCGTCGAACGCTGGGTCGCCCTGCCCGGCATCGGTCCATGGACCGCGCAATACATCGCGCTGCGTGCGCTCGGTCATCCCGATGCGTTTCCCGCCGAGGATCTCGTGCTGCAGAAGATGCTGCCAACCGATGGCACACGTATGACCGCCAAAGCGCTGCGTGCGCACGCGGACGCTTGGCGTCCATGGCGCGGCTACGCAGTCTTCCATCTGTGGCGCGAATCTTCGGCGTCGACGCCCGCACGCATCGCGACACCAACGCGCCCGCGCGCCCGTTCCACCCGGAGTCCATCGCCATGAGCCCAGACACGACCACGGTCTTCACCCGCACCATCGACAGCCCGGTCGGCCCGCTGTTCCTCGCCGCATCCGACGCCGGGCTGCACGCCGTCGAATTCGCCGAACACCGGCATCCGGTGCCGCGCGGTGACGACTGGCGCGATGGTGCGCATCCCGTGCTCGATGCGACCGCGGAGCAGCTTGCCGAATATTTCACTGGCAAGCGCCAGACCTTCGACCTGCCGTTCGCCGCGCGCGGCACGCCATTCCAGAAACAGGTCTGGCAGGCATTGACGCGCATCCCGTACGGACACACCGCCAGCTACGTCGAACTCGCCAGCATGGTCGACAAGCCGGGCGCGAGCCGCGCGGTCGGCGCTGCGAACGGGCGCAATCCCCTGTCGATCGTGGTGCCCTGCCATCGCGTCATCGGCGCCAGCGGCGCGCTCACCGGCTTCGGCGGCGGCCTGCCGACCAAGGAATTCCTGCTGACGCTGGAAGGCGCATGGCCACGCGCGGATCGGCTTCTGTAGCTCAGCGCGCCTGGGTGAGATGTCCGGCGATCAGGCGCCGGAATGGCGCGATGCGCTGGGCGATGCGGAGCGTCGCACCCCGCAGCAATCGTGCCGGCGCGCGGTCGTCGGTGTAGAGGCTCGCGACGAGGCCGGTCGCCGTATACATCGGCCAGCTCGCCGCGCGATGTGTCCGCGCCCAGCGCTCCAGAAGTCCGGCACCGGCGATGTCGCGGCCGGCCGCATGCGCGTCGCGGAACGCCTGCGCCAACCGGTCGGCACCCTGCAGGCCCAGATTGAATCCGTGCGCGGTGACCGGATGCATGCCGACGGCGGCATCGCCCAGCAGTGCCCCGCGACCGGCGACGAAACGATCCGCGTAGACGCCGACCAGCGGATAGACATGCCGCGTGCCGATCGTCGTCATCGTGCCGAGCCGGTCGCGGAAACGGCGCTGCATGTCGGCGGCGAACGCGGCATCGTCGAGCGCTTCCACTTCGGCCATCTGCTGCGGCGGCAGCGTCAGTACGACCGAGGCGCGATTCCCATTGAGCGGCAGCAGGGCCAGCGTCTGTCCCTGATCGAACCACTCCCAGGCCGCGTGATGGTGCGGCTGCGTGTGCGCCACGCGGCACACCAGCATGCGCATGCCGAAATCGCGCGTCCGCGCGCCGATGCCGAGCATGCGTCGTACGGCCGAGAACCGGCTGTCGGCCGCGATCAGCAGACGCGTTTCGACGCGCGTGCCGTCCTCCAGTGCGAGCGTCACGCCATCGGCGCGCTGGACGACGTCGCGCACCGATGACGCACCATGCACGGTGATGTCGGGCGCATCGGCCACCACGTCGAACGCGGCCTGGCGGATGCGCTGGTTCGGCACCAGCCAGCCGAGCTGCGCGCTGCGGCCGTCGTGTGCGGTGATCGTGAGCCCGTCGGTGCGCTCGCCGTCGAAGATGCGCGCATCGCGCAGTTCGGAGATGTCCGCCGCGTCGAACCGCGCCCACAGTCCGAGCCGCTCGAGGATCGCGCGCGAGGCATGCGTCAACGCGATCTCGCGCCCGTCGAACGCCGGCTGCGCGATGGCCGCGTGCGCCTGCCGTTCGAACAGCGCGACCTTCAACCCGCTGCCCGCCAGCGCGCGGGCGAAGCACAGCCCGACCGGCCCGGCCCCGACGATGGCGATGTCGACCTGCATGTGCGACTCCTGACTGGATGCGCACAGGATAGTGGTCGGGGCGTTGCGGATGCGTTGGGCGCGGCCGTCCACGCACCGGTGCGCTGCGCGCCTACATCCCCCGGAAGCGGTGCACGAACGCCGCACTCACCGGCAGCGATTCACGATGACCGCGCAGTTCGATCCGCGCCTTGCCGAGTTCGTCGCGGCGCACGCGGTCGATCGTCGACACGCGAACCACGGTGCCGCGATGCACCTGCCAGAACACGTCGGGGTCGAGCCCCGCCAGCAGCTCTTTCACCGGCGTGCGGATCAGCGCCTCGCCATCGGCGGTGACCACGCGCACGTATTTGTCCTGCGCCTGGAAGAACAGCACCTCGTCGATGCCGATCATGCGCACGTGATCGCCGACGCTCGCGCTGATCCAGCGGATCTGGCGTTCTCCCTGCGGGCGCAGACGCGCCTCGAGATCCTCGACCAGCGCCTGCAGATCATCCGCTGCAGGCTGCGCGAGGCGTGCCTGCAGACGCTCGATCGCGAGACGCAGCCGCGCTTCGGTCACCGGCTTGAGCAGGTAATCGACGGCGCCCGCCTCGAACGCCCGGATCGCGTACTCGTCATAGGCCGTGGTGAACACCACCAGCCCGCCGCCGGCAACCACTGCGCGCGCAACATCGAGCCCGCCGACGCCGGGCATGCGGATGTCGAGGAACGCGACCTGCGGACGGTGTTCGGCTGCGGCCTGCAACGCCGCGATGCCGTCTTCGCAGGCGGCAATGACCTCCAGCGCGGGCCAGGCGGACGCCAGCATCTCCAGCAGCGCTGCACGCTGCGGCGCTTCGTCCTCGGCGATCAGCGCGGTGATGGCAGCGTCGTTCATGCGGGTCCGTCCATCGGTGTGCGGAGTTCGGCCTGCGCGCCGCCGCCTGCGGCACCGGTCAGACGCAGCGACGCGCGTAGACCGAAGCGCGTGGCGAGTTGATCGCGCACATTCGCCAGTCCCATGCCGCCACCGACACCCGGCTGCAGGCCTGCACCGTCGTCCGTCACCGACACATGCAGCGTGCCGTCCGTCGCCCACGCACGGATGACGACGCGTCCCGCACCGGGCTTGGGCTCGATGCCGTGCTTGATCGCGTTCTCGACCAGCGTGATCAGCAACAGCGGCGGATACGGCAACGCGCGAAGTGTGGCGTCGGCCTCGATGTCGTACCGCAGGCGATCGGCGGTGCGCAGACGCATCAGTTCCAGATAGTGCGCGCACAGGTCGAGCTGCTCGCCGAGCGTCGAGCGCAGCGCCGCTTCGCCATCGCGCAGCCGCGGAATGGTCGCGCGCAGATAATCGACCAGCGCATCGAGCGTGGCCTCCGCGCGCGATGCGTCCTGGCGTACCAGCGCACGCACCGAGGCCAGCGTGTTGAACAGGAAATGCGGCTCGACCTGCGCCTGCAGCGCACCGAGCCGCAGATCCGATTCGCGCTTCTGCGATTGAAGAGCAACGAGTTCGGTGCGGTGCCGGCTGTCGGCAATGCGACGCTGCTCGCTGAAGTAGGCGCGCAGCGCTGTGCCGCCGCCCAGCAGACCGTAGATGACCACCAGCGTCAGGATCTTGATGAAGACCGCACCGGCTTTCGCCGCGCCGCCCTCGTAGTGCGCACGCATCGCCTCGACGTCGTAAGGCCCCGTGCCCATCTCGTCGACCATGAAGCTTTCGATCCGGGCGCTCGCCCACCTGTCGATGCCCCAGGACAACAGGATGCCGACGCACAGCGACAGCACGACCCAGGTTCGCTCGCGGGGCAGCGACAGACGGCGATGACGCACCCCGGTCGCCAGCAACGGGCCGGCGGTGGTCATCAGCAGAAACGCGATGAACATGTAGCCGGATGCGGTGAACGCGCCGACGCGACTGACCGGCCCGACCAGCGCGCCCACCAGCGTCAGCAGCGAGAAGCCGAGGATCACGCTGCCGAACAGCAGCGTGCGTCCGGCGAGCCAGCGCGTACTGAAGACCGGATAGCGGCGATAGCGCGTCCACGGAAGTTCGCCGCCGACGACGACGTCGTCCGGCAGCGGCTGGCGCAGCGGTACGGAAGATGCGTGCATCGGCGCGTGCTCAGCCACGTGCGCCACGCAGCACCTGACCGGCCTGATGCAGTTCGAGTGCAGTCACCTCACCGTCGGCGCCGCGCTGGAAGCGCAGCTCGATGCCGAATGCCGGCGCAGCGAAGGTGTCGGCGCCGGTCGCATCCAGTGGAAACGCACCCTGCCCGGTCGCCTGCGCCCGTAGACGGCCCTCGGCGCTGTCGACCTTCAGCACGAAACCCGGCATCAGCGTGTAGTCGCCGGCGTAATCAGCGAGTGGCACGTCGGTCGCCGGCGCTGCCGTTGGCACAGCATCGGTCGCACGCGTTGCCGCGATCGCGCCGCCGCCCTGGTGCCAGACGAAGCTGTAACTGCCATGCACCGCGCGCTTCGGCGACAGCAGTGCGTCGAACTGCACGGGAAAGAAATCCCCTGCATCGTCGTAACCCAGTTCGAAGATCGGCTGGCCGGCAGGATGGATCGTCAGCGCGTCGCCCTTGCGCGCCAGCTCGACCTGCATGCCGGCGCCGAGCTGCCAGGTGCCCACCAGTCCATCGACGAGTTCAGCCGGCGGTGTCGCCAGTTTGCGCGGCTTGCCGACCGGCGCCGACGGATCCAGCAGATGCGCGCCGAGGCTGCCGAGACCGCCGAGCGCGGTCAGCGACGTGTCCGACAGGATCACGACACCGCGCTTGCGTGCGGGATCGATGCCGACCAGCGACGAGAAACCGCCCGTGCCGCCTTCGTGCATCAGCACACTTCGACCGGCCAGCGGCGCGATCATCCAGTTCATCGCCATCGGCGGCTGTTGCGAGACCGGTTGCTGCGTGGTCTGCAACGCTGCGAGCAACGGCGCGGCGGCCGAGCCATCCGCATGACCGAGCTGGGCCTGCACGTAACGCACCATGTCTTCGAGCGTGGCCCGCACGCCGCCGACGCCGGCCATGTCGCCGGGAATCGTCCACGCCGGCGTCTCGCTGCCGTTGGGCAGATGGCCCGCGGCAGCCCGCACGCCGTCAGGTCGCTGCGCGATGTAGGCGTGCGTCATGCCGAGTGGCGCGAACAGCTGCGCGTCGATCAGGGTCTCGAACGGCTGGCCGGCGCGCTGCGCGACTGCATACGACAGCAGCATCGACGCGAAGTTGGAGTACTCGAACTGCGCGCCGGGCGCGCGCGTCAGGGTGACGTCGCCCAGCGAAGCGAGCAACGCCTCCGGCGTCAGCGCAGCGTAGGGATCAGCCGGATTGGTGATCTGCATCCGCGCCGGCAATGCGGGCAGGCCGGACGTGTGGGTGACGACGTGGCGCAGCAGGATCGGCTGGCCCTCGAACGTCGGCACCGGCGTACCCGCAGGCAGATAGGCCGACAGCGGATCGTCGAGCGAGGCCCGGCCGTCGGCGATCAGCTGCGCGAGCAACGCCGCGGTCATCGTCTTGCTGACCGAGCCGATCTCGAACGCGCTGTCGGTGCCGATGCGCGGCGTCGCCGTGCCATCGGCGCAGCGATACGTCCGCGCCACGCTGTCGCCATCGATGAGCGCGACGGCGAAGCAGGCGCCGGTGCGGTCACCAGCCAGACGCTGGTCGACGATGCCGGCGAGTGCGGCGTCGGTCGTCGCGGATGCGCTGCCGCTGATGGCGAGCATCGCGGCGAGGGTCAAAGTGTTGGGCAACATGCGGATCTCCTGTCCATGGGAACGTCGCCATGCTGCGGCGGCGACGCGGCCTGTGCACGGGTGTGCGATGAAACGCCTGATCCGGCGGATGGACCGGTCTGCAGGCGCGCCGGACGGGTGAGGCGGTCCGATCGCGCGCCAGCGGCTCAATCGGCCAGCAGTCTCTGCATCGCATCCGCATAGCCGCGCGCGGCGTCCGCGTGCAATGCATGACGCCCCTCCGCAACGACCTGCCGCCCGGCCATCTGCACCTCGCGCACCAGCGGGCGGTTGCCGGCGAACAGCCAGCGGTCGAGTACGTCATGTTCCGTCGCGCCGGCCAGCAGCGGCGCATCCGCGTCCAGCACGACCGCGTCGTCGAGCGCGTCGAAACCGGTCGATGCTGCGGCGCTCGCCTGCACACCCGCAAACAGCGTAGCGCCAACGCTTGGCGTCGCCGCTGCGACCGCGATGTTGCGACGGTGCGTCACCAGACGCTGACCGTACTCGAGCCAGCGCAGTTCCTCGACCGGCGACACCGAGATGTGCGAGTCCGAACCGATGCCCCAGGCGCCGCCGGCATGGAGAAACGCGCGCAACGGAAACAGGCCATCGCCGAGATTGGCTTCGGTCGTCGGACACAGCGCGACGGTCGCGCCGCTGCGGGCGATGCCGGCCACTTCCGCAGCATCGAGATGCGTCGCATGCACGAGCGTCCAGCGGGCGTCGACCGGCGCGTTGTCGAGCAGCCAGGCGACCGGGCGCGCACCGCGCAGCGCGATGCATTCGTCGACCTCGGGAATCTGTTCGGCGATGTGGATGTGCATGCGTGCATCGCCTGGAAGTGCGGCCAGCACCGCGTGCATCGCATCGGACGGCACGGCGCGCAGGCTGTGCAGCGCGCAGCCGACGCGCAGCGTGTCGTCCTGGCGCGCGTGCAGATCGGCGAACAGCCGCAGATAGCCGTCGACGTCATGGCCGAAGCGTCGCTGGCGTTCGCCGAGCGGCCGCCCGTCGAACCCGCCGGCCATGTACAGCACCGGCAGCAGCGTCAGCCGGATGCCGGTGGCGCGCGCGGCGTCGATGAGCGCATCGGCCATCGCGCTTGGAGGCGCGTACGGCGCGCCGTCGGGCGCGTGATGGACGTAATGGAACTCGCAGACAGTGGTGTAGCCGGCTTCCAGCATCTCGACGTAGAGCTGCGTGGCCACGGCACGCAGGCTGTCGGGATCGAAGCGCCCGGCCATCCGGTACATGGTCTCGCGCCAGGTCCAGAAGGAATCGGCGGGATCGGTCTGCACTTCGGCCATGCCGGCCATCGCCCGCTGGAACGCATGCGAATGCAGGTTCGCGATACCGGGCAGACGCCAGCCTGCGGGCGTGCGCTCGGCGTGGATCGCGGGAACATCGTGCATCGGGCCGGCTCCTCGAAAACGTGTGCGGTAGGCTAGCCGGTCTTCCGCCCGGGAACATCCGATGAGTCCAACTTCGATCGCGCTGGTGTGCGCCCTGGTCGCCGTGGCCGGCGGTCTCGTGGCGGTGTTCGCCGGCGTGTCCGCGTCTCGCAAACGACAGTCCGACACGCCGTCCGGCGGCGATGGTGCCCTGGTCGAAGGGTCGAAACACGGACGCCATGACGGCGGTGATTTCAGCTCGGATGGCGGCGGCGATGGAGGCGGCGGTGGCGACTGAATCCTGGGACGGACTGCTGCTGGGCGCGACGCTTGCCACATTGGCGGACGACAGCGGTTACGGGCTGATCGAAGACGGTGCGCTCGGCTGGCGCGACGGTGTGATCGTCTACGCCGGTCCGCGCAGCGGACTGCCCGCGGACGCGGAAGCCAACGCCGATCTCGTCGTCGAAACCGATGGGCTGGTCACGCCCGGCCTGATCGACTGCCATACGCACGCGGTGTTCGCGGGCAACCGCGCTGCCGAGTTCGAACAGCGACTGCAGGGCGCGAGTTATGAAGAGATCGCGCGCGCCGGCGGCGGCATCGTGTCGACGGTGCGCGCAGTGCGCGAGGCCGACGAGGACACACTGCTCGCGCAGTCGTTGCTGCGCGCGCGTGCGCTGGTCGCCGACGGCGCGACGACGCTGGAGATCAAGTCCGGCTACGGCCTCGACTTCGACAACGAACGCAAGATGCTGCGCGTCGCGCGTCGGATCGGCGAGGTGCTCGGCACCACCGTACGCACCACGTTCCTCGGCGCGCACGCCCTGCCGCCGGAGTTCGCCGGCCGCGGTGACGCCTACATCGATGCGGTCTGCGAGTGGTTGCCGCGTCTGCACGAAGAAGGTCTGGTCGATGCCGTTGACGCATTCGCCGAACGCATCGCCTTCAGCGTCGATCAGACGCGCCGCGTATTCGAGGTGGCACGCACGCTCGGCCTGCCGGTGAAGCTGCATGCCGATCAGCTCAGCGATGGCGCCGGTGCCGCGCTGGTGGCGGAGTTCGGTGGCCTGTCGGCCGACCATGTCGAACACACCTCGCCGGCTGGCGTTGCTGCGATGGCCGCAGCGGGCACGGTCGCGGTGCTGCTGCCGGGCGCGTTTCACGTGCTCCGCGAAACCACACTGCCGCCGCTCGATGCGTTCCGCGCGGCCGGCGTGCCGATGGCGGTCGCGACCGACTGCAATCCGGGCACATCGCCGCTGTTGTCGCTGCGCCAAGCAATGCAGCTGTCGTGCACGCAATTCCGCCTGACGCCGGAGGAAGCCCTGCGAGGCGCGACCGTACATGCGGCACACGCGCTCGGCCTGTCGGATCGCGGACGTCTGGCGGTCGGCCAGCGCGCGGACTTCGCCTGCTGGCAGGTCGCGCAGCCGGCCGAACTCGTCTACTGGCTCGGCGGCCCGTTGCTGTCGATGTCGTTCGCCGGTGGCAAACGTCTGGCCTGAGGTCGTTCGCAGCCTGAAACGCGAAAGCCCCGCGGATGCGGGGCTTTCGACGCGCGGCGGGCCTGAAACTCAGGCCTTCTTCGCGACGGCCTTCTTCGCCGGTGCCTTGGCGACGGTCTTGCTGCCGGCGGCCTTCTTCACGACCGGTGCGGTCGCGGTGCCGGTGGCCTTGATCAGGCCCTTCGAGCGGCTGTTGCCGTAGCTCGAGTTGTAGCGCTTGCCCTTGAGGGTCTTGCGGTCGCCCTTGCCCATTACTGTGCTCCTGGAGTGCTGCGTGTTGAATTCGTTTGGCGCGTACGTGCGCCGCCAGGGCGCACAGGACCGCGGATTCTAGCACGCGGCCCGATCTGTGAAGCCGCTCAGCGCCCTGCGCGGGCGTGGGTCAGGCGCAGATTCAGCAGATGCGCACCCGCCAGCAGCAGGCCACCGATGGTCATCACCACGGCGTGGGTGATGGTGTGGTCGTGCAGGTGCGTGAACGAGCCGGCCCACACCAGCGCCAGGCCGGGAATCAGCAGCATCCAGGCGTGGAATGCGCGATGGCGGCGCCAGCCCAGCGTCAGCGTAGTCGCGCCCAGCAGCGTGGCGAACACGACGAAGGCCTGGTCGATGTCGACCCAGCCGCCCACGTTGAGACCGAACGCCGGCAGCAGTGCCAGCGCCACCGGCAACAGCGCGCAATGGACCGCACACAGGAACGACGCGGCGAAGCCGACGCGGTCTGCGCGCTGCAGGGTGGAATTGTGTGCAGGCATGTCTTTTGGGGGGTGCGGGGATTTGCGTAACATTATAACATTCCCTCTTCGCCCACCAGTGTACTGCATCCGCAATGACCAGAAGCCGCCGTTCCGCCCCCGTCCCGACCCGTCTCGCCATCGCCGTGGCCCTGCTGCTGCCGGCCGCCGCGTTCGCCCAGTCCACCAGCCAGACGCATGCGCATCCCACCACGCTCGACCGCGTGCAGGTCACCGCGACGCCGCTCGGCGGCGATGCCGAGAATCTCGCACACCCGGTGGAGGTGCTGTATGGCGACGCGCTGGAAGATCGCAAGTCCGGCAACCTCGGCGACACGGTGTCTTCGTTGCCCGGCGTGCAGAGCGGCTCCTTCGGCACCGGCGTCGGCCGACCGATCATCCGCGGCCAAGAGGGCCCGCGCGTGCAGGTGCTCTCGGGCGGCATCGGCAGCATGGACGCGTCCACGGTCAGCGCCGACCACGCGGTCAGCATCGAACCCTTCCTCGCCGATCAGATCGAGGTGCTCAAGGGCCCGGCCAACCTGTTGTATGGCAGCGGCGCGATCGGCGGCGCGGTGAATGTGGTCGACGGCCGCATCGCGCGCGAAGTGCCGGATCGTCCGATCAGCGGCCGCGCCGAACTGCGAGCGGCCAGCGGCAACGACGAGCGCAGCGGCATGTTCCGCCTCGACGGCGTGAGTGGCGACAACCTGGTGCTGCATGTCGACGGCCTGATCCGCAACACCGGCGATTTCGACATCCCCGGCTTCGCCCAGGTGCCTGAGGACCACGATCACGACCATGATCATGACCATGATCACGACCACGAACACGCGGACGAAGAGAACGCGTTCGGCACCCTGCCCAACAGTTCGATCCGCACGCGCGCCGGCGCCGTCGGCGCGACCTACTTCGGCGAGCGTGGGCATCTCGGCGTCGCGGTCAGCACCTACCGCACCAACTACGGCCTGCCGGACGGCGCGCATGTGCATGCCGAAGAAGGCGGCCATGACCACGATCACGACCATGATCACGAAGAGGAAGGTCACGACGAACACGGCTCGGTGCGCATCGACATGGTGCAGAACCGCGTCGATCTGAAGGGCGGCCTCTACGACCCGCTGCCGTTCCTCAGCGCCTTGAACGTGCGTGCGGCCTACAACGACTACGAACACGTCGAACTCGAAGGCGACACGCCGGCGACCCGCTTCACCAACAAGGGCACCGAGGCGCGCATCGAAGCGGTGCAGAAGACCTTCAACGGCTGGGACGGCGCGTTCGGCCTGCAGATCGGCCATGTCGATTTCGGCGCGGTCGGCGAAGAGGCCTTCGTGCCGCCGAGCGTGACCGACACCCTCGGCCTGTTCGTCGTGCAGGAGAAGGAATTCGGACCGGTGAAGCTCGAGTTCGGCGGCCGTCACGAGCGGGTGGAGATCGACCCGATCACGGGGAATTCGCGCAAGTTCGATGCCAGCAGCCTGTCGGGCGCGGCGATCTGGCATCTGTCGGACGTGTTCGACCTGCGCTTCGGCGCCGACGTCTCCGAGCGCGCACCGACCAACGAGGAACTGTTCGCGGCCGGCCCACACATCGCCACGCGCTCGATCGAGATCGGCGATGCGGATCTTGAAACCGAACGCGGGCAGCGTCTGGAACTGGGCCTGCACGCGCACACCGACCGCGTCGAGTTCAAGGCCGCTGTGTACCAGACGAAGTTCAAGCGCTTCACCTACCTCACCGACACCGGCGTCGCTGAGCAGGGCTTCCCGGTACGGCTGTGGACGCAGGGCGACGCGACCTTCCGCGGCGCGGAGGCCGAGGCGAAGTTCCACCTGCTGGAATCCGATGCCGGCGATTTCGACCTGCGCGTATTCGGCGATGTCGTGCGTGCCGAGCTCGACGGCAGCGGCACCCGCCACGTGCATTTCGACGTCCCGCACGGCGACCACAGCCACCACTACCACGCCGACATTCCGCTGGGCGGCGATCTGCCGCGCATCGCACCGTCGCGTATCGGCGCCGACATCAACTGGACCCTCGGCGGCTGGCGCGCGAACGTCGGCGCGGTGCGCCACCAGAAGCAGGACCGCGTAGCCGCGCTGGAGGATCCGAGCCCCGGCTACACGCTGGTCAACGCGGGCGTCGCCTGGCGCGTCGGCGAAGCGGACGGCACCCAGTGGGAACTGTTCCTCGACGGTCGCAACCTGACCGACGAAGAAGCCCGCCCGCACACATCGCTGTTGCGCGACTTCGCGCCGCTGCCGGGTCGCACCATCGCCGGCGGCATCCGCGTCTATTTCTGATCGGCGTGCGCTGACCGGTTTCCGTTCTCTCCAGTGACGCGTGCGTCACCGCCCCGCCCCGGTCTCCGGTGCGGGGCTTTTTTTATGGGCTTGTCGCTTGCTCGCTTCGCCGGATTCAGCGCTCGCGATGAATTAGATGTATATACATCCAAAATCCGATGCAGATACACGCAATGGCCGATGCCGCGCCCGACCCGCTCGATTCCCCCGCCTTCGGCTGCAGCTGCCATCGCCTGCGCAAGCTGAGCCGGATGATGACCCAGCGCTACGACCAGGCGTTGGCGCCGGCCGGGCTCAACGTCAACCAGTACGCGATCCTGCGCCGCGCGCAGATCCAGCCTCGCACCGTCGGCGAGCTTGCCACTACGCTCGGCATGGAGCGCAGCACGCTGAGCCGCGACCTCAAACATCTGGTCGCCGCCGGCTGGGTGCGTTTGCAGCGCGATCCGGACGATGCACGCCAGCGCCGGATCGAAGTTCTGGCCGCGGGCGCCGCGGTGATCGAACAGGCCGAGCCGTTGTGGCGCGCGACGCAGGTGCAGGTCGAAGCGCTGATGGGCGTCGACGAGGTCGGCCGTTTGCACGCTGTGCTCGACCGCGTGACCCGGAAGATCGCAGCATGAGCGCGCCCGTCACCTCGCGCTGGTGGCCGCTGGTGCTTGCCGCCACCGCGATGATGATGATCACGATGGGCATCCGGCAGTCGCTGGGCCTGTTCGTACAACCGATTGCCGCCGACACGGGGCTGGGCATCGCCGCGATCAGTTTCGCGCTGGCCGTCGGCCAGTTCGTCTGGGGCGCTGTGCAGCCGGTGTTCGGTGCCATCGCCGACCAGCGCGGCAGCGGCCGCGTGCTGGTGTTTGGCGGCGTGTTGCTGGTCACCGGCATGGCCGCTGCGCCGTTCTTCGCATCCGAATGGGGCCTGCTGCTCACCCTCGGTCTGATCAGCGCGGCCGGCGCGGGTGCGGGCAGTTTCTCGATCCTGATCGGCAGCACCGCGCGGGTGATTCCCGCGGAGAAGCGCTCGATGGCGTCGGGCGTGGTCAACGCCGGAGGCTCGTTCGGACAGTTCCTCTACGCGCCATTCGCAACCACGATGATCGGTGCATTCGGCTGGGCCGCCGCTGCATGGGCGATGGCGGCCACCGCGCTGGCGACGTTGCCGCTGGCCTGGCCGCTGCGTCGTCGCAAACTGCCGCCTGCTGCATCGGGCGCAGCCGTTCTGCCAATTGTGGACGACGACATCGGCCTGCGCGCGCAACTGCGCATCGCCCTGCGCGACCGCAGCTACTGGCTGCTGCACCTCGGCTTCTTCACCTGCGGCTTCCACATCGCGTTTCTGGTCACGCATCTGCCAACCGAGATCGCGATGTGCGGGCTGTCGGCCGGCGTGTCGGCGATGGCGCTGTCGCTGATCGGTCTGTTCAACATCGTCGGCAGCATCGGCGCGGGCTGGCTCGGCCAGCGCTACCGCATGAAGTGGCTGCTGACCGCGATCTACATCAGCCGCGCGGTGATGATCTTCATCTACGTGCTGTCGCCGCCGACGCCGACCACCTTCATGCTGTTCGCGATCGGCCTGGGCATGAGCTGGCTGGCGACCGTGCCGCCGACCGCCGGCCTCGTCGGCAAGCTGTTCGGCCCGCGCTATCTGGCGACGCTGTTCGGCCTGACCCTGCTCTCGCACCAGACCGGCGCCTTCTTCGGCGCGTGGCTGGGCGGCGTCGCGGTCGCGAAGACCGGCTCCTATCTGTGGGTCTGGTACGCCGACATGGCGCTGGCGCTGCTGGCGGCCGCGTCCAATCTGCCGATCCGCGAAGCGCGGCTCACGTTCGCGACGAAGGCGGCCTGACAGGTCACGCCGGTTCGGGCGCACCTGTCCCGCCGGCGACCATGTCCATCAGCCGCGTGCTGACGAAATCGATGAACACCCGCAGCTTCGGCAGCACATGCCGGCCGGATGGCCACAGCAGGTGGAAATTGCCGGCGGCATCGAGGTGCGCGTCCAGTACTGTCACCAGTCGCCCGTCCTGCAGGGCCGCGCGCGCCGAGTAGTCGGGGACGTAGGCGATGCCCTGCCCACGGATCGCGAAACACACGCGCGTCTCGACGTTGTTGCAGACCATCGATTCGGGCACGCGGAACTGCTCGGGCGCGTCGCGCAAGGGCCAGGTCTCGAGACGGCCGGTGCTGGGATAGCGGTATTGCAGGCAGAGGTGGTCGGCGAGATCGGCAGGTGTCCGCGGCGTGCCACGCACGCGCAGATAGTCGGGTGATGCGACCAGTCGCCGCTGGAACTGGCCGATGTAGCGCGCGGCCAGGCGCGAATCCGACGGCTCGCCGACACGCAGCACCGCATCGAATCCCTCTTCGATCACATCGACTACGCGATCGGTGAAATCGAGATCCAGCACGACGTCCGGATAGGCCGCCATGAAGTCGGCCAGCATCGGCAGCAGCGGCTCGCTGACCAGCGGCAGGCTGATGCGCAGGCGTCCCTGCACGCTGGCGCGTTGTGCGCTCAGTTCCCCCTGCGCCGCGTCGGCTTCGGCGAGGATGCGCCTGCAGCGCAGCAGGAACATCTGACCTGCGTCAGTGAGGGTCACGCTGCGCGTGCTGCGATGGAACAGCCGGACACCCAGCGCGCGTTCCAGCCGCACGATGCTCTTGCCGACCGCGGCCGCAGACACGCCGAGCACACGGCCAGCGTCGACGAAACTCCGCTGTTCCGCGGCATGGACGAACACATTCAGGCTGCCGAGGCTGTCCACGGGTCGACTCGCATTGCGGACATCGATGTCCACGGTGAGCGGAACTCTAGCCGTCTTTATCGGGCTTGGACGACGCAACACGATGACGCTGCTTTCCACCACTGGCCCAGCCCATGCCGTATCGCCGCCCCATCCGCTCCCGTTCTCTGCGTCCGCTTCCCTGCGGATCCAACTCCGCCGCCTGCCCACCTGCACGCGCAGGCAGTCCGCGCCCCGCGCTCGCGTCGCTTCGGCGCATCGCACCATGAGCACGTCCGGATGCACCATCGTCGACCCGCCCGCGGACACGCATGCGGCGCCCAGGCTTCCGCTTGCCGGCCTGCTGGCGCTGGCCTGCGCGGGCTTCGTCACGATCCTCACCGAAGTCCTGCCGGCGGGCCTGTTGCCGCAGATGGCGGCGGGCCTGGGCGTACGCCAAGCCTGGGTCGGCCAGCTGGTGACGGTCTATGCATTGGGTTCGCTGCTCGCCGCGATTCCGCTGGTGGTCGCCACGCGTGCCTGGCCGCGGCGCCGCTTGCTGTTGCTCGCGATTGCCGGCTTTCTGGCCGCCAATACGCTCACCGCCCTCTCGCCGGTCTATTGGCTGACGCTGTGCACGCGCCTCGTCGCTGGTGTCAGTGCGGGCCTGTTGTGGGCGTTGCTTGCAGGCTTTGCGAGTCGGCTGGTTCCGCCGGCGCAACAGGGACGGGCGATTGCAGTGGCGATGGTAGGCACCCCGCTCGCGCTGTCGCTCGGCATTCCGGCCGGCACACTGCTGGGCGAAGTCCTGGGCTGGCGCTGGACCTTCGGTGTGATGACGCTGCTGAGCCTGGGCTTGCTGGCCTGGGCGCGCCTGGCGTTGCCCGAGCTGCCCGGCGAGCACAGCCAGGGCGCGCCGCGACTGCGTGCGGTGATTGCGCTGCCCGGCATCGGACAGGTCCTCACGGTGATGCTGCTCTACGTGCTGGCGCACAACCTGCTCTACACCTACATCGCGCCGCTGATCGCGCTGTCGGACGGCGCGCTGCCGATCGCCCGTGCGCTGCTGCTGTTCGGCGTCGCGTCGCTACTGGGCATCTGGGCGGTCGGCGCCCTGATCGACCGCTGGATGCGGCCGCTGGTGCTGATCAGCGTGACTCTGTTCGTACTTGCCGCGGCGCTGCTCGCAATCTGGCCGGGGACGACCGTCGTCGTCGCTGCTGCAATCGGCATCTGGGGCCTGGCCTTCGGCGGCGTCGCCACGCTGTTCCAGACCGCACTCGCGCGGCGCGCGGGCGCCTCGGCGGATCTCGCGCAATCGCTGCTCGTCACAGGCTGGAACCTCGCCATCGCCGGTGGCGGCGTGCTCGGCGGCCTGCTGCTCGACCGTATCGGCGCGCAGAGTCTCGCGTTCGCGGCGTTGCCGCTGCTGCTCATCGCAGGGGTGGCGTCTTTGCCCCGACAGGGCTGGCGCTGACGAGGCAGCGGGCAGGCCAGGACGGCCGGCCCGCGGATCAGATCAGGCGTCCGCGCACTGCGCGCAGAGGCCGTGTACTTCCAGCGTCTGCGCCTGCGGCACGAACCCCAGCGCGCGGGCGCGCTCGTCGAGCGAGGCGACGACCGCCTCGTCTTCCAGCTCCACGGCGCTGTGGCAGCGGTCGCAGATCAGGAACGGAACCGAATGCTGCGCGGTGCTCGGGTGGTGGCAGGCCACGAATGCATTGACCGACTGCAGCTTGTGGATGAAGCCGTTGGCCAGCAGGAAATCCAGCGCGCGGTACACCGTCGGCGGCGCGGCCGCGCCCGGGCCGTCGCCCTCACGCACCTGGTCGAGCAGATCGTAGGCCTTGAGCGGCTTGCCGGCCTTGGCGATCAACCCGAGCACGTAGGCGCGGATAGGCGTCAGCCGCAGGCCGCGTTCGCTGGAGGCGTGCTCCACCGCGCGAATGAAGCTCGCGGCGTCATCGACGTGGTGATGCGGATCCGTGCAGGTGTGGTCGTGCTTGGCCATCCGTCCATGATGGGTGCGAGGGGGCTTGGACTCAACCCGGACGCGCGGCCACCACGCGCTGAAGCAGGATCGCGAGCGCGCTGTCGGGCCCGTCGGTTGTGTCGACACGTACGCCACCCACGGGCCAAGGCGTGTAGTCATGCGTCATGACCGACTGCCAGGTCGGCAGTACATGGCCCGGGATATCTGCAGCACGCTGTTCAACACGCTGCCGATGCACGCGTGGATCAGTGCAGACCACCTCCACCTCGACGAACCCCGCGCCCGCCTCGCGCGCAATCTGCCGCCAGGCGGCGCGGGACGCTGCGACCGGATTGACAGAGTCGGCAACCACGTCCCGTCCGATGCGCAGCTGATCAGCCGCAAGCGCTCCGCCAAGGTCATATCCCGTCGCGCCGATCGCAGCCGCAGACCAGCCCCGCGCACGCAGGGTCTGCTCGATCGTATCGATGCGGATCCAGGACGCACCCATCGCGACCGACAACCGTCGCGCCAGCACGCTTTTGCCGACGCCAGGCAGACCGGCCAACGCCAGCAGCACGGGCGCTCGCGTCACGGGTCAGTCCGCAATCATTCCGATCGCCACGTCGATCCGCGCGAGCGCTTCCTCACGCCCGGCCAGATACACCGTGTGCCCGATATCCGGACTCACCTGCGTGCCCGTGATCGCGACACGCAATGGCTGCGCGACCTTGCCCATGCCCAGACCCAGCGTCTCGACCGTCTCGCGGAATGCCGCGTCGATCGCCTCGACGTTCCAGTCCGGCAACGCGGCGAAACGCGCACGGACATCGGCCAGCGGCGCGCGTGCTTCGGCTTTCAGATGCTTGGCAACCGCCTTCTCGTCGTATGCAGCGATCGGGCGATACCAGACCGCCGCGCGCTCGGACATTTCCTTGAGCGTCTGCACGCGGTCGCGCAACGCGATGACGATATCGGCCGGCGCCGGACCTGCCGACAGGTCGTAACCGTCATTGCGCAGATGCCACTCCAGATGCGCGGCGACCGCAGCCGGCTCGTCGGACTTCAGGTACTGCTGGTTGAGCCAGCCCAGCTTGGCCAGGTCGAGGCGCGCGGCCTTGGCGTTGACGTCCTTGAGGTCGAACAGCTGCTGCATCTCGGTGATCGAGAAGATCTCCTGATCGCCATGCGACCAGCCCAGACGCACGAGATAGTTCAGCAACGCGTGCGGCAGATAGCCGGCGTCGCGGTACTGCATGACATCGGCGGCGCCGGTGCGCTTGGACAGCTTGGCCCCCTGCTCGTCGAGGATCATCGGCAGATGCGAGAACGCGGGCACTTCCGCGCCGAGCGCGCGGTAGATGTTGATCTGCCGCGGGGTGTTGTTGACGTGGTCGTCGCCGCGCACGACATCGGTGATGCCCATGTCCAGATCGTCGACGACGACGGCGAAGTTGTAGGTCGCGTAGCCGTCCGGGCGGAAGATCACCAGGTCGTCGAGTTCGCTGTTGGCGATCTCGATGCGGCCCTTGACCTTGTCTTCCCAGACCACGGTGCCTTCGAGCGGATTCTTCAGGCGGATCACGCGGTTGGGGTCGTCGCGCTTCGGTTCGTTGCGCTCGCGATAGGCGCCGTTGTAGCGCGGCTTGTCGCCCGCGGCCATCGCGGCTTCGCGCATCGCGTCGAGTTCGGCTTTCGACTCGTAGGCGTAGTAGGCCTTGCCGTCGGCAACGAGCTGCTCGGCGACTTCGGCATAACGGTCCAGGCGGTGCGTCTGGTAGATCGGGCCTTCGTCGTAGCCCAGGCCCAGCCACTCCATCGCCTCGAGGATCGCGTCGATCGCGGCCTGGGTGCTGCGCTCGCGGTCGGTGTCTTCGATACGCAGCACGAACTCGCCACCGCGACGCCGCGCCTCCAGCCAGCAGTACAGCGCCGTGCGCGCGCCGCCGATGTGCAGGTAGCCGGTGGGACTGGGGGCGAAACGGGTGCGGCAGGACATGCGCGGAACTCGGCGTGGGGACAGCGCGCATTCTAACCGGCGCGTCCAGCCGGCCCCGGCAGCCGGATTACAATGGCGCCATGACGACGCTTTTCATCTCCGACCTGCATCTGGATCCGGCGCGTCCGGAGATCACCGCGCTGTTCCTCGCGTTTCTCGATGGCGAGGCGCGCGGCGCCGATGCGCTGTACGTGCTCGGCGATCTGTTCGAGTCGTGGGTCGGCGATGACGATCCGTCCGAGGCCGGCGCGCAGGTCGCCGAGCGTTTGACCGCGCTGTCGAACGCTGGCGTGCCGGTCGCGTTCATGCACGGCAATCGGGATTTCCTCGTCGGCCACGACTATGCGCGACGCGCTGGCATGTCACTGCTGCCCGACCCTGCGGTGATCACGCTCTACGGCCGCCCGGTGCTGCTGACCCACGGCGATCTGCTGTGCACCGGCGATGTCGAATACCAGGCGGTGCGCAACCAGGTGCGCAATCCGGCGTGGCAGGCGCACATGCTCGCGCAGCCGCTGCCGGCGCGGCTCGCATTCGCCCAGCACGCACGCGACGCCAGTCAGGCGCGCGCGGCCACGCTGCGGGGCGACGGCACGATGGAAACGGTCACCGATGTGGCGCCAGCAACGGTCGAGGACTGGTTCACGCGTTACGGCGTCGACACGATGATCCACGGCCATACGCACCGCCCTGCGATCCACGACCTGCAGGTCGACGGCCGCGACTGCCGCCGCATCGTGCTCGGCGACTGGTTCGAACAGGGGTCGGTGCTGCGTGCGTATGCGGACGGGCGGCTGGAACTGTCGGCGCTGCCTACCGCGGTCTGATCGCGGCCCGCAGAAGCAGCGTTGTGGTCAGCGTTCGGCGATCGCCTGCAGCGCGGCCAGTTCTTCTTCGCTGAATCCCGCCGCGGCGCGTGCGTCGATATTGAACGGGCCGTGCAGCACGGCGCGCGCGTACTCGGACAGCAGATCGCGGAATGTCGATTCGGGCTTTACGCCACGGCGTTCGCAGAACCAGCGGAACCAGCGGCTGCCGGCGGCGACGTGCGCGACTTCCTCGCGCAGGATCACTTCGAGCACGGCGACGGTTTCGTGATCGCCGAGCGAACGCAGCTTGACGATCATGCCGGGCGTGACGTCCAGCCCGCGCGCCTCGAGCACACGCGGCACCAGCGCCATGCGCGCCATGCCGTCGTGCGCGGTCTTCTCGCACATTTCCCACAGACCGTTGTGCGCGTCGAAATCGCCGTAGTCGAACCCGAGGTCGCGCAGCCGGTCGCGCAGCAGCACGAAATGCCGAGCCTCGTCAGCAGCGACCGACACCCAGTCGGCGTAGTAGTCGGCGGGCAGATCGCGGAAGCGATAGACCGCGTCCCAGCCGAGATCGATCGCATTGAGTTCGATGTGCGCGATCGCGTGGATGAAGGCCGCGCGGCCTTCGTCGCTGCCGAGACCACGTCGTGGCAGCTCGCGCGGATGCACGAGTTTCGGGCGCTCGGGGCGTCCCGGCATGCCGATCGGCTCTGGCGCGGGTGCGTTCGTGTCGAGTGGCAGTTCGCCGTCGCGGAACCGGCGCGCGTAGGCGCCGGTCAGCGCGATCTTGTCATCGGGATCGCTCGTATCGAGGCAGTGGCGCGCGGCCGCGAACAGATCCGCGGCGTCCGCGACCACCGCCGTGCTCACGCGCGGCGCTTCTTCTTCGCGTCGTCGCTGCGCAGCTGCTGCAGGCGCTCGAAATAACCCGCCTCGATGCCAGTGACGTATTCACCACTGAAGCAGGAACTGTCGAAGCGGCGCTCGGGAAACTTCGGCCCGGCGACCGCGCTTTCGAGATCGGCGAGGTCCTGGTAGATCAACCAGTCGCAACCGAGGAATTCCTCGATCTCTTTCTCGGTGCGGTTGTGCGCGACCAGTTCATCGACCGACGGCATATCGATGCCGTAGATGTTCGGATGCCGCACCGGCGGCGCGGCCGAGGCGAGATAGACCTTCTTGGCGCCGGCGTCGCGCGCCATCTGCACGATCTGCTTGGACGTGGTGCCGCGCACGATCGAATCGTCGACCAGCAGCACCACGCGGTTGCGGAATTCCAGCGGGATGGGATTGAGCTTGCGCTTGACCGACTTCGCGCGCTCGCCCTGCCCCGGCATGATGAAGGTGCGGCCGACGTAGCGGTTCTTGATGAAGCCCTCGCGGTACTTCACGCCGAGCGTGTTGGAGATTTCCAGCGCGGCGTCGCGCGAGGTGTCCGGAATCGGAATCACCGTATCGATGTCATGGTCGGGTCGCAGGCGCAGGATCTTCTCGCCCAGCGTCACACCCATGCGCATGCGCGCCTTGTGCACCGAGATGTTCTCGATCATCGAGTCCGGACGCGCGAAGTACACGTATTCGAAGATGCACGGCGCGTGCGGCTGCTGCGGCGCACACTGGCGGTGATGCAGCTCGCCGCGCGGCGTGATCACGATGCCCTCGCCCGGCTCGACATCGCGCAGGTGTTCGAAACCGAGGATGTCGAGCGCGACCGATTCCGACGCCACCGCGTACTCGGTGCCCTCGGCGGTCTCGCGCTTGCCCAGCACCAGCGGGCGGATGCCGTGCGGATCGCGGAACGCGATCAGGCCCAGACCCAGCACCGTCGCGACCACGGCGTAACCGCCCTTGGCGCGGCGGTTCACGCCTTCGACGGCGCGGAACGCGGCCTCGGGCGTCAGCGCCTTCTCGCGGTCCAGCTCGTGCGCGAACACGTTGAGCAGGACTTCGGAATCCGAGTCGGTGTTGACGTTGCGGCGGTCGGTCTCGAACACCTGCTGGCGCAGCTGGTCGGTATTGACCAGGTTGCCGTTGTGGGCGAGCGCGATGCCGTAGGGCGAGTTGACGTAGAACGGCTGCGCCTCGTCGTGACCTTCACTGCCGGCGGTGGGATAGCGGCAGTGCGCGATGCCCACGCGACCCTGCAGCAGGTCCATCGCCTTGGTGTCGAACACGTCGCGCACCAGGCCGTTGCCCTTGTGCACGCGCATCACCGTGCCGCTGGAGACGGCGATGCCGGCTGCGTCCTGCCCGCGGTGCTGCAGCACCGTCAGGCCGTCATACAACGCGGCTGCGACTTCAGAGGTTCCGACAATTCCGACGATCCCGCACATGTTCGATTTCCAGTTCTGCTTGAGGCGCGCGGACGCGCCGGTATGAAGTGTGGGACGCGGTCTGCGCGGTGCCCGTCAGGGGTGCGCGCGGACCAGACCGTCGACGCCCACCGCACTGCGTGCGCGCGTCTTCAGCTGGTCGGCTTCGCCACGGGTTGCAACCGGACCGGCCTTGACCCGGGTCAGGCGGCCCTTGTCGGTATCGACCGAATCGGTGAACGCGGTGATGCCGGCGCCGCGCAGACGATCGCGCAGGCGGTTGGCTTCTGCGGCGTTGCTGAAGGCGCCCAGCTGCACGATGAAACCGGTGCCGGACGTCGGCGCCGCTGCGGGCGGCGCCGGCGGTGCCGGCGGCGGCGCGGGCGTAGCGGCAGGCGGTGTCTGCGCGGGCGGCGTACGCGCGACAGGCGCGTCTTCAGGCAGCTGTTCGGTGGTCGGCGTGGCAGGCGTCTGCGCGGCGGTCGGGCGCGAGGCGGCAGGTGCAGCCGCAGCCGGCGTTTCCGGGCGCGGCACATCCGGACGGGCGCCCGCGTCGAGCGCGACCACCCGCGGGGTCACGTCATCGCGCACCTGCGCCGCACGCACGCGAACGATCTCGGCATCGGCGCGGTTCGCATACGGCCCCAGGCGCACACGCTGCGCGGGCTTGCCGTTGAGGGTGAAGCCTTCGCGGAAACCGGTCAGACCGGACTGGCGGAGCTGCCGCAGGATCGCGTCGGCATCGGTTTCATTGGCGAACGCCGCGTAGTGCACCGCGTAGCCACCGCCCGCAGCTGTCGCCGGCAGCGGGGTCTCGTGCTCGGCGGTATCAACGGTCGGCAGCGCAGCACCATCGGGACGCGTGGCCGCCTGCGCAGCAGGCGCGGTCTCCGACACCGGCGTCGCACCCGCGAGTACGCCGCCCTCGCGCGCCGCTGGCGGCGTGACGAGCGGCAGATCCACGGTCCGGTATCCGCCTTCGGGCGCATCGGGCACCTGCAGCGGCATGTCGGGCAATCCGCTTTCCGGGGCAGGCCCCTTGACCAGCATCGGCAGGAAAATCACCGCCAGCGCGATCAGCACGGCGGCGCCGATCAGGCGTTGTTTCAATGCAGGCGTCATGCGGAATCCGTACACAGGCGGCCAGCGGAATTATACGCCCGGCTGCGGCGCTGCTTCTTAACGCCCACCCTGCAGCACGGCCAGTGCGGCGGCGGCCGTGTGGAAGGAGCCGAACACGAGTACGCGGTCGCCGGGATTGGCCGCTTCCAGCACTGCCGTCAGCGCGGTATCGACATCCGCGTGCAGCGTCATTCCGCCCGCAACCCCCGGCAGACGGTCGCGCAGGGCTGCGGCGTCCTGGCCGCGCGGGCCGGACAGGTCGGCGAGATGCCAGTGCGTGATGCGCGCTGCCAGCGCGTCCACCACGCCGACCACGTCCTTGTCCGCCAGAGACGCGTAGACAGCGAACGTGCGCCCCGGGACCGGCGCCACCGCCAGCCAGTCGGCCAGCGCCTGCGCTGCCTGGGGGTTGTGCGCCACGTCGACGACCACCTCGATGCCGTTGCGATCGAAGCGCTGCAATCGCGCGGCAGCCGTCGCACCGCCGACCCCTGTAATCAGGGCGGCGTCCTCGACTTCACGATCCAGCGCGCGCACCGCGGCGATCGCCACTGCGGCATTGCGCAGCTGCACCGGGGCCGCGAGCGCCGGCAACGGAAGTTCGACCTCGAAGCCGACCTCGCGCCAGGTCCAGCGTCCCTCGCCGGCCGGCGCGTACAGGAAATCGCTGCCGCCGCGGATCGCGACCGCGCCGATGCGGTAGGCGTGCCGCAGTACGCTCGCCGGCGGATCGGTATCGCCCAGCACGAGCGGCTTCCACGCCCGCGCGACGCCGGCCTTCTCGAGTCCGATCGTCTCGATGTCGTCGCCGAGCCAGTCCTGGTGATCGAGTCCGACCGTGGTGATCACGGCGACATCGGGCTCGACGATGTTGACCGCGTCGAGGCGGCCGCCGAGGCCGACTTCGAGTACCGCCAGGTCCAGCTCCGCGCGAGCGAACAGCCACAGCGCCGCCAGCGTGCCGGTCTCGAAGTACGTCAGCGGGGTATCGCCGCGCGCGGCTTCGACCGCCTCGAAGGCCTCGACCAGCGCCGCATCGTCGACATCACGACCCTCGATGCGCACGCGTTCGTTGTAGGCCAGCAGGTGCGGCGACGTGTAGGCACCGACACGCCAGCCCGCCGCGCAGGCGATCGACTCGACGAACGCGACCGTCGAGCCCTTGCCGTTGGTGCCGGCAACCGTGATCACCTGCGCCGCGGGTCGGCCACAGTCCATGCGCGCGTAGACCGCACCGACGCGGTCGAGGCCCATCTCGATCTCGGTGGGGTGGCGCGCCTCGATCGCCGACAGCCAGTTGGCCAGCGAACGGATGTTGCTCATAGCGCGCGGTGGACCGCCTCGCCGAAGAACGCGGTGTGGTGCGCGCAATCGTTGAGGCGCACCACGTCGAGATGGTCGACATCCGGGCCTTCGAGCAGGTTCAACGTCGTCGGCGCCTGGCGGAACGTCCACAGGCGCGACAACGGAATGCCGAGCACGCGGCACAGGATCACGCGGTTGACCGCGTCGTGGGCGACGATCAGCGCGGTGTCGTCCGGCCCGAGGCCGTCGACGGCACGCGCGAATGCAGGCCATGCGCGGTCGAACACCTGCTGCAGCGATTCGCCGCCCGGCATCTGCACGGTGTCAGGCGCGTCGCGCCAGGCGGTCAGGCGTTCGGGATCGCGCTCGCGGATCTCGCCGGCCAGCAGGCCTTCCCAGGTGCCGTGGGCGATCTCGGCGAGGCCGGGATCCGTCAACAGTGTGGACGCGCGTGTTTCGCCAAGCGCCAGACGCGCGGTGCGGTCGGCGCGCGACAGCGGAGACGCGACAGCGCGATCGATCTGCACATCGGCGAGACGTGCGCCGAGCAATGCCGCCTGGCGCTCACCGACCTCCGACAGCGGGATGTCTTCCTGTCCCTGGTAACGGCCTTCGGCATTCCATGGCGTTTCGCCGTGGCGGGCGAGCAGGATTCTCATCGCGCGGTTCCTCGAATGGGGGGCTCCGGCGATGCCGGCGCGTCAGTTTACGGGAGGCGATCGCGGTGGCGCCGCAAACACAGTGCTTTTGCATGCAGGCCAGTGCGATCGGACATGGGCGTGCCAGCGCGCCCCGGACACACGACCGGGGCACGCGGACAGACGACTCAACGCACGGACGCGCCCATTTCCTGCAGCAGACGTGGCGCAGGATCGACTTCCTGCATGACCCAGCGGATGTAACGCTGGTCGACCGAGATCGTGCGGGTCATCGCCGGGTCGAATACCCAGTTCGACACCACTGCTTCCCAGGTCATGTCGAACAGCAGGCCGGTCAGGCGACCGTCGGCGTCGAGCACGGGCGAGCCGGAATTGCCGCCGGTGACGTCGAGGTCGGACAGGAAGTTGACCGGCACGCTGCGCAGGCGACGGTCGGCCAGACCGCCGTCACGACGGGCAGCGATCGCATCGAGCTGGGCCTTGGGTGCGTCGAAAGGCTCGGCGCCGGTGGCCTTCGGCGGAATCTCTTCCAGCCGGGTGAACGGCGTCTGCTGGGCACCCGCGAGATTGGTGTAGCCCATGACGTTGCCGAAGGTGATGCGCAGCGACGAGTTCGCGTCCGGATACACCGCTTCGTTGCGGCCGGCGCGGTAATCGGCGACGGCCTGCAAGTAAGTCGGACGCAGCTGCAGCAGGTCGCCTGCGCGGGCCTTCGAAGCAAGTTCGATCTGCAGCAGTTCCGGCGTCACCGCGGCGGCGTACATCAACGCCGGATCGCGGCTGCGCAGGAATTCGTGACGGTCGGCGGCGAACCACTTCAGGCGTTCGTCGCTGTTGGCCAGCGCACTGCGCTGCAGCCGGTCGAGCGCACGATCGATCGCCGTCGCGTCGTTGCCACCCAGCCAGGTGTCGATCGCGGCAATGCGCTGCTCCGGCGGCAGTTGCACGTACTGCAGCAGCGCATAGCGCGTGAGTTCGCGGTCCATCGCCGGCACGAAACGACGGTCCATCTGCTTGAGGCTGCCTTCGATCGCCGGCAGGTCGCGCTGCTGGTAGCCCTGCTCGCGCATCGCGTCGGGCTTCTCCTTCTCCATCGACAGGCGGTACAGGCGATTGGCGGTCGAGAGCAGGCCGCTGTTGTCGAGCAGCGACAACACCAGATCACGCTCGCGCGTGGCCTTCGCCTGCGCATCGAGGGCGACGATCTTCGCGTGCGCATCGAGCGCGGCCGCGCCATCGCCGCCGCGGCTGCGGAGCCATTCGAGCACTGCCGCTTCCTCGGACTGCTTGCGGGTCAGCGCGCCGATGCGCTCGAAGCCCTGCAGCTGGCCTTCGTAATTCTTCAGCGTGTTCTGCCAGCCGCGCACCGCGCTGGCATAGCGCACGTCGATCTCGGGGTCTTCCTTGCCACGCGCTTCGACCAGATCGATCAGCGCGCGGTAATGACGGCCGATCTGCGGGTAGCGCCAGGAGACGGTCTCGGAGAATTCGTCGGCGAACGCGTAGCGGCTGGTGCGGCCCGGATAGCCGGCGACCATGACGAAATCGCTCTCGCGCAGCGGCTTGTCGGCCAGGCGCAGGAAACGCTGCGGGGTGTAGGGAATGTTGTCCTCGGCATACTCGGCCGGGCGGCCGTCGCGGCCGACATAGGCGCGGTAGAACGCGAAGTCACCGGTGTGGCGCGGCCACATCCAGTTGTCGACATCACCGCCGAAGCTGCCGATGCCGCCGGCGGGCGCATAGACCAGGCGCACGTCGCGGATTTCGAGGTTGCGGAACAGCCGGTAGCTGTTGCCGCCGAGGAAGCTGTACAGGCGGCAGCGATACGCGGCATCGGCCTCGCAACGCGCGACGAGGGTCTTCTCGATCGTGTCGAGTGCGGTCGTGCGGGCCAGGCCGTCGGGCGCGGCGTCGATCGCGCCGCGGACTTCGGCGGTGACGTCCTGGATGCTGTCGAGCGCGTAGATGCGCGCGTTCGGGCCGGCGGAAATCTCGTCGCCGATCGCCGCGGCATTGAAGCCGTCGCGCATCAGGTTGTTCTCGGGGGTCGAATTCAGCTGGATCGCGCCGTAGGCGCAGTGGTGGTTGGTCAGCACCAGACCCTGCGGCGAGACGAAGCTCGCGGTACAGCCGCCCAGCGAGACCACGGCGCCCAGCGGGTCGCCGGTCAGATCGGCCAGGCGGTTCGGATCCAGCTTCAATCCGGCCTTGCGCAGCGCCGGCGCGATGTCTGGCAACTGTTGCGGCACCCACATGCCCTCGCCCGCCACCACCCCTGGCGCACTGCAACTGAAGAAGACGCCCAGCAGCGTCGCGGCCAGTAACGGATGGCGCATGGTGGTCCTGTGGATCGTGACGGGGGGCCAAGTCTAGCCAACCCGCCCGCCCGGCGCAGGCCAACGCCGGCTGGCTGACGTGCGGGTGCAGCACGGCCGCGACGGGGCCGCGCCGTATAATCGCCGGCTCTTTCCGGCATCCGCAGACACGACACATGGCCCAGACAATGAAGGCGCTGGTCAAGCGCGAAGCGACAAAAGGCATCTGGATGGCCGAAGTGCCGGTGCCGGCGCCTGGCCCGAACGACGTGCTGATCCGCGTCGAGAAGGCTGCGATCTGCGGCACCGACCTGCACATCTACCTGTGGGACGAGTGGAGCCAGCGCACGATCACGCCGGGCCTGGTCATCGGCCACGAATTCGTCGGCCGTATCGTTGAACTGGGCTCGGCGGTCACCGGCTATGAAGTCGGTCAGCGCGTCTCGGCCGAGGGTCACCTGGTCTGCGGTCATTGCCGCAACTGCCGTGCCGGCCGCCCGCACCTGTGCCCGAACACCGTCGGCATCGGCGTCACCCGCAACGGCGCGTTCGCCGAGTACGTGGTGATGCCGGCGACCAACCTGTGGCCGATCCCCGACCAGATTCCGAGCGAGCTGGCCGCGTTCTTCGATCCCTACGGCAACGCCGCGCATTGCGCGCTGGAATTCGACGTCGTCGGCGAGGACGTGCTGATCACCGGCGCCGGTCCGATCGGCGTGATGGCGGCCGGCATCTGCAAGCACATCGGCGCGCGCAACGTCGTCGTCACTGACGTCAACGATTTCCGCCTCAAGCTCGCTGCCGACATGGGTGCCACGCGCGTCGTCAATGTGTCGAACACTTCGCTCAAGGAGGTCATGAAAGACCTCCACATGGAAGGCTTCGACGTGGGCCTGGAGATGAGCGGCAACCCGGCCGCGTTCAACGACATGCTCGACTGCATGTACCACGGCGGCAAGGTCGCGCTGCTCGGCATCCTGCCCAAGGGCGCGGGTATCGACTGGGACCGCATCATCTTCAAGGGCCTCACCGTGCAGGGCATCTACGGCCGGAAGATGTACGAGACCTGGTACAAGATGACCCAGCTCGTGCTGTCGGGTTTCCCGCTCGGCAAGGTACTCAGCCACCAGCTACCGGCCGACGAGTTCCAGAAGGGTTTCGACCTGATGGAATCGGGCAAGTCGGGCAAGGTCGTCCTCGACTGGCGTTGAGCCCGGCGCGACACGCGGCATCGCGCCGCGTGTCGCAATGACGTACAGCACCTCCGACGGCACTGCGCCGTGCCCGTGTCGACTGCTTGATCCCGTCGACAGGCCGGAACAGAACGGCCGCTGGACTGCTGACATGCGTCGCGACCGCGGCGCTCGCCGCGAGCACCGCATGCCCGCGCTGCCGGAAACGCCGCCGCTCCTGCGCTGCCTCGCCCGAGGGCTGGTTCTATGTGGCTGCGCCGGACACCGCGACGCAGATGGCGGAGGCCGGCGGCCGCATCCGCCACCGGGAGCTTCGCAACCTGCACTGGCCGGTTCGCGCCACGTGCCGCGCGCCGGTCCCCGACGGATCTGCAGGTGCCGGCATGAACGGGCTTGGTGGGGCAACAGCCGTGGCTCCGATCCGGCAGCACACTACGGCCTGCAGCGATCCGGCAATGTCGCGCAGCATCGCGGCGCGCCTGGCAGAGGGTGAACACACCCGGCACTACGGGTTGAAAGGCTCGGTGATCGGACTGGAGGCCGCGTGGACGCGTCGGTTCGATACGCGTTCGCCTCCGCCGACATCCGGCTCCGCGCAGGCTGCTGACGGCCGCTTGGTAGAATTGCGGCCTTCCCGTTTCCGGAATGCCCCATGGCCGCCGTCTCCAATACCCAGCGCTACGCCGACACCCTCGACGAGATCCGCGACGCCGGGCTGTTCAAGGCCGAGCGCGTGATCACCGGCCCGCAGTCGGCCGAAATCACGCTCGAAGACGGCCGCACGGTGCTGAACTTCTGCGCCAACAACTATCTCGGGCTGGCCGACCATCCGGACATCATCGCCGCGGCCAAGGACGCGCTCGATACGCACGGCTTCGGCATGGCGTCGGTGCGCTTCATCTGCGGCACGCAGGATCTGCACAAGCAGCTCGAGAAGACCATCGCGGACTTCTTCGGCAAGGAGGACACGATCCTCTACGCTGCCTGCTTCGACGCGAACGGCGGTCTTTACGAACCGCTGCTCGGCGAAGAGGACGCGATCATCTCCGACGCGCTCAACCACGCCTCGATCATCGACGGCATCCGCCTGTGCAAGGCCAAGCGCTACCGCTACGCCAACTGCGACATGGCGGATCTGGAGAAGCAGCTGCAGCAGGCCCGCGCCGATGGCGCACGCACCATCCTGATCTCGACCGACGGCGTGTTCTCGATGGACGGCTTCATCGCACCGCTCGACGAGATCACCGCGCTCGCCGCGAAGTACGACGCGCTGGTGCACATCGACGAATGCCACGCGACCGGATTTCTCGGCGAGACCGGCCGCGGCTCGGCGGAAGTGAAAGGCGTGCTGGAGAAGATCGACATCGTCACCGGCACGCTCGGCAAGGCGATGGGCGGCGCACTCGGTGGTTTCACGACAGCCAAGCGCGAAGTCATCGAACTGCTGCGTCAGCGCTCGCGCCCCTACCTGTTCTCGAACTCGCTGCCGCCGCACGTGGTCGCGGCGGGCATCAAAGCCTTCGAGATGCTCGACGCCGCCGGCGATCTGCGCACGCAGCTGGTCGAGAACACCCGCTACTTCCGCGAGAAGATGACCGCCGCCGGTTTCGACGTGCGCCCCGGCGTGCATCCGATCAGCCCGGTCATGCTCTACGACGCCAAGCTCGCGCAGCGTTTCGCCGAGCGGCTGCTCGAGGAAGGCATCTACGCGATCGGTTTCTTCTTCCCGGTCGTCGCGAAGGAGCAGGCGCGCATCCGCACCCAGATCAGCGCCGCGCATACACGCGAACACCTGGACCGTGCGATCGATGCGTTCACCCGCATCGGTCACGAGCTGGGCGTGCTGAAGGCCTGACCGATGCGCGCCGCGCTGCGACGGCGCTTGCTGCTCGCGGCGCAGACCGACGCTCTCGCCGTCCTCGACGACGGCGTCTGGTCGACGCGCTGCCTGCACTGCCGCAGCGCGTTGCAGGTGCGCGACGATGGCGAGCCTCTGGGCCTCGCGACGCTGGAGCATGTGCTGCCGCAGGCCTGGTTAGGTCGACGTGCGGCGGCTGCACTGACAGCCCAGGTCGGCGACGATGCGGATGACCCGCGCAACCTCGCGCTCGCCTGCGCACGCTGTAATCACGACAAGGGCAAGGGCCCCGATGCACGGGGTCCCGGCGACGTGCGCGCACGCGAAGTCGTCGAAGCCCTGCTCTTCAAGCGCCTCAGCCGATGGCGGGATCCGACGGCGTTGCCAGCGCGCTGATCTCGTCAGCGGACAACGGGCGCCACGCGCCCTTGGCGAGATCGCCCAGCACCAGATCGCCGATCGCGACGCGCACCAGCCGAAGCACGCCGAGATCGTGCGCAGCGAGCAATCTGCGGATCTGCCGGTTGCGCCCCTCGTCGAGCACGACCTCCAGCCATGCATTGCGTTCACCCTGACGCAGCGTGCGCACCGACGCGGCCTGCAGCCGCTCGCCGGAATCGACGACACCCTGCACCAGGGCATCGAGCAGCGCGGCATCCGGCAGGCCATCGACCTGGACGTGATAGGTCTTCTGCGGCCCCTGCGCCGGATCGGTCACCCGGGCGGCCCAGGCGGGATCGCTGGAGAACAGCAGCAGGCCTTCGCTCGCCTTGTCGAGCCGGCCGACCGGCGCGATCCAGCCGAGATCCGCGCCACTGAAGCAGTCATAGACCGTGTCACGACCGCGCTCGTCGCTTGCAGTGGTGACCAGACCGCGGGGCTTGTTGAGCAGCAGGTAGTGATGCGTGGTCGCGTGGGCCATGCCCCCATCGAGCACGATGTCATGAGCGTCGAGTGCAAGCGGAAATTCGGGATCACGCACGACCCTGCCCGCGACCCGTACGCGCCCGTCCCGTATCCGCCGCTCGGCCTCGCTGCGGGAACACAGCCCCCGCTTCGACAGCACGCGCGCCAGTCCGTATCGCGGCCCGCCTGCTTTCCTGCTCAAGACGCAGTACTCCCACATGCGAACGGCCCGCTTCCGCGGGCCGTCGCCAAACCGGGTTTCCGTCGGATGCCGGCAATCATTCGGTCGGCGGCGTCTCGCCGGGAGGCGCCGTCTCGGCCACCGGAGCAGCTGCAGGTGCATTCGGATCCACACGGCGACTGCCGACCGAATAGCCGTTGGCCTTGACCCATGCGTCGAAATCGTCGGCGGTCATGCGCTTGCCGCCCTGCGTCATGTTGAACCGGTAGGGCGTGTTGTCGAACTCGGTCTGCTTCACGTAGGCGGCAGGATCGCCCGCACTGACCGCACCTGCGGCGGGTGCCGCCATGGCGACATTCTGGCAGGCCTCGATCTCGAGGCGCAGCACCACCTGCTCGGCAGACTGGGCGTCGTCGTAAGCACGCGACAACACGGCGCTGCTGCCAAGGCGATAGCTGGGCGCAGCAAGCTCGGGTGAAACAGGCTCCAGGACCGTTGCCTGCAGCGGCCGCACCGTGCGTGTGTCGAGCGTCGCGCAATCCGCGGCGTGGCTCGCGAACGGCACAGCCAGCAGGGTGAACAGCAAGGTGGCACGCATGGCATCAATCCCGGGGTCGAATTCGCCTGAAGTGTAGGCGGCAAGTGCATGCCGGACAAGGAGAATGTCGATATTGACCTATTCACACATGACACGCGATCGAAGCGCGGCCGGGTCAGGACGTGCCGGCTGTCCTGATTGCAGTCTGCGGACGCTCAAGCCGATATCCATCACGCGTCCCGCGCTCGCACGAATCAGACGCGCCAAATCCGATTCACCAAAAAAAAGCCCGGCACAAGGCCGGGCTTTCTCGTACTACAACCGGACGTCCTTAGTTCTGGACGTTCAGCTCGGTGCGGCGGTTGCGCGCACGGCCTTCCGGGTTGTCCGAACCATCGGCGTTGGTGTTCGGCGCGATCGGGCGGCTTTCGCCGTAACCCACCGGGCCCACCAGACGGTCGGCGGTGATGCCGTTGTTGGCAAGGTGGTCATAGACCGCCTTGGCGCGACGCTCGGACAGACGCTGGTTGTAGGCGTCGGTACCGACCGAGTCGGTGTGACCGGCGACTTCAACGCGCAGCTCCGGGTAACGCTTCAGGATCTCGACGGCTTCGTTGAGGATCGCCACCGCGTCAGGACGCAGGGTCGAACGGTCGAAGTCGAAGTTCACGCCATTCAGATCGATGGTGATCGGAGCCGGCGGCGGCGGAGCCGGTGCCGGAGCCGGCGGCGGCGGCGGCGGAGCAGGCGGTGCCGGCGGGGTCGGCGGCGGGCCGAGCGGGATCACGACGCCGACCGAAGCCATCACGTCGCCGAAATAGCTCTCGTTCGAGTTGTGCGGGTAACGGTCCCAATCGTTCGGGCCGTTGGCAGCGAAGCTGCTGTCGTTGAAGTCGGCGCGGTACGCCACTTCAGCGCGCACGGCAACGCGGTTTTCGAACGTGGTCTGCAGGCCGGCACCGGCCTTGGCGGCAAAGTTGCCGTCCTTGTTCTTGCCCGGCGAGTTCGGGTTCGGGAACGCGTCGAACTCTTCTTCCGAACGCTGGTAACCAACGCCGAACAGCAGGTAGGGGTTCCAGCCACGCGCTTCATTGATGAAGTGGTAACGGAAGTCCACCGAGACGCCGTACTGGCTCCAGTTCAGGTCCGGGTTGGCGCCTGCGACCGAGCTGTCAAAGCCCGGGTTCTGGTAGTTCAGCTCACCGTCGACCGACCAGTTGGGGCTGATGAACTTACCCATGCCCAGCGTGACGAACGGGGTGTCGTCCGTACGACGGTCATTTGCCTGGAAGTTGTAGCCCGTCGAACCGGTGAGGTACCAACGGTCGTCGAACTCCTGGGCGCTGGCGTGACCCGCCAGACCAAGACCGCCGAGCAGCGCGGCGCAGAGGAGTTTCTTGTTCATGTTTTTTCAGCTCCTAGAAAAGGGGGAATGCGTCGTGGCATCGGATGAGGCGTCAAACGCAAACGCCTTGCACATAGCCTAAAGTCAGCAGCGTGAAGACGTTGTTAACGCTAACATAACGGTTGAGAGCTTCCTACACCACCCTGGCCGGGTATTCATCTTGGCTTTGGTTTGGTCAGGAACCTCAACGCGACGGAATTGTCGTGAAGATGATGTGCGCGTGGCGTCAAGAACGTTTCGGCGCTCTTAACCGTCGCTTTATGTGGAATTGACGTTTGCGCATTCCCGCCTGCGTGCGGCTTAACGATTATTCGCTGGCTACGTGTGCCAGTGGGGCGCCGATCCGAATTCCGTTTGCAGAAACGCAACGAATGCACGCGTGCGCGGGGGCACGAATATGCGATCGGGCATCACCGCGTGAATGCCGGTTTCCGGTGGCGCATGGCCCGGAAGAACCCGCACAAGGCGCCCTGCCCTTAGATCGCCCGCCACATGCCACAGCGCATGCATCGCGATGCCCGCCCCTTCCAGCGCTGCGTCACGCAGGACTTCACCGAGATTGCTTTCCAGTGGCCCGGTCACGGTGATGGTCGACTCGCCGCCCACGCCGTCGAGCAGTTGCCAGCGATCCTGGCGGCCACGACTGCCGACGAGCACCAGACAATCGTGCGCAGCCAGATCGTCAGGTGCTGCAGGGATGCCACGACGGGCCAGGTAATCGGGCGACGCCACGAGGACGCGCGGATTGGCTGCAATCTGCCGTCCGACGAGCTGCGAGTCATCGAGATCGCCGATCCGGATCGCGAGATCGAAGCCTTCACGCACGAGATCGACCTGCTGGTCACTCATATGCACGCTGAGCTGCAGGCCCGGATGCGCGGCGAGAAAGCGCGGCAGGCGCGGCGAGATGTGCTGGCGGCCGAACGACGCCGACATCGTGACCCGCAGCGTGCCGCCGACCGCCTGGCCGCCGCTTTCGCGCAGGCTGCCGGCGAGGCCGTCGAGTGCTTCGACCAGCGTGCGTCCCTCGCCGGCCAGTCGCAGGCCTTCGGGCGTGGGATGCAGACGCCGGGTGGTCCGGTGCAGCAGCCGCACGCCCAATGCGTCCTCAAGCCGCTTCAAGCGCTGGCTCGCCAGGGCCGGCGACAGATCGAGGCTGCGCGCGGCGGCGCTGATCGAGCCGGTGTCGAGCACGCGCAGGAACAGGGCGATGTCGCCGATCCGGTCCATCGATTCGAAAGAATCCCTTGAAGGTGATTGGCGATCCTATCGCTGTTCGACCGGAACGCGTGGGGTCGACAATGCGCAGGCCGCTTCACTCTTCAAGGACTCCCATGAAAGCCGTCGCCCTGACCCGCTATCTTCCGATCGACGATCCGCAGTCGCTGCAGGATGTCGAACTCGATCTGCCCGAGCCCGGCCCGCACGACCTGCGCGTGCGCATCAAGGCGGTGTCGGTGAATCCGGTCGATACGAAGGTGCGCGCGCCGAAGCCGCAGACCGAAGCGAATCCGAAGGTGCTCGGTTACGACGCGGCCGGCGTGGTCGACGCGATCGGCAGCGAGGTCACCGGTTTCGAGGTGGGCGACGCCGTCTATTACGCGGGTGATATCACCCGCTCCGGCAGCAACGCCGAATTCCAGCTGGTCGATGCGCGCATCGCTGCGAAGAAGCCGAATTCGCTGGACTTCGCCCAGGCCGCCGCCCTGCCCCTGACCGCGATCACCGCGTGGGAGCTGCTGTTCCAGCGCATGCCCTTCGACATCGGCGGCGGCGGCGCGGGCAAGACCCTGCTGGTCATCGCCGGCGCAGGCGGTGTCGGGTCGATCGCGATCCAGCTCGCAAAGCTCGCCGGCTTCACCGTGATCGCGACCGCCTCGCGCATGGAGACCATCGCGTGGTGCCGGATCATGGGCGCCGACCACGTCATCGACCACCGCGAGGATCTGGCGCCGCAGCTCAAGGCGTTAGGCTTCGAGACTGTGGACGCGGCGCTCAATCTCGCCGACACCGATCGTTACTGGACCGCGCTGGGCGAACTGCTTGCGCCGCTGGGCCATGTCGGCCTGATCGTGGAGCCGGCCGGCGCGCTGAAGATCGGTGATCCCTACAAGGCCAAGAGCATCGGCATCCATTGGGAAATGATGTTCGCGCGGCCGCGCTTCCGCACCGCCGACATGGACGAACAGGGCAAGATTCTCGCGCGCGTCGCAGAGCTGATCGACACCGGTTCGCTGCGTGGCACGCTGTCGGACATGCTGTCGCCGATCAATGCGGAGACCTTGCGCGAAGCGCATCGCCGCCTCGAATCCGGCAGCACGATCGGCAAGCTGGTCGTCGCCGGCTGGGCATGATCCGCACGGTCTGACCTTCAAGCACAGTTGTTGGGATCACGCGTCCGGCCCGTTTGAGGGCCGGACGTTTTTTCGTAGCCGCCTTTGGAACCCGGATGCCCGCAGCACATCCCTCGCGCGTCGAACGTCTGGCCCGCCTGCTGACCGGCCTGTTCTTCTACGGTATCGGCATCAGCCTGATGGTCCGCGCCGGCATCGGCGTCGCGCCCTGGGACGTGCTGACCCAGGGCATCTCGTTGCAGAGCGGCCTGTCGTTCGGACTGGTAACGAACCTGATCGGTATCGGCGTGCTCGTGCTGTGGCTGCCGCTGCGGCAGAAGCCGGGCCTCGGCACCCTGCTCAACGTCCTGCTGATCGGCCCGAGCGCGCAGCTCGGCCTGTGGCTGCTGCCCGACATCCATGGCGTCGTGCTGCAGGTCTGCGTGTTCGCCGCAGGGCTTGTGCTGCTGGCGCTGGCAACGGGGCTCTACATCGGCGCGCAGTTCGGCGCCGGGCCACGCGATGGTCTGATGACCGGCCTGCATGCGCGGACCGGTGTGCCGATCTGGATCGCGCGGACGCTGGTCGAAGCGCTGGTGCTGACGACCGGCTGGTGGCTGGGCGGCAACGTCGGCTGGGGCACGCTGGCATTCGCGTTGCTGATCGGCCCGCTGTGCGGGCGCACCCTGCCCCTGTTCGCACCGCGCAGCGTCGCGCCGCCAATCGCACCGCTTTAATTCCGGTGCGGTCTGCATCGCGACCTGCAGGACTTCAACCCGCCGCTCTCCGCAGAACTCAGCCGTGATGGACGCGTGCAGCTCCGAAACGCCTCCATCATGGCAACGCGCCCGCGATCATGCCGCGGTGTCCACCGCCTCCGTCCGATCGCGCTTGAGCACGGCGACCGGTTCCGCCCACGCACTGCCTGCGCGCCGCTTGCTGGTGGCCAGCACCAGATCCGATGGCTCGAACACGTTGAGGTTGTGGGTGATCGGCGTGGTCAGGATGTACTGCGCGTCCGTGCTGCGCAGGAAACGGCCGACCTTCTCGATGTTGGCGACGTCGAGATGCGCGAACGGTTCGTCGATGAAGACGAAGCCGCCCGGCTGGTCCTCGTCGCGCAGCAAGGCAACCAGCAGCAGCAGCGACTTCATCACCTGCTGGCCGCCGGACGCCTCGCCGTCATCGAGGCCGATCCAGCCCTTGCGGTCGAAGTCGAACCGCACGGTGAGCCCGGCCTGCGCGAGCGCGACATCCTCGTTCGCCAGTTCCGGCATGCCGACATCGACACCGATGCCGGCGAGTTCACCGAGCGCGGTGAGGTTCTTGCGGTAGCGGCGCACGGTCGCGCGCAGCACGTTGATGTAGGCGCCACGCGCGTCCTCGGTGAGACGGCGCGCGCGGTGCAGATGCGCCTCGCGCTTGCCGATCGCCGCTTCGAGTGCGTCGTGGTCGGCGGCGAACTTGTCGCGCATCGCCACGCAGGCGGCGTCCTCGACGAAGCTGCCGCGTGCGAGCCGCTCGTCGATGCGCTCGAGTTCGCGCCGAACCGCGCCTGCGCTCTCATAGGCATCGCGCGCCTCGCGCAGCGCGTCGCGCGTGCGCCATGCGGCCGGCATGCGCGCGCGGCGCCTGCGGAAATCCACCAGGCGCTGCACCAGCACCACGCGCTCCTGCGCGATCTGGCTGCCGCGGTCGCGCAGTTCCTGCGCCAGCGTGCGCAGTTCGCCCGCGCGCGTGGCGGCGGCAATGCTGTCGTCCTTGTCGAGCCGCTCGCAGGCATCCAGCGCAGCGCGCGCGTCGGTCAGCGATTCGGCGGCGGCCTGCGCGGCCTCGGCCAGCGCCGGCAGGCGCGACTGCGCATCGGCGAATTCGGCCGCGCGCGTCACCAGCTCCTGGCCGGCATCGAGACCGAGCAGGCGCGACTGCGCCGCATCGACCTCGCGCCCCAGTGCAGCCAGCGCGTCTTCGCGTGCCTGCGCGCGCTCCTGCAACGCAATGGCTTCGGCATGCAGCGACGCGAGCCGCGCCTCGCGCGCGCCGCTGCCGAAATGATGCTGGCCGCCGCCGATGTGCCGGCCGCCGCGATGCTCACGCAGGTAGCCCTGCGCGGTGATCCAGTCCTGACCCTTGGGCAGGCGCTGACCAACTTCGACGTCTGCCACGCGCTGCACGCGATCGAGCTGGCGCGGCAGCCACGCGGGCGGATCGGCATTGAAGCGCACGACCTCGAGCAGCGAGCCACGCGTCGGCGGACCGGCCGGCGCGCGTTCGGCGACAACGAAATGCCGGTATTGCATGCACTCGCCGAGTTGCCAGGCCTGGCGCGCGTCCTTCGCCGTGTCGAGCACCAGGAGATGCCGGTACGGTGCAAGAACGGCCTCGAGCGCGACCGCCCATTGCGGATCGGCGATCTCGACCAGTTCGGTGAGCACCGCATGGCCGATGTCGGCACGATCCAGCGCGGCGCGGAACTCGCGCTCGAAGGGTTCGACGACGCGGCCGCCGCCGCGCAGCGCGGCCACCTGGGCAGCGACCTCGCTACCCCGCGCGCGGTCGCGCTCGGCCTCGAGGCGCAGCTCGGCCTGACGACGCCGGCCCTGCTCGACCTCGCGGCTGAGCGCATCGACATCCGCGCCGCCGCGTTCGGCCTGGAGACGCGCAAGTTCGTCATGGCGACGCACCAGCTGCTCGGCGTCACGCGCCTGATCGCGCACGCCGGTGAACCGCGTCTCGGCCGACTTCAACGCCGCGCGCGCATCGGCGATCGACTGCTGCAGGCCAGCGCGCGCGTCAATCGACGCCGCGTCTTCGGCCTGCAGTGCGTCGTGTGCCTGGCTGCGTTCGCGCAGGCCACGACGCAGACCGGTAAGTCGAGGCTTTGCGCCATCGATGGTCGCGCGCAGATCGGCCAGTTCGACCTTGGGCGCGATTTCCGCTTCCAGAATCTGCCGCTGGTTGCGCAGCGCCATGCCGTCCTCGTAGGAACGCACATCGGCGCGCGACGATTCCAGCCGCATGTGCAGCTCGGCGAGTCCCTGCTGCAGTTCGGCGATTTCCTTGTCGATGTCGAACTGCTCGGCGCGGGCGCGCTGGTAGTCGTCCATCACCGCCTTGTCCTCGAACACGTCGAAGACGAGTTGCAGCAGTTCGCGCGGCGACAGCTGGCACAGCTTGTCGGTGGCGCCCTGCTCCAGCGTCAGCACGCGACAGATCGCGCGGCTCAGGCCGGCGCCGGCGAGACGCACGCGATAGTCGCGCACGCCCAGCCATTCGCCACCCGCGTCGAGCGCTTCCACCGGCACGTCGCCGGCGACGACCTGGTAATCGCGGGTCCAGTCGCCACCGCGCTTGCGCACGCGGCAGGCGATCGTCACCTGCTCGTCCATGCACGGGAAGAATGCGCGGCGGCCGCGTCGATCGACCGGGTTGCTGACCACCGCGCGCAACCACGCGAACGGCTTGCCGTTGTGGCGCAGATAGGTCTTGTAGTCGCGCGCCATGTCGCGATCGTCGATCGCCAGCAGCGTGCGCAGCGCATCGAGCAGCGTGGTCTTGCCGGAGCCGTTCGGGCCGACGACGGTGATGATCGAGGCATCCAGCGGCAGCGAATAACGCTGCCAGTAATCCCAGTGCACGACTTCGAGACTGCGGAATTCAAACATCGGCCTGCGCCTCTTCGGTCATGTCGGCGTCGTGGGCCGTGTCGTCCAGTCCATCAGCGTCTTCCACGTCCAGTCCTCGGCCCACACGACTCTCGGCGATCACGTGCGCCAGTGCGCCGTCCATCACGCGACTGGCGATGCGTTCGTAGTCGAAGGCGAGATCGAGCAGCGGGCCTTCGTGGATCCGCTCCTTGCGCCGCGCGATGAATCCCTGCCGCTGCAGCGTGCCGAGATTCATGTGGATGCGGCCCTTGCCGCCGAGCTGCGCGCCGAAGTCTGCGAGCAGGGTTCGTTCGTTGACCGGCTCGACGACTTCCGCGCCGACCGGCACCGGCTTGAGCTCGGCGAACATCTGTTCCTGGTCCTGCGACAGATCGGTCTGCTGGCGCGCGATCTGCCGCTGGCGCTTGGGCAGCACCAGCAGCGACCACAGCACCACGAGCAGCGCGAGCGCGTCGCGGCTGAGCTGCAGGTTGCTCGCGGCCCAGGCATCGCCGTGGCCGAACACGTCGGCCTCGTGCTGGCGCGCAATGCCGACCGCGACATGCGCCGCATAGGGATGTTCGAGCAGGCGCAGGCCGGCGGCAGCGAGGCGGCGGTCGATGTCCTCGCGCAGCTCGGCATCGACGAGCATCTGGCGCACGGCGCGGTCTTCGCGCGCCAGCCAGCGCTCGGCCAGCAGCCGCGCGATCAGGGAAGCAGTGGAGTCGGTCATGCGGTCTTCTTGCGTCGTGCGGGTGCCGGCGAGGTGCCGGTCTCCGCGGAAGGTGTGGCGGCGCGGCGACGGCGCGCGACGGGCGCAACGGCATCGTCGATGTCGACGTCGTCGGTGACGCCGTGCGCGGTCATGTCGGGCATCTCGATGTCGGGCGCGGCCGCGTCGTCAACGCCCGCGGGCAGCAGGCGCCCGCGGCTCATCAGGGCGACGCCGGCGCGATCGATGCGTTCGAACGCAGAATCGACGCACCACCGCATCGGCAGTTGCGCGAGTTGCGCACTGACGCCGCTGCGGTTCTCCGCGCCGGCATCGCCGATCAGGCCCAGCAGCGACAGGCGGTACGCACTGACCGCGAAGCTGTCCTGCGGCACCCAGTCGCCGAGCGGCGCGGCCGTATCGAGTGCGCGCAGCTGGTCGAGCCATTGCGCGGCGTGCGCATAGTCGTCGGCGGCGACCGGGGCCTGCAGATCCACGGGCGCCTCGCGCGGCGGCGGCAGGCCGGCCTCGTCGGCGGCTTCGCGCTCGCGTTCGACGAGTTCGTACTCGGCGACATCCAGCGCGATCGGCCCGAGTACGAACGCCGGCTGCGGCGCGATGGTCAGCGCGTCGGTCGCCATGTCGGCGAGCGCGGCCGGATCGCAGGCGCGCAGGAAGCGGTTGACGTCCGACGACGACAGCCCGCTCGCGCCCAGATGCACGCGATGCCGGTCGAGCTGGTTCAAGGCGCGCTGGAACACCGACGCCTGGCGCAGCATCGCGCTCTGCGCGCGGCCGATCTGCTGCGCGACGCGATGCGTGGCGACGTCGAGATCGTCGTCGGCCGCGATCGCGCGGATCAGCTCGGTGCCCTTCTCCACCCAGTGCCAGACCGACTGCAGCGTGTCGGCCGCCTGGCGGATGCGGTGCTCCGAACCGCTGAGCACGGCCTGGTCGAAGTCCTCACGCAGCTCGTTGAGCCGCGACAGCAGATGCTGCAGGTCGGCGGCGCCGACCTTGCCGACTGCCTGGCCGGCGGCGAGCTGCGCAGTGACATAGGCCAGCTCGTCACCTTCGGCATTGAACTGCACCAGCAGGCCCAGCGCCGACAGCGCCTGACGGCCGACCGGACTGATGCGGTAACGCTGGCTGTGCGCGTCCCAGGCCAGCAGGCCGTTGTCGCGCAGACGGCCGATCACCGTGTCGAACTTGACCGGATCGAGCCAAGCGAAGTGCTCGCGCAGTTCCTGCGGCGACCAGTCCGGCGCGTCGCCACGTTCGCCGATCGCGCGCAGCACCAGCAGCCGCACCATCACGATCTCCTCGCCGCCATGGAACAGCGTCGAGAACGCGCGCAGCTGTTCGCGCGCCGCCAGCAGCGGATGCAGGTCCGGCAGATCGGCGGCGACGATGCCGTCGCGCAGGTAATCCTGGAAAGGTTGGATGGCAGCCGTCCCTGGTGCGGGGCGCGACATGTTCAGGGCGCGGCCCGGCACTGGCAACTCTTGACAGCCCGCGCGTCGCCGCTTGCGTCCGCCGCGCTTGCCCGGACGTGGCTTTCCCGGCACGCTGGGCGATCCATACGCACGCGTATCCTGATCATGACGCCAGCCTCCGGCCAGCCCGTCGCCACTCCCTATCCGCATCTGCTGGCGCCGCTCGATCTGGGCTTCACCACCTTGCGCAACCGCGTGCTGATGGGCTCGATGCACACCGGCCTCGAAGACCGCGCGACGGATTTCCCCAAGCTTGCGCGCTATTTCGCCGAGCGCGCCGAAGGCGGCGTCGGCCTGATCGTCACCGGCGGCTTCTCCCCCGATATCGCCGGCTGGCTCAAACCCTTCGGCGGCAAGCTGTCGTGGCGCTGGGAAACGCGCCGGCACCGGCAGGTCACCGAGGCCGTGCACGGCCACGACGCGAAGATCTGCCTGCAACTGCTGCACGCCGGCCGCTACGGTTATCACCCGCTGCAGGTCGCGCCGAGCCGGATCAAGGCGCCGATCAATCCGTTCACCCCGCGGGCGCTGTCGGCGCGCGGCGTCGAACGCACGATCGATGCCTACGCGCATGCCGCGAAGCTCGCCCGCGAGGCCGGCTACGACGGCGTCGAAGTGATGGGTAGCGAGGGCTATCTGATCAACCAGTTCCTCAGCCGGCGCACCAATGCGCGCGACGACGCCTGGGGCGGCGACACCGCGCAACGCATGCGCTTCGCGACCGAGATCGTGCGCCGCGTGCGCGCGGCCGCGGGCGACGATTTCATCATCGTCTACCGCCTGTCGATGCTGGAACTGGTGCCGGACGGCTCGGCCTGGGACGACATCGTGCAGCAGGCCCGCGCGGTTGAAGCGGCCGGCGCGACGCTGATCAACACCGGCATCGGCTGGCACGAGGCGCGCGTGCCGACGATCGCGACCTCGGTGCCGCGCGCCGCGTTCGCCAGCGTCACCGCCAAGCTGCGCCCGCACGTGACGCTGCCGCTGATCGCGACCAACCGCATCAACATGCCCGACGTCGCCGAACGCATCCTCGCCAGCGGCGCGGCGGACATGGTGTCGATGGCGCGGCCGCTGCTGGCCGATCCGCAATGGGTTGCCAAGGCGCGCGCGGGCACACCCGAGCGCATCAATACCTGCATCGCCTGCAACCAGGCGTGCCTCGATCACGTATTCGCGAACCGCACTGCGAGCTGCCTGGTCAATCCGCGTGCCTGCGCGGAAACCGAACTCAACTACTTCCCGGCGGCGACGCCGCTGCGTGTCGCCGTGGTCGGCGCCGGCCCGGCGGGCCTGGCGTGCGCGACCGTCGCCGCGCAGCGCGGGCACGCGGTGACGCTGTTCGATGCGGCGGCCGACATCGGCGGCCAGTTCAATCTCGCCCTGCGCATTCCGGGCAAGGAAGAGTTCGACGAGACGCTGCGCTACTTCCGCACACGGCTGGTCGAGACCGGCGTCGACGTGCGCCTGTCGACACCGGTTACTGCAGACGATCTCACCGGGTTCGACGCCGTGGTGCTGGCTACCGGCGTGGTGCCGCGCGTGGTCGACTTTCCCGGCCGCGACCATCCCAAGGTGGTCGGCTATGTGGACGTCATCGAAGGCCGCGTCGTGCCGGGCGCGCGCGTGGCGATCATCGGCGCCGGCGGCATCGGTTTCGATGTCGGCGAGTTTCTGGTCGAACATGCCGGCCAGTCGCCGAGCCTCGATACCGGCACCTGGATGCGCGAATGGGGCATCGACCCGACCTTTGAACAGCCCGGCGGCCTGGTGCCTGCCGCGCCTGCGCCGCCCGCAAGACAACTGTGGCTGCTGCAGCGCAGCCCCGGCCGCCCGGGTGCGCGGCTCGGCAAGACCACCGGCTGGATCCATCGCAGCACGCTCAAGGCCAAAGGCGTGACGATGCTGGGCGGTGTCGAATATCTCGGTGTCGACGACGCCGGCCTGCGCATCCGCGTCGATGGCGCGGAGCAGACGCTGGACGTCGATCACATCGTGATCTGCGCCGGCCAGGAGCCGCGTCGCGACCTGTTCGACGCCCTGCAGGCGAGCGGCACGGTCGTGCATCTGGTCGGTGGTGCCGACGTGGCCGCGGAACTCGATGCCAAGCGCGCGATCGCGCAGGCGAGTCGTCTGGCCGCCCATCTCTGAAGAAAACGTCGTCCTGTTCAGGTTTCGGATTCGACGACCGGGCGATGGGCTTGAGCGCCACGCGACCGCGATAAACCTGAATAGGCACTGCGAGATCTTCGGCCCAGCCACACAAATCCCCCGGGCGCCAGTGCCCCGCATTCATCTGTGATTCGAAAAACCGGGGCTACCGTGCCGTCACTTCGTTCCGCCACCTTCGGCGGGACACCGGCCCGACCCGCCTTCTGCGGACTTCGGTGCCCGGGCGATCAAGCGCACCACAGAGTCCGCCGCCCTCCCCAATACGCCATGCCGGTTCCTGCAGTTGCCTGCGTTCTTCTCAAACAGAGGACGGCGACGTGCGGCCCGGCGCAACGCAGCAAGGAGTCGTTGATGAAACTTGAATGGGTGATGTGGCTGGCCTCCGTGCTGCCGCCCCCCGCCGCCGATTCGCTCTGTCTGAGCACGACGGTGTATCTGGAAGCCCGCGACCAGTCCGTCCGTGGACAGGAAGCCGTCGCCGAGGTGGCCCTGCGCCGCCAGGAGAGCGGTCTGTGGGGCGAGTCGATGTGCGAAGTGGTGACCGCGCGCAAGCAGTTCGCGCCGACGATCCTGTCGCCGAACACCAAGCTCGCCAACACCAATGCCTGGACCCGCGCGGTCAGCGTGGCGCTGGAGTCGGAGCGCAACTGGTCACTGCCGCCCGAGCAACGCCGTCAGGTGGTGCCCGGTGCGAGCCATTTCATGGCCCATGCGATTGCCGCGCCGGCCTGGCGCAGCGCGCACCAGGTGGCGACGATCGGCGATCACACCTTCCTGCGCGTGCAGTCGCTGCGTCCGGCGCGTCCGACGACCGACAGCGAACGCGGCTGACCGCCCGCGTCGCCGGCTTCCCCGCCCGCGACGCCCGGCGCATGATGGCGGCCCGTCCAACCCTGGGACCGCCATGCGCATCCTCCATACCAAGCCCGGCGCCTGTTCGCTGGCCGACCACATCGTGCTGCAGTGGATCGGCGCGCCGTTCGAAGCGCGCGTCGTCGACGCGACGCAGATGAAGGAACCCGCGTTCCTCGCACTCAATCCCGCCGGCGCGGTGCCGGTGCTGGTGGAAGGCGACTGGGTGCTGACCCAGAACGCCGCGATCCTCAACTATCTGGCCGACCGCCATCCCGACGCGAAGCTCGGGGGCGACGGTTCACCGCAGAGCCGCGCCGAGGTCAACCGCTGGCTCGCATTGCTCAATGCCGATCTGCATCCGTCGTTCCATCCGCTGTTCGGCAGCACCAAATATCTGGAAGACGCGGATGTCGTGGATCGCACGCGCAAGCACGCGATGCAGAAGATCCGCGGCCTGTATGAGCGCATCGACGCACAGCTCGCCGGCCGCGACTACCTCACGGGCACTCGTTCGATCGCTGATCCGTATCTGTTCGTGACCCTGCAGTGGGCCAAGCGCCTGAAGCTCGATCTCGGCGGGCTCGACAACCTGCACGCGTTCGACGCGCGCATGCTCGCCGACGACGGCGTCCGCGCCGCGATGACGGCCGAAGGCCTGATCTGATCGATCCGTCCGACCGGCGCGTCGTGTCAAGGCGGCGCGCTGGTTCGATGTATTTCGGCGGGCTTGCTTACGCAGCGCCCGCGCCGGTGTCTGCCGCGGCGCGTATGCCTGCAATGATCTCCGCGGCCACGCGCGCATCGCGCGCCTTGGTGAGCGCCGTCTGCAGCATCGGCAACAGTGCTTCGAGCGCGGCCGCATCGTCGGCGCGCTCCAGCTTGAGCTGGGTGAGATATCCGCCGACGAGCCCGAGATGCGCGCGCGTCGCATCGTTCATCAATGCGTAGAGAATCAGATGGCGTTGCGCATCACTGTCGCTGCGCGCTTCGTGGATCGAAGTTGCGGCATCGGCCGGATGCGGGACGCCTGCGCCCGATGCGGTGACCAGCCCGAGCGCCGCCAGTTGTTCGAGTGCATTGGCCGGCGCATGCAGCCGGCGCGCGATGGCATCGAGTTCCAGCGCGCCGCGTTGACCGTCGACGAGCAACAGCAGCGAGCGCAGTGCAGCCGGCAGGCGCTGCGCACGCGTTTCGATTTCCGCCCGACCCGCGTCGGTCTTCGCGGGTATCGCGATCGCGATCTCCATCGCTTCGTCCCCTTCCACTGACGGCGTGGCCGTCCCCCGCATGGACCCTTGCACGCGGGGAGGCCTGGAACCAGTCAGACCAAGGTCGAAACCGCGACGCGCGACACGTTGGCGATGAAGGGCCGTCGATGGAGTTGCGTCGCTGCGGGATCAGCCCAGCGTGTCGCCCGGCACGCGGATCGCACCCTCCATCAGCACGCGTGCCGAACGCGACATGATCGCCTTGGCGACGGTCCACTGGCCGTCGACTTCCACCGCTTCGGCGCCCACACGCAAGGTGCCGGACGGATGCCCGAAGCGCACCGAGCTGCGAGCGCCGCCGCCCGCGGCCAGATTCACCAGCGTGCCGGGGATCGCCGCCGCCGTGCCGATCGCGACCGCGGCCGTGCCCATCATCGCGTGGTGCAGCTTGCCCATCGACAGCGCGCGCACCAGCAGATCGATATCACCAGCGGCGAACGCCTTGCCGCTCGACACCACGTGATCGCGCGGCGGCGCGACGAATGCGACCTTGGGCGTGTGCTGGCGCTTTGACGCCTCCGACACATCTTTGATCAACCCCATGCGCACCGCGCCGTGTGCGCGGATCGTCTCGAACATCGCGAGCGCTTTCGCGTCGCCGTTGATCGCGTCCTGCAGCTCGGTGCCGGTGTATCCGATCGACGCGGCGTCGACGAAGATCGTCGGGATGCCGGCATTGATCAGCGTCGCGCGCAGCGTGCCGACGCCCGGCACGTCGAGATCGTCGACGAGATGGCCGGTCGGGAACATCGCGCCGCCGCCATCACCCTCGCCTTCGTCGGCGGGATCGATGAATTCCAGCACGATCTCCGCCGCCGGGAACGTCACGCCGTCGAGTTCGAAATCGCCGGTTTCCTGCACATGCCCGCCCGCGACCGGCACGTGCACGATGATCGTCTTGCCGATGTTCGCCTGCCACACGCGCACCGCGACGGTGCCATCGTGCGGAATCCTGGATGCATCGATGAAGCCGTTGGCGATCGCGAACGGACCGACCGCGGTGCTGAGGTTGCCGCAGTTGCCGCTCCAGTCGACGAACGCGCTGTCGATCGAGACCTGTCCGTAGAGATAGTCGACATCGTGATCCGGCACCGACGCGGGCCCGATGATCACGCACTTGCTGGTGGACGACGTCGCGCCGCCCATGCCGTCGGTGTGCTTGGCATAGGGATCGGGCGAACCGATCACGCGCATCAGCAATGCATCGCGTGCGGCGCTGGGCACCTGTGCGGCGGCAGGCAGGTCTTCGAGGCGGAAGAACACGCCTTTGGAGGTGCCACCGCGCATGTAGGTGGCGGGGATGCGGAGTTGGGGGATGTAAGTCATCGTCGTTCCGTGCTCAGAAAAGCGGTGCTTGAATCACGGCGCCTCGCAAAGCGGGCAGCAAAGGCCAACTCGCGAGCGTCTCGTAGCGGTAAGGGTGCTCCATCCGACGGACGAGCTCTACTCGATCGACCGTCCAAGCGACGGCAGGGAAGTGCAGCGTCCGCAGACGCTCAGGCGCGCCATAGGCAAACGTGACGTGAGGCGCATGCTGCACCTCGTCCTGGATGCCATCCACACAGTCGAACGCCGCGCGCACCGCCCTCAGCATTGCGTCGAACTCCGGCGTCCTTCCTTTCGAGGATTCGAACCGCCAGTCGATCCGATCTTTGACCGTACTGACAATGCGATCGAGCGAAAGATCGAACGCGTGCGCCTGAATCGCATTTCCCACCGCAATCATGCGCGCCAACTCGACCGCGTCGTCTTTGTGCCTGTTGGAGAACGACTGATGCGAATTGGCAGGATCGAAATAGCGGCGCCCTAGACGCTGCACGAGTCCAGCGGCCTCCACGATGTCAGTCAGCTGCCTGACGACATCCGGTGGAGGTCGCCCCATCAGCATCAAGAAAGGTTCTTTCGTCACGGCGTCACGCGACCTTCGAAGACTCCAGAAAATCCTGCGCGAACCGCTGCAGCACACCACCGGCTTCGTAGATCGAGACTTCTTCCGCGGTGTCGAGGCGGCAGATCACCGGCACCGACAGCTGCGTGCCGTCGTGACGGTGGATCACCAGCGTCAGCATTGCGCGCGGGGTGCGCTCGCCGGTGACGTCGAAGGTTTCGGTGCCGTCGATGCCGAGAGTCAGGCGGGTGACGCCGGGTTGGAATTCGAGCGGCAGCACGCCCATGCCGATCAGGTTGGTACGGTGGATGCGCTCGAAGCCTTCGGCGACGATCGCTTCCACGCCCGCCAGACGCACGCCCTTGGCCGCCCAGTCGCGCGAGCTGCCCTGCCCGTAATCGGCGCCGGCGATGATCACCAGCGGCTGCTTGCGCTCCATGTAAGTCTCGATCGCTTCCCACATGCGCACGACCTGGCTTTCCGGTTCGATGCGCGCCAGCGAGCCCTGGCGCACCGTGCCGTCGACGATCGCCATTTCATTGACGAGTTTCGGATTGGCAAACGTGGCGCGCTGCGCGGTCAGATGATCGCCGCGATGGGTCGCGTAGGAATTGAAGTCCTCTTCCGGCACGCCCATCTTCGCGAGGTACTCGCCGGCTGCGCTGTCGGCCATGATCGCGTTCGACGGTGACAGGTGATCAGTGGTGATGTTGTCGCCGAGCACCGCGAGCGGGCGCATGCCGGTCAGCGTGCGCGCGCCGGCCAGCGCACCTTCCCAGTACGGCGGGCGGCGGATGTAGGTGCTCATCTCGCGCCAGTCGTACAGCGGCGCGACGCGTTCGCCGGTATCGACGTGCAGCTTGAACATCGGGCCGTAGACGGCGCGGAACTGCTCCGGCTTGACGCTGGCCTTGACCACCGCGTCGATCTCCTCATCCGACGGCCAGAGATCCTTGAGCGTAACCGCGTTGCCATCGTGGTCGATGCCCAGCACGTCCTTCTCGATGTCGAAACGCACGGTGCCGGCAATCGCATAGGCGATCACCAGCGGTGGCGACGCGAGGAAGGCCTGCTTGGCGTAGGGATGGATGCGGCCGTCGAAATTGCGGTTGCCGCTGAGCACGGCGGTCGCGTACAGGTCGCGGTCGATGATCTCCTGCTGGATTGCCGGATCCAGCGAGCCGCTCATGCCGTTGCAGGTGGTGCAGGCGAAGGCAACGATGCCGAAGCCGAGCTGTTCGAGATCCGGCAGCAGGCCGCTTTCTTCGAGATACAGCTGCACGGCCTTGGAGCCCGGCGCGAGCGAGCTCTTGACCCATGGCTTGCGCGTGAGGCCGCGCGCGTTCGCGTTGCGCGCCAGCAACGCAGCGGCGATGACGTTGCGCGGGTTCGAGGTGTTCGTGCAGCTGGTGATCGCGGCGATGATCACCGCGCCGTCGGGCATGGTGCCGTCGGTCGGCATCTCCCATGCGCCGGCGATGCCGCTGGCGGCGAGATCGCTGGTCGCCACACGCTTGTGCGGATTCGACGGGCCGGCCATGTTGCGCACCACGCTCGACAGGTCGAAATGCAGCGTGCGCACGTACTCGGCGCGGGCCAGCGAATCGGCCCACAAGCCGGCGGCCTTCGCATAGGTTTCGACCAGCGCGACCTGGGTGTCTTCGCGGCCGGTCAGGCGCAGGTAGTCGAGCGTGTTGTCGTCGATGAAGAACATCGCCGCGGTCGCGCCGTACTCGGGCGCCATGTTGGAGATCGTCGCGCGATCGCCGACCGACAGCGCAGCCGCTCCGGGTCCACGGAATTCCAGATACGCACCGACCACCTTGGACTTGCGCAGGAATTCGGTGAGCGCCAGCACGACATCGGTCGCGGTGATGCCGGGGCCAGGACGGCCTGACAGTTCGACGCCGACGATCTCCGGCGTGCGCATCCACGACGCGCGGCCGAGCATGACGTTCTCGGCTTCCAGCCCGCCAACGCCGACCGCGATCACGCCCAGCGCATCGACGTGCGGCGTGTGGCTGTCGGTGCCGACGCAGGTGTCCGGAAACGCGACGCCGTCCTGCACGTAGACCACCGGTGACATCTTCTCCAGATTGATCTGGTGCATGATCCCGTTGCCCGGCGGAATCACCTCGACGTTGTGGAACGCGAGCTTGGTCCAGTCGATGAAGTGGAAACGGTCGGCGTTGCGACGGTCTTCGATGGTGCGGTTCTTCGCGAATGCATCCGGGTCATAGCCGCCGCATTCCACCGCCAGCGAGTGATCGACGATCAGCTGCACCGGCACCACCGGATTGACCTTCGCCGGATCGCCGCCCTGGTCGGCGATCGCATCGCGCAGACCGGCAAGATCCACCAGCGCGGTCTGGCCGAGGATGTCGTGACAGACCACGCGCGCCGGATACCACGGAAAGTCGATGTCCTGCCGCAGTTCGATCAGCTGCCGCAGCGCGTTGTCGAGCTGCGCCGGCTCGCAGCGCCGCACCAGATTCTCGGCGTGCACGCGCGCGGTGTAGGACATGCGGTCGTACGCGCCGGGCGCGAGCGCGTCGACGGCCGCGCGCGCGTCGAACCAGTCGAGCTTTGTGCCGGGAAGGGGTTTGCGGTGCTGGCTGTTCATGGCTGGCTTCAACAATTCGAAAGGAGCGGAAACGCGAGGTCCCCGCGCGTGCGGGGACCGGTGCAGGACGGCCTTACTTGCGTTCTGCGATCGGCACGAATGCCTGGTCTTCAGGACCGGTGTACTGCGCGCTGGGACGGATGATCTTGCCGTCGATGCGCTGCTCGATGACGTGCGCGCTCCAGCCGGCGGTGCGGGCGATCACGAACAGCGGCGTGAACATCGCCGTCGGCACGCCCATCATGTGGTAGCTCACCGCGCTGAACCAGTCGAGGTTCGGGAACATCTTCTTGATGTCCCACATCACCGTTTCCAGGCGTTCGGCGATGTCGTACATCTTGCGGCTGCCCGCCTCGTCCGACAGTTCCTTCGAGACCTGCTTGATCACTTCGTTGCGCGGATCGCTGACGGTGTAGACCGGATGGCCGAAACCGATGATCACTTCCTTCTTCTCCACGCGCGCCTTGATGTCGGCTTCCGCTTCGTCCGGCGTGTCGTAGCGCTTCTGCACTTCGAACGCGACTTCGTTCGCACCGCCGTGTTTGGGGCCGCGCAGCGCGCCGATGCCGCCGGTGATCGCGCTGTGCATGTCGCTGCCGGTGCCGGCGATGACGCGGCAGGCGAAGGTCGATGCGTTGAACTCGTGCTCCGCGTACAGGATCAGCGAGGTATGCATCGCCTTGACCCAGGACTCGCGCGGCTCATGCCCGTGCAGCAGATGCAGGAAGTGCCCGCCGATCGAATCGTCATCGGTTTCGACGTCGATCGCGCGACCGTTGTGGCTCCAGTGGTACCAGTACAGCAGCATCGAACCGAGGCAGGCCATCAGCTTGTCGGCGATGTCGCGCGCGCCCGGATGGTTGTGGTCGTCCTTCTCCGGCTGCACGCAGCCGAGCACCGACACGCCGGTGCGCATGACATCCATCGGGTGCGCCGACGGCGGCAGTTCTTCCAGCGCGGCCTTGACTGCCGCCGGAATGCCGCGCAGCGACTTCAGCTTGGCCTTGTAGCCGCGCAGTTCCGCTTCGGTCGGCAGCTTGCCATGGACCAGCAGATAGGCGATTTCCTCGAACTCGCTGGTGCGCGCGAGATCGAGAATGTCGTAGCCGCGGTAGTGCAGATCGTTGCCGCTGCGGCCGACGGTGCACAGCGCGGTGTTGCCGGCGGCCGTGCCGCTCAGCGCGACGGATTTCTTCGGCTTGAAGCCAGGGGCGGTGGTGGCGGTGTCGCTCATCTGGAATCTCCGTTGGATGCCCGCAGGCACGGATGAAAGATCAGGGGTCGCTTAGTTTTTATTGGACGCGAACAGCGCGTCGAGCCGCTGTTCGAACGCGTGATAGCCGATGCGCTCGTAGAGTTCCTCGCGGGTCTGCATCGTGTCGACGACGGCCTGCTGCGAACCGTCGCGACGCACCGCGGTGTACACCGCTTCGGCGGCTTTGTTCGCCGCGCGGAACGCCGACAGCGGGAACAGCTGGATCGCGACGCCCGCAGACGCCAGCTCGTCGCGCGTAAACAGCGGCGTGGCGCCGAACTCGGTGATGTTGGCGAGCACCGGCACCTTCACCGCATCGACGAAGCGGCGATAGGTGTCGAGGTCGTAGGCGGCCTCGGCGAAGATGCCGTCGGCGCCGGCTTCGACACACGCGACCGCGCGTTCGATCGCGGCATCGACGCCGTCGACCTGGATCGCATCGGTGCGCGCGATCAGGAAGAAATCGGGATCGATCTTCGCATCGGCCGCAGCCTTGACCCGGTCGACCATCTCGCCTTGCGACACGATCTCCTTGCCCGGACGATGGCCGCAGCGCTTGGCGCCCACCTGGTCCTCGATGTGGCACGCCGCCGCGCCGGCCTTGATCAGCGACTTTACGGTGCGCTCGATGTTGAACGCGCTCGCGCCGAAGCCGGTGTCGATGTCGACCAGCAGCGGCAGGTCGCAGACATCGGTGATGCGGCGCACGTCGATCAGCACGTCTTCGAGCGTGTTGATGCCCAGATCCGGCAGGCCCAGCGAGCCCGCGGCGACGCCGCCACCCGACAGATAGATCGCCTGGAAGCCGGCGCGCTTGGCCAGCAGCGCGTGGTTGGCGTTGATCGCACCGATCACCTGCAACGGCGATTCGGCAGCGAGCGCGGCGCGGAATTTCGCGCCTGCGGAAAGCGTGGTCATGGATCCGACTCCGGAGCTGCGGTGTACCGCGATGGCGTGCAATCTGGCACCATCCGAATGGTTGATCAATCTTGATCGAATAAATCAATACATCGGGATTCACTGTGAATGCGAACGATGGCGACCTGATGTCCGCGGCGCAGGCCTGCGCCGCGCTCGGCATCAGCACCGCGACGCTCTACGCCTACGTCAGCCGCGGCCTGCTGGCGTCGCGACCCGGCGCCGACCATCGCAGCCGGGTGTATCTGCGCCAGGACGTCGAACGCCTGACCCAGCGCAAGCGCGCAGGCCGCGGCGCGGCGCGCGGTGCGGCGCAGAGTCTCGATCGCGGTCTGCCGGTGATGGAGACGCGGATCTCGTTGATCCGGCCCGACAGCCCGTATTACCGCGGGCGTTCCGCGGTCGCGATGGTCCGCAGCGGCGCCACGCTCGAAGACACCGCGCGGCTGTTGTGGGATTGCGGCGATGCCGATCCCTTCGACGCTGCGACCGGCGACTGGCCCGCGCGCGTCGCTGCGATCGCCGGCGATGCCACCTTGCCGCCGATCGAACGCGCGATGGCGGCGATCCCGTTGCTCGCACCGGACCTGCGGCATTCGCTGAGCGCCGCGCCGGCGGCCAAGCGTGGCGTCGCGGCCACGTTGCTGCGCCAGAACGCGGCACTGCTGGTGGCCGGCACGCCGGATGCGCGCCCCGTCCACGTACTGCTCGCCGACGCCTGGCGTCCCGGCGACGCGGCATTCGCCGAGCTCGTCTGCGCGGCGCTGGTGCTGTGCGCAGACCACGAACTCAACGTATCGGCCTTCGCCGCGCGTGTGGTCGCGTCCACCGGCGCACACCTGCATGCGACGGTCTGCGCAGGACTCGCGGCGCTTTCGGGTCCGCGCCATGGCGGCGCGACCGCGCGTGCGCATGCGCTGATCCGCGAAGCCTGCGATGCGCCCTCGCCCGCTGCCTTCGTGGCCGAGCGCTGGCAACGCGGCGACGACCTGCCCGGCTTCCATCACGTGTTGTATCCCGACGGCGACCCGCGGGCCGCCGAAGTGCTGGCGATGCTGCGTGCACGCCACGCGGGTGATGCACGCATGCAGCAGGTCGAAGCGGTGCTCAACTCCGCGGCCGAGACCAGCGGCCGCCATCCCAACATCGACGGCATGCTCGCGGCGATCTGTTTCGTGCACGGTTTGCCGGCCACGCCCGCGCTGTGCATGTTCGCCGCCGGCCGGCTCGCCGGCTGGCTGGCGCACGCGCTGGAGCAGCAGGAACTCGGCATGCTGATCCGCCCGCGCGCGCATTACACCGGCGTCGCGCCCGCGGACTGAAGGCTCAGCCCGCGTCCGCGCCCCGCGCAAGAACGCGGCGCACTTCCTCAAGCGCATTGGGATCATCGAGCGTCGACAGATCGCCCGGATCACGCGATTCCGCCAGCGCCTGCAGAGACCGACGCAGCAATTTCCCCGAGCGCGTCTTCGGCAGCGCATTGACCACGTAGACCCGCGCCGGCCGCGCGACGGCGCCGAGCTGGTCGGCGACGGTGCGCATCATCTCGCCTGCGGTCGCGTGCTGCGCGTCCGCATCCGCCGATGCCTGCTTGAGCGTCACGAAGACGATCGGCACCTGGCCCTTGAGCTCATCGGCGACGCCGATCACCGCGGCCTCGGCGACGGCCGGATGGCTCGACACCGATTCCTCGATTTCGCGTGTGCCCAGGCGATGGCCGGCGACGTTGATGACATCGTCGGTGCGGCCGAGGATGAAGGTGTAGCCGTCCTCGTCCTGGATCGCCCAGTCCAGCGAGCTGTAGAGCAGTTCCTTGAAATGCGAGAAGTAGCTCGACAGGAAACGCGCGTCGTCGTTCCACACCGTGGTCATGCAGCCCGGCGGCAGCGGCGGCTGGATCACCAGCACACCCTTGGTGCCGGGCGGCACGCGTTCGCCGGTCGCTTCATCGATCACGCGCAGGTCGTAACCCGGCGTGGGCAGACCGGGCGAGCCGAACTTCACCGGCTTGAGTTCGACGCCGGGCATCAGCGCCAGCACCGGCCAGCCGGTTTCGGTCTGCCAGTAGTTGTCGATGATCGTCGTGCCCCCGAGGCCGGTGCTGATCCAGCTCGCAGTGGGCTCGTCGAGCGGCTCGCCGGCGAGGAACAGGTATTGGAGTTTCGACAGGTCGTACTGGGACAGGAACTTCGCATCCTGTTTCTTCAGCACGCGGATCGCGGTCGGCGAGGAGAACATCGTGCGCACGCCGTAGTCGGCGCAGATCTTCCACCAGATACCGCCGTCCGGACTGAAGGGCAGGCCTTCATAGAGGATCACCGTCGCGCCTGCGATCAGCGGGCCGTAGACGTTGTACGAATGCCCGACCGCCCAGCCCACGTCGGACGTGGTGAACATCACCTGCCCCGGGCGGATGTCGTAGATCGACCACATCGACAGCGCCATCGCCACCGCATACCCGCCGACATCGCGCTGCACGCCCTTGGGTTTCCCGGTGGTACCGGAGGTGTAGAGCAGATAGCTCGGCTCGTTGGATTCCAGCCATTCCACCGGAACATCGGTGCCGGCGTGCTGCGCGCGGATGGTCGCGTAATCGACGTCGCGCCCTTCGACGCGCGCGTAGCCGGGATCGAGGCCGCGATCGACGATCAGCACGTGCGGGGGCGGCGACTGCGCCTCCGCGCAGGCGGCATCGACCAGTGGCTTGTACGGGATCACCTTGCCGCCGCGACTGCCGGCATCGGCGGCGATCAGCAGCGCAGGCTTCGCATCGTCGATGCGCAGCGCGAGGTTGTGCGCGGCGAATCCGCCGAAGACCACCGAGTGCACCGCGCCGATGCGCGCGCAGGCCAGCATCGCGAACGCGGCCTCGGCCATGTTCGGCATGTAGATGACGACGCGATCGCCGCGTCCGACGCCGAGCGCTTTCAGCACTGCGGCGAAATCGTTGACCTCGCGATACAGCTGCGCGTAGGTGATCTCGCGTGTCTCGTTGGTTTCGGTCGAGATCGCGACGAGCGCGAGCTGGTCGCCACGCGCCTCGAGATGCCGGTCGACGGCGTTGAAACAGAGATTGGTCTCGCCGCCGACGAACCACTTGCGGAACGGCGGATTCGAGTAGTCGAGGATCCGATCCGGCGCCTTGTGCCAGTGGATCGCCTGCGCCTGCTCGCCCCAGAACCCTTCGGGGTCTTCTATGGAGCGGCGGTGGAATTCCTCGTAGCCCATGTCGACCCTCCGGTTGCGAATTCCCGAGGCTAGTCCGCACGCGGCCTGGATGCGTTACGACAATGGTCTACCCCGCGGCTGCAGCCGGCGCGCGCCCACGAAAAAGCCGGGCGCAAGGCCCGGCTTTCTCTCGACGCGCTGCAGGGCTCAGGCCAGCAGATGCGCCACGCCGCTGCGCTCTTCTTCGAGCTCGGCCAGCGTCTTGTCGATGGCCTTCTGACTGAAGTCGTCGACTTCGATGTCCTTGACCAGCGTGTACTCGCCGTTCTCGGTGGTCACCGCGAAGCCGAAGATCACGCCCTCGGGAATGCCGTAGCTGCCGTCGGACGGCACGCCCATCGTCACCCACTTGCCGTTGCTGCCCAGCACCCAGTCGTGGATGTGGTCGATCGCGGCATTGGCAGCCGATGCGGCCGAGGACAGCCCACGCGCTTCGATGATCGCCGCGCCGCGCTTGCCGACCTGCGGGATGAAGGTGTTGGCGTTCCAGTCGGCATCACCGACCTTGTCCTTCAGGTTCTGGCCGTTCGCGGTCGCGAAGCGGTAGTCCGGGTACATGGTCGGGCTGTGGTTGCCCCACACGATCAGACCTTCGATGTCGCCCACGGCCACGTCGGCCTTGGTTGCCAGCTGGCTCAGCGCGCGGTTGTGGTCGAGGCGCAGCATCGCGGTGAAGTTGCGCGGGTTGAGATCCGGCGCCGACTTCATGGCGATGTAGGCATTGGTGTTGGCCGGGTTGCCGACCACCAGCACCTTGACGTCACGCGAGGCCACCTTGTTCAACGCCGCGCCCTGCGCGGTGAAGATCTTGGCGTTCTCGAGCAGCAGATCCTTGCGCTCCATGCCCGGGCCGCGCGGACGCGCGCCGACCAGCAGGGCGATGTCGGCGTCCTTGAACGCGACTTCCGGATCGTCGGTGCCGACGACATCGGCCAGCAGCGGGAACGCGCAATCCTCGAGCTCCATGATCACGCCCTTCAGCGCGGCCTGTGCCTTGTCGATCGGCAGTTCGAGCAGCTGCAGGATCACCGGCTGGTCCTTGCCCAGCATTTCGCCGGAGGCGATCCGGAACAGCAGCGCATAGCCGATCTGGCCGGCAGCGCCGGTCACGGCAACACGGACGGGCTTCTTCATCGTCATTCCTCTCGTTCGTTCAAACGGTCACGTGGGTGGGAAGCATCCGGTCGGCGGGGGCCGGCCGGTCAGGTCAGCTCCGCGAAGAATTCGCGGATGCGGGCCAGCCCGGGCGCGAGCTGCGCTTCGGGACAGGTATAGCTGATGCGCAAGGCGCGCGGCTCGCCGAACGCCGAGCCCGGCACACAGGCCACGCCCTTGGTTTCGAGCAGCACATTGCACAGGTCGACGTCGTTTTCGATGCGCAGGTCGCCGTGCGACTTGCCGAACGCGACGCTGATGTCGGGAAACACGTAGAACGCGCCGGCGGGCTTGGGGCAGACCAAGCCGGGAATCTCCGCCAGCGCCGCCATCACCACGTCGCGTCGCGCCTGGAATTCGGCGCACTTCGCCGTCGGCACGTCCTGCGGGCCGGACAGCGCGGCGACCGCGGCCGCGGTCACGACTTCCGGCACGTTGGTGATGTGGTTAGAGTTCATCGTCGCGAAGGCTTTCGCGACATTCTCCGGCCCGGCCAGCAGGCCGACGCGCCAGCCCGGCATGCCGTAGGTCTTGGACAGCGAGTCGACGAAGATCGTGCGCTCGCGCAGTTCAGGCCGCGCCTGCACGACGTTGTGGTAGCCGATGCCGTCGAAGACCATCCGGTTGTAGATGTCGTCGGTGACGATCCACGTATCCGGATGGCGCACCAGCACGTCGGCCAGCGCGGCGATTTCGTCGCGCGTGTAGACCATGCCGGTCGGGTTCGACGGATTGTTGAACAGGAAGACCTTGGGCTTGCGCGCCAGCGCGGCATCGAGCTGCGCCGGGGTCAGCTTGTAATCCTGTTCGGGCGGGCACGGCAGCAGCTGGATGTCGGCGCCGACGATCTCGGCGATGTCCAGATACGTCGTCCAGTACGGCGTGGCGAACGCGAAGCCGTCGCCTTCGTCGAGCAGCACTTCGGCCAGCGTGTAGAGGATGTGCTTGGCGCCGATGCCGCTGGCGCAGTGCGCGCGGGTGTAGCCCGGCAGGCCGATGCGATCGAGATGGCCGATGAACGCATCGAGCAGCGCGTCACTGCCGCGGTTACTGCCGTACTGGCCGCTGTCGTGATCGAGCGCCTCGCGCGCGGCCGCATACACATGCGGACCGGGCAGGAAATTCGGCACGCCGATCGAGAAGCTGATGATGTCCCGGCCTTCGGCCTTCAGGCGCTTCGCCTTTTCGGCGACCTGCATGATGGCGCTGGGCTTGGCGCGAGCGGTCCGCGCGGCGAGCTGGGGCATCGGAGGAATCTCTTCTTGAAGCGTCGGGAATGCGGCGGAAGCGCTGATTTTCGGCGGCAGATGGTACCACGCAGCCCTGTGGCGACCGCCGGCGCGACGCGCGGCGAGGCGCGGATTCAGAGGTAATCGAGCACGTCGCCGAGGTCGTAGTTCTCGTCGAAATAGGTTTGCCATTGCGCATAGGCGTCGCGCAGGCACTCGGGCGTTTTGCAGGCATCGAGCTGCTGGACGACTGCGGCCGCCGTGCGGTCGCCATCGGGATACCGCGCCGACAGTTCGACCAGTTGCGTGCGCAGGCCGCGATCGAGTTCGGCGAATTCGCTCTCGCTGCAGGCCAGCGTCGCGCGCAGGCTGCCGGCCGGTGCATCGCCGCCACACGCGACCGCCTCGGGCAGCACGGCGCTCTGGCGGACTTCCAGCACGATCTCCTGCCGGTCGCGATCGGTCAGCCGGCGCACGAAGCCCAGCGTTTCGGTCTGGCCCTGCGCCCAGGTGACGCGCAGGTGGAAGCCCTCGCCGGATGCCGCGTCCTGCACCTTGCGCAGGGTCACGGTCTCGTCGGGGCCATTCTCGCGCGTGATGTGGAAGGCCAGCGTCTGGTTGTCGACATCGACATCCTCGACCGTGCCGGCGAGCCAGCTGCCGTCGCGCAGGATGCGCAGGTCCCCGGCGCTCAGCCATTCGATGGCGTAGATCGTTTCGGCATCGTCGCCGCTGGAAACGCCGGTGCTCCAGATGCCTTCGAGGCTGCGCTCGAGATCCTGCGCCTGCGGCGTGGCCGCAGCCTCCGGGCCGACGCCGTCGATGTCGGGATCGGGCGCGGACGGCCCGCACCCTGACAGCGCGCCGACGCCCAGCGCCAGCACCAGACCACACCACCACCTGCTGCTCGAGGTCATTCCATTCCCCCAAAAGAAAACAGGCCGGCGAATGGCCGGCCTGTCAGTGTCGCTTACGCAGCGAGCGTCTTGTTCCACTCGGCGACGCGGTCGGCCTTGGCCGCCAGCACCGCTTCGGTGTCGCCGACGATCTTGATCGACTTGATCGCATCGCCCTGCTTCACCGCGTCGACCACGTCCAGACCTTCGGTGACCTTGCCGAACACGGTGTGCTTGCCGTCCAGCCAGTCGGTCTTGATGTGGGTGATGAAGAACTGGCTGCCGTTGGTGTTCGGGCCCGCGTTCGCCATCGACAGCACACCACGGTCGTGCTTGACGCCGTTGTTGGTCTCGTCTTCGAACTTGTAGCCGGGGCCGCCACGGCCGGAACCTTCGGGGCAGCCGCCCTGGACCATGAAGTCGGCGATGACGCGGTGGAAGCTCAGGCCGTCGTAGAAGCCGCGCTGGGCCAGGTTGACGAAGTTGGCAACGGTCAGCGGCGCCTTGTCGGCGAAAAGCTCGACGTTGATCTGGCCACGGTCGGTGTCGAATACGGCGTTCAGGGACATGAGGAATCCTGTTGGAGGGGAAAAGTCATCGGCAGGCCGACGAACCCGCGACATGTGGCTTCCGGCACGCGGTTTCAATACCCGGTTTCAAGCGGTCCGCCATGCGGCAGCGCAACACCGTATAATGCTGGGCTCTTTCACTGACTCTTGTGCGCCCCGGTCTTCGACTCTGGCGCAGCCTTGCCCATGTCCATCGAACGCCTGCGCAATATCGCCATCGTCGCCCACGTCGACCACGGCAAGACCACCCTCGTCGACTGTCTGCTGAAGCAGTCGGGCACCCTCTCCGAGCGCACCGTGCTCGCCGAGCGCGTGATGGACAGCAACGACCAGGAAAAGGAACGTGGCATCACGATCCTCGCCAAGAACACGGCGATCACCTGGAACGGCAACCGCATCAACATCGTCGACACCCCGGGCCATGCCGACTTCGGCGGCGAGGTCGAGCGCGTGCTGTCGATGGTGGACACTGTGCTGATCCTGGTCGACGCGATGGACGGCCCGATGCCGCAGACGCGCTTCGTGACCCAGAAGGCGTTCGCGATGGGCTTCAAGCCGATCGTCGTCGTCAACAAGATCGACCGTCCGGGCGCGCGTCCGGACTGGGTGATCGACCAGGTGTTCGACCTGTTCGACAAGCTCGGCGCGACCAACGAGCAGCTCGACTTCCCGATCGTCTACGCCTCGGCGCTGCACGGTTACGCGAGCCTCGACGACGCCGCGCGCTCGGGCGACATGACCCCGCTGTACGAAGCGATCATGCAGCATGCACCGATGCCGGAAGTCGACCCGGACGGCGCCTTCCAGATGCGCATCAGCCAGCTGGACTACAACAACTTCGTGGGCGTGATCGGCATCGGCCGCATCCAGCGCGGCACGCTGAAGAAGAACATGCCGGTCTCGGTGATCAGCCGTGAAGGCAAGAAGCGCCAGGGCAAGGTGATGCAGGTGCTCGGCTTCCTGGGCCTGGAGCGCATCGAGCAGGACACCGCCGAGGCCGGTGACATCGTCGCCATCTCCGGTATCCAGGACCTGACCATTTCCGACACCGTCTGCGCGCTGGATACCCCGGAAGCGCTGCCGGCCCTGACCGTCGACGAGCCCACGATCTCGATGACCTTCCAGGTCAACAACTCGCCGTTCGCAGGCAACAAGGATCTGTCCGGCGGCAAGTTCCTGACCAGCCGCCAGCTGAAGGATCGCCTCGAGCGCGAGACCGTGCACAACGTGGCGCTGAAGGTCGAGCAGCTGGAAGACGCGGACAAGTTCCTGGTCTCCGGCCGCGGCGAACTGCACCTCTCGGTGCTGATCGAGAACATGCGCCGCGAAGGCTTCGAGCTGGCCGTGTCGCGCCCGGAAGTCATCATCAAGGAGATCGACGGCCAGCAGATGGAGCCGATCGAGCAGCTGGTGGTCGACGTCGAAGAGCAGCACCAGGGCGGCGTGATGGAGAAGCTCGGCATCCGCAAGGGCCAGCTGAAGAACATGGAGTCGGACGGCAAGGGACGCGTGCGTCTGGACTACGAGATCCCGGCCCGTGGCCTGATCGGCTTCCAGAACGAGTTCAAGACCCTGACCCAGGGCGGCGGTCTGCTGTTCCACGTGTTCGACCGTTACGGCCCGAAGGAAACCGGCGCGATCGCCAAGCGCCTCAACGGCGTGATGATCGCCAATGCGCCGGGCGCCACGCCGGCCTACTCGCTCGGCCCGTTGCAGGAACGCGGCAAGCTGTTCGCCGCCGAAGGCGACAACGTGTACGAGGGTCAGCTGGTCGGTATCCACTCCAAGGACAACGATCTGACCGTCAACGCGATCAAGACCAAGCCGCTGACCAACATGCGCGCTTCGGGCAAGGACGATGCCATCGCGCTGACCCCGGCGATCAAGTTCTCGCTGGAACAGGCGCTGGACTTCATCGATGACGACGAGCTGGTCGAAGTCACGCCGAAGGAAATCCGCCTGCGCAAGAAGTTCCTGACCGAGAGCGATCGCAAGCGCGCGTCCCGCGCAGCGTGAGCCAGGCGCTGTTCCCGGCGTGGCGGCCCAGTGCCGACGGCCGGGCAGTGCTCGCGACGGTGTCGCAACGATTGCAGACGGCGCGTCCTTTGGACGCGCCGTCTTTGCAGGTGCGGCGCAGCGACCAGTGGCACGTCACGCTGTGTTTCGTGGGCCGTGACGGCACGCACCTCACCACTCCGGCTTTGCACGCTGCATTCGCCGCTGCCGCCGCTCGTATACCCGCGCACGCCTTTACGATCGAGCGTCTCGCCTACTGGCCGCAGTCGGGCGCCGTGGTCGCACTGCCGCACAGCTGCCCCGAATTGCAGGCGCTCTGCGATGCGACGCGCGACGCGATCCGCCGCTGCGGCACCGCACCGGAACAGGTCACGAATCAGCCGCATGTCACGCTGGCCTATCTCGACAAACACCAGCCGCAGCAGCCCTGGCTCGATTCCGTGGACTGCAGCGGCGATGCACTGGTCGTCGATACTTTCGAGCTGCTCTTCAATCCCGGTGGCCGCTACGACGCACTCGGCGCGTGGCCATTGACCGGCGCGGCATTGCCCGAGCCACCCCGACAGGACGCCCTGTTCTGATGACCGACGATCGCACCGACACCCACAAAGGCCTGCGCGCGATCGCGCTGTTCGAGGCCGCGAAGGGCGTCTTCGCCCTGCTCGTCGCCGGCGCCCTCGCGGCGATCGGCCCGGACGCGCTGCAGCACGAGCTCGAACGCGTACTCGCACGCTTCGGTGTCGACGCCGAACGCAGCGGCACCGCCATGCTCGATGCGATCACCCCGGAACGGCTGCACATCGCCATCGGCGTCGCGGTGATCTACGCGGTCATGCGCTTGTTCGAAGGCTGGGGTCTGTGGGGTCATCGCGCGTGGGCCTCGTGGCTGGGCGTGATCGGCGCGGCCGCGTATCTGCCGTTCGAGATCTATGCGCTGTGGCAGCACCCGGACTGGATGACCTGGGGTGTTTTCCTGCTCAACCTGATGATCGTGCTGGTGCTCGCGCGCGACTTGCGCCGACGCCGCAGCGCGGGCTGATCCCATCGTCTCCGGCAACGGCGTCGCCAGACTGGTGTGACGGCACTCCGCCGCACGCCAGGACGCGACGATGACGACCGCACCTCCCGTTTCCCGCAGTGCGCGAGGCGCACTTGCGTTGCTGCTGGCCGCCGTCGGCGGCGCAGTGCAGGCCACCGACACGATCGAGGCACGCAACGCCGCGGCCGGTCTTTTGATGACGCACGGCATGTTCGTCGACGTCACGCTGGGGCACTGGTGCGGCGCATTGCCTGCGCCGGACGGCCCGAGCGCGCGGGCGGCGCAGGCCGGCTGGGAACGCCGCAACGCCGAGCCCTTCCTCGTCGGCAGCCTGTGGATCCACGCACTGGGCAATGCCGTCACCACGCGTATGGGCCACGCCGCGGGCGTGCAGTTCCACGATCAGCGCAAAGCCGAATTCGGCGATACCGTCGCGCGCATGCAGCAGGCACTGTTCGCGGACGGCGAGGTGACGCAGAGCGACTGCGCGCGCATCATCGAGGCAGTGGACGCGGGCACGTTCGATGTCGCCCACAATCCCCGCGTCGCCGAGACCTTCCGCCAGATGGGCGCCGAACTTGTATAGCGCCGCGCGGATTGATCAGGACGTCACGCCCGAGGCGCGACCCACCTGCACCTGCTTGCGCACGATCAGCATCGCCGTCTCCAGCGCCTGCTCGTAGTTCAGACGCGGGTCGACCTGGCTCTTGTAGGCGCGCTCGAGATCGGTTTCGGTCAAGGCGCGCGCGCCGCCCATGCATTCGGTGACATCTTCGCCGGTCAGTTCCAGATGCACACCGCCCAGGCGCGTGCCCGCCGCGGCGTGCAGGTCGAACGCCTGCTCGATCTCGCTGCGGATGTTGTCGAAACGGCGCGTCTTGTAGCCGTTGCTGGTCGACTCGGTATTGCCGTGCATCGGATCGCAGATCCACAGCACGCGACGGCCAGAGCGACGCACCGCCTCGAGCAGGGCCGGCAGGCGTTCGGCGATCTGGGTCGCACCCATGCGGTGGATCAGGCTCAGGCGGCCCGGCTCGTCGTCGGGATTGAGCACGTCGATCAGGCGCAGCAGTTCGTCAGCCGTCGAGGTCGGGCCGACCTTGACGCCGATCGGATTGCGCAGCCCGCGGAAGTACTCCACGTGCGCGCCGTCGAGCGCCGCCGTGCGCACACCGATCCACGGGAAGTGCGTGCTGAGGTTGAACCAGCCCCACTGGCGCGGCACCTGACGCGTGTTCGCTTCTTCGTAAGGCAGCAGCAGTGCTTCGTGCGAGGTGTAGAAATCGACGCGGTTGAGGTTGTGCACCTGCGTGCCGGCCAGCGTCTCCATGAAGCGCACGGCGTCGCCGAGACCCGAGACCATGCGCTGGTACTCCTCGGCCAGCGGCGACTCACCCACCCACTCCAGACCCCAGTACTCGGGGTGGTGCAGATCGGCAAAACCACCGTCGATCAGCGAACGCACGAAATTCATCGTCATCGCCGATCGCGCATGCGCGCGCACCATCCGACGCGGATCGGGAATGCGTGCCTCGGGCGTGAACGCCGGCGCGTTGACCACGTCGCCGCGGTAGCACGGCAGGGTCACGCCATCGCGCGTCTCGGTGTCGGCCGAACGCGGCTTCGCGTACTGGCCGGCGAAGCGGCCGACGCGCACCACCGGCAGGCGCATCCCGTGCACGAGCACCAGGCTCATCTGCAGCAACACCTTGAGCCGGTTGGAGATGACGTCGGACGTACAGTCGCCGAAATTCTCGGCGCAGTCGCCGCCCTGCAGCAGGAAACGGCGGCCTTCCTGGGCCTCGGCCAGCTGCTGCTTGAGGCTGAGGATCTCCCACGACGTCACCAGCGGCGGCAGCGCACGCAACTCGTCCTGCACGGCGGCCAGCGCGGCCTGGTCGGGATAGGTGGGCAGCTGCTTGGCCGGGCGCGCGCGCCAGCTCTCCGGCTGCCAGTTTTCGGGCAGGTTCACGGGATGCAGGCTGCGCTCGTTGGACGACGACATGGGGTGTTCCTCTCGCGGGCGGCCATCATCGCAGTTTGCTGCCCTGCGTCACAACGCAGGCAACGCTCAGCGGCGTGTGCGCAGCCCGGCGAACAATGCGACCGCGGCCAGCAGCAGAAACCACACCAGACTCCAGGCCGGCATCGACAGGCCGAGGAAGGTCCAGTCGACGGTGCCGCAGTCGCCGGAGCCGGTCAGCACCTTCTGGATCAGCGTGGGCGTGTCCATGGTTTCGCGCATGAAGGCGAACGGTGCGCCGCAGGTCGCGAAGCCCGGCGGATGCATCTGCAGCCACACATGACGTCCGGCGATGCCGATGCCGACCGCGGCCGCTGCGAAGCCCAGCAGACCGTAGGCCGTGCGGCCACCGCGTCCGCGTGGCGCATGGAGGCCCGCGACCAGCAGCACCACACCGAGCGCCGCGAAGGCCAGTCGCTGGAAAATGCACAGCGGACATGGCTCCAGACCCCACTGCAGCTGCGAATAGATCGCGAAGCCGATCAGTGCGAAACAGGCGACGGCGCCGACGAGCATCAGCGTGCGAAACGACCAGCGGACAGGATTCATGGGCAGACCGTCGATAGGGTTTCGCGATTATCGTCCCGCGCCGCGCAAACAAAAACCCCGGCGGATGCCGGGGCTTTGTTCCATCGACGACGGGAACCTGCGCGCGTGGCGCAGGTCGTCACGATCGGGATTACTCGGCTTCGACCGACGCCTGCGGGCGATCGACCAGCTCGACGTACGCCATCGGCGCGTTGTCGCCGGCGCGGAAGCCGCACTTGAGGATGCGCAGGTAGCCGCCCGGACGCGCGCTGTAGCGCGGGCCGACGGTGGTGAACAGCGTGCCGACGGCTTCCTTGTCGCGCAGACGCGCGAAGGCGAGACGACGGTTGGCGACGCTGTCGACCTTGCCGAGGGTGATCAGCGGCTCTGCGACGCGACGCAGTTCCTTGGCCTTCGGCAGGGTGGTCTTGATGAGTTCGCTCTTGATCAGCGAAGCGGCCATGTTGCGGAACATCGCTTCACGATGGGCGCTGGTGCGGTTGAACTTGCGACCGGCTTTCTGGTGGCGCATGGGATGGATCCTTCAGATGGGAATGGTGGGTCTGTGTGATGCGTTGGCGCCGTCCTGGCGTTGGTACTTGGACTGCGGATGGTCCGGAACCGGTCGTCCTTCACCGGCAATCGTGGCAGGCCTCGAGGCCTGTCTCACGACGGTCGGAAGGCGTGCCCGTGGGCACGCCTTCCGGGTCTATCAGCCGAGCATGCCGTGAGCGGACACGCCGGTCGGCGGCCAGTTCTCGAGCTTCATGCCCAGTGCCAGGCCGCGCTGCGCCAGGACTTCCTTGATCTCGGTCAACGACTTCTTGCCGAGGTTCGGGGTCTTGAGCAGTTCGACTTCGGTCTTCTGGATCAGGTCGCCGATGTAGTAGATGCTCTCGGCCTTGAGGCAGTTGGCCGAACGCACCGTCAGCTCCAGATCGTCGATCGGACGCAGCAGGATCGGGTCGACGCCCGGTGCCTGCGGCTTCGCCGCGCCGCGATCGCGGTGCGTGAAGTCGCCGAACACCGACAGCTGGTCGGTGAGGATGTCGGCGGCGGTGCGCACGGCTTCCTCGGCATCGATCGTGCCGTTGGTTTCGATGTCCAGAACCAGCTTGTCGAGGTCGGTGCGCTGTTCGACGCGGGCCGCTTCGACTTCATAGGCCACGCGACGGACCGGCGAGAACGACGCATCCAGCATCAGGCGACCGATAGCGCGGGTCTCCTCGTCCGGACGACGACGTGCGGAGGCCGGCTGGTAGCCGAAACCGCGCTCGATCTTCAGACGCATGTTGATCGACGCATCCTTGGTCAGGTTGCAGATCACGTGCTCGCCGTTGAGGATCTCGACGTTGTGGTCGGTCTTGATGTCGGCGGCCGTCACGACGCCCGGGCCCGACTTCGACAGCGACAGCGTGGACGCTTCGCCGGTGCCCATGCGGATGGCGACATCCTTGAGGTTCAGCAGGACTTCCAGCACGTCTTCCTGCAGGCCCTCGATGGTGCTGTACTCGTGCAGCACGCCGTCGATCTCGACTTCGGTGATCGCGAAGCCCGGAATCGACGACAGCAGCACGCGACGCAGGGCGTTGCCCAGCGTGTGCCCGTACCCACGCTCCAGCGGCTCGATCACGACCTTCGCGCGGTTGCCCGCGAGACGTTCGATCTGAGGACCGCGCGGACGCAGGACCTGGTTGGCGGTTGCCGTCATGTGTGTGTGTCTCCTGAGGATCGCCGCACGTATGGGTGCGGCGACACCTGGTTGAATTACTTCGAGTACAGCTCGACGATCAGCGCTTCGTTGATATCCGCCGGCAGGTCACCACGATCGGGGACCGCCTTGAACACACCACTGAATGCCTTCGAGTCGACCTCGACCCACGACGGCGACAGGTCCATCGTCGACCACACGGTCAGCGCTTCCTGCACGCGAAGCTGCTTCTGTGCCTTCTCCGACAGCGCGATCGCGTCGCCCGCCTTGACCTGGTAGGACGGCAGGTTGACCGACTGGCCGTTCACCGTGACACCACGGTGCGAGACCAGCTGGCGCGCGGCCGGACGGGTCACCGCGAAGCCCATGCGGTAGATGACATTGTCGAGACGCGTCTCGAGGAGCTGCAGCAGGTTTTCACCCGTGTTGCCCTTCTTGTTCGACGCCTTCTTGTAGTAGTTGCGGAACTGACGCTCCAGCAGACCGTAGGTACGCTTGACCTTCTGCTTCTCGCGAAGCTGGGTGGCGTAGTCCGACAGCTTGCTGCGACGCGCGCCGGTACCGGCGCCGTGCTGGCCGGGCTTCTGCTCCAGCTTGCACTTCGAGTCGAGCGCACGGGTCGGGCTCTTGAGGGACAGGTCGGCGCCTTCGCGGCGCGCGAGCTTACAGGTAGGACCGATGTAACGAGCCATTTCTTATCGCTCCTTTAGACGCGACGCTTCTTCGGCGGGCGGCATCCGTTGTGCGGGATGGGCGTCACGTCGATGATGTTGATGATCTTGTAGCCCACGTTGTTCAGCGAGCGCACGGCCGACTCACGACCCGGACCCGGGCCCTTGATGCGGACTTCAAGCGACTTGACGCCGTAATCGAGAGCGACCTTGCCGGCCTTCTCTGCGGCGACCTGGGCTGCGAACGGGGTCGACTTGCGCGAGCCGCGGAAACCCGCGCCTCCCGAGGTCGCCCACGAGAGCGCGTTGCCCTGGCGGTCGGTGATCGTGATGATCGTGTTGTTGAACGAAGCGTGGACATGCGCGATGCCGTCGGTGACGACGCGCTTGATCTTCTTCTTGGTCTTGGTTGCTGCGGGCTTGGCCATGGCTGTGCTCCTTACTTCCTGATGGCCTTGCGCGGACCCTTACGGGTACGTGCATTGGTCCGGGTGCGCTGACCACGCAGCGGGAGACCACGACGGTGACGCAGGCCGCGATAGCACGACAGGTCCATCAGACGCTTGATGGCCATGCCGATCTCGCGGCGCAGATCGCCCTCGACCACGTACTTGCCGACTTCCGAGCGCAGACGCTCGACTTCGGGCTCGGACAGATCGCGGATCTTCGTGGTCGAAGCGACGCCTGCGGCTTCGCAGACCTTCTTCGAACGGGTACGGCCAATGCCGTAGATGCTCTGAAGCCCAACCCAGACATGCTTCTGGGCAGGCAGGTTCACACCTGCAATACGCGCCATGCGCGGATCTCCAACTGGTTTGCTGCCAGGGGTTCAATCCCGGCAAAAGGGAACAAGAAATAATAGCAGGGCCTCGTGGTTTCAGGAAGCCCACGGCGCCAAGGCGCCAGTGAACCCGGCATGGGGAGCGTGCCCATGCTCCGGCGACAGTCCAGGACCGGCAGCTTCCGGGGAAATCCCCTCGCCTGCCCCGCGCGCTACTCTGGCGTGCGGATCTTCCTGGACCACCCGCGCACGAGACCGCCGCGCGAGTCGCCCATCTGAAGTCCGGCGCGTAGGTCCGGACTTCGTGCACCGCCCCATGGGGCGGTGCGATGCGACATGGGGAGTACCCATGCCGCGGGAACCGTGCCGGACGACCGTCAAGGCCGTCCGGCGGGAGAACATCAACGGCCTGCGAGGCCGCCGCCGCTGCGCGAACCCTTGAGGTTCGCCTTCTTCAGCAGGCTTTCGTACTGGTGCGACATCAGGTGCGACTGGACCTGCGCGATGAAGTCCATGATCACCACCACCACGATCAGCAGCGAGGTGCCGCCGAAGTGGAAGGAGCTGCCGAACTCGGCACGCATGAACTCCGGCATCAGGCAGACCAGCACCAGATAGGCCGCGCCGACTGCCGTGAGGCGGGTCAGCACACCGTCGATGTAGTCGGCGGTCGCCTTGCCCGGACGGATGCCCGGGATCAGCGCGCCCGACTTCTTCAGGTTGTCGGCCGTTTCCTGGCTGTTGAAGACCAGCGCGGTGTAGAAGAACGCGAAACCCGCGATCAGGCCACCGAACAGCAGCACATAGAGCGGCTCGCCCGGCGAGATCGCCTGCGCGATGCGCTGCAGCGTCTGCTGCCAGCCACCCGACGCCGCCGCCTCGCCGAACCACGTCGTCACCGTTGCCGGGAACATGATGATCGACGACGCGAAGATCGCCGGAATCACGCCTGCCATGTTGATCTTGAGCGGCAGGAACGAGCTCTGGTTCATGTACGCGTTGCGGCCACCCTGGCGACGTGCGTAGTTGACCGTGATGCGACGCTGGCCACGTTCCACGAACACCACGAAAAACACCGCTGCCAGCACCACGATCACCAGCAGGATCGCTGCGATCGGGCTCATGTCGCCACTGCGGAGCGAATCGAACGTGCCCAGCACGGCGCCCGGAAGACCCGCCACGATACCGGCGAAGATGATCAGCGAGATGCCGTTGCCGATACCGCGCTCCGTCACCTGCTCGCCGAGCCACACCAGGAACATCGTGCCTGCGGTCAACGCGATGATCGCGGTGAGCACGAAGCCCATGCCCGGCGCGTAGACCACCGGAATGCCGTTGTTGGCACCCGAGCTCTGCAACGCGACCGCGATACCTGCCGACTGGAACACGGCCAGCGGAATCGCACCGATGCGCGACCACTGGGTGATCCTGCGCCGGCCCGACTCGCCTTCCTTCTGGATGGCCTTCAGGCTGGGCACGACCTGCACCAGCAGCTGCATCACGATCGACGCCGAGATGTACGGAATCACGTTCAGCGCGAACAGGCTGAAGCGCGACAGTGCACCGCCGGAGAACATGTTGAACATGTCCACGATGGTGCCCTGCTGCTGCTCCATCAACTGCAGCATGGCCTCGGGATTGACGCCCGGCACCGGAATGAAGCACCCGATGCGATAGACGAGCAATGCGCCGAGCACGAACAGCAGGCGCTGGCGGAGCTCGGTAAACTTACCGAGCCCTGCACCAACCCCACCCATTGCGCTGCCGCTTCGCGACATCCGGCTTACTCCTCGACCTTGCCGCCAGCGGCTTCGATCGCCGCGCGGGCACCGGCCGTGGCCAGCACGCCCTTGAGCACGAGCTTCTTGCTGATCTCGCCCTTGAGGACGATCTTCGCGCGCTTGGCGGTGCTCGGCACCAGCTTGGCGGCACGCAGCGCGGCGAAGTCGACGTCACCGTCGAGCTTGTCGAGCTGGTAGAGCATCACTTCAGCGGTATCGAGCTTCAGCTTGGAGCGGAAACCGACCTTCGGCAGACGCTTGCGCAGCGGCATCTGGCCGCCTTCGAAGCCGGCCTTGATCTTGCCCTTGCCCGAGCGCGCGAACGAACCCTTGTGGCCGCGGCCGGCGGTCTTGCCCAGGCCCGAACCGATACCGCGACCGACGCGCGTACGCTCGGTGCGGGCGCCCTGTGCGGGCTTGAGAGTGTTGAGCTTCATTTCGATTATTCCTCGACCTGGACCAGGTAGTGGACCTTGTTGATCAGGCCACGGACCTGCGGGCTGTCCTTCAGTTCACGCACGTCGTTGAGCTTGCCCAGACCGAGTGCTTTCACCGAAAGGCGGTGCTTGGCCTGCGAACCGCGCAGACCCTTGACCAGACGCACCTTGACGGTGCCGCCGGTGGCTTCTTTCTTAGCCATTGATCAGATCCTCCAGCTTCTTGCCGCGCTTGGCAGCAATCTGCGCAGGCGAGTGCATTTCGTTGAGGCCGCGGATCGTGGCGCGCACGAGGTTGATCGGATTACGCGAACCCACGGCCTTGGCCAGCACGTCCTTGACGCCGACGGCTTCCAGCACGGCGCGCATCGCGCCACCGGCGATCACGCCGGTACCTTCCGACGCGGGCTGCATGAACACGTTCGCAGCGCCGTGGCGCGACTTGACCGTGTGCCAAAGGGTGCTGCCGTTGAGGTCGACAGTCTTCTGGTTCTTGCGGGCCTGCTCCATCGACTTCTGGATCGCGACCGGCACTTCGCGCGCCTTGCCGTAACCGAAACCGACCTTGCCGTTGCCGTCGCCGACCACCGTCAGCGCGGTGAACGTGAACTGGCGACCGCCCTTGACGGTCTTGCTGACCCGGTTGACCGTGATCAGCTTCTCGATCATGCCGTCGTCGAGTTCCTCACGGTCGCGACCGCGGCCGCGGTTATCCCTTTCGTTTGCCATCTGGATTGCCTGTATTGATAGAAGGATGTACGGCTTGTGCCGCTTGGAGTTGGGAAGTGGATCGGTGAAACGCGGACGCGGCACATAAGGCCGCGGGCGTCCGGCACATCCCGTGCCGGCAGGTCAGGCGGCGCCGGACACGAGGCCCGGCGCCGACAGCGTTTGAATCAGAACTGCAGACCACCCTCGCGGGCAGCGTCGGCGAGTGCCTTGATGCGACCGTGGTAGCGGTAGCCCGAGCGGTCGAATGCGACCTTCTCGATACCCGCGGCCTTGGCCTTCTCTGCAATCGCGCGACCCACCGCGGTGGCGGCGTCGGCGTTCTTGCCGTTCTTCAGGCCGTCCTTGACGTCGGCCTGCGTGGTGTTGGCCGCAGCCAGCACCTTGGAACCATCCGAATTGAACAGCTGGGCGTAGATGTGCTGGCCGGTGCGCAGCACCGACAGGCGCGGCACGCCGAGGACACGGATGTGCGAACGCGTGCTCTTGGCGCGGCGCAGGCGGGCGGTGTTCTTGATGCTCATGATCTTGATCCCCGGAAAGCGGATAGGCCTTAGGCCTTCTTGGCTTCCTTGCGAATGATGGTTTCGTCGGAGTACTTCACGCCCTTGCCCTTGTACGGCTCCGGCGGACGGAATCCGCGGATCTTGGCAGCGACCTGACCGACGAGCTGCTTGTCCGCGCCCTGGACCAGGATCTCGGTCTGGGTCGGCGTGCTCAGGGTGATGCCTTCCGGCGCCTGGAACACGACCGGATGCGAAAAGCCCAGCGACAGGTTCAGGTCCTTGCCCTGCAGCGCAGCACGGTAACCGACGCCGACGAGTTCGAGCTTGCGCTCGAAGCCGGTCGACACGCCGTGCACCATGTTGGCGACGATGGCGCGGAGGGTACCGGTCAGCGGGATGCGCGACGCGTCCTCGGACGAGAGCAGCGCATTGCCGTCCTCGATCTTGACGTCGATGTCGGCCGGCTTGACCACGCTCAGGGTGCCCTTCGGGCCCTTGACGCTGACAAGTTCGGACTGGATGTTGAGCTCAACGCCCTTCGGGAGGGCGATCGGCTTCTTGGCGACTCGGGACATTGTGCGCTACTCCCTTAAGCCACGAAGCACAGGACTTCACCGCCGACGCCGTGCTGGCGTGCCTGCGCGTCGGTCATGATGCCCTTCGAGGTGGAGATGATGGAGACGCCCAGGCCGTTGAGGACCTTCGGGAGCGCATCCTTGCCGCGGTACTGGCGCAGACCCGAACGCGAGAAGCGCTTGAGGGTCTCGATCACCGGACGGCCTTCGTAATACTTGAGAACGATCTCGAGTTCGGCCTTGGCGCCGTTCTCGGTCACGCGGAAGTCGCTGATGTAGCCTTCGTCCTTGAGGACGGTGGCGATCGCAACCTTGATCTTGGACGACGGCATCGACGCCGTCTGCTTGCCAACAGCGGCCGCATTGCGAATGCGGACCAGCATGTCGGCGATTGGATCAGTCATGCTCATGATGAGTACCTTATGAGTGCACCGATATCCGCTTTCGCGAACACAAGTTTTTGACCCGCCCACAAGCGGACGGGGTACAGCGTGAGGGGCGGTATTCTACAGGTCCGGCGCGCGAACGCCAGACCTGTAGACGACTCGCTTACCAGCTGGCCTTGCGCAGGCCCGGCACGTCACCACGCATGGTGGCTTCGCGCAGCTTGTTGCGGCCCAGGCCGAACTTGCTGTAGACGGCACGCGGGCGGCCGGAAAGCGCGCATCGCGTGGTCTGGCGCGCCGGCGACGAATCGCGCGGCAGCTTCTGCAGCTTGGTCACTGCGTCGGCCTTCTCTTCGTAGCCGGCGGTCGGGCTGCTGATGATCTTCTTCAGCGCCTCACGCTTTTCGGCATGCTGCTTGGCCAGCTTCGCACGCTTGGCCTCGCGGTTGATCATGGACGTCTTTGCCATAAATGCTCTGCCTTCGGATCAGTTGCGGAACGGGAAGCGGAAGGCTTCCAGCAGGGCCTTGGCTTCTTCGTTGGTACGGGCGGTCGTGGTGATGGCGATGTCCATACCGCGGATCGCGTCGACGGCGTCGAAGTCGATTTCCGGGAAGATGATCTGTTCCTTCACGCCCATGTTGTAGTTGCCGCGACCGTCGAACGAGCGGGCAGACACACCACGGAAGTCGCGGACGCGCGGCAGCGCGACGTTGACCAGGCGGTCGAAGAACTCGTACATGCCATTGCGACGCAGCGTGACCTTGCAGCCGATCGGCCAGCCATCGCGGATCTTGAACGAGGCAACCGACACGCGCGACTTGGTCACCAGCGGCTTCTGGCCGCTGATCTTGGCCAGGTCGGCGGTTGCGTTCTCGAGCACCTTCTTGTTCGCGGCAGCTTCGCCCACGCCCATGTTGATGGTGATCTTGCTCAGGCGCGGGACCTGCATGATGTTGGCGTAACCGAACTGCTCCATGAGCTTCGGTACCACCTCATCCTTGTAGAACTTTTCGAGACGGGTCGTCATTTTGAGCATCCTCAGGCGTCGAGCGCCTCACCGCTCGAGCGGAACACGCGCAGCGTGCGTCCATCCTCGAGTGTCTTGGTTCCAATGCGCTCGCCCTTGCCGGTGGCAGGGTTGAACGGCATCACGTTCGAAGCATGGATCGGCGCTTCGCGCTCGACCACGCCACCGGCCTGACCCGCCTGCGGGTTCGGCTTGGTGTGGCGCTTGACGATGTTGATGTTCGAGACGACGACCTTCTCGCCGACCACGCGCACCACGTCACCACGCTTGCCCTTGTCCTTGCCGGCGATCACGATCACGTGGTCGCCCTTCTTGATTCGATTAGCCATTTTCGTTTCTCCGCTCAGAGCACTTCAGGCGCGAGCGAGACGATCTTCATGAACTTCTCGGAACGCAGTTCACGGGTCACGGGCCCGAAGATGCGGGTGCCGATCGGCTCCTGCTTGTTGTTGAGCAACACCGCGGCATTGCCGTCGAAGCGGATCAACGAACCGTCGGGACGGCGCACACCCTTGCGGGTACGCACCACGACGGCGTCATAGACCTCGCCCTTCTTGACCTTGCCACGCGGAATCGCTTCCTTGATGGACACCTTGATGATGTCGCCGATGCCGGCGTAACGGCGCTTCGAGCCGCCCAGCACCTTGATGCACATCACTTCCTTGGCACCGCTGTTGTCCGCCACATCGAGGTGGCTCTGCATCTGGATCATGGTATGCCCTCCTCGTTATTCGGCGGCGCGCGTGACGATTTCCGCCACCCGCCAGTTCTTGGTCTTGGACATCGGTGCAATCTCGACGACCTTCACGAGGTCGCCTTCCTGGCACGCGTTGTCGGCATCGTGGGCATGGAGCTTGGTCGAACGCTTGATGTACTTGCCGTACAGGGCGTGCTTGACCTGACGCTCCACCAGCACGGTGACGGTCTTGTCCATCTTGTTGCTGACCACGCGGCCCTGGACCGTACGCTGCTTCTTTTCGGTATTCATGGTCGGGTCCTTACTTCTTCTGACCGATCAGGGTGTTCACGCGCGCAATCTCGCGGCGCACCCGACGGGTGTCATGCGTCTTGGTCAGCTGGCCAGTGGCCTTCTGCATGCGGAGCGAGAAACGCTCCTTGTGCAGCTCGAGGAGATGCGACTGCAAATCCTCGACCGACTTCTCGCGGAGTTCCTTCGTCGTAGCCATCAGCGCACCGTCCGGGTCACGAATTGGGTGGTGACCGACAGCTTCGCGGCGGCCAGGCGGAACGCTTCACGCGCCACCTCCTCCTCGACACCCTCGATCTCGAAGATCATGCGGCCGGGCTGGATCTGCGCGACCCAGTACTCGACGCTGCCCTTGCCGGAGCCCATTCGGACTTCGATCGGCTTCTTGGTGATCGGCTTGTCCGGGAACACGCGGATCCACATCTTGCCGCCGCGCTTGACGTGACGGCTGATGGAACGACGACCGGCTTCGATCTGACGTGCGGTCAGCTGGCCGGTTGCGGTGGACCGCAGACCGAATTCGCCGAAGCTGACTGCGTTGCCGCTCCATGCCAGGCCGTCGTTACGGCCCTTGTGCATCTTGCGGTATTTGGTTCGCTTGGGTTGCAACATGATTAGTCCCTCGCCTCGCGCTCGCGACGCGGACCCCGACGATCGCGGTCATTGCGATCACCACGGTCTCCGCCACGCGGCGTGTCGTCCTGCTTCTCCTGGCCCACCTGGCTGAAATCGAAGATTTCGCCCTTGTAGATCCAGGTCTTGATGCCGATGATCCCGTAGGTCGTCTTGGCTTCGGCGAAGCCGTAGTCGACGTCGGCGCGGAGGGTGTGCAACGGCACGCGACCTTCGCGGTACCACTCCGAACGTGCGATCTCGGCGCCGTTGAGGCGGCCGGCGACGTTGACCTTGATGCCCAGGGCGCCGAGGCGCATCGCGTTACCGACAGCGCGCTTCATCGCGCGGCGGAACATGATGCGACGCTCGAGCTGCTGCGCGATCGACTCGGCCACCAGCTGCGCGTCGAGTTCCGGCTTGCGGACCTCGGTCACGTTGATGTGCGCGGGAACGCCCATCATGTCGCTGACGTCCTTGCGCAGCTTCTCGATGTCCTCGCCGCGCTTGCCGATCACCACGCCCGGACGGGCGGTGTGGATCGTCACGCGCGCCGTCTTTGCCGGACGCTCGATCAGGATCTTGCTGATGCCGGCCGAAGCGAGACGCTTGCGCAGCATCTCGCGGACCTTCAGGTCGGCGACGAGGTAGTCGGCATATTCCTTCTTGCCGGCATACCACTTGGAGTTCCAGTCCTTGGCGATGCCGAGGCGGATGCCGATGGGATGAACTTTGTGACCCATATTACTTGCCCTCTCCCACGACGACGGTGATGTGGCTGGTGCGCTTGAGGATGCGGGTACCGCGTCCCTTTGCGCGCGCCATGAAGCGCTTCAGCGTCGGACCTTCGTCGACCGTGATGGTGGCGATCGTGAGTTCGTCGACGTCCGCGCCAGCGTTGTTCTCGGCGTTGGCGATGGCCGACTCGACGACCTTCTTGATCATGTGAGCGGCTTTCTTGTCCGAGAACTTCAGCAGGCCGACGGCGCGTTCGACCGGCAGGCCACGGACCTGGTCAGCGACCAGACGTGCCTTCTGCGGCGAGATGCGCGCGGTGCGAAGGATCGCGGTGCGCTTGTTGACCTCGGTGCGAGCGCGCTTCTGCTCTTCGAGGCGGGCTTTCGTTGCCTTGTCCATTGTGCGCTCCTTACCTGCCCGACTTCTTGTCGCCGCCGTGACCCTTGAAGGTCCGCGTCAACGCGAATTCGCCGAGCTTGTGGCCAACCATGTTCTCGTTGACCAGCACCGGGACGTGGTTCTTGCCGTTATGGATAGCGATGGTGAAACCGATCATGTCCGGCAGAACCATCGAGCGACGCGACCAGGTCTTGATCGGCTTCTTGGTGTTGGCGCCCGCGGCTTCCACCTTCTTGACGAGGTGGTGGTCGACGAACGGACCCTTCTTGAGTGAACGTGCCATGGTCTATCAGCTCCTGCGATCGCGCACGATGAACTGCTGCGTCCGCTTGTTATGGCGGGTCTTGTAGCCCTTGGTCGGGACACCCCAGGGCGTAACCGGGTGCGGGTTGCCCTGACCGGCCTTGGCCTCACCACCGCCGTGCGGATGGTCGACCGGGTTCATGGCCGCACCGCGGACGGTCGGCTTGACGCCGCGCCAGCGCTTCGCACCGGCCTTGCCCAGCTTCTCGAGGCTGTGCTCGTCGTTGCTGACCTCGCCGATCGTGGCGCGGCACTCGGACGGCACGCGACGCACTTCGCCCGAACGCAGACGCACGGTGGCGTAGACGCCTTCGCGCGACACCAGCTGCACGCCGGCACCGGCGGCGCGCGCGATCTGCGCACCCTTGCCCGGCTTCATCTCGATGCAGTGGATCGTCGAACCGACCGGGATGTTGCGCAGCGGCAGCGTGTTGCCCGTCTTGATCGGGGCATCCGAACCGGAGATCACCTGGTCGCCGGCCTTCAGGCCCTTCGGCGCGATGATGTAACGGCGCTCGCCGTCGACATAGCACAGCAGCGCGATGTGGGCGGTACGGTTCGGGTCATATTCGATGCGCTCGACGCGCGCCGGAATGCCTTCCTTGTCCCGCTTGAAATCGACGATGCGGTAGTGCTGCTTGTGGCCACCACCGATGTGACGGGTGGTAATGCGGCCGTGGTGGTTGCGACCACCGGTGTTGGTCTTCTTCTCGACCAGCGCAGCGTGCGGAGCACCCTTGTGCAGATCGGGGTGCACGACGCGGACCGCGGAACGGCGGCCGGGCGAAGTGGGCTTGAACTTCATCAATGGCATCGGGGCTTCCTCAGACCTTCGCGTTCATGACGTCGATCGACTGGCCGTCGGCCAGCTTCACGTAGGCCTTGCGCCAGTCACCGCGGCTGCCCTGGCGCTGACGGAAGGACTTGTTCTTGCCCTTCACGTTCAACACATTGACGGCCTCGACCTTGACGTCGAACAGCTTCTCGATCGCAGCCTTGATGTCGGCCTTGGTGGCGACCGTCGAGACTTCGAACGCGTACTGGTTGGACACTTCCTGCAGGCGCGCGGTCTTTTCGGACACACGCGGCGCACGGATCACTTCATAGAGCTTGGCGTCGTTCATGCCAGCCACTCCTCGATCTTCTTCACCGCATCGGTGGTGATCAGCACGGTATCGGCGCCGACCAGCGCGACCGGATCCAGACCCTGCACGTCGCGGATCTCGACGTACGGCAGGTTGCGTGCCGACAGGTACAGGTGCTCCGAAGCGTCTTCGGTCACGATCAGCGGGCGCTTGCCCAGATCGAATTCCTTGAGCTTGGCGACCATGCCGCTGGTCTTGGTCTCGGAGAGGTCGAACGTCTCGACGACGGTCAGACGGCCCTGGCGGTTGAGTTCGGACAGGATCGCCGACATCGCCGCGCGGTACATCTTGCGATTGACCTTCTGCTCGAAGCTGCGCGGCTTGGCCGCGAAGGTCACGCCACCGCCAACGAAGATCGGAGCCGTCAGCGCGCCGTGACGCGCACCGCCGCCCTTCTGCTTCTTCGACTTCTTGGTCGTGCCGTTGACTTCAGAGCGCGTCTTCTGCGCCTTGGTGCCAGCGCGACCGGCGTTGCGATAGGCAACGACGACCTGGTGGACCAGGTTTTCGCTGAATTCGCGGCCGAAGACTTCGTCGGAGACCGACAGCTTCGTGCTGCTGTTGTTGATTGCGAGTTCCATCGTGCTACTCCTTATGCCTTGCTCGACGGACGCACGATCACGTCACCGCCCGGCGCGCCAGGTACGGCGCCCTTGACGGCGATCAGGCCGCGCTCGGCGTCGACCTGCACGATCTGCAGGCGCTGCGTGGTCTGGACGTCGGCACCCATGTGGCCGGACATCTTCTTGCCCGGAAACACGCGGCCCGGCGTCTGGCGCTGACCGAGCGAACCCGGCTGGCGGTGCGACAGCGAGTTACCGTGCGTCGCGTCGCCCATCTTGAAGTTCCAGCGCTTGATCGTGCCCTGGAAGCCCTTGCCCTTCGTGACGCCCTGGACGTCGACGATCTGGCCCACTTCGAAGATGTCGGCCTTGATCTCGCCACCGACGCTGAAGTCGGCGATCTTGTCGTCGGCCACGCGGAGCTCCCACAGGCCGCGACCGGCTTCGACCTTCGCCTTGGCGAGGTGACCGGTTTCCGGCTTGTTGAGCAGCGATGCGCGCTTGACGCCTGCGGTGATCTGCACGGCGCTGTAACCGTCGGTCTCGACGGTCTTGATCTGGGTGATGCGGTTCGGGGTTGCCTCGATCAGCGTCACCGGCACGGACTTGCCGTCTTCGGTGAACACTCGGCTCATGCCGGCCTTACGGCCGACGATGCCCAACGAATGAATCTTCGCGGTCATGGTGCGGTCCTCAGGTCAGCTTGATCTGGACGTCGACGCCGGCTGCGAGCTCAAGCTTCATCAGCGCATCAACGGTCTTGTCGTTCGGGTCGACGATGTCCAGCACGCGCTTGTGCGTGCGGGTCTCGTACTGGTCACGCGCATCCTTGTCGACGTGCGGCGACGTCAGGATGGTGTAACGCTCGATCTTGGTCGGCAGCGGGATCGGGCCGCGCACCTGTGCACCGGTACGCTTCGCGGTCTCGACGATCTCGCTTGCCGAGCGATCGATCAGGCGGTGATCGAATGCCTTGAGGCGGATCCGGATTTTTTGGTCCGTCATGACGGAAATATCCTTGGTTGAAAGAGCGACGGGCCTGCGGCTGGGTGCGCAGAACCCCATTGATTCGTGGCTGTCCGAGGCATTCACCCGCGCCCCGGGGCCGTTCCCTGTAAAACAAAAGGCAGACCGGTTTCCCGATCCGCCCAGACATCAGAAATTCAGACGCGGTGATCCGCTCCATCCCTTCGTGCTCCGGACATTTCCGGAACGGGTGGAGCACAGCCTCGCGACATTTCCGTGTCTGGCGAAGACGAGGGCATCCTGCACCTCATTTCGCGATTTCGCGGACATCCGATGAAGGCCTGCCCGCGAGGGTCTTGCATCATAGCGGGTATACCGGGGTGGGCGCAAGCCCCGCCCCCCGCGCACCGGAAGAGCCACTAGGGCGACCCTCCCTTCCGCTTCAGCGTCGCAGAAGCGGACGCGGTGTCGACACCCGGGCACGCGAGGCGCGCCCGGATGCCGATGCATCACTTGAGGATCTTGGCCACCACGCCGGCGCCGACGGTACGGCCGCCTTCGCGAATCGCGAAGCGCAGACCTTCG